>NZ_LT800499.1:1608428-2146853 GCF_900166625.1 Halobacillus massiliensis | reverse complement strand
AAAGGGCCAGGGGAAACGGCGAGACTCCTACCATGAAAATAAAGTTCTATAATATGGAAAAATGGCAATACTAAAGTAGACGCAGCTCATTCTTCTTTTTTCGAGGAGAGCGTCTTATACAAATGGCTAGTGAGTTGGAGGGTGGAGTTAAGATACCTTTGGTTCCTCAATCGTCACGGTGTAACCTAAACCCTCTAACCTACGCAATGAGTGCTTTACAATGGATTGTTGTTTTTGTTTATCAAAGTAATCTTCTCCTAAATCTACATACATTTCCTTCCGTGTTAAGAGGTAGTAGGAGATTCGTAACATCGCATGAGCTACAACGATTCCTGCGCGCTTTTTACCTTTACGTGAAGCCGTTCGCCGGTAAAGAGCCCCAAGGTAGTTTTTGGATCCTCGAACAGAATGAGCTGCTTCAACCAGTGATGATTTAAGGTATTTGTTTCCATTCAACGTTTTTGAAGACTTCCGTTTCCCGGCACTTTGATTATTCCCGGGGACTAACCCTGCCCAAGAACACATTTGAGGTGCCGTAGGAAATTGTTCTTTAATATTTGTGCCAAGTTCGGCAATCATTTGTTCCGCCACTTTTCTTCCAATGCCAGGAATGGAATCTAAACGTTCGATATCCTCTTGAGATTCTTCCATTCTTTTTGATATTTCTTTGTCTAATTTATCCATTTGATCCGTAAGTAAATCAATATGATCAAGGATTGTCTTTATCATGAATCGTTGGTGGTCTTTCATGCATCCTTGAAGCGCGAGTTTCAATTCCTCTTTTTTCTTTTTCATAACGCCTCGCGCTAAGTTTGATAACTCTTCAAGGTCATCATTTCCTTCGGCTATGGAACGAAGCATATCACGAGCAGAAACTCCCAAAACGTCAGAAACCACAGACCCAAGCTTAATATTAGCTCCTTCTAACACTTTCTGCATTCGGTTGTGTTGTCTGGCACGTTCTTCAATAATACTCCGACGATAACGAACAAGTTCACGTAATTCGCGCTGATTTCGATCAGGAATGTAACTCGCTTTAAGCAATCCATGTCGAAGAAGTTTGGCAATCCATTCAGCATCTTTCACATCCGTTTTACGGCCAGGAACAGCTTTAATATGTTGAGCGTTCACAACTAGAAATTCAATATCTTCGGCTTCTATTAGATTAACAATAGGTTTCCAGTAGACACTTGTACTTTCCATGGCCACATGGGTACAATTCCG
The DNA here is from genome assembly GCF_900166625.1 of Halobacillus massiliensis. Classification (GTDB taxonomy): domain Bacteria; phylum Bacillota; class Bacilli; order Bacillales; family Halobacillaceae; genus Halobacillus_A; species Halobacillus_A massiliensis. The sequence goes on along the minus strand of NZ_LT800499.1, from coordinate 2,145,629 downwards.
TTTCTTAACCCAGTCCACCAACTCAATGAGATAGATGGTTTTCGTTGAAAATGTCTTAATCTCCTTTCCTTCCGGTGTAATGGCACAAGCAGTAATGGTATCTTTGTGGACATCCATACCACAAGCATTCTCAATGACTACATCCATTGAAAACATCCTTTCTGCGGCAAGTAATAGTAGAGGCTGGCGCAACAACCAGAATAGGGTTAATCTACCATGAGTGCTTCCTATACAGGAGCAACAGTCTGTGGTGCACCGTGGTCGAAGGAGTCAGACTATGGGGAGGGCTCTCACGCACCAAGGAGTCTCGACCTTCCTCATCCAGCCGTAGAATCAGTATAGGCATACGATAACCATTTTCATTCTCTGTGGTGTAGAGCTGTTTTTTGCGATACATGAATGGCTATGGGAGAAGAGAACAGGGGGAGATCCCGGAGGGCTAAAGCCCGAGGAAGCTCACCGTTCGCCCATGGAAAGCGAGTTGTTTCCCCTTGCCCGATTCTACATAACCAGGCAAACGGAATAGGATTCTCTTAATCTAACTTTAGGGCAGTACGGTACAAAGGTAAGATCCCGGAAGGCTTAAGCTTGTCCCCAAGTCTGGCTCTCTATACCAAGGTAAACAGAACCCACTTCGCTCTACGTGAGAATCAACGAAGCTTCGGATTGAACATAGTGAGATTCCGCCCTATAGAGCTTCACAGTAAAAAAAACAAGCCTCCTCAGGCTTGCTTTTTTATGATGGATTCAGCGATTTTACCACCGTGAAAACGTCCATTTTCTATAAAGATTTCATTATTGTTAAAACCTGCAGCGATAACGCCAGCAATATAAATATCTTCTACATTTGTCTCCATAGTTTCTTCATCAAAATCCGGACGCCCTGTTACTTCATCCATTTGAACTCCCATACTTGTAAGGAATGGATGGTTCGGACGGTATCCCGTCATAGCAAAAACAAAATCATTATCCACTGTTTTTTCTTTTCCATTCTGTTCGTATACTACAGATGTCTGGGTAATTTCCTTAATATTTGCATTAAATTCCAAGTTTACGATATCTTTATTAACCAGTGATTCAAATAATGGGAGGATCCATGGTTTAATGCTCTTTGAATATTCCTGGCCTCGATATAGTACTGTTACATTAGCTCCAGCTTTTTCAAGTTCAAGTGCCGCGTCTGCTGCAGAGTTTTTACCTCCGACAATCACTACATTCTTTTTGTAATATGGATGAGCCTCTTTGAAGTAGTGCATTACTTTATCCAGTTCTTCTCCGGGCACGTTCATATAATTGGGCTGATCATAATAGCCGGTGGCAGCCACAATAAAAGAAGCTTCATATTCCTGTTGGTCACCTGCTTCTCTTTCTGTGATTACTTTAAATTTATCGCCTTTTTTTTCTACCTTTTTCACTGTTTCAAAGGAATGGATTCGAAGGCTTTCTCTTTCAGCCACTGCTCTGTAATATGCCAGCGCTTCATTTCTGACTGGTTTTTGCAGCTGGGTAATAAATGGAATATTTCCGATTTCCAACTTTTCACTTGAACTAAAAAACGTCTGATGTGTTGGGTAATGGTAAATTGAATTTACGACATTGCCTTTTTCTATGATTAAAGAGCCAATGCCCTTTCTTTTAAGCTCGATGGCTGTACTCATACCACAAGGCCCAGCCCCAACGATTATTACCTTTTCTTCTTGCACGATAGTCAACTCCTCTTTACCAACCATACCATCTTATTCGATCGTCCCTTTAATGGACTCTTATGTTTTAACACACAAAAAAAATCTCCTACCCTACAATGATAGGAGATTTCCAATATAGAATCAACTTAAATCCACCCGCGGAATCGGGAAGCTTCCGCCATTTTCCGAACACCGACCATATAAGCGGCAAGTCTCATATCAACACGGCGCATTTCTGCTGTGCGATAAACGTTCTCAAAACCTTTAATGATGACTTTGTGCAGCTTTTCTTCTACTTCTTCTTCCGTCCAGTAATATCCCTGATTGTTCTGCACCCATTCAAAATACGACACCGTTACTCCTCCTGCTGAAGCGAGAACGTCTGGTACTAAAAGAATGCCTTTTTCTGATAAGATTCTTGTGGCTTCCATCGTTGTCGGGCCATTAGCTGCTTCCACCACAATGCTTGCTTTTATCTTCGCTGCGTTTTCTTCCGTGATTTGGTTTTCAATCGCAGCGGGGACTAAAATATCACAATCAAGCTCAAGAAGTTCTTGGTTTGAAATTGTATTTTTAAACAAATTCGTCACTGTTCCAAAGCTATCCCGGCGATCAAGCAGGTAATCGATATCTAAGCCGTCTGGATCGTGCAGGCCGCCATGGGCATCTGATATGCCAACAACCGTCGCGCCTTTATCGTGCATAAACTTAGCCAGGAAGCTTCCTGCGTTTCCAAATCCTTGTACAACTACTTTGGCACCCTCAATTTGTATACCTTTTTTCTTAGCTGCTTCTTCAATACAAATCGTAACCCCTTTGGCTGTAGCAGATTCTCTACCGTGAGAACCACCGAGAACGAGGGGTTTCCCTGTAATAAACCCAGGATTATTAAATTCATCAATTCGACTGTATTCGTCCATCATCCAGGCCATAATTTGAGAGTTTGTAAATACATCAGGAGCCGGGATATCTTTTGTAGGGCCAACGATTTGACTAATCGCGCGAACATACCCGCGGCTTACACCCTCAAGTTCACGAAACGACATATCACGCGGGTCGCAGACAATCCCGCCTTTACCGCCGCCATATGGAAGATCAACGATTCCAGCTTTTAAACTCATCCATATTGATAGAGCTTTGACTTCTTTCTCAGATACGGCTGGATGAAATCGAACGCCGCCTTTGGTCGGACCCACGGCATCGTTGTGCTGTGCACGATATCCAGTGAAAATTTTAATAGAATCATCGTCCATTCTAACCGGAATTCTAACTGTCATCATCCGAACAGGTTCTTTCAATAATTCATAGACCTCATTGGGATAACCTAATTTTTCAAGCGCCTTCTTCACTACTTTCTGAGTAGATAGAAGCACATCTAATTGTTCATTTTTTTGATTTGAATTGACGTCAGCGTTATCGGCTACCATCGATTTACCTCCTATATGAAACCAATAGCTATGGGTTACTTCAGTGAATAGTATACACTTTCCAATCTTTAAAGCAAAGAAATTTTTAAGCTTTATTTCCTACTTTTAAGTTATTTTTGAAAGCGATTACATCACCTGTTTTTTCTCTGTTGCTGAAAGGGAGACAAAACGGTCTATTAAGTCATCATAACTCCAACCTAATACTTTAGCTGAATCAGGGAACAGGCTGGTAGGAGTCATTCCTGGAAGTGTATTCACTTCTAATATAACAGGTTTATTATTCCCATCTATAATAAAATCTACCCGTGAATATGTTTTACAGCCTAATAATTGATGGGCTTTAACAGAATGTTCCTGAAGCTGTCTTGTCAATTCATCATCGATCTTAGCTGGGACGATATGTTCGCTTCCTCCTGGTTTGTATTTTGACTCGTAGTCATAATACTCACTTTTAGGAATAATTTCTATGACCGGAAGAGCTTCCTCTTCCCCCTGCTTTCCGATAACAGGAACGGTAACTTCTCTTCCACTTATAAAATCTTCTACTAAAATAACTGAGTCAGATGCGGCTGCCAGTTTTACAGCTTCATCAATTTGGGCATCATCTTTTATAATTGTCAGACCGAGAGTGGAACCCTCCTGATTTGGCTTCACTACAAAAGGCACGGTAAATTCCTGTCTAATTTTTTGAGTAATTTCTTCTATGTCATTAAACTGCTGGATAGAATACGCTTGGCTGACCGCAGTATGAATACCCTCTTTAGAAAAAATTTGTTTTGATTTCGCCTTATCCATAGCAAGAGCAGAAGCTAAAACCCCTGAGCCTACATAAGGAATTTCCAGCATATCAAGTAAGCCTTGAATCTTGCCATCTTCACCATAACGCCCGTGAAGGGCTATAAAGACTAAATCCACATCTAATTGGAGAAGTTCATCCAGTTTTGAAGGATTAAAGTCAATACCTAATACTTCATGACCTTTATTTTCTAAGGCTGCAATCACTCCCTTTCCAGTAGAAAGTGAAACCTCTCTCTCTCCGGAGACTCCCCCGTATAAAACTGCAATTTTCATTAATGTACACTCTCCATTTCTTCGGTCTGTATCTTGATCTTTTTCATACCATCATTATTTTAACATGTTACTTATAGACCTTCTATTTAAAAAAACAAAAAGAACGAAGCTGACTTAGCATTCGTTCTATATTCGCCTATTCATAAAAGTATTTACAGATTGTTTCCATGGCATTACCCTTCATGATCGGTTTTCCATACTCCAATAAACGGTGCGAAGTCATCGCGGTTGCTGAAGAAAATTCCGATAATAGAGCAATCACCTGTTCTATATCCAAGTGGAAAATATCTACATCATCTAGCAGCATGTAATAGTTGTCATTATAATAATAGACATCCCCTTTTATTACACCGAGCTCAGACAGATGTATACCAGCTTGAATAATATCCTCAAAATCATCAAATGCAAAAATCATTTCTTTACTCTCATCTAACGTTACTTTCATCTCGATATAATCATCATCTTCATCTATATCTTCTCTAGATTTTGTAACAACCACCAGCATTCCCTGCGCCTGTAACAGATAAACCTGCACGAGCAGCATACCGCTAAGCTCGACTCCAAGTTCTACCCCGGCGTCATACATCATATCACTAAACACCCGATGAACTCTTGGAAGATCATTCCATAGTTCTTCTTTAGTCAAACCTCTGTCTAATAAATCATCAAATGTTAAGAATATTTTGAACTTTTCATTAGACATTCTTTCAACTCGCATGTACACGCCCCCTTTTACGGATATCTGGTTATCTCTATATTATGATGACTGCTCTCATTATGGCACTTTTTTTAAGATTATATCCATAAAAATGGACTGGGGACTAAAGTCACTTGTCACCTTGATGTTTGTTCAGCCATTCTTCCCACTGGTCCCGTGTATTTCCAACTATATAGCCTGAAAGCCGCTTTTCTTCAATTTCTGTCAGCTGATCATAAACGTTTCCCCCAAGTCCAAATTGAACATCCGGAAACTGCTTGTTCAGCTTTTCTACAAGCCTTAAAGTAGGTGGAAGATTATTTTTCATCGTACAGGATATAAAAAGAAATTTAGGACTAATCTCTTCCAGAACTATATCTAAATCTCCGCTCGCTACACTTTGGCCAAGATAAACGACTTCATAGCCTTTTCTTTTTAGAAATAAAGCGAAAATGAGAAGACCGAGTTCATGCCTTTCATTTGGACCGCAGACTAATAAAGCCTTAGGCTGAACACCTTCTAATGGAATGGAAACGAGCATCATACCTATTCTTGAACGGAGAAAATTACTCGCAAAATGCTCATGGGCACTCGTAATTCGATTATTTTCCCATAAATCTCCGACTTTTAAAAGGATAGGACCAATCATATTGATAGCTACGGTTTCTGGTGTAAATAAACTGAAGGCTTCATCCAGTTTCAATTGTGCTCCACGTTCATCAAAGGATAAGAGCCGTTCTAACAGCTCTTCCATTAGGTCGTTCAGACGGTTGCCTTCCATAGGAAATTGAGAAGCCGCAGGTTCTCTTTCATCATTTTCTATAAGGGCCACAGCCTGTGAAATCGTAAACCCTTTATTCACTTTGTCAATCAGCCACTTAAGCGTATGAATATGCTCTTCTGTATATAAACGATGCCCTGCTTCATTTCGAACGGGACGTATCATCTGATATCTTCTTTCCCATGCCCGCAGCGTCCCCGGCTGGATGTCCAGCATTTGTGAGACAGCTTTGATGTTATATTTGGCTTTCTGTTTAGGCATAACGGTTCCTCCACTGCAGCATTTTTTTTAATTATAAATCTCTGATAATTAATATGTAAAGTTTATATAGGTTTACATATGGCGTCTTTAAGTGTTTTGCCTATGACAGCCTCCCTTTCCACATTTACTTATAGGAGTTCGTACAATTTTCAGATTTTGTAACCGGTCTAAGACATGCCTTTCGTACATAATTTGGTCATATGACAGAAGAAAGGTGATGATTATGTATACACCTATTAAATGGTATAAGCCCTTTTTAAGTACAAACGATCCGTGCCCTCCCATGGTATGGAAATATTATCAGACCCCGCCTAATTTATACTTAGGTTTTCAGCCGCCAGGGCTTCCTCAGTTCTCTGTTCAGGAAGCGCTTTTTAGAGGGACATTATGGAAGGCCTTATATGATCCATACCCAACACCGAAAGAGGTGGAGAGTCGTGAATCCGAGTAAAGAACAACAGGAGCTGATGCTTCAAATCCAGCAGGTGGATTTTGCTTTAGTGGAATTAACGCTTTACCTGGATACACACCCGAACGATGCCCAGGCGATTCAACAGTTTAATGAACTGACGGCGCAGAGCAAGAAACTGAAACACCAGTATGAACAGGCGTTCGGCCCGCTCCTTCAGTTTGGCGGAAGCTTCTCATCTTATCCATGGAACTGGAACAAAGCTCCTTGGCCCTGGCAAATGTAAAATAAAAGGAGGCAGACTATGTGGTTATATGAAAAAAAATTACAGTACCCTGTTAAAGTCAGTGAATGCAACCCAAGACTAGCAAAGTTCTTAATTGAACAATATGGCGGAGCAGATGGTGAATTATCTGCCGCCCTGAGATACTTAAATCAGCGTTATTCCATTCCTGACCAGGTCATCGGACTGCTCACTGATATAGGGACAGAAGAGTTCGCTCATTTAGAAATGATAGCCACTATGGTTTATAAATTAACGAAAGATGCAACACCAGAGCAGTTAAAAGAAGCCGGACTCGGGGCACATTATGCCAACCATGATAAAGCCCTGTTCTACCATGATGCAGCCGGCAACCCATGGACAGCTACTTATATTCAAGCGAAAGGTGATCCAATCGCTGACTTATATGAAGACATAGCCGCTGAGGAAAAAGCTCGTGCTACTTATCAGTGGATTATCAACATGTCTGATGATCCATTCTTAAACGACAGTCTCCGGTTTCTGAGAGAAAGAGAAATCGTCCACTCCCAGCGCTTTAAAGAGGCTGTTGAAATTCTTAAGCAGGAACGAGATAAAAAGAGAATTTTTTAAATAACAAGCTTCCCTTTTTACAGGGGAGCTTTCTAATGTTTAATCCATATTTCCTCATGATAAGGAACAGGCTTCTCCATAAGACCGGGTGGAAGATCGATCCATCCTGACCAGTAGGACTGGGTAACTGTAAGGAAAATGATTATACATAAAGCGGCAAGCAGTGAACGAAACCACCACATGCTGAATCTTTGAATGCTTTTTTGCTTTTTGTCCCGGTAAACCTCACTCCTTGAAGGCAGCTGAAAAACATCCTTTTCCCTCTGAAGTTCGCCACTAACGCTTTTAAACTCTTTCAATGGATGACTCCTTCTTTCTTGAAAAAATTAGAATCGCTAAGCTAAAATCAATTAGAAAGTGAATGGTTATGGTTACTAGCAGATTTTCTGTAATCATAAATATATATCCTATAAAAAAACTGACCGTTAAAACAGAGACCAACAGGACAACCTTTTTCAAATAGCGAAAATGGATGAGGGCAAACAATATGCTTGCTGTCCAGAAACCAAATTCTGTCTGGACTGCCCCTCTAAATAAAGCTTCCTCACAGACAGCAACTAAAAGTGTCAGCCAAAAAATTGCCGGGTACGTCTGTCCCTCAAAAACCTTTTGGTTTATACCCCCGTCGTCGTAGAAGCTTCTTGGCAGAAAATAGACAAGCAGTAAATCAATTAAAACGATGAGAAAACCAGGCAGGACTCCGTAAAGCAACCAGTGACTAAAAGAAATACCAGTAACCAAATCCAGCCATTTTTCAGCAAAGGAGTCAAATAAAAACCAGCTCAACAGGAAAGCAATAGAAAGCAGGAACACCTGGGTAAAAACCAGGTGTGCAGTAATTTCTTTTCGGCTCATCTTCTGGATAAGTTCTTCCTGCCTTTTAGACACGATTGTTTCCCTGCAAGAAAATAGCTTTGAGCCTTTCCTCCCACGATTCTTCTTCATGATCTGAATCTTGTGCTGCAAATATATTCAAATCTTCTACAGAGCCTCCGCATGAATCGCAGCAAGGCACCTGAGGTTCAATAAATCCTTCTTGAAATGGAGCATAGAGCTTCACTCGTCGGCACCCGTCATAGTGTATCCAATCTAACATCTCTTTGAATTTTCGATTTTTATAATAGGAGCGGTTTTTCAACTGCTGTATAATTTTCACTTTTGCTTCTTGTCTGCTTGTGTCTGACAGATGCTCAACTTGAAACCGGAGAAAGTTCCACTGAGATTCCGATAGTTCCAGCTTCTCCGCTATGTCCCCCCTATTTAAGTCTGATTCTGTTTGTAAAAATTGAAAAAACTTGTGGACATCGGTTTCTTCAGGAAGTTCACTTTGAATCAGCCGGAGCGGAAGAAAATGATCAGTTGGTGTATATAAAACTAAACTGGTACAGGGCAGCCCATCCCTCCCAGCGCGGCCAACTTCCTGAATAAAAGATTCAAGCTGTGTAGGAAGATGGTAATGGATGATTCGGCGAATATTAGATTTATCCACTCCCATTCCAAAAGCATTCGTACAACAGATTACATCCAGCTGATCATTCATAAATTGCTGTTGAACGAGAAGGCGATCCATTGGCTCCATGCCTCCATGATAAAAAGCAATACGCTGTCCTGTGTGCCGCTTTAATTCTTCAGTAATATGCTCAGCGGTCTGACGGCTTGAAAAATAGATCATAGTAGGAAGTTTTTTTGTCCTAAGTATGGTTACCATCCGATCAAGCTTATCTTCAGGTCTTTCACATGACTCGACAGAGAAGGTCATATTAGGCTTATCCATCTTATAAATATGATCTTTCGTCTCTTTCAAACCAAGTTGATGTTTAATATCCTTTTGGACTTCAGGAGTAGCTGTAGCGCTTAGTGCTAAAATAGGCGGACGGCCAAGCTTTTCTGCAGCTTTTCCAATTTTTAAATAATCGGTCCTGAACTCATGCCCCCACTGTGAGATACAGTGCGCTTCATCAATAACAAGAAGGTCAATTTTTAATTGTTGAAGTCTTTTCTCCAGCCATTGATTTTGGATCATTTCCGGAGACAAATATATTAAAGAATAACGGTGCAGCTGGTTCAGTGAAACACTGCGCTGTTTCATATCCATTAAACTGTTAATCGCAATTACATCTTTAAACCCATTGGCTTTAAGCTGTTTCACTTGATCAACCATTAATGAAATAAGCGGAGAAATTACAATCGTTGTCCCTTTAAGCAGCTTTGCCGGTAATTGGAAACAAAGCGACTTGCCTACCCCTGTAGGAAGAATGCCTAATACATCCCTGCCTGTCAAAACATCTTCAATAATTTCCTTTTGTCCTTCCCTGAAGGAGGAAAAGCCAAAATGTGTTTGAAGTTCTCTTTCCAGTGCATCACCCATGAGATTCATCCCTCACTATTGTGTGCTGATTTTTAGCGAGCACCAGTCTTAATTGAAAGTATGAATAGGAACCCTCCAGCTCTGCAAATAGTTGTTTAAGCTTATTTGTTCCTAACTTTTCCATCGCTGATAAAATTTCTTTCTGGTCTTTTATCTGCACAAAGGAATCAATTGAAAAATCTTCGATTGTTAAGGCGGCTTCCACAATATGGTCCTGTATTGTACTTTCTTTCAGCTTCCTGAGATTGGATATTTTATCAAGTGAATAACCTCTGTCAAGCCACTGATAAGTAATCTGAGCAGATTGTGTAATCAAGCGGCTTTCCTCCAGCCCCTTTTGACAAATATGTAATACCGGGTATTTTTCCTTCTTTTTTCTTGCCTGATGAAACAAGAAAAAGAAAACGTATTTAATATAAATATCAACATCCTGTTCGCTGACTCCGAACTGCTCAGCAAGCTGTGCCCTCGTTTTTCCAATCCTATCTCCACCGCTTAATCTTCCCGTAAACAAACCTGCTTCCACGGGCTCAACTTCATTTAGAAGTTCATACAGCTCTTTGAAAAGATGATCCAGCATCCGGGCTGAGCTTTGAAGGTGATAAATGCTTCTTACCCACTGTTGTATAGAAATCTCTTCCACAATCGGGATAAACGATAAATCATTTAATTTACTTTTAGACAATGTTTGGATAAGCAGACGCAATCTTTTCTCAAATGTCGCCACGTGACGATGATGACTCAGTCCTGTGAAATAATTAGTTTTTTCAGGGGAAGCAGCTTTTAAGTGCTGCTTTCCTGCTGGCAGGATCTCTGCAAACTCGGCAAGGCTGATTAAACCCTCCTTCGCTATATCTTCCATTACCTCCTGAAATGTTGTTCTTTTTAAATCCGGATAGATTCCAAAATAACATTCGAGCCTGAAAACTTTAGCATCCTGAAGACTCTGCGCCGACCGCTTGCCCTGAATCAGATGATAGATTCCTGAGATGGTTCTTTCTTTATTTATAAAGTGAATGCAATGAAGAAGTATTGTTTTAAACAAAGGGAACCCTCTTTTCTATCGTTAGCTTGTGTGTTGAAAACTTTCCCGTCCCATTTTACAATATATTAAAGGTTCATTGATATTTAGATCATCACGAGCTTTAAACACAATATGGGAGGTTTATGTCTTGCCTAAGTTTACAATGGTTGATAAAGATACGTGTATAGCTTGTGGAGCCTGCGGTGCAGCTGCTCCTGATATATATGACTACGACGATGAAGGTTTAGCTCATGTCGTACTGGATGAGAACAAGGGAATCGAGGCCGTGCCGGAATTTTTAGAAGAAGATATGGAGGATGCACTTGAGGGCTGTCCTACAGACTCTATTAAAATTGCGGACGAGCCATTTGAAGGTGACCCATTAAAGTTTGAATAAGTTAATAAACCCTCTAATAATGGAGGGTTTTTTTCTTAGGTTGGAAAAGAAATATTTCTAACGATTTCAAAGGGTGACCCATTAACAGCCGTTCGCAAAATAGTACTATCGTTAAACAAACAACAGACGGCTATAGTGGCTGTCCATGTGAGAAAGATTCTACCTTTTTCAACCTGAATCAAAGTTTTTTTTGAAATACCTATAAGATCTGCCATTTGAGCCTGAGTACAAAAGAATTCTATCCGGATAAGCTTAAGTTTTTCTGAAACCACTTTATTCAATTCCATGCGATCCATTAGAACCTTCTCCTTTTTCCTCTCCCTTTATTTTATCAAAAGCGGATATTGTTTACTATCTCCAAATAGTAAGTAATCCCAATCCGCTAATTTAAGAGTATTTAAAAGGATAGGATGCCTGTAAAGCTTGGTCATTTTTTTATATTCAAAGGAAAAAAACTGCCGAGATAAACTCGACAGTTTCTTTTATACCAGGGCATGGCGTTTTTGGTATTTGGTGAAAAGTGTTCCTAGAACAGGTGAGAGCAGTCCGATAAATACAGCATTGGCGATTGCGTGATTTATGTCCATGGGCAGCCCGGCCAGATAATAAACTAAAAACGGCTGACCTATCGTGTACATGGTGACTGATATAATCAGTCCATATAATAATCCACTAAAAAAACCGTAAATGGAAAGCGCCCAAACTGGAAGCGAAGGCATATATTTCCCAAGCAGTCCAGCGATTAGTCCGATAAGACTCCATGATACAATTTGCCAAACACTCCACATCCCCATCCCAAGAATCATATTTGACAGAAAGGTAACAATCCCTGCCAGAAGTACTGCAGACAGCGGTCCGAGCCAAAAGCCCGCCACTATGATAATTGCTGTCACAGGCTGAATGTTTGGCAGATTAGCCATGGCTATCCTTCCTGCAACGGCAGCGGCAGCCAGCATTGACAACAGTGTAATTCTATAAGTATTCATAATGGATCATTCCCAGGCTTGAAAATCAAAATTAATAGAATCCCCATCTTCTACTTCATATTCATTCGCTCCAACCATGGCATCTTCACCATTGATCGTATAGATCCAAGCCTTCTGTTCCCCGTCTTCAGGCTGGATTCCATCAATACTGTTGATAAACCCGCCTTCTTCTTCAATTTCATAATTATCTTTCATAATTTCCATTAAAGTGGTACCTTCTTCTACCGTATACTCCTCTGCAGATAAGGTCTCTTCTCCCTCATCTTTAGAAACTTCGATTTCAACGGTCGTCTCCTCATTGTTGTTTTCTGTTGCCTGTTCATCGGTTTCAGTTGTGTCAGAGCAGCCTGCCAGCAAACCAATGGCCAGCAGGAATACCGTAAACCATCTTGACATGTAATTCATTTAAACCCTCCCCATTTTTTAACGGAGAAAATAAAGCATTTCAGTTAATAAAAAAGAGCCTGCTCATAAGGAGCAGGCTTAAGACAAACCGTACGAATAGAGTCCTCGACAAACTTTTTGACGGCTGCCTCAAATGCTCAATCCCCGAAGCTTTGAAACGACAGATGCGGCAGGTCTACTGACTTGTGCTTCTCCCTACTCAGGACCTTCCCATAGCTTCGCCACAGTGGTTACTCCTTTTCGTCAACACTTACAGTTGCGAGGACAGTTCCGGCCTTACACCGAATTCCCTTTTATACCTAAATTGGTACCAGCATCTATTTATTCAGTTCATTAATAGATTACATGAACACCGCTTATTAATCAATTCATTTTTACTCCTGTTCAGGAAGGTTTATTTCAAAAGTTGTCCCTAGCCCTATCTTACTCTGTACGGAAATAACTCCATGATGGGCATCCACAATATTTTTTGCAATCGCTAGACCCAGCCCGGTCCCTTTCTTTTCTTTGTTTCTCTGTCTTGACTTATCTGCTTTATAAAAACGCTCAAAAATAAACGGAAGATCTTCTTCAGGAATGCCGTGACCGGTATCAGATACGTTGACAAGCCACGTCTGACGCTCCTTCTTATATTCAACTTTCACATTAACTATTCCTTCAGGCTCTGTGTGGCGAATAGCGTTGTCGATTAAGTTCGTCAGCACCTGTTCCATCCGATCAGGGTCTATATTTAGATAGGACACCTCATTTGGTACATTCATCTGTAAATCTATGTCCTTATCCTGAGCAATTCCTTTAAACTTACGAACGATTTTTTCAACAAAAGGTTGTATTTCTATTTTTTCTATATTTAAATTCATATGACCTGCTTCCATTCGCGCTAAATCAAGCAGTTCATTAACGAGACGGCCGATTCTTAAAGATTCATCGTGAATAATTTTAGCGAGCTCATTTTTATCTTCTTTCGTTTCGGCAATGTCATCGACAATGGCTTCACTGTATCCTTGCAGCATAGAAATAGGTGTCCTGAGTTCATGTGAAACATTCGCAATAAAGTCTTCACGCAGCTTATCAAGCCGCCGCTCGTCTGTCATATCCCGCAGTACAGCTACAGCACCTCTGACTTTAACGCGATCGTAAAGGGGAGTCATAATGATGACCCATGTCCGTCCTTGAGCAGTCACCTCTGTCATTTGTTCCTTCTCACTCTTATTAACTTCATTAAAGATTTCACGGAGACGATCTGGAAGGTCGCGTTTTCCTTCCACTTTCCCAGTAGAGAGATTCTTATTTTCATAATCCCAGGCATTCAAATACTGGTCAGCCGGTGGGTTGGAAACAAGAATCTGGCCCTGACGATTTACTGTTAATACTCCGTCAGCCATGGAACTCAATATACCTGAAAGCTGCTCCTTTTCATGATTCAGTTCATTAATATGATACTTAAGCTGACGTCCCATCCGATTAAAAGCCATGGCCAGTTCCCCAATTTCATCGTGAGTTAAAATGGGAATCTTCGTATGGAACTCTCCTTTTGCGAGCTCCATCGCACCTTCTCTCATTTTTATTAAAGGGGAAGTAATCCGTGTAGATAAAAAGAAAGCAAAAATAGTTGTAAGAATAATCGCAATCCCTGCAGCTAAAAAGATAATTTTGGTCGTCTGTTCAGATGTCTCATCAATAGTGCCGAGTGATTCATAAACAAACACAGCACCGCCTTGCCCTTCAAGCGGAGTTCCAACGACCATCAATCCCATCCCGGAACTATCATCTTCCATGACTTTCATAACGTCTTCCCGATCCTCTATAACACGGGATAATTCCTGATCATTCATAAACCAGTTATAATCCTTGTAAGGGAGTGTCTCTCCTTCTGAATGAGAGGTAATGCTTTCCCCTTCCTCACTCGTAATTACAACCTGATTAGAGGGGTCTTTTATTAAATCTGTCATGGAAAGGATCAATTCGTCTTCCTCATATTGCGATACAACTTCAGAAACCTTTGAGGCTGTCTGCAATAAATCTTTTTCAGCTTCACGGACATGGTAGTTTTCAAAAAACTCCAGAAGCAGAATCGTTAAAATAAACAAAACAAAACAAACTAAAAATAATATGGTAAACCAAAGTTTTCCTACTACACTCCGCCAGAACATTAGTCGCCACTTACCTCAAATTTGTAGCCAACACCCCATACAGTTACAATCATGCCTGCGGCTTTAGAAGATACTTTGCTCAGTTTTTCCCTCAGCCGTTTTACATGGGTATCCACTGTACGTAAATCACCAAAGAATTCATACTGCCACACTTCTTTTAAAAGCTGTTCCCGGTCAAAGACCTTGTCAGGTGACTGAGCCATATAATTCAGCAGCTCGTATTCTTTTGGTGTCAGAGCTACTTCTTTCCCATCTGCTGTTACACGATGTGCATCATTATCAATCGTCATATGAGGAAAGATCAAAACGTTTCTTGCAGACGTATCGGTCTCAAGAAACTTAGTAGAAGAAGCTCTTCGCAGCAGAGCTTTCACTCTCAACACTACTTCCCGGGGACTGAAGGGTTTTACAATATAGTCATCGGTACCAACTTCAAATCCTTCCACACGGTTTGCCTCTTCACCTTTAGCTGTCAGCATAATTACGGGAGTCGCTTTTTTAACACGAAGCTCTTTGCATACTTCAATTCCGTCCTTCCCCGGCATCATTAGGTCGAGAAGAATCACATCATAATCCTCATTAAGAGCTTTATTTAAAGCTTCATTTCCATCTTCAGCTTCTTCAATTATATAATTTTCACGCTCTAAATACATTCGTATTAAACGACGGATACGATCTTCGTCATCTACTACTAAAATTTTCGCTTCATAATTCTGATCCATGAAAACACTCCTCTTTTCTCCTTCATTATAATAAAAGGCAGGACGGATAAACAAATCCTTCCTGCCATCTCTTTAAGCATAAGAATGTAAGCCTGAGATAATCAGGTTTACAGCTAATAAGTTAAACATAATAATCGCAAATCCTCCAACTGCCAGCCAGGCAGATTTAGATCCTTGCCATCCTCTTGAAAGGCGCAAATGAAGATAAGCGGCATAAAAGAAGAATGTAATCAGAGCCCATACTTCTTTTGGATCCCATCCCCAGAAACGATCCCACGCCTGCTGTGCCCAGATCATCGCAAAGATTAAAGCACCCAGCGTAAATATTGGAAAACCGATAGCAACCGCTCGATAACCAACTTCATCGATAATTTCTGGATTTGCCTTACGAAGAAGCGGCTGTAATTTAGCACCGACTCTATCCCTCAGGATTAAGCGTGTCAGTCCGTAAATTACAAGTCCACCCAATACAGACCAGATTATCGTATTGAACTTAATCGCAGCGTCTACTCCGCGCATCCATTCCGGTGCGTTAAATAAAGGGGACATTCCTTCTGTAAGCAATGTTCCATCATAAGGACCTGCAATCGGCGGCATCTCATAAGTGATTTCCGCAGGCTGTCCATTAACAGGAGCTTCAAATGCTGCTTCATATCCGATGGCGCTGAAGGTTGAAGAAATAATGATAAACGCCAGGGTTGTTGCAACCATTAAAATAACAAACTCAAGCCAGAACGTTTCTTTCGTCTTTTTCGTTTGGTCGACCTGCCGTATTAAAAAGATTAAGCCGGCTACAAAACTAATAGACAAGATCGCTTGTCCCAAAGCTGCTGTCGTCACGTGTATGTAAAGCCAGTGAGACTGAAGCGAAGGTACAAGTGGCTGGATCTCTCTTGGAAACATGCTGGCGAATGCAATGATTAACAGAGCAATAGGCAGCGCCACAAGCCCGAGTAAATTAATCCTGTAGATAAAGTACATGACAATAAACGCGAAAACAAGCATCATACCAAAGAAGGTAGTAAATTCAAACAAATTACTAACAGGGGCATGACCGGCGGCAGCCCACCTTGTAAAGAAATATCCCACTTGGGTGAGGAAGCCAATTATCGTTAATCCGATAGCCACAAGAGCGATCTTGTTAGATTTTTTCTTCCTTTTATCCCTTATTGTTGCTGCAAAGACAAACGTAGCAATTAAATAGATAAAGAAAGCCGCATATAATAGGTTACTGCTTAAAGTACTCAAGTCACCCAATTATTTTCCCTCCTTATAGCCTGAATTATTCGTTTCTTTTATTTCCTGCTGATCTATAGGCGGTTCAATTCCTGTGCCCTCAATCACTTTATCGATTTCGCGCCTTAACGCGACCCAGTTTTTATTAGTATGACCCGCAATCCATACACCGTCTTCTTTAGGTTTCACCCAAATTCTTCTGTGGTTCCAGTACATCCCCTGGATAACACCAATCATAAATATAGCTCCGCCTAATGCAATAATTGGAAGCGTGTAGTCTTTACGGACCGTTAAGCCTGTTACATCACGGACATCAAAATCTACCAGTCCAACCTTATAGTCATTTTCACCGGTAGGATCGATGTTTGCACCAATTCCCGCGAAACTGACTTCAGGATCTGAATCTTCTCCAGGCTCATAGACATTGAATACAAATGCAGGGTTTTTAGGGAATTTCGATTGAGAAACCGGCTCTCCGTCCCGTAACGTATATTCAGGGAAATAAGAGTCAAGAACAATTCGATGACCACTATCGAGCTCATATTCACCTTCAGGATCACTTAGATCAATAGTGAATTCACCGTAGGATGTGTCCTCATTATCAGTATCATGAAGCTTAAATGTCATATTATGAAATTCATTCTGCTGGTAGCTGGCCTGATACAAAGTAAAGTTATCGATTTTAATTGGATGATTTACTCGAGCTTCGTCTTCTTTAATTTTTTTAAGTTCCGGTTCTTTTCCAACCACTATATCGTCTGTTCTTTCATAGAGAACCGCATTGGTTTGATAAGTTTTAGGTACTGGCTGTCCATTCCTTTGAATAGCTTCTTTAAAACGCTCATCATTTTCATCATATGTTTCTAATATAAAATCTTTATTTTCGATATAATACTTTCCTTCTGTCCCTGTTATTACTTTTGTTTCACCTTCACGAACCCAGATAAACTCATCAACAAAAAAAGCAGGAACAAAACGAAGCAGCGTTCCAAGTAAAAAGATAATAAGACCTATATGGTTGACATATGGCCCCCAGCGGGAGAAACGATTCTTTTCTGCTAACAGACTTCCATCTTCTTCACGTACTTTAAAGCGCTGCTTCTTTAAATTTTTGCGAAGTCGTTCTGTATTCACAGATTTAGATACTGTTTGACCAAACACCCGCTGTTTTTTCAAAAAGGTATCATGCCGTTTAGGCTTTTGAGTTTTAAGTATTTTGTATAAAGGAATAAACCGGTCAAGACTTGCAATGACAATGGATATCCCGATTAGAGCGAGCAGGAGCATGTACCACCAGGAAGAGTATAAATTGTGAAAACCAAGCTGGTAATATATCTGTCCTAATATTCCGTATTGATCTCTGTAATGTGTTGCTGGATTGGAGCCGGGAGGTATATACATCTCCTGCGGAAACACAGTACCTAATGCCGAAGCAATTAAAGTAGTGACAATCAGCCAAATCCCCACTTTAACAGATGAAAAGAAGTTCCAGATTTTATCGACAATTGTGCGATTATAGGTTTTTGAACGTCGTGCACTACCGTCATAACGCATGTTTAGCAACTGTTTTTCATCATTACCATCTAAATGCTGGTTTTCTTCAATCGGTTTTCCGCAGGACTCACAGAGCACCGCTCCTTCAGGGTTTTCATGTCCACATTCACAAATTATATTATTCATAGTAAAACCTCACAATTTCAATTGGACTTACGCCTCAGGAGTTATCTCGTTTAAGTAACCTTCTAGTTTTTCAAGTGTAAGCGGTCCCACCACATGGTTTTCTACTTCGCCGTCTGGATTAATAAAGAGAGTGGAAGGTATTTGTCCAACATTATACTGATCCATTACCTGACCATTCTTATCATGCAAAATTGGGAAACTTAACCCATATTTGTCAAGAAAGCGCTGTACTACAAGATCAGAGGTATCTAAATTTATTGCAAGAATTTCGACACCTTTTTCTTTGTATTTTGGATATACTTCTTCCATATAAGGCATTTCATCTTTACATGGTTCGCAGTAGGTAGCCCAGAAATTTATCATGACGCCTTTACCTCTTAGGTCACTGAGTGCAATGGTTTCATCCGAACCAAATTTTTTTAATTCGAAATCAGGGGCTTCTTCTCCTTTTGCTACTACGCTTTTATCATCGTTTAAGTTAGAAATTATAGCAAAAGCGATCAAACCTACCATCGCAGCCAGCATTACAGACCGAAAAACAAGCCGTTTTTTCTTTTTTTCTAAAGTTTTTTCCTTCATATGCTCTCACTCCCACAACATTATATCATTGTTAGGCTGTAGAAATTTTGAATATTATTTAACATTTTTATCAGCCAGCTCGCGCAGCTGTTTCACTTCATGAGGCTTTAATGGTCGAATGTCACCGGCATTCATGCCTTCTACAGTAATAAAACCATATTTTTCTCTTTTTAGTTTGTCGACCGGTACTCCAATCGCCTCAAACATTTTTCTCACTTGACGGTTTTTTCCTTCATGAAGAATAAGCTGTACGATTGCCGTATTTTTTTTCTGGTCAGTTGAAATAACTTTGGCATGTACTGCTTTTAACCGATCACCGTCTACATTTATTCCCTTTTTAAAGCTCTTTAATTGTTCAGTTGAAGGTATACCTTTTGTCTTGGCTACATATACTTTATCGATTTGATAACTTGGGTGCATTAACAGATTGGCGAAATCACCATCATTTGTTAAAAGCAAAACACCGGAAGTATCATAATCAAGTCGTCCGATAGGAAAGATTCGTTCTTCTACTTCCGGGAAGTAATCTGTCACTACTTTTCTCCCTTTATCATCCTTCACACTTGATATTACACCTCGAGGCTTGTAGAAAAGATAATAAACCGGCGGCTCTTTAGCAATCGGCACACCTTCTACCTCAACTTTGTCATTAGGTGAAACCTTCGTTCCTAATTCCTTCACTACTTTTCCATTCACGGTCACTTTACCTTGGACAATTAAATCTTCTGCTTTTCTTCGTGATGCCACACCAGCATGGGCGATCACTTTCTGCAGACGTTCCAAATCACTCATCGGATCGTCCCCCTATTATAGTTAATTCTATTATTGATACAGAGAACAGCATAAACAAACAGCATGAAGCCACGCTGGAAAGGTCCAGCGCGGCTCTTTCTCTCACTCTAATAGCTTATCCGCTAAAGAGAATGATTACAATAATAATTGCTGCTATTATACCAACAAGGTCGGCTAAAAGTCCAACTTTTAAAGCATCTCCCATTTTCCGGATTCCTACTGCCCCAAAATAAACCGTAATGATGTAAAGAGTTGTATCTGTGCTTCCCTGCATGACGGAAGCCAAATAACCTATTAAAGAATCGGGTCCAAATGTCCTGATAAGCTCTGTTGTCATGCTCAAGGCAGCCGTCCCGGATATGGGACGAATGAGAGCAAGCGGCAGGATCTGCTCAGGTATACCCAAAGCATTCATCAGGGGTTTAAAGACATAGAGTATAGCTTCCATTGCTCCTGAAGCCTGAAAGATGGCAATTGACACCATCATACCTAAAAGAAAAGGAAGAAGTGAGATGGCTATTTGAATGCCTTCCTTACTGCCGTCGACGAATACTTCATATGCCGGTACTCTCTTGATGGTCGCTGTAACGAGAACAATCAATATAATGAGGGGGATCAGCCAGATACTCATATTAACTTCCGCTGCCTTCTATAATAAAAGATGCGGTCAATGATCAAAGCGGCAACAGTAGAAATAATGGTAGCTAGTATAGTCGCTCCTATGATACTTGTAGGATCTGCTGACTCATATTTCATCCTTATTGCAATTACTGTTGTAGGTATTAGTGTTAAAGAAGAGGTATTAATGGCAAGAAAGGTGATCATTGACCGGCTGGCTTCATCCGAGCTGGATAGTCGTTTTAATTCCTTCATTGCTTTAAGACCCATTGGGGTTGCAGCATTCCCCAAACCGAACATATTGGCTGTCATGTTGGAAAGAATATATCCCAGTGCCGGATCATTTTCGGGTATATCAGGAAATAATTTTCGGACAAATGGCTTAAACAACTTAGCGAGACCTGCCAATAATCCGGCTTCTTCAGCGATTTTCATTAAACCAAGCCAGAATACAAGAACACCAAGCAGACTTAGTGTAATCATGACGCTTTCATCAAGTGTTTTAAATATCGCTTCATTTACTTCGCCCATCGTCCCATTAAAAGCAGCATAGATAATGCCGGAAACCGCTAAAAACACCCATATTAAGTTGACCACGGCTCTACCCCCATCATGCGTTTGAAAAACACAGCGCCAGATTGAATGAATGGATCGGCGGGTCTTTCTTTTAGCACTGGTGACTGAGTAATTTCCTGATCTTTAATACGGTAATGCCGAGTACCTACTTCCTTCTTCTTACCTTTCATTGGTTCAAATACAGCCTTCAGCTGCTTTCTTTCCTCATTTGTTAATGGGTATTCAATATCTTCCGGCAGGTAGTACAAGTCCCCGCCCGCTTTAATATAACCTTCTTTTTGCAAGTAATAGGTTTCATAGTTTTCGAAGCCCCATTCATACATCGATTGGTGATCATTCCAGTCACTTGGTGCATTCAAAGTAACAGCTATAAGCTCCATGCCGTCTTTTTCTGCACTGCTAACCAGCGTCCGACCCGCTTTCTTTGTAAATCCGGTCTTTCCTCCCGTTGTGTTCTCATAAAGCTTGGTCAGAAGCTTATTTTTATTCATCCACGGGTACGTACGATTTTCTGATTTGTAGGATGTACTTCCTGTCACTTCACGAAAGGTTTCGTTTTTCATCGAATAGGCCATAAGTAGAGCCAAATCATATGCGCTAGAAACGTGATTCTCCCCATCTAGTCCATGGGGATTTTCAAAATTTGAGGCTTCCATACCCAGCCAATCTGCTTTCTCATTCATCAGCATGGCAAAGCCTTCTACACTTCCCCCTACGTGTTCAGCTATTGCTACAGCAGAATCATTACCTGACCTCAACATAAGTCCATAAACAAGATCAATTAATTTTATTTTTTCACCTTTCGTCAGGTAAATAGAAGAACCTTCTGAACGAATCGCCTGATCACTGACTACCACATCTTCTTCAAGCTTTCCTGACTCAATTGCAAGTATGGCAGTCATTATTTTAGTAGTACTGGCAATTAATGAGGGTGTATAAGCATCTTTCTCAAACAACACTCTTCCTGATTTAGCATCAATTAATACGGCGTGTTCTGCCGATACATTTATGTTTGGCTGAGCTTTTGTTACCCCTGGAAACAGTACGGACAAAAGAAATATGATCATTATAAGTTTGAAAAACATGCGCTTCAATAGAGGTCTTCCTCCTATCTTGTTCTTTTAATTAAACCTATGCTTTCAGGTACAAGCTTATGAGAGCAGAAAAAAAAGCCTGCACAATCGCAGGCTTTTTTACTAGTTATAAAATTCGAGGGTGGAAGTAAGCTCAAAGTTCCCTTTTGACTCGATATCGTCAAAAGCTCTCTGTACAGCATTCAGATTCATTTCGCTTACAACTTGTTCAGCGTCTTCTTTTGAAATAGTCACGGAAGGTCTATGCTTTGCTTCAGGGTGTTTAATAAAATAAGCCAGTGCTAAAATGGGGGTTTTCCACTGCTCGCTGTTGAGGGAATCTTTGGCTGGCTCATAGTTGATCGCTACAGAGCTTGTGCTGCCTTTATCTTCGTAAACAATCAACGTAGCCGCTCCCTGTTCATGTGGGTGATCTACCTTCAATAGGTTCATTACATGTGCTCCTTTCATAAACATTAGGTATCTTCATAACTGCCCTGTCCTGTCTCTTCAAAACGTTCGAAAAAAAGATCAGCTTCATCTTCAATATCATTTGGCCCCTCAAGAGCTTTTAATGGAGGGAGCTCCTCAATGGAAGACAAACCAAAGTACGTAAGAAAATCAGTCGTTGTCCCAAATAAAACCGGGCGCCCTACAGCTTCCTTTCTTCCCTTTTCTTCTATTAAATTCCGATTGACTAACGTCTGAACGGCACGGTCACTTTTTACACCCCGGAGGTCATCAATCTCAATACGGGTAATCGGCTGCCTGTAAGCGATAATAGCAAGTGCTTCAAGTGCAGCTTGAGACAATCGGGTGGCCGATTTAGAATTCAAGACCTCTTGATAGAAAGAAGCATGCTCTGGTTTAGTAGTTAAATGAAGAGTTTCATTGGATTCCATCATTCTAATTCCACGTTGGGGGTGATCATAATCTTCCTGCATCTCTATTAATAATTCATCCAACTCTTGTTTCGTACAATTGAGAGCTTCCATTAATTTTCTTTTCACAATTCCTTCTTCTCCAGATGCAAAGAGCAGGCCTTCAGTCAAGGCTCGTTTCTCTTCTTTGTTCATGCTTGTTCCTCCATTTTATAAACAACTAATTCATCAAAATGATTCGGTTGTACACATGTAATATTTTTATTTTTCATCAATTCCAATACTGCTATAAATGTTACAACGATATGGGGTTTAGTCTTCTCTTTAAACAAATCGTTAAAGGGTGTCCCTTTACGGTCCACATTTATTTTGTCCAGGATTTCACCCATCCGCATTTGAATGGAAATTTCATCTCTCTTAATTTTAGTACCCTGTGACGAACGGCTTTTCGCTTGTTTTAAGAGGCGGTTAACAGCATCGATCATATCCAGCATAGAAACCTCATCAGGATCTAAAGGTTCGATAGCAGATCCGTTCTCCTCCGGCGGCTCTGCCTTAGGCCGTGTATAAACACGATTAACTTTTACTTCTTTTTGCTTCAAACTTTCGGCAGCACTTTTGAATTTTTTATATTCGATCAAGCGTTGCATCAATTCTTCCCTCGGATCCTCTTCCTCTTCGTCAGAAAAATCATCGTCAATTTGCTGAGCAGGAAGAAGCATCTGACTTTTCATTGCCAGCAGACTGGCGGCCATGACCAGGTATTCACTAGCAATATTCAATTCAAGTTCCTGCATCGTATGGATATAAGTCATGTATTGTTCAGTAATCGTGGATACCGGAATATCATAAATATCGATTTCATACCGATTAACGAGATGTAACAATAAATCAAGTGGACCTTCAAAGCCATCCAATTTCACGTGATAACGATCGGTCATTTTTTATCTTCCTTTTATCATTAGATATCTTGCTGATTGGCCTCATTAACTGCATCCTTCCAGCTTCAGCAGCGAAAACTTGCCTTTTAATAAAAGCCTCCTGATTAATAGTATCAGAAAAAAACTATACCGTTAATAGTCTTCGTCTAATCCATATAGCTTTACGAGGGACTTTAAGGCAGATATGATGGAAGAAGAAAGGTGCGTTGTTATGTTTCCTTATCGCTATGTAGAATATTTGGCTCATTTTCATGGAACACGCGACTATTTTGAATGTCATGAAGTACTTGAAGAGCATTGGAAAGAAACAGAGCCTCATAATAGAGACTCTGTCTGGGTGCTGCTGATTCAATTAGCCGTTTCACTCTATCACTTCCGAAGAAAGAACTACAAAGGCGCGGGGATTCTAGTGAATAAAACCATCAGTAAAATCAGCCGCAATGAAGATCAGCTGAAGGAATTAGGAATAGATCCCCATGAACTGGAACGCCTTACTCTCTTAACTAAAAAGAGAATAGAGAATAATTCAAATTATATTAGCCTTTACCTGCCGCTGACAGACCAGGCGCTGCTCCAGGAAACAAAGGATTTATGCAAGAAATGGAACGTTTCCTTTTGGAACCAAAGTAATCTCAAAGATACTAAGCTTGTGCATAAGCATAAAAACCGCTGAATAAAAAAAGGTGTCCCTAAACGGACACCTTTTTTATACTGGAGAGGATGGACTTTCTGCCTCGCATTTTTCAAAAAACTGTTCAGTCACCCGATCCGCTCTTACATCATATTCTTTTCCAAGCTGATGGCAGACAGACTGAATCATCTGCTTTCCTATACCCATGTTCCGATGGGAAGGATTCACGGACACATGCTGGATATAAGCTGTATTACCTTCTGTACGCACACCTATCGTACCGAGGATATCCTCCTCTTTCCATAAAAAAAGGTGCCACGTATCATTATTTTCATATTCCAGAATAATATCCTGCAGCTTCTTCACATCTTTACACTCTGGCATAAAGGAAAGAAGGCCCATGGCTATTTTTTCAAATGATTTTTTAAATCGTATTAACATAAATAACCCCTCGTATAACTAATTATATTTTTTAACCGCGGATTTAGTTAAAAGACAATTACAAGCCAGTAATATATGCCCCACGCTAAACCCATTACAAGCAGGATTGTAAAAAGGAACCAATTCTTCTTTTTCATTGCCCGCCTCCACTGCTTCAACTTGTCTAGGCAATAGCATACTGGATTTCTTACTAAGATTCAACCCGCTTTATAAATATAATAATTAATCTACGGCTAATTACCCATAGGAGGAGATCTCAGCATCGTTTTAATGATTCTTTTTACACTTGAAGGGCGGCAGTACTGCTCTTCTTATTTATCTTCCACACGTACACGCTGCATAACATCACCAGGACGGACACGATCAACAATTTCTACCCCGTCAGTGACACGGCCGAAAACAGTATGACGGCCATCTAAGTGAGGCTGTGGAGAATGACAGATAAAGAACTGGCTTCCTCCTGTATCTTTTCCTGCATGAGCCATCGATAATGATCCGCGTTGATGCTTGTGCGGGTTGCCTTCCGTTTCACATTTAATCGTATATCCAGGTCCTCCAGTACCATTTCCGTTTGGATCGCCGCCTTGAATAACGAAATCCGGAATGACCCGGTGGAAGGTTAATCCATCATAGAATTCGCTGTTTGCTAATTTCTCGAAGTTATCCACTGTGTTAGGTGCAGCTTCATTAAATAATTCAACCGTCATTTTTTCTCCATTTTCAAATTCAATCGTTGCTTGTTTCATATTCCATTTCCTCCTGCTTATTGTAAGATAAGTCCAACCGTGTAATATCTTCATATTTCTCGCGGCGGACGACTAATTGATGCTTTCCATTTTCGATAAAAACTACACCCGCTTTTCCGAAACGGTTATAGTTATTGGCCATCGCATAACCGTAGGCTCCGGTACTAAAAACAGCCATTAAATCATTAGGCTCTACTTCTGGCAGCTTCACATCCCATAATAGCATATCTCCTGATTCACAGCACTTCCCAGCTATAGCATATTCTTTAAAGTTTGGAAGGTGCATCTTATTGGCAAGAACCGCATCGTATTTCGCCTGATACAGGGCCGGCCTGATATTATCAGTCATCCCTCCATCTACAGAAGCATATGTTCTAACGCCTGGCACCTCTTTAATAGACCCCATTCGGTACAAGGTGACGCCCGCATCTCCTACTATCGCACGTCCCGGCTCAATCCAAATCTCTGGCATTGGATAATCCAATTGTTTAGACTGACTTTTCACTTCGTTAATTAATGCAATAGCATACTGGTCTAAAGCAAGAGGATCATCTTCCTCCGTATATTGGATGCCAAAACCGCCCCCCAGATTTAATACTTCTGCCTGGTAGGAGTACTCATCTCTCCATTTTTTCATTGTTTCAAACAGCTTAACTGTGGCAAGTGTGAATCCGCTTGTTTCAAAGATCTGTGATCCAATATGGCAGTGCAAGCCTTTTACACGAGTATATTCATTATCTAAAAGCAACTCAAATGCTTTTTGAGCCTGTCCGCTTGATAAATCAAAACCAAATTTCGAATCTTCCTGTCCTGTTAAAATATAGTCATGAGTGTGAGCCTCTATTCCAGGCGTCACACGAAGCAAAACATCCATTTTTACTTTCTTTTCTTTTAAAAGATCTGTTAATAGGGCAATCTCATAAAAGTTATCTACAACAATACAGCCTATTTTATATTGAACTGCCATCTCTAGTTCTGCCAGGCTCTTATTGTTTCCGTGCATGTGAATTTTCTCTACTGGAAAACCGGCCTGTAGAGCGGTATGAAGCTCCCCTTCAGACACAACATCGAGACTTAAATTTTCTTCTTTAGCTACTTGCAGCATAGCAATTGAAGAGAAGGCTTTACTTGCATATGCTACCTGGGCGGGTACGTTATGCTTTTTGAACGTCTCAACAAATGCTCTTGCATTTTTTCTTATTCGATTTACATCATATACATAAACAGGCGTTCCATATGCTTCTGCTATTTCTTCTGCTGGAACTCCGCCGATCAACAGCTGACCTTGGTTATTGACTTCACGATCCATAATACTTCCGCCTTTCTCCCCTTCTAATAAACAAAAATGCTCCTTTTAAAAGGAACATTTTTTAAAATTATCTTTAATTTATCACAACAACCCGCAGCGGGCAATCATCTTATCTCTGCCTGTGATTATTTTGCGGGTGCACGATGCTAGGACGGATTTTCCCAATCGGAATTGACATTCTAATCAGTATCTGTAAAAAGGCTTTTCCGTTGAATGGGATTAATGGCCAAAGATAAGGAGTGTTAAATGACTTCGTTCTTGCTAAGAACAAAACATACAATGTAGCAGCAATAATGAAGCCTTTCACACCAAAAATTGCGCTGAATATTAAAATTACAATCCGGCTCATTTTATTGGCGATTGCAAGTTCATAGCTAGGTGTTGCATATGAACCAATGGCACTGACAGCTACATATAAAATAACTTCTGGCACAAAAAGACCAACATTAATAGCAATTTCCCCAATTAGCACGGCAGCAATTAGCCCCATGGCTGTGGAAAGGGGGGTTGGAGTGTGTATGGCAGCGATTCTCAGCATCTCAATTCCTAAGTCAGCAATTAACAGCTGGGCGATTATAGGCAAAGTGCTTTCCTCGTTTGGTCCTATAAAGGCGAGGGAATCCGGTAAAAGGTCAGGCTGCAGGACGAAAAGCATCCAAAACGGCAGGAGAAATACAGAAGCAAACAATCCAAAAAACCTTACCCACCTTACAAATGAACCTACGGCAGGTGACTGTCTGAACTCTTCTGCATGCTGGACATGATGAAAATATGTCGTTGGAGTAATGATCATACTTGGAGACGTATCCACCATGACAAGGACATGTCCTTCAAGTAGGTGGGCGGAAGCGACATCCGGCCGCTCTGTATAACGAACGAGCGGAAAAGGATTTGCTCCCTGCTGCACAATAAATTCCTCGACCGTTTTATCTGCCATGGCCAGTCCGTCGATATTAATTTTTTTAAGTTCTTTCTTAATTCTCCTGACCATGCCCGGGTCTGCCACGTCTTCAATATAAGATATGCATATATCAGTATGTGATCTTTTTCCGATTTGAATCAGTTCATTTCTTAGTCTTTCATCACGGATTCTTCTGCGGGTCAACGCCGTATTTTCTATAATGTTCTCCGTATATCCATCACGTGATCCACGGACAACTTTTTCAGTATCCGGCTCTTCCGGTGTTCGTCCAGGATATGACCTGACATCAACAATGAATGCTTCTGTTGAGCCGTCTACTAATATTGCGATTAGTCCTGAAAGCACCTGTGTGACACATTTCTCAATGTTATCTACTTTTTCAACCTGCTGATGAGCCAGACTGTTATGGATAAGCTGAAATGCAGATTTTTTATCTTTAACTCCTTCATTAAGTTCAAAAAGCTGTCTCATTAATTCAACAATAACCGGAGTTTCACATAGCCCATTTATATAAAAAATGTTGACTTCTTTATCTAAAATCCTGAGCGTGCGGACACCCGCATCAAAGGACTTTCCAATTCCAAGACGATCTTTCATGATCTTCATATTTTGTTCCATTTTCATTACGATAGGTATCTTCTCTTCCGCCATATCTCCGCCTCCTTCCTTTGCCATAATCCATCTATTAACCTTTTGGCTTAAAGATTACCGCGATTATGAAACCAAATAATATTGCAGAAGCGATGCCGGCAGAGGTCAGCTCAAACATACCGACGGCCACACCAATAATTCCGTGCTCCTCCGCCTGTTCCATCGCTCCGTGCAGCAAATTATGGCCAAAACTTGTAATGGGCACAGTCGCTCCGCCGCCGGCAAATTCAATTAAATTATCATATAAATCGAAGGCATCGAGTAAAGCCCCAAGGACTACGAAAGATGTCATTACATGAGCGGGAGTCAGTTTTGCTACGTCTAGAAGCAATTGACCGACGACACATATTCCCCCTCCTACGAGAAAAGCCCATAAAAATGTCATGACGTGACCTCCTCCCTTGTAAACACAACCCCGTGAGCAATTCCTGGAATCGATTCTTTCTGCTGCAGCATCATTGGACTCATTAAAGCCCCAGTAGCGACGACAAGAATTCGATTATAAACTCCCTGCTTTAAGTCTTCTAAAAGTTTTCCATAAGTAACTACTGCCGAACAGGCACAACCGCTGCCGCCGCTGAATACAGGCTGGTCGCTGTGGTATATCAGCAGTCCGCAATCTTCATGAACTTCATTTACATTAAACCCGTCACTCTTCAGCATATCTCTTACAATAGGTGTACCAACTCCGGAAAGGTCTCCTGTTGCGATGATATCGTAATCTGATGGTACTCTTCCCATATCCTGAAGGTGAATTTTGATCGTATCCCAGGCAGCCGGGGCCATAGCGGATCCCATATCAAAGGGATCGGTAATACCGTAATCCATAACTTTTCCAATGGTAGCTGCTTCAATTCTAATAGGAGATGGATTTGTTGAAATGAGAGCTGCTCCACTTCCAGTCACTGTATATGTCGCGGTCTTCGGTTTCTGACCTCCATATTCTGTCGGGTAGCGGAATTGCCGCTCGGCCGTAGCATTATGAGAGCTTACTGCTGCAATAGCCTGCTTTGAATATCCACTTTCAATAAGAGCTGAAGCTGTAGCTAAAGTTTCCATTGAAGTAGAACAGGCGCCGAACATCCCAAGCAACGGTATGCCCAGTTGGCGGGCTACATAGTTTCCGGTAACATTCTGATTAAGCAGGTCTCCCGCTAGAAATAAGTCGATATTACTTTTATCAACACCTGATTTTTGCAGGCACGTATGAACAGCGTCAGTCATCAGCCTTCGCTCGGCGAGTTCCCAGTTGTCTTCATCACAATGTAATGTATCGTAGACTTTATCAAACGAATCTTTAAGCGGCCCTTCTCCTTCGAGTGGGCCAACTGCGGTACCAGTGGACTGGATATAGACGGGCTTTGTAAATGTCCACGTTTGTTTTCCTGTTTTTCCCATAGTTGTCACTTCCTCTAAAATATTGCACTAAATGCGAAACGGATAATTCCAAGTACATAAGCCGCTACAACGCCAAACACAATTACAGATCCTGCTACTTTAAAAAGGTTGGTTGCCACTCCGAGAACAAGTCCTTCACTTTTGTGTTCGAGGGCTGCTGCAGTAATGGAATTCGCAAAACCAGTGACAGGAACGGCAGAACCTGCTCCTGCAAACTGTCCCAGTTTATCGTATACACCAAAGCCTGTAGCCAGAGCCGCGAGCAGGATCAATGTCGCTACTGTAGGGTTTCCTGCATTTTCTTCACTAAAGTTAAACCAGTGTATATACATTTGAGTGAGAAGTTCACCAAAGGTACAAATAAGACCACCAATAATAAAAGCTTTTATACAGTTCCACACATATGGTGGTTTCGGCTGATATGTCTGGCTTTGTTTCTTATAATCTTTTGCATTAAATTTTTTCATAGTTCAAATCCTCCATTATTTAACAAAAATAACCCACTGAAAAAGAGATCCTGCAATTTTACCTAGAGATAATGCCATTAATAAAGTAAATAAATAACCTTCGATCCCTATTCTTTTAAACAGTAAGGGGAAGACATTAAGAACTTCGGTTAAGGCTGCAGCTAGCATGCCTACAAAAGCACCGTGAAAAAGTCCCCAGATGATAAGTAAAGGAATTGTCAGATGAAGGGGATAGTCGCCAAACGATAAATAAATCCCTGCAAAGACTCCCAGAATAATGGAAATCTCATACCATATTATCTTGGACACAGTCTGGCTTAGCTGCATTAGCCGCGGTACAATTCCAAGCACAGTAATAAAAGCAACAAAACCAGTGCCGACAGCTAAACCAGAAGCTAAACCAATGACTGCTTCAATGATCCTTATCATTTTTCTCCACCTTATTATCGTGAATAGCTGCATAATGATCTAAGTCTTCCTGGTACTTAAATACTTCTATTTCCATTGGATTAGGTTCATCATTAAAACGCTTATGAAACCAGTGGTTAAAAAATAAGATCATCCCAAGGCCAAGTCCAATGGAATAAGGAACTTGAATCCATAAAGGGTGCTTTACTTCCTCGCCTGTCAGCATAAAATGCAGTTTCTGCTGCACCAATTCCATGCTGACATCATAGTGAAAATTCATAATAGCCATCGCTGCACCTATAAATAACAATAGCCAGATGCCTGATACAATTAGAAGCGTAGGTTTTTTACGGTTTTTTTCCAGATGAACGACACAATAATTGGGTCCGATAATCTCCAGCTGGTGATCAGGATACCTGCTGATAACCTGTTCAATAATGGTTAAACTGTCCACTACAATCACATTTCGATCTTCAGCGGTTACCCTGTGGATAGGCATATCTTCAATTACAGACTTTTCCTTATCCACACCGGTAATCATGGCAATGTCTTTTATACGGATTATTTCTTGAACAGGAATACGAATCGACTGCTTCAAGCGCACATAAACCGGTCTCATTATCCACAATCGCCTCCTGCTTAAGAATCTCTTAGTTAGTATGTGGATCATTTACAAAATCATACAAAAAGAAAAAGCCGCGCTTTTTGCGCCGCTTTTTCTTAGCTCGTATCACTCATTAAGTGTTTCATTTGTTCGAGTATTTTCTTTTCAAGCCTGGAAACCTGTACTTGAGAAATGCCAATCCTTTCGGCCACTTCGGACTGTGTTTTATCCTTAAAATATCTTAAATAAATAATCAGCTTTTCCCTTTTTTCGAGAGTTTCGATCACGTCGTGAAGGGAAAGATGTTCAAACCATCTGGAATCTTCTTCAGCTATTTGATCAACAAGGGTAATAGGGTCTCCTTCACTTTCGTAAACCGTCTCATATATCGATTGAGGAGACCGCCCAGCTTCCTCAGCCTGAATTATTTCTTCATTACTTAGCTGAAGAGACTCAGCCAGTTCATTTATTGTTGGTGAACGTCCGTATTCTTTTAACAGCTCTTCTTTTTTCACTCGTATCTTATGGTAAGTTTCTTTAAGACTCCGGCTTACTTTTACACTGCCATCATCACGGATGAACCTTTGAATTTCACCGATGATCATGGGAACTGCATAAGTGGAAAATTTGACATCAAAGCTTAAGTCAAACTTGTCGACAGATTTTAATAGTCCAATACAGCCGATTTGATATAAATCATCTGGATCGTAACCTCGCCTTAAGTAACGCTGAACTACCGACCAGACAAGCCGGGTATTTTTCTCAATAAGAAAATGCCTTGCTTCCTGATCGCCTGCCTGGCTCTTTTTAATAAGTTCCCTGACTTCTGCGTCGGATAAGCGCTTTTCTTTAGTATCTGTCTTCATAGGCGCCCGTCCTAATTATAAATAGCCTTTGTTGAAGTTAACTGCTTTGCTAAAGTAATAATGGTACCTTCATCTTTTGCAGACTTTACATCTACCTGATCCATGAAGTTTTCCATTATTGTAAAGCCCATGCCTGAACGCTCCCAATCAGGTTTTGAGGTATAGAGCGGTTCTCGTGCTTCTTCTATATCTTCTATCCCGACACCATTATCCTTAATAATGATTTCAATTTGATCATCGTTAATGGAGCATTCCAAAATTACTTTTTCTTCCGGATTTTCTTCGTATCCGTGAATGATGGCATTTGTTACAGCTTCAGAAACGACTGTCTTAATATCAGTCAGCTCATCCATAGACGGATTCAGCGGGCTTATAAAGGAAGCGACGGCTAGCCTGGCCAGTGATTCATTCTGACTTATGCTCGAAAATTCAATTCTCATATGGTTTTTCATGACGCCACCCCCAGCATTTGCAGAGCAAAGTCTTCATTATCAACTAACCGAACAATTTTAAACATCCCTGAAAGGTCAAATAATCTCTTAACATCAGGGGAAACCGAACAAATCATCATTTCTCCATCAGCCGCCTGGATCTCTTTATATCTTCCAAGCATTACCCCTAAACCTGAACTGTCCATAAAGTTTAATTTTTCTAAATTAACAATGACATGATCGACCTCGTTCTGAGCCAGCTGAGCCTGCCATTCTTCACGAAGGTTGGTTGCTTCGTGATGATCAAGCTCGCCTTCCAGACGTACGAGTAAAATCGATTCTTTTGTGATAAATTCTACGGAAAGACTCAAGTACAGCTCCTCCTTATTAAATAGAGTCACTTAGACTTTTCGCCTTTAATCCCTATGTTTCCTGCTCGTTAACAATACTAGTGGTCATTCGCTAAAACTTCTCAATACCTGTCAAATTTCTAAACGTGCGTTCCCATAATTGTATAAAAGAAGCCTGTTTTACGGGTTCCTGGGCTTCAAGCCGCACACGTGTTACTTCTTCATTTCCTTTAGTAACTGTCAACCACCCTAAGTGATCTCCCTTATTAATAGGAAGTTCAGCGTCTTTTACTCCCGTTACTTTAGCTTCATATTTAGACTTTTCTTCATTTTTTCTTTTTAGTACGACAACATCTTTTTCAGGAACAAGTTTAAGTTCCATAGGTGTTCCTCTAATATTTTTTCTTACCTTCATTACATCGTCTTTACTATGAAGTTTGACACCTTCATACTGACTAAACCCATAATCAAGAAGACTGGCAACGGCTTGATTCCGCTCATTAGGTTTCTCTGCTCCCATGACGACGGCTATCATATGCAAATCATCTTTTTTGGCACTTGCAGTTAAGCAGTATTTCGCTTTCTGAGTAAATCCTGTTTTTAACCCATCCATTCCCGGGTAGGTTTTAAGTAATTTATTTGTATTAACTAACCAGAACTCATCTTCAGTTCCTTTGCGTAAATAATCTTCATAAAGACTCGTGTATTTCGTAATACCATCATGCAGCAGCAGTTCGCGAGCCATAACGGCCATATCATGAGCGGTACTGTAGTGATCATCGGCAGGAAGCCCTGTAGGGTTTTTAAAATTTGTGTGCTTTAACCCTAAATCCTTCACCTTTTGATTCATACGATCAACAAATTCTTCTTCACTTCCGGCAAGGTGTTCTGCCATAGCTACACTCGCATCATTTCCAGAGGCAACAGCAATTCCTTTTAATAAATCTTCAACAGCCATTTCTTCTCCTGCTTCAAGAAAAATCTGTGATCCTCCCATAGAAGCCGCATGCTCACTGACACGGACCATATCGTCAAGTTGTAATCTGCCTTTTTCTAACGCTTCCATGATCAGCAGCATTGTCATGATTTTTGTCATACTGGCCGGGGGAAGCTCTTTATTGGCATTTTTATCAAAAAGAGTCATTCCACTGTTTTTTTCCATAAGAATAGCTGATGATGCGTTCGAAGCCAGGGATTTTTTTGTATCCTGAGCGTGAACTAAAGTCGTAGGAATGAGCGTAAAAACAATACATGTTATTAATAATAAGTTTAGTAGTCGTTTCATTATGTTACCTCCTGCTTTTTAAGTGTTCCTATTTTTCCCTGTTCGGTTACTTCTATGCAGAAGGTAAAAAAAAACTGCATCCCTAATCGGATGCAGTTTTTCAATGATTTTATTTTCTCTAGTATTATGAGGTTAAGGTCCATGCTGAAGGTTTTCCGAAATTTTAAAGCCTGTTCCGTTTCTGTAATAAGAGAATAGTGGCTGGGAAATAACTCGCTTTCCACGGGGAGCCGGTGAGCTAGCTCGCTGCACTCGTGGATCTCACCATGGCTCTATCTCCCTGCAGGAGTCTCTTTATTGCTTCTTCTCAGAGAAAGACCTGTCCCGTTTATCAAGTTACGGAGAAAAGCGGCTGGGAAATAGCTCGCTTTCCGCGGGGAGCCGGTGAGCTAGCTCGCACTCGCGGATCTCACCATGGCTCTATCTCCCTGCAGGGGTCTCTTTATTGCTTCATATTCATTCTTCTCAGAGAAAGACCTGTTCCGTTTATCAAGTACGGAGAAAAGAGGCTGGGAAATAGCTCGCTTTCCGCGGGGAGCCGGTGAGCTAGCTCGTTACACTCGCGGATCTCACCTTGGCTCTTCTCCCTGCAGGAGTCTCGCCATTTCCCAGCCTCTTTACCGGCGATGGTATGAACGGAACGCAGTAGTTTCAGTAACTACTCTAGAAAATAGTTTTCTCTTACTAAATGTTCCGTTACTCCTAATAAACGCGAAGGGCCGGGGGAAAGGGCGAGACTCCTAGGGGAGGATAGAACAGGGGGAGATCCCGGAGGGCTAAAAGCCCGAGGAAACTCAGCGTTCACCCATGGAAAGCGAGTCGTTTCCCCAGGTCCGTTTCTCTTTATTCGACATACGGAACAGGTTTCTCATATTTCTGAGATCAAAGAAGTTTTTATAGGAGAGCCAAAAAAAAAGAAAACTGCACGAACTTTTCAAGTGCAGTTTTCTTTCAGCTAATAGAATATCTGTTCATCCTTATAAAAAAGGAAAAACTATTTAATGATTTTGTGAATTAATGAAGGAGCTTCAACTTTTTCAGAAGAAATGGTATAAGCTTCTTTAACTTTTTCTACTGAGTCAGCTGCGTCTTTATTATCACTGTGTAGGATAACCAGTGGTTCACCTACAGTTACAGAATCGCCGATTTTCTTATTTAAAGTAATGCCTACTCCGTGGTTGATTCTATCTTCTTTCGTTGCTCGACCTGCACCTAAATACATCGCCGCTACTCCAATGGATTCTGCGTCTATTGCTGTAACGTATCCATTCTCTTCTGCAAGTACTTCAATTACATGCTTTGCTGCAGGCAGCTTGGAAAGATCATCAATGACACTCACATCGCCGTGCTGTGCTTCAATAAAAGTACGGAAGGCTTTGAATGCTTTTCCATTCTCTAAATTCTGCTCCAATGTGTGATAAGCTTCTTCATAACTTTCAAATGCTCCTGCAAGTACGGTCATATGAGAGGCAATTTCCAAAGAGAGTTTTCTTAAATCTTCTACTTTTTTTCCTTGTAAGATTTCAGCTGCTTCTTTAATTTCATTGGCGTTACCTACTTCAAAACCAAGCGGCTGATTCATATCGCTAATAACGGCTACTGTTTTTCTTCCCAGGTTATTCCCGATATTAACCATTTCACGAGCAAGCGCTTCTGAATCTTCAAGAGTTTTCATAAAGGCTCCACTGCCAGTCTTCACGTCAAGAACAATGCTGTCTGCTCCTGAAGCTAATTTTTTACTCATAATTGATCCTGCAATCAGGGGCATTGAATTAACAGTACCTGTTACATCCCTTAGAGCATAGAGCTTCTTATCCGCTGGAGCAAGGTTGCCTGTCTGACCTGCAACGGCAAGCTTATGTTTATTAACATTATAAATAAAATCTTCTTTGGACATTTCTATTTCCAATCCAGGGACAGCTTCAAGCTTGTCGAGTGTTCCCCCTGTATGCCCTAGACCGCGGCCTGACATTTTGGCTACAGGTATGCCTGCTGAAGCAACGAGCGGGCCGACAATAAATGTTACTTTATCCCCTACACCTCCGGTTGAATGCTTGTCTACAATATGTCCTTCAATTCCTGAAAGATCAATAATTTCACCAGAGTCTACCATAGCTTGAGTTAAAATCGCCGTTTCTTTTTCAGTCATACTCTGAAAGTAAATGGCCATTGTAAAAGCAGATGCCTGATAGTCTGGGATTTCTCCCTTTGTATATCCTTCTACAAAGAACTCAATTTCTTCTTTGGTCAGTTCATGTCCATCTCTCTTTTTAACAATAACATCATACATTCTCATTGGTTTCCACTCCTATTACAAGCCTATGCCGGCAGAGTTTTTAGCAGATCTTTGACAAAACTTAAAAAGTCTTCTCTTACGTGGGCTGTTGTCTCGATAACTTCCTCATGAGTCAGGGGCTGATCTAGAATTCCGGCAGCCATATTGGAAATACAAGAAATTCCAAGCACTCGAATCCCGGCATGGTTGGCCACGGTTACTTCCGGGACTGTAGACATCCCTACAGCATCTCCACCCCATGTTCTTAACATTCTAACTTCGGCTCCTGTTTCATAAACAGGTCCTTTGTTTCCGATATATACCCCTCTTTGAATCTTCAGGCCCAGACGATCAGCACTCTTCATCGCATGGTCAATTAAACGGCGATCATAAGCTTCTGACATATCCGGAAAACGCGGCCCTAAATCATCGTCATTTGCACCGATTAAAGGATTATCGCCCATATTGTTGATATGATCTGTAATGACCATTAAGTCACCGGCATTGAACGACTCATTTATCCCGCCTGCTGCATTTGTTACAAACAATGTTTCCACACCCAGTTCTTTCATAACTCGAACAGGGAATGTCACCTGTTTCATATCATAGCCTTCATAATAATGGAAACGCCCTTGCATTGCGATCACCTGGCGTCCTTCCAGTTCTCCAATAACAAGCTGACCTTTATGACCTGACACTGTGGATTCAGGAAAATGCGGGATATCTTTATAGCTGATCTGAATAGGATTTTGTATTTCTTCTGCAAGCACCCCTAGACCTGAGCCTAAAATCAATCCTACAGCAGGTGTTGTAGTTAAATTTTCTCTAATAAAAGCAGCAGCTTCTTTTGTGTTCATTTTCATAATACTCAGCCTCCTATTTTATATCCTTTAAAAAGCTTGTGCCATGCTCTGGCATGTGTGCGGAGAAATTATCTGCAATAGTTGCTCCAATATCAGCAAATGTTAGACGTTGGGGGAGTTCTTTTCCTTCCGCAATTCCATTATGGTAAACAATTAAAGGAACAAGTTCTCTCGTGTGGTCTGTCCCATGATGGATAGGATCGTTCCCATGGTCTGCTGTAATAATCAGCAGGTCTTCATCTGTCATTTTTTCAAGCACTTCCGGCAATCGTGCATCATAAGCTTCCAGAGCGTCCCCATAACCTTGAGGATCACGGCGATGACCGAATTTTGCATCGAAGTCAACCAGATTTAAAAAGCTTACTCCTTCAAAGTCTTTCTCCATGGAAGCTACAAGTTGATCCATTCCGTCCATGTTGTCTGTTGTCCGAATAGCTTCGGTTACGCCTTCCCCATCATAAATATCGGAGATTTTCCCTAATGCAATGACATCTTTTCCAGAATCCTCCAAATAATTCATCACTGTTTGTCCAAACGGTTTTAACGCATAGTCGTGACGGTTGGATGTTCTCTCAAAAGCTCCCGGATTGCCGACAAATGGGCGGGCAATGATTCGTCCTACCATATATTTTTCATCTTTCGTTAATTCACGGGCATATTCACAAATTTCATATAATTCCTCAAGTGGAACTATATCCTCATGAGCGGCAATTTGCAGCACTGAGTCTGCTGAAGTATATACAATTAAATCACCCGTTTTCATATGATGATCTCCAAGCTCCACAAGAATCTCAGTACCCGAAGCAGGTTTGTTACCTACAATGCCGCGTCCTGACTTTTCCTTTATTTTGTCTAATAGCTCATCAGGAAAGCCGTCTGGAAATGTCCGGAACGGCTGTGGAATGTGTAGACCCATTATTTCCCAGTGTCCAGTCATTGTATCTTTACCATTTGAAGCCTCTACCATTGTTGTGTAATGTGCTTTAGGCTTTTTCACTTCTTCAATTCCTTTGATTTGACGGATGTTGCTTAAGCCCAGCGATCCCATATGCGGCATTTTTAAACCGCCCATATGCTCAGCGATATGGCCAAGTGTATTAGCACCTTTATCATTAAACTTTTCAGCATCCGGAGCTTCTCCTATACCTACAGAGTCCATAACTATTAAAAACACTCTTTTAAATGAATTCATTTTAATAACCTCCTAAATAATACTTTTCCCCAGCTGCATAAAACTACGCTTGATTCTAGGTTGTAGGATGTCAGACAACTTAAAATAAAAAAGAAATTACGCTCTTGGATGATAAGAGCGATAAACATCTTTTAAACGCGATTTTGTCACATGTGTGTATATTTGTGTTGTAGAAATATCTGCATGCCCTAACATTTCCTGAACGGCCCTTAAATCAGCCCCATTTTCCAGTAAATGAGTGGCGAACGAGTGACGCAGTGTATGCGGCGTTATTTCTTTAGTAATACCGGCCTCCAGGGCAACCGCTTTCAACACTTTCCAGAATCCCTGTCTGGATATCGGGGAACCATGGTGATTAACAAACAGCTGCTCTGTCCGCTTATTCTTAACGAGCTGGCCCCGCGGACCTTCCAGATATTTTTCCAGCGCCTCTTTCGCCATTTCCCCTAAAGGAATGATCCGTTCTTTTGAACCTTTACCCATACACCTGACGAATCCCATCATTAAGTGCAAGTCGCTTACTTTTAAAGAAATGAGTTCTGTTACTCTAAGACCTGTGGCATACAGGATCTCAAGCATGGCTTTATTTCTGGCACTCAACGCATCTTTTACCGGAAGACTTAATAATTTCTCGACATCATCGGAAGAAAGAACTTTTGGAAGGGTGCGATCCTTTTTGGGTGTTTCTATATGTAAGCTGGGGTCCTGATTGGATAATTTTTCACGTATCAGAAACTGGTGAAAAAGCCGTATAGAAGATAAAAGCCTTGCTACTGTTGCAGGTGAACGGCCTTTATCATTCAATACATATAGGTATTTCATAATATGAGCACGGGAAACGTGTTCCCAGTCCTCAATTTTTTCTGACTCGTGTAAAAACAAAAGGTACTGTGTCAAGTCTCGCTTATATGATTGGATAGTATTTGATGAGAGCCCCCGCTCTACTGTCAGATAGTGAAAGAAATCCTCTAAAGCAAACTTCATCTTTTATTCTCCTAGCTGAAAGAATATGAATAATCTATCGGTCCATTCAGGATCTACAGAAGTTGATACCTTAACTGCCGCCCCGCCTGGCGGATCGTATCTATGGCTTCTTTCATGCTGATCGTGAATGACTCGCAAAGCCATATAGAATAAGCTCGTACAAACCGTAAAAATGATGAGCACTTTAATCAATTCGTTAAGTTGATGATTACTTTTATTCATAGGCCCTCCATAAAACATTTATTTATAAAGGATATGCCTATTTTGCGATGAAATATACTTTATTTGCTCATACAAGATTAAACTACACGATTTTATTATTTTTGTAAATAGAAATGATTAAAGGGCTTTCTAAAAAATCAGAAGGCTCCTTTAAAATTAAAATACCCGTGAGACACTTATTCTCTCACGGGTATTACGTAAATATTAAGATGATGAATTGGAAACCGCTGCTTTCTGACAGACACGGCATATACCGTGAAAGGTCAGGCGGTGGTCTTTTACTTCAAATCCCCATTGTCCTTCAATAAGTTTCTCAACATCTCCAAGCAGATCTTCCTCAATTTCCTCAACGGATCCGCACTCAATACAGACGAGATGATGGTGAAAATGCTCGGCCCCTTCTTTACGAAGGTCATACCTTGAAACGCCGTCACCAAAATTAATTTTGTCCACAACTTTTAATTCAGAGAGCAGTTCAAGTGTTCGGTAAACGGTCGCTAATCCAATTTCAGGTGCTTTCTCTTTTACGAGGAGGTATACATCTTCAGCACTTAAATGATCAGCTTCATTTTCTAAGAGAACGCGAACTGTCGCCTCCCGCTGTGGAGTCAGCTTATAGCTCTGTGAATGCAGTTGTTTTTTTATTCGCTCAATGCGATGTTCCATGTCAATCGCCCCTCCCGCGTAATACCAATTTTATTATAAGCAGTGACAGAAGGAGTGTCAAATTATAATTATTATAAAATGTTAATGATAATCATTATTAAAAAGATGTTTATTTAAATAACCAAGTAACAGCGGCATCAAGCAGCGGCTGGGCTATAAATACTTCAATGACCGATGCTACCATTAGACAAGCTGTCAATAGGCCGAACAGAGCACTGTATTTAGCAAATGCCTGCATGATTGGCTGGTGAACCCGCTTAATAAATAGCTGTTTACACAATGTTAAGGAAAACAGAAGTGCTAAAGCCCCGGCAAATAAGTAGATCGGTATAATTAGAATGTTTTGAGGGGCGATGGATGCTGATGAAAGCAGCAGTCCATACCAGCCCATCTGATTAACTAAAAAGCCGACAGAGAATCCAACAACAAGGCCTTTTATAAACAATAAGACAGTGATGACCGGCATGCCAATTATCGAAATTCCAAGAAAAAACAGCAAAAGCATATATTTTATATGGTAAAACATGCTTTCTTTTAACAGACTTGAACGTGAAGTATCTTCAGAAAGTGTCATCTGTTCAAAAAACTGTTTTAAATAAAAGAATAAATCTTCTTTTTGAACAAAGTTCATACTATTAACAATGATAGCTCCAAAAATCATACCCATAATAAAAAGTACAAAAATAAAGACAAATATGCTCATATGGTTATGAATATCTTTTTTCACTAACTTAACATTTCGATGCATGGAAGCTTCATCCTTTCTCCTCTACTACGACTACTCTATGAAGAAAGAATAAAAAATAGACCAAATTTAAGAGAGATTTTTTGCTACTTTTCCGTAATGTCCTCCCCCTCCGGATTCAATCTTAAGCTTCCCTGCTCGCATCAATGTTATCGACTCGGCTACCTGTTTAGTAACTACTTCACATAGATTGCTATAAGAAGCCTCATGCAAAACCGCCATTTCCGTGCCAAAAGCATCCAGCAGCTTTTCATAGGTTTTTTTCCCTACCCCGGGAAGATAGTCAAGAGGCACTTGATAGATGTAAGGCGGCCTTCTTGGGGGTGAAAAACCGTTACTCAACTCTTCTATACGATCAGATACACCTTTAACTATTTTATTTGATCCGCAGTTTTCGCAATGAACTTGAGAACTTTTCGCATGCCAATAGCACATGGCACAAACAGACTGATGATATTTCCCGAGTTTTGGGTTCATCCCATAGTTAGAAATAATTCCGCATTCATCCTCACTCTTCAGAGCTTTTGCAAATTCCTCAAACGACAACCGGTTTAGCTGCAGCTTCTGGTATTCTCTCGCTATCTTTCCAGAGGAGTGCGCATCAGAATTCGTAAGAAGTGGAAAATCATGAAGCTCTGAAATACCGTCAGCCATTCCTGTATCTGAACTTAAGCCAAGTTCTACTGCATCTATTAAATGATACTCAAATACTTCACTCAGGCTCTTTTTTACACCTTTACCGTAAAGACTCTTATAAGGAGTGAAAATATGAGCGGGAATAAACAATCCGCCTAATTGCCGAACTTTTTCCTGAAGCTCAATACCTTTCCCATAGAACCTTTGGGAACTAAGATGAATATTAGTCATTCGTTCTGCAAGCCACGAGCTGAATACTTTCATTTTTTCCAAAGTCGGAAGATAACAGAGAACATGGATTGGTCCGCTGCATCTTGAATCATAGATTTCTATCTCACTACCGAGAATTAGCAGCGTTTTTTCGAACAGTACCCCTCCCCTGGTTAATTCTGAAGCCATTCCTCGTTTGATTAGATCGATCAGTTCCTCCTGTACTCGCGGAGCCTGAGCATCTATCACTCCGACTAAGTCAATTCCTTTTCTTCTGCTTGCCGTTTTCAAAATTTCAGTAAGTGTTAAGTTTTTTGATCCAGTAATCTTTACAGGGTGTCCTTGCCAGTCTCTGCCTATGTGAACATGAAGGTCGGCAAAGAAATGAGCAGTCACTTTTGCTCCCTCAATTTTAAATATAGAAGGGCGTAGGAAGTTTTAGCATCATGTATTCTCTCTTCTTCCTCCAGCTTCTCGGCTTCAGTTAGAGTCAGTTCCATAAGCTCCACGAACTCATCTTCATCTCCGTCTACTTTTTCTTCAAGCTTTGTAAGATCATTCGTATAATAAACATGGACGAGTTCATCGGCAAACCCGGGGGAAGTATAAAATGTACGGATCAACTTTAAATTATCAGAAGTATATCCCGTTTCTTCCTCCAGCTCACGCTTAGCTGTTACAATAGGCTCCTCACCTTCTTCAAGCTTGCCGGCGGGAATCTCTACCATACTTTTTTCCATCGCTTTACGATACTGCTCTACAAATATAATTTTGCCATCTTCCTTTTGAGCAATTATCGCTACCGCTCCCGGATGCTTAATGATCTCTCGTTTAGATGTATTCCCATCGGGTAAAGTAACACTGTCAACCTTTAAATGGACGATTCTCCCTTTATAGATCTCCTCAGATTCTGTGGTGACTTCTTCAAATTTACGCACATGCTTCATCCTCTCTTAAAGTCTATAAATAGTTTATCATAGGGAGAGAAAAGACTTGAACTATAACCTTATATAAAGCTAAAGATGGTAAATTATCCGTTTTAAAACTCTCAAGTGAAAGGAAGTTCAACTTTATGAATAAAAGACAAATTGGAAATTCTGATCTGCATGTTTCTGAAATAGGTCTTGGCTGTATGTCGCTGGGTTCAGACTATAACAA
The DNA here is from genome assembly GCF_900166625.1 of Halobacillus massiliensis. Classification (GTDB taxonomy): domain Bacteria; phylum Bacillota; class Bacilli; order Bacillales; family Halobacillaceae; genus Halobacillus_A; species Halobacillus_A massiliensis. The sequence continues at coordinate 2,102,533 of NZ_LT800499.1, read as the reverse complement.
GGCCAAAGAAATCATAGACCGTGCGCTCGATGCGGGGATTAATTATTTGGATACTGCCGACTTATATGACTTTGGTGAAAATGAACGCATTGTCGGTGAAGCGATAAAAGACCGCAGGGAAGAAGTCATTCTCGGAACAAAAGTCGGCAATAATTTCACGCCGGGTCAAGAAGGCTGGACATGGGATCCTTCAAAAAAACATATAAAAAGCGGTGTAAAAGACAGCCTACAGCGGCTGGGGACTGACTATATAGACTTGTACCAGCTTCATGGAGGAACGATTGAAGATCCTATAGACGAAACGATTGAAGCTTTTGAAGAACTGAAAAAGGAAGGATTGATTCGAGAGTATGGAATCTCTTCGATCCGTCCTAATGTTATTAGGGAATTTGTGAGAAATTCTTCAATTGTTAGTGTCATGATGCAGTACAACCTTCTTGACAGAAGACCAGAGGAAGAAATTCTCAATCTCCTAACAGAGAACAACATCAGCGTTTTGGCCCGGGGGCCGATGGCTAAAGGAATGCTTTCCTCTAATGCTGAAGAAAAGGTAAATGAAAAAGGAAAAGAAGGTTTTCTTGAATACAGTTATGAAGAACTGCTGGCCATTGAGAAAAAGTGGCGGGACTACCAGAGTGAAGATCGTACGGCTGAAGCCCTGGCCCTGCAATATATCCTGTACCACTCTTCTGTAGCTACTGCCGTCTTTGGTGCCAGTTCAGTTGAGCAGCTTGAGAAAAACCTGACCTACCTTTCTGCCACCCCAATCACTGATCAAATATTCGGTGAAGTACAATCCATGACGAAACCTCTTAAATATGATAAGCACCGTTAAGAGTAAAAAACCTTAAAGATTAAATTAATCTTTAAGGTTTTTTTATTTTTATATAAAATTTCGTAATACGAAATTTCCTACTTAAAGATTATTTACTTTTTTTCTCTGAAATGATTTTTCAAACTTAAGATCTCTTAAACTAACGATCAACCTACAATAGTTGGAAATATTAATAATTTTCTAAATTAATAAACAGTTCAAAATACTCTATAGTTATTTTCTATATTTTTCTATAATTGTTTTATTATATCTTAGGAGGAATTTTATGAAAAAGAAACATGTATTGCCAGCAGCTGTCCTTTCTTCTGCACTTCTAATGGGCATGGTTTCCCCTTTGCAGTCGGACGCAGTAAGTACTCAATCCGTCCCCTCATACTCACAGGCTAATAAAGAGAAAGCAGATACAGGTAAACCTTTCTTCGTTAAAGAAAAACAAGCTAAGAAACAAAATGAAGCTAATGCCCAAAATGCTTTAAATTTCTTAAAAGAAAATAGTAATAAATATAAAATAAATGTGCCGGAAAAGAACTTGAAATCTAAAGAAGTAAAAACCGATGACTTGAAAATGAAGCATGTTAAATTACAGCAGATAAAGAATGGAGTTCCCGTTGAAGGACATGAAATAGCTGTTACTTATGACAAGGAAAACAAGATCCAATCTGTAAACGGACAATTTAGTGACTCTGTAGAAGAGGATAATATATCTACAAAAGCTTCCCTATCAAAAGTTGAAAGTATTTCCATTGCAAAACAGTCTGTAAAAGCGACGAATGATCTAGTGGAAAGCCCTTCTTCAGAGCTCGTAATTTATCCATTTAATGATAAGAACTACCTTACCTACAAGGTAAATGTAAACTTCATGGGAGAAGATCCAGGCAACTGGTTTGTGTATGTCGATGCTAAATCAGGTGAGATTGTTGACCAATACAACGCTCTCATGCATGCAGACGAATATAAGTCCGCTAACGGTGCCGGTTTAGGGGTACTAGGTGAACATAGAAATTTACATATCAGTCATAAAAATGATAGAAATTCAAAGGGTACAGAATTCTACCTTTATGATACAACTCATAATGGACTAGAAGGTATCATGACATATGATATGAAAAATCAATTTAGTGGTTCTGCAGAGCTTTATAAGAATAATAGTGCTTCCTTTAAGGACGACTACGATAGACCTGCAGTAGACGCACACTACAACTCAGAAGAAGTGTACGATTACTATTTAGAAGAACATGGCCGCAATTCTATCGATGATGAAGGAATGGCCATTATGTCTGTTGTCCATTTTGGTGAAGATTATAATAACGCCTTTTGGAACGGCAGTTATATGACTTATGGAGACGGTGATGGAGAATTTATGGTACCGTTATCGGCTGGATTGGATGTTGCGGCCCATGAGATGACCCATGGTGTCACTACACATACGGCTAATTTAAGATACCGTAACCAGTCAGGCGCCCTTAATGAAGCTTTTTCAGATATTTTCGGAGCACTAGTGGATGATGAAGATTGGGAGGTTGGTGAAGATATTATGGGAGAAGATGCAAAATCTTCCGGAAGAACTTCTCTTCGCAGTTTAAGCGATCCAAGCAAATATCCAGTTAATGCAGCCTATGTGCCTTACGGCGATGGCAGCGGTATGTATCCTTCACACATGGATGAATATTATGACCTTCCACTAAACCTGGATAATGGAGGCGTTCATATTAACTCCTCTATTATTAACCATGCCGCTTATATTACAGGGGAACAGATTGGAAAAGAAAAGCTTGGACAAATTTACTACCGTGCCTTAAATGAGTATTTAACACCGAATTCTGATTTCAGCCATGCACGAGAAGTTCTGATTCAATCTGCTGTTGATATCTACGGGGAAGGCAGCGAAGAAGCCAAGGCTACTGAAGACGGCCTCAATCAAGTAGGCATTACCGAATAACCTTGTGGAGTGAAATGTATAATATAGAGTGCTAATAAAGAAGGAACCCTCGGTGTAAAACCATAGGGTTCCTTCTTTATTAATAAATTTATTAAATGGTACTGTTCATGTTTTATTTGAAAGATTTCCAGTCCATTTCACTTTCATTGAAAAGGTCCTCAAAGCTTTTATTCTCTTCCTGTTTTTTTCTCTGCTGGATTCTCTTTTTCTTTTCTTTTTCCGCACGTTCTTCTTCCTGCTGCTTTAACTGCTTCTTTTTATTTTGAAGCTTCTCCGCAATATCCTCACTAATAGATTGTCTCAGTAACTCTTCTTCTTTTCGCTTCCTATTACTCATAGATATACCTCTTTTGTCACACTGGCCACAGGGATGATCGGAGTTAGAATTCCTTCAGGGCTGGAAAGCCTGAATGTTCCCTTTGTAAAAGCAAGCTTCATGTCTTTTTGAAAGAAAACAGCCTGCTGCTTATCTATAATCACATGAAAATCTTCATTTTCCACTGTTTCATCCTTCTCTTCTCTTACAAGATCCGTAAACCGAATAGTCGGCTGTCCATTGACCCCACAGCCCATGCCTGCCGTATCGTAATAGAGACGAAGAGCGGTATGGTTGCTGGTTTTTACCTGTTTTAGCTCTTTCAATGCATCTTCTGTAATCGTCAGCTTCATCTTATATCCCCTCCTGTTTCCATATTAGAAAATAAGGCTCATCCATGCAAAAATTATTTACTGGCAAACTGCCTGGCAAACAATCTTTCTATAAGGGAAGGCATAATTTGATACACTTTACTTCCAGCTTCCATCCAAATGGGCAGGTTTATTTCCCGTTTCGAAGTAAATAAATGATTTGTTATCATTCTCGCTACACTGTTTGGACTAAGCATTAAGGAAGCTATTGCTTTCTCATAATTTCCTGATGGATCCGCCTGTTTAAAAAAGTTCGTTTTTACAGGACCTAAATTAACGGTCGTTACTAGCACTCCGTCTTTCGCTCCTTCCATCCTTAAAGCATTAGAAAAACCAAGAACAGCATGCTTCGTAGCCGAATAAACAGCTGATTTAGGGGTCGCCATTTTCGCTGACTGTGAACTTATATTTACTATATGACCACTTTTCCGTTGCACAAAATGCGGCATCCAAAAATGGGATGCTCTAACTAATGCACTGAAGTTAATTTGGATCATTTGATCAATATCTTTCCAATTGCTATCAGCAACATTCTCAAATATCCCCATCCCCGCATTATTTATTAACACATCTATTACACCGATTTCTTCATTAATTTGCTTCAGCACTTTTTCCCAGTCTCTGTCACTTGATAAGTCAGCTGTATAACCTTGAACTTTGCCTCCATACGTTTTTCTTAAAGTATGACAAATGATCTCCAGTTTTTCCGTAGAACGGGCTATTAAAATTAATTGAGCCCCTTTTCCGGCTAAATGAATCGATAAGTATAAACCAATTCCGCTCGTAGCTCCTGTAATTAATATTTTTTTGTCTTTTAAATTGTCATTCATATAATCACCTGTTTACATAATAAAATTTCTGTCCACTATCAAATTGATATTGAACTTGAGAAGTAAAATCTAAGTAATCAAGCTGCCCCATTGTTTCAGATATCGTTAATCCGAACTGGCTTTCCATATGTTTTGGAAAGAGCTTCTTACAGACCTCAAAAGCTGTCAGCGGTTTTTCGATAAGCATATTTCTTACCTGCTTTGCTCTTTCTTCTTGTTTATTTAGGCGTCGCCTAATTAACTGATGTGCTTCTTTAAAGGTTTTGCCATGTCCTGGGTAAATGTCTCCTACTTCATAATTTAACAACTTCTTCAGGGACTCCCTATATTGGACCTGAGGTAGTGGACGTCTATTTTCATCAAGATAAGGTGGTTCTAGAAGTGGGTTTGAAGATATGTGAAATAACAAATGATCACCCGCAATTAAAGAACCGTCTGCTTCTCTAAATAAAGATATGTGACTTTGGGCATGACCGGGGGTTTCAATGACCTCCCACTCCTCGTGTGAAGGAATCAAGTCACCTTCCTCTAAGCGCGCAGAAAGTATACCATCACCAATGTATTTTAAAGTCTTTTTTGATTCTTCCAAAGCAGCCATGTATTGCTCTGGAACTCCTGCTTCCTTATATAATTCTTTAAAAAAGTTCTCGTATTTTTGAATAAAGACTTCATCTTTTTCAATCCATGGCTTAACCTTCTCATGCCCTAATAATTTTGCATTCGGGAATCGTTCTAACAAACCGGTATGGTCAGGATGATGATGGGTGAGCACAATTTGCTCCACATCTTCCGGACCCGTGTTATATTCTTTGAGCTGGGACTTCATAGCTTCCCATGCAGCTGTTGTTTTTACCCCCGCATCAATTAAGGTGACGGTGTCACTTCGCAGTAAGTAGGCATGGACATCGCCTACTGCATATGGAGTCGGAACAGTTATCGGTTGAATTATATCTTTAATGGTTCTCAATACTAAAGCCTCCAATAATGAATGATTGTTCATTTTTCTCATTGTAGCATGATTTTCTGGGCTATCCTATAAAAACAGCCTTAGAATATAATTAAAAAGCCGTCGAAGTTTCGACAGCTTTTTAAGATTATGATTTTAATAACTGATGGCAGCACTGTGTAAGAATAACAGGCAGTTTTTCAAAACTGTAGGTTAACTCGAGTCGTTCTGTCCACTGGTGAGGATCTTTCCCTAATGGACCAATATTAATGATCGGCATAGTGACAGAATCCATTAAATTTGAAGGCAGGCTGAATCCTTTATCCTGGATAGGCATTTGCTCGACAAGCTGTTCAATGGATGAAGAAGTTGTAACAGGCCCTATAAAGCTTAAATCGGACAATCCAGGAAAGTATTCCTGAGTGAGAACGTCGACATTATATTCTTTTTTTGCATAGTCTCTGGCAAAGCCTGCAATTTTCTTAATTAGCGGGTCATGATGAGAGGAAACCGCTGGATAGAACGGCGGGCTGTAAAAAAGCACCATCATCGGTGAAAGGTCTTTGCACAATGAAGCCAGTGTATTAACTAAAGTAGTGGAAAAATCCCTGTCTCCTTGAGATCGCTGCTTAATGAGCAGGTTAATTCTTCTTTTCACTTCCTCTTCCCCATGACGCTTTACGGCTTCTTTATAAAGTTCCTTATAAGTAATAACCTGGATGTCAGGTTCGAAGGCAGACTTCTGTTCTGCTTTTAAGTAATAACCTGCTTTTTTATAGTAATGATCAATGATTTTCTTCTTCGCACGTTGGGCGGCATTTAATAGCTTATCATTCATTTCATAAACGGATTGTTTCATAAACAGTACATTGTACATTGCAACGGCTGCCTGCGGAGTCTGTACTGAATACTCTTCCTTTAAGTCTTTTTGCATGAGGCTGATAGGCGGCGGCGTTCTGTCCCCATCCACTTCTTCTATAAATGCTTCATTCAATTCTAATTCTTTAGCAAGATAACTGATCATTAAATTTGCATTTAATCCACCAAAAGGCTCCCCTGCGTGTGTTTCTTTTCCGTAGCACAGAAATCCAGGAAGTGCTTTTCCAATAGAGCCGGTATACATATAATAGGCAGGATCTCCAGGATACTTACTGAACATCGGCTCTGTATTTACAGCAGCTTTATATGTTAGCCCATGTTCTTTCTGAAGTTCGTCAAGGACTGGCAGCGATGCAAGCATGCCTTCTGAATTGGCTTCTTCATCCGGTACAGCTATTAGCAGCAGATTTCCTTGAAACTCTCCATTCATCGCTTTCTCTAACAGTGATAAATGGACCGTTAAGCCTGCTTTCATATCCATCGTCCCCCGCCCGAATATCCAGTTTCCTGACTGAAGGTCTTTTAAAGCATCATCGGGCAGATTCTCCGTATGTTTTTGCAATTCTTGTGTAAGTTCCTTCGGGTAGAATGCAAGGTTGATTAATGATCCGTAATCCTGAACAGAAACTACATCGGCGTGAGCGATGAGGACCAGCGTCTCTTGTGAATCTCCGTTTTTTACCAATGCTGAAAGGAACTGACGACCATCATTTAACGGATGCAGTTTTAAATGGGAAGGCTGCTTTTTATAATAATCCCTGTCCTCTAAAATATAATATAAGTATTCAAAGATAGCGATTTCTGCGTTTGTGCCTGTTACACTTGGGTATTCCACTAAAGAACACAGCAGATCTGTTAATTGCTGCTTCGTTTGCCATTTATCCATTACACATAAACTCCCTTACATTGACTTTTTGAGATTCATCCTTCAAAATCATATCTTATTAATAGTCCAAAGAGGTGAAACCGTATGGCGAAAACTTTAATTTATGCCCATAGGGGAGCCAGCCGGATGGCCCCTGAAAATACAATGGCGGCTTATCAGCTGGCAAGTGATGCTGGTGCAGACGGTCTTGAGATTGATGTTCAGCTTACTAAAGATAATATACCTGTGCTGATCCATGATGAAACAGTTCGCCGTACTACAAATGGTACCGGATTTGTGCAGGATTATACGGGTGAGCAGATAAAAAAACTAGATGCCGGCAGCTGGTTTTCTACAAAATATTCTGACTGTTCCATTTTAACATTGGAAGAATTTCTTTGCTGGTTTAAACCTCTTCCTATGGTATTAAATGTAGAATTAAAAACAAATGTCATTGAGTATAAAAAAATTGAAGAAATCGTGCTGGATTTGCTTAAAAAGTATGATGTGCTCTATCGCACGGTCATATCCAGTTTCAACTTAAACAGTGTGACCAGAGTTCATGAGCTTAATAAAAAAGTCCCTACTGCCTTTTTAACTTCTACGGCCCGGAGAAACCTTCCAAACTTTGCTCAGGAGCACGGCGCTTCAGATCTTCATGTGAAATATCGTCTCCTTGATCGAAAGCTATTAGATCAGTGTCAAAAAGAAAAAATGCCGCTGCGGGTTTACACGATTAATCGCTATAGTTATATGGCCAAATGTTTCAGACTTGGCTGTGATGGTATTTTTACAGATGTACCTCATCAAGCTGTCGCCTACAGGGATAAAATCCAAAACAGCAGAACCCTTTGAGCTGATAAGTTCTCTCCTCTATCACTCATTTGATCAGGAAAATGGAAGAAATAATGACAGTTTCGTTTAATGGAGTAAAAGCCATGCGGCTGGTATTTCTATGGGAGAAAAGAACAGGGTAAGATCGCAAAAGGCTTTAGCGTATGGAAGCTTACCGTTCGTCCATGGTTCCCCATGTCGGCTTCTACATATTCAGGTAAACGGAACGGAATCCTCAATTTTGAAAATCAAAGAAGCCATTATAGGAACATAGAAAAGACAAACAATTTGCGGACTTGCTTTTAACTGGCGCTAAAAAGCGTCAGTTTTTCTTTTATTTATGGCAGTTTACTGGCGAGTTAGATTTCCCTAACGAATAGTATTTTATGTGTACCCGCTGCCCTTAGGTGGTATTATAGTTAGGAAGGAGGATACATATATGGAATTATATTTTCTTGGTACAGGATCAGGTGTACCCTCTAAAGAACGGAACGTTTCTTCCCTTGTACTTCGACTGTTAGAAGAACGCGGCACCACTTGGGTGTTCGATTGTGGAGAAGCCACCCAGCACCAAATCCTCAAAACAAATATCCGTCCGCGGAGAATTGAAAAAATATTTATCACCCACCTGCACGGCGACCACTTATATGGGCTGCCAGGTTTATTAAGCAGCCGCTCTTTCCAGGGCGGGGAAACCCCTGTTACTGTTTACGGACCTAAGGGTATAAAAGAATACATTGAGGTAAGTCTCAGAATCAGTGGCACCCGCTTGAAATACCCTCTCCATATCCTCGAAATTGAGGAAGGAATCCTTTTTGAAGATGATGATTTTCAAGTAGAAGCTGTTCGTCTCCTTCACGGTCTGGACAGTTACGGCTATTTCATTAAAGAAAAAGATAAACTAGGTGAGCTATTGCCGGATATGCTTAAAGAGCTGGGCATTCAGCCGGGTCCGCTCTATCAGAAGATCAAACAGCAGGATAAGACAGTTTTGGACGATGGTACTACGATTTACCGGGCAGAAGTGACGGGTCCTCCCAAAAGAGGAAGAAGACTGGCGATTTTAGGGGATACTCGCTTCTTATCCAAGCTTAAAGAGCCGCTGTATGGGTTTGACCTGCTTGTTCATGAAGGTACATTTGCCAGTAATGAAGAAGCTATGGCCCACGATTATTTCCATTCTACAGTAGAACAGGCTGCTACTCTGGCGAAAGAGTCTCATGTAGGCCAGCTGCTCCTTACACACATTTCCTCCCGTTACCATGGAGACGGCATCAGGCAGCTGGAGGAAGAGGCAAAAAAGATCTTTCCAAATACCATTATCGCATATGACTTTTACCAGCATCCACTTATCAAAATTAAGGAGGAATTTTAATGCAATCGCTTGTTAAGCTGCAAAAAGATTGGTTTAAAGAAGGTCATACGAAAAGTTACGAGTTTCGCAAAGAACAGTTAATCAAACTTAGAAAAATGCTTGAGACTTTTGAAGAACCGATATTAAAAGCTCTAAAATTTGACCTTAATAAGTCAGATTATGAGGCTTATACGGCAGAGATCGCGTTTTTAAAAATGGAAATCAAAGATCATTTAAAAAATCTGAAATCATGGATGGCACCAACGAATGTTAAAACACCCTTAACCCACACAGGCTCAAAGAACTATATTGTGAAAGAGCCGTATGGAACTGTCTTAGTCATCGCCCCATGGAATTATCCATTCCAGTTGGCCCTTGCGCCCGTAATTGGTGCGATTGCTAGTGGAAATACAGTAATTATTAAGCCTTCCGAGCTCACTCCTACTGTTTCCTGGGTAATAAAAAGAATGGTTGAGCAATACTTCCCAAGTCACTTAATTGCAGTAGTTGAAGGTGGAAAAGAAGTAACCCAGGAATTGATGGAACAGCCATTAGATTACGTTTTTTTTACAGGAAGTGTACCAGTAGGCAAAGAAATTATGAAAAAGGCCGGTGAACAGCTGATTCCAATTACTCTTGAACTCGGTGGAAAGAGTCCGGCGATTGTTCATAAAGATGCATCTGTAAATTTAGCAGCCAAGCGAATCGTATGGGGCAAATTTTTGAATGCTGGCCAGACGTGCATAGCTCCTGATTACCTTTATGTACACCATGAAATCAAAGAAGATTTAATAGAAGCTGTTAAGAAATATATTTATGAATTTTACGGAGAGCAGTCTCTTCTCAACGAGGATTATGTAAAAATAGTCAACAAGGCTCATTTTGACCGGCTTTCCAGCTTGCTTGATGATGGTAACATCCTGGTCGGCGGACGTATAGATTCTAAAAATCTAAAAATTGAACCCACGGTTATTGATCAGGTAACTTGGACGGACAAAATAATGGCGGATGAAATTTTCGGTCCTGTTCTTCCCGTCCTAACCTATGATGACTTAGATGAAGTAATCGACCAGATCGGCAGTCAGCCCAAACCTCTTGCCCTCTACTACTTTGGGGAAAATGAAAAAGACCAAAGAAAAGTAACCGAATCTCTTTCTTTTGGCGGTGGATGTATCAATGACACGCTCTATCATATATTAAATCCCCACCTGCCTTTTGGCGGGGTGGGAAGCTCTGGAATTGGAAGCTATCATGGAAAGGCAAGTTTTGATACTTTTACTCATGAAAAGGGCATTACTAAGCAGACTACTAAATTTGACCAGAATTTTCGTTATCCCGGCTCTCAAATAGGCTTAAAAGTCATCAAAAAAGTATTAGGTTAAAGATTACGAAAGTCGCCCTTATCCGGCGGCTTTCTTTGAAACCTGGTATTTCCTCGTGATATCAAATGAAAGGAGAGAGAAAATGGATCGTAAAGAAATAGATGAAAAAGTCATTCAGCAATACGTGAAGGATGAAGAAACAATGATTCTTATTTTTGCACAATGGTGCATCAATAATGATCTCGATCCTTTGAGGCTATACAAAAAAGCTTATCCGCAGCAAGGGGAGAATAAAAAACTGCTAAAAGCGTTAGAAGAAACAATTCCCAAAAAAGATGCTGACCCTATTTCAAGCAGTGTATTGATTGAAGTACTTTCACTCTTTGGAAATGATGATCTTTCTTTTACCGTATCAGAATATATAAGCCACTCTTAAACATAAAAGCGCTTACACCAAGGGGTTCAGCTATACACTTCATTTGACTATCCAAAAAATTCTGATAACATTATGTGAATATAAGCGATGGTTTATCAATGCCACGCTAAATAACAAGAACATACAGGATGGTGAAATCATGAAATTACAGCAGCAAAAAAGTGACCATACCACGCCATTAAGGCGTGATGTCAATTTACTCGGCAGTATACTCGGAGATATTCTTGTCCATCATGGGGGAGAAAAATTACTTAACAAAGTAGAAAACATCAGAAAACTGACGAAAGAAATTCGAAGCAATCAGAATTATGAAGCATACACCCAATTAAAAGAGGAAATCAAAGATTTAAAGCCTCCTCTTCGTTCTCAGGTCATTCGGGCATTCTCCATTTACTTTCACCTCGTAAACATCGCTGAGCAAAATCACCGTATTCGCCGACGCAGAGAGTATCAGCTTCGGGAAGACCACGGAGCACAGCCATATTCACTTGAAAGTGCCGTATTAAACCTTAAAGAAAATAATATCGATAAGACTGTAATTCAAGACGTATTAAATACCTTATCACTGGAATTGATTATTACGGCACACCCTACAGAAGCAACAAAACGGACCGTACTTGAAATTCAGAAACGAATTGCCGGTATATTGAAAGAACTGGACAGCGCACAGCTTACGAAGGGTGAAAAAGAAAACCTGGAAGAAAGCCTGTTTAATGAAGTGACTGTACTCTGGCAGACGGACGAGCTCCGTGAGAGGAAACCTACAGTAATGGATGAAGTTCGCAACGGGCTTTATTATTTTGATCAGACTTTATTCGATGTACTTCCTGACATTCATCAGGAATTAGAAAACCGTCTGTCAGAAGTCTATCCAGAAGAAAATTGGCAAGTACCGAATATTCTCCATTTCGGATCCTGGATCGGCGGCGACCGTGATGGCAACCCAAATGTAACACCTGATATTACTTGGGACACATTAAAAAAGCAGCGCCAGCTCGTACTGAAAAAGTATGAAGCCGTTCTTATTGAATTAATGAAGCGGTTCAGCCATTCTACTAACCGAATCCATATAAGTGAAAGCTTCATCCAGTCGGTGACGGAAGATGAGAAACATCTTCCTAAAGACAAAGTGTGGCGAGCAGAAAGTGAAATCTATCGTCGCAAGTTTGCCATTATTTTAGAAAAAATTAGACAAGTCGGAAAGTCGGAACATGGATACGATACAGCAGAGGAGCTGCTTGATGATCTTTATGAAATTCAAAACTCGGTTAAAGAACATCACCCGACAAAACATGAATTAAAAATGCTTCAAAAGCTTGTCCGCCAGGTTAAATTATTTGGGTTCCACTTAGCTACACTTGATATAAGAAACCATAGCGGCGAACATGAATCAGCAATTGATGAGCTCCTTAAAAATGTCGGAATTACCGAAGACTATTCTCAACTTCCTGAAAATGAAAAAGTGAAGCTTCTGGAAAATGTGCTGAAGGATCCACGTCCAATCACATTGTTAAATGAAGATTATTCTGAAGAAACCCAAGAAATGCTGAAAGTCTTTCATCTTATTCGCGAAGCACACAAGGAATTTGGAGAACGATCCATACAGGTTTACTTAATTAGTATGACAGAATCTGCAAGCGATCTTCTGGAAGTCCTCGTTCTTGCGAAAGAGGCAGGAATTTACCGGCTTCATACAAACGGCGAAATTGAAAGCAGTTTGAACGTGGCTCCCCTTCTTGAGACAGTTGATGATTTAAAAGCCGGGCCTGAAATATTAAAGTCGTTATTTGAAATGGACGTATATCGCAAACACCTTAATAATCTAGGCAGTAATCAGGAAATCATGCTTGGATATTCGGATGGAAGTAAAGATGGAGGCACACTGACTGCCAACTGGAGGCTTTATAAAGCTCAGCAGGAAATCCATGACATGGCAAAAGAATATAATGTCGGATTAAAATTCTTCCACGGCCGCGGAGGATCTCTTGGACGAGGCGGCGGCCCTTTAAACCGCAGCATCGCTTCCCAACCGCTTGACACTCTCGGAGATGGTGTGAAAATTACTGAGCAGGGAGAAGTTTTATCCTCCCGCTATCTAATTAGAGAAATTGCTTATCGCAGTCTTGAGCAAGGTATTTCCACCCTGCTGGAAGGTGCTGCAAACATCTCTAAAGAAACAGAACAAGCGAATAGTTGGGATGACCTATGGGAAGATGTAATGGAAACTGCAGCTAATGTATCGCTTGAAAAGTATCAATCTCTCGTCTTTAAAGATGAAGATTTCTTAACTTATTTCAATGACGTCACACCACTTCAGGAAATCAGCGAATTGAATATCGGTTCGCGTCCAATGAAGAGAAAAGACAGTACAAAATTTGAAAACTTAAGAGCGATCCCATGGGTGTTTGCCTGGACACAGAATCGCCAGCTCATTCCTGCCTGGTATGCGTCAGGAACTGGACTTAAGGAGTTTGCTGATCAGGATGAGAAAAACCTTACACACCTGCAGAACATGTATAATAATTGGCCGTTCTTCCGCTCAACGATTGATAACCTGCAGATGGCGCTGACGAAAGCAGATCTATTTACAGCAAAAGAGTACACTGAGCTTGCAGGAGATAAGGATATGGGTGAAAGAATCTTTAATAACATTGCAGAAGAATATGAAAAGACTAAAGATATTTTGCTGAAAATTACGGGTGACAATGAATTATTGGATCATCAACCTACGATCCAGGAATCTGTTAAGCTCCGTAATCCCTATGTCGATCCATTGAATTTCCTGCAAGTAGAGTTAATAAAAAATTTAAGAAACCATGAAAACGGACATGACGAATTGCTGACAGAAGTACTGCTTACAATAAGCGGTATTGCTGCTGGTCTTCGAAATACAGGTTGATACAGCTAAAGCCCGGGATTTCCCGGGCTTTTTCTTTTTGAGCTCAGCTTTTTGAAATTTAAAGGCTGGGAAATCGCCCAGCTAAAAATGAACCATTTCCCAGCCTCTTCTCCCATTCATAAGCTGGAATAACTTTTAATATCCATTAATTAATTTACTTTTAATGCTTCCGTGTAACGTTTGTAGTAAGCATCCACATTATTTAACAGCAGAAGTTCTGTATATAAATAGCTTTTCATATTAAAATCATTAAAATCTATATTCGTTAATTCCTGAATTTGCTTAATTCGATAGTTTAATGTATTAGGATGAATAAAAAGAGCATTAGCCGTAAGCTTCGCTTTCCCATTATTAGCCAGGTAAACTTCAAGCGTCTGTAAGAGGTTGGTTTGTTTCTTTAAATCATTCGCCATCAGGTTGAGAAGGTCTTCACTATAATAATCTTCTGAGCTGTTTTTCTCATAAAGAGCTGCGACATAACGATAAATTCCTAATTTCGCAAATTCTCGTGGCATTGTTTCAGGACGGGGGGTTATAAAGTTGGCGGTTTCAATGACCTCCAATGCTTCAAGGAAACTCTTTCTTAAGTAATATAAAGAGGTATATTCTTTCCCTATCCCGATGAAAAAGGAATAAAATTTTTCTTCACCAAATGTATTTTTTATCTCCTGAATGAAACTTCTCGAAAGGTCTCTCGAATCAAATTCTTCCTTAGCTTCTCCATGAAGAAGTAATATCATTTGAAATTCAGTTTTTAAATAGTTGACCGTATGGTGACGGGTAAAGGACTGGACAGACTCTTCGAGATAATCAAGCAAATATTTATTTTTAGGATCCGTAACAGAAAAAACAACTATGGAGAAGCGATCAGGCAGCCTCAATTTTGCCAGAGAAGCCTCATGTCGAATTTGGCTTTCACTCCCATATTCGTGGTGAAGCAGCTTCCAAAGAATCTCCTCTTTCTGACCATCCTGTGCACTCGTTCGGGCATATACATCATATATCAGCTTTCCTAGGTGTGGGGTAATCTCCTCTAAGAAGCTCAGTTCGTCAACTTCCAGGAGTTGATCAGATTCCTGCACCCATATGTAACCCATCGTATGACCGAGATGCTTCGCGGCTATGACAATCCGCTGGTGAAATCCAAATTCTTCGATGGGATGAACCCTGATTGGGTCTGTTTGTTTTTCCAGTTTTTGTACGATCCCTTCCTTTTTTAAACGGTCTATAATAAAAATCGGGCACTTTTTAGAAAGTATTGTTTTCTGCTGTGTCTGATCAAATTCCTCAAACGAAGAACTGTACGAAATTAATTCGAAATTTTTATTTTCAACAATCACGGGTTTTCCAAGTTTTGAACTGATCAATTCTGTTGCTTTATGAATATCCTCTGCTTGAAGAATTAAATCCTTTATTTCCATAAACAAACCCCATACCTTTCGAGCAGTTTTCGCTCACCTTATCTTCTATTATTATATAGGGTTATTCAATAAAGAAAAAGAAAAAGGAGGCTCCCTATTGAGGAAACTCCTTGCAGTTTTTGAAAAAATCTCTTTATGCGGTTGACCAGCAATATTCCATTCTATGAGTCCTCGAACGCAGAGCTTCCTCAGGCTTCCGGGATTTCTCTGTTCTTCTCTTCTAAGGAGGCTTCTTTAATTCTCCCTTAAACGGGAAGAGATTTCCGTTTACTATGTGTTAGAAAAAAGGGCCTGGGGAAACGACTCGCTTTCCATGGGCGAACGCTGAGCTTCCTCGGGCTTTTAGCCCTCCGGGATCTCACCCTGTTCTATCCTCCCCTAGGAGTCTCGCCCTTTCCCCCGGCCCTTCGCGTTTATTAGAAGTAATGGAACAATTAGTAAGAGAAAACTATTTTCTAGAGTAGTTACTGAAACTACTGCGTTCCGTTCATACCATCGCCGGTAAAGAGGCTGGGAAATGGCGAGACTCCTGCAGGGAGAAGAGCCAAGGTGAGATCCTCGAGTGTAACGAGCTAGCTCACCGGCTCCCCGTGGAAAGCGAGCTATTTCCCAGCCGCTTTTTCACACCTCATAAACGGAACAGCCTTCTTCCTCCTCTTAAAGAGAGATCAAGAGAAATGGCAAAACTCCTGCAGGGAGATAGAAACAGGGTGAGATCCTCGAGTGCAGCAAGCTAGCTCACCGGCCCCCCGCGGAAAGCGAGCTATTTCCCAGCCGCTTTTCTTCACACATCAATAAACGGAAAAGCCTTTTAGGAAAATTGTGAGACTCCTGTTTCTCTGCCAATGGAATAATTAATACAGAGTGTGAGTCACAGATGGTTTTTTCACTAAATACGATGAAAGGAGTTTTCCGATATGGAAAACTCCTTTGTATTACTAGTACATTTCTGAAATTGTTTTAGCATTCATATGCAAAGCTAAGTAGTCAGGTCCGCCTGCTTTAGAATCTGTACCAGACATCTTAAAGCCGCCAAACGGCTGATATCCTACAATTGCTCCAGTACAGTTACGGTTAAAGTAAAGGTTGCCGACGTGGAAATCTCTTTTCGCTTTTTCTAGATGGTCCCGATTATCAGATATGACAGCACCTGTTAAGCCGTATTCTGTATTATTCGCTATTTCAATGGCTTCATCAAAGTTACTTGCTTTTGTAAAACAGACAACAGGTCCAAAGATTTCTTCCAGCTGCATGCGGGAATTCGGTGCCAAATCAGCAAAAACGGTCGGCTCTATGAAGTAACCTTTAGAGTCATCTCCTTTACCTCCTGTCACAAGGCGTCCTTCCTCTTTTCCAATTTCAATATAGCTCATCACCTTATCATAGGCTCCCTGATCGACGACAGGCCCCATATAAACATTCTCTTCTGCTGCATTTCCCAGTGTAAGCTTCTCTGTCTTCTCTTTTACCATTTCAAGAAGTTCATCATAAACCTCTTCATGGACAACAGCACGTGAACCGGAAGAGCATTTCTGTCCAGAGAATCCAAAGGCTGATACAATAATAGCTTCTGCGGCCGTTTCAAGATTGGCTTTATTGTCGACTACAACGGTATCTTTACCACCCATTTCTGCAATAACCTGTTTGATGTGGTTTTGACCTTTCTGAATTTTTGCAGCTCTCTCGAGAATCCGTACTCCAACTTCACGGGAACCTGTAAAGGAAATAAGGGATGTTTTCGGATGATCTACAAGATAGTCTCCTACTTCTCCCCCGCTTCCAGGCACGAAGTTAAGAACACCTTTAGGAAGGCCGGCTTCTTCAAGCACTTCTACAAATTTTGCGGCAACAACAGGACTGTTGCTGGCAGGTTTCAAAACAACAGTACTTCCCGTTACGATAGGAGCTATAGTTGTTCCTGCCATAATCGCAAATGCCAAGTTCCATGGTGGAATTACAACAGCGACCCCAGTCGGTGTATAGATATAACGGTTCTGTTCACCAGGACGGCTCTCAATCGGCTTCCCATCTTTAAGCTCAATCATTTGTCTGGCGTAATACTCAAGGAAGTCAATGGCTTCTGCTGTATCTGCATCCGCTTCTTTCCACGGCTTACCTACTTCATATACAAGGTATGCAGAGAATTCGTGTTTTCTTCTTCTAATAATGCTGGCTGCACGGAATAGAATTTCAGCCCTTGCCCGCTCATCCCATTTTCTCCAGTCTTCAAATGCTGTGGCTGCTGCCTGAATGGCTTTTTCTGCAATCTCCTGATTTGCTTTTGAAACCGTACCAACAACCTGGCTGGTATCTGCAGGATTTGTGGAAACAATGGTTTCGTCTGTACGAATTCTTTCTCCATTCACGAGCAGATCATGAGTTTGACCCAGCTCTTCTTTTACTTTCTTTAAAGCATCCTCGAATGCTTTTTTATTTTCCTCTACTGTGAAATCTGTAAACGGCTCATGCTTGTAAGGTGTTACCATATTAAATCTCTCCTTTTCGTTATTTACTAAAAATTCCTTTTATTGCAAAGGCCACATTAGCCGGCCTTTCAGCTAAACGTCTCATAAAATAGCCGTACCAGTCTTCCCCATAAGGCAGATAGACACGAACTTTATATCCTTCTTTTACTAGCTGCTTTTGAGTTTCGTTTCTCATCCCATACAGCATTTGGAATTCAAACTGCTCTTTTGAAATGTCGTTTTTCTCTGCAAATTCTTTAGTATAAGCAATAATTGCATCATCATGGCTTCCTATTGCTGTGTAATGTCCACCTAGCAGATTTGCTTTTATCAGTTTTCTAAGGTTCTTATCGACATGATCTTTTTCAAGAAAAGCGACTTTTCCAGTTTCTTTATAGGCACCTTTTACGAGCCTTAAATAAGGCTGGCAGCTATTAAGCGCTTCCAGATCTTCTTCAGAACGATACAGATAAGATTGGATAACGGTTCCTAAGTTTTCATAATCCTGTTTTAATTCTTTATAGATTTCTATCGTATCTCCACAACGGCTTGAATCCTCCATATCAATGGTTACCGTTATGTTGTACTTTTTCGCCTCATCCAGAATAAGCTTCATATTTTCCATAACAAGTGCGCGATTGATATCCAGACCAAGAGAGGTCAGTTTTAAAGAGACCTCCGAGTTAAGCTCATGATGAGCAATTGAATGAATAGATTCAATGCATCCATGAGTCCGCTCTCTGGCTTCTACTTCAGAAGTTACAAATTCACCAAGGTGATCTACCGTTACATGAAGCCCGTCACGGTTGAGTTGTTGTATCACTGGAATTGCATGGGAGAATGTTTCTCCTCCTACAATCTTGTCAGCCCCAAATCTTGCTCCAAAACGTTTGGCAAACTTATCTAAAAACTTATTATTGGAGAGAAACAAGAAGAAATTTTTACTTATGGCTTCCAAGATCATCACACCCTTTCTAATCAATTACCAATGAGGGCTTTTTTATGAAAGTAGATTATTTAATCTTAAGAAAATTATAACGATTAATGTCGATTATCTGCAACGTGTCGGCGTACCAATCTTTAGACCTGAATTTTGTGTCAGAGACACAATAAATAAACGTTTAAATTACCTTTGCTAAGTAAAACGCCCTCTCAGGTTAAAAACAAAAGCACAACTCCTTAAAAGGAATTGTACTTTTATTAATGTTTTCTCATATTAAACTGGGCATTTAACTGGCCTCGGATCATATGATCCCTTACTCCTTTCTTTCTATTCCTAAGCTCTTGCTTGATTTCATATGTCTGTACACCTTCTTCACGCTTATCTGCTATCTCCATTAAAAGTTCTACATCTGTAAACGAATACTTTCTTGTACCACGTGGTGTTCGGTCAGGAAAAATCAATCCTCTAGTCTCATAGTAACGAATCATTCGGGCGGAAAGCCCTGTCAGTTCATTTACAATTCCAATGGTTATGACTTTTTTATCTTTATAAGAAGACATAGTTTACTCCTTTTACCTGACGAATTTTATTCATGAGGTGACCGGTGCTCCATTTTTTCTGCCATGTATTTAAGTTGACTGAGAGTAAAAGAAGTGTAGTGATTCTTAGAAGGCTGTAAGATACCGGCTTCAATCAATGATGTAATATAGTAATGTTTCATTTTATATACGGCGTTCCGCAGCTTGTTAGGCTCCGTAATTTCCATTAACCAGCTGCTTTCTTCTACCTGATTTGTCTGTCTATTATCTTCCATAAGATACCTCCTCTTTATCAGTAATTTCTATCAGGGGTGCAGCCTTACGTCGTCTATCTGGGTTAATTACATCATAAAGGATTTTTTTAACAATGTCAGCGCATATGTCAGAAAACCTAACACAAACATTCATTATTCCTAACAAGGATGTAAAGAATCATTACAATCCTCGCACATAAAAGTTTTCTCTTTTTTTATGTTTTTTTGAAAATTCATTCTTTCAGACCATGTGTTCGCCTTTTCCTTAAATTATAATAGAATTACGGGGTTCTCCCATTTCATCCATTTATGTCCAATGGGGATAATTAAAAAGGAGGCAGATGAATGAGTAAGATCAGACTAATTCCTTATGAGATTGATGAAATCTTTGAAACGACTACAGAAGTTCCAGAAGGTGTCCACTTAATTCAGGCTCCCGATGTATGGAAAGAGGCAGAACAAGGGAAAGGAAATGTTATAGCGATTATTGATACAGGGTGTCAGACAGATCACCCTGATCTAAAAGAGAGAATTATTGGCGGCAGAAATTTTACAGATGATCATAACGGAGATGCAAACAATTACGAAGATAATAACGGTCACGGGACGCATGTAGCGGGTACAATCGCCGCTTCGCCTATGCAGGATAACGGGGTTTATGGTGTCGCTCCTTCTGCAGACTTGTTGATTATAAAAGTATTGAGCGAAGAAGGCAGCGGAGAATATCAATGGATTATTGATGGAATTCACTATGCGATTGACTGGCAGGGCGAAAATGGTGAAAAGGTACGGGCTATTTCCATGTCTCTAGGTGGACCGTCTGATATACCAGAGTTGTATGAAGCTATAAAGAGGGCGACTGATGAGAATATTTCCGTTGTCTGCGCAGCAGGGAATGAGGGTGATGGTCGTCATGACACAGATGAATTAGCATATCCAGGTGCTTATAATGAAGTTATACAGGTTGGCGCCATTAATTTCGATAAAGAGATCGCTCCTTTCAGCAATACTAATAATGAAATCGATATTGTCGCTCCAGGAGTAAATATTTTATCGACCTATTTAGATAGTAAATATGCAAAGTTATCTGGTACTTCGATGGCTACCCCACACATATCCGGAGCTTTAGCTTTAGTGGCCAATATCTCAGAAAAACAGTTTAAACGAAAATTCACCGAAGCTGAATTGTTTGCACAGCTTGTAAAGCGTACTGTTCCGATTGGCTATCCTAAATCAGCAGAAGGAAACGGTTTACTCGCATTAGATATCCTAAGGCAGTTTGAAAAATTGTTTGAATCGTTTAATCAGACTTACAAACCGGCCCATAAAGTCCGCGCTGCCGTTAAACGCAGCTAAAATTAAAGGCTGGAATAATAACTCTCTCCATATGAAAAAGGCGCGAAATCAGAATCTCATGATTTCGCGCCTTTTTAATTAGGATCATAGTTTTCATGGGGCCGCCTCCTCTCTTTTTATCATAGTCAAAGAGGATGAGAATACAGCCCTTATCTTATTATTTTCTGTAATCGTCTAGAAAATCCTTTTGAAAGCTGGTAGTTATATTGGTATCTGCTTTGTCAGCCAGCTTTTTAAACGTTTCTGGCCCAAACTTCTCACTCAGGTCATCAACTGCCTTATACAATTTCTCTTTCCTGGCATGTTCTTCGTAACTGAAAAGGTTAAGCTGCTGACTGATTTCTGTCTGTTCGGCGAGATCCTGAGCAGTAATTCCAAGCAATCGTACTGGTGACTGGTTCCAATGTTCATCAAATAGCTGAAGAGCCATTCGGAAAAGATTTTCTCTTGTATTAATGTAATCTGTAAGCTGACGGCTTCTAGTTATTGTCTGGCGGTCATAGTAACGAATCGTAATCTGCACATTTCTTGCAAAAACTTTCTTATTTTTCATCCGGGCTTCTACTTTTGCACAAAGCCTGTTAAACACCTGGCGAATTTCGTTGTCATCACTTGTGTCCTCTGCCAGGGTTGTGGAAGTGCCAATACTTTTAAACTCGTGGACCGCTTCAGGGTCTACCGGCCGGTTGTCGATACCATTTGCCCGGTTTCTAAGGCGCTCTCCATTTATTCCGAGCAGCTGCTTTAGTTCAAACACCGGATGTTCAGCCAGACTGCCAATAGTGTTTATTTTAATTTTTCTTAGCTTTTCTGCTGTTTTTTCCCCAACTCCATACATTTCTTCAATTGGAAGCACCCATAGTTTTTCTCGGAGGTCCCTTTTTCTTAAAATCGTTATGCCCATTGGTTTTTTCATATCTGATGCCATTTTAGCAAGGAATTTATTTGGAGCTATTCCAATGCTGCATGGAAGGTCAAGTTCATCATGTATGCGGTTCTGTATATATTGGGCGAGTTCAGGCGGCGATCCCTTTTCATGACAGTCTGTTATATCCATATAGCCTTCATCAATGGAAACCGGCTGTATGATCTCTGTCACTTCGGATAAAATTTTAAACATTTCCTTTGAGGCGGCTCTATATCTTTCAAAATTAGGCCTTCGTACAATTAAGCTCGGACAAAGACGCCTTGCTTCCCCAACAGGCATTGTGGTTTTTACACCATATTTTCTCGCCTCATAGCTGCTCGTAACCACTATCCCCCTCCGCTCCTCGGGATTACCTGCAATGGCCAGCGGTTTTCCTTTGAGAGAGGGATCGTACGCCATTTCAACAGAAGCGTAGAAACTATTCATATCGACGTGAAAGATAACCCGTCCATTCTTCGGGTACCACTTTGTCATGGCAATCCTTCCTTTTTTCGAACGTTCGTTCTTAAATTATACCATATATATATTTCAGTTCATAAAGGCATGTGGCTAGCAGGGAAAAAATAACCCCTCGGAGGATAAACCTTTTCCGAGGGGTGCGAAATTCTTTTGATTTTACTGATTTGCTGCTTCCTCAATGATCGAAGTTACAAGCTCAGCCGCTTTTTCCAACTCTTCAATGGGCATTCTTTCATTGGTCGTGTGAATTTCTTCATATCCAACGGCCAGGTTAACGGTCGGGATACCAAATCCAGCAATAATATTCGCATCGCTTCCTCCGCCGCTTGTCAGAAGTTCACTGTCTCTTCCGATTTTTCCAGCCGCGTTTCTTGCTACTTCAACAACCTGGTCCCCAGCCTGATGCTTAAATCCGGGATACATGACTTGAATGTCCAGCTCTACTTCTCCACCCATTTCTTCAGCAGTTTCCGTAAAGGCTTCTTTCATTTTTTCTACTTGTGCTTCCATTTTTTCTGTTACGAGAGAGCGTGCTTCGGCAATAATTTCCACTTGGTCACAAACGATATTTGTCTGCTGTCCGCCTTCAAATCTCCCGATATTAGCTGTAGTTTCCTTATCAATACGGCCTAAAGGCATTTTTGCAATGGCTTTTGAGGCAAGAGTAATAGCGGAGATTCCTTTTTCAGGCGCAACTCCTGCATGGGCTGTTTTACCTTTAACAATCGCTTTAATCTTCGCCTGTGTCGGTGCAGCAACGATAATATTACCAACTTTCCCATCACTGTCGATGGCATAACCGTACTTGGCTGTTAAGTTTTTACGATCAAGTGCTTTTGCACCCACAAGACCACTTTCTTCTCCCACGGTAATCACGAACTGCAGGTCGCCATGTTCAATTTTCTGCTCTTTTAGCGTACGAATGGCTTCAAGAATTGCAGCAATCCCTGCTTTATCATCCGCACCGAGGATTGTAGTACCATCAGTTACAACATACCCGTCTTTCACAGAAGGCTTTACACCTTTTCCCGGTACTACTGTATCCATATGGGAAGTAAAATAGATGGTGTCTACACCTTCTTTACTGCCTTTAAGACTGCAAATCAAGTTCCCTGCCCCATGTTCTGTGACAGATTCAGCGTCGTCCTCGAGCACTTCTAAACCCAGGTCTTCAAACTTTTTCGTTAATACTTTCGCTATGTTACCTTCATCTTTTGTCTCTGAATCAATTTGTACGAGCTCTAAAAATTCTTCTAAGACTCTTTTTTTATTAATTTCCACCATTAAAGTAAGGCCCCTTTCAATATCACTCCATTAAGTACGTTAGCTTAAATGTTTGTGACCTGTCAATTAGAGTGGAATATTTCCGTGTTTTTTATATGGACGCTCTTCATGTTTGTCCTTGAGCATATCAAGGGCCTGGATAAGCTTCACTCTTGTTTCCCGCGGATCGATCACGTCATCGACCATTCCAAGTCCTGCGGCTACATAAGGATTGGCGAATCTTTCTCTGTATTCATTGATCTTCTCATGTCTTGTCTCTTCAGGTTTATCGCTCTCGGCAATTTCCTTAGCAAAAATAATATTTGCTGCACCTTCAGGACCCATAACCGCAATTTCTGCATTCGGCCATGCAAACACAAGGTCTGCTCCGATAGATTTACTATTTAAAGCTACGTAAGCTCCACCGTAAGCTTTACGAGTAATGACGGTCAGCTTTGGTACTGTAGCTTCTGAATAAGCGTATAAAATCTTAGCGCCATGCCGGATAATTCCTCCGTGCTCCTGTTTTATGCCAGGGAAAAAACCGGTGACATCTTCAAAAGTAATCAACGGAATGTTAAAGGAATCACAGAATCTAATAAATCTGGCCGCTTTATCACTTGAATTAATATCGAGGCCGCCAGCCATATATTTCGGCTGATTCGCTACAAGCCCAACTGTCTGCCCTTTTAACCTGGCAAACCCGACGACGATATTTTTAGCGAAATCTTTATGAATTTCAAAAAATGAATGATCATCCGCTACTTCTTCAATCACTTTTCTGACATCATAAGGGCGGATCGAATCAAACGGAACTTTATCTGCGAGATTAGGCCGCAAATCCTCGCCCTCTTGAACTTCCGCAAGCGGAGGTTTTTCTTTGCTGTTTGACGGAAGATAACCCACTAAGTTTCTTACAGCATCAAGAGCAGCAGCTTCATCTTCAGCTTTAATATGGGCATTCCCGCTTAACGTGTTATGAATGTGTGCGCCGCCTAAATCTTCAGAGCTTATTTTTTCTCCGGTTACTGTTTCGATAACTTTAGGTCCCGTAATAAACATTTGAGATGTCTTTTCTACCATAATTACGAAGTCTGTAATAGCTGGAGAGTATACGGCTCCACCCGCACAGGGACCCATTATAACGCTTATCTGCGGAATGACTCCAGAATAAATCGAATTACGATAGAAGACTTGTCCATAACCGTCTAAAGAAGAAACCCCTTCCTGGATTCTAGCTCCACCTGAATCATTTAAACCAATAAATGGGGTGCCATTTTTTACAGCTAAGTCCATAACCGCGGCGATTTTTTTCGCATGCATTTCACCAAGCGCTCCGCCAAAAACCGTAAAGTCCTGAGCAAATAAATAAACAGGACGCCCGTTTATTTTACCGAACCCTGTGACCACTCCTTCCCCTGGGGCCTGCTTGCCATTCATGCCGAAGTCATCATGACGGTGTTCGATAAACGGATTTAATTCAATAAATGTTTCTTCATCAAGTAAATATTCAATCCGTTCCCGGGCTGTCCACTTTCCTTTTTCATGCTGCTTGTCAATCCGATCATCGCCACCTCCGAGC
Organism: Halobacillus massiliensis; assembly: GCF_900166625.1. GTDB lineage: Bacteria > Bacillota > Bacilli > Bacillales > Halobacillaceae > Halobacillus_A > Halobacillus_A massiliensis. The sequence goes on along the minus strand of NZ_LT800499.1, from coordinate 2,077,497 downwards.
TGGATCTGTCTTCTTTTGTCATATAACTCGCTGATTTTATCATAAATATCCATTCAACTAATCCTCCTGCTTTGGCTGACACAGTTCAAACAAAACGCCTCCTGCAGCTGAGGGGTGCAGAAAGGCCACCTGGCTGTCGTGTGCTCCTTTTTTAGGTTCCTTATGAATGAGAGGAACCCCTTCTTCTTCATATTGATTAAGCCTTAGAGTAATATCATCCACTTCTAGCGCGATGTGATGAATTCCTTCTCCTCTTTTATCAATAAATCTTTGTATCGGCGATTCTTCACTCGTCGGCTCGAGAAGCTCGAACCTGCTTTCTCCAATTTTTAAAAAGGCAACCCTTACCTGCTCAGATGAAACTTCTTCTACCGCTTCAAGCTGCAGGCCGAGCGTATGCTGATAAAAAGGCAATGCGGTTTCAATTTGTTTTACCGCTATCCCAATATGAGAGATTTTTTTGGGTGGCACTGGTGTTTCCTTATGAATTAATTGTTTGATATAAACAGCAATCGCATCCGTCGGTGTCCCGCTCGTAAAGACTTTCTGGACCCCGCTCTCCTCCAGGAAGGGAATATCCTCTGCCGGAATTACTCCTCCCCCAATGACAGGAATATCTGATGCATTTTCTTTAGAAAGGGCGTCCACCACTTTAGGAAAGAGAGACTTATGGGCTCCTGAAAGTGATGACAGCCCAACGACATCGACGTCTTCCTGAACAGCCGCCCTCGCGATTTGAACAGGAGATTGTCTCAGCCCCGTATAAATAACTTCCATTCCATTATCACGCAAAGCCTGAGCGATAATAAGGGCGCCGCGATCATGTCCATCCAGTCCTGGTTTTGCTATAAGTACCCGTATTGGTTGCTTCATTCCCTAGTCACCTTCCTACATCCCCGTATATTCTCCAAACTCATTTCTGAAAACATTAGCTATTTCACCAACAGTTGCATATGCTTTTACGGCTTCCACAATATGTGGCATGACGTTTTCACGGCTGTTTGAAGCTCTCTTTAAATTCCGTAAACATTCATCTACTTTTTGTTGATTACGGCTGTTTCTCACTTGTTTAGTCTTTTCAACTTGTTCATGCTCCAACTGTTCGTCTACTCTTAACAAGTCGGGATTAATTTCTTCATCAAGCTTATATTCATTTAAGCCGACTACTATATCCTCTTTAGATTCAATTCGCTTTTGAGCATCATAGGCTGCCTGATGGATTTCCCTCTGCATATATCCTTCTTCAACTGCTTGAACGGCACCGCCCATTTTTTGGATTCGATCGATGTATTCCCCTGCTTCTTTTTCTATTTTGTCTGTGAGCGCTTCCACATAATAGGAGCCACCAAGGGGATCAACTGTATCAGCTACACCGCTTTCCTGGGCGATTATCTGCTGGGTGCGTAATGCAATACGTGCGGAATCCTCCGTTGGAAGCGCTAAAGCTTCATCTCTGGAATTCGTATGCAGACTTTGTGTGCCTCCCATAACGGCTGCTAAAGCCTGAACAGTTACCCGAACGATATTATTATCTGGCTGCTGAGCTGTCAGGGTGCTGCCTCCTGTCTGAGTATGAAAGCGCATCTTCCAGCTCTTAGGATCTGCTGCCTGATAGTGTTCTTTCATTATTTTTGCCCAAATTCTTCGGGCGGCTCTAAATTTAGCTGCTTCTTCAAAGAACTGGTTGTGTGCATTGAAGAAGAAAGCGAGACGAGGAGCAAACTGGTCTACTTCTAAACCCGCTTCAATTGCCGCATCTACATAAGCCATACCGTTAGCAATGGTAAATGCCACTTCCTGAACGGCCGTTGACCCAGCTTCACGGATATGATAACCGGAAATACTAATCGTATTAAATTTTGGCAGGTTCTCCTGACAGTAAGCAAAGATATCAGTAATTAAGCGCATAGATGGTTTTGGCGGATAAATATATGTACCCCTCGCAATATACTCTTTTAAAATATCGTTCTGAATCGTTCCTGTCAGCTTTTCAGGAGACACTCCCTGCTTTTCGCCAACTGCAATATACATGGCCAGTAATATGGAGGCGGGTGCATTAATCGTCATCGATGTGCTTACTTGATCAAGCGGAATTTGATTAAAAAGCGTTTCCATGTCCTCAAGAGAGTCTATCGCCACTCCTACTTTACCGACCTCTCCTTCAGCCATAGGGTCATCAGAATCATAACCAATTTGTGTTGGCAGGTCAAAAGCAACTGATAAGCCTGTCTGGCCCTGCTTAAGCAGGTAACGGAAACGATTATTCGTTTCTTTAGCTGAACCAAATCCGGCATATTGCCGCATCGTCCAGTAACGGCTTCTGTACATCGTTGGCTGGATGCCTCTCGTATATGGATATTGACCAGGATAACCAAGCTTCTCTTCGTAACCTGTATCAGGAGCCTCCGGACTGTATAAGCTGTCAATTAAGATTTCAGAACTTGTCTGAAACTTATCTTTTCTTTCCGGAAATCTCTTAGTGATTTTTAGAATATCCTCTTTCCATTTTTCTTTGCCTGTTTTTCCTGTAGCTTCATTCATAATACTGCCCCCTTAATAAAGGTCTATTTCTAGGATAACACATATATAAAGCGCTTACGTTTCAAAATATTATTGAAATTCACAATTTTATTTTAAACTATTCCTCCCCCTTGTCCAAATGTTAGAATTCCTTTAAAATAACGTTAGTAGGTGACGAAGGAGGTTTTATACCTTGGCTAAGAAAAAATCAAAACGTGAAAAACGGATGAAAATTATTATTTATTTAATGATTCTGTCTATGTTTTTATCAAGCCTTCTGGCAGGCGCAAGCTTCTTTTTGTAAATCGGCGCTTATAAAACAAAACCGAGAGCCTTTTTCAGGCTCTCGGTTTTTCTTTCGATAAAACTTGTGAGAACATAGCGTCCCATTGTTTTCTTTCCCAGCTGTTATAAATCTCTTCATAGTTTGAATTATCTTTTACAATAATTACTTTTGAACCTTCTTCTACAATTGTATAGAGCTTTTCTACCTGCTTATTATTCATACGAATACATCCAGCGGAAACAGACTTGCCGATCGATGATGGCCGATTCGTTCCATGTACACCATAAATCCTGCCGTCTGAGCCTTTAGCATCAAACCCTATCCAGCGGCTGCCTAACGGGTTATCAGGATGGCCTCCCGGGATATCCTTTTTTCGATAATATGGATCGACAGCTTTTACTTTGAACGTAAATTCCCCTTCCGGTGTCAGTTCCTCCGTCTTGCCTGTGGATACTTCAGCTTTATAGATTTGTTCTCCATACTGATAAACCACCAGTTCATGGGTCGATTTATTTACGATCGTAAGCGTTTCTCCTGTGACGACAGGAGGTACAAACAAAGAGAAAAACAACATCATTGTCTGGAGCAGAAGCATGAGCGGGTCATCCTTTTTTCAAAGTATCCCTCTTTCGATCGGCTCCTATACATCACTCTTTTTAAATGAGCGTTTTATAATTAAATATTGTTCAATTTCATTGAGCAGATGGAACAAACTTGCCCGAATTTCAAACTCTTCTCTCGTTGCCGGCAGATCCTTATCTCTAAATGATTCTCTTAATTCTTTTAGTTTCCTTAAGTAAATTAATGCCGTATTTCCTGGATTTACTCCTTCAGACAGCTCTTCAAAAAATTCGGCAATTTTCACTGAATTCTCATGAGTGCCAGAAATCCGGGTGACTAAAGGAAGCATGCGCTCAAGCAGCTCAAATTGCTTTGTTCTCATATGAAAGTAATGATAATAAGGATTATGGCTTCTTAACAAATGGTTCTCTACGTCACGAAAGGACATAGACTTCGCTTCTTCTATTAATGCTGCTGTTTCGGTAATTTCTTTTCCTGTCCATCCTTCGTTTCCATCCCGAAGGAAGCTTGCGATTTCTTTTAGGATGACAGAGAAATTTTCCTCGATGTCCTTTTGGTAACTTTCAAGCTTGCTTTCAAGACTCGGCATATATACATTTAATAATAAAGCTGTTCCGATCCCAACAGTGATCAAAAGCAGTTCATTCCATATAATAGACAGGCCAATCGCCTGTGCTGAATATAGATGCAGGATAATAACCGAGCTCGTAACAATACCCGGAGTCACCTTTAACCATACAGTAGTAGGAATAAATAAAAATAGCATAAGCCCTATGGATATAGGATTATATCCTAATAGTTCAAAAAATAAAAAAGAATAGACCATGGCGATAACGCAAGCGGCAAACCGATGCCATGCGGATAGAAAGGAACGTTTTCTTGTAATCTGGATACATAGAATCGTCAAAATCCCAGCTGAAGCAAAATTCTCCAGTTCCAAAAGCTGAGCGATCCATATGGCCAGAGGAGTTCCGATCGCCGTCTTAACCGTTCTATAACCTATTTTCAATGAATTTTTTCACCTCGTCTACGAAAGAAAAGAGGACCTTTGTGTAGAACAAAGATCCCCACATTTTCATTATTTCTTACAATTCCTCACAGTATTCTTCAAAATTGCGCTGTAGTTTACCAATCACTTCCATAGGTTCAAAACCTTCAATATCATGTCTTTCCACCATAGTTTGAATCTTGCCGTCTTTTAATAGAGCAAAAGATGGGGATGATGGCGGATAACCTTCAAAGTACTCACGCGCTCTCTCTGTAGCTTCTCTGTCCTGTCCCGCAAAAACAGTAACAAGCTGATCAGGTCGTTTATCGTAATGGACCGCGTGTGCTGCTGCCGGACGCGCAACTCCACCAGCACAGCCGCAAACTGAATTAATCATAACTAACGTAGTTCCTTCTTTATTTAATGCTTGATCTACTTCTTCAGGTGTTGTTAATTCCTGATAACCAGCTTGAGTAATTTCTTCTCTGGCTTTACTTACAACATCATTCATATAAATATTAAAATCCATGTAAATGGCCCCTTTTCTTTAAGTACTATCCACAGTTTACCAAGTTTTTTTAAGGCTTTCAATTTAAGTGATACGAGAATTCTTTTTTGTAACATTCCTTTTAAAGTAATCTGGAAATACAGTTGGTTTAAAGCCAAGTACCGTTACAAATGCCACCTGGATTTCTTATTATTCAAAGTCTTTTGTTTTTCTTCTTCTACTATGGCATTTAACTGTTTTAAATAAGCATTCTCCATCCGAAGGTATTCCACTTCTTCCTCCATTGTTTTAAATGAAGATGGCTTTTCGTTCTTCTGCTTTTTTTCAGCTGTCATAAAAACTCCCCCTTTTTTTAAAATGAATTAGCTTCAGTTTAAAGGCAGGGGAATGATTTGTATAGAGGGCAAAAAGGTTTGTTATGAAAGGAAATCAGCTAACTTAACTTAAAAGAAAGGAAATTCCTTCTTGAAATAAATAATTGACCTCACCCCTAAGATCTCAATTACTGTGCTAATAAACATAAAAACACGTGAAATCAAGATTTTCATATCTGATCTCACGTGTTTTAATCAGTCGGGCTTCTATTCCAGCCTCTTAATAAACTGATATATTCTCTTTACTCATATTCTCCAGTATCTCTTTAACCCTTGCCAGGAAGTTCCCTGCAACTAAACCGTCAAGTATTCGGTGATCAAGTGAAAGACAGAGGTTAACCATATCTCTTGCTCCAAACATACCGTTCTGGTAGACAGGTTTCTTCACGATGGATTCTACCTGAAGAATGGCAGCTTGCGGGTGATTAATAACCCCCATGGACTGAACCGAACCGAAGGACCCCGTATTATTAACGGTAAACGTTCCACCTTCCATGTCCTTAGAAGTAAGCTTGCCCTGGCGTGCCTTAGCAGCCAGATCGGTAATATCTTTTGCAATTCCTTTAATGCTCTTCTCATCCGCGTTTTTAATAACTGGAACAAACAATTCATTTTCCTTTGCTACAGCAATGTTTAAATTAATTGCTTTTCGCTGGATAATCTTATCTCCCGCCCACATGCTGTTTAACTGTGGATATTCTTTTAAAGCTTGAGACACAGCTTTGACGAAAAACGAGAAAAATGTCAGGCTGAAGCCTTCTTTTTGTTTAAATTCATTTTTGAGTGAATTCCTAAGCTCTACAAGACCTGTCACATCCGCTTCAACCATCATCCAGGCGTGAGGGATTTCAGTTTTGGACTTCACCATATTGTTGGCAATCGCTTTTCGTACACCCGTTACCGGGATTTCGATGTCTCCATTCTCAGTCTGAACACCAGCAGAAGTTTTTTCTACAGGTGCAGAAGGTTCACTTACTTCTTCAGGTTGATGCTGGGCCGGTTGAGCTTCGGATTTAGGCATTTCACCGCTGGCGATTATTTTTTCAATATCTTTTCTCGTTATTCTCCCGTCGCGTCCCGATCCTTCCACCTGCTGCAGATCGATATCATGATCCTGGGCAAGTGTCATAACCGCTGGAGAATATCTCTTTTTACTGTCTTTACTTGCTGCCGGCTGTTTTTTCTTATCCTTCTGCTCTTTCGGTTCAGAGACAGGGTCTTCCGTTACGGGTTCGGCTTTTGATTCCTTGTCTTCCTGTTTTTCCGAGCCTGCCCCTTCAACTTCGATATAACACATTAGTTCTCCGACAGCGATAGTTTCATCTTCTTTAGCTATAATTTCTTTGATCGTCCCTGTAAATGAAGACGGAACTTCTGCATTTACTTTATCTGTCATTACCTCTGCAATTGGATCATACTTCTTTACTTGATCGCCGGGCTGAACGAGCCAGGAACTTATAGTTCCTTCGGTTACACTTTCACCAAGCTGAGGCATATTGATTTTTTCTAATCCCACGGGCAGCTCCTCCTTCTATTAAAATTCCGCAAGTTCTCGCATAGCTTTTTCTACTTTATCAGGATTCATCATGAAATATTTTTCCATTGTTGGAGCATAAGGCATTGAAGGTACATCAGGTCCGGCAAGACGTTTTACAGGTGCATCCAGGTCAAACAGGCAGTTTTCACTGATAATCGCTGATACTTCTGAGATTATCCCGCCTTCTTTATTATCTTCTGTGACAAGGAGTACTTTCCCAGTTTTTGAAGCCGCCTCAATGATCGCTTCTTTATCAAGAGGATACACCGTTCTTAAATCTAAGATATGAGCATCAATACCTTCTTCTGCTAGCTTTTCAGCTGCCTGCAGAGCAAAATGCACACATAAACCGTAGGTAATAACCGTTATATCAGAGCCTTCTCTTTTCACATCAGCTTTACCTATAGGAAGTGTATAATCCTCATCAGGAACTTCACCCTTAATTAAGCGATAAGCCCGCTTATGTTCAAAAAACAGAACAGGATCATTATCCCGTATCGATGCTTTCAGCAGTCCTTTAACATCATATGGTGTGGAAGGCATGACAATTTTAAGTCCAGGCTGGCTGGCAAATATAGCTTCAACGGACTGAGAATGGTAAAGAGCCCCATGAACTCCTCCTCCATAAGGAGCACGTATGGTCATTGGCACAGACCAGTCATTGTTGGAGCGGTATCTAATTTTCGCAGCTTCAGAGATAATTTGGTTCACTGCAGGCAGAATAAAGTCGGCAAACTGCATCTCAGCTACCGGACGCATGCCATACATTGCTGCACCAATACCTACTCCGGCAATCGCTGATTCAGCCAATGGTGTATCTAACACACGATCTTCACCAAACTGGTCATATAATCCATCTGTGGCACGGAAAACCCCGCCTCTTTTTCCTACATCTTCTCCAAGTACGAATACTTTCTCATCTCGCTCCATTTCTTCCTTTAATGCTTGGGTAACAGCTTGAATATAAGAAATTACAGCCATGCAAAAGTCCCCTCCTTACTCTTCATATACATAATTCATTGCAGATTCAGCTTCAGCGTATGCTGCATTTTCCGCATATTCTGTTGCCTCATTTACTAAGTCATCCAATTCTTTATTTAATTCTGCCTCTTTTTCCTCTGTAAGAATCTTCTGCTCTCTTAAGTAGTTGGCAAAAGTTACAATAGAATCCTTTTTCTTAGCCTCAGCAACTTCGTCACGTTCACGGTATGTGCGGTCATCATCATCACTGGAATGAGGAGTAAGACGGTAAGAAACGGCTTCAATTAAAGTCGGTCCCTCACCCCTGCGTCCCCTGTCTGCTGCTTCTTTTACAACTGCGTAAACAGCAAGAGGGTCATTTCCATCTACTGTATGGCCAGGCATTCCATATCCTATAGCACGGTCTGATACTTTTTCACAGGCCAGCTGCTTGGATACCGGAACAGAAATAGCATATTTATTGTTTTCTACCATAAATATGACAGGCAGCTTGTGAACACCTGCGAAGTTCGCACCTTCATGAAAGTCTCCCTGGTTGGAAGAACCTTCACCAAAAGTGACAAAAGTTACAAAATCTTTTTTCTCCATTTTGCCTGCGAGAGCAATTCCCACCGCATGTGGAACTTGAGTAGTAACTGGCGAGGATCCTGTTACAATCCGGTTCTCCTTCTGGCCGAAGTGTCCAGGCATTTGGCGTCCTCCTGAGTTAGGATCTTCTGCTTTCGCAAATCCTGACAGCATTAAATCTTTTGCCGTCATTCCAAAAGCAAGGACTACCCCCATATCCCGGTAGTAGGGCAGAGCATAATCCTTTTCAAGATCTAATGCAAAAGATGCGCCAACCTGGGCAGCTTCCTGACCCTGACAAGAGATGACAAACGGAATCTTTCCCGAACGGTTCAGAAGCCACATACGTTCATCTATTTTTCTTGCAAGCAGCATCGTTCGAAACATTTCTAATACTCTTTCATCACTTAAGCCTAATGATTTATGGCGGTTCTCAGCCACAGGAATCCCTCCTTCATTAATTAACCATGTATTTGATTGCCGTCTACTGCCATTGCAGCTTCTCCAATGGCTTCTGAAAGCGTTGGATGTGGATGTATGCTTTCTGCAATTTCCCAAGGTGTAGCATCTAGTACTTTAGCCAGACCTGCTTCTGAAATCATATCTGTCACATGCGGACCGACCATATGAACACCCAGCAAATCATCGCTCTTTTTATCGGCTATAATCTTAACAAAACCATCTGTTTCTCCAAAAACTAAAGCTTTACCTATGGCTTTAAATGGAAACTTGCCAACCTTTACTTCATATCCTTGTTCTTCGGCCTGCTTTTGTGTTAATCCTACACTCGCAACTTCCGGGCTTGAATAAATACAAGTTGGTACCTGGTCATAATCCATAGGATGAGGATTTTTATCTGCCATATGTTCTACAGCTGTTATGCCTTCATGTGATGCTACGTGAGCCAGCTGCATTCCTCCGATAACATCACCGATCGCATAAATATGGGATTCTTTTGTCTGGTAATATTGGTTGGTCTTAATAACACCATTTTCTACTTCTATATCGGTATTTTCAAGTCCAATGTTTGACACATTTGCAGAACGTCCTACAGAAACGAGCATGCGGTCCGCCTGAAATAGCTTGTTTTCCCCGTTTACTTCTGCCTCGATAGATACTTGTCCATCCTTTTTAAGTGTGTCTGTGAGCACTTTTGCGTCTGTTACAATGTTGACTCCTTTTTTGCTTATCTGCTTTCGCATTTCCTTGGCAATTTCTTCATCTTCTGTCGGAAGAATACCTGGAAGATACTCCAGCACCGTTACGTCAACCCCAAAATCTGCCAACATTGATGCCCATTCAATTCCGATAACACCGCCACCCACGATAATCATAGTGTCGGGCAATTCTTTCATATGAAGGGCCTCATCGGAAGTCATAATATACTCACCGTCTATTTCCAATCCCGGAAGTGTTTTTGGGCTGGAACCTGTAGCTATAAGGACATTTTTTGGCACTATCATTTCATTTTCTTCACCGCTGTTTAATTCAACAGAAATGGTTCCTGCCGATGGAGAAAAGATCGAAGGGCCAAGGATCCTTCCAAAGCCTTCAAACATATCGATCTTTCCTTTCTTCATCAATCCTTGCACGCCTTTATGTAACGTATCAACGATTGCCTGCTTCCGTTCCTGCACTTTAGAAAAATTAAGTATTGGAGTTTCTACCGTTATGCCAAATGCATCCGCTTCTTTCGTTTGTCGAAAAACTTCCGCACTTCTTAACAGCGCTTTAGAAGGTATACAGCCTCTATGAAGACAAGTGCCTCCCATTTCTCTCTTTTCGACTATTGCAACTTTTAACCCGAGCTTTGACGCGCGAATGGCTGCTACATAACCGCCAGTCCCCCCGCCAAGTACGACTAAATCATATTCATCAGGCATCGTTCACGACTCCTTTTTATTCTGCAAAATTAGGATAGTTCTTTGGCAGCTCTTCTTTATTTAATACTCGAAGTGTCCCCTCGTTAAGAGCTTCAAGCTCATTTTCGCCAGGGTAGACGAGCACATCTGCAATCCAGCTTACTCTTTTCTTAATTTCTTCTACAAACTTTTTCCCATAAGCCAATCCGCCGGTCAACGAAATGGCATCAATGTGGCCTTCAAGCACAGCACTCATGCTGCCTATTTCTTTAGCAACCTGATAAGCCATAGCATCATAGATCACCTTGGCTTTCTGATCTCCGTGTTTGATCATCTTTTCTACTTCTATCGCATCATTCGTATCAAGATAAGCCATTAATCCCCCTTGACCAACCAGTTTTTTCATCATCTCATTTCGATAGTACTGTCCTGAGTAGCACATGGAGATTAAATCACCGGCCGGCACTGTACCTGCTCTTTCAGGAGAAAAAGGACCATCGCCGTGAAGCCCGTTGTTTACATCCACTACCCGTCCTTCCCTATGAGCACCTACGGTTATTCCCCCGCCCATATGAACGACAATCAGACGGGCATCTTTATAGCTGATGCCTAAATCCGATGCGGTTCTGCGTGCTACGGCTTTTTGGTTCAGCGCATGAAAAATGCTCTTTCTTGGAATTTCAGGTACTCCTGAGATTCTTGCTAAGTCCTGGAGTTCATCTACGACAACAGGGTCTACAATATAGGCACCGATATTAAGCCCTTTAGCAATCTCATGAGCGATAATGCCGCCGAGGTTAGAGGCATGCTCTCCGTTATAACCGTTCTTCAAGTCTTCAAGCATTGCTTCATTAACTTCGTATGTGCCTCCTTCGATTGGACGCAGCAATCCTCCACGTCCGCATACAGCACTAAGCTTGCTAATATTAATTCCTTCATTATCGAGCTGAGACAGTATAACTTCTTTTCTAAATTCATATTGGTCGATAATATTATTAAACTGATTAATTTCATCTACGGTATGGCGAATGGTTTTTTCAAATACTTCCTGCTCATTTTCAAATACACCAATTTTCGTAGAGGTCGAACCAGGATTAATTACTAAAATTCTGTGTAATTGCACGATCTAATCCTCCACTTATCTTCTGCTTAAAATGTGATGGCCGTTTTGAAGGAATTGGCTGCGGGAATGACGCATCTGTTCAATTCTTTCCTCAGCCATCCGGTCTGCCGCTTTATATGTTGGAATTTGATCTCTTTTAGAAATTTCAAATACACGGGCAACATTATCATATATTGATTCTACACGTTTCATAGCTCTCTCTTTATTATAGCCATGCAGTTCATCTGCAACATTAATTACCCCGCCTGCGTTAATTACATAATCCGGTGCATACACGATACCTCTTTCATGAAGAATATCGCCATGCTTGGTTTCTTTAAGCTGGTTGTTCGCTGCTCCAGCAATTACTTTCGCCTTTAGCTGCTCGAGTGTTTGATCATTTATAGTGGCTCCGAGTGCACAAGGAGCATAAATATCACAATCGACACTGTAAATCTCATCAGGTTCCACAGCTGTTGCACCAAATTCTTCGACTGCTCGATTAACAGCTTCTTTATTAATATCAGTAACGATCAGCCTTGCTCCTTCTTCGTGTAAATGACGGCACAGAGTAAATGCTACATTTCCTACACCTTGGACAGCAATTGTTTTGCCTTCTAATGAATCTGTGCCGAAGCCTTCTTTCGCTGCTGCTTTTATCCCCCGGTATACTCCATAAGCTGTTACTGGAGAAGGATTTCCTGAAGATCCAAATGCAGGTGAAATTCCCGTTACATAATCCGTTTCCTCATGAATAATGTCCATATCCTGTTCTGTTGTACCCACGTCCTCTGCTGTAATGTATCGACCGTTTAAGCCTTGAATATAGCGGCCAAAAGCTCTGAACATTGCTTCATTTTTATCTTCTTTAGGATTCCCGATAATTACCGTTTTACCACCGCCGAGGTTTAACCCTGCTGCTGCGTTTTTGTACGTCATCCCTTTTGCCAGGCGAAGGGCATCTTCGATAGCTGCTTCCTCTGATGCATACGTCCACATTCTTGTACCGCCAAGAGCTGGGCCGAGTGTAGTGTCGTGAATTGCGATAATCGCCTTTAAACCAGATTCCTTATCGTGGCACATTACTAACTGTTCGTAGTCATATTTGCTCATGTATTCAAAAATCTCCATTGGTGATTCCTCCTAATTTGAACTATAATTTAATGCTAACGCTAATGAATATAATTTACTTTCTGCTGTGTCTGATCTTGAAGTTAATACGATCGGAGCCTCCGCTCCACTGATTACTGCCGCTACTTTTGCATCGGCAAAATAGATAAAAGATTTATACAAAGAATTGGCTGCTTCAATAGAGTGGGCCAAAAGTATATCAGATGATCCTGCCACTTCTGAATCAATGCCTTTCTGGCTGGCTGCTTTCATACTTACTGCATTATCAAAAGCAAGAGGTCCATCGATGATGCATTGAGTAATCTGGCCTCTTCGATTCATTTGAGAAAGTGCTGCCGCATCAAGCGTGGCCTGCATTGCCGGGTTAATAACCTCTACTGCTGCCAGCGGGGCTACCTTAGGTTTCTCCCAGCCACATTTGACTGCCACCTCGACTGCATTGTTAATAATTTGTACTTTTTCTTCTAAAGTAGGACTCATATTCATAGCAGAATCCGTCAAAAATATTAACCGATCCTGATTGGGGATTTCAAACAAGGCTACATGAGACAACACTCTTTTCCCTCTTAACCCGCTCTCTTTATGCAGAACAGCTTTAAGCAGGGTTTTCGTATCCACTTTACCTTTCATAACTACTTCGGCTTCCTTGGCTTTTACTGCCTTCACTGCTTCAATGGAAGCTTCAGATACTTCACAGTGCTTAACCTGTATAAAAGGATGCTGCAGATCCAGTCCCACTTTTTGTGCTGCTTCTGTGATGCTGTCTTTGTCACCTATTAGTAAGAAAGCTGCCATCTCTATTTCGATTGCTTGTTTGACAGCTGTTAGCACTTCTTCATCTGCTCCTTGAGCAATGGCTACCCTTCTAACGTTATGGCCCTTCAGACGGTCAATCAATTCCTGTAATTTTCTCATACCCTCAACTCCTGTACCTTATGAAAATCCTTGCATGTTTTCTTTATTTAAATTGTATTTATCAAGCTTATAATAAAGATTCCGTATCGATATGCCGAGCGCTTTAGCTGTCTGTGTTTTATTAAAATCGTGAGTCTTAAAGGCATCTGCCAGCAAGCCCTTTTCATATTCATCTACGGCCTCCTGAAGAGATCCGCCAAACCATATGGGGCCTTCTCTCTGTGAATCATAGAATGAAGTAAGTGCAGGAAGATGAGTTTTCTTAATCACTTCCTCCTGATGCTCCATAAAGATCATCGCCCGGCCAATGACGTTCTCAAGCTCACGAACATTGCCCGGCCAGTCATATTCACAGAGTTTAGTAAAAGCTTCCTCATCAATTGATTTAACATTCCGCCCATAATCCTCATTTAATTTTTGAATTAAATGTTTAGTTAATGGGGTTAAATCTCCCTTCCGTTCTCTAAGCGGAGGAATATATATGGGCAGACGATTCAGCCGATAATATAGATCTTCTCTAAAAGTCTTTTGCATGATGGCTTTTTCAAGATTAACGTTCGTAGCCGCTATTACCCGGACATCGACCAAAATCGGCTTTGTGCCGCCAATCCTTACGATCTCCTTCTCCTGCAGGACTCTAAGCAGTTTTGCCTGCATCGGCAGCGTCAAGTCACCAATCTCATCGAGAAAAATACTTCCGTTATTTGCCTCTTCAAAATAACCTTTTTTTCCGCCTTGTTTAGCACCTGCAAAAGCGCCCTCTTCGTAACCGAATAGTTCACTCTCTATCTGCGATTCTGCAATCGCTGCACAATTCACCCGGATAAATTTATTATGCCTCCGATTGCTCTCATTATGGATGGCATGAGCAAATAATTCTTTTCCCGTACCTGATTCTCCCCTTAACAACACAGTCGCAGGCGTCTTTGCTCCGACTCTCGCCTGTTCTAATGCAAGCGTCAGTTCTTGAGAATCCCCGGTTATATCAGCAAATGTATATTTAGCCTCTAAATTTCTAATAATCTGCCGTGCTCTCTTAAGTTCTGATGTTAATGACTGAATTTCACTAACATCGTGAAGGACACCTACACTTCCTTTGAGCTTTCCATCTACGATGACGGGAGCTACATTGACAAGAACCTCTTTTTTTAAAGGTCCAACTTTCATTCTCGCCCCTCTTACCGCACGTCGTGTCTTCAGTACTCTAAGGTGCATGCTTTCTCCTTCGGATATATCAACAGTTGCCGGTTTGCCTACAATATCACTTTCTTTTAAGCCAGTGATTCTCGTATAGGCAGGGTTTATCATTAAACCGCTTCCAATTTCGTCTACAACAGAAATCGCTTCATCCGAAGAATGAATAATCGCTTCAAGCATTGTTTTTACTTCTTTTAAGTCCGTGATTTCTTCAGCCAAGCCTACGATTTCTGTAATATCTTTAAATACAGCGTAAGCACCGATAACATTATCATTAGATCCAATCAGCGGAATTCTTGTAGTGATTACCTTCCGGCCGTTTTCAAGCAAAAGCTCTCTGTTTATTTCTTTCGTTCTCGTAGTAAGCAGCAAAGGCAGTCCGGAAGCTGGAATCACATGATTTATGTGCTGTCCAACCACTTCTTCCCGGTTTCTTCCCACAATCTTTTCTCCACTCTGATTAAGAAATGTTACATTAGCATTTTTATCGATGACAACCATACCGTCATGGATGCTGTTTAAAATTAAATTCTGGTTATTCGTCTGATCTTTTAATTTCCTTAATAATCCTTCTTTTTCTTCTAACAGCTCCGAAATAATATAGGCCACTGACCCAGGAATAACTACAGTTTCAGCCGGTCGAGCCTTGCGTAACTGCTCAAACACTTTTTCAGAACCTGTAGCTTCAATGACGATATCAATATTTTTATGTATGTATGACCGCCACTCATCGCCTGTTTCAATTCCTAAATTCTCAGCAATTGTTAAACCTTCAGCACCGGGATTATGATCAATTACCGCAGCAACGGTAAGCTGATCACTATCATGCAAAATTTTTAATAAAGCTGTTCCGCCTTTACCGGCTCCAACAATTAATACCCGCTTCATAATGATCACACCCTGCAATATTTTGCGTAATTTAATCGTACATTATTCTGCATAAATTAGCAATAGCCGGCTTAGTTTTCAGGTTATAGGTGTTTTGGTATACTAGGGAAGGATTTAGAATAAAGGAGACCGAGATATGCGATTAATTGCATTATTAATATTAGTAATGCCAGGTATTATGGCTGTAATTGGGATAAAATTAATAAGAGACGCTCTTTTTAATGTTTTTCACCCGATTTTTTTACATGTAGCTGTTCAAGGAATTGTAGGTCTTTTGTTTGTAATTGGAGGTATTGCGTTCATCGGTGGGTTTATTCTTCACCGTGACCGTAAGCGAAATTTAACAAAAGGACGTTTCAAAAAGAAGTAGTTTTTTGATCTGCTTTTTTTAAGTGGATGAAAGGAGTTTAAAACATGGCACAATCAGACTTACTCACTTTTTACAGACAACAATATCCTTTCGATCTGCTGAGTGAAGACCAGTTTCAGCAAATCTTCAGCCTGGCTGAAGAGAAGGAATATAATCAGAATGAATTTATTATTCACGAAGATCAGAATGACGATTCCATCGACATCCATTTTCTAGTGACAGGTCTTGCAAAAAATATTATGCATCGGTCAAACGGACGCCAGTTATCGGTAAGGTTCTATTACCCTGGTGATTTAATCGGAGTAATGATTTTATTAACGAGTGGGGAAATGAGATTTTCCGTACAAGCCCTTGAGCCACTGAAAACACTGAAGTTTGACAGAGAAACCTTTCTAAAAGTTATGTCGGATAATACCCAGTTTTCAAAAGTGGTTATGGATGGAATCAGCCATCTAATGAAAAGCTTGTATGATGAAGTGAAATATAAGAGTTCTTCAACCGATGATAACGACGATAAGGAGCTGTACAAAAAACGTGCAGGAGCCTATATGGAAAAGCCGGCATTTATTCACCCACAAGATTCTATTGAGAAGGCTTCACGTCTGCTTGAACAGGAAAAAATTGAAGCATTGCTTGTCAGTGAAGATCGTCAGACCCTCCTGGGCATGATTGGTTATGGTGAACTTCTAAAGGCTTATTTTGAAAATAACCACCGGGACCCGGTTTATCTTCATATGACCGAAGAGCCTTATTTTATAAGTGACCAGGAGTTCATTTATGATGCACTTAGCTATCTTAAGCATCATCCCACAGAAATTATACCTGTACACCATAAAGATAAAATCGTCGGTGTGTTAAGACAATCTTCCTTTTTTACAATTAAGAATTCTGTTTACTTTGATCTGACATACCGAATTTCCAATGCTAAAAAAGTAGATGAGATTAAACCACTATCACCAGTATATAATTCAAGGTTCCAAACCTTTATTAAAGGCTTAATGGATGACCATATGCTTTCCTACAATATAACTGAACTTATTACGAACTATAATGACAGAATTCATAAGCAGGTTATTCAAATTGCCGAAGACGAAATGATCCAGGAAGGTTATGGGGCTCCTCCCATAAACTATTGTTTTATCGTAATGGGCAGTGAAGGACGTAAGGAACAGGCGTTCTCAACGGATCAGGATAATGGCATGATCCTGGCTGACTATGAACATTCTGAAAATAAAGACCAGATTAATCAGTATTTCAAAATTTTCACTAATAAGATCAATGATATGCTGAACATGTGCGGCTTCCCATACTGTACAGGGGATATTATGGCACGTGAGGAAAAGTGGAGGCAAATGAAAACAGACTGGCATCACAGTATTGATCGCTGGATTAAAAAAATGGATGCCGAAGAAATCAGGGATTTCACAATTTTTATGGATTTTCGACCCATCTTTGGTGACTTTTCCCTTGCTTATGACTTAAAAAAATATGTTACCCGCCGCGTCCAACATTCACTAGGGCTGCATCAGCTCCTTATGAAGGATACATTAAGATTTCGTGTTCCCGTTCAGCCTTTTGGGCGGATTACAGGTGTCGGTAAACAGAAGACTTTAAATTTAAAGAAATCAGCCATCATGCAAATTGTAAATACGATACGCATATACAGCATGAAATATGGTGTTGAAAGCATAAACACTATTTCCCGGCTCGATGACCTCGCTGAACAAGAACGCTTCCACCCGCGTGATGCAGAAAATACAAAAGTGGCCCTTCATAAACTCATGGCTTTTCGCTTAAAAGAGAATCTTCGTCAGCTTGATAATAATGAGCCATTATCGAATGAGTTGAAGCTGACCCAGTTAAACAAGGAAGAACGACGCTCTTTAAAAGAAGCATTAAACATAGCGAAACGATTACAGCAGGTGCTCGAATTAAGCTATAACCGAAACCGGGTGGTGTAGGTATGCTACCCATTGATTTACAAATTTTAAAGTATCTGTTTTTTGAAAAACCGATTTATGCTTATAAAATACGGCCCTATTTAACAACGGACAGCTATATAGCTTTAAAAAAGAAACTTTGTGAAGAATTTGTTGACGACCAGGAAAAACAGCCTTTAAATAATATCACTTATACAGTTTTTGATCTTGAAACAACCGGCTTTCTTCCGGAAATTGGTCATGAAATCCTATCTATTGGAGCTGTCAAAATAAATGGCCTGGACACTTATCACCATGAACCGTTTCATCAAGTGGTTAAACCCATTCGGCCGGTAAGAAAAAGTATTCTTTCGTTAACTGGTTTAAAAAAAGATCAAGTAAATGAGGCCCCTACGTTTATTGAGGCATTTGACCGCTTTTTTGAATTCAGCAGAGGGACCGTGCTCGTCGCATATCCTGCAAAGTTTGACATGCGCTTTATGAAAACAATGTTAAAACGCTGGCATTTACCTGATTACTCTCCTCCCGTTATTGACGCTCAATTAATGGCAAAATATCTTTTTCCTGAAAGAAAGTATTATCAGCTTGATCCGCTGTTACGAAAATTTTCAATACCCAAGCTCAAACGTCATCATGCATTAAATGATTCAATTATGACAGCAGAATTGTTTAGAGAGCTAGCTAAAGCTATGGAGGAAAAAAATATATTTACACTTAAACAATTAAAAGAAACTCTTCCTAAAGTACAAAAAAAGTGAGCAGCGCTTTTGCTGCTCACTTTTCTGTTTCTTTCTTAGAAAAAAGCACGGTATAGAGATCTAACGGCTTCCTCAAGATCCGAGGAATTAATTCCAAACATCATGGAAACTTCAGAAGAACCCTGGTTAATCATATCAATATTTATATTGGCATCTTTAAAGGCTGTTGCTGCTTTACTGGCAATACCTACCGCTTCATTCATCCCTTCCCCTACAATCATAATCATCGCCATATCTCTTTCAATAGCAATGGTATCCACATTTAGTTCATTTATAATGCGTTCTTTGACAATTTCTTCTTTTTCAAGCGGCAGTTGATGGGAACGTATAATGACTGACATGTCATCAATTCCAGAAGGAGCATGCTCAAAAGAAATATCTTCTTCTTCCAAAATTTGAAGAAGCCTGCGGCCAAATCCTTTTTCACGGTTCATTAAATACTTACTTACATATAAATTAATGAATCCGGAGTCACTCGCTATACCCGCCACGTGGCCGTCTCTATCCGGAAGTTCTGAGACAATCATTGTGCCTTCTGCTGCAGGGTTATTTGTATTTTTAATACAGACAGGGATCTTTTCTTTAAAGGCAGGAATAAGGGCTTCATCGTGAAATACTGAAAAACCAGCATAAGAAAGTTCTCTCATT
Organism: Halobacillus massiliensis; assembly: GCF_900166625.1. Classification (GTDB taxonomy): domain Bacteria; phylum Bacillota; class Bacilli; order Bacillales; family Halobacillaceae; genus Halobacillus_A; species Halobacillus_A massiliensis. Next base: position 2,058,343 of record NZ_LT800499.1, on the reverse strand, counting down.
TCTCTGTAAGTTAACGTTTTTAACTCTTTAGGCTGATCAACAATCATCGGGTTTACACAATAAACTGAATCTACATCTGTAAAGTTTTCATATAGTGATGCTTTCATCCCTGCAGCTACAATTGAGCCTGTAATATCAGAGCCTCCCCGAGAAAAAGTTACAAGTTCATCGTTCAATGTATATCCAAAAAACCCGGGAATTACCAGAATGCCCTGCCTTTCTCTTAACTTATAGAGCCTTTCGAAACTTTCATCAAGTACTAAAGCACCGCCTGGCTGATCACTTACTAAAATCCCTGCCTCTTTCGGGTTTACATAATAAGATTCCAGTTCCCTTTGATTTAAGTATGAACTTAAAATACGGGCCGTTCCATCTTCACCACACGACTTTAATGCGTCCATCCCTCTACGGTTATCTGTTTTTAGTAACTCGCAGGCTTGATCAATGTTCTGTTTAATTTCTTCTAGGACTGGGCTTCCCACTTCGAGTTCTCTAACAATGGAAGCAAACCTTTCTACAACCTCATCATAAAGCTTCTCATCTAAATTCGATGTCTTAACGGAATCACCAAGAGCTATTAATAAATCTGTAGTTTTTGTATCTTCACTATGTCGTTTGCCTGGTGCTGATACGACAATTGCTTTTCTGTCCTGATCTGATTTGATAATCTCAGTCACTTTTCTTAATTGATTAGCATCTGCGACTGAGCTGCCTCCAAATTTAACGACTTTCATATGTACAACTCCCTATTTTGCTAAAGTGTTTAATAATTAAGAATTGTAACATAATCCGACAAGAAGATGAAATAATATCTAAACTGGATAAATAAGCTCCCAATTCACTCGGAGTTCAGCTTTAGGAATTTTCTCCATACAGATTCATTTTGGAATAGACGCTCATATTTCCATTTTCACAAAACAGATTGTGATATCTACTTGCTTTACACATCAAGACAGTGAGCTTACTCCTGTTACTCAATACTCGTACATCTTGTCCCTGGCTCTATCTCCCTGAAAAATTTCTTGATTCCTTTCTCATATAAGGTTATTTTTGCAAACAAAAAAGCCTCTTACAAAGAAGAGGCTGCTTTATGCTCCAGTCTTAAGCGATCTGCTACCATCGCAATAAATTCACTGTTTGTCGGCTTAGCTTTTGTAGAAGAAATCGTATAACCAAATAAGGAGGAAATAGCATCGATATTACCACGGTTCCAGGCGACTTCAATTGCATGCCGGATAGCTCTTTCGACACGGGAGGCAGTCGTATTATATTTAGAAGCAATATCAGGATAAAGGACTTTAGTGATCGATCCAAGCAAATCGATATCATTATAAACCATCGTGATAGCTTCCCTTAAATAAAGGTAGCCTTTAATGTGGGCTGGCACTCCAACTTCGTGTATGATATGGGTAATACTTGTATCAAGATCCGGCTTTTTCGACTTCGTATAGCTGCTGCCCATCGCACGGTTGATTGGATCTCCTACATGCTTGATTTGTCGGACCTGCTCACATAAATGATCTAAATCAAAAGGTTTCATCATGAAGTAAGCTGCTCCAAGCTCTACAGCCTTTTTAGTTACTTCTTCTTGTCCAAATGCAGTCAGCATGATGACTTCAGGTGAGTTCGCTTTGCCGTTTAGCTCCTGCAGCACAGCAAGTCCATCTACATGAGGCATTATGATATCAAGAATCAGGACATCAGGATCCTTAGATTTCAGCATTTCCAGACAGTCCCTGCCGTTATATGCTGTTCCAATCACTTCAATTCCCTGTGCATCTGTAAAATATTCCTCAAGCAACCTCACGAGCTCACGATTATCATCTGCTAAACAAACCTTTATTTTATCCATTTATTTCCTTCCTCCTTACAGATTTATCCTGTCCCTGTTTATAACTAATTCGACATTAACAATTGTAACCCTTTTTATTATAGCAAATATTTTTACAAAAAATAAGGTTATCTTTAAAATGCTTTCATTTACTCTTGTTTTCTTTGTTATTCGATAAAATTCAACATAAGTTAATTAGTATATGTCGAAATTTGTCGAATTAGTTACATGGTGTTCAATAGTACATCACAATTAGAGAAATTTATTTACAAAAAAATAGCTGTCGACGTTTTCTCGACAGCTAATGATTAACTTGCTTTTTGCTTGTTATTTTCGTAAACATCAATTCCTGCTTCTTTAAGCATCCATTCAATATGGACACCATACCCGGAAGTGGGGTCGTTTACAAAAACATGAGTTACAGCACCGATAATTTTACCATCCTGGATAATTGGGCTGCCGCTCATTCCCTGAACAATACCTCCCGTTTTATCAAGAAGCTCTGGATCTGTGATCTTTATAATCATTCCTTTAGTTACGGGGGAATCTTTTGGCATATTGCGAACAATTTCCACATCAAAAGACTCAAGTTTATCTCCTTTAAGCACAGTTAATATTTCTGCTGGTCCTTCTTTTACCTCTTCCGCATATCCAATTGGAAGTCCTTTTTGATACTTTTTATTTATAATTGGAGTTTCCAAGTCACCAAATACTCCGAAAGAACTGTTTTTTGCGATCGTTCCCATGCGGTCATCTGTAAGGGAAAACTCAGCTTTCTTTTCACCCGGTACGCCCTGTCCGCCTTTTTCAATAGAAGTGACTCGGGAATTAACAATTGTGCCCTCATGAATTTCAATTGGCTTCTTCGTATCCATATCGGCAATTACATGACCAAGAGCGCCATATTTTTTCGATATTGGATCATAAAAAGTCATAGTACCAATCCCGGCAGCTGAATCCCTGACGTATAAACCGATCTGATATTCATTGTCCTGCTTATTTATAGTCGGGGTGATTGAGGTTTCAAATGTATCTCCGCCTCTTTTTACTTTAAATGTGATGTCTTTATTATTTCTTCCTGACTGATCAACCAGGGAAGATAAATCTTCCATATGGTTTAATTCTTTGCCATTACCTGTTAAAAGAATGTCTCCGATTTGAATATCTGCATTCTCTCCCGGTGATGTCTGCCTTTCATTATTTTCACTAACAAGGTGATGTCCGACGACAAGAACTCCTTTTGTCTGCAGTTCAACTCCTACTGAATGCCCGCCAGGTATTAAACGTAAGTCTTTTACTGGCTTCATTTCCGTTTTCTTTATAGGAAGTCCTGCATATTCATGAAAGACGGAATCCGTTGCTACGTCCATTTCTTTGGAAGAAAATGCCGGGACCGGATTTTCACTGGCCATAACCGGCTGAGAAATGGAAATTCTCACTTCTTTTGGAATGGATATATACTCTTGAAGTGGGGATAAGAATGGTATGATAAGCATCATCAACAGGAGTATGGAGCCACATAAATACTTGACATGGTCTTTTTGAAACAATGGTAACACTCCTTTTTTACTCCTGAACCAATCAATTGGCTTACTTATAATGTTGGCTTCCTGACAGTTTTTTAAACGAGCATAATCACAGAAATTATAGGATGCTTTCCCTTACCTTGAAACATTCACCAAAAGAAAAAACGCATGAATAATTCATGCGTTCTACGAAGTCAAAGTTTTGTGCTTTTCTGCTAAGGCTAAAAGCTCTCTGGCATGATCAAGCGTAGTTTCAGTGAGTTCAGCTCCTGTGATCATCCTTGAGATTTCGTCAGCTTTTTCATCTTTAGCCAATTCATAAACTTTTGTAGATGTCCGGTTATTTTTAACTTGTTTTTCAATTCTTATATGTGTATCCGACATGGCAGCGACCTGCGGCAGATGAGATATACATAATACTTGAGATCCTTCAGAGATGCCGTAAATTTTTTCCGCAATCGCCTGTGCTACACGGCCGCTTACTCCTGTATCAACTTCATCAAAGATAACACTTGTAACACCCTGATGTCTGGAGAAAATGTGTTTTAAAGCGAGCATGATCCTCGATAGTTCACCGCCGGATGCTGTTTTGTGAATTTCTTTTAAAGGTTCACCCGGGTTTGTGGTAATTAAAAAAGTAACCGTATCGATTCCATTTTTATTCAGCTGAACCTTCTGACCATCCAGCTCTGGATCCTGTTCTTTCCCTTCTCTAAATGAGAAATCCACTTCAAAGGCAGCCTTTTCTAAATAGAGATCTTTTAATTCCCTGGAAATAGACTTTGACAATTTCCCAGCTGATTTTTTCCTGATCTCATGAAGATGCTTTGCTTCAATAACAGCATCTTTTCCAGCTTCTAGAATTCTTTCCTCAAGTCGGTTAAGGTGAAGATCTTTGTTGGTGATTTCTTCAATTTCTTCTTCAATTTTAGAAACATACTCGAGCATATCTTCAACGGAAGCCCCATATTTTTTCTTCAGTCTGTTAATTTCGTCAAGACGGGATTCAATCTGGTTTAAACGCTCCGGATCGAACTCAAGATCAGACATTTGCATGCTTAATTGAAAAGATATTTCTTCAATTATGTAGTAGGCATTTGTCAGCTCTTCGGAAAGTTTCTTTGTCTGTTCTTCATACTCTGCGGCGCTTTCTAGAGCGGCCATAGAATGACTCAGCCAATCCAATCCTTTTTGCTCGCCGTAAAGGGAATAATAAGAATCATGAATGCCCTTATAAAGTTTTTCGTAGTTCAGCAATTTTTTTCGTTCTTCTTCAAGCTCTTCGTCTTCTAACGGCTTTAATTCAGCCTGCTGAAGCTCTCTCAGCTGAAACCCAAGCAAATCAAGGCGCTGGGCCATTTCCTGCTCATTTTCACCTAGTTCTTTAAAACGCTTTCTAAGTGACAGAAACTCATGATAGGATTTTTTATACTCTTCTTTCGTACGTTTTAATTCACGGCTTGCGTAGAGGTCGAGCAGTTCTATATGCCGGTCAGAATCCATTAGTGACTGAGTTTCATGCTGGGAGTGAATATCAATAAGCGAGCGCCCGAACTCCCTGAGAATGGCAAGGGTTACAAGCTTGCCGTTTATGCGGCAGATGCTTTTCCCCTGACTTGTGATGGTCCTTTGAAGTACGACCATACCGTCTTCTTCAATTTCAATCCCGAACTCTTCTCCTTTTTGATAAACAGGATGATTCGCTGCAATGGAAAACAAGCCTTCAATTGAGGCTTTATTTGTACCATGTCGTACAAACTCCACAGAACCTCTGGACCCTGACAGAAGCTGGATGGCATCAATAATGATTGATTTTCCTGCCCCTGTTTCTCCTGTCAATACGGTAAGTCCTTCGTTAAATGTAATAGAAACTTCATCAATTATCGCAAAGTCTTTAATCGATAATTCTGTTAGCATGTAGCGAGTCACCTCGGTTTTATAACATATTTAATAATTGATCACTAATGCTTTCTGTCTGTTCCTGGCTTCGACATATGATCAAGCATGTGTCATCTCCGCAAATTGTACCCATAATTTCTTCCCATTCAAGGTTATCAATTAAAGCTCCTACAGCATTAGCATTTCCAGGGAGGGTTTTTAAAATGATAAAATGCCCGGCACGGTCTATACTTACAAAGGCGTCCATCATCAGCCTCTTTAGCTTCTCAAGCGGATTAAACCGCTGATCGGCAGGTAGACTGTATTTATAGCGCCCATCCATCATCGGCACCTTTACTAAATGAAGTTCTTTAATATCACGTGATACTGTGGCTTGTGTGACATTATACCCCATTCCTTTTAAACGGTCGACAAGCTCATCCTGTGTCTCAATATCATCGTTTGTAATTAATTCACGTATTTTTATGTGTCGCTGACCTTTATTCATGGTCACCCTCCTTACTAAACAATAGAGAGACTAAAGGCTAGTCTCTCTATTCATCAGTTTGTTCATTTTTTCAGCGAAGCATGTGCCTCTTCAATAACTTCCCGGGTATTTACCTGTGGAAGCATCTTTCCTTCTTCTCCTGTTCCAGGGTAATGAAGATGAACTAAAAATTCAATATTCCCATCTCCGCCGGTAATAGGAGAGTAAGTTAATCCATGGACACAATAGCCTTTTTCCATGGAAAAGCTTAAAATTTCCTCCACTACCTGCCGGTGAACTTTTGCTTCACGAACAATCCCCTTTTTGCCAACCAGTTCTCTTCCTGCTTCAAATTGCGGTTTAATTAAGGCAACTATGTCACTGCCTTCCTTTAACAAATTCGCTAGAACAGGAAGGATAAGTTTTAAGGATATAAAGGAAACGTCAATAGATGCAAACTCAGGCTTTCCATGAACAAGGTCATCAGCGGTTACATAGCGAAAATTCGTGCGCTCCATAACGACGACCTGATCGTGATTTCTTAGTTTCCAATCGAGCTGGTTATAGCCGACATCAATGGCATAACTTAAGCTCACGCCATTTTGAAGGGCGCAGTCTGTAAATCCGCCGGTTGATGAACCGATGTCGACCATTTTCTTCCCTTTTAAATCAATGGAAAACTCTTTAAGAGCTTTTTCAAGCTTTAAACCGCCTCTGCTTACGTAAGGAATGGGTCTTCCCTTAATTTTAATATCGATTGTTTCCTCTACTTTTACTCCCGGTTTATCCAGTCTCGTCTGGCCTTCAAACACTAAACCGGCCATAATCGTCCGTTTTGCTTTTTCTCTAGTTTCAATAAGTCCTCTCTCTACGAGAAGAACATCGAGTCTTATTTTCTTTCCCATAAACTTCTATGCCCTCTGCTGTTTCATCATTGTCATATTTTTAATTTCTTTTACCACGGTATCTTCGGTTAGCCCGATTTCTTCAAGAAGCTTGTCTACGGTTCCGTGCTCAATAAACCGATCAGGAATCCCAAGGCGCTTCACGATTGAAATATAGTTGTGGTCAGATTTAAATTCTAAAATACTTGAACCAAATCCTCCTTGCAGCACGGCTTCTTCGATCGTCAGCACGGGAAGGCTTTCTTTCATAATATCGTGCAGCATTGCCTCATCCATTGGTTTAATAAATCTTGCATTCACTACGCGTACAGAATACCCCTCTTTGCTTAATTGCTCACTGGCTTTTAAAGCTAGAGAAATCGTTGTCCCGAAAGTTAAAATGACTGCATCTGTGCCTTCTCTTAGTACTTCCCAGCTTCCGATAGGAATTGGAGAAAGCTTATCATCCATTTTCACACCAAGGCCGTTTCCACGTGGATAACGAATGGCTATCGGACCATCATCATAATGAACGGCTGTATGAACCATATTCTGGCCTTCATTTTCATCTTTAGGCATCATAAGAACGATGTTTGGTACGGAGCGTAGAAACGCTACATCAAATACACCCTGGTGTGTTTCTCCGTCTGCCCCAACTAATCCCGCACGGTCAATGCCAAACATTACGTTTAAATTTTGTCGTGCTACATCGTGAATGACCTGATCATACCCACGCTGTAAAAATGTTGAATATATTGCCAGAAAAGGTTTCATCCCCTGTGTAGCAAGTCCAGCCGACATCGTAGTAGCATGCTGTTCAGCTATCCCGACATCAAACAGCCTTGATGGAAACTCTTTTTGAAACTTTTCCAGTTTGGAGCCAAGCACCATTGCAGGCGTCACCGCCACTATTCTTTTATCTTTGCGGGCTTCTTTTCTTAGCGTTTCACTGATAACCTCACTCCACGCGGGTGGTGCTTCAGCTGATTTAATTTTTTCACCTGATTCAATTTTATAAGGACCTACTCCGTGCCATTTGTCTTTCAGGTCGGATTCTGCTGGGTGATACCCTTTTCCTTTCTGAGTAATCACATGAATGATAACAGGTCCTTCTGTTTTCTTAGCATAATTCAAATTCTCTAATAGATCATTATAATCATGCCCGTCTACGGGTCCATAATAAGTAAAACCCAGCTCTTCAAAAAACATGCCGGGAACTACAAAGTACTTCATACTGTCTTTTAATCGTTCTGCCGCCTGTGCCAGCTTGCCGCCGACCGCAGGAATTCGTTTAAGGAGCCATTCTAAATCGTCTTTGGCCCTGTGATACTTTCCAGCGCTCCTCATCCGGCCAAGGGCTCCGTGAAGCGCACCAACATTACGTGCTATAGACATTTCGTTATCGTTTAAGATAACGGTTACATTTTTTTTCTCATCCCCGATATGGTTGAGAGCTTCAAGCGCCATTCCGCCTGTAAGCGCTCCATCTCCAATGATTGGAATAATGGAATGCTTCTCATCATTTAAGTCTCTTGCAATTGCCATACCCATTGCTGCTGACAGCGATGTGGAGCTATGGCCTGTTTCCCAAATATCATGATCGCTCTCATTACGTTTAGGAAAGCCGCACAGTCCTTTATACTTTCTCAGTGTATCAAACTTTTCTGCACGCCCTGTTAAAATCTTATGGATATAAGATTGATGACCCACATCAAATAAAAAACGATCCTTAGGGCTTTCATATACTTTATGAAGGGCAAGTGTCAGTTCGACAACTCCCAGGTTTGCTCCTAAATGTCCGCCGGTAGCGGAAAGGTTTTCAATAAGAAACTTTCGCACATCATTAGATAACTCTTTTAACTGATCAATTGACATATCCTTAAGAAAAGAAGGATCTTTAATTTTATACAGATCCATAAATGGACCCCCTTATATTATCGTGTTTTTCGTGTGGATTTGGTTGAAACCGATAAAATTCTTATCTTTAAATTAGATTCAATCCACGCAATTACACGTGCTGTTGCAAATATTATTTTTGTTGAAGAATGAATCGCAAAAAACTTCCCTACGGCCTTACCCCCAACAGTGAGAGCGGCCACTATACTTGTGAGTAATACGGATAAAGTGATCTGAACGCCGGATCCATCAGATGACCCTAAAGCATTAGCTAATTGAATAACGACAACAGCAGACGCCGTCCCACTTACTATACCAGAAATATCCCCTATTACGTCATTACAAAAACTTGCAAATCTGTCCGCGTTTCGAACGATGATAATCGCTTCTTTGGCACCTGGGATCTTTTCTGCGGCCATAGCATGAAAAGGCGGTTCGTCTGCAGCTGTTGCTGCTATCCCTAGCATATCAAAAACAACACCTGTCAATACAATGATAAATACAATGATCAGGCCGATGCCCCAGGCTACACCACTCATTACCGAGTTTGACACAATTGAAAAAATAGCCGCTAACACAAAAGTGATAACGGCAATACTCACACTGAATTTAATTGATCTTTTTAAATTATTATTCATTCATTACCTCAATTTAATAAATAGTATGTAGGAAAGGAATGGTCATAAATAAGGTAAAAATTACGGCTTAGGTCTAGTAGGTTTTCCCATTTGGATACCGAGCGTCACCACTCTGGCGGTTCCCCTTTAAATCCAAATCAGCTCCGTTTCCGCAAGCTGGACTAGATTACCACTCAGTCCGTACTATAATTCCTTAGTTATGTGCTATGAACAGTCTAGGGGATTTCCCCAACAGTCTTTGGCCGTTCCTTAGCCTCTTTTGCAGTCCTGATTTCATATAGTATACAAAATCCATTTTTCAGTGGCCATCTGAATTATGAATTGTTCATGACTATAATCCCCTCAATAACCACTCAAGGCAGGCTACGCTACTTTTACAGGTCCCCCCGTAAAATGTAGGTTCATACCCCATTTCATAAGAGTCTCTGGCAAGAGGATCTCTTACAAAGATGGGCCTCCGCGGAAGCTGGGTCAACGCCCACATGCCTTTGTGGATCGCCCTGCAACCTTAACTCCCAGCACCGACCCAAGGCTGGGCGCCTCAAGCCGGCACAAGGAACTTCATCGATGTGCCCTTCGGCGGATTTTTAGGCCCGCCTTCGGGAACGGAGGACCGACTAGAATACTGCACCATTCCTTTTGTAAATATAATATAACATAAATCACTTCAAGTGCTCAATTAATAAAGTATTCTCATAAATCAGTTGCTTCTCTGACTTAAATAATCTATAAGTTCAGAGAGAAGTGAGTCTTCCACAGCTGCATTTTGTAAAGCCTGCTTGGCAATATGAACATAGCGCTCCTTCTGTTCAACAGCCCCATCCAGCCCGAGCAGTTTAGGATATGTGCTCTTCTTATTGGAAACATCACTTCCGACCGGTTTTCCAATCGCCTCTGCATCCCCAGTTACATCCAAAATATCGTCCTGAATTTGAAAAATAAGCCCGAGTGCTTTTGCCATCTTCAGCATTTCAGTACGTTCTTGTTCAACCGCACCACCTAAATAGCTGCCGGCAAGTACGGCGAACCTCAAAAGCTGTCCTGTTTTATTATTATGAACATATTCGAGTTCTTCAAGACTGATCCTGCTATTTTCACTTTCCATATCAAGCATCTGGCCGTTAACCATACCTTTAGGTCCACTGGCCCTTGAAAGTTGATTTATTAAATATACCTTTTCACGATCGGAGAGCAGAGGATCATCAGAAAGAACTTGAAAACTCAAAGTAAGCAGAGCATCTCCTGCTAAAATCGCAGTTGCTTCATCAAACTTTTTGTGGTTTGTCGGCAGGCCTCTTCTCAAGTCATCGTCATCCATTGCTGGCAGATCATCATGAATAAGGGAATAAGTATGGATCATTTCTAAAGCACACGCCGTCGATATCCCTTTGGCTATGTCTTCATCAAAAGCTTCCAGGCCGGCAAGAACAAGAATAGGCCGAAGCCTCTTTCCACCAGCTCTAATGGAGTAAAGCATCGCTTCCCTAAGACGACCTTCTCTTGTATATTCCTGAATATACATCTCGAGGTAGTCATTAATAAGGATTTTATTCTTCTCCACAAACTTTTCTAACGATCCCACTACTCCTCCTCCTGAACATCGAACGGTTCAAACTCACCATGTTCATTTAATATTTGCTGCATTTGTTTCTCTACACTTCCCAGCTTTTCGTTACATAATTTGGAAAGCTTCATACCCTCCTGATAATACTGGATCGCTTTTTCTAGAGGAACTTCACCAGTTTCCAGTTTCTGTACAATATCTTCGAGCTGCTTCATCGCTTCCTCAAAGTTCAGCTCTTTTGTTTCCTCACTCATTCGCTTTCCTCCTCTGTTCTATCAACCTTTGAGTAGATCATGCCGTTTCTTACCTTTACTTTTAATACGTCATCTTGCTGAACTTTATGGATATCGTTGACCACTTGGTCCTCACTTGTATAAGGAATGGCATACCCTCTCTTTATAGTATCCAGCGGATTTAATAGCGAAAGCTTCTCCAAGTGTTTATAAAACTGTTCTTTTCCGCCTGATAAAACGGCATCAAAATTGGATTGCAGCTGCTTTGTCGTATTTTTTACGGCTTTACGATTTGTTTCAATTTCTCCTGCTGGATGCTGCTGACGTAATCGATTTTGAAGGTAGGATAGTTTTTCCGAGTAAGACTTCTGCACCTGTGCTGTGCGATTATTTAAATGCTCAATAATTCTGTCAAGATCTTGTTCTTTCTGCCTCAACAGCTGTTCGGGGTACTTAAAGGCATAGGATCTCCTTAACCGGTTTAGTCTTTTGCTTCCATCGGAATGTAAAACATTCATGCTGCGACTGAGCCTGCTTGTTAAGTTATTAATCTGCTCATGTACCTCTACTAAAGAAGGCACAGCTATCTCAGCCGCTCCCGTAGGCGTTGCTGCACGAATATCAGCTGCAAAATCACTAATTGTTGTATCTGTCTCATGGCCGACAGCTGAAATAATGGGGATTTTTGACTGTTCAATTGCTCTTGCCACCATTTCCTCATTAAATCCCCATAAATCCTCAATTGATCCTCCACCACGGCCGACGATTAGCACATCGCAGTCAATATGGCGGTTCACATAGTCAATGGCTTTAGAGACAGATGAAGCCGCCATTTTCCCCTGAACAACTACAGGAAAAATAGAGACCTTAACTATTGGATATCTACGTTTAATTGTCGTTAATATATCGCGGATAGCGGCCCCAGTGGGAGAAGTGATCACACCGATGTGCTTAGGAAAAGATGGAATCCTTTTTTTCTTTTCAATAGCGAAGATTCCTTCTTGTTCCAGTTTATTTTTAAGCTGTTCAAAGGCTAAATATAATTCTCCAATCCCATCAGGCTGCATTTCCTGTATGTAGAGCTGATAGCTTCCCATCGGCTCATAAACATTAATTTCTCCCCGTATCAGTACATTCATTCCATTTTCAGGAACGAATTTTAAGAAACGGTTATTTCCCGCAAACATAACGGCTTGAATCCTTGACTGCTCATCTTTTAAAGTTAAATACATATGCCCGCGGCTGTGACGTTTGAAATTGGAAACTTCTCCTCTCAGCCATACTTCTTTTAAATGCGGGTCATGTGATAATTTTCTTTTAATATATTTTGTTAATGCGGTCACCGTTAAATATCGATCATTCACGTGAATTTCCCCTTATTTTTGATGAATCCACTTAGCCGCTTTAATGGTGTTATGAAGAAGCATAGTAATCGTCATCGGTCCTACACCTTTAGGAACCGGAGTAATGTGGGAAGCTTTTTCTGAAGCAGATTCAAAATCCACGTCACCTGTCAGCTTTCCATCCACACGGTTTACACCAACATCAATAACAACTGTTCCTTCAGAAATATCTTCTCCTGTTATTAATTGAGCTTTTCCGGCGGCCACAATAAGAATATCTGCCTGTTTCGTATGGGCTCTCAAATCCTTTGTCCGTGAATGACAGTAAGTAACTGTGGCATTTTCATTTAATAGAAGCTGTCCTACCGGCTTGCCTACAAGGTTACTGCGGCCAATGATAACTACGTGCTTACCTTCTATTGTTATATTGGCACGCTGGAGCATTACAACAATGCCATATGGTGTACAAGGATAAAATGTTTCCTGACCGGTCATCAGCTTTCCTACATTTATTGGATGAAAGCCGTCCACATCTTTTGTCGGATCTATTGCTTCAATTACCTTCTGTTCATCAATTTGCTTCGGAAGCGGAAGCTGAACGAGAATTCCATGGACAGTAGAATCTTCATTGAGTTCACTTATAATTTTTAGAAGTTTCTCTTCGGTTGTGTCCGCAGGCAATTCAAGCAGGTCTGAATCCATCCCAATATTTTCGGAAGCTCTCTGCTTACCTTTTACATAAGACATAGAAGCTGGGTCTTCTCCCACAATAACAACTGTTAATTTGGGATTAATTCCATTCTCTGCCAGCTGACTAACTTCTTCTTTCATTTCCTGACGTAGCCGCTGGGCCAATTCTTTTCCATAAATTACTTCTGCACTCATCGCTCATCTTCCCCTCTATGCTGGTTTACTTAGTCATTTTAGATAGAACACCATTAATGAATTTGCCGGATTGTTCTTCTCCGAATACCTTGGCCAATTCTACGGCTTCATTAATAGCTATTTGTGGAGGTACTTCCTCCTGATAAAGCAATTCATAAGCGGCCATTCGAAGCAGAGTTTTTTCCACTCTTGCTAAACGAGAAAATGACCACCTCTCTAGATTCTTTTCAATAGCAGCATCAATATCGGCCAAATACTGATTCACACCATAAACGAGCTCGTTCAGGAATTTATCTTCCTGATCCTCCTCTGTTACGTGTTCTATTGCCTCCTGTGCTGAAATTTCGTGAGAATCCATTTGAAACAAAGCTTGAAAAGCTTTTTCTCTTGCTAAACGTCGTTTCATCTATATTGCTCCTTTAAAGGTCATATCCGTTAGAATCATAACATTTTCATTTATAAAATGCTATAAACCGACAAAAGACCAGCTAAGGTAATCCCTGCTGGCCTTTCTTTTTACTTTTCTTCTTCTAATTCGCTTTCATCCCTTGTTTCCATCTGAACACCGACTACATGAACATTAATTTCTTTTATCTCTAAAGCTGTCATGTTTTTTAAAGCCTGTCTCGTATTATCTTGAATCTTTTTAGCAGTTTCAGGAATAGAAATACCATAATCCATAACGACAAAAGCGTCTATGGTAATTCCTTCTGCATCCAATTCTACTTTTACACCTTTACCATGACTTTTTTTTCCTAAGCGTTCTACTACTCCTGTGGCAAAATTCCCGCGCATGGATGCAACACCGGCTACTTCAGATACTGCGATTCCCGCAATTACTTCAATGACCTCAGGTGCAATTTCTACATTACCTAAAGCTGAGCTTTCTGTAACTTTCAGCAACTGTTTTTCATCCATTGGTCGACTACTCCTCTCCTGTTTCGTCACTCATTACGCTATAGGTCTCAAGAAATTTTGTATTAAAATCCCCGCCGACAAATACTTCGTGCTCCATCATACGCTGATGGAAAGGAATCGTCGTATGAACCCCTTCGATTACAAACTCATCTAGCGCGCGCTTCATTCTTTGGATGGCTTCCCGACGATCACGGCCATACGTAATTAATTTAGCAACCATGGAATCATAATAAGGCGGAATCATATAGCCAGGATATGCAGCAGAATCGACGCGAACGCCTAATCCTCCAGGCGGAAGGTACATATCAATCTTTCCGGCAGAAGGCATAAAGTTTTTAAATGGATTCTCGGCATTAATTCGGCATTCAATCGCCCAGCCTTCAAACTCAATGTCCTCTTGTTCAAAAGAAAGCTTCTCATCGTTTGCGACTTTCAGCTGTTCTTTAATCAAGTCGACACCCGTTACCATCTCAGTTACAGGATGCTCTACTTGGATACGAGTATTCATTTCCATAAAGTAGAACTTCTGTTCATTTTGATCAAATATAAATTCTACTGTACCTGCGCCCGAATAATTTACAGCCAAAGCAGCTTTAACGGCTGCATCTCCCATTTCTTCACGGATTCCCGGAGTTACTGCAGGCGATGGAGTTTCCTCGATAAGCTTCTGAAGGCGACGCTGAACCGAACAATCACGCTCTCCTAAGTGAACGGCATTGCCATGATTGTCGGCAAGCACTTGGATCTCGACATGGCGGAAGTCTTCAATGTACTTCTCAATATAAACTCCTGGATTTCCGAAAGCTGTCTCTGCCTCCTGCTGCGTCATGTTAATGCCTCTAACAAGATCTTCTTCTGTACGCGCAACTCGGATTCCTTTTCCGCCGCCGCCTGCTGTTGCTTTAATAATAACAGGGTAGCCTATTTCTTCAGCTACTTTTTTTCCTGCCTCAATGTTTTCAATAATACCTTTAGAACCTGGTACAACAGGAACTCCTGCTTCTCTCATTGTTTCCCTTGCAACATCTTTTGTCCCCATTTTTTGAATGGCGTATGAAGAAGGACCTACGAAAGTAATATTACACTCCTCGCACATTTCAGCAAATTCTGCATTCTCTGATAAGAATCCATAACCTGGATGAATGGCATCCGTTTCAGTTAATGTTGCCAGGCTCATGATATTTGTATAATTTAAGTAGCTGTCTTTGCTTAAAGTAGGACCCACACAGTATGCTTCATCCGCTATCTGGACATGAAGGGCTTCACGATCTGCTTCTGAGTAAATCGCTACTGTTTCTATCCCCATTTCCTTACAGGCACGAATAATACGAACTGCGATTTCGCCCCTGTTCGCAACTAACACTTTCTTAATCATTTTTCCACTCCCCACTTACGCCGTCTTTACTCTAAATAACGGCTGTCCATATTCTACTAGCTCTCCATCATTCACTAAAATCTCTACAATTTCTCCAGAGACTTCAGCTTCAATTTCATTAAACAGCTTCATGGCTTCAACAATACAGACGACAGACTCCTGTTTCACTTGATCGCCTACTTTTACATAAGCATCCTGGTCAGGAGATGGAGATTTATAAAACGTTCCAACCATCGGTGACGTAATTTCTTTATCATAGTCGGCAGATGCGGATTTGTCTTCTGGTTTGCTCTCTTCTTTTGGAGCAGGCTTTTCAGATGTTTCTTGTGCTGGCTGCTGTACTGGTTCCGCCTGGGGCTTAGGCTGCTCCTGAACAGCGGGTGCCGCTTCCGTCACTACAGCTCCATTACTTTTCTTCATGCAAACTTTAGTTCCATTTGATTCATATGAAAACTCATCAATTTGCGATTGATCAATTAACTTTATTAATTCACGTATTTCCTGGACTTTTAACATTCTTGTCCACTCCTTTATGTATAATAATTTCATAGCTGGTACTAAAAACTCCTTTTAACATTTTACGATACATTTGCACATTACTCAACTCTGCTTGAATGATGACCAAAACAAAAACCCTTAACGATACCGTTAAGGGCTTACATATTAGTTCTCCGGCTGAAATTTTACTTCTACTCTTGTAGGACCAAATTCATCGGAAACCATTTGCATAATCTCTCTAGTTTCTTCTTTAGTAAGCTCGTTCGCCTTAATGGTTACTTGAATGACGTCTTCTTCAGCTCTTACTAAGACATCATCATAAGGAACACTGGCCCGGATTGTATTTTCAAGTACAGATTCTTTGGATGCTGTTGCCTGTATGACTTCCATCTCTTCCATTGCTTCATTCTTTTCATCTGCAGAGAAATCACTGGAAGCTACTATTTCTGAGAGCTGCTCTGTTTTCTGATCTCGTTCATTCTGTTTCTCCAATCGGATAGAAGCAAACAACTCTTCTGTGGAAACATCTGAAGTTACCGCATTCTCTGCTTCATTTCCTTCCGCTTCTTCTTCGAGCCACTGATCATCCTGAATGAAAGCCATCTCTCCATTATCGGGGGAAGTCATATAATACACGCTTAATACAATCAATAAACTCAGCATTGTTAACAGCCAAACTGTTTGTTTTTTTACCAAGAGAATCCCTCCCTATTGTTTAGGCAACACTGAAACCCTATGACTAGGAACATCTAAAACGCGGGATACCGCTTCTACAACCCATTCCTTAACTTTCATATTATCCACCCCTTTGGCGGTTACGAACACTCCGCTGACCGGCGGTTTATTAGTTTTCGTAAGCAATGGAACTTCACGGTCACCCTGGCGGATAAGTACTAGCTGCTGTTCCTTTGAATAATCTTCAATTTCTCTTTCCCCTCCATTCTTATCTGTTTCTTTTGTTGTCTGCTTGCCAATTATTAAGTTTTTGTCAAACACTTTCTCTTCGGTTGCTGCCAGATTGATCATCAACTCCACTTCACTGACACCCTTAATATTTTCAAGCAGGGGAGTCAGTTGTGTCTCATACTCTTTTTCTAAATCTGCTGTCGTCAAGCCTGGTGAATCCGCACTGCTTTCAGCCGCCTGTTTTTCAGCAGGGGGCGCAGGTTGAGCCGCCTGATCTGGTGACTGAAACATGTTGCTCAGCAAAATAAACAAGACCCCAACCAAGCCAACGATGATGAAATATTTTCTTTTATTTAATCTTTGACCTTCTCCTGATGATAGTAGGCCTAAGAGTTTATTCCACCATTTACTCATGATCTTCCTCCCACCGAATTTCGATTTGCTGCTTATTCAACCCAAGGTTGCCGGCAACTAAATTCTTTATGTTTTCTTCATTCGGATGATTCATGCCATGGGTACTCTCGTCACTTGCCGTAATGACAACATCTTCCACCAGACTTTTCTCTTCATTAGAAGACAAAGTAAGTGTCAGCTTGTCCAGAGAATCCAGGCTGTACGGCTCTGATGAAAATTCAAACTCTACCGTTTCTATGGCCGCCCGTTCTGCTTCCAGCGGGCTTTTAAGCTGGCTGACAACCGCTTCCTCCACTTGTTGTAATGTATATGCATCTTGTCCACGCATTATTTCATTTTTCTTTTCTTCTATTTCTTTTGTTAACTGTTCTGTTTCAAAGTTGGCGTTCATCTGCTCGTTGACTGCTTGGACAATCTGATGAGGATTAACTTTCAATAATTGAAGCAGAGGATCAATAATAATTAATAAAAGCAAAATAGCTAAAACCAATCGGGCATACTTCTTCATCAGCCCGGAAGGAAGTAAGGTGTCAGCAAGCATAGCCAGCAGCAAGTAAAGAACAATTTGTGTTATCCATTCTGTGAACATCTGCATCCTATCACCCTTATCGAACCATCATTGTAATGTTACTCGCAGCTACAAGAATGACAATTACTAGAAAAAACATCATTGAGACCATGAGCAGGGCTGCAAATATATACATCATGTGCCGGCTGACAATTACCATGGCTGAAACGATTGGTCCATCGCCAATCGGCTGGAGAATGGCTGCTGCAAATTTATATACTAAAGCTAGAGCAAAGATTTTAATTGCAGGAAAGAGAGCAATTCCAAGCAGGATCACAACACCTGCAAGTCCTACAGTATTCTTAAGCAATAGTGACGCTCCTAGAATCGTATCGGTGGCGTCGGTAAACAGTCTGCCGACAACAGGAACAAAGTTGCCTGTCACAAATCGGGCTGTTTTCATCGTTACACCATCCTGGACCGCAGTAACCGTCCCCTGTACCGAAATAACTCCAAGAAACAGAGTCAGGTAAGCCCCCATGATCGCCATGCCTGACTTTCTTAACAGCTCTGCCAGCTGATCGACTTTAAAAGCAGTATTTAGACTACCCACAACCATAAGCAGGGCTGAGGATGCGAATAAAGGAATGAGCAAGTACTTAACGAGCAGACCACTGGATTGAACAAGCGCAACAATAATGGGGTGAAAAAAAGAAATAGACATCAGGTTGCTGAAAGAAGCCATAATTCCCAGTAATAACGGCAGCAGTCCAATCATAAAGCTGCTCATTTGTTCAATAGTCCCTGTCGTAAACTGAATAACTTGTCCAAAACTTTCCAGTGCCAGACCGATTAAGACAATATAGATGATCATATAAGCAATTTTACTTACTACTGTGTTTTCAAAAGATGACTGTATCGCATTCAGCAGGGCACTGAACATCGTTAAAAAGAGAAGAGATCCTAATAACTTGCCATTAGCAAGCAGTTCATGAAATAGAAATTTAATGATTCCTTCAATCCACCCTGATGTTGGATTTCCATTTTCACTCCACTCTGAGATCTCTTCAAATGAAATGGAAGGCATGTATTCTCCGTATTGTTCATGAAGATTATCATAGTTTTTCTCAAGTTCTTCGGTTGAAATGTAGTCATTCAGTGTGCGTATATTTTCTTCTGCAGGAGAAGCAAATATTATCGTCGGGCTAATAAGAACAGCTGCGAACATAAGAGCTAAACAAATTAAATGTTTCATATCGTACCTCTCAATCTTCACCCTGCGGCAACAGGTATAAAGTCAAGGATTGTTTCAATAAGAGCCGTTATAATTGGTATGGCCAGCATCAGGATGAATAATTTCCCTGCCAGCTCCACTTTCGATGCTAAAGCTGCCAGTCCCGCATCTCTTATGAGTTGTGCACCAAATTCGGTAATATAAGCAATTCCGATAATTTTAAGAATGGTTTTTAAATAAATAGATTCCACCTGTGCTTGTTCCGCTATATACTGAAGAAGCGAAAAGATATACTTTATATGTTCTAAGACCGAGATAAAAATTAACACGGTAGTAAAAATAAGCAGTAAAAAGGCGATCGATGATTTATGTTCCTTTAGCAGGATAATTAAGACAGTAGCTACAAGCCCTAATGAGACGATTTGAACGATATCCATAGACCGCTACCCCTGGTAAAGAAAGACTGACTTGATTTGTTGAAACAGATCAGCTAGTCTGTGCAGAACGATAAAGAGTACAATAATAAAGCCAGTCAATGTAACGACTTGGGCAATCTCTTCCTTACCCATTTGTTTTAAGATACTGTGGATCATTGCGACAATAATGCCTATACCAGCAATTTGAAACAGGATGGATGCGTCTTGCAGCACAACGTCCCCTCCCCCTTATCATATAAGTAGTATTACAACTAAAAGTCCGCTAAGCACGCCTATTCCTCTCGCCAGCCGCTGATGCTTCCCTGATACTTCAATCGCTTCGTTTAACTGTAAATCCAGATGATGGGAAGTAAGCTTGATTTGTTTCTGCTGCTGAATTAAATCGTGCTGTCCAAGCGTACTGCCAAACTGAATTAAGATGTCCATATCACTTTTTGTCATAGAATTCCAAAACCACTGCTTTCTTAATTCCGAAGCCCATAAACCTCCAAAATCTGTACAAGTTTCTCTTTCTCTTAAAAGTCCTGTAAAGAAATAGCAAATAGGTGATGGCAGGACTTTGGACATCTTTTCACATACTTCCCATAAGGAAGACTGGCTGTACACCATTTCAGCTTCTATCATCTGCAGTGCGCTTTTCCATTGCCTGATCTGTCCCGGCCGTTTTCTGAATTTTGCCGCTGTATCAAACCCTATCCACGTGGTAACGGTTAGAATGATGACGGCCCCTATCCATTCCATATCCTCTCTCCCCTTTTAATAGAGCCAGCTCCCTGCCATGTTCATCTAAAATCTGAATTCTGTTTTCACTATCGATTTTGAGACGGTCTAAAATGATATATCGGTCAAAAATCTTTTCCTGCATCATGTGACGAACTGATGGACGCTTTGCCACAGATTCAAGACTTGCCCCGTGGACACTGCAAATTACCTGTACTCCCGAATACACTGCTTCCTGAACAGCCTCTGCATCGGTTAATCCTCCCATTTCATCGACAATAATTATTTCAGGAGACATTGATCTGATCATCATCATCAGCCCTATTGCCTTAGGACAGCCGTCCATTACATCCGTTCTTTCCCCCACATTAAGCTGAGGGATGCCGTCCTGACAGGCGGCAATTTCAGAACGCTCGTCCACAATAGCAACCTTTTTAGATCCCGTTTCCCCCGCCTCTGTCCCTGCTACCCGCGCGAGTGTTCGAAGAATAGTAGTTTTCCCTGAGTGAGGAGGGCCGACAATTAGAGTGTTCAGCCACTGCCCGTCCTCTTGTAAAAAAGGCACCAGATTTCTTCCTGCTTCAAGGTGAGAACGGGCAATCCGGATATTCATGAAGGTAATATCTTTTAGGGTCGCTACCTTTCCTTTATCAAGGTTAGCTTTGCCGGCAAGCCCGACTCGATGGCCGCCCTGAATGGTAATAAATCCTTCTTTTACTTCTTCTTTAAATTTATACAAGGAGAAGTGGCTGACTTGATTTAAAACGTAGGTCATTTCGTTCATAGACAGCTCAGAGTGAGGAATGGATATAACCTTGTCTGCACTGATTACTTCAATTGATTTTAAAGCTCTAAGCCTGATTTCCTGAACGGTCTTCCAGCTTACATGGCGAGATAGAGTAGAATGGTAGGTTTTCGGAAATAGACGAATGACTTCTTCCATAGTAAAAGCTCCTTTTATCAATGCTTTAACCTATATGTATGTGAAAAACTATTAAATTATTCCCCTGTGGAAAGGAAGAAAAAAAGAGCAACCCGTGTAATAGGATTGCTCTTCTTATTAGACTAAGCTCTTGATACATATTTTCCGTCAGTTGTACTGATTAACAAGTTCTCTCCTTCATTAATAAAGAAAGGAACTTGAACCGTTAAGCCCGTCTCAAGCGTTGCCGGTTTAGTACCGCCGCTCGCTGTATCGCCTTTAATACCCGGTTCCGTTTCAACCACTTTTAATTCTACGTTTTTAGGAAGCTCTACACCGAGCGTTTCACCTTGGAATGTCTGTATTTGCACTTCCATGTTTTCTTTTAGATAGTTAAGCTGATCAGAAATTTGCGCTGCCGGAATTTCAACCTGCTCGTATGTGTTGGTATCCATAAACGCATGCATATCTCCTGAAGCATATAAATATTGCATTTTTCTATTATCGATATGTGCTTTTTCTACTTTTTCACCGCCGCGAAACGTTTTCTCCTGGATATTTCCGTTTCGCAGATTGCGGAGTTTGGAGCGTACGAATGCTGCACCTTTTCCCGGTTTCACGTGTTGAAACTCCAGGACCTGCCAAATGCCTCCGTCAACTTCAATGGTCAAGCCTGTCTTAAAATCGTTTACTGAAATCATTTAAATACCTCCTGTTATAAAGTAATGAGTTCTTTCGGCGCGAAACTTAATGTTTCACTTCCGTTTTTTGTAATGACGGCGTCATCTTCAATACGACAGCCGCCTACACCGGGTACATAGATGCCTGGCTCTACAGTTACTACCATTCCGGGCTCAAGTGCAACATCGGATCTAAACGACAGACCAGGTCCTTCATGTACGTCAAGGCCGATGCCGTGTCCTGTGGAATGACCAAAATAGTCTCCATAGCCTTTTTCTTTAATGTAATCTCTTGTTAGGGCATCTGCTTCTTTCCCTGTGATGCCTGCTTTCAAACCTTCCATACCTTTTAGCTGAGCGTTAAGAACTGTATCATAAATTTCTTTTAATTCAGTGCTGATTTCTCCAACCGCTACCGTCCGGGTAATATCGGAGCAGTACCCTTTATATAGGGCACCAAAATCCAGCGTAACAAGCTCTCCTCTTTGAATCTCTTTTTCAGAGGCTACACCATGGGGAAGGGCAGATCGATAACCGGAAGCAACAATAATATCAAAGCTGGAAGAGGTGGCTCCCTGCTTTCTCATAAAGAACTCCAATTCATTCGATACGTCGATTTCTTTTATCCCCGGCTTTATGTAATTTAAAATATGGTCAAAAGCATCGTCGGCAATCTTGACTGCATCCTTTAATATACTAAGCTCATCTTCGGACTTTATCAAGCGCAAATTCTCTATTAACCCAGCCGTAGGTACTAACTTTTCCGATAGACCGCTTTGAAGCCCTTCATATTGGCTGTATGTTAAGTGATCTTTTTCAAACCCCACTCTTTTGAGACCCTCTTCTTTAATGAAATTTATAATCGCTTCCTGAAGAGGAACTTTATGCTCAATAACTTCAAAGCCTTCTGCTTGCTCAGCAGCCTGTTCCATATAACGAAAATCAGTGATTAAAAGGGCTTTTTTCTGACTGATTAAGATTGCTCCGGCAGTTCCTGTAAAGTTAGATATATATCTTCTGTTTTTTTCACTTATTACAAGAAGGCCGTCCAGGTTGTTTTCTGTTAAAGACTGACGCAGTTTATCCAGTTTTGCCATTATTACATTCTCCCTTCACTTTCTATCTTTTGAATAAGGCCCATGGCAGCCAGCCAGTATCCATCTACCCCAAAACCTACAATCTGGCTAAGGCAGACGGGTGCGAGCATGGAATGATGACGAAATTCCTCCCGCTTATGAACATTGGAAATATGAACTTCAACTACCGGCGGATTTATCGCTGCTATAGCATCACGCAGGGCAATGCTTGTATGGGTGTACGCAGCAGGGTTAAAAATAATACCAGCCGCTTCATTATTTGCTTTCTGCAGGCGGTCAATCAAGTCCCCTTCATGATTGGACTGAAAATAATCCAATTCATACCCATGCTGTTCACAAACTTCTTTTACCATATCCACTACATCTTTAAGCGTAGCGCTGCCATAAGTCTCAGGTTCTCTCTGTCCTAACATATTCAAGTTAGGACCATTCAGCAATAGTAAACGCTTCCCCATGCATCCACCATCCTTACTCTGTTTTGATATGAATATTCTCTATTATTTTACCATACTATGGTTTTATCATCACTGAGGCAGTTGGTTGTATTCCCTATATTCATAAGAAATTGAATACCCTGTGAACACGCCATATAAAATAAACAGACAAATATTTGTGACATAGGAATCACTTGTCATTTCAGACCAGCTGGGAACTGCTGAAAAAACAGGATTCAAAGCTATAAAAACTACTACAAACAGTAACACTCCATAAATCACACCCGGCCAAATTCCTTTTTTCTTTTTTAATATTAAAAAATAGAGCAGGGCTACAAAAATAGACAGTAATCCAACGACGAGAATGGATAAAATTTCTGCGAGCAGAGAACCTGTCCAGTCTGTCTGCCAAAAAGAACGAAAAATAAATGTGGCAGCGGAAACCTGGGTAAAATGAAAATAGTAAAAGATACTCCCAAATGTACTCCAAATCAACCCGGCCACAAATCCTACCGTCAATGATTTGGCAAGAATGCTTTGCGGCGGCTCTGTCTGATCCTGCTGTCTTCGTTTGTCCGACATATTCATCACCTCAGTTTTATAGTTTCCCAAAACATAAAATTCATACTTTTAAAAGCTGCTTAAAGACTAGTGAAACAGTAACTTTTGGGGTAAAATATAAGTATCTTAAAAGACTTTAACGAAATATTTATAAGCGACAGAAAGTCCGATATTTTTTAGGGAATATTATTTAAAATATAGGTAAAAATGAAAACAGTTCTTTGTTATAAACTAAATTTAATAATTCAATTGGATTAAACTTGCAAAAACCTGTGATTTAATGATAGAAAATGCCCTTCAAGTGGTATAGGTATATGAAGAGGGAAATTTTTTAAAGGTAAACTTAATGAAGGAGGTTATATATATGTCAAGAAACTGGATGACACCATTGATCTATACCTTGATGACTCTGGCTTTGTTTTACATCGGACTCCAATTATTCACAAACACATCATCGTTTCTTTCATCAATCATCATGATGATTGGTATGGCTGTTCTAATTTACGGGGCCCTGTATTTCTTCATCCTTCGGCACCGAACAGGCGGCAGAGGCGGCAGCCGTAGTAATGAAATGAAAAAATATAAGCAAGCCGTTAAACAATCAAAACAGAAATACAAATCACCTAGTATAAAACCAGCGAAAGCCCAGCCATCACCAGCGAAGCCGTCAGTGATGAAAAATAAGAAACAGCGCAGGAAAAGTACAGCTAATCTCCGCGTAATTGAAGGTCAAAAAAATAATAAAAGAAAAGATCGAGCCTCTTTTTAATTTAGTGGCTCGATCTTTTTATTTGGTCCAGCGTTTTAAAAATAAAGCTGCGTGTTTTCTGCCTAATCCCAAAAGCTCCTGCTTTTGACTTTCACTTAAACAAAAATCTGTCGTCTGCACCCCTTTTACAGGAATAAAGATGACATCCCGGCTATTCGTCACTGATATATACCTATCGTCATGTGCTTGTTTCATCGTTCGAAACAGAGCGTGAAACATTTGAATTGCATTTTTTATTTTCTGCTCAGGAAGTTGATCAGGCGGATCGCTTAACTGCATTCCGATAATCGGTCTTTTTCTTCTTCCATGGTCATTTTCTAGCAGCCAGATTGGAAAATTGCTGAGTACTCCTCCATCTACA
Source organism: Halobacillus massiliensis (assembly GCF_900166625.1). Lineage (GTDB taxonomy): Bacteria > Bacillota > Bacilli > Bacillales > Halobacillaceae > Halobacillus_A > Halobacillus_A massiliensis. The sequence continues at coordinate 2,033,344 of NZ_LT800499.1, read as the reverse complement.
AGCAGAGACTTGCCCTTTTTTCCATGTAGTTTTACCGGCATAAAAAAATAGGGAAGGCTTGAACTTATTCTCACTGCTTTAGCTACTGAAAAAGTGTGTGGGTCAATTCCATATACTTCCTTTAAATCATCAGGAAGTACAACCATTCGTCCAAGTGTAAGATCGGAACAAATCACTTTCAAACTATCTTCCGGCAGGTGGGCAAAAGTCCGTATCCCTTTTTTAGAAAGCCACTTATCAATAAGCTGTTCAAGCATATTTCCTTTATAAAGCCCCATTCGGTAATAAAGGAACATCCATTTTGAAAAAGGCATAATTCGATCAGAGAGCGGCTGATCGATCACTCTTTCTAATGAAAGCTCCTCCATGATTTCTTTTAAGTCCTCTGCCTTATAGCCGGCAACGAGGAGACTGGCTATGATTGCCCCTGCCGACGTTCCTGCTACTCTCTTGAACTTATATCCGTTGGTCTCAAGCACTTCGAGTGCTCCAATAAACGCCAGAGCTTTAACTCCGCCACCAGAGAATACGCCATCTACGTTCACGCACATCCCCCCACGTTATATGTATAGAAAAGGATCTGTTCGTATAGAACTTGGCGTTAAAAAAAGACGCCCCAATGGCGCCTCTTACTCTTCATTCTTACGCTGAACTTCCCTCAGCTCTTTAACTCGTTCCTCATTCTCGTCAAAGTACTGTACTAAATCTCCAATTCGATCAATGGAGTCCCAGCTTAAATGATGCTCAATACCTTCAACATCTTCGTAAATTTTGTCTGCATCAACGCCAATTATTTCCAGAAACTGTTCAAGTAACTCATGACGGTAGACGAGGCGTTTGCCGATCTTCTTTCCTTTAGCGGTCAAAATTAATCCACGGTATTTTTCATAATTAAGATATTTATCACGATCAAGCTTCTGGACCATCTTAGTTACAGAAGACGGGTGAACTTGCAGGTTCTCTGCAATATCTGACACACGGGCGTATCCTTTATCCTCAATTAATATGTATATTTGTTCTATGTAATCTTCCATACTTGGCGTCGGCATGGTAAACCTCCAATACAGCTTTCGGTTAGTTTTCATGAAAATGATACACTAGTTTGTTGTTAAAAACAAGGAAGCGATTTGTCTTGCAAAAACCTGAGCAAAGATAAACTTATCATTCCTCTCATACTTTTACTTAACAAACAGAAAGAAAAAAAGCTGCCGGGTAATTTTCCGGCAACCCTTTCTTACTCTATTATAATCCGCATTTCAGCTGGGCATTACAATTCGTACATGTGTTACAGCCGCCGATATCCTCTACTGTTCCTTTTCGGCAGACTGGACATGTATCTCCCACTTCTGAACCAATGGTTACGTTCGTTTTTTCAAGCTCATGAATTGTATCCATTAGAACGACGCGCGGTTTATTATCTTCTTCAAATTCGAACTCCGTCTGTTCACCATCAAAAGCATTTTCCTCTGCCTTTAATGTCAAAACCTGACTGTCACGGCTGCCATCTACATAAACAGTACCGCCTTTTGCACCGCCATGATAAAGACGCTGATATACTTTTTCTACTTGTTCTACAGTATAACCTTTAGGCGCGTTCACAGTCTTGGAAATTGAGCTGTCAACCCAGCGCTGGATAATGCATTGCGTATCTGCGTGAGCCTCAGGTGCCATCGTCATGGCTGTAATAAACCAATCTGGCAGGTGATCTGGGTCCTGATCAGGATTTGCTTCCAAATACTCCTTCACAATATCTGCTTTTACCTCAATAAATTTGCCTAAACGTCCGCTTCTAAAATAAGAGAAGGAGAAGTAAGGCTCCAGTCCCGTGCTGACACCCACCATTGTACCAGTACTTCCTGTAGGAGCAACCGTCAGGAGATGGGAATTACGGATTCCGTATTTTAACACTCCATCTCGAATATCTTCCGGCATATCTCTCATATAACCGGTCTGGATAAAGCTTTCTCTTAACTGTCTAGTTTCCTCATCAGTCTTACCGACTAAGAACGGAAAGCTTCCTTTTTCTTGAGCCAGTTCAATTGATGCGCGATAAGCTGTTGTCGCAATTACTTCAAATATTTCATCAACCAGCTTATTTCCTTTTTCCGATCCGTATTCGGTTTCGCAATAGATTAAAAGATCATGAAGTCCCATAACGCCAAGGCCGACTCGGCGCTCGCCAAGTGCCTGCTTTTTATTTTCCTCCAGGAAGTAAGGAGTGGCATCAATGACATTGTCCTGCATTCTCACCCCTGTGGCTACTGTTTCTCTAAGCTTATCAAAATTTACTTTCTTCGCTTCTTTATCAGCAACAGCTGCTAAGTTTACAGCTGCGAGATTGCATACAGAATAAGGGGCAAGGGGCTGTTCGCCACATGGATTTGTTGCCACCACTTTGTGTCCATAAGCACTGGCATTTGTTTTTTCATTAGCATTGTCGATAAAGAAAATACCAGGTTCTGCGGAGTATGTCGCACAAATGTTAATCAGTTTCCACAGTTCTTCTGCCTGAACGGTGCGATAAGTCTTCACTCCTAAACCTCTTGCTTCCCATTCCCTGACATCTCCGCTTTCCTGCCATTCAGCATTATAAACTGCCATTTCTTCGGGTGTGTAGGATTCTACATCCGGAAAGCGCAAGTGGTACTTTGTTTCATTTTCTACCGCTTCCATAAATTCCTTCGTAATACAGACAGAAATATTCGCCCCTGTCAGGAAATCCGGATTATTCACTGTATAAGTACCTCCGGTTTGCAGCTTATCTTCTGCTTCACGGATCGCAAGTTCTGTAAACCCTCCAAGACCTGGCATAGTTTTGTAGTTCACAACGCTTTGATATAAATCTTTTTCCGTTTCAGTTAACGGTGTAAACTTCAGTTTGTCCTTTGCCAGGCTCTTGATTTGTTCATCTTCTGTATTTTCGATCAAGTAGCGAAGAATTCTCGGATTCTGCATTTTTGAAATGATAAACTCAATAATATCCGGGTGCCAGTCAGCTAACATAATCATTTGTGCTCCGCGTCTTGAACCGCCCTGTTCTACTAAATGAGTCAGTTTAGCGATATCGTCAAGCCAGGAAACAGAACCAGATGATTTACCATTCACACCACGGGCCAATGTATTTCGAGGTCGTAATGTGGAGCCATTTGTCCCTACACCGCCGCCTCGTGACATAATCTCCATTACCTGTTTGCGATGATCGGAAATGCCTTCGCGTGAATCCTGAATATATGGCATTACATAGCAGTTAAAATAAGTAACGTCTGTACCTGAGCCAGCTCCATAAAGAACCCGGCCGGCAGGGATGAAGTTTAAACTCGATAATTCATCATAGAACTTTTCAAAGCTCTCCTGTCTTCTCCGTTCATCAACTTCTACCGCCGAAAGGCCTGTGGCGTTTCTTAAAGCAATTTGCTCGTAATATACTTCAAGAGGCTTGTCGATGGTATCCAGATTTCTCGTAATTAATCCTGTTTCCTGCTGCTCTTTATTCTCCAGCACATTTACAAATTCCGGTTCCACTTTTACGACAGCTTTGTGGGTATTCCAATCAATAGACTGGATAAAACCAAAGCCTCGAGCTGGGAACTTAGGATCATCTTTTACTGTAAGAACAACAAAATCACCTTCAGAGAGAGTAACTTTCTCTGTATCTTTAAAGGCATAACGGTCGAGCATAACCAATCGTGATACCCCGCTGTGAGTAAGTTTCATGTCAGGTGTAATTTCATGCACCTGTTCAAATTGTCTTATGTCTGCATTTAAACGGTCAATATCGATTTTAGAGTTAGCATCACTGCTAGTGGACGTAATCTGCATCCAAGTCTCTCCCTTCTCCATGCTTCACGAGAGGAAGCATGTCGTACCTCTATTTTTATTAATCTATTAGTAACATACCACATTTTTAAATTTTTAATCAATATATTGTACTCAAAATTATTCCACTCTCCATATATTGTGTTCTTGAACAACTATGTAGAAGTTTGTCAATTATTAAATTATCCATTTAATTGAGCGAAACAGAGATAATGAAAGAAAATAACCTTCTATTTCCCTGTCACTGGATTTTTTCTTACTTGCAAGATTGTACCTGATTTAATGAGCAGAGTCCATGAAACGGCTTAAAATAAAAACTTTGAAATCAAACGGCAAGCCTCATATAATAGATAGGGGAAGAGGGGGTATTAATGAATGGAACTTTGGATTTTACTAGGAGCCATTATTTTCTTAATCGGCTTTGGAATCTTTCGGTATTTAAAAGCTAGAAAAGTATTAAAAACATTAACAGAAGATGAGTTTCGCCAAGGATACAGAAAAGCACAGCTTATCGATGTTCGCGAGCCGAAGGAATTTGATGGCGGTCATATATTGGGAGCCAGAAATATTCCGCTGTCTCAAATGAGAAATCGTCTCGTTGAAATTCGCAAAGACAAGCCTGTCTATCTCTACTGCCAGAGTGGAGCCCGTTCCACACGTGCTGCGCTCATGCTCGATAAAAAAGGCTATAAAGAATTAAATCAGCTGCAAGGCGGATTTAAAAAGTGGAACGGAAAAATTAAAAAGAAAAACTAAAGACGCTGCATTTCAGCAGCGTCTTTTTTATTCTTTCGTATATCTTAGGATAGGTTTTCTTGCCGCTTTTGTCTCATCCATACGGCTTACAATCGTTGTATGAGGAGCTTCCTGGACGATTTCAGGATTCTCTTTCGCTTCCTCTGCAATTTGCAGCATAGCGGATATGAAAGCATCGAGAGTTTCTTTAGACTCTGTTTCTGTCGGCTCTGCCATAATAGCTTCCTCTACATTAATCGGGAAGTAGATAGTCGGCGGATGGTAGCCGAAATCTAACAGCCGCTTTGCAATATCAAGTGTGCGGACGCCAAGTTTTTTCTGTCGTTTTCCAGATAAAATAAATTCATGCTTACAATGCTGATCATAAGGCAGTTCGTATTCTTTTTGCAGTCGGCGCATCATATAGTTGGCGTTTAATACAGCATACTCACTAACTTTCTTCAGACCTTCTGCTCCCATTGTACGAATATACGTATAGGCACGGACATTGATTCCAAAGTTTCCGTAATACGGTTTTACTCTTCCGATCGATTTAGGACGGTCGTATTCAAAACCGAACTGATCCCCTTTTTTCACAAGCAGCGGCTTTGGAAGATAAGGCTCAAACTCTGCGGTGACACCTACGGGTCCTGACCCCGGTCCTCCACCGCCATGCGGGCCTGTAAACGTCTTATGAAGATTTAAGTGTACAACATCAAATCCCATATCACCCGGGCGCGCGTATCCAAGAATAGCATTCAGGTTCGCGCCATCATAGTAAAGCTTACCACCCGCTTCATGAACAATGGCTGCCATTTGTTCAATATTTTCTTCAAATAGTCCAAGCGTATTGGGATTTGTCAGCATAAGGGCGGCCGTCTGTTCATCGACTACTCGCTTTAAATCTTCCAAATCGACAAGGCCCCGATCATCAGATTTTACGGTTACCGCTTCAAATCCTGCAACAGTGGCTGATGCCGGGTTAGTACCATGAGCAGAGTCTGGTACGATAACTTTCGTACGGTTATAATCTCCATTAGCTTCATGATAAGCACGAATCATCATGAGTCCTGTCCATTCCCCATGGGCTCCTGCAGCAGGCTGCAGGGTTACCGTATCCATTCCGGTAATTTCAGCAAGCGTTGTCTGCAAATCATACAACAACCCCAGGGCTCCCTGGACGGTTTCTTCAGACTGTAATGGGTGAATATGAGCAAACCCTTCAAGCCGGGCGATATCTTCGTTTACTTTTGGATTGTATTTCATCGTACAGGATCCGAGCGGATAAAAACCTGAATCCACACCATGGTTTCGAGTAGACAGTCCTGTATAATGCCTCATAATCTGCAGTTCACTAAGCTCCGGAAGATCCGGTGCTTCACTTCTGACAAATGTTTCACCAAGCATTTCCTCTACATTTGATTCTGGAACATCAAGTTCTGGCAGGCTGAAGCCTGTACGGCTTTCCTGGCTCAATTCAAAAATTAATGGAAAGTCCTGATTAGACACAAATATCCCCCATTTCTCTAATGAATTGATCAATCTCTTCTTTAGTTCGGATTTCGGTTATGGCTATTAGCATGTTCCCTTGAAGTTCATCGAAATCCCGATTTAAGTCGTAGCCTCCGATGATTCCCTTTTCTAGCAGCTTTTTATTAACTTCTGTCACATCACGTTTTAAGTCGATTACCAGTTCATTAAAGAATGAGCCATTAAATGCTGTTACAAAGCCAGCCTTCTCCAACTGACTCTTCATGTAAGCTGCTTTTTGAATATTCATCCATGACATTCTTTTTAATCCCTGCTTCCCTAGGGAAGATAACGCTACTGAAGATGCGAGGGCATTTAATGCCTGATTGGAACAAATATTTGAAGTTGCTTTATCACGTCGAATATGCTGCTCACGCGCCTGAAGAGTAAGTACGAAGCCACGCCGTCCTTCTTCATCGTTCGTCTGGCCGACTAGTCGCCCCGGTACTTTTCTCATCAGCTTCTTAGTCGTGGCAAAATAGCCACAATGCGGCCCCCCATATTGAGCTGGAATTCCAAAGACCTGTGTATCACCGACTACAATGTCTGCCCCAAATTCTCCCGGCGGTGTAAGATAGCCTAAGGCTAATGGGTTGCTAGAAGCAATCAGCATTGTTTTCTTCTGGCGATCTACAAGTTGTTTCACTTGATCCAACGGCTCTACCTGGCCAAAAAAGTTAGGATATTGAACGACAACGCTCGCCGTATTTTCATCAAGCTCGCTCTCAAGCTGCTCTAAATCCGTCAGTCCGTCTTTATGATTGATTTCAACAATCTCAAGGTCAGGTCCCTTTACATATGAATGGATAACCGCAAGCGACTCGGGGTGAATGGCTTTAGAAACTAGTACTTTTTTCTTTTTCGTCTGTCCTGCTGAAAGGTTTACAGCTTCAGCTAATGCGGTGCCCCCATCATACATGGAGGAGTTGGCCACATCCATGCCTGTCAGCTCACAGATCATCGTCTGGAACTCAAAGATTGCCTGCAGTTCTCCTTGTGAAATTTCCGGCTGATAAGGAGTATAAGCTGTATAAAATTCGGACCGGGAAATTACGTGATCCACGATAGAAGGTATATAGTGGTCATAAACCCCTGCCCCAAGAAAACTTGTATGGCTTTTCGTACTGATATTCTGATTGGAGAGCTCTGTCAGCTCTTTTGTCAGTGCATATTCATTTTTTGGCGGCTTAATATTCAATTCGCCTTTGAATCGGACATTTTCTGGAATATCTGCAAATAGTTCTTTTGTTGATGATACACCAATCGTTTCCAGCATTTCTTTCTTATCTTTTTCTGTCATAGGTAAATAGCGAAATTCCATAGATGATACCCTCCCTCTTTCTCTACCTTTTATAAAATGGAGTCGGCACTATTTGCGCACGTAATGTACGTTTACGGACTTGCACTTCTACTTGAGTACCCACCTCTGTGTATTCTTTGTCCAACAGAGCCAGACCGACATTCTTGCCTAATGTTGGAGATTGAGTGCCTGTTGTAACAAAACCAATTTCCTTTTCTCCGTCAAAAACCTGATAGCCTGTACGGGGAATTCCTTTATCGATCATTTCAATTCCTACGATCTTGCGGGATAATCCTTCTTCTTTTTGCTTTTTCAAGGCTTTCTTGCCGATAAAGTCAGCTTCTTTGTTCAGCTTAACTGCAAAGCCAAGTCCAGCTTCCAGAGGCGAAATTTCTGGACTGAGCTCCTGACCATAAAGCGCAAGGTTAGCCTCGAACCTCAATGTGTCTCTGGCTCCAAGACCAATCGGCTGGACACCATATTGTTCTCCTGCTTTTAAAATAGCTTGCCATAGCGCTGGACCTGAGCCGCTTGACAGATAAATTTCAAAGCCGTCCTCGCCAGTATAGCCGGTACGTGATACGATCGCCTTATCTTTTACATCTTTAAAAGAAACATTCTGAAGAAAGCGGAAAAATTTAATGGATGAAAGATCTTCATCTGTTAGCTGCTGAAGCGCTTTTTCAGCGTGCGGACCTTGCAGCGCCAACTGGACATACTCATCTGAAACATCGGTAATGGAAACATTTCCCTCCTGTTGAGATTTCAGCCACTCGACGTCCTTCTCACGGTTGGCGGCATTTACGACAAGCAGGTATTTATCGACATCAAGCATATACACGATAAGGTCATCTACTGTGCCTCCGTCTTCATAGCACATAATCGTATACTGAGCTTTTCCTCTTTCCAGTTTGGAGACATCATTTGTCAGCACTTTTTGCAGGAAAGGAAGACTGTTTTCTCCCTCTACCAGCACTTCTCCCATATGAGAAACATCAAAGAGTCCCGCCTCGTTCCGTGTAGCTTCATGTTCTTTCTTAATACTCGTAAACTGCACAGGCAGGTCCCATCCGCCAAAATCAATTGTTTTAGCCCCTTGTTTTTGATATTCATCAAAAAGAGGGGTTCGCTTTAAATCTGCCATTTTCTCACTCCTTGATCAATTTTTCCCATAAAAAAGAGAGACTCCACCGCTTATCTTAGGAGTCTCTGTCCATTAACCAGAAAGTTTCACACTGCCGAGCAGACAGCACTTGCTTCTTGGGTGGTTTATTATTACATAAACACTCTCCAGAGCTGCGTCCTGCAGAGGTCTGCTTTGCCTGAGAGATTCACAATAAATTGCTTGCTCCTTCGGCGCTACATTATGTAGACTCTCCCCCTGCAGTCATCCGCTTTAGTATTTTGTTAGATTAATTTGGATATACTAACCTTTAAAGCTAACGACAAATCTCTATTAATTTCAGCTTCATTATACCATAGCGTTACTTGTCGTACAGGCCGGTTTTTAAAATTTCAAAAAAATCTTGCAGCAGCTGTTTTTTTAGGAGGTCTACGAATGATTAATCTTCAATATGATCCGTCATTTATTAAAGAATTGAATATACAGCTGGAACAAACAGATTCGCTCTGTTCATGGGAAGAATATAAACTTGCCTATAAAAGCCTGGAATTGCAGTCGATCCCCTCTTTTGATGGGCTTCTTTCTATAGAGCAGCTTCCTCATATGAATTTTCTTGAACATCAGGTAAAAGCCTGTGAAACAGTTGTTCATGAAATGAATGGGCGTGCCATACTTGCTGACGAAGTAGGGCTTGGAAAAACTCTTGAAGCAGGGCTTATCTTAAAAGAATATATGATTCGTGGAATGGCAAAGAAAGTGCTGATCTTGACCCCTGCCTCTCTCGTTAACCAGTGGATCCAGGAATTAAGCGAGAAATTCTACATTCAGGCCGCTGCCCCTAGAAAAAAACATGCAGATTGGAAAAACTGGGATATTACAGTTACCTCTATTGATATGGCTAAGAGAGAGCGGCACCGTGAAGAAATTCTCGATATCGATTACGACTTAATTATTATTGACGAAGCCCATAAGCTTAAAAATCATCAAACCAAAAACTATCAATTTGTGAAGCAGCTGAAAAAAACATACTGCCTTCTGCTCACAGCAACGCCGATACAAAACCATTTAAGTGATCTGTTTAATCTCGTTTCGATATTAAAGCCAGGGTATTTAGGAGATTTAACTACTTTTAAGAAAAAATACAAAAACGTAAATTTAGAAGATAAAGAAAACCAGCAGCATATTCATTCCCTGCTGAATAAATTGATGATCCGCAACTTACGAAAAGATACCGGTCTTGATGCCTCAAAGCGGAATGTAAAGAATATTACGCTCTCTTTTAATGAGGAAGAGCAGAGTTTCTACAATAACCTGGAAGAAATTAGAGCAGCCTATCCTTCTTTCACATGGCTGACCCTTGCTAAAGAGCTATGCTCCTCAAGAGAAGCATGCTATATGTCACTGAAAGCGATGAACGAAAAACAGCCTTCTGAGCTGCTCACATCTATGATGGAAAAGCTCGGCACACTCCCCCACCATACGAAAGCAGAAAAAATGGCAGACTTAATTGAAAAGTCAGGGGAAAAATTTATAGTGTTCACCGAATACAGGGCCAGCCAATTTTACCTGCAGTGGTTTCTTCAGCAGCGCGGAATATCTTCTGTGCCATTCAGCGGGAAATTCAATAAGAGTAAGCGTGATTGGATGAAACAGCTCTTTAGAACGAAAGCACAGGTTATGGTTGCGACTGAAGCAGGCGCTGAAGGAATTAACCTCCAGTTCTGCCATAACATGATCAATTATGATCTTCCCTGGAATCCAATGCGACTTGAACAGCGGATCGGCCGTATTCACCGTTTCGGACAGGAGTCCAATGTGAACATATATAACTTTTCCATAAAGAACACACTGGAGGAGTATATTATGAATCTTCTTTATGAAAAGATTCAACTCTTTCAAAACGCGGTTGGTGATCTTGATGCCATTTTAGAAAGAATACCGGGCGGAACTTTTGAAAGCCACGTCCAAAAAATACTTCAGGAGTCAGAATCTCAAGGAGAAATCGATATAAAAATGAAAAACCTTGTGAGTTATGTGGAGTATACGGTAAATGAAAGGAAGGAATTAAGTTGACATCCAATCCGCACTATGAATTTACAAAAGAATTTTTTACTATTAATGGATGTACGATTGAAGAAAGAGACGATAAGTTTATTAAAGTCCAGCTTACCCAGGAGCTGGATGAAGCATTAATGAACCGTCCTTTTTATTGGCACTATATTAAAAAAATGAACAGGTCCGGCGACCCGATGAGTTTGTCTTTTAAAGACATCCGTTTAGGAGATGAGGAAGAAGGGGTTTTTCTTCATGCAGGCACACCTAAGCTCCATCAAATTTATGATTTCGCCCTGGAGAAGGGAAAATTCACAAGGTTATACGAATCCATTCCTTATCCGATGACACATCTTCCCCTTCAGCCCTGGCTGTTTGTAAATATTCTACTGACTTTTCGGGGAAAACAAACGCGAAATGAAATTTTATCCCTCGGGCTTAATTTAATAAACGGTGTCGTTCTATCCAAGGCTATGGATAAAATAAAAGACCTTCCCTTAACTTCGAAGGTCTCTGACTATACTTTTCCTATGACGCCTTTAATTAGGATCGAGAGCGGTTATAACCGTCTGCTGGAATACGCACAAGATTATATTTCCAGAATGAGCAGTACGTGGGCAGAGGAATCTGAACATCAGCTGAATACAGAGACAGGGCTTTTAGAAGATTTTTACAACCGCAATGATATGGAAGAGGAATCCTATAAGAAAGAAGCCAGGCAGCTCGAAATTCGCTATAAGCCGAGAATTACCTTTGAAACAGCCAATGGCGGCCTATTCTATCTTTCTATATCTACAGGACAAAAAGTAGCCCGCTAAGGCTACTTTTTATTTTTTCGTCTTATCATTTTTATGGCAAGCGGTAAAAGTCCAAACCAGTGTGATGAGCCTTTAGATTTCAACTGCTTTTTCTCAAGCTTCTCTTCTTTTGTCATGTGCATATGTTTAAGCATTTCTTCAGTCAAAAACTGCGCATAGTCACTCTTCTTCAAATTTTATCACGCCTTTTTTATCATTATCTCTCTTTATTATGGCCCGAGATTTGAAGGTTTAGACAGGATAATACTTCATCAGCAATTTCTTCAGGCTCTTTTCCATCCACCTTTACTGTACAGGAAGCTGACGACTGATAGAGCGGCAGACGTTCCTCATACCGTTTGTTATTCTCATTTTTCTGGCCGGACCAGAGCGGCCTGCTCATATCCCCGCTAAGTCGTTCATCAATCGTCTCAAATGAAGCATCCAGGTAAACAACGGTGTTCCCTTTGAGCCATTTGCGGTTTTCATCGGAAAGGACAATACCGCCCCCTGTTGATACAATCACATCGCCGCTTATAGATTGCAGCAGCTCTGATTCAGCCTTCCTGAAATAAGCCTCTCCATATTTTTGAAAAATTTCTGGAATCGATAAACCTTCTTTTTGTTCGATCTGCTGATCCATTTCTATGTATTCATAATTTAATTTTCTGCTGAGAACAGAAGCAACAGTTGATTTTCCGCTTCCCATATATCCAATAAGATAAATCATTTTCATTCCTCCATTTATGTGTGCAGCCTAAGCAGGATTTTACGTGCTGATGTCGAATAGTACAACTAAGACTAATAAAAAATGAGGTGATATTTTAGGTGAGTACCGCAGTCATTAATGCAAGAGAACTTATTTCTACAGCTATTGAGCAGGCAGCTTCGGATATCCACTTTTCTCCTTTCAAAAGTAAAACAAGTATTTACTTTCGCATCCACGGAGAACGTCACTTCCACTCATCTCTTCCCCGGCCGGTATACCAAAAACTTCTCGCTTATCTAAAGTTTACATCAGGTATGGATATCGGTGAAGTGACTAAACCGCAAAACGGAGTGTTAGAACACAGAACAAGTGATGCCCTCTACAGCCTCAGGCTCTCCACACTGCCTATTGATTCTTCCGAAAGCCTGGCCATCCGCATTCTTTCCCCGCATAACCATTTGGAGTTACAACGCCTATTCCTTTTTCCTTCACAATTAGAAGTAATAAAACAGTGGCTTTCTCACAAAAGCGGCATGATCCTATTTACCGGGGCAACCGGAAGCGGAAAAACCACTACTTTATATGCTCTTCTTGAATCCCTTATGGAAAATCAGTCCTATCAGACGATCACCCTTGAAGACCCGATAGAAAAAAATATCAGTGAAGTTATTCAGGTACAAGTTAATGAACGTGCAGGCGTCACTTATGATACCGGTTTAAAAGCAGCTTTAAGACATGATCCTGACCTGTTGATGGTGGGTGAAATCCGGGATCAGGAGACCGCACATTTTGCTTTTCGAGCTGCGCTTAGCGGACATCTTGTAATAAGTACTATTCACGCTAAAGATGCTTTTGGAACCATTCAGCGGTTAAAAGAGATGAAAATAAAGACAGTGGAATTAGAGCAGACCTTAATTGCCATCGCCGCCCAGCAGCTGCTGCCAATAAAAAAGATGAGAACAGCACCCCCAAGAGCCGCGATTGTAGAATTGTTAGAAAAAGAAACACTGCTAAAGGCTATAAAAAATATCCCTCCCACTGATGACCCTTCTTATCAGACCTTCTCTTCATTAAGGAGGAAAGCTTATGCCCTCGGCTTTACACTATCTTAGAAGATTAAATTCTAAAGAGCCCCCCAAAATCTCTATTAAAAAACAGATTACCTATTTAAACCGATTGAGTAAACTGCTTAGCAAAGGTTACCCAATTTCAAATTCATTAAGAATGGCCAGCTGGGATCCTGCGTTTCACAATATTTCAAACCAGCTGCTTGAAGAGCTAAATAATGGAAGTCCGATTGATACTGCTTTTAAAAAAGCTAATTTTTCTTCCCATGTCGTAGCTTTTCTTTACTTTGCAAGAATTCATCAGGACCTTCCCCTCTTAATCAGTCAATGTGCCGATCTGCTGCAGTTGCAGTATGATTACTCTAAAAAACTTCTAGACGCCATGAGATATCCTTTATTTTTATTTGTTTTTTTAATACTTTCTTTTGGCGTTATAAAACATACTATACTTCCCAGCTTTCACACGTTATTTAGTAACAGCGGCACTCCACCATGGAGCCTCCTGATTTTAAAGGGAGTAGATACTTTTTTAACAGCGGCGTTTATAGTTTTTCTTGTCTTCTTAATCAGTTGTACTGCTTTTTACGCGCTAAAGCAGAAATTGGCAACTCCTCAGCTTCTTGCGCTTTATGAAAAAATTCCTCTTGTAAAAAGTTATATGGTGTTTACCATTACTTTTTCATTCGCAACACACCTCAGTTCTCTCCTTAAATCCGGCCTTTCTTTAAAACCTGCCCTTGAGCTTATAAATGAACAGAAGCGCAGTCCCTATATCTCTTATTATGCTGCTAATATTCTCAGACATTTAAACGAAGGTCATTTACTTGGATCTTCTGTCCATACTTGTACATTTCTTCGAGAACAAATTACTTCCATCTTTCATGAAACGTCAGACCTGGATAACTTAAGCCGGGAACTCCAGGTTCTTTCTGAGTTATTAATTGATCAGTTAAAAGAAAAACTAACAAAATTCATCCAAATTCTTCAGCCTTTATTTTTCATAGGGATCGCCTGTATAGTTGTGCTTATTTATGCCTCAATTATGCTCCCTCTCTATCAATGGCTGAACCAAATTTAAAAGGAGATTAGATTATGTTTAACCAAAAAGGATTCACTCTTATAGAAATGCTCATTGTCCTGCTTATAATTTCTGTCCTCCTAATGATCGCCATTCCTAATCTTACCAACAACACAGACAGTGTTCGAGATAAAGGATGTGAAGCTCTGATTCTTACCGCTGAAGCACAGGTAGAAGCCTACTTTATAGAAAATGAAGAGTATCCTGCAACTCTTGACGAGCTCGTCGATGAGGGATATTTAAATACAGCCACGTGCCCGAATGGCGATACAATCGGATACTCCGAAGGAAGAATTCAGGCCCCTTGAATAACAAGGGGTATACGCTCAGCGAAGTGATCCTTGTACTGACTATTTTCTCTATCTTTTTACTGCTCACAGCTCCATTACCAGCTAAACTCCATAGTAAAACAGAGGCCGATCTTTATTTAGAGCAGCTAAAAAGTGATCTGCTGCTCGCCCAGCAGTTGACGATGCAGGATCACCCTAGATACTGGATAATGATCCGTCCTTCTTCTAACGAATATTACTTATACGATGGACAAGCCAGAAAATCGGTTTTCATTCGTACTTTTCCTCCTGATTGGACCATTCAGCTTCAAAGTTTAAGCGTCCCTATTCGTTTTAACACAGCAGGTACTCTGGAACGGCCGGGAACGATGTTTATATCAACCTCCTCGAACAGATATAAAATTACTTTTCCTTTTGGAAAAAGCAGGGTGAGAATAGATGAACAATAGTGGATTTACATTAATTGAAGTGATAAGCGCCTTTGGACTTTTGCTCCTTATTATCCTCTTTACTCTTCCTTTCTTAAGCCAAATGCGCCTGGAGCAAAAAAACCTCTCAATAGAGCGGATGAATGTTCTAGATTTAGAAAGTAAGCTTTATGAAATCAATCAAGATACTTCCTTTCCTATCCATACGACCGGGGAATGGGCAGATTTTATTTTAAAACAGTCGTCGGGATATATTGAGGGATGCGCCAGGTGGAAAGGGGAAGGAAAACGTGCTCAGAAAAAAGAAGTATGTTTGTATGTTCCTCTCCCATAAAGAAGGTTTCACTTTAGCCGAAACGATTATGACCCTAACTGTATTATCTATCCTCCTTACGTTCAGTCTGCCTATTCTAAAAATTTATGAGAGCCCCACCTACACAGCGGAGATGAGCATCTTTCAATATTTCAATTTTATTCAAGATGAAATAAATAGAAGCAGAGATTGGAGGATTGAAAAGGATACGCTGGTCATAATCGATAATACAGATCGTCGGGTTACAATCTCACAATATAATCAGGACATCCGTCGACAGGTAAACGGTTCTGGACACGAACTATTAATACAGGATCTGAGCTTTCATTTAATTTCGCAAAAGGATCATCATTTATTTATAGAATTACGGACAACAGAAGGGAAAACCTATGAAAAAATTATTTATTCTCCTAAATGATGACAGAGGTTTTATTTTCCCATGGTTCTTAATCGCTTCACTTATTATGATTATGATCACCGTGTCGATCTCTCATCAATATAAAAATGAAATAATATCTACTGCGTCTAACACCTCTCAAGCGCAGCTTCAGAACCTCCTTAATTATGGTCAAACCATGATGAAGGAAACCAGTGAATTTACAGATCCCGTTCTATATAAACTTCCCTCGGGGTCAGTTATCATCACCTGCCATCCCTTTTCTGAAGAAATGGATGAGTGCTTAATGGAAGCAGAACTAAACAACGGTAAAAACATGTCCATAAAAAAACAGTATCCCGCCGGTATGGTGCGAAATACTGTACTAAATTCTATGAAATTTGTTCGCTGAACTCTTTGCGCCTATTTGTTATGCCTCGAAGTCCTTCTACATTGTACCCTACAACTAATTTTTCCCCATCCGTAAGTATCGGACGGCGTAAGAGCTTTGGTTTTTCCATGACAAGTTCAAGAAACTCATTTACAGACATTTCATCTACATTTATGCTCAATTTTTTAAATTCCTTACTCCGTTTGGCTAAAATTTCATCAATTCCATTAGTTGTTAAAGAAAGAATCCGTTTAAGCTCCTCGGTGTTAGGGGTATCTCTAAACAAGTGTTGTTCTTTAAAAGCAATATCCTGACTCTTAAGCCAAGCTTTCGTACGGCGACAAGATGTGCAACTCGGGTAGCTGTAAAACGTTAATCCTTCCATCATGATCGCTCCTTTAAGTATTGATGAGATTCGCTCTCTGTATAATCATTGTATAACCTTTGTACAATAATTTAAACCTATTTTTTCGACATTCTTCGATTATTTTTTAAATGTTTAAAAATAGGAAAAAGGAGGAAAGATAGTAAACGTTACCACGTTATATTTACTTTCAGCGTGCAGTCGTTTATAATATGGATGATAGTTTTACGATGTTAGATGAAAAAGGAGGGGGAAAAGCATGGACCGCACCTTTCGAATGCTGGCTTTTTGGACGGGTATCTTTGCTGTCTTGTTCTATACGGGAGACATGGTGGAAGCGGCATTTTTATCTCTTGCTCAAACGGCCTTTTTCCTTACAATTGGCTTTCTGAAGCTGTCTGAACGTATGTATGTATACATATTCTTTTCATACCTGACAGTATTTATGATTGGTTTTACGTACTACTCATCTTTTATTCTTGTACCTTCATTTGGAGGTCACTAAAAAAACCTGTTATCCTCCTTCGGATAACAGGTTTTTTTATTATTGGAGAAAAGGATTGTTTAATCTTTCTGCTTCGATGGTGGTCGGGCTTCCATGACCCGGATAGATTCTCATATCATTTCTAAGCGACAGCAGCTGAGTATTAATACTGTCGATCAGCTGTTGATGGTCGCCTCCCGGAAGATCTGTACGGCCGATTCCACTCTGAAAGAGCGTATCGCCGGCGATAGTAAACCGCTGATTTCTAAACACGAGTGACACACTTCCGGGTGAATGTCCTGGAGTGTGGCGAATTTCAAATGTGAACGGCCCTAACTCCATTGGCCCCGGTTGTAAGTCATATTCAGCAGGGGCTGCCGTAATTTCTCCCATTTGAAAAAATGAAGATCCATTTAAGGAGCTGTCTGTGAGCCAGTTGTGTTCCGCCTTATGCAAGTAAACAGGTACATTATATGCATTTCTTACTTCTTCCACAGCCCCAATATGATCAAAATGGGCATGAGTTAATATTACAGCCAGTACTTCTACTTTTTTCTCACTCACTAAATTTTTCAGTTTTTCAAAGTCACCGCCAGGGTCAACGATAAGTGCTTTTCCCTGTTCAGTTATAATATAAGCATTTGTTCCTAATGGCCCTAAAGGAAGCCGGGTAATTTTCAACATGACGTCCACCTCTTCTTAACCGTTATAAATTCAATCGAGAAGACTCGACAAATCAGCGCTTTTCATATAAAATAAATGGAGATTAAAGCGCTACATAGAATAAGTATAACATCCTTAACTTTGCGGTGATACTAAGGAAAAGCACTTGGGAGGTCATAAATATGTTTACAGCCATTCTTCTTTTAATTGTTACGATTCTGTGCATTTTTGCAGTCTTTCGAGAACTGAAAACTAAAAACTTTTTTGCTGTAGCTTTTGCAGGCTTGTCTGCTCTTGTTTTTGGATGGTTCTCCATCATGACCATTTATGCAAACTTGTTCGGCTAAATCGAAAAACCAGCGGCTATTATAGCTGCTGGTTTTTTACTGGCTGCAGAAAAATTTTAGAGTTCCTTTTGCTTCACATAGAGAATCGGGCTGGAGGAAACGACTTGTTTTCTCAGTCTTTTTTCTTTTGTTCCAGTAATCTGCGTTGAAACCGTAAAAGCAAGTTTCATCATCCTAGTAAAAACCAGCTACATAATTAGCAGCTGGTTTATTTAGTGGGATTGGGCCCGTATTTCTTCTTCTGTTCGGAGCAGCTGGTCATTTTCGTTAAAAAAGTATTTATACATGGACAGGGTGATAAACATCGCACTAAGTGAAACAGATGAAAAGATACTTAAAGAAATGACGAGCTGATATTTAATCGCCATTACAGGATCGACCCCCCCGAGGATGAGCCCTGTCATCATACCCGGCAACTGAACAAGTCCAATTGTTTTTAACTGATCCACATTAGGTATTAATGCTGCGTTTAGTGTTTTTTGAACAATCAGTTTAGAGGCTGTTTTCGGCTTAGCTCCTAATGAAAGAGCAGCTAATAAACGGCCGTTGTTTTCTTTAAATTCATTTTTCATTCTTTCAAGTGCCAGCCCCATAGCTACCATGCTGTTTCCTATAACCATTCCGCTCATCGGAATGACTTCTGAGGGGGTGAATTGTACCATATCAAACGCCAGCCACATGCTCAGCACCCCGGCTTCTATAATTATGAGGCCAACTAAAAGATACCAGAGAACATTCGGTAGTTCTTTCCCTTTCTTACGCGCATGAAAAGAAGCGACTACGATCATAATACTAATCATAATTGGAATTCCTATAACCGCAGGTAAATCAAATAAGTAGGTAAGTAAGTATCCAATGGCAAATAACTGAATGGTCCCCCTGATAGAAGACCACATAATGTTCTTGCTCATTCCCAGTTGATATAAATAGGAAAGAGACAAGGGGATTAACACAAATATGATAAGAAATAATAAGGACTGATTTGTAATTTCCGGCTCCATAAGCGATCTCTCCCTCTACTCTTCAAGAAATTCTGCAAGTTCCCGAGATGCAGGTCGGTTCAGCATGTCAGGTAATCTTCCATCTTCTTTTATTGTTCCATCCATTAAAAACAAACCTCTATTCCCCAGGCGTTCTGCCTGCTTTAAATTATGGGTTACCATAATCATAGATAAACCGTTCTCTTTAATTAAACGATCCAGGACCTCCTCAATTTCTTCTGCTGTCCGATAGTCAAGAGCGCTTGTCGGCTCATCGAGTAAAAGTACTTCTGGCTTATTCGCCAGTGTCCTGGCCAGTGAAACTCGCTGTTTTTCCCCACCAGATAGCTGCTCTACATCTCTCTCTAAGTATGAAGCCGGCAACTGTACATATTCAAGAAGCTCCCCCCCGTTTTTCCCTTCCCATTCCTCAAAAAGACTGGGTCCATATTTGAGGTTATCTATAACCGTTCCCGGGAAAAGATTCGGTTCCTGAAGGACAAGTCCTGCTTTTTTCCTCAATTGAGAAACTGATTGATTTACAATATTCTCACCTTCATAATAAATAGTTCCTGAATCAGGGCTGTATAGTCTGTTAAATAGAAACAACAGCGTACTTTTCCCTGCTCCTGATGGACCAAATAAAATAACCCGCTCTTTCCTCTCAATTTTAAAATTCAAGTTCTTTAATGGACCACAGGATACATTTTCAAATGAAAACATAACGCTTGTCCCCCCTTTTTATCTATCTAAATCTTTCACTAAAAGATACGTAATTATACCTACCCTAAAGAGAAGTGAGTTAAGCAAAAAGCCATTATGGATAGTTTCCACAATGGCTTTTTCATTTACTTATTTAAATTCATAGAACCTGAACAAATCACCATATATAATATCGTTTGAATATTGAAGTTCTTTATCTACTTTTTCCCGAATTGGCTGGCATGCCTCTTCTTCTGGGGCAATCTCTGCTCCTGACTCCCTCTCGTAACAGATATCTTTAGTATAAATATACTCGTCGCTTACGAAGCTTCCATCACGCATGGCAATGAAATTTTTACGGTCTTCTGAAAACATATCCGAGCCAAAATTTAAGTCTCTCATATCCTGAATACCAAGAAGGTTTAATAAAGTCGGCTTTACATCAATCTGCCCTACGACTTCTTCTCGCACCTCTCCTTTTTCGTATCCTGGGATATGAATCATAAAGGGTACTCTTTGGAGCTTCATATGTTCATATGGATTGATTTCTTTACCTAGGAATTCACCCATTGCTTTATTGTGAAATTCACTGATTCCATAATGGTCACCCATTAAGATTATAATTGAATCTTCATAAAGCCCGGCCTCTTTCAGCTCTTTGAAAAAACCTTCAAGTGCCTCATCTGTATACCTGGCTGTCTGAAAATACTGATTCAAGGTCTGTGATCCAGAATTATACTTATCGATGTTTGCTTTCTCTTCTGGCAGTTCAAATGGAAAGTGGTGGGTTAACGTAATAAATTTACTGTAAAATGGCTGCTTTTGTTCTTTTAAATATGGTATGGACTGTTTAAAAAACTCTTTATCTTCAAGTCCCCAGCCAAATGTATTCTCTGGTGTTTCTTCAAAGGATTCTTCACCAAAAAAATGATCATAACCGATATTCTCGTACATTACCTCACGGTTCCAAAAACTCTTATTATTCGAATGATAAACGGAAGAATAATATCCATTATTTTTTAATATTTCTGGAAGTGCATGATACTCATTTTGCGCATGAGTAAAATAAACAGCTCCACGGTCCAATGGATAAAGCGAGTTTTCTGTAATAAATTCCGAGTCAGAGGTTTTCCCCTGTGCCGTTTGATGATAAAAATTCTTGAACCAGATCGTATCCTTGCTTTCTTTAAGATCATTTAAGAACGGAGTCGTTTCCGTTCCATTTATCTCTGAATCTAAGAGGAAATTTTGAAAGGATTCAACGCTAATGAAAATCACATTCTTGTCTTCAGCTACTCCATACATCTCCGAAGGCTCGTTTGATCCAGTTTCCTCTCTCATATAGTTACCAATTTTATTTACATCACTTCCATCAGCGAAAACCCTCTGTGCTTTTGTCTTTGTGTGCATGGTCGCATCATATAAATGGTAATTATAGAGGCCGATATTTTTTACGAGATACTCTCTGTCAAATGCACGAACAAACAGCATGGGCCGTTCAATTTCTGCAAGCACTACGTTTCCGGCAAGCAGCAGAAAAGTAACGGCTGTAGCTGCAATCTTCGCATGACGGTTCAAAATGACAGCTGGTTCTTCAAGCCTTTTACTTAAATACCAGACTAATACTACATCCAGAAGCAGAAGCAAATCTTCAAAGTGAATGAGTGTCAATATACTAGATGTTAAATCTGCCGCATTACTTCCTTGAAAAAGAACTGGGATAGTAATAAAATCGGTAAAGTTGCGATAAAAAACTAAATTAAAATATAAAACAAGAGTTCCAAGCAACATGGCCACGCGCAAGTATCTTATCTGGTTTTTTGGTTTCAGCCATACGCTGAGGGCAAAAACAAAATAGGCGCTTGCCAGCGGGTTTAAAAATAAAATAAATTCCTGGAGTGCATTCTCAATGGACAAGTCAAACATAAATCTGTAAACAAAGTATGTTTTCAGCCCAAATAAGAATGAGGCAATTATAAATAAGGGTAGGCGCAATCTATTCAACTGCATGGTGTTGTCCTCCTTCACCCCGCAACGTCAAACAAATGTGTAGTCACAAAGATGTTTTTAAATTAATCCACGGTTATCTCTTTTTAAAACCGCGTCCATTTTATTATGACGAATATAGTATCATAAAAGTTTCACAAAATATAGTTTCACTTCTGTGCAGACGATGCAGACAATACATAGACGATTTCCTTAAGGACAAACCCTACAGTTTTTTTATCCTTTATGATACTGCTTGACGAGAAAAGCTCCTCCGATAACTCCGGCATCATTTCCGAGTTCAGCGAGCTCAAAAGTACAAGCTTCTCCAGCACGTGGGAGGACATAAGAATCATAGGCTTCCTTTAGCGGAGTTAACAGTTGATCCCCAGCTGCGGAAACACCGCCGCCCAGAACTATTTTGCTCGGATTTGTAACCACTGTTAAGTTTGAAAGCGCAAGTCCCAGTGTATCTGTGACGTTTTGAAGGACTTCTGCCGCCGCTCTATCTCCTTGATGCGCCGCTTGAAACACATCTTTTGCCGTAATGTTATCTAGCTTAGACAGATTAGAATCTGGATATTCTTGAAACTTTTCCTTTGCTTTCCTTACAATAGCTGTTGCCGACGTTTCTGTCTCAAGACACCCACTTCTCCCGCAGTTACATGGAGCTCCCCCGGAAGTTTTAACGAGCATGTGGCCGATTTCTGCCGCCGTCCCATTTGCTCCATTAATAACTTCACCATTAGCAACTATTCCTCCGCCAACCCCTGTTCCGAGAGTAACAGCAATCATGTTGTCTACTCCTCGTCCGGCTCCTAGCCAGTTTTCCCCAAGTGCTGCCAGGTTGGCATCATTATCCACCCATACAGGAAGTCCCGTTAGTTCCTGAAGTTCATTTCCAAAATCGAAATTCTTCCAGCCGATATTAATCGCTTCATTTATGTATCCTGTACTCGAGTCAACAAAACCAGGGGCTCCTGCCCCGATTCCTAATATTGAAGACTTATGTAGATCGAGTTCTTTTAATGCCAATTCGATGGCAGTTTTAATATCTGCAGTAATATTTGCCCCTTTATTTGTAGTATCTGTTGGAATTTCCCATTTCTTCACAATTACCCCATCTGTAGAAATTACAGCCAGTTTAACAGTAGTTCCTCCAATATCTGCTCCAATACTGTATAATTCTTTCATCCAAATCACTCTCCTGTTTTTTTATCTTTTAGTACTGCTATTTCAGACCTGAGCAGCATGACAGCAAGTTCAAATTGTTCTTTAGGAAGACATTGAGACTTGTATAATTCCATAATCTCTTCTTCCATTAGTTCAAGCTCAGCAAGGCGGTCACCAATATAGATAAAAGTCCCGAACTTTTTTAATAATTGTTGTACATCATAAATTGTTTTCATTTTTAATCACCTTTTTTTATTATACCAATCGCTCCCTTTAATGAAAACGTTAAAAATCCCCGGCCGGGAAAATTATCGGTCGGGGTCTTTCGGATGAAGAAATACAGGCCTGCGATTCTTTAGCGGAATTGGGGAGCGAATAAACACGTCCCTGAAAGGCCTTAAAGAAAAAGGCATAAATGGCCAAAAATAAGGTGTCTTAAAAGTATTCATATGAGTTAAATAAAGGATCCAGAAGGTAATTCCAATCATATATCCTTTTACACCGAATAAGCCGGTAACAATCAACAGGGCAATTCGGGTGATGCGATCAGCCATACCTACTTCATAGGAAGGGGTTGCAAACGTCCCTATTGCAGCAATTGAAAGATAAAGAACTACTTCTATTGAAAACAGTCCTACGTCTACTGCTACCTGCCCTATTAAAATGGCGGCTACAAGCCCCAGAGCCGTAGCTAGTGAGGATGGGGTGTGGATAGCAGCCATTCTAAGCATATCAATTCCTATCTCAGCTATTAAAAATTGAATGATTAGCGGGATTCTTCCTGTATCTTCAGGACCAAAGAAGGATAAGTCTACCGGGAGAATTTCTGGCTGAATAGAAAATAAATAATATAGCGGCAACAGAAAAATGGATACAAATAATGCAATAAATCGAACCCAGCGCAGGTAAGCACCGACGAGCGGCTTCTGCCGGTACTCTTCAGCATGCTGCATATGATGCCAAAATGTAGCAGGGGTAATCATGACGCTTGGGGAACCATCAATTATTACTAGAATATGACCTTCATAAAGATGAGCAGCTGCTGTGTCCGGACGCTCCGTATATCGAATTACCGGGTAAGGGTTCCAGTGACGTCCGCTGATGAACTCTTCAACTGTCTTCTCTGCCATAGGAAGGGCGTCTGTGTCTATTTCATGAAGAACGCGGCGCAGATGTTCAACCCTTTCATCATCGGCAATTTCTTTTAAATAACAAAGACATACGTCTGTTTGTGAGCGCCTGCCGATTTGTATATATTCCATCCGGAGCGAATGGTCTCTTACTCTCCTTCGGGTGAGAGCCGTATTAAAAACAATGGTT
Organism: Halobacillus massiliensis; assembly: GCF_900166625.1. Classification (GTDB taxonomy): domain Bacteria; phylum Bacillota; class Bacilli; order Bacillales; family Halobacillaceae; genus Halobacillus_A; species Halobacillus_A massiliensis. Next base: position 2,009,320 of record NZ_LT800499.1, on the reverse strand, counting down.
TCCACATACCCATCACGAGGACCTCTCACCACCCGTTCGAGATCAGGTTCTTCTGGTCCTCTTACGGGATAAGTTCTGGCATCGATCATAATAATTTCATCGATACCTTCTACTACGAGCGCAGTTGGTCCTGCCAGTACGAGATCTGCTGCCTGGTTAAGATCCTTCACTCTATCCAATTCAACATAAGAAAGGCGGGTTTTAAATAATTTCTCCAGGGGATCCGGATCTAAATCATCCGGTTCAAGATGTGCGAGCTCCCTCATTAAATAGTGAAGGATCTCATCCTTTACAAACCCATCAATCATAAAGAGAGACATTCTTCTATTGGCATATAAAAGGTCGAGATGGATGACATCAAAACTCTCATCTACCCCTAAGTAGTTTGTTAAATATTTTATATTATCATCATATTGGCTGAATATCGGCTGTTCTTTTCTCTTCATAACGTCCGCCCCTAATCTTACTTATCAGATTTAGGTTGTGCCATTAATGAAAAAACATTCTCCTATTATAAAGAAATTTTTAGCATGTCTATTCTTTAGGTTTCATAAAGTAACATAGAGCATGGACAGGGAGTGGATGTAATGAAATACATCTGGTTATATATCGGCCTTTTTCTCGTCGGGATGGTCATTACATATTTTCATTTTTCTCATAAGGAAATATCTGTCATTCAATACTTTCCTATTGATGAAGAAAGAAAATTCGATACAGCCTCTACGACATTGGCCTTTAAAGAAAGTGAGGGAGATGATGAATACGAGGTAGAGTGGGAAGTATTCTCAAAGAGTGATCAGCCTGCCTATTTAAGACAGGACATTTCACTTCTCTATGTAAACGGACGCCTCAAAGGAGTAGTAAATAAGTGGAAGCAGGATGTAAATGAAATTCATAAGCTTTCATACCTTCACGGAGAAGATACGAAAAGGTATGAAGCATTGTCTTTTCATTATGGAGAGTTTCACGAAAATAACGTGATTAAGAGTATTCAGGCTGTTTCAAGTGACCGCCTCTATATCATTGATTCTCCACATACTAGCAGAATCGCTTTTCATAAACCTCAATCTCCTGAAGAAGAACAATGGCAGAAAAAGCTGGATAACTCTATTAATCAGCAGCTTGAAGCGCAGTGGGAGGAACTGATGGATTATTATCAGCTGTCAACAGACCAATATATTAAAGCCCCTTTGACTGAATTAGCAAATTACAGCAAAAAAAATCCTTTCCCGTATACAGACCCGGCTCAATTTGAACGAATATACGGGCAGCTTTGGGAAGGCTTATATAAAAACTACGTACTCGGTATTAAAGATTCAAACAGCACAACACACCCCATCCAGAGCTATGAACCTCTGCTGCTGTTTGATAAAAAAGGGACTCATTTAATGGTTTTATTTGAAGACGACAAGGGAGAAAATCATCAGCTCATTCAGTATTACTAAGCTTTTCCGCCAATTCTTTAAATTGCTCCTCGTCAGGGTTCAACCGCGCTGCTTCTGTGGCGTGATTTATTGCGAGATCTAATAATTCATTTGCCTGATATATTAAGGCAAGATTATAATGAGCTTCAGCCATTTCCGGTCGAAGCTCGATTACTTTTTCAAGATCAGCCTGTGCGGATGCAAGGTCTTCCGTCTGGGTAAAGGCAAATGATCGATTAAACAGCAACTCCGCTTCATACATTCCTGGATTCTCCAGCGCATCAGTCGTACGTCCGATCGCTTCCTCAAATTGTTTTTCATCAATTAATTCCTGTGAAAACTGGACTTCTGCCAGCCCGAACTCCCCTGAGTTTTCACCAGCTACTCCCGTATATACAAGAAATAAAACAGCTGCTGTATAAACAATAATACTTAGGACTTGTTTTAGCGCTTCTTTTCTTTTAGGGAGGCTTACCATTGCGGAAGCTAAAAATCCTCCAACTAATCCTCCGAGGTGTGCCCCGTTATCAATCTGGGGAACAGCAAATCCAAACACAACATTAATTGTGATAATAAAGATTAAATTATATCCCATCGTTTGAAAAAAAATCCGCTTGTTTTTTAATCCGAAATAAAGAAGTGCTCCAAATAAACCGAATATAGCCCCAGATGCTCCTGCGGCTACGCTCGGATTAAAAGCAAAGCTTGCAAGCCCGCCAAAAATCCCAGCGAGGAAATAAATAATAAGAAACCTTACAGAACCAAAGATCTGTTCTACCGCCATCCCTAAATAATAGAGAGCCAGCATATTCATTAATAAATGAAAAACTCCGATGTGAAGAAACATTGAACTAATGATTCTCCACCACTCTCCGTCAATGATCGCCGGATTATACTTGGCCCCCATTTCAATAAGAGTTCTGACTGAAGTACTTCCGCCGGCCATCTCCAGCCAGGCAAACATGAGCAGATTAATAGCGAGCAGAATATACGTGAACAACGGTTTTCCAAAGGAAAAAATCTCCTGTACTTCTTTAATTTTTTTCTGCTGCAGTGCAGCCAGCTGCTCCTTAAAATAGGCAACATAGCTTTCCATTTCTGCCCCATCCAGCTGTTCCCCACCATTTACACGAACATCAGCTAATACTGGAGAAATTCTTAAATCATCCTTCTGTTTTTCTTCATCATCAAGATAGTGAATATGCAGTTTTTTTAATAATCCATCCGTTTTTACATCGACATTCTCCCATTCGTCAACAGGAGGATATTGAGAAACATACAGGCAGTGAACGTGTACATTTCTACCGCCAAGCAGCTTATTGTTCTTTCTTATCTGCTGTATGACATTATCTAAATCTCTTCTAAGCTCATTTCGCCAGTTAAATGCACTGTGCATTAGACGAAAAATATGACGCTCTCCTTTTTCTTCCTTTTCAAGCCATATTTCACTCTTTTCCCTTTCCATATGGAGGATGTCAAAGTTGAATTGGCTGACCAGTTCATAAGCAAGCTTCCATAAGTAATACTCTTGTCTAATGTACACAGCTCACCCCTCCTTTCTTCGATCATATCATGCTTATTTACTATATGTGTCCGAAAAAGCTCATAAAAAAACTGCCTGATAAGCAAGCAGCTTTTCCTTAAATCTATGAGCGAAACAGCTGACTCATGAATTTATTCCTTACAAAGGGAATGCGCATTGCTGTACGGACAGCATACTTACGCAGAACCGGCACAGAAGCAATAAAGGAAACAAGTCGGTTTCTAAACGTATATCCTGCGGCTCCAGCTGGAATTAATACAAGCAGCAGCATTTTTAAAGTTTTCATTCGAATCCTCCTAAACAATCTGTTTAAAGGTAGGATGAGCCAGCAGAAGATTATTTATTCTTGACAGGTGATACTTCCTTCTTCAGTTATCAGTTGATTAACTTTTACATCAAAGGGCTCCACGGGTACCTCATTAATAAGCTGTTTAGTTGATAATATAGATAGTGTTTCTCCTTCATAATTGTTTAAATAGCGATCATAGAAGCCTCCCCCATAACCAATTCGGTACCCTTTCCTGTCAAAGAGCAGACCTGGAACAATAATTAAGTCAAGGTTTGTTTTTTCAACAGCCTCTGACTTCTCTGGATCCGGTTCTTTTAACCCGTAATACACCGATTCAAGCTGTTTGAAATTATGTAAATAATAGAAAGTCATCTGTTTTGATACTGGGTCACATTTCGGTACAGCTACACGTTTCTTCTGCCTCCACGCTTCCTCTATAATCGCATAAGTATCCCACTCATGCTTAAAAGAAACCGTGACAGCTATTGAAGCTGCTTTTCTAAAGCTTTCAGAATTAAATAGCTGCCGGTGAATGTTTAATTCTGTCTCCTGTTTAAATGTGTCGGAAAAAGATTTTAGGATGAGCTTCCCATGCTCCCTTAAAGCTTTCTTTTTCAATTACACTCCTCCTCCAAAACAATATAAAAAAAACAGCAGGAGGCAATCTCCTGCTGTTTATTTAGTCTCACGGTGAAGCGTATGCTTACCTAGGCGCGGGCTGTACTTTTTAAGTTCAATACGCTCTGGGTTAGTACGCTTATTTTTTGTAGTAATATAGTTACGGTCACCAGTTTCAGTGCAAGCAAGAGTAACATTTACACGCATAATTATCCCTCCAAATTAAAAAATCTATTCACTGTCTTTCATCACATAATCAGACTTACTTATCGTACCAAAACTTCTTCCGTCTTTCAAGTACTATTCTTATAAGTAAAAATACATAGATATCCTTTTCGTATTATGGTATAACTATACCTGGAAAAAGAGAGGAGAGATACTAAAATGACAACTGTATTCATTACATTAGCTTCAGTGGCCATTGTACTGTTCATTACATCTATGTTTATGAACGACCGCTTAAAAGATATAGAAGAACAAGTCGAACAGTTGTCCATTCAAGCTATGCAAGATACATATCTGGTAAAAAAGAAATTAAATGTTTTAGAGGAAGAGCTGCTGGCCGGTGATTTAGAAAAGCCCGGGGCTAAACCGTTCACCAGCCACCAAAACTTTTCTAAACCACGTCTCGAGCAGACGATCAAAAGTATGTACCGCGGAGGCTATTCAAAAGAGCGAATTGCCGAAGAAACTCAACTCAGTCAGGAAGATATACACAGCATTGTCAGTAAGATAGAAGTCAAAGGTGTGAGACAATGAAAAAGCCCCTTCAATTCTTTTCAATCGGATTGCTGACAGCTACTGTGATCATTAGTATTTTCTACACAGCTTTACCCGAAAACTCATCAGAAGCTGCTAAGGCAATCACCGATGAAGAAATCATCGCGAAATTGGAAGCAAATAATTATCAAGTTCTGACAGACCAAGAATTATTTGAGCTCGAAGCCAGGGTTTCGGAAGTTGAGAAAGTAGAGCTATTAAAGGAAAATAAAGAACAGAAAGAGAAAATTAAAGAAGACGAAAAGAATGAGAATAAAGAAAAAGAAATCACCAAGAATAAAGAACCTTCTACATATAAATTAGTAATAAGAGAAGGAACAAGTCCTACAGAGGTTTATCAGACCTTAGAGGATAAAGGCTTTATTAATAATGCCGAATCTTTTAATACTTATATGAATGATCGCAATCTTACTGAATACGTCCAAATAGGAGAATTTGAAATCGTAAAAGGCATGAACCGAGATGAAATTGCTGATACGATTACAAGGCAGTAATGTCAATAATAAGAAAATAGATGAACTGGAAAAACCTACGGAACCTTTCCGTAGGTTTTCTGCTTTTTAAATATATTGATGTGGCTGACCAAACTTTTTTTAATAGTCCCTGTCTTTAACCGGTTTCGTTTTCCATAATATAGAAAAACACCCCTCAAGAAAGACTCTTAACCGTTATGAATAAGACTATTTGTTCTTAATCGTTTAAGTCATAAGAGACACCTTTAATTAAATAAAGGATGCTTTCTCCAATGTTAGTAATATGATCGGCGAAGCGTTCAATATAGCGGGATATATATGCCGTTTGCATGATGTTTTGAATCTGATCCGGATTATCTGCGGTTAACTCAAGCAAATCTTTCGTCACCTGTCCGTACAGTTTATCCACCTTATCATCTTTTTCAGCAAGCAGACGCGCAAATGATACATCTTCCAAATGATAGGCATTTATTGCTGTATCTACCATTTCCAGCGCTGAATTCATCATGTCTTTAATTGATGGGTGGATAGATATCGGATGGTTTTCTCCTAAGTGCAGTGTTGCTTTTGCAATATTTTTCCCATGGTCTGCCATTCTTTCTAAATCTGTTGAAATTTTAATAGCTACGATCAGCCTTCTTAAATCCGAAGCGACAGGCTGCTGTTTAGCAATCATAACTAAGGCGGATTCATTTATATGCTGTTCTTTGCTGTTGTAAATATTATCACTATCTATAATAGTCTGAGCGGCTTCTAAGTCACTGTCGTATAATGCGTTTACGGCTTTTCTTAATACCTGCTTTGTATCCTCTGCCAGCTCTTCCACTTCTTTTTTCAATTGATTTAGTTCTTCATCAAAAAAACGGCGAGTTTGCATTCTTATTTCCACCTTTCAAATTATCCAAATCTGCCACTGATATAATCTTCTGTACGGCGATCACGCGGGTTAGAAAAAATCTGGGATGTTTCATCATACTCAACTAGTTCGCCATTTAAGAAAAAGGCTGTACGATCCGACACTCTTGAAGCCTGCTGCATATTGTGAGTGACAATTACAATCGTATAGTTTTCTTTTAGCTGATGAATCAGTTCCTCAACTCTCAGTGTCGAAATGGGATCTAAGGCGGAAGTAGGCTCATCCATCAGTATGACGTCGGGCTCGTTTGCCAGCGCACGAGCTATACAAATCCTCTGCTGCTGTCCTCCCGACAGCCCCATTGCACTTGTGTGGAGACGATCTTTCACTTCGTCCCAAATCGCTGCCTGCTTTAAACTTCTTTCCACCATTTCATCGAGGACAGCTTTTTTACGTATACCTTGAATTCTGGCTCCAAAAACCACATTTTCATAAATTGATTTTGGAAATGGATTCGGATGCTGGAAAACCATTCCCACTTTAGTTCGCAAGTCTTCAGGGTGATAGCCGGATTCAAGAATATTATCTCCATGGTATTTAATTCTGCCGGAGACTTTAACTCCCGGCACCATTTCCACCATTCGGTTTAATGCTTTTAAATATGTGGACTTTCCGCAGCCGGAAGGACCGATAATCGCTGTGACCTTATTAGTCGGAATGTCCATTTTTATTTCATAAAGCGCCTGGTTGCTCCCATACCACAAGTTTAGATTTTCAATTTCATATGAATGTTTTTCCATAAGACTCATCCTTTTTTCATCGATTAGGACTGACATTAGCTGAATTTACCGGAGATATAATCTTCCGTCCTCTGCTCTTTTGGATTTGTAAATAAGCTTGAGGTATCACCATATTCTACTAAATCACCATTGTACATAAATGCTGTGTTATCTGAAATTCTGGCTGCCTGCTCCATGTTGTGGGTAACGACTGCAATTGTGTAATGTTCTTTCAGTTCCATGATTAAGTCCTCGACTTTTGCACTAGATATCGGATCCAGCGCCGAAGTTGGTTCATCCAATAGCAGAATATTAGGCTGAAGAGCTAAAGCTCTCGCAATACAAAGTCGCTGCTGCTGCCCGCCGGATAATGATAAAGCCGAATCATTCAGCCTGTCTTTAATTTCATCCCACAGTGCCGCCTGCTTTAATGAAGTTTCTACTATCTCCTGCATATTTACTTTAGACATTTTCATGTACTGAAGAGCATGTGTGATGTTTTTCTTAATAGGTTTCGGAAAAGGATTGGGCTCCTGAAACACCATCCCAATTTCTTTTCTCAAAGCTACTACGTCAATGTCTTTATTGAGTATATTTATTCCATCGTACATGATTTTTCCTTCATAACGGGCAATTCTAATTTGGTCATTCATACGGTTTATCGTTCTTAATAGGGTGGATTTTCCGCATCCGGAAGGTCCTATAAAAGCCGTTACTTTATTTTTTTCAATAGGCATTGTTACATTTTTCACTGCCTGATTATTTCCGTAAAAGACACTGAGATTATCCAAATTCAGCTGGACTTCTGCCTGTTCTTTCATTCTATTATCTATTACGCTTGAACTCGTTTTTTTCTGTTCCTGCGTAGAAGTTTTCGATTTTATATTAAGGTTGACCATTTTAATATGCTCCCCTTCCTACTTAGAACCGGTAATCTTTTTGAAAATAATATTGCCGATCACTCGTGCTGTTACATTAAAGATAAGAACAAATATAATGAGTACAGCCGCTGAACCTGCCGCAATGGCATCTACGTCTGGCATGATCCCTTGTGAATTTACTTTCCAAATATGGACCGAAAGCGTTTCTGCTGATCGAAAAGGGTTAAGCGGTGAATTGTTGTCAAAAGGGTTCCACGTATCAAACTGTAAATTGTTCGTAGAAAGACCTGCCGTAAACAACAATGCTGCTGCTTCACCAAATATTCTTCCGGCAGAAAGTAAAATTCCTGTTAAGATACCGGGAAATGCAGCCGGTACAAGGACGGTTTTTACCGTGTGCCAGTGTGTAATACCGAGAGCCAGACTGGCATTTTTTTGTTTCACAGGTACAGATCTGATGGAATCTTCTGTAACCCTCACAATAATTGGCAGGTTAAAAACTGTTAAAGCAAGTGAACCTGCAATAATGGAGTAACCTAATCCCATATATTGAACAAATACGAGTAAGCCGAACATACCTACTACTATAGAGGGCAGTGATGATAATACTTCTACACTCGTACGAATGATGTTTGTTAATTTACCGGGACGAGAATATTCAGCAAGATAGATACCGCCAAGAATTCCAAGAGGGACTGATAAAATTAGAGTAACCACTAAGATATAGAATGAATTCCAAAGCTGGTTCTTGATTCCGCCGCCTTCCATAAATGAACTGGAGTCAGATGTTAAGAAAGATAGATCAACATATGAAAAACCATTGGTCAGAATATAACCTAGCAGATAAACTAAGGTTGCTGACATTATCACTGCACATAAAACAAAAGCTGATGTGGCTACGGTGTTTGTAAAACGTCTGTTCATTACACTTTCCTCCTTGAGGACACGACACGGATGACAATAATAAACACGTAGGACATAATTAACAGGAAGAGTCCCAGAGACCAAAGTAAGCTGTTATGAACACTTCCATAAGTGGTGTGTGGCATATCCAAAGTAATTATAGAAGTAAGGGTAGCTGCAGAATCGGTTATAGATGAAGGCAGCCCTCTTACGTTTCCTATTACCATCTGTACAGCTAAAGCTTCTCCAAATGCCCGGGCCATTCCTAATACGATCGCAGTCATCAGGGAAGGAAGGGCAGCCGGAAGAATAACTTTATATATTGTCTGCCACCTTGTGGCTCCCAGACCGTAGGACGCATTTTTTATATCATCAGGAATCGCTTTAATCGCATCGGCAGAAATACTGGTAATCGTTGGAAGAATCATAATGCCAACTACGACCATTCCTGCTAGTAAACTAAAACCAATCCCTCCAATATTATCTCTTATCAATGGAACAATAACGGTCACACCAATTAATCCATAGACGACAGATGGAATGCCTACTAATATTTCAATTACAGGCTGCATCACTTTTTGTCCCCATTTTTTTGCTATCTCTGTCATAAAGATTGCACTTCCAATCCCTAATGGAGCTGCAAATAATGCCGCCAGGAAGGTAACTGCAAATGATCCGAATATAAATGAGAGGGCACCGCTGTTCTCTGTCCCATCCCATCCTGTCGTTGTAAGAAAATTCCACAAGTTTACGTCAAAGGCAAAAAAAGTTCTTATGCCTTTATAACCTAGAAATAAAGTAATTGCGATGGTAGCAGCAATTACTAAGAATGCACTTGAAAATACAAGAATCTTACCTCGTGTTTCATTGTGTTTACCTGATGAACGATTGTTTTTTAATAATCTATGGTTATCCTTCTCAGAGCTTTGAACGTTCGCCATAATATACTCCTCCTAATGCACGGGAAAGGGGCTGAACGGTTTGTCTGGTTTTAACATAAGCTTTGAGCACTTATATTAAAATCAGCAGACGAACCGGCCAACCCTCTGCCATTCCCTATTCACTTTCATTGATGCTCAAATTACTTTACTTCAGTTTCGTTGCCTTCTGCGTCACGTTCTACTTGCATTTCAGTGACTGGAATATATCCTTGCTGTGGAAGAAGGGATGTTTGAACTTCTTCAGTCATCATATAATCTAGAAATTCTTTAGCCAGACCTTCTGGTTCGCCTTGAGTATAGCTGTGCTGATAGGCCCAAATAGGAAATTCTCCGCTTTTTACGTTTTCATCTGTTGCTTCGACTCCATCAATTGCTAAAGGAATGATGTCTTCACTTTGTTCAAAGTATGAAAATGCAAGGTAGCCTACTGCACCAGGAGTCTCCTCTATAATTTGCATAACACGGTTAGAAGAATCTTCAGTAATTCCTTCTGCTGGTTCTTCGCCATCCAATCCAAATTCATTGAACGTAGCGCGTGTTCCGGAACCATCCGGACGGTTTACAAGAGTAATTTCCTGGTCTGCTCCGCCAACTTCTGACCAGTTCGTAATTTCACCAGTAAAAATTGCTTTTAAATCTTCTTTAGATAGTTCTTCTACGCCAACTTCCGGGTGAGCAGCTGCAGTCATACCAACTACGGCCACTTTGTGGTCAGTTAGTTCGTCAGCCGGGATGTCCTCTTTAGTTTCAGCAAAGTAGTCAGAGTTACCAATATCAAAATTTCCAGCCGCTACTTCACTAAGACCTGTGCCGCTCCCGCCGCCTTGTACGTCAATTTGAGCATCAGGGTTGTCTGACATGTATTGTTCAGCTGCCGCGCCGACTAGAGGCTGCATGGCGCTGGATCCGCCTACGACGATAGAACCTGATTGTTCAGCTTCTCCTTCTCCGCTTCCTTCACCTGAACTGGAATCCTCAGATGATCCACAAGCAGCCAGTACTCCTGCTGCTAAAATAAATGCAAATAGTAAAGCGAAAATCTTAAAGTTCTTCATTTAACTACTTCCCCCTAAGTCTCTTATGTTTGGATGTTGGCTTGACCAACTCACAATTCATATCATAAAGACACAACTTTAAGCCCATATATATTAAACGTAAATGTTTTGTAAATGATCGATTTTGCCAATTGGAAAAATTAACACAAAAAAAGAGTGACGCCTATGTGGCATCACTCTTCATCTGCTTCTGTTAATTCTTTCTTAATTCCTGCTTCAGCTCTTTCTTCTTTCAAATCAAAGTAAGCATCTAATATCCTACGGGAAATATATCCATTTATACTCGTGTTGGAGTCTTCTCCGGTAAATGGCACGATCACCGAGAAAGCTACCTCTGGATTATCATATGGAGCATAACCAACCATCGTCAGGTTAAGGGTCTCATATCCGACAGACTCTCCATTTTCTTGAGTATAATACTTTTGCTGCTGGGCTGTACCCGTTTTTCCAGCCGCCTGATAGTCCGCGCCACTAAAATAGCTATTTGCGGTTCCACCCGGCTGAAACACAGCACGGAAACCTTCCTGAACTCGCTGGATATCTTCTTTGTCCATAGTAAGATTGTTCATAACTTCTGTATCGTATTTCTTATAAAGCGGACCCAGACCTTCTCCATCAGAACTTGGATTGTGAATTTCTCGAACGAGTTTAGGCCGTACTCTGTTTCCTCCATTAGCAATTGTGGAAACATATTGATTAAGCTGCATGGCTGTATATGTGCTGTACTGGCCAATGGCAAAATCGAGCACTACCCCTGGATTAGGGAAATCCATTTCTTCAAACCCCCGGGCTTCGTATGGGAAGTCTATCCCTGTCTCCACCCCTAAACCAAATTGATTAAAGTGATAAACAAATCGCTGCATTGTATCACTTTTTAAATTTAAAGGACCATTATCTACATACTCATGGCCGCCCATCCACATAGCAATAAAATACATGTAAACATTGGAAGATTGCTGCAGGGCGGAATAATAGTTTACATTTCCGATACCTGATCGGTAAGAGCTCTTATTAGGAGAACCAGCGAATCTGAGTGTCCGGTCATTTACATAAGTTGAAGGACCGATTACACCCTCATTTAGACCTGTTAATACGGTTGCACCCTTTATAGTGGAACCGGGCATGTATGCATTATAAAGGGCTTGATGGCCAACATTGGATACTTTTTCTTCTCCTGATTCACGGTTTCGATTATATTCTTTCCCTGATATGGCGAGTATCTCACCATTATTCGGGTCTGACATGACGACAATCGCGTTTTCCATATGGCGGTTAGCAGCCGGCTCCTGCTCAATCGCTTTTACAAGCTCTTCTTCAACAATTTTATCAACTTCCTGCTGAAGCTCCATATCAAGGGAAAGCATTAAGTCTTTACCACGGGAGCCTTCACGGACAACATCTGTGTTTACGACTTTATTGTCACTATCCGTTGTATACTGTACTTTTTCTTTCGTGCCTCTTAGAACCTCTTCATATTGTTCTTCAATTCCACTTATGCCTACACGGTCATTACGACTGTAATCGAGCGACATATAATAGTCTTCCATTTCTTGAGGTATCCCCTGATCACTCGTTGTAATGTTCCCAATGTAGCTTCTGAAAGTATCTTCAAATAAATATTCACGGTCCCAGTCGGCAGTTACATTAATTCCGGGAAGTTCCGGCAAATGCTCTGCGACAATAGAATACTCTTCCTCGGTTATCCCTTCATTTTTCACAACGTGGGGAGCCAAAGCATAAGCCTGGTCCAGCTCTTTTTTAATAGCAATGATTTCCTGTGTATCGCCATCAAAACTGCTGATTTCTTCTTCCGTTATCGAATCAATTTGAGCTTTATAAACTTCCCCATTATCAAGCCCCTCTAAGTCTTCTTCCGGTATACGCTTGGATATTTCTTCTTCATTAATTAAAAAGTAATAATCTTTTAAATCACGTTCTGTTAATTTATCTTCATATTCCATATTTATATATTGAGCCAGCTTTTCCGCCAATTCAAGTCTATCCTTTGGCTGTACACCTTTCGGCGGTGTATATGTAATTGAATAAAGGGGCTCATTGTTAACGACTAACCGTCCATATCTGTCATACATTTCCCCCCTAGGTACAGGAATCGTCGTCGTTGTATTTTCGGTACGGTCAATCTGATCCTGGGCAGCTTGTCCTGTAAGTATTTGCACGACACCAAGTTGAAGAATTAATATTGCAAAAAGCAAAAACACTACGAAAAAAACGATATTTAAACGGAAAGGTAAGTGCGACTTACTCCTGCCAGCTTTCTTCCCCATAAGTTCCTCTCCCTTACTCGAAAAAATTCTCTATTTTTTAGTATAGCATCTTTTTCTAATAAAGAACTAGAGATTTTAGCTGACACTCTCTTTCGGAGTGAAGTTAATATCCTTAATAAAAAAGTAAATAAAGAAATGCCCGCCCCCTACAATCAGAAGAATATACGGAATCCCTGTTTCCGGCGTTATAAATACAATGGCAACCAAGAATATGAGAATAGAAAGGATGCGGCCCGCGTTAAGAAAAATCTCTCTAACGACGATATATTCGATTCTCATTTCCCCTGCATTCCATGCCTTTCCTATCACATCATATGTCAACGACAGGTACGGCACAAATAGAACAGGGAAGAACACACCTGCGATGGCCCCGTAAAATAAGATCAGAGGCAGACTATTACTGAAAATGAGCAAAACTACAGATAAATAAAGCGACAGACCGGCAAGAAAAATCGCCTGTTTTCTCTTTCCAGGTTTAATCCACCGTGTCACAAGAAAATAAAACAATAACGAAAACCCAGAATACACCAGATTAAATATCCCGAGGGAAAATTCATCCCGGGTAACTAAATAAATCCAAATTGTCACCGCGAATAAAAATGTTCCTTCTCGAAATCCTTGAGAAATATGAGCCTTCAAAATTTTATTCCAATTGCTGTTATGCTTGCGTTCAAGAATGATCCTTTTAAAAGAAAAATTCCCTTTTGCTTTCCTTCTTGATAGGAAAAAACTAATGATAACTGCAATAATAAAAAAGCTGAAGGAAATCGTAAAAATAACCGTATAGCCCGTAAATTGATTCATACGTGAAATCACATATCCGGCAAAGAGAGGGCCTGTCATCCCGCCAAAAGACTGAAGGATTCCTAAAAACCCGTTAAAAAAATCTCTTGTATCAGGCTCTGTAATTTCAAATGTCAACACGTTATAAGCCAGCCAGTAAAAACCATACCCTACCCCGAGCAGGCCGCCTAACAACAGATTATATTTTGCAGCATTATCTCCGATAAAAAGAACAGTTAAAAAAAACAAGGAAAGAACCGTTACGCCTGCGCGCAAGACAATAACACGATCAATTCTTTTTGCACACTTTCCGGCCACAATAAATGTGATCGGCTGCATAATATAAATACACAGATTATATAAAGCAATATCTGCATAACTATTTGATTGTTTCCATAAATAAACGTTAACAAAAGTACTCGAAAGAAAGATACCAATGGAATATAGTCCACCGATTACCAGTAGCAAAATTAAATCTTTAGAGACATTTTCCTGGGACAACCACACCTTCAGTTTTTGTATCATAATAGAATATCTCCTTTGATTTATCTTTTCTTAGTGTGATCAAAGGAGATCGAGATATACAAAAAATAAAGGTACAGGTGTTAAGACCTGTACCTTTAAACATTTATTATTTAGCTTCTTCGTAGCGTCTTGATACTTCTTCCCAGTTTACCACGTTCCAGAAAGCTTTCGCATAATCCGGACGGCGGTTTTGGTAGTTCAGATAGTAAGCATGCTCCCAAACATCCAGGCCAAGAACTGGAGTTTTACCTTCCATAAGCGGGGAGTCCTGATTTAGCGTATCGATTACTTCCAGGCTGCCGTTGTTTACTACTAGCCAAGCCCAGCCAGAGCCAAAACGGCCGGTAGCCGTAGCTTCAAACTTTTCTTTAAATTGATCGAAACCGCCGAACGTTTCCTCAATTTTTGAAGCTAATTCACCAGACGGCTGTCCTCCGCCATTTGGAGAAAGAATAGTCCAGAATAAGTCATGGTTAGCATGACCTCCACCGTTGTTACGAACTTTTGTCTTGATATCTTCGGGAATTGCAGACAAGTTATTTGCCAGCAGTTCATCAATAGATTTTTCCTGAAGATCGTCATGTCCTTCAAGGGCATTGTTCAATTCAGTAACATACTTGTTGTGGTGCTTCGTATGGTGGATGTTCATCGTTTCCTTATCGATCGTTGGTTCCAGTGCGTCATACGCATAAGGTAGTTCTGGTAGTTCAAATTTAGCCATGTTAACTCCTCCTTTTAATTAATATGTAAATCGATGGGCATCGGCTTCCGCCCACTTTTACATTACCAAACCGATATTTATCTTGCAAACATTATGCAGAAAACTGCTTAACATTCACTACGTATGTAAAATACCCGCTATTATATGAAATAAACATAAAAAAACAAGCGTGACGACACGCTTGTTTTAAAAGTGGCTCGGGACGGAATCGAACCGCCGACACACGGATTTTCAGTCCGTTGCTCTACCGACTGAGCTACCGAGCCGTAATTACACCCAAATTCACAAAATATGTAATGGCGGAGGAGGAGGGATTCGAACCCCCGCGGGCCGTGAAGCCCCTGGCGGTTTTCAAGACCGCTCCCTTCAGCCGAACTTGGGTACTCCTCCGCAAAAAATGGTGGACCCTGCAGGACTCGAACCTGCGACCGATCGGTTATGAGCCGATAGCTCTAACCAGCTGAGCTAAGGGTCCAACATGGGGCGGCTGATGGGAATCGAACCCACGAATGCCGGAACCACAATCCGGTGCGTTAACCACTTCGCCACAACCGCCATGTTTTTAATATGTATTCAACTCAATTTCTTCTCCCAGTCCCTATATGAGATCGTAAAGTTAAGGGAGTATGACTAACATCATCGAATTACTTGAAAGTAGCGGCGGAGGGGATCGAACCCCCGACCTCACGGGTATGAACCGTACGCTCTAGCCAGCTGAGCTACACCGCCATATGTTTCCGCTCCAATTGAAGCGACGCTAATAAATATAACATGTATCGCCATTACTGTCAAGCAGTTTATTTAATGTGTTTTCCATTAGCTTCTGCAGATTTTTTGACAGCAAAATTAATATAGCATGAGCATTTTGCCTTTTCAATAGTTTTTCTTAATTTTTTTGAAAAGATTTTAAACAAGAAAAAAATTTGCCTAATAAGTACCCGTTCTTCATCTTACTAAATGTTAATGAACACTGGCTTTACCAGGTTGTTAAAGAACCTCTTCCTATCTTGGAACTTTTAATCACTAAGAAATACGATGATGTGGGGAGAAACCGATTCCGATAGCTATAAAACCGGACCGCGGGAAACGGGCTAATTCGCTCTTTGCCGTTTTTCTACTGTAAAAAAGAATAGCTTTCCCGACATGAACCCATGTATAGTACTTATCTAGTTCCAATCGACATTCTCGAAAATAAAAAAGCCGCTGTACCAAACAGCGGCTTTTCTTATTATAAACTTTCTTTCTCACCAAGTACTTCTTCTGCAATGTTAACAGCATGGTCACCGATACGCTCAAGGTTGCTGAGCATATCAACAAATACGATACCTGCCTGTCCAGTGCAAAGGCCTTCGTTCATACGGATAATGTGCTTCTTACGGAAAGATCTCTCCATACGGTCCAGCTCATTCTCTTTCTGAACAACAGCAAGAGCTTCTTCGCGGTCCATATATTCAA
The DNA here is from genome assembly GCF_900166625.1 of Halobacillus massiliensis. Taxonomy (GTDB): domain Bacteria; phylum Bacillota; class Bacilli; order Bacillales; family Halobacillaceae; genus Halobacillus_A; species Halobacillus_A massiliensis. The sequence continues at coordinate 1,993,009 of NZ_LT800499.1, read as the reverse complement.
GCGATTTCATCGCCTGTTTAACGGTCATCAGTGCCAAGTCAAACATTTCATTTAAATCGTCAATTGCCTGATCTGTAAGAATAACTTTGTTGGAGTTCTTGTAATCAATTAACTCAATAATGTTTTCAAAGTGGTCACCGATTCTTTCAATATCTCTCACAGAATCCAGTAATGCACCGTGTTTGTGACTGTCTTCATCTGAAAGTTCTGCAGAAGATAGAGCTACTAGATAGTCCGTAATTTTACGGTCTAAATTGTTTAAAGCTTCTTCTATCTGCATAGCGAGCTCAGAATGCTTCGTTTGTTTTTTATTTAGATAGAGGCTTGTCTCTTCCAGTCCTTTATAAGCATACTCACCCATACGGATAACCTCTTCTTTTGCCTGATCTAAAGCCAGGGATGGAGATTGTTCAATAAAAATCGGATCAAGGTGTTGTGGTTTGTATTCGATCACTGAGTCTTCCCCAGGAACTACTCTCATTACAACCCATGCAATTCCAGCTATAAATGGAAATTGAACAACTGTGTTTGCAATGTTAAATGACCCGTGCGCAAAGGCAATGGTCATTTCCGGATTTAAATCCAGAGTGGCTCTCAGCCATTCGACATAAGCCGTAAATGGTACTAATAAAATTAGAAATACAGCGGCACCTATTACATTAAACATGACATGGGCGGCAGCTGCGCGTTTTGCACCTATACTTGAACCAATAGCCGCGAGTACAGCTGTAATGGTCGTTCCAATATTATCACCAAACAGTACAGGAAGTGCTGCTTGTAAATCAATTAATCCTTCACCAAACAATTGCTGAAGAATCCCAATAGTAGCACTTGAACTTTGTACGATAACCGTAAACAGGGTCCCGATCACAACACCTAAAATAGGGTTATCACTCATACTCACCGTCAGGTCTTGGAATGCTTCCAGACTACGTAATGGCTTCATACCGCCGCTCATTACATCAAGCCCATAGAATAAGGCCCCCAAACCAAAGAACAGCTGCCCAAAATTGCTAACCTTTTTATTTTTAAAGAAGAACAGCAGAAAAGCACCTAGAGCAAGAATTGGCAGGCCGTAAGCGCCAATATCAATACCAATAATAAATGCAGTCATTGTCGTTCCAATGTTGGCCCCCATAATAACACCGATGGCCTGTCTAAAGGTCATAAATCCGGCGTTAACCAGACCAACTGTCAGTACCGTAGTTGTCGAACTACTTTGCACCAGTATGGTTACGACTGTCCCAGCTAACACACCCATAAAGGGGTTGCTCGTAAATTTATCCAGAATTTCTCTCAGGCGGTCACCGGCTGTACGTTGTAGACCGTCCGCTAAATATTTCAGACCGAAAAGGAATATCCCCAGTCCTCCAAGAAACTGAAACAGCATCTCTTGAATATTGATTTCCAAAAGTCCTCCACCCTTTCTAATTCATCCAAAGTTATTTTTTTTATTTATCTTTTTAACACCTTCCCCATTATTGACGATCGCAAAATGCTTTGTAAAGTGTTCTTTCAAATCTTAACATTAAATTTACAAACGTGTGATTTAGACGTCATATTCTATAAATTTCCTTGATTCGCTATAGGTTGTCGATTACGATAAATAAGACATGTAAGAAGGAGTTTTTAATCTATGAGTAAATCCCAGCAGATGATCAAAAGTTTTTACCACTTTAAAATGCTTTCAGCGCTTAGAATTCTTCCAATGGGCAAAGCCATCAGCTATATTTTTTATCTTAGTCTCATTGTATTAATCCCTGTACTGTTAAGCGCTGTTTTCACCTATTGGTTTTCCGACGCTGCCCCTTCAGTACTTAATAATATATCAAGCGGAGTATTTATCATCATATTCCTGCCCTTTATCTATTTCTTTATCACGGCTGTTTTATTTATTACGGTTTCTATATTAGCCTTTTTAGCATTAGGTGGAGCTAAATGGGCCAGATTGCGGGCTGATTACAAGCAGGTTTGGAATATTAGTGCCTTCTCCATTACGGCCCCTGCCATTGTTCTCGTAGTTATCGAATCCTTTTTCTGGTCCGATAATTCTTTGTTTTATCTGTTTGCTGCTGTTTCCATTATTTATATTGCTCTCGCTCTTCGGTATCTTCCCAAAAAAAATTAGCATCTCAAGCCGCGCAGCTTGAGATGCTAATTTTGAATCCTATTCATTTATATCTTCTTTTTTCACTAATATCCGCGTTCCATCTACAGAAGTAACTTTTATCTCGTCTCCTTTATAGATCCATCGGCCGTTTGAGATCGCGCTATAATCTTCGCCCTCGACCTCAATAGTACCGACTGGTCTCATATCCGTCTTGGCTTTTCCTTTTTTTCCAATTAATGATTTATAAGTCTCTTTCATCGAGTTATATCCCATTTCTGAAGACATTTGATCGCCCAATGTAATTTTCGTCCACATGGCCCTGCGTTTAAACACTTTTAGAAATAAGAGAGATGAAAACCCGCCGATCAGGACACCGATTACACTATACAAACCAGCCGTCCAGTTAGGGGCACTAAAACCAACAGCGATGATCATAGCCGCTCCACCAATTGTCGCCAATGTTCCATCATTTACAACTTTCCCATCAATAATTACAAGGACAAGCCCTAAAATATAGACAAACATCATAATGGCAAACATGTCCGGCTCAAGAAAAGAATAGAAATAAACCGTAATAAATCCAAAACCTAATATCCCAAAAAGCCCTCTCGCGTTAACGAGAAGCTCGCCAATTAAAAACATCGTCCCAAATAATGTAATAAACATGACCATCCAGTCGTAAGCCAGTAAATCCATGACAGTACCTCCTCTTTGTTTCCCATATTTATAATACGTACGAAGTATTGAAAATGTTTCAAAAGATGCACAAAAATTTTTCTTTAAATGGGACTCATGATATAATCTCTCTAGCTGACTGAACAGATACTAGTCAAGCCGCAATACTTCTCATTTCAACAATTACCTATTATAATAGGTATTGGCAAAATTATAAGAGGACAAGCTTTTTTTAGATATAAAGGAGCGATTATTAATGGCAATAACTCACAGAAAAGACACTCGGCCCGTTAAAGTTGGAAATCTCACAATAGGCGGAGAAGATCAAGTTGTGATTCAGTCCATGACTACAACTAAAACGCACGATGTTGAAGCTACAGTTGCGGAAATTCTCCGTTTAGAAGAAGCCGGATGTCAAATCGTACGCGTAGCCTGCCCGGATGATCGTGCAGCAGACGCAATTCCGGAAATTAAAAAACGTATCAACATCCCGCTGGTGGTGGATATTCATTTTGATTATAAAAAAGCTTTAAAAGCAATTGAAGGCGGAGCAGATAAGATCCGAATTAACCCGGGGAACATTGGCAAACGTGAAAAAGTTGAAGCAGTTGTTCAAGCAGCCAAAGCCAAAGGCATTCCTATTCGTATTGGAGTTAATGCCGGTTCCTTGGAGAGACACATCCTGGAGAAATACGGATATCCAACAGCTGACGGCATGGTGGAAAGTGCCCTTCACCATATTAAGATTCTCGAAGACCTTGATTTTCATGATATCATCGTTTCACTTAAAGCATCAGATGTTAATCTGGCTATTGAAGCTTATGAAAAAGCTGCTGAAGCGATTAAATATCCGCTTCACCTTGGGATTACAGAATCAGGCACCTTATTTGCTGGTACAGTGAAGAGTGCCGCTGGTCTAGGTGCTATATTGAGCAAAGGCATAGGAAGTACTGTACGAATCAGCTTAAGTGCTGATCCAGTTGAGGAAGTTAAAGTGGCTAAAGAATTACTGAAATCTTTTGGTTTAGCTTCCAATGCCGCTACCTTAATTTCCTGTCCGACATGCGGACGAATTGAGATTGATCTAATCTCGATCGCCAATGAAGTTGAAGAATACATCCAGACGATTAAGGCACCGATTAAAGTAGCCGTCTTAGGCTGTGCTGTTAACGGTCCCGGCGAGGCGAGAGAAGCTGATATCGGCATTGCCGGCGCCAGAGGTGAAGGTCTTCTTTTCAGACACGGTGAAATTATCCGTAAAGTTCCGGAAGAAATTATGGTAGAGGAACTCAAAAAAGAAGTCGACAAACTGGCAGAAGAACATTACGAAAAAGAACGAAAAGAAAAAGAAGAGCAAAACGCGTAAAAGTGGACCCGAAGCGGGTCCACTTTTTTTAGATCATTTGTGTTATCGGAGCAAGGAATAATGAGAAAAGGATAGAAATCACACTGATAATGATCGCCATATTCCCAAGAGTGTCTGCTCCGCGGCGTTTACCGAATACCCCAAGTACAATGCCGACAATACCAAGGATGAAGGGAGCGAAGAAAAACGACAAAATCGCTGCAGTTAAAGCAACCCACCCGAAACCGGGTTTTACATCGTCCTCCATCGTTGTTTCCCTTTCTTCAGAACGTATAGGTTCATCTAAAGGTACTGCGGATTCCTGCGCATATTCTTCGTTATAGCTTTCACCGTATACCGGCTGGCTGGCAGCTCGTTCTACTTCACTCTGCTGCCTTTCCTTCTCGTGCTGAGTTACTGGTTGTTCCTGACGATTCCCTACAGATTCTCTTGATTCATCCACAAGAATTCCCTCACTTTCTGTTTTGAGAATCACGTTTAGTATGTGATTCTTTACGAATGTTTAAGTAAGGGAGTTTATGGGAGAAATGGGTCAAGCACTTGGCCAGACCTTCATATTATAAAAATATTCAAAAGCGAAGGCTTCTGCTTTTTTAAGAACCGAATAAGCTTTTTTATCATAGGGTGTACTGAATAAAGGGCGAAGGAGACGGTACTATGTTCAACGTAGCTCAACAGTACATTACTCATAAGTTAAAGCAGATCACTGCCGAAGAATTAATGGATTACAGCAAGAGGTATAACATAGCGATTACGTATGACGAAGCCAAAAAAATAACGAAAGCATTAAAACATAACAAGGAAAATCCATTTGATCCTGATGGAAGAAAAAGAATGCTTCGCCAGCTGGCGAGAATCACCTCAAAAGAGACAGCTCATTCGGTCAACATACTACTGCATAAGCTAGCTAAACAGTATGGAGTGGAAGATTGGCTTTACTAACAAAAATCTCCACAATAAAAGAAGTGCTGTTTCAGCATTCTTTTTATTGTGGAGAGATGATAACTTGCTTAAAGGCAGGTTTTTGATCTTTTTTAAATGCAAAACCGGCTCATGCTTAAAGGCAAGTCAATTCCCCGTTCCCTTTTATCTTTCTAAAGTAACCGGAACAGAAACCCGGCGGCATAGATTAGCCAAAATCGAACTGTTCAACGATAACTCCCTGCTTATTGGACCACAATTTTCTCTTTTAAATCCTCTTGGTACTCTCCTGATTTCAACATATCAATCTCAAATTTATACGGCGGCTTTTTGTCTTTTTTATTTTCGCCGACATACGGTGTTTCTAAAATCTTAGGTATATCTTTAAATACTTCATGATGGACGATGTTATGAAGAGCATCAAAGCCAATATGGCCGAATCCGATATTTTCATGACGGTCTTTCCTTGCTCCAGTAATATTTTTACTATCATTCACGTGGAGGACTTTAATACGGTCAAGCCCTACAATGCGGTCAAATTCTTCTAACACACCATCAAAGTTGTTGATGATATCATACCCGGCGTCATGCACGTGACACGTATCAAAACAAACGGAAAGTTTGTCATTCATTGTCACACCTTCAATAATTTGAGCGATTTCTTCAAAAGAGCGGCCGCATTCAGAGCCTTTTCCGGCCATAGTCTCCAAAGCAATCTGTACGTTCTGATCTTTATGAAGAACTTCATTTAAGCCCTCAATAATTTTAGGAATCCCTTTATCCGCACCCTGCCCTACATGAGAACCGGGGTGAAGAACGATTTGTTTTGAGCCCAGGGCTTCCGTTCTTTCAATTTCACTTCTTAAAAAGTCTACACCCAGCTGGAAGGTTTCCGGCTTCGTCGTATTACCAATATTTATAATATATGGGGCATGTACGACGATGTCTTCGATTCCATGTGCCTTCATATGTTCAGTTCCAGCTTCTATATTTAAATCTTCAATTGCTTTTCTTCTCGTATTTTGCGGCGCTCCGGTGTAAATCATAAAAGTAGAAGAACCATAAGAAACAGCTTCCTCGCTGGCTCCCAGCAGCATTTTCTTTCCTTTCATGGAAACGTGTGAACCTATTTTAAGCATGTGTGTTGTTCCTCCCTATTTGTTGCGGTAACTGTCACGCTTTAACTTTTTAAAATTCTTGTCAGCTTCTCTTTTCATTTTCTTTTTATAACCAGGTTTCACCTTTTTAGGCTTTCTAACCATCGCTTTCGCTTTTTTCTCCATCCCTGATGCTGTTCGGGTTCTTTTTTCTCTGTCTTTATAGGACTTCGCTTCTTTCCATTCCCCATCTTTTACTTCATAGAAGGTAAACGCAAGCCCCTGCTTTTCCAGCTTTTCAATCAACGGCAGATCTTCTTCTGTATAAAGGTTGATAGCTGTACCTTCTAATCCGGCACGAGCTGTTCTTCCTACCCGGTGGATATAGAACTCTTCTTCTTTTGGCATCTGAGCATTTATTACGTGACTAACGCCTTGAATATCTATACCTCTTGAAGCTAGGTCTGTCGCTACAATATATTGATATTTTAAATTTTGCAGTTCTTTCAGCATACGCTTCCGCTCACGAGGACTTAAGCCTCCATGAATAACACCGGCTTCCAATCCCCGCTCTAATAAATCTCCGGCCAGCTCGTCCGCCTTGTCTTTTCCATTTGTAAATATAATGGCAAGATACGGCTGAATCGCTTTTGAAATATCAATAATTACATCAGCCGGGTTTTTATGTCTTAACGCTACGAGACGGTGCTCCATCAATTCTGGAGAAGGCTTACTATCCTCGATTTTTATATGTGTCGGGTTGGTAAGGTACTTTTTCAAAAATGGTTGAAGTCTTTCTGGAATCGTTGCTGAGAAGACAAGCAGCTGGACATTTTCATTTGTCCGGACAAGAATTTGATCCACGTCTTCAATAAACCCTAAATCCACCATGAGATCAGCCTCATCCAAAACAAAAGATGCTGTTTTTGACATATCCAGTGCTTCTTCTTTCACCATATCTAAAATTCTTCCTGGAGTGCCGACAACAATTTGAGGAGGATTGCCTTTTAGCTTTTCCATCATCTTCTGCTTATCTGTACCGCCAATTACAAGGCTTGATCTCCATTCACCTTTTTTATCGGCGTAATCAATAGATTTTTTTACTTCTTCATGTATTTGAATCGCCAGTTCCCGTGTCGGTGCGGCAATGACAAACTGAACGTGGGAGGCTTCTCCTGCCATTTCATTAAACAGTGGAAGCAGATAGGCATGTGTTTTCCCAGAACCAGTATGGGATTGCCCAATAATACTTTCTCCTCGAAGAACAGCTGGTATTACTTTTCGCTGAATTGGTGTAGGCTCTTTAAAACCGTAACCTTCAATAATAGTTCCGACCGTTTCCTGGATATCGAATTGATAAAACATATGGTTGCTCATAAACGTACTCCTTTAATGTATAATGTTCCTATTATATTATAAGGCACAGGCTGTAGAATTGCACGATCTGATAAGATTCTTTGTTTTCTGACGCTATAGGCTTTATAATAATGGGTGGAAGTTAGTTTTAGATGTGTACACAAAGAGGAGGATTTATGCAATGGAAGTCATAAAAATCGCCCCTCGCGGTTATTGTTATGGAGTGGTTGATGCTATGGTCATTGCCCAAAACGCAGCAAAAGACCCTAATTTACCACGGCCAATATATATTCTAGGAATGATTGTGCATAATTCACACGTTACGAAGGCATTTGAAGATGAAGGTATTATAACAGTAGATGGAAAAAACCGTCTGGATTTACTGGACGGCATTAATGATGGCACTGTTATTTTTACAGCTCATGGAGTCTCACCTGAAGTAAAAGAACGCGCAAAGAAAAAAGGACTGACGACACTTGACGCTACATGCCCTGACGTAACCAACACCCATAACCTCATTCGTGATCGAGTGGCTGATGGCTATGAGATTATTTATGTCGGTAAAAAAGGCCACCCTGAACCTGAAGGAGCCGTAGGTGTTGCTCCAGGCAAAGTCCACTTAGTAGAAAATGAAGAGGACGTGGAAAACCTGGAAATAGACCACGACAAGCTTATGATTACCAATCAGACGACGATGAGTCAGTGGGATGTTTATGACGTAATGGAAAAAGTAAAAGAAAAATATCCTCACGTTGAGAAGCATCAGGAAATTTGCATGGCTACACAAGTTCGTCAGGAAGCTGTTTCCGAACAGGCAAAAGAAGCAGACTTAACACTTGTTGTCGGTGATCCAAAGAGTAATAACTCTAACCGTCTTGCTCAGGTCTCCATTGAAATTGCCGGCACTCAAGCCTATCGCATTGCTGATGTTACCGAAATTGATCTCAGTTGGCTTGAGGGTGTATCTAAAGTAGCCGTCACAGCGGGAGCTTCGACTCCTACACCTATAACAAAAGAAGTGATAAAATTCATCGAACAGTATGATCCAAATAACGAAGATACTTGGGTGCTGGAATCAAAAGTTGAGCAGAAAAAAATACTCCCTCGTGTCAAAGCAAAAAAGAAATAATGATGAAACCCCTTCGAAAATTTTCGAAGGGGTTTTTCTTTACATAAACCGAAAGGGTTCTGTGTCCACATTAGAAATAAGAACAGTTCCTAATTGACTTACGTTTTTCTCCAAATAATCTTTTACATAAGTATGCACAACTTTTTCAACATGGTGGCCTGGATCAATTAGGGATAATCCCGCTTCCACAGCATCCTGAGCTGTATGGAAAGACAAATCACCCGTAATGTAAACATCGGCTCCTTTTCTTAATGCATCTTTATAGTAGTTTTCTCCGCTGCCACCTAGAAGAGCAACTTTCTTCACTTTTTGACGGGCATTTCCACAGTAACGAAGCTGAGGGACTTGATATTTATCTTTGACGAGCATACAGAGGGCTTCTAGCGTCATTTCTTCTTCTAATTCACCTAATCTGCCTACTCCGTAAGATTTCCCTTCATTTAACAACTGAATTAAATCATAGGCAGCTTCTTCGTATGGATGAGATTCATTCATGGCCTTTAGCACTTTTTGAGTAAGGAAAGAAGGCACAATCGTCTCAATACGCTTTTCTTCTACTCGTTCAAGCTCTCCTGTTGACCCGATATAAGGATCACTTCCTTCAAGAGGTTTAAAGGTTCCTTCTCCATTAACCTGATAAGTACAGTGGCTGTAGTCCCCTATATAGCCGGCTCCTGCCTCACTCATCGCATCTCTGACCTTGTCTGCATGACTTACAGGGACATAAACTGCCAGCTTCAATAGAGATTCGTTCGTCGTTTCAATAAGCGGTTTAATGTCTCTTAATCCAATAAGTTCAGCAAGCGCATCATTGACACCACCATCTGCAATGTCCAGATTGGTATGGGAGGCATAGACGGAAATATCGTTTTGAATTAATTTACGAATGACCCGGCCCTTTGGCGTACTGAAATCAATTTGATTCAACTTCTTAAACAACAAAGGGTGATGAGCAATAATAAGATTGACATTCTTTTCTACAGCTTCATCCACAACTTCTTCCAGTACATCAAGCGTTACCATAACATTTTCCACTGGCTGGTCCAGCGAACCAACCTGCAGTCCAACATTGTCCCACTCGAAAGCGAATTTTTTCGGGGCCAGCTTTTCAAGCTGATTGACGATTTCTCTAACAGTAACGGTCATTCGTTTAACTCCTCCTTTAACCACATAATTTGTTCTTCAAATTTTTTAACCTTTGCTTCCTCCGCATTCTTGGATTGCTTTATTTGTTCCAAAATCATTAATTTCTTCTTTTTTTCATCATTCCATTTTTCAAAGAAAGCCTTGTTTTTCTCTTGCATGAGATATGGACCGAGCCACATTTCTTTCTCAAGATTATCTTCATTATACGGCGATGGGCCTTCGCCTCGATCAGCAACAAGAATTTCATAGATATGGCCATTCTCTTCAATTATTCTTTCTGCAGTCAGATTGTAGCCATTTTCATAAAACCATTTTCTAACAGAACGGGCATCAATATTAGGCTGTGCGATAATTCTAGTTACATCTTTGAGTTTCCCATTACCCTTTTCAAGAATATCCTTAATCAATGGCCCTCCCATTCCTGCAATTACTACCTGATTTACTCTACCATCAATAACTTCCAGTCCGTTACCTTTTCTTACTTCAATCACATGTTCAAGCTGGTTTTCTTCAACTTCTTTCCTTGCGCTAAGAAAAGGTCCTTCATTTAATTCTCCGGCTATCGCCCGAGCTGTTGGCTTATTTAAGCACACATAGCACGGAAGGTAAGCGTGATCAGATCCAATATCTGCAAAAAACACCGGATCTATAAGAAAATCCGCGACTTCTTTTAATCGCTGGGACAATTGTTTTCCGTTCATATAAAATCCCTCTCATAAAAAGAAAAGCTTCCTGAAAGGGCAGAAAGCTTTTCCACTTAATTTATTGGTGTTCCTCAGCCAGCCACTCGGCTAACGTGGCCGCGTCATCACCTGTGTAAAGTCCAGCAGGCATAGCTCCGCCGCCCTTACCATTTTCGATAATTTCTTGAATTTCTGCAGCATCATATTTTGAACCGACTTGCTGAAGGTTTGGACCATTTGCCCCTTCAAGATCGCCGCCGTGACAGCTGGCACATGAATCCTGAAACATTTCTTCAGGTCCTGCTGCGGTTTCCTCTTCTTCTCCGCTTTCTTCATTTTGAATAGCTTGTCTCTCGTTAACTCCCACGGATGATACGACCACCATCACAACAATCCCCAGCACTGCGATCAGTGCAAAAGGAATCAAAGGGTTTCTTTTCATCAGCTGCATCCTCCTTATGTATCCCTTGAAAATTGGCTTATGCCTTACAGACTAATTTTATTTTACTTTAAAATCCCCTGTCAGGAAAGGGGAAAGGTTCAAAAACTAATAAAAGTAAACGTATCACTATCTACTTTCATCCCAAAAGACCATTACTGGCATCAACTTTGAACATCCAGAAATTCCCCAGGAAATAAAAGGTATAAATTAGAACTGACAAAATGTCCGCTTGCTATGTATTAGGAAATGAAAGCCTTATAAAAAAAGAGTTCTTACAAATGTCGACAAAAGTCTTGTTTGCATTATAATTCCCACTTCAGTAAAATTAATGACAAGAAATGAAAGCGGAACCAAAAATAAAGAAAGAGTCAGCCAGCTATATTCAGCTGGCCTGAAAGTTCTCTATTTCTTTTTAGTTCAGTGCCCAACTTTTTCATAAAATAAATGTTCTATTTAATGAGCTTGAAGTTGAGGAACATGTGAAAAGCTCAACACAAAGCGATTTATTCCATAAAATCTTTTAACCGCTTGCTGCGGCTTGGGTGTCTTAACTTTCTAAGTGCTTTCGCTTCAATCTGACGAATACGTTCACGGGTCACTCCAAAGACCTTACCTACTTCTTCTAGAGTACGTGTACGGCCATCATCAAGTCCAAAACGCAGACGAAGTACGTTTTCTTCTCTGTCTGTTAACGTATCAAGCACATCTTCAAGCTGTTCTTTTAAGAGCTCATAAGCAGCATGGTCAGAAGGTGAAGTAGCCTCCTGGTCCTCAATGAAATCACCGAGATGGGAATCATCTTCTTCCCCGATCGGTGTTTCTAAAGATACAGGTTCCTGAGCAATTTTGAGAATCTCTCTTACCTTATCAGGTGTAAGCTCCATATCCTGGGCGATTTCTTCAGGCGTCGGCTCGCGTCCAAGATCCTGAAGAAGCTGTCGCTGTACACGGATTAACTTATTAATAGTTTCGACCATGTGAACAGGAATACGAATGGTTCTCGCCTGATCGGCAATTGCACGAGTGATAGCTTGTCTGATCCACCATGTGGCATACGTACTAAACTTGTAACCTTTACGGTAATCGAATTTTTCTACAGCTTTAATCAGACCCATGTTACCTTCCTGGATCAGATCAAGGAAAAGCATCCCTCTTCCTACATACCTTTTGGCAATACTGACGACTAGTCGCAGGTTGGCTTCTGCTAGTTCGCGTTTCGCTTCTTCATCGCCATTCTCAATACGCTGGGCCAGGCTGATTTCATCATTAGCGGAAAGCAGATTTACTCGTCCGATTTCTTTAAGATACATACGAACAGGATCATTTATTTTGACTCCTGGCGGCACACTTAAATCATTAAGATTAAATTCTTCTTCCTTATTCAACTGCTGCATACTTGGATCCTGATCAGAATCTCCGATTACTTCAACACCCTGCTCAGTTAAGAACTCGTAATATTCATCCATTTGGTCGGAATCCAATTCAAAACTTGAAAGTTTTTCAGCTACTTCTTCGTAGGCGAGGATCCCGCGTTTTTTACCTATTTCAAGCAATTGTTCTTTTGCCTGCTCCAAGGTTAGCTCGCTATCATTTTCTTTAGAACGTGATGGCTGTTGTTTCTTATCTGCCATGAGTCCCCCTCCTTCCAACTATCCATACCAATTATTAAATGTTTCTCATCTCTTTTTTTCTTTTTAAAACTTCCATAGCAATCTGTGCGGCTTTGACAGGATCATTATGCTGTTCTGCTAATTTCTGTTCTTCTATGAGCCCTTTAATATCTGTCCGGTCTGTTTTTTCCGCTTTGATACGATAAATGTAATCTGCGAGTTCCTGATCCGTCACCTCTTCCCCTATTGGCGACATGGCCAGCTGAACTGCAAGCTCCTTAATGGATGGATCGTCAAGGCGTTCCACAAACTGACTGATATCAGATTCATGACCGTCTTCATAATATGCATACAAATGGGTAACAATAACCTGATGCTCGGAAATATTGAATGCTCCCCCTATTTCTTCTTGCACTTTCTCTGCAATTACTGGGTTATTGAGCATAATGGCAACCAGTTTTCTTTCAGCATTGTGAAAAGCGGGCAGCAATTTACTTTGCATTGGGGCTCGCGCCTGAGGCTTCTCTACATTCGGTACAGGGCGCCCCGGAGTATAACTCTTTTTCCTGACCTCATCAGCTTCCTGCTTCAATGTTTCTACGGCAATATCAAATTCCCTGGCAATCTCATGTAAATAGTGTTCCCTTTCGATTGCCCGATCAAGCTTTGCAACTTCCTGTACTACCTTTTCGATATAAGCAATGCGATCTCCTTCTAATTGAAGGTTATAATTTCTTTTCCAATAATTTATAATAAAGGAAGTATACGGATCACTAGGATCTAACACTTCTGATTTAAAGCGCTCTCCGCCAAATTTCTTTATATAATCATCAGGATCCATACCCTCAGGCAGACGGGCTGTTTTTACTGTGCATCCGGTTTGTTTTAAAATTTCACCGGCTTTTACAGTCGCCTGCTGACCGGCCTTATCTCCGTCATAGCAGATGATAATCTCATCTGCATAGCGCTTCAGGAGCTGAGCTTGTGTCTGAGAAACAGCCGTTCCCATTGTACCTACACCATTGTGAATGCCTGCCTGATCAGCGGAAATAACATCTGCAAATCCTTCAAATAAAACGACAGTTTTCGATTTACGAATAGTAGAGCGTGCAGAGTCGAAATTGTAAAGCAGCCTGTTTTTCTGAAAAAGATTTGTTTCAGGGCTGTTTAAATACTTTGGACTTTGATCACCCATTGCTCTTCCTGCAAAGGCAACCGTCTTACCGAGGTGATTACGCAATGGAAACATAATCCTCGCTCGAAACCGATCGGAATATTCACCCTGATCATTTACAACGAGCAGACCTGCCTTAACCATCGTCTGGGGATGAAACCCCTTCTTTTCAAGAAATGTGACGACAAATTCCTGTGAAGGAGGAGAAAATCCTAACGAATACTTTTCAATGATTTCGTCGGTAAATCCTCTCTCGTGCAGGTATGAAAGAGCTTCTTTGCCTTCTTTCGAATGCCTCAAAAGGTGATGATACAGTTTGGTGAGCCACATGTGGGCATCTAACACATTCTGGGCTTCTGGATCATGCGGCTTGGAAGTTTCTTCTCCAAGATCATCCGGAAGCTGAACACCAGCTTTTTCAGCGACCGTTTTAACGGCCTGGATAAAGGAGTAACCTTCCAATTCCATTAGAAAAGAATAGACATTTCCACCTTTACCGCAACCAAAGCAGTGAAAGATCTGCTTATCACTGGATACCGAAAAAGACGGCGTGTTTTCACCGTGAAAAGGGCAAAGTCCAAAGTAGTTTCTTCCCTGCCTTTTCAGTTGCACATAGTCCCCGATTATATCGGCTATATCCACGGACTTTCTAATTTCATCAACAGTTTCTTCTGGGATACGTCCAGCCATAAAATCACCATACCAGTACTAGAATACTTTATATCCCGCTTTCCCTGATACTCATTTGCAGAACATCATCTAATGTTCGGGAAAATTGTTCACGGTCTTCTGTAGTAAAAGCTTTTGGCCCCTTCCATTTCTTCTTGCGCTTAAGAGTCCGCTGCCGGAGGTGCTTTTGATTCATAATTTGAACCGCATCCCCTTCGTTAATTAGTTTACCTCGTGGTGTAAGGACATAAACCCTCTGAGGTGTGAGAAGCACTCCGAGAGATAAATCTTGAGTGATCACTATATCATGCGGTTTTACATGATTTAATATATACAGATCGACACTTTGGGACCCATGGTCAAGGTAGATCCACTCTTCCCCTGATGGGTCCGGCTTATAGTGATTGATCGTTGCAACGAATTGAGGTGTGGTATGAAATTTGTTACACACAGCAGTGATCTCTTTTTGAACAGGACAGCTGTCTGCATCTACCCATACTTTGCTTTTAGTTTTCGGCATAATTCAGTAATTCTACAATAATCCGTAGATTCCTGCCCTTTTCTTAATGTTTGATTTTTCTGAAAAGTATTTCAGACAACATATATTATGACTATTTTTACACAAATATCTATTATAATACATGAATTTGATAAAATCTATATATATTATCAAAATTTCCTCAAAAAAGTCGCGCTTTGGGCTCACAAGCGCGACTTTTTTGAGATTTATCTCGACTGCTGTCTCATTATGTTAAGAATAATATTAGCTGTTTCTTCAACTGCTTTATGAGAAACATCAATAACCTCACAGCCTATTCTATCAACAACGGAGTTAAAATGTCTAATTTCCTGCTTGATCCGATCCATATTTGCATAACTTGCTTCTGACCCCAGACCCAGTGATTTAAGACGCTCTTTCCGAATGTCATTTAGTTTTTGCGGGCTGATTTTTAAACCAATGCATTTTTTTGGATCGACTTCGTATAGTTCTTCAGGAGGCTCTACTTCAGGAACGATCGGAACATTAGCCACCTTCAAACGTTTGTGTGCTAAATATTGGGACAACGGAGTTTTTGATGTACGTGATACACCAATTAGTACAATATCAGCTTTTGGGATGCCTCTTGCATCCCTGCCGTCGTCATATTTCACAGCAAACTCGATGGCTTCCACCCGTTTGAAATAGTCTGCATCAAGCTTATGGACAAGACCCGGTTCAAGCCTTGGCTCAGTCTTTAAGAAGCGCTGCATTGCATCCATCATCGGCCCCATAATATCTACACATTCCAAATTAAGTTCGTTTGCTTTCTCAAGCAGGTATTGACGGAATTCAGGATTAACGAGAGTGAATCCAATTAAAGCATTATGTTCTTTTGCCTGAGCAATGGCTTCGTTAATAGTTCCCTTATCCTCTACATACGGAATCCGCTGGACTTCATACGGTCCATCATCATATTGACTGAGTGCGGCTTTAACAACTAGTTCTGCTGTTTCCCCTACTGAATCTGACAAAATATAGATGATTGGTTTTCCCACTAGTTCCCTCTCTCCTTTATGAAAGGATTCTTTTTACAAATGCTGATCTGTTCCAAGCTCGACTAATGCTTTAGTTATACTTGTTTTTGTTAAACGTCCGACAACTTCATATCCTTCTTCAACAGGCTTGATGACAGGAAGTGCATCAATCTGCTTCTCAATCAATTTTTGTGCAGCATCTAGCAGCAGATCTTCTTTTTCACAAATTGAGATATTTGGCATGCGTGTCATAATAATATGAACAGGGACAGAAGTTAAGTCCTGATTTCCGATACTTGCCCGCAGCAAGTCTTTCCTGGATAAAACACCCACTAGTAATGATTGCTTATTTGTAACAAAAAGGGTCCCGACATCTTCCAAAAACATTGTACATATCGCATCATAAGCAGAGACGTCTTCTGCTACTACTACCGGGAGCGCCTGATACTCATGTACTTTAAATTTTTTAAGCTTTTCAGTTAATAGCTCTGAACCAGTTTTCCCCGTAAAAAAGTAGCCGACCCGGGGGCGGGCATCTAAGAATCCGGCCATCGTTAGAATAGCTAGATCCGGTCTTAGTGTTGCCCGCGTCAGACTAAGTTGATCGGCTATGTTTTCACCCGTGATCGGGCCGCGTTCTTTTACTATTTGAATGATCTGTTCCTGTCTACTGGATAGTTCCATTCTTTCACCACCCTAATTACCAACTGTGACATACTATTCTGTAATTATTATATCCTATTTAACTGTGATGGTAAAAGAATGATTTTAAAACTGTTGTTTCCACTCGATACTTGTCAAGTCAGCAAAAGCGAGAATGTCCGCAGACAATGTATTCAGAAGCGCCAGTCTATTCTGTTTCAACTTTTCATCCTCAGTCATTACCATCGTCTGGTCGAAAAATGAATGAATGGGCTGTGCCAGCTTAGACAGCTCTTCTAATGCCTTCTGCGGGTTCTCTTCCTCAAGAAGCTTACGATATGCCGGCTGGACCTCACAATACGTTTTATAAAGCTTTTCTTCTGACGCATTTTCAAACAGCGTTTCGTTTACTTGAGTGCTGTCTGCTTTTTTTGCTAAATTTAAAACTCGGCCTAAGGCTTCATGAACAGGCTTAAACGATTCCTCATTCCGTTTATTCATAAGAAGTTCAGCTTTTTCAAGGGTTACTTTATATACTTGGATTCCCTTTGCAAGAACGGCATCCACGACATCTGGAGCAATCTTTTCATCTTTTAAAAGATAAGCAGCTCTTGTCCGGAAGAAATCATGTACAGATAAAGTAAGTTCATCACGTTCTGCTGTCGGCAGTTTCCATTCATAATATCGTTCAATAACTGCATCTAATAGATCTTCCACGGACACTGACCATTCAAATTCTTTGAGAATCTGCAGAATACCTAATGACTGACGGCGTAATCCGTAGGGATCCTGAGATCCTGTCGGCAAATTCCCTATAGCAATGGAACCGATGATTGTATCTAATTTATCAGCTACACTTACAATGGCTCCAATTGTAGATTCAGGAAGATCTCCGTTTGCTGAACGGGGCATATAATGTTCTTTAATCGCTGCGGCCACTTCCTCATCTTCTCCAAACAGTCTTGCATACTTTTCTCCCATAATTCCCTGCAGATCAGAAAATTCGTCCACCATTTGAGTAACAAGATCAAATTTGCAGATTTCGGCAGCTCTTACGGCTTGCACTTGCTGTCCCTCATCTAAGGAAAGTTTTTCACTTAAATAACCTGTGATGTTTTTCACCCGGTCTACTTTATCAGCAAGTGTTCCTAATTCTACTTGATATACCATCCGTTTCAGTTTCTCAAGCTTTTTATCGATAGAACCCTTCTGATCTTCATTGTAGAAAAACTGAGCATCTGAAAGTCTGGCCTTCAGTACCTTTTCATTCCCTCTTGCCACTGTATCAATATGACGATCGTCACCATTTCTTACTGCGACAAAGTTAGGAAGCAGTTCTCCATCAGCTGAGCGAACCGGAAAATAACGCTGGTGTTCTTTCATAGACATAATTAATGCTTCTTCCGGAACATTAAGAAACTCATCACTGAATGAGCCGCTGAAGACGGCCGGGTATTCCACTAAGTGTGTAACTTCTTTTAAAAGCTCAGGATCCTGAATGATATTCCAGCCTTTTTCTTTTTCAAGCTTACGAAGCTGTTCCGCAATTTCAGCTTTTCTTTTATCTCCATCAGCGATAACAAACTGTTTAGAAAGAGTTTCTTCATACTGACTCGCATGATCAATCGTCGTTAATTCTCCTAGAAAACGATGTCCGTATGTCTTATTCCCCGTGGATACCCCTTCAATTTTAAAAGGAATAATTTCATCTTCAATTAAAGCGACCATCCAGCGGATTGGCCGGATATAACGAAGGTTTAAATCCGCCCATCGCATGTTTTTAGGGAAGTTGAGGCTTAAAATTACTTCTTTAAAACCTGTTAATAGCTCTTTCGTCGGTTTTCCCTGCACAAATTTTTTAACATGGGCATAGTCTACACCCTTAACCTCTTTAAAATAAATGTCTTCTACGTCTTTACCTTGACCTTTAGAGAATCCGATGGCTGCTTTTGACCAGCTGCCATTCTCATCAACTGCAACCTTTCTTGCAGGTCCTTTTGCTTCTTCCTCAAGATCCGGCTGCTTATTTTCAGCACCGGAAATTCCCACGGCCAGCCGCCTTGGAGTAGAGAAGCCTTTTACAGACTGGTAAGGAATTCGATTATCTTCCAACCATTTTTTTGTGTTATTTACTAGCTGATCCAGGGCATCATCGATAAACCGTGCCGGCATTTCCTCAAGACCGATCTCAAATAAAATTGAATTACTCATGAGAGGACTCCCCCTTCTGAAGCATTGGATAGCCTAATCTTTCTCGTTCTTCTACATAGGTTTTTGCAATTGCTCTTGCTAAATTTCTAACCCTGGAAATATAGCCTGTGCGCTCAGTTACTGAGATCACGCCTTTCGCATCAAGCAAATTAAACGTATGTGAGCATTTCAGTACGTAATCATAAGCAGGAAAGACAAGCCCTTTTTCCATAATGCGCTTCGCTTCCTGCTCATAAGTTGAAAAGAGAGTAAACAGCATATCATCATCAGATTCTTCAAAAGTATAAACAGAATGTTCGTATTCCGGCTGAGTAAAAATATCTCCAACTGTTACACCATTTGTCCATTCAAGATCAAAGACATTCTCTTTATCCTGAATATAAGATGCCAGCCGCTCGATTCCGTAAGTAATTTCAGCTGAGACTGGTCGTGCTTCCAATCCGCCAATTTGTTGAAAATACGTAAATTGGGTAATTTCCATCCCATCAAGCCAAACTTCCCATCCTAACCCAGCTGCACCAAGTGTGGGGTTTTCCCAGTTATCTTCTACAAAACGTATATCATGTTTCTCTGGATCAATACCCAATGCCTTCAAAGAATCGAGATATAATTCCTGGATATTATCCGGGGAAGGCTTCATAATCACCTGAAATTGATGGTGCTGGTATAGACGGTTAGGGTTTTGACCATAGCGTCCGTCAGCTGGACGTCTGGATGGCTCCACATAAGCCACATTCCATGGTTCAGGACCAAGGCTGCGAAGAAGAGTCATAGGAGACATCGTTCCAGCTCCTTTTTCCACATCATAAGCCTGCATCAAAAGACAGCCTTCATTGGACCAATGCTTTTGTAAAGTAAGTATCATGTCTTGAATATTCATCACGTAACCTCCTAATAAGTATAGGTAAACATAAAGAACCCCGTCCCTATGTCTTCTAATTGACATAGGGACGGGGTTTCCGCGGTTCCACCCTATTTGCTTTCATTGAAGAAAGCCGCTTTCACGTACATTGCTCCAGAACGCCTTCACCGGCTTCATGCTGCCCGAATCTCACCATCCCGGACTCTCTAATAACACGAAAAATGCCGATTACTACTTTCCTTCTTTGCAATCAAATATTCAGTAAATAAAATCATACTCCAGGGATCGATCATTTGTCAATCATTATCCTTGAACAGGTCTAGCTGTTTCAAAAACCTTTTTGATTTCAAATGATATCCGCCATAGCGGTCATAATATTCGTCTAAAATCTGCCGGAGTTTTTTCTTATTTTCCTCCTTCATAGATACCTGGCCCAGCCGCTTCACGTCCATATGTAAAAATACCTTAAGAAGTCTAGATAACGGATCTGGTAAGCCGTATGCCTGTGGATCCCGATGCTTACAACGGAAACACAATAAGCCGCCTTCCACAACAGAAAAAGAAAAGGGTCCTTCTTCTCTGCCGCAGTTCAAGCAGGAATCTACCTTTGGTGCAAATCCACCTTTACGGTATACTTTTAGTTCGTACATCATTGCTAAAATTTCCGGGTCTTTATCATCAGCCATCCATGCGAGCGTCTGAAGGAATTGATCAAATAAAAAAGGATCCGGCTGTTTCTCATCTACAAGCTTGTCAGTGAGTTCTGCCAGGAAAGCAGCATAAGCTGCTTTCACAATGTCTTCCCGTATTATACGCAGAGAAGTAAGCATTTCTCCCTGACTTAGAGAACCTAAACCGGACCCTGTCTGGATAAGATATTGACCGTGTATAAACGGCTGGGTAATCGAGGACATCCGGCTTTTCGGTTTCTTTGCTCCTCTGGCCATTACCCCTATTTTACCTTTTTCCCTTGTAAATAAAGTAACGATCTTGTGAGTCTCGCCATAATCACTCGTTCTAAGCACAATGCCTTCTACTTTTTCTAACAAGGTATTCACCTGCTTTTTAAATTAGCTCATCGTTCATACCTTCTGTTGCAGATGTCGCAGGCTCCCCCAATTGTTTACTGTCGTCTTCTAATTCCTTCATTAACAAATAGGTTTCAATGTTTCCTGTCTGTCTAAAAACGTTCCAAGTGACGTCTAGCACAAGAAACTCCCCTTTCTATGAACATAAAAGAATTTCACTACACTATTAGGTTGCTTCATCTACAACAAACAATGAGGCTTAATTTTTTCCAATATTAATATTCATCTTCACGGTAGCCGAAATCACTCAGCTGTATTTGACGGTTTCGCCAGTCTTTTTGTACTTTTACCCAAAGTTCCAGATATACTTTGCTGCCGAGGAGTGTTTCAATGTCTTTCCTGGCCCGCTGTCCAACTTCCTTAAGCATACTCCCCTGTTTGCCGATAATGATTCCCTTTTGCGATTTCCTTTCAACGATGATCATCGCCTGAATAAATACCGCATTTGAATCCTCTCTCGGTTTCATCGTTTCAATAACGACAGCAATTGAGTGTGGAATTTCCTCTCTCGTTAAGTGAAGAACTTTTTCCCGAATCAGCTCACTGACGATAAAACGTTCAGGGTGGTCTGTAATCTGGTCTTCGGGATAAAACTGAGGACCTTCCGGAAGGGCTTTTTTCAATAATTTAAGCAAGTGATCAACATTGTTTCCCTGCAGAGCTGAAATTGGAATGATTTCCTCAAAATCAAGCTTTTCCCTGTACAGATCAATTAAAGGGAGAAGTTCATCCGGGTGAACCTTATCTATTTTGTTGACGATTAAAAAAACAGGCTGCTCCACTCTCTGCAGACGATCGATGATAAATTGATCTCCTCGCCCGTAGCCTTCTTGTGCATTTACCATAAACATAATAGCATCCACTTCATTTAAAGTATTCTCCGCTACTTTGACCATAAAATCGCCCAGTTTATGTTTAGGTTTATGAATACCCGGCGTATCAATAAATATTAGCTGGGCTTCTTTATCTGTTAAAACACCTTGAATCTTATTTCGAGTGGTTTGAGGTTTATCGCTCATAATAGCAATTTTTTCTCCGATAACCCGATTCATAAACGTCGATTTCCCAACGTTTGGTCTTCCAATGATGGCTATAAAGCCTGACTTAAAATTTTCCTGCATGTATGACTTCCTCCGTTATATCATTAAAATAATTCCAATAGTTTTGGTATGAAAATGAGACAGCCTACAACTGCGGCCCCAGTAGCAGCTATCAATACGGCTCCTGCAGCAATATCTTTTATTTCTCCGACCAGCGGATGACGATCAGGAGATAAAAAATCCATAATTCTCTCAATGCTCGTATTAATCATTTCAAGTGCCATTACGATGACAATCATAGTGATCACAAGCGCCCACTCTAATAACGAAATATTAAGGCCATAACTAAAGATGACCACCAGTACAGCTGAAACCGAATGAATTTTAAAATTCCCTTCTTTTCGGTACACCTGTTTTACTCCGTTAAATGCATGGTTAAACCCTATCTTATACTTTCGATTACGACCGTTCAAGTCCGTACTCATTTAAAATTTCCTCTTGCTTCTCAAACATTTTCTTTTCATCTTCCTTTTCAATATGATCGTAACCTAGAAGATGCAGAAAACCATGCAGGGCTAAAAACGCATATTCTCTCTCTGATGAATGGCCATATTCTTCTGCCTGCTGTTTAGCCATATCTGTAGAAATTACAATATCACCTAAAATAACAGGCAAATCCTCATTTTGCGACTGAACTTCGATTTCATCTTCACCAAGCTCCTGCATTGCAAAAGAAATTACATCAGTCGGCTCGTCTTTCTGCCGATAATTCCGATTAATCTCTTGAATTTCTTTATTATTTACAAATGTTACAGACAGCTCCGCTTCAGAAGGAATGTTTTCCTTCTTAGCCGCGAACTGAATTACACGCTCAATTAAATCTACATAATCTTCATCTACTGAATTGGTCTCATCATGGAAATCAATATGAATCATATTAATTGGCCTCCTTCACTTTCGTTGTTTGTTGTTCTGGGTATTGGATTCTTGAATGGAAGATTCCTTTCAAGGTTTCACAAATAGCATTCTCTACTTTTTTTAATTCATTAAAAGTAATCCGGCAGTCATCAAACTGCCCGTCCAGCATTCGGTTTTCAATGATGGCATGGACAATTCCACGGATCTTATCCTGAGTCGGCTCGCTTAGAGAACGAACAGCAGCTTCGACTGAATCACACACACACACGATAGCGGCTTCTTTTGTTTGTGGTTTAGGACCGGGATATCGATAGACATCTTCACTGACATGTTTATCCTGTTCCTTTGCTTTCACATAAAAGTATTTCAGTAAAGTAGTACCGTGATGCTGTAATGCAATATCAATAATTTCCTCCGGAAACTTTTCTTTTTTTAATCTTCTTGCCCCATCGTAAGGATGGCTGATAATAATCGATGCACTCTGCTCTGGTTCTATATAGTCATGAGGATTCTTTCTGCCCATTTGATTTTCTATAAAGTAATGGGGCTGCTCGGTTTTTCCAAGATCATGATAGTAAGCAGCTACTCTTGCCAGAAGGCCGCGAGCTCCAATCGCTTCACAGGCAGCTTCACTCAAATTAGCTACCATAACACTATGGTGGTACGTCCCCGGTGCCTCCGTAAGAATTTTGCGCAGCAGAGGATGATTGGGATTTGATAGCTGAAGCAGCTTGTTATCGGACAAAATTCCAAAGGAAGACTCAATGACGGGCAGCAGCCCAAAAGTTAAGATAATCGACAGGAGAGCACTTATCATACTATAACCGGCAAATAAAGCAAAATCCAGCCACCCGTATTTTTCGAAAGATTGGAATAGTATAAAACTAAGGGTCATAAGATTGACTAAACCGATGCCTGTCCCAACTTTTAAAATAAAAAGCCGGTCACTTGTATTCTTTAAAAAGAAAATACCCGCCAATTGTGAAAATAACACATAGATACCAGCATGAGCATTTAAATTCCCGGGGACCTGTCCATTAAACAATACCATTGCCATTAGAGAAAGGACAATGCTTAAGAAGATAGCAAATCTTTCATTGCTCAGTAGTTTGATCAACATAGAGCCTAAAGCTGCGGGGAGTACATAAAACAAAGGATCATAGGCTGAGGAAAATAAAGTGATCGTTTTCATAAGCCCCATCATAATCACAGAAATGACTACAGCTAAATAAAGATGGCGGTAGCAAATGAGTTCTTCTTTAATCATATGATAAAAGTGATAGATGAGTAATAAAGCAATGATTAAAGCAAAGATTAACAAACCAATGGAAGGGATATAGTTTCCCTCTTTATCCAATAAACCGGTGATCTCTAATTCATCATAAATCTCGCTTGTGATCATTTCTCCTTCTGAAACAATCACTTCTCCTGCCTGAATCATTTCCGGCTGCACAAGAGATGCGGCTTCATTACGCACCTCACTGGTAGCTTCCGCGTCAAACATCGTATTTTCTACCAGACCAAATTCAGCCAGCTCCTTCACCTCATCTTTTAGCCGGTCCGGAATAGCTGAATACTGTATTTGCAGCCGCAGGCTTTCTTCAACCTCTTCAATCTCGGTAGTCAATACCCCTTTATCGAAATGGGACTCTAACGTACTGATTAATAAGCCCTCACTTTCATTCAATTCAGCATTTGTTGCTGAAAGAAGGGGGCGCAGAACTTCAGGCGGCAGCTCATAAGTGATTGGTTCCGATAGAAGCGTTTTCAATTGTTCCAGCTGTTCGTCTGTGGACTGATCGGATGAACCAGATTCTTTTACTTCCCTCACAGCTCCGAATATTTCTTCTATATATCCAATTCTTTCTTCTGCAATCGGCTTTGAAATTTGATAGCGGTCATCTACAGATTGAGCAGCTTCCCGGATTCGCTGTTCCGTTTTTACTTTATTTTCGATTGTAATCGGGGAGCGGATGGTTTCTTCTGCCTGGCTGAATTTTTCAACATTAAAGGTATTAATATGTACATTCGGAAAGCTGAATAAAAAAAAGACAAGTGAAAGAAGTAATGCCGGAAGAGTAATCTTTCGCATACTTTTGTGATGTGCAGAAGATTTCCTAAGCCAATGCCATAACCTTTTCACAAAGCCTTCCCCTCCTCCCCGATTTCATGATAATAAGAAAGGCCCTGTACCGGGCCTTATGACGGGTTCTGCTCATAAGCATCAATTACCCGTTGGACCAGTGGGTGCCGAACGACATCCGTCTGATCTAAATGAATAAAAGATGCTCCTTTTACTTTTGATAACTTCTGCTCGGCCACTCTGAGACCGGAAGTCATTCCTTTTGGCAGATCGACCTGTGTAATATCTCCTGTAATAATCATTTTCGATCCAAAACCTAAACGAGTCAAAAACATTTTCATTTGTTCTGGAGTAGTATTTTGAGCTTCATCAAGAATGGCGAATGCATCATCCAGCGTTCTTCCTCGCATATAGGCCAGCGGGGCAATTTCAATCGTTCCTCTATCAATCAAACGGGCCGTATGCTCGGCTCCAAATACATCATGAAGCGAATCATACAGTGGACGAAGATAAGGGTCTACTTTTTCTTTTAAATCACCTGGCAGGAAACCCAGACTCTCTCCCGCTTCAACGGCAGGACGAGTGAGTACAATTCTTTTTACTTGTCCGTTTTTCAAAGCATTGACAGCCATAACGACAGCCAGATATGTTTTTCCAGTTCCTGCTGGACCGATGCCAAAAACCAGGTCATGATTTTTTATTGCAGAAACATAACTTCTCTGTCCCAGTGTTTTTACGCGAACAGATTTCCCTTTAGCGTTACGTGTAATTTCATCTTCAAATAATGCTTCAAATTGGTTGATTTTTCCCTTTTTTGCAAGTTCTATAGCGTATACTACATCGCGTTCTGTAATAGTTAAGCCTTTTCGGATAATGGCCAATACAGCTAGTAACACCTCTTCAACGAGCTTGACGTGCTCCGCGCCTCCAGAGACGCTCACCCGTTCACCCCTGGAAATGATAGTAACCTTCAGCTGCTCCTCCAACTGTTTCAAGTGGCGGTCTTCTGTGCCAAATAAAGAAAGGGCTTCAGATGGATTATTTAATTGGATATCGATCGTTTTAAGTTCTCCTTGCATACTCAGTCTCCTTGGGAAACATACTTTGTTTCGGCTATATTTTCATTTACTTTGAACAATAGGATTAATTTTACTTTACCACGGTCGTTCCGCTCGTGCAAAATTTTTCCCTCTATGATTTCAGCTTCTTCCCCAAGCTGATTAAGCAAGGATTTCCCCGCACTTTCCCTGGCTTTTTCTAACACCTGTTTTTTGCTTAAGTTATGGTTTTTATATTCTCTATTATACGTAATAGTTTCTTGAATTTGAAAAGGAAGCTCCCAGTTTAATATGTGAAGATTTCTAGTAAATAATTCTTCTCTCTGATCTTCAGCTTCTTTGTGCCAGAAGCCCCAGACCGGAATTTTAACTTTTCCTAACTTTAAAGCAAAAGAAGCTGTGGAATTTCCATCTGTTAAATAAACTTCCTGCTTTTTAGGTAGTTCAATTTCTGCACGGTACCACGTTTCTGCCATTACTGTACCGACTGATTCGACGAATTCTCCACTTTCTTCTTTAAGTTCACCTGTTGCTAAAAGTGATCCTTTCTTTACAATATCATTGACTTCAACGACAGGGCGTCCTTTAGAAATAAACATCTTTGTAATCATCCCTTTTTTGGAAGCAACAATATTAGAAGGTTTAGGATCTTCTGCTTCATCATAATTTGTTTCCATAACTCCGTATAACTGGTAGCTTGTACCCTGTTTCTTTACTCCAATCCACAGCAGGTCGCTAACATCTTCAAGAAGAAGCCGCTGGACTTCACGAGGTTTTTTCATAGAAAAGGTAAGTTTGCCGGGCTTAATCCCATAAGATTTCAGCTGGGTCTGTACTTCAGTCTCCACTTCAGGAGTCAGTCCGTCGATCTTGATTGACCACAGCATGTTGGCCATTAAAATGACTGCTAAAAAGCTGCAAAGTATAGCCACCCATAAAGCCGTCTGCTTCTTCATACGCTGAATAAAAAAAGGAAGGCCTCCTGCTGATTTTATTTTAATCCGGCACCTGAATCTTTTTCTGAGCCGGCGAAAGGTTGTCCAGTCTTCAAGCCGAATCGTCATTTGTACTTTATGTTCACTTATATATTTAACATTGGAAATATGGCTTCCTTTTTGTACACACGTTCTTATAAAGGGTTCAATATATTCGCCTGAAACTTCAATCGTAATTAGTCCATGCAGAAACTGAAGCTGATTTTTTGTCATTATTGCCCCCCTAGTCCTTATCTTTTAAAAACTCGATGGACTGAAGCTCTCCTTCTAAAAGAAGTTCTTCCTTTAGCATCATCTTTATCCGCAGCTCCCGGCCTTTTATGGACACCACACCTCTTCGGTATTTAATGCGGATTTCTTTATCAGAAAAATGCAGCAGCCCCGTACAATTTTCTATGTACGCATGGAGCGAACCAATCGTTGTAATTCTGGGAAGATCGAGCATGACATCAGCAGGCAGGTCGAAATATTGACTTACCCAGTTTTTTAATTGACTTTGCCATTTTGACATCCGGATTCCCCCTTATTTTATACATACGAAAAACGCCCGAATTGTATCACTACAATTCGGGCGTTTTATTATCTTTTTCTAGGGTGGGAACTGTGCGGCTTACGCGCACGGGGCTGGCCGAGGATTTCAGACATAATGATTCCATCAGCCAATCGGCTACGATCCCAATTTTCAGTATAATTCACCTTCAGTTTCTCTTTTGGTGCTTCTTCCTGCTTAAGCACTTCTAATGGCTTACCCATTCTGTCCTTAGAGCGTATATAGTCATACGCTTCTTTGCGTTCTTCTACCTCTTGCTTACGCTGCTCATAGTGGTCTTGGATACTCCGTTTTATATCATCCCTGTTTTCTTGATACATCTCGGAGCCCGCAGCAGGCTGTTTTGAAGTCGGACGCTCGGACGTCTGCCGGCTGGAAGGTCGAGTATTCGACTGCGGCCTGTTTTGCGGCCTGCCCTCCTGCTTTCTCTGCTCTTCTTTCTTTCCGGCATTTGAAAAGAAGCTGATCAGACCACCAATAATAGCAGCAACTATTAGAAAGTTGCTAAAAATTAGTTCCAGCAGATCATTCATAGAAATTCTCCTTTACATTCAGGAAAATTATTTATCATCCTGATCTTTATCAGACATGCCGCCAAGTGTATTTCTCATATCTGTATCGGCATTTATATTTTGATAATTCATATAGTCCATAACACCCATTTTCCCTGAACGAAGAGCTGCTGCAAGGGCCTGTGGAACTTCAGCTTCTGCTTCAACAACTTTAGCCTGCATTTCTTGTACACGGGCACGCATTTCCTGCTCCTGAGCAATGGCCATTGCTCGACGTTCTTCTGCTTTTGCCTGGGCGATATTTTTATCTGCTTCCGCCTGGTCAGTCTGAAGAATAGCTCCGATGTTTTTCCCAATGTCGATATCCGCAATATCAATGGAGAGAATTTCAAATGCGGTTCCTGCATCCAGTCCTTTTTCCAGTACATTTTGAGAGATTCTGTCAGGATTCTCCAGTACCTTGTTATGATTTGTACTGGAACCAATCGTGGAAACTATTCCTTCTCCGACACGCGCAATTACTGTTTCTTCCCCTGCACCACCGACAAGGCGGTCGATGTTTGCACGTACAGTAATACGGGCCTTCGCTTTTACTTCGATTCCGTCAATAGCCACACCTGCAATAAATGGTGTTTCAATAACTTTAGGGTTTACACTCATCTGAACAGCTTCTAAAACATCTCTTCCTGCTAAGTCAATCGCAGCACAGCGCTCAAAACTCAATTCGATGTTCGCACGCTGGGCAGCAATTAAAGCATTGACGACCCTGTCTACATTACCACCGGCAAGATAGTGACTCTCCAGCTGGTTAGTATCTACATTTACCCCGGCTTTATGAGCTTTAATCAGCGGGTTAATTACACGTGATGGAATAACCCGTCTTAATCTCATCCCAATTAAAGTAAGAATACTAATCCTTACCCCCGCAGCTAATGCACTGATCCATAGCATTACCGGAATAAATGTAAATAGGACAGCAATTGCAATAATAATGATCCCAATAATTATAATGGGCATAAGCTCTTGAATTGTCATACATTTTCCTCCTCATTTTTAATCACACGAACCACAATGCGCGAACCTTCAGTCCTCACAATCTTGACCCGCTGATTTGCATTAATATAACTTCCTTCTGTTACAACATCCAGCCGTTCCTCATCAAACAGAGCTGTACCGGAGGGGCGGAGTGGTGTAAGAGCCTCACCCTCTAATCCAATCAGTTCAAGTCGGGTAGCTGAACTTACATAACCTCGCTCAGAGGATGTAGAATCATTTAAGATGATTCTTTTGAATAACCCTCGTTCTCCAGTCCCAATGGTTTTAAACAGAATAACAGCAACCACAATTGTGGCGATAATGGCTATGCCCAGGCTTAGTGCCATCTGTCCCATATCTGCCGATGAAAGCATTAAGGACGCAAAGACTGCCACAATGCCGATTATTCCGAGTATACCACTGGCCACAAAAAATTCAGTCACAATTAAGCCTATTCCTATTATGAGTAAAATAATAGCTTCATATCCGGCAAGTCCTGCTATGATATGTCCATAGAAAAAGAGAACAAGTGCCAGTACTCCCATAATACCCGGAATCCCAAACCCTGGAGAATACAATTCAACGACAAGTCCAATACTGGCTATGGATAACAGGATTGGAATGACAACAGGGTCTGTCAGAAAGCGGGCGAAGTTCTCAGCAGGGGTGGGACTGGTTTCCACAATAGTGGCATCCGAAAGGCCGAGCTCACTTAGCAGTTCTACACGATGACGGACAATTCCTTCAGCATAGCCGACTTCCACGGCTGCAGTAGGACCTAACGTTAAAAATTCGCCCTCTGGTGCGCCATATTCCGGAAGATCGACTGAACTATCAGCCATGGCTCTCGCGTAGATAGGATCCCTGTTATTTGCTTCAGCCGCAGCTACCATCGAAGAAATCCAAGCAGATTGAGCTTTTTTATCGGCAGCTGTTCCATCCGCATTAATAACTCCAGATGCTCCCATGGTTGCCTGCTGTTTCATATAAATCTGATCCGCATTTAAAGCAATGTAAGAACCGGCAGAGTAAGCCTGGCTCGTCACGAAAGCTGTATTTGGAACCTCCAAATCCTGAAATAGTTCTCCAATCGCACCTGCAGCGTCGACTCTGCCACCCGGTGTATCAATCTCAAAGATAATATGATCAGCTCCGGCTTCAATGGCTTCGCTCGTTGTCCTTTCCAGAAAGGCGGTCATCCCTCGCTCAACTGTATTTTCAACAGGAATGACGTATACCTGTTTTCCTTCTCCCTCAGCATATACTGCCATTTGATGCAAGGAAAGCCCTAAAGCCATGACTAGAAGCATGAAGTATATGGCGAGGCGTAGCTTTTTCACTTTCTTTCGTCCCCCCTACCTGTGACTTTCGCTGAATACCTTTTATACGGTTTTATTATGTACAGAGTTTCAAAAATTTAAAAAAAGTCTCTCTTTTTAATGAAAGAGAGACTTTTCTCACTTATGATAACTTCTTAAGTACGAGCTGGTTCACCTTAGAGCCTTCTGTTTTGCCTTTTACTTTAGGCATCACTGCACTCATGACTTTACCCATATCGGCTTTAGATGAAGCTCCTACCTCTTGAATGGTTTCCTGAACGATCTGCTCAAGTTCTGAATCGGACAGCTGTTCCGGCATATAAACTTGTAAGATCTTAATTTCTTCGTTAAGTTCTTCTACAAGATCCTCGCGGCCAGCTTCTTTAAACTCGTGGAGGGAATCTTTTCTCTGTTTTACTTCGCGAGATAAAACAGTAAGTTCTTCTTCTTCAGAAAGTTCATCTTTACCTAATTTGATTGCTTCATTCTGCAGTGAAGCTTTTACCATGCGAATGGTGGAAAGAGTTTTTTTATCTCTTGCCTTCATTGCTGTTTTCATATCTTGAGTAAGGCGTTCTGTAATTGTCATTGAATGACACCTCTTTTATCACTACTTGCGCTTTCTAGCTGCCTCTGATTTCTTCTTACGGCGAACGCTAGGCTTGTCGTAATATTCACGTTTACGATATTCAGCTAATGCACCGCTTTTCGATACATCGCGCTTGAAGCGACGAAGAGCATCTTCAAGTGACTCGTTTTTACGCACGCGAGTTGTTTTTGACATGCTATTTCCCTCCCTCCGAAGCAAAAAAAAACTGTTTCTAAAAAGTATGGAAGTCTCCCATACCTTCGACAATTATATTATATCGTTAGAGCACGGTCAACTTTTTTCGAAGCAGATAGGCGGTAAATTTATAGTTCTTTTAATAAAACAGTTAAAAAAGCCCACTTATTTATAGATAAATGGGCTGAATTTCTTAATAATCCGATTTTCCTTGTTCTCCGTTGACGATAGCAATACCAGCACTTGCACCAATTCTTGTTGCTCCTGCTTCAATTACCGCTTTTGCTCCCTCAAGATCTCTGACCCCTCCGGAAGCTTTAACTCCAAGTTCTGAACCTACTGTTTTACGCATAAGGCTTACATCTTCAACAGTTGCTCCGCCTCCGGAGAAACCAGTAGATGTTTTTACAAAATCCGCTCCACCATTTTTAGTGGCCTGAGAAGCGGAGATCTTTTCATCTTCTGTCAACAGTGAAGTTTCAATGATAACTTTGACCAGTGCCTTTCCTGCGGCTGCTTTCACAACAGCTTCAATATCTTTCTGGACAAAATCCAGGTTTCCTGACTTTAATTCACCGATATTAATAACCATGTCTACTTCCGTAGCACCGTTTTCAATCGCCTGTTTTGTTTCAAATACTTTTGTATCAGTGGTTGTCGCTCCAAGTGGAAATCCGATGACAGTACATACTTTTACATCTGTACCCTCTAGAAGTTCTTTGCAGTAGCTGACCCAGTGAGGATTCACGCACACGGACATAAACTGGTACTCCTTAGCTTCTGCGCAGATCTGCTCAATTTTTTCTTTCGTAGTATCAGGCTTTAACTGTGTATGATCAATCATTTTTGCTAAATTTTGTTCCATAAAAAATACTTCCCTTCATCAGTTGTTCGTACATCTATTGTATCATAGCATGAGATTGGTTAAAAAGCGAGCTTGTAAGGGGTACCATAGCGATAATACCAGCTTATTGCCAAATAAAATCCTCGTCCATTCTCTTACCATATCCAATCGTAAACACATCGGCATTTTATGCTATTCACTTGATTCCTCCAAATGGTATGAAACAGCTGAAAGGAAATAGAGGGAAGCCGTTTCCATCCGCAAGATTCTCGGGCCAAGCCGTACCGGAAGAAAACCTGTGGATTTAAGGACATCGGCTTCGTTCACAGAAAAGCCGCCCTCAGGACCAAATATAATAATGATTGAGCTGCCGGGACTTATTTCATCGAGCCGTTGTTTAAGGGGGATTTTTCGGCTGCTGCGCGCTTCTTCTTCAAAAGCAAAAAGTTTTATGTCAAAGGAAGAAGCATATTCAATCACTTTTTCAATATCCATCAATGGGTGAATTTCGGGTATTTTGCTGCGCTCGGACTGTTCACTCGCTTCTTTAGCAATTTTGGATAATCGCTGTATTTTCTTTACAGCCTTTTTGCCATCCCACTTCGCAACCGAGCGATCCGCCTGGAAGGGAATAAAAGAATCAGCACCAAGCTCTGTCCCTTTTTGGACTACCTGCTCAAGCTTATCTCCTTTTCCTAAGCTTTGTACAATTGTCACGGCTGCCGGGAGCTCAATATCTTCCTTCAGCCATTGCTCCACCTTGCAAATGACCGTCTCCTTATCAATGGCCTTGTCGATTTCACATTGAGCCGCTCCTTTAGCCGGATGGACACAAATAAGGGCGTCGCCTTCTTTCATCCTCATCACATTCATAATATGATGAAAGTCTTCGCCTTTTATTTCGACCGTCTTATGACTCCAATTCTCTTCGTTCACAAAATATCTCTGCATGGATATTCACCTTTATTTCTTAGCAATAATAGAAATCCAGTCTTCCATTTTATTCGTCTCAACAATTTCAAAGCCTGCTTCCATTAAACGTTCGGTAACAAGCTGCTTCTTACCGGAAATGATGCCGGAAGTTATAAAATATCCTTCTTTTTCAAGAAGTCGATAAGCATCGTCTACAAATTGAACAATAATTTCCGCAAGGATGTTTGAAACGATTAAATCGGGCTTTACTTCGATTCCATTTAACAAATCATTCTTTTGGGAAGTCACTTTGTTTTGTACTTCGTTTAATACCGCATTATTGTTTGTTGAATTTACTGCCACATCATCAAGATCAAAGGCGTAAACATGAGAAGCACCGAGCAGTACAGAAGCCACACTCAGGATCCCTGAGCCTGAGCCGACATCAAGCACTACATCACCCTTGTTTAAATACTGCTCCAGAGCTTGAATGCTTAATACAGTGGTAGGGTGTGTCCCTGTCCCAAAAGCCATGCCAGGATCCATTTCTATAATAATTTCATCACTGGAAACTGGCGTATACTCCTCCCACGTGGGAATAATCGTAATTTTTTCAGAGATTTTAACTGGTTTATAATACTTTTTCCACGCAGTTGCCCAGTCTTCTTCATGAATTTCACTCAATGTTACATCATTTTTTCCAATATCAATATTGTAAAGACTCAGACTCGATACAGACTGCTTAATCGCATCTACTGTTTCCCCTAGAAAGCTGTTCATCTGTAAATAGGCTTTTACATAAACGCCTTCCTTTGGATAGTCTTCAGGATTAAGCTCATACATTTCCCCAAGACCTGTTTCTTCTTTAATCATGTCTCTTGGATCTTCAATGACAACACCACTCGCTCCTGCTTCATGCAGAATGTTAGACACCGGCTCAATAGCTTCATTCGTAGTGTGAATACAAATTTCCGACCATTTCATCTTACTCACTCATTTCATAAATTTGTGTTTATATGTAAAAGGAGAACATCTGCTCCTTTGTCTTCATAATGAGTCACAGGCCTTGTTTTAAAAAAAGAAGTGTCTAGACTCTGTGAATTTCCATCTAGACACTCCCTGATTAGTCGCCTTTAAAAGCGCGTTTCATTCTTTCAAAAAAATTACCATGCTGCTCTTCTGTCGCTTCATTACCGCTAATATCATTGAACTCTCTCAGAAGCTCTTTCTGACGTTCTGTCAGCTTCTCAGGAGTAATGACGCGTATCTTAACGTGCTGATCACCTTGGCCGCGGCCGTGAACGTTAGGGGCTCCTTTGTCTTTTAGACGGAAGGTTTTTCCGGTTTGCGTTCCTGCAGGTATTTTCAATTTAACTTTGCCGTGTACCGTAGGAACTTCTATTTCATCTCCGAGAGCTGCCTGTGCGTACGTCAATGGCATTTCACAGAAAATATGGTCCCCTTCACGCTGATAGAATTCATGCGGCTGAACACGGATAACAACAAACAGATCGCCTGCCGGTCCACCATTCACACCTGCTTCGCCTTTGCCGGGAACTCGGATTTGCTGCCCTTCTTCAATACCGCCTGGAATATCAATCTGGATCTTCTTGCGTTTAGTAACTCGGCCGTCACCTCCGCAAGTATTACATTTATCCTTAATGATTTTACCAGTTCCCTGACAGTAGTGGCAGACCCGTCGATTGACTACACGGCCGAATGGAGTGTTCTGTTCCTGGTTAATCTGTCCGCTTCCCTGACAATGGGAACAGGTTTCCGGATTAGTCCCAGGCTTGGCTCCAGAGCCGCTGCATGTGCTGCACTCTTCTTCAATTGGTATTTCGACTTCAGTATTTTTCCCAAAAATCGCTTCTTCAAACTTCAAAGTCATTGAATATTGAAGGTCCGCTCCTTTTCTTGGAGCATTAGGATCTCTGCGTCGGCCGCCTCCGCCAAAGAACATATCAAAGATATCTCCAAAACCGCCAAAATCTTCTGCTCCGCCGCCAAAGCCGCCAAAGCCTTGACCTTGCGGGCCTGCATGGCCAAACTGGTCATACTGTGTTCGCTTCTGCTGATCACTTAATGTTTCATAGGCCTCTTTAGCTTCTTTAAACTTTTCAGAAGCATTCTCTTCTTCACTAACGTCTGGGTGATATTTACGTGCCAGTTTACGGTATGCTTTCTTTATTTCTTCCTTGGAAGCATCCTTAGACACACCCAGAACGTCGTAATAATCGCGTTTACTCACTTCTCAATCACTCTCCCGGGCTGTTACATAAGGTTTATATTAACATTCACAATCCTGTCCAAGCAACTTAATATCAAGAGGCTTACGTGAAAAAAGTCAAAGTCAAGTATGACCTGACTTTGACTTTCACTTTTTCCTCTTACTTCTTGTCATCTTCGTTTACTTCTTCATAATCTGCATCGACTACATCATCATCTGCATTTCCTTGCTCACCTTGAGCCGCTTGAGCTTGCTGCTGTGCCTGCTCATAAAGCTTAACAGATAGATTTTGGACGACTTCTTGAAGAGCATCTTTCTTTTCTCTGATTGCTTCGATATCTTCGCCTTCAAGTGCAGTCTTAAGTTCATCTTTAGCAGATTCAGCTTTTTGTTTTTCATCTTCAGAAACTTGGTCACCTAGATCTTTGATTGTTTTATCTGTAGTGAAAACGAGCTGATCAGCTTCGTTACGCAATTCAATTTCTTCACGTTTCTTCTTGTCAGCTTCAGCATTTTCTTCTGCCTGACGTACCATATCTTCTACCTCTTCATCAGAAAGGCCGGAAGAAGACTTAATAGTAATGGATTGTTCTTTGTTCGTACCCATATCTTTGGCACGGACATTAACAATACCGTTAGCATCAATATCGAAGCTTACTTCGATTTGTGGTACTCCGCGCGGTGCAGGAGGAATATCTGTAAGCTGGAAACGGCCAAGCGTTTTATTATCCTGTGCCATCTCACGCTCACCTTGTAAAACGTGAATATCAACAGCTGTTTGATTATCAGCGGCTGTAGAAAATACTTGTGAATGACTTGTAGGAATTGTAGTATTACGCTCGATTAGTTTTGTAGTAACGCCGCCCATTGTTTCAATACCAAGAGAAAGCGGTGTAACGTCTAGAAGAACGACGTCTTTAACGTCCCCTTGAAGGACTCCGCCCTGGATAGAAGCCCCAAGTGCTACAACTTCGTCAGGGTTTACGCCTTTAGACGGGTCTTTGCCTACTTCTTTCTTAATAGCTTCCTGTACAGCCGGGATACGAGTAGATCCACCGACAAGAATTACTTTGTGAATCTCATTTGCACTTAAGCCGGCATCTTTAATTGCCTGACGGGTCGGCTTCATGGAACGCTCAATTAAATCAGAAGCTAATTCTTCAAACTTAGCACGAGTCAGTGTCATTTCTAAGTGGAGCGGTCCGGCTTCGCCTGCTGTAATAAATGGCAGGGAAATTTGAGTCTGAGATACGCCGGAAAGATCTTTCTTAGCTTTTTCCGCTGCATCTTTCAAACGCTGTTTCGCCATTTTATCTTTGGAAAGATCAATGCCGTTTTCTTTCTTAAATTCAGAAACCATGTGATCGATGACAACTTCATCAAAATCGTCACCGCCAAGACGGTTGTCACCGGCAGTTGCTACCACTTCGAAAGTACCTTCTCCAATATCCAGAATGGAAACGTCAAACGTTCCGCCGCCAAGGTCATATACAAGGATAGTCTGGTCTTGGTCTTCCTTGTCGATTCCGTAAGCTAACGCTGCAGCTGTCGGTTCGTTGATAATACGCTCAACTTCAAGACCGGCAATCTTACCAGCATCTTTCGTAGCTTGACGCTCTGCATCGTTAAAATAAGCTGGGACCGTAATAACTGCTTTTTCAACAGTTTCGCCAAGATAGTCTTCTGCATAGTTTTTAATGTACTGCAGGATGATAGCAGACACTTCTTGAGGAGTATATTCTTTGCCTTCTACTTCAACTTTATGGTCAGTACCCATATAACGTTTAATTGATAGGATAGTGTTAGGGTTTGTAATAGCCTGACGCTTTGCCACTTCACCAACCTGACGCTCTCCATTTTTAAAGGCAACTGCAGAAGGTGTTGTACGGTTACCTTCCGGGTTAGGGATAACTTTTGCTTCCCCGCCTTCCATAACTGCAACACAAGAGTTTGTTGTACCTAAGTCGATTCCAATGATCTTACTCATAAATCATATCCTCCTCTACAAAATTCAAATCATTAATTTATTGATTTACTTTTACCATAGCCGGGCGAATAACCCGGTCTTTTAATCGATAACCTTTTTGAAGCTGTTCAACTACTACATTTGATTCGTAGTTCTCATCTTCTACCTGCATGACAGCCTGATGCAAGTGTGGGTCAAACACTTCTCCTTCAGCAGGGATTTCTTCAACCCCTTCTTTTTCTAGAGCCGACTGAAGCTGGCTGTAAACCATTTTCATGCCGCTCGCAAGATTCTCAGCAGCATCTCCTACGATTTCAACCTGGAGGGCTCTTTCAAAGTTATCAAGTACTGGAACCAGTTCTTCCACCAAAGACTGAACTCTATATTTCCTGTCAGCCTCTTTCTCTTTTTGAGTACGGCGGCGAAAATTATCATAATCAGCCTGGAGACGAAGAAGACGATTTTGCAGTTCATCTTTTTCTTCTTTCAGCTCGTCTACTTCAGACTGTTCATTTACTTCAACTGTATTTTCTTCAGTCTCATTTACTTCTTCATTTTCTTTTGAATCAATGATTTCCTGTTCCTGTTCCTTTTTTTCCTGCATCCGTTACACCTCCTCAATACCATTACACCGTTATTGAATATAACATGATTTTGTATCCTAAAAAAAGCAAAAGACAAAAAGAAGCGATGGAGATCAAACCTCCATCTGTTTTTTTATCAATACCATTCTTTAAAAGTATCCGTCATTTGCTTGGATAAAACATTTAAGAGAGAAATTCCCCGGTTGTATTCCATTCTCGTAGGCCCGAGCAGTGCAATTGTTCCTACCTGTTCATTACCCAGTGTATAGCTGGCCGTAATCAGGCTGCAGTTCTGCATAGCATCTATCCGGTTTTCGTGTCCAATCCGGATATGAAGCCCCTGCTGATCAGAACGAAGCAGACTCGCCATCTCGTTTTCTTTTTCAATGATGGCATATAGAGACCTTACCTTCTCTAAATCTTTAAATTCGGGCTGCATAAGGATATTCGTTTTACCGCCAATATATAATTTGGTCTGGTGTTCATCCAATAGAGCGGCCTGCAAATAAGAGAAAGCAAGTTCATGTTCATCTGTATGCTTTTTAATAAGCTCATAAATCTCTGTCTGCAGCTTTTCGTACAGCCCTACGAGAGGCACTCCTTTAAGACGGTCATTTAAAATATTCACCATCTTTTCCAGCTGTGAAGGGATCATTTCAACAGGAATAGTAAATGTCCTGTGCTCCACATGACCTGTATCCGTAACGAGAATTGCAATCGCCGACTGTTCATTAAGAGGAACAATCTGCAGCTGTTTCAGCTTTGTTTCAAAGACTTCAGGTCCGAGGATAATGGAAGTGTAATTTGTCAGCTCAGAAAGAATACCAGCTGACTTCTGAACTACTCTCTCAAATTCCATCATCCTATCCTGAAAAGCCTGTTCAATCGTAACAATTTCCCGTTTGGATAGCTGAAGAGGTGATAATAAATGATCAACATAGAAACGATACCCTTTTTCTGAAGGAACACGGCCTGAAGACGAATGGGTTTTTTCCAGGAACCCTAATTCCTCTAGATCTGCCATGTCATTCCTTACGGTGGCGGGACTATGATTAATCCCTTCTTTTTTTGCAATGGACCTCGATCCTACTGGCTGAGCCGTCAAGATAAAATCATCAATTATGACTTGCAAAATTAACAATTGTCTATCCGTTAGCATCAAATATCACCTCTGTTAGCACTCGGATAAGTTGAGTGCTAAATCTAATAATAAATTATCAAAAGGTATTTGCGATGTCAATGGATATCCTTCGTCATGAGTCGATTAAAAATTCTTGAAACACTTCATTACCGAGAATCTTCCCTTTTTCCGTCAAAAGTAATCTCTGATCAGCTTCCCGTATTAGTCCTCTTTGTTCAAGGTGAGGGACAGCCATTCCAAATACATCTTTTATCGATCGGTTAAATTTTTCCTGAAAACGGATCATTGACACACCTTCTGTTTTTCTAAGACCAAGAAACATTTCTTCTTCCATCTGTTCCTTCTCACCAATAGGCTCTTCATGGAGAATTGGTTTTCCATCAGCAGTCGCTTTTTTCACATAAGCAGGCAGCGGACGTATATTGATCGTGCGGACTCCTGGCAGATAGCCGTGAGACCCCGCACCTATCCCGTAGTAATATTCATTATTCCAGTATGTCAAATTGTGCTGGCTTTCATAGCCTGCTTTAGCAAAATTACTGATTTCATACTGGTGGACACCTGCTTTCTTAAGCTTCCTTTGAAGCAATTCATACATTTCCGCTTCATCGTCTTCTGGTGGTTTAATGAGCTTTCCTTTTTTATACCTATTGTAAAAAACTGTTTTAGGCTCTATCTGCAGTGAGTAAGACGAATAATGAGGAAGGTCAAACTGCAAGGCTTCATCGATAGTTTTATCGAAATCTTCCACTGTCTGACCAGGCAGTGCATACATCAGGTCAATGCTGATATTTGTAAGACCTTCATTGAGGAGTCTGTCCACATTCGTATATACGTCCTTTACGCGATGGACACGTCCAAGCTCTTCCAGCATTTTGTCATCAAACACCTGAACTCCAAGCGAAATCCGGTTGACTCCATAAGCTTTCAGCAGCTTCACCTTCTCTACATCAAGGTCGCCTGGATTTGCTTCAAATGTATATTCCCGGCATTTGTCTATTTCAAAATGGCTGTTAATCATTTCAAGAAGTTTCTTTAACTGCTGTGAAGTCAGGGCTGTAGGCGTTCCACCCCCAACAAAAATAGTGTTAAGCTGTGCTTTTTCCCCAGGAATATACGCGTGTATTTCCTTTTCAAGCGCCTCAAGGTATTCATCAGCTAACTGCTCATTATAGAAAAACTTCGTGAAGTCGCAATAATGGCAGATTTGCTGACAAAACGGAATATGAATATAGGCGGATGATATGCTCATCAAATAACAAACCTTTCATAAGGAAAACCGCAAGAGAGTTCCTCCTTGCGGCCATTCCCATTAGTTCTATTAATCTTCATCGATTTCCAGCACGGACATAAAAGCTTCCTGAGGCACTTCTACAGATCCGACCATCTTCATGCGCTTCTTACCTTCCTTCTGTTTCTCCAGGAGCTTCCGCTTACGGGATATGTCTCCTCCATAACACTTGGAAAGAACGTTCTTTCTCATCGCTTTAATGGTCGTACGTGCCACTATTTTATTGCCAATTGCCGCTTGAATCGGAACCTCAAACTGCTGACGCGGGATTAGCTTTTTCAACTTATCCGCAATCACCTTTCCACGCTCATAGGCAAAATCTCTGTGAACGATAAACGAAAGGGCGTCTATGGTATCTCCGTTTAATAAAATATCCATTTTCACTAGGTTGGATGCACGGTAGCCGACTAGCTCATAGTCAAAGGATGCATACCCTTTTGTCTGGGATTTCAATGAATCGAAAAAGTCATAGACAATTTCAGACAGCGGGATTTCATAGACAATGTTTACACGGTTATCGTCCAGGTACTGCATATCCTCAAAATTTCCCCGTTTTCGCTGGCATATTTCCATAACGGCACCTACGTAATCGTTTGGAACCATAATGGTCGCTTTAACATATGGCTCCAAGACTTCAGCTACCTTTTGGTTATCCGGCATACGTGAGGGATTATCGACTTCAATCTCTTCCCCGTCCGTTAGGCTGACTTTGTAAATTACACTTGGAGCCGTCGTAATCAAATCAATCTTATATTCGCGTTCAATCCGCTCTTGAATAATTTCCATATGCAGCATTCCTAAAAAGCCGCAGCGAAAACCAAAGCCAAGCGCCTGGGACGTTTCCGGCTCAAATTGCAGAGAAGAGTCATTTAGCTCCAATCTTTCTAATGCGTCTCTTAAATCGTTATAGTTGGCGGCATCTACAGGATATAAGCCGCAGTACACCATTGGATTTAAACGCTTATAACCAGGGAGTGCCTCAACAGCAGGATTATTAGCTAACGTAATGGTGTCCCCTACCTGTGTGTCCCCAATATTTTTTATAGAAGCAGTCAAGTACCCTACATCCCCTACATTCAATTCTTTTAATGGGGTAGGTGTAGGTTTAAACACTCCAACTTCGTTTACTTCAAACTCTTTGCCAGTCGCCATCATCTTTATCTTATCACCGACTTTAACCGATCCTTCGCGTACACATGTATAAGCGACAACCCCCCGGTAAGAATCATACAATGAATCAAAGATTAATGCTTTAAGGGGTCCCTCAGGTTTGCCTTCCGGCGGCGGAATATCTGATACAATTCTTTCCAGTATTTCATCGATGCCGACTCCTTCTTTTGCAGAAGCCAGAATAGCCTCTGATGCATCAATACCGATGACGTCTTCGATTTCCTGTTTGATACGCTCCGGATCCGCTCCGGGAAGATCGATTTTATTAATGACAGGAATAATCTCCAAATCGTTTTCCAAAGCGAGATAGACGTTTGCCAGCGTTTGTGCTTCGATCCCTTGAGCAGCGTCAACTACAAGGATCGCACCTTCACATGCAGCAAGACTTCGCGACACTTCGTATGTAAAATCGACATGCCCGGGAGTATCAATTAAATGGAACGTGTAGTCCAGATTATCATTTGCTTTGTAATTTAATTGCACAGCATTCAGCTTGATGGTAATTCCCCGTTCTCGTTCAAGATCCATCGCATCTAAAAACTGTTCTTTCATTTCGCGCTGTGTCAGCGCATTCGTTTTCTCCAGAATACGGTCCGCAAGCGTCGATTTCCCATGATCAATATGGGCAATGATCGAAAAGTTGCGTACCCTTTCCTGGTTAGGCTGGGTTTTCATCCTTAATCACTCCTACTTTCTACGACACAGTTGTCTAGCTTGATTATAGCAATAGGAGAGCAGGGATTCAATCTAAAGCAAAATAAAAGCGCTGTCCTAAAGGTGGCAGCGCTTTTATTATTAACCTTTTGTAAAACCATAGAGAAGAAGAAGGAATAGGTCGAAGCTCCTACTTACACCTTCCCCAACACCTACAGCTACTTCTGCAATAAAGGGATCTTCGGATGATTCCGGGGACAGACAGCTGCCGGATTCTTTTTCTTCTACTCTTTCAACTGCCGGGAGCTTATCCACCGGCTGGCTTCGATTAATTCCAAACAAGGCTCCTCCTGTAAATAAAAGCAGACAAAGCATGATTAAGATAAGACCCCTCATCTGTATGCCTCCCTACTCCCCACCGGAAACTTTTTCAGCTTCAAAGTAATATTCACTGAAAATTTCGGCGATCACGTCGGCTGTTAAGTAAGTTTCTTCCAGACTGTTATAAACTCCTCCAAATTCAATCAGCACTGCATTCTCTGATAAGTCCTGATTGTATTTTCCGTCAACACCACTTCCTTTTTTCGTCAATACACCTCGGCTTAATCCTGGGTATTTCTCTTCCAGCATTTTATGGAGGTCTGTAGCGATCTTTAAGTTCTTTTCATAATCCGGATGCTCTGCGCCTACAACAAAAATTGTTCTAGCGTAATTTTTACCGTCAATTTCTTTAGTTGTTACTTCCCTCGAGACCATATCACGGTGCAAGTCGAAAATATATTTAATTTGATTGTTGTCAGCCATAGCTGCCTGAACGACTTCTCGTGAAGCATCATAATCTTTTAACCCTTTTTCTTTTGAAGTCGTCGTAATGTCTGTTTTATCAACCACTGCCCCAATTCCGTGCTTTTCTAAAGATTTTCCTAGGCGCTCGCCGACTTTTGTAATATTAACTTCATCGTGATAAGCATGCTCAGTTCCTTCTGGAAGATGAGGAAAAAAGGATTCACGGTTATGAGTATGGTAAATAAATACGCTTTTATCTTTAATTTCCTTGCCTGCAGGGGGCTGTTCTTCTTCCTGATCCTCATGATCAATCGCTTCCCTGTCTTCCAGGACGATATCAAGAGGAGGCTGCGATTCATATGGTAAAGTCGTATAATCAGTTCCTTCACCTGCGATAATAATTTCACTGGGATAAGAAGAAAGCCCGGGAATCTCTCGTCCCAAAAGACTTCGAAGGTCATTTGGTTTAATACTCGTCAGCAGCTGAAAAGATAAAGAAGAAAGCCCCGGCAGTTTCTTTTCTTCCGGATGGGCTTTGGCATACACTTTATTTTCCGCTTCAAAAAAGTAAATAAACGAGCTTCCATCAAGTTGTGTCGTAAAGTTCTGGATCGTTGTGGAGTAGAGCTTGTATGTAGATTTCGCCCCTGTCATTATACCGATTGCAATAAATAAAAGCAGAAGGACGGACATAGCAGAGGCCACCCAGAATGTCCACCTTCTAAATATATTATTTTTTTTATTTTCCCACTTGCGTATAGTCCCCATCATGAATTCCTCCTATTATGGACTCTACTAATCCATATGAGAGGAATCATATAAATAGAACGGGTTCACTCTTAAAATATATTAAAATCTCGTATAGGAAGGAGCTTCTCCTTCATCTATTTCCTTATGAAGTGCGCTGTTAATACCCGAGGCGATCACATAGGCCATATCCTGGACGAAGGAATCGACTTCTTTAGGGGTTACCATTAAATTATGCCCGAGAGGTGTGAGTACTTCTTTAATCAACTGTTTCTTTTCATTTGTGTCCA
Source organism: Halobacillus massiliensis (assembly GCF_900166625.1). Classification (GTDB taxonomy): domain Bacteria; phylum Bacillota; class Bacilli; order Bacillales; family Halobacillaceae; genus Halobacillus_A; species Halobacillus_A massiliensis. Next base: position 1,949,404 of record NZ_LT800499.1, on the reverse strand, counting down.
GCTGCCCTATCATTCCCATAATAGCCTGCCGTTTTTCTTCCCCTGGCATATCTTCTTCTGTCAATGTCTTTCTTTCAAATGGGTTAATCCCAGGAGATAAAACATTCGAAGGGCTGTCTTTCTCTTTCCATTCCCTGCCAAAATGTTTCAGCATATAATCAATGCTGTCATTAGTGATGGTTACTGCATCTACTACTGTAGGCACACCGATAGAAATCACAGGAATCCCATAAGTTTCCTTACTGATTTCCTTGCGTTTATTTCCTACTCCGGAGCCCGGATGGATACCGGTATCGGAAATCTGTATAGTAGCATTAATACGATTAATGGATCGTGAAGCCAGAGCATCTACTGCGATAACAAAATCCGGGTTAATTTCATGAATAATTCCATGAATCATATCGCTCGTTTCAATACCTGTGACTCCCATTACTCCAGGAGCGACGGCTGACACAGATCTGTAACCCTCTGCGACCGTCTCCGGCTGAAGCTCAAACAAGTGGCTCGTGACAAGAACTTCATTCATGACGAGCGGTCCTATGGCGTCTGGTGTGACATTTCTGTTGCCAAGCCCCACGATCAAACATGTGTCTGTTTCCTTAATACCACATAAGTCCAAAACTTTTATCAGCTGCCGGGAAAGGCATTTAGCAAGTTCAGCCTGAAGCTCTGTATCCTGCTTACGAATGGCCAAAGATTCTAAAGTAATATAATTCCCCGGCTTTTTCCCAATTCTTTCGGCGCCTGCTTCATCAACCTTTACATAAGTTAATGTAATATCTCCTACATTCTCTTCATCCACAGTGACCCCATCCTGCGGCTGACTCTTGCTCTGCTCTGGTTGAACTCTCATCTCCTGAGCTTCCAGAGCCAAGTCTGTACGGACTGAAAAATCATCATTTATTGACATAGTTCCAACCTCCTTTCCCATAATTTTTCCTGATAGGATTAAAACTATACGACCCCAGAAGTAGAAAGCTATTGAAAACAGCCTTACGCTTTGGTAAAATGTCTCTTGTTCGATATGAACGAGTTTGATTGTTTTTACCTAGGAGGTGAAACTATGCCTAACATTAAATCAGCTAAAAAACGTGTACGTGTAAACAACGATGCTCGCGCGCTAAATGCCGCTTTCAAATCAGACATGCGTACGGCCGTTAAACGTGTAGAAAAATTAGCAGCCGGTAAAGATACGGACCAAGCTAAAGAAGCTCTTACTGTTGCTGTTAAGAAAATTGATAAAGCGGTAAAACGCGGTGCCCTTCATAAAAACAACGGAAACCGTACAAAGTCCCGTCTATCTAAAAAAGTTAACGCCATCTAATCATTTAGTTTTTTATGACCAACACAAACGATCCTTCTTCAAGGGTCGTTTTTTTATTAAATCTCCTCTGTAAAAAAAGGGCCTCACCTGTATGCTGCAGGTGGGGCCCTTAATTTCTTTTACCAATAGATCCTAAACAGAATTGCTCTTTTTATATCTCCTGAAGCTTTTTAATATGAATCAAACGATATAACAACATTTCAAAAGCAAGAACTTTATCCATTTGTCCCTGCTTCATCGCAAGATCAGCTTCTGCCAGTTCTTGAATAATCCGGTTAAGTTCTTCGGAAGTAAACCCTCTTTCTCTTTTCAAAGCCATCTTAATGACATAAGGGTGGGACCTTATATAGTCCCTCATTTGATTTTGAGCATAACCTTTCTGCTTTAACGTTTTTACCTGGCTGATAATTCTGAACTGTGAAGCTAATAACGCAATAAGAGCGATCGGCTCTTCATTTACTTTTAGCAGGTCTTTAAAAAGTTTAACCGCTCGTCCCAAATCCTTTTCCATGACGGCATCTACCATTTTGAGACCCGATGCTTCTGCGCTATGTGATAAGAGATCTTCAGCAAGTTCTCTTGTAACGAGTCCACCTTCTCCAACATTTAAAGCAAGTTTTTCGATCTCCTTGCGTAAAGCTAACAGGTTGGTTCCAATTTCCTGTGCAAATAGCTCATGAATCGATTCCGGGATTGTTATATGTAAATCACTGGCTATGGATTGAATCCACTTATCCATGTCCCATTCTTTCACAGACTGGCATAAAATTACTTTTGCATTCTTTTTCAAAAGTTTAAACACTTTTTTACGTTCGTCTACTTTTTCATAAGGAGCTATCACAATTAATGTTGTGTACTCAGCTGGATGGTTTAGGTATTCCACCAGTGTTTCCACATTGTGCTCAAAAGGCAAAGAGTCTGGTTTTGCTTTTAGAAAAACAGGACTTTGCATAATCACGATCTTTTTATCCCCTAAGAATGGAAACGTTTCTGCATCTGTTACCGCTTCTTCTACAGGCGTTTCTTCAAGATCATAATGAGAAATATTAAATTCCCGATCTTCAGGAGGAAGAACGGATTCGATAATTTTATTCTTTTCTTCCTGAATAAGGTAATCTTCAGGTCCGTATAATAAGAAAATGCGTTTAGTCACAAAATGACTCCCTTCGTAAAACAAAAATGCGGTGGTGTCCCATAAGAGGGGCATTTTGATTTCATTTTATGAGTGAACGGCCGTTCTGTCAAAATTCCACCACCGCATAAATCTATATAAACGCCGCTTTTTTCAGCCCCGGACGCTAAAAAAGCAAACGATATTGTCTCCCTCATAATTATAGTGTGACCGGCTGAGGAATAATTATCTGTGACAAGTCTTGCTAACTGAGGCAATGAATAAGTTATTGAGGAAGAACAATTATCATATAAAGAATGTGGATTTTTAATGGGTTATCATCTATAATGTAAGTTGACATAGGAGGGGTAACAATGAATGAATTCAGAAAAGATATTCAATCTAAAACGAATGACGTCCTCGATTCTGGGATCGGTTTTGTCGCTTCATTCGTATTCTTCTTCGTTATTTTCACAATCGGGGTTATATTTTCTGTGATCGGTCAGTAATACCTAATTTGTGAGGGAGAGAAAAGGCTGCAGCTGGCAGTCTTTTTTTTAAGGCTTCTTTTTCGCATTATACGGCAGGTAAGTTGAAAACGTTCCTTTTTCTTTCGTGAAACGGTAGGTTACAGCACCATGCTCGTCCGTTCTTAAAATCAGGAGCTCCTCATTTTCCACCAGTTCTATAATTTCTTCATGAGGATGCCCGTACTGATTGTTCACCCCTGCTGATATTAAAGCAACAGAAGGATTAAGTCCCCTTATCCATTCAAGGGAGGTTGAAGTATTACTCCCATGATGCGCAAGTTTCAGTACATCGGCTTCGAGCTGAGGGTATTTTTCTATAATATCTTTTTCCACATGCTTTGAGATGTCACCGGTAAACAGCCATTTCTTTCCGCCGAGCTCTACATACAGGACTAAAGAGTTGTCATTTTCATCCTTTAAATCGTTTGATGGATGGAGTATATGAAATTCAGTTCCAGAAATCTGCACCACTTTTTCAGCTTTTAAAAAGTGACGTTCTCCTTTTCCCTTTAAAGAATAGGGATGTGTAAATATGTGTCCAATCTTATAATTTTGTATTAATGAATCAAGACTTCCACTGTGATCATTGTCTTCATGAGAAATAAAAACTGCTTCAATTGTGCGTATTCCTCTTGACAATAAATAAGGATCAATAACGTAGTTAAATACGGCATTCTTATCGCTTGAAAATGACGGTGATCCAGCTGCATCGATGAGAATGACACTCCTTCTGTAAGGCAGTTCAATGACGAATGTATCACCTTGCCCGACATCCAGCATCGTTATAGAACCTTTAGGAGAAATATAGGGAAGCAGTGAATACGCAGCCATAATTCCAACGGCTAAAACAGAATAAGCAAAAGCCGGTTTTCTTTTTTCCTGAACCCAAAAAAACATCATGAAAGAAAAAGTTATCCAGTAAATACCGATCCATTCAAAGGGAAATTCCCCCACCGTCCACTGTATATTAAATGGTTTCCCTATTTCCATAGTAAAAGCCAGAAAACCTTCATGAAGCTGAGATAGCATACCTGATAAAAACCTCGTAATTAACTCGCCAGTAATCATACTTAGAATTACAAGCAGAAATAATAAAGGAATGACCAGCAAAGAAAAATAAGGAACGAGTAAAAGGTTGGCGAACAAAGATAAGGGATTAAATTGATAAAAGTAATGAAGCTGGAGGGGAAGGATGGTCAGCTGACTGATAAGGCTGACCGTTGCAGGAAGCTTCCAGGAACTCTGTTTTTTTAAAAAAGACGCACTCAAAACTAAACCAAATGAGACGAGAAAAGAAAATTGATACCCTATGTTATGCAGATAATTAGGGTTCCACAGAAGCAAAAGAACGGCTGCCCATGCTAGTACATCTGTAACTGGAAAACGCAGTTTACCCTGAATCAACAAAAGACAGACGACCGCCATAAAAGAAGCCCGAAGTACTGAGGGAGCTCCACCTGCCAGAAAACTGTAGCAAGGGAGAATAATAAGTACAATCCAATGAGTCTGCTCTATCGTAATCCATCCCGACCGGTAAAAAAGAACATAAAGCCCGCTTATAAACAGGCCGATATGAAGGCCGGATATAGCCAGAATATGGGATAAGCTGAATTGCCGAAACCATGTAATTGTTTCTTCATCCAATAAAGAAGTATCTCCAAATATAAGAGCAGATGTCCACTTAAATAAATCATAATCCATAGAGTTTTTTACTCTGTCGATAATGGTCTCTCGTGCATCCAAAATACTTTGATAAAACCCTTCACCCTCGCAAAGAATCTCATTAGAAGAAGAAACAACACTCTGATAATAAATTCCTTGGTTTTCCAAATACTTTCGATAGTCAAACTGCCCGTAGTTTCTTGCTTTATCTGGAGGCAGCACTTCACTTGTTAATGTACATTCCGCTCCATATTTCAATTGGTTTTTTGCGTTTCTTGCCTCATTCTCAGATTTATCGGTTATTAAAAAGGAAAGCTGAATTTTATGTCGGGAAGAGGGGTGATAGAGAACAGCCTGGTATGCTGAGGAAGATTTTTTTAGAGGCGATACGATTTTTACATAAAGTGGAGTATCAGTTGTGACCTCGATTGGAGGGGGTGAAGAATTTGAAATGGCAAGAAGCGCTCCTGCCGAAAAGCAAATAAGGAGGCTTCCTTTCCATTTCCATGAAAAAAGAGATGAACTTATCCATATAATAACTATACTGCCTAGAAGGAAACGATGATATCCCTCAAATTCTGAAGTTACCGCACCCGCTATAAAAGCGATAGCGGCAAGGTGATGTGTTCCCCTCATTTTATTGAGTGCTGTTGGTTTTGAAAAATTTGATCGGCTTTTGTTTTCAGCTTCTTAATCTCCTCAGGTGCCGTATTATTTTCTTCTAACTTTTGAAATAGTTCATCTAAGAGAGATTCTGTGTCGTGCGTTTTTTCCTGAACAGATGGCTGATATTCCACTTTTACTTTTCTTACCCCAGCTTCATCGAGAATTGAAATGGCATAGGGATCATTACGATAATCTTCACTATAATACACTGCTTTAATCCCAGCCTGAATAATGGCTTTTGTACAGTGAAGGCAAGGGAAATGAGTTACATAAATCTCGGCTCCCTCTGTTGCTACTCCAAATTTAGCACATTGAATAATTGCATTCATTTCGGCATGAATTGTTCTTACACAGTGGCCGTCAATGACATAACAACCTTCATCTATACAATGTACGCCCCCGCTCACACTGCCGTTATAACCTCCGGCAATCATGCGTTTATCTCTGACAATAACGGCACCGACAGCCAGTCGTTCGCACGTGCTTCTTGATTTCAATAAATGACTTTGCGCCATAAAATAATGGTTCCATGAGATCCGTTTCATAACAGTTCTCCTTTTTATATGTATTTGTTTTTAGTGTACCCCGCTCCAATCGAAACCGTCAATATTAAGGGATTTGAATCATTTCTTTCATATTCTCTAACGTTTTCTCGCCAATCCCAGGCACTTCAAGCAGCTCCTCCACAGATTGAAAACCACCGTTTTCTTCACGGTATTGAAAGATTTTTTCTGCTTTAGATGGACCAATCCCTGGAAGATTTTGAATTTCATCAATACCCGCTCGATTAACAGCCACTTTTTCATTTGAAACTGATTGACTTTCTTGACTCATCTGATCAATAGACAGGACAAGGATGACCATTTCATCTTGCAGCTTCTGAGCAAGATTAATACTGTTTTTATCCGCTTTTTCTGTAAAACCACCAGCATTCTTTACAGCATCATTCACTCTTGTTCCCTGATCCATTTCATAAATCCCAGGGTGAACCACTTCTCCTTTCACATCTACTACCCATTTCCCATTATTCTCAGAAGGTACTGGCAGATCCGGCTTTTTGGTCGTTGTTTCACTTATTTGCAGCTCATCCGTCTCATCTTTCGTTTGAAAAAAATAGCCCGCTATAACAATCATAGGAAGAAGCAGAAGCCATCCGTATTTTCTAAGCAAAATCACAAAAATCCAGTCTCCTTTCATATTTTTGACATTAATGAATAAAGTGGTTAGGTAAACATTTAGGAGGGATTCTTATGCGCTATGGAATCATAGGCACAGGGAACATGGGGAGCCTGCTCACTCAGTCTTTAATCTCGAGCGGAGCCGTGAAAACAGAACAGGTAATTGTTTATAACAGAACGGTGGAAAAAGCTGAACGTTTACAATCAGTCATAAACGGGCTGAAGGTTTCTCCTTCCATTGAGAAATTACAGGAAGAAAGCGATGTTTTATTTATCTGTGTAAAGCCCCATGACTATCACCATATTTTAAGCCAGCTTTCACCATCTGTTGACCAATGTATCGTTTCTATTACCAGTCCTGTATCTGTAGAAGATTTAGAAGAAAAGCTGCCCTGTCAGGTTGTTCGAATAGTACCTTCTATAACCAACCAAGCTCATGCAGGTGTCAGCCTATTTACTTTTGGCAGCACAGTGACGGAAGAATATAAAAAAGAGCTCTTGTCTTTATTTTCCTATATTTCGCGTCCAGTGGAAATTGAAGAAGCATACATCCGTGCAGCTTCAGATATTGTATCGTGCGGTCCTGCCTTTGTAGGATTCCTATTGGAACGAATGATAGAAGCAGCTCATGAAGTGGGGGATATACCCGTTGATAAAGCAACAGAATTAACACAGGAAATGGTTGTAGGGTTAGGAGGGTTATTAGAGAAAAAAATCTTTACTTTCCCTGAGCTGATTAAGAAGGTTACCGTAAAAGGCGGGGTAACGGGAGAAGGAATTAAAGCACTTGAAAATAATATAAATGAGACTTTTCCAGAGATGTTTAAAGCCACACATTATAAACATTTTTCAGATAAGAAATCATTGGGATTGTAAATATATATTCGACAACTAGAGCGAAAACCCTTCATTATCTCAAAATAAAAGGGATGCTTGTATTGCATCCCTTTACAACTTACTGTTTTTTACAAATGAAAAATAAACGATCTCCAGAAGCAGCCTCTTTAAAATCCGCAGTGATTGATTCCACAAAAAATCCTGTATTCTCAAGCAGATTTTTTAAAGTTTCTTTTGGATAACCTTTTTGCTCATGGGTTTCGTCGAACCTCTCGAATCCTCTCCCGTTATCTATGAAGAATGTAAGGTCATGAATGAGGGAATACTTCGTTTCTCCAGGATCACAAAACCAAATATAAGATAAATCATCATAGACTTCAGCAAAAGTCTGTCCATACAAATTTTGCTGAATATGCTCGATAGAGTGGACATCAAATAAGAAAAACCCGCCTTTATTTAAGGCCGTGTACGTGTTAGAAAATACAGACTGAAGTTTTGCTTCATCCGGAATATAATTTATCACATCACAATAACTTACCACACAATCATAACCGCTTAAACCTTCTAGTTTGGTAATATCCTGCTGAAGCCATTGGACTTTTCTTTCTGTATCTTTCTGCGACGCTACAGATAACATGTCTTCCGATAAATCTACTCCCGTTACCTGGTATCCTTCCTGAGAAAGATCAATTGCGATTTCGCCGGTTCCACACCCTAGATCAAGAATGCTCTTTATCTCTTTAGAAGACGAGGCTAACGTTTGATTTGTCCACCTTATCCATTTCCCATAGGGAGCATCCTGCATCAGCCGGTCGTAAACCTGGGCCATTCGCCGGTAGCTCAACCGTGAATCTCCTTTAGCGGTACTGTGGCGGCATCTCCCCATAGTCTCTCCAGATTATAATAGTGACGTTCATCTTTGTGGAAAATGTGACAGACCACACCGTTTAAATCCACAAGAATCCAACGGGCTTTATCAAACCCCTCCATTCTTTTAACTTCAATCCCATGTTCTTCTGCTTTTTCTTTCACTTCGCGAGCAATGGCTTGTACTTGACGTTCATTTGATCCTTCACAAATTAAAAAGAAATCTGAAATTAACGAAACCTCTGCCATATCCAGTACCACAATATCTTGAGCCTTTTTTTCGTCACACGCTTTTGCTGCAATCGTTACTAATTCTCTACTTTCCATATAATTCCTCCTGTTTATTTATTACCATTTTATTCTTCTTATTACCCGTTTACTAATTGATTATATGCATGGAGTGTGTCAGGATAAACTGTTTGCTCCTTAGAAATTAAAAATTGCATCGTATTCCGCAGTGCCAGCAGGCAAGCTGAATCGAGCCTCTCCTTTGCGAGATCTCTTACATCCTCTACTCCTTCAAAGTTGCGTCCCGGCTCAATATAATCTGCTAAAAAGACAACTTTATCTAATAAAGACATGTTTACTTTCCCACTAGTATGACACGCAATCGCAGATTGAACACTGTGATCGTTTAAGCCGACTTCCTTTTCGAGCATAAGCGCTCCTACAGGGCCATGCCAAAGTTCATGATGAAAATGAAGCAGATCTTTGGATAAGCGGCGATCGGTTTCAATCCATTTTCTTAATAATTCCTTAGGCTTATGTTTAGCATAATCGTGCAAAATAGCAGCAATTTCTGTTTTTTTAACATCTGCCCCAAACCTGTCCGCCAAAATAATAGCTGTATCCGCCACTCGAATTGTATGTTCAAATCTCGACTGCTTCAAATGGGGTTTTACAAAGTGAAGAAGCTCTTCACGACTATAATCCATACAAAGCATTCTCCTTTATATAATTAAATACATCATCAGTAACGAAGTACCTGATTGACTGACCATTAGCTGCCCGATCCCTGATCATGGATGAAGAGATATCAATCCGCGGGAGAACGGCCATTTTTACATTATATTGCCTGTCATCCGGCTCATACCCTTCCCGCCCCACACCTATAAACTGAACAAGCCTTGCCAGCTCATCAATTTTATGCCACTTGCTCAAGTATTGAATCATATCACCACCGATGATGAAAGAAAAAGAATGATCTGGATACTGCTCGATAAGCGCCTTTATCGTATCGTACGTATACGATTTACCTTCTCGCTCAATTTCAATTGAATTTAAATGAAAATGGGGGTTGCTTTTTATTGCTTCTTTCACCATCTGAAGACGATCTATGGATGAAACAGAAGCTTGTTGTTTATGAGGTGGAATATGTGATGGTATAAACCAAATTTCATCGAGTTCCATTTGCTCATAAACGTGTTCAGCCATAAGCAGGTGACCAATATGAGGCGGGTCAAACGTTCCTCCCAGGATACCAATCCGTTTCATATATGCGCTCCTTTACGGCAGATGAATCTGTTTATTTTCTTCTGACTCCTTATAGAGAATAATAGTATTTCCAATTACTTGAACGATATGGGAACCCGTTTCCTTAGCTAACTGATCAGCTACTTCCCGATTATCTTCAAAATTATTCTGCAAAACACTTACTTTAATTAATTCTCTTTTCTCCAGAGCTTCCGAAATTTGAGTGGTCATGTTTTCATTTACTCCAGACTTTCCGACTTGGAAAATCGGTTGAATCTCATGAGACAGTTTACGTAAATACTTTTTATCTTTACTTGTTAACATTAAGAATCTCCTCTTAGCTTGTTTTCAAATTTTTTCATTATGGCTTGTGTGTCAGGCGTTGTACCCGTCCATATGGTAAAGGCTCCGGCAGCCTGGTGTAAAAGCATTTCATGGCCGAAATGAAGATTTGCATCTAACGCTTCTGCCTGCTTCAGAAATGTTGTTTTAAGCGGTCGGTATACGATATCACTAAAGAGCGCGTCAGCTTTAATCTCCATAATTTTTACGATAGATTGATCCTCATTAGGCGACATCCCTACAGAAGTTGTCTGGATGACCACATCGTAATTATTAAGTGCCTTCTCGGCATCAGAAATAGAAAGAGCATTTGAAAAACGGCCGCCATCTAATTCAGAAATAATTTTAGCTGCTTTTTCTTTTGTCCTGTTAGCTATATCAATAACGCTCATTTCCCGCTGTAGAAGTGCATAATAAATCCCTCTTGCGGCTCCTCCGCTTCCGATCAAAAGCACTTTTTTATCAGCGCCCAATGCCTTAGGAAAACGGATGGCAACAGAATTATAAAATCCGTGGCCGTCCGTATTGTATCCAATCCATCTGCCATCTTCCACTTTTACTGTATTTACGGCACCAAGAAATTTAGCAGCTACATCAATTTCATCCAGTTGAGAAATTATTTTCTCTTTATAAGGCACTGTTACATTAAACCCATCAAGCGAAGAGTCTTTTAACTTCTTTATTTTCTCATCAAATTCCTCTGGTGGAATCTCAAAAATATCGTACGTTCCCTGTATCCCTTGATCACGCATAAATTGGTCATGAATCCAGGGTGACAACGAATGTGCCGCAGGATATCCAATTAATCCAAATTGAAGCATCTTATCTCTCCTTCTATCTATATAAGCGATGGTCTAAGGGAGACTTTTACCCCCTCAGGGACATGAGCTGTAACTGTTACTCCGCCCGCAGGAACCGTAACCCAGCCCAGCCCTGAAAATACAATATCTGTTTTGTCTTCAGAAACCTTGAACTGGTGAGCTTTCAAAGGCGGCAGGATCTTGATTGTTTCTTTATCAGGCGGAGAAAGAAGCTCGCCTAGATGATTATCATAAAGCTCATCCGCTTTTTCAAGTTTAGTCCGATGGATGATCAGTTCATTAGCAAAATAACAAATAAACGATGATCTTTCTCCCGACTCAAAATCCAGTCGAGCCAGACCGCCAAAATACAATGTTTGTTCAGCATTCAGCTGGTAAACTTTTGGCTTTACTTCTTTCCTTGGAGTAATTAATTTCAGGTCATGATCTGAAACATAATGGGCCATTTGATGCCTGTGAATAACACCTGGCGTATCGTACATAGAGCTATTTCCATCTAACGGAATGTCGATAAAACCCAGGGTAGTACCAGGGAAATAAGAAGTAGTAATTATATCTTCTGCCCCGGATGTTTGATTAATGAGCCGATTTATAAAGGTAGATTTCCCTACATTCGTCGTTCCCACCACATATACGTCTCTTCCATCCCGGTATTTATCTATCGAGTAGGAAAGTTCATCGATTCCCTGTCCTGTCTGGGCAGAGATAAGAAAGACATCTTCCACTTTAAGTCCTTGCTCCTTAGCAGCAGCTCTCAGCCACTGCTTTACCTTATTAGGGTTGGCGGAATGGGGAAGAACGTCTATTTTGTTACCAACTAACACGACGGGATTTTGGCCTGTGAGTCTTTTAAGCCCTGGAATAAAGCTTCCATTAAAATCAAAGATATCAACAAGCTGAACAACAAGGGCCTTGCTGCCGCTGATTTCCTGCAGCATTTTAAGAAAGTCATCGTCCGTATAAGGAACATCCTGCACTTCATTATAGTGTTTTAAGCGAAAGCAGCGTTTACAAATGACTTCTTCTCTATTTAAAGCTGCCTTTGGTGCATATCCCGGTTCAGAGGGTTCCGAAGTCTGGATGGCAATTCCGCAGCCTTGACAAATTATTTCTTCCATTGTTCCTTTTCCTCCTGCCAGGTGATTTTACCTTTACGTTTCATCCACTTTAGAATTCTCCGCTCAATTTTCCTGTTGATCTTTGTGAAAACTCCATCAGTTTTAACTATTGGTACAACGAGTATCGTATAAATACCAGCCAGATTGCCTCCAAGTACGTCAGTCATGAGCTGATCACCGACGACGACGAGTTCATCCTTATCTACTTTCATCTCCTTCTGGGCTTTCTTAAAAGCCCGTGCCAATGGTTTTCTGGCACTATGGATGAAAGTTGTATCCAGAGGTTCTGAAAAGAGTTTAACTCTTTTTTCATTATTATTTGAAGCAATAATAACCCGAATTCCCTGATCATCCATCTTTTTAAACCACTCAATAATTTCTTCAGTAGCATCAGGCCGGTCCCAGGCAACCAGTGTATTATCAAGGTCTGTGATAACACCTTTTATTCCTTTATTTTTCAATTCTACAGGGTCTATATGATGAACACTTTCTACGTGTTCGTTAGGTAGAAATAACTTTAACATAATTTCACTCCATCCTTAACGACAAAATCTCCCTACTAATCATATACAAAATAAGTCTGCGTTTCAAAACAATCCTTATATTTCTTAAGAAATGCAATAAATCGTTCGACAAATCGCGACAGCGAGGGCCTGTGGATAAGTTTATACACATATTCCACACTCCTTAACGATGATTAGAATAGGGTAATGCATAGTTACTCAATAAAGTTATCTACAATTAACTGTAGATAAACCGGTTATTGTAGGCTTCTCATTCCCGTGATATGGTGAGATAGTAATAAAACATTATCGTTTTTATAAACAGGAGGTGGCTGCCGATTCAGGCAGAAATAGATGAAACAATTATCTGATACCCTGTTACTTCAATCTTACCACAAAGCACTTCAGCTCAATCTATCAAGAGAATTCATTAAACAAATAGAAAATGAAATCATCGAAAGAAAGCTCTATCATCTGGTAGATCGAAAATCTCGGTCAACGTTTCAAGTGGGATAAAAATTTCCATAAAAGGATTAAATTATGAAATTCAAGTAACGCCATTAAGGGGAATGGCGTTTTTTTATTGGTTTTTTTTAAATTAACTTTTACGTATCTCTTCTTATTTATAAGAATTAAAAAATGAATTCACTCAATACGCTAGGGGAATAGTATATAGTTGAATAATCCATCATTTTTTGATTACAATTGAGTGAAACAATAACAATTTCTATGATCTTTGGCCGAGGGAGGAACAACCAGATGCTACTGGCTGTATTATTGCCTTTTATTATCGCAATTTTTATTCCATTTCTAAGCAAATGGAAGGATAAATTTCATACGGGGTTCGCAGCAACAGCTGTCCCTGCAATAATTTTTATCTATTTTGTACAATTCTTAGGAACAGGGTTTGAACCTGTTACGCAAGAATATACATGGGTGCCATCTTTGGATATGAATTTAGTATTTCACCTGGATGGATTGAGCTTACTATTTGTATTACTCATTAGTGGTATTGGCTCCCTAGTTGCTTTTTACTCGATTTATTATTTACATAAATCGGAGCAGCTGGGTCATTTTTATGTATATTTCCTTTTATTTATGGGATCTATGCTTGGAGTCGTTCTCTCAGATAACGTTTTTGTACTCTATACTTTCTGGGAATTTACATCTCTATCATCATTTCTATTAATCGGTTTTTGGAATTACAAAGAAGCTTCACGTTACGGAGCTTTAAAATCAATGCTGATTACCGTCTTTGGGGGGTTAAGCCTCCTCGGCGGACTTGTTTTCTTAAGTGTAATTACAAACACAACGAGTATTCAGGAAATGCTCGGTCAGCAGGAGCTGATTTTAAATCACGAATTTTTCCCGCTGATTTTAGGCTTTATTCTTTTAGGAGCCTTCACTAAATCTGCACAGTTTCCATTCCACATCTGGCTCCCAGATGCTATGGAAGCTCCTACTCCCGTGAGTGCCTACTTGCACTCAGCAACGATGGTTAAAGCGGGAATTTTCCTGGTTGCCCGCTTCTCGCCAATGCTATCCTCTTCTGAATGGTTTTTCCTGATCGTTTCGACTGTTGGTATCGTAACATTGTGCTGGGGTTCTTACATGGCAGTAAGACAGACAGACTTAAAAGCAATTTTAGCTTTTTCAACCATTAGTCAACTCGGGATGATCATGGCTATGCTTGGCTTTGGAACAGAAGTAGCCATTTTTGCCGCTGTCTTCCATATCTTAAACCATGCAACTTTTAAAGGAAGCCTATTTATGGTGGCAGGGATCGTCGACCATGAAACAGGAACGCGTGATATTCGAAAACTGGGCGGACTTATGACATTTCTTCCTATTACCGCCACTCTTGCTTTATTTGGAACATTCTCAATGGCCGGTGTACCCCTGCCCTTCCTAAATGGTTTCTATAGTAAAGAATTTTTCTTTGATGCTTCCTTACACCTGGAAGCTGCAGCTGGGGGCTTTTCCGGTGTTTTACAAACACTACTCCCATACTTAGCGGTATTTGGAAGTATCTTCACATTTGTTTACTCTATGTATTTCTTTTTTGGGACGTTCAGGGGACAAGCACAAATTAATGAGCTGCCTAAAAAACCTCATGAAGCTCCTATCGGTATGTTGATTTCACCCATAATCTTAGCAGCAGGTGTTATCATCATTGGGCTGTTCCCGGATTTGATCAATAAACCATTTATTGAACATGCGGCCTCCGCGGTGGGAGGTACAGTGATAGCAGAGAAAATCTATTTCTGGCACGGTATAATTCCACCATTTATTATGTCGATCGCTGTATTGGTATTCGGAACAATTCTTTACCTGACCCGTACAAAATGGGCACCGGTATATAAAGCTGTACCAGGAAAACTAAGTTTGAACAAATTCTACGATGGTTTAGTAGACCGAACTGAAAGGTACTCTGCTGTAATTACCAATGGATACATGAATGGCTCTCTGGGACGTTATGTCCGGTTAATTATTGCGGCTATTATAATAGTGACATTTAGTGTAATGGCGATTACCGATGGATTTTCTATTTCTTATGATAACCTTTCAGAGGTAACCATCCCCGAGCTATTGATCGCTGCTTTAATGATTATCTCAGCTGTGGGAGCGAGTGTTTCTAATAAGAGAATGGCCGCCATCCTTAGTCTTGGTGTGGTTGGTTATGGGCTAGCTATGCTGTTTGTTATTTATCGCGCACCAGATCTGGCTCTTACACAATTTATTATTGAGACTGTAACCGTTGCTTTGTTTATGCTTGTATTCCGGCATTTGCCTGACCTTAAAACACGCAAGGAACCGGTAACGGCAGAAATAACGAATTTAGTAATAGCGGGCGGCTTTGGTTTGTTATTAATAATGACAGCTATCTCCGCTCACAGTAATAAACTATTTGATTCAATTTCAAGCTACTTTGTGGACAATGCCTATAAACTTGGCGGCGGAGATAATATCGTTAACGTTATTCTAGTAGACTTCAGGGGAATGGATACTCTATTTGAAATTGCGGTGTTAGGTATAGCCGCTATGGCGATTTTCAGTTTAATTCGTTTAGGCAGAGAAAAGGAGGAATAAACTATGGAATTAACTATGGTCATTTTAGCCGGTTTTTTGTTCGCTGCCGGCGTCTATAACCTCCTGCAGAAACAATTGCTTCGAATCATTATCGGAACCGCCTTAATTTCTCATGGGGCCCACTTATTTATCCTGACAATGGGGGAACTAAAACACGGTGCGCCTCCTATCTTAACGGAGGGGATCGAACAATATACCGATCCCCTGCCCCAGGCGTTAATCCTTACATCCATTGTTATCAGTTTTGGGGTAACCAGTTTACTGCTTGTCTTAGCTTACCGGGCTTCCAAACTGAACGGTACAGACAATATGGAACAATTGAGGGGAAACGATTATGAGTAACTTACTTGCATTAACAATAGCCTGGCCGCTCATAGCAGGAATACTTGCGGCCTTTTTGAATAAAAATACACCTGTCGTACGCAAAGCTTCCATGATTTTTATGACACTAAACCTGGCCCTTGCGGCATACGTATTTGTCTACGTGCTTAACAATGGAACAATTATATTGGAGACCGGCAGCTGGGAAGCACCATTTGGTATTATTTTAGTCGGCGACTTGCTGTCTTCAGCTTTAGTTTTAACGACAAACATTGTGGCGGCTGCCTGTCTCTTCTACGCACCTAAATCTCTTACAAAACAGCAGGAGTCTTTTTACTTTTACAGCTTCTTCTTCATGCTGATCAGCGGAGTAAGCGGTGCTTTCATGACAGGAGACTTGTTTAATCTTTTCGTATTCTTCGAAGTTCTCCTTATGGCCTCCTATGGATTGATCGTTTTAGGAAATGGAAAAGTACAGCTTGGTGAATCTTTAAAATACGTGCTGATCAACCTCTTTTCCTCTATACTTTTCGTAACAACCATTGCGTTTCTATATTCTGTAGTAGGTACGGTAAATATGGCACAGGTGGCCCAGCGTGTACAGGAAGTAGACCAGCCGGGCGTCCTAACGACAATAGCGATTTTATTTTTCTTTGTCTTTGCCACAAAAGCAGCCGTATTTCCGCTTTATTACTGGCTGCCTAAACCTTATATCGTTCCTAATCCAGTTGTCTCTGCTTTATTTGGGGCATTATTGACAAAGGTAGGAGTCTATTCTCTTCTTCGAGTATTTACACTCATCTTTGTCGGGGAGACGGATCTTACCCATACAATCTTTATTTATTTGGCAGCCTTTACTATGATTTTCGGTGTAATTGGAGCCTTATCTACTCATAATGTGAAGTTAATTGTAGCCTATAATATTATCCCTGCTGTTGGATTTATGCTGATGGGGATAGGGATCTTTACTGAGACTTCAATAAGCGGAACCATTTACTATTTAATTAATGATATGATTGTGAAAGGTGCTCTCTTCCTGCTTATTGGTGCTGTTGTCTATGTAGCTGGCACTTCGGATTTAAGGAAGATGGGCGGATTACTCCACCACTATCCAGTACTCGGATGGTTTATGTTTATAGCAACCCTCGTACTTGCAGGGATTCCGCCATTCAGCGGCTTTATAGGAAAGCTTCTGCTTATACAGGGCGGTCTGGCAGAGGAACAGATTATGATTGTCATTACTTCTCTCGTTTCTAGCCTGCTTATTCTTTTTTCAATGATTCGGATTTTCATCCGTGGATTCTGGGGAGAACGTACAGAAACACCTCCTCATCCAGAGAGAAGCCATATAGTGAAGCAAATGAGCTGGCCGATAGGAGTATTACTCTCACTTACTATCCTGCTTGGGGTAGGTGCAGAATGGTTTTATCCTTCCATTGAATGGATGGGAGAATATCTAATGGATCCGCAAATCTATATTGATTCTGTACTAAAGGAGTAATAGACTTATGACATTTCAAATTGTGCTTAATATTATAATAGCCATCATGTGGATGTTCTTAAGCGAATCCTATACCTTTTCCACATTTGCCGTAGGCTATATTTTAGGAATTACCCTCCTATTTTTGATGAATCGTTTCACTTCTGGTCGATTTTATTTCCAGAGTATTATTAGTATCATAAAGCTGGTTCTATTGTTTATAAGAGAATTGATTCTCTCGAATATCGATATTGTTAAACTTGTATATAAACCTAAAATTGACGTAAAACCCGGAATATTCGGTCTCCCGACAGAACTTAAAAAAGAATGGGAGATTACACTGCTTGCCAACCTGATTTCCCTGACACCCGGCACCCTTTCACTTGAGGTCAGCGAGGATAAGTCCACTATTTTCATCCATGCGATGGATATACAAGACTTAGAGTCCTCTATTAGAGAAATCAAAGAAACCTTTGAAAAAGCAATTATGGAGGTGAGTCGTTGATGGAACAAGCACTGGAATCGGCCCGCTTTTTTGTAGAAATTGCTACTATTATTTCTATCTTTGGCATATCATTCTCAGTCATCCTTTTACTCTATCGAGTGGTCTTCGGCCCCTCGAATCCGGACCGTATTATGGCGGTAGATGGATTGGGCGTAAACGTAATGGGACTGGCCGGTCTCATTGCTATTCTCCTGGTCACAAATCACTTAAACGATGTCATTCTGCTTATAGGAATATTGTTGTTCATTGGAACGATAGCTTTAACAAAATTTGAAGAAAAGGGTGTTATTATTGACCGGGACATGGATTGATTTCATCTTATATATTGTAATAGGAGTGTTCTTGCTTCTCGGTACCTTTTTTGTAATATCTGGCTCTATTGGTGTTATTCGCTTCCCAGATGTATACACCCGTTTGCATGCGGCCTCTAAAGCCGCAACCCTTGGTGTTGCAGGCATACTTATAGGAGCCTTCATCTTTATGTATGTCGAGACAGGAAATGTCAGCGGAAAGCTCTTGTTAGGGATATTTTTTATTTTGCTTACCGCACCTGTAGCTGGACATATGATAGGAAAAGCAGCGTATAAAAGCGATGTCCCACTTTGGGAGAAAAGCGGGTACGATGAGTGGAAAGACCATATTCAGAAAGAGCAGCAAAAAGAGAACAGTTAAAAAATTGTTTAAAACAGTCAGCATCCACGCTGGCTGTTTTTTATTTTCTGCCGTACAGGCACGTGATAACTTTACGGCACATACACTTGAGGTAGGCAGTTGCCCAATTTATTAGGAGGTGTATGTGTTTGAGCAGTTTGATCGCTTCCCTGTTATACTTTTTCAAAGAATCGTTGTTTTTTCTTTCTTATGTCAAAAATCAGGCGTTTCCCAACCCTTTATCTAAAGAGGAAGAAGCTAAGCAGTTGGAACTCATGAATCAGGGGGATAAAGAAGCAAGAGATAAGCTGATCGAACATAACCTGCGTCTTGTTGCTCACATAGTGAAGAAATTCGAAAATACTAAAGAAGACTTTGAAGATCTGATCTCAATCGGAACCATAGGCCTTATAAAAGGGATAGAGAGCTACTCTACAGGCAAAGGAACTAAATTAGCCACCTATGCTGCCCGGTGTATTGAAAACGAAATCCTGATGCATCTACGTTCCACTAAGAAGATGAGCAAGGACATTTCACTGCAAGATCCTATCGGTCATGATAAAGAAGGAAATGAATTAAACCTGCTCGATATTTTGCAGGCAGATGGCGTTGACATCGTAGAGGAAATACAGCTTCATATGGAAATCGAACAGATTAAACAATATATCGGAGTTCTTGATGAAAGGGAAAAAGAAGTGATTGTTTACCGCTATGGGTTAAATGATGAAGAGGAACGTACCCAAAGAGAAATTGCTAAAGAGCTCGGTATTTCCAGAAGCTACGTGTCTCGAATTGAAAAAAGAGCACTTATGAAGATTTTTCATGAGTTCTACAAGCAGAGTAAATACGGTCAGTCCGGCTAGATTGACCGTTTGGATCTAATCTATAGATGATTTATTAAATTGATCGAAATAACCGGCTGTTCTGATTAATTGGTATGGAAAACAAGGCTGGGAAATGACCCGTTTTCACGGGGAGCCGGTGAGCTAGCTCCACTCACGGATTTCTCCTGAGCTCTATCTCCCTGCAGGAGTCTCGCCATTTCACTTTCTCTTTACCATTGATAGTATAAACGGAACAATGTAGCTTCAGTAACCGTTCTAATGGAAATAATCTTCTCCTACTCAATGTTCCGTTACTCAAAAAAACATAAAGGGCCAGGGGAAACGGCGAGACTCATATGGGAGGATAGAACAGGGTGAGATCCCGGAGGGCTTTAGCCTGAGGAAGCTCACCGTTCGACAATGGAAAGTGAATCGTTTCGCGTGCCCAGCAAACGGGACAAAGAAAAAGTTTTAAAAATATAAGGAGCGGCTGTCAGTTGACAGCCGCTCCTGTATTTATTCTTCGGACAATTTTTTTTGTATATATTGAAGCTTTCTAACAAACTGAAAAGCAGCTATTAATAACAGGGCTATTAAAGCAAAGAGATAATTGTATGCGGTTGAATGATACTCAAACATACTGATTAACACACCGATATACAAATACCCACTTAGTATAAGCAAAGTTAAGGTAAACCTTTTGTAGTCAGCAGCCTTGCCTTCTAGCACCTTATTAGAGTCCATTCTACCCACCTCCTGCTGTCTATGATTGTAACATAAATCAGCCTCCTAAGAAGTGGTAATTCCTACTAATCTTTCTTTTCAAGCATTGCCATAATGATTGCCGCTGCATTTTCCGCAGCTTTTGGAAGGAATTGATCAAAAGATATGGAAGATTCCTTGCCGGCAATGTCCGAAAGCGCCCGTATAATGACAAATGGCTTTTCATATTTGTGGCAGACTTGAGCGATGGCGGCAGCTTCCATCTCTGCTGCGATCATATCTGGAAATCTGCCTCTTACCGTTTCAACATGAGTTTCTTCCTGCATAAAGGAATCTCCTGTGGCAATAATACCTTTTTGGGCTTTTGCATTAGTGTTTTCTACTGCCTGGAAGGCCCGGTTCACCATTTCTTCATCTGCTGTAAAGACCGCGGGAAGGCCGGGAACTTGTCCGTAATCGTAGTCGAATGCCGTAACGTCTACGTCATGGTAAACGACCGTAGTGGAGATTACTACATCCCCAACTTCAAGATCTGTTGCGAATCCACCGGCAGACCCTGTATTAATAACTTCTTCCACATCAAACCGTTCGTGAAGAATAGTGGCGGCGATCGCAGCATTTACTTTTCCAATTCCGGATTTCAGGAGCACAACTGAATGATCTTTTAATTCACCTTCTATAAAAATACTGCCTGCGGCATGATGGACTTCCCTTACTTTCATTTCACTTTTTAATAATTCAATTTCTTCATCCATTGCTCCAATAATTCCAATAGCCATTGTTGAGAAATCCCCCTATTATCTATATTGTGACGGTACTTCATTTAGCTCCTCGACTTGAACAGCCCGGTAGCCTTCTTTATTATTGGCCCATTCCACCAGCACACGATATACATTGTCCTGAGACTTATCAGAAAGCGTAGCACTGACCTTTCCATTGCCTGCGTTCTCTACTCTCCACTGAATCATATCATTCTGACTGAGACCACTTGCATCGCTTGCTGCTTTTATAATTTCATTCCAATCCTGTGAGCCCTGCTGGAAGGTTGGATTATGATTTCCTGAGACATCCTGTTCTGTGCCTACGGGTTCCCAGTCCTGTGTAATTACTTTATCAACGTTTTCTTCGGTTCCTTCTTCAACTTTACGGTCTTTATCTTCTTTCTTATCTTTTTCTTTTTCTTTTTCCTTATCTTTTTTGTCTTTATCTTTTTCTTTATCTTTTTCTTTATCTTTTTCTTTATCTTTACTGGAGTCTGAATCCTTTTCATCATCTTTAGTCTCTACTTTTAGCTCTTGCTCTTGCTCCTGCTTATCATCATTACTTTCAGAATCATCCGTCTTCTGAGTATCTTCTGTACTTGTCTCCTGACTTTGCTCTGAATTATCTCCGCCTGCAGCAAGCTGAAAAATAAAAACGATGAGTAATATAGCTGCAATGCCTGCCAGCCAGACCATTAGTTTTTTTCCTCTTAACTTTTTTTCTTCTAAACGTTCCGTTCTTTTTGTTGATCTCTTATCAGCCATTGTGCTACCTCCTTATGATTCATTCCACCATAATTCATTCGTAACTGAATGAAAACCTGCGACCGTTTAAAATTGAATAATAAATAGTAAAAAAGGCAGGGATTCCCCCTGCCTTCTGCATCTATTAGGATGTAACCGTTACAATTTTCACTAAAATCTCTCCACCCGGGGTGGCTACAGACACCTGATCCCCTACCTCATGGCCGATTAAACTTTGTGCCATAGGTGAGTCGTTTGAAATTTTTCCTTCAAATGGATCCGCTTCTGCACTTCCTACTATTGTGTAAGTTTCTTCTTCTCCATTTGGAAGTTCCTGAAAAGTAACGGATTTACCCATAGAGACCCTGTCCGGGTTATCCTGATCACTTTCAATAATTACTGCATTTCTTATCATATTTTCAACCGTTTGAATTCTTGCTTCTACAAAAGCCTGCTCGTCTTTTGCTGCATCATATTCGGAGTTCTCAGAAAGATCTCCAAAGCCGCGGGCGTCTTTTATTCTTTCCACAACTTCTTTACGGCGCTCATTTTTTAAATAATCGAGTTCTTCTTCTAATTTTCTTTTTCCATCTTCTGTCATATAATAATTTTTTTCTTGAGCCATTTTCCATTACACTCCTTCTATCCGACAATATAGATAACCAGTTTGTGCTATAAAGGTATACAAATGCCAGGCTACCTAGAACTTCTAATCCAAACTATGCCAGATTTCATTCAAGTTTTCAACTATTTTATTTGTTTATAATCTGACCTTTTTCGCGCAGCACAGTCTGAATTTTAGTCACCATTAAATCAATGGCCACATGATTCTGTCCGCCCTCCGGAATAATAATATCTGCATAGCGCTTTGTCGGTTCCACAAACTGAAGATGCATCGGTCTTACCACATTGATATATTGGTCAATTACCGAATCAAGTGTCCGGCCCCGCTCATTAATATCCCTTGTCATTCTTCTAATAATCCTGACATCTGCATCCGTATCCACAAATACTTTAATGTCCATTAAATCACGCAGCCGCTCGTCTTCCAGGACGAGGATACCTTCTAAGATAATAACTTCTTTTGGCTCGACCTGAATCGTTTGATCAGAGCGTGTATGAATTTTGTAATCATAAACCGGCTTGCTAATTGGCTTTTGATCAATTAACTGTTTTATATGTTCAATTAATAAATCATTATCAAAAGCAAGCGGATGGTCATAGTTGGTTTTCAGTCTCTCTTCCATTGGAAGATGACTCTGATCCTTGTAATAGTAATCCTGTTCTATCATTAATAACGTCTTATCTGTAAATCTTTCGATAATCGAACGAGTAACACTTGTTTTTCCTGAGCCTGTTCCTCCGGCCACACCAATTACAACAGGTTTATCACTCATTTGTTCCGGGATCTCCTTTCCTGTCAACTACAGTATTCTCTTATTTTTTCACTGTAATTGCTACCCCATCACCGATCGGGATGATGGTTGTATGATAATCCTCACGAGCATTTAACTTCTCATTAAAGGTTCTTATCTTTTTAGCTATTTGATTTAGTCGGCTGTTGGCTGAAGATGGATCGGCCACGTATCCTTTAAACAGTACATTATCTGAAATGATAATTCCTTTTTCCGTAAGAAGAGGGGCATATAGATTAAAGAAATCTTCATACTTGCCCTTAGCCGCATCAATAAATAACATATCATAAGGAGCTGATTTTTCCGCATCTTTCTTTAAGTCAAGAGCATCCCCTTTTAGAATGGTCACGTTGTCCTCAACTTCAAACGCACGGAAATTACTTTCTGCTTCTTTGATTCTTTGTTCATCTCTTTCAATCGTTACGATTTGACTGTGCGGAGATGCTTCTAGCATCCGTAAAGCAGAATAACCGATAGCTGTACCGATCTCCAAAATATAATTAGGCTTATGCATTCTAACTAACTGCATTAAAAAATCTATACCTAACGGCTCCATAATCGGAACATTATGTTCTTTTGCATAGGCTTCCAGCTGTTTTACATTATCCGAGGGCTCGGGCAGTAATGACTGCAAGTATTCAAATGTATTCATGGAAAGAATACCCCTTCCTAAATAAAACTCTATATTGCAACCCTATTATTTTAACATATACAAAAGAAGGAATGCGAGGATTAATCGCATTCCTTTTGTCAGTTAATGTGTTCTTTCTTCAATTTGTTATGTTCTTTTAAAGTTTCTGAGTAATAAATCTCTCCCTCACCGTCGGCCAGGAAATAGAGATATTCAGATTCAATCGGATTTATCGCTGCTTCAAGGGAATTGCGATTGAAGCTTGAGATTGGTCCTGATGGAAGTCCTTTATTCTTATATGTGTTATAAGGAGAATCTACCTCAAGATCTTCATACAGCACCCGGTCTTTATGTTTACCTAACGCATACAAAACCGTAGGATCTGTCTGAAGCATCATGTCCTCATCAAGTCTGTTGTAAAAAACTCCGGCCACTTTTTTGCGATTTTCTTCTGTTCTTGCTTCATTTTCTACTAACGAGGCCATTGTAAGAGCTTCATGAACAGTTAAATCTCTTTCCTCTATCTGTTCCTTATATTGTAGAACAACTTCCTCAGTAGCCATCAGCATATCTTCAATAATCTGCTCAATCCCCGGGTTTTCCACCTCATATTGGTAAGTGGTAGAGAAAAGATATCCTTCAAGAGGATAACGAATATCTTCATTTAAAATATCCTTACTCAAAAGTTCTGGATGCTTATCCATCATTTCCTTTAAAAAACCTTCATCATTTGCTTTTTCCAAAAATTCATCCTTAGTGAATTCAAACTCCTTTGCATACTTCTCGGCTATCTGCTCCATATTACGTCCTTCCGGAATCGTTATACTTACAGCAGCCTCCTTTATGAGTTTACCTTCTTTTAAAGACTCAATAATTTCATCATGTGTCATGGAAGCTGTAAATTGATAATTACCTGCTTGAAAGCCTGATACATTTTTATACTTCGTATATAGTCTGAAAACGAGGTCATTTTTTATAACTCCATGCTTTTCCAGCGTGGATGCAATTTGTGCTGTTGAAGATCCGATTGGTATTTCAACATGGATCTGACTGTCATCCTGGGAATCAACCGGCTGTAAAGCTGAACGTATGAACAGATACCCGGCGATGACACTAATGCATAATAATGCGGACAAGGAAACCAATACAATAATAACTATTCTTCGTACCTTGCTTCTTTCTTCATTTGTTTTAAATTTCGAATCAGACACCAAAGCTCCTCCTTTCATCCGCTACATTATACTACAAATTTCGACTTATAATCTAACCGTATTGGATTTTAACAAATGATTTAAAAAAAGCTTAAGGCTATAATGCCCTAAGCTTTTATTTTAACACCTTATTAAGTTAAATCTTCTTCCGTAAGAGTATTTAACATCTCTTCAACCATTTCCCATTCTTCATCAGATTCAATCTGGTACAGTGCCAGATCATCCTCTTCGTTGCCCTTCTCTTCATAGCGGAAAGCATATACTTCTACTTCATCGCCTTCCTTTTGTTCAGCCGGTACAACGGCAATATAGGATTGCTCCGTCTGATCTACATCAAATGTGAAAAGCACCTCAAATAAATGCTCTTCTCCGTTCTCATCGGGAATAATAATACGTTCTTCTTTTTCTAAAGCCATAAAAAGGCCTCCTTTATTGAATAGAGTCTAAATAACTTTGAAGAATGATAACGGCTGCCATTTTATCAATCACTTGTTTACGCTTCTTTCTGCTAACATCTGCATCGATTAATACGCGTTCGGCCGCCATCGTTGTTAATCGTTCATCCCAGAGCCGGACTTTAATTTGGAATTCCCTCTCCAGCCATTTCGCAAACCTCTGGCTTTCCTCTCCTCTAGGACCAATTGTGCCATTCATGTTTTTAGGAAGACCTATTACCGCTTCAGTAACCTCATTTTCTTCCAACACTTTTCGCAAAGGTTCCTTTACTGTGGAATAATCATTTTCATCCCAATGGAGAGTAGTAATTCCCTGCGCTGTCCAACCCATGGCATCCGACAAGGCAATTCCTATTGTTTTCTCTCCTACGTCCAAACCTATTTTCTTCATTAAGCTTCCTCTTTATTCTTTTCTAAATAAAACTTCACTAATTCTTCGATTAATTCATCTCTTTCCATTCTGCGAATAAGGTTTCTTGCATCCTGGTGGCGAGGAATATATGCTGGGTCTCCAGATAACAGATAGCCTACAATTTGATTAATAGGGTTATAGCCTTTCTCCTCTAAAGAATTGTGAACAGAAAGCAGCAGGGATCGGACATCCTTATCAAATGGCTCCTCTGAGAAATTAAATCGCATTGTTTTATCCATCGAACTCATTTAAGATCACCTCGCACTTTTAATGTTTCTTTCATTATATACTTATTTACTATAATTTAAAAACTAAGCATTGCTTTTTACATATTCTTTTGCATATGCTAAAGCTTCGGAAATTTTGGAAGGATCTTTACCGCCTGCCTGTGCCATGTCAGGACGGCCGCCTCCTCCGCCTCCACAGATCGCTGCAGCCTCTTTAATTAGGTTGCCTGCATGAAAGCCTTTTTCAATGAGATCTTTAGAAACTCCTGCGATCAGCTGAACTTTTTCTCCACTCGTTGCAGCAAGGAGAAATACGCCCGAATCTGTCTTCTGTTTGAGATCGTCCATCATATTTCGTAAGGCATTCATATCTTTAACGTCCACTTTTTTAGCCAGTAGGTTAACTCCCTCAACAGCTTCGATTTCTTCAAAAATTGAGGCTGTTTCCATGTTCGATAATTTTGAGGCTAATGATTCATTTTCTCGCTGTAAGGATTTTATCTCATCCTGCACGCTATAAATACGATCAATCAGCTGATTAGGCTTAGATTTAAGCAGTTCGCCGGCCTGCTTTAAAAGAGCTTCCTTACCGCTTAAATACTCGTAAGCCCCTTTTGCGGTTACAGCTTCTATACGTCTTGTACCAGCACCAATACCTGTCTCGCTGATAATTTTAAACAATCCGATTTCTGCCGTGTTAACAACATGGCAGCCTCCACACAGTTCCAAACTGTAATCACCAACTTGCACAACGCGTACTTCAGAACCATATTTTTCGCCGAACAAGGCCATTGCCCCTTGTTCCTTTGCTTCTTCTAGTGATTTAGTTTCAATACTTACAGGAATAGATTTCCATATCTTTTCGTTTACCATTTGTTCGATTTGTTCCATTTCAGCTTCTGAAACTGAACCGAAGTGTGAAAAATCAAATCGAAGTCGGTCAGGAGCTACAAGCGATCCGGCTTGATTTACGTGCTCACCTAAAACATCTTTCAAGGCCTGGTGAAGCAAATGTGTAGCAGTATGGTTCTTCACGATGTAAGAACGGGTCTCTTTATTTACTACCGCTGTGAATTGAGCCCCTTTCTTGATCATACCTTTTAGAACAATTGCTTCATGCATATGCTGCCCGTTAGGAGCTTTCTGAACGTTCGTTACCTCTAGCTCTGTGTCTTGATTCTTCAGCATCCCTTTATCAGCAATCTGTCCACCACTTTCTGCATAGAAAGGAGTTTGATCTAAAAAGAGGTAAACCGTATCCCCTTCAGCTGCTGACTCTACAAGCTCATTATCTTTAATTATCTCAACTGCGGTCGCTTCTGCGCTCAATGTCTCATAACCGACGAATTCACTTTTCACATTTATATCGCCAAGTACGCTATCCTGAATCTGCATGCTGTCTGATTTCTGGCGGGCACTTCTAGCACGCTCCCGCTGTTTTTCCATTTCATTCTGGAAGCCTTCTTCATC
Source organism: Halobacillus massiliensis (assembly GCF_900166625.1). Lineage (GTDB taxonomy): Bacteria > Bacillota > Bacilli > Bacillales > Halobacillaceae > Halobacillus_A > Halobacillus_A massiliensis. Next base: position 1,922,052 of record NZ_LT800499.1, on the reverse strand, counting down.
AATAGTGAACCCGGCCTCGGCCACATATTCCTCCGTTAGTTCTTTAGGAAACCCAAACGTATCATAGAGGCGGAACACTTCACTTCCTGGGAACACATTACTTCCTTTGGCTGTCTCTTCTTTCATAATAGTAGACAGAATCGTAAGTCCTTCATTTAAAGTTTCATGGAATCGCTCTTCTTCTGTCTTAATCACATTTTGAATAAATTCTTGTTTCTTACGGATATCCGGATAAAAGTCATTCATAATACCAGCCACTTCAGGAACCAGTTTGAACATAAACGGCTCATTTATATTGATCTGCTTTGCAAATCTTACAGCACGGCGAAGCAGGCGTCTGAGCACATAGCCTCGCCCTTCATTTGACGGGAGTGCTCCATCGCTCACTGCAAAACTGACAGTCCGCATATGATCGGCAATTACTTTAAAGGCTGAATCCTGTTCCTGTTTTTCGCCATACGGTACGCCGGAGATTTTTTCAACAGCCTGAATTATTGGAAGAAATAGATCTGTTTCAAAGTTTGTCTCTGTATTCTGAATAACACAGACCATACGTTCAAGACCCATTCCAGTATCAATGTTTTTCTTCGGCAGCGGAGTATAGGTATCATCTGGATTGTGATTAAACTGGGAGAATACTAAATTCCAGATTTCCAGATACCTTTCATTTTCGCCTCCCGGATAAAGTTCAGGGTCAGACGGATCATTGCCGTACTTCTCCCCACGGTCGTAGAAAATTTCTGTATTTGGACCACTCGGACCTTCTCCAATATCCCAGAAGTTTTCTTCGATACGGATAATTCTTTCTTCATCAATTCCTATTTTATCTTTCCAAATCGCATAAGCTTCGTCATCTTCAGGATGGACAGTTACCGAAAGCTTAGCCGGGTCAAATCCAATCCAGTCAGGGCTTGTAAGGAATTCCCATCCCCATTCAATGGCTTCCTCTTTGAAGTAGTCACCAATAGAGAAGTTACCCAGCATTTCAAAAAACGTATGGTGACGGGCCGTAAACCCTACATTTTCAATATCATTCGTTCGAATGGACTTTTGTGCATTAACAATTCGAGGATTTTCCGGAATAACCCGTCCATCGAAATACTTCTTTAAGGTAGCTACCCCACTGTTTATCCATAGAAGAGAAGGATCCTCATGCGGTACTAGAGAAGCACTCGGCTCCACGTCATGACCTTTTTCTTTAAAAAAGTCCAGGAACATCTGTCTTACGTCTGCTGATGTTAAGTTTTTCATATAATAAGCCTCCTTGGTTTGATTCAATCTCTATACAAACGAAAAAATCCCGTCCCTGCCGATTTTGGCAGGGACGGGATTTAAATCCGCGGTACCACCCTGATTACAAGCAAAATTGCCTGTCACTCATATCGCGGATAACGGCGCGAAAGACCGGCGGTGATTAGCCGCACTCAAGAATAGCTTTCAACAGGGCCTTTTCAGTTCTTCTTTCAGCCTGGGGAAGAACCTCTCTTTAGAACGGCGGGCTGTTTACTTTTTTCCTTCTTCGTATTCATCGTTCATATAGTGTAGATATGCGTAATTATAGAAAATTTATGTTTATCTGTCAACGTTTCGGGCCGCGCGGGCATGATATATCTCTTCCATGATTACTTTTATGCATGTTAAGACAGGTACAGCCAGCACCATACCCGGTACGCCCGCCAATTCTCCCCCCGCTAGAAGTGCAAAGATAATAAGAAGCGGGTGGATATGAATACTCCTCCCCATAATATAAGGGGACAAAAGATTCCCTTCTGTAAGTTGAATAATTACGATTACAATCACTGTTAAAAGGATGACCTTCACAGAGATTGTCGCTGCCACGATTAAAGCTGGGACGGCTCCGATTAATGGCCCGAAGTAGGGAATGATATTAGTGATACCGGCCACCACACCAAGGACGAGTGGATACGGAAGTCCTGCCAGCCAAAAACCTATCGATGCAAGTCCACCTACAAACAAACTGATAACCAGTTGGCCTCTAATATAACCGCCGAGCGAGTGGTTCAATTTTTTCGTCAGCCTGACAGCTTCCCTATGCCACTTTCTTGGAGAAAGTTTTAGCAGAGCATTCATAATATAATGATAGTCTTTTAAAAAATAAAAAGTCATGACAGGAATAACTGCAAGGAGTACGATAAGGTTAAAAATACCGCTCATTCCTGACATTATTGCCATCAGCTTTGTGTTCAGCCACGTTTCAAGGCGCAGATAGCCGTCTTCTACTCTTTCGTGAAGCCCGTCGGGTAGACGCTCTGTCTGTTTATAGAACTCCCGTGTCCAGTTCTGATAGGCTTCGATAACCGATGGAAGCTGATCATTTAACAGCTTGACCTGCTGGACGAGATGGGGATACCCGCGGTAAATCCCGTAACCTGACAATGTAAAAAAAATGATAAAAATGAACAGGATTGCCAGCACCCGATTCAATCCAAATTGCTGCAAATACTTTACTACAGGATGAAGGAGCATGGCGATGACTATAGCAATAATAAAAGGGGTGATAATTCTGAGAATCACCATTACTACATGGTCATAATAAGGAAATATCCAGGCAAGGAAGAGCAGCATGAGCAGGACGACGAAAAAAACTGAAATCCGCACTCCCCACTTCACAATTGTTTTATTCATTTAAGATCCCGATTGATAAAATAGATCGTTTAGTGAGCTTAAGCTGCCGTCTTCCTCGATTTGATGAACGTCAATTTTGTCTTTATTTACAGACAGTTCAATACAACATGTCCAGCAGTAATATTGTTCATTTCCGATACGCCCAAGGTTTTTCCCTTGACAATTTGGACACTTCATAAGAGCAGACTCCTTTTTGTCTGCTAGTCTAACCCTATGAATTCCAATTTATACATTACATAAAATCATAAGGTGATAGATCTTCCTCTTCTTCCACGGCCGGCATCTCTTCTTGTTGAAGCTTTTCTGCCAGATGGGTATACCTTAGGTTTGTATCTGTCGTCTGTACTCCTTCAAGAAAAGCCTGCTGATCCCCGCATATAATCAGGGATTGTTTAGATCTTGTAATTGCCGTATATAACAGGTTTTTCCGAAGCATCCTACGGTAGCTTCTGACCACCGGAAGAATAACGATCGAGAATTCACTGCCCTGTGACTTATGAATGGATGTGCAGTATGCGTGCATGATATTGTTCAAATCCTTTTTGGGATAAACGACTTCTTTGTTATCATATTCAACGACTACTTGTTCCACTTGATCGACGTTTTCTTCTGCACGGAAAATAGCAGCTATTTCTCCGATGTCCCCATTATAAACACCATCTTCCGGCTGATTGACCAGTTGGATTACCTTGTCGCCTTTTCGATAATCCACTTCTTTAAATGTAATGTTTCGCTTCTGACTGCTTTTTGGATTGACGGTATTCTGAATCTCTTCATTTAATTGGTGAATGCCGACATCGGTGCGGTACATAGGGGCTAAAACCTGGACTTCACGAAGTTCAATCCCTTTGTCTAACGCTTTTTTAACAATGTTTGTAACCAGCTCTTTAATTTGATGCTCACCGGCTGGTATAAAATTAAAGTCATTGTCTTTAGTTAAGGAAGCTGCCGTACACTCATCATTTTTTATTTCATGGGCCAGCTGGATAATTTTTGAACCTTCTTTTTGCCGGTATACTTCCTTCAAGTTAACGGACGGCACCGAACCAGACTTTAACAAGTCTGCAAGGACCTGGCCCGGGCCCACAGAGGGAAGCTGATCCTCATCTCCTACAATAAGCACTTGCATATCTGAGGGGATAGCTCGAAACAGCTGATTCGCAAGCCACATATCAACCATTGAAAATTCGTCAATAATTAAAATCTGGCCTTCCAGCTGATTGTTTTGGTTTTTATCAAAAGTTTCGTGCCCATCCCAGCCTAATAACCGATGGATCGTACTTGCCGGAAGTCCAGTTGATTCTGTCATTCTCTTGGCCGCTCTTCCTGTTGGCGCAACAAGAATGAAAGGAAATGGATCACCCTGAGCATAATCCTTAGGATCAGTGGACAGTTCATTAAGTATTGCATAAGACTGTATGATCCCTTTGATAACCGTAGTTTTTCCAGTACCTGGTCCCCCTGTTAAGATCATGGCTTTCGAATGGAGAGCTTTTTCAATCGCATTAAATTGATCTTCCCCATAGCTGATAGATTCTTTTTCTTCAATATCTCCGATAATTTTCATGAGATCCGCCTGGGTAAATTCAATTTCGAGCTCATCTGATGTTATCCGTTCGAGCTGATGACAGAACCCGTTTTCCGCGTAATATAAAGAAGGCAGGTATATACGGTCTTCTTCAATAAAAACATAACGATTTTCCGCTAACTCGATTACCTGTTGGGAAAGCTGTTCAAATGAAACTTTTGCTTCAGAACTGCCGCGGTTTAATAATGTTTCCACTTGAGTGAGGCAGACTTCTGTTGGCAAATAAACATGGCCTGCAGATAAGCTTTGCTGCATAATGTAAATACAAGCCGCCCTCAGCCTTGTTGGGTGATCTTCTGGAAGCTCCTGGACCTTTGCCATCTCGTCTGCTCGGTGAAACCCGAAACCTTCCACTTCAAAGACAAGCTGATAAGGATCTTCCTCAATAATACTTAATGTCTGATCTTTAAACGCCTGATAAATTTTTTGCGACAGCTTCAAACCAAAACCGTACTTATTAAGATGGATCATGACATGCTCAAATCCTTGATGTTCGAGAAGAGCATCATGCAGCTGTTTCTTTTTCTCTTTAGCAAGCTTCGGGATACGGTCAAGCACATCGGCATTATTCAAAATCATAGAAACCGCTTGATCCCCTAATTCTTCTACAATTCGTTCGGCTGTTTTCTTTCCGATCCCATGAAACAGATCACTAGAAAGGTAAGCAATAATACCATCCTTCGTTTCTGGCATTACCCTCTGATAAAAATCCACCTGATACTGGCGGCCGAACTTTTTATGGTTCTGAAGCGTCCCATAAAAAACATACGTTTCCCCTTCCTCAAGTGGAGGAAAATGTCCTTTAATCACTATACTTTTCTCTTCGACATCTTCGCTTGATTCCGTAACCTGAATTAAAGCGATCGAGAAAACCTCTGATTCTTTATGAAAAATCATTCGGTTTAACCGGCCTTTAATAAAAGGCTTTTCTTCTTCACCGGACGTTGAAAAAAGCGTATGTTCTTCCATGACTTTATGTTCCCCTTTAAATTATTCTTCGCCTAATGCTTGTTCAACTTGTGCTTTCGCATGGGCAGCCAGCATGTGCTCACGGTTGTGTTCAAGTGCTTTGCGGAAATATTTAAGTGCTCCTGAAGCATCCTCACGGTGAAGAGCCACAACCCCTAAGTTATAATAGGCATCACTATGTGTTTCTTCTAATTTTAGCACAGACTTCATAGCTTCTTCAGCTGCTTCTAACTGGCCATTTTGGGCAAGACAGAGCCCGTATTGAAACTGAATGTCCACATCCTCAGAATTAAGCTCGGCCGCGCGAAGCAAATATGGCAGAGCAAGCTTCGTATAATCCTGATGAACGAATGTCATTCCAAGCATAAAATGAACATCTGCTTCATCAAGTCCTTTTTCAATCGCCTGCAGAAACTGAGCCTGGGCCTTTGTGTATTTTTCCTGTTCATAAAAAACATTTCCCAATCCGTAATAAGCAGTAGCAGCTGTTTCATCAAGTTCAATAGCTCTGTTAAAAAAACGTTCTGCTCTTTCGTACTCCCCTACATGGATAAGCAGATTTCCAAAATTGATATAGCCTACCGGATCTTTTGGATTTTCATCGATAGCTTCCGTAAAAAGCTGAGTGGCTTTTTCAAAGTTTTGCTGCTGCATATTCTCAATGGCCTGTTCTAACTTGTTCATTAGTATTCCTCCTAAAAAGGCCATGTCCCCTACCATATGGACATGGCCATTAATCTACTCTTAATCAGCCGACATAAGTCAGCGGTTTATTTTCTTTAATAATTTTATCAATTGTAGCTCCACCAAGACACACATCGCCTTCATAAAATACAACGGCCTGGCCAGGAGTAATGGCGCGCTCCGCTTCTTTGAATTCAACCTGAACGGTTCCATCTTTCTGAGGATATACAGTGACAGGACTGTCTTCCTGACGATAGCGGAACTTCGCTGTACAGTCAAAAGCTTCTTTAGGGGCAGCACCTCTCGTCCAGTTTGCATCCACAGCGGTTAAACCGTCAGAATAAAGCGCCTCATGATGGTATCCTTGACCAACATATAAAATGTTATCTTCAAGGTTTTTTCCGACAACAAACCAGGGGTCTCCTGCCCCGCCAATGCCTAAGCCTTGACGCTGGCCGAGTGTGTAATACATCAGGCCGTCATGCTTTCCTTTAACTTCACCTTCAAGAGTCTGCATTTCTCCCGGCTGTGCAGGAAGATATTCACTGAGGAATTCTTTGAAGTTTCGCTCGCCAATAAAGCAAATGCCAGTTGAATCTTTTTTCTTGGCCGTAGCAAGTTCGTGTTCTTCTGCGATTCGGCGTACTTCCTTTTTTTCCAGATGTCCCAATGGGAACATGACTTTTGAGAGCACATCCTGGGAAAGTTGATTTAAAAAGTAAGTTTGATCCTTGTTATTATCCACACCACGAAGCATCTGATACTCACCATTGACTTCCTGAACCTGGGCGTAATGGCCGGTTGCTAAATAATCGGCACCCAGGGACATCGCATGCTCCATAAATGCTTTAAACTTTATTTCCTTATTACACATCACATCAGGATTTGGCGTTCTTCCGGCTTTATATTCATCTAAAAAGTAGGTAAACACTTTATCCCAGTATTGCTTTTCAAAGTTCACCGCATAATACGGAATATCAAGTTGGTTGCAGACTCGAATAACATCTTCATAATCCTCTGTTGCTGTACACACTCCATTTTCATCTGTATCATCCCAGTTTTTCATAAAGATACCGATAACGTCATACCCTTGTTGTTTAAGTAGAAGAGCAGAAACAGATGAATCGACACCGCCGCTCATCCCTACAACTACTCTTGTATCTTTAGGGTCTTTCATGTTTTCACCTTCCTAACTCAGTCTCTTCACGATTTGCCCGACACGCATGGCAGCTTCTGCTACATTTTCTTCCGTGTTGGCTGAGCCAAAACTAAATCGAATCGAATTTGTAGTTTTCGGGTCCTCAGACCCAAACATCGCTGATAGTACATGTGACGGCTCGACTGAACCTGCTGTACATGCACTGCCGCTTGAAGCTGCAATTCCGGATAAATCAAAGTTCGTTAATAGTGTTTCCACGTTCATTCCCGGAAAGCTGACATTCACAATTGTAGGCACTGTTGATTCTTCCTCGCCGTTTATGTTAAATACTGTTTCTTCTCCGAGTTTTTCTAAAAAGACATGCTTCATTTTTTTATAGTGATTGAGTCTGTCGGTTCTATTTTCTAAAAGGAGCTTTACAGCTTGTTCAAAACCGACGGCTGCAGGAATATTTTCAGTACCTGCCCGTCTCTTGCGCTCTTGTTCTCCCCCATACTGAAGGGATTGAAGCAAAGTTCCTTCTCTTACATATAAAAAGCCTATTCCTTTAGGCCCGTTTATCTTATGGCTTGAAACCGTAAGCATATCAATTGGAAGTTTTTCCACGTCAATAGAATAAAGGCCGTAAGCCTGGACAATATCTGAATGCAAATAGGCCTGATGCTCGGCTGTAATCTCCGCGATTTCTTCGATGGGCTGCACTGCACCTGTTTCGTTATTGACCATCATAATACTTACTAATATTGTATCGTCCCGGAGCTTCGAATGAAAATCTTTTATACTAACCTGTCCAGCTTCATCCACTGGGAGATACTCTACTTCAAAGCCTTCTTTTTCTAAATATTCTACAGCATGCAATACAGCATGATGCTCGATAGAAGTCGTAATAATATGCTTCCCCTTATGCTGATTGGCCAATGCTGTTCCTATAATTGCTAAATTATCTGCTTCCGTTCCGCCGCTAGTGAAAATAATTTCTTTTTCTTTTGCATGGATGCTTTCAGCTATGGTTAAACGCGCATTATCAAGAAGCTTTCTGGCTTTCCTGCCGAACTGGTGAACACTCGATGCATTGCCGAATGTTTCCTGATAGACAGATATCATGGCTTCCATAACACCTGGATTTACTGGAGTTGTTGCTGCATGATCCAAATATATTGGTTCCATTCTCCTCACCCCTTTAAATATAGAACATATACGCATCCTGTGTCTGATCATCTACATGATCTTTAAGATCTTCAAGCGTTGTCGTGTCCAGTACGTCCTTTACAGCATCTCTTACTCTCTTCCATAAAGCTTGTTTCGCTGGTTCCTCATCTTCGATTCCTTCCACAGGAGTAATGGGACCTTCAAGGATTCTAATAACATCCCCTGCAGTTATTTCGTGAGGGGCTTTTGTAAGCATATATCCCCCATATGCTCCTCTGACACTTTTTACGAGGCTTGCATTTCGAAGAGGTGCGATTAACTGCTCAAGATAGTGTTCAGATAAATTATTGTCTCTGGCAATCTGTTTAAGAGAAATAGGTCCATCCCCATACTTTCTTGCAAGTTCAATCATGATGGTTAATCCGTAGCGTCCTTTTGTTGAAATTTTCATAGCTTTCACCCTTCTTTATAAAGTAATCCAATAAGTTTTTGGAAATCGGTAGTGTTTTACCAACAAATGTACCCAAAAATAGTGCAATGAATACCGTACCTATGCCTATAGGACCACCGAGAAGCCATCCTAATACACCCACCGTAACTTCAATGGCATTCCTGACAGTTGAAACTTTCCATTGCAGCGCATCTGTCAGCACAAGCATTAAACTGTCACGCGGCCCTGCCCCGATATTAGGAGCAACGTAAATCCCTATACCTGCGGCAGTCACGAGGGTCCCTAATATAAATAAAATGATTTTGGCCGGCAGCCATTCCGGCTCTGCTAAAATAAAATTAAATAAGTCTATAAATAGACCGACTAATACCATATTTAATAGTGTTCCGATTTGCGGAAGTCTCTTTAATACAATGGATGTAATAATGACAATGGTCAAACCTGCAATAATCGACCACGTCCCTACTGACAGGCCAAGTTGGATGAAAAGCCCGTAGTGCAGGACATCCCAGGGGCCAATACCAAAATCCTTCACTTGCATTGTCATGGATATACCAAGTGCAAGCAGAATTAAGCCCACGATAAAAAAAGACCAGCGCAGCCTTAAATTTGGCTTTTTCAGAGTCAATTGCATAGCTGATCTATCTCCTTCTTCAATTATACCAAACGTTATTATAGCACGAATGGCAACCCTCTTGCATTTTTATAGAATTGAATCTACTCTTAAAAATAGTGAAGACAAATAAAGGAGTTCTAAACCTATGAGTATACAACCACTGGCTTTTCGAATGAGACCTTCAACTATTGAAGAGATCATCGGCCAAAAACATCTAGTCGCTGAAGGTAAAACTTTAAATCGTATGGTAAAAGCCCAGCGGCTGGCCTCTATGATTTTATTCGGCCCTCCGGGCACTGGAAAAACATCCATGGCTATGGCTTTAGCTAAAAGCCTTAAGCTGCCATATAAAACGCTGAATGCCGTGGCGGATAAAAAGAAAGATATGGAGATCGCTGTAGAAGAGGCAAAGATGCACGGCCAGATGGTGCTCATTCTAGATGAAGTTCACAGGCTGGATAAGGGCAAACAGGATTTCCTTCTCCCGCATCTAGAAAGTAACCGGTTGACATTAATCGGTTGTACGACGAGCAATCCTTATCATTCAATAAATCCTGCGATCAGGAGCCGCTGTCATCTTTTTGAACTGTACCGATTAACTCCAGAAGATATAAAAGAAGCGATAAACAGGGCGCTGACCAATCAAAAGGAAGGGCTAGGAAACTATAGCATAAAGCTTACAGACGAGGCTCTTAATCACTTTGCGGAAAGTGCGGGCGGAGATATGCGTTCAGCATTGAACGGGCTTGAACTTGCCGCTTTTTCAACTCCTGAGAATAAAGAAGGAACCATTCATATCACCCTTCAAATAGCTGAGGAATGTATGCAGAAAAAAAGTTTTTCTCATGATAAAGATGGCGATGCACACTATGACGTTCTTTCCGCTTTTCAAAAGTCTATTAGAGGAAGTGATGTAAATGCGTCTCTTCATTATTTAGCCCGGCTCATTGAAGCAGGAGACTTAGACAGCATCGCCAGGCGGCTCGTCGTCATTGCATATGAAGATATCGGCCTGGCAAATCCACAGGCAGGGCCGCGGGCTCTCGCTGCTGTCGATGCAGCTGAGAGACTTGGTTTCCCTGAAGCGAGAATTCCGCTTGCATCGGCGGTCACTGAACTTGCTCTGTCACCTAAGTCAAACAGTTCTTATAAAGCCTTAGATGCAGCGCTCGCCGATTTACGCAAAGGAGATATTGGTAACATACCGGCCCATTTGAAGGATTCTCATTATCAAGGTGCCGCCAAGCTTGGAAGAGGTATAGAGTATAAATACCCTCATAATTATCAGAATGCCTGGGTAGATCAGCAGTATCTCCCTGATCCACTCAAAAAGAAAAAATATTATGAACCTAAAGCTACCGGCAAATTTGAACAAGCTTTAAAACAAGTGTATGAAAATATTAACAGCCAAAAATCTTAAGCAAGTATAAAACGTTTACCCTTTGGTCAAACTAGTATCAAAATCTGAGAAACTATTGTTCTCATAGTTTAAACTGGAGGGTTAATATGCCAAAAGTAAGACAAGATGCCTGGTCTCATGAAGATGATTTATTACTAGCAGAAACTGTCCTTAGACATATACGTGAAGGAAGCACACAGTTAAAAGCTTTCGATGAAGTAGGAGATGTGTTAAACAGAACTTCCGCCGCCTGCGGATTCAGATGGAATGCTGAAATTAGACAAAAATATGAGCAAGCCGTTGAATTAGCAAAAAAACAACGGAAAGAAAAGAAAAGGAAAGAAGCTGTCTACGAGCAGCCGGCTGCAGTTAAAGTTTCTAAAACTGAAAAAGCAGCTTCACCTGTCGTTCAGCAATCTAAAGAAAAACCAGTGCCTGCAGGAGAACTGGATATGTCTCAAGTCATCGCTTTCTTAGAAAACGTACAAGCTGACACTAGCATCCAGCCGAAGTTAAATGAAAGAGTAGAAGAATTAGAAGAGGAAAATATAGAGCTGAAAGCATTAAACGAGAAGCTGCAGTCTCAGCTTCAATCTTTAAAAGAAGATTATCAGGCTTTTATTTCCCTAATGGATCGTGCTCGTAAAATGACAATGTTTGATGACCAGGATTTTAGAAGCCATCCACTGTTTGGAATGGATTCAGGGGGTCACATGGAACATTTAGCTAAATAACAAGAGAAAAAGGGCTGTTTCCTATTGGAAACAGCCCTTTTTAACAACAAAAAACCAATCCCAATTGTGCCGTCGTATCATGAGTTTTGAACCCGCTCCAGGCAGGTGGGTGCCCTGCTCCACACTTCTTGCGTCCTCCACTATCGATAAGAGGCTTGCATTCCATGTGAAGACGTCAGGCTCCCGTTTCAAAAATGTTCGGTCAAAACGTACATTCGAACAACGCACACATCAGGATTGGTTATTTATTGTAATCAAATCATAGCACAAAAAATTATTGCAATCAAGCAAAGAACGACGCTTTATGAGTGAGTCTTCAGACCTGTTTTTTCGTTGTCACCTGCAGGTTGAGTTCTCTTAATTGGGCATCACTTACTCGCCCTGGTGCATCTGTTAAAGGATCTTGAGCAGATGCTGTCTTCGGGAAAAGAATAGTATCTCTTAAATTATTTCTTCCAGCCAGCAGCATGATTAAACGGTCTAAACCAAAAGCGATCCCCCCGTGTGGAGGTGTGCCGTACTCAAGGGCTTCAAGAAGAAAACCAAATTGTTCCTCTGCTTCTTCTTTCGAGAAGCCTAACGCTTCAAACATACGCTCCTGCATCTCTTTTTGATAAATACGCAGCGAACCGCCCCCGAGTTCATACCCATTTAATACGATATCATAGGCTTCCGCTCTGGCATTGGCCGGATCCTCAACAATACGGCTTACATCGCCATTTTCAGGCATAGTAAATGGATGGTGGGCGGCAAAGAAGCGATTAAGCTCCTCATCATATTCAAACAGCGGCCAGTCAACTACCCATAAGAAATTAAATTTCGATTCATCAATTAAACCTAACCTTTTTCCAAGCTTCAAACGAAGGGCTCCTAAACTATCGGAAACGATCGATGGCTGATCAGCTACAAACAGCAGCAAGTCACCATTCTTTGCTTCAAGCGCTTTTAGAAGCTGCTCCGCTTCCTCTCCCTCAAAAAACTTGGCAATTGGGCCATTGAGTTTACCTTCTTTAACTTTCATCCACGCTAACCCTTTTGCTCCATAAACTTTAACATCCTCCGTTAAATGATCAATGTCTTTACGGGAGAACTCATCAGCTTTCCCTTTGACATTAATCGCACTTACCTTACCTCCAGAAGCAACAGCACTGTTAAATACTTTAAAGCCGCTGTCTTTCATCATTTCCGAAAGATTCACTAGCTCTAGCCCAAAACGAGTGTCCGGCTTATCAGAGCCAAAGCGTTCCATAGCTTCATCATAGCTCATTCTGTTAAAAGGAGTCGGGATCTCCACTCCTTTTACCTCTTTCATTACACGCGCCATCATGCGTTCAGTCATTGCCATGATTTCTTCTTTAGACATGAAAGATGTCTCAATATCTACCTGGGTAAATTCAGGCTGTCGGTCGGCTCGTAAATCTTCATCGCGAAAACATCTGGCGATTTGATAATACTTTTCGAAGCCTCCCATCATCAGCATTTGTTTAAATAATTGTGGAGACTGTGGCAGAGCGTAAAATTCTCCTTCATGAACACGGCTTGGCACCAAGTAGTCGCGTGCTCCTTCCGGTGTACTTTTAGTAAGCATTGGTGTTTCCATTTCCAGATATTCTTCTTCATTTAAAAACTGCCGGATCGACTGGGTAGTCTGATGACGTAATTTAAACGTCTCCTGCATTTCCTTGCGTCGCAGGTCAAGATAGCGGTACTTTAACCGGATATCCTCAGAAACTTCCGTTTCATCTTCAATCATAAATGGAGGAGTCTTTGCTTTATTTAAAACAGCAACCTCAGAGGCAAGAATTTCAACCTGGCCAGTTTTCATATTCGGGTTAACAGTATTTTCTTCTCTCAAGACGACTTCCCCAGTTACTTCAATGACGTATTCGCTGCGGATATTTTCTGCCGTTTCAAGAGCTTTTTCAGAGGTTTCAGGATTAAATACAACTTGCACAGTGCCTGAACGGTCTCTAAGATCAATGAATATTACTCCTCCAAGATCACGCCGTTTTTGCACCCAGCCTTTTAACTTAACTTTACTTTTTTTATTTTCTGTTCTTAATGTTCCGCACGGTGTACGTTTCATATAACTTTCCCTCCTGCCAGCTTATCCCTTAAATAATCTGTAATTTCATTCAGCTTAATTTCTTTCTGTTCACCACTGTTCATATCTTTCATAGTAGCGGCGTTATTTTCAAGTTCATTGTCACCAATAACGATGACATATTTAGCTTTTAAACGGTCAGCTGATTTAAACTGGCCTTTCATTCTTCTCTGCAGGTAGTCTTTCTCCACCTGAATTCCCGATTGTCTAAGCTGGTAGGTTAAGCGTACAGCTTCCTGCTCTGCTTTCTCTCCCATGGCTACAACATAGCAGTCGAGGGTTTCTTCGATAGGAAGCTTGATATTCTCTGCTTCAAGTGCCATCAGCAAGCGTTCAATACTCATCGCAAAACCGATGCCGCTCGTCTGTGGACCTCCTATTTCTTCGACAAGACCATTGTAACGGCCTCCTCCGCTTAGTGTGGTTATTGCTCCAAAACCTTCCGCATTGCTCATAATTTCAAAAGCTGTGTGATTGTAATAATCCAGCCCGCGAACAAGATTTGGATCAACTACATAGTCAATTTCCATAAGATCGAGAAATGCTTTAACCTTTTCAAAATATTCTAGAGATTCTTCATTTAAATATTCAAGAATGGATGGTGCTGTCTTCATTGCTGGGTGATCTTTATCCTTTTTGCAATCAAGAACTCGCAGAGGGTTCTGTTCAAGACGCACCTGACAATCTGAACAAAGCTCTTCACGATATGGTGTGAAGTGGGAAATTAACGCTTCCTTATGATTTTGGCGGCTTTCTTTATCTCCAAGACTGTTTATCACTAAAGTTAAAGAATTTAATCCGAGCTCCTTATAGGAGTTCATGGCTAAGGCCATCACTTCAGCATCTATAGCCGGATCTTCACTGCCCATTGCTTCAATTCCAAATTGAACAAACTGTCTCAGCCTTCCTTGCTGTGGACGTTCATAACGGAACATTGGTCCAATATAAAACAGTTTTGTCGGCTGATTAGGAAGACCGAATAATTTGTTTTGTACAAATGAACGAACGGTTGAGGCGGTTCCTTCAGGTCTTAATGTGACGCTTCTTCCTCCCCGATCTTCGAATGTATACATTTCCTTCTGAACGATATCAGTGCTGTCGCCTACTCCACGCTGGAATAGTTCCGTATGTTCAAAAATCGGTGTACGAATTTCCTTATAATTATAACGACGACAAAGGTCGATAAGCTTCTTCTCAACAAATTGCCATTTTTCTGAAGTACCTGGCAAGATATCCTGAGTTCCTCGAGGTGCTCTCATTTAATTTTCCTCCTAAATATAGCTTTATAACACAAAAAAGTCCCGTCCCTCTCTAATAGAAAGGGACGGGACTTTACCCGCGTTGCCACCCTAGTTGAAGCTTTGTGCGCTTCCACTCGATACAGTTAACGCCTGCATACGTCCTCATTTACTGCCTTATGGTTTCAATGGGGCACCTAGGAAATGTCTTTCACCCGGGCGTCAAAAAGAATGCTTCCAGCCAGACGGCATTCTCTCTCTGTTATGACAATATCCGTGTTACTTTTTTCCTCAATGGTTTTATTCGTTTCAATTTCGATATGGATACTATAATAATGGTTTTATGAATACAATGTCAAGTTTATTTAAAGGGAAAAGGCTTTTTAAAAAAAATGAAGGAAACCATAGAATTTTGTCGAATTAGTCATAGCATTACTAAAAAATGGAGGTGTATACAAGTTTATGAAAGGATGGCTGTCATTTATTATTCTTCTCACCGGCTTTATCCTATTCTTTCCAGGGGCAGTGAATGCCGATTCAGCCACCGTACAAGTGAATAACTTACACGTAAGGTCAGGCCCTGGTCTGTCCGATTCAATTCTTGGGAAAGTTCATAAGAATGAAACGTTTACAGTAGAAGATCGAAAAGGTGACTGGCTAAAGATTAGGTGGAAAAAGCGTTCCGGCTGGGTTGCCGGCTGGCTAGTTTCCTTAAAGAAATCCGCAACCGTCGTGTCAAAAGCTGATTACTTAAGAGTACGCTCAACCGGCAGTCTCTCAGGAACAGTAAAAGACTATCTTATGAAAAATGAAGCAGTAACAAAAATTGACGAGAAAGGCGACTGGATAAAAATCAGCCGCGCCAAAAGTTCCGGTTGGGTACACCGAGATTATTTGAGTACATACTCTAATGCTCCCGCAGTAAACAACAAGAAATCTGCAGGAAAGCTTAAAGTCACTGCGGCTGTCTTAAATGTAAGAGCTAGTGGTACTACAAGCAGCTCAATCTTAAGACAGGTAAGAAAAAATGAAGGTTTTGATTATATTCAAAAGAAATCAGGCTGGTATGAAATTAAGCTAAGCGGCAGTAAGACGGGCTGGGTTGCAGGATGGCTTGTCACTACCGGGAGCGAATCATCTGCTTCTACTCCAAAAAGAAGCAGCACGAAGATTTCCTTGGAATATAATGCAACGAACATTCGAAGCGGTCCGTCTACGGGTTATAAAATTGTTGGAAGAGCTAATAAAGGAGAAGAATTTAATGTAATCGCAAAAGACGGTCAATGGTTTAAAGTATCCTACAATAATAAATCAGCATACGTTGCCGGCTGGATTGTTAAAGAAACCTCCGACGCAGCACCAGTTTCCACATCAGGAAGCTTAAAAGGCAAAACCATTATTTTAGATGCAGGCCACGGAGGATTTGATCCAGGAGCCATTGGAAGAAGCGGCAGCTACGAAAAAACCTTAACATTAAAAACCGTTCATAAACTAAAAGCTGACCTGGAAAGTAATGGAGCCAAAGTGGTTATGACTAGATCGAATGACTCCTACGTATCACTGGCATTAAGAACATCCATTGCGAACGCGGCCAATGGTGATGCTTTTATTAGTCTTCATTTCAACAGTGTCCCTTCTTCGATTAAAGCAAATGGTATTTCCACTTTCTTTTACAGCTCCAACTCGAGCTATTTAGCTTCCCTGGTCCAATCCTCTGCAGCACGAGCTACGGGTCAAAGAGACCGCGGAATTATAAATGAAAGTTTTCATCTCCTGCGTTACAGCAATACACCTGCGGTTTTAATGGAATTAGGCTTTACCTCTGATGTCAACGAAGAAAAAATGGTGAAAACGCCAAGCTATCAAAATAAAGTAAGCCAAGGCATTACAAACGGTCTTATCCAATATTTTAATTAAAAAAACAAGGGGTATAGTACCCCTTGTTTCTTCTCCTATCCTTCACCAAAACCGCTTCATATTTTTCAAATAGCCGGAGCCATTGTCAGCCAGTCGTTCTGCCTCAGCCTCTTTCTTTACTGTCTAAAATAAGCGTCACCGGTCCACTATTTGTCAACTGGACATCCATCATCTCTCCAAAAGTTCCAGTTTCTACATGAACCCCTTCATCGGCTATCAGCTGATTAAATGTTTCATAAAGCTCAAGTGCCTGCTCAGGCTTTGCAGCGTTCATAAAATTAGGTCTTCTTCCCTTTCGGCAGTCACCGTATAAAGTGAACTGAGAAATAGATAAAAGACTTCCTTCTATAGAGGATAAAGATAAATTCATCTTGCTATTTTCATCCTCAAAGATACGAAGGTGAGGAATTTTACTAGCTAAATACTTGGCATCTTCTTCAGTATCCTCATGGGTAACTCCCAATAAAACGACAAGCCCGTGATTAATTTCCCCAACCACTTCACCGTTTACGGTAACAGAAGCTTTATTACTCCTCTGCACTACTGCTCTCATCTTAAATCCTCCAATTACTGCATCACTCTTCTAACCGTATATACCTCTTGAATCTGCTTTATTCGTTCAACTATTTTTCTTAAATGCTCTGTGTTTTGTATTAAGATAGTAATGTGAATAGTAGCCATTTTATTTCGGTCTGATTTCCCGGAAACCGCCGTTATATTTGTTCTTGTTTCATTAACTGCCTGCAGGACTTCATTGAGGAGGCCTCGGCGGTCATAGCCCCAGATCTCAAGATCCACG
This sequence comes from Halobacillus massiliensis, assembly GCF_900166625.1. Taxonomy (GTDB): domain Bacteria; phylum Bacillota; class Bacilli; order Bacillales; family Halobacillaceae; genus Halobacillus_A; species Halobacillus_A massiliensis. The sequence continues at coordinate 1,904,599 of NZ_LT800499.1, read as the reverse complement.
TGATATTGTTTGCTGTCAGTGAAACCTTTCTCCCAATAAACGGTAAGCAGTCGTGATTTGGCCTCTTCTGTATGAACATTCGGGCAGTCTGTACGGTGAACGGAAACTCCGCGGCCTTTCGTTATATAACCAATAATCTCGTCTCCTGGGACAGGATTACAGCATTTAGATAAGCGGACGAGCAGATTGTCTACACCTTCTACTCTTACTCCGGAATCTTTCTTTCCGCGTGAAGCAGAAGTCTTTATCTCAGTTGTCGATACGTCTGCCAGTGTCTGCTCTAGATTCTGTTCCTTCTGTATTTGCTTTCTCAGCTTCTCCGTCAGCCTTGTCGCAATTTGTGCAGCTGTTATACCTTGGTAGCCTACGGCAGCAAACATGTCCTCTTCATTAGCGAAATTAAATTTTTCTGAGACCCTGTCTAAATTGTCCGCTGTAAACACTTCTTTCGGTTGTAGACCCATGTTTCGAATCTCACGTTCTACAGCTTCACGCCCTTTTTCAACATTTTCTTCTTTTTGCTGGCGTTTAAAGAACTGTTTAATCTTATTTTTTGCCTGTGATGTCTGTGCCAGCTTTATCCAGTCTTTTGACGGACCATAGGAATGCTTGGATGTCATCATTTCTACAATGTCACCCGTATTAAGCACATAATCAAGCGGCTCCATTTTTCCGTTTACTTTCGCTCCAATCGTCTGATTGCCGACTTCGGTATGAATTCGATAAGCAAAATCAATCGGAACGGATCCCGAAGGAAGTTCCACGACTTCCCCTTTAGGAGTAAACACATAGACCATATCAGAAAACAAATCAACTTTTAATGATTCCATAAATTCTTCCGCATCATGGGTTTCACTCTGGGAATCCAAAATTTCTCGAAACCATGTCAGTTTTTCTTCGAAAGAATGGTTGGAGGCCGCTTGTTTTCCTTCTTTATACGCCCAGTGTGCTGCAATACCATACTCAGCAATCTCATGCATTTCATGAGTGCGGATCTGAACTTCTAAAGGATCTCCTTTTGGACCAATAACGGTAGTGTGAAGCGACTGATAGAGGTTAGGTTTTGGCATCGCTATATAATCCTTAAACCTTCCCGGCATCGGCTTCCAGCACGTATGAATAATTCCAAGCACAGCATAGCAGTCTTTTATACTGCTAACGAGGATTCGTACAGCGAGCAAATCATAAATCTCATTAAACTGCTTATTTTGCAGCACCATTTTACGGTAAATACTGTAAAGGTGTTTCGGCCGTCCATTCAAGTCCGCTTCAATATCAACATCCGCCAATTGCTTTCGGATTTCGTTAATGACATCTTCAATATAGTATTCTCGCTCATTCCGCTTTTGCTTCATTAAATGAACAATTCGATAGTACTGCTGAGGATTCAGGTACCTTAACGCTGTATCTTCAAGCTCCCACTTAATTGCGGAAATTCCGAGCCTGTGAGCAAGCGGTGCAAAGATTTCTAATGTTTCGTTTGAAATTCTGCGCTGTTTCTCAGAAGGAAGATGTTTCAGTGTTCGCATGTTATGAAGCCTGTCCGCAAGCTTAATTAAAATCACACGCATATCTTTAGCCATAGCCACAAACATTTTACGATGATTTTCAGCCTGCTGGGCTTCTTTAGACTTATATTTGATCTTCCCTAGTTTCGTTACTCCGTCGACAAGCATGGAGACTTCTTCTCCAAATTCTCTCTCAATATCTTCCAAGCCAAAATCAGTGTCTTCTACTACATCATGAAGAAACCCACCAGCTATCGTTTCAGGATCCATCTCTAAATTAACGAGAATGCCTGCTACTTGGATAGGGTGAATTATATAAGGTTCCCCTGATTTGCGATATTGTTCACTGTGAGCTTGATTGGAAAACTCAAAAGCCTTGCGGATAAATGCAAGGTCTCTTTCATTCATATAAACGCTCGCCTGCTCAATCACTTCTTCGGCTGTTAAGATTTTGTCTTTAGCCATTCAATCACCCTGATTCCTCTTTGCTTTCTCAAATTAATTAGTAGTTTCCTCTCATTATCAAAAAAAGCGCTGCAATTGTAAAGGAAAATGGTGCTTTTTTATCGATTTCGTCTTTAGCACAGCGGAGTCTCTACCCTTTAAAATAAAGAGCGCCCTAAATTAGGAGGGCACTCTTCATCAAATCATTAATATTGCATTAGTGTTAAAACATCATATCCTTCTAGCTTGCTGCGGCCTTCGAGGTAAGTTAGTTCCACAAGAAAAGCACATCCTGCTACTACTCCGCCCAGCTGTTCCACAAGGTTTACTGTGGCTTCGATTGTTCCGCCGGTAGCTAACAAGTCATCTACAATTAACACTCGCTGTCCTGGTTTTATGGCGTCTTTATGAATAGTGAGGACATCCTTACCATATTCAAGGCCATAGTCTATTTTAATTGTTTCCCGAGGCAGCTTGCCTTCTTTTCTAACTGGAGCAAATCCGACTTCAAGAGCGTAAGAGACCGGACATCCTACGATAAAGCCGCGTGCTTCAGGTCCAACGACAATTTCGATTTCCTTATCTTTGGCATATTCTACGATCTCATCAACCGCCGATTTAAAAACCTTTCCATTGTCCATCAATGGAGTAATGTCTTTAAATCTTATACCTTCTTTAGGCCAGTCTTCTACGATCGCTATATGTTTTTTATAATCCATTTAATACTTCCTCTCTGACGGTCTTTCTCTGTTGGTTCAACCAGTCTTTTAATTCTTTATATGTGGAGTAATAGAGAGTCTGCTCTATGTTCAGTTGTTCTTTCCTTTGCTTATAAAGGTCCGACTCACCTAAGTCCCTTTGAACCGGATTTGAATGAAGGCTGATTTTCCCGTCTTCCATTTTAACAAAACCCAGTTCAAAAAACACCTGGGAAATAAAATCAATCATCGATCGGTTCCAGCCTTTTTTTCTGGCAAGAAGTTCTTTATCTGAGGTAAGATTGAAATTTTCCCGCTTCACAAGCATACCATAAAACCACTTAAAATGTTCACGTGTAGGGAGCGATTGAAAAAAAGCACCGTCTTCTACCTGATAACAGGCATAAACAAGGGAAGGATTAAGCTTTTGTATCACTTCTGACAGCTGTGAGAGCTGTATAGGTAAATCTAGTAAGATTATCCCATCAATATTGTCTGCACTTAGAGTATTATGGATATCTGCAAAATGATATACATTACACGGAACAGCAGGCAGCTTTTGATCTGTAAAATGGATAGCCGCAGTACGCTCGCTATCTACATGACTTAGCTGCTTATCCAAATGTTTAGAACCTCTATGGTCAAACAGCTGCCAATGAGCCACTTGCAGATCTTTGATCATAATTTGAGGGCTTTTTCGTCCATTCCACTCATTGATATTGAGTTCTCCTACGACTTCCAGTTCACTTGAGGAGCCGATTTTATGGTAGCAATCTCCCATGCCAAATCCTATTCCGTCAAGCTTTCCTTTTTCATTGATAAATTGCATTTTTAAATGGTTCTGCCGGCTGCCGATTAAGCGGATTTCTTTAGGTGTCTCTTTCACATGAAAGAGGGGCTTTGGATTTCCCATACCAAATGGACGAAACTTTGAAATCTCCTTAATCTGTTGAACAGAAACATCTTCAAGTCCAATCGACATTTCTATATTTAAGGTCTGCTGGTAATCTTCTTCAGTTAATTTCTCTTTGGCTAACTTACAAAGCGAGCTTCTAATCTGGGAGATTTTGTCGAGTTCAACGGTCATTCCGGCAGCTTGAGCATGACCGCCAAAATGAATAAACAATTCTCTTATTTCCATACAATTCGAAAATAAGTCAAAAGCTTCGATACTCCTAGCTGATCCTTTTGCCTGCTGTTTTTCTTCATCTATTCCCAGCACGATGGCCGGACGGTCAAAGGTACGTACCAGCTTAGAAGCAACAATTCCAAGCACACCCGGATTCCAGCCTTCCTTTGCCACAACAATAACTTCTCCAAGCTCCTGTTCGTTACTCATGAGCATAGATTCTGCTTCTTTTGCAATGTCAGCCACAATTTTTTGCCGCTCCTGGTTGAGCTCATTTATCATTTCTGCCTGCTGAACAGCCTCTTCTGTATCTTCAGTTAGAAAGAGTTCTACCGCTGGCGAGGCATCCTGAAGCCTGCCGACAGCATTTACGCGGGGACCAATTGTAAACCCTATCGTCTCTTCATCAATTGTTCCGTCAATGCCGCATGTTTCGATTAAAGCAAGCAGACCAATTCTTTTTGTGTTGTTCATCGCCTGAAGACCGAGATATACGAGCGCCCGATTCTCATCTTTTAACGGGACGAGATCTGCTACTGTCCCTAAAGCAGTTAGATCAAGCAAATGCTTAGGAAATTCAGGAAGCAGGGCCTGCGCAAACTTAAAGGCCACTCCTACACCTGCTAATTCTTTAAATGGATAATTCTCTGATGTTTTCGGGTGAATGATCGCATAAGCATCAGGAAGTACCTCCTGCACTTCATGGTGATCAGTAATAATTAAATCAATACCCAGTTCTTTAGCAACCTTTGCCTCATATTCTGCTGCAATCCCATTATCTACCGTAATAATTAGACCGAATCCTGCTTCTGCCGCTTCCTGAAATGCTGTTTCATTAGGTCCATATCCTTCCGTAAAACGATTCGGAATATAAAATTCACAAATCCCGCCTGCTTCCCTCAGTGCCTCAACCATAACGGTGGTAGAACTGACACCATCGGCATCATAATCGCCATAAACTAAAATACTTTCTCCAGTTTCTATAGCTCTATTCACACGCTCAACTGCCTCTTTCATACCGCTCAGTAAGAAAGGATCATGTAAATCGTTAACAGACGGATGCAGAAAACGATCGATTGCATCCGGGTCTTTCAAATGACGTTGTTTCAAAAGCTGTTCGGTTAAATCAGTCATGCCTTTAAAAGAGGAACCCTGCTCCTGTTCCTCTGTATATGTAAAGTTCCATTTCATTTTACTTCGTAACATAAATTCACCCCTGACCCATCTATTATACTAGAGGGGAAAAGGGGTATCAATCAACTTATTCAAAATCATGTGCCCGAGTATTTGTTTCATCTGTATCTATTCCTGTTGTCGGCGCAGATTTTTCTTCATTTTTCAACTGATGATGGAGAGACTTATTCTCCCGCTTCAGACGAAAGTATTTCACGGCACCTACAGAAGCTGTGGTAATCCCTCCTAACAGCACAGAAACTAAAATAATTAAAATTAACGGGGCTTCCCCTGTGCCGAATAAATAATTCACTTCAACTGCGTCTACATTTATAACCGCAAACACTGCAATTATTAAAGCAAAAATAAGTGCAAGAATAATGTAGGACTGTCCTTTCATAATTGACCTCCTTTACTAAATCTTCTTAAATTTATACCCTTTTTAAATCTCTTATAATCGGGAGAGTATACAGAGTAAAAAAGAATCTCTCTTTCTTTCGAAGAAAATACTTAGTAAATCTATACCTTCTCAAAAGTAATTATTTCTGCCTCGCAGAAATTTTTAATCAAAAAGTCTGCAGAAAACTGATTAGTTTTTCTGCAGACTTCGCATTTTGCTTATACCTGTGGTCCTGATGGTTTCTTTTTCTTTACGTACTCAATCGGTTTTTCCTTAATATTCTTTCCTCTCCATACAAGCCAAACTTGAGCGGCAAGAAACAAAGAAGAATAGGTTCCAGCTACTAATCCGACGACGAGAGCCAGGGAAAAGTACGTAATCGAAGATGCTCCGAAGACAGCAAGCATAACCGCTGCAAAGATAACCGTTAGAACAGTGTTCAAACTGCGGGTCATTGTTTGAAGCAGACTGTTATTAACGATTACAGCCAGTTCTTTGAAAGACTTGACTTTCTTACGCATTTTCAAGTTTTCCCTGATCCGGTCAAACGTAACAATCGTATCATTTACAGAGTAACCGACAATAGTCAGGATTGCAGCAATAATTGTAACGTCAAATTCCAGTCTTGTAATACTGAAGAAAGCTATCATGAAAAATGCATCATGTAACAGTGCCAGAATAGCGGCTAAGGCAAAGAATATTTCGAACCTTATCGTTACATAGAGAATAATCCCTATCGATGCATATAGCACAGCAAGGGCGGCATTCTTAGCCAGTTCTTGTCCAACTACCGGTGATACTGTACTGACATTCGGGTTACTTCCGTATTCCGCCGAAACGTAGTCCTGCATGGAGGCAATTTGAGCTTGAGATAAATCCGTTCCAAATCGTACGATTGCTCGATCATTATTATCTCCTGAAAGCACAACCTGCTGTGGAGAAACGCCCACTTCCTCCTCTATAGACTGTTCCAGGTCGTCTGCATCCAATGATTGATCAGACATAATTTCCACTCTGGATCCACTGGTAAAATCAATTCCTAAGTTTAAACCGGACAATCCGAGAGAAACACCGCCAATCGCAGCGAGAAGCAGCGAAATGATAAAGAAGCGTTTTCGAAGCTTCACAATATCGAATTTCCTGTTTAAAAACTTCGGTTCTACTTCTTTGCCTTCCTCCAGGGAATGAATATCCTCTTTCTTAACGCCTAACCAGCCTGGACGTTTATTTAGGAATCGGCTCTTCACCCAAAGACCCATCATAAGCCGTGTACCATAAACAGCGGTGACAAAACTTACGAGAATACTGATGATAAGCATGGTTGCAAAACCTTTAACAGAACTCGTTCCGAAAATGAAAAGAACACCAGCAGCAATTAATGTAGTAATGTTAGCATCTAGAATCGTTGAAAGAGAACGCTGATTACCTGATTTGTATGCAGACATTACTGATTTCCCAGATTTTAATTCTTCTTTAATTCTTTCATAAGTAATAATATTTGCGTCAACAGCCATACCAACCCCTAAAATTAAGGCTGCAATACCTGGAAGTGTAAGAACACCATTTAACAGTTCGAACACTAATAATATGAGATAAATATACGCCGATAGAGTAACTACAGCAATTAGTCCAGGGAATCGATAGAAAATTACCATGAAAATAAAGATTAAGGCTATTCCGAGAGCACCGGCAAAAATAGTTTTATCCATGGCCTGCTCTCCAAATTGGGCTCCTACAGAAGTAGAATAAGTTTCTTCTAGTTCAACCGGAAGAGAACCGGCATTTAAAATATCTGCCAGCTGCTGGGCTGATTCCTGAGTGAAATTCCCTTCAATCTGGACAGTATTGCTTCTAATTCCCTGCTTAACTGATGGCGCAGAGATATAAGCAGGGTCATCGGATAAGTATTCTTCTTCAAAGGAAATCTCTTCATCATAATCCAGCCAGATGACCATTAAGTTTGGCGGATAAGGTGCTCCGCTGATCGGTTCCTTATTAGCAACTTCACTTGTTATGTCATAAAAATCTGAAGCACTCTTTACTTCGAGTGTGACTATTGGTGAATTATTTCGGTCATAGGACTGCCGGGCACTCCCTTCGACAACATCGGAACCGCTCATCAGCTCGTTACCTTCAACATCTCTAAAAGATAGTTCAGCTGTAGTGGAAAGTAGTTCCCGTGCCTGCTGCTGATTGTCTACGCCAGCAAGCTGGACCCGGATCCGATCTCCGCTTTCTATAGAAATGTTTGTCTCACTGATCCCCAGTACATTGACACGTTCATTTAATGATTGCACAGTAGCCTGCAGAACTTGTTCATTAACTTCCTGGTCTTCATCTACTGTCTCCACATCATACAAAATTTCAAAACCGCCCTGGAGATCCAATCCCAGATTAATATTCTTTGTAATTCCTGTCGTTGTAGTTCCAATCATAGCTGCTATTAATATAACTATTAGAAAAAAGGCAACAATCCGCCCTCTCTTAACCATAACTCTTCCCCTTTCACTTCAAAACGATCTCGTATATATGTATAAAACACAGCGAGCCCTATTACTTTGATTACTTTTCCAATTTTACTACTATCTTATGAAGAATCAAGACTTAGCTTTTTTATCTGAATGAGTATTTACTGCATGGATGGACGCCATCAGATCATCGTTTTGATAAGCTTCTACTGTAATGAAACTGATATACTGATTAGTACTTAAGTGAAAAATATCTTGGACGACCTCATGTATACGTTTATTAGGATTATTTTTCCAAACCTTTTTCATCATGCATTTCCATATGGCTTCCTTATCAGTATTACTGTATCCAAGATGTTTAAACTCTTCAGCTTTACTTTCTAAAACCGGCTGTACGGTGTCTTTCCACAGGCTGACTGGCATTTGCTCCTCCATGTCTAGTTCTCCTTTTTATGTATAATAAAATATACGATATTATCAGCACGTTTTTATTGTATATGAATTTCATACCTTTGAGAAGGAACATTCCAAAAACCCGGGTCTCTCCCCACAAAAAAATCCAGCTGCCGCTGGATTTCTCCCTGATTATTCTTCTTCATTATTCCGGTCGATGGCTAATTCACCCTCTGTGTTCAACGTACAAAGCGAAACTTCCGAAAAAGAACGAAATCCTTGTTTCTTTATTTCATTCATTAGCCAGTCTTTATTTTTCTGAATGGATTTAAGCCCGGTATACTGTATTTTCCCATCTGCAATTAATACAACAGCATAGTTAGAGCCGTTGTTATCATCTTTTTCAAAAACCGAAAGCTTGCCGGAAGGTTCAAGAATAGCATAGTCAATGTCATCTATATGCTGATAGCCTTTTTCTCTTAATTGAATTAGCAAATCTGAAAAATTATAACGCTGTTTTCTCATTTCGCGTTCATCGATTTTTCCGTTTTTTATAATAATCGTCGGTTTTCCATCAAACCATTCTCTAAATCTTTTGCTTTTCAGTGAAAAATAAGCCGATCCCCACTGGACAAGCAGCAATACAGCCATAGGTACAATCGCATTCCATATCGAAGAGCCCGGCTTTTCAATTAGAAATACTGCAATTTCTGCAAGCATGATAAAAACGACGAGATCCATCACACTTAACTCCCCGATTTCCCGCTTTCCCATCACTCGGAAAATCAACAGGATCAGTAAGTAGGTTATTAACGTCCGAAATACTAACTCACCAATTACCATAGGTCATCAAACCCTTCATAAACTCTATATCTTAAGATGACCTATATTTATTATTTTATGACATTACTCTCTTAAAAAAATGGAAGCAGATATCTAATAATAATGTAAACTGTACTGATTACTAGAGATAACAAGAGAACTGGTATACCGTACATCGCATATTTAAAAAACGGAATCGGTTCCCTGTAACTGGCAGCCAACCCAGCGACCACTACATTGGAAGAAGCACCAATCAATGTCCCATTTCCACCCAGACATGCCCCGAGGGCCAGTGACCACCAGATAGGATCAACGTTCATCATTCCATAACCTTGCAGCTCCTGCACGACCGGAATCATTGCGGCTACAAATGGGATATTATCAACGATTCCTGAAAGTATGCCGGACGTCCATAACATGATCATGGCTGTTATAGGAAGATCCCCTCCTGAAACCCATATAATTCCTCTCGCAAATTCATCTATGACACCGACTGTTTCCAATCCACCGACGAGCATAAATAACCCGATAAAGAAAAACAATGTCACCCATTCGACTTCATGAAAAATCTTCTCTACTTCAATTTCCTTATCTGTCAGAAACATTAACAGCAGCGCTCCGCAAACGGCAATTGTCGTCAAGTCCATATGGATAAAAGAATGCAGCATAAAACCGGCAATCGTAAGCAGCATTACACTAACAGATCTATAGAGAAGAGAGCTTCTAACAAGATATGCTCCGGCATCCATTTCGAGTATCTTCTGAGCTCTTTCCTCATCACAGATAAGCTGTTTCTTAAAAATAATGATCGTAATCCATAAAGTTGCACATAAAACGATCACCGTCACCAATCCCAAGTGGTTAATAAAGGACAAAAAAGTAAAATGATTAACAGCCTGGCCAATCATAAGATTTGGGGGATCGCCTATCAGTGTAGCAGCTCCTCCGATATTCGAGGCAAATATGGTAGTAAGCAAATATGGAAATGCAGGAAGCTTTAGCTCTTTTACCAGAGATAAAAGAATGGGTACGAATATTAAAACGATAGTTACGTTCGCTAAGAAAGCTGAGCCTATAGCAGTAAATAAACCAGAAACAATTAATAAAGGAATAGGTCTGCCCTTTACAAGCTGGGCAAGCCGGATCGCAGAATAGCTGAAAACCCCTGTTTTTTTCGTTATCGATACGAGAATCATCATCGAAAAAAGAAGGGAGATTGTTTCCCAATCGATAAATTCAAATGCATCTTCCCACTCATACACTTTACACACTAGAAGCAGGACTCCTCCTGTAAGAGCAATGAGCGCGCGGTTCCATTTCTCTACCATCAGGAGAAGGTAGCTGATAATAAAAATAAGAATCGACAAAACTGTTGTCATATATCTGCCCCTTTTTCATCTAATATTCCATTGCTCATAATTCTGCTTCTAACTCATTTATATGCATGCATATAGTAATTAAGACAAGCTAATTAAGGAGGTTGGAAGATGAAAAAGTGGTTGCAAGGGGTCTTTGGCTATGGGATAGGAACGATTTTAATTTTAATGATTTTATTTTCCACTGTTCTTTCCGGACTGCTCAGGTTTACTACTATGAATACGGATTCTCTAAATCAATTAGCCTTATTAGCGGGATTGAGTACTTTGCTGATTGGAGGATTAATGGCGGCTCACAAAGGTGAGAAAAAAGGCTGGCTTACCGGCTTGACGACAGGACTCTCGTTTGTAGTAATGATTGTATTATTCCAGGTTGTCTTTGAGAACCGGTGGGTATCTGTAGCTCAGTTAAGCTATTTTGGAGGATTGCTTTTAGCTGCGGCTCTTGGAGGAATGATCGGCATAAATCTCCCTAAAAGGAAGGTAAAGCATTAAAAAATCCCGAAATGTATTCGGGATTTTTTCCTTTTCATAAAGAAAAACCTGCAGAATATCATTCTGCAGGCCATGCTTTAAGAAAGAGCTGTATGTAACAGTACTTTCTATTTAGTCTTGATTTAGTTTCTCGCGTACAGAAGAGCGATCAAATTTCAGATGAGTTCCATCTGAAACTGTGACAACTAATGTACCTTCATCAATCGCGTGGATTGTTCCGTGAAGGCCTCCAATCGTAACGATTCTATCCCCTTTTTGCAATTCCGTCTGCATTTGCTGTACAGCTTTCTGTTTTTTCTGCTGTGGACGAATAAGCAGGAAATAGAAAATAACAAACATAAGGATTATCGGCAGTAAACCTACTAATGTTTCCATTCATATCCCCCTTTCTAAAAGTTCTTTGCATTTGGTTTATTGAAACCATATTTCTCAAAGAATTCTTCTCTAAAGTCACCGAGTCGATCTTCTCTAATGGCTTCACGCACTTGCCTCATTAATTTTAACAGAAAATAAAGGTTATGATAAGTAGTAAGTCTTAACCCAAACGTTTCATTTGACTTTACCAGATGACGGATATATGCCCTGCTGTAATTACGGCAAGTATGGCAGTTACATTCCTCATCAAGCGGGCGGAAATCCTTCCTGAATTTTGCATTTCGGACTACAAGTCGTCCTTGAGAAGTCATACACGTCCCATTTCTTGCAATTCTTGTAGGCAGGACACAGTCAAACATATCAACTCCACGAATGGAACCATCAATTAGAGAATCCGGTGACCCTACACCCATTAGATAACGCGGTTTCTGTTCCGGAAGCAGAGGTGTGGTAAAATCAAGCACCCGGTTCATAACATCTTTTGGTTCTCCAACCGAAAGACCTCCTATAGCATAACCCGGAAAATCCATCGACGTTAAGTCTGCTGCACTCTGGCGGCGAAGTTCTTCATATTCACCACCTTGAATAATGCCAAATAAACCTTGATCGTGTGGATGATTGTGAGCTTCAAGACATCTTTCTGCCCAGCGGCTTGTTCTTTCTACCGACTTCTTCATATAATCATGCTCTGCAGGGTAAGGCGGGCATTCATCGAAGGCCATCATAATGTCCGCGCCCAAAGAGTTTTGAATATGCATCGCTTTTTCAGGAGAAAGAAATAATTTTTCTCCACTTATATGGTTTCTAAAGTGTACGCCTTCTTCTTCAATTTGACGCAGATCACTTAAACTAAACACTTGAAACCCGCCGGAATCTGTGAGAATAGAACCATTCCAATTCATGAAATTATGCAGGCCTCCTGCTTCTTCCACGACATCCTCTCCAGGACGCAGCCATAGATGGTACGTATTCGAAAGGATAATTTTAGCACCCATTTCTTCAAGTTCTTCGGGACTCATTGTTTTAACTGTCGCCAAAGTCCCTACCGGCATAAACATAGGTGTCTCAAAAGAACCGTGCGGCGTATGCACCCGGCCAAGACGAGCACCTGTCTGCTTACATGTTTTGATTAATTCATAAGTTATGGCCATGTCTACTTTCCTTTCTTCATAAGCCTAGCGAATAAACATCGCATCGCCAAAGCTGAAAAACCGATATTGCTTCTCTACAGCAACTCGATAAGCATCTAATATAAAATCCCTTGTAGCAAAAGCACTCACCAGCATAATAAGCGTTGACTGCGGCAGATGAAAATTCGTAATCAGCCCATCAATCGCTTTTAACTTATGAGGTGGATAAATAAATATATCCGTCCAGCCGCTCGCTGCCTGAAACTTTCCGTAGTCTCTCATCACTGTTTCAAGGGTACGTGTTGTAGTCGTCCCCACAGAAATGATACGTCCGCCATTTTCACGAACACGGGTCAGCTGCGAAGCTGTTTCTTCACTGAGCTGATAAAATTCCGCATGCATTTCATGTTCTTCGATGTTATCAACACTCACCGGACGGAAAGTTCCAAGACCAACATGCAAGGTTAAATAAGCAATTTCTACTCCGGCGCTTTCAATCTCTTTCAGTAACTGTTTGGTAAAGTGAAGGCCCGCTGTCGGGGCAGCTGCAGAACCTTCCTCTTTCGCATAAACCGTCTGATAACGTTCCTTATCGGAAAGCTGTTCTTTAATATATGGCGGCAGAGGCATTTCACCTAGTTTTTCTAGAACTTCAAGAAAAATCCCATCATAGGAAAACCGTACTTTTCGGCCGCCGTGTTCAAGGACCTCTGTACATTCAGCGGTCAGCTGGCCATCACCAAAGGAAATGATTGTCCCTGCTTTTACTTTTTTGGCAGGCTTAATTAGGACTTCCCATTCATCATTAGAACCTTGATGCAGTAAGAGCACTTCCACTTTCCCTCCGGTTTCTGCTTTAGCGCCGTAAAGCCTGGCCGGCAATACTCTCGTATCATTTAAAACGAGACAATCCCCTTTTTTTAAGTATTGAGTTATTTCCTTAAATTCTCTATGATCAATCGTCTGCTCCTTACGATCAAGAACCATTAATTTTGAAGACGACCGGTCCTGCAGCGGGACCTGAGCAATTAATTCTTCAGGTAATTCAAAATCATACTGCTTTATATCCATAAGATGCTAAACTCCCATTCTAATTACCTCATTCTTCCAATGAGGTAAAAGATCAATGTTAAAACAATACTTGCAATAATGGAGGTCATAATTGGGAAATAAACAGTTACCGAGCCCTTTTTAAATGTGAAGTCTCCAGGCAGACGGCCGAATAGGTTCCAAATAAGACCGATAACTATAAATACAACCCCTATTACAATAAAGATTTTACCCATGCCCGTCAAGAGCCAGGCACCTCCCTATTGAAGTGTTCATAAGCTTTAGGTGTCGCCACTCTGCCTCTTGGGGTCCGCTGGATAAAGCCCCGCTGCAGCAAAAAAGGTTCATAGACATCTTCTATTGTCTGTGATTCTTCTCCAACTGTAGCCGCAAGCGTATCAAGCCCTACAGGTCCGCCGCGGAACTGATCAATAATGGCGACAAGAAGTTTATGATCAATATGATCGAGTCCTTCATCATCGACCTGCAGCATTCGTAAAGCCGTTTGAGTAGTAGGAATTGTAATCGTATCTTCACCGCGCACCTGCACGATATCCCTCACCCTCTTTAAAAGACGATTGGCAATTCTCGGAGTGCCTCGTGACCGCCGTGCGACTTCTATTGCTGCTTCATAGTCTATACCAATATGGAAAATATCCGCTGTTCGTTCTACAATCGATCGCAAGGCTGCTGTATCGTAATAATCGAGACGGCAATGGACACCAAACCGGTCTCTTAAAGGTGCAGACAGCAGCCCAGCTCTTGTAGTAGCACCGACTAAAGTAAAAGGCGGGAGGTCCAGCCTTACTGAACGCGCGCTCGGTCCTGAACCAACTACAATATCGAGACAGAAGTCTTCCATCGCAGGATACAATATTTCCTCAACAGAACGAGGAAGGCGGTGAATTTCATCTATAAACAGGACATCTCCAGGCTCAAGAGAAGACAAAATAGCTGCTAAATCACCAGCCCGTTCGATCGCCGGACCAGAGGTCGTCCTGAATTGGACGCCCATTTCGTTAGCAATAATGGAAGCAAGCGTCGTCTTCCCGAGTCCCGGCGGTCCATAAAGAAGTGAATGATCAAGCGGTTCTTCTCTCATCTTGGCAGCCTGTATAAAAATGCTTAAATTCTCTTTTGCTTTATCCTGTCCAATATACTGACTTAATGTTTCCGGACGGAGACTCAGTTCAATTTCCTCTTCAGCACCCTGCTGTTCGCCAGATATCATACGTTCTTCCAAGACAGATCTTCTCCTTTCTTTTTAGGATTTAAGAAGCAGCTGCAAACCCTGACGTACATAATCATCTACGTTGGCTTCTTTTGCTTTCAACAGTTCAGGCTGTACTTTGTTTAATTCTTTGTCTGAATAACCTAACGCTTTTAAAGCTTCCAGAGCTTCCTCTATACGCTGACGTTTCTCTCCTGAAGTCAGATCATCCTGATAGAAAAGGGTTTCTTCATTTTCTTCATCCGGAAGCCAAATCACAAGTTTTCCTTTAAGGTCGAGAATCATTTGACGGGCTGTTTTCTTGCCGACCCCTGGAAAACGAGTCAAATATTTATCATCTTCCTGTTCGATCGCAGATACGAATTCAGGGACACTGACACTACCCAAAATGGCCAGTGCGCCTTTAGGCCCTATTCCTGAAACGTTCAACAGCTTGGCAAAAAGCAGTTTATCTTCCTTTTTTTTAAAACCATACAAAGACTGCTGGTCTTCTCTTATATAGTGATAAGTGTGAACTTTAACTTCTTTATGTAGTTGAAACTGATAAGGGTTGGGACATAGAACTTCATAGCCGATCCCCTGTGTCTCAAGTTCAATGCCTGCCTCCTCGACAGCTGATACTTTTCCTTTAATGTAAGCAATCATTTTTCGCCTATCCCTCAAATTCTTCGTTAATATAGTAATCTTTATTGTAACACACAAGCACATGTTCGCATAAGTGAAAAAACACCTTAAAATGAATTAAGGTGTTTTTCGCTCAAGTAATTTTCAACTCTTTTTTAAAAGTTATTTGTCCTATTCGCTGGTCTTCAACAACCCAGCCATCATACCTCGCCCAAAAATCTTCCATGGCCCATATTGTTTCAGTTTTTTCTTTTGTGTTTACTAAATCATCATTTTCATAAGTATTTAGTATCACTTTAAGCTCCAGCGGTTCTCTCAATACAAAAGCAGGGACCGCTTTTTCTTCTTTAGTTGCTAAAGCTGCCATGCTGTGATCGCTCACTTCTCTGACAGGATCGTTAGTAGTGAATGTGAAAGAACTGATAAATAAGAGCGAGATTACTAACCAACTTTGCATTTTACATCCTCCTAATTAAAAAGCTGTCACTTCTAGTATGTTCAGAAGCAACAGCTTTTATAAGAAAATATTAGGAGAGCTTTTCCAGAACTTCCTCATCTGCATCAAGGTTATGGTAAACCTCTTGGACATCATCATTATCTTCAAGAGTATCTATGAGCCTAATTATTTTTTCTACACCCTCTTCAGCCAATGGTGTATAAGTTTCAGGAATCATAGTGACCTCTTCCACTTGGAATACATAGCCGCTCTTGTTCATATCTGTTTTTACATTTACAAAGTCTTCTGGAGCAGTAAAGATCTCAAACTGATTCTCGCTCGTTTCGAGTTCCTCACCGCCCGCTTCAATTACTTCTAACAGCAGCTCTTCTTCATCAATATCACTATTTTGACGATCGATGACAAGGTAGCCTTTACGGTTAAACATAAAAGAAACACAGCCGTTTTCCCCTAAATTTCCATCATTCTTATTAAAAGCGTGTCGAACTTCTGCCGCTGTCCGATTTTTATTATCGGTCAGCACTTTCACCATAACTGCCACACCGCCAGGACCATAGCCTTCATAAGTGATCTCTTCATAGTTTACGCCGTCTAAATCTCCGGTCGCTTTTTTTATCGCTCGATCTATATTGTCATTCGGCATATTATCTGCTTTTGCTTTATCTACTGCAAGTCGAAGATTGGAGTTCATTTCAGGATCTCCACCACCCTCACGAGCTGCCATAAATATGGCTCTCGCATGTTTCATGAAGATCTTGCCCTTTATAGCATCTTGAGCACCTTTTCTACGCTTTATGTTATTCCATTTTGAATGGCCTGCCATAGGTTTTCTCCTCCCTTGGAGCGAATCATTTTCCTATACCAATATATCACAAAAGCCATTCATTGATAACGGGACTGCGTTTACTTATTTCCACTAAAAAAGTCAGAAACTTTTTGTTTTATCTTTTCAGGAGCCTCGGCTGCTTTCTGTCTGTTGGCCTCTTCTTTCTTCTGATTCCACGCATTTAAGTTTGTGTACACGACAATAGGCAGATCTGTCACCGTTTCTGCTTTTTTGATAATTTTCTCTTCAATGTCCTTATCCCTGCGGTCGGCAGGATTTACTTTAACAGCAATATACGCTTTTTCACCATTCGTAAAAGTTTGGGTTAATGTTACTTCCTTTAACTCATTTACTTTCTCAGTAATTATCATTGCATCCTCGTTATTAAAAGGATTATCATGGGACCTTGTCGTTTCTGAATATTTGTTTTCCTTCATCTCTTCCTGATAAGAACGCTTGAAGTACTGGTCTTCGCCAGTGGGTATTTGCGTTCCTTTCTTCTCACCTTTATCCTCTGTATACTCCATTGGCTGATAAAGCTCTTCCTGAACGTTATTTTCTTTAACATGATCATTTCCAGCACACGCTGTCATCGAAAGAACAGCTACAGCAAAAATTCCATAAATTTTCCACATAAAAACATTCTCCTTTTCCATTACTATGAGGCAAAGAAGAATGTTTTACTCTGTTAATATAAGCCAGTTCTTATTTCGGCGGCCCTGGTGCTATATTGCGCTTATGTTCCGTTCGCTTGTGCATACGCTCAATAATTTCTTTATCTTTTTCCGGGATGCTTTCGCCTTTTAAGTAGCTGTCAATCATAGCGTAGCTTGTTCCCATTTCATTTTCATCCGTTTGCCCTTCCCATAACCCTGCACTAGGCTGTTTATTAATAATCTCATCAGGCACACCGAGATACTCAGCCATCTCCCTGACTTCACCTTTTGTAAGATTGACTAATGGAACAATATCCACTCCGCCATCACCGAATTTTGTAAAATATCCCGTAAACCATTCAGCTGCATTGTCCGTCCCTGTCACAAGATATTGATGATTAGTTGCCACGGTATAAAGAGTACTCATTCTTAAACGCGCTCTTAAATTAGCGTCCGCAATCTGCTTTTGTTGGGGATTTAATGAACCTGATTGCTTTAATTGTTCCACGATGTTCTCAAACATGAGGTTATGTGTGTCCGTCAAATCGATGGTTAAGGAGGAAATGCCACAGGACTGAATGACTTTCTCTGCATGCACCTGGTCGGCAGGGTTACTTTTACATGGCATGATGACTCCTAGTGACTGTTCTGGGCAGGCTCTTCTTATGAGGTGCGCCACGACGGCTGAATCAATACCTCCGCTTATTCCAACCAGCAGACCTTTGACATTAGCCTGCTCTACCTGTTCTCGGAGCCATTTTGTAATTGCTTCAACTTTTTGTTCCACTCGATTGTTCATCCTTTCACACTTAAGATATTCATTATCTTAGCATGAATTCTGTATAACGGACAAATTTCTTACGTCTCTCCCAGGCTGTTTCAAGCTTTTCCAAATGTACCGACAGTTCATTTAAATTATAACGCTCCTTATTATATACATATAGCCATTCCCTAAGCAGATCTGCAGGGATTAACACACCATGAAGCCATATTTTTTGCTTTCCTATGTGACGAAAAGTTACAAAAAAGCGAGTACGGTTATTCTCCAGGTGGGGAAGAAATCGGTGGGCAAGCTGAATCTCATCGTACAATACCGGGCCCCGGTGCAGAAGATCAAAATCAATAAGCACCGCCCTATTGTTTCTGTCGATCATGAAATTATGATGAGCTACATCCCCGTGAAGCCACTGTCTGGACGTCCAGGCCTCTTCCTCAATATGCCCCCAATGATAGTTAGAGAAGCTCTCTAGAAAATAGTTTGTCATTCCTGTCATTTCCTCAAACAGCTTCAACTTTTTTGTATCTTGAAAAATGGGCTTTGTAGCACTAAATTGATCAAGCCTTCTCTGCCATTTTATATAAAGAGGATCTCTAGGTATCGATTCTACTTCCACTCCCGATGAGGAACGATGAAATTGCCTCAGACAGTGATAGGCCTTCATTCTGTCATTTTGGTTGCTAAAATCTGCATGTCTTCCGTGGATCCATTTAAAAAGGCCCCACTCGCACCCTAAGCTGCTGACTGATTTTTCCCCGCTCGGAAAATAAACCGGATTAGCTGCTAAACGGAATCCCTCTCTCCAATGCCTGAAAAATTTCAGCTGCTGTTTTAAAATAGCAGGTCGTCGGTACCCCTTTAACAAATAGGACTCTCCGCCTGCTAAAATTTTATAAATCTTAGGTTTTATTTCAATATACTTAGTAATGCTCAAATCTTTATTGGTATCCAGCCAATTAAAAAGGCGATCCGTGTAAGAATCGCCTTCTTTCGTTTTATACTTCATCATCTTCGTCATCCTGCCAGTCATTATAATCTGGCTGTTCAAAATATTGAGGTGGCTCACCAAAGTAGCCTCTCATCTGACCATCTCCCCCCATCATGGGTTGAGGATACCATCCGGACATTTGAGGAGCCATCATATGGTGGGGGTAATGGTGCCCATATTCCATTCCCTGCATTGGATTTCCTGAGCCGCCACATCCGCAGTCATGTGGGTTAACTCCCATATAATTTCCAGAGACTGAATCGTCTCCTTCAAAGCCCATTGGAGCCGGCTGGTTTGCCATTGGATAATTCATGTGCGGGTGCATCCCCATTGGCATATGATGTGGTGGACACCATGACGCATCCCAATAATGATAGGCTTGCGGCAGGAGCGGCGGACAATATGGCTGATGATGCATCGGCATATACATAGGATGGTTTGCATTCGGCTGATTCATTGGCAAGTTCATCATCGGTTGGTTCATTGACTCATTCATTGGTTGGTTCATTGGTTGGTTCATTGGCTGATTCATTGGCTGATGCATCATTGGCTGGTTCATCGGCTGGTTCATTGGTTGATGCATCATTGGCTGGTTCATTGGTTGATGCATCATTGGCTGGTTCATTGGTTGATGCATCATTGGCTGGTTCATTCCCTGATTAGATGCAGGGCTTTCTTCGTTCTGCTTCGCCTTCATTTTATAATCAGGGATTTTATATTTAGGTTCCGGCTTTTGTTGTTCCTGAGCAGGCATTGTCTGGTTGGGCGCAGGCATTTGCGGAAGATGAAAAGTTGTATAAAAATTATTATTATGATCTTCAATCGGCATTTGGATAGGCATATTCATTTTCATAGGCATCATTGGCTTTTCCATAATTGGTTTAGCCTGAGGCTTCTTTTCATCTTCTTTTATCTTAGGAAGCGGTTTAGGCATTGCCTTAGGCTCTTGCTGTTTAGGTGCTGGTGCCGGCTTTTTCGGAACCACTTTTTTCGGAGCCGGAGCTGCCTTTTTCGGAGCCGTTTTCTTAGGTGCAGGCGCCGGCTTTTTCTGAGGCGTTTTCTTAGGTGCTGGAGCTTCTTGTTTTGGCATTTCTTTTGCTGGTTTTTCTTTTACCTGCATTTCTTTTTTTGGCATTTCTTTCTTAGGCATTTCCTTCGGCATCTCTTTAGGGGCTTCTTTTTTCACTTGTTTTTTGCCTTGAGGTACTTTAATTTTCATTCCAGGCATAATCATATCAGGATTCGATAACTGAGAGTTCACTGCTTTTAATTCTTCGAAATCCACCCCATATTTTTTCGAAATTTTCCAAAGCGTATCACCTTTTTGTACAATGTGAATTCTCACAGTTGCAACTCCTTTCCTGTGATAAATAAAAATTATGAGAGCACAGTCGTTTCCTAACACTCTATGCTCCTGTAAGACAAAGAATGATGAAAATGTCCAATGTTTTATAGAAAGGAGTCAAAGAATATAAAAAAAACTGAGTCTAACTAGACTCAGCTTTGGTGAAAAATAGGAGATGATATATTCATTTGATAACTAGGATAAGTGCCCAGAAGTTTCATTGTACATCCTAAAGCTTCTAATTCTGCTTTTACTCCAGGAAACAAAACATCATCGTATTCCTGCTCTACATCAATTAAGAAGAAGTAGTTTCCAAGCCCTGTTTTTAGAGGTCTTGACTCAATCTTGGATAAGTTCATCTTTCTCCAGGCAAATGCAGCCAATACTTGATGAAGCGCTCCGACATAATCTTTGGGCAGTGTAACCATTACCGTCGTTTTTTGAGAAGGATCCGGCAGGTCTCTAATGCTCAGTTTCTTAGGAGTTTTCTGTACCACAGCAAAACGGGTATGGTTATTGTCATAATCATGAATGTTGGCTGTTTTAATTTTCAGACCGTTTTGTTCTGCAGCCAGGTGGTTCCCGATCGCAGCCACTTGGACACCTTTTTCAATGACAATTTCAGCTGCTCTTCCTGTAGAAGCTGTGTACGCCAGCTCTGCTTTAGGATAGTTCTTGTATAAAAATTGATGACACTGAGCTATCGCGTGACTATGTGAATAAATATGGGTGAACTCTTCTCCGTTATAATCCGGGTGAACGAGCAAGTGCTGCCGGATAGGTACCGTCAATTCGGCGATAATCGACTGATCGACTTGATGCGTCAAATAATCTATCGTTAAATGAACGGACCCTTCAATTGCATTCTCGAGCGGCACTACACCTGTATCAATCTCACCACGCTCTACCGCATCAAGGCAGGCCGGTATACTTTCATAACTGATGAATGATCCTTCGCTAAAGAAGGCATCGACTGCCATTTTGGTGAATGTTCCTTTAGGTCCTAAATATCCTATACGCTGCATAATCAAAACTCCTTGTCTTTTAAGCCCCTGAACTTAAAATCTCTACTCGATCCACAAAGTCCAGTTTATGAAGCTTCTGAAGTAACTGTTCTATTGAATATACCATACCTGTCGTATTTAAGGACAGAGTAACATTTGCTTTCCCCTGTAGAGGAATGGTCTGGTGTATCGTTAAAATATTACATCCGGAATTTGCCACCGCTATGAGCAGATTAGAAAGCGTACCGGTTCGATCCTCTAAATGAAAAAACAATGTGATCATTTGCTCTTTCACCATAGCCTGAAAAGGAAAGACTGCATCCCGATATTTATAGAAGGCACTGCGTGAGAGTCCGACTTCCTGGACAGCTTCAAAAATAGATTCAGCCTTTCCTCTTTCAATCATTTCCTTTGCATCTATCGTTTTTTTCATTGCTTCTGGCAGGATGTCACTACGGACCAAATAAAACTTTTCATTATAATCCGCCATTTCTATGCCACCTCATTAATCCACAAATTCAAATTCATAATCGAGAAGTCTAACAGTATCTCCGTCTTTTGCTCCTCTTTTGCGAAGCTCTTCATCCACACCCATGCTTCTCATCTGGCGGGCAAAGCGATTGATGGACTGGTCACGTGTGAAATCAGTTTTTCTAAATAAGGATTCAATTTTTTCTCCGTACAAGACATAGGCTCCATCATCGGCTCTTGTAACTTTGAATGGAGCTTCTTCTTTTTCATGCTTGTAAACTACGCGCTCATCGACTTCTTCAATCTCTTCGTTCTGGTTCTTCGGTATTTCATCCAATTTATCTGCCACGGCATACAGAAGTTCATCAAGACCTCTTCTTGTTACTGTTGAAACCGGATAGATTTCCGCGTCCCCGCCTATTTTTTCTTTAAAAGCTTTTAGTTTCTCTTCGGCTTCCGGAATATCCATTTTGTTAGCGACAATAATTTGCGGCCGCTGACTCAATCGTACATCATAAGAAGATAACTCGTTGTTAATCGTAACGTAATCATCATATGGATCTCTTCCTTCTAAACCAGCCATATCAATAACGTGAAGGATCAGGCGGGTACGCTCGACGTGACGAAGAAACTGATGCCCTAATCCTACACCTTCATGTGCTCCTTCAATCAATCCGGGAAGGTCTGCCATTACAAAACTTCGATGGTCCTGACTTTCAACAACGCCAAGGTTAGGCGTCAATGTCGTAAAATGATAATCTGCAATCTTCGGAGTGGCAGCAGTTACGGTTGATAAAAATGTGGATTTCCCTACACTCGGGAAACCGACAAGACCTACATCAGCGAGCAGCTTTAATTCAACTTGAACGTCAAAAGCATCGCCAGGCTCTCCATTCTCCGCTATTTCAGGTGCACGGTTTCTTGCGGTAGCAAAACGTGCATTCCCGCGTCCGCCCCGTCCGCCTTTTGCAATAACAGCTCGCTGTTTATGTTCCGTTAAATCGGCAATGACCCTGCCGGTTTCAGCGTCTTTCACTGTTGTCCCAGGAGGAACGCTTATAACTAAAGGCTCAGCATTTTTGCCGTGCTGCTTTTGATTCATCCCATTTTCCCCGCGTTTTGCTTTAAAATGGTGCTGATAGCGAAAGTCCATCAATGTATTAAGACCTTCATCTACTTCAAAGACGATATCGCCACCGTTTCCACCATCACCGCCAGCAGGTCCACCCATCGGAACATACTTTTCACGGCGGTAGGCCACAAGGCCATTCCCACCGTCTCCACCTTTTACAAATACTTTGACCTGATCTACAAACATTCCATTCACCTCTTATTCAATCATCATCTCTATTGAGAGTTCATACCCTGGATCGTGGGCGGTAAGAAACCCTTCGCCCGATAGTGCTTCTTCTACTTCCACTAAGAAGAGACCGTTCCAATTCCAGCTTAACTTAAACTTTGAATCATCAGGCTGGTGAATTTCGAGGGTGCCTTCGTAAAGTTCTTCAGAGTGGCTATGTTCATCCAGGATGTTCATCATTCGTTTCGCATAAGCCAGTAATTTATGGTCATGACGGGATAAATCAACATCTGCATTCACTAGATATTTGAGACGGTATTGCTCATTTTCCCAATTAAAGGAAAGTAACCATAAACTAAATTCGTATGCTGAACTGTTCAGCAATTTTCTTTCTTCTTCTGCCTCTTGTACAATCTGGTTTACCTGATGCTCTAACCGATCCATTTTACCCATAGTAATGTAGCCTTGGATCAGCTGTATTTGATTCATCCAGTCATGACGCTTATGCCTTAATAAATGAATAACCTCTTGGTTTTCCAAATCCCCCACACCCTTTACGAAACCATAATAAGAAAAGTATAGCAAAATTTATGCCAAACTAAAAATTAGGGTTATCTTTTTCTTTGCAATTTATTAAACGATAAGCTTAATCGCATTAAAAAAGAAAGCCGCGCTTATGCCAGGGCACAGCGCGGCTTTCCGTATTCCATCATTCGTTTACGCTTCTTGAGCTACAGGGTACACGCTCACTTTTTTACGGTTACGTCCGTAACGTTCGAATTTAACAACACCATCAACTTTCGCGAATAGTGTGTCATCTCCGCCACGGCCAACGTTTTCACCAGGGTAAACCTTAGTACCGCGTTGACGGTAAAGGATAGATCCACCAGTTACAGCTTGACCATCGGCACGCTTAGCTCCAAGACGTTTGGACTCAGAGTCACGGCCGTTTTTTGTACTACTTACACCTTTTTTAGAGGCAAAAAATTGCAAATCTAGACGTAGCATGTGTTCCACCTCCTTACAAGTTGTTAATTCTTATATAGTCTTCGTAATCATTTTCAATCGTCTGCAGTGAAACTTCCATTCCTTCGAGCAAAAGCTGGGCTTTAGATTGAATATCTTTACTCAGTTTACCCGGGAGGATTACCTTTAAATATCCGCCTTCCCCGCCTTGGGTGATTTCCGGCTCAATATCACAGAGGCTGATAATGGCATTAACTGTACCGAACGATACAGCGGATACGGCAGCACAAACTAAATCATGCCCGTAGGGGCCGCTTTCAGCATGTCCAGATATTTCAAAGCCTGTAAGTTCACCTTTGGATCGAAACAAGGATACTTTAATCATCCGTCACTATGCCTTGATGCTCTCAATGACAAGTTTCGTGTACGGCTGACGGTGACCTTGCTTACGCTTGTAGTTCTTTTTAGGCTTATATTTGAAAACAGTCAGCTTCTTTTGACGACCTTGTTTTTCAACTTTAGCCGTTACAGAAGCTCCGTCAACAAATGGAGCGCCAACTTTAGTGTCATCTCCGCCTACGAAAAGAACTTTATCAAAAGTAACTACTTCGCCAGCTTCAACATTTACTTTTTCTACGTAAATCTCTTGGCCTTCTTGAACTTTAAATTGCTTACCACCAGTTTCAATAATTGCGTACATACCTGCACCTCCTCAATAAACTCAGACTCGCCATTCAGGTACCGGTTAACGGTTTTATAACCTGTTCTGCGCGGTTGTAGCATGAAGTGCTACTGAATAACAAAACAATGTTACCACAGACCCATAACTATTGTCAACACAAGTCATATTTGGTCAAATACCCTTCAAGCTTGGACGGGTTTAATCAGTCCGTTAGAAATTTTACTAGAAAATAACCCACGGTGCAATAAAAAATAAAAAAGAACCTTTAAAAGGTCCCTGTCTTTATAGGTAGGCTGTTCTCTTTACTATAGAAGAGGAACACGGCTGGAGAAATGATTCGCTTTCCAGGGAGCCAGTGAGCTAGCTCGTTACACTTACGGATCTCATACTGGCTCTATCTCCCTGCAGGAGTCTCGCCATTTCCCTTTCTTTCCTTTTTCAGAGAAAGGAAAAAAGATGGTTCCGTTTCCTGTAGAAAGAGAAAAGCGGCTGGGAAATGACTCGCTTTCCGCGGGGGAGCCGGTGAGCTAGCTCGTTGCACTCGCGGATCTCACCATGGCTCTTCTCCCTGCAGGAATCTCGCCAATTCCCAGCAACTTTATCGTTAATGGTATAAACGGAACGCTATAGCTCAGTAACCGCTCTAAAGGAAATAGTCTTCTCTTACTCAATGTTCCGTTACTCAAAAAAACATAAAGGGGCAGGGGAAACGACGAGACTCCTATGGAATAACGGGGTGAGATCCAGGAAGGCTTTAGCCTGAAGAAGCTCACCATTCACCCGTGGAAAACGAGTTGTTTCCCTAGTGTAGAAGAATTTCATACAACTTCATATAGCCTTGCGTATGGCTGTTTTTCTCTTAAAAAAATATGAAAGCATTCCTGTTCATCGAGCATTTTCAGTTCATTCGTTCCTTTTAGCACGTAAATATTATGACGATTAGCACGTGTCATTTTAATGGCATCCATGATCGGCATTTGAGGAGAAACAGAGTAGTATTTTACTTTCATATCACTAACGTCCCTCTCAAGACAGTGAAGGAGGTATCTCATAAAAACATACATCTGACGCCGCCATTCCAGCACGTTTTCAAGAACTAGAAATCCCGCTAGCATAGTCCCTGCCAAAGTCATTCGACCGTTAAGCAAAAGTGTTAGTGTACAAACAGCCAAACTTACCATTGAAAGACATAAGGCTAGTTTCAGACTTTTTTTAAAGCTCATAAAAGAGGTTAAAGCATAAAATAATAGTTTGCTTCCATCAAGCGGCCAAACCGGAAGCATGTTCAATAACAGCAGAAGACCGTTATAATGGTGGGCCGTAGTAATCAAAGGGTGAGGACCAAAAAGTATTATTAACAATTCAAGCAGTAAAAATATCCATATGTGTTGAAATGGACCAGCCAATACCACTTGTACCTGCTCTCTCATTGGTTTAGTTGTATGCTCCTCACTGACAACTGCGCCCCCTAATAACCAGAACTCAATATGGGAAACTCTCCACTTCAAGCGCCGGGCTGCAAAATAATGGCCAAACTCATGCAAAGCGACTATAGAGAACAATATAATAAATTCGTAGATCGTCCCCGTTAAAAAAGCTGATATAGCGAGAAGAAAAAACAACGGGTGAATATGAACAGAAGGAAGAACTTTAAGAACCTTCATCAACTTTAATCACTTCTACGGGATCTATAAACTGCTTGTCTTTTTCAATGGCAAAAAACACTTCTTTACTTTCATTATTAAGGGTACCTATCGTCTGATTTGCGCCAACATGCTCATACAAATGAACATCTATTGAGGATAAATAACCATAAATAGTATTAGTTCCGTCTACATGCTGAATGATCACAGTCTTTTCTGTATCCTTATTATTTCCAGCAAAGATTACGGTGCCCTGCTTTACAGATTTTACCTGGTTCCCTTGTTCTGCACTTACTACAATCCCCTGTCCATGGTTTTCAAACGGCTCAGTTACCGTTCCGCTAACAGGAAGCGCTAAAGGCGTACCCGCTGGGTCTTTTGAATCTACTAATTGAAGCGGGTCCCCAAATTTATCGGTATACCAGGCTGTAACCTTTGCAAAAGGGAATTCTTCCTGCAACTGATCTGATACCCACGTGCGCGGCTGTTCAGCAAATGAAGCATCCGACTTTTCACTAAAAAATACTCCGGTGAGCAGAAGAGCCGCAGCCACTGCCTGAATAGGCCAGACCGGCTTTTTTTTACTCTCAGGCTTGTACTCTTTAAACGGGTGAAAAGTATCATGAACTTCTCTTGTTTCAAAGGACGGGGGGGCTTTTGTTTTAGGAGGAGATGGGAGTCTACTCCTTTTTCGGGCGGCAATATTTCTTCTGACGTGCTCTATATTTCTTTTCAAAATACCCCTTCTCTCTTATGCCTTTTTTAATAATCTATGGGAACTTCTCCTTAAATATGATAAAGAGAGACAGGAGTATTTTATAAGGGGCAAGCCCCACATCCAGTGTTTGAAAAATCTATGAGCACTAAAAAACTCACAGGCCAGCTTGAAAAGCTTACCTGTGAGTATAGTTTTTTAAGCGCGCATTCCAAAGAATCGCTTCACTTTTGTTAATAGTCCCGGTTCTTCCTCTAAACTAAGCAGAGGAACTGATTCTCCAAGTATTCGCCGTGCAATGTTTCGGTAGGCTAATGAAGCTTTTGTATCCGGAGTCAGCGCTACAGGCTCCCCTTTATTTGAGCCTTCAATGACCGCATCATCATCCGTTACTATTCCGAGGAGATCAATGGATAATATATTGACGATTTCATCTACATCCAGCATGGCCCCATCTTTTAACATATGTGGCCTGATACGATTGATAATAAGCTTAGGAGGTTCTAATTCTTCTTGTTCAAGAAGGCCGATTATCCTGTCTGCGTCACGCACACTCGATTTCTCAGGAGTGGTTACTACGATTGCTTTATCAGCCCCTGCCACAGCATTTTTGTATCCCTGTTCTATACCAGCCGGACAGTCAATCACAACGTAATCATAATCCTGCTTCAGCTCTTCAATAATATCTTTAACAGCTTCAGGAGTAACAGAACTTTTATCGGAGGTCTGTGCAGCCGGGAGCAGATGAAGACAATCAAATCTTTTATCTGTAATTAATGCTTGTTTTGTTTTACAGCGCTCCTCAACGACATCGACAATGTCATATATGATTCGGTTTTCCAGTCCCATGATGACGTCAAGGTTTCTTAAACCAATGTCCGTATCGACGAGGCAAACCTTTTTATTTTGCAGGGCTAGAGCAGTTCCCAGATTAGCAGACGTAGTTGTCTTTCCGACTCCTCCCTTACCCGAGGTAATGACAATTGCCTCACCCATTAAGCATTCTCCTTTCATAGCTGACTAAATCCGGTTTTTTCTTCATGACTTCCTGTAATGGAGCTACACGGATCTTGCTTTCCGACTGATCTATAAAGCCGCATTCGTTATATACCCCTTCTTCACTATCTTCAGGTGCACGAGACAGCTGGTCGGCTATTCGAAGCTGGTTTGGTTTCATATAAGAAGCAGCGATGACCGTTTCCGTATCGCCGTTTCTCCCTGCATGAGCAATACCCTGCAACTTTCCCATTATAAATATATTTCCTGTAGCCGTCACCCGGCCACCTGGATTTACATCACCAAGCAGGAGTAAATCCCCTTTCACTTCAACCACCTGGCCTGATCTTACGGTTTTTACGATCGGTTTGACATCCGTTTGTTCTTTCCATTCCAAAGCGTGAGCTTTAGTTATTACATTGGAATCGATACGTTCCACTACTAATTTTTGTCGTTCCCGCACGATTTCTTTCAACTGATCCTGTTGGTCACTTGTTAAGAAGCGGTTTCCAAGCTGAATGTTCACCCGGATCATTGGTTCTTCTGTTTCGTCTCCGCTTCCTACAGATAACTTCTCCTCCAGCTCCTTCAGAATATCGTGAAAAGAACATTGGTCATTCAACCTTAGAGTTAAGCCGTCTCTTGTTCCTTTGATTGTAACGATCTGCTGAGTTTTAACTGACACAAGCTTTCACCTCTAACCTAGCCCATGAATTAGCTTAAGCATTTTCAAAATCGATGCCCCAACGCTCTACACGGTTTTTCACCAATGGGTATAAGATAACAAAAAAGATGACATTTGCAAGTAGAGTGGGAAGCATTCTTAAAATTAAATAATGGCCCCAATTCATAGCTGATATTTCTACAAAAGAATAGATTATATAAAGGAGCGTATCCGCAAATGCTACCCCGGCAATAGCCAGCAACGTGGAAGCAATAAAGTTAGCATGAAAAAATTTCTTCAAACCATGAACGACGTAGGCTGTAAAGGCGTAAGTCACCATATAGACCCCTAGCACCCCAGTGTATACTACATCAATCAGGAGGCCGAATATAATTCCATACCAGACGCAAAAATACGTATTGTCCTTATCAAAAAAAATTGCAACAAGCATAACCATACATAGTACCCAATGCGGGGTAACGAGTAACTCTGAATAAACAATAGAAGAAGGCAGCAGGCTCATTGCCATACCTTGAAGTGCCAGCAGAACAAGCAAAATTGCAGCAATTAGAAATCGAATCATTGTTCTTCGCCTTCCTCGCTCGTATTCACCGTATCCATATCTCTATCCACTACCATTACGTGGTTGATGTTAAACAGGTCGGCAAATGGCTTTATGTAAGCCGTTTTCGTTAGGCCTGTGCTGTCATTTTGAACTTCGTCAACTGTCCCGATTCTTAGATCGCTTGGGAACACTCCCCCCAAACCAGAGGAAATAACGACGTCTCCTTTTTCCAATTCCTCGCCGAGTTTTATTCCCTCAAGCAGCAGACGACCGCTTTCACTGTCATATCCTTCGATGAGGCCGAATACGTTATCTTCCCCTTCTCTTACAACGTAGGATGAAATTTTATTAGACTCATCAAAACCACTCAGCAGCTGAACATTGGAATGAAAGGCACCGGCCGACTGTACTTTCCCAACCATCCCATCACTGGTAATGACGGCCATATCTTTTTTGATGCCATGTTCTTCTCCCCGGTTAATCGTCATCTGCTCAAACCAGCGATCTGAGCTCCTGGCAATGACCGTAGCATGGATAGGAGTATAATCCTTCATAGATTCCTCTTTATCCAGTGCAGCTCTCAGCTCTGCATTGTCCTTTTCGAGCTGTTGATTGTCCTGGATAAGCCCTTTATATTCATCAAGTCGATTTTTTAAAGCTTCATTCTGCTCATAAACATTCAACATATTTTGGATGTTTTGATACGTATTATCAGCAACTTGAAATGGTGCATGGAAAATCGTTTGCACCCATCCGATGGAATCCTGCAAAAATTTTTCCGGAACCGTCAAAGAATCCCGGTCTCTCGTAGAAAAGCCTATAAGTGCCGCTAAAATTATAAAACTAATTAATAAAATCATGAGTCCTCTTCTGCGAAACAATGATGGCATAGATAGACTCCTTACTCCGTTTTAGTACGGGCAGCCACATTAGGCTGTGAGCGGAACTGGTGAATGTATTCCAAGGATTTACCCGTTCCAATCGCGACACAATCCAACGGTTCATCAGCTATGAATACTGGCATATTGGTTTCTTCACTTAATACACGGTCAATGTTTTTTAACAAAGCTCCACCGCCTGTTAATACGATTCCACGTTCTATAATATCAGCTGCTAACTCAGGGGGTGTTTTCTCAAGAGTGTTTTTTACGGTTTCAACGATCGCCTCTACTGTATCCTTTAATGCTGTAACAATTTCCTGAGATTGTACGGTAATCGTCTTAGGAAGTCCCGTCAGCAGATCACGTCCGCGAATTTCCATTCCCTTTTCAGTTTCATTTTCAGTTTCAACATTGCCGGCTCCGCCGATTTCGATTTTAATATCTTCAGCCGTACGTTCACCGATCATCAGGTTATACTTCTTACGCACATGCTGAGTGATCGCATCGTCCATTTCATCACCAGCTACTCTAATCGATTGGCTGGTAACGATACCGCCCAGGGAAATAATCGCAACCTCAGTCGTTCCGCCTCCAATGTCGACCACCATACTTCCCGTAGGGTCCCATACCGGCATACCTGCTCCAATTGCTGCTGCAAAAGGTTCTGCGATCGGAAAAGCTTCCTTTGCGCCCGCCTGCTTTGTCGCATCAATAACAGCGCGTTCCTCAACCATTGTGATTCCTGAAGGTACGCACACCATTACGTTTGGTTTACTTGCAAAAGAAGAGCGGTTTTTTAAAGCCTGCTTAATATAATACTTCATCATTTGGGCTGTCGTATCATAGTCAGCAATTACTCCATCTTTCATAGGCCGGATTACAGATATGTAGTTCGGTGTTCTTCCGAGCATGTTTCTGGCATCGTTCCCTACCGCTTCAATTTCTCCTGTCTGATTGTTTTTAGCTACCACGGACGGCTCTCTTAATATAACTCCTTTATTTTTTAAAAATACTAACGTATTGGCTGTTCCCAAATCGATTCCTAAATCCTGTTGAAAACCAAATAACCCCAATAATATCTTCCTTTCTGGCACACACTTCATAACTATTTATTATTTAATCTACCACGAGAAGAGCGCCATTTTATAAGAATGAACCTTATAAATGGCGCCTACTTTATTACATCTATTCAATTATACGAAAAATAAATAAAAATAGATAGTGTTATAGATAGCCTTTTTCTTTTAAGGAAATAAATTTGCGATCACCAATAACTATATGATCCAGCAGCTCGATTCCAATCATTTTTCCACATTCATTCAATCTTCTTGTGACTTGAATATCCTCTTGAGAAGGGGTAGGATCTCCGGAAGGATGGTTATGTGCGCAAATGATTGAAGCTGCAGAACGTTTGACTGCTTCCTTGAAAACCTCTCTCGGATGAACGATCGATGCATTTAAGCTGCCTATAAAAATAGTCTGGCGATGAATGACCTGATTTTTCGTATTTAAAAACAGACAGACAAAATGCTCTTGTTTCAGTTCTCTCATTTCTTCCATGATGTAATCTGCTCCGTCTTCAGGACTTCGTATGACATAGCGCTCAGCCAATTTGGTACGATGAATTCTTTGACCAAATTCTATGGAGGCCAGCAATTGTACCGCTTTAGCAGTTCCAATGCCTTTGATTGCTGTAAGCTCTTCTATCGTTGCCCCTTTAAGCAAATCAATTCCTTCAAAATGTACGAGTATCCTTTTGGCAAGTTCTGTGACGGATTCCTGTCTTGATCCGCTGCCAAGCAGAATGGCCAGCAGTTCCTGGTGGGACAGGTTGGCTGGTCCATATTTGAGACATCTCTCCCTGGGACGATCTTCTTTAGGTATATCCCGAATCATTAAAGAGTTTGTCAATTAAACATTCATCCTCTCTTTTCCGTTCCCTCAATAAGGGGTGCCTTTATTTTATAAAAAGAGAAGGATTTAGTTTAGTCAGTAATTATGAAAAGAAATTAATGAATAAAGGAACAAGTTTAAGATTTATATAAGCCAAAACTTACTTTCCCCACTAAAAACACAGCAAAAATTTTAAACATTAATTCTTCATCGAATTTATGGCCTTTGCGAATGACAGCCAGCTTATACCATTATTCTCCCCGCTGTTCCATTCTTTTAAAGCTTCTAAAAATCCGGGTGCAGGATCTTTACTTTGTTCATAGGCTTGCAGCAGTTTTGCCCGCTCCCCTTGCGGGACTGAGTGAAGGGTTCTCGCTTCTAAATGGCCTATAATTGTCTGTACAACTTGCGACTGGTCTTTTGATACACCAGCCTTTCCACCTGATATTGTCCATTCTTTCTTATAAACAGGAATGTCCTTAGCCGAATATCCTTCTGACACTTCATTGATTCCTGAAGAGAGATCTTCGCTTCCAGACAAGAGAAAAAACTGCCCGTCTTTTTCCCAGATAAGAGAAGGAATAGACTGTTCTGCTAAGTTTTCCTTCCATTCCTGCGCCTTTTCTTCTGTTGAGAAAACTCCGCTTTGGATGACGTTCACGGAGAGATCCGGAATTTCCAGCGACGCTGGTTGGCCTTGCTCAGAAGCTGAGGGCGCACCCTGTGTCATTTGAGACTGGGCGATCGCTCCCCCATCAGTAGCTGCTACAAAAACTTTTAACAAAATAAATCCCAGCACAAGACTTACTGCCAAAGCGGTAAAAATGGATAGTGTCACATGCTTTAGGGAAGAAGGAGCAATGTTTCTGCGAATAGTGGCTGCCGCCGGTTTTTTTTGAATTTTCGTTTTGTGATAGTCCTCAATACTTTTCACTTGGGCAGCGGCATGTTCTTCCTTTGCTTGGATGATTTCCGAATTGGTCTCTTTGTTTTTATAGGAAATAATAATTTTGTTTCTTTCACCCACAAGGTTTCACTCCTCTTCTTTTTTCCAAATCTATCACAGCCCTCTTAAAAAACACGTTAGTTTTTGTCATGAGGCTTCGACAATCTTCAAACTGCTTGGGAAGTGTGTCTCTTTCTTTCAGTAATAAAATTAGTGAGGTTATGAAACCCTCACTAATCTGGTGATTCTTTATATTTATACTCTTGTGCCATCAAATATATGATTTTTTTATGAGAGAAAGTATAGAAGGTACCACTGAATAAGGGCCTCTCCGTACATAAATGCCGTCATCCCTCCAATCGACAAAAAAGGAGCAAATGGTATTTTACTCTTAAGGTTTTTCTTTGCAAAGGCCAGCAGGAAGACACTTAATATGAAAGCTGTCAGTACAGCTGTCAAAAAAGCTACGAGAAGAAGTGAAGGTCCGAGAATAAAACCAATAAGCCCCAGGAGCTTCATATCTCCTCCCCCCATACCTCCACGGCTGCAGATTATGATAGCTGCAGTTCCCACCAGTCCGATTAGAGCACCTGCCGCACTATGCCACCATGGATCTAGTGGATATATGAGCCGAAACAAAAAGAAAATGCTGAAAAAAAATAACAGTACGGTATTTGGAATGACCTGGTACATCAAATCGCTGACAATGAGGATATGGAATAGGGTATAGAGCAGGAGCGCTGGAAGAAGTTTTATATGGGAGTCGATAGCTATATAAAAGAGAAGGAAAGCGGAACCGCTGAGGATTTCCATGAGGGGATAAAGAATGGAGATACGCTTGTTGCAGTGTCGGCACGATCCTTTTTGCAGAAGAAAAGAAAAGACAGGTATTAATTCATGCCATTCAAGCTGATTCCTGCAATGGGGACAAAACGATCTGTTTCGAGTAAAGGATATCCGCTTAGGAAGCCGAAGGCCGATAACGTTATAAAAAGAGCCGAGGGTCATCCCGAGCAAAAAGAAATAGATAGATAACACTTGTATATCACTCCTGAGGGTTTTTTTAGGGGGTAATAAGAAAAGAGGAGGAAAGCACACACTGCTTATCGCTGAGGAGTGCGTGCCAATGTATCATAGCTGGCGATTTTGTCACGGCCCTGCTGTTTAGCTCCAACATACATCGCCCTGTCAGCATGACGGGTAAGTTCAAGCAGGTTATTACAATGCTCAGGGTAGGAAGCAACACCAATGCTTACCGTGATATTTATGTGTTTAGGCTGAGTATCATTTTGTATATGCTGCCAGGTAGTAAAAGGTAACAGACTAATCGCTGATTTAATCTCTTCGGCGACAATCAGTGCTTCCTTACTTCCCATTCCAGGCAGAAGGATGGTAAACTCTTCTCCTCCAAGCCGAGCAGCAATCCCACGGTCATTCAATATAGTCTCAATACGTGCGGCAAGCTCACAGAGAACCTCATTGCCAGTTTTATGGCCGTAATAGTCATTTACAGACTTAAAATAATCTATATCCAGTAAAATTTGGGATACCGACTGGGTTTCATCTTTCTGGGCTAAGTCTCTTAAATATTTATCAAAGTATCGATAATTATATAGCGATGTTAAAGGACAGCGTTCGCTTTCATCCTTTGTTTTTTCGTAATGGCGAGCATTATCAACCGCTACAGCCAGGTAGCTGCCCAGTATATTTAAAATCATATACTGGTATTTAAAAAAAATTTTAGGCTTAGTAGCATATACCGTAATAATCCCTACGATGGAATCTCTTCTTAACACGGGGAGAGAAATAACACTTTCTGCATCGTGAGGCGTTAAATCATCGGCAAGATGCTTCCACTCTTTATGATGGTGGTAATGCTTCCCCATTCCTTTTCGCAAAGTATCTTCACTTAACTTTTCCATTGTCTTATAAAATTTCGGCTGGATTAAATTATTATGACCATAAGACCGAATCAGCTTCACCATTTGTTTTTCGTTTACGTCATACACATACATGTAATCCATCGGCAAAAGCCTGGTCACTCTTTTCACAAATACATCGAGTACTTCAGTTACACTGAGGCTTCCAGTGAGTTCATGTCCAATATCACCGGTCTTCCTCAAGTAATTATTTAATTCACTAGTTTTATGGAACTGCCGCAGCATAAACGATATCATCAAAAATGGCAGTCCTACTAAGTAAACCGCCTGGGGACCTGTTTCTTTATAAAAGAAATATAGAATTATCCCTACAGGAGCAATCAGCAGAGTCGTTACAAATTCCCACTTTATTCCCTGATCAGAA
The DNA here is from genome assembly GCF_900166625.1 of Halobacillus massiliensis. Taxonomy (GTDB): domain Bacteria; phylum Bacillota; class Bacilli; order Bacillales; family Halobacillaceae; genus Halobacillus_A; species Halobacillus_A massiliensis. The sequence continues at coordinate 1,869,203 of NZ_LT800499.1, read as the reverse complement.
AGCCGCTGCTTTTTTCCATAAAGGTATCTTCTAATAAAAAGAAGCAAAATATGGTTTGCAATAATCTGGGTCAGCAGATAGGCAGATACAGGAAATACATCACTGGCCTCATTTAAAGCACGGCCACCATGGTCCCCTCCTAAAAGATAATAAATGGCGGCAGCAATTACAGAAATCCCTAGAAACATTAACATGTTTAAAGGGACACGAAAAAACTCTTTCTTCCCTATCCCGATCTTCGCTAATAAGAAGAGGAGGGCTATCTGAATGACAAGGATTTCAACTAATAATCCAAAGTACAAAAAGACAGTAAAACTGATCCCATTTGTTAAAAATACCGGGTGTTCACCCATCAAGAGAGGAAATAAAGCCACGATCGAAGCTAAGATAATGAACAAAAGAATATCAGTTTTATAGTCAAAAATAGAGAAAGGAGAGTGTAAATAAATTAAATAGACGGATACAGGCCAGACGGCAGCCCATATTCCATAAACGGCCAGCTTCTTCCACCGGGAGACCAATCAAGCTCTCCTCCTTCCCCCATCCATTTAATAGAAAATTCAAACTATTTATATATTACCATAGCCCATATTGTTATTCAAAAATTTTCCTTACTTCCGAAATAAAGTAGAGCGAACCAGAAATAACTAATACATCTTTTTCTGTCAACTTACCCAGAAGCATTTCAACAGCTTTTTTGTAATCATTTTCTACATATGTGGGAACAATAGGTGACTTTTCAGCAAGCTCCTTAGCCTGGAACGCTTTAGGGAAGTCAAATTCAGTAACCCAGACTTCATTTACGAGAGGTTTGAGCTGATTGAGCATTTTATAGACTGGCTTATCGTTTATAGCGGCATAGATTAAATAAATCGTCTTTTCACTATAGCGCTGCCTCAGGGTATCGGCCAGTGATGCCATCCCTTCTTCATTATGAGCACCATCAATAATAACAAGAGGCGATTCGTTTACCATCTCAAATCTGGCTGGCCAATACGTTGACATGATCGCTTCCGGGTAAAAGCTTTGCTGAATTAAGAATCCCATCTTCCTTAATAGTTCTACAGCAGCCAAAGCTAATGAAGCATTGCTTACCTGGTGGCTTCCCATAAGAGAGGAAACCAATAGTGGAGAAGTATAATCTGCCATTTCAAATTTGAATGCTTCCCCCCGCTCTTCAGCTGATATATGCTGTGCTGTAAAATCTCTTTGGTACTCAAATAAAGGCGAGTTTTTAATACAAGCTTCTTCTTTAATAACGGATAAAGCTTCCAGCTGGGAGACTGCCGTTACAACAGGAACTCCAGTCTTTATGATACCAGCCTTTTCTTTAGCAATCTTCTCATAAGTGTTTCCGAGAATAGCCATATGATCTTTTCCGATATTCGTAATAACAGAAATAAGCGGAGTTATGACATTAGTAGAATCATACCTTCCACCAAGCCCTGTCTCCACTATCGTAAAATCGACATCTTTTTCAGAAAAATAAACAAAAGCCATCACTGTAATGGTCTCGAATTCTGTGGGTTCTCCTATGGCAGAACCTTTAAGCTCGTCGACCAGCGGCTTTATTCTTTTAGCCAGATCAGCCAGATCTTCATCCGCTATTGGATCCCCATTAATGCTCATCCGCTCATTAAACTTTATAATATATGGTGAAGTAAAAGTTCCAATTGTGTAGCCCTGTTTCTGAAGCAGGCTTCTGAGAAAAGATACGGTCGACCCTTTTCCATTGGTACCTGCTACGTGAACAGCACGCAGTTTTTTTTCAGGATGATCCAGTTTCTCAAGCATCCACTGCATACGTTCCAGCCCTGGTTTAATTTTGAATTTTTCTCTCGTATGGATCCAGTTGATTGCCTCTTCATAATTCATTTTGTTCTTCCCCCCACTTCATAAAAGAGGAGAGTATTCAAATGAATACCCTCCCTTCTGTTTTCCTTTTATGCCTTTAGTTCTTTAATTCGGGCTTCTACTTTCTCACGTTTATCTACATAATCTTTTTCTTTTTTACGCTCTTCGTCCACTACCTGTTCGGGTGCCTTCTTAACAAAACCTTCATTTGAAAGCTTCTTCTGTACCCGGATAACTTCACTGTCCCATCTCTTCCATTCTTTCTCCAGACGCTGGATTTCATCATCAATATTAATCAATCCGGCTAGAGGCAGGAACAGCTCTGCTCCCGTTACTACAGCAGACATTGCTTTTTCAGGTGCTTTCACCTGTGTGGAAATCTCTAATTCACTAGGGTTACAAAAACGTTCCAGATAACTCCGGTTATTCTCTAGCTCTGCTACAACCTGATCATCCTTCGCTTGAATAAGCAGCTGGATCTCCTTAGACATCGGTGTATCCACCTCAGCTCGAATATTTCTAACGGAGCGAATAATGGAAACAAGACGCTGCATTTCCGTTACTGCCTGCTCATTATGAAGGTCTGCTCTTACCTGCGGCCAGGAAGCCTGTGTGATGGACTCGCCTTCATGCGGCAGGTGCTGCCAGATTTCTTCTGTAATAAACGGCATAAACGGATGAAGCATTCTCATAATCTGATCAAGTGTATAGGCCAAAATAGAGCGTGTCGTTAGAATACGTTCTTCATCTTCACCATACAGCGGAAGTTTAGCCATTTCAATATACCAATCACAGAACTCATCCCAAATAAAGTTATAGAGATGACGACCCGCTTCTCCGAATTCATAACGGTCGATATTTTTTGTAACCTGTTCAATAGTTTCGTTCAGACGTGTCAAAATCCATTCGTCCGCAACAGATTTTTCACCAGATAAATCAATATCTTCATACTTTAAGTCACCCATGTTCATTAAAGCGAAACGGGAAGCATTCCAAATCTTATTGGCAAAATTCCATGTAGATTCAACTTTTTCCCATTGGAAACGCAGGTCCTGGCCTGGAGAAGAACCGGTAGAAAGGAAGTAGCGTAATGAATCAGCACCATACTTCTCGATCACATCCATAGGATCAACACCGTTGCCGAGAGATTTACTCATTTTTCTTCCTTCAGCATCGCGTACTAGTCCGTGGATTAATACATCTTCAAATGGACGGCGTTCTGTAAACTCAATGGACTGAAAAATCATCCGGCTGACCCAGAAGAAAATAATATCATATCCAGTTACTAACACATTGGTAGGAAAATAGCGTTTGAAATCCTCATTGTTTTCATCAGGCCATCCCATAGTAGAGAACGGCCACAAAGCAGAAGAGAACCAGGTATCTAACACATCTTCATCCTGCTCCCAATTTTCAGCATCTGCAGGGTCTTCTTTTCCTACATATATTTCTCCCGTTTCTTTATGGTACCAGGCCGGGATACGATGTCCCCACCAAAGCTGACGAGAGATACACCAGTCACGGATATTTCCCATCCAATTTAAATATGTTTTCTCAAAACGATCAGGCACAAAGCTTACTTTGTCATCAGTCGATTGTAAATTAATCGCTTCTTTAGCAAGAGGCTCCATATTTACGAACCATTGTGTAGATAAATATGGCTCCACAACAGCTCCACTTCGTTCTGAATGACCAACAGAGTGCAGATGTTCTTCGATTTCAAACAGCACTCCGCTCTCTTGAAGATCCTTTACAAGCTGCTTTCGGCATTCAAATCGGTCCATACCTTTGTATTTTCCGGCATTTTCATTCATTGACCCGTCTTCATTCATAACGAGAACACGCTCTAATTTGTGACGGTTTCCAATTTCAAAATCATTTGGATCGTGAGCTGGCGTAATCTTAACAGCTCCGGACCCGAATTCCATATCCACGTAATCGTCAGCAACGATTTCAATTTCACGTCCGACAATTGGCAGAATAACTTTTTTTCCAATTAAATCTTTATAACGTTCGTCCTTTGGGTGGACAGCTACAGCTGTATCTCCAAGCATGGTTTCGGGACGAGTTGTTGCGATTTCAATATAGCCATCTTCGTCTTTCAACGGATAACGCATATGGTAAAATGCGCCCTGTACATCTTTATACTCCACTTCGATATCAGATAAAGCCGTTTTTGTGGAAGGGTCCCAGTTAATAATGTATTCTCCGCGATAGATCCATCCTTTTTCATAAAGCTTAACAAAAACTTCCTTAACCGCTTCTGACAGCCCTTTATCAAGAGTAAAGCGTTCACGTGAATAATCCAGGCCAAGGCCGAGTTTTTCCCACTGGGTACGGATAAACTGAGCATATTCCTTCTTCCATTCCCATGACTTTTCCAGGAAGGCTTCACGGCCAAGATCATAGCGTGACTGTCCCTGCTCTTTCAGTTTAGCTTCTACTTTTGCCTGTGTAGCGATACCCGCATGGTCCATTCCAGGAAGCCACAGAACATCATACCCCTGCATACGCTTCACACGAGTCAAGATGTCCTGAAGGGTAGTATCCCAAGCATGCCCTAAGTGAAGCTTCCCTGTTACGTTCGGCGGCGGGATTACTACTGTATAAGGCTCTTTATTTTGATCGCCAGCAGCTTCAAAAAATTTGCCCTCCACCCAATATTGATAACGGTCTTTTTCAATTGCCGTTGGATCATATTTAGTCGGCATTGATAAATTATTATCTTCCATTAACGTTTTCCTCCTTCACATTCTCTGTGAAAATAAAAAAACCCTTTCATCCTATAAAGGACGAAAAGGTTTGCTTTTCCGTGGTACCACCTTTGTTTACAGAATAAATCTGTACACTCATCATGAATAACGGCTTTTAACCGGCTTCTTTTACTCATTTTTCAAAGAAACTGCATCCCGGGCGACCTTCCATCCACCTGTATTCCTGGAAAACTCTCAGCATTTGTTTTCCTCTCTGAAGGAACGGAGAATGTACTCTTCCCATTCACGGCATTTCACATATAGTTGTTAATATACATATTGTATATAGAATTCGCCGTTTTAGTCAACTCTTTTTAAAAAATGAGGAAGGTCAGGTGTTGTAAATGAGCCGTTTCTACCGTTACCGTCTTCCGTCATGGTGCCGGCAGGTTATCTATGTGTTTGAAATTGCCTGTTTGCCTATATTAATTTATCAGCTGTTTCGTACCTTATTTTTTCCGACGTCACTGGATGTTTTTCTTCTAGGAATATGGATCGGTATATGGCTTGCCTTCAAGTATAAATGGATCTAACAAGGGATATAGACAACTTGCCCCGCGGTTACTTCTTCTTCCATTTTATTTACCTTTTCCAGCTGTTTAACAGGCACTTCATATCGCTTGGCGATCATTTCGATTGTTTCATCTTCCTGAACGATATACATTTTCATTTGAGCATAAGTCTCATCCCTGTTAGGGAATAGGTGTTGAAAAATCTGTTTAAATCCATTAACGGACGGTGGTGATTCTTCCTCTTCCACTTCTTCGTTTTCTTCTTCATCACCTATTCCAGCCATTTTCGCTTTGTTTTCCTTTGGTGATTCAGATTCAGATTCTTCTTCTACCTCTTCCTCTTGCACTTCTGGTTTTTCTTCCACTTCTGTTTCTGCCGGTTCGCTCATCTGAAAGAATTCCGAAAAAGTTTGATATGTTTCTTTTCGGCCGCTTTCTTCATCTTCTGCCTTTTCCTGTGAACGAACTTCCTCCTCTTTATAAAGGACAGGTCCTAAAGTTACGACTTCATCATGCTCTATTCCTTCTCGTTGATTGGAAGGCTGCTCTTGAAATATACCATTCATTACAAGTTCAGCGTGAAGACGAAGCTGATTTGACTCAGGAATTTCATAATCAAAACTTTCAATATTAATAATAACGTCTTCCAAGTCAGCTACACGATCTTTAGAAACCGTAATTTCAACCGGGAACTGATGAAAGAATTCCGAAACACCTTCTGCGGACTTATCCACCCTTTGAATGACTCTCCCAGATTGGCGGACATCGTCTTCTCTGTAAATCCCTTCTTCCTGCTCTTTTGCAAGGTATTCTCCAGAAAGCTCTACAAAACCATGCAAACGAACATCTTCTCCTAAATCTGATATCGATACTTGCGGCTCCAAAGAAATCCCAAGCAGCTCATTAACTCCCTGTCCTTCCTTAAACCATAAAGATTCATCTAAAAAAAATGAAAAATCCTGATTTCTTTCCATGTTTATGTCTCCTCCCTATTCATACACTAAAAAGACATCTATTACACTCTATGCAATAGATGTTTTGTTATACATTGAATAGAGAAAGAAAAGTAGATTTCTGCTCTAAATAAGTGAACATAAAGAAAGCTGCCGGTTATCCGGCAGCTTTTAACTGTTAAAGATTTTGAAATACTTTTTCCACAGCTTCGATGGTTGCTTCAATATCTTCATCCGTATGGGAGGCAGATAAGAAAATCCCTTCGAATTGGGACGGCGGCAGGAAAATACCTTCTTGGATCATCCCTTGGTAATAGGCCGCAAATCTTTCTAAGTCAGACGCATTCGCTGTTTCAAAGTTGCTCACAGGCTGGTCAGTAAAGAATACCCCCACCATCGAACCCGCTCGGTTCACCATTAACGGAATATTATATTTCTCAGCCGCTCTCTTATAACCTTGAATCAAACGATCAACTTTTTTATTTATTTGTTCATAAGCTTCTTCATCCATCGCTTTCAGGGTTTCATATCCCGCAGTCATAGCCAAAGGATTTCCGGATAAAGTACCCGCCTGATAAATGTCACCCACAGGTGCGACGCGTTCCATAATTTCTTTTTTTCCTCCATAAGCTCCTACGGGAAGCCCGCCGCCGATCACTTTGCCGAGGCACGTCATATCAGGCGTAACGCCAAAATGGCCTTGCGCACTGTTGTAACCTACACGGAAACCTGTCATAACCTCATCAAAGATCAACACTGTTCCATTATCCTTCGTAATTTGGCGAAGGTCCTGAAGAAATTGTTCCTCAGGCGGTACCACTCCCATATTGCCTGATACAGGCTCAATAATTACCGCAGCAAGGTCATCACCATAGTTTTCAAATACATAACGTACACTTTCAATATCGTTATAAGGGACAGTAATCGTGTTTTTCGCAATCGATTCAGGAACTCCTGGCGAATCAGGAAGTCCAAGCGTTGCCACGCCGGACCCTGCTTTAATAAGCAGGGAGTCGCCGTGTCCATGATAGTTGCCTTCAAATTTAAGAATCTTGTCACGACCTGTATACCCTCTGGCCACCCTAAGTGCACTCATGGTCGCTTCAGTACCGGAGTTAACCATGCGAAGCATTTCAATTGAAGGGACACGATCAATGACGAGTTCAGCTAATTCATTTTCAATTTCAGTTGGGGCGCCAAAGCTTGTTCCGGATTCCGTCGTTTTCTTCAAAGCCTCCACGACACGATCATCTGCATGGCCCAGAATTAATGGTCCCCAGCTCAGCACATAATCAATGTACTCATTTCCATCAATATCATATATTTTAGAACCTTTTCCTCTTTCCATAAAAATAGGATCCATTTTTACTGATTTAAAGGCTCTTACCGGAGAATTAACCCCTCCCGGCATGTAATTTACGGCTTTCTTATAAGCATCAATTGAACGATCGAACTTTTTCATAAAATCGCTACACCCTTTCCTGTCCAGCTTTATTGCTTGTCAATATATCTTGCAGCATCTTTTGCAAAGTAAGTAATTATTAAGTCTGCTCCTGCACGTTTCATAGATGTCAGCTTTTCCATTACGATTTCTTCTTCGTTCACCCATCCATTGGCTGCTGCCGCTTTAATCATGGAGTATTCGCCGCTTACATTATAAGCCACTAAGGGCAGAGGAAAACGGTCTTTTACTTCACGCATAACATCAAGATAAGATAAAGCAGGCTTTACAATTAGAAAATCTGCTCCCTCTTCCACGTCAGACTGTGCTTCACGTATTGCTTCTAAGCGATTGGCCGGGTCCATTTGATAGGCCCTTCTGTCACCAAACTGTGGAGAGCTGTGAGCCGCGTCACGAAATGGACCATAGAAGGCAGAAGCGTACTTAACAGCATAGGACATAATCGGAATATCACTATAGCCTGCTTCATCTAAACCATGTCGGATGGCTGCAACAAATCCATCCATCATATTTGAAGGTGCAATAATGTCTGCCCCGGCCTCCGCCTGACTGACGGCTGTCTTTGTAATAAGTTCAAGAGATTCATCGTTCACAATCTCTCCATTCCGTACAACACCACAGTGCCCATGGTCTGTATATTGACACAGACAAGTATCTGCAACTACTGTTAAGCTTGAATGGGCCTCTTTAATATGGCGGATAGCTCTCTGAACAATGCCTTCTTCCTGGTAGGCTTGTGATCCGATTTCATCTTTTTCATTTGGCACACCAAATACAATCACAGAACGAACCCCCAGCTCTTCAAGCTCGTTCATCTCTTCTGAAAGATTGTCAAGAGATACTTGATGGACACCAGGCATAGAAGCTACCGGGTTTTTAATATTTTCCCCTTCTAACACAAAGATCGGGTAAATCAAGTCTTCTTTTCTCAAATGAGTTTCACTGACAAGGGCACGCATGGATTCTGTTCTTCTCAGTCTGCGGTGTCTTTTAAATTCAAGGTCTTTCATGTAATTTTCCTTCTTTCTGGAAGTAGTCGATTATTATTTCAATCATTCCATCAACAGTAAATTCATGAGGAACGTAAATTGATTGAAAACCTGCCGCTTCTGCAGCTTTAGCAGTTGATGATCCAATACAGAAGCAGGGAACATACCGAGCCGATTTAACGTCGACTGCCTCAATAAAAGCTTTTACAGTCGATGGGCTAGTAAAAGTCAGCGCGTCCATTTCGGGCAGCATTTCCCCTAAATTCTTAACTTCTTTTACTAGTAGGGTATCATACACGGTTAGAGAATCAAAAGGAATACCCTGGTGGCTAAAAGCTTCAGGAAGAACGTTTTTCGATAGGTTGCCACGAACGAACAGAACTTTCCCTGGGTTTCTATTTTTTGATAAAAATTCTGCCTGCATCGCTTGAGCGTGGTAGCTTTCAGGCACGAAAGAGGCCTGGACATCGTATTCATGAAGAGCCTTTTCAGTTTTTGAACCAACCGCCGCCCACTTCAAACAGGATGGGAGCTGGACTTTAAACTCTTCAAGCCACTCGAAAAAAAACTTCACGCCATTGAAGCTCGTTATAAAAACCCAGCTATAGTCGTGAAGGTTTGTTAGTATATCTTCAGTTTTATCAGTCCAGCACCGCTGAAACTTAATAAGAGGTATATGAAGAGGCTCTGCCCCTAAACCTTTCAGCTTAAGAACAAAACCCTCGCCTTGAGGATGTGCACGCGTCACGAGTATTTTTTTCCCCGCAAGCGGCCTGCTCATCAATCTCCATACTCCTCTCTTGCTTTCTCAACGATGTCTACCGCTCCCTGTGCTTTCAGCCGATCAGCGGCTTCCTTTCCGACAGCCACCGGATCTTCTCCCGTAACCGTTTCATGAAGAATAGTTTCACCGTCTGGCTTTCCTACTAGTGCTGTCAGTGTAATTTGCCCATCTTTTATGAAAGCATAGGCACCGATAGGGACCTGGCAGCCGCCATTTAAATCATGAAGGAACTTACGCTCAGCAGTTACCGTTCTTTCTGTATATTCATCATTGATTTCCTTTAACAGTTTGATTAGCTCATGGTCATCTTCACGACACTCCAAAGCAAGCGCACCTTGGCCAACAGCCGGTACACATACGTCAGGTTCAAGATACTCTGTTACTACATCGTCATCCCAGCCCATTCTCTTTAAACCGGCTGCCGCTAATATAATCGCATCAAAATCTTCTTCTTTAAGCTTTTGGAGACGTGTATCAATATTTCCGCGAATCCAGCGTATTTCTAAATCCGGTCGGTAGGCTTTTAGCTGGGAGCCGCGGCGAAGACTGCTCGTTCCCACAATTGCCCCTTCTTTTAAGTCCTTTAACAATACATTGCCATTTGAAACGAAAGCATCACGGTGATCCTCCCGCTCAGGGATAGAAGCAATTGTTAATCCCTCAGCCACAGCAGCAGGTACATCCTTCATACTGTGAACAGCCATATCAATTTCCTTATCGTACATTGACTGTTCAATTTCCTTTATAAATAAGCCTTTTCCACCAACTTTTGAAAGAGTGACGTCTAATATCTTGTCACCCTTAGTCGAGATTCTTTTGATTTCAAACTCATAAGAAGGATCTATTTCCTTTAAACGCTTTATCACCCATTCTGTTTGTGTGATAGCGAGATTACTTTTTCGGGATCCTATAATAATTTTTCGCATACGATATCCTCCTTAAGACTAGAAATGAAAATTTGATAATGAACCGAAGAGCAGAAAGTTAATGAGCAAAAACAAGAAAGCGGCACTATTAAAAATAGAAATAGACCTACCTTGATACCCTTTCACAACTCTTAAAAATAAATAAACCCCATACACCAGAAGTACTAATATGGAGCCAAGTGTTTTTGAATCATACCAGTAGAAGGTGTCGCCGGAAGTATACCCCCATGTCACCCCAAGAATTAAGGCAATGAGCAGCAGAGGCACCCCTAGAATGACAGCTATATAAGAAAAATGATCAAGTTTTGTTAAATCGCCAAGTCTAAACAGCTTGGCGTCCCACTTTTTCTGCTTGAGCAATCGATACTGAAGCAAATACATAATTGAAAAAATAAATGATAGTGTAAAAAAACCATAGGAGATAAGAGCCAATGTAATATGCACGACCAGCATTTCATGAACAAGAGAAAGTCCCTGGTCTTTTAATGTATTAGGTGCCCGTGTTGCAATGTAAAGAAGCATCACAAGAAAGCCTAACAAATTCGCAAAAAAAACAAAGAAATCGACCCGAAAAAGCCGGTTGATTATTAAGGAGAACGTGACTAGTATCCAGGAATAAAAATACAAGCTATCATAAACATTCACAATAGGAAAGTTTTCTTCAATAAAAACCTGAGCTAATAAAAAAAAGGTTTGCAAACCCCAAACCATACTAAGTAACCAGAAGGCCATCCGATTAGCCTTCCGGTTATTCTGAATAAAATCAATGAAATATCCTATTAAACTTGCACCATAAAGTAAAAGGATTAATTCATAAATCCATTTAAGCTCAAACATCCGCTGCTTCCACCCTTATGAATTCACAATCTTGTGAAGCGCTGCGAAAGAAAAGTTTTCACTTGAATCAGGAGCTTGTTCTTTTATATTCTTTTTCTCCTGCTCTTCGAGTTCCTTTTCCACTTCCTCTTCAATGCCGAAGATTTGTGTGAAGAGGCGCAAAGATTCTTCCGCATCAGGCTTGGCACTTAATTCTTTAGCTTGAAGAATAGGATCCTTCAGCATTTGGTTAATAATACTCTTAGTGTGTTTCCGCAAAACCTTTTTTTCACGCTCTGTTAGATTTGGCATTTTTCGTTCAATACTTTGCATTGTCTCGGCCTGAATGCCTAAAGCCTTCGTTCTAAGAGCAGAAATGACCGGCACCACACCAATCGTCTGCAGCCATTCTTTAAAATCAATAATTTCTGCCTCTATCATAATTTCAATCTCTTCTGCAGCTTGTTTACGAACGGCTAGATTAGCATCAACAATGCCTTGAAGGTCATCAATATCATAGAGAAAAACGCTCTCCAGATCTTCCATTCCAGGGTCAAGATCTCGAGGCACTGCAATATCTACAAGAAAAAGAGGCTTTCCTTTTCTTTTTTTATGAACAGGATCCATTTGGTTTCTTGAAATTACATATTCTGAAGAACCAGTTGAACTGATCACAATGTCAGCTTCTGTTAAAACATCCTGTAAATCTTCCATCGTGCGGGCTTGTCCATTAAATTGATCTGCCACGACTTTTGCTTTATCATGTGTTCGATTAATTACGGTAACTTGTTTAACACCCGAACCGTGTAAATTCTTCGCTGCAAGTTCTCCCATTTTTCCGGCACCGATTATAACAACGTGCTTATGAACTAAGTCGCCGAATATTTTACGGGCGAGTTCCACAGCAGCATAGCTCACTGATACAGCATTTTCCCCGATACCCGTATCTTTATGCGCCTTCTTGGCTAAAGTCACCGCCTGCTTAAACAGCTGATTAAATATAGTCCCCGTAGTACCAGCCTGCTGAGCTGTTTGAAAGGCTTGTTTGATTTGGCCAAGAATTTGGGTCTCCCCGAGAACCATGGAATCAAGTCCAGAAGCTACCCGGAATAGATGTTCCATCGCACCGTCAGCCTCTGAAATGGAAAGGAAGGGAGAAAAGTCTTCTTTGCTGATCTCAAACCATTCGGCTAGAAATTGCTTAATGTAGTAACGACCTGTGTGAAGCTGATCGACCACTGCATATATTTCCGTACGATTGCAAGTAGAGATAATTACATTTTCCAGAACACTTTTTTGTTGATTAAGGTTCTGCATCGCCTCTACCAGTCGATCATCAGAGAATGTCAGCTTTTCCCGAATTTCCACAGGGGCTGTCTTATAGTTTAACCCGATTGATAATACGTGCATTTTATATACCCCCAAGTTAAAAAGCGTCCTGTACAATCACATATGCCTCATTATAACATATAAAAAGCCATAGTTTTCTTTATAATATGAACAGATTTTGAAATCATTATGATAAGATATACATACAAAACGAATACGTCGAAAAAACAATTTAGAACAATTCTAATTTGTAACCCGTCATTAATATACCAAATCCCGACAGTGTTCGCAAGACAGACCTTTTATGTATTTACGGAGGAATGACATTGAAGAAACAAAATTCGTTTACCGGCTTTTTGCTCCTGGGATTAGGCGGATATTTTCTGCTTCGTCAATTCAATATTCCCTTTTTGAATCCCTTCTACTCATGGCCTACTATTTTAATTATTATTGGAGCGGCCCTATTATTACATAATTATTTTTCGAAAGATAGCTCTACTCTGCTTCCAGGCATTATTCTGACCGGCTTTGGCATTCATTTTCACGGTCTTGAGCGTTACCCGAACTGGATTGACCATTGGGCCGTCTATACCCTGATTATTGGCACAGGCTTCTTCATTAAGTATTTAAAAACAAAGTCAGGGATTATTCCAGCTCTTGTCCTGCTCGGACTGTCCATATTCGCTCTGTTTTCAACTTCCAATCCTGAATGGTTTGAATACATATCTGTAGTTATTACTTTTGTGGAGCGTTTTTGGCCCGTTGTGCTTGTTATAGCTGGTGTATATATCTTAAAAAAGAAGTAAAAAAAAGCCGTGAAATCCACGGCTTTTTTGTTTTTCCATTACCCATTATCTGCCGGGAACCTTCCTCAGGAAAAAAGCCTTGGAAGAAGGGTTCTTTGAGTCTCACTTAAAGGGAAAAAGTGTTCCGTTCACCACGATATAGATAACCGGGCCGGGGGAAACAACTCGCTTTCCATGGGTGAACGCTGAGCTTCCTCAGGCTAAAGCCTTCCGGGATCTCACCCTGTTCTTTTCTCCCATAGGAGTCTCGCCGTTTCCCCCTGTCCCTTTACGTATTTTTGAGTAACGGAACATATAAGAAGAGAGGATTGATCTCATTAGAGAGCTTAATGAGATTACAGCGTTCCGTTTCCCCATTAAATGTAAAGAGGCTGGGAAATGGCGAGACTCCTGCAGGGAGATAGAGCCATGGTGAGATCCGCGAGTGAAACGAGCTAGCTCACCGGCTCCCCGCGGAAAGCGAGTCATTTCCCAGCCGCGTTTCTCCGTACTTGATAAACGGAACAGGTCTTTCTCTTTCACCATTAAGAAGAAAATGAAGCAATAACGTGACTCCTGCAGGGAGAAGAGACAAGGTGAGATCCGCGAGTGCAGCGAGCTAGCTCACCGGCTCCTCGCGGAAAGCGAGTCATTTCCCAGACGCTTTTCTCTTGCTCCAGTAAAACGGAACTAACTTTTCCTTCTCTTAAAGGCTTAGTAAGAGATATGCTAAACCTCCTGCAGGGGATAGAGCCATGGTGAGATCCGGGAGTGTAATGAGTTGGCTCATCAGTTTCCCGAAGAAAACAAGAGTTTTTCCACCTGATTATTTCTTTTTTGGCAAACGGAATAGGTTTTATCGATCTTAATAATTAAAAAATACCGTAGCTTTTAAAGAATTGAGCTTAAGAACGCACGGGTTCTTTCTTCTTTCGGATGATCAAATATATCAGAAGGGCTGCCTTCTTCCACGATTTTACCTTCATGCATATATACGACTCGGTCAGCTACTTCCCGGGCGAATCCCATCTCGTGGGTCACTACGATCATTGTCATCCCTTCTTTTGCAAGCTGCTTGATTACTTGCAATACTTCTCCAACAAGCTCTGGGTCAAGCGCTGAAGTAGGTTCATCAAACAGCATAATCTCCGGCTTCATGGCCAAAGCTCTGGCTATCGCCACCCTTTGCTGCTGACCTCCTGATAGCCTTGAAGGAAAGTCATTTTCTTTGTCACTTAAACCTACTTTTCCGAGCATGTCCTTCGCTTCTTTCACTGCCTGCTGCTTACTTAATTTCCTTACAAGCATCGGGGCCTCTGTCACATTTTCCAGGACGGTTTTATGGGGGAACAGATTAAACTGCTGAAACACCATGCCGAGCTTCTGACGAATTTCGTTTAAACTGTCTTGCTTCGGCTGAATGGTCCGGCCAAGAATAGTAATTTCTCCGCTGTCTGGAAACTCTAAGAAGTTAAGACACCTTAGAAAGGTGCTTTTTCCTGAACCACTGGAGCCAATAAGACATACCACTTCATTTTTATTAACACTTAAATTGACATTGTTAAGCACCTGAGTGCGTTCAAATGATTTATTTAACCGATTGACTTGAAGAATTTCTTCCGACATATAGAACGATCATCCTTTTTGCGAAAAACACCACTCCTAAAAGGAATGGTGTTTCTTTTATATTTCTAAATATTCACGTATAACCTTCCATGACTGATCTTTTCCTTCTCCTGTTTCTGCAGAAAAAGGGATTAACAGATCATCTTCTGCCATTTCCAGTGTTGAACTTACGAGCTTTAACTGCTTTTGGATGTTACCTTTTTTAATTTTATCCAGTTTCGTTGCAATGACTATTACTGGTAAATCAAAATACTTTAGATAATCATACATCATACAGTCTTCATCAGAAGGTTCATGACGAATATCTACAATAAGAGCTGTAGCCCTTAGCTGTTCACGTTCAGCAAAGTATTCCTTCATCATTTTCCCCCACTTGGCCCGTTCCTTTTTCGAAACTTTAGCATAGCCATAGCCGGGGACGTCTACAAAATGGAAAGCTTCATTGATTTTATAAAAGTTTAATGTCTGGGTTTTTCCTGGTTTCGAAGAGGTACGCGCTAAATTTTTCCGGGAAATCAACTTGTTAATAAAAGAAGATTTCCCTACATTGGAACGTCCCGCCAGCGCGATTTCCGGTATGGGATCAGCTGGATATTGTTTCTTGCTTGCTGCACTAATTACTATTTCTGCGTGGTTAACTTTCATTTTTTTCTTTCACCAATGCTTTCTCTAATACTTCATCCAAATGCTTAACTGGAATGAAAGTTAAACCCTCTCTTACACTTTCAGGAATATCCTCAAGATCTTTCTCGTTATCTGCAGGAATAATAATAGTTGTAAGGCCTGCTCTATGGGCACTTAAAGATTTTTCCTTAAGTCCGCCAATCGGAAGCACTCGTCCTCTAAGAGTAATTTCTCCTGTCATTCCGACTTCTTTTCTTACCGGACGTCCTGTTAACGCAGAAACTAGAGCTGTTGCCATTGTAATACCTGCAGAAGGTCCGTCTTTAGGAGTAGCTCCCTCAGGGACATGAATATGAATGTCATTCTTCTCAGCAAATTCCGGATCCACTTTCAGCTCTTCAGCTTTTGAACGGATATAACTGAAGGCTGCCTGAGCGGATTCTTTCATAACATCCCCAAGTTTACCTGTTAATGTTAGATTTCCTTTGCCTGGATAAATAGACACTTCAATAGATAAAGTATCCCCGCCTGCTGTTGTATAAGCCAGACCTGTCGCTGCTCCGACCTGATCTTCAAGTTCAGCTTGACCATACCTGAATTTCGGACGTCCCAACATAATTTCAAGCTGTTTTTCACTAACTATTACTCGTTTCTTTTCACCTGATACGATGACTTTGGCCGCTTTTCTACAAACACCTGCCAACTGACGCTCCAGATTACGAACTCCTGCTTCACGCGTATACATGCGGATGAGTTTAAGCAGCGCCTCATCTTTTACTTGAATTTTACTTTTAGTTAATCCATTTTCTTTAATCTGCTTTGGCAATAAGTGATCTTTAGCAATATGAAGCTTCTCGACCTCTGTATATCCGGCGATTGTTATAACCTCCATCCGGTCAAGGAGCGGACCTGGTATGGAAGCCATCGTATTTGCTGTAGCAACAAACATTACATTCGACAAGTCATAATGTTCTTCAATGAAATGGTCGCTGAATGTGCTGTTTTGCTCTGGATCGAGTACTTCAAGCATAGCGGAAGAAGGGTCTCCTCTAAAATCGCTTGCCATTTTATCAATTTCATCGAGCAGAAAGACAGGGTTTATGGTTTCTGCCCGCTTCATCCCTTGAATAATACGCCCGGGCATCGCGCCAATATAAGTACGCCTGTGACCGCGAATTTCTGCTTCATCCCTCACACCGCCAAGGGAAACACGTACAAATTTACGGTTGATCGATCGAGCAATAGACTTTGCCAGTGAAGTTTTTCCGACTCCAGGTGGTCCTACTAAACAAAGGATGGGGCCTTTAATTGATTGAGTCAGCTGTTGAACAGCTAAATATTCAAGTACACGCTCTTTTACTTTCTCAAGCCCATAGTGATCTTCGTCAAGAATTTTTTCAGCATGATTAACATCGAGATTATCTTCTGTTTCCTCAGACCACGGCAACGAAACAAGCCATTCAAGGTAGTTACGGATTACAGAACTTTCCGCAGAACTTTGCGGAACTTTTTCATAACGGCCCAGCTCTTTTAAAGCTACCAATTCCACACGCTCCGGCATATTGGCTTCTTCTATTTTTTCCTTAAGTTGAGAAACCTCACCGTTTTTACCATCTTTATCACCCAGCTCGCTCTGGATGGCTTTCATCTGTTCTCGCAAATAATATTCCTTTTGAGTTTTCTCCATGGATTTTTTTACACGCTGGCCGATCTTTTTCTCAATTTGCAGAACTTCACGTTCATTTGAAATAAGTTCGATCAGATGCTTTAAACGTTCTTTTACACTATTGGTTTCAAGCACCTTTTGTTTGTCTTTAATCTTAATAGGAAGATGAGAAGTTATAATGTCTGCAAGATTCCCCGGTTCTTCAATGTCAGCCACTGTGTTGTAGGTTTCTTTACTTACCTTTTTAGAGACCTTTACATACTGGTCAAACTGTTCTAGAAGCGTCCGCATTAAGGCTTCTTCTTCTTTTTTATTATCATGTATATCTTCAAGCCTGGTGATTTCCGCTTCATAATAGTCTTCACCTTCTTGAATGTTCTCTACCGTTGCCCGGAAGAGACCTTCCACTAATACTCTGTTTGTTCCATTTGGCAATTTCACCATTTGTTTCACTTTAGCTACAGTGCCGATCTCATACATATCTTCAATGGATGGATCGTCAATATTAACTTCCTTCTGTGAAACGAGTAAAATTTGATTATCATCCATCATTGCCTGCTCTAATGCGTTTACTGATTTATCTCTGCCCACATCAAGGTGGAGTACCATCGAAGGATACACCAATAGACCTCTGAGAGGAAGGAGGGGGAGTTGTGTTTTATTGTTTTCAGTCAATGTTTGCACCTCCGAATTATCCTAATCGTAAGTTAATCATATAAAAATCTCTACATAAAGTAAAACGTAAGCAATAGGTCAAAAATGCTATCTGCAAGTACTTTTATTATGAACAGCAGTAGAGGAATCATGCTAGCCCTTCACACATATTATGCAATAGAGAAGCCGCGCTACACAAAATGTAGCGCGGCTTCTTCGTTTACATGCAGTCACTAAATAACGAGGACTTACAGTGACATGCGCCATTTCATAATTTTAAGCACTTTCTTTCGGCGTTTCTTTGTTCTCATCTTCTACCGTTCCGTCTGTAAGGATCAGTTTAGGATAACTATTATCCTGAAGAACAGTCTCCTTCGTGATAATACATTTCTCAATATCGTCACGGGATGGAAGTTCATACATTACATCGAGCATAATGCCTTCAATAATGGAACGCAGACCACGTGCTCCTGTTTTTCTTTCAATCGCTAACTTGGCGATTTCACGCAGGGCTCCCTCTTCAAATTCAAGCTCTACATGGTCGATTTGAAGAAGTTTCTGATACTGCTTAACAAGAGCATTTTTTGGAGCCGTAAGAATTTCTACAAGTGCCTCTTCATCAAGCTGTTCAAGGCTTCCAATTACCGGAAGACGACCGATGAATTCCGGGATCAGCCCGTAGCTGAGCAAGTCTTCTGGAAGTACTCTAGTGAGCAGTTCACTTTTCTCTGCATCTGTCTCACTTGTACCAGCGCCAAAGCCAATTACTTTTTTACCAAGACGGCGTTTTATAATCTGTTCAATTCCATCAAAGGCACCGCCTACAATAAACAACACATTGGTTGTATCGATTTGAATAAATTCTTGATGAGGATGCTTCCTGCCGCCTTGTGGAGGAACGCTTGCCTGTGTTCCTTCAAGAATTTTCAGCAATGCCTGCTGAACTCCTTCACCAGACACATCACGTGTAATGGATGGATTTTCAGACTTACGGGCTACTTTATCTATTTCATCAATATAGATAATTCCTTTTTCAGCTTTTTCTACATCATAGTCAGCAGCCTGGATAAGCTTAAGAAGGATGTTTTCCACATCTTCCCCTACATAACCAGCCTCTGTAAGAGACGTAGCGTCAGCAATAGCGAAAGGAACATTCAAAATGCGAGCCAGCGTTTGAGCAAGAAGCGTTTTCCCGCTTCCTGTCGGCCCAAGCATAAGAATATTACTTTTTGACAATTCTACATCGTCATTTTTAACGCCAGCATTAATACGCTTATAATGGTTATAAACAGCAACAGACAAGTTTTTCTTCGCCTGATCCTGCCCGATTACATAATCATTTAAAATGCTGCGGATTTCTTGAGGCTTAGGAACTTCTTTGAATTCTACTTCTTCGTCGTTACCCAGCTCTTCTTCCACAATTTCTGTGCAAAGTTCAATACACTCATCACATATATAAACACCAGGACCAGCTACTAATTTACGAACTTGTTCCTGACTTTTGCCACAAAAAGAACATTTTAACTGCCCTTTTTCTTCATTAAATTTAAACATTCTTTTCACCCCTTCTTAAAATGACGCAATAGTTTGCAGCTGCATAACTACCCGTGGCACCTGAAATTGTGCACCCACTTCTTTTGCTCATCATAACAAATTAACTACAAACAAAAAAGCAATATCTTTTGAGAGGTGTGCTCTTTTACTATTACATCATCCTCATTATGTAGACATATCGCTTATAAGTCAAACAATAGGTACATCTATAGTATATGTAAAAATACGAGCTTTTCATTCATAAGATCTTCATTATTTTCCTGGTATTTCTAAAAAATATAGGAGAAGACAAGGCAGACTATATCACCTTGTCTTCTAATTATATTATTCTGCTTTACTATTATCTACTAAAACGTCAATAGCTTTACGAACTTTCAGGTCTTCTTTCACCATATCCGTATTACCGCCAAGCATTTGTGTCAACTGCGCTACGTCTGTCTGATACATAGATGCCATATTTTCTAATTCAGCATTTACGTCTTCCTCAGCAGCTTCCACATTTTCCGCCTGAGCAATTGCTTCAAGTGTAAGGTTCGTCTTCACGCGCTTGCCGGCGTCTTCACCCATTTGTTCACGCAGGGCGTCTTCGTCCTGACCAGTGAATTGGAAGTACATATCCTTAGTCATACCTTGCATTTGCAGGCGCTGTTCGAATTCGCTCACCATCCGGTCAAGCTCTGTGTCAACCATAGCCTGTGGAATTTCCACTTCTGCATTTTCACTAGCTTTTTGAACTAGAGTGTCACGCTTTTGATTTTCAGCATCAGTTTTCTTCTGCTCTTCAAGACGCTCACGAGTTTTCTTCTTAAGCTCTTCAAGAGATTCAACTTCTTCATCTACATCTTTAGCGAATTCATCATCAAGCTCAGGAAGTTCCTTACCTTTGATTTCATGAATTTTCACTTTAAATACAGCTTTTTTACCAGCAAGATCTTCTGCATGGTACTCTTCAGGGAAAGTAACCTCAACATCAGCTTCTTCTCCGGACTGTTTGCCGACTAGCTGTTCTTCAAATCCTGGAATGAAGGAACCTGAACCAATTTCAAGAGAGTAGTTTTCTGCTTGTCCGCCTTCAAATGCTTCGCCGTCAACGAAACCTTCGAAGTCCATAACAACAGTGTCGCCTTCTTCAACAGCGCCTTCTTCTTTAACAACTAGTTCAGCTTGACGTTCCTGCTGCTGTTTAAGTTCATTTTCAACATCTTCATCTGTTACTTCGGTGTCTACTTCTTCATAAGTAAGACCTTTGTATTCGCCAAGCTTAACTTCCGGCTTAACAATAACATCTGCCGTAAATACTAGAGGCTGGCCTTTTTCAATTTGCTGAACGTCAATTTCCGGACGATCAACCGGTTCAATACCTGTTTCTTCCACAGCATCAGAGTATGCTTTAGGAAGAACGATATCGATCGCATCCTGATAAAGTGACTCTACTCCAAAACGCTGTTCGAATAGTTTGCGTGGTACTTTACCTTTACGGAATCCAGGTACTTGCACCTGCTTAGAGACTTTTTTGAAAGCCTCATCTAATGCTTTATTAAAATCTTCCGCAGGGACTTCAACGGTTAGTGTGCCCTGGTTTCCTTCTTGTTTTTCCCATTTTGCTGACATAAAAAATTCCCTCCAACATCTATTTTCCTGTTCGTAATGATGACGATCATCATCTGATTCTATGATACTATTGATACACGAATCTTTTTTGCAACCACTACATTATAACATAAAGTTTTGTGCTTTCAACAATTGTGATAGAGTCCATACTTTTTAGCGGCCTGCAGCTGTAATAAGCTTATTCTCCTGCTAGAATCATATAATGCTGATCACACAATTCAATTTCTTCTTTATACTTGTGAATACGCCGATCGTCAGAAACTTTCTCGTAAGGTAGCTGTAAGTATTCATACCCCAGCTGTTTCAGGGCTTCTACTATTATATCAACCTCATGCTCTGTTGGATATAATGGATAGCGCACATAGCAATAATTTCTAAGAAGACGCTGCACCATTTCATACATAGTAGGGTTTTCCTGTTCAATCGCTCCAAGCCTCAATTGAATCTGCTGTATAATATAATCGGACTGAAAGGAATTAAGCTTCTCAGGAACAATTTCAATTTCACTCCCGAATTTTTTTATAGTTACAGTCTCGGCCATTTCCATATCCCGAAACCATAATATCATTTCAGTTTTAATGATCGGGTGAACCTCATTCTTCTTAAGCAGTTCTTTATATAATGTAAGATCGGCAGGCAAAGGCTGCTTTTTTAATTGGGAAATAGCGGCCCACTGCTTATGTAATTCATTTTCGCGAATCGCTTTCTCAAAATCCATTTCCAGTTGGTCGCTTTCTTCCTTATGGGCATCAGCTAATAATTTCTTAGTCACCTCATACATTTGCCAGAGCTGTGTACGGTTTTGGTGAGGAATATCTTCTGTCTCAAAAACTTCATCTAGCAGATCAATTAATTCCTGATAGCGATTATCCTGGAAGAGAATCGTAATATAAATATGTAAATACTGATAATAGTGATCTTCTTCTATTTTCATTTGTTCCTGACATAAATCTTCCGCTTTTTCGTACTGACCAAGCTCAATTAAGCTCATTAATAAGGCTGTAATCACTTCATGTGAAGCCACCTCATGATTTAATAAAGTCATAAAACTTTCAACAGCTTCTGTATAACGTTTTTCTTTAACAGCGTTAAATCCCACGTTTTCAAGGGTCGATTTCCACTTTGGGAACAATACAACCTCTCCATTTTGTTTATCCATAAGACACCCTTCCTAATATGTAAAATCCCATTCAATCATTTTAACCAAAATCTATATTTTTAAAACCGGTACGTTATGGAAAAAGCTATTGAAGCCATTCTTGTTTTAAAAAAACAAAGAAATAGTATCTTCATTTATCTTATAACAGGTAATATGTAAGAAACGCCTTTGAAATCATGCCTCTATCAGGTGTATAAGTTCAAGCAGTCTTAATTATTACGAAACTTCATTATACCATATCGGGCTTATCATACCTTAGCCGGGACATCTATATAGGACAGCAAATACAGGGGGAAGAATATAAACTTGTTTTCATGAATATATCATAGAAAATGATTAAGTAACAAAAGGAGCAGCAAAGATGGAAATTATCGAGTTAATTAAAGTGATTATTCTTGGTATTGTCGAAGGATTGACAGAGTTTGCTCCAATTTCTTCTACTGGACATATGATTATAGTAGATGATCTTTGGCTCCATTCAAATGAATTCCTAACCGGACATGCGGCAAATACTTTTAAAGTAGTTATTCAACTTGGTTCGATTTGTGCTGTTGTATGTGTTTTTAAAAATCGCTTTCAGACCTTACTAAGATCCTTTACGAGGTTCGAGCCTCGCCCTGTGAAACAATTAAGAATCAGTCATATAGCCGCAGGACTTGTTCCGGCTGTTGTTCTTGGCTTCAGTTTTGAAGATTATATTGATGAATATCTATTCTCAGCAGAAACAGTGGTGGTTGGTCTCGTACTCGGGGCATTTCTAATGATGGCTGCGGATAAATTAAGGATAAAAACACCGACTTCTGCTACAGTCGATCACATCACTTATAAACAGGCGATCATGGTGGGGCTTTTTCAATGTTTCGCCCTTTGGCCGGGGTTTTCCCGCTCAGGAGCCACAATTTCAGGTGGTGTGCTGCTTGGGATGAACTACCGGGCTGCGGCAGACTTCACATTTATAATGGCCGTGCCCATTATGTTTGGAGCAAGCCTTTTATCTCTAATTAAAAATTGGAACTACTTCAGCTTCGAATCTTTTCCTTACCTTGCAGCCGGATTTATCACAGCATTCATTTTCGCCCTGCTTTCCATCCGCTTCTTTTTGAGAATTATAGAAAGAATTAAGCTAATCCCTTTCGCCATTTACCGACTGGTTCTTGCAGCAGCTGTATATATCATTTTTATACAATAAAAAACACGCAGACTGCGTGTTTTTTACAATTCTTTTTTTAATAGTTCCGGCGGAGCTAAGACGTTTCCTTGAGCTAAAGGCACACCTAAATATTTCGCTATGGCCAGCTCATTAGGCTTTTCAACAGCTTTGATAATTAATTGGGCATTAAATTCGTGGCAATATCTATTAATCCCCTCAACAATAAACTGCTTTTCTTTTGAAGTGTCCAATTCTGTAGTTAAAAACCGGTCAAGCTTAATATAGTCCGGTTTTAATTCAACCAGCCTCTCCATCGCGGAATATCCTTTACCAAATCCATCAATGGCTGTTCTAATTCCAAGCGATCTGATCCACTCAAACGCCTCATTAAATTTTTTATAATCTTGTATGATCTCAGACTCACTAATTTCAAGAATAAATTGATAAGATGAATACTCTTCGTTTAAACCGCTTATAAAGGGATAAAAGGAAGCATTCATTATGGTGGAAGGATAGATATTAAAGAACAGCAAGCCATCAGTAGAGGTATAACCTTCATAAATGTAATACTTTAAAGCTTTCTTAATCGATAACGTATCTAATTCATATAATTTCCCTTCTAGTCTTGCCTTTTCGAAGACTTCTGCCGGATTAGAATCCCATTCGGTTCTCAACAACACTTCATATCCGGCTTTCTTCCACGTGAACAAATTGAAAATAGGCTGGAA
The DNA here is from genome assembly GCF_900166625.1 of Halobacillus massiliensis. Taxonomy (GTDB): domain Bacteria; phylum Bacillota; class Bacilli; order Bacillales; family Halobacillaceae; genus Halobacillus_A; species Halobacillus_A massiliensis. The sequence continues at coordinate 1,845,268 of NZ_LT800499.1, read as the reverse complement.
ATGGTGGGAAAACGACTTGTCGGATAATAGTTTGTCAATCGAAGTCATCAATACACCCTCTAATATTATTTTTTATGTAAAAAAGTATAACCATTATATTCAAAATACACGAAGCATTGGAAAAATTCCATATAAATAAGTATTTTTCTTCCTATTTATTGAAGTCAAAATCCTTCTTCTTCTTTCAGTTTTAGAATCTTTTCTTTCTCAATGTGCTGCCTAAAGAACCTAGGAGTAAACAGACAATCAAACTTTTCTTTTAAAATCAAACTATTGGCCCGAATCTTCATTTTTTCATCTCTTTTACCATCATACCTTTTAATTAAGCAGGTCCCACTCCCTGCCATTCGACAATTCCTTCTACTATTCATCATCCCGCTTCCAAGCCTATAGACCCAGATGTAAGAAAGAGTTTAGAAAACCTGTTTTTCCATAATATAGTATAATGTGACAGAAGTATCGTATGTTTAAAGGAGGAATTCATTTGTCGAAGAAAGCGATTACATTAATGATGACAGCTGGATTAGTTTTAAGTGCTGCTCCCCATTCTGTTTTAGCTGACCCGCCTGCAGTAAACGAAAATGCAGATCAAGCATTTGATAACAAAATCATAAAGAAAATCAGCCCGGACCGTCTATATGACCGTGTTGATCTTCTTTCAAAAGCACCGCGTGAAGCAGGCACACAAGGTGAGTATGATGCGGTTCAATACATAAAAGGCGAATTCGAAAGCTATGGGCTTGACACCGAGCTTCAGCCCTTTACTTTCCAGGAATGGGATGGAGGATCATCTTCTCTTATGGTAAACGGTTCAACCTTTACAGATGATGTTCACTCGTTTAACGGCTCTGTGAACGGGTCTGTAGAGGCGGCGATTGAATATGTCGGATTAGCCACTACAGAAGAAATCCCTGATTCTATTAAAGGAAAAATTGCTTTAGTAGAAAGAGGATCTATCCCTTTTTATGATAAAGTACAAAACGTCTTAGATAAAGGAGCAGCAGGTGTCATTATGTTTAACGGTCCAGGACAGGCCGGCAGTCATTTCGGCTATACCTATGAAGGCCAGGACATCCCAGCTGTAGCCATTACACGTGAAGCAGGCTTATCACTAGTCGAACAGCTTCAGTCCGAAGAAGTAATTGCTAATCTTACAGTTGAAGGCGCTGGAACGATTGACAAGACGTCCTACAATGTAATTGCTACAAAGAAACCTCATAAGAATAAAGATACCGGACAGATTATCAACATCGGAGCTCACCATGATTCGGTTGCAAACGGGCCTGGAGCTAATGATGATGCTTCTGGTGTATCTGGAGTTTTAGAACTGGCGAAAATTATGGCCAACACACCTACAGATACGGAGTTAAGATTTATTACGTTTGGTGCGGAGGAAAAAGGACTGGTAGGTTCCTATCACTATGCTTCCACACTATCTCAAAATGAGGTTGACCGTACAGCAGCTCACTTCCAGATGGATATGATCGGGAGCCGTGATGCCGGCGATTTAATTATGTTCACTCCGGATGGAAATAAAAACCTTGTCACTGATCTCGGAGCTTCTGCAGGTGCCCGGGTAGCAGAAGTAGTAGAGTATGGAAAGCTTGGGCGAAGTGACCATGTACCTTTCTTTGAACGTGGCATCCCAGCAGCTCTATTTATCCACGCTCCACTTGAACCATGGTATCACTCGCCTGACGATACGATAGATAAAATAAGTAAAGAAAAACTTACGGAAGTAACTAAAATAGTTGGAGCAGCCGTCTACCAAATCGCTCGCCCTGACACTCCTGCATTAGAAAGAGCCAGAGTTGCACCAGGCCCTGTTCACTATGAATTTGATGATCGTCCGTTATAAAAAAATTCCAGCTTCCCGACTTGGGAAGCTGGAATTTTTACTTTTTATTAGAAATATTGCGCCCTTTCCAATCCATTTCTTTAGAAAAGAACGTCTTAAGAAGGGAATAGATAAACAATAAAACAAAAAACAAAAAATAAACAGGAATAAGCAGTGCGTCATACCATTTGAAGCTGCCGATTTCCTTCAAAGTCCGATAAAGCCATATGCTAATAAAGAAATAGCCTGCGAGGCTCCACCAGCCCGCTTTTTCCAAATTCGTAAGAAATGAGGCTAGCGCTGAGATCCATAAAATATTTGCGGCCGTCATCACGGGAGATGCTGATTTCGCTCCTGAAGCAAAGCTCTTACTCCAGCCATTAATTACCTTTCTCAGGCTGGCAGGATACATTCTCATATTTACGATACCTTTCCCGCTGTATGCAAAAGTTTTTATTCCCTTCGATTGTGCTCTCCGTGCCATAGAAAGATGCTCGACGATTTCCTTACGAATCGAATGGTGGCCCTCCAGCTCCCAGTAAGTATTTTGATAAATAAGCAAACAAGGACCAAATCCGCCTTGCACCCCCAAATATTTTTTAAGTATCGGCGTTATTCCGGATGAAGAGAATACGACAAGGTGAAAGACCGCTGACAATTTTTCCCAAAATGAACACATATAGTGATAAGGATGTACAGTGACGAGAGCTTTTGTTCCTGTTGTTACTATGTATTGAACGAGCTTCTCTGGTCCATCCTTCGAAAACCAAGTATCTGCATCAAGAAATAGCAGCACTTCTCCAGACGCTTCTTTAGCACCATTATAGCAAGCCCAGGATTTCCCCATCCATTCTTTCGGCAAAGGCGGCGCCTGGATCGCTGTTGCTCCAAACTTTACTGCTATCTCATATGTACGATCGTCAGATTGATCATCCACAACAATAACTTCTCTTTTATCGTCGTAATCCTTCATTAATGTAGAGAGAAGTCTTTCTAAATTTTTCTCTTCATTTCTAGCTGGAATAATGATCGAGTAAGAAACATTGCTCCTGGCTTTTACGTCAGGAAAAGAAACTTTATGCCAAAATAGAAAAACAGTCATTATCCCAGCTATAACCATAAGCCACATTGCTCTCACCTCATTGCAGATTCAGACCCTTTTGAGACTGATTATTCAGTGCTTTGGGTTATCTTCCTTTTATACAGGGTACCATATTATAAAAAAAGGGGAATACACGATGCTTACTTCTATAGCTGCAAAAATTTTACGACTGCTCCCAAACAAAGCAGTATTACAACCGATGGTAGACCATAAGGAAGTCGAAGAAGTTAGAGACATTCTCATAGAAACAAGCGTAAAAGATACATATATCACTTGTTATTATCCTTTTAATGCATCGAATGATAAATTGCCAGTTTATATTAATTTTCATGGCGGCGCCTTCATTATGCACAATAAAAATATGGATGATCCTTATTGCCGCTACATTGCTAATCAGACAGGCTGTGCAGTAATAAACATTGATTATGCTAAGGCTCCGGAATATCCGTTTCCCAAACCGATCAAACAATCGTATGAAATATATCAATGGATCTTAAACCAAGCAGATAAATTAAAAATAGATCCCCATAAAATTATTGTAGGCGGACATAGTTCAGGCGCCAGTATTGCTAACGCTTTGACACTAACTCTAAAAAAGCATAAAAAGCCCCTCCCCCTGCTCCAAATATTAACGTGCCCGATGCTTGACTTTGTAACACCGCATGCAGAAAAACCCGAGGACGACCCCTTGCGAAAAAAATTTCCTCAGGCGGCACACTTTATTAATAGGTGCTACATTCCTGAAGCCGGTCAGGCCAAAAATCTCCTTGTTTCTCCTGTGTTTACCGGGAATGTAGAAGGGCTTCCAAGAACCGTCATCCTCTACGCAAATTGCGATGCTTTTTCTGCTGAGGCTGAAAAATATATTGAGAAGTTAAAGCAAGCCCAAGTGGATGTTCATGGAGTAAATTTCCGTAAATGTACACACGCTTTTACTCACCTCGGCCCAAAAGAACAAGCCGGGATAGCCTGGGGGATAATTATTAAGGAAATTCAAGAAATCTACCATAATTAAAAGTCCTTATTCTAAAGTTAAATAATCTGCTTTCAATCCATTGCCTGTTCAGACAAAATAATTATATTTATATAACGTTACTGAGAGGGGTTTCAAGGTGTATAAAATTGGACGTACAATTAATGGAAAGAATTATCATTTAAGGGATACCGTAACGAACGAAGATAAAATCGTCCATCATCAAAGATCCGCGGAACTTCTAGTGAGAATAATAAACACAAAATCAAAGCTTCCGTATCAGTGGGTAGCAAAGAGAACTCATCGCTAATTTTACCTATTTGTCTTCCCTTTCATATAACTAAGAAAGAAGCTGAATCTCTTGATTCAGCTTCTTTCATTTTCATACATCGATAATGTTTAACAGTCTCTTGATGATTGAACAGCTTTCTGACGAGAGGTATTTATTTGAGGAATACAAATTAATTCATTTACCACTTAAACCAATATTTATCTATTATAGCTAGAAAACGCTGAACCTATTGTAAGATAAGAGATTCAGCGTTTATTTAAATAGGTTTCCCAGTGGATATTCGAACTCTCGATACACACTTAGTTCCATCATCCTTATGGATACTACTTTAGACACTTTAGCAATTTTGACTTTCAGCCAACTACATCTGCACTCATCTCTCCATTCAATAGGTGGATGCACATCTGCAGCACTTCAATATTGGATAGAAGATTAAGTAAAGAATATAATTCATCAATTGACTAAAACTAGAGTCCATTTAAATTTGCTTTATTCCACTCCTATAATTAAACCAAATTGCTTTCGGATAGATTTGGTTTCAATCCGTTCATAGGGTTCGTCCTTTCAAAAGCGTATGCGACTTGCAGCACATCTTCTTCTTTAAACGCTTTACCCATGATCTGCATTCCTACCGGCAATCCGTTGCTCAATCCGCAAGGGATAGATATGGATGGCAGGCCGGTGAGGTTACCAGGCAGCGTAAATCGGATGATGTGATCGAGAAAGCTCACAATTTCGCTATTTAGCGATAATGTGTCCGCCCCAATATCAATTGGTGTAAAAGGAAGCGTCGGACTAATTATAACATCCACTTGCTTCATTGCTTCAGCAAATTCCACATCGAGCTGTCTTCGAATCTGCTGAGCCTGCAAATAGTCAACTGCTGAAGGCACTTCACCTGCTTCTAACAATAGTCTTACATCTTCCCCGAAATCCTGCGACCGTTCTATTAAGTTGGAGTGGTGGACTGTGCTTGCTTCCGTCATGATAGTGATCAGCTCAGCAAACTCAGCATTTTTCAAGGAGGGAATATCTACATGGACGACATTGGCTCCCATATTTTCTAACTTTCGAATACCGGCTCTTACCAGCGCTTCCACCTCAGAATCGACGTTACGGAAGAAATATTCTTCATTAACACCAATGACCATTCCGCTAATATCTTTTTTCAAGTTTTCCGTGTAGGCAGCGGTCGGTACATCGACCGTTGTCGGATCGTTAGAATCGAAACCGGCGATTGCTTCTAATAAGATTGCAGCATCAGTCACCGTTTTAGCCATCGGACCAATATGATCGAGTGACCAGGCAAGCGGGAAACAACCATACTTACTCACCCGTCCATGAGTCGGCTTCAACCCAACAATTCCACAACTTGAAGCCGGAATACGGATAGACCCTCCCGTGTCCGTCCCCAACGAGGCGATCGTCATATCAGCTATAACCGCAGCTCCCGAACCGCCGCTTGACCCGCCTGGTATTTTTTCTAAATTCCAAGGGTTACGGCACGGACCATAGTGAGGATTAGCCGTTGTCGCTCCCCAGGCATATTCATGCATGTTCAGCTTACCAGTAAACACTACCCCTGCTTCCTTCAACTTGGATACGACGGTCGACTCATAACTCGGAATAAAGTCCTGATGGATTTTTGAACCTATCGTAGCGACTTCTCCTTCAAAGAAAAAAATATCTTTTAAAGCCATCGGTATCCCATGGAGTTTTCCACGGTAATTTCCGTTCAATATTTCCTTTTCATGTAAAAGTGCCATATCAATTGCATGGTCTTCAGTGATAGAAATGAAGGCATTCACCTGGTCGTTCAAATTCTTCGCCCGCTCCAGTGTAGCTTTTGTCACCTCAACCGGGGAGACTTCTTTTTTTCGAATCAGTCCACTCAACTCATCAATTGTTTTCGAATATAACCGCTCCTTACTCATGTTCACGCCTCCTTATAGGTCTGTGGTACAAGCCAATTTCACAATCATTTAAATAACGAACGTCCAGCCCTTTTCTAAGAACATCGAGTCCTTCCATCTGTTGAGTAATCTTACTGCAGTCTTCTTCTGAAACATTCAAATTTCTAGCTGAAAAATAGGTTTTCAACAATTCCTGCACGACTATCACCCTTTTTATAAAATTTTTAAATATCCTGTTTTGTCTATAAACACAGTTATCCGTAATATTCTGCATAATAACCTTTAATTCCTGTGGTGAATTATGAGAGGTTTTGTTGAAGAACGTTGAAATGGCAGAAGAAAGTAAAAGAAATTGCAGAAGTTGGTCTATACGAAGCCAACTTCTGCAATTAGAATCCTGACCCCATCCCAAAGGGGGCGTTCATGTCTCAAATCTTCATTCACTCCATACAGAAAAAACGATGAATCTCTTGATAACACAAGAGATTCATCGTTTTTTTAGTTAGCGTCCCAGAAGAGATTCGACTCCCGACCCTCAGCTTAGAAGGCTGGTGTTAGGAAGTCACTCTACCTTGAAACCATATTTCCGCTTAAATGTGTTAAAACTAAAAAATTCCCTGTACCCAATAGTGATCAACTTTTAAGGTAAGGGGTTAATTTTTCCATAGAAAGGGCCAGTTTTTTTGCATTTTTTTCATATAATGCTTTTGCTGAAGGTGAATCCGTTGCTAAAGCAAAAAGTTCTAGATCGGCCTGACATTTTTTTATGTTTGCTAATAATAAAGGGCGATCCTGGGGAGTAGTAACTTGAATTTCATCATCGTATAAATCAATGGTTAAAGAACCATAAGAATCTACCTGCGCGATGAAGACTTTATCAATAGTTGTTTCCTGCTTCTCGAGCTCCATAATTAACCATTCCTGATCTTTTCCAACTTCATGTAAAGGTTTATCCATAATTTTTCCATCCATAATAACAATATGGGGTTCTTTTTCATTCATACTTTCTAAACCCAGATCCTTGCGGGTAACAGGACGATAATCTTTTTTAGGGAGTACACTGAGCTTTCCGTCCGCTTCCAGCACCGCATACTCTACTTCCGCAATTTCAAAAATATCCTTTCCTCGTAACAGCTGCAGAAGTTCATCAAGGGTATATTTTTCTTTCTTTAAACTTTGTTCCAACACTTTCCCATCTTTTATCAAAACAGTAGAGGTTCCGTCGACAAAATCCCGTACTTTTTTACTATGAAGGGCCAGAAGGCCAATTAAAAATGGAAAAACAGCAAAAATAGCAGTCCCAAGAATACCGTGCCATATATTATTTTCTAACCCCATTATTACTTCAGCAGCAATACTACCTATTGTAATCCCTGTTACATATTCGAAAAAAGTAAGCTGTGATATTTGTTTCTTTCCTAATAATTTCGTTAAAAAGAACAAAACAATTAAAAAAAGAGTTCCTCTATAAAGCACCTCAAACCCGTCTGTCACTATTCTTTCCTCCTTAATTAAAACCCTTTATACTGTTCCTCTTCCCGTTCTAATTCCATTACCCGCTTTTTCACATCTTTTTTGATATCTTCCATAACTAGTGTTTGTTGATGGAAAAGCTGCCTTGCTGCTTCATCACTTGATTCAATGGAAAGCTTTGAAAGAATGGCTTCTATGTTTTTTAAAGTAGCTAAACACTGTTTTACATTAGCTCCGACGGTCATACTGCTCACTCCTTTTCAAATGAAGAAAAAAACGCCCGCAGCTTATTCGGAGCGATATTGCGGTTCTTCCTGCTCTATTATCTGAATACGCGGTGTTATACTTTCAATAATACTTTGCGTCTGCACTGCCGCTTGTTCATAAAGCTTCTTAGCTTTCTTGATTTTCTGTACTGAGGGCAAATGTTTCAAAATTTGCTTGAGCACTTTTTAAACTAGCCACGGTTTGTTTCATATCACTAATTACAGTGATTTTGCTCATCCTTTTTATTTTCATGTGAGATTATTTTTTCTCAAATCATCCAAGTTATGACTTCCTATTTTTTCAATAAAAACAATCTAGCCATGTGCTGGAAAGTTTCAGATCATATAGATAACAGGCCGTTCAAATGGTTTGATCCTTTTTTCAAAAAATTAGTGATACTTTTTAGTTATCTGTTTATTCTAAGGGCTATTGATTAAACTACCTGTTATGGAGGTGTTTATTAATGGCTGAGAACCAGAATGACAGTCAGCAAATAAGCAAAGAGAACCCTAATTCCAACCCTTCAGGAACAAACCCTGAAAAAGTAAAACAAGAAATTCAAAAGGATGTAAGTAATGGGGTTGGATCTATGACGGCTCGTGAAGCTGGATCAATGAGAGATTAAATCGCGATTACTGGAGGCCTTTGAAAGGTGATGCTTGCCGAATAGGGCCGTCTATCTTTTTTAATCAACATTAGATTTCCACACAAACTAAATGAAAAAGAGTGACTTTCTTTGTTTTATAAAAGGAAGTCACTCTTTTTTTCTTGGCCAATCAACAGAGAGAAGAATTAATTGCTTATGCAACCCCAAACCCTTCATAATAATAAAAACGCTGAATCCCTTGATGCACAAGAGATTCAGCGTTTTTTAGTTAGCGTCCCAGGAGAGATTCGAACTCCCGACCCACAGCTTAGAAGGCTGTTGCTCTATCCAGCTGAGCTACTGGGACATGTAAAAAGATTAAGTTTTGTAGACCAATTATAGTCTGAGCACCTGTCGTCCCGATTGTCGAAGAAGCATTTCATTGATGTAAAAAAATCAGTACGTTGATGTTTTTTCATAGAAGCTTATTCGTTCATGCTCTATCCAGCTGAGCTACTGGGACATTTTTGAAAAGTCAGCATTACTACCATAACATGATTAAGTGCTGTATTTCAAGAAAATTTTGACGTTAGGATTATGTAAATTTGGAGCGGGTGAAGGGAATCGAACCCTCGTCATCAGCTTGGAAGGCTGAGGTTTTACCATTAAACTACACCCGCGTATATTAAGTTTCATTAGCCATGTTCTTACATGCTTCTTCCTCTCCAAGCTTATTCAAGAAAGTGAATGCGTCGAAGCAACTCGCAGTTGATTCGGCAGAAGATTATGCTCGTGGCTGAGGTTTTACCATTAAACTAGACCCGCATTTATGTAGTGACTTTTTTTTCGGACAAGAATAAGTATATAAATATATCGCTCATTTGTCAACAGAGTGCAGCAAAGAAATTTAATTCTTTGCCGCAAGTGTTGTTTGTATTTGCAGTTCCGGCATCGGCTCGCCATCTACGTGATAGAACTGTAATTTTACTTCTTCAGGTGTTTCCCACTCTAATATAGCATACGTAGGTTCTTTTCGATCTCTGGGCTGACGGGCACTTCCCGGATTAATAAAAAGTTTACCGTTTATATTCTCTGCCCCTGCCATGTGGGAATGGCCAAAACAGGCAACCTGCGCTCCTGCTTCATCTGCCCTGTAAGACAATGGCATCAGCGTTGATTTAATTTGATGGAGGTGGCCATGAACAACGAGAAAGGTTACTCCATCGACAGTAAATACCTGCTCCTCTTCCATTTCCGGCTGAAAATCACAGTTTCCTTTGGCGTAATAAAAGCCTTCCAGTTCTTTGGAGTCAATATCCAACTCTGAATCACCGCAGTGAATCATGGCTGCTGTTTCTTCCTTGTGGCGTTCTTTAATGTCAATTACTTTGTCAGTTAGACCATGGGTATCGCTGATTATGAGTACCTTAGTCAATTAATCACCTCATTTTTAAAGATCTTTCAAATGCTTCTCAATTTTAACGAGGGCGTTTTTACGATGACTGATTGAATTTTTTTCATCTGGTGTATGTTCAGCCATCGTCCGGCTTTCTCCAGAAGGAATAAATAAGGGATCATAGCCGAAGCCCTGAGTTCCTTTTTGTTCTTTCGCAATAGAACCTTCACAAGTGCCTCGTTCTACAATGGAATCTGATCCTGGTCGGGCAATCGCAATGGCGCAGACAAACCGGGCGGTGCGGTCTTCTGGATTTACTCCGCTTAATGCCAGCAATAGTTTCTCCATATTTTTCTGGTCATCTTTCTCTATACCCGCATAACGGGCCGAGTAAATCCCCGGCTCCCCATTTAAGGCATCCACTTCCAGACCTGAATCGTCAGCGATGACTGTAAGGTTAAACTGACTTGCAATAGCTTCTGCTTTAATTAAAGCATTTTCCTCAAATGTTGTGCCCGTCTCCTTTATATCTTCGACAGGCTCTTTTAAATCTAACAGGGAGTACCCTTCAAGATCATATTTCCCTAACATTTCTTTAAATTCTTTAGCTTTGCCATTATTTTTTGTAGCAATGATCACTTTCTTCATCATTACACGCTCCGCTTTTTTTCTATGACTTCTGCCCAGGGGCCGATAGCTTCTTTCTGAATCGTAATCAGATTTTCAATTCCTTCCTGAGCTAATCCGAGCATCGTTTGCAGCTGATTAACTGAAAATGTAGATTCTTCTCCCGTCCCTTGTAACTCCACAAATTCACCCTGCCCAGTCATGACAACGTTCATATCCACTTGTGCCTGACTGTCTTCTGTGTAGCAAAGATCAAGGATTTCCTGACCTTCATTTAAAACTCCAACAGAGATTGCTGCTAAAAAGTCGTTAACCGGTAATTCTTTAATTGTGCCTTTATCTATCAATTTGCCGAAAGCCAGCACAACTGCAGTAAATGCTCCTGTGATCGAAGCGGTTCTCGTACCACCGTCAGCCTGTATCACATCACAATCGACCCATAACGTTCGTTCACCCAATTTTTCAAGGTCAACAACCGCACGTAGTGCTCTGCCAATAAGCCGCTGTATTTCCATTGTTCGGCCTGAAACTTTTCCTTTGGAGGATTCACGAATATTTCTTTGTTCTGTAGCTCTTGGGAGCATTGCGTATTCTGCTGTAATCCAGCCTTTTCCCTGCCCTCTTAGAAAAGGAGGAACCCGGTCTTCCACACTGGCGTTACAAATTACTTTCGTATCACCAAAGCTGATTAATACGGATCCTTCGGGGTGTTTAATATAATCTGTTTCAATTTTTATATTTCGTAGTTCATTTGCTTCTCGATGATCTGATCTCATTGCCTTACTTCCTCCCTTTGCAACAACCTTTTTCCTTGCTTATCGTAACATAATCCTTATGATGTTTACAGAAACAAATAAGAGCCACTATCTTTATAGTGGCTCTTATTCTTTACTATTATAAGCTTTTTGGTTTCTGCACATCGGTTTGGGTAACCGGCTCTGTGATTGCTTCTCCTGCTTCGTTCATAACTTCCTCCATGCCCTCCACTTTAACCTGGACAGAATCAACCTCTGGAAGACTCGTTAAACTCATAACAAGACTGGATAAAGCATCATTGGATAAGGCCTTTGCTTCCTCGCCCGTCAGAAGTGCTTCATTAAAGGTAACTGTAAGCACTCCTTCGTTTAACTCCGCATTTTTCACTTCGGCCCCTTCATTAAATGGCTGAAGAAGGGAAGTGCCTAAAGCTGGTCCTTCTAAAAGGGTTTGAGCGACTGATGTATAGAGATTTTCCTCATTTGCTACACGAGTAGTTACAGGCACTTGATAAACCTCTTGCCCATCCTGCTGGGAAGGATAGTATACGGTTACTGGTTCACTGTTTACAGGATCACTGACTGCACTTTCTTGAATATTTATCCCATCAGATCGGGAAACCCCATCAGAAATAGGGGTTCCGTTGACAGGCATTGTTTGCAGCTCATGGCCATTGACCCAGAGCTTAATTTTTTCCACCCCGTCAAACTGGGTGAGTGTGTAAGTCATAGACTGAAGGATCTTTTCTTCTTCTTCCGGTTTATAGCTTTCAAATTCTTTAGATACATCCACAACCATCGTACCGTCTTCTTTCAAGTTAACGCCTTTAATCTGAGTACCGGCAGGCAGGACGGCAGAGAACCCAGAAGGGAGTAGTTCTGAGACTGGTCCATCTTTCACCAGGTATTCCAGCGCCTGTGCTGCTACCTCTTTTGAAGCCGGTATTTCAAGTGTTTGAGGAACGACCATACCGTTAGAATCAAGTAAGTATAATTCTCTTTCTACAGTTCCTGCTGCTTCTTCTTCCTTTCCATCTTCCTCTGTGCCTTTTTCTGTACCTGCTTCATTATCTTCAGCAACTTCTGCAGTGGTTTCAGTATTCACTTCTTCCTCAGGAGGACCGTCCATATCCTCCATTGACTGCTCACCTTCAAAGAAACAGCCGGAAAGCAATCCTAATGTTAGAAGAGCAACAATTGATAAGGGCTTAATGCCGCTTGTTTTCATTCCTTTCCCTCCCAATGATAGTTTGTACTACCATATATACGAGCTTTTAGAGGGAATAGACTAGAAATTATTGCAAAGCCATAAAAAAAAGCCCCGAATTATTTTACGGAGCTTGGCATAGGATGAAGATTTACTAATTCTAATAATTGTACGGGATGATCAAGCCACTGATCTGCCACACTTCTAAACTTTTCTATATCGCCTGTTGAGTAAAATTCATGAACAGGAGACTCCTCCCATTTCGCCAGAGATTTATTGTAGGCAAGGATTAAGCTTGCCTCACGGGCTGTTTCTTCACCCGAGCTGATCACTTGAATATGTGTACCCATCTCTGCCTGGACAAGATCTTTAATAATCGGATAATGTGTACATCCCAAAATAAGTGTATCGAGTCCTTGTTTCCCTTTTAAAGGAGCGAGTGTACGCTTCACAATCGCTTTAGCCTCTTCCCCATGAAGGATGCCATTCTCAATCATTGGAACAAGTGGCGGACATGCCAAACCTTCTACCAGGATTGAACTGTCGATTTCTTTTAAAGCTTTAGAATAAGCTTTACTCTGAATCGTCCCCTCTGTACCAATCACCCCAATGTTTTTACGCTGACTGCTGCTGATAGCAGCTCGTGCGCCCGGCTCAATAACCCCGATAACAGGTATATCTAGTTCATTTTGAAGTTCAGTCAGTGTATAGGCTGTCGCTGTGTTACAAGCAACGATCAGCATCTTAATATTTTTTTCCAGCAGGTAATGAACCATTTCCCACGTATAGCGCTTCACTTCTTCTTTAGGTCTTGGACCATATGGACACCTTCTCGTGTCCCCTAAATATATATATTTTTCTTTCGGCAGCTGGCGCATGAGCTCACGTGCTACCGTCAGTCCCCCTACTCCTGAATCAATGACACCTATAGGCTGTTGCAAGTCAATCCCTCTTTCTATCTATCAAGCATTTCCTGATGTAGCAATGCTAACAATTTATTTAAAGTTTCTACTTCATTTTCCGAGAACTCGGTTAAGACGTTTTTTAAATACTCTTGTCTTTTCTCAATAACTTCCTGAATAATATTTTTTCCTTTTTCCTGGACATGGATCCGTACGACACGACGATCTTTTGGATCCCTGACTCTTTCAACGAGTACATTTTTTTCCATGCGGTCAACTAAATCTGTTGTTGTACTGCACGCTAAGTGAATATGGTTGGATAACTCCCCAATAGTTAAATCACCTTTATCCACCAGCCATTGCAAAGCGACAAACTGAGGGGCTGTTATCGGATAGTTATCCAGAATTTCTCTTCCCTTTTGCTTAATAATTCCAGATATGTATCTTAATTCTTTTTCTACGTCGGCAACCATCGATGCCTGGTGTGAGTGAGTCACTGTTCGAGCACTCCTAATCAATAGTTTATTCATTTATTTTTACGCTTTTATTCCGAAATTACAAGTAAAACCTTTGAAAGTGAAAATCCTCTCAGGACTTGAGGTTCCATTAAATATCAAATCCTGAAAGGTCTTTCAGTCACGCCTGCTACTTACAATCGATGTGCTAAAGCTTTAATTCACCCATACGCAACAGTTCTACTACAGCCTGTGACCGTCCCTTTACACCAAGTTTCTGCATTGCGTTAGAAATATGGTTTCTTACGGTCTTCTCGGAAATGAATAATTCTTTAGCAATTTCCCTGGTCGTCTTATCCTGAACTAACAGTTCAAAAACTTCCCGCTCGCGTTTTGTAAGAATTTGTGTCGGCCTATAGCCCTCCTCCTTCACAAGCGTACCCCTCCTTGTTATCTAGAGCTCTATCGGAAGGAATTATTTAGTCTTGATATCGTATGAAAGGAGGTATGGCCCTGTGCGCGACTGTTTACGTTTTAGATATTAGTCCAAATTCCTGGGCTTTGAATAAGGCCTCTGTACGAGATTTAACCGTAAGTTTATTAAATATTCCCGTTAGTGTATATTCAACACTCCGCTGCGACATATGAAGAGCTTGAGCGATTTCCCTGTTGGTCAGTCCAGAAGCGACTTCTTTTAAAATCGATTGCTCTTTTTCATTTAAAGAAATGCCGCTTCCTTCCACTTTGGAAGTTTCACTAATGCTTGCTTCTGTTCTGCGCAGCTGCTTAAACAGGTGAAGCGGAAGAACAACCTCATCCCTTAGAGCACAACGGATTACGTTGAGCAGCTGTTCACTAGTGGCTGTCTTGCTTACAAACCCATTTATATTAGCTTCAACAAGCATATTAAAATGGGTACTCAAGTCAAACCCGGTATAAATTAAAATCACTACATCCGGATGGTTTTTTCTTAATTCTTTTGCTAAATCCACTCCGCTCATTCCAGGCATATATAGATCAAGCAGCAAAACATCATAGGAATGCTGTGCCATCATAGCTTCTGTATCTTTTGCTTTGTCTATGACATCCACCTGCATATCTTCTTCCTGCTCAAGCATCGCTTTCGTTCCGGCCCCTACTGCCGGGTGATCGTCTACAATTAAAACTTGCGTCATATTTTAACCTCCCTGGCTGCAATTGGAAATGTTATAACAGCCTTAAAGCCTGCATTAGGAGCTGTTTCTATATTCAGCTGTCCATCTAAACCATGCACACGCTGTTCCATTCCGGATAACCCAATGTGTGAAAACAGATCCCTCTGGAAGGAATGATCCATTCCCTGGCCGTTATCTGTATACAAAAGAGTGACTTCACTATTTGTATTAGACAGACTCAGTTTTACTATTTTAGCTTCCGAATGTTTCATTGCATTGGACAATAGCTCCTGAACAATTCGAAAGATAGCCAGCACCCTCTCCTGATCGAGCTCCTGATCGAAATGGTGGTGAGTAAAGTATACCGTGAAATTAGATCGAAGCTGATACTGCTCAATCAGGTTTTCAAGGGCATGTACGAGGCCTAACTCTTCAATAAAGGCAGGCCGTAACTCATTACACGTTTCTCTAATTAAATGGATACTGTCTAAGATGGATTCTTTAAATATGCTAAGCTCCGCTTTCAACGTTTTAGGAAGATCATCCCGCTTACAAATTAAATCATCCATTTTTCTATATAAGTACAGCTGTTCCTGAAGAACAGTATCGTGTAAATCGATCGACAGCTGTTTTCTTTGATTCTCGGCAATCGAAAATAACAGTCTGGACAGCCAGGCTGGATACTGCTGGGTTTGATCGCTCCTGAGCGTTCGCAGTTCTTTTAATAAATCTTCTATTAAATTCATATTTTCAATGGCGATGTTCGCATTATGGGAAATGGTCTGCAGGTATGTTTTTTCATCCCGGTTTAATGCTGTGAAATCTTTTTTTCCTTCACACCAGATCATCGTAGCTTTTTCAAGGGAGAAACCTACTATCACCCCGAAACCTTTATTTGTCTCAATCACCGATCCAATATCATGGCTGCTTAAATCGAAATTTTTGTTAAAATGATCCATTATTTGTTCTGGCAGTGGATCGTACACACAATACATCGGCTTATCTAAGTGCCTGGAAAAGATATAAATGTGACGAACGTTCAAAACACTGTTGATTTCTGAGCGCATGACTTTCATAAGATCAACAGCATTTGTTTGATCCTTCATATCTTTTGCCATACGGTGCATACTTTCCTGGTAGCTGTATCTGGCAGCAAACAAATATTTCTGGAGACGAAAATCCAGAATTTCTTTTAATGTTAAAAACAAGATCAATATAAAAAATATGCTGAGAAAAATTTCAATAATATTAGAAGCGCTCAAACGGTCTCCAATTGTAATGGCCAAAATCATAAGTATGGCAAAGCTGGGGACCAAAGAGATGATCGCATAATATCTTAAACGTCCGATATAAAAGTCAATATCAATTAATTGCTCACGAGTAACCAGATACATAAAAGTAGCTGGAAGTACAAGAAGAAAAATGGCCGCAACTTCAAGTGGTATAAATTTACTTCCAATTGTCAGTCCAGGCATTAAATATAAGATTATATAAGGCGTGAAAGCTGCTGTCATTGCAAAAGAGATGTATTTGAAAATAACTCCATGTGACCGGTCTTTATACAAATAAAGCCCCCTGTAAACAATAAAGAATAAGAGTATATATTCCAGCAGCAATAAAACACGCGGGATCTCAAAAAAGTACGGGGGATAATAGACTAAGGCTAAAAAAACACTATCCATAATACCGATAATCAATACATTTATATACAGAAAATGAATCCACTTTTTTGAAAACCAAAAAACTTCAAACTCAGCGAAATAATTATATAAGAAATGAATAAGGACTACCGGAGCTAATAAAAAAAGAGAGGTATTTAAAAACACACTAAATAAATCATTCCTGACAGCTCCGCTTGCACTGAGATAACCTAACCCAATTAAAAAAAAGAAAAGCACGAGAAGGTGGGCGGAAAATCGTTTTTCCACCTTTTTCTTAACGATGTAGGCTATCCATAGCACGGTTATTATATATAAAAACGGAAGGACGATAAATAAGGCCCAGTGAAGTATGGAAGACTGTTCAATTCCTGTATATACCACTGGCTCCCCGTCGGATATAATACTAAAAGAGTCCGTATTTTCAATCCTACTAAACATAGGGATCGTATAATGCTCTTCTGGAGGACGTTTATTTATAGAGGTGACTTCAGCCCCTAAAGGCACATCATTCCTGTCTGCCCACGAACCATGGCTAATATGCGTAATTTTCAAGGTTTCATCTAAATATTCAGCTTTAATCCCAAGAAAGGGTTGATTGATACTAATAATTGTAATATAGCTGGCTGAGGCGATAACAAAAAGCAACAACCCCAACTCTTTCCAGGTAAACATCTTCATACTGCCTTCCACCTTCATTTAAAATCAGTACTACTTATTATACTACTTCACTTCAATAGAACAACCACCAATAAAAAAACCACTGCCGATTCTGACAGTGGTTTTTAATAGTTTGAAGATGTTATACGCGCTGGTCACTTCCGAAGAAGCTCTTAAACGATTCTACGGCCGTATCACGATAAAGTGCAGCCAGAGAAGTCGTTAAAGGAATTCCTTTCGGACAGGCCTGTACACAGTTTTGTGCGTTTCCGCAGCCCATAATTCCTTCTTCATCCATTATTGTCTGAAGACGTTCACTCTTATTCATCGCTCCTGTTGGATGAGAGTTAAAGAGACGAACCTGGGAAAGTGCCGCCGGACCAATAAAGTCTGATTTACTATTCACGTTTGGGCAAGCTTCCAGGCAAACACCGCAAGTCATACACTTAGATAATTCGTAAGCCCATTGGCGCTTGCTTTCAGGCATTCTTGGTCCTGGTCCAAGATCATACGTACCATCAATTGGAATCCAGGCTTTAACTTTCTTCAAGGAATCAAACATTCGATTACGGTCTACAGCCAGGTCACGCATAACCGGGAATGTAGACATCGGAGCTAACCGGATTGGCTGCTCGAGCTTATCGACTAAAGCTGTACATGACTGTCTTGGCTTGCCGTTAATTACCATTGAACAAGCTCCACATACTTCCTCCAGGCAGCCCATCTCCCAATCTACTGGAGTAGTTGCTTTACCCTCAGCATTCACAGGATTGCGTCGTATTTCCATTAAAGCAGAAATAACGTTCATATTTTTGCGATATGGAATTTCGAAGGTTTCTTCATATGGAGCAGATTCTGGATCATCTTGACGAGTAATAATAAACGTAATCGTTTTATTTTCGCTCATATTGATGAACCTCCTTTATTTCGATTTCGAGTAGTCTCGTTTCCTTGGCTTAATCAACGATGTATCTACAGGTTCGTAAGTGAATACAGGCTGATTGTTCTCTTTATCAAAAGAGGCAATCGTTGTCTTCAGCCAGTCTTCATCATTCCGATCCGGAAATTCAGGTTTAAAGTGGGCTCCGCGGCTTTCATTACGATTGTAAGCACCTTGTGTAATAACACGTGCTAACTGCAGCATATTCCACAGCTGACGCGTAAACATAGCTCCCTGGTTACTCCACCTGGATGTATCATTAATGTTAATACGCTTGAATCTTTCCATTAACTCTACGATTTTTTCATCTGTTTTCAGAAGCTTCTCATTTTCACGGACGACTGTTACATTATCCGTCATCCATTCGCCTAATTCTTTATGAATCTGATAAGCATTTTCGTCTCCGTCCATGCTCATAATTTGTTCAAATTTTTCTTGCTCTTCTTTCACCTTTTGATCGAACAGCGCAGACGTCATTTCTTCTGAAATAGTTTCCAGACCTTCTGTATACTGAACGGCTTTCGGTCCAGCAACCATACCTCCATAAATAGAGGATAGTAAGGAGTTAGCCCCTAAACGGTTACCTCCGTGCTGACTGTAATCACATTCACCTGCTGCAAAAATTCCCGGGATGTTGGTCATCTGGTCAAAATCCACCCATAGACCACCCATAGAATAGTGTACTGCCGGGAAGATCTTCATCGGTACTTTACGTGGGTCTTCCCCTACGAATTTTTCATAGATTTCGATAATTCCGCCGAGTTTAACATCCAAATCTTTAGGATCTTTATGAGACAGGTCCAGGTAAACCATGTTTTCCCCATTAATCCCAAGTTTCTGATTAACGCAGACATCGAAAATTTCACGTGTAGCAATATCACGTGGCACCAGGTTTCCGTAAGCAGGGTATTTCTCTTCAAGGAAATACCAGGGCTCACCGTCTTTGTAAGTCCAAACACGTCCGCCTTCCCCACGAGCTGATTCACTCATTAATCGAAGCTTATCATCTCCTGGGATAGCTGTCGGGTGAATCTGTATAAATTCTCCGTTTGCATATTTGACACCCTGCTGGTATAGTGCCCCGGCAGCAGAGCCAGTATTTATAACAGAGTTGGTAGATTTACCAAAAATGATACCAGGTCCGCCAGTTGCCATAATTACGGCATCGGCAGGAAATGCTTTAATTTCCTGATTTCGAAGGTTTTGACCGATAACCCCTCTGCCTACACCCTTCTCATCTATTATAGCAGAAATAAATTCCCAATTCTCGTATTTAGTTACTAGTCCATTCACCTCATGGCGGCGGACTTGCTCATCAAGAGCATATAATAACTGCTGGCCCGTCGTGGCACCGGCAAATGCTGTTCTATGGTGCTGTGTCCCGCCAAAGCGTCGAAAATCAAGAAGACCTTCCGGCGTACGGTTGAACATAACTCCCATACGGTCGAGCAAATGAATAATTCCTGGTGCAGCTTCACACATGGCTTTAACCGGAGGCTGGTTTGCCAGGAAATCTCCTCCATAAACTGTATCGTCAAAGTGTTCCCACGGCGAGTCTCCCTCACCTTTTGTGTTTACGGCTCCATTAATACCACCCTGAGCACATACAGAGTGAGAACGTTTAACTGGTACTACAGACAGAAGGTCTACATGAACTCCTTGTTCTGCAGCTTTAATTGTCGCCATCAGTCCTGCAAGACCTCCACCGACAATAACTATATTTCGATTACTCATGATTGAACCTCACTCCCTTGCTTTCTATAACGATCATGAATGGTTTTTAGATTCCATAAGCGAATTGAATTAGTGTGCGCACACCAACATAGGTAATGGCAACGAAAACAATCATGCTTACATAAGTCATAATCTTTTGAGAGCGTGGTGAAACTGTAATTCCCCAGCTGACAAAGAATGACCATAAGCCATTAGAAAAGTGGAATGTTGTGGAAATTACTCCTACTATGTAGAACCAGAAAAAGAAAGGATCTGTAAGAATGCCTTCCATAAGCGAATAGTTCAGCTCAGCCCAGCCAAATCCAATAGCAATACGAGTTTCCCACACATGCCATGCAATAAAGATCAGCGTAATTACACCCGTGACCCGCTGCAGGATGAACATCCAATTTCGAAAGTAACCAAAATTCTTAAGGTTACTTTTTGCCGTAAACGCGATATACACTCCATAAATACCGTGAAAAAGCAGCGGTAAAAATATGATAAAGGTTTCCAGGACGTAGCGGTATGGTAAGCTTTCCATAAAATGTGCCGCATTATTAAACGCCTCAGGTCCGCGTGTAGCAAAGAAGTTCACGGTTAAGTGCTGAATAAGGAATATTCCGATCGGAACAACCCCTAATAATGAATGTAATCTTCGGTTAACGTATCCTCGTGTTCCTGCCATGTTTACCCCCCTCAAGATGATAACAAAATTTTTTTGCACATTTCAGACAATAAAGCGCTTTACTATTACGTGAAAAAGATATGAAAATCCCCAAATTTCCATATAAAAACTGAGGAATGTGCAATTTGTAACACGTTTATTGTACTTCTATCGGAGAGGAGCGTCAAGAAAACGAGAGTATAAATTATGGAAAAGACTACATTTGGTCCATATCAATTATTTACTTTGAAACTTGTTGCTAGATTTCCTTATTCGAGCGATAATAGAGAAGCAGAAAGGAATGAGTGTTTTGAAAGAAACAGCTAAGTTAAAGACAGAAAATATTTCATCGCTGGTTGCAACAGGAGCTGGCTACGATCTGCTGAGATACTACACACTCCCAGACTTTCTCGGAAAAGAAGCACCTTATCTGCTTTATTTTATGGGAAAGAATATTGCCCGCGAGACAAAGCTGGAAACCTTTGATGAACTATATGATTTTTATCAGTATATGGGCTGGGGAGAGTTAAAGCTTGTAAAAGAGAAAAAACGAGCCACCACTTTTCACCTGTACGGTCATATAGTGGAGAAACGGTTAACACAGAATATATTCCCTGTTGATTTCAGGCTGGAGTGCGGGTTCTTATCAGAAATTCTCTCCCGGCTGACAAATGATACATATGAATGCATGGAAGAAATACTGCAAAAAGATCGTATAATAGAAATAACAGCAACAAAAGCATAAAAAAGCCGGCTGATTACTCTTCAGCCGGCTCTTCTTCTTTGTTTAAAGTCTCGATAATCGTTTCGGCTACTGGATAAGGCAGCCCCAGCTTAGCCAAATCTCCAGGTACGGCTTCCTTTATATCTTTAACCGATTTAAAATGTTTAAGCAGCATCCGCCTGCGCTTCTGTCCTACACCCGGAATACTATCCAGCTCAGACTGGAGCGCCCCCTTTCCTCTCAGCTGTCTGTGAAAGGAAATGGCAAAGCGGTGAACTTCATCCTGAATTCTCTGGACAAGATAGAATTCCTGTGAGTTACGGTCAAGCGGCACAAGCTCAGGAGGATCCCCATATAAGAGCTCACTCGTTTTATGCTTATCATCTTTCGCTAACCCGCACAATGGCACATCAAGCCCAAGCTCATTTTCCAGGACATCAATCGCTGCAGACATCTGTCCTTTTCCTCCATCAACAACGATTAAATCTGGAAGCGGAAGATTTTCTTTAAGCACTCTCGTATACCTTCTCCGAATAACTTCACGCATTGTATCATAATCATCCGGACCCTCTACATTTTTCACTTTATATTTACGGTACTCTTTTTTATTTGGTTTGCCGTCAATAAAGGCAACCATAGCGGAAACTGGATCCGTTCCCTGTATATTTGAGTTATCAAAAGCTTCAATACGATATGGTGTTTGAATGTTCAATACATTTCCAAGCGTCTCTACCGCTTTAATCGTACGTTCTTCATCTCTCTCAATTAAAGCAAACTTCTCCTCAAGCGCTATTTCCGCATTTTTCATGGCTAATTCCACGAGCTCTTTCTTCCGGCCGCGCATGGGAGTCATTACTTTCGTTTCAATAATTCCTTCAAGCAGCTCTGTTTTTGTTCCGATCGGGACTAAAACCTCTTTAGGAAATAGGTGATTCTGGTGCAGATAAAAACGACCGATATAGCTTAAAAATGAATCTTCGGGATCATCAAAAAATGGAAATAAAGCTACATCCCTTTCAATCAGTTTGCCCTGTCGTATGAAAAAGACCTGGACACACATCCATCCCTTATTATACGAGTACCCGAATATATCACGATCGACTCGATCATTCATCGTCATCTTCTGCTGCTCCATAACAGATTCGATATGCTCAATCTGATCACGAAATTCCTTGGCGCGCTCAAAATCAAGCTTTTCAGACGCTTCGTGCATTTTATTCTTTAAATCATCTTTAATTTCTTTATGTCCCCCTGCTAAAAAAGACGTTATGCTCTGAACAATTTCCTGGTTGGTTTCTTTAGAAACAGGAAATTCACAGGGCCCTAAACATTGATGCATATGGTAATAAAGACAGACCCGGTCCGGCATCGTATTACATTTTCTTAAAGGATAAAGACGGTCTAAGAGCTTCTTCGTTTCTCTTGCTGCGATCACGTTAGGATATGGTCCAAAGTATTTCCCCTTATCTTTCTTTACCTTGCGGGTGACGATTAGCTTTGGGTGCCTTTCAGCAGTTACTTTTAAATAGGGATATGTTTTATCATCCTTAAGCATGACATTGTATTTAGGATCATGCTTTTTAATCAGGTTCATTTCCAGAATAAGCGCTTCTATTTCTGAAGTGGTCACTATATATTCAAAGTCTACAATTTCTCTTACAAGTCTTTGTGTTTTTCCATCATGGGCTCCAGTAAAATAAGAACGGACACGATTTTTTAGAACCTTTGCCTTTCCCACATAAATAATGGTTCCCTGTTTATCTTTCATTAAATAACACCCCGGCTGCCCAGGCAGCACGGCCAGTTTTTCTTTTAATTTGTTATTCATGGTTGCTCACCCCACCCTACTGTGGTTCTTCTAAAAATGTACCACATTTAGGAAATGATATACAGCAAAAAGCCACGCCGTATAGGGCGTGGCTTTTATCTGTCTGTAGATTAAAATTAAGAATGTTTTGTAATTAATTCAGCTAAAGCTTCCTTAGGCTGGAAACCAATAACCTGGTCAACTACTTTTCCATCTTTAAATAGCAGCAGTGTTGGAATACTCATAACACCAAACTTACTGGCAGTTTCCTGGTTCTCATCTACATCAAGTTTTACGATTTTTACTTGATCGCTCATTTCTTCGTCCAGTTCTTCTAGTACTGGAGCAATCATTTTACAAGGTCCGCACCAAGGTGCCCAGAAATCAGCAAGAACTAAACCCTCGCCTGTTTCTTCTGTAAAATTCTGATCAGTAGCTTTAACAAGTGCCATTAAAAATTCCTCCTCGATCATATTCTTTTGATCTGTAATGAGTATATCACTTTATATTTTGACTGACTAACGATTTGTTTATGCGATTAAAAATACAGTTTTGTTCATAATTAAATGGTATTCTTGACACTTCCAATTGGAACCATATGCTTTAACCATCAAAGTTTATCACCAGTACGGGGACTTAAACCAGCAGAGAGAATCTAAAAGGCCAAAGCATTTTCAGCTCTGGCCATTTTTTTATGCATTTACTTTAAGCTGCTTAATCTCGTCCGTCAGCTTAGGTACAACATCGAACAGGTCGCCTACGATCCCGTAATCTGCTACATTAAAGATGTTTGCTTCAGGATCCTTATTAATCGCAACGATTACCTTGGAGTTTGACATCCCTGCCAAATGCTGAATAGCACCTGAAATCCCGCATGCAATATATAAGTCAGGTGTCACAACTTTACCCGTCTGACCAATTTGCAGTGAATAATCACAGTATCCTGCATCACACGCTCCACGGGAAGCACCGACGGTTCCTCCGAGAACATCAGCCAGTTCTTCCAGTGGTCCAAATCCTTCGGCACTTTTCACTCCACGTCCACCAGCTATGATTACTTTAGCTTCGGATAAATCAACACCTTCAGAGGATTTACGAAGAATATCCTTAATCACCGTACGGATATTCTGTATAGATACATCCCTATGATCGACATTTCCAGAACGAGTGTCATCTCGAGTATCGGCCGGAATATTATTTGGACGAATGGTTGCAAAGACAATGCCGTCCGTAATTTCTTTCTTCTCGAACGCTTTACCTGAATAAATCGGCCGGGTAAACACCACTTGACCACCTTCAACCGATACTTCAGTTGCATCTGAAATTAATCCGGATTCTAAACGGCTGGCCAGCTTAGGCGCTAAATCTTTCCCCATTGATGTATGACCCAAAATAATTCCTTCAGGGTTTTCCTCATCCAGCAAGGATTGAATGGCCTGCCCATAACCATCTGATGTATACGTTTTCAATTCTTCATTTGCTAAAGCAATCACACGATCCGCACCATAATAGATCATTTCCTGACCCATTTCTTTAAGGTTATCCAAACCGCAAAGAACACCGACCACTTCGCCGCCATCACTGATTTTCTTTCCAGCAGCAATCGCTTCAAAAGTTACGTTTCTAAGAGATCCTTCACGGGCTTCCCCAATTACTAATATTTTTTTACTCATTATCCTAACTCTCCCTTCTCTTTATTAAAGAACTTTCGCTTCTGTTTTAAGCAAGGATACCAATTCCTTCACCTGTTCATCTGTATCACCTTCAAGAACTTTTCCTGCCTGTTTTTCAGGTGGAAGAAAAATATCAATCGTTTTTGTTTTAGGCTCTACCTCATCTTCTTCTAAATCAAGATCATCAATTTCCAGCTCTTCCAGCGGCTTTTTCTTCGCTTTCATAATCCCCGGCAGTGATGGATATCTCGGCTCATTAAGCCCTTGCTGACAAGTGACTAATAGGGGAAGAGTAGTGTCAACTTTCTCTACATCTCCTTCCACATCACGTTCAATATGGACTTCTGAACCCTCCACTTCAATTTTAGTTATCGTAGTTACACATGGGATATCAAGGCGCTCTGCCAATCTTGGCCCAACCTGTCCGCTCGCTTCATCAATCGCTACATTTCCGCCAAGAATAATGTCTACTTCTTTATCTTCAAAGTAAGCTTCTAAAATTTTAACAGTAGTGTATTGATCTCCTTCTTCAAGATCGTCTTCTGTATTAATGAGTACGGCTTTATCCGCCCCCATCGCAAGAGCAGTTCTTAGCTGCTTCTCGGCATCTTCCTCGCCAACAGTAACAACAGTAACTTCCCCGCCATGTTCATCACGCAATTTAATTGCTTCCTCGACTGCGTACTCATCATAAGGGTTAATAATAAACTCTGCGCCTTCCTCGTCAATACGGCCTCCGCCGATAGAGATCTTTTCTTCTGTGTCAAACGTACGTTTCATTAAAACATAAATGTTCATATAAGATTCCTCCTGTTCTATTGGTCTCTAAACACTGGTTTCCTTTTTTCTATAAAAGCCTGTACCCCTTCTTTAGCATCTTCATTGGCAAAAACCTCACCAAACGCCTTTGCTTCCTGCTCCATTCCTTCAAAAAGCTGAGGAGTGTGGGCATAGGGAATCAGCTTCATAATCTCATGGATAGTCGGGCCGCTTTTAGATATCATTTTACTGATTTGTTTGTTTGCTTCTTCAAAAATTTTCTCTTCAGGGAAGCTTGCTGTAGCTAACCCGCAGGCAGCAGCCTCTTGTCCGGAAATTGGAGTGCCGGTTAGAATCATTTCATAAGCTTTATCTGTTCCTACATAACGCGGCAGACGCTGTGTACCTGCAAAACCCGGGATAATACCTAAGGTTAATTCAGGAAGCCCCAGCTTCGCATTGTCAGCAACATAACGGATATGGCAGGCCATCGCCAGTTCCAGGCCGCCGCCTAATGCCGCTCCATGAATAACCGCAATCACCGGGATATGGAAGCTTTCAATTCGATTAAAAAGCTCCTGGCCTTTCTTTGCAAGTCCTCCTGATCCTGAAGAATCCTGAAACGAAGTAAATTCTTTAATATCAGCTCCTGCTGAAAAGAATCTCCCTTCTCCTTTAAGCAAAACCCCTTTGATTTCCTTATTCTGTTCAATTTGATCAAGCTCGTGTGATAAATCTTTTAAAATATGGCTCGATAATGCATTTGCCGGCGGGCTGTCTATCGTAATTTCTGCTAATGCCCCGTTCAGCTGAACTTTCATCGTAGACACTGACACTCACTCCTTATGATCGAGACCGGGCCAGTCCATTGACGATAAAACTATGGACGTCTTCTGCCTGTTCTTCTAAGTTATAGCGCTGATCCTTCATAACCCAATTTGTTACCGTTTCATCCATCATCCCAAAAATCAGCTGACGAACAAGCCGGCGGTTCAGGTTATCCCGAAACAGCTCTTCACGAATACCTTCTTCCACGATATTGTCGATCACAGCCAAATAACGCTTTAACACATTATTTATTTTGGTGCGCAGTTCCTTGTTCGACTGACGCAGTTCCAGCTGTGTAACAATAGCTAAGTGATGATCGGCAGCCAGCTGCTTAAAATGCGTTTCAATCAGTGTAAGCAGTTTTTCTTCAGCTGACTGCCTTGAAGTGGTCTCGTATTCAATTCTTTCAATGAACTGACCCATTTTGTCTTGAAATAGTGATACTAAAATATCTTCTTTGTTCTTAAAGTAAAGATAAATGGTACCATCCGCCACTCCCGCTTTTTTAGCAATCTTTGAAACTTGCGAAGAGTGATATCCATTTTCAGCCATAACGACAACTGCTGCTTCGATGATTTGTTTGTATTTTGGTTTGTTTTTATTCACGTGTAATCCCTGCCTTTGCCAAAAATGAATGAATGGTCATTCATCTATTATATTACAGTCCAAAAATTACACTGTCAATAACTTTTCCTAGGAATTCTGTAAAGGTTTAGATTCTTCGATCTTTTTTCTTTCTTCTTCCACCAGTGTACGACGTAAAATTTTTCCGACCGCCGTTTTTGGTAACTCAGCTCTGAATTCATAAATTCTAGGGACCTTGTAGGCTGCCATATTTTTTCTGCAAAATTCATTGAGTTCCTCTTCAGTAATTTCACTGTTCGGTTTTTTAACGATAAAAGCTTTGACTGTCTCTCCACGGTACGGATCAGGGACGCCGATAATAACAGCCTCTTGAACAGCCTCGTGTTCATAAAGCACCTCTTCGACTTCGCGTGGGTAAATATTATAACCGCCTGCTATGATCATATCTTTCTTGCGATCCACAACGTAAAAGTAACCTTCTTCGTCCATATAACCCATATCGCCCGTACGGAACCAGCCGTCTTCACTTAAGACCTCTTCTGTATCTTCTTTTCTCTTCCAGTAACCCTTCATCACTTGCGGTCCTTTAACTGCAATTTCGCCAATTTCACCAACATCCGCAGCATCATCCGTTCCCATTTTTATAACTTTTGCATCAGTGTCAGGCCATGGTACTCCAATACTGCCGCTAATGCGATTCGTCCAGATAAAGTTGGAGTGTGTAACCGGAGAAGTTTCTGTAAGTCCATATCCTTCTACGAGTTTTCCTCCTGTTACTCTCTCGAATTGTTCCTGTACTTCTACAGGCAGAGGAGCAGATCCGCTCAGACATGCTTCGATTGATGAGAGATCATATTTCTTGAGGTCCGGATGATTCAGCAGGGCTATATAAATAGTAGGGGCTCCCGGGAAAAGGGTAGGTTTCTGCTTTTCAATGATCTTTAATACATCAAGAGGTTCAAATTTCGGCATAAGAACCATTCGGTTTGTCATCATGACTGATAAGTTCATCACGGCCGTCATTCCATATACATGAAAGAATGGCAGGATGGCAAGTACTGTTTCTTTTCCTCTTTCACATTTATAAAGCCATTTTACGGACATCTGTGTGTTTGCTACAAGGTTAAAATGTGTTAGCATCACACCTTTAGGAAATCCCGTGGTTCCGCCTGTGTACTGAAGAAGCGCTAAATCCTCTTTAGGATTCACTTCTACCGGCTTTACTTCTCCACTGCTTTCTTTCATAAGATGATACCATAAATGAGTATCCGTCGTACGTTCGGGTTTAATAAGCATTTGATACTGTTTTCTTTGAATGAACGGATAGATTTTATTTTTTGGAAATGGAAGATAATCTTTGATTCCTGTCACAATTACGTGTTCGAGCTGAGTAGCTGACTTAATATGAGCTACTTTAGGATAAAGAATATCGAGACAAAGAATCATTTTTGCTTCCGAATCCTTTAATTGGTATTCGAGTTCTCTTTCCATATATAATGGGTTCGTCTGGACGACCACTCCTCCCGCCATCAGTACTCCGTAATAGGCAATAACCGATTGAGGACAGTTAGGCAGCATAATGGATACACGGTCACCTTTTACTAAACCAAGCTTTTGCAGGTAGCCAGCAAGTTTTCTTGCATCCGTGTATACCTCTTCATAGGTCAATTCCTTCCCCATAAAATAAAGCGCTTTCTTTTTTGGGTAATCTAACGCGCTTTCTTTTAAATAATCGTGCAGAGGTTTTTCATCATAGGTTAAATTGACAGGTATTTCTGGCGGATAATGTTTTTGCCAAGGACGTGATTCATTGACCATACTCGATTCCCCTCCCACCTTTTTATACTTACATTATAACTGTATTTGCAAAAAATTTGAAATATTAATTAAATGTGCGTAATTTACCAAGAGGTTAGTCCTATTTTAAATAGCTTCTTAGAAGGCTGGTGTCTAGTTCGTAGCAGTAAAGTGGCTCGCCAACTCCCAGCCAAAGGCACAAAGTTTCCATTGATTTTTCTCTATTTTGAATTAGTAAAAGCCTTTTCCTTTATCTCGTTTGGAGAAAAGTGGCTGGGAAATCACTCGCTTTCCGCAGGGAACTGGTGAGCTAGCTCGTTGTACTCGTGGTCTCCCTTGGCTCTTTTCTCTGCAGGAGTCTAACCGTTATTTTCTTATACCTTATGAGTTTGAATAGAGAATGGGCTGTCCCGTTTATCGAGTATGAAAAAAGCGGCTGGGAAATAGCTCGCTTTCCGCGGGGAGCTGGTTAGCTAGCTCGTTGCACTCGTGGTCTCCCTTGGCTCTTCTCTCTGCAGGAGTCTAACCGTTATTTTCTTATACCTTATGAGTTTGAATAGAGAATGGGCTGTCCCGTTTATCGAGTATGAAAAAAGCGGCTGGGAAATAGCTCGCTTTCCGCGGGGAGCCGGTGAGCTAGCTCGCTGCACTCGCGGATCTCACCATGGCTCTATCTCCCTGCAGGAGTCTCACCATTTCCCAGCCTCTTTATCGACGATGGTATGAACGGAACGCTGTATTTTTAGTAACTACTCTACAGGAAAAAGTCTCTTCTTACTCAGTGTTCCGTTAGTCCAAAAAACATAAAGGGCCAGGGGGAAATGAGTCGGTTCCCCGGGTCCGTATCTCTTAAGGAAGGCAAACAGAACTGCCTGTCTAACTTGCTCCTGATGGGCGAAAATGTCCTGCGAAAAACAGAAAACGCGTGAAATCTGATGCAAAGACCAGGATTTCACGCGTTATTTGATTTCTTTGTCTAAAAGCAGGATCATTAAATCTTCTAACTTAAGGTAATGTCTTTTAATAATTTAAATTAAAGAATGACCATATAAATGACGCCTACAATGACAAATACAGCTGAGACAACCATTAATATTTTTGCCAGTGTTTCCACCATAAGCCCCCTTACTTAATGTTGGCCCCTATAACATAGGAGAGACCTACGGATATAACTAAAGATATAAACCCTACCGCACGGTTATCATTCGAGATTTCATCATCAATTTTAAAAGATGGAGTCAAAAACTCGAAAATGAAATAACCGAGCAGAAGGAGGATAAAACCAAAGAATCCCCATCCCATTGATTCAAGAAGTGAATCATTATGCTCGATGGAATAGCGAAAAATATTAGCGATACCAAAAATTTTACCGCCAGTAGCCATAGCAACCGCTAAGTTTCCGTTTTTCACTTCGTTCCAGTTGTTATATTTCGTAACTATTTCAAAAATCGTCATGAAGAGGATTAAGCATAAAACAGCTACACTATAACTGGCAGCTGTTTCAACATAAACGTTTTCCCAGAACCCTGTCATACTCGTGCACTCCCTGTGTGTAGATTATTTAAACTCTAACACTGTTACTCCGCTTCCACCTTCATTCATGCCGCCGGCTCTGTAAGAGGAAATTGAACGGTGGTTTTTCGCATAGCTTTGTACAGCATTACGCAAAGCCCCTGTACCTTTTCCGTGGATTATGGAAACTTTTGGATAGTTGGCTAATAAGGCGTCATCTACATATTTCTCCAGCATGTTCAACGCGTCTTCGTAACGTTCTCCCCGCAGGTCCAGCTCTGTTTTCACGTGATGGGCTTTCCCTTTAACGGTAGCCATAGGTTTTTCTTTATAAGGCTGTTTAGCTTTGACAAATTCAAGATCATCTCGTTTTGCTTTGACTTTCAAAACTCCAAACTGAACTTGATATTCATTACTGCTTGTCTTATCTAAAATGACACCTTGCTGGTTCAGAGTCATATGCTTGACTTCATCACCCGGTTTAAGATCCTTATCCTTACTAGAAGGACTTTGTGCTTTTGACTTACCCTCTTTCTTCGTAAGCTGCGGCTGAGCTTCTTCCAATGATTTACGAGCTTCAATCCATTCGTGCTCTTTCATTCCTGCTTCGTTCTTCATTTTGCGAATCTCACTGACAATTCGCTCAGCCTCATGCCTGGCATTCTCAATTGCTTTCTCTGCTTTAGCTTCAGCCTTTTGATAAAGCTTTTCCTTCTTCTCTTCCAACTGCTGCCACTGTGTCTGAATATCCAAATGCAATTTTTCCGCATCTTCCAATGTCTTTTGTGCCTCTTTGTAATCACGCTCAGCTTCTCTTGTAGACTCTTCAAGAGAAGCGATCATATTCTCGACACTTTGCGAATCAACACCTACCTGCTGCTTAGCTGTATGAATAATGTCTTCAGAAAGTCCAAGCCTTCTTGATATTTCAAAAGCATTACTTCGACCAGGGACCCCGATTAATAACCGATACGTCGGCCTTAATGTCTGAATATCAAATTCAACGGAAGCGTTAATAACCCCTTCACGATTATAGCCGTACGCCTTCAATTCAGGATAGTGTGTCGTGGCGATCACCCGGGCTTTACGGGCTACAACTTCATCCAGAATCGACATCGCTAAGGCTGCACCTTCCTGTGGGTCAGTACCTGCTCCGAGCTCATCAAAGAGTACAAGCGTCTTATCATTGACGTGTTTAAGAATTTCCACAATATTCGTCATATGTGATGAAAAGGTAGATAAACTTTGCTCAATTGACTGTTCATCGCCAATATCTGCATAAACCTGTTCGAATACGGCTAATTCACAACCGTCCAGTGCAGGAACCTGCAAACCAGACTGAGCCATTAGCGTAAATAAGCCGACAAGTTTTAAAGTAACTGTCTTACCCCCGGTATTGGGTCCGGTAATCACAATTGAAGTAAATTCGGTGCCGATTTCAATATCGTTTGGTACCACTTCTTCCGGGTCGATAAGCGGATGCCGGGCCTGCTGCATTTTTATCCTGCCTTCATTGTTCATCTTCGGCATGGAAGCTTTCATTTTTTGGCCGAGTTTAGCTCTCGCAAACATAAAATCTACGGCAGCTAAAATATCCACGTTATGACGGAGCTCACTTTCTTCTTCAGCAATGTTCTGAGAAAGCTCCGTAAGAATTCGTTCGATCTCCCGTTTTTCATCAACTCGTGCCTGTTGCAGCTGATTATTCACTTCAACTACGGCCTGGGGTTCCATAAACAATGTAGCACCTGAGGAAGATTGATCATGAACAATCCCGCCAATCGATCCTCTGCTTTCCTGCTTAACCGGCAGGACATAACGGTCATTACGAATGGTCACAATGGCGTCAGAAAGCATACTCGCTTTAGATTTCATCAAACTATCCAGTTTGTCCCTTACTCTGCTTTCATACGTACGGATTCTTGAACGAATCGTCCGCAGTTTATCAGAGGCTCCGTCCATAACTGTTCCATTTTCATCAATACAGTTTTTTATTTGTCTCTCTAATTCACTCAGCGGCCATAATTCGCCGATTAATCCTCTTAAAATTGGGAGTTCCGGTTCTTCCATATCTTCAATAAACCTTCGCAGCTGTCGTCCACCGTATATCGTACTGGCAATATCAAGGCATTCCAGAGCACTTAAGACACCACCAATAGATGTGCGTTTTAAGCTCGGTTTAATGTCAAAGATTCCACCCAATGGAATATGGCCTTTTAAACACAGTACCTGAGCGGCTTCATCCGTTTCCCTCTGCATGCGGACCACTTCTTCAAGATCTGTTGATGGTTTTAGAAATTCGGCTTCCTGCTTGCCAAGTGAAGATGCTGCCTGTTCAGTCAGCTGGTCTATTATTTTTTTATATTCTAAAACCTTCAGGATTCGTTGATTCATTTAAAGATCTCCTTTACGTGCGCTTAATCCCAAGCCGCTTCTTCAGCTGTTCTGCGGTTAATGTATTAATCACAGATTCCTTCTTCAGCCAGCCTTTTCGAGCAGACCCTACACCGATTTCCATATGTTCGAGCATAGGATAGCTGTGGGCATCTGTATTAATTGCGATTTCCACACCTGCTTCCTGGGCTTTTCTAACCCATTCAGAACTTAAATCCAGACGGTTTGGATTGGCATTTAATTCTAAAACAGTTCCCGTTTCTTTCGCGCCTTGAATAAGTTTCTCTATATCTAAGGCGTAGCCGTCTCTTCGACCTATTAAACGGCCCGTCGGATGGGCAATCATATGAACATAAGGGTTTTCAAGAGCATTGAATAAGCGTTTCATAATTTTTTCTTTCGATTGAGTAAAGCTTGAATGAATCGAGCCGATAACCCAATCCATTTCTTGTAGAAAATCATCACTGAAATCAAGTGAACCATCAGGAAGAATGTCCATTTCGATTCCGGCAAAAATGTGAAAGTCCTTAAACTCATCATTTAATTTATCGATTTCTTCACGCTGCTTTCTCAATCTCTTTTCGTCTAATCCGTTAGCCACCCGTAAAAACTTCGAGTGATCAGTTATTGCAATATAACCATAGCCTTTATCCTGACTTCTAAAAGCCATTTCTCTAATCGACTGAGCCCCATCACTCCACGTAGAGTGCATGTGGAGATCTCCTCGTATATCCTTGAGCTCAAGCAAATTCACTTCTTCCTTAAAAGCTTCCACTTCACCTGTATTTTCTCTTACTTCTGGCGGAATATAATTTAAACCGAAGTGCTGGAAGAAATCCTTTTCAGTTTTAAAGGTCTTTATTTCCCCTGTTTCTGTGTTTTCAATTCCGTATTCACTGATCTTCTCATTTCTTTCCTTCGCCAGCTGCCTCATTGTTACATTATGATCCTTTGACCCAGTGAAGTGATGGAGAGTCGTTATAAATTCTTCCGGTGCAACAATCCGAAAGTCGATGCCAATATCATATCCTTCATTGACAATCAGGGAAACTTTAGTTTCCCCTGAAGCTACAACTTCTTTTATATCGGAATATTGGAGCAGCTGATCTCGAACCGCAGGAGGATCGTTGGAAGCAATAATAAAATCGAGGTCTTTAATCGTCTCCTTCATTCGACGAACACTTCCAGCCTGGGAATATCTCTTAATAGAAGAAAGACCACTTAAATATTCTTCTATTTTCTGAGCAAGCGGCAGCATGATCGCAATTGGAAGCCTTTCCGGTCTTGTTCCTGCTTCTTCAAGACTTTTCAGCATTTTTTCAGCTGACTTTTTTCCAAACCCTTCAAGTTCTTCCACTTTACCTGTTTCCAAAGCTTCTTTTAAGGTTTCCGCATCTGTTACCCCTAACTGCTGGTAAAGCTTTGCCAGTTTTTTGCCGCCAAGTCCCGGCAGATTAAGAAGCGGGACAAGTCCTGCCGGCACTTCAGCTTCAAGCTGACGCAGAGTTTCTGAAACACCATGTTCTACAAACTCTTCAATTACCGAAGCTGTCCCTTTTCCAATGCCTTTCATCTTTGTAAAATCATCAATTTCCGTGAGGGAGCGGTCATCTTCTTCCAGAGCTCCCGCCGCCTTTCGGTAGGCAGTTATTTTAAAAGGGTTTTCCCCTTTAAGTTCTAAGTAAATTGCAATCTTTTCCAGCAGTTTTACAACTTCTTTTTTATTTACAGTCATCATGATTTCCACCTTTCATTATCCTAAGGCTTATATTTAAAACCAGCCGGGGTCATGAAAAAGAGCCGCCATGATCTAATCATAGCGGCTCCGTTCTGATTCATATCATACCTGCCACTTGTTCAATCCATATTTTCTTTAATTGCGCAGATAATACAGGTGTATGGTCTATCATGAACTGCGCGAGGAAAGAGCCGTCAATAGCGTTCTGTACAGAAGCTACTGGTAAGAGAGCCGCGATATAAAGCAGTAAAAAGAGTACGATATAACGCTGTATAAAACCCAGAATACCGCCAAGAAGGCCGTTAATCGAGCTTAAGACAGGCAGCTCTGTAACAAAATCCAACATGGAAGCGATGATTTGGAGAATTATTTTCACACCAAAAAAAATGATCGCAAAAGCAATTACATTATAAAAAGCGGCTTCAAGTGGAAGGCTTTCCAGAAATACAGCCCATGAAGCATCCTGGGGAAGATTTGGATAAGGTATCCATAATACTAAACGCGGTGCTAGATCATCATAAAAAAGCACACCGATCACAAAAGCAACTATAAATCCAATCAAATGAAATACTTGAAGAACGAATCCTCTCTTGAATCCTGTAAAAATACCTAAAAGTAAAAGCAAAATTATTATAATATCAATCATTGTTATTGTTTTCCTCTTTCTCTATTGTTTCGATATAATTCATAAGCTCTGTACATTCTTCTTTCAGCTTTATGTACTCACTCATAGTATTTACCGCAGTTAAGACCGCCAATCTGCTTACATCGAGTGATCGATTGGCTTCCTGAATTTCCTTCATTTTCTGATCGACTAGGTTAGATACCATCCGGATATGGTGTGGTTCTTCCTGTCCTACTATAGTATAAGGCCGATTATGAATTTCAACGGTTATTCGCTGGCGTTTTTTATCAGACTGGGACACACCCATACCCCCTCTACTTTCTATTATCCTACGCTTAATAGTAACATGAAGCCAAACGAATAGGAAACTATTACGTATTCTTTCTATTTGACCCCTATTTTATTTGCTATACTAAGGCTAATGATTATAAAAAGGAAGGAAATACATATGCCACAAGTTGTACTTAAACTTTCCAGACAGAAGATAGACGATATAAAGAAACATTACGAATCATCTTTAACAAACACTCCGGCTCATGCCGTATTTGCAGCCAAAACACCGGGCTGCACCATTACTGCCTATCCTTCAGGAAAAGTTTTATTTCAGGGAAAGGATCCTGAAACAGAGGCAGGAAAGTGGGGCTCCCCCTCTAAAGATAAGCCTGAAGCTAAAAGCAAGACTGTTCATAAGTACCATCCACCGGAAAAGTTATTCAGCCAGTCCCATATTGGTTCCGATGAAGCAGGGACTGGAGACTTCTTCGGTCCGATTACCGTCGCCGCCGCGTACGTAAAAGAACACCAAATCGGCCAGCTTAAAGCGATCGGTGTTAAAGACTCTAAACACCTTTCCGACCCTCAAATTAACGAGCTGGCAAAACAAATACTCGAAATGAAAATCCCCTACAGCCTGATGCGGCTGAACAATACGAAATATAATGAATGGCAGAAAAAAGGATGGACTCAGGGGAAAATGAAGACCCTCCTTCATGATAAAGCGCTCGAGACCCTCCTGGCTAAAATAGCTCCGGAAAAACCATCCGGAATCTTAGTGGACCAGTTTTCACAGCCAGATGTATACAAAAAGCACCTGGCTTCACAGGGACGGAAGCTTCAGGAGAATATCTATTTTATGACTAAAGCCGAAAGCTACTCAATTGCTGTTGCTGTCGGTTCAATCATTGCTCGGTCCAGCTTTGTAAAGGCAATGAACCAGATAGAGATGGATATAGGCCTTCCGATTCCAAAAGGAGCCTCCTCTAAAGTTGATCAGGCTGCAGCAAGAATTATAGAGGCTTACGGAGAGGGAAAATTACATGAAATTGCAAAAGTTCATTTTGCCAATAAAGATAAAGCAATAAAACTAGTGAATAAACGCTGATTAGAGGCTCTATTTATAAAAGAGGCTCCCTTCCCGGCTTGGCTGGAAAGAGAGTCTCTTTTTTTCTATATAACAAAAAGAAGCGAGCACAAAGGCAGTGACCCCGGAAGTAAGTTATTCAATCTAAACTTTTTTCGGAAAAACAATACCTATTGGCTCGCTTTTTTATTAACCTCTTAACTCAGCATTATGCTTAACTTTAACCGCCTGCAAAATCTCATTATGTTTTCCTTCTACTTCTTCATCCTTCAGTGTTCTTGCTGGATCAAGATAGATTAGATTAAAGGCTAATGATTTCTTGCCTGCTTCTAAATGTTCTCCCTGATATACATCAAAGACAAGCACGTCTTTCACAAGAGGCTCTCCTGTCTCACGTATAGTTTTTTCAATAGTTCCTGCTTCAATTTCTTCATCAACAACAAGGGCAACATCCCTGCTGACACTTGGGAATCTAGGAATATTGTCAAAGCTTTCTTCTTTACTGTAAAGTTCAAGAAGTTTCTCAGCATTCAACTCAAATACATAGGTTTCTTTTAACCCTTTTTCTTTTTGAAGTCGAGGGTGAATCTGTCCTAAGAAACCGATCACTTCACCAGCAGCTTTTATAAATGCCGTACGGCCAGGGTGCATATCCTGGAGCTTGGCTTTTTCAAAATCGATTTCTAATCCCAGCTTTTCAGCCAGGCCTTCTACAATCCCTTTTACCACAAAGAAGTCAACGGGTTTCTTTTCCTGCTGCCAGGGATGAGATACCCATTCACCTGTTAACACACCAGCGGCTCGAAGAACTTCTTGAGGCTGTTTCGTTACCTTCTCTTCTTTACTGATAAAAACTGTTCCTATCTCATAGTAAGCAATATCAGTTTGTTTACGGGCCACGTTATAGGCCGCAGAGTTCAGCATTTCAGGGAGCAGACTTAAGCGCAGGTGACTGTGATCTTCACTCATCGGCATAGCCAGGTTCACAGCAGATTTTGCTCGATCTTTTACATCTTTACTTACCAGCATGGAAGCCTCATTTTCACTCGTCAGAGAATAAGTGATCACTTCATTCAACCCTGCACCTTCAAAGTATGCTTTCATCCGTCGCTTAAGCAGCTGTTGCTGGGATAGCCCTCCTGCCTGTGAAGCTCCGCTTGGAAGTGTAAATGGAAGATTGTCATACCCATAAATACGAGCTATCTCTTCCAGCATATCTTCAAAAATAACTACATCGCCGCGGCGTGTTGGTACTGTGATTGTGAAATCATCTTCCTTCTGCTTATATCCAAATTGCAGCCGATCCAGGATATTGGCAATTTCATTAGGCGAAATTTCAGTTCCCAGGCGATCGTTAATTGTGTTTGTGTTAATTTCCACTGTTTTTTCAGCACGATCAAGAGTATCAAAACTTACTACACCATCAAGTACAGTAGCCCCTGCATACTTTTGAAGAAGTTCGCAGGCTCTAACTCCCGCCTTTTCCACACGGTTAGGGTCTACCCCTTTCTCAAAGCGTGTGCTGGCTTCACTTCTAAGTCCGTGATCTTTAGCAGACTGCCTGACATTTGCCGGGTTAAAGTAAGCAGCCTCTAATAATATGGTTGTCGTATCTTCCTGGACTTCAGATTGAGCTCCTCCCATTACACCGGCGATAGCATGAGCTTTTTCCCCGTTTGTAATCACGAGATGTTCGTTCGTCAGTACACGTTCCTGGTCATCCAGTGTAACGATTATTTCACCGTCACGAGCACGGCGCGTTACGACCTTAGCAGAACCAAAACGGTCATAATCAAAAGCGTGCAAAGGCTGACCATATTCAAGAAGCACGTAGTTTGTGATGTCGACTACGTTATTAATTGGACGGATGCCGGCTGCTGTTAAACGGTTTTGCATCCATAAAGGAGACTTTCCTACTTTTACATCTTTAACAATAAAAGCTCCATAATAGGGGTTAGCCTCCGGGTCTTCTACATCCACCTCTATAAGAGATGCTGCCTTTTCTGAAGAAGACTCCGCTTCTTTAGTTTCGAGCTTATAGGAACGATTAAGAGCAGCTGCTGTTTCATAAGCCACGCCCGCCATGCTTAAGCAGTCCGCACGGTTAGGAGTTAAGCCAAGTTCAATAATAATGTCATCCAAGTTAAGAAGAGAAACTGCATTTTCTCCAATCTGAACATCATCCGGGAAAACATAAATTCCATCTTGAAACTCTTTTGGTACATCTTTTTCATCTACGCCCAGCTCTTGCAGGGAGCATACCATACCATTTGAGACTTCTCCACGCAGTTTCGTTTTCTTAATCTTAAAATTCCCAGGCAGCACAGCACCTGGCACCGCTACCGGAACTTTCTGCCCCCTGGCAATATTCGGAGCCCCGCACACAATTTGAAGCTTTTCCTCGCCGACATCGATTTGGCACAGTGACAGCTTATCTGCATTTGGATGCTGTTCACAGGACTCTACATAGCCTACAACTACCCCTTTTACAGATTCTGCGACCGCTTCTACACTTTCAACTTCAATCCCGGTTTTCGTTATAATTTCAGCTAAATCTTCCGGTTTATAATCACTTACATCAATTAATTCATTTAACCAATTTAATGATACTAACATCGATTTTCCTCCTCTACGCCTTATGATATTGCTTTAAGAATCTCTTGTCATTTGTATAGAAGTTACGGATATCGTCGACTCCATATTTCAACATGGCGATACGCTCAGGACCCATTCCAAATGCGAAACCTGAATATTCCTTCGGATCGTAGCCTGCCATTTCCAACACATTGGGATGTACCATACCAGCACCAAGGATTTCGATCCAACCTGTGCCTTTACATACTGAACAGCCTTTTCCTCCACAAACTTTACAGGAAATATCCATTTCTACAGATGGCTCTGTGAAAGGAAAGAAGCTGGGACGAAGGCGAATTTCTCTCTCAGCTCCAAACATCTGCTTGGCGAAAGCGTTGAGTACGCCTTTTAAATCACTCATTCGCACATGCTTATCTACCAGCAGACCCTCAATTTGCGTAAATTGATGAGAATGGGTCGCATCGTCCGTATCACGTCTGTAAACTTTACCAGGACAGATCATTTTCACGGGCTCGTTCCCATTTTTAAGCCCCATCGTTCTGGCTTGCACCGGTGAGGTATGAGTTCTGAGCAAAAGTTCCTCTGTAATGTAAAAAGAATCCTGCATATCACGTGCCGGGTGGCCTTTAGGAAGGTTTAATGCTTCAAAATTATAATAGTCCGTTTCCACTTCAGGTCCTTCTTTAATTTCAAAACCCATCCCGATAAATAAATCTTCAATTTCTTCTACAATGCTGGTCAGCAGGTGAGGACCTCCTGTTTGAACAGGACGACCTGGCAGTGTTACATCAATACTTTCACTTTCCAACTGCTTTTCCAGAGCTTCTTCTTCCAGGCGATTCTGTTTTGCTTCGATCGCCTGCGCAATTTCTTCCCTTACTTCATTGGCCAGCTGACCAATGACCGGGCGTTCTTCTTTAGAAAGCTTCCCCATGCCCCGAAGCACTTCGGTAATTGGACCTTTTTTTCCTAAGTATTGAACCCGTATATCCTTTAAAGACTGAACTTCATTCGCTTGATTCACTTTCTGTATTGCTTCTTCTTTTAATTCCTGCAAACGTTCCTTCATTTATATTTCCTCCTTTAATATAAAAATAAAAAAGCCTCATCCCTAAAAAGGGACGAGACTTTACGTTTCGCGGTACCACCCTTGTTGACACAAAAAGTGCCCACTTTGGTTTAAATAACGGACAAATATCCGGGCGCTTTAAGCGCCAGCTCCAGAGTGAAAGTTCAAGTATGGCCACGATAGAAATGCTCTCAGTCAAACGGCATTTCCTCCCTAAATCGATCATGCTATACTTTACTGGCTCTTTCTTCGCTGTTTACAATATAACTTCCATTATTATAGAGAATGTACGGAGACAATGCAACCCTATCCTTTAAAATGATACATTAGAATACCGCCGGCAATCGCTACATTTAAAGATTCTGCCTGTCCATAAATAGGAATAAACACCTGCTCTGTTGAAAGCTGTAAGTAGGCATCAGCAATCCCCTGACCTTCATTTCCAAGCAGCAGTGCAGCCGATGAAGAAGGCTCGATTTCCTTAAACGCCTTCGCTCCTTCCAGTGCTGCTGCATAAACAGGGATACCGTCATCTATCAGCTTCGGGATAACATCTTCTAATTCTCCCTGAAGAACAGAAAGGTGAAACAGTGAGCCCTGCGTAGCGCGGACTGTTTTTTCATTATAGACATCTACTGTTCCTTTGCCGAGGATCACCTGTTTAAATCCGGCGGCATCAGCGGTACGAATTAACGTTCCTAAATTCCCCGGGTCCTGTATGGAATCAAGCAGGAGGGTATAAGGTTCGTTTTTAAAGGTAAGTTCCTTTTTTTCAATAACAGCAGCAATCCCTTGAGGAGTTTCTGTATCTGATGCCTCTTTAAATACCTGCTCACTGACAAGGATTATGGAACCATTAACTTTATTATGCAGTTGACCTTCATAGCCCTCACTCACAATGACTTCTACCATAGTCCAATCACTTTGAGCAGCCTCCTCGACCAAATGCTCCCCTTCAATGATAAAACGGCGAAGCTTATTGCGGTATTTACGGGTTTTTAATTTTTTCCATTCTTTCACTTTAGCATTTTGAGTTGATGTAATCATATATAAACAGCCTCTATTCATCTAATTTCCTATTCATCATACATAGCCTTATCATATTTGGTCAAACTAAACCTAATTCAATATGGAGGTATACAACCATGGACTTAAATTTAAGACAAGCGATTCTTTCTAATGTTTCCGGTCATAGCGTAGAAGAGCTCCAGGCTACCATTGATGATGCAATGGCAAGAGGAGAAGAGAAGATGCTTCCTGGTTTAGGAGTATTCTTTGAACTGCTATGGAAAGAATCTGGAGACCAAGACCGCGAAGAAATTCTTGAAACTTTAGAAAAAAGTTTGGCCCAGTAATCGAAAAAAGCATCCTTTTAAAAGGATGCTTTTCTCTATTAATTAAATGTAATTTCTTTTACCGTTTTATCGTCCAGCCGCTTAATCACTTCTACGATCAGTCTCACAGCATTTTCAAAATCATCACGGTGCAGCATCGCAGCATGTGAGTGAATATAGCGGGTAGCAATCGTAATAGATAAGGCAGGAACTCCATTATGAGTTAAATGGATGGCACCTGAATCTGTTCCCCCGCCAGCCAGTGAATCGAATTGATATGGGATTTCCTGTTCTTCTGCGGTATCAACCACAAAGTCACGAAGCCCTTTGTGAGAGACCATGGAAGCATCGTAAAGAATAATCTGCGGACCTTCTCCCATTTTACTGGAAGCATCTCTGTCTGAAATACCTGGTGTATCCCCGGCAATTCCAACATCAACTCCAAATGCAATATCCGGATTGATTAAATTGGCTGAAGTCCTTGCTCCGCGAAGACCTACTTCCTCCTGCACAGTACCTACACCATATACGACATTAGGATGTTTTTCACCTTTTAACTGCTTCAGTACCTCAATAGCAATTGCACATCCAATTCGGTTGTCCCACGCTTTAGCAAGAAGCATCTTTTCATTTTTCATCTGCGTAAATTCAAAATAAGGCACAATGGCATCTCCTGGGGTAACACCAAATTCCTTCGCTTCCTCTTTACTGGAAGCTCCAATATCAATAAACATGTCTTTAATGTCTACTGATTTTTTACGCTGGTCTACCGGAAGAATATGTGGAGGCTTGGAACCAATAATTCCTGTTAAATCCCCTTGACGAGTCATGATTGTTACACGCTGTGCCAGCATTACCTGGCTCCACCAGCCGCCTACCGGCTGAAAATAAATGTAGCCGTTATCGTCAATCCGTGTGACCATAAAGCCTACTTCATCCAGGTGGCCCGCTACCATAATATGTGGACCTTTTTTATTACCGATCTTCTTAGCAACAAGACTGCCAAGATTATCTGTATACACTTCATCTGCGTATGGGGAAATGTAGCGGCTCATCACTTCTCTAGGCTCTTTCTCATTGCCAGGAATGCCTTTAGCATCTGTTAAATCCTTTAGCATTTGCAAAGTATTTTCTAGTTTCGCCATATGTATTTTCCTCCTTAAAGTTACTCCTCTTTTATTATATATCTATTCTGAAGAATTACAAAATTTTCCCCTCTAATACCCTTCTTCCTGCCTTTGATAATTTACTTTATTCTTTTCCATGTATGCTTGCTTTAAGTCTTCTTCATGTAAGCTGAGTGAATTCCCAAGATTTAAATAGGTGTTGAAAACATTGTGATATGTTTTCTCATTTTTTTTCTGTTTAAAATCGTTAATAGTAGTGTACACCTCTAAAAAAGAATGAGTGGGAGATTTTGGATGTATACTCTCCTCCTTCTCAGGCTTGTAGCGGAAA
This sequence comes from Halobacillus massiliensis, assembly GCF_900166625.1. Classification (GTDB taxonomy): domain Bacteria; phylum Bacillota; class Bacilli; order Bacillales; family Halobacillaceae; genus Halobacillus_A; species Halobacillus_A massiliensis. The sequence continues at coordinate 1,802,433 of NZ_LT800499.1, read as the reverse complement.
CCTAAATCTAATCCAAGCGACAGGATAAAGTGAAGACCATCAACATATTCTTCTAGGATGACAGGTTTCGGACTGGCTGCCTTAGCGCTCCAAAACTTAAAACATCTTGTTTCATTAGCAAGCTCACCTATCTCTACCAGTAAGGCTAATATTTTATCATCTACTACATTTTCTCCTTCAAGCTGCTGTGCTTTCATAATATGACTGTCCAGTTGTCCCTGCATCTCGTAAAACTCTGTCCAATTCATTTAATTCCCTCCTAAAAAAACTCTATAATAAATGTATCATTTTTTGAAACAAATGAAGAGGAAAGAACGTATAAGAATTATGAACTCCAAAAATAGGGAGAGAATTGCGATGTTAATGATTGTATTACTTAGAATCTTACTGATAGCAGCTACAGTGTTAATTATATATACCGTAATTCAATTCATGATGAATCCAAGGCGAAAGCTGGACAAAGCTCACGACCAGAGGGAATATTACCTGCTTGATGATACAGAAAATATTAAGCAGAACTTCTTACTAACGTATAAAGGAATTATGTTTGAGGGAGAAAAATATTTAGGTACTACAGAAGAAAGTTTTGAAGTGTTAACCATTTATGTATCTGCCCGTCAGCCTGAACGACTAAAAGGTTTAGAAAGAAATGATCTCTATTTCATGGAAGAAAAAATTCTTCAGCGGTATCCTTTCGCAAAAATTGAATGGAAAAATCCAATCAACCGTTTAAATGTACAGCCGGTCTCTACCGATAAGGATTAATTTTATTTAGGAAGCGGGTTCCGTTAGCATAATTATAGAGCACCGGACCAGTGGGAAACGATTCGCTTTCCATGGGCGAACGGTGAGCTTCCTCGGCTTTTAGCCCTCCGGGACCTCACCCTGTTCTATCCTCCCATAGGAATCTCGCCGTTTCCCCCCGCCCTTTATGTTTTTTAGAGTAACGGAACATTGAGTAAGAAAAAAACTATTTCCTGTAGAGTAGTTACTAAAAATACAGCGTTCCGTTCATACCATCGTCGATAAAGAGGCTGGGAAATGGTGAGACTCCTGCAGGGAGATAGAGCCATGGTGAGATCCGCGAGTGCAGCGAGCTATTTCCCAGCCGCTTTTCTCCGTACTTGATAAACGGAACAGGTCTTTCTCTGAGAAGAATGAATATGAAGCAATAAAGAGACTCCTGCCGGTAGATAGAGCTAAGGTGAACTCCACGAGTGCAAAGAGCTAGTTTACCGGCTCTCCGCTAAAAAGCGATCGATTTCCCAGCCTCTTTAAACTTTTTCAGTAAATGGAACAGTCCTTTACTTTCTAAAAAATGGCAAAAGGCCGCATGTCTGCGGCCTTTTTATCTTGCAGGCTGAAAGAAGTCATTCCAAAGAAATACTTCTGATTTTTTCCTTATGAAGAAACAGAGGACCAGCAGAAGACAGGAAGACAGGATCATAACCGGCAGAGATAAAAGGGTTATCCACTGCCCCATGGATGTATATATGAAGGCTAAAGGGAAGTTAGTAACAACTGAAGACTTCATGTAATCTTTAAAGTCGGCAGTAATCTGAATAAGACAATAAGACAAAAAATGAAAATGAATAAATGGAATAAGACGAAGAATGGCCACTTGCTTCACAGTGAGACGAGACTTTTTTTTCATCCATTTCTTATACAATATTTGAAGTTTTTTAAATCCAGATGGCAGCATATGGGTCATACGGTAAAAAAGAATGCTTGAGAGCACTGTGCCTATAACGGAATAGGCTGTTCCGGCAATCGGTCCAAACAGAATTCCTCCGGTTATGCAAAGCAAAATAACAGGAAGAAATAAAAAAGGACGGAGTAAATGGATAACAATAAACAGCAGAGGGGCCCAATATCCTTGGTGTTCAATCCATGTAAGCAGGGTAGCAGAAGCTTCGCTCATGCCCTTCACACCTCCTGCCTACAGGATATGTCGGATTTTCACTTTTTAGAACCAATTCATCGTCGAAAGCATGTAAAGCTGCGCAACTGCCACTAGAGGCATCCCTATTACAAAAGATACATGCTTCGTTTTATGACGGAACACATACATCCCTAAGAACCCCCCAGCTGCCCCTCCAGCAGCAGCAAGAAGCCAGAAAGTTTTTTCGCTTACTCTCCACTTCCCTTCCCGAGCCCTCTTTTTGTCATAGCCCATTAGGAAAAATTCAAAGAGGCTTACTATTAATAAATATAAAATAACGATCAGTTCCACAGCCTACGTCTCCTTCGATGATCTAAAAAAGCCATTTCCTACCGAACGGAAATGGCTTCTTTCATTATTTAAGTGCTGATTTAGCTTGTTCAGCCAGGCTTGCAAAACCTTTTTGATCATTAACAGCAAGATCAGCTAGCATCTTACGGTTAACTTCGATACCAGAAAGCTTAAGTCCGTGCATTAGGCGGCTGTAGGAAATGTCATTAAGACGGGCAGCTGCATTAATACGAGCGATCCAAAGCTTACGGAAGTCGCGCTTTTTCTGACGACGGTCACGGTAAGCATACTGACCTGATTTCATTACTTGTTGTTTAGCTGTTTTAAATAGAGCGTGCTTTGAACCATAATAACCTTTTGCTAGTTTAAGAACACGGTTACGACGTTTACGTGTTACTGTTCCACCTTTAACTCGTGGCATTGGAATTCCCTCCTATTTGAATCTTCATTCTAATTTATTTTTTTGGAAGCATGTGTTTGATACGACGGAAATCTCCAGCAGATACTAGAGTAGCTTTACGAAGCTTACGTTTCTGCTTAGTAGATTTGTTAGCAAACAAGTGGCTTGTGAACGCATGGGAGCGTTTCACCTTTCCGTTACCTGTCTTTTTAAAACGTTTTTGAGAACCTTTGTGGGTTTTCATTTTAGGCATAACAAATTTCCTCCTTCAGCTGATTTCGATTACTTCTCTCCAATAGGAGAAAGCATCATAAACATGTTTCGACCTTCCATTTTAGGCTTGGTCTCAATAGTAGCAATGTCCTTGCACTCTTCGGCCAGGCGGTCAAGAACTCTCTGTCCAAGTTCTTTGTGGGTAATCGCACGTCCGCGGAAACGAACAGATGCTTTTACTTTATCGCCTTTATCTAGGAATTTCCGTGCGTTACGAAGCTTCGTATTGAAATCATGTTCTTCAATTCCAGGACTCAGACGAACTTCTTTAATTTTAATAGTCGTCTGGTTCTTACGAGCTTCTTTGTCTTTCTTTTGCTGCTCATAGCGGTATTTCCCATAGTCCATGATACGGCACACCGGAGGCTTAGCATTTGGTGCTACCATAACAAGATCAAGATTCGCATTTGCAGCGATATCAAGTGCTTCGTTTTTTGATTTAACACCGAGCTGTTCACCGTTTACATCAATGAGCCGCACCTCACGTGCACGAATTTTCTCATTAACATTCATGTTATCTTTGCTAATAACTAGCCACCTCCAACTTATATTAGAAACCTTTTATAAGATCCGTCATCGACAAGTCTTTTTATCCCATAAAAAAAGCGCAGGTACATACTGCACCCACACGTCTCCTATAAAACATAAAAGGATTAGTAACCTGCCAACAGCTCGTAAGCGTCGATCAGGTGAGAAGCGGGTGCTTCTTCTTGTCTCAGATCCGTTCATTCAGTTACCTAAATAATAGTAGCATGCATCACCTGTATGTGTCAACCATTTATTAATTAGGAAAAGCTACCTGTATGATAATAAACGAAAGCAGGCATAAAATCAAGAGGGTTTAATAAAAAATACGTCCTGTAATAAAGAAAGCTGCCGAAAAATCGGCAGCTCCTTCCTTACTTGTTTAACAGCTTTTGATCAATTTCATTTTTTATTTCTTTTATAAAATCATCTACAGCCTTTGTTTCAGAGTTCTTTTGACTATATCGTCTTACATTGACGGCACGGTCTTCAATTTCACGGTCTCCGACCACAAGGGCGAATGGTATTTTTTCTGTCTGAGTTTCTCGAATCTTATATCCGATCTTCTCATCCCGCTCATCTACTTCGACTCGTACTCCTGCTTCTCTCAGTTCATCTTTGAGCTGTTTCGCATAGTCTAAATGGACTTCTGCAGAAACAGGAATAATCCTAGCCTGAACAGGCGCTAACCAAGTTGGGAAAGCCCCTTTATATTCTTCAAGAAGAAAGGCTACAAAGCGTTCCATTGTAGAAACGACTCCACGGTGAATAACTACTGGACGATGATCCTTACCATCTTCACCGACATAAGTGAGATCAAAGCGTTCTGGAAGGTGGAAGTCCAGCTGTACAGTAGAAAGCGTTTCGTCTTTTCCTAAGGCTGTTTTCACTTGCACGTCAAGCTTAGGTCCATAAAATGCTGCTTCACCTTCAGCCTCGACGTATTCAAGCTTCATATCTTCCATTGTTTCCTTCAGCATAGCCTGGGCTTTATTCCACATTTCATCATTATCCACATATTTCTCTTTATCTGCAGGATCCCGGTAAGAAAGACGGAAGTAGTAATCCTCGATTCCGAAATCACGGTAAACATGCTGAATGAGCTTTACTACACGCTTGAATTCGTCTTTTAATTGGTCGGGACGAGCGAAAATGTGGGCATCGTTTAACGTCATCGCCCGTACTCTTTGAAGACCAGCTAAAGCCCCTGACATTTCATGTCGATGCATAGTTCCTAATTCAGCGATACGGACAGGAAGGTTCCGGTAGCTGTAATACTGATTTTTATATACCATCATATGGTGAGGACAGTTCATCGGTCGCAATACCAGGTCTTCATTGTCCATTTCAAGCGTCGGGAACATATCATCTTTATAGTGATCCCAGTGGCCGCTTGTTTTATACAGCTCCACACTTCCCAATATCGGAGTATATACATGGTCGTAGCCCAGGCGTTCTTCTGTGTCGACGATATACCTTTCGATATTGCGGCGGATTGTGGCTCCTTTTGGAAGCCATAAAGGCAGCCCCTGGCCTACCTTTTGGTTGACTGTAAAGATGCCCAGTTCTTTACCAAGCTTACGGTGGTCGCGCTCTTTCGCTTCCTCACGCATTTTAATATACTCATCAAGATGCGCCTGCTTTTCAAAAGCTGTTCCGTAAATACGCTGAAGCATTTTATTGTTGCTGTCACCTCTCCAGTAAGCCCCGGAGATATTAAGCAGTTTAAAGATTTTTATTTTACTAGTTTGAGGAACGTGAACTCCCCGGCATAGATCGAAAAATTCTCCTTGCTTATAAATTGTCAGTGTTTCACCTTCAGGAATATCATCAATCAATTCAATTTTCAGTTCATCACCAATTTCTTTGTACTTTTCAATGGCTTCTTCTCTTGAAAGCTCAATTCTTTCCACTTCCAGGTTTTCATCAACGATCCGCTGCATTTCCTTTTCGATCTTTGGAAGATCTTCTGGTGTCAACGACTCCTCCATATCAATATCGTAATAGAAGCCATTTTCAATAACAGGACCTACACCAAGCTTTACATTTCCATAAAGCCGCTTAACTGCTTGTGCCATCAAGTGAGCCGTAGAATGACGAAGCACTTCAAGCCCTTCTGGATTTTTATACGTTAAAATTTCAATAACCCCGTCCTCTTCAATGGGACGGCGTAAATCATAAGGCTCTCCATCAAGCTTTATTGCAAGGGCCTGTTTTTTTAAGCCCGGAGAAATAGACTGTGCAATTTCCTCTCCTGTGGTTCCTTTATTAAATTCTTTCTTATTTCCATCAGGAAACTTTATTTGAATAGCTTCTTCTGCCATAGTTCCTCACTCCTTATTTAAAATAAAAAATAAAAACGCCCGCCCCTTAGTTTCAATACTAAGGGACGAGCGTTGTCACTCGTGGTTCCACCCAAATTCCCGCTTTTTAAGCGGCTTCATTCGTCCTTAACGCGGATAATACGCTGTCCATTACTAGATCTTCGTTCACGAACAGTGCTCCGAGGTGGTAAACATCCAAGCCGTCAAGAAGGAGCTTTCAGCCGATGGCCCCTCTCTCTACTCATGCGTCACTTCATGTTCTTGTCCTCATCTAAGCCCTAATATTAAATATGTAGGTATTATAGCCGGATTTCTTAAAGAAATCAAGCTTTTAGAAAAGGAAAATGAGAAAGTGGCTTCCAAACTGCTTTTTCTTCAAAAATATTCATCAGCAGCTCAAGCTTCGCTTCACCCTGGCGATCGGAATAGATAATGAGTTCTTCTGGTGAATAAATAAGCGCAGGAAGAATCCCCCAATCGGCAGGAAGGTTTTGAATGAAAGGGTCAGGATGCGACTTTAAATAGTTCAATAGTTCCCCGCGTCTCACTTCATTACCTTCTGAGTAAAAATAACGAACTTTTTCATCGTGAACCACATGTAGCAAATGTACGCCCGTATCATTATGATTGACCCGTCGGCGCCACGAATCGACCATCATCTGATGAGCTTCTTCCAGCTTATATTCATCAAGAAGTTTTTCAGTAAAGTCCAATAGATCATGATAAACATACTCCAGGCACTCTGCTGATATTTCATCAAATTTGATGTCTTCCTTCTCAAGGACAGATTTTCTGACAAACCGCTCGACATGAAGGTTAATTGGTGGAAGCACAACCCCTTCTGGAGGGGCTTCTTTAATTTTAGCGGATAATCTGATAACCCTTTCGATCTCGTCTATATCTTCATAATAAAACCGATGACGGAGTATTCCTTCCATCCACGCGTTTAGCTTTCTGCGGCATAAGATGTTTGAAATTGCCCGGCTCACTCTTGGTGCAATATTTTTCTGCGATTCATATACTTCGACACTCCAGCTGCCTTTATCTTTTTTAATTTCGCCGTTTAATGGCTGCCGGCTACTGGTATCAAATAGAAACTGATAAAATAAGAATGCCTCTTTACGGTTTGAGAACTGAACACAGACCAACATCACTTCCTCCTCACCACAACGTGTAAAGCCTGTCCATTCTGTATGGAATGGAGCTAACCTTGTACTTTATACATATGTGGAGATTAAAAAAACATGACCTTATCCGCGGCGATTCTTTCCGTAAACGGGTACAGCTTCACTCAGCTGTCTAATTCTTTCTGTAATCCGCTTCGCCTTTACCTGCTCCACATCTCCTCGGCTGCTCGTCATAAATATTTTTTCCAGCTCATCAAGTTTATAGTTGGAAGTAAAAAATGTCGGCAGTCTTTCCATCATGCGATATTGAAGAATGGAACCTAACACTTCATCCCTGAACCAGGCGGATTGGGATTCTGCACCAATGTCATCGAGCATTAATACAGGTGTTGTTTTAAAAGCTTCAATTTTATCGTTCATCGAATCATCTTTAATAGAGGCTTTAATTTCCCGTACAAATTCCGGCATGTAAATAACCATGGAGGCAATTTGCTTTTTGCTTAGCTCGTTTGCAATTACTCCAAGAAAATACGTTTTTCCTACACCGAAAGGACCGCAATAATACAGCCCTTTACTCGGCAGCTCATCGCCAATTGATTCCAGATATCGAACAGTCTGCATTACAGCCTCACCTCTATCTGGGTCCTCAACATCCAGCCTGTCGAGAGTGGCTTCAAGTGTCTCCCGCGGAATATGAAGACTTCTAATCAGGGATTGCTGCTTTCTTTGTTGTTCAAGCCGCTGTTCTCTAGGACAGACGTTGTATAGTAGTTTAAGTTCCGTTCCATCCACAGTAACTTCAGGCGTATATCCCGGTAAAATATTGATACATTCTTCACGCGATGGACATTTTTCACAAGCTTTTGACTGTGTTTGATATTCATAAAACTTAATCAGCTGATTTTCTACAGCCTCTTTTGTTAACGAGGGATAGTCTTTCATAAGCTGCTGAACTTCTGGGTCGTTTAAAACCGACTGTTTTATATTTTTTAAACGCTTTTGGAAATCTGTACGGCTATTCATCCACTTCTTAAGCGATGACTGAATAGGCTCCATATGCTGACACCTCCTTACATTTCCTTATTATTGCCAGATAGCCTACGGATTCTCTCAGCAATATCATTTGTATCAAAGGATGCACCAACAACCTGCTCCTGCTCTCTTTTTTCATCCTGTTTCTTAAACCATTCTGGAATGACCTCTTTACTCTGCTGCTTGCGGTAAGATGAGCGCTGCCTGCCCCATTGCTGATATTTCTGATGCTCAGCTTTTGCTAAATTCATCGCCTGTCGAACCGTAGTAACATTTTTTCTTGTCCAGTGACTTGCAATCTTTTCAAGATAAGGTTTAGAGAGTTTCATATCCGTTTTTAAAAGAACATAGTGCACAAGGACATTCATTACCCCCGGCGTCAGCCCTTGCTCTGTCATTACATCACGAATCATGCGCAGATCTCCGTCTGCTGCCTGGTTACCGTTAGATACATCTTCCAGAAGTTCTTTAGGAGAAATCCGCTCTAGCATTTGGACGAACTGCTCTTCCTTGCTTAAGGGCTTGTCAGCTGACTGGACCGCTGCTTTTTCCCTGCTGTTTTCTGTATCAGCAGTAGATTTATTCTTTTTCATGAAATCATGGCATGCTGACTTGAACTCTTCGACATCCAGCTCATTTTCATCGTTAATTGCCCATGTAAGAGCCTTTTCTATTTCAGTAGTGGACAAGTTATAGAGGGCAGCCAGCTGAACAATCAATTTTTTGTTAATACCACTAAGTATTTTGCTGGAAGGATACATCCGCTGTTTTAATGCATCCTCAAGCCACGTAAAATCTATGCGATTGTTCAGAACGATCGGTCCCTTTGCAGGTGTTACCTTCTGAGAAGAAGCGATATCCTCCTCGCTCGATGCAGGAAGCCCCTGATGAAATATTTCCTCAAAGCTGGCTGTCATCTCTTTAAACCCATCATAAGAGGTTTCTGCTCTTTGAAATCTCATCTTAAGTTGTGTGGATTTATCCTTGCCAATTTCGTGCTGAAGCAATAGTGACAGAAACGTATCTTTGAAAAACTCCTCAGGAGAAAATGGAGGACAAATTTCATATATATATTCTCTATTCTCTTGCTGGCTGACATACGTCTTTAGCAAACCAATTGCTTCAAGCATTCTTCGCGCATTATAAAATTTATCCAACGGAATAGATAAATAGGTCATCAAGGTATGGTGGGACTGCTTTTGAACCTCTTTATTCGTCTCATACTCACTGCATAAGAATTGGTAGATAGAAATCGGCAATTGGCCTAAAATCGGCTGGTATAAGTGGGTAAGTGCCACCTGATCATCCTTCGGTGTCACCCCTGATTTTGTAATGATGAAACCATCGACCGGAAGTATCTTTCCTATTGATGAATCCATTTAGGGCCCCCCTTTCTCTCAAGCATTTAAAAAAGAAAATGAGCCGAAGAAGGGGCTCATTCTTTTTCTTCATGCTTAATTAATTCTTTTAGTTCATCTATAAATACATTAATATCTTTAAATTGACGGTAAACAGACGCAAATCGAACATAAGCGACCTCATCAATTCCAGACAAGTGACCCATCACCATTTCCCCGATATCCTTGCTTTTCACTTCAGATACTCCACGGTTTCGCAACTCTTTCTCGATATCCTGTGTTACCTTTTCCAGTTCTTCAACAGCTACCGGCCGTTTTTCACAAGCTCGGATTAATCCACGCATCAGTTTTTCCCGACTAAACTCTTCGCGTGTTCCTTCCTTTTTCACAACAATTAACGGAACCTCTTCCAGACGCTCAAAAGTTGTATAACGGAATTCGCATTTTTCGCATTCCCGTCGTCTCCGGATGGCATGTCCATCCTCTATCGGTCTGGAATCTAACACGCGCGTACTTTTATAGTGGCAATTCGGACACTTCAAAGTTAATCATCTCCACATATCTTTTTCTATATCTATCTTCTTTTCTCGAGTTTAGTGAACTGGCGGTTTAGCTTATTGTATGCCTCAACAACTAAATTATGGCTGAAACCAAAATCAACCGGGCCGCCTGAATCAGTCGTTACTGAAAAATCAACGGCCGTTTCAAATGGACGTACCATAATTACCGTAGCAACTACAAACGCCTTACGCTTTCCTTTGTAATTTATAGATATTTCGCCACGTTCTTTAGAAACTGCAGCTTTTTCTGATGGCGGGGGAAATAGAGATTCGACTGCATGAAACACTTCATCTCTCTTCGCTTTGTAGTAATGAGTCACCAGCTCCGGATCTTTATGTGTTTCACTTGTCTCGGTATGATTACTAAAGTATTTTGAAAAAAACTGTTTCAATGACATAACCCCTTACGAAAATTCGACATGATCTGTTTTTATTTTAACACGTTTTACTAAAAAGAAAAGTAAGGGAAAAAAGCAAAGATAAAAAAATCACACAGGTTTCTCCCTGTGTGATTTAAATCTGAATTTATAAAGCGCGCGACTGCTGAACTTCTACCGGTCCCATCCCTCTCGGTACTTCAACCGTTTCATTTCTTCCAGCTTCAAGAGCATCAACAATAAACTGTGCAGCTACGTTTGGATCTATACGATCGCCGCAAGTATAAACATCTATACTTGCATATCCATGCTCAGGGAAACTGTGAATCGTTAAGTGAGATTCTGAAATGATAACAACTCCGCTTACTCCGTGTGGAGCAAATTTATGAAAAGCAACTTCACGCACTTCAGCGCCTGCTTTAAGAGCGGCGTCCACAAAAACTTGTTCAATATACGTCATATCATTTAATTTATCTTCATTACAATCCCATAGTTCGGCAATTACATGTCTTCCCATTGTATCCATCGAGGATCCCCCTTTTTGTACAGTGACTAATTTTGCCTTCTGAATAAACAGACATGTACTACCACGGGGGAAAGTTAGTCCTAAGAGGTCCTAACCCTTTGAGCAGACATGAAGAAGCAGTATTCAGAAGTTCAAAAAAAGTATATACGGTTTATCCTGTTTTTGCAAGAAACTTTTACTTTCGGGTCGATGGTGATCATTATAAGACACAACGGGAATAATTTCTAGTAATTAAGATACTTTAGCCGGTTTTTCCTGTTTTAAAAACTTCCCCACATGTTTTGCCAGGTCGACAACTCTGCAGGAATATCCCCACTCATTATCATACCATGCTAAGACTTTTACTTTTCTGTCGCCCATCACCTGAGTGGATAAACCATCAACTATAGCAGAAGCGGGAGAAGTCGTGTAATCAACAGAAACTAAAGGTTCATCGCTGAACTCAATAAAACCTTTCATTTCTCCTTTACTTACATGTTTAAAGGCTTGATTTACTTGTTCTTCACTTACGTCTTTTTTCACGTCCACTACTAAATCGACTAGAGAAACATTAGGAGTAGGAACTCTTAGCGCCATACCATTAAGCTTTCCTTTTACTGAAGGGATCACTTCCCCGAGCGCTTTAGCAGCTCCCGTAGATGTAGGAATAATAGACTGGGTACATCCACGCGCCCTGCGTAAATCCTTATGAGGGTTATCTAAATTTTTCTGATCATTTGTAAAGGCATGGACTGTGGTCATAAGACCATTTTCGATTCCAAAATGGTCTTCAAGTACTTTAACAACAGGAGCTAAGCAGTTAGTCGTGCAGGATGCATTTGAGATGACATCATGTTCTTCAGGATTATAAACATCTTCATTAACTCCCATTACAATGGTTGCATCTACGGATTTACCTGGAGCTGTAATGATTACCTTCTTAGCTCCTGATTGTATATGAAGGGATGCTTCTTCCCCTGTATTAAACTTACCTGTAGCTTCAATGACAATATCAATATTTAGCTCTTTCCAAGGAAGTTCTAATGGATTCCTTGTAGAACAAAGCTGTACCGTTTTACCATTTATGATTAATCCGTTTTCGACCGGTTCAATTTCCCCATCAAATCTTCCATGAACACTATCATATTTAAGCAAATGTGCTATCGTTTCAGGAGGATAACTTGCATTAACGGCTACAAGCTCGATGGATTCATCGAGAACCGCCTTCCTAAAGACCATTCTCCCTATTCTCCCTAGACCATTAATAGCTATTCTTGTTTTCTCCATAAGACAAGCCTCCTATATGTGATATACCCTTAAATCATTTTTCAGAATTAGTATAACACATTGGTAACGCTTTTGTAGCCTATTTTATAAAAAAGGTTTGTGAACAAAATGTGGCAGAATAAACCTTAGTTCAGGCTTAAAAACATCCTCTCCATCCTGTAATAATAGGCGTCTCCAATGATAAGCATTTTCTAACTTAAGATTTAAACAAAAAGATGGCCGTCTTCCTGTGAAGGCTAATCACTCTCAAGCGATAAAAGTGTTAATCGAAAAAAAAGAAGATGATAAAGTCTACGCTTTATCATCTTCTTAAATGACTTCCCATTCGGTAAGTATATTTTTCAGCTGTTCAAAACTTTGTTCACGAGTCCCGCTATTATCAATTACAGCATCTGCCCACTCTGCTTTTTGAGAGGCTGCAATTTGTGACTGAATGCGTTCTAAGGCTTCAGCTTCTTCTGACCCATCTCTTTCCATCAACCGATTCAACTGTGTACTTGAGTCCGCATAAACCACCAGAGTTCTGTCGACATAATCCGTTAGTTTACTTTCAAATAATAATGGAATATCAAGAACGACCGCTTTTACACCGCTCTTTAAATAGTCGTCTCTTTCTCTCTTCATTTCTTTTCTGACTTCAGGATGGACAATTCCATTAAGAATCTTTCTTTTTCCTTCATCTCTAAAAATAATGTTGCCAAGTTCTTTTCGGTTAATGGTTCGATCTTCATGCAAAATATCATCACCAAATTGTTCCACAATTTTGTTGTACGCTCGTTCTCCAGGCAAGACAACTTTCCTTGAAATAATATCAGCATCCACTATGGGAATATTAAATTGCTTAATCATTTGGGAAATTGTACTTTTTCCTGTAGCAATACTGCCTGTTAAACCAATGACTATACTCAAATACCTGCCTCCTTAGAAGATTTTTATAATCCCTATTAATATTAATAATATCCCCGGCAGAAATGAAAGAAACCCGAGCTTATTCCTGAGCTTCGCCCCGCACTTAAGTCCACCAAACAGCATAGCGCTTGTCAGTAAAAAAATTAATGCAGCCGTCGTAAGAGGTGGAACCCCAATAAAGACACCACTGATACCTGCTCCGATCGTATCCAGAGATAAAGCAATTCCGAGGATAAAAACTTCTTTTCCTTTAATTCCTCCTGAACGGTCGATATCAGCCGTTTCCGGTGCTTGCAGTATCTGTGCCGGCTGCTTCCAAATCGTCTTTTCACCTTCACCTTGGTCCGATCGAAAGTTATTAATTAAAAAGAGGACCCCAAGAACGATAAACGCTATCGCTCCAAGGCGCTCAAAAAAATCAGCGTCTACAACTGGAAGAAGCAAAAATCCTGCCATTGCTGAGCATAGAAAGAATAGTCCTGACAGACTCGCTATGGCCAGTACGGCTCTATTTGAAAGCAGGATCCCTTTCATTCCAATAATGCACCCGATCCCAAAGCTGTCCATACTTACAGCCATAACAAACAAGAAAAGAAAAATTGCAGTCCCCATCTATTTCACCTCAGCTATTTGAATGTGAGATAGTATATGGGCTGCTTTCTCTTTTTGTGTCAGACCTGGCAGTCAGGACAAATATGAGTCCCCCGGCCGCTGACTTTCAGCTTTACAATAGGTGTCCCGCATCCCGGGCACTCCGTATTTTCTTTGCCGTAAACGTTCAGCTTCTGCTGAAACATTCCCATTTCCCCTTGTCCGTTTAAATAAGTACGAATGGTTGTTCCACCTTGCTCAACAGCTTCTAAAATCGTTTCAATACTTTTCTCCCTAACCTGCTCTGCTTCCTCACGAGTCAGATCTTTTGCTGTCCGCTCGGGGTGAATGCGTGCACGAAATAGAGCTTCGTCTACATAAATATTCCCTAGGCCTGCAACAATGGATTGGTCCAGTAAGACGGCTTTTATGTTTCGGGTCGTTTTTTGCAGTTTTTCTAAAAAATAGTCAATTGTAAAAGCAGGAGCAAAGGGATCAGGACCTAATTGATTTAATGGCTTCTCCTGCCCTTCTTCTCCTTTGTTAAATAAATGCATCGTTCCAAATTTGCGTACATCATTGTATCGCAGCTCTGTTCCATCGGTAAAATGAAAAACGACGTGGGTATGCTTCGCTCGTGGCTCTGAGCCTTCATAAAGTCCGAATTTCCCTTCCATACGAAGGTGTGAAACCATCGTAATGTCAGTCATTTTAAAGATAAGGAACTTTCCCTGCCGCATAATATCCTGCAATTTCTGGCCAATCAGCAAGCTTTTGAAAATCTCAGGATCCTGCGGTTTCTTAATGATATTTCCCCAGAAAATGGATACGTCTTTTATTTCTTTATCTAAAACCAACGTTTTTAAAGTTTTTCTTACGGTTTCAACTTCCGGTAATTCCGGCATTCTTCATTCTCCTCATTTACTTTGCATCATACCAAGTCGGACCATAGGAGTGATCAACTTTGAGAGGTACATCGAGTTCGATCGTATGCTCCATAACATCTGCTACAACTTCAGCTAATTTCTCAACTTCTGACTTAGGAGCTTCAAGAATCAGTTCATCATGAACTTGAAGCAGCATTTGAGCCTGCATTTTTTCTTTTCTCAGCCTCTCGTCTAAATCAATCATAGCCTTTTTAATAATATCAGCTGCACTTCCCTGGATTGGTGTGTTCATCGCTGTACGTTCTGCAAAGCTTCTTTGATTAAAATTCCGACTCGTTATATCAGGAAGGTATCTTCTTCTGTTCATAAATGTAGAGACATAACCAAGTCTCTTCGCATTTTGAATCGATTCATCCATATACTGTTTAACGCCTGGATAGCTGTCTAAATATTTTTCAATGAACAGCTTTGCTTCTTTTCTAGTAATACCGAGACTTTGCGACAATCCGTAATCACTAATCCCGTAAACAATACCAAAGTTTACGGCTTTTGCCTGCCTTCTCATATTTGCTGTCACTTCATCATGCTCTACATCAAAGACTTCGCTTGCTGTCTGTGTATGAATATCTCTTCCTTCTTTGAAAGCTTCGATTAATTTTTTATCCTGTGCGATGTGTGCAAGTACTCGCAGCTCAATTTGTGAATAGTCACTCGCAAAAATAACCCAGTCTTCTTTAGAAGGAACAAACGCCTGCCTGATTTTTCTGCCTTCTTCCAGGCGAATAGGAATGTTCTGAAGGTTGGGCTCAATCGAACTGAGTCTTCCGGTTTGTGTAAGCGCCTGGTTAAAACGGGTATGAATTTTATTTGACTTTTCATCCACCACCTTAAGGAGTCCTTCAATATAGGTAGACTGAAGTTTTCCAAGCTGGCGGTATAAAAGAATCTTAGCAACCACTTCATGCTGGTCTTCAAGCTGTTCCAGCACATCAGCAGACGTTGAGTAACCCGTTTTTGTTTTCTTAATAACAGGAAGGTCAAGCTTTTCAAATAAGATCGGCCCTAGCTGTTTCGGAGAATTTAAATTGAATTCTTCGCCAGCCAATTCATAAATTTCACTTTTCACCTGATCAAGGCGCTGTTGTAAATCTGCTTTCATATCTTTAAGACGCTCTACATCTACTTTGACGCCACAGTATTCCATCTCACCTAAAATAAGCGTTAAGGGCATTTCAAGATCAGTGAATAGCTGGTGTTGCTCATTATCCTTCAGCTGCTTTTCCATTTTTTCTTTCAACCGATAAAGTATCTCTGTTTTTCTGACAACATGTTCATACATTACATTATTATTATCAGGAAGCTTCATCTTTGCCCCTTTGCCGTAAACCTCTTCATCATATTTCACAGCACGCTCGTCCAATCTATGGGCGATGGCTGGTATATCGTGATTGTTTTCTGAAGGATTGATTAAATAAGAAGCTAAGAGCATGTCAAACGTGACTCCTTCAAGAGTTATGCCGTGATGTCTTAAAGCGACATGTGTCCGTTTAGCATCAAATACCCACTTTTCTTTAGAAGGATTTTCAGCCCATGAATGAAACACGCTCGATTCCCGGGCATTTTCTATCGTAATAAAATAGCTTTTCTCTTTATTAACAATTGATATCCCCACTATTGGAGAATGGTGATAATTTTCCTGAAGCATTTCGACCACTAAAGCTTCATGCCCTGTGATCAGTTCTTCTTTCAGCTCAGTAATCACTTCAAAATTTACAGGCTCAAATTCTTCGCTAACAGCGGGTTCATCCTCATCCTCCCCCTGTGAAACCCGGGAAACGAGAGATTGAAACCCTAATTCACGGAATACGTTCTGGACTTTTTGTGATTCATACCCTTGGTATGCGATATCGCTTAAATCAATTTCAATCGGGGCCTCCCGTTCAATCGTAACAAGCTGCTTGCTCATAAAAGCCTCGTCTCTATTCGTTTCAAGCTTTTCTTTAAGTTTTTTACCGCTGACATCTTCCAGGTTGTCATAAAGATTTTCAAGCTTATCAAACTGCTTTAAGAGTTTAACTGCTGTCTTCTCTCCGACGCCGGGAACACCAGGAATATTATCAGAGCTGTCTCCCATCAGAGCTTTTAAATCGATGACCTGATCCGGACGGATGCCGATTTTTTCTTGTAAAAAGGCGGGATCATAAGTATCTACATTGGTGATTCCTTTTTTCGTTAAAGTCACTTTTGTCCGCTCACTGACAAGTTGAAGCAAATCCTTATCTCCAGAGATGACCTTTACATCATATTCCTTTGCATCAGCCTTTGTTGCTAATGTTCCTATGATATCGTCGGCTTCATACTGATCCAGTTGATAGAAGGGAATTCCAAAAGCTTCGAGCAATTCTTTTAATACAGGAAACTGTTCGGATAATTCAGGAGGGGTCTTCTGTCTGCCGCCTTTATATTCTGTGTACGTACTATGCCTGAAAGTGGTCTTCCCTGCATCAAAAGCAACCAGCAGATGATCAGGCTTATCCTCTTCTAAAATTTTCAACAACATTGTAGTAAAACCATATACAGCATTTGTATAAACACCTTTATCATTATTAAGTAAAGGCAGGGCAAAGAACGCCCGGTAGGCTATACTGTTTCCATCTATTAATACTACTTTTTCTGCCATATCGCTCAGCTCCTCACACTAAAACATCATACTATTTATTTTAGCATGTTCTTAAGCAAGAAGAAAAAAATCAAAAAAAAGCAGAAGTTATGAAAACTTCTGCCTAAAAGAGAAAACACCTTGGATGAAAGGGTTTCAATGGAAGAATACCAAAGGTTTATTAATCTAAAGCCTAATTATTATTAATTATTTGTAAATTCTTTAGGAAGAAGAACTGTGAACGTAGTCCCTTTTCCGGGTTCGCTGATTACTTGAACTTTTCCATGATGAGCTTCAACGATGTGTTTAACAATGGCAAGTCCAAGACCCGTTCCTCCTGAATTACGACTTCTGGCTTTATCCACTCTGTAAAAACGCTCAAAAATGCGGGAGATTTCCTCTTTAGGAATTCCTACCCCGTTATCAGATATACTTACTGCTACTTCCTCACCTTGATCTTCAAAAGACAGAGTGACTTCCCCGCCTTCACCAGTATAATTTACTGCATTTGAGAGCAAATTGAGGAAAACTTGTTTTAATCGGCTTGAATCCCCTTCTACAACAGCATCGCCCTGGATATTACTATAAAGCGAGATCTTTTTCTTTTTGGCTTGATTCTCCACCAAAGGAACAAGGTCTTCGAGAAATTTGTGAAATTTTATTTTTTCTAAAGTCAGGTGGAAATCTTCTCTTTCGACTTTTGTAAGCTCAAGTAAATCCTGAATGAGCGACTGCAGCCTTCCACTTTCTTTTAATATAATTTGCAGAAACCTTTCGAGCATAGCTTCATCTTTCATCGCCCCATCAAGCAACGTTTCAGAAAAGCCTCTGATAGAAGTGATAGGTGTTCGCAGTTCATGAGATACGTTAGCCACAAAGTCTTTCCTCATTTGTTCGAGCTTTTTCATATCCGTTATATCGTGAAATACAAGGACGACTCCTTTCCAGGCATTTTTCTCACTAAAAATAGGAGCCCCTGTCACTTCTAAATGCTTTTGATCAATATTTACTGGAAGAAGAATATGTTCCCGTACTGTTTCTTCGAACATATATACATTCTGAACGGCTTCATGAATCGCTGTATAAGGGATAGCCTCATGATATAGATATCCTACATAACTTTTCTTTTCCCCGCCGAAATTTTCCATAAAAGCACGGTTCACGAGGAGAATATAGCCTTTTTCATCAATAAGAACAAGACCGCTTCCCATGTTATTTATAACCGCTTCAAGTTGATTTTCCTGCATTCCCTTAGTACTTGTCATCTGTTGGAGGTTTCTCGCAAGGATGTTAATGGATTGACTAAGCTGCCCAGCTTCCCCAAAGTGACCTTCATACGTTCTTGCCTTATAGTTGCCTTTCGCCAGCTCGTTCGCTACATTTGCAGCAGATCGTATTGGCCGTACATATTTAGAAAAAATATTAAAACCGATAAGAAAGATAGCTGCCAATCCAAGCA
Organism: Halobacillus massiliensis; assembly: GCF_900166625.1. Taxonomy (GTDB): domain Bacteria; phylum Bacillota; class Bacilli; order Bacillales; family Halobacillaceae; genus Halobacillus_A; species Halobacillus_A massiliensis. The sequence goes on along the minus strand of NZ_LT800499.1, from coordinate 1,783,927 downwards.
ACAGGGTTAGTCCAATTATGAGCCAAATGTTTTTCGTAATCGTCGAAAGTGATTTAACTGGAGAGATTAAAACAAGACTGCCCGCTGTATTATCCACTGTGAGAGGTGTTGAATAATAAAACACATCTTCTAAAAGCCGTCCTTTTTTCTGCTCCGCACTGTTTTGAACAGCAGTTAAAATCATCCTTTTATCTTCGTTCGTAATTTCTTCGTTTGCACTTATCGTATCAACTACCACTTCTTTATCGTTATTCACGTAGAGAACACTCGTATTTAATTGATCACTGAACTCCTCTAAAGCATCTGAGGAAATGTTTTCATCTTCAATGTAGCCTTTTACTGTATTAATAAAATACTCACTTTCTACGGAGATTCTTTCTTCAAAAATTGTAATGAAATAGCTTCTAGTCAACTGGGCTAACAATACACCCAGGCTTAGCATTACAATTATGACAAGAACCGTATAAGTGAGTAGAGGTCGTGTATTTGATTTCATCCTACTTAGGGACCTCCATCTTATACCCTAAGCCTCTGATCGTTTTAATATATACTGGTTTTTTTGTGTCCGGCTCAATTTTTTCACGCAAGTGGCTGATATGCACATCTACGATTCGCGTATCTCCAGCGAAGTCATAATTCCATACTGCGCTGAGCAGCTGATCTCTAGACAGCACTCTCCCAAGGTTCTGTCCTAAGTAATAAAGAAGTTCAAATTCCTTAGGAGTAAAAGTCAGCGGCTTGCCGTCAATTGTGGCTTCATACTGCTCAGGATAAATCATTAACTCTGCAACTTTAATACTCGGGGAAGCCTCTTCTTCAGAAGGTTCCCGAACCATTCTTCTCAAGATAGCTTTGATCCTTGCCACTACTTCCCTTGGACTGAATGGCTTCGTTAAATAATCATCAGCCCCTAGTTCCAATCCCAGTACTTTATCAAACTCGTCATCCTTTGCTGTGAGCATTAAGATCGGAGTATGAATCTGTTTTTGGCGGAGTTCTTTACAAACGTCCATTCCATCCATCTCAGGGAGCATTACATCGAGTACAATTAAGTCAAATTTTGTAGATGAAGCCTTCTCCAGGGCTTCTCTTCCATTATAAGCGACATCCGTTTCATACCCGGCCTGCTCTATATTGTACTGCAAGAGTGTTACAATGGATTCTTCATCGTCTACTATTAATATTCTCTGCTTCATGTTAATCACCTCGGCGGACAAAGTATGATACATATTCATCATACATTGAACTTTACACTTTAGCATTAATCTTAGGAATCTTTACATAAATATAACATTCCACAAAAAAGAGACTAAATACAATATTAGTCTCTTTTTCTGTAAGTCAAGATAGTATTCCGTTAAGTAATGCTGCTTACAACAATCCCAGTGGCATAGAAAAAGTGTCGCTTATTTCACCTTTGGCTCAAATCTTATTTGAACAGAAGAAACTGTTGCATTTACTAAAGTAAGAAAAAAGAGCTTGGAACGTCTCGCCATCTCTCTTGATGCTCCTTAGTTTGAACACTGAGGGAGGGCTGTTCCGTTTCTTTCGTTTGGATAAAAGCGGCCGGGAAATAGCTCGCTTTCCGCGGGGAGCCGGTGAGCTAGCTCTTTGCACTCGCAGATCTCACCATGGCTCTATCTCCCTGCAGGAGTCTCGCCATTTCCCATCCACTTAACCGTTGGTTGTATAAACGGAACGCTGTAGTTTCAGTAACCTTTCTAATGAGAATAGGCTTTCCTTACCCAATGTTCCGTTACACAAATAAGATAAAGGGCCAGGGGAAACGACGAGACTCCTATGGGAGAGAAGAACATGGTGAGATCCCGGAGGGCTAAAAGCCTGAGGAAGCTCACCGTTCACCCATGGAAAGCGAGTTGTTTCCCCAGGCCCGGTTCTCTATATTATGGTTAACGGAACTCTCTTCCCGTTTAAGTGAGAATCAAAGAAGACTCCTTAGAAGAGAAGAACAGGTGAGATCCCGGAGGGCTAAAAGCCCGAGGAAGCTCACCGTTTGCCCATGAAAAGCGAGTCGTTTCCCCAGGCCCGGATCTCTATTATGGTTAACGGAACTCTCTTTCCCTTTAAGTGGGAATCAAAGACCCAATGAGATCTAAAAGGGCAAAGCCCGAGGAAACTTACCGTTCGCTTTGGAACAGCAAGGCTTACTAGTATTCACTATTAATAAAAGTTCTCCAGCGAACTCGCGTTTAAGGATTGAGGTTCATAAGGAGGCCGCACCCACAATCTCCCTTCAACAATGCTGTCCCCTTCTTCATCATAACCGTGAACTTGCATCTCCACGATATGGTCTTTCTTATGAATGAGAGTAATCTCAGCCGTAACTTTTACTTCGCTGTAATGATATACGGGTTTATCAAAGCTGAGTTCCTGTTTAATAATATGGCTCCCGGGGCCGGGAAGGTGCATGGAAATTATAGAAGAAACCTTTCCAAAGATCATGAATGTGGGGACAATCGGGCGTTGATATGGGGTTTCAGAAGCATAATCATGCTGTATATATAGAGGGTTGGCATCATCCGTCAGACCCAAATACATCAAAAGTTCCTTGTCTTCAATTGTAAAAGACGATGTAAAAGCATCACCTGCTTTTAAGTGCTGAATCTTTTTCCCTAGTTTTCTTTTTTTACCTAGCATTATGTTCCCTCCTGTAAGTAAGCGTTTTCATATAAGGCTAAAAAAGGATTCGAGGAATCATCCCCGAATCCTTCTATACTTAGTTTAATACATTTAACACTTTTTTAACAGAGTCAGCTGATTTATCAAGCTGCTGTTTCTCTTCGTCGGTAAGTTCCAGTTCAATCACTTCTTCAATTCCATTACCGCCTAAAATCGTTGGTACCCCAAGGTAAATACCGTCATATCCATATTCACCCTCCAGATAAGCTATAGCCGGAAGGATACGGCGCTGGTCTTTAAGGATAGCTTCAGCCATCTGAGTTAAAGATGCCGCCGGGGCATAATAGGCACTACCATTCCCTAACAGGCCTACGATTTCACCACCGCCTGTACGGGCGCGCTTAACGATTGCATCCAGACGATCTTTAGGTATGAGCTTTTCAAGAGGAATGCCTCCTGCAAAAGAGTAGCGCACCAGTGGTACCATGTCATCTCCATGACCACCTAGTACGAAGCCTGTCACATCTTTTACAGACACATTCAGCTCTTCCGCTACAAATGTCCGGAAGCGGGCTGTATCTAAAACGCCTGACTGTCCGATTACACGGTTTTTAGGAAGGCCTGCTTCCTGGAATACAGAATAAGTCATCGCGTCCACTGGATTTGTGAGAACAATGATATAGCAATCCGGTGAGTATTTTACAATCTCTTTTGTTACATTCTTCATTATTTTAGAGTTTGTATTTACAAGATCGTCCCGGCTCATTCCCGGCTTGCGAGCAATGCCTGCAGTGATAATTACAAGGTCAGAGCCTTCAGTATCTTCATAGTTGGCCGTCCCGGTAATTTTGGCGTCAAATCCTTGGACAGGACTTGCTTCCAGCATATCAAGAGCTTTTCCTTTTGTTGGATCTTCCATATCTGGAATATCTACTAACACAACATCTCCAAGCTCTTTCTGGGCCAGCATTAGAGCTGTTGTAGCTCCTGTAAAGCCACTTCCGATTACTGAAATCTTGCTTCTTCGAATAGCCATAATGGTCCCCTCTCTTATCCCATATTTTTAATAAGGGCGTCACCAAACTCAGAACATTTAACTTCAGTTGCACCATCCATCATACGGGCAAAGTCGTAAGTGACTGTTTTGCTTCCAATTGTCTCATCCATAGACTTGGAAATCAGCTCAGCGGCTTCTCTCCAGCCAAGGTGTTCAAGCATAAGGACACCAGAAAGGATTACGGAAGATGGGTTCACTTTATCTAGACCAGCGTATTTAGGAGCCGTTCCGTGTGTAGCTTCAAAAATAGCATGTCCAGTTTCGTAATTGATATTTGCTCCTGGAGCAATACCAATTCCTCCTACTTGTGCTGCTAGAGCATCAGAGATGTAGTCACCGTTTAGGTTCATAGTTGCTACAACATCAAACTCTTTAGGACGTGTAAGGATCTGCTGAAGGAAGATGTCTGCAATGGCATCTTTCACAATAATTTTACCTTCTGCTTCCGCTTTGTCCTGAGCAGCATTCGCTGCGTCTTTTCCTTCTTTTTCTACAATGCGGTCATACTCGGCCCAAGTAAATACTTTATCTCCGTATTCCTCTTCAGCCACTTCATAACCCCATGCTTTAAATGAACCTTCAGTAAATTTCATAATGTTCCCTTTATGCACAAGTGTTACATTCTTACGGCCTTCATTTAGAGCAAATTCAATTGCCGCACGCACTAAACGCTTTGTACCTTCTGCGGATACCGGCTTGATACCGATTCCAGAAGTTTCAGGGAAGCGAATGTTATGTACACCCATTTCATTCTGCAGGAATTCGATAACTTTTTTAACTTCAGGTGTACCTTTCTGCCATTCGATACCAGCATAGATATCTTCTGTATTTTCACGGAAAATAACCATATCTGTGTCTTCCGGACGTTTTACTGGAGAAGGTACTCCTTCAAAGTAACGAACCGGACGCAGGCAAGTGAACAGATCAAGTTCCTGACGAAGAGCAACGTTAAGAGAACGAATTCCTCCGCCGATTGGTGTAGTTAAAGGCCCTTTAATAGCAATTTTATATTCACGAATAGTATCTAGAGTTTCAGCAGGCAGCCACTCGCCTTTATTGTCATAAGCTTTCTGGCCAGCTAAAACTTCTTTCCATTCGATCGATTTTTCACCATTGTAAGCTTTGTCTACTGCTGCTTCAATAACACGACTCGCTGCAGCCCAAATGTCAGGTCCGATGCCATCGCCTTCGATGTAAGGAATAATAGGTCGATTTGGTGTTTCCAAATTTCCGCTTTGATCTACTGTGATTTTCTGTGATTGTGTCAAAATGAACCCTCCTAAATTTATTGCACATATGATAGTGGGATAAATCCTCCCCTACTATCATACGTTATATTAACGAGAATAAAAAGTGAGAAAAGATAATGCTTTCTACAAGCTTATCGATCTTCTATAGGTGTATATTTCTGTCCTTTAGGCCCCACATATTCTGCACGTGGACGAATTAAGCGATTATCTGAATACTGCTCAAGTATATGAGCGAGCCATCCTGATACACGGCTTACTGCAAAGATAGGTGTAAATAAATCATGGTCAATACCAAGGCTGTGATAGACAGAAGCAGAATAGAAGTCTACGTTGGCTGGAAGACCCTTATTTTCTTTAATATAGTCTTCTATTTTAATAGACATTTCATAGTACTTGGAATGCCCTGTCAGCTCAGTCAATTCACGAGACATTTCCTTAAGGTGTTTTGCACGTGGATCTCCATTGCGATAAACACGGTGTCCCATACCCATGATTTTCTCTTTATTCTCTAGTTTCTTCTCGATAGCCGGGATGGCATTTTCCACTGAGCCAATCTCCTTAAGCATCGCCATTACCTGCTCGTTTGCACCGCCGTGCAGAGGACCTTTAAGGGCACCGATAGCAGCTGTAACCCCTGAGTATACATCAGATAATGTTGCTACACATACGCGTGCAGTGAAAGTTGAAGCATTCAGCTCATGGTCTGCGTGCAGGACAAGCGCTTTATTAATAGCCTCAATTTCAACGTCTTCTGGCTCTTTGCCATTAAGCATATATAAGAAATTAGCGGCAAAGCTTAGTCCGCTCTTTGGAGAAATAGGTTCTTCACCTTTTCTAATTCTGGAGAAAGCCGTAACTATTGTTGAAATCTTCGCCTGTAGTCGTACAGCTTTACGTTTATTAGCTTCTTCATCCATTTCATCCGCTTCACTGTCGAATAGTCCAAGCATAGAAATAGTCGTTCTTAAAGCAGCCATCGGGTGTACAGTTGAAAGATCATAAGATTTGAGATGATCAATAACTTCTTTTGGCAGTTCCATGTTATTGTTTAGTTCTTCTTTAAGACCATCCAGTTCAGTTTGTGTCGGAAGCTTTTGATTCCAAAGCAGATATACTACTTCTTCAAAACTGGAGTTGTTGGCTAAATCATCAATGTCATAACCTACATATGTAAGCTTATCATCAATGATTGAACTAATCTTAGATTCTGTCGCTGTAATACCTTCTAAACCTTTCGTTGACGCCATAAGATCTCTCCTTTTGAAATAATGCTACATTCCCTCCTGAGTAATGAGAAAACGCTTTACTTAATGTTCATTTATTAACTAGGATTTTTTTCCCCACGGACAATTATAAAGTATTCTGACTAGAAAGTGAATTGAAACCGGTTAATTTCCAGCAATTTATAGCAATTTTTCCTATATTTCATAGAAAGGAGCCATAAATTTCAACATGGTTACTAGGAACATTATCCTGAGATTTGCTGTAATAATTGGTGTTCTTTTCATATCCATTGCTATCCTTTTCAGCGTCTGGAATTACCTTTTCCCATTTGTCGCGGCTGTAATCATGGCCTGGCTCATGCAGCCTTCTATCCGCTGGCTTCATACACATTTCAAACTGCCAAAAGCGCTGGCTATAATCCTTCTGCTTTGTTCAATAAGCTTATTACTAATTAGTCTTACTACTCTTCTTCTAACTAGAGCTATATATTTTTTCAAGAACCTTTCAAATGAAGATTTCTCTTCTTATGTATTAATTGTTGAAAATATTTATAGCAAAATTATTGAATGGCTGGACAGGATTTTCGGATATATTCATACATGGGCAGGTTCTTTAAGCCTTGAAGGTAAGCAGACATTTTATGAGTCGATGGATAATACTAAACAGGCTGCGGTTAATACCGGAATGAAGCAGCTTCGTCAGCTGCTTGAATTGTTTACCGAAGGGCTTACCCATCTTCCTTACTTTTTCATGTCTTTTGGTATCTGTCTGATGGCAACTTTCTTCCTTAGCAAGGACTGGGATAAAATAAAAGGATTTACGGCAGCTAAGCTGCCTGTTCAGACAATGGAAAGAATAAGTCAATTATCCAACAGTTTTAAGCATAACATTTTACAGATGATAAAGGCACACATAATACTTATGATGATTACAATTTTTCTCGTATTTACCGGCTTGACTTTAATAAGCGCCCCTCATCCACTACTTATTGCACTCACGGCCGGACTGCTTGATTTAATACCATATGTGGGGACAGGAGTAATTTTCATTCCCTGGATTATCTATTTATTTTTTACAGAAAACTATACATTAACGATTCCTTTAGCTTTTTTATATATGATTATTCTGATTATCCGGCAGCTGGTGGAACCTAAGGTTTTATCTTCCCAATTTGGGGTACATCCTCTTATCTTGCTGGCAGGTCTTTTTTTAGGATTTCAAATTTGGGGAGGTTACGCCTTAATCATCTCGCCCCTGATCATCTCTTTTTCTAAGGCCGTGATTTCTTCTGGGCTGTGTCAGCACGTTTGGGCTTATATTATAAAAAGCTGAAGAAAATGGTTAAAATCGAAGGGTACATTTTACAGATAAATACTGCCTTGAAATTTACAGAAATTCGGGAAGAGGCACCGTTTACTATGATATAGAGAACCGAGCCTGGGGAAACGACTCATTTCCATGGGCGATCGGTGAGCTTCTTCGGGCTTTTAACCTTCAGGGATCTCACCTGTTCTTCTCTTCTAAGGAGGCTTCTTTGATTCTCACTTAAACGCGAAGAGAGTTCCGTTAACCATAATATAGAAAACCGGGCCGGGGAAACAGCTCGCTTTCCATGGGCGAACGGTAAGCTTCCACGTTAGCCTTCAGGGATCTCATCCTGTTCTATCCTCCCATAGGAGTCTCGCTGTTTCCCCAGGCCCTTTAAGTTTTTATAGTAACGGAACACTGAGTAAGAAAAGACTATTTCCTTATTGAAATTACAGCTTTCCGTTTATACGACTAATGGTAAAGAGGCTGGGAACTGACGAGACTCCTGTCGGGAAAAGAGTCAGGGTGAGATCCGCGAGTGCAACAAGCACCGGCTCCCCGCGGAAAGCGAGCTATTTCCCAGCCGCTTTTCTCCTACTGTTGTAAACGTAACCGCTTATTCCTAATAAGTGAGAACAAGGAAAATGGATAAATCCCCCGGAGATAGAGCCAGAGGTAAGAAGAGAAACGAGATGAGGTTTATTCCACAGAAAAAAGCTGCCGGGAAATCGGCAGCTTTTTTGCTATCTGCGATAGATAGTAATTGTGTTCTTGTTGGATAACCTTGTAATCAGTTTACGAATGCCTTCTTTTAAAGGACGTCTTGTAGAAGGTATAAGCAGAAGAAAACCAACCGTATCTGTCACAAAACCGGGAGCCAGCAGAACAACTCCTCCTACTAATACACACGCACCATCAAGTAAAGCTTCACCCGGCACTTCTCCTCTGGCCGTAGCTTCCTGAATTTTTCGTATCGTTTCGATTCCCTGCTGTTTCGCCAGCCAGGCACCGATAACACCAGTGGAAATAATTATTAAAACAACCCACAATGGGCCAATTTGACTTCCTGCCCATAATAGAATGCCTATTTCTATAGCTGGTACAATTAAGATTAAAAGAAATAACCAGCGGAACATAAGATAACTTCCTTTCACTCTTGTTTCTTCTATTATAAAAGAAACAAGTGCTAATCTCCAAAAAAGAGGCTTTTCAAGTTAAAAAATCCTTCAGAGCTTTAATTTCTCTGAAGGATTTTAGATTAACTATGGTTACAGGACGCTCGCATGTCCTTCATAAATATCTCCTCGTGTACTATCAAGAGTGATATCCATTCCATCTTTAATCGTCGTAAGAGCTTCTTCCACACCGACGATTACAGGGATGCCCAAACTTAGACCTACGACTGCCGCATGGGAAGTCAAGCCGCCTTCCTGTGTAATGATACCGCCGGCTTTCTCTATGGCCGGTATCATATCACGATCTGTACCATAGGTAATCAGAATGTTCCCATCTTCAACTCGATTAATTGCATCTTCTGCATCTTTAGCTACTACAGCGCGTCCGTAGGCTGTTTTTCTTCCAACGCCCTGTCCTTTTAAAAGTACATCTCCGATAACGTGTACTTTCATTAGGTTTGTATTTCCACTTTCTCCAACAGGAACTCCGCCCGTAATGATCACGCGGTCTCCACGTTCTACTACTCCAGAAGCAATCCCCTGGTCTACCGCTACATCAAGCATATCATCAGTAGATTGGGATTTGGGCCCCATTACTGCATATACGCCCCATACGAGAGACAGCAGACGGTTTACCCGCTCGTTAGAAGTAATCGCAACAATTGGAGCCTGTGGACGATATTTCGAAATCATTCGTGCTGTATGGCCGCTTTCTGTTGGTGTAATTACGGCATTCACTTGCAGGTTGATCGCTGTATGAGTTACAGACTGACTAATTGCATCAGTTATCGTCATATCACTATGTTTAGAGCGCTCACTTAAGATCGCCTGATAGTTCAGTCCTGTTTCTGTCTTAGTTGCAATATTGCTCATCGTTTCTACAGCTTCTAAAGGATAGTCTCCTGCTGCTGTTTCCCCGGATAACATAATGGCGTCAGTACCATCAAAAATCGCATTGGCAACGTCTGAGGCTTCCGCACGTGTGGGTCTAGGGTTGCGCTGCATAGAATCCAGCATTTGAGTTGCCGTAATAACAGGTTTACCTGCACGGTTACACTTTTTAATCAGCGCTTTTTGTACAAGTGGTACATCTTCAGGAGGAATTTCTACACCTAAGTCACCACGCGCGACCATAAGTCCGTCACTGATTTCCAGGATCTCATCAATATTGTCGACACCTTCCTGATTTTCAATCTTAGGAATGATCTGGATGTGACCGGCATTATGCTTTTCAAGAAGTTCTTTAATTTCGAGAACATCAGAAGCACGACGTACAAAGGAAGCTGCAATAAAGTCAACGTCCTGCTCAATTCCAAATTCGATATCCTTTGCATCTTTTTCGGTGATACCAGGAAGGTTTACACTTACATTTGGAACATTAACACCTTTTTTGTTTTTCAAAAGGCCGTTGTTTAAAATCTGTGCCTTAATTTCGTTCTGTTCTTTAATAATTTCTTCTACTTGAAGCTCAACAAGTCCATCATCTAAAAGGATTTTAGAGCCAGGGTGTACATCATTGATAAGACCAGGATAAGTTACAGAAAATCTTTCTTCGTCTCCTTGAATCTGATCCATTGTGACATAAACATACTTACCTTTTTCTAAATAAGCTTCTCCGTTTTTAAGTTGACCTGTTCTAATTTCAGGGCCTTTTGTATCCAGTAGAATAGCTACTGTTTTCCCTGCTGCAGAAGCTGCTTCACGGATATTTTTAATACGTGCTCCGTGCTCCTCAAAATCGCCATGGGAAAAGTTTAAACGAGCTACGTTCATACCTGCATCAATAAGCTTTTTCAGCATTTCAGTAGATTCTGAAGCTGGTCCAATCGTGCTCACAATTTTAGTTTTTCTAATCATTATATTTCCTCCTCAAAAGCCAATCCTCTATTAAATAGATAATTCTTTAGAAAGCTGATACATCTCAAGATCAACTTTGTGTTCGCGGTTTAATACTTCTAAAATATCATGATTGACTAGCTGGTTATTTTCTATACCGACCATAATGCCAGCTTTGCCACTCATGATTAAGTCTACTGCATATGCGCCTAGACGGCTTGCAAGTACGCGATCGCTTGCGGTTGGAGAACCGCCGCGCTGAGTATGTCCCAATACAGTAACCCTAGTTTCAAGTTCAGTGGCTTCTTCAACTCTGCGGCTGAGCTTATGGCCAGACGTCACACCTTCAGCTACCACAATAATGCTGTGCTTTTTCCCGCGTTCGTGACCACGTTTCAGCCGCTCGATGACTTCATCAAATTCGTCATCCATTTCAGGAATAATAATACTTTCAGCGCCATCCGCAAGTCCTGACCACAGCGCCAGGTCTCCTGCGTCTCTTCCCATTACTTCAATTACGTAAGTTCTTTCGTGGGAAGTAGCAGTGTCACGAATTTTATCAATCGCATCAATGATCGTATTTAACGCTGTATCAAATCCAATTGTAAAATCTGTCCCAGGAATATCGTTATCGATCGTACCCGGTACTCCGATACATGGATAACCCTGCTCCGTCAGTTTCTTAGCGCCTCGGAAAGTTCCATCTCCTCCGATAACGATCAGCCCTTCAATGCCATGCTTCTTCAACTGTTCAATCCCTTTACGCTGGCCTTCTTCTGTTTTAAATTCTTCAGAACGCGCAGAATAGAGCATTGTGCCGCCGCGTTGAATGATATCACCGACAGAACCCAGTTCCAATTTCTCAATAGATCCTTCCATAAGCCCCTGATAGCCATGCTTAATCCCATAAACTTCAAGATTATGATAAATAGCCTTACGAACGACAGCACGAATAGCTGCATTCATACCAGGCGCATCTCCTCCACTAGTTAAAACTCCAATCTTCTTCATTACCTTCACCTCAAAAGTTATACTTTTTAACTGTGTGCCCAATTGCAGGTTAAATCAAACTTTAACCCTTTCATGAAAGCGGAAACAGCGTGATAAAATGACAAAAGCCGCACAAGCCAGTGCGACATTTGCAATCTTGGACGATTCTAAAATCCGTGTCCTATTATATATCAAGTTGTTGATAATCGCCAATCATTTTATACTTTTCAAAGCGTTCATCCATTAATTGGTTTTTCGGTTTTTGTAAAAGTTCTTGTAAAGAAGAGTCAATATATTTTCCTATTCGCTTGGCCTGTTCTTCAATATTGCGGTGAGCCCCGCCCCGAATTTCCGAGATGACCTCATCTATGACATTCAGCTCTTTTAGATCATTAGCAGTAATTTTCATCGTTTCTGCAGCTCTTTGCGCTAAGTTGGAATCCTTCCACAGCAGAGCGGCAGCCCCCTCGGGAGATATCACAGAATAAGTGGAATTTTCCAGCATGAAGATACGGTCACCAATGCCAAGACCCAGCGCCCCGCCGCTGCCGCCTTCACCAATTACAATACAAATAATAGGTACGGAAAATCCGCTCATTTCCACAAGGTTTCGGGCAATTGCTTCACTTTGACCACGTTCTTCAGCTGCTTTACCCGGATAGGCACCCTTTGTATCGATAAAAGTAATGATAGGACGGTTAAACTTATCGGCCTGCTTCATCAAACGAAGAGCTTTACGATATCCTTCAGGGTGAGGCATTCCAAAGTTCCGCTTAATATTTTCTTTCGTATCTTTTCCCCTCTGATGGCCAATAACCGTCACGGGTGTCCCGTTAAATTTGGCAATTCCCGATACGATTGCTTCATCGTCACCATAAAGGCGATCTCCATGAAGCTCTAAAAAATCAGTAAACAACTGCTCAATATAATCGAGAGTTGTCGGCCTTTCTGGGTGGCGAGCCATTTGCACTCGATCCCACGGCTTCATTCGGTCATATACATCGGCTTCCAGCTTTTCCAGTCGTTTTTCGAGCGTAGATATTTCTTCAGTCAAGTCCATTTCACTTTCAGCCGTTAACCGCTTCAATTCAGTGATTTTCTCTCTAAGCTCAATTACCGGCTTTTCAAAGTCCAATATGTGCTTCACTTTGCTGCCTCCTTTCCTTGGTGTATATCTAACACGGTAGAGAGAGTTTCTTTCATTTCATGTCGGTGGACAACACGATCAATTTGTCCATGATGAAGAAGAAATTCTGCTGTCTGGAAGTCATCCGGCAGCTTCTCCCGGATGGTCTGCTCAATAATACGGCGCCCGGCAAAGCCGATCAGCGCACCAGGTTCGGCAAAATTGTAATCACCAACAGAGGCAAAACTGGCAGAAACTCCTCCAGTCGTTGGGTGAGTCATTACAGAGATGAACAACCCGCCGCTGTCACTAAGACGTTTTAATGCAATGGATGTTTTCCCCATCTGCATTAAGCTGAGTACACCTTCCTGCATCCTTGCTCCACCTGAAGCAGTAAATATAATAAAAGGTATGTTTTCTTTTCTGGCGTTTTCTATGGCATTCGTAATCTTCTCTCCCACAACAGAGCCCATGCTTCCCATTCTAAAGCGGGCGTCCATTACAGCCACCGCTGTTTGCATCCCATTAATTGAAGCTTTCCCTGTTACTACAGCTTCATTTAATCCTGATTTATGACGGTCCTTTTCCAGTTTTTCCTCATAATCAGGAAAATCAAGCGGGTTCGCTGAAACCATCTGCACATCCCATTCTTCAAAAGAGTTTTCGTCAAATAGATAATCGATGCGCTCATAGGCAGTTAATTTATGGTGATGATCGCAATGTGGACAGACGTTCATATTACGATAAAGTTCTTTACGGTAAAAGATTTTTTGACAGCTTGGGCATTTTTGCATGAGCCCTTCTGGTACATCTTGCTTTGCTTCTTTTCTAGGTATCGAAGTATAACGTTTTTTCTTGCTGAAAAAGTCTCTAAGCAAGGTGATTCCTCCTTTAAACAAGGCTTTCTACTAGATTATCATATATATAATGAACAACATTTTATGTTGAAATATGTCGTAGCTTTCATAATTAGTCTAGAGATGCCAGATCTTCGTAAACATCAATAATTTTATTTTTGTTTTTCTGCTGTACAGCTTGATATATTTTCCTGTACCAATCATCAGGATAAGCCAGTTCATGAACGGTTGATGCGAAACCGCAGACTAATTGCCACATAGATAATAATAAGGGATGATTGCATCGGTTAAACAAATAAGTAAACAGTTTTTCATGATTCTGTCCAGGCTTGTCTACACTTATAAGTTGTCTTAATTCTTCTAATTGATTCTTTGTAAGTTCACCTGCTGTTAAAAATAAAGCTTCTTTTTCCAGCATTTCTTTAGCAGCTATTAATTCTTCCCTCGTTCTTGTATCATTTAATATAAATTTTGATAAAAGTTCAACCATATGATACGGACGGTAAGCACTCATATAAGTTCCTTCGCCACGTCTCGTTTCAATTAATCCAAGGAGTTCCAAAGCACGAAGAGCTTCCCTGATTGAAGAGCGGCCAACCTGCAGCTGCTCACTTAACATCCTCTCAGATGGCAGCTTATCTCCAGCTTTTAGCTGTTCACTATCTATAAAAGCTTTAATCTGCTCTAAAACCCCTTCGAAAACTTTTTCTTTAAAAGGATTGGTCAAATAAAGGAACCTCCTTTTTCGAACACGAAAGAGAAAAGCCTAAAATCGGCTTTTCTCCAAGTTTACTCATTCATCGATTAATGTAAGCTGTCTCGTTTTTTCTGCAATCTCTTCAGGATCGACATGGTGTCTGGCCACGCCAGATTCCATAGCAGCCTTCGCTACACTCGCTGCTACGGCAGGGGCCACTCTTGGGTCAAAAGGAGCTGGAATTACGTAGTCCTCTGTTAACTCTTCTTCACTGACAAGCTCTGCAATAGCCTCAACAGCCGCAATTTTCATTTTTTCATTAATTCGGGTCGCGCGGACATCCAGGGCTCCACGGAAGATACCAGGAAAGGCTAGAACATTATTAACCTGGTTAGGAAAGTCCGAACGTCCGGTTCCGATTACCCGGGCACCGGCTTCCTTTGCATCTTCTGGCATAATTTCCGGTTCTGGGTTCGCCATAGCAAAGATAATCGCATCTTCGTTCATTCTTGCAACCATTTCTTTAGAAAGTGCTCCGCCAACAGATACACCGATAAATACATCAGCGCCTTCCATTACTTCTTCCAGATTTCCTGCCTGCTTGTCCTTATTGGTGATTTTTGCAACTTCATCTTTAACATCATTCATTCCCGCCGGACGACCTTCATAAATGGCTCCTTTAGAATCACACATAATAATGTCGCGGACTCCAAAATGATAAAGCAGTTTGATAATGGCGATACCGGCTGCGCCTGCCCCATTGGCTACCACTTTTATTTCTGAGAAAGACTTTCCGGTAATTTTGAGAGCGTTTACTAATCCAGCTAGAGTAACGATGGCAGTTCCGTGCTGATCGTCATGGAATATAGGTATGTTTGTTTCTTTCTTAAGCCGTTCTTCGATGATGAAGCAGTTTGGTGCGGCAATATCTTCTAAATTCACACCGCCGAAAGTAGGTTCCATCAGCTTAACTGTCTGGACGATTTCATCGTTGCTGCTTGTGTTTAAGCAGATTGGAAATGCATCTACTCCTGCAAAACTTTTAAATAAGGCAGCTTTTCCTTCCATTACTGGAAGTGAGGCTTCTGCTCCAATATTACCGAGTCCCAAAACAGCAGAACCATTACTTACAACAGCTACCATATTCCCTTTCATCGTATAATCATAAACCGTTTCTTTATGATCATAAATTTCCTTGCAGGGCTCTGCTACTCCCGGGGAATAAGCTAAACTTAAATCCCTGGCGTTTCTTACAGGAACTTTAGATACAGTTTCTAGTTTACCTTTATTGGCACGGTGGATATGAAGGGCTTCATCACGCAAATTTGACACAAGTACACGCTCCTTTAAAACTATAAAAATAGGCCGTTTTCAGTGGTCTGACCACCATTTAACTTCTTAATTATAACAGATGAATTCTATGTGTAAAGGCGATCAAAAGACTGGACTTAGTTTTTTTAATTACAATATTCTAATCTTTAAAAGACTTTAGAACAACGGAAGACTCACCAAAGAATTCATACAGTTTTTTTAAACAGTGGCCGTTTGCTGATAAAGAATAGGAAGAGTCAAGCTGATAGGTTTTCCTCTCTTCAGAAATAAAAATGATTACAGGTATATTACCCGGGAAATAGGCTGAAATCTTTCTTAGTCTTGCAATGGAGTCCTCCTCTTGATTACGCGCTACTTTTATAAAAAGTCTTCTTTTATTCTCTATCTCACCTTCAATCTCCTCATATGGAGAGATTCGGTTAATTATCCATTGCACCTTCCCGTTTCTTTTCTCTACCTTTCCATGAATAAGGACAAGTGTTTTCTCATCAAGCCACTTTCTGGCTTCCCGATGAACATCTGGGAATAGGACGGCTTCCATTTCTTCTGTTTCATCACTAATCGTTAAGAAGGACATTGGGTCTCCGCGTTTCGTTCGAATTTCTTTTATCTTTTCTATAACGGCTGCCGTTTTTACTGCTTTTTCTCTGCTCGGCTCTTTGCTGTGAAGAAGGTCGACAAACCCTTTTTCTGCCAGAAGACTGCGCTGGTTCTCAAGGGGGTGCTCAGAGAGATAGGTACCGAGAATGTCCTTTTCCATTGCAAGCTTCTTCAAAACAGGAAACGGTTCCATCTGCGCTGCAGGCTCTTCCATACTGAAATCATGCTCGAATAATCCCGGTTGGTCCTGAAACTCTTTAAAAAGCTCCCCTTGTTCCAGTGCCTGATCCACACTTGCTAAGAGACCGGCCCGATTCTGCTGAAGCTCATCAAATGCTCCCGCCATAATTAAAGATTCAATCACCCCTCGAGAAATGTGCTGGGTAGGAAGGCGGAGGCAGAAATCGTTTAAATGCTTAAACCGCCCTTTCTTCCGTTCCTCTATAATTTCATGAACCGCTTGAAAACCTACTCCCTTAATAGATAGAAGGCCAATTCTGATTGCTCCCTGCTCATCAATGGCATAAGCAAAACTCTTATTAACCGAAGGTCCTTTCACTCTAACATTAAATTCTCTCGCTTCCCTTATATAAGCGGCGAGCTTATCATGATCTCCCATTGTGGAATTAATTAATTCTGCAATAAAAAGGGCAGGATAATGAGCCTTCACATAAGCCAAATGATAGGATATCACGCTGTAAGCCACAGCATGGCTCCGGTTAAATCCATAGTTCGCAAAACGCACAATCCACTCAAATACGGTTTCAGCCACATACATTTCATACCCATTTTTCCTTGCCCCTTCAATAAAGTGCTCTTTTTGTTTTTCTAAAACACTTTGCTGCTTTTTACTGACAGCTCTTCTTAAAAGGTCGGCTTCACCTAAGGAGTAACCACTGATTTTCTGCGCAACCTGCATGATCTGTTCTTGATAAATAAGGACACCATAGGTTTTATTTAAAATAGGTTCAAGATCCGGGTGTGGATATTCGACTTCTTCGTGATTATGTTTTCTGTTAATATAATTCGGAATATATTCCATAGGACCTGGGCGATAAAGGGCATTAACAGCTACGATATCTTCAAAATGTGTCGGTTTTAAATTTTTCAGGACATTTCTCATCCCCTGGGACTCCAGTTGAAAGATTCCGTTCGTCTGGCCACGTCTTAACAGCTGAAGAGTGACAGGGTCATCCAGATTCAAGGCTTCATATTTAAAATCACTGTTTTTGTATTTATTGATCTTTTCTTTCAGCTTTCTAAGCAGGGTTAAATTCCTCAGCCCTAAGAAATCCATTTTCAGCAAGCCAATGGCTTCTAGATCTCCCATCGCCATTTGGGTCAGTCTGACATTTTCCTGCCCTTCCATGAGCGGTGTATAATTTGTTAATGCCTTATCACTAATCACCACGCCAGCCGCATGTGTTGAAACATGTCTTGGAAGCCCTTCAAGTTTATGGGCAATCTGAAACGCTTTTTTCAGCTTTTCTGAGGAGCGGACATAATCATTTAAGATTTCCGAATCCTGTAATGCTCTTTTCAAAGAACGCGAACCAGCAGTCGGTATTTGTTTTAAAATGAATGTCACATCATCAGAATCTATGTCCATTGCTTTAAATACCTCTCTCAGTACACTTCTCGTAGCAAATGTGCCAAATGTACATATTTGCGCCACATGGTTTTCCCCATACTTTCGCGCTACATATTCAATAACTTCATCCCGGCGGTCGTCAGGAAAGTCGATATCAATATCCGGCATTGATATCCGTTCAGGGTTTAGAAATCTTTCAAATAATAAATCATACTTAAGCGGGTCTACCTGGGTAATCCCCAGCAAATAACTGACCAGTGATCCTGCAGCAGACCCTCTTCCCGGACCTGCTTCTATCCCCTGTTTTCTCGCATAGTCTATAAAATCCCAAACGATTAAGAAATAATCACTAAAACCCATTTTTGAAATCACTTGAAGCTCATGCTCCAGACGTTTCTCTGCTACCTTTAAAAGTTCAGAACCGTATTTACTGTCAATCTTCCTTCTGCACAGTTTTTCTAAGTATTGATCTGCATTGACATCGTTAGGAAGGGGGTATGCCGGCAATAACTGTCTGCCTAGAGGTATGGTTACATGACAAGAATCAGCAAGCTGCTCATTCGTCTGCAAAACTTCCGGCCACACTTCTTGAAAATATTCTTTCATTGATTCTGGAGATTTTAAGAATTGATGATTATCCTGTACGGCTTTCTCGTGAAAGACGCGTCCTTCATCCATAGCTCGGAGACAGTGATAGCTTTCCGCATCTTCTTTCTCCAGGTAACGGACATCATTTATATAAACAGCAGAAATCCCCTTTTTCTTTGTCCACTGCTTTAAAGATTTATGCATTGGCCGTTCTACACGCATTCCGTAATCTTTAACTCCAATATAGAAATCTTCAAAAGTACGGAGCCAGTCTTCAACCTCATCTTCCACCCTCTCAAAGTTTTCATTTAAAATAGAAGATCCCCAGGAAGTATCACCAACTGGAATTACGGCAGCCAGTCCTTCTGTCCTTATGTTCTCAAGACTTAAGCCGTCCTTATGAGTTTGGATTTCAGTACTGTTGTCAAGAAGAGACTGATATCCCTTATTGTTCTTAGCAAGAAGAACAACCGGAAAAGATTCACTTCTATAGTTAATGTCTGCTGTCATTCCGATCAATGGCTTTATTCCAGCTTCCTTACATGCTTTATAAAAAAGGACAGCACCGCTTAACACGTGGTGATCCGTTAAAGCAAGAGATGAAAAGCCAAGCTTTTTTGCCTGCTGTATAAGAGCAGGTATTTGAATGGTACTATTCATGAGACTATAGCCGCTGTGTAACTGTAAGTGAGTTAAGGACAATCCGAACACCTCTTTTCTATATTAATTATATGGATTTTCAGTCTCTTAAGAAAGTGTCTTGCATATATATTTATCTTAAAGAATAGCTTGTACCAATAGGGGACGTCATACATGAAAGAGGTTGTTATTATGGAAGAGAGACTCGTCATTTCAATGATTCAATGCTTTTTCATTGCCTTTGGAGTCATTATGGGAGGGACGTTGATAGGAAGTATCGGCAGCTTTCTAACTGGTGAGGCTCCGTTTACTTCTATGCACAGAATTGCAAAAGGGTTAAGGATATGGGCGATCGTAGCCGCCATTGGAGGAACTTTTGACGCCATCAGCAATTTTGAAAAAGGAATATTTGAAGGCTCTACCTTTGACCTTTTTAAACAAATTATGATTATAGTAGCAGCAATGGGCGGTGTGCAGACAGCACTGTTTATTTTCGAGCTGCTGGTGGGTGAGGAGGTTGTTTAATTGTATCTCCCTCCACAATTACGCAATAAAGAGTGGCGGCGCTTTTTTGCCGGCTGCGCTCTTGGGGTGATTACAGGCTATATATTTTTTATGTTCATTAATGACCAGCTTCATGAACACCTTGAAGAAGAGAACATTGAGCTGTCAACAGAGCTTAATGAGCTTGAGACAAAGTATGACAATCTTATGAATGCAGAAAAGGAAGCAGATGAACAAAGAAGTGAAGCCCTCACCATCCAAGAGATCTCCCCATCTTTCACTAATACAAAAGCTTTACAGATAGACAAGCTGACACAGCACGAATTATCTTTCATGGTTAGAAAACAGCTTGAATCCATAAATGGCGAAAGTATAGAAGAAATAGCGGATCATAGCGAGCTCATTCTTTCAGCCATTGAAGGAAAACCATTTGTCATAGAAGGCTTCACCTATAAGTTGGAAGTTACTCAGCTGATCATAGCCAACCGTGTTGATTTAAAACTAAAAATATCTATAGAAAACTAAGAGAGTTATTCGGATAAACCGAAAACTCTCTTTTTGTTATTCTTTCTTAAATTCGAGGCAGACGTTTTTCAGCTTCTGCTCAACCATCTCTGTTTCCTCCCAGGATTCAGCAGAGGCTCCTGCAGCCATTGGATGGCCGCCACCGTTATGCTCAGCAGCAATCCCATTAATAACAGGTCCTTTAGAACGCAGCCGAACCCGAATCTGGTCTTCTTCTTCAATAAAGTACGCCCAAGCCAGTATTCCGTCCATGTCCCCCAACAACCCGACAAGGGCACTCGTTTCAGAAGCTGTAACCCGGAACTCTTTAAGAATCTCTTTAGTTAGCCTTACTGTACTGTATCCTTCGGGATGAACCGTAAAGTTCTGGAGCACGTACCCCTTTAATTTAGCTACATTTATAGGGGTGCTGTACATATTGTTATACATTTTTGAGCGGTCAAAATTATATTTTACTAGCTCAGCAGCAGCTTCAAATGTCTCTGTTGTCGTACTAGGGAATAAGAAACGGCCAGTATCTCCGACAATTCCTGCGTAAATCAGCCGGGCAGCTTCATCATTTATTTTCAGGTTCTCACTGTATTTAAACAACTGAAAAATCATTTCACTAGTCGAACTTGCGGAAGTATCAACCCAGTTGATATCCCCATACTCGTCTACGTTAGGATGATGATCGATTTTAACAAGCATTTTCCCGTAATTGTATCTTTGATCATCTATCCGGGCCTGATTGGCTGTATCACAAACTACTACCAGCGCTTCATTATAATCTTCATCAGAAACTTCATCCATTCTGGCCATGAAATTTAAAGAAGGCTCTTCTTCACCGGTAACGTAAATTTTTTTATTTGGAAAGCTCTCTTTCAATAGTTCAGCAAGACCACCCTGCGATCCGTACGCATCGGGATCAGGTCTTACATGACGGTGTACGATAATTGTATTGAATGTTTGAAAGGCTTCCATAATTTGTTTTTTAACTTCCATATAATCCCTCTTTCCAATTTTCCTTTGCTCATTATCCCATATCTTTTGATTTACTGGTAGCCATAGAGAATAAAACAAG
Source organism: Halobacillus massiliensis (assembly GCF_900166625.1). GTDB lineage: Bacteria > Bacillota > Bacilli > Bacillales > Halobacillaceae > Halobacillus_A > Halobacillus_A massiliensis. The sequence goes on along the minus strand of NZ_LT800499.1, from coordinate 1,762,925 downwards.
CTACAATTAACATCGGAATAAATTTAAAATCAGGAGTCGATGTTGTTGGTTATCTTCCCTATAATTATTCTCATTTCATTCGTGCTTTATCTTTATTATAAAGTGATGGTATGGAAAACGAAGGATCCGCTTGAACAGGAGTATTTAAACAGCCGATCTAAAATATTTATGGGTGTTTTCATATTTTTCTTCGGCATTAACCAATATCTTTTTTATGAAACACGCCTGTCTCTATTTATCGGCATCCTTTTTCTTATTTTAGGTGTATTGCAGTTTCGTTATGGCATTAAAGCCACTAACCACTATCGGAATGAATATCAAAAACGCCTGTCGAAAAGTTAATATGTACGTACGAAAAAAGTCGCTTCCCTGCAGCGACTTTTTTTATCGGTCAATAAGCTGGGCCATGAGGAGTGCCTTACCAACAATCGACTTATTGTGATAAACCCCTACTTCTACTTTAGCAAATTTACGACCGATCTCAAGCAGCTCTGGCTTAATCTCGATGTAGCTTTCCAGTTGCACTGGTTTAATAAACAGTACAGAGATATTTTCAACAACTAGGTTTCCCTTTTTATGTCTGCTCAGCAGCCGGCTTGAAGCCTCCGTAATTAACGTAGTAAATACACCATATGAAAGGGTTCCTAATTGATTTGTCATTTGTGGTGTGACGGTTGTTTTAAGAGTAAAAACTCCCTCATCCTCATTTACTTCGAGCTGGCTGGACACTAAATCTTCGATCGTCTCCCCAATCTGAGGCTGCCTTTGTAAATTTTGCAGCGCTTTAAGAACGTCCTGTCTGGAAACTATCCCTTGAAGTTTGTGGGACTGATCCACCACCGGCATCAGCTCTATTCCTTCCCATACCATAACATGAGCTGCATTCGTCAAAGACGTCGTCACTTGAACAGTCATAGGATTTTTCGTCATAACCTTCTCTATCGCAAGAGAAGAATCTTTATTAATAACATCTTTTGAGGTTACGATTCCAACGACCCTGTTTTTATTATCTACGACAGGAAACCGGCTATGTTGAGTCTGTTCATTCAGCTGGTACCATCTTGTGATTTGATCTTCGACATTTAAGTAAATAGACTTTTCAAAAGAAGTATAAATGTCATCCACGACCACTATTTCCTTCTTAATCAGCTGATCATAAATGGCCCTGTTTATCATCGTTGCTACTGTAAACGTATCATAACTAGTAGAGATAACAGGAAGTTTCTTTTCATCCGCTAATTTCTTGACTGTTTCTGTTGTGTCAAATCCACCTGTTACAAGTACAGCGGCCCCTTCTTTAACAGCCAGCTCATGAGCATTTGTACGGTTACCGACAATGAGGAGAGATCCTGCTTCTGTGTACCGCATCATAGCTTCAAGTTTCATTGCCCCAACAACGAATTTATTCAGGGTTTTATGCAGTCCTTCACGGCCGCCCAGCACCTGGCCATCGACAACCTTTGTTATTTCAGCAAAAGTCAGCTTTTCTATATTCTCTTTTTTCTTCTTTTCAATTCTTATCGTTCCCACGCGTTCGATCGTACTCACCAAATTTTGATTTTCCGCTTCTTTTATCGCCCGATAAGCAGTTCCTTCGCTTACATTTAACGCCTTAGCAATTCCCCTGACAGAAATCTTACTCCCTACAGGCAAGGAATCAATATGTTCAAGGATCTGTTCATGTTTGGTAGCCACTTCGATCACCATTCTTTCTAACTGTACTAATATAACCCAGCATTATTGTTATTATACAAGTGATACAGTTTTCCTGCAATGGCTGCCTGATTTTGCTTCCAAAAGCTGAAAAAAACCCACAAAAAATTGTGGGTTTTAACCTACAGTTACAGTTCTATAGAGTCTCCCGGCTCCAACACTTTACCTTTACCAGGTTTAACTTTCTCCGCAAAAGCTTGTCCATCCTGTGCGATCAAATCAAAGGTGTTGTAGTGAATCGGAACCACCTGTTTCGCATTTATCCATTTGGCAGCGATAAGAGCATCGTCAGGTCCCATTGTGAAGTTGTCTCCAATAGGCAGGAAGGCTAAGTCAATTTCATTCATTTCCCCGATCATTTTTAAATCACTGAACAAGCCTGTGTCTCCAGCGTGATAGATCGTTTTGCCATCTGCCTTTAGCAGAATTCCTGTCGGCATTCCTGTATAGACAACTGTTCCATCATCTTCAGTAAATGATGAACCGTGGAAAGCCTGCGTCAGTTTCACTGTGCCAAAATCAAATGAGTGGCTGCCGCCAATATAAATAGGGTGAGTATTTAGACCTTTATTTCCAAGATAGTCAGCTAATTCAAAAGGCGCGACAACAAGGGAATCACAGCGTTTTGCAATATCCACAGTATCTCCTACATGGTCATTGTGTCCATGTGTTAAAAGAATAACGTCTGCATGTACTTCTTCAGCATTTAAATCCGTGTTCCCATTATTAGAAATAAACGGATCAATTAAAATTGTTTTTCCATTAACCTCAACTCGTACAACCGAATGTCCATGAAATGATACTTTCACACTACCACTCCTTAAAAAGAATATTAATAATTCTGCCAAGCCTGTTCATATTTTTGAATTAAATTAGGATCGATCAATGTATTAGGAGTTAATGAGACAGACTCGCCTTCACGATTTACGATTTCCCTATCTTCATCTTTTCCAAACACTGTCATAGCTTCAAGCATTTCAGCTGTTAGAAAGCGGGCATCTTCTGGCAATTCAACGTCACTGAGATGAATAGATTCACGGCTTGCCATAATAAAACCCCAGTTCCCAAAGCTTGGTATATCGACATGGAGGTTCTCTGTTTTCAAACCAGCAGATTGAATCGTTTCATCAATCGTCCAATAAACTTCAGTAGCAAAAACAGGGCTTGTCGCCTGTATCATGGCAGCACCGCCAGGTATAAGGTGGTTTCGTACAAGCGAATAAAATTCCTGGGTATATAGTTTATTTAAGCTTTCATTATTAGGATCGGGCAAATCTATAATAATCACATCATAGAAACCATCATATCCTTCTAAGTACTTAAATGCGTCCTTATTAATGACTTGAAGACGAGGGTTTTGAAATACATTTTCATTCAACTGTCTCAGATGATAGTTGGTGGCACCAAGTTCAGTTACGGCTGGATCTAAATCCACTAAATCCACCTCTTTAACTTCTTCATATTTCAATACTTCTTTTGCAGCTAACCCGTCGCCACCGCCGAGAATAAGAACTTTATCGATCTTGTCTGCCGTCCCCATTGGTGGATACACGAGCGTCTCGTGATATCTATGCTCATCTGAAGAGCTGAATTGCAGAGAACCATCTAAAAAGAGTCTTATATCCCCCTGCTCTTTCGTTAAAATAATTTTTTGATAAGCACTTTGCTCACTATGGAGAATGGGATCCTTATACAGCTTTTGTTCAAAGGAAAAAGCCATTTCTTCCCCGAAAAATAGTCCAACTATAAGCAGCACTCCTATGCCAGCGGCAGCTGTAGAATGAAACACAAGATTTCTAATTTCAGACCGAAATAAATATAAGATCCAAACAGCCACAGCCAGATTAATGCAGGCCACAAAAAATGCTGTTTTGACCATACCCATTTGCGGTCGTAAGTAAAATGCGAACAATAGACCACCAATTAATCCGCCTGCATAATCTGAAAACAAAACTCTTGCCGTACTGCGGCTGAGTTCCACACCAATATCGTTTGCTTTTCGAATAAGTATAGGAAGCTCAACACCGGTAAGTGCACCGATGGTAAAAGTAATAATATATAGAAATAAAGCATCTGTGCCGCTAGGAGCAAATGCGGTCATTCCAAACATCATAAAGCTTGAAAATCCGCCAATCAAAGCAACTAAAAACTCAATCCACACAAACGTTATAATTAAACGACCCATAACCTTTTCGCTGAGACTTGCTCCTACTCCCATACCCGTAAGGAATAAGCTGATTGTAATTGTATATTGCTTTACTCCATCACCTAATATGTAGGAGCCGAGAGCACCAAACAGAACTTCAAAGATAATCCCGCAGATCGATACTATACCTGATGCCCAATAAATCAGCCGGCTCTTCTTCTCAGCCAAAATATCCATTCTATTCACTCCGTTATCCTGCTGACTCAGTTTGTTTATGTAATAGAAGATCCTATAACAATCGCTAATCCGATTGAAACACCAATTGAAATTATTCCTACAGCTGTATTATTCTTTTTCAGTTCTGACTCTACAGAGAATTTTCTAGTAAAGAATTCAAACAAAAGATAGCTCAACATCTGCAGGACAATACCGAACACACCCCAGATTAATGTATCCCAAATTGAGAGACTATGATAGATAGCAAAAGCCAGGATAATACAGATCCCCATAATTTTACCGGAAATTGACATGGCTACCGCTTGATTTCCGGCCTTTACCTCTTCCCAATCTTTATACTGCCTTGTGATAAATTCAAAAATAACTAATCCAATTAATACTACGACTATTCCAATTGCAAAATAGCCCACTGTTGCTAAAAATGGTTCCATTTTTTAGTACCTCCTTATTTTCCTGTGCCCGGTCCTCCACCACGATTGGAAGAACCTCTGAGTGAACCAGACGGATTTGAATTGTAACCTCCTCCGTACATTGTATAGCCCCCATAACAACCGCCACCTTCACATCTGTCAGCCCTTCTTTGTGCCCAATCATTAGAACCGAGAGCACGGTTTAACAAGGAATAAGCTAACAAACCCTGGAAAAAACCTGGCGAATAATTGTTGCGAACAAACTCATCGCTGGCAAGTTCTATCAAGACGAGACCTGGCTCCTCAGAGCTTTCCTGCAAAATCACGAAATCATTCGGGTAGACAAGTACTTGTTTCCCGCCTTGCTCTTCGCTTTGTTCGTCCGGTTCAATTTTATTCGCAATCTCATCTGCCGCTTCTTTTACCGTTAATTCCTGTGTCATGTAAATTTCTGCAATTCCGCGGTCTGACTGTACGGTGTCTAACAGCGGAAAACCGACATCAATAAGTTCTCTAATGGATGAAGCTTCTGATTCTCTGATTCTCTCTAGCACTTCATTTCTTGCTGGTTCTTCAGGCAGTTCATCATATGTAGCCGCTTCATTCACTCCAGACATCCCTTTTGGTGTATTACTGTCCCCAAAGGCCTGATATCCCACAACTATAGCTATAAATATAACAACAAACAGGCCGATATAATCCTTCATTCGCTTGCGCCCCTCCTTTCAAAAAAATGAATTGTGCCTGACAAAGCCAGGCACAATATATTTATTCTTTGTTCATTTTTCTCTTCAGGGCTGCCAGCTCATCATCAATACTGTCTTCCTTATCCAGCTCAGCAAACTCATCATCCAGTGAACGATTTTGTTTTGATAAATCCTCGCTTGTTTCAGCTTCTGCCTCATATTGCATCACTTTTTCTTCCATACGCTCAAAGCCTTGACGTGATTCATCATTGCCGATACTGGACATCGTGCGGTTAATCTTCGTACGCGTTTTTGCCGATTCGGCTCTAGCTTTTAAAGAATCCTTCTTCAACTTCATTTCCTGATATTCTTTTTTCATTTCATCTAGTTTTTGACGAAGAGTTGTAGAATCCTCCTGTGCTCTTTCAAAGGAAGCTTTTAATTGATCCGCCTGTTCCTGATGATTCTTTTTATCTTCTAGTGCTCGTCGAGCTAAATCATCATTCCCTGATTCGATCGCTTTTTCTGCCTGCTGCATACGTTTATCTGCCAGTGCTTGAGCATCATCGTATTTTCTTTTCATCATCTTTTCATTAGCGATCTGTTTAGCTACTGCACTCTCGGCCTCACGAATATCGTTCTCCATGTCTCGCATGAATTGTTCCAGCATTTTTACCGGATCTTCCGCTTTATCAAGCATAGCGTTCAGTTCAGCACCAACGACAGTTTTTACTCGATTAAAAAATTTAAACATTTTGTTGTCCTCCTTCTATTTTGAACCTGCCAGAATTTGAATTTCATATTCCTCTATCTCATATCCAAGGCTTGCCTCAATTTCGCTCCCCCATGATTCTAATGAAAGAGAAGTTTCTTCATCTTTTGAAACATATTCAGCGTACCGGGTTCGGCGGCCATTAATATTTTGACTGCGCCCCTCACCTGTCACATATGCCTCACCTTCCTCATCTTTATGATAAGTCACCCCTTCATACTCCAAATGCGCTGGGAATGAATTTACCGGCAGTTTAATCGTTTCATATATGCCAAGTTCCAATACTTCATCCATTTCAGCAGCCAGCCACCTTACATTTCTTCCTTCAAGCAGCTGATAAGAATACCATTCGTAGGATCCATCACGATAAATAATTTTCCCCACTACTTCATAATCCACCAAGTCATATGTCACGATATCCCCTACCTGAATATTTAATGGAGTTCTTTCTTTTATTTCCGGGGTATTTGTTTTCTTTTTAGAAAACAGCCTTGAAAATAAACTCAAATTCTGCACCTCTCCTTCTACCTTGACCTGCTGTACCTATATGTACGGACTCAAGTCCATATAAGTTTCACTTTTTTTAATTGTATCAGAAAACAACAGAAATTTTGGTTCTGCTGTTTTTTATCAACTAAGCGATTATTGTATATTGGGGGGAAGGTTTTAATAGAAGTCCCTGCTGAAAGATTTTCTTTCACTTTCCCTGGAATAAATAAGTTTCGTTTCACTTGATATTAGAACCGGGCCTGGGGAAGACTCGCTTTCCATGGGCGAACGGTGAGCTTCCGATCAGGCTTTTTTGATTCTCACAAAACGGGAAGAGAGTTCCGTTTGCTTGAATATTNAATGAAACACAAGATTTCTAATTTCAGACCGAAATAAATATAAGATCCAAACAGCCACAGCCAGATTAATGCAGGCCACAAAAAATGCTGTTTTGACCATACCCATTTGCGGTCGTAAGTAAAATGCGAACAATAGACCACCAATTAATCCGCCTGCATAATCTGAAAACAAAACTCTTGCCGTACTGCGGCTGAGTTCCACACCAATATCGTTTGCTTTTCGAATAAGTATAGGAAGCTCAACACCGGTAAGTGCACCGATGGTAAAAGTAATAATATATAGAAATAAAGCATCTGTGCCGCTAGGAGCAAATGCGGTCATTCCAAACATCATAAAGCTTGAAAATCCGCCAATCAAAGCAACTAAAAACTCAATCCACACAAACGTTATAATTAAACGACCCATAACCTTTTCGCTGAGACTTGCTCCTACTCCCATACCCGTAAGGAATAAGCTGATTGTAATTGTATATTGCTTTACTCCATCACCTAATATGTAGGAGCCGAGAGCACCAAACAGAACTTCAAAGATAATCCCGCAGATCGATACTATACCTGATGCCCAATAAATCAGCCGGCTCTTCTTCTCAGCCAAAATATCCATTCTATTCACTCCGTTATCCTGCTGACTCAGTTTGTTTATGTAATAGAAGATCCTATAACAATCGCTAATCCGATTGAAACACCAATTGAAATTATTCCTACAGCTGTATTATTCTTTTTCAGTTCTGACTCTACAGAGAATTTTCTAGTAAAGAATTCAAACAAAAGATAGCTCAACATCTGCAGGACAATACCGAACACACCCCAGATTAATGTATCCCAAATTGAGAGACTATGATAGATAGCAAAAGCCAGGATAATACAGATCCCCATAATTTTACCGGAAATTGACATGGCTACCGCTTGATTTCCGGCCTTTACCTCTTCCCAATCTTTATACTGCCTTGTGATAAATTCAAAAATAACTAATCCAATTAATACTACGACTATTCCAATTGCAAAATAGCCCACTGTTGCTAAAAATGGTTCCATTTTTTAGTACCTCCTTATTTTCCTGTGCCCGGTCCTCCACCACGATTGGAAGAACCTCTGAGTGAACCAGACGGATTTGAATTGTAACCTCCTCCGTACATTGTATAGCCCCCATAACAACCGCCACCTTCACATCTGTCAGCCCTTCTTTGTGCCCAATCATTAGAACCGAGAGCACGGTTTAACAAGGAATAAGCTAACAAACCCTGGAAAAAACCTGGCGAATAATTGTTGCGAACAAACTCATCGCTGGCAAGTTCTATCAAGACGAGACCTGGCTCCTCAGAGCTTTCCTGCAAAATCACGAAATCATTCGGGTAGACAAGTACTTGTTTCCCGCCTTGCTCTTCGCTTTGTTCGTCCGGTTCAATTTTATTCGCAATCTCATCTGCCGCTTCTTTTACCGTTAATTCCTGTGTCATGTAAATTTCTGCAATTCCGCGGTCTGACTGTACGGTGTCTAACAGCGGAAAACCGACATCAATAAGTTCTCTAATGGATGAAGCTTCTGATTCTCTGATTCTCTCTAGCACTTCATTTCTTGCTGGTTCTTCAGGCAGTTCATCATATGTAGCCGCTTCATTCACTCCAGACATCCCTTTTGGTGTATTACTGTCCCCAAAGGCCTGATATCCCACAACTATAGCTATAAATATAACAACAAACAGGCCGATATAATCCTTCATTCGCTTGCGCCCCTCCTTTCAAAAAAATGAATTGTGCCTGACAAAGCCAGGCACAATATATTTATTCTTTGTTCATTTTTCTCTTCAGGGCTGCCAGCTCATCATCAATACTGTCTTCCTTATCCAGCTCAGCAAACTCATCATCCAGTGAACGATTTTGTTTTGATAAATCCTCGCTTGTTTCAGCTTCTGCCTCATATTGCATCACTTTTTCTTCCATACGCTCAAAGCCTTGACGTGATTCATCATTGCCGATACTGGACATCGTGCGGTTAATCTTCGTACGCGTTTTTGCCGATTCGGCTCTAGCTTTTAAAGAATCCTTCTTCAACTTCATTTCCTGATATTCTTTTTTCATTTCATCTAGTTTTTGACGAAGAGTTGTAGAATCCTCCTGTGCTCTTTCAAAGGAAGCTTTTAATTGATCCGCCTGTTCCTGATGATTCTTTTTATCTTCTAGTGCTCGTCGAGCTAAATCATCATTCCCTGATTCGATCGCTTTTTCTGCCTGCTGCATACGTTTATCTGCCAGTGCTTGAGCATCATCGTATTTTCTTTTCATCATCTTTTCATTAGCGATCTGTTTAGCTACTGCACTCTCGGCCTCACGAATATCGTTCTCCATGTCTCGCATGAATTGTTCCAGCATTTTTACCGGATCTTCCGCTTTATCAAGCATAGCGTTCAGTTCAGCACCAACGACAGTTTTTACTCGATTAAAAAATTTAAACATTTTGTTGTCCTCCTTCTATTTTGAACCTGCCAGAATTTGAATTTCATATTCCTCTATCTCATATCCAAGGCTTGCCTCAATTTCGCTCCCCCATGATTCTAATGAAAGAGAAGTTTCTTCATCTTTTGAAACATATTCAGCGTACCGGGTTCGGCGGCCATTAATATTTTGACTGCGCCCCTCACCTGTCACATATGCCTCACCTTCCTCATCTTTATGATAAGTCACCCCTTCATACTCCAAATGCGCTGGGAATGAATTTACCGGCAGTTTAATCGTTTCATATATGCCAAGTTCCAATACTTCATCCATTTCAGCAGCCAGCCACCTTACATTTCTTCCTTCAAGCAGCTGATAAGAATACCATTCGTAGGATCCATCACGATAAATAATTTTCCCCACTACTTCATAATCCACCAAGTCATATGTCACGATATCCCCTACCTGAATATTTAATGGAGTTCTTTCTTTTATTTCCGGGGTATTTGTTTTCTTTTTAGAAAACAGCCTTGAAAATAAACTCAAATTCTGCACCTCTCCTTCTACCTTGACCTGCTGTACCTATATGTACGGACTCAAGTCCATATAAGTTTCACTTTTTTTAATTGTATCAGAAAACAACAGAAATTTTGGTTCTGCTGTTTTTTATCAACTAAGCGATTATTGTATATTGGGGGGAAGGTTTTAATAGAAGTCCCTGCTGAAAGATTTTCTTTCACTTTCCCTGGAATAAATAAGTTTCGTTTCACTTGATATTAGAACCGGGCCTGGGGAAGACTCGCTTTCCATGGGCGAACGGTGAGCTTCCGATCAGGCTTTTTTGATTCTCACAAAACGGGAAGAGAGTTCCGTTTGCTTGAATATTGAGAACCGGGCCTGGGGAAAGACTCGCTTTCCATGGGCGAACGGTGAGCTTCCTCGGGCTTTTAGCCCTCCGGGATCTCACCCTGTTCTATCCTCCCATAGGAGTCTCGCCGTTTCCCCTGGCCCTTTATGTTTTTGGAGTAACGGAACCATTGATATAATTCCTTTAGAGAATGAAACTAGAAAGTTCCGTTTAAACCACCAATGGTTAAGAGGCTGGGAAATGGCGTGACTCCTGCAGGGAGATAGAGCCAAGGTGAGATCCGCGAGTGCAACGAGCTAGCTCACCGGTTCTCCGCTTAAAAGCGAGTCATTTCCCAGCCGCTTTTCTCTTGGTACAGTAAACGGAACGGCCATTTTCCTTCTAAATAAAAACAGCAGACGTTTAAGATTCTGCTGTTTACAGTGTCTATTCTGTTAAAAGTTCGATTGCATCAGAGTAGGATAAACCGTGAGCTTCCGCTACCGCTTGGTAAGTTACATAACCATTTAGTGTGTTGATACCCTTATAAAGAGCGGAGTTATCAAGAGAAGCTTTTAAATAGCCTTTATTGGCGATCTGCAAAGCATATGGAACCGTAACATTGGTAAGCCCAATCGTTGATGTCCTCGGAACGGCACCCGGCATATTGGCAACGGAATAATGTAACACACCAAACTTTGTATATGTCGGGTTGTCATGAGTAGTAATTCTGTCTGTTGTTTCAAAGATCCCGCCCTGGTCAATCGCTACATCTACAATCACTGACCCTTCAGGCATATTCTGAACCATTTGCTCTGTAACAATTTTAGGTGCTTTCGCTCCTGGAATCAGTACAGCTCCGATTACTAAGTCAGATTCTTGCAAGGCTTCTTGTATATTTAAAGGGTTAGACATTATCGTATTGATCTCTCTCCCAAAAATATCATCAAGCTGACGGAGACGTTCAGGATTCAAGTCAATAATGGTGACGTCAGCCCCAAGCCCAGCAGCAATTTTTGCAGCATTTGTACCTACGACGCCCCCGCCGAGGACGGTAACTTTCCCTCGTTTAACACCTGGGATTCCTCCAAGCAGGACACCTCTTCCTCCTTGGTTTTTCTCTAAGAATTGAGCTCCAATCTGGGAAGCCATCCGCCCGGCTACTTCACTCATAGGAGTTAACAGCGGCAGGGAGCCGTTATTCAATTGAACAGTTTCATAAGCGATACCTACTACTTTTCTCTCGATTAATGCTTTTGTTAAATCAGGTTCAGCTGCCAGATGCAAGTAAGTAAATAAAATAAGACCTTCATAAAAGTATCCGTACTCCTCAGGAAGCGGCTCTTTAACCTTCATTACCATTTCCTGAGCCCATGCCTCCTGGGCAGTATCTACTAACCTTGCCCCCGCACCTACGTAATGATCATCTGAAAACCCGGAGCCTAACCCGGCACCTTTTTGTATAAATACATCATGACCAGCTTCTATTAAAGTCATAACCCCTGCCGGAGTCATAGCTACGCGATTTTCATTATTTTTAATCTCTGTCGGTACACCTATTTTCATTGAAACCAGCCTCCTAAGCATTTATTAGAAAAACTATTTCTTCGAGCTTTCTTACGCTTTATGTAATCTTTTCATCGTACAAGATTCCAAAGATTACCCTAGCTCTTGTTTAACGATGACGGTGAATTACGTCCAGCCCGCCGGTTACTTCGTAAATTGTACCCGTAATCATATCAGAGTCTTCTTCACACAAGAACAAAATTGTCCGTGCAATATCCTCTCCGGTTCCCGGCCTTCCAATAGGCGTATCAGGGTCTTTGAGTTTTCGTCCATCTTCAATGGAGGCTTCTTTCATTTCTCCTGTTATATTTCCTGGACAAATCATATTTGAAGTAATCCCATGTTCAGCTTCTTCAAAGGCTACACTTTTCGTCAGTGATACCAGTCCCACTTTTGCTGCTGCAAAGGCGGAACGGTAAATCCAGCCAGAGGCACTGTCTGCTCCTTGAAATCCGTAATTAATAATTCGTCCAAACTTTTGTTTCCTCATATGTGGAATCGTTAACTTAAGAAGATCGAAGGCTGAATCTAGGTTTCCACGAATCATCGAATTCCATTCATCCTTCGAATAATCCATTAATTTTTTTCTTTCGAAAATGTAGGGACCCGCATTATTGATTAAAAAATCTACACGGCCGAACCGTTTAATGGCCTTATCCACTAATTGTTTAAGGTCTCTTTCTTCTCGTACATCAACTCTGACTAATTGAATTCTATCTTTCTGCTCAGGAAAATCCTTAACCAGCTGTTCTGCTCGCGCAGAATCAGTCAGGTATGTAACCGTTACACTATGACCTGCTTTTAAAAAACCCTCCGTTACCTTCCGGCCCAATCCTTTAGTACCTGCAGTGATAATAGCGTGGCGCAACACGGCAACCTCCTTACTACAAACTCTCTATCAGTATTCCTCTGATATTTATACTTTACAACAACTAACCGATAAACATCATTTTAAACGCTTGGCTGATGGCTCTTTTGTTCACAATTCTCTCTTATTCCTCTGGCATGACTGCTGGATAATCATGATATAATAAAGGTAATAAACGGAAGGGAGTGTCTTTTATGCCACATGAATACAAACATATAGTTGTAGCAGTTGACGGTTCTGAAACAGCAGAGGTCGCCTTTAAAAAAGCAATTGATATTGCTAATAGAAACGATGCCGAGCTTGTCTTATCTCACGTTGTGGATACACGGGCTTTTTCTACAGTGGAAGCATATGATCGTTCCTTAGCCATTCGGGCAGAGAAATACGCCAAGGAACTTCTCAGTGAGTATCAAGAAAAGGCTGAAAAGGCAGGAGTCCTTAATGTAAAAGTTGACATAGAATATGGTTCTCCTAAAGTAAAGATCGCCAAAGATGTGGCTCCCAAGTATAACGCAGACTTGATTATCTGTGGCGCCACGGGCTTAAATCTGATGGAAAGGTTCTTTATTGGAAGCGTTTCCGAGCATATAACCAGGTATGCGAAATGTGATGTCCTTGTCGTCAGAGAAAATATATCAAAAGCCTGACCGTTAAAAGAGCCTTCCAGCAGCCAACGCCGACCGCTGGAAGGCTGACCTTGTTATTTGAACTTACAGATCCTTTTTTATTTCTTTAATAATATGGCTCAATTCAGGTAAAATTAACTTATGTAAAGCGAGGCGGACAGCGCCGGTAGATCCAGGAATGGAAAAAACCATAGTATTGTTTGCGACTCCAGCTGTTGCTCTTGAAAGGATTGCAGCTGATCCGATATCCTCCTTATAACTGAGAGTCCGAAATATTTCTCCGAATCCTGGCATGTCCTTTTCAAAAAGCGGGGAGACTGTTTCAATTGTCACATCTCTTTTAGCCATACCTGTTCCGCCGTTTATTATGACAGCTTCAACATCCTTCTTTGCAATTCCACTCTCTACAGCCTGTCTGATTGCTTCCTTTTCATCTCTTACAATTTTATAATCACTAATTTGATGATTTCTTTCTAATAAAAGTTTTTTAATAGTAGTTCCGCTCTTATCGGTTTCTTCCGTTCTTGTATCACTGACTGTGATTACCATACATTTAACCGCTGATTGTTTTTTTTTATGCTCTGATACACTCAATTTCCTTCCTCCTCCAATAAGTATCGGTATTGATAAAACTTCGTGGCAAATTCAGCTACCTGTTTTGTTAAGCTGTAATTTGCCTGTGCTCCGATTGCCACACTAATTAACGGAATTCCCTGAAATAGTTTTTTCCTAAACATCATAATAAATAAGGACTTAAACACCTGCTTAAGAGGCTGCTCCAGCCATGTTTGATCAGTTAACCGGTCATCTCCTAAATAAACATACGCACTCTCTTTGTTTTTAATTTCTTCCACGAGTTCCTTCCACGCTTCGGCCTGAAGCCTCTTAGGAAGAGTTGCAGCATGAAAAAGCTTTAAAGAAAGCATCATTTCGTAAGGATGGTTCATTTCATGACCGAACGTAAGTCCAATCAGCTGGACTGTTCGTAAATTAATGGTAACCATAAGCGGAAAATCAATGCTTAGCAGCAGCCAGCCCCCTGTTCCCGTTACGCCTCCTTGGGCGAAAGCGTAAAGCCTGCTTTTAGCTGTCTGTTGATTGGCAATATAGGTTAGCTGGTCAATTGTAAGCTGCTTCATTTCCCAAATTTCTTTAATATCTCCTGAAAAAACTCTGCCGACGGAAAGGATTCTGGCCCTTGCATCTTCCTGAAAACTTGAACCCTGCAAAAAGGCATGAGTGTGAAAAAGCCAATTATCAAGCTTGGAGAAGAACTTGCTTTTTATATCCGGATTAATCTGTGATATCGACTGATTGATCCAATTGGAGCAAATCATTTCAAAATCATTCGCTTCATAATTAGCCTGACGTTTCTCCCACAGCTCTATATTCTCTGCTACCCGCTGCTTTGACAAACTTATCACTCCTCTGGAATCAGCTGCTATTCTTATTGTATCCTGATTATCTTCATTTGAGAAATAGTCCTTAAAATTTATCAAAAAAAACAGGCTGGAATAAAACCAGCCTGTTTGCTTTATAGTCCTTTTTCAACTGTATCTCTTGCGATCATAACTTCTTCATTGGTTGGAATTATCATAACTTTAACCGGAGAGTGAGGGTAGTTAACAAACGCTTCTTTTCCTCGAACCTGGTTTAAGGAAGGATCCCAATAAACTCCCATAAATTCAAGTCCTTTAAGAACCCGCTCACGCATAGTGACACTGTTTTCACCTACACCTGCAGTAAAGATAATCCCATCAATTCCGTGCATACGTGCTGCATAGGAACCGATATATTTGTGAATTCTCGCTGCGAATACTTCAAGGGCAAGTTCAGCACGCTCGTCTCCATCATTCGCTTTTTTCTCGATATCACGAAGATCGCTGGAGAACCCTGACAGTGCAAGCATTCCACTTTCTTTATTTAATACATTCATAACTTCAGCAGCCGTCTTCCCTGTTTTCTCCATAATAAAAGGAATTAAAGCAGGGTCAATATTTCCAGAGCGTGTTCCCATTGTGACACCTGCCAACGGTGTAAATCCCATGGAAGTATCAATAGATTTTCCGCCTTCAATCGCTGCAATACTTGCTCCGTTACCTAAATGGCAGGAAAGCAGACGAAGCTGATCAAGCGGACGCCCAAGCATTTCTGCGGCACGCTCGGATACATACTTGTGGGAAGTTCCGTGGAAACCGTACTTACGAATACCGTACTTTTCGTAATATTCATATGGCAGGCTGTAAAGATAAGACTGTTCCGGCATAGACTGATGGAAAGCCGTGTCAAAAACTGCCACATGAGGGACATTAGGCAGAACTTCACGAAAGGCATTAATGCCTGTTAAGTTTGCTGGGTTATGCAGCGGCGCTAAATCTGACACTTCCTGAATCTCTTTAATTACTTCCTCTGTAATTAGCACAGACTCACTGAAGCGTTCACCTCCGTGTACGACACGGTGCCCAACCCCGTCAATTTCATCGAGTGACTGAATAATGCCATGAGCTGTCAACTTTTCAAGCAGCATTTTAACAGCTACTTCATGATCTTCGATTTCTGTAACTGTTTCATCTTCTTTATCATCAAATTCGATCGTAAAAATTGAATTATTTAAACCGATTCTTTCAACTAATCCTTTAGTAATAACAGTTTCTTCCGGCATTTCAATTAATTGAAATTTCAAGGAAGAACTTCCTGCATTAATTGCTAATATATTGTTCAACGTTGTTCATCCCCTTAATAATAGGCTCGCTTCTTTCTACCATAACCATTTAACCACCCGAAACTGCCGATTTCAAGACATGAAACTAGTGATAACGTTTACTTTATATATTCTTTATTTTCTCACTATTTTGCCGTTTTATAGTCTTTAAACCACTGGTTAATCTGTCCAATAATATCAGCCATAGCCTGCGGGCTCTTGAAGGATGGAAGCTTAGCTAATAATGCCTGCTTCGGAGGTTTTGCCTCTCCTCCTTTTTTCTGGAGAATTAATATACTTTTTCCATGTTTTTCATCTTTAAACAAGGAATCCGAAAGCTGAAGCATTCCTACAATATGGGCCTCTTCTCTCAAGAAAGAATTAAGCTGATGAGACTGATCACTATCGAAAAGAAAATTCGGCACAATATACATTAAGTAACCGTCTGGCTTAGTATAGGTTAAACTCTGTTCAATAAACAGGTGATGAGCATAAGAATGATCTTCCTCTGCTTTCAGCTGGTATTTAGCTGCCTGGACATCATCTGGATAATAGCCGACAGGCAGATCTGAAACTACGAAATCCACCGGCTCCAGCAGGAAAGGGCGGAGACTATCCTGATGGAAGAATTCAATCTTATGTTTTTGCAGATTCGCATTAGCGACTGCCAGCTGAATGAGTGTCTGGTCTACTTCACTTGCATATGACTGTATCTCTTTATCTTCGAGCTGGTTTAGAACTGAAGTCAACAGGTTAGCTGTTCCAGATGCAGGATCAAAGATCTTAAAACTTTGCTTATCTTCAAGCAATTTAGAGCTTAGATATCCCATGAACATCGCTACAGCATCCGGTGTCACTAAGTGCTGCTGCTGAACGCCGCCTTTCATTCCTTTTAAAATCGCAAGCTGAACAGCCTTTCGCAGTTCTTCCTTTGAAAATTTATCTTTTTTTATTTGGGTCAGCTGATTCAGAAGAAAACTCTGTACATTATCTGGAATATCCTCAAACGGCTTTCCATTTGATAAAGTATCCATTGATTCGGTTACTGCTTCTAAATACGTAATCTCCAAATCTTTCTCTAATCCCTCTGAAGTTTCATCAAACCACTTAAACAACTGTTCTACATGCTCTTGTCGCATCCATATAAACCCCCTAGTATCACATAAAAAGACGCCCTTGCTTCTTCCAACAACGGGGCGTCCCTTCTAAGCGCTCTTATAGTCTATAGTTGATCATAAATGATTTTACGGTTGACTTCAAGAATTCGATATCTCTCCGTATGTCAGCTATCTATTCATGAAGCTAAATGATAAAATACAGAAAGATATAGTATTAAGGAGGTTATTCGATGTCCAACCAACGCAGAAATCTTTACTTTTACTACCCGCCGGACAAACAACTTGATGAAAAATTAGAACCTTTATTTAAGTTAGCAAAAGAAAATAATTTCTCAATTGTTGAGAATGCTAAGAATGCCAACATTATTATTTCTGTTGGAGGTGACGGGACTTTCCTTCAGGCTGTCAGACAAACGGGTTTTCGACAGGACTGCCTTTATGTAGGCATAAGGCGCGATGATGAAGCCGGTCTTTATTGTGATTTTAACCTTGATAACTATGATGAAATGGTAAATTCCATGATGTATGAGGAACTGGAAGTCCGACGCTTTCCCATGATTGAAACTACCGTCAATGATGAATCTACCTTCTGCTGCCTGAATGAATGCAGTGTCCGCTCCACCTTGATTAAATCAATTGTGATTGATGTATATATCGATGATATCCACTTTGAAACATTTCGTGGAGATGGGCTGATTGTTGCTACACCTACAGGAAGCACAGGCTATAACAAGTCCACGAAAGGAGCAGTCGTTGATCCGAAGATCCCTTGTTTTCAGGTGAGCGAGCTTGCTTCCTTAAACAACAACCGTTACCGTACACTGGATTCTTCTTTTATTCTAGGTTCGGAGCGTACATTGAGACTGAAAGTGATTCAGGATGGCAATGACTTTCCGGTCATCGGTATGGATAATGAAGCACACTCTATACGTAATATTCGCGAGCTTAAAATTCAATTGAGCGATAAAATTATTAAGACGGTTAAGCTTAAAAATAATTCATATTGGGAACGTGTTCAGCGCACGTTCCTATAAAAAAGCGACAATAAATCTACAGTTTTACAATCGAATAAATTATATTTAAAAGACCCTTAAAATTCATTAGAAAAATCCGAACTATTGCAAGTTCTTAAAGTGAACTGCTTGATAGTTCGGATTTTTTAATACTCAAATACTTTCTCTCCCTTTGATTACGGCCGATTGAGAAAATACCTTCTAATCATCTCCATTAAAACCTCTGATACATGATATCCTCGTCTACCACAGTGAGTACTACGGTAGCTTCGGCCAGTTCGTGAGATTTAACAGTAAAAAGATCGCGGTCAAGAACAGTAAAGTCAGCGGTGTAGCCGGGAGCGATAACACCCTGAGTGTGTTCCCGGCCAATCGCGTGTGCGCTTCCTTTCGTATATAAAGAAATGGCTTCAAAAACCGATAGTCTTTCTTCCGCCTGGTATACTTGGTGATCATAGCTGGCGCGTCGCTCTACTGCAGCACGTATCCCTAGAAGAGGATTTATCTCTTCAATAGGAGCATCTGATCCTCCTGCACAAATAATTCCGGAATCGATCAGCGTCTTCCAGGAATATGCGGTTTTCAGTCTCATATGTCCAAGACGATCTATTACCCAGGGAAAATCAGAAGCGACAAACGTAGGCTGTATGTCTAATATAATGTTCAAATTTTTCATTCTTTCAATTAAAGACGGGTTAAGGATTTGAGCATGAATCAGTCTGTCCCGTTCTCCTGTCTTTAAAGGATGTTCACTTAAAACATTTATAACAGCTTCAGCTGCCCCGTCTCCAATTGCATGAACGGCTACCGGCATATTTCGTTTCCTTGCTTTTAAGACAAGCTCTGTTAATTCTTCTTTCGTATGAATGGCAACCCCGTAATTACCAGAATCATCCGCATATTCTTCCTTCAGCCATGCTGTCCTTCCGCCAAGAGCTCCATCAGAAAAGATTTTCAAAGCCCCTAATTCTACATATTCACTTCCTTTTTTAAAACCCATTCCTTCCCGGTCAACGTCCTCTATGACTCCATGATGTACGAGCAGATGGGCACGGAATTTTACCTTTTCTCCATCAATTGTATTTTGGAAGGCATCAAGTGTCTTTTTAAAACCACCATAATAATTCAAATCCTCACTATGTCCTCCAACAAGTCCATAAGCATGCATATCCTTGACAGCCAGTTCAGCTGCTTTTTCCAAATATTGCGGAGTCACTTCAGGCATTGCTTCTTTAATCAAATCCTGAGCCTGATCATGAAAATATCCTGTGGGTTCACCGAATTCATCTTTTACAATTACACCGCCCTGAGGATCGTGTGTATTAGCAGAAACCCCAGCTAGCTCAATCGCTTTTGAATTGGCTAATAAGGCATGACGACAAACACGGGTAAGCATAATGGGATGATCAGTTGATATTTCATCTAGCTCATTTTTATGTATGATTCGCTTATCTACCCATTGATTCTCATTCCATCCGTCTCCTACAATCCAATCACCAGGCTCCACTTGTTCAGCATACTGGCTCAGCGCCTGTTTGACTTCTTCTGCAGACTTCATAAACATTAAATCCAGTCGCATAAGCCTCTCCCCATGCCCCATAATGTGCAGGTGGCTGTCAGTAAAGCCTGGGTACATGACAGAACCTTTTAAATTGTGTTCTTCTAAAATTCTATCCTTGTACGCGGAATATAAATCCTGGGTATCGCCTGTTGCTACAATACGTCCGTTGTCAGTAACTACGGCTTCTACCCAGTCCCCTTCCTCAATCATCGTGTAAATTTTGCCTCCATACCATAGTTTCATAATGGAAACTCCTTTTATTCGTAAAATATAAGCCCACTATGATTCATAGTGAGCTTTTTTGTTTCTTTATTATAACAGATCTTCAAATAGATCTTCTGCTTTTTGCTCAGCAGACACTTCGATCATTTCTGTTAGTGCCACAGCTTTTTCAATGTCTTCTTCAAAAGAGACACTTGACTCGTAGTAACTTGCATTTTCCCTTGTCGGCTTCGTCTTAGGAGCTTTCGGTACAAAAATTGTACAGCAGTCCTCATAAGGAAGTGTAGAAATTTTGTATGTTTCGATTTTGCGTGAGATTTCAATGATATCCAGCTTATCCATGGCAACTAACGGACGAATGATTGGATAATTGGTTACCTCATTAATGGCATTCATACTTTCCATCGTCTGGCTTGCAACTTGACCAAGGCTTTCTCCAGTAGTCAATGACAGGATTTCTCTTTTTTGGGCGATTCTTTCACTAATTCTCATCATCATGCGTCTCATAATTGTCATGCCATATCCCTCTGGCATTTCTCTATGAATTTTCTGTTGCAGCTCAGTAAAAGGAACGACATGGACCACAATATTATGACCATAGCTGGAAAGCCCTTTTGCCAAATCGAGCACTTTCTGCTTAGCTCTTTCACTCGTGTAAGGAGGGGAATGAAAGTGAACAGCCTCAATCTGAACGCCGCGTTTCATTGTTAAATATCCGGCAACCGGACTATCGATACCTCCAGAAAGCATAAGCAGCGATTTGCCGGATGTTCCTACTGGAAGACCGCCTGCCCCTGGTATATCGCGTGAAGTAATATAAGCGGCATCATTTCTTACTTCTATTTTCAATTCTACATCCGGGTTATGAACATCTACCGTAACACCCTCTGTGTTAGCTAAAATATGGCCGCCTACTTTATAATTTAAATCCTGTGACGGGATGGGAAAACTTTTATCCGCTCTCCTTGAAGAAACTTTGAATGTTTTTACAGTTGGATCCTCAAGAAGAGCAAATAAAGCAGCATCTTTAATTAATTGTTCTTCTTTGTCCGTTTTGACCGCAAAACTTAAGGAGTGGATACCAAAGACTTTCTTACACTCCTCCATAACCGTATGTGGATCTTCTCCATTCAGAAGAACATACATGCGGTCTTTTCTTTTCTTTACTCTCGTCCGGTCAAATTTACTTAACTTTTTGATAAGCTGGTTTTGAAGCTTTCTCTCGAAATACTTTCGGTTTTTCCCCTTTATAGCCATTTCCCCATAACGTATCAAAATATGATCAAACTCCATATTATACTTCCTTTCTATCTTTTCAAGTAACGAATTACCTCTTCTAATTGTTTTATAAAAACTTCAGCTTCCCCCATTGAATTACGATAAGACAGACTGATTCTGAGTGCGGAAGTTGTGATTTCAGGATCGAGGCCGCATGCTGCAAGGACTGTACTTACATCAGGCTCTTTTGATGAGCAGGCGGATTTAGTAGAAATATAAATGTCTCGCTCTGCCAAAGCATGAACGACGACCTCGGGTTTTAAACCGGGAATGGAAATATTTAAAATGTGAGGACTGCCATTTTCAGGTGAATTAACCTTTACAAAATGGCTTAACTCTTTCCTTAAATAATTTCGAATCCCCATCAGATGATGATGAGAATCTTTTTTCTCTTCCTGAACGAGCCTCAACGCCTTTGCAAAAGCCACCATTCCAGGTAAATTTTCTGTACCTGAGCGAAGATTACCTTCATGTCCTCCTCCGTGAAAAAGTGGAAACAAACGAATCCCTTTTCTTACATAAAGAAGACCTGTCCCTTTAAGCCCATGGATTTTGTGCCCGGACATTGTACATAAGTCTACCTTAAAATCCCTGATGGAAAAAGGAATTTTAGCTACTCCCTGGACATGATCGACATGAAATAGCAGTTTCGGATAATGGCTGGCGATCTCTCCGATCTCTTCTATCGGCTGAACTGTGCCGATTTCATTGTTAACAGACATTACACTAATTAATATAGTGTCTTTCCGAATCACCTTCTTAATTTCCTCAGGATTTACCCGTCCTGTGTGATCCACCTTCACATAAGTTACCTCAAACCCCATTTGTTCAAGTGCTTTGAATGCTTCCATTACGGAAGGATGTTCGACTTTTGTCGTAATTAAATGTTTTCCTCGATTTCTATATTGAAAAGCCGTGCCTTTAACAGCTATATTATTGGCTTCTGTGCCACCTGAAGTATAAACCACTTCTTCCGGAAGAACATCCAGCCTGTCAGAAATAGACTCTCTCGTTTTTTCCATCAGCTTTTCAGCTTCAAGGCCAAGCTGGTGCACGGAAGATGGATTGGCAAAGTAACGTGTGGCCGCCTGCTGGTAAGACTGCAGGACTTCAGGATGTGGCTGTGTAGTTGCACTATTGTCAAAATAAATCATATTACTTTCCCCTTTTTAAAAATGCCGTCTGCTTTTATCCTGTTCCTTACTATAAAAATAAACCATAGGAACATGAAAATAGCTAGCCCCTAATCGAGGCTAGCTTTATAATTAACGAATTCTTAACTTCTACTTAATCCGAACTAATCTACACTTTCTTATATCATTCTCCCACTTTTTCGTCAATACTGACGTCCTGCGGAAAGTGATCAACAAGGAGTAAAGAAATGTTTCATACTCATTAAATAGGAACTTCTTCTTTTTCTTCAAGCTTCGATAAACCGCCTGGTTCCACTTCTTCAAGAGCCGCAGCAGCTTTCTCAAGTGCTTCTTCATAACGATATGCTCTAAAATCATTCTCCGCTTCAAGCAGCTTTGCCGCTATTAAAGGGTACTGGCTGCGGTAACGGTTTGTGTACTGAATCACTTTCTCTGACATATAAGCCTGATGAAGTAATGCTTTAGCCTGGCTGTTCACTAATTCAGCATGCTTCATTGCTTCTTCAAGCTTTTGATGAACATTCACCATGTTAAGCGGCTGCTTCTCCAGGGTTAGAAAAACTTCATCAATATGCTCACTAGCCCGCTGCATCCCTTCAAAAAACTGTGCTGGAATTCCTGGAAGGTTGCTTCTCTTCAAGCGACGGTCCGTGTCATTCACCAGTTGTTCCATTTCGGAAAGCTGTTGTTTTGCATCAAGTTCATCCCTGCGCAGGGCTTGAACTCTCTCACTGAAGATCTGATGTTTCTCCTTAAGCTCTTCTACTTGCTCTTTAATAACATCTAATTCACCTCTGATCTCCGAATAAGCAGTTTCTTCATCTGAACGCTTTTTATCAAAGGTGAGATACTTTTTCTTTAATTGAGACATAAGCTGTTCAATGCCATGATAGGATTCCATATCTTCCTCTTCCATCTGATAAGCAATACGCAATTCCTCGATATCGTACTTTGTCTCAAGAACAAGTTCTTCAAGCTCCTCCAGCTGAAGCTGAAGAGATGGATGATGCTGGTCAACATAGCTGTGAGCCAACGCTTCTTTTTCCAGTTCCTGGTATATTTCTTGGATCCTGGGTTCTACTTCATCAATCAGTGACTGAACATCCTCGCTCTGCCCTTTCTCAAGACGAGCAGTATGCCCCTTAAGGAGCTCACGATAGTTATCAATTTCCGGCTCCAGTCCTAAATGCCTCACACGATAACCGTCCTCTTCCATCTCTTCAATGCCGTTAGAAAGCTCTCTTAACTGTTCAGGCAGCTCCTTTTGGGTTTTCCTTAAAAGGTCTGGAAAAACCGCAAGCTCTACTGAAAGAGCTTCAAGCTGCTCCCTTATCAACTGCACGAGATTGTTCGCTTCCATATAATTACCTTGGACCACAAGCTCCTCATAATGCTTGAGCCCTAATTCAAGCTCTTCCGCTCTGTCTTCAAAAACTTTGGCAGCTTTTCCAAATTGGTGACGGCTATGTATAAGCGATTTTTTTAATTCCTTTATTTCCGGCTGTAAAACCTCGATTTCAAGTCGGCTGTTCTTCTCTGAATCCAGAAGATCTTCCAACTCTTTAAACATGGCTGCAATATCTTCTTCTATCGCCTGCAGCTTTTGTTCAGAGAGGTTTAGCACTTTTTTCACTTTATTCAGTTTATAACGGTCCGCTGCTTCTTCTGCTTCAAATAAGTCCTCTTCCAAATTAGGAAGTTCCTTTGTAAGAATTTTGTCCCAGCGCTCCCTCCAGGCTTCAAACCTTTCCTGAGTTTCGCCGGAGAGGTTAAGGGCTTTGACCCTGGACAGCTCGTCCGAAACATTCCTATGCATGATGTCCATTTTCCAGCCTTCTAAACGATCAACTTCATCATACACTCTCTTGCGCCAAATTAATCCTGCAATTATTAGCGCTATCAGCACTAATATTCCCCCGATAACGTACCTCATAGATAGCCTCCTTACAAATCCTCAGCAACGATTCTCTGTCGTTAAAAAATTAATTTTTGTTGTCTATTATGATACCATGAGAAGAGTTAATTTTGCTAAATTATTTCAAATTAATTAATAGATTTACAATAATTTCAATCGAAGAAGGAGGATTTAGCATGCTGGATGGACATGTCCATACGCCCTATTGTCCCCATGGTTCAAAAGCTCCGTTTGAAAAATATATTGAAGAAGCCATTAAAGCCGATTATGAGTCTTTAACATTTGCCGAGCATGCACCTCTTCCCGAAAACTTTACTGATCCTGTGCCGGCTAAAGACAGCGCCATGGACCGTCAATTGGTAGAGAGTTATATTAAAGAAATCGAAGCCCTGAAAAAATCATATTCCTCCCAGATTGAAATCAAACTTGGTTTTGAGGTTGATTTCATTAAAGGATACGAAAAAGAAACGGAAAACTTTTTAAATGAGTATGGCAGCCGACTGGATGACAGCATATTGTCCGTCCATTTCCTTCCATTAGGAAAGCAGTGGTTTTGTATTGATTACAGCCCAGAGGTTTTCTCAGACGCTTGTAAGGCGGCAGGATCGATCGATCAGTTATATAGACTTTACTATTCCCTTTTAACAGACTCTGTCCGAGCAGATTTAGGCCGTTATAAACCTCAGAGAATAGGTCACATGACTCTGATTAGAAAATTTCATTACCTGTTTCCTTCACCGGATAAATGGAACCAGTATGCCAAATCATTTCTCAATACTGTTTATGAAGAGAAGCTTCAGCTGGATTACAATGGAGCCGGCCTTGTAAAAGAACATTGCCGGGAATCATATCCTCCTGAAAACCTCGCTTTAGAGGCATACGAAAAAGGCATCAGCCTAATTTACGGTTCTGATGCCCATCATCCAAATGGTATCAAACAGGGATATGATAAACTGAAGCAATCGATCATGAAAGGATAGCTTTTTCTCTGCTTTTCGGTTGTTTTTTGATCATTAATTCAGCATACATGTTCACGAAATGCTGTATCGATTCTTCCGTCATATGTGCCTCAAGTTCCTGAGGCATCATGTATGGGACATTGATTAATCCTTTAAATTGAAGCAGGTAAAGATTTTCTCTATAGGTAAGGTCTCTTTTATGGTTTTTCTGAAAAAGCAGTTGTGCAAGAAGATGGTTTTCTTTTGCAAGATAGGTTACCAGCATCTCTTTGGCAAACACCGTATTTAAAGAAAGTTCACGATAAACTAAACAAGACAGTTGATAATTGATCTGTTTATAATGTAAAATTCCTTTAATTAATGGCAGCAGATCGGTTACATGGCCCTTGTCTGCTTCCTGCTCAATCATTTCAAGGTAAGGTTCAAAATAATGGATAGCCAGTGACTCGAATAAGCCTTGCTTACTTTTGAAGTAATAATGAATCAAGGAGACATTAACATTCGCCATTTTAGCGATGTCCCGAACAGAAGTCCCATTAAAACCATTGCTGTAAAACAAGCGACAGGAAACATCTAACACTTTTTGTCTTGTATTCATTTCGCGGTTCATATTGGATTCCTCCCTACTATAGAGTTTTCGAGGTTTTCGCTCATAATCCTTTAGGAATCGTACATCAATAACCGACATGTTCAGCAGACGCATGTCGAAACAACCATAAGAGGAGGAAATATTATGTTTCAAGCTACTCAATATAAAGGTACAAAAGAAGAACAGTATCAGCTGCTCATTAAACAACTGGATGCCCTATTAACAGATGAGCCAGATGCCATCGCTAATCTATCAAATGCTTCCGCCCTATTAAATCAATTTCTCGAAGACACAAACTGGGTAGGCTTTTACATTTGGAGAGAAAATGAACTAGTCCTCGGACCATTTCAAGGATTACCAGCTTGTGTAAGAATCCCTTCAGGCAAGGGAGTATGCGGCACGGCGGTCTCTGAACAGAAAACACAGCGTGTGGATGATGTAAATCAATTCCCCGGCCACATCGCTTGTGATGCGGCCAGTCAGTCAGAAGTAGTTGTACCCATTTTAAAAGATGGGGAGATATTTGGAGTCCTCGATATCGACAGTCCTTCAGTCGGCCGTTTTGACGAAACAGACGAAAAATATTTAACAGAGTTTGTAAAAACTTTAGAAAAACATTTATAGAATAGGAAAAAGCTTTCAGAATTTTTTCTGAAAGCTTTTTTCTATTAAACCTTCTTTTCTGAAGAAATTTTAAACCTGCACTTTTAAAATTTCTTCTCATGCAAATACGAATAAAGGTTGACTTTCAACTGATAAAACATATATAATAGCCTTTGTGTAAAATAAACGGCAGCCTATGTGAATCCGGCGACTGTTTCATTTTATTCCTCATTTAAGAGGTGCATCGTGTAACTCTCTGCTGCTGGAGCGATGGTGCATGAAAATAAAATGTGCAGCGTTATTTGGAACACACTGTTTTTATTTTATGCAAAATAAAATAAAAGGAGGAAATACCTATGGCACGTTATACAGGTCCAACCTGGAAAAAATCACGTCGTTATGGCATTTCTTTAAGCGGAACTGGTAAGGAGCTTGACAAGCGCCCTTACGCTCCCGGACAACACGGTCCAAACCAACGTAGAAAACTTTCTGAGTACGGTCTTCAGCTTCAGGAGAAGCAGAAGCTTCGTTTCATGTACGGATTGACAGAGCGTCAATTCCGTCGCCTATTCGAAGAAGCAGGTAATATGAGAGGTATCCATGGTGAGAACTTCATGATTCTTCTTGAGTCCCGCTTGGACAACCTTGTTTACCGCTTAGGTCTTGCTCGCACTCGTGCTCAAGCACGTCAGCTAGTAAACCACGGCCACGTAACTGTAGATGGCGGACGCGTAGACATCCCGTCTTACCGTGTGAAGCCTGGTCAGGTTATCGCCCTTCGTGAAAAATCTCAAAACTTAGACATTGTACAGGAAGCAGTTGAAGTAAACAACTTTGTTCCTGAATATGTTACTTTTGATGAAGAAAAACGTCAGGGAACATTTTCCCGTCTTCCTGAGCGTTCCGAGCTTCCAGCTGAAATTAACGAAGCTCTTATCGTAGAATTCTACTCTCGTTAATAGTAGTCTTTCATTAAAAACCTCGCTGTTTATAAAAACAGCGAGGTTTTTCTTTTTGGGGAATACAACTATATGACCGGTACATTAAAAGGGCTTCTGTCCTTCTAAATAAAAAGACTGACAATAAGGGTCATTCCAAAACCTACAAAAGCTATAATTGTTTCCATAACTGTCCAGGACTTAAGCGTATCCTTTTCCGTTAAACCAAAGAACCTGTTAACCATCCAGAAACCGGAATCGTTAACGTGTGAAGCAATTGTCGCACCTGATGCAATTGTAATTACGAGTAATGCAAGCATTGGCCCCTCGATACCTAGTGTATCTATAATTGGGGTGATTAAGCTTGCTGCCGTTACCATAGCCACTGTTGCTGAACCTTGGGCTATCCGGACAGCAGAAGCCACGAGAAAGGCAAATACAATTACGGGCATATTAAGGTCACTCATCGTATTAGCAAGAATATCTCCTATACCAGTTTCAACAAGTACTTGTCCAAATACACCACCTGCTCCTGTAATTAAAATAATGATACCTGCAGGCTCCAATGCTTTCGTTGCGATCTGTTGAATTTCTTCCTTAGTATGACCACGTCGAATTCCCAGTAAATAAAAAGTGAGCAGCGCTGTAATAGTTAATGCTACTCCTGGATCTCCAATAAATGTGACAACAGAAAGACCTAGACTTCCTTCATCCAGCAACAGACTTCCAAACGTATTTAAAAGGATAAGAACTAAAGGTAACAATATAAGAGATCCAATCAATCCAAAGCTTGGCAGATCCTTGTCGTATGTTTTCCCTCTGGCATCCTCCGCCATATTTTCCAGCATCTCTTTTGGCACATTCACATGAATTTTTTTAGCAATATATGTACCAAATACAGGCCCTGCAAGAATAGCAGCAGGAGTACCAGCAATAAATCCAAATAAAATCACCCAGCCGATATTAGCGTTTAGCAGTGAAGCCACCGCAATTGGTCCTGGCGTAGGCGGTATAAAACTATGAGTGACCGCAAGACCTGCTAGCAAAGGAATTCCATAATAGAGTAAGGATTTCCCTGTTTTTTGTGCCAGGCTGTATAGAATCGGAACGAGGATGACAAAAGCAACATCCAGAAAAACTGGAATTGAAATAATAAAACCAGTTAACACGAGTGCCCAGTTTACTCGTTCTTCTCCAAACTTGTTCATAAGAGTGAGTGCAAGACGTTCGGCTCCCCCGGAGGCCTTCAGAATTTCACCAAACATCGCCCCAATTCCGATAATGATCGCTACTTCGGCTACTGTCCCTCCCATTCCTTCAGACACGGCAGTAAGTACATCAGAAGGGCTCATACCTGATAAAAGACCTACGATATAACTGACAAGGATCAGAGCAATAAAAGCCTGAAGCTTCGTTCTAATCACAAGAAATAGCAGCAGCCCTACACCAAATACAGCAAGTAATATTAATCCAGCAGTACTAGACATCTTATTCTCTCCTCTGCAGCGGGCATAAATGCCCGCTTTTATTTCTTTTCTAAACCAATTTGTTAATAGCCATTTTGTTCGGATATTTTCCGTGCTGTTAATAAAAGCTCTTCAATTAATTTTTCGCGACGGACCATCATTCTTCTTTTAGGACCGGCAACACTTACAGCAGCAATCATTTCTCCGGCCGCATTGTAAATGGGAGCAGCCAGACAGTACAGCCCAGTTTCATTCTCTTCATCATCAATCGCAAAACCCTTTCGCCTAAATTGAACGAGCTGCTGTTTAAGAAGCTCCGGATCAGTAATTGTATTTTTCGTAACCTCCACCAATTCCAGGTCTTTAAGCACTTCATTTGAAACTTCTTCAGGAAGAAATGCTAGAAAAGCTTTTCCAAGTCCAGTGCAATACAGAGGTTTTCTCATCCCAATCTGAGCACCTGTGCGAACCGATCGATAGTTGTCCACCTTGGCTGCATAGACCATCTCCCGCTCGATCATAACCGCCATAAAAACTGTCTCTTCCGTCTTCTCCATCAGAGTTCTCAAATAAGGCTGCGCCTCTACATTTACATCCATGATCTCCAGCGCTTTTGTACCTACCTGGATGAGCTTTGGTCCCAGCTTATAAGTCTTTCTCTCTGTTACTGAAAGGTAATGCCGCGCACACAGTGTCTGAACTAAGTGAAACGTACTGCTTTGAGGCATTGACAGCTTCTCTGCTATATCCTTTGGAGTTAGACCTGTCGGATAATCCTTCAATAATTCAAAAATGCTCATCACTCGATCAGCCGATTTAACGATCGCCATATATACCTCCTTTTTATTCACATATGTGAATTTAAATTTTATATGTGAATTGTATGTCTGTACGGTAGCATATAAAAACGCTTTCATCAACATATTTTCTGAAATTAAAAAAACCTCCGAAGATTTTCTTCGAAGGTTTTCCTTTTGCTCTTCCTTATTGTGAGTTTTGCTGCATCCCGCCGGCAAATCTAGCTGCGCTTTGAAGCATTTGCGGCAGTTGATTCGCCTGTCCTGTCATCATACTGTAAGTTGCTGCACCAATTCCGATGGAAGCAACAATGGGAAGCCACTGAATATTTCTATTTCTCATGAAAAATCCTCCTCACAAATTTTAAGTGGAGCGTTTATATTTTGGCATTTCTACTCACAAATATAAGTGTTAATCGTTTCCAAACGTTTCTTATCCCTTTTAAGAAGAGATAAAGCTGGTCCGTTTCTGAAGGAAGGGGTGAGAAATTACTTATTTTCTACGGAAAGCCAAAGAGCTAGCTCGTTCCACTCGCGGATCTTTTCTGAGAAGGGGAAAAAGACGGTTCCGTTTACTGTAGTTAGAGAAACGAGGCTGGGAAATCACTCGCTTTCCGCGGGGATCCGGTGAGCTAGCTTGTTGCACTCGCGGATCTCACCATGGCTCTATTTCCCTGCAGGAGTCTCGCCATTTCCCAGCCTCTTTAACTTTTATAGTGAATACGGAACGCTATGTTTGTAGGAATCTCTTCTACATTTGGAATCATACGTAAGGGTTCCGTTACTCCTAATAAACGCAAAGGGCCAGGGGAAACGGCGAGACTCCTATGGGAGGATAGGACAGGGTGAGATCCCGGAAGGCTTTAGCCTGAGGAAGCTCAGCGTTCGCCCATGGAAAGCGAGTTGTTTCCCCTGGCCCGATCCTTTTATTTCAGGCATACGGAACAAAATTCTCATCTTTTGAGAATCACAGAAGCCTTATGGGAGCACAGAACAAGATTGAGATCCCGGAAGGCTTTAGCTTGAAGAAGCTCACCGTTTGCCCATGGAAAGCGAGTCTTTCCCCAGGCCAGATTCTATACCAAACTACACGGAGCTCTTCCCCCGTTAAGGGAGTCTCACATAAAAAACAACTGCTCCTACGGACTCTAAAAGTAATTCCAGCCCAATTTTTTAAAAATTAAAGAGAACCGTGGAAATCCACGGTTCTCTTCTTAGCCTTTGTAGCGAATAAGGAAGTATTTCTTCTTTCCTCTGCGTATAATTGTAAACTTGTCTTCTATTCGATCTTCAGCTGTCATCGTATGCTGAATGTCTTGATTTCGCTCACCATTAATGTAAACCGCTCCGTTTTTTACATCTTCTCTTGCCTGACGTTTGGAAGATGAGATCCCTGCCTGAACGAGCAGTTCAATTAGAGCTGCCTCTTTTTCTGCGGTTTCATATGCGGGCACATCTTTAAAACCTTGTTCGATCTCTTCACCCGTCAAATCTTTAATATCACCGCTAAACAGGGCCTTTGTTATGCGCTGAGCCTGTTGAAGTGCCTCTTCATCATGAACAAGCGTTGTCATTTCTTCAGCCAGACGCTTTTGAGCCGCTCTTTTTTCCGGCTGGGCTTGTACTTCTTTCTCCAGTCCGGTAATTTCTTCATGGGAAAGGAAGGTGAAATATCTTAAGAACTTGATGACATCACGGTCATCTGTGTTAATCCAGAACTGGTAAAACTCATAAGGGGAGGTCTGTTCTGGATCAAGCCAGATAGCACCGCCCGCTGTTTTTCCGAATTTTGAACCATCTGACTTAGTAATTAAAGGCATCGTCAGTCCGTATGCTTCCACTTCTTTATCACCAGCAGCTGAACGACGGATTAATTCCAGCCCTGCTGTAATATTCCCCCACTGATCGCTTCCTCCAATTTGTAAGGTACATTTTTCTTTATCGTTTAGCTTTTTAAAGTCCAGAGACTGCAGAATCATGTAGGAAAATTCAGTAAAGCTTATACCACTTTCGATCCGTGACTCTACGGAATCCTTAGCGAGCATATAGTTTATTCCAAAGTGCTTGCCGGTGTCACGAAGAAAATCGATGATCGTCATTTCTGAAAGCCATTCATGGTTATTACGAGCGACTGCTGCATTTTCACCTTGATCAAAATCCAGAAGCTTAGCCAGCTGTTTTTTTATGCTGTCACTGTAACCTAACACGACTTCAGCTGAATTAAGCTGTCTTTCGGCAGATCGTCCACTCGGATCCCCGATCATTCCAGTCCCGCCTCCAACTAAAGCAATCGGACGGTGTCCGGCTAATTGAAACCTTTTAAGCATTAAAATTGGCAGGAGGTGTCCAATGTGCAAACTGTTTCCTGTCGGATCAAACCCGCAGTAAAGTGTTACCTGATTCTCATCTAAATGCTTTCTTAGTCCTTCTTCATCTGTTATCTGGTTAATAAGTCCTCGTTTTTCTAGATCCTGTAGTATTTCCATCCTTCGTTCACTCCTTTTTATGATCAAAAAAAAAGACCTCCTCCCTGTTAAGGGACGAGGTCTTTTCGCGGTACCACCCTAATTGCACATTATATGTGCCACTCTTTCAAAATAACGGCTCTTCACCGTCTTCTGATTTACACCAGAAGATGCTCCCGATCGTACTTCGAAAATTATTTTGTGCTAACTTTCACCTGCCGTTAGCTCTCTGAATACAGGGAATAATTCTCTACTTCAATCGTTCATAGCTCGCTCATTTAACTGTAATCCAATTTATAGCATAAATCACTTCGAAAATCAACTGCATTTTTTATCGATATATGTCTGTTATTTGCCTCATATGTTATAATATTATTTGGAATTTAGGGGGTCTTTTTATGTCTAATAGTAATCGAAATAAAATAAACTGGGACTCTTTTTTACAGAAAGTAAAGTCCTTGAAAGAGAAAACGAAATCCCTTTGGGGTAGTTCAATGAAAGGAACAAAATCTTTTTTTAACAATTCCCAGCCTCCAAGAGAAAGAATGAAAGCACTATGGGGGAATACGAAGTCTTCATGGCAGCGCGGCACAATCCAGAAGAATTTTAGTATTGGATATGATGTCGTCTGGAATGTCATCCTCTTCTTTATTTTACTGGGCGTTGTAGGTTTATTCTTTGCAGGAGGAGTTGGTGCGGGATTTTTTGCCTTCCTTGTTAAAGACCAGCCTGCCCAGAGTCCAGAAGAAATCCAAGCAGATATTTACAACTATGAAGAAACCTCGCAAATGTACTTTTCCAAAGAAGAAGTACTTGGGAATGTCAGGACAGATCTTTACCGGGATGCAATTCCTTTAGAGGATGTTGAGGACAGCTTGAAACATGCGATTATTGCTACAGAAGATCAGTATTTTGAAGACCATGAAGGAGTTGTCCCTAAAGCCGTACTTAGAGCTTTGTTTCAGGAGGCAACAAACGCTGCCGTTCAAACCGGCGGTAGTACTCTCACCCAGCAGGTTGTTAAAAATCAAATCTTAACAAATGAAGTATCTTTTGAACGTAAAGCAAAAGAAATACTTATCGCTATGCGAATGGAGAAATTTTTTGAAAAAGAAGATATCCTGGAAGCATACTTAAATATTGTTCCATTTGGAAGAAACGCAAATGGAGATAACATAGCAGGTGTAAAAACAGCGGCAGAGGGTATATTTGGGGTCGCTCCTGATGAATTATCCATACCACAAGCCGCATTTATAGCGGGGATCCCTCAAAATCCATTCAGCTATACACCCTTCTATAACAACGGTGAAGTGAAATCTGATGAAGACCTTCAGCATGGAATCAGAAGGATGCAGGAAGTTCTCAGCCGGATGTATCACACAGGATACATCTCAAAAGAAGATTATGATGAAGCATTAGAATTTGATTTAAAGGAAAACCTTCGCGAGCCTTCTTCAAGAGCCCGGGAAAAGTATCCTTTCCTCGTTAACGAAGCGAACAAGAGATCTATTGAAAAAATGACAGAATATCTAGCTGAGCAGGACGGAGTTTCCATGAAAGATATCAATGGAGATGAGGAGCTTGCAGCTGAATATAAATCACTTGCTGAACGTGAATTAAGTTCAGGCGGTTATAAGATTCATACAACCATTGATAAAGAGATCTACGAAGTGATGCAGGAAGTGAAAGACAATTATACGAACTATGATTCGAATCGCACGGTGACTACTGACGGAGAAGACGGTGAATCAGAAACTATAGAAATTCAGGCCGAAGTAGGCAGCACGCTGATTGAGAACTCAACAGGTAAGATTCTCGGATTTATCGGTGGTCGTAATCATGCAAATAGTCAAGTTAACCATATGACTCGTCCTCGATCACCGGGAAGCACGATGAAGCCTTTGACTGCTTACGGTCCAGGAATCGATATGGGTGAAATCCACCCAGGAACTGTGTTTGCTGACGTACCGTACCAATATCCAGGGACTAACACAGATGTAGGGAATTATGGCGGAGGATATAGAGGATTGGTTTCAGCCAGAGATGCTTTAAAGCGGTCACTAAACATCCCTGCTGTTAAATCGTATGTTTCATTTCTCGATAAAAATCCTGGAGAGTATTTGGCGAAAATGAATTTCTCCACAATCTCTGAAGGAGCCTCTCAGTACCCTTCTCTTGCATTAGGGTCAGTGGCCGTAAGGAATGAAGAAATTACAAATGCCTACGCAACCTTCGGTAATCAGGGTAAATTTGTAGATTCTTATATGATAGAAAAAATTGAAACAAAAGATGGCGAAGTCATTTATGAACATGAATCTGAAGAAACAGATGTATTCAGTCCACAGGCCACCTATCTAATGATCGATATGATGAGAGATGTACTCAGTTCCGGTACAGCAGCCGGCCTAAAAAATCAGCTGACTCATTCTGGAGTCGACTGGGCAGGTAAAACAGGTACTTCACAAGATTATAGAGACGCATGGTTCATAGCAACAAATCCTAATGTCACGATGAGTATGTGGATGGGCTACGACTATAAGGAATATTTGAATCGCAACGGCTACAGCCAGAGAAATACAGGACTTTGGGCACAGGTGGTTAATGCGGTGACTGAAATTAGGCCAGAGCTAATGGCACCAGACAGCGGTTTTGAGCGTCCCGGAGGAATCGAATCAAAATCCTACTGTGCAACGTCTGGATTACTATCTACAGACCTATGTTCATCAGCTGGACTGTCCCGAAGTGATCTTTATATCTCTAAATATGCACCGACGAAGAAAGATGACAGCTTAAGAGACGGAGATGGAGATTTTGTAAAAATCAAAGGAGACATATACCCTGCTGGAAACAGTACCCCTAATGAATTTATTATTAATGAAGGCGGAGGAGTGACCCTCACCCGTGAATTTATTGAGGAGAATAACTATGATTCTTCGGAAGTTCTTAAACACTTAATTCCGGATAGCTGGACAAATGTAAGTATTTCTTCCTCTGATTCGAACGGAGGAGATAGAGTTGACAACGATAATGCCAATCCTTCAGCACCCGGAAATGTCTCTGCTGGTTCATCTGAGCTTTCCTGGTCACGATCATCAAGTGGTGACGTAGTAGGATACCGTATTTATCGCGCCTCCAGCAACAACGGCTCCTTCTCCCAAATCGGGAGCACACGTGGAACAAGCTACAGCCTTGAAGGAAACGGAGTTTATGCTGTTCGTGCAGTCGATTACTTCGGTCAATCATCAGACCTTTCTTCAACTGTGCAAGTAGGAAACCCTGAGCCCGTTACCAGCAATACCAGTTCAGAAGCTAACAGCAGCTCAGATAACAGAGGCAGCAGTTCCGATACTGAAGATAACAACAGCTCTAATGACTCAGAAGAAACATCAGAAGATGCAACTGAAGACAATTCTGAATCCGGGGAAGAAACCTCTGTAGAAGAAGATACCTCAGTAGTATCAAACGAAAATGAGTAATCTCAAGATAACTTCCAGCAATTTACTAGTGCTGGAAGTTATTTTTGTTTGATAATTTAAATTTCTCTCGACTCATGTATAATGTAGGTAGTAAAAAAGATCCTTTTTGATAGGTGGTGACGCTATGGAACATGTTAAAACATTTTATGAGCAAACTTTTGAAATAAACGATGGAGTTATGACTATCCAGGGCCCCCTTACTTCCGAAGAGCTAAGTCAATATTCTTTTCACGAAGATTTGAACGCTTTTCGACCGCCTGCCAAACAATTTGAGGCCCTAAAAAGTATTGCTGATTTTGAAGAAGGACGAATTAATGCAGCGATTCACGATAACATGATTATTGGTTATGTTACCTACCTTCATCCTGACCCTATGGAACGCTGGTCTGAAGGGAATATGGAAGACTTGATTGAACTCGGCGCTATAGAAGTAGCTCCCGAGTTCAGAGGTTACCGGGTAGGCTCAAGACTTTTGAAATTATCCATGCAGGATGAATACATGGAAAACTATATTATTATTTCCACAGAGTATTACTGGCACTGGGATTTAAAAGGTACACGCTTAAGCATATGGGATTACAGAAAGGTCATGGAAAAAATGATGGGAGCAGGCGGATTAAAGCCCGCACCTACCGATGATCCAGAAATTATCTCCCACCCTGCCAACTGTCTCATGGTACGCATAGGAAAAAACGTACCTGAAGAATCAATTGAACAATTTGACCAGCTTCGCTTTCTAACGAGAAACAAATATAGAAAAGCAAGGGGAGAAGTTTAAAATGCTTGTTGAAGAAGTGATGAAACGAGAAGTAATTACGTTAACACCTTCAGATTCTATTGCTAAAGCAATAAACTTATTAAACCAGCATCATATTCGCCATATCCCCATCGTCGATCAGCATTACTCCGTCGTAGGTATCGTTTCTGATCGTGATGTTCGGGATGCGAGTCCCTCCATTTTGGATAACAATACTGAGGAAGAAGCTGAACAGCTGTCTAATCCTCTTGAATCCATCATGACGACACCCGTTACAACTGTCCACCCGCTTGATTTCGTAGAAGAAATCGCTTCCATTTTTTATGAACAGGAAATTGCCTGTGTTCCTGTAGTAATGAATGAAAAACTAGTAGGTATAGTTACTGAAAAAGACATGCTTTACACGCTTATTCAATTAACTGGTACTCATGTGCAGAGTTCTCAAATAGAGATTAAAGTACCAAACAAGCCTGGAATGCTTCCCCAGGTCATGCAGATTTTTGGAAAAAGAAAAGTAAATATTAGCTCTGTTCTTATTTATCCTTATCAAGCTGATCCTCATTACAAGATTATTGTGGTACGGATTCAAACGATGAATCCATTACCGACCATAGAAGATTTAAAAGCAGCCGACTATGAAGTGCTGTGGCCAAAGAGTCCGGGGGCTTCCTCATGAGATGTGACTCCCAATTTGTATTTGCGGATGAATTTATCTCTTATAAATTTAAAGATGATCATCCATTTAACCAGCTTAGAGTAACGATGACAAAGGATTTGCTTGAAAAGGAAAAGGCATTGCGAGAAGATCAGATAATCGCTCCGCGAATGGCCTCTGAGGATGACCTGAAGCTTTTTCACAGCTCTGCTTATGTGGAAGCAGTTAAACGTGCAAGCGAAGGGCTGTTAAGTGAAGAACAAGGATTTGAATATGGAATCGGAACGGAAGACACACCGATGTTTGAAGGGATGCACGATGCTTCATCCCTGCTAGTTGGGAGTACTTTAAGTGCCATTGATGCCGTTATCCAAGGGAAAACAAAGCACGCTCTCAACCTGGGCGGCGGGCTGCACCACGGATTTGAAAGAAAAGCCTCTGGCTTCTGTGTCTATAATGATGGAGCAGTCGGGATTAAATATATACGAAAACATACGGACTACAAAGTACTTTATGTGGATACAGACGCCCACCATGGTGATGGTGTTCAATGGGCTTTTTATGATGACCCAAATGTTTGCACCTTCTCCATCCATGAAACAGGAAGATACCTTTTTCCCGGCACAGGGAATGTCAATGAGCGGGGCTTAAAGAAAGGCTACGGCTATTCTTTTAATTTGCCAATCGACGCTTTTACGGAAGATGAATCCTTTTTAGAGGTATATGAATACGCTTTCAATGAAATTGTAGAATATTTCCAGCCTGACATTATTATTACCCAAAACGGTGCCGATGCCCATTATTTAGATCCGCTTACTCACTTATGTTCAACAATGAAAATCTATGAAAGAATTCCAATGATTGCTCACGAACTCGCTCATAAATATTGTGATGGGAAGTGGGTTGCCCTTGGAGGAGGCGGCTATGATATTTGGAGAGTCGTACCAAGAGCATGGTCTCAACTTTGGAAAGTGATGAGTACTGGAGAGCCATTTTCAGGACCGCTGCCTGCCGATTGGGTTTCACATTGGCAAAAGTCCTCACCAGTCGACCTTCCATCCCAATGGGAAGATGGAGAGCACTCCTATAAGCCGATTCCACGAAAAGCAGAGATTACTGAAAAAAATAATAAAGTTTTAACCAGCTGCATGCAATTCATCCATAATCAAAAGAAATACAATTCTTCCATATAATCAAAAAAACGAGGCACCGTTAGAGGTGCCTCGTTTTTTTGGCTTACTACAAATTACTGAAAATAAACCCAACTGAGTGGTCGCAGTCAAGGAGTATAATCGGAAGATAAAATGATAATCTCGACCCGGCGGTTTTTTTCCCAATTCTCTTCAGAATTATTAGGAGCGCTCGGCCTGGTATCTGCGTAGCCGACAGCTGATAATCGTGCAGGATTAATATTTTCATTTTTCGAGGTTACAAACCGTATGACACTTCCGGCTCTTGCGCCCGAAAGTTCCCAATTTGAAGGGTATTGATAAGTCGAAATCGGCCGATTGTCCGTATGTCCTTCTACTTTTACATAATTGGGTATCTGCTCAAGCAGTTCCCCGATTT
The DNA here is from genome assembly GCF_900166625.1 of Halobacillus massiliensis. Lineage (GTDB taxonomy): Bacteria > Bacillota > Bacilli > Bacillales > Halobacillaceae > Halobacillus_A > Halobacillus_A massiliensis. The sequence continues at coordinate 1,724,537 of NZ_LT800499.1, read as the reverse complement.
TTTGCAAGAAAGGTTCTCCACTTTTAAGTATATCGGCTTCTCCGGTTTTAAATAACAACTGTTCCTGGAGCACAAGTACGACTCCACGATCTGTTCTCTCTGCTGAAATAATATCCTGTAAATCATTAGTCTCAAGAAATCTTTCGACTTCCTTAATAATTTCATCCAGATTATCAGGCTGGCTTACCACATTTTCACTTTCTAGTTTATGAGCTTCTACAGGCTCTTCGAATTCGTTGCTGGATTCCCCATTCTCTTCTATGGATGCTTTCTCGGTAGGATTGGCTTCTTCTAAAGGAGATGGATAGAAATCGAAAATCATTCGATTCCTAAAGGATTCGGCTACGGCATCAAACTTAACCATATTTATTTGAGACATAGAAAAAAGCAAAACAAAGAAAACTAAAATCAATGTAACCATATCCGCGTATGTGGACATCCATTTAGGGATTCCCGAAGTCTTCTTTAAGGTTTTATCCCTGCGCTTCATTTGCCGCATCCTCAATCGCTTCGGGTTTTTGTGCTTTTTCAGGAATTCGCTTGTCTTCTTCTGAAAGAAAGGCACTTAGCTTTTCTTCTAAAACCTTAGGATTTTGTCCGGATTGTACTCCGATTACACCTTCAATAATAATTTGCTTTGAAAAAATTTCCTTGTCCGTTTTATTCACAAGTTTGCCGGCCATTGGAAGAAATACTAAGTTGGCGAGCAGCGTTCCGTATAAAGTGGTGAGCAAAGCAACCGCCATTTTAGGTCCCAGTGTTTCAGGATCAGTTAAAGACTCCAACATAAGGACCAATCCAATAAGCGTCCCTATCATTCCCCACGCAGGGGCATACTCCCCAGCTTTTTCAATGATGGCACGCCCCCTGTAATGACGTTCTTCAATAGCTGTAATTTCAGCGTTCATAATATCTTGAATCGCTTCCGGCTCTATGCCGTCAACGGATAGAAGGATTCCTTTCTTTATAAAAGGATCTTCTACTTCCTCCAGTTCCGCCTCAAGTGCAAGCAGACCTTCTCTACGCGCTCTCTCAGAGAGACCTACAAATAATTGAATGAGCTGCTTTAGATCTGTGTCGCTTTTTTTAAAAGCCTCTTTCACAACTTTAACGGTCAGCTTCATTTCACTAAAGTTAAAGTTCACCAGTAAAGCAGCAAACAGCCCCCCTATCACAATAATGACCGAAGAACCGTCTAAAAAGGCTTCTGCCCCGCCTGCTCCTGCATTTGTCATGATGCCAAATACCACCATAAAAAAACCAAGAGTAATGCCCAGAGGGGTCAATAAATCCCGTTTACTCATTCATCTCTCTCCCCGATAAAAATACTGTATCGGTATTTATATCGGCATTATTTTCTTTGTGTTGAGTTTCTTTCGATAATTCTGTGAGGTAAAGTTACATTTTGTTCTTCAACCTCTTCTTTGTTCATAAATTTCGTCAGTAGTCTCATGGCTACAGCCCCGATATCATACATTGGCTGAACGACTGTTGAAAGTGTTGGACGAACCATTGTAGCGAGTCGTGTATTATCAAAACCAAATATTTCAACATCCTCCGGTACAGATAAACCTTTATCCATTGCTCCATGAATAACTCCTAGAGCCATTTCATCAGAAGAAACAAAGATAGCGTCAGGCTTCTCCGAAGCACTCCAAAGCTGTGTAAAAGCTTCCAGTCCTGAATCATAAGAGTAATCTCCTGCCGTTATTAAATCTTCATTTATATCCACATTGTTTTCTTTCAATGCACGTTTATACCCAACAAGCTTCTGCTCATTGATTTCTGTATTCTCAGGCCCTGAGACAAAGGCTACTTTCTTATTGTTATGGGATAATAGAAGTTCTGTAGCCTCAAAAGCAGCCTCTTCATAATTAATATTCACAGATGGAGTCTCACCTGATTCATCCACTGTTGCTGCGAGCGCTACAGGCACCGGGGAGTTTTTAAATTCGCGGATGTGATCTTCTGTAATTTTACCACCCATGAAGACAAGGCCGTCTACCTGTTTTCCAAGCATGGTATTAATTAAGTGAAGTTCTTTATCTTTATTTTGATCGGAGTTGCTTAAAATAATATTATAATTATACATTGTCGCAATATCTTCAATTCCTCTTGCAAGTTCCGCAAAAAATATACTTGAGATATCAGGGATTATAACTCCAACCGTAGTTGTTTTCTTACTGGCAAGTCCACGGGCAACGGCGTTTGGACGATACCCGAGACGTTCAATAGCTTCATGCACTTTCTTTCGGGTGGCCGGCTTTACGTTTGGGTTTCCGTTAACTACACGGGAAACCGTAGCCATTGATACATTGGCCTCTCTTGCTACATCATAAATAGTTACATTCATACTGAATCCTCCTTCGTCGAACACGTCAACGACTTATTAATAAAATAATCATACGACAGTTGCCTATGTTCCGCAATGTTCGACTATTTTCTTATCCTTATACATACCTTCCCTATTATAACGGATTTTCATTCAACAAAAAAATAAGTCAGGCTGAAAAAAAGCAGCCTGACTTATTATTCCCCTTTATTTTGTAAGTTCTTTCATGAAATTTTCAAAGGTTGGAATATCCATTTGCTGTGCAGAGTCAGAAAGAGCTACCGCAGGGTCAGGGTGAACTTCAGCCATTACCCCATCTGCACCTACAGCCAATGCCGCTTTCGCTGTAGGAAGCAGCAGGTCTCTTCGGCCCGTAGAGTGTGTTACATCCACTAGAACCGGTAAGTGTGTTTCTTGTTTCAAGATTGGTACTGCTGAGATATCTAATGTATTACGCGTTGCTTTTTCGTAAGTCCTAATCCCACGCTCACATAGAATTATGTTTCCATTCCCGCGAGAAATAATGTATTCTGCGGCATTAATGAATTCAGAAATTGTAGCTGAAAGACCGCGTTTTAGAAGGACTGGCTTATTAACGGAACCTGCCGCTTTCAACAGTTCGAAGTTTTGCATATTTCGTGCGCCAATTTGAATGACGTCGAGGTAATCCACTGCTTTTTCAATATCAGCAGGATTGACAATTTCACTTACAACCGCTAGATCATGTTCATCTGCAGCTTCTTTAAGGATTTGCAAACCTTCAATTCCCAGCCCCTGGAAATCATATGGAGATGTACGAGGTTTGAAAGCTCCTCCACGTAATAATTTAAGCCCTTGCTTCTTAACAGCTTCAGCAACTGTAGAAACTTGTTCATAACTTTCTACTGCACATGGCCCCATCACGAAGTGAGGGTTCCCGTCACCGAATTTTTCACCTTTAATATCAATGATTGTATCTTCAGGCTTTTTCTTACGTGAAACTAGAAGGGCTTTTCTATGGTCATCTTCCTGGAGCTCAAGTCCAGCTTTAAAGATTTCTTTGAAAAGGTGTACGACCGTTGAATCTTCAAATGGTCCATCATTTTTTTCTGTGATCTGGTCAAACATGACACGTTCTCTCACTGGATCAAAGCGGTTCATGCCCTGCTTTTCTTTGATCTGGCCAATATCCTTTACCAGTTCACCGCGTTTATTGATTAAATTCAAAAGCTGTAAGTTTACCTCTTCAAGCTGACCACGCAGCTCGTCTAGTTGTTGGTTGCTCATCACAAATCCTCCTACATAATAAGTTTGTTGTATGAATAATTATAATCTAGATAATTAGGGACAATTATAGCTAATATTATCGATCTTGTCACCCTTTTCAGAATTATTCTTTATAGAAAATAATAAAAAAAAAGAAAAATCCTTTAAAAGGACTTTTCTTAAAGCTCGCTGACTTTCTCTCTTAACACAGTATGTGTGATGTTTCCATGACTTTCATTCCACACAATTTTACTATTTTTAAATAAAAGAATTTGTGGTGATTCGTGTTTTACCTTATATTCATCTGCAATTGAATGACTTAAATTCCTTGTTTCCTGGACATTTAGAATAAAACAAGGATAATCAGATTCTGCACAAAATGCTTCAAATTCTCTTTTTGCCGAAGCACTGATCGGGCAAGTCAAGCTATGCTTCAATAATAGGAAAATATTATTATCTTCTATTGCTTCATCCAGCATTACTTTTGAGTTAAGCACCTGCGTCATTATGGACACTCCTTTATAAGCAAAAGTCAGAGGCTGTAATAAGCCTCTGACTTTTTCATTAAAGATTTGATGAGGTAGTAGAATTCTGCTGCTGTTCAAGCTCCTGAGCAGCTTCTTCTATAGCATCAGCGACTTCCTGAGCAGCTTTTTCTGCTTCATCATCTTCACTGCTCTTACTGCCTTTTACTTTTCCTTGCAGACCCTTTGTAGAATCTTTTACTTTAGCTCCAAATTCCTGGGACTTTTCTGAAATATTTTTAGAGAACTGGGAAGAAGAATCAACAGCGCGATCTTTCCATTCTCCAGCACGACTCTTCCATTCAGTTGAACTTTCGTTGATGGTTCCGCGAAGTTCTTTACCGGATTTAGGAGCGAGAAGCAATGCTGCCAATGCCCCTACTGTTCCTCCAATTAGTGAGCCTAAAACAAAATCCTTACCCGTAGACTTTTCTTGATTCTTTAAATTTTGATTCCCCATTACAATCTGCCTCCTGTTTGATTAATATCATTTTTCTTGCTTTGCTTCCATAAATTCAAAGCAACCTGTCCCCACTTCATGGCTTGGGCTGCTGAATCCGTGTGGCTGTGGGCGGAATCTTGTAAACCCTTCGAAAACTTGCGAATCGACTGGTTAAACTCTTGAACAGAGTCTCCAATTCCTTTAATTCCATCGACTAAGGTATTTAACTTTTGCGATTTTTCGCCTACATCTTCAGCTAATTTATTGGTTTTATTCAATAATGCTGTAGTTTCAAGGGTCATACCCTCCATTTGTTTCTCTACACCTTCCAGGGTGTCTGCTACATTGTTCATTGTACGGCGCACTGCCATCAGTGTTCTTGAAATAAAGATCACAAGCACTGCAAAGGCGACAGCCGCAATCAATGCTGCAATGTACAAGATGATAACCATATCCAAGGCCTTACACTCCTCCACAATATGTATTTACCACAATTAGTATGTACCACTGAGGCAAAAAATATAAACACTAATTGTTATAGATAATATATTCGCTGATTTATATGAAAAATCCTTCTATAAATTCACAAAAATAGAAGAAGCGTGCAAAAATTACACGCTTTTTTCCTGATTTTGTCTCTCATAAGCTTCTTGGAATTTCTGTATATCCCCAGCCCCCATAAATAATAGCACACTCTCTTTATGGTGTTTAAGCTGTTGTGTTTCTTCAAGCTCAAGAATTTGGGATTCCGGAATAAGTTCTTGAAGATTTTCTATCGTAAGCTTTCCACTGTCCTCGCGTGCAGAACCAAAGATATCACAGAGATATACATCATCAGCTAGTTTAAGGCTTTCCGCAAATTCATTAAGAAAAGCTTTTGTTCTCGTAAACGTATGCGGCTGGAAGATAGCAACCAGTTCACGACCAGGATATTTCTTTCTAGCCGTATCAATAGTTGCAGTAATTTCTATAGGGTGGTGAGCATAATCATCAACTAAAATTTGATCATTCCATTCTTTTTCGTCAAATCTCCGTTTTACACCACCAAAGGTTGAAAGTTTGCTGATCTGTTCGTATGTCATATCTTCATAATGACATAAGGCAATAACACTCAGTGCATTTAGCACCGTATGTGTCCCAAACTGAGGAATTGTGAAAGTTGCATAAAACGTATTACGAACAAAAACATCAAATGACGTTCCATTTTCATTCTCGCTTATATTTTGGGCCTGGAAATCATTCGTATCCGATAAACCATAATATAATACAGGAACGTTAGCCTGAATATGCTGTAAATGTTCATCGTCTCCGCAAGCAATAATCCCCTTATTTACTTGTTTGGCCATCTGCTGAAAGGCGTGAAAAACATCGTCTATGCTCGTAAAGTAATCTGGGTGATCAAAATCAATATTTGTCATTATCGCATAATCGGGATGATACGCAAGAAAGTGACGACGATACTCACAGGCTTCAAAAGCAAAATATTTGCTGTCTTCATGCCCTCTACCTGTCCCATCTCCAATTAAGTAAGAGGTTGGGTAGTTCTCGGTAAGGACATGGGCTAATAAACCTGTAGTTGATGTTTTTCCATGAGCACCGGTTACGGCAATGCTTGTATATTGACTGAGCCATTCCCCTAAAAATTCGTGGTAACGGAAATAAGGAAGTCCAAGCTTCTTAGCTTTGACTATTTCCTCATGCTCATCGTTAAAGGCATTTCCTGCAATCACAGTAAGCCCATCATGGATGTTGTCAGCAGAGAAAGGCAAAATAGTTATATTCTTTTCATTTAAAGCAGCTTCTGTAAAAAAGTGTTTCTCTATATCAGAGCCCTGCACATCCTCACCTGAATCATGCAATATTTGTGCGAGCGCACTCATTCCTGTTCCTTTTATACCAACAAAATGGTAAGTAGTCATACATAAGAACCTCCAAAGTAAAGTGGAACACTTTAAGTATTATATGTAACTTTTCTTAGCATGCGAATGCTTTGTTTACATATTCTTTTTCAATAAATCAATAACTTATTCTAACACGGAAAACTCTTCAGAAAAAGCGCAAAACAACATGAAGCTTACTCTTTTACAGACTTCGGAAAAGAGCAAGCTTCTATTTAGAATTATTAGGATTTATACCTGTGTATAATCCACTTTCTCTAAACGCGGATTCGGATGATACCTTCGGCCTTCCTTAGCTTCATGCTCTCCGTTAATAATGACATTATCCCCGGTAAAACCTATATTGATTTTAAGAAGGCTTCCTCCGACTCCATACATGTCCACAGGTACATCGGCTATCTCAAAAGCACGTATTCGTCCCTCAGTAAAGCCTCCGCTGACCATAATCTTCACCTGTTGAAAACCTTCATCATCAAGCGCCCGCCTTAAAGCAAACACGAGTTCAGGATTAACACCACGAGGATCAAATGTCCCCATTAGATGCTCATTTCTTAAGAAATATTTATCCACCAAAGTTCTTGAGGTGTCGAGTCTTACCGCTTTTAATTCATCCCCAAATTCACGGGCGACTTTTAGCGAATCTGTAATAACGTCATTGTTATAATCCACAAGAGCCACAAGGTCATCATCGGGGAATTGAGAACTATAAGCTTTTGATGCAGCTACGACATCTCCTTTAAACATTTGTATCAAGGCATGCGGCATGGTTCCCATACCCTTTTTCCCCCACCATTCATTCATAGCATGAGTGGCCTGAGCAGTAGAACCGCCAATGAATGCTGAATACCCGTCTCCTGCCTGTTGGGTGTAATGATCATCACGGTCTCCCATAAAAATTACAGGCTTCTCTTTCCCGGAAGTACGGGCAGCTTTTACCACATTATAAACATTAGTGGCGACAGAAGTTCTGCGCGCTAAAATACCGTCAATAATGCCTTCAAGATAGCCGAAGTTCTGGTATGGACCCGTAATGGTCATCACGGTTTCATACGGCTCAATTCGATCTCCATCTTTTAAAGAATGAATCTCAAGGTCTTCTGGATGATTGCCAAACGTATGAATTAAGGCAATAGCTTCATCAGTTCCACAGAGAACGGCATAATCCTTTTGGAAAAATTGCATTGTTACGATATTGTCTTCCAGATAGTTTTCTACTATTTTCTTTGTTTTAAGAAAGTAGACAGCAGAGAACCACCCCTCTGCTACACGCTGATCAAATTTAAAAGTTTTGTTGGTTAAACGGGAAATTTCACCGTTTAACTTCTTTTCTATTTCTTTTTTCATGAATAAACTCCTTAAACATTTAGGTCCGTCTTTTGCAGTTTCTCTGTTAATCATATAGAATTAGCGAGCTTTTCACAAGCCCTTATAGAAAACTGCTTATCTAGCCTTCATTTCTTCAACCTGCTGTCTTGTAAGCAGAATATCCCGTGGTTTGCTTCCTTTGGATTCGGAAATAATTCCGTATTCAGCCATCTGATCGATTAAACGGGCAGCACGATTATATCCTACTTTAAATCTTCGTTGGAGTAAGGAAGCACTCGCTCCATTATGTTCTAATACGAATTCCACTGCTTCTTCAAAAAGAGCATCTGTTTCCTCTTCCGTTGCCACCTGCTTAATTAGTTCATCCTGCTCAAACAGGTAGTTTGGCGGGGCAAGCCTCTTTACATATCCAGTGATTCTCTCGATTTCATCATCAGAAACAAATGCCCCCTGAATTCTTCGTGACTGGCCGGAACCATTTTCAATAAAGAGCATGTCCCCTTTTCCTAACAGCTTCTCGGCTCCTCCTGTATCTATAATGGTACGGGAATCTATTTGGGAAGAGACGCTGAATGCAATCCGAGTAGGGATGTTAGCTTTTATTAAACCGGTAATAACATCAACAGACGGACGTTGGGTAGCAAGGAGTAAATGAATACCGCATGCCCTCGCTTTTTGTGCAATACGGCAGATAGAATCTTCAACATCTTGAGGAGAAACCATCATGAGGTCTGCCAATTCATCGATAACGATGACAAGGTATGGAAGCTTTTCTGAAGCTCTTCCCTGTTTAAGCATTTTTTCATTATAACGCTCTACATCCCGGGCGCCTTCCGCTACGAACTTTTCATAGCGTTCTTCCATTTCTTTTACTGCCCATTTTAGTGCAGTCGTAGCTGCTTTAACATCAGTTATGACTGGTGATACGAGATGCGGCAAGCCGTTATAAGGGGCAAGCTCTACCATTTTCGGATCAATTAAAAGAAACTTCACATCGTCATGATGGGCTTTGTAGAGCATGCTTATAAGGATGGTGTTAATACACACACTCTTTCCTGATCCTGTAGCTCCAGCAATTAAACCATGCGGCATTTTCTTTAAGTTTGTAACAACAGCGTCACCGCCTATATCAAGACCTAATCCGACAGTAAGTGGTGACGTTTCTGTTGTAAAAGTTTCTGATTCAAAAATTTCCTGCAGTCCGACCATTTCAGCCTTTTGATTCGGTACTTCAATACCAACGGCCTGTTTTCCAGGAATTGGTGCTTCTATCCTAATATCACGGGCTGCCATGCTAAGTTTAATGTCGTCTGATAAGTTTGTAATTTTACTAACTTTAACTCCCGGCTCCGGCTGGACTTCAAAACGAGTAACTGCCGGCCCTTTCATAGCGTGGACAACTTTCGCCCTTACATGAAACTGTCGAAGAGTGGTTTCAAGCAATTCCATTTGACCTTTCACCCAGGCTTCGTCCTGACTTGCCGTTCGATCTTTATCATTAAGGAGATGAAGAGGTGTAAAGTACTCCTTGTTTTCCTCTTCAGATGGTTGCTCAGCAACTGACAAACTATTTAAAGTTTTTTTTTGCTTGTCTCTCGTTCTTTTATCTCTAGGAGTCATTAGTACATTAAACGGAACACTTCTTCTTTCTGTAGTTCTTGAATCTAGTTTCCGTTCTTGAGTACGCGTCTCCTTTTGAATGTTCATTTTCGAAGCGCTATCGTCTTTATGAGCTTCTTGTTCTGTATGCTGCACTCCATCACTGAACTGTTCTTTAGCTTCTCGACTTGTTTCATGTTGCTGAAGTTCTTCGACAGAACTCTCTTGTTCCTGAGTTGAAAACTGATAAAAATCATCATCGCCCAGAGAGTCAGCTGCATTATATTCTAGTTGAGGAGCTTCATGGACTGGCTCTTCTTCTTCATTATGCTCTTCAAGATCTTCCTCATTGAAATAAGGAACTTCCGGCCAATGGTTATCTTCTGGTTCATTTAAATGAGAAACGTCATCTTCTGTTTGAACTGCTATTGACCCTTGATTTTCTTCTGCTTCTTCTGGATAGAAACTTATTTCTTCACTCGGGTTTCCAACTGATTCTTCTTCCAGATAAGGAACTTCCAGTGTTGGTTCATGTTCTGGTTCATCTTCATAAATAAAATTTTCTTCTAAATTATCTACCGTTCCACTGTTCTCAGGATCTATACTATCTTTTTCCTGCTGTTTTTCCTTTTCTATTGAAGCAGCTGACTCTAAAGTCCCTTGGTCAATTTCATCGTCTTTATCGTTATGAAAGTTGTCAGCTTTATCATCGTGCTGCTGCCTTTCTTTTTGTGCTCCAATTTTACCAAGGACACGCTGACGGATAGCTTGCCAGTGTTCTTCATCGATACGTGCCTGTTCTATACTTGAAGGCTGGCTTGCTTTTGCTTTTTCAACGGGCAGCTCCCCCATGTTAGGTTTAGAATTTAATACTCGCTGTCGAACAGACTGCCAATGTTCCTCATCGATTCTGGCCTGTTCCATACTTGCTGTTTTTCCACTTTCTTCCCTTGGACCAAACAATTTTTCCGCATTGCTCTTTGGTGTATTTCTTGGCTGAAATCCAAAAATAGGCGAAGGAACATTTGAAGGCGTGAAAGGAACGGCCGGTTCATCCTGCTTACTCTCTATTTCAGGCTTTTTCTTCTTCCTTCTATAAGATTCATTGTAATCTTGTGATACGTAAGAAGGGTAGCTTCGATTCTGTCTTCTCGGCTGGCGCTCTTTATAAGGCGGCTTTTCTTCAGGTTTCTCATTAGGTTCCTGATTAGATTCATGTTTAGAGTCTTGTTGGTCAGGAATGACAGGAAAACGAAAATTCCCCTGCTTCGGGTACTTATAAGTCATCCTAGTATTAGCCACAGACTCTTTTTGTTCCTGATTGTCCTGTTTTCTGGGTGATAAGTTTTTCTTTGTTGTGTAGTTCTGTTCATCTTCTGGCTCAAGAAACTGTTTCAGTTTGTTTTTAAAGTTATTCCACATCTATCTCACACTTTCTTTAAAATACTTAAGGATATGTATATTTTAACAGGTTTTACCGGCTTTTTGGTTTACATTCCCTTAAAAAAGTGATCTTTAGACAAAAAAAGAAGCAAAGGGCATAGTATTTGTCTCCCCTTTACTTCTTTTGGCTTAAAATTGATAAGGCTGTCCTGCTTCATAGGACTCATTTAATACGAGAATCCCTTTTTCTTTAGGGGCATTCTCTAAGCCCAGTTCTTTTGCTGAGCAGATCATTCCACTTGAATCAACTCCGCGCAGCTGAGCGTCCTTTATTTTCATACCGCTTGGCATAGTCGCTCCTACTTTTGCAACAACAACCTTTTGACCCGCGTCCACGTTCGGAGCTCCGCATACGATTTGAAGGGTTTCATTCCCAACGTTTACTTGACACACACTTAACTTATCTGCGTTTTCATGAGGACTCTTTTCTTCTACATAACCAACTACAAACTTTGGAGAAAGATCGAAATTAAGATTGTCTTCTAAATTATTTTTTTCAAATAGCTGCTTTATCTCGTTTAGAAGCCCTTCATTTAGGACAATTTTCCCTTCCTCTTCAAGACTGAAGTGACGGGAGGCGTTAAAGATATTATAGCCGAGCAGCTTTCCATTTTCTTTATTTGTAATTCTTACTATATCCCCGTATGTTTTAAATGTTGTCAGAAGGCGATCGCCTTCTTCAATTGGGAAAATTAAAACATCCCCTACTCCTTTAGGATTGTAGAATACATCCATAATCAATCTTCCTTTCTATTCTGTTTGGGCCTTTTTTGAGCGAGAATAAAAATAGGTTCCAATGTTTTATTTTCATACAAAAATGACAGTGATGTAACAGGTATGGTTCCCTCTGCGAAAAATTTCATCGCCATCTGAGCTAAAATATCGTAGCCTTCAGGGTTCTTTACGTCTGCAAAAATAATTACATCCTGATGCGGGATGCTGATTGCCAGCTCCCCTTCAAACTCAGCCTGTAACTTTTCAAGCAGTGCTTCATTTAAGATCCTGCTGGCATCATAGCCATCTTGCGTGGAGTGAAAATAAAAATCATTTCCGTATACCGTATCCTTTTTCATTTCCACTGGGAGAGAGCGAACGTTAAAGCTGGCTACTTCCTTAATTCTTTCAGCCGTCCATCCTTCTTCTTCTGCCATGGCTTCATCTATTAATTGATAAGATTTACCAAGATCTAGAGCATAGAATACAGTCGTCTCCGCTGTATGGTCTGAATGAAGCAGCTTATTGCCATCTGATGTCTTTTTTGGAAAAGAACCTGCACGAATAACAGGGAAAATTTGCTGCTCCTTTCCCTCCAGAGTGTGTGTCTTATTCATAATTTTGAGAGCTTCTTTTACATGGTCTTCAAGCTCAGCAAGTGCTGCTTCACCGCGGCCTTCATATTTAGCGATAACATTTGGCAGGGTAATCGTAATCCCTTTTCCTGTTTCTTTCCATTCAATTCGAAACGTATCTTTATCTCTATTAAAGCTAGTTTTCCATTTATCGTTTTTTAAACGATCTTCCAGCATCTTTTTCATTTTTATACTGGTGATTTTCATAAGCGATCCTCCTCCTTACGCTAAGAGGTTAATTCCGCTGTCTATTTTAGCACAACTCTGGGTAAGAAACGAAATGTAGGATTCAAAAATAAAAAAGCCTGCAGAAAACTATAGCTTCTCTGCAAGCTTTTGTGCCCATTTGTTTATTATTAAACACTTATCTGATTGATAAAGGTTTCAATTTCCTGCTGGGTTTTTGCATCTTTACTAACAAAACGCCCAACTTCACTTCCTTTGCTAAAAGCCAGAAAGCTCGGAATACCAAAAATATTGTGGTCCGAGCAAATATCAATAAAATCATCACGATCCACATAAATAAATGTCCATTGATCATATTTCTGTTCAATTTCCGGCAGAATGGGTTCGATCACTCTGCAGTCGGGACACCAGTCGGCAGAAAAGAGAAAAATCGTCTTTTCCTGCTGAACTAATTCTTTAAACTGTACTTCTGATTCAAGTTTTTTCATAGTAAAAACACCTCCGCGCTTTATTCTAGCACAGCTTCACTGATATTCAATCACCATGTCTCCAGGCTTGACCCAGCCTTTTTTCCTCAGCCAGACGGCGATTGTAAAACTGATAATTGCAGGTGCAATAAAATGTAAGAAAAGGATAATAATAGCGATATCCCAGTTAAATCCATTCGTTTCAAATGTCATAATCTGTCCGACTAACCCACTAGTCCCCATCCCTGCTCCAGCCGCATTATTTTCCAACGCAAGCCAAGCTGTAGAAACAGGTCCTAATATTGCTCCTGCTATTGTAGGAGGCAGGAGAATCATAGGATTTCTTATGATATTCGCAACCTGGAGCATTGAAGTTCCTATCCCCTGGGCAATAGCCCCGCCAATCCCATTGTCTCGATAACTGATTGTTGCAAATCCGACCATTTGCGCAGCACAACCAACAGTGGCAGCTCCGGCTGCTATCCCATCAATTGAAAGCATTAAAGCAATGGCCAGACTGGATATCGGTGCGGTCAATGCCAATCCCATCAGCACCGCAATGATGATCCCCATGAGTAACGGCTGCTGATAAGCTGCCCAGTTTATAACTTCTCCAAAGCCCGTCATAAATTGATTAATAGGCGGTCCGATAAAAGATCCTACTAAAAAGCCGGTAAATATGGTTACTAACGGAGTTAAAATGATATCGAGTCTAGTTTCTTTGCTAATCAGTTTCCCGAATTCTGTTGCTATTAATGCGGAAGCATAACTACCTGCCGGCCCCCCCAGTTCTGCTCCAAATGCGCCGCTGAACAATGCCGCAAACAGGACGAGCGGAGGAGCTTTTAACCCATAGGCAATGGCTACTCCTATCGCACCTCCCCAAATTTTAACATCCATTGCAAAACTGCCCATTTCTGTAAGAATATTTATACCCAGCTGATCACCGATTGTCTTTATGATCAGCCCAATAATCAGTGATGAAAATAATCCAAGAGCCATGTAGCTTAAAGCCGTTATTAAATAAGTATGGGCACTTATAATTACCCCTTTTTTCCTTAAGAAATCCTTAACCACTGCCAGCCTCCCCTTCCTTTACCGCTCTTAATAGTACTAAATAATTTTACATGTGTAAAGACACTTGGAAACCTTTATCTTTTCTATCGTTATTATGTTTTATTACCTTAATTCTTATTAAACATGCAGTGTGTGTTTAATAATTGGACAAAGCTGACTCTTATTAGTCATACTTAATTTATAAAAAGAAGAAAGGATGTATTTTATGGATCTTACAATCTACCTTGCCGGTCAGATTCATGATGAATGGCGCAATGAAATAAGAGAAAAAGCAAAAGAAAAGGGACTATCTATCAATTTTACGGGTCCTCAGGAAAACCATGAACTTTCTGACCGGATTGGGGAAGAAATTTTGGGAGAACAGCCGGGCAAGCTCTTTGTCGATGATGCCGCTTCAGATATTAATAACTTTCGTACAGAACTTCTGCTTCAAAAATCTGACGCAGTAATTGCTCTGTTCGGAGAAAAATATAAGCAGTGGAATACGGCTATGGATGCCGGTATCGCCTTAAAAGCTAATAAACCATTAATATTGATTCGCCCTGAATCATTGATACATCCGCTTAAAGAACTTTCTAATCAAGCCAATGTAACAGTAGAAACGATTGACCAGGCCATCGATGTTCTCGCTTACGTATTTGAATAAAAAAAGAAATGCACACCTGTGAACAAAAGCAGGTGTGCATTTCTTTTAATCCCTTTAATCTTACTCGTTTCTAATTGCGTAAATAAGCTGTTTTGTTTACTGAAGAAAGTGAAAAGCGGCTCGGAAATCGCTCGCTTTCCACGGGAGCCGGTGAGCTAGCTCGCTGCACTCGTGGATCTCACCTGGCTCTATCTCCCTGCTAGAGTCTCGTTATTGCTTTATATTCTTCTTAATGGTGAAAGAGAAAGACCTGTTCCGTTTATCAAGTACGGAGAAACGCGGCTGGGTAATCGCTCGCTTTCCGTGGGGAGCCAGTGAGCTAGCTCGTTGCACTCGCGGATCTCACCTTGGCCCTATCTCCCTGCTGGAGTCTCGCCATTTCCCAGCCTCTTTAACGGCGATGGTATGAACGGAACGCTGTAGTTTCAGTAACCACTTTACAGGAAATAGTTTTCTCTAACATAATGTTCCGTTACTCTTAAAAAACATAAAGGGCCGGGGGAAACGGCGAGACTCCTATGGGAGGATAGAACAGGGTGAGATCCCGGAGTGCTAAAAGCCCGAGGAAGCTCACCGTGCACCCATGGAAAGCGAGTTGTTTCCCCCGGTCCGGTTCTCATTTTCAGGCAAACGGAACAGAATTCTCTTTAATCTAAGAACCCTTTATGGGAGTACAGAACAAAGGTGAGATCCCGGAATGATATAAGCCCGAGGAAGCTCACCGTTCGCCCACGGAAAGCCAGTCTTTCACCAGGCCCGGTTATCTATATACAAGCAAACGGGACTCTCTTCCCGTTTGGTGAGAATCAAAGAAGCCTGCTTGGAAGCCCACCGTTCCACATGGAAAATAAATCTTGTTATATAAAATAATATTTATAAACCCTTCAAATAAAAGCAGCCGCCTTTGAATTACAGGCGGCTGCTTTTATTGTTACTGGACTTCAAGTATTTTTTCTTTCTAAGTTAGCATGCTCCCACTGGCCTTTTAAGAGTTTAACGACATGGGAGAACATCTCACCACGCTCAACTTGAGAATTCGTAAAGATTCCAACGGCCCCTTCTTTGTGGCTAATGTTGGATTTTTTCGTATAAGCATCCATAACCTCTCCTAATTCCCGGCCGGTTTCCAAACCTCTCTGGACCTCCTCAGGAAGGGGAATACGGGCGCCGCTGGCTTTGTATATATTTTCTTTATTATCCACTAAAGCCCCCCAATTACAGAGATATAAATCTCCCTCAACTTCCATTACACCGCCCTCTAGTCCGATGCCAAGCTGACTTTTTTGCATCATGGCGCATTCCCGAGCTCTGTTAATCGCGCCTTCCAGGGTTTCTTCATCAGAAAACGGCTGAGCCGCTACCTTTGATTCCACTTCTACTTCTACTATGTCGTCAAACGGAAATTCTTTTTGTACCGCTGCGATCTTTGTTGGATTCAATGAGCCAACGTATATTTTCATGAAGTTTGACCTCCCCGTTTCGCCTGTAGTTAGAATAAAGGCTAAACCATATACACTGGTTAAGAAGCCTTAGTTTACACCCTTGCTTTAATAGAGTCGACCGTGGATTGGTCGGTTGTTTTTATAAGTTTTACAAGTAATTCTTTAGCTGCAGCATAGTCATCGACGTGAATAATTGATGAAGAAGTGTGAATATACCTGGAGCAAATGCCAATTACAGCTGAAGGAACTCCCTGGTTTGTCGTATGAACCCTGCCAGCATCTGTGCCGCCTTGAGAAATAAAGTACTGATAAGGAATATCATGTGTTTCTGCTGTATCTAAAATTAAATCTCTCATTCCCCTGTGTGTCACCATTGATTTATCGAGAATACGCAGGAGAGCACCTTTCCCTAACTGACCAAACTCTTTATCATCTCCGCTCATGTCGTTTGCGGGAGAAGCATCAAGTGCATAGAACAGATCAGGGTCAATCATCTGGGAGGCTGCCTGGGCGCCGCGGAGTCCTACTTCTTCCTGTACGGTGGCTCCTGAAAATAAATGGTTAGGAAGTTTCTCATCTTTTAATTCTTTCAGAAGCTCAATAGCCAGCCCGCAGCCATAGCGGTTGTCCCACGCTTTAGCTAAAATTTTCTTTTTATTCGCCATCGGGGTAAAAGGACATAAAGGAACGATTTGCTGTCCTGGCTTTATTCCCATTGATTTTACGTCTTCTTTGTCATCCGCACCTATATCAATCATCATATTCTTAATTTCCATCGGTTTTCTTCTTTGTTCAGGTGTAAGATTATGTGGAGGAATTGAACCAATCACACCAATAACAGGGCCATTTTCAGTAATTACCTGAACACGCTGTGCCAAAAGCACCTGGTTCCACCAGCCGCCTAATGTTTGGAAACGCAGCATCCCGTTCTTCGTAATTTGAGTTACCATAAAGCCGACTTCATCCATATGGCCCGCTACCATAATACGGGGGCCCTTGCCTTTTCGGACACCAAAGACTCCCCCCAATCCATCTTGAATGATCTCATCTGAATATTTCTCAAGTTCATTTTTCATGAAACGGCGGACAAGATGTTCATTGCCTGGAGCACCAGGAAGTTCAGTAAGGTTTTTAAACAAATCCTGTGTGACTAGATTCATTTTATGTACATCTCCTTTTCAAGTATCTGGTTATAGTTTATCTGAAAACCGAGTCAGTTTCTACAAATCCTATCTGATGTTTTAATTTCCTTTTAAGGGGAAATTCTTGTATACTGATAGTTAGTATACTGAAATTAGAGGTGAGTGAACTATGAATTGGAAAAAAGTTGCCATAGCTGCAGGTGTTGGAGCACTGGCTGGGTATGTTGTAAAAGATCAGGTAGCCAACAAACAGGGCGTCACTCCAGAGAAAGCTCTTAAAATTGCCAAAGAAGCATTTAAAAAACAAGGACCGATCAGCGGTTCCTGGATTTACATGAAACCAGAAGAGTTTAACAAAAACGGTATTAACTATGATGTATATCGTGGAGGAATTTCCAAAAATCAAGACGGTGAAACGTCACAGTATGAATTCTTTATCGATTCAGAAACAGGAACAATCATTGATGTAGCCGAGCAAAGTGCTTCTTAATTCTATGAGTAAGAGCCCCCGTTCTATTTCGAACGGGGGCTTCTTTTATTTCGCTGAATACTCAGATTTAGGCTTATCAATCTTATCAATGGTCTCCCCATTTTCATCGAACTTTATGGCCCTGTAAACAGCATCATGATAAAAGGTATACCACGCCTGTTTACCATAGCCAAATTTCATCCATTTATCTTTTTCATGAACAGAAGTTACAGGATAATCATCGTAAGCAAGCGCCCAAAGCGGGTTCTGATGAGCATGTGTAGGCATTAAATCAGCCATGTGAATAAATATATCATCTTCCTGTTCAAATACGATGATTGCATGGCCATTACTGTGACCGCTCGTATGAATCATCCGCAGTCCGGGAACGATTTCTTTTTGCTCCTTAAACGGAAGAA
Organism: Halobacillus massiliensis; assembly: GCF_900166625.1. Classification (GTDB taxonomy): domain Bacteria; phylum Bacillota; class Bacilli; order Bacillales; family Halobacillaceae; genus Halobacillus_A; species Halobacillus_A massiliensis. The sequence continues at coordinate 1,706,531 of NZ_LT800499.1, read as the reverse complement.
CTTGTTCTTCGATGGCCCGCCAGTTTGATTCCCAGTATGTATTTTTAGATCTCATATTGGGACGCCTCATTTCATCCCATTCCACTTGGCTTGTATAAATTTCTGCCTTAGGAAAACTAGAGAAGAGCTGCTCACCTTCGAAATAGGTTAACCCACATGCATGATCAAAATGCATATGTGTCATACAGATGACATCAATATCCTCGCGATCTAATCCGAGCTGCTCTAAATCCTGTACAATATGGGATTCCTCTTTAACGCCAAAATTTCGTTTCAGTTTTTCATTCATTTTGTCATTTCCAATACCTGAATCGATCAAAATATTCTTACCGCCAGTCTGCAGAAGAATTGGATCGGTCCTCAGCTCAATCTGGTTTTTTTCATTAACAGGATACTTTTTGCTCCATAAAGCCCGCGGTACTACTCCAAACATTGCACCACCATCTAAATGAGTAACTCCGCCGTTTAACCAAGTAAGCTTCGCAACACCTATATTCATAGATTCCATAAAAATTCACCCCCGGTATTATGATGTTATTTTATCATACCGAAGGTAGAATGAAAGCGATATCATATATTGAACTTTGCACGACATCGGTAAATCGGCTGTCCTTTAGCTGAAAATTTTTCTTCATACTCTGTCATTATATTTAGATCATCCTCAAGAGAATGTAAGTCCAGTGAAACTTCCTCTATAATCATTCCGTATTGAGAAAAACTGGCTAACGAGTATTCAAATAACCCACGGTTATCGGTTTTAAATGTAATTTTTCCATTATCCTTAAGAATTGCTTCATACTGTTCTAAAAAGGCGTGATAGGTTAAACGACGCTTCTCATGACGATTTTTTGGCCATGGATCAGAAAAGTTAAGGTACAAGTGATCAACCTCATTTTCAGCGAACATATCCCTTAGATCCTCTGCATCTTCATTCACTAATCTTACATTTTCAGTTTCTGCATCAAGTACTTTTTTTAAGGCACCTACAATGACGCTTTTTACTCTCTCTACACCGATAAAGTTAAATTCAGGATGCTGTTTTCCCATTCCTGAAATAAACTGTCCTTTCCCTGAACCGATCTCTAAGTGGAGCGGCTGTTTCTTATTAAAAGCTTCCTGCCAATTTCCTTTATAGTCAAATGTATTTTGTATAACAATGTTATCATTCTCTCTCATAAAGTCATCGGCCCAAGGTTTGTTTCTTAAACGCATATGTTGATATCCTCCTTCTTGTCTTTCAAAATCTTATCATGAAACCTACTATGATAAAAGTTTTTATAATAAATGGAGGATAACGGAGAAAACAGGATTATACCGCCAAAATACATACTATTAATACGTTAACCCTTCTATATTAAATGGAATGCTTAAAGTTGGTCCATTTCCCTAAAAACTAACTGTTGGTTTGTAAACGCTTCCTAGTTTATGATGTGTACTATGTGAATATTAAATACTTTATGGGGAGTGTAGCTTACTTTTATGACATTGTTTACAAAAACTGCTGAGGTTCTTGTTTTATCCGTTTTTTCTTTTCTATTCGCTGGTTACGCCGTTTTCATTTATCCATTTGAAAAACTTAATGAAAAGCTAAGTTCGGAAGTTCGTGAGAAAAAAGTTAAATATGCTACCTTTTCTTAAGATTCAAATAGAAAAAACTCTCCATTACCGGCCACTTATTCCGGTGATGGAGAGTTTTTTTAGCGGTTTAAAAAGTAAACTGTCAGTTTCTTTTTTTATTTCAGATGATGGCGGAACATCATATCGTTTAGTTTATTGATCCGTATCGAAGCTTCTTTATCTTCCCCGCGCATCATGTGCCATTGAATGAAAGACAGCGACTGTGATACAGCATACCACTTCATCCGCTCCATTAGATGATCTGTAGGAGTAATACCATACTGGTTCATCCACTGACTCCATTCATTCTTCGGAATATAGGTATAGAGCAGCATCCCTAAATCAAGTGCTGGATCTGCAACCATCGCATTATCCCAATCAATTAAATAGAGATGATCATTAGAGGACAGCAGCCAGTTATTATGATTCGTATCACAGTGACAGACAACATGTTTATCATAATAAACATATTGGACCCTGCTTTCAATATACTTAAGGGCATGATGGACCTCAATCCGCGGACCTATTTGATCCAATATCTTTTGATTCTCTTTTAAATCAATAAGGATCTCTTCAGGCTTTAAAGGGTGCTTACCGATTCTCATCAGCATATCAAGTAATTCTGTAGAATGGTGAATTTTACTTAGCAGGGCAGCTACACGCGGGTGCTTCATTTCTTCGGTGTTTAATTCCCGACCTTCCAACCATTCCTGAGCTGTGATAACGTCCCCGTTTTCCAGCCTTTTTGTCCATACGAGCTTAGGTACGATACCTTCAGCAGAAAGTACAGCAAGGAAGGGGGAAGAATTTCGCTTTAAGAATAAACGTTTACCCTCATGTTGAGCATAATATGCTTCTCCTGTTGATCCTCCAGCAGGAGTTATTGTCCAGTCTTGTCCTAAAATATCTTCCAACCAATTCACCTTCAATTCCTCAAATCTTCCTGTGATGGTATCACGTTTTATAGTGTGTTCTAGTAAATCTCATTATTAAATAAAACTATAGTCATTATTCCATAGTACAAATAGACACTTAAATTTAGAGTAACCTAAGTGCATTGCTTTTTTCAAGAAATAACTACACCTTCAAGATAAAGGGGTTCTTCTGAGCAGATTTTCTGATTGCACACTTCCCTATTTCTACAGGCTGGCCATCAGCTTGTCCTAATATGACTTCCTTAGGGTAAATCTGAATCGATTTGCCTTTGATCTCATGGACCTTTTTTAATCGGGTGTGGTATCCAAAAAATACCGAGATAAACAAAAAGAGAATTTTCCATTTTGACATAACTTCTACAATAAGGACAGAAAACTCCTGATTATCGATAGAAGATTGCGGGGCTATTTTCATACCCTTTCCAAAATAGGGGTGGTTTGCAATGATTATCATCGTAAACCTTTTCCATCTTAGTTTCTTTTTATCTATAATCACTTCTGCCTCAAATTCTTTAAAACTGCTGAGCGATTTTAGTAATGCCGAGACGTAAGGGAGAATCGTTTTTCTTTTCTGAAGGGCCGCCTTTCTCACTACTGCTCCGTCCAGCCCGACTCCCAGGCTGTTCAAAAAAACTCTGTTTTTCAAATCTTGACGGTATTCTCCCAACCTTAGTTGTGTAAGTTTTTCATTTAAGATGATCTCTTTAAATCGCTCGACACCACCTTTTTTTATTTCTGCTCCTCTTGCAAAGTCATTTCCCGTGCCAGCGGGAATGAAACCGATCGGGATAGGCGGAGAGCCGGACAAGCCATTGACCACTTCATGGAGTGTTCCGTCCCCTCCTATTACAATCACTCTTTTAACGGAATCTGTATGCATTTTTATAAGTGAGCGGATAAGTCTTTCGCCATCTCCTGGACCACTTGTCTTATAGGACCTGCACTTTTCCTGCTTAAATAGAGGTTCATCCTGAATTAGCTTAAGAATTTTTAAAGCTTTCCCCTTTCCAGCATGAGGATTAGTAATAACAATATTAATAAGTCATTTCTCCCATTCAAGTAAAAGGATGATATAACAGACAAGAATTTTTATACTGCATAACAAAATATGGTTCTAAGAAGAAGTCTAAGACTGGTGTTAAATTATTTTTCATTAAAATTAAGTGCTGTTTCCCATTCCATTCGATTAACAGCATTAGTTTTCGTATGATAAAGGAGCTTCTCGGCAACTTTTAGCTGTTGGTGCTTTAAAGGTAAAGACAGCTTTCTTTTGCTGTGCAGCCACTCTTCAAAGGTGTTTACATCTATGTAGTCAGTAGAATATGGGTGGTAGCCTTTCTGAATTCTATGGTTGGGGCCAAGTACTATCTTTTTATAGGAATAGTTCAGATTATATGAGTTCAGTACACTGCGCAGGTAGGTTTCCGTGCGCTTCAGCATTACGAGAGGACTTACCATACTCCTGCGCTGCCCCACTGTGTCGATTTTCCAGTAATTTTCCTTTGTTGGATAGACAATGGTGTGCTTCTTTTCATCTATAAAAGTAATAAGTTCAATTTCGTGGGGGCCTAAGATTAAAATTTCCACTTGAAGAGGTACATCATTTAAAATCGCTACCGGTTTAAATAATACGAGGTAATGATCAGGGATTCTCTGTAGTAACAGCTTCAAATGCTCATTGCCTTCTACGCAAGGATCGTAAAAAGAAGTAGCCTGCAGAGTGGAAGATGCCCATTTCAACTGAAAAGAAAGCAGCTCATTTAAAAAGTGCTGTTTAAGCTCACCTTCTGATTCGATGTGAAGCCATGTCTCCAGTTTTTCCTGAGGCGGATCTTCTTTCTTTCGCTTTCTAAAAAATAGTTTTCCGGTTATTTTCTTTTCCACCTCTGCCATTTGGTCTTCTAAGAAATGATCCGCTGTTCCCAATTTTTTTGCAGTTTCTCCCACTTTTCCTCTTTTAATCGGATAAAATTTTTGGTGTATTGATAAATATTGTCCTCATATCTTGAAATGTGGTCAAACATTTTAATTAGCTGTGCCATTAATAGGTCCTTTCCTCAAATTATATACAGCTGTCTTATGGTATTTTGGCGTTTGCTGAGGGTGAATTTGAAATATACAAAAACGATCTACCTTTAATTCAACTTTCTCTGCAAATAAGTCTGCTTCCTTTATTAGAGGAGACTGACCGCCTTTCCATTTTTTTGCAAGAGTAATATGAGGAGTATACCTTCTATCTTCCAAAGCAAATCCTGCATGCTTTCCCGCTTCTTCCACCAACTGATGGATTTTTTTAAGAGCAGGTACGAGATTGACATTCACGTGAAAAACTCTCGGTTTTTCCGGGTTGCCGAAGTACCCTCCCGGACCGATCGTAAGTGAAAATGCTTCTGGCCAATCACATTCGTCCAAACGTGTAACAAAGGACTGTAGCTGCTCAGCAGAACTGGGGCCCAGGAATTTTAATGTAATGTGAAAATCTTCAGGATGTGTCCAGACTTTATAATCCATGTGCTGTTGCAAAGTTTCCTGCCAGTTTGATAAAAACGGAATAACTGAAGGGTCAATAGGTATTCCTACAAAATAATGGGAAGTCATATGTGCTCTCCTTTAATATCGGCTGATTCTTATTTTGTTATAGATTGCCCTTTATTCTACTACCATTATACTGAAGTCAATTGGTAAATGGCATCCGCATAAATATGGGCAGCTTTCATCATATCCGATACTAATACATACTCATTCGCTTGATGTGCTGTATCTTCACTGTCTTTAAATAGTGCACCAAAAGCCACGCCGCTTTTAAGAGCTCTGGCGTAAGTAGCTCCTCCCATCGATTCAGGTGAGGCGTGTTCCTTTGTCCATTTATTATAAACATGGATAAGCTTTTGGATATTTTCCTCATCCTTTTCTACATAAAGAGCCCCAAGATGCTCATAGAGTTTAAATTGTCCTCTGTCTTTTTCAGCAAATGCATCCAGTTTTTCTTTAACCGTTTGATATGACAAAGTAACAGGATAACGAATGTTAATCCCAATTTTACAGAATTGTCCTTTTTTCCAATCAAGCGATCCCAAATTTATGGTTAGAGGCCCTGATGGCATATCCGAAACAGCCAGATCCATCCCTTCGCCGGCAGTTTTAGAAAGCCCTCTATATAAGCTTTCAAGAAAAGAAGTTTCAGGAAGCTGCAATCTTGATAAAAAATAAAGAAGGGACGACACAGCGTTTTTTCCTTTTTCAGGAGTACTTGCATGGGCAGTTTTCCCCGTAATTTTCACCTTTACTTTCTTACCCTCTGTCTTTATTTCTCCCGTTAAATTGTTTTCAGCAAGGAAGTCGCGAAACTTTTCGTTTAGATTGTCTGGATCATTAGACAGCATAGCTTCTGCAGCTGCAGGAACCATGTTTAGACGTTCTCCACCTTGAATATACTCTATAACATTTTGTTCTTCGCTAAGTTTATATTCGATATAACCGTCTATTAAGCCTTTTTCCGCATGAATAACTGGAAAGGAAGCATCAGGGGTAAAACCGAAGGCTGGCATCTTCTCTTTTTTGAAATAGTAGTCAATGCCTTGCCAGTCTCTCTCTTCATCTGTTCCTAAAATCAATCGCACTTTTTTTCTTGGTATAAACCCTTGATCCTTTAAATACTTCATTGCCAAATACGCGGCCATCACAGGGCCCTTATCATCCTGTGCGCCTCTTGCTATAATTTTTCCGTTTATAACTAAAGGATCAAAAGGAGGACTCTCCCATCCATCCCCAGGAGGAACGACATCAAGGTGGCCAAGAATTCCAAGAATTTCTTCTCCTTCACCAAATTCTATATGGCCGGCATGTCCATCCACGTTTTTTACTTGAAACCCGTCTTTCTCCCCCATTTCAAGCATATAATTTAAAGCTTTATCAATGTTCTGGCCATACGGATAACGGTCACTCTCTTCATATACACTTTCTATTTTTAACAGTTCACATAAACGTTGAACATATTTCTGTTCTTCTACGGGTCCCAGTGAAATATTCATTAACGTTTACCTCCTGTAATTTTCTCGTACGTTTCCTGATTACAGACTACATATAGTTCCGAATCCTGCGAAAGCTTGTCATCAAGACGTCTGTTAATAGTTAAGTCATTTTTGTCAGCAATTAATGTAGCTCCTTCACTAAGAAGTTCTTCAAAAGCATCCCGGTAAGTTTGCCAAGCTGTCTTACGCTTTATGTAAAAAAGATCATCACCGACTGATCGGCTTAACAATTGGCTGTAAATCCCAGAGACTCCTTTTCTAAATGCTGAGCGCACAGCTAATGAAGAGATAGTTTCGTTTGATAGTATAAATTCATCTACACGAGCATGTTTAAAATTAGGAATATGACGTTCATCCAAAATTTCTACAACTGTATGTATATGAGGAGCAAGACTTTCAATGGTAGAGGCAATCATTAGCGTTTGTCCATCAGTTATCTGCTTATTGATCAGTGAATCGTCGGCAAAAATTAGTACCGCTTTCGACTGATTAATATTAGCTTTGAGCAAAGTCTCACGATCTGAAGCGTCTCCTTTTATGTAATGGATGTTATTTTTTAATATCGGTGCTTCCTTCAATTGATCGATAATTATTATTTCTGCATCAGGATTTGTATCATTAATTTCTTCCACAGCAAATTGTGCTTTTTGAGACCAACCAATAATAATGAAATGATTACTGTCTTTATACATAATATCTCCCTCCAACCTCTTCCTCTTAAATAAAGCAAAACCTTCTATAATTTTTCCTATCACGATACCTATAAGACCTATACCAATAATATACAGTAAAATGGCAACCCAGCGCCCAGCTGCTGTTACCGGAGAGTAGTCTCCATACCCTACGGTAGTAACCGTTGTCATCACCCACCAAAATCCATCAAAAAATGTTGGAAAAGTTTGAGGCTCAATAAGAACAATTAAACTTGTAGAGACGATTATTAGCAACCCGCTTGAAAGGAATAAAATATAATTGTTAATTTCCACCATTTTGCGAAAAAACCTTTTTAAAATCAGCACATTGCTCCCACCTTTATGATTAATTTGTAAATTCTATAAATTTTCTGTTAAATCCGAAAATTAAAGTGGCTTCGATCTACACCTTGATGTAAAATAATTATAACTTCAAGATTCAAGCGCACCACATTTTTTATTAATCTGAACAAGGAGTGGTTTTTTGAATCATCCATCATCCCGTATGCTCAATCGAATCAAGGCGGTATACTTTTATATTCACCAGCAAGGAATGGTGACGACAAATCAGCTGGCTGAAGAATTCGGTATTACGGATAGGACGATGCAAAGAGACTTAAGCATTTTGGAGTACAATGGCCTTGTATCAAGTCCGCATAAAGGCAAATGGAAAGCAACAGAAAAGAAAGTAAAAATATCTTAATATATGTAAAACAGACACCCGGAATTTTTAGATCCCGGGTGTTTCTTAATCTTGCAGGTTTGTTATAGTTAAAAGATATTCGAGCTCCTTATCACTCAACTCTCTGTATTCTCCAAGGTCAAGCTCCTCATCGAGAGGCAAATCACCCATCTTTACTCTTTTTAAATAAGTGACATGTTTACCTACGGCTTCAAACATTCTTTTAACCTGATGGAATTTTCCTTCTGTAATTGTAAGTTCTATTTCAGATTCATTACTGCTTTTCAAAATTGTCAGCTCAGCAGGCTTTGTTACATAGCCGTCGTCCAGTTCTACGCCTTTTGAAAAGGAGCGGACATCTTCTTCAGTTACTTCTCCATCGATTACAGCAAAATACGTTTTCCCAACATCCTTTTTTGGTGATGTCAGCCTATGGGCCAGCTGACCATCATTGGTTAGCAGCAGCAGGCCCTCTGTATCCTTATCAAGTCGGCCAACAGGAAAAGGCTCGAATATTTGATCCTCTGGCTGGAGAATATCAATGACGGTAAGATCGTGCGGATCTTCTGTCGCTGAAAGTACATCTCCTGGTTTGTTAAGCATTAGATAAATATATTTTCTATACTCAACGGTTTTTCCCATTACTGTTACGTGCTCTTTTTCCGGATCTACATGAGTTTTTGGACTTTTCACCGGTTCATTATTCACCCGGACACCGCCCCCTTTTAAGAGACTTTTCACTTCTTTGCGGGTGCCATATCCCATATTTGCGAGAAGTTTATCAATTCTCATGCCCTTCACCTACCTTTTTAAAAACTTATCCAAAAATCGAACTCTTCCGCCAAGAATTCGTTCAAGCAGTGTTGTTTGATAAGCCATCCACAGATAAAGAAGCCCTCCAAAGCCAGCGCTTATCATTAAAATAAACAAGGCTGCCATACGGCTTTCCATAGGATCCCAGGCAAGTCCAATCAACCATTTAATCACCCAGACAGCTGCACCCATTATCATTGTTAATATGGCAATGAGTAATGTTCGTTTGAAGACATGACGATAGGAGAAATGAATCCCCTGGTGAATTTTCCACAGATTTAACGATACTGCAATAAGTACGGCTATTCCTGTAGATATGATGGACCCTTTTGCCCCAAACAAAACAATGAACCACGAGTTTGTTAAAACTTTAACCAATAATCCAGATCCTAAGCTGATCAGAGCAAAGTTTTGACGGTTAATGCCTTGCAGAATAGCAGAAGTAACAGTGTAAAGAGCAAATAGCAGGCCAACAGGAGCATACCACCTTAGCAGGTCCCCATAATAGCTGAGATCATCATCTACCCCATAGAAAGAGCCGAATGCTTCAAACGCCAGGATAGAAAGCCCTGCGACAGCAGGAATGATTAATAGAGCAATAATTTGTAGTGCCTGATTAATTTGATGATTTAATTGCTTCATATGCTTCCCGGTAAAAGATTTAGTAATGGCAGGCAGTAAAGCCAGCGACAAACCAATTCCTAAAGTTACGGGAATAATGACGAGCTTATGACTTAATACATGAATAGCTGATAGGGCTTCTCCGGAAATGGAAGCCAAGCCTGCAGCAGCCATCGCCTTATTAAAGGTAAACTGATCAATCAGCTGATAAAGAGGCGTAGCTATCCCTACTAGCACAAATGGCCCAGCGTAGCTGATTAACTCTTTAAACATATCTTTTTTAGTAATATCATAGGTATATTCCTGCTGCTCAAGCTGTCGGTCCAGATATGGTTTTCTTTTTTTCCAATAAAGTATCAAGACGATGAGTGAGGCTACCCCTCCTATAAACGCAGCAAAAGTAGAGTAGCCAATAGCCATTGGAATACCGCCATCCATTACATAAATAACAATGTAGACTGAAATTAATAAAAAGGCGATACGTACGATCTGTTCTATGACCTGAGACACTCCAGTAGGAGCCATAGATTCATTTCCCTGAAAGAATCCTCTTATAATACTCATACTAGGAATAATCAATAAAGCAAAACTTACCATGCGAATAACCATGGCCGTATCTTCAACGGAGGTGCTGCTGTCTTCCCCTGATAAACTAAAGGAAGCAATAGCTTCTGCTCCAAAAAACAGCATCAGGAATGTGACTATGCCTGTCAGAGCCATAAGCTGGACGCCGGACTTAAACATATCCCTTCCTGTCTGATAATCCTCAAGAGAATTGTATTTCGATACAAATTTTGAAACAGCCATAGGTACACCAAGTGTAGATAAACTGAGCAAAATGTTGTATGGTGTATAAGCGTAGAAATACAGAGCCATTCCTTTAGGCCCTACCATCTGTTCAAATGGTACAACGTAAATCATGCCTAGAAACTTTGATAAAAATGTGGCACCCGTTAAAATCATTGTGCCTTTTAATATTTTCGACATAGTAAAACCTTCACCTTCATTAGTTTATGATCAACGATGTCTATTTTATCATAAATTTATCGAAAACCATCGTTTTATAGTTATAAAAGAAAGGAAGTCACTCATGAGCTACCAAGTGATTGTCATCGGCGGAGGTCCATCAGGATTGATGGCCGCCATCGCAGCAGCAGAGCAGGGTGTAAAAACACTCCTTATTGATAAAGGAAAGAAACTCGGGACTAAACTTGCAATATCGGGAGGAGGACGCTGTAATGTAACCAACCGCCTTCCCGAGGAAGAAGTCATTAAACACATACCAGGAAACGGACGGTTTTTGTACAGCCCCTTTTCTGTATTTAACAACTATGACATTATTGATTTCTTTGAAGGACTCGGTGTCGCTTTGAAAGAAGAAGATCATGGTCGAATGTTCCCTGTCAGTAACAAAGCAAAAGATGTAGTTAATGCTCTTCTTGACCAACTGAATAAGTTAAACGTGGAAGTGCGTAAAGAAACTCCTGTAGAGGCTATTCATTACGGTGAGCAAACCCATAAAATCATTTTAAAATCTGGGGAGAAGCTGGAGACCAAAGCTGTAGTGTTAGCGGCAGGAGGTAAAGCCGTCCCCCATACAGGCTCAACAGGTGATGGGTACGCATGGGCTAAAAAGGCAGGGCACACGATAACAGACCTCTTTCCTACAGAGGTTCCTTTACTGTCAAAAGATCCATTTATAAAAAATAAAACCTTACAGGGCCTTTCTTTAAAAAATGTTGATGTATCTGTATTAAATGAAAAAAATAAAAAGATCGTCACACATAAAATGGACATGCTTTTTACCCACTTTGGTCTGTCCGGGCCTGCCATACTGCGCTGCTCGCAATATGCAGTAAAAGAACTGAGAAAGGGACGTAAATCCGTGATTATTGAGATCGACTGCCTGCCGGAAGAGCAAGAACAGAAGTTAATAGATTCTCTTCAAAAGCAAATGAAAGACCAGTCAAAAAAACTCTTTCGAAATGTAGTTAAAGGCCTTGTACCTGAACGCTTACTGGATTACATGATTGATTTAATCAATATTTCTTCCACTGAAAATGCGGGCAATATTTCCAACGAGCAAATTCGGAAATTTATTTACTACCTTAAGCATTTTCAAGTCAATATTTATGACTCCCAACCAATTGAGAAAGCATTTGTAACCGGTGGTGGCGTCTCTATTAAAGAAATTATCCCTAACACCATGCAATCTAAACTTATGCACGGCTTATATTTCTGCGGCGAAATCCTGGATATCCACGGGTATACGGGTGGATATAACATCACAGCGGCAATGGTAACAGGACGCGTAGCTGGAATGCATGCCGCCTATGAATCCATGGCCAAATAAGAAAGTCGAGAGAATCAATGGATTCTTCTCGACTTTCTCTTTTTATAGGCAGAAATATGGCCTAACTCTTCATTGAGAAGGACCTGCATCTCTTCTCTGTCCCCTTCTGTCATTACAGGATCTCGCTCATCCCAATCGAGCGTATAGACTAAATAGTAGCTTCTTGCTCTTCTGAAATATATAACTGAGTGGGGAAACTTACTAAAATAGCCCCGTACTTTCTTTATACCTGAATAGCTCCACTTCACAAGTTCGATACTTTTCACCTCAGACAATTTTTATTCCTCGTTCCCTTTTTGGAAAAATAAAAAACCTTAGAAGATGTTCTTCTAAGGTTTCATCTGAGACGAGGCAGCGTCCTACTCTCACGGGGATAAACCCGACTACCATCGGCGCTGAAGAGCTTAACTGCTGTGTTCGGCATGGGAACAGGTGTGACCTCTTCGCTATCGCCACCTCATCTTATATAAGGGTGAACCTTCAAAACTGAATAAGACTGATTTCTATCAAACCATTGAAAGAAATAAAAGGTAAGTCATCGATTGATTAGTATCTGTCAGCTCCACGTGTCACCACGCGTCCACTTCAGACCTATCGACCTCATCGTCTCTGAGGAATCTTACTAACTTATAGTTAGGGGAAATCTCATCTCAAGGGGGGCTTCATGCTTAGATGCTTTCAGCACTTATCCCGTCCACACGTAGCTACCCAGCGATGCTCCTGGCGGAACAACTGGTACACCAGCGGTGTGTCCATCCCGGTCCTCTCGTACTAAGGACAGCTCCTTTCAGATTTCCAACGCCCACGACGGATAGGGACCGAACTGTCTCACGACGTTCTGAACCCAGCTCGCGTACCGCTTTAATGGGCGAACAGCCCAACCCTTGGGACCGACTACAGCCCCAGGATGCGATGAGCCGACATCGAGGTGCCAAACCTCCCCGTCGATGTGGACTCTTGGGGGAGATAAGCCTGTTATCCCCGGGGTAGCTTTTATCCGTTGAGCGACGGCCCTTCCATACGGTACCGCCGGATCACTAAGCCCGACTTTCGTCCCTGCTCGACTTGTAGGTCTCGCAGTCAAGCTCCCTTGTGCCTTTACACTCTGCGAATGATTTCCAACCATTCTGAGGGAACCTTTGGGCGCCTCCGTTACTCTTTGGGAGGCGACCGCCCCAGTCAAACTGCCCACCTGACACTGTCTCCGGACCGGATCACGGTCCTGGGTTAGAATGTCCGTACAGCCAGGGTGGTATCCCACCAGCGCCTCCACCGAAGCTAGCGCTCCGGCTTCTCAGGCTCCCACCTATCCTGTACAAGCTGTACCAACATTCAATATCAGGCTACAGTAAAGCTCCACGGGGTCTTTCCGTCCTGTCGCGGGTAATGCGCATCTTCACGCATAGTATAATTTCACCGGGTCTCTCGTTGAGACAGTGCCCAAGTCGTTGCACCTTTCGTGCGGGTCGGAACTTACCCGACAAGGAATTTCGCTACCTTAGGACCGTTATAGTTACGGCCGCCGTTTACTGGGGCTTCGGTTCAACGCTTCGCCTTACGGCTAACGCATCCCCTTAACCTTCCAGCACCGGGCAGGTGTCAGCCCCTATACTTCGCCTTACGGCTTCGCAGAGACCTGTGTTTTTGGTAAACAGTCGCTTGGGCCTTTTCACTGCGGCTCCTCGGCAGAGGAGCACCCCTTCTCCCGAAGTTACGGGGTCATTTTGCCGAGTTCCTTAACGAGAGTTCTCCCGCTCACCTTAGGATTCTCTCCTCGCCTACCTGTGTTGGTTTGCGGTACGGGCGCCATCCTTCCTCGCTAGAGGCTTTTCTTGGCAGTGTGAAATCCGGAGCTTCGGTACTCAATTTCCCTCCCCATCACAGCTCGACGTTGCCGGACGGATTTTCCTATTCCGACCGTCTTGCTGCTTGGACGCACGCTTCCAATGGTGCGCTCTCCTTATCCTCCTGCGTCCCCCCATCACTCAAATGGAAGGAAGGCGGTACAGGAATATCCACCTGTTGTCCATCGCCTACGCCTTTCGGCCTCGGCTTAGGTCCCGACTAACCCTGAGAGGACGAGCCTTCCTCAGGAAACCTTAGGCTTTCGGTGAAAGAGATTCTCACTCTTTTTTCGCTACTCATACCGGCATTCTCACTTCTAAGCGCTCCACCAGTCCTTACGGTCTGACTTCACAGCCCTTAGAACGCTCTCCTACCATTGATCCATCCGGATCAATCCGCAGCTTCGGTGGTGTGTTTAGCCCCGGTATATTTTCGGCGCGGAGTCACTCGACCAGTGAGCTATTACGCACTCTTTGAATGGTGGCTGCTTCTAAGCCAACATCCTGGTTGTCTAAGCAACTCCACATCCTTTTCCACTTAACACACACTTAGGGACCTTAGCTGGCGGTCTGGGCTGTTTCCCTCTCGACCATGAACCTTATCACCCATGGTCTGACTCCCAGAACAAAGTCTCTGGCATTCGGAGTTTGACTGAATTCGGTAACCCGGTAGGGGCCCCTCGTCCAATCAGTGCTCTACCTCCAGGACTTTCTATTCTGAGGCTAGCCCTAAAGCTATTTCGGAGAGAACCAGCTATCTCCGTGTTCGATTGGCATTTCACCCCTACCCACACCTCATCCCCGCAATTTTCAACTTGCGTGGGTTCGGGCCTCCAGTCAGTGTTACCTGACCTTCACCCTGGACATGGGTAGATCACACGGTTTCGGGTCTACGACCGCATACTATATTCGCCCTATTCAGACTCGCTTTCGCTGCGGCTCCGCTTCTCATCAGCTTAACCTTGCATACGGTCGTAACTCGCCGGTTCATTCTACAAAAGGCACGCCGTCACCCATCAATGGGCTCCGACTACTTGTAGGCACACGGTTTCAGGATCTCTTTCACTCCCCTTCCGGGGTGCTTTTCACCTTTCCCTCACGGTACTGGTTCGCTATCGGTCACTAGGGAGTATTTAGCCTTGGGAGATGGTCCTCCCGGATTCCGACGGAATTCCTCGTGTTCCGCCGTACTCAGGATCCACTCCGGAGAAGAAAGGATGTCGATTACGGGGCTGTTACCCTCTCTGGCGGATCTTTCCAGATCGCTTCGTCTATCCTCTCTCTTTGTAACTCCAAAGGAGTGTCCTACAACCCCAGAAAGCAAGCTTTCTGGTTTGGGCTGATTCCGTTTCGCTCGCCGCTACTTGGGAAATCGCATTTGCTTTCTCTTCCTCCGGGTAATGAGATGTTTCAGTTCCCCGGGTCTGCCGTCCAACGCCTATGTATTCAGCGAAGGATGCTGTTCCATTACGAACAGCGGGTTTCCCCATTCGGAAATCCTGGGATCCAAGCTTACTTACAGCTCCCCCAGGCATATCGGTGTTAGTCCCGTCCTTCATCGGCTCCTAGTGCCAAGGCATCCACCGTGCGCCCTTATTCACTTAACTTTCATCTTCGTGAAAAGACTTTTTCTTACGTTGGTTTGATGTCTTGTCATATCTTATCCAGTTTTCAAGGTTCACAAGTTTGAGAGTTTGATCTCTCAAAACTGAACAACCAACCAGTACGTTTTCCGAAGGAAACGGCGCAAACGCCGCTCCTTATATCCTTAGAAAGGAGGTGATCCAGCCGCACCTTCCGATACGGCTACCTTGTTACGACTTCACCCCAATCATTGGCCCCACCTTCGGCGGCTGGCTCCATAAAGGTTACCTCACCGACTTCGGGTGTTGCCAACTCTCGTGGTGTGACGGGCGGTGTGTACAAGGCCCGGGAACGTATTCACCGCGGCATTCTGATCCGCGATTACTAGCGATTCCGGCTTCATGCAGGCGAGTTGCAGCCTGCAATCCGAACTGAGAATGGTTTTATGGGATTTGCTACACCTCGCGGCTTCGCTGCCCTTTGTACCATCCATTGTAGCACGTGTGTAGCCCAGGTCATAAGGGGCATGATGATTTGACGTCATCCCCGCCTTCCTCCGGTTTGTCACCGGCAGTCACCTTAGAGTGCCCAACTGAATGCTGGCAACTAAGATTAGGGGTTGCGCTCGTTGCGGGACTTAACCCAACATCTCACGACACGAGCTGACGACAACCATGCACCACCTGTCACTTGGTCCCCGAAGGGAAGACCCTATCTCTAGGGCGGTCCAAGGATGTCAAGACCTGGTAAGGTTCTTCGCGTTGCTTCGAATTAAACCACATGCTCCACCGCTTGTGCGGGCCCCCGTCAATTCCTTTGAGTTTCAGCCTTGCGGCCGTACTCCCCAGGCGGAGTGCTTAATGCGTTAACTTCAGCACTAAGGGGTGGAAGCCCCCTAACACCTAGCACTCATCGTTTACGGCGTGGACTACCAGGGTATCTAATCCTGTTTGCTACCCACGCTTTCGCACCTCAGCGTCAGAAACAGACCAGAGAGTCGCCTTCGCCACTGGTGTTCCTCCACATATCTACGCATTTCACCGCTACACGTGGAATTCCACTCTCCTCTTCTGTCCTCAAGTTCCCCAGTTTCCAATGACCCTCCACGGTTGAGCCGTGGGCTTTCACATCAGACTTAAGGAACCGCCTGCGCGCGCTTTACGCCCAATAATTCCGGACAACGCTTGCCCCCTACGTATTACCGCGGCTGCTGGCACGTAGTTAGCCGGGGCTTTCTCGTGAGGTACCGTCAAGGTACCGCTCTATTCGCACGGTACTTGTTCTTCCCTCACAACAGAACTTTACGATCCGAAAACCTTCATCGTTCACGCGGCGTTGCTCCGTCAGACTTTCGTCCATTGCGGAAGATTCCCTACTGCTGCCTCCCGTAGGAGTCTGGGCCGTGTCTCAGTCCCAGTGTGGCCGATCACCCTCTCAGGTCGGCTACGCATCGTCGCCTTGGTGAGCCGTTACCTCACCAACTAGCTAATGCGCCGCGGGCCCATCTGTAAGTGATAGCCAAAGGCCATCTTTTACTCTTTCCTCATGAGAGAGAAGAGGTTATCCGGCATTAGCCCCGGTTTCCCGGGGTTATTCCGGTCTTACAGGCAGGTTGCCCACGTGTTACTCACCCGTCCGCCGCTCATTCCACTAACGTCACCCCCGAAGGGGATCGGTTAGCTTCCTGCGCTCGACTTGCATGTATTAGGCACGCCGCCAGCGTTCGTCCTGAGCCAGGATCAAACTCTCCAAAAAGTAGTTTGACTTGCTCATTTGCACACCGAATGTGCTTCTTAAAAAATTCGATCTATATAATATAGAAAGAAATGTTTTGACGTACTGGTTGGTTCGTTCAGTTTTCAAAGATCAAATTGGTTAACTGCCCTGCGACAGTAAATAAATTCTAGCATAATTCGTCTGAATCTGTCAATAAGATTAATAGATTTTTTTATACTATCTTTTACATGTTGTGTGAAAACAGCAACGTTATTCATAATAACACTTAGGATTTGTTACGTCAATACTAAAAAAAGAATCAGCAAATGCTGATTCTAAATGGCTCGAATATAATAAACTGGATTTCCACGTTTCTTTTTTATCATTCGAGCTGCCAGCCGTGCACCTCTTTTATTATCTGTAACTAAAAGTATTTTCTTCGGGCAATCAAATCTTCCCTTTAGTTCCCTCGGTAAATAATCCAGGGGAATATTTTCCGCACCCGGGTAAGGGGAACGATGAGCAGAAATGTAATCCCTAATATCGATCACACAAAAATCATCAGCAGGTGGTGTCTTTTCTTCTAAAGGTATCAAGTTCTTTTGATAAAAACTTTTAAATATAAAAACGATTAGTCCTATGATTAAAAGAATGGTCATTTCTAACATAAGTGGAACCTCTCTAACTTAAAGTACAACTTCGCCTTTCCAATCCAGCATTCCGCCATCTAGATTATGCACTTTCTTAATCCCTTTAGATTGCAAGTATTCTGAAGCATTCTGACTTCTCTTCCCAGAGCGGCAGACCATTACATACTCATCATCCGGATTAAGACTCCCAGCAGCATCGGGAATCTGACCAAGAGGAATATGTGTTGCTGTCGGAATCATTCCCTGAGCCACTTCTTCATCTTCCCTGACATCTATTATCTTCAAGGATTTATTTTCCTCTAAAGCTTTTTGTAATTCTTCTGTAGTCATTTGATTAACTTTACTCACTTTATCCACGCTCCTAATATAGGAATAGTTACGGTTTCATTTTAATAAAAATCATCTGGGAGTCAAGAATTAAGTCTTATAAAAAACCATCCCCGCTAAGTCGAGGATGGCTTCAAATCTAGTTAGCTACAATGTTAACTAATTTCCCAGGAACAGCAATTACTTTTCGAACCGTTTTTCCTTCAAGCCACTCTTGAACATTTTCATTTTCAAGTGCCGCTTTTTCAAGATCTTCTTTTGAAACATCCGGGCTGACCATCATTTTAGCTCTCACTTTACCCATTACCTGTAAAACAATCTCCACTTCATCTTCCACGAGCTTAGACGCATCAAAGGTCGGCCAAGTTTCATATGTGATGCTTTCTTCATGACCTAACTTTTCCCACAGCTCTTCTGTAAGATGTGGCGCTACAGGTGACAGCAGTTTTACAAAGCCTTCCACATAGTGTTTTGGAAGTACATCTGCTTTATAGCCTTCATTTATAAAAACCATCATTTGAGAAATCCCTGTATTAAACCTTAACTCCTCAAAATTCTCGGTTACTTTTTGAACGGTCTGATGGTACGTTTTCTCGAGAGTCTTATCTGTACTGCTTTCCACGATAGCTTCCGATAGCTTCCCATCTTTCACAAATAAACGCCATACACGGTCAAGGAATCTTCTTGCCCCATCTAGCCCATTCGTAGACCAGGCGATCGATGCTTCAAGAGGACCCATAAACATTTCGTAAAGCCGTAATGTGTCTGCACCATGAGAAAATACTATATCATCTGGATTGACTACATTCCCTTTAGATTTACTCATCTTTTCATTGCCTTCCCCAAGGATCATCCCCTGGTTAAATAATTTTTGGAAAGGCTCTTTCGTTGGAACTACCCCTGCATCGTAAAGTACTTTGTGCCAGAAACGTGCGTAAAGCAGGTGAAGCACCGCATGCTCGGCTCCTCCGATATATACATCAATTGGGAGCCACTTCTTAAGTTTATCGAAATCCGCAAAAGCTTCTCCGTTTTTAGGGTCGATGTAACGAAGGAAATACCAGCAGCTTCCCGCCCACTGCGGCATCGTATTTGTTTCTCGGCGGCCATTCATACCCGTAACAGGATCAGTCACATTTACCCACTCATCAATATTTGCTAAAGGGGATTCACCTGTACCTGACGGCTTAATTTCTTTTGTCTTTGGCAGAGTTACTGGTAGATCTTCTTCTGGTACAGCAGATATTGAGCCATCTTCCCAGTGAATGATGGGAATTGGTTCTCCCCAGTAACGCTGACGACTAAACAGCCAGTCGCGGAGACGGTAAGTCGTTTTGCGTGTACCTTTCTTATTTTCCTCCAGCCACTTAATCGATTTCTCAATAGCTTCCTCTTTATCCAGACCATTTAAAATTCCGGAGTTAATATGTTTGCCATCTCCCGTATAAGCTTCTTCATCAACATCTCCGCCTTCTAAGACAGCAATAATCGGAAGATCATATTTAGTGGCAAATTCGTAATCACGCTCATCGTGGGCAGGAACAGCCATAATAGCCCCGCTTCCATATCCCATCAGTACATAGTCAGCTACCCAAATTGGCAGCTTATTGCCATCGATTGGATTAATCGCGTAAGCTCCTGTAAATACTCCGGTCTTATCTTTGGCTAAGTCTGTTCTTTCAAGCTCACTCTTATTTTTAGCGGCATCTACATATTCGTTTACTTTACTACGCTGTTCATCTGTTGTAATCTTGCTCACTAATGAATGCTCCGGAGATAGAACTGCATATGTTGCACCATATAAAGTATCAGGACGGGTAGTAAATACGTCGAAAGACGCCTCGTGATAAGCGACATCAAATGTAATTTCAGCACCTTCTGATTTCCCAATCCAATTGCGCTGCATATCTTTTATACTTTCCGGCCAGTCCAGCTCTTCTAAATCTTCAAGCAGACGGTCAGCATAAGCGGTTATTTTCAGCATCCACTGCTTCATTGGCCGACGTTCTACAGGATGACCGCCCCGCTCACTTTTGCCATCAATTACTTCCTCATTGGCAAGGACTGTGCCGAGAGCCGGGCACCAGTTTACCGGTACTTCATCTATATAGGCAAGACCTCTTTCATAAAGCTTCAAAAAGATCCACTGTGTCCATTTGTAATAATCAGGATCTGTCGTATTTACTTCACGGTCCCAGTCATAGGAAAAACCAAGCTCCTGGATCTGGCGCTTAAATGTACCTATATTCTGAGCTGTAAATTCTTCCGGATCGTTTCCTGTATCAAGAGCATATTGTTCTGCCGGAAGTCCAAAGGCATCCCAGCCGATCGGGTGAAGAACTTCATATCCCTGCATCCGCTTCATACGGGATAAGATATCTGTTGCTGTATAACCTTCTGGATGGCCTACATGCAGGCCTGCACCTGAAGGATAAGGAAACATATCGAGCGCATAAAATTTCTCTTTATGAGAATCAGCATCTGTTTTAAATGTTTTGTTTTCCAGCCAATACGACTGCCATTTCTTTTCAATTTTCTTGTGATCGAAAGCCATTGAAATTCCTCCTGCTTAAAGTAATAAAAAAAAGCCACTCATCCCTAACAAAATCAGGGACGAGAGACTTCTCCCGCGGTACCACCCAAATTAGCGCCTGGAACGCCCACTTAGAATGGATAACGGCCATTTACCGGAAGAAGCTACTTACCTTTCACTTCTTCGACATCCAAGGTGAGTTCATCTAAGCACAAGGACCGCTTGCACCATCCGCGGACTCTCTATTTCTTGCGCTTATATTACTAATCCTTTTCAACGTCATTACATATCTACCCGTAATGTTAATGAAACCCCTGCTCTTTGTCAAGCAATGGAAAAACATGTTTATTTAAAAAGATGAGAGGAAACCTTACTTATACCTTAAATATAAGGAGGACGGGCCGTGAAGAAACCGATTCGGAAAGCTGCCAGTACAAATGCTTCTTCTCATAAAACGAAGAAGACCCCAAAGCGTACCGTTCAGCCGGCAAAAAGGAATTACCCTAAAAACTGAGCCCGGTTCTTCTGAATAATAGAATTCAGAAATGATAAATTTCATGCTAAACTAGCTTAGCCAGCATTAAAAGGTAAAGGAGCTTTATGCATGAATTTAAAAAGAGTGATTCCATTTGCGCATGAATTAATGAGATCCACCCTTCGAGATGGTGACATAGCGATCGATGGTACATGCGGTAATGGGTACGATACAGTTTTACTACGCGAACTCGTCGGAAAAAGCGGTCATGTCTATGGGTTCGATGTCCAAAAGCAGGCGATTGATAATACGAAAGCCCGCCTGGAAGAGTTGGGATTAGATAGAAATGTTACGCTTTTTCATAAGAGTCATCACGAAATTGAAGAAACGATTCCTACAGAGCATCTGGAAGAATTAAAAGCCGCAATTTTTAACCTCGGATACCTTCCGGGAAGCGATAAAAAAATTGTGACACATCAAAACCAGACGATTAGCTCTCTATCCTCCATTCTTGAATACCTTCAGCCTGGAGGAATGGTTGTATTAGTCGTCTATCATGGCCATCCGGGCGGGGCGGAAGAAAAGGAAGCAGTTCTTGAATATACAAGTGAATTAAGCCAGAAAAATTTTCAAGTCCTGCAATACGGCTTTATTAACCAGAAAAATAATCCGCCATTTATTATTGCCATCGAAAAGCTATAAAGCCGTTTTAAATCCTCTAAACCGATTGTACATTTTCGTATTAATATAAAAAAATGTAGCTTTTTTTCCGCTTGCTTTAAGCATAGATCTTACAAAGTCTTTCGCATGTTGAATGGCTTTCACTTTGTGATCAGCTAAATACATTCCTACCAGACCTTCATATACCATTTCATGAAAACCACGGTCAGGAAGGGATTGGATGGAGCGGTTTGTCTGTTCCACAAAATAAACAAACCGCTCCTTCATCATTTCTTCATGCTCATAATATGAACAGAAATTTAAATCACCTTCTATCCTGTCCTCTTCCTGGTCAATATAGTAATCCAGTAAGATATGAAGGCCTTGCATATAAGGAAAATAGCTCTCTTCTATTCTTTCAGCAAGTGATTTATTCATTTTGCCTGCCAGGGCATACGACACAAGACAAAAAATGCCGAGTGTCGAACCTGTGCATGCAGAGAACTCGTACCATTTTAAGTTTTGTCCCTTTTCCTGATGGTTTTCAAACCAGCTTTTCAACCGTGGCAGCCGTTCTTCTTCCTTTACATGTTTATGTACCTGCAGGTCGTTATAAAGGCAGCCAAGTCTCGTCGTATAAGGCTCAGTTACCTTATATTCTTTTGACAGGCGCAGGACGGACTGGCAGGTTCGAACTAAATTCTCCAGATAGCCGCCATCATTTTTTTCTTTTCGAAAAGCATAGTAATCTTTTAGTTCATTAGACGGCGTAAGCGCATCTGTCATCGACTGATGAAGCTGTCTGAAATCATCAGGATCCATAGATGTACTCCGGTCGCAGAGATTATCTAAATAATCGCTTATAGTCTGATAGGCGACAATAAATCGAACAGCTTCCCCCATCCGCTCTTCAGCAAGCAGTGCATATATCCCTCCGCCTTCACAGTGGAAAGTTTTTGAAGCAATACTCGCCAGGGCCTGTGTGCGAAGTTCGGGATCAGGAATTAATTCAGCCTCTTCCTTCCAACTGTTCAGTTCCCTATGCACTTTTGGAAAAACATCTTTATAAACTTTAAGCATCAAAGGTACGGCTTGTGTTGGGACTTTTACAGACACGACACTCTCTCCTTTAACCTATTTCCTGCGTGATAATTGCTGTTCCATAAAATTAAGCATATACATATAAGCTTGTTCCCATTCCTGCTCATTAAACAATTCGTGATAAAAATCAGGCCATTCTTTATATGTTTTTTCTTCTGTATTAATAAGATGAAACCATTCGTACGTCTTCTTTGGATCTACCAATACATCCCGACCTGACTGCATAATTAAAACAGGAAGGTCCGGAAAATATTTCACATGCTTAAAAGCCTGCTGAATCGCTTTTTGAAACTCACGATACCAGCGAATGGATACTTTTTTCAATATTAGCTGATCATTTTTATAGCTCTCGATAATCTCAGGGTTACCTGTTACCATCTCAGCATCTACAGGAGAGGAAACAAGCAGATTCGGCCATAATTTATTTAACACAAGACTGGCCAGCTCCATTGGTTTTGAAGCTCTCTGTCCAAGCCCAAGTGCCGGAGAGGAAAGAATGAGGCCATCAATATGCGGGTATAGCTTCTGCATCAGTCTTATTGAAATAAGGCCGCCCATGCTGTGGCCAAGTAAAAAAACCGGTCTTTCTTCATTTGCTTTATTGATCCATTCCATGACTTTATGTAAATACTCATCAAAAGAGATAATATGTCCCTTTTTACCATCAGACTCTCCCTGGCCGGGAAGATCACCTGTGATTACACTGTAACCATCCTCATTCAGTTTGTTAATAATATGAGTATATCGCTTTGAATGCTCAAAAGCGCCATGAACGATAACCACGGTTGCTTTAGGACTCAGCATTTAATCGTTCCTCCTGCTATTTGCTATACTAAATCTATCTAATATTATAAGGGGGATGCTTATGATTTGCGAATATAATGGAAAGTTTCCGAAAATAGACGACTCTGTGTATGTAGCGGAAGATGCGGTTATTACAGGTGATGTAAGTATTGATGAAGAATCGAGCATCTGGTTTAAGACTGTTATCCGTGGAGATGTTGCCCCGGTAAAAATCGGAAAGCAGGTGAATATTCAGGATTTGAGTATGCTTCACCAAAGTCCTGATCAGCCTCTTATCCTTGAAGACGGAGTAACAGTGGGGCATCAAGTAACTTTGCATTCTGCTCATGTTAAGAAAAATGCGCTGATTGGGATGGGGTCCTTGATCCTTGATGGAGCAGAAATAGGGGAAGAAGCATTTATAGGAGCTGGCAGTCTCGTGCCGCCCGGTAAAAAGATACCACCGCGCACCCTGGCGTTAGGACGGCCTGCAAAGGTTGTCAGAGAACTAACAGAAAATGACTATAAGGAACTGGATCGAATACGAAAAACGTATGTTGATAAGGGACAAGCTTATAAGAAACTGCAGCCTTAAGTTAGAAGAGAGACCTTTGGCTCTATCTCCATTCAGGCTTCTCGCCATTTCCCGCCTTTACATTATTGGGCAGCGGGAACGCTATAGTTGGAGGAAAATCCTATACCTCAGCATTATGATTCCCTGTTCAGAACGTAATCCAGTAGCAATTAGAAGTTTTTCAACAAATAAAACCGCTATCCTAAGGACAGCGGTTTTTATTGTTATTTCTGGTTTAAGACTTTCTTAATTTGTTCCGCCTTATCTGTCTTTTCCCAAGGAAACTCTACATCTGTACGTCCGAAGTGACCGTAAGCTGCAGTCTGGCGATAGATTGGACGGCGCAGATCGAGCATCTTAATAATTCCTGCCGGTCGAAGGTCAAATAATTCTCTTACAACCTCCACCAATTTCTCTTCTTCCACTTGGCCGGTTCCATTTGTATTGATGGAGATAGAAACAGGCTGAGCTACACCAATAGCATAAGCCAGCTGTACTTCACAGGATTCAGCTAATCCGGCAGCAACGATGTTCTTAGCTACATAACGAGCGGCATAAGCAGCTGATCTGTCGACCTTTGTCGCGTCTTTCCCACTGAAAGCTCCGCCTCCATGACGGGCGTAGCCGCCATAGGTATCGACAATAATCTTTCTTCCTGTTAATCCTGCATCACCTTGAGGTCCCCCAATAACAAATCGTCCAGTCGGATTAATAAAATATTTCGTCTGGTCATCGATAAGGTGAGATGGCACGACTGAAGCAATCACATGTTCCTGAATATCTTTTTGAATTTTATCAAGGGTAATCTCTTCTGCATGCTGTGTAGATATAACAATCGTATCTACTCGAAAAGGCTTGTCGTTTTCATCATATTCGATAGTTACCTGGGTTTTTCCATCGGGTCTTAAATAGTTAAGTGTACCGTCTTTACGCACATCTGAAAGGCGTTTAGACAATTTATGAGCAAGGGAAATTGGAAGTGGCATCAGTTCAGCCGTTTCATTATTAGCAAACCCAAACATTAGACCCTGGTCTCCAGCACCGATCGCTTCTAATTCCTTATCTGTCATTTTTCCTTCTCTGGCTTCTAAAGAGGCATTTACTCCGCCTGCAATATCAGGAGACTGTTCATCAATGGCTGTAAGTACTGCGCATGTATCGGCATCAAAGCCGTATTTTGCCCGCGTATAGCCAATATCCTTAATTGTCTGGCGAACGATTGCAGGAATGTCTACATAAGTATTCGTACTGATTTCTCCTGAAACGAGGACTAAACCTGTAGTTACAGTTGTTTCACAAGCCACTCGGGCATTGGGATCATTTTTTAAAATTTCGTCTAAAATAGAATCTGAAATCTGGTCACATATTTTGTCGGGGTGACCTTCCGTAACTGATTCTGATGTGAATAACCGGCGGTTGGCAGGCATTCTGTAAACTCCTCCTTCTGTTAAGTACAAAGATTCGACGGAACTCTTTACCCGTATCTTTTTTAGAAGTTTATAAACGCACAAATTTCATATATTAGAATTTTATGGGTATCGATATGTGCTTATAAAAAGAAAAAACCCTTCCTACACTCGAGGAAAGGTGTCGCTTCCTTTCGCTCTTATCGTCCAAAGCCATGTAAAGCTTTGCTTCAGGTTAGCACCATGCCAAGTGAATGACGGGTTGCCGGGTTTCATAGGGCCTGTCCCTCCACCAGCTCTGGATAAGAGAGTATCCGTTCGGACTAATAGTATCGAAATCAAGGAAACATGTCAATTAGTATCCCAGGTTTATGAAATAGAACAGGAACTACTTTCACACCGCGCCTTAAATAAGCGGTAGCGATTTCTCGCTATCCATCTATATATGGGCGCTCCAACAAGCGAAGCCCCCGGGAGGTTCATTACTAATCCAAGAGGAAAAAGCAGGGGCATTTTTTGAAATAAATAACTCATCCCTTCAAATCCTTTTTTTACTTCTTTCTTATATGTAACGATATGAATTTCTTTTTTAAGAACTTCTGCACTTTGGTAGGAAATTTTATAGTCATTTACAAACTGTTCAAGGGGCTGCCATTTAATGAACCCGAACCAATCGAGAGGCTGCAGCATTTTCTTTGTTTGCCGGCACAAAAAACAATGATCGTCGTATAATGCGATTGCTTTGTTCATATTTTCACACCCTCTCGATAACACTATGGAAAACTCCTGAATAAAATAAAAATAATCATTTTCAAAATTAGTATGGACTAATAACTCTAATGTGTTATACTTTATTTCAAAGTTGACCATTCGGGTTCAATTCAATATTTTTGTAAAGGCGGGTAGACACATATGAGTACGATTAATCAAATGTCTGAACTTAACCAATTACTAAACCAATCTAATGTTCATCACCATTTATCCGTTCCTCTTTTAGTTGAGAAAATACTTTCCCGAAAAGAAGGAACTTTGACAGAAAGTGGTGCCATTCAGGCTACGACGGGTGCTTATACGGGTCGCTCCCCAAACGACAAGTTTATTGTAAATGATGATGTTTCATCAGATCAGATAAACTGGGGAAAAACTAACCGCCCGATCGATGAGGACGTTTTCATTAATTTATACCACAAAGTTCTGGACTATTTAAAGGAAAAAGATGAAGTTTTTGTTTTTAAAGGCTACGCGGGTGCTGATGACCGCTATAGACTGCCTATCCAAGTGATTAATGAGTTCGCTTGGCACAACCTGTTTGCCCACCAGATGTTTATCCGCCCTACTCACGAAGAACTTAACAGCCATGAAGCGGAATTTTCTGTTATTTCAGCTCCAACATTTAAAGCAAACCCAGAAACAGATGGAACGAACTCTGAAGCGTTTATCTTAATTTCTTTTAAACACCGCATTGTGCTTATTGGCGGAACTGAATATGCGGGCGAAATTAAAAAATCAATCTTCTCTGTTATGAACTTTCTTCTGCCCCAGAACAATGTACTTCCCATGCACTGTTCTGCGAACGTAGGAAGCGAAGGTGATGTCGGTCTGTTCTTCGGGTTATCCGGAACAGGAAAAACGACTTTGTCAGCCGATGCCAACAGAAGACTGATTGGTGATGATGAACATGCATGGTCAAATTACGGTGTTTCAAATATAGAAGGCGGATGCTACGCCAAATGTATTAATCTTTCCGAGGAAAAAGAGCCGCAGATTTTCAGTGCTATTCGATTTGGTGCCGTACTGGAAAACGTAGTATTGGATCCATATACACATGAACCCGATTATGAAAATACAACACTGACCGAAAATACGAGAGCAGCTTATCCTTTGCAACATATTCATAATACCATTAACCCGAGTGTGGCGGGGCATCCTAGAACAATTATCTTCCTCACAGCTGACGCTACAGGTGTACTGCCTCCTATTAGCAGGCTGTCCAGAGAGCAGGCTATGTACCATTTCCTGAGCGGGTATACGAGTAAGTTAGCCGGTACAGAACGGGGGGTCACTTCACCGCAGGCTACGTTTTCAACATGCTTTGGTTCTCCTTTCCTGCCATTAGCACCGTCCGTTTATGCGGAGATGCTGGGAGAGAAAATCGATCAATTTGACAGTGAAGTTTATCTCGTGAACACAGGATGGACCGGGGGTGCATACGGCACTGGTAAAAGAATGAATCTGGCCCATACAAGAGCCATGGTTCATGCGGCACTTGAGGGTGAGCTTAAGTCAGCTGACACTTATACCGACCCGGTATTTGGCCTTGAAATCCCAACACACTGTCCGGGTGTACCTGATGAAGTACTTGTTCCGAGAAAAGCCTGGAAAGATACGAATGCTTACGATGAAAAAGCTCATGAGCTTGCATCCAAATTCCATGATAATTTCAAACAGTTTAAAGGAGCCACTCAGGAAATTAAAGAGGCCGGTCCGCTGTTTGGCAGATCTTGATTATTGTTTCCTCATCTCCTCATATATAAAAAAACCGCGCTGGATTTAAGCGCGGTTTTTTATTTGTTTATAAGGCTCGGTCTTCAATAATTTCTAAGCATTGAGGAAGCACCTCATCCTTCATCATAAAGCTGTACGATTTATTATTCTTTAAGCTGCCGGGAAGCTTGTTTAATAAAATCGGACCATCTGTCTCAAAGTAGTGAGGCTGTTCCTCAAGCCTATTTATTTTAGCGTAATACACGTTTTTAATAATAGTGCCGCCTTTACCCGAGACATAATACTGGCCAATGTAGTGAAGGCTGTCTACATAAGCTCCCGTTTCCTCGAATACTTCTCTTAATGCAGCCTGTTCTGCCGTTTCTCCTTCTTCCACTTTCCCTCCAGGAAACTCGATTCCTCTATCTTTATGTTTTGTTAACAGCCACTGATCCTCATATCGGCAAATAACCCAAACATGCTTTGGAGAATTAGAAAAAGGGTGGTCCTCAAAGGACAGCTTTACTTGGTTCCTATAAAAATCATAAAAAATCTTCACCTCAGATCATCTGCCTTTAATACGAAGTATGTAATTTTCTTTAATTTCCTCTGTCTTAAATCGTATCATAAGCGGAGAGTAATAAAAACTCCTGAAGACGTAGTATTTCCGCATATCACTAAAATAGTGTAAAAAAAGGCAGCCGGGAAATCCCCGACAGCCGGAACTGCTATCCTATTGTTGCGGATTATTGTTTTGAAGATCTTCCAGAACGCCCATTCCTGCAATATGATTTCTTGTTTTTTCATCGCCAAGCTCATAGATCATCCGAAAAGCGCTCTTCATATCCTGATCATACTCATCATTGTCTTTATCCTGATGATAAGGCTGAAATGGAACATGAGAGCGAAAAAATGAACGGATATCTGCATTATCCGCTTCATCAAAAATCTCTCTAAGCAAAAGCAAATCATACTCATCTGCATAAATAATAAAGTCATCGTTATTTCCATCATGGTTAATTGATATTTCTTTTGTACCCATGTTCACATAATACGGTTTCTTACTCATTCAAAAAACCTCCTTAGCTGTAGGGTTTGCCAACTAAGAAGGTTTTATTAATTGTTTCTTTTAATTAAATCGTTTTGGACATACTTTACAGAAATCACTGTCTGTATGCAGCCTATGGGATAAACAGCAGCACTTCCTCTGCCTCGCTCCTGTATCAAGCTTTGGCTGATCAAGAAAGTACGTAAAAGGATTTTTACTGGCACCGAATGTTTCACCGGGAAGGTCTTTTACAATAAAATAAAAGTCCTGCTTCATCTTTTCTGCTTGATCAGGTGTGAACCATTCGGTCACCTGTCTTTCATAAAAACGGAACATATATACCGCAATATTTTCCCACATGACATCCAACGACAAACGTGTCAGATGGTTAATATGGAGGAACACCGGCTGAACTACTTCACGGAAAAGATGCTCAAGCTCCTCTTTCATCCACTGCTCTCGCGACTTATTCCCCGGCTGACTTACCTCTTTAGATAGCAGACGCAGACGCGGCAGCCATTTTTTCTTCTCATCTACTCTTATGAATTCCACATTGCTCAAATTCATATTTGGGAATTTATTAAATAAAGTCATCGATGCCAACGGAATCGTTGCGATAAAATTTCCATAGCGCTTAGATAATATAGACGCCGTCGTTAAAAAGAACTCTGACTCCATGTAAGCATGAATCTCATCAAGTGTTTCCTGTACACCTTTTTTACACAGCAAAGAATCGCCCTTCACTACTCCGAGCTTCTCTTCCTGAGGAGTGGTATCTAAGAAATATTTAAAATTTTCACTTAGAAAGATTTCTTCATCTCTAGTTAATAAAACCATACTGTCACCTCTGCCGTCATTTTTCTGGTTTTAAGTTTATTCGTAAAGAACCAATGTTGTCAAAAAGACAAGCTGTATTTTCGCGTTTCCAGACGGTGAAGGATATTTTCATTCACAGATACACCAATACCTTCTTCAGTAGGTACAGAAAGACAGCCACGGTTTACTTCAAGATAAGGCTCTATAATATCCTGTTCAAAATAGCGCTGAGAGCCGGAAAGGTCTCCCGGAAACCGAAAGTTTGGCAGTGAAGCCAGTGCAAGATTATGGGCTTTTGAAACACCGCTTTCTACCATACCGCCGCACCAGACAGGAATACCATGAGCCTGACAAAGATCATGAATTTTAATGGCTTCCGATAAACCGCCCACTCTGCTGATTTTAATATTTATAACCTGGCAGCTCTCTAATGCAATTGCCTGTTTCGCATCGGCACAGCTTTCAATCGATTCATCCAGGCAAAGAGGTGTACTCATCCTCTTCTGAGCTTTATGATGCAAGTAAAAATCCCCAGCTGGAAATGGCTGCTCAATCATTAAGAGACCCAGATCGTCTAAGCTGATCAAGTGCTCCACTTCCTCTTCTCCATACATTCCATTTGCATCAATCATAAGCGGAAGATCAGGATGTGTTTTTCGTACAGCCATGATCTTCTCTCTTTCCTTTCCCTTTTCCACCTTAAGTTTGAAGCGGGAATAGCCCTCAGCCAGCAAACCATCTATTTCAACCGCAGTACGACTGCCAAGGCTGATTACCGCCCCTGCTTTCACCTCTGTTCTTACACCGCCGATAAGCTCACTTAAGCTTATTTTCTGTTGTCTGGCATATAGATCCCATAGGGCACCTTCCACCCCCGTTTTTGCCATCTGATGCCCTTTTATAGTGGACACACTTTGGTGAAATTGTTCGGGATGATCAAGGTGTTTAACAGAGGGAAGCAAGAAGTCTGTCAGGATGTGCCATGCTGTCTGGGTGGTTTCTGCAGTGTAGAAAGGAGTGGGAAAAGCTGTCACCTCTCCGTAACCCGTTAATCCGCAGTCATCCTTTACTTCTACAATGATTACCGGTCGATTCCTTAAGGTCCCCTGACTGGTAGTAAACGGTTTTTTTAAAGGAAGATCGATTTCTATAAGCCTGACTTCTTTTATATTCATATTAATCCTGCTCCTGCAAATATTCAGGCAGTTTTCTTCTCACTAATTTATTTGAAGCATTTCTCGGCAGCTCATTTATGAAATAAACCTTTTGAGGAAGCTTATACCGTGCAAGCTTATCTTTCAAATAACTAAGCACCTGTTCTGATGTGAGAGAAGCCCCGGCCTTTAAAACGATAAAAGCAGCAGGCGCTTCTCCCCATTTTTCGTGAGCCAGTCCTGTTACGGCCACTTCAGCAACCTGGGGTATTCCATGAATTACACTTTCTATTTCAGCGGGATATATATTTTCTCCACCAGAAATAATCATATCTTTTACCCGATCGACAACATATAAAAAACCTTCAGTGTCAAAATAACCTAAATCCCCTGTAGCAAGGTAATCTGTAGAAATATTCTTTTGCTTATAATACCCCTGTGTCACCATAGGGCCTTTCACAAAAATTTCTCCTATCTGTCCCGCAGCAGCTTCAGTATCTCCATCCATAACTTTCAAGCTGGCAGGACCCAGAGCTTTACCGGCAGAACCCACCTTTTTAAAGGCTGCCTCCGGAGATAGTGTGGCAATCTGGGAGCTTGTTTCCGTCATGCCATAAGATTGAAAGACAGGCAGCCTTCTAGCTTTTGCCTCTTCTAGAAGTGGTACGGGCACGGGCCCACCGCCAAGCAGGGCCCCTCTAAAGTGATCAGGAAACTTTCTAATCTCACTGTTTAATAATCTTTGAAGCATTACGGTAACAACAGATATTAAGGTCACTCCATTGTTTAAAATCTGTTCTGCTGCTTTTTTCTGATCAAAGCCTTTAAATAAAACAATCTCCATGCCGTAAATAACATTTTTCATTAAAAGAGAAAAGCCGCCTACATGAAAGACGGGAAGACAGACGAGCCATTTGTCCTCTGCATAAAGACCAAGGTTCAAGGAAGAAGCAACGGCGCTGAACCAATGATTACCATAAGTATGCATCACAGCTTTCGGGCGTCCGGTTGTCCCCGACGTATACATCATTGTAAAAATACTATCGAGGTTTAAAAATTCCTGAAGTGTAAAACTGTCATTACTTTCAGGAAGATCGTTGAGCTCATAAAGAGCTAATGGCTTCCGCAGCTCTTCTTTAACCTGCACGGCTTTACCCATCTGTTCCTGATCTGCAGCCAAATGTGATACATCTGCGTCACTCACCTGAAAGGTAAGCTCATGAACAGTAAGACGAGTATTCAAACAAACAACAACTGCTCCGATGTAACTGGCGGCATGAACTAAAACTGCGTATTGATCATGATTAGCTGCCAGGATGGCTAGATGATCTCCTTCTTTTACGCCTGATGCTATTAAACCGTAAGCTGTCTTCCTGCTTCGATTCCGCAGTTCGAGAAAAGTGATGGATAAGCCGTCTTCTAATTCAATCGCCGGCCGGTCCGGCTGCAGATCTGCCTGTTTCTCCAGCCAATGAGGAATCTCCATAGTTTTTCCCACCTTTTATCTAATAAAAAGGACTGGCCCTAAAGGACAGCCCTTTTCGTATGTTCATTTTTCAATGAATGAATTAAGGAAATCTCGGGAACTTATCGAAGTCCGGTTTACGCTTCTCTTTAAAAGCGTCTCGTCCTTCTTTTGCTTCCTCTGTTGTGTAATAAAGAAGTGTGGCATCTCCGCCCATTTGCTGAAGACCAGCGAGTCCATCCGTATCAGCATTAAAGGAGGCTTTCAAGAAACGAAGGGCGGTTGGAGATTTCTCAAGAATCTCACGGCACCATTGCACAACTTCATCCTCCAGCTGATCAAGTGGGACAACTGTATTTACAAGTCCCATTTCTTTGGCTTCCTGTGCATCATATTGACGGCATAAGAACCAGATTTCTCTTGCTTTCTTATGGCCTACGATACGTGCAAGAAGACCCGCACCGTAACCGGCATCGAAGCTTCCAACTTTAGGGCCGGTCTGTCCAAAGATCGCATTGTCAGCAGCTATCGTTAAATCACAAACGATATGTAATACATGACCTCCGCCAATCGCATAACCAGAAACTTCAGCGATTACAGGTTTCGGAATCACACGGATCAAGCGCTGCAAGTCAAGAACGTTTAAGCGTGGAATCTTATCATCCCCTACATAACCTCCGTGTCCTCTGACACCCTGGTCACCGCCTGAACAGAATGCTTTTTCCCCAGCTCCCGCAAGAACAATTACTCCAATCTTGGAATCATCACGAGCATAGGCAAAAGCATCAATCAATTCCTGAACCGTCTGCGGCCGGAAAGCATTTCTCACTTCCGGTCTGTTTATTGTGATTCTAGCAATACCCTCGAATGTTTCGTACAGTATGTCATCATACGTACGTTCTGTAACCCAATTATACTTCATAAGACAAATCCTCCTAACGTGCTTTCATTGCGCAATATCTATTGTAACATGAATTCTTCTACAATTTCAGCGAAAAACTCCGGCTTTTCTACATGAACAGCATGCCCAGCATCAGGAATTTTATGAAACCTTGCATGAGGTAAGAGCTTTTCCATCTTTTCATTCAGTTTGATGAATTTATAGTCTTCCATTCCAGCAACAAGAAGTACATCATGAGACAGCTCAGGAAGCTTTTCCCACCAGGAAGGCTGTCTCCCTGTCCCCATACCGGCTAAAGACTCTGCAAGTCCTTTAGACGTGTGGCTCATCCGTTCTTTTCTTATACGGTCTCTTACTTCTTTCCGAAGCATCTTCTGTGTATCGAATAGAGGAATTCTTTCCCACATATTCACGAAATTTTCTAGTCCTTGAGCCATTAACTTTTCAATGAGATGTTGATCTTTCTTCTGTCGTTCCAGTTGTTCCCCTACATTAGCAAGACCAGGGGAGGCGCTCTCAAGCACTAGCTTGTCTATCATCTCCGGGTAATAGGCAGCAAAAGAAAGAGCGGAGCGTCCTCCCATCGAATATCCAATTAAGTGAATTTTGTTCAGGCTCATTTCCTTAAGAATATGATGAAGATCCTCGCAAAACTCTTTCATTCGAATTTCACCTAATTCTCCTGTCTTTCTATGGCCGGGCATATCCACCTTAATTGTCCTCCAGGTCCTGGAGAATAAGGAAATCGATTCATTAAAAGTATCAGCACTGCCGGTAAATCCATGAAGAAATACTAAAGGGATTCCTTCTCCTCCTGTATCCTCCAGCCAATACTTTCTATCCTTCACTTTTACATACATGTCTATCACCTTCTTGAGCGAACCGCTTCTTCAATATTTCTCCAGCGCTCTTTGTGAAACTCCACATGAGTTTCGCGGCTTGTCACAACTTCAATCACCTGAAGTCCTTTTTCATTATAACTTCGAGATAAGGCTTTTTTATAACCTTCCCAGCTTGTGACTCTTTGGAAGTCGCCTCCATATGTCTCTACAATTCCGGTAAAATCAATCCCTAGCGGTGTACCAAAAAGCTCTTCGAAATGCTCATTTTCGCCAACTTTAGGAAGGTAAGAGAAAATCCCGCCTCCATCATTATTGATGACAACAACGGTAAGATCAATATTCATCTGTTTGGCTGCTAACAGTCCATTTATATCATGAAAAAATGAAACATCGCCTATTAGCAATGTCGCCGGCTTTCCACTAGCCGCTGCTCCAATTGCCGAAGAAACAACACCGTCAATTCCATTAGCTCCACGATTGGCCATCAGCTCAATCGATTTTGGAGAAGACATAAAAAAGCTGTCTACTTCACGAATCGGCATACTGTTACCTATAAATAAAATTGATTGATCAGGTATAGCTTCTGATAAATAAACAACGGCATGGCCTTCATTAAGCTCTTCTTCGGGGTCACGAAGCATTTCTTCTTTAGCCGTGATGTTAAAATTCTGCCAGGTATCCAGCCAGGTATTCACAGCACTTCCAGCTTCAAACTCTGAAGATAACTGCTCACTGAACAGCCGGGGATCGCACCATATAAAATGAGTGGCCACACCAGCTGGCTCCCGGTAACTGCTGTTCTTATCTACCACATAATGTGTAATTTGAGATTCATGCTTCTGAATCCATTTTAGGTATGCTTTTGAAACAGGCATAGCTCCAAAACGAATGATATAATCCGGCCGCAGATTCTTAACATCCTCACCTTTAAGCAGGGAATCGTAATTTTCAATAATATTAAGCTTATCGTGCTTTCCAGTTCTCAGCTGGGACAAAGGGTCAGCAAAAACCGGCAATCCCGCTTTTGAAGCCAAGTTAGTTAAAGCTTCAGGCAGCTTCATATCGGTTTGGGGACCACAAACAATTAAGCCCTTTTGATCGCTGAGCACCAACTCTTTAAAACGTTTCACCTGCTCATCAGAAAGCTTCGTTTCCCCTTTGGCAGGCACTGGAAGAGAAGGTGCTCCATTGCTCCAGAGCCCTTCCATTGTAAAATCAGGCACTAGCGGTTCACGAACCGGTACGTTAATATGGACAGGGCCTTCCTGTTCAGAAGTTGCTTCTAAAACAGCGCGCGACGCCTGTTTACGTACATAAAAAAGCAATTTTTCATCCGCAAGGGCAAGATCATGGAACCACTTCACATAAGAACCATACATGTTCATCTGTTCAATTGCCTGGGGAGCACCGACATCTCTCAGCTCATGCGGGCGGTCGGCTGTTACAACAATCAAAGGAACCCTGCTATAGTATGCTTCCACTATAGCAGGGTAATAGTTAGCCGCAGCCGTACCCGAGGTAC
This sequence comes from Halobacillus massiliensis, assembly GCF_900166625.1. Classification (GTDB taxonomy): domain Bacteria; phylum Bacillota; class Bacilli; order Bacillales; family Halobacillaceae; genus Halobacillus_A; species Halobacillus_A massiliensis. The sequence goes on along the minus strand of NZ_LT800499.1, from coordinate 1,670,902 downwards.
AGACTAGAATAACTGGATTTTGCTTTGCTTTAGCTAAACCTAAAGCAAAAAAAGCAGCCGATCGTTCATCTAAATTTAACCATGTATTCATTTCCTCATGCTCTTTAAATGCTAAAGCCAATGGTGTAGAACGAGATCCAGGAGAAATCACTGTGTCTTTAACTCCTGAATCGACAAACTGGTCGGCAAAGTGCGTGATATATCTAGAAAGGTTAGTTATGTGATCCATCAATATCCTCCTAAAACAGACAGCATTGGCTTAAGTTTAACCCCTGTTTCATCGTATTCTGCTTCTGGATCAGAATCTTCGACAACTCCACAACCGGCAAACAAAGAAGCTTTATTCTTTTGAATAAGAGCCGAACGGATGGCTACAGCAAACTCCCCATTATTCCGGCCGTCAAACCAGCCGACTGGACCTGCATACCAGCCGCGGTTAAGCGTCTCATTGTTACGGATATAATCAACGGACTTCTGCTGCGGCATGCCGCCGAGAGCCGGTGTGGGGTGAAGCCTTGAGACTACATCCAGTAAAGTGTACCCGTCTTCAAGCGTTGCGGTTACAGGTGTATATAAATGCTGCAGATTTCTAAGCGGGTATAGTACCGGCTTTTCAGGAATCTCGATATCAAAACAGCAGGCTTCCACAGCCTCACGAATCATTTGCACGACAAAATCATGCTCCTGGCGGTTTTTAGGATCATCAAGGAGAGCCTGGCCCAGTTTTTTATCGTCCTTGTCCGTTTTACCGCGAGGAGCAGTCCCTGCAAGACAAGTAGAGATCAGCTGCTGATTATCCACTTTCGCCAGCCGCTCAGGAGTAGCACCGATAAAATGTGACCCTCCGCTTTCGACAGTAAAGATGTAGCTGTTAGGCTGAGTTTCTGACAGCTTTTCAATTACAGCTGCCAACTGAACCTCCTCTTTAAATAAAGCACGGAGCTCACGGGCAAGAACAACTTTTTCCATTTGTCCCCCTTTTATATATTCGGTTGCTTTTTGGATACTTCTCTTCCATTCTTCCGGCTGGACTTCAAGTGTATTAATACGTTCCGGCAAGTTAAGCTCTGTTCGCTTCCCATGTAAAAGCTGCTTCTTATCGCTCTTTATCTGATGAATAATCTGCTGAGTATGATCTTCTTTAAAAATTAAAAGGTTCGTTGTTAAGAAGGAACTCTCGCCTTTGTTTGTAAGTAAATACATAGGGATAGTCATCTGACTGTCGGGAAAAGCTTCCCAAGGAGCAGCTCTCTCCTCCAGTGAATCAAAGCTGAAACCGCCGATAGCGACGAGCCCTGTCCCTTTTTCACCGTACATATCATACACTTCAGCCTTTTCCTGCAAGGTTGTCCACATCGCTTCAATTTCATTAAACCGATGATCATCCCCTGAATAAACCCGCTTGGCAGAACCGGCTCCGGCTAATACAAACTCTTCATCGGCACTTCTCCAATACAAACGATGAGGTGAAATTTGCTTAGCTCTATCTAAAAAGGCGATGCTGTCCGCTGTATCAATTTGTTCTACATAGCTTATGACTTGCGGCTCCTTTTCTAAAGCCGCACGATTTATAGCTTCCTCTACGATTTCTTCAATCTGAGGTATTTTTATATGAAGCATTGAAATTCCTCCCATCCCTGACAAGGGACGCACTCTTTAATCGGTCTATTATCTATCTTTCTTTAAATGCAGACCCTCTTCTATTTTATTCCCTTTCCGTCCAGGACTCAAGGAATCCTTACTTTTCAAAGCATATTCTTACAAGGATTGACACTTTAGAACCCTTTCCCTAAACTTATATTGATATGATATTACTACAAGGGAGAGAAACTCCATGAGCTCTGTTTCTGATCAAAATATGAAAGCTTCCTTGAATGAACGGGACGGATTTCAAGTATGGTGGAGATTAACACGGCCCCATACTTTGACAGCTGCCTTTGTCCCTGTCTTTATAGGATCTGTATTAGCCGCCATTGATGGGGCTTTTCATCTAGGACTGTTCATGGCCATGTTAATAGCGTCCATCCTTATACAGATTGCTACTAATATGTTCAATGAATATTATGATTACGTCAAAGGACTGGATAATGAAAATTCAGTCGGTATTGGCGGCGCTATTGTACGGGACGGAATAAATCCGCGTACGGTCTTTCTTTTAGCCATCGGCTGCCTGGTCACTGCAGCCCTTTTAGGTGTTTACATTTGTGCTTCCTCAAGCTGGTGGATAGCATTAATCGGTCTGGTGTCTATGCTGTTTGGATATTTATACACTGGTGGTCCTTACCCGATTGCCTACACTCCGCTAGGCGAAATTACAGCAGGCTTTTTTATGGGACCAATTATTATAGGAATCAGCTATTTTATCCAGACATTAAGCATCAACTGGACAGTCCTTCTGATTTCTATACCCGTTGCTATTTTCATCGGAGCTATTCTGCTTGCAAATAATATTCGTGATCGTGTAGGAGATGCTGAAAACGGCCGCAGAACACTCGCCATCATGTTCGGTCATAAAGGAGCGACCCGCTTTCTTGCCATCATTTTCACACTGGCTTATCTGCTGACAATAATATTTATCATTTCAGGCAGTCTGCCGATATGGTCACTTATTTCATTCCTGAGTATTAAAAAAGCCGTTCAGGCTGTTAAAGGTTTCGCTGGAAAAAAACAGCCGCTCGAAATGATGCCGGCTATGAAAGCCACAGCACAGACAAACACAATGTATGGCCTGCTTCTCGGTATTTCTTTGCTTCTGCAACTAATTGTACCGCTTTAAAGCCAGGAAAAGAGGCAGCTGCTATAAAGACGTGAAATCAAGATGTTCATTTTGATTTCACGTCTTTTTTTGTGAACCGTTACTTGCAAAGCTTTAATAGTGAGCTTTATTAAACTGAGGTACCGCAATGAGAGAAAAAGCGGCTCGGAATTCCCTCCCTTTCCACGGGGAGCCGGTGAGCTAGCTCGCTGCACTCGCAGATCTCACCACAGCTTTTTCTCCCTGCAGAAATCTCGCTATTAACATGACTCTTGCTTTATAATATCGAAAAACGGAAAGCTTTAAGTTTAACGATAATTTCCCCCGGTTTCCTTTCCTATTTTCAAAGTATCGCTTAAAATTCTTAAAAAAGAATGGTAAAACCATTCTTTTTGCGTTAGGTTTGATTTATGTACATAAGGGAATTATTTAAAGGAGCGATCACATGGATTTTTCACTAAAAAACACACTAATGGAATCGTTAGGAATCGAAGTCGAAAGCGCGACTCCTTCAGAGGTCATCATGAGTATGCCGGTTGATCACAGGACACATCAGCCAATGGGCTTCTTACATGGAGGAGCATCTGTAGCACTTGCTGAATCAGCGGCAAGCATCGGGGCATTTTTAAACATAGACCCTGAGAAACAGCAGGTGTTTGGGATTGAAATAAACGCAAATCATGTTAAAAGCGTGCGTACAGGGAAAGTTGCAGGTAAAGCTGTACCCCTTCATATTGGAAAAGCAACAATGGTTTGGGAAATTAAAATCACCGATGAAAAAGATCAACTGATCTCGGTCTCCAGATGTACGATTGGAGTCGTAGCGCGTTAAGGCTCCTAGCGACAGGAAAGGAGTTTAAAATATGCTATCTGAAAAACAGGTTCAGGAATTTAAGAAACAGCTCGAAGAAATGAAGCAAGAAACAGAAGCAGAATTAGACCGATACAGGGAGGAAAAATCGAACGAGGATTCATCCAGTGACTTTGAAGGGGAGTTATCCAGTGTATCTGATCACCCAGGTGATTTAGGAACCTTTGCCCATGAAAGATCAAAGGAACAAACCTTATATGAGCAGACAAGAGAAAAACTAATCGATATAAATGATGCCCTGCAGAGAATTGAAGAAGGAACCTACGGTAAAAGTGTAGTTTCAGGCAAAGAGATACCTTTAGAAAGACTTGAGGTTATGCCAACGGCGCGAATTAATGTTGACGAAGCAGAAGAAGAACAGTTGTAAGAAGACTTATGATAACAGGATTCACCCGCCCCCCAAAGTTAGTGATTGCATTACTTATCCTTAACTATCTTTTCAACCAGTTGTTCAGTTATTTCCAGTTTGGACAAAAGGATTTGCTGCTGGCTTTTATAGACAGTGTATTGGTAGCCCTCACAGCTCTTTTCCTATCCGTCTTATTATGGAAAATCAGTAAGGTCAGCAGCCTGCTTCTCATCCCTTATATTTTGTGGAGCAGCTTCGCTGTGTATCTGGCATTTACTATCTATCGAATGAACCCCTCAGAAACAATATTTCTTTAAAGAAAAAGAGCAGTCCGCTTGAGGACCGCTCTTTTCTTATGCAGCAGGTGATTTCTGCCAAACTTTTTGTTGAAACCAAGGCTTTAATTTTATGAAGACAGGTACAAACAATGCCCCTGCAATAATTCCTTTTAAAAGATTAAACGGTAGGATACCTGCCAGAATGGTGGCCCACTTGACCTGTGAACTCATCGTTTCCCACCCCATAAACATGGCATATGCCGGAAGTACGATGAAATAATTTAGAATTCCCATGCCGACTGCCATTACTAAAGCTCCTGTTGAAAGACCGGCGACTAAACTTTTCGTAGATTTAAACTTATGATAAATCATAGCAGCAGGTACAATAAACAATACACCTGCGGAAAAGTTAGCGACTACGCCGATCGGATCAGCTGCGCCTGTATATATTAAATACAGCAGGTTTTTTAACCCCTCGACTATAATGCCTGCCGCCGGAGTAAACATTAAGGCAGCCAGCAATGCTGGAATTTCACTAAAATCGACCTTTAGATACGGCGGAAGCATTGGAAGTGGAAAATTCAGAAACATTAGCAGCATAGAGATCGTTCCAAGCAACGCCATAATTACAAGCTTTAACAGTTTTGACTCTTGATTTAAATACACTTTACGTGCCCCCTTCATCTGTTATATCGATTCGCATCCCAAGATGAAGGTGAGCATCCTGCACGAAAGAGCCCCTAAAGCTTAAAAGCTTCAGGGGCTCGGATTGTCCAAAGTTAAATAAAGATAGCCATATACTATCTTTTATTTGCTCGACATCTTCTCCCATCCAGACTATAACTGTCGGCCCCGGATTCTCACCAGGTCCACCGCAAAAAAATGCGGGTCACGGACTAAAAGCTCTCGCTTAACACCGCCGGTCGGGAATTGCACCCTGCCCCGAAGATTTGAATCGATATAGGTTTGTAGCTTTATTTTATACAGAATATAATATTTCTGCAAGCATAATGTTCTTCACAAACCCAGGCCTTTACATTAGATTAATGGCCTTTGGGAACACTCCATATGAACCATCCATTCTCCATGGGGTGTATTGCTTAATCATCGAGTGGATTTAAACTTTCTTTTCCTGTTAAATTTTCAATCATGTGCACAAGGAGATCAATTTCCTCATCAATATCCTTTATACTCGCTGTTTCAACTGGAGAATGCATATATCTTAGGGGCAGAGACACGAGACTAACCGGGACCCCTTTTCCGGTGAGCCGCATCCGATCAGCGTCGGTACCAGTCGCTCGAGAAGTCAATTCATATTGTACATCTATATGAAGTGCTTCGGCACTTTTTATAAGAAGTTGATTAATTTTGCGGTTAATCGGTGCACCCTTTGCTAAAACCGGGCCGCCTTCGAGCGTCACATCTCCATATTTACTCGTATTCACTCCTGGATAATCAGTGGCAAAAGTGACGTCACAGGCGATAGCCATATCAGGCTGCACTCCAGCAGCCGCAAAATAAGCTCCCCCCATGTTTGTTTCTTCATTCACTGTACTGGCTGCATAAACGCCGACATTTAACTTCTTCTTAGACAGCCTTTTGATTACTTCGCCTACAATAAATTGGCCTGTTCGGTTATCCAATCCCCTTCCAGTAATGAAGCGGTCCATTAATAACTCCGGCTCACGTTTATATACAGCTAAGTCTCCAATACTTACAAACTGACTGATTTCCTCTTTAGATTCCGCTCCACAATCAATGAACAGATCCTCCAGATCAAAATCTCCTTTTAACCCTCCATGATGTTGGGCGTTTACACCAATTACCCCGTCGAGCGTTCTATTTTCAGTGAGCACCTTCACTTTCATACCGACTGCAGCCTTAGGATTAATGCCTCCCATTTTTTCAAAATGAAGAAAACCTCGCTCATCTATTCTATTTATTACTAAGGCTATTTCATCACAGTGACCTGCAAGCAAAATTTTAAATTCTGCTTGAGGATTAAGCACAGCTATGGCGTTTCCGGCATGGTCTGTCACCATTTCTTCTGCGAAAGGTTTAATTTCTTTCATCCATTTCTTTTGAATCACCATTTCCATACTTGAAGGTGATGGCGTCTTTAATAAGTCAAACAAGAATTCTTTTTCATGTGGTTTCATATGTAATCCCTCCTAGGTTATCTAAATTATACCATCTTTATATATATAAAAAATGAGAGTAACGTTAAACGAATAAGGGTATGTACCTCTGTGTGAAATTGACGAGGAGGTTTTTCTTATGGAATTAAATGAATGGTTTGAAAAAGGGGTTACGGCCCAGGAATATGTGGATTCTATGAAAAATCATAAAGAAAACTTTATATACATTTATGAACATTTTAAAGTCCCAACAGAGGATGAACCCTTATTTGCTTTACTTAAAACAAAGAATTTACGAGCGATCATTTTGACAGAAGACTGGTGTGGAGATGCAATGCTTAACATCCCGATTTTTCTCAGAATTGCTGAAAAGGCTCACATTAATACGCACTTTCTGCAGCGGGATGAAAACCTGGAATTAATGGATCAATACTTGTCCAATGGAACATCCCGGTCCATACCTAAAATCATTATAATAAACGAAGCAGGAAATGAATACCTCAACTGGGGTCCACGGGCTCCGGAAGTTCAGCAATTCCTAGATAAAGCCTCCTCTCATCTTCCGAAAGAGGATGAGAAAGATTTTGAAAACAAACAGCAGGAAATGTATCAGTTTATTACTAAAGCCTTTCGCGATAATGAGGACTTTCGAGCTTTTGTTTATAAAGATCTGAAAAAAGTTCTCACGCCTTAAGAGAAAGTATTCCATCTACGTGGTGGGATACTTTCTTTGCTTCTCTACAATGTTTGAAATTCCTCTTAAAGACACATACTGACTAAAAAAGAGGAGCGTCCGTATTTATGCAGCAATGGATCCGATTATATTTTCAAATTCCTTTGTTTTTAAGACTGCTTGCTACAGTCTTCGTTATGATGCTCTTTTTCGGTATGTTAATCCACCTGTATGAGCCTGTAAACTTTCCTACTTTTTTTGATGGTCTATGGTGGGCTTTTGTTACGGGAGCAACCGTCGGGTATGGGGACTATGTTCCTTTAAGTATGCCGGGAAGAATTATTGCAATATTTCTTATTCTAACTGGTGGAGGGCTCGTTACTTTTTATATGGCTACTTTATCGGCTGCAACCGTCAAACATGAACAAGATTTGTCTAATGGGAAAGTGACGTTTAAAGGAAAAGACCACATCATTCTTGTGGGCTGGAATGAACGGACCCGACAGCTCATTGAAATGATGGAAAGTAATAAATGCAAAGACCATATTGTTCTCATCGATCGTACGATGAATAAGCTTTATGAAAGCCATTCTCATGTTCACTTCATTCATGGCGATCCAACCGTAGAGGAAACACTGGAAAAGGCAAATGTTTGTGAGGCTAAAAAAGCGATTATTACTGCTGATCAGTCAAAAACGGAGCGAGAAGCCGACCAGTCAGTTATTCATCAAATTGTCTCGCTAAAAGGGCATCACCCAGAGTTATTTATTATTGCAGAAATGCTTACAAGCAAACAACGAGTTAATGCTGAGCGAGCTGGTGCTAATACAATCATCCGCTCCAATGATTTTATGAGCAGTCTGCTCTATCATGAGCTTTTCCATACGGACCCTGTTGAACCTTTTCAGCTTCTTTTGGACTTGTTAACAGAAAGACAGTTTCATGAAGAGCCTGTGCCTGCTTCTTTAAAGTCAGAAAAAATGGGAGAAGCTGTCCGGTTTTATTTCAGCAAAGGAGAGTTCCTAATTGGCTATCGGAAAAATCAGGAACCCACCTTTGAGATTAACAGTGCAACACCGGTAGAGGAAGTTGAATCATTTATTATATTAACTCCGTTGAGAATCTAACTGGCTTTCAGCTTCTTTTAAGACTTCGCGTCCTTGAGCTATAAACTTTTCAGGAACTTCAGCATCTTTATCTTTAGGCTCCTGGAATTGATCAATCATGGCACGGAAGTTGCCTTCACGTACATGATCATCTATACCGTCCTGATACAAGTGTGTCAGGACAAAGGGCTCTCCCACTCGTACGATTGGTGAAGAAGTAGGAGCATCCAAGTTACCACTGACAGCAGTGAAAGGAATTCTTAGAAAGTGGTAGCCCTCTTCATTAGCTATTTGATAATCAAAATATCCGTGATCATAATCCCAGTTATCTGCTAAATTGAACCCAAGTAGAATGAGCTGCTGCTCCAGCGTACTGAAGGCATAGGTTGCGCCTGTAAGATTTGAATCTAATGCATACATGTGATCCCGCCTCTCTTTAAATCTGTACTCTTATTTTGCCCCAAAAAAAACACCTTGCTCATCCAATTAATGGATGCAAGGTGTCCTACATTTTAAAGTCGCTTTTCAAGTTCTTCTTTTTCTTTTTCAAATCCTGGTTTACCAAGCAGTGCAAACATATTTTTCTTGTATGCTTCTACACCAGGCTGATCAAATGGGTTTACTCCGAGCAGGTATCCACTGATCGCACATGCCTTTTCAAAGAAATAAGCAATGTAGCCAAATGTATAAGCATCTAATTTTGGAACATGAACGACAAGGTTAGGAACTTGTCCATCTGTATGTGCAAGCATTGTTCCCTGATATGCTTTTTCATTAACGTAATCAACAGTTTGACCGGCTAAATAATTTAACCCGTCAAGATTTTGTTCTTCTTCTTCAATAGTAAAATCAGATTTTGGCTCTTCAACATGGAGGATTGTTTCAAACAAGTCCCGGCGTCCATCTTGTACATATTGACCAAGAGAGTGAAGATCTGTCGAGAAATTGGCAGAAGACGGGTAAATCCCCTTCTGGTCTTTCCCTTCACTTTCTCCAAACAACTGCTTCCACCATTCCGAAAAGTACTGCAGGGAAGGCTCATAGTTAATGAGCATTTCAATTGTTTTGCCTTTGTTGTAAAGCACATTGCGGACAGCCGCATACTGATAGGCCGGGTTTTCAGAAAGCTGTTCTGAGCTCAGTTCTTTACGAGCAGCCTGTGCCCCCTGCATCATTTCTTCAATATCTACTCCGCTTGCAGCTATAGGAAGAAGTCCAACGGCTGTTAACACGGAATATCTGCCGCCAACATCATCTGGAACGACAAATGATTCGTATCCCTGTTCATCAGCAAGCGTCTTAAGTGCACCTTTAGATTGATCTGTCGTTGCGTAAATACGTTTTTTAGCTTCTTCAACACCGTATTTCTCTTCCAGAAACTTACGGAAGGCACGAAAAGCAATCGCTGGTTCAGTCGTTGTGCCGCTTTTAGAAATAACATTTACAGAAACATCTTTTCCTTCAAGAACATCAAATAAGTCATTTAAGTATGGAGCGCTGATGCTGTTTCCTATAAAGAAAACCTGAGGTGTTTTCCGCTGTTCTTTGGAGAGGACATTATAAAAACTGTGGTTTAGCATATCAATGGCAGCTCGTGCGCCAAGGTAAGAGCCTCCGATACCAACAACTAGAAGCACGTCTGAATCTTCCTTGATTTTTTCCGCTGACTTTTGTATACGGGCAAATTCCTCACGGTCATAATCTTCCGGTAGATCCAGCCATCCTAAAAAGTCGTTTCCCGGCCCTGTTTTTTGATGTAACGCTTCATGTGCAAGCTTAACTGCATCCTGCAAATAATCTAATTCATGTTCTTCAAAAAATGGCAGAGCCTTGTCGTAGTCAAAACGAACATGTGTCATTTAATTCCCTCCACGTATTAAGTATTATTTTATATAATCCAATTTCACTTTATCGAAACGTCAGGATCAAATCAAGTAAGGTTATCGCTGTAAGCGGATACACTTTAAAAAGGTTTGTACTTTTTGTGGTTTTCGAATAGGATATCCTCTTTTTCCAAATAAAAAAACGCGGAGAATTCTCCGCGTTTTTTTAATTTTATTATTTAGACATTTCAAGTATCTGACGTACATCCTGCTCATCTAGTTTTGTAAAATTACCGAATTTTCCTCGCTTCATTGCACGATTGACGATGACATCAAACTTCTCTTCATCAATATCATAGTCCTTCAGCGTTTCTGGCGCACCAAGAGAAGTCCAGAATTGTCTGAGGGCCTCAATTCCTTCTATTGCTGTTTCGCGTTCAGAAAGATTAGAATTATTGACACCGAATACTTTAACAGCCATTTTAGCAAAGCGCTCAACATTAACATCTAAATTGTGCTTCATCCAATTCGGGAAGAGGATCGCTAATCCTCCAGCATGAGGAATATCGTAAACCGCAGAAACAGCATGCTCGATATTGTGGGTCGCCCAATCACCACGATAACCCATTTGCAGCATACCGTTTAATGCTAAGGTTCCTGAATAAAGAATGGTTTCACGGTGTTCATAAGAGTCTAGATTATCAAGCAGTTTTGGTGCTGTTTCAATAACCGTACGCAAGACACCTTCAATCATTTCGTCCTGTACTGGAGATAACGTATCATTATGGAAATACTGTTCAAATAAGTGGCTCATCATATCTACAATTCCATAAATCGTCTGGTCACGCGGTACGGTTTTTGTATTTTGTGGATCTAGAATAGAAAATTGAGGATAAGTATATGGTGCATAACCCCAACCGTATTTTTCATTCGTTTCCCAATTAGTTATAACAGCTCCTCCGTTCATTTCAGAACCAGTGGCAGCTAATGTTAGAACAGTACCAAACGGAAGCGCCCCATTTGGCGTTTCCTGTCTTGTAACAAGGTCCCAGGCATCTCCATCATATTTAGCACCAGCCGCAATGGTTTTCGTACAGTCGATGACAGAACCTCCGCCCACTGCGAGTAGAAAGTTGATGCCTTCCTTTTTGCAGATGTCTACTCCCTTTCTTACTGTAGTTAAACGAGGATTAGGTTCAACGCCTGGAAGTTCATGAACAGTGGCTCCGGCATTATTTAGCTGCTCCATTACTTGTTCATAAACGCCGTTCTTTTTAATGCTTCCTCCCCCGTATACAACGAGCACTTTTTTTGTATTATTAGGCAGCTGTTCAGATAATTGTTCTACCTGATCCTTACCAAATATTAATTTTGTTGGATTATGAAAGATAAATGAATCCATATTATAAATTCTCCTCTCTATTTGATTCAATTCATATTATCCCCCACTTGACTTCGTTTCTCAAAAGAAATGCACAATGCATAAAATTGTCACATAAGGTCAACCTAAAACCATTATGAAAGAAAGGAGGAAATAACACATGAGTTGGATTCAAAGAGTAGCACTTTTGCTGGTAATCATTGGAGCTATTAACTGGGGACTTATTGGACTGTTTCAATATGACCTTGTGGCCGGCCTGTTTGGCGGTGGTGAACAAAGTGGAGCTTTTGCTCGTGTCATTTATACGCTCGTTGGAATTAGTGGACTTATCACCATATCCATTTATTTTTCACGTGCAGCAGAAACGACAAATGCTACACGCGAAGTACCTCAAAATCGATAGTCACCCGGCTTTTGACATAAAAAAAACCCGACTCATGTCTGAGGCGGGTTTTCTCTTGCTTATTTACGGAACTTCTCACGGTCGTCGGATTGTTTAATCCAGTCTTCCAGTTTATCCTTAAGAGTATTAAACCCAGCAGCTGCTTCTTCCTGCTGCTGTTGTTTAGGAGCTTGTTTGCGCGGACGGCGCTGCTCCTGTTTAGGTGCTTCCTGTGTTGCACGAATGGAAAGGGAATATTTGTTGCTTTGCTCATCAATGTTTAGAATTTTAACTTGTACTTCATCACCTTCTGTAAGGTGTTCGTTAATATCCTTAACATATCCGTGTGTTACTTCAGAAATATGAACAAGACCTTGAACTTTTTCATCGAGTGCAACGAAAGCACCATATGGCTGGATACCAGTAACTTTACCTTCTAAAACTTGACCTTCTTGAAACTTATCTGACATGCTATACAACTCCTGATATAAATTATTCGTTTCTTTTCACGCAATTATTGATTTTATCACACCTTTTCTATTTAAGCAAAACCCATTGTACTTTTAGGTAGATACATCCCTTATTCTTCCAGGAAAGTGGTATAATAAAGGTAAGGGAGGAGTGGTTATTATGTCCATTGGTGAAAACATTAAAAAGTATAGAGATACGAAAGGATTCACGAAAGAAGAGCTTTCATTGAGATCACGTATTGGTGTACAAGTTCTTGAAAGTTATGAAAACAATGAACGTGTTCCTGAACTGGATACTATCTTAAAGATTTCTACCGTATTAGACATTCCTGCATCCGAACTGATGGAATCAGAGGAAAATGAAAAACCTGATGAAGAACTGTTGCAGCTCATTCAAAAGGCAGGAACGAAAAGAGCGAAATTTCTTCTGAGAAAAACACTGGACTTCTCGGAAGAAGACATTTTAAAAGCAATTAATCTACTTTATGAATTAAATAAAGAAAAAAATTAGAATAAGAGGTTTAAGTTACTAGATTATTGGATATATTTATTAACGTAAGACTTTCTCGTATTCCCCCTGTGTAAGCAAAGCTGAATAGCTTTGCTTTTTTTTTGCCCAAAAAGCAATACAGTATCATAGCAGATATATTTTAGTTATGATAAAGATAGCAAAATAGTTTTTAGGGAGTGATGGACCATGAGCCGATTTACCGAAATAACTTCAAGAAAAGGAACTCGTTCCGTTAAATGGGATTATGCCGAAGAACTTTATAAAAGTGATGAGGTGCTGCCGATGTGGGTCGCTGATATGGACTTTCAAGCACCAGAGGCAGTTGTCGAAGCTTTGGAGAAAAGAGTTAAACACGGAATATTCGGCTATACGATGCCTGATGATTTAATAAAAGAAAGCATTGTTTCCTGGCTGAGCAATCGCCACCAATGGGCTATAGAAAAAGACTGGATTACATACAGTCCAGGGGTTATCCCAAGTCTGCATATGATTATTCAGTCACTGACCGAACCTTCAGATTCTATTATTATCCAAACTCCTGTTTATCCACCGTTTTATTCTGTTATTAAAGATCACGAACGCAAACTTGTTACAAACACTTTAATTTATGAGAATGAAGAATACAGCATTAATTTTACGGACTTTGAAAATAAGATCAGAGAAAATAACGTAAAAATGTTTATTCTCTGTAACCCCCATAATCCTGTAGGGAGAGTGTGGACAAAAGAGGAGCTGAGGAAACTAAGCGAGATCTGCCTCCGTCATAATGTGTTAATCGTATCGGATGAAATTCATGCCGACCTAATTTTTAAACCTTATACACATATACCAATTGCATCGCTAAGTGATGAGATAAACCATTCTACGATCACTTGCTTTTCCCCTACAAAAACCTTTAACTTGGCAGGGCTTCAAGCCTCTTACATTGTAACGTCCGATGAAGAGAAAAGAAAGAAAGTGAAGGCTCATTTTGATAAGCAGGGAATGTTTATGTTAAATACACTGGGACTGACCGCTATGGAAGCTGCTTATAATCACGGCGGAGAATGGCTGGATGAACTAATGGAAACATTAGAGAGGAACCGGGATTACGTGACAGAGCGGATTAACAGTGAAACAGAGGAAATTCGTGTCATTCACGCGGAAGGCACATATCTGATCTGGCTGGATTGCCGTAAGTTAAACCTTACACATAGTGAACTTAAATCATTTATGCAGAAAGAAGCTAAAATAGGTTTAAACGATGGAGGGACCTTTGGAGAAGAGGGACAGGGTTTTATGAGGATTAACATTGCCGCTCCACTTAAAACCGTCCAGGAGGGCGTAGATCGTATTATACAGGCAGTTAAAAATCACCGTGGCTGATTAGCCAGCTGGAAAAGATAAGGTTTTTACTCTAAAACAAGCGAGTCCCCTTTTATGGTACAGGGGAGTCGCTTGTTTTTTACTATTTGAATGACAGTGTTTATTCATTAGACCTTTTTTATTTTTACTCTTTATTTTTGTCTGCTTCTGTTGGATCGGTTGACTGATCTTCATCAGCATTCAAAGTGATCTTCGCACAGGCAACACGCTCCCCGGAATCACCAGCGGGCTGTGTCATTCCATCATCTTCTTTACTGTTAATAATAAAGGAAGTTCCTTTATCTCTAAGAAGCGATGTTTGACCGTCTTTTAGCGTAGCTTCTGACAAAGAAAGCTCTACATCGACTGCCCCGCTGCCATCAGCTTCAATATTGGGTAAATCTCCAGTATGAGCTCCCTTTTCGTTCATCAGCCCATGCTCCGTGTTTTTTGGATTAAAATGGTTACCGGCACTTTGAAAATCAGGTCCTTCGCAATCCGGCCGTTCATGAAAATGTACGCCATGAGGCCCAGGCTCTAACCCTTCAGCTTTAACCTTAACACCAACCCCCTGTGCTTCTTCTGTCAATGTGACGGTCCCTATGCGATCTCCATCCCCATTATAGATTGGAGATTCAAGCGGAGATCTTTCACCACCGCTGCAACCTACGAGTATTCCTGCACATACTGCAAAACCTATCCATCGTTTCATCTCGCTTACGTCCTTTCCTTACGAGTCCTACGGATAGCTTTTCCTATTAAGAATGCTTTTATAAGTTTCAGCAGATTTATTAGTATTCTTCCTTTGCGAACCACCGCACCCTCCTCTAACTGCCGGGAACAGCCGTCCCTTTCAGGAAAATAAAAAAACAAGCCGAAGAGCTAGCCTCTTTGACTTGTTTCTTTTTCCTTCAATGCTGCTCGATTTTCTTCTTTCTGCTCTTCTTTACGCGAATGCTTTATAATAAAATACATCGTAATAACGGCTCCAATAATAAATATACTCAGCGTAATAACGGCGGGTATATATTCACTCTTATCTTCAGGGAAATAAAGAAATTCCATCATGAGGCATCACTCCCTTTCGTATTCACTTCTCCTATTATAACAAATATTTTAACCACTAGAACGAGTTCACCAGTTTTTCACATAATAAAATAGTTTGATACACTATAGAGAAAGGAGGATGACGTATGACTCTTAAAGTTGGAAATACTGTAAAAGCTCACTATAAAACAGGCATTTATATTGGAGAACTGGTGGAAGAAAGGAACCATGCCTATCTCGTAAAAGTGCTGGCCGTCGACAAACATCCGATGCAGGGGGATTTGCACAATCCAGGGAAGACTGAGAACGTTTTTTTTCACCAAAGAAAAGCTTTAAGCTTTGGAGAAAAAGCGAATATTCATAAAGAAGCTATCGAAGAATATGAAGGAGACATTCCCGATTATAAGGAATCTCTAAAAAAGTCGATTGCGAAGCTGAAGGAAAAAGTCACCAGGCGGGAGACAGACTTTAATCAAAAGGCGCTAGATCGCCTGGAAGACTTGGAAAAACAGTACTTTCAACAGGGTTGATTGTTTTCTTTTCAGGGTTGTGGTAATTTATAAACGTGTGAATTTAAGAGGAGGTTTACCGAATGAGTGTACATATTGGTGCAAAACCTAGAGATATTGCTGAAAAAATTCTTCTGCCTGGAGATCCGCTTCGGGCCAAATATATTGCCGAGAACTTTCTTGAAGATGTAAGCTGCTATAACGAGGTTAGAGGAATGTATGGTTTCACAGGCACATACAAAGGAGAACGCATTTCTGTTCAGGGAACTGGAATGGGTGTGCCATCGATCTCTATTTATATTAATGAATTAATGGAGAGCTACGGAGTTCAAAAACTGATTCGTGTGGGTACATGTGGCGCCCTTCAGAAAGATGTAAAAGTGCGTGACGTTATTTTAGCATCTACCGCTACAACGGACTCTCAAATGAACCGAATGGTCTTTAACGGTATCGACTTCGCCCCTACAGCAGCTTTTAACCTGTTAAAAGCTGCTTATGACGCAGGAGTGGAGAAAGGCCTTAAGCTGCGCGTAGGCAACGTATTTACAAGTGACAGCTTCTATCGTGATAACGCTATGGATCTGTTTAACCTGCTGGCCAGCTACAATGTGTTAGCTGTAGAAATGGAAACAACAGCCCTTTATACGCTAGCTGCTAAATATGGTCGTGAAGCCTTATCTGTCCTTACTGTAAGCGATCATATACTGACAGGAGAAGAAACTTCATCAGAAGAAAGACAGTCAACTTTCAATGAAATGATTGAAGTGGCTTTAGAAGCTGCCATTCAAAAGTAATAAAAAAGCAAGGATGAAATTTTTTCATCCTTGCTTTTTTTCAATCTTGTATAGCAAAACCAGCAAGCGTTCTTGCCATAACTCCCGTAGGCCCTTTTGGACCAAGATCATGGGCAGTTTCCGCCATAGAGGTTCCCGCTATATCTAAATGGACCCATGGCGTATCCTCAGCAAATTCCCCTATAAATGCGCCTCCCATAATCGGGTGAGCTTTTCTCGTTGGTGAATTATTTAAATCTGCAATGTCGCTCTTTTTAACCTGAGCACGATAGTCATAATTATAAGGCATCTGCCAAATCGGTTCTCCCATTTGAGCACCGAGTTTTTCTATTTTCTGATAAAGTTCCTTGTCATTAGTCATCGCGCCTGTCATCCATGATCCCAGGGCTGTAACTATTCCGCCAGTTAACGTGGCTACGTCAATAATTCGGCTGGCTCCCAGTTGTTTAGCATAAGTCACTGCATCCGCAAGAGCAAGACGGCCTTCAGCATCCGTATTTAAAACTTCAATTGTCCGGCCGCTCAAGGAAGTAATAACATCATCCGGCTTAAAGGCTGCACCGGAGATCATATTGTCCGTGCATGGAATAACAGCAAGGATATTGGCTTTCGGCTTCACACGGCCGATTGTTTCCATTGCTCCCAATACAGCAGCAGCACCGCCCATGTCCCCTTTCATTCCTGGCATACCAGTCTTCGGCTTAATGGAATAGCCGCCGGTATCATAGGTAACTCCCTTGCCTACAAACGCCGTAATATCTTTCCATTCCTTGAGACCCTGATATTTGATTACAATCATTGCAGGGGGTTCTTCAGATCCTTGGTTTACTGCAAGAAGAGCACCCATTCCCAGCTCTTCCATCTGTTCTTTTTCCAGTACATCAATGGAAAATTCATGCATTAAAGCAAGCTCCCTGGCGAACTCAGCCATAGCTTCTGCTGTTAAGACATTAGAAGGAGAATGAACAAGATGTCTTGCTATATTTACTCCTTTGCTAAGCGCATAACCATGTGCCAGTAACGGTAAAAGGTCATCTTCCCTTTTTGTCACTATGCAAAGTGCATCTATGTAGGGCAAAGCTCGTGTATTCTTTTTAAAATGAGCCAGCTGGTAAGTCGCCATTCCCATACTTTCCGCAATAAGTGATGCACACTTTTCTTCACTTACATTTGCTGGTACCACACTGTCAAAGGCTATGGACACCTTTTTTATGTGATCTCTTTGCAGCCTCTTAAATAATCTGCCAAAGGCTTTTCTAAAAAGCGTCTCATCCAGTTTATCTCTCTTTCCTAAACCAATAAAATAAAGACGCTTTGTTTCACAGAGAGCCATTGGCAGAATCTTTGATACCGTTCCGTACTCTGTGTGAATGTCACCATCGCTGATGCCCTCTGTTACAAAACCATTCAGACGCTCATCTACTTCTTTGGCAACTTTTGTATGTTCATCATCATCAAATAATCCCACGACTAATGTGTCCTGCTCCTGAAAAATCTCTTTACGAAAACTAAACATTCCATACCACCTCCACTTACAGTATACTAAAATTTCTTTTAGGCTTCTTGTATAAGCGGTTCTTTTAACAGACAGCGTCTCTGCTTGTATGATACAATCAACATACTCTAAAATTGTTTTTGTACAATAAATTCTTTGGGAAAGGACGTATTTTAAAGTATGGATTTGTTGAACAACTTTCCATTATGGGCTGCACTTTTTTCTATTTTTTTCGCTCAGCTAGTGAAAATACCCATTCAATTTATTGCATCACGGTCACTAAACCCCGGTCTTGCATTTAGCACGGGCGGAATGCCGAGCAGTCACTCGGCTGCTGTGACTGCCTTGTCCACAGCCGTCGGTATAGAACATGGCTTAGATTCATCAATCTTTGCCGTAGCCGCAGTATTTACCATTATCGTCATGTTTGACTCCACTGGGGTACGCCGTCAAACAGGCGAACAAGCCATCATGTTAAATATTTTAATTAACGATTTCCACCGTTTTGTGGGAGAAGCTAAAGAGTGGGCGAGCAAAGAGAATTTCCAAAAAAGAGAAGAGCTCAAAGAACTGCTCGGACATAAGCCTATTGAAGTATTTTTTGGCGGACTAACTGGAATTCTTTTAACTATATTAATTGCTCCCGCTTTTCTATAGGCTTTTGTAAAGAGCACTAAATAAATAGTTCGTCTTTTTTAACAAACAAACTTTTTCTGTAGTTGAACTTATTTCATACTATTGCTTTAGCCTCCTACTCTGGAGGCTTCTTTTTTTATCTTTTGCGTTTCAATCTAAAGCTGTTAGAAGCTAGTGGTTTCCCAACCGCTTTTCACCAAACGTAATAAACAGAACCAGTGTGATTCTGTTTATTTCCCATTGGACTTCCCGAATATTTCTTAACCTCTTTTTTTCTACCATTCGTTAAAAATACAAAAACTGGCTGCCAGGATGGGTTCTTTCAGTGATAATTCTTGTTGTTCCTTGGCATCCATCCACTCGATAACATCTGATATTGTCATATTGGACAGCTGGTACCATGTGGCGTATAACGCACCGATAAATAGAAAACAAAATACGAGATTTCTAAAGATCCAACTCATTGCATGCACCTCTTACCTGCATCCTGTCCCATATAGGAACAGATTATTCAAAAAAACCTTAACACTCTGCAGTTCACACCACAAAATGTTAAGGGTTCTTTAAAACATTTGATATCCATTTTTTCTCAGCCATTTGATAATTAATCCAGCGACGATAGTACCTGCAAATCCACTGGATAAAATCACGATATCTACCAGCTGCAAACGAATGACATGCCCGAAGACCTCGGAGAAAGCAGCGACAGTGTCTGTAAAATAACGGCTGATTTTAAAATTATCGACTATTAACAATACAACAATTGGATATACGAAAGCCATGATCCATGAAGAACGCAGGATCATATTTAATAAAAAACCGATCCCGAAAAAAAGCACAAAAAACAGGAGTATAGATACTGCGAATTGTACGATGTTCAAACTGCTGTTCCCCCTACCTTGAAAAAAGCAAAGACAGGAATCTGCCTTTGCTTTATTTAAGAGCTTTATTTAAAGAAGTTTAGTTTCCCTTTTTTCAATAGAAGACTTATGCCGCCTAATTTAAGAAGATATCGATTATCGATAACTTTCTTCATGGCAGATGCAGACCAGCCGAACAATTTCTTATCATCGAAGACGACTCCAATGGCATCATCATGACCAAGAGAAGCAACTGTACCTTTTAAATCAGGAGTAAAGGCTTCAAAATCTTTTTCACCTTGTACAGCCTTCTTAAGGTTAGCCGCTGTCTGTTCAGCCTGCTGAATGGCAATTTGAGCTGTCGGAGGATAAGGACGGCCCGTTTCTTCATTAAAGAGAAGAGCACAGTCGCCAATGATAAATACATCAGAGTACTGTTTGCTTCTTAAGTCAGGTGTTACTTCAATACGACCACGGTTTGCTTCAAAACCAGCCTCTTCTACTAAGGAGTTACCGCGCACACCCGCTGCCCATACAACAGTATTTGTAGCAATTTCTTCACGCTGCTCGTCTTTTTCAAAAACAAGGTTATTTTCAGTAACTTCTTTAATCATAGCGCCTATTTTAAATTCAACGCCTTTTGCTTCAAGAGAATTCATCGCGTATTCTACAAGTTCAGGATCAAAGCCTGGAAGTGCAGTAGGTGCAGCTTCCACTACAATAATACGTACTTTCTCGCGAGGAATGTCATACTCTTTGCATAACTCAGGTACACGGTTTGCCAGTTCACCAGCGAACTCGATACCTGTAAAGCCGGCTCCACCTACAACAAGGTTAAGACGCTCTTCTTTTGGATGCGCTTCATTATTGTACTTAGCGAAATTATATTCAATGTGCTGACGAATCAGGCGGGAGCTGTTGATGCTGTTAATTGTATAAGCATGTTCGAGAAGTCCTGGAATACCAAAGGTGGCCGCCTCGAATCCTAAACCGATTACTAAATAGTCATAAGAAAGTTCACCATTTTCAAGCTGAACTTTTTTCTCTTCAGGAAGAATATTAGTTACTGTATCCTGAACGAAGTTAATTTTAGTAGTATCAAGGACATCTTTAATAGCGATACGCGTTTTATCATGGTGAAGGGTTCCTGCAGCGTTTTCATGAAGCCAAGTTGTTTGATAGTGATAGCTGTGCTTATTCACTAAAGTTACGTTAGCATCGTCTGCACCAATACTCTTCTGCAAATTAACGGCTGTCATCATTCCGCCGTAACCAGCACCTAATATAACGATGTTCGGTTTATTCATAGTATCACTTCCGTTTATTATATTTGCCTTTTGGGCATATTCCATTGTGACTTGTTTCACACAATCCTACATAAAAAAAAGCCTGTCGCATCCTGTATTGTTCTGTCACAAAATCGTTAAATGTTTTCTAGTCTCAATATTAGACCTTTTCCTATTGATTTTCAACCCTTAATATTTTTATCGGAAATTTATTAATATTCAATTAATTATTAGATAAAATCCCCCCTCCCGTGCGCCGTCTAAAGGTTTTATGATAGAATAGAAAAAGTGTAATTTGTATCTAGTGTAAGGGGGACAAATAATGAGTGATAAAGTTCATGATATAACTGTTATCGGTGGTGGGCCTGTCGGCTTATTTACCGCTTTTTACGGAGGAATGCGCCAGGCGAGCGTTAACATTATAGAAAGTCTGCCGCACCTGGGCGGTCAGCTGTCTGCTCTTTATCCTGAGAAATATATTTTTGATGTCGCCGGTTTTCCAAGGGTAGGTGCACAAGAACTTGTCGACAACTTAAAAGAGCAGGCTTTTGCTTTTGATCCAACCGTTTCACTTGAGCAGTCTGTAGAAACGATAGAACGACTTGAAGATGATACGTTCAAGCTGACAACAAATAAAGAAGTACATTATACGAAGACGATCATTATCACGGCAGGAAACGGTGCGTTTCAGCCCCGCCGTCTTAAAATTGATGACTCTGAAAAATTTGAGAAGACAAACCTTCATTACTATGTAGATGATATGAATAAGTTTGCCGATAAAAATGTAATGATCTGCGGCGGCGGCGATTCTGCAGTAGACTGGGCCTTAATGCTTGAGCCCATCGCTAAGCAAGTCAGTCTTGTACACCGTCGTGATAAATTCCGCGCGCACGAACACAGTGTAGAACAGCTGACGAATTCTAACGTTAAATTAATGACACCATTTACTCCCGAAAGACTGCTGGGAGATGATCGTATTGAACAGATTGAGCTTCATGAAGTAAAAGGCGATCGTGTAGAAACGGTGGATGTTGACGAATTGATTGTAAACTATGGTTTTATTTCTTCACTGGGCCCTATTAAAAATTGGGAACTGGAAATCGAGAAGAACAGTATTGTCGTGAACTCTAAAATGGAAACAAACATTAAAGGCATTTACGCGGCTGGTGATATCTGCACATATCCCGGTAAAGTTAAGCTGATTGCATCAGGCTTTGGAGAAGGCCCGACGGCTGTAAACAATGCTAAAGCTTATATGGATCCAGACGCCAGAGTCCAGCCTAAGCACTCCACCAGCATGTTTTCTTAATCATCATAAAAAATCCCTTGGAAGTTATTTATCCAAGGGATTTTTTAATGTTTCCACAAAAAAACATCCTCACTCCCTGAGGATGTTTCTAATACTTTAACAGTTCGGGTCAGGCGTACCGGCATTTGTAGCCGTTTTAAAGGAAGAACCACAGCCGCATGATACAATCGCATTCGGGTTATCGATCGTAAAACCTCCGCCCATCATGTTCTGCTTATAATCAATTTTCGTTCCTTCAATGATTGGAATATCTTGTGTGCGGATTACTACAGGCAGCCCTTCATAATCCTCTATCGTATCAAGTTCATCATTAATTTCATCTTCAAAGCCCATGGCATAGGATAAACCGCTGCAGCCGCCACCTTTTATTCCGAAGCGAAGGGTAGGATTTTCAGTCTCTTCTTCCTTCAACATTTCCTGAATCTGGTGTCTTGCCGCATCTGTAATATTAAGAATCATTTCCAGACTCTCCTTTCTTCTCGTACTCCCAGTATACTAAGTTGAACCCCGTTTTTCAACAAATCGAGCATGTAAAAACCCTTTGTTCTTTTGAGACAAAGGGTTAAATATTTATAAGACGTCCACTGCTTTTCACTTTAAAAAAGGGGATTCTCTTCCAGGTATTGATAAATTTTTTCAACAAGTTCTTCCGCAGTGTCAGCCATTACCCGTTCACCATTAACTAGAGCAAACAGGCCTTGAGAACAAATGCCGCAATGGCTGAGACAGCCATATTCTGTCACGTCTAAATCAGGATCTTTTTCAAGCACTTCCATCGCTTCATCAGAACCACTTATTAAATTGTTTACACAGAATTCAATTAACGGATTCATCCGCTTCACCTCTTCTATCCTGGATGAAGTCCCACTTTATCCATCATACCATAGCTGCCTCTGTTTTTATAAGAGCTAAGATTCTGTATGAGGCTGATACCCTAAGTTTTCTAAAACCTGATATACGTTCTTAAGACGGGGGTTTCCTTCATCCACCACTTCCTCGTTAATCGTAACTAATGGATAAAAAAGTTCATCATCCAGAATTTGAGCAATATATTCCTTATCTTTACTGTCCTCTTCCTGGCTTTGGTGTATATCAACATAGCGGTATTCCAGGGGCTGGTCAGGATACTTTCTTGTTATTGCAGCCTGCAGCCATTCATACGTTTCTTTAGAACCTGGAGCATTGACACAGCTGGCACAGCGCTCCTCAGCACCATATACAGTTAAGATTACCTTTTCCTTTTTCATACTTTCCCACCACTTTACTAATTTGTAGTTATTACTATTTTACAAAACATTAAAAAAAAGATAAAATGAAAATAGTTCTCAATATAATGATTCACTGCAGAATCCATAGATTTTTTAATGAAGACCCATTATAATATAGGTATCGAAAGGGGAAGATTGAACATGGAAGCACAAGTTCAGGAAGTATTAAATAAACTTCGCCCATTCTTACTCCGTGACGGAGGAGACGTAGAATTAGTTGAAGTTGAGGATGGAATTGTTCGCTTGCGTTTAATGGGGGCTTGCGGAAATTGTCCAAGTTCGACCATCACACTAAAAGCGGGAATTGAACGTGCATTAGCACAAGAAGTTCCTGGAATTTATGAAGTAGAGCAAGTTTTCTAAATAGGTATTTATAACCGTACACGAAAAAATCGTGTACGGTTCTTTTATCTTAATGGACTGGTGTCTTCGGTTCTTCATCTTTTAACACACTCTGGATATTTTGAAGGGATAAGTTCATCATCTTCTCCCTTGTTTCTTTACTTGCTGAGCCAATGTGAGGTACACATACAATTTCTTTCAGTGTTAATAACGGATGATCAGAGGAAATAGGCTCCTCTTCAAATACATCAAGACCCGCCCCTTTAATTTCTCCTCCTTTTACGGCTTCATAAAGAGCCTTCTCATCCATCGTCTTTCCTCTAGAGGCGTTAATAAAAATGGCTTCCTTTTTCATCTTCCTAAAAACATCTCCATTAAATAAATGCTCGGTTTCATTTGTTAGCGGCACGAGCGACATTACGAAGTCTGATGTTGAGATTAGGTTCTCAAAGCTCTCATAAACAGCAAGCCCTTCTTCTTCCACCTCGTACTTTCTCGAACGGTTATAATAAGCTACCTCCATATCAAATCCTTTTGCCCTTCTGGCTACAGCTTGCCCGATACGGCCCATACCTACAATGCCGAGTTTCTTATGGTGGATATCTGAACCTGCGAGCAGCAGTGGAGACCAGTTATCCCATTTGTTATCCCTTATGTAGTCCGCCGCTTCCACAATTCTTCGGGCTGCAGCCATTAAAATTCCAAAAGCTAAATCAGCTGTAGTATCTGTAAGAACGTCTGGTGTATTCGTTACAATAATTCCTTTGTTTTCGGCTGCTTCTACATTCACATTATCGTATCCTACCGCCATATTTGCGATTACTTTTAAGTTAGGGACATCATTAAGCAGCTCTTCATCAATTTTCTCTGTGAGCATTGTCAGCAGGCCATCTGCACGTCGAGCTTCTTTCTTTAACGTTTCCTTATCAACAGGTTCTGTCTCGCTCTCCCACATACCAATCTCCCAGTCATCTTTGAATGGTTTAATTTGATCTTCCGGGAGCTTCCTTGTAATATACACATACGGTTTATTCACCAAATCACCCCTTTTACTTATTATAAATAGATATCAATAAATAAGTAAAATGACATCTGATATAATACAGTTATTGTTTCTTTGTTATTTCATTCATATATTAAAAATAAGATTTTAATCTGCTCGGGGGAGGTCAACGACATGACAGAAGAAAACAGAAAAATTAGTAACTTAGAGAAGACCGCTAGAGATTTACTAATTGAACGAGGAATTACTATTCAAGATATGGCGGAACTCGTATATTATCTTCAATCAAAATACCATCCAGATTTAACAATGGATATATGTGAGTATAATGTTCATCAGGTGTTGAAAAAAAGAGAAGTACAAAATGCCATTATAACCGGCATTCAAATCGACAAATTAGCAGAAAAAAAGATGCTCGAAGAACCGCTTCAAACTACCATTGAGATTGATGAAGGTCTTTATGGTGTAGATGAAGTAATCGCACTATCTATCGTCAATGTCTATGGTTCTATAGGGTTTACGAACTATGGTTACATCGATAAACAAAAGCCCGGAATCTTGAAAAAATTAAATGATAAGTCCACTGGGGAATGCCACACTTTCCTTGATGACATTGTAGGTGCCATTGCTGCTGCAGCTTCCAGTCGATTAGCACACAGTGAAGTGGGAGAAGAATATTAGATGAAACGCCGTGCTTACCACGGCGTTTTTTTTTGAAACTTTTACCATATGGTTTCGTATATAATAATAATGAAAATAAAAAAAGAAGGTGTGTGTCATATGGAACTTTTTCGAAAGAATGCAGTATGGCTCATTCCCGCCATGGTAATCCTGGCAGGAATCTGTTTATTATTTTATGAGAACTACCAAAAAGTAACCGAACCTCCTAATGACAGCTGGAGCCGTGAAGTGAATGTAGGAAGTACTCCTTTCTCCACTCCCCCTGTTCTATGGAACAAGGAAAATAATGAAATGATTTCATTTTTAACAAGTGAAGGAATTACAACAGCAAGCATCTCGCCCGAATTTAATATCGATACAGCAGCTTCGTATTCTATACCTGCAGACAAATGGACGAAATTTTACATAGATGAAAAAGCCCTTATTTATTCTGATTATTACAGCATGTACAATGAGTCCGGTAATAAAATTTCTGACATTAATCAGTTCTTTCCTTTAAAAGATTTTGTTCTTTATAAAAAAGATGATGCCGTCTACCAGTTGGATCCCCATACAGAAGAAGAAACAAAGCTGCTCTCCTTAGAGAATGATCAAGTTCAGACAGAGGCCGTCCATTCTGGTGATAAGAACTTTTTACTTTTGTATGTGACAGAAAAAACCACAACAAATCTTAAAATTTTTGAAATAAATGAAGAAGGTATCGATCAAATTGTGGAGTCCAGTTTCGACCTGGCAGATCAGAAAGTAATCAATTCTCTTCAGTTTGGACTAAACGCGAACGAATATGCGCTTGTGGTAACAGCAACAGAAAAAGCAGGCGGCTCTTCTAAGACAGAAAATTTCTACTCTATTTCAAGCTATAATGAAGATCCGAAACTAAACCCTTTAACCCTTATGGATCCGGCCGGAAAAGGAGAACTATCGTCTCTTTCAGAGCTCAGCCTCTCCTCTGAAAATGGTGTTTTTAAAATTCTAGCTGCAGCTTCAGGTTCAACGAATACTCTTTATAAAACAGATAATCAATTTAATATTTACGAAACCGTCCTGACCAGTGATGGAGCCTCTAAGACTGAACGTTTAAGTAATACCTCACGTCCTTCCACAGCACCTCAATCGCTGAATAATAAATCGATTGTCTGGATGGACCATAAAGGGGAGAATTACCAAATCCTCCTTTCTTCTAGTAATGAGAAAGCCTTAGCCAAAGCGGAGAGCTTTCCCAGCGGATACTTTTTAGACTCCTTAGGTAAAACTATGGGAATGATCGCTATCAGCTTTTTTACATTGATTGTCGGCGGTCTGTGGTTCGTTTGGCCGCTTCTATTTTTAGCTATTATTATGTTTGTCAAAGGTTCTTCTGTGGATAGAAATAAAGCTTGGGTTTATTATATAGGAGCAGCTATTTATCTGCTGTTTGCTTTTATCTTTCAAGACCGGGTATTTTCCGAGAAGGTAATGAACCGTGCTCCTGAATTTTTAACCTTTACCGCAAGCCCCTTTATATTTATTATCTTATTTGCAGTGTTGGTTCATGGCACCTTGCAAATAAGTAAGAAAAGAAATTGGTCTGTTTCTGTTCAATTATTCTATCTTATATCTATCCATCTGCTGTTTGTCATGACTTACTTTGGGCCTTACTTGCTGTAGCGGTCTTTATAAAAAAAACCGGTCTGCTTCAATAGCAGACCGGGTTTTTACACTTCCCATTCGGTTAAATTTTTTGCATGGTATGTTGGCTGTTTGTTGTGGCTTCTAATACTTTCTCGCGTAGAAATTCCCGTTTCCACCATTAATGTATCGATGCCTGCTTTAATACCAGCCATAATATCTGTATCATAATTATCGCCGATCATTAGTGTATCACTTTTAGGAAAACCAAGTTTTTCCACAGCCTGTTCCATTAATATTGGTTCTGGTTTCCCTACAAAAACAGGCGATACACCTGTACTTACAGCAAGAACAGAGGTCATCGCCCCATTTCCCGGAACCATGCCTCGCTCTGTTGGAATTGCCGCATCTTTATTTGTACTGATTAACTTCGCTCCATTTCGAATTTCAAGGCAGGCATCCGCTAATTTTTCGTAGGTGATTTTTCGATCAATTCCAATCGTTACAAAGTCCGCGTTTTTGGTAACGAGACTTAATCCTTTATGTACTAAAGCTTCCCGCAGGCCTTCTTCCCCAATCATAAATACACTTGACTTAGATTTTAATGAATCAATATATTCCGCCGTCGCCATACTCGATGTAAAGATATTCTCTTTTCCTGCCTGAATCCCCATTTGGTTTAATTTATCTGCCAGCTTTTCTGGTGAAATAGATGAATTATTAGTTACAAACAAATAGGGAATTGATTTCGCACACAGCCGCTGTACGAATTCAGCTGCCCCATCTATCGGCTCCAGTCCCTTATACATCGTGCCATCTAAATCAATTAAGTATGCTTTATATGAGTTCACTGCTATTCCCCTATTCGTTTCTGTTTGTAAATGCAGAAACCGGTCCGATTTCTTCATCCAAGTAACGCCGTATACGCTTAGGAAAGCTCTCCACGGCATGTTGGCTTTTTTGCCAGACATTTTCTAACTGCTGACGATCTACAGTAAGATAAGTCTGTACAATCACCTTTCTCAGCTGAATAAATGTTTTGTACTGATCGATTTCTTCTTCTGGCAGAACGGTTTCATCTGTTAAAATATCGATAATATCTTCATAGCTGCCTGGATCCCTCATAATAAATCCATCAATCATTTGATTGCCTACATCAATAATAGACTCAATGACAAGATGGGTAATCCTCTCAAGCAGCAGTTTATCCGCCAAAGAAGATGAATAAGAATGGAGTTTTTGCTCTTCCATTAACCGCTCCATATAATTTAAAATTTCTTCAATTTTATGCCTGTCCACGAAATACATATTTTATCCCCCTTTTTTGACTCAACATAATGAAACCTCTCCTTAATGCTCTTAAAAGAGGCAGCCTTTTTAAGAAAAAACAACCGACGCGCTTATCAAAGCTCGTCGGTTTAAGGATTAACTTTTTTCAATACAAAATAGGCACAACCGAAATTACAGTATTCATACAAGTAATCCTCTAACGTACTGATTTTTGTATCAAACGTCGCTTTCGTATTCTGATCATCGTAAAAGCCTTTTAGACGAAGCTGTCCATAGCCCCAATCCCCGACAATAAAATCATATTTACTTAGAACATCGGTAAACCGACCCTCCACATCTTCTGTTTGAAAGGCATCCTTATGTTCCTCTATAATCTCATATGTTTTACCGTATAGCTCAATCATATCCAATCACCTCTTACCTTTCCTTAGTGTACCATATTTTCTCACCGACGAGAAAACCGCCAGCAAAAATTTGTATCATTCTTCAATTTTCGTCAAAGCTAAGGGTAAATCAGACACAAAGGAAGATGAAATATGACTATAAAAAAATTTAAAATCTGGATAGCTGTGCCCTTATCACTCCTTATTTTGAATGGCTGCCAAAATCCGCAGCAGGATGAGTTCAATGCAGATGATGAAGATCATGCGATTGAAGGTGATGCCATGGATAATTACAATGAAAATACTGCTGATGGACAGGTGGGGTATGTACGTTTTCAAAAAGATCAGCTCGATCAGGAAAAAGAGAGAAACCATACCATTAAAGTAAACCGCGAGCAAATGGCTGACATGATCACTCGGATGATCCTTCGTTATCCAGGATTCGAGGACGTTGCCACTGTGGTTACTGATGATAAGATACTTGTCGCATATAAAAAGCCTGATGACCGTGAACCTGAAGTCGCAGCGGATATGGTTAAGAAAACAGCTTATTCTCTTGTTCCAAGCTTCTATCACGTATACGTATCCGATGATCCAGCCTCATTTGGAGACATTGAAAGTCTCGGAAATTCTACAGTATACGATAAGCAATACACAAATGTCGTTAATCAGATAGTAGAGAGAATGAAAAAATCTCCTCAGGGAACTACGACTAGCGAAACAGTTGATGAAACCACATGAATATTTTAAACCCTAAAACATTGGGCTTTCTTATAATTATATTTCTTGGAATCTTATGGCCTTCCTCCTTTATCTTTGCGGATGAAGCAAATAAGGAAGACCTTGACCGAATGTCTGTATATAAGAAAACATCAGCCGTTACGGGCATTCCCTGGACTTATATAGCGGCTGTTGATCAATATGAAAGACAAATTCACAAAGATGCTCCTAAAGGCCGTGTCACTGCTTTCCGGCCGGATCCTCTTTTCTGGAACGGGGTAGATACAGAACCATCTTTTTTCCCGGAAGGCTGGAAAGATAACGGGAATGGAGATAAGAAAATCGACATGACTAATGACGAAGATATCATGTGGACATTAGGAAAATACATTCAATCCTACGGAACTACGGAGGAAGACATCCGTATCGCTTTATGGAATTATTATAAACGTGATCTTACTGTGCAGACGATCATGAATACAGCAAGTGTGTTTGAAAAGTATCAGACAGTTTCATTGAAAGACCGCGACTTTCCTGTTCCTATTACTGCAAATTACAGCTACAAAAACACTTGGGGTGATGCCCGAGGTTTTGGGGGGCGCCGCATTCATGAAGGCACTGACATCTTTGCAGATTATGGAGTTCCTGTTAAATCAACAACCTATGGGGTTATCGAAATGATGGGCTGGAATAAATTTGGCGGCTGGCGTGTCGGTATTCGCGACATTTACAATATTTATCATTACTATGCACATCTTAATGGATTTGAAAAAGGGTTACAGGTTGGTGAAGTTGTCAAACCAGGGGATGTGATTGGAAGTGTCGGTTCTACAGGATATGGTCCTCCGGGAACTTCAGGAAAGTTTCCGCCCCATTTACACTATGGAATGTATCAAGATAATGGAACAAATGAATGGTCATTTGATCCTTATCCGTATTTAAAGAGATGGGAACGTATGGCACACAATAAATAAAGCGCCGCACTTTGTGCGACGCTTTTTCTAGATTAGGATTGTTTTGACTTCTTGACTGCATTAATGATACTTGCAGCAAGTCCTCCCCAAATTACGACAATTCCAATCACCATCATAACAATTGCACTTGCTGTCATATCATCCTACCTCCTTGTTTGACTCATTCAAAGCTTTGGAATCCCAGCGCTTCAGCGTGATTAGGAATCCAACGACCAGTGCAAAGGCAGCGACAGCCCAACCGCCAAATAGGATGAAGGTATCTCCGTATCCCTCATAGTTGCCGGTTTCTGTATCAAACTGACCAAGCAGGTTTGTTTTGAAAAGATCGAACATCATATATCCAAGCACGATTGGTGTAACAACTCCTAAGCAGATTTTCCACCATCCGCCAAGACGCAAATCAGAAATACCATTTGCGTGAGACTGGAAATCATTAAGGTTACGAAGAAACCATGCAATAACGATAACTTCTACTAGCCCTACGAAAGCTACGCCGAATTGGTTAATAAAGTAATCAGCAGCGTCTAGGAAAAAGAGGCCGCCCTGTGTTGCAAATAAAAGCGAAATAACTGCGGCAAGTCCGCCGCCAAATCCAACGGCAGCTTTTCTTGACAGACCAAACTTCTCACTGATCCCCGCAACGTATGTTTCGGAGATAGAGATCAAGGAAGATAACCCTGCTAAGACTAAGGAAGCAAAGAATAAGAAACCAAATAGTCCATTAAAGGCTGGAAACTCATTAATTATTTGAGGGAAAACGACAAAGGCAAGACCTACACCGCCGCTAACCACTTCTTGCACCGGGACATCAATTTGCGAAGCCATGAACCCTAACGCTGCAAATACTCCGATACCAGCTAATAATTCAAAGCTTGAGTTACTAAAACCAGTAATAAACGCATTATTTGTAATGTCCGACTTTTTCGGCAAGTAACTGGAATATGTGATCATGATTGCAAAGGCGATGGAAAGACTGAAGAAAATCTGCCCATAAGCTGCAACCCAGACACTGCCTGAGGTGATGGTTTCAAAGTTCGGTGCAAAGAAGGTTTGCAGACCTTCTGCAGCACCCGGCAGTGTAACAGCACGGATAACTATAATCAGGAACAAAACGACCAATGCCGGGATAAATATTTTGTTTGCTGCCTCAATTCCCTTCTTAACACCTTTAAATAATATACCTAGAGTAACCACCCATACAATAATAAGTGGAATCAGGACACCAGGTACAAGACTTCCTGTTTGGCCAGGATCTACGGATAATTTCAAATATTCACCAAACAAAAAGCTTTCCGTGTCTTGCCCCCACGATAGATTAAAGGCAAAAATACTATAAGAAATTGCCCAGGCAATAATGACGGCATAGTATGTTGAAATAACAAATGAGACGAGTACGGCCCACCATCCAAGCCATTCTGTTTTCTTGTTCATACGGAAAAATGAAAGCGGTGCCGATCCGCGGTACTTATGACCTATGGTGAATTCCATAACCAACAGCGGAATTCCGGCAGTCAGCAGAGCGAATAAATACGGAATAAAGAATGCTCCTCCACCATTTTCATAAGCTACGGACGGAAAACGCCAGATGTTTCCAAGACCAATTGCAGAACCAACCGCCGCCAAGATAAAACCGGCTCTCGTCCCCCATTGTGCTCGATTTTCCATGTGTAAGACCTCCCTTAGATACAATTCTCTTCCTTTAATTTTATGAGCATGTACGGAAGAGAATGTTTCCTAATTTTTATTTTTTTCTGATTATTCATGATTATTATACCGATACACTTGTTCGATGTCAAAATAATATTATAAAATTAGTAATTTTCCAAAAATAGTTAAAAAAAGGGCGAAGAAGTACTTTTGTCGTACTTCTTCGCCCTTCTAATTATTCAGGAATATACTCCGAACGATTCTTAACATGAATCAATATACCTATAACCACTACTACAGCTAATGTGACAATTAGCGGTAAGACTATCCCGCCTGTAAGAGCGAGCGTAATATAACCAACAGCCGCCCCAACAGCTGCGATAAACGCATAAGGCAGCTGTGTAATTACATGGTCAATATGATCAGAGCCTGCTCCTGTAGATGAAAGAATCGTCGTATCTGAAATTGGAGAGCAATGATCTCCAAAAACGGAGCCTGCGAGCACGGCGGATAATGCCGGAAGGATCATGGAAACATCAGAAACGGCTGCAATTTCTCCAGCGATAGGAAGCATAATTCCAAATGTTCCCCAAGAAGTCCCCGTGGCAAGAGCCATAAAACCAGAAACAATAAACAATAACAGGGGCAAAAATCCAGTACTGATATTAGAATCATTAACTAAGCCTGCTAAATATTCCCCTGTTTGCAGCTGTCCGATTACATCACCGATCATCCAGGCAAAAATAAGGATATAAATTGCTGGAAGCATGGCTTTAATACCTTCAATGAAGACATGGCCCATACTGGATTTTTCACCGGACTGAGTCATATACAGGATTGCGGCCAGCAATACAGCAATGATTCCTCCTGTAAACAAGGAAATGTTTACATCAGTATTCTCGAAAATACTGAGAGCTGAAGCAGCACCTTCTGTATTTTGAATACCTGTATAGATCATCATACCGACAGTTCCGGCAATTAAAGCTACAATCGGCCAGATTAGATAGGATATTTTCCCCTTGTTATGAACCTTAAATTCTTCATTTAGGTCCCCTGGAATATCTCCTTTATCTTCATTCTTAAGTACACCTGTCTTAATTGCTTTCTGTTCATGTTTTTTCATTGAAAAGATGTCAAGCTTTAAGAAAATCGTTAAAAAAACGACGAGTAAGGCTGCAAATACGTAAAAGTTAGCAGGAATCATACGGACAAAAGCTTCCAGCGGCTGATACTGAACAACTTCGTTAGCGGCCAGTATGCTGCCAATTGTACCGATGATATAGGCACCCCAGCTGGAAATCGGAGAGATAACCGTAATCGGCGCAGAGGTGGAATCGATATAGTACGCAAGATTTGCCCGGGAAATCCGGTGCCGGTCGGTAACAGGCCTTGCCACCTGGCCGACAGCTAAAGCATTAAAATAATCGTCAATAAAAATAACAATCCCTAGTAACGCGGGAACGAGCTTTGCCCCTCTGCGTGTTTTAATTCGCCGGACAGCCCATTGTCCGAAAGCCTGGCTTCCCCCGGACGCAGTCAGGAATGCTGTAGTAATACCTAGCAAAACTAAAAAGGATAATAAATACAAGTTTCCTGTATTTAAGGCTCCTTCACTAACGAATATGGAATAAAAATTAGTCCAGATCAGCTGAATGCCTTCTATAACATTAAACTGAGTAAGCATAAAAGCTCCAATTAAAATACCGATTCCAAGTGAAAGAATAACTTTCCTCGTAGCTATAACTAGAATCAGCATTAAAACGGCAGGAATTAAAGAGTAAATTGTTCCTTCCATTGTGTTTCCCCTTCCATAAATCTTTTGTTGAAACAGGCGGTATGAAAGGCTACAGGGGTCAATGAGGGATTCAGTAGAGGTATATGTTAAGAAAGATTTTCTTTCTAAGCATACAAAAAAGCAATGATAGAAAATAATCTACCATTGCTTACCTAGCAATTGATTATCCTCCATTTCGATCAGTAGCGCTCCATGCACCTCAAGCATGCATGACAGTATAATTCTTATTCAGAAATATACCAGAATATAAGGAGTGACAGCTCTTATAAACTTCGGCAGTACTTCCCTTTCTTACGTGTTCCAAGCTGTCCGCTCCCACGAAATACTAATGAAGCCTGCGCCTCTACCTCACCGATCTGATAAGGTCACGCATATTTAATTCCCTAACATTCTAACAGGTTGCCCCTGTTATTGCAAGGGATCCATCGGGTAGGAGAAGCTTGGGTTATTTTCACTGCCCGCTCCATTATAAAAGTTTGGTACCTCTCCAGGGATCACGGCAGAATCAACAGGAATATCGTTGGTTACGGTAATTGTTTCAGTTGAAAAAGGGATCACTACTCGTAAGCTGACTTTAAAGTTAATCCATAATTGAAAATGAGCCGAGTTAATACCGTATTCTGTAATATCATTTTTAAATTGAGTCTGTACATCGCCGATGATTCTAAGCTGTACAGGTATGTTAGGCCCTAAATTAGACAAAACCGTGTTGTTTGTTGCCATACCTAGAGGGATCTCCACTAATGTAGCCGGTTCCTTGCCAAGATCTCTATTCGAATCATCTGAAACAAGGTCCGGTTCTATATTCGTATCCTCCAAAGGCAGCTCATTCTGCTCCATCCTTTTTAAAAAGTGCTGAACCCTGAATGTCGTATCTCTAAGTGTTCTGTTAACTAAGGCAGAATTCCAGCCCATATATACAATTTTTCCTTCATTATCTTTCTCAATTCTTACAAGATCTTCAAAGTGAAGGTCTTCTGCAATCTGTTTACTCACTGCTTCATTAATGGCATCCCTGGCTAGCTGCTGAGCTCTTGTTTCCGCTATACCTTGAATAGCAGGGGTAATCCCTCTATCGATCAGCCATAAACATAAAGCTGTAAAAATCATTAAAAATACCATGGTTAGTAAAATTCTTTTACCCACCGTAGGGGACCGCCCCCGGAACCTGCTCATTAAACAACCCTCCTTACCTCTTCTTATTTATATGAAAAGGTAAGGCTATTTAGCATTGAACAGAAAAACATTTGTCCTAAAAAATAAGCCGCCTCATTGGAGGCAGCTTTTAAGCTAACTAGTTTCTAATTTCCTTATAGCATGGACTAAAAGGTCACGAAGCATTTCAGGCATATAATAGGTTTTCTTTTTAGCATAGGCAATTTCTGGAAACAGCCTTCCGAATGTGAAAGTATCTGCTGTTCCGAGTGTATATACGGCGTCCATGTCCAGAGGCTTCCCTTTAAAGGTAACCTCCCTCACCCTTTCCTCACCGTCTGAACCTTGCTCAGTCTTTATATCCACGCCGGTAAATACGATTTTCCCGATCACTTCCCCACGGAAGCCCAGTCCCTTCAGCTGAATCTCTGTTAATTTTTTCGTATGTCCTACTCTAATGATTTCCAGCAGTTCATCCCCTTTGATCTCCACCCTGCAGGGATTCATCGGGTGGGGACAGATTCGGTGGATATCTTCAAAAGTAATGGGACCGCTATCCAGATGATCAAGAAGAACTCCCGCATTTAGCATTCCTACATCAGAGTTTGTCCAGCTTTGCATCTCTTCAGTCAGTGCTTTCATTAGTAATGTTTCTTTAAACCAGGCGACATTCATTGGGTCTTTTAAGCTCGTGACTTGTTCTTTTAAAAAGCTGCTGGCCCTTACGGACAAGTTTTTCAAACTATCCATGACTTCTTCATCTTTTTTCATATTCTCAGTCGCCACAGCGTAAGCCTCTTTTTTAGTGAGCGACTTCCTTGTATGATCCCATTCCAAGTGGACTTCCCCTAAATGCGTACCATGTTTACCTGCAGCCGTAAGAACGGCGTTCCCATAGTATTCACCCTTCTGAAACAAATGATGGGTGTGACCTCCTATAATGACATCTACAGCCGGATAGGATTTTGCAATTTCTTCATCATCATGGATCCCTAAATGTGAAAGCAGTACAATAATATCAGCCTGCTGCTTCAATTCTTCATAGTATCGATCAAGCGTTTCATACGGAGAGAGAATTTCCCATCCGAGCAGTCTATAAAAAGTTTCAAATGGAGCTGTCATACCGATCATTGCTACTCTTGTCCCATGATTGGTCTCTTTGATTCGATAAGGCTTAAGCCATTTAGGCTGAGGCCCATCTATACTCTTTAGATTTGCACAGACCACTTCAAAGTCTGCTTCATTATAAAGATTAAATAAGTCCTCATGAGGCAGGGTGATTCCTTCGTTATTTCCGAGATTGGCAAAATGGTAACCGGCATTGTTAAGAAGTTCAACATTGCCCTTGCCCATTAATCCCTCAGTAATGGGGTGAAAACGGTCTGCATGGTCCCCATTATCAACCATCCAAAAAGATTCATTATTTTTTTGATGCTTTGCTCTTTTATTTTTGAAATAACCTACAATTTGCGGCCAATTTTCAAAATGGCTGTGCAGGTCGCTTGTATAATAGAGAAATATTTTTTCTTTCATTTTCATTACTCCTTATTATCCAATCCCTTGCCAAATCAGTCGAATCCCGATTAAAATGAGCAGCACTCTTAAAAACCACTCGACAGTCTTGCTATTTAATCGGCGATTAACAGCGGCTCCGACCATTCCTCCAATATAGGCACCAGGAATGAAGTAAAGTGTATTCCCCCAGTCTACATGTCCTAAACTAATATGTGTAATCGAACTTGAAATACTTGCAAAGAAAATCATAAACATAGACGTTGCCGTTGCTATGTGAGGCGGAATACTAAATAAAAGAATCATCGCCGGTACGATCAGTGAACCGCCTCCTATTCCCAGCAGCCCTGACAGCAAGCCTACACCAATAGCAAAGATAATACTTAAAGCGATGGGAAACTCATAGTTGAAAGTCTCCCCTGCCACCACTTTTTCTCTTTTTACTCCAGTGAGATTGATAAATCTGTAAGAACTGTCCCTGGGGATAAAAAAAGCAAGCGAAATGACGATCATAAGGATACCAAATACTAATGCGAATCCATCTGTCTCAAAAAACTGATTGAGCCAGGATCCCATGATCCCGCCAGGTATACTTCCCATTAAAAGTATGGAGCCGAGTTTTAAATCAATCCTTTTGTGTTTTAAATAGGAAAGAGTCGATGATAGTCCTGTGAAGATCATAACCACCAGTGAAATTCCTACAATGGTCTGAGGAGTTACCCATGAATAATCGGACGAAGTATCTCCCAGAAACAACAAAATAGGAACGAGTATGATTCCTCCGCCTAATCCTGCAATACTGCCTATAAATGCAGTAATAAACCCTATAACCAAAGATAAAACTATAATCATAACTAAGCCTTCTTTATATTTAAGATAATATTATACTATCATGTTTTTTATGAGGAAAACATCCAGCACAGAAAAACCGTACAGGTCAATAACCTGTACGGTTTTTTGTGAATTTACATATTAACCGATAGAACCTTCCATTTCGAACTTGATCAGGCGGTTCATTTCTACTGCATATTCCATTGGAAGCTCTTTTGTGAACGGCTCAATAAAGCCCATTACGATCATTTCAGTAGCTTCTTCTTCTGATAGACCGCGGCTCATAAGGTAGAACAGCTGCTCTTCAGAAACTTTGGAAACTTTTGCTTCGTGCTCTAGGGAAATGTTTTCATTTAAAATTTCGTTGTAAGGAATCGTGTCTGAAGTGGATTCATTATCCATAATCAGCGTGTCACACTCAATGTTAGAGCGGGCTCCATCAGCTTTACGGCCAAAGTGGACAATCCCACGATACGATACTTTACCACCGTGTTTTGAAATAGATTTCGAAACAATTGTGGATGAAGTATTAGGCGCAAGGTGGTGCATCTTCGCTCCTGCATCCTGGTGCTGTCCTTTTCCGGCAAGCGCGATGGAAAGTGTCATTCCGCGAGCGCCTTCCCCTTTAAGGATAACCGCTGGATATTTCATCGTCAGCTTGGAACCAAGGTTTCCATCCACCCATTCCATTGTTGCATTTTCATCAGCCACTGCACGCTTCGTCACAAGGTTGTACACATTGTTTGCCCAGTTCTGAATCGTCGTATAACGGCAGTAAGCATTTTTCTTAACAAAAATTTCAACAACGGCACTGTGAAGAGAACTTGAAGAGTACGTTGGTGCTGTACAGCCCTCTACGTAGTGGACAGATGCCCCTTCATCAACGATAATCAATGTTCGTTCAAACTGTCCCATATTTTCAGAGTTAATACGGAAGTAAGCCTGAAGCGGTGTTTCGACTTTCGTATCTTTTGGAACATATATGAAGGAACCACCGGACCAAACGGCTGAGTTTAAGGCAGAGAACTTATTGTCTGCTGCCGGTATGACTTTTGCAAAGTATTGCTTAAACAGGTCTTCATTTTCTTTAAGAGCTGTATCTGTGTCTTTAAAGACTACACCAAGATCTTCCAGATCTTTTTCCATATTGTGATAGACCACTTCAGATTCGTATTGTGCAGAAACCCCTGCTAAATACTTCTGTTCTGCTTCCGGAATTCCTAAACGATCAAATGTGTTTTTGATTTCTTCAGGAACTTCATCCCAGGAACGCTCTGATTTTTCAGAAGGTTTTACATAGTAAGTGATATCATCAAAGTTAAGCTCAGAAAGGTCTCCGCCCCACTGAGGCATTGGCATTTTATAAAATTGTTCTAATGACTTCAAACGGAAATCAAGCATCCACTTCGGTTCTTCTTTATAATCGGAAATCTGCTTAACCACTTCTGCAGTCAAGCCTTTTTGAGTACGGAAAATAGAAACATCTTTTTCGTGGAATCCATATTGGTACTCTCCGACTTCTGGCGCTTTTTTAGCCATTGTTAAATACCTCCTTTTGGTATATCAAGCAGCAAATCATGCATTCTGTTCTTCATCTACGCCTTTTTCCATTGCCTTCCACGCTAAGGTGGCACATTTAATTCGTGCCGGGAATTTTGCGACTCCTTGAAGTGCTTCTATATCCCCTAAATCAAGGGTATCATCTTCTACATCATTACCCAACATCATATCTGAGAATATCTCTGACATTTTTAAAGCAATGTCTACAGATTTCCCTTTAATGGCCTGGGTCATCATAGAAGCGGAGGACATACTGATTGAACAGCCTTCACCGTCAAATTTAGCATCTTCGACAACCCCGTCATTCACTTGAAGCTGCAGTTGAATCCGATCTCCACAAGTAGGATTATTCATATCTACCGTAAGATGATCACCATCTACTGTGCCCTTATTTCGAGGGTTTTTGTAATGATCCATAATAACCTGACGGTAAAGCGTATCTAAATTATTAAAAGACATCACCAAAATACTCCTTTGTAGTTTGTAATCCCTCGACAAGACGATCAATATCTTCTTTTGTGTTGTATAGATAAAAGCTGGCTCGTGCTGTTGCTGTCACATCAAGCCATCTCATTAGCGGCTGTGCACAATGGTGCCCGGCTCTTACCGCAATTCCTTCTGCGTCTAAAACGGTAGCTACGTCATGCGGGTGGACATCATTTATATTAAACGTAATAAGTCCAGCTCTTTGCTCAGGACCATAGATCGTCAGTCCGTCAATTTGGTTCATTCTATCATAAGCATAATCAATCAGCTCATGCTCATGCTTTTCAATTTCATCTAATCCAATTTCATTAAGGAAATCAATAGCCGCCCCAAGTGCAATGGCTCCGCCAATGATTGGAGTGCCTCCTTCAAACTTCCAAGGAAGCTCTTTCCATGTGGAATCGTACAGGTTAACGAAATCGATCATTTCTCCGCCAAACTCGGCAGGCTCCATGTCATTTAACAGCTGTCGCTTTCCATAAAGAACACCGATTCCCGTAGGACCACACATTTTGTGTCCGGAGAAAGCGTAAAAATCACAATCTAAATCCTGAACATCAATTTTCATGTGAGGAGCGCTTTGCGCGCCATCAACCACCATAACAGCCTCATGCTTATGCGCAATTGCTGCTAATTCTTTAACAGGATTGATTGTACCAAGCACGTTGGATACATGGACAATAGATACAATCTTCGTCTGATCTGTAATCGTATCTTCGGCATCCTGTAAAGAAATGGTGCCATCGGGCTGTAAAGGCATATATTTTAAAGAAGCTCCAGTTGCTTTGGCAATCTGCTGCCACGGGATAATATTACTGTGATGTTCCATTGGTGTAATAACAATCTCATCACCAGATTTCAGATTAGCCCGTCCATAACTGGAAGCGATCGTATTAATAGCCGTCGTCGTACCTCTCGTGAAAATCACTTCCTGAGTACTCTTCGCATTAATGAACTGACGGACTTTTTCACGTGCCCCTTCATATTCATCGGTCGCTATCGTTCCTAAAGTGTGCACCCCGCGGTGAACGTTTGAATTATAACTGCGGTAGTATTCATCGAGTTTTTCAATCACTTGTACAGGTTTCTGAGATGTTGCTGATGAATCCAAATAGACGAGCG
The DNA here is from genome assembly GCF_900166625.1 of Halobacillus massiliensis. Taxonomy (GTDB): domain Bacteria; phylum Bacillota; class Bacilli; order Bacillales; family Halobacillaceae; genus Halobacillus_A; species Halobacillus_A massiliensis. The sequence goes on along the minus strand of NZ_LT800499.1, from coordinate 1,630,508 downwards.
GGTGTCCATTCACTTCTTGATGCAGAATTGGAAATGCATCACGAACTGATTTTACATCCATTAATAAACTTTCCTTTCAATCAATTGACGAAGCTGCTGCTTCACCGCATCAATTGGCAGTTGGTTAACTACTGGGGCCAAAAATCCATGAATGATTAAACGCTCCGCTTCAAAGCGGGAAATACCTCGGCTCATCAGGTAATACAATTGCATAGGATCTACTCGGCCGACAGAAGCTGCGTGACCTGCTGTTACATCATCTTCGTCAATTAACAGGATTGGGTTTGCGTCTCCGCGCGCATCCTTGCTCAGCATCAGGACACGAGATTCCTGTTCAGCATTAGATTTAGTAGCTCCGTGCTCAATCTTTCCAATACCATTGAAAATAGCAGAAGCATTTCCTTTCATAACTCCGTGCTGCAGAATATAACCGTCAGATCCTTTACCAAAATGAGTAATGTTAGCTGTGAAATTCAGCTTTTGAGACCCTCTTCCGATCGCAACGGTTTTCGCGTTTGAATGTGAGTTATCACCAAGTAAATGAGTAATGTTTTCAGAAATGGTATCACTTTCGTTCATTTGCCCAAGTGCCCACTCGATCTTAGCATCTCTTTCAGCAATACCACGGCGGTTATTATATACAGTAGTACCTGCTTCAAAGTTATCCACCGCTCCAAAAGAAACATTGGCTCCAGCTTTCGCAATTACTTCTGTAACGATATTTGCAGACGTACGCTCTTCCTTATTATTAGAAGTATAGTTCTCTACATACGTAACAGAGCTATTTTCTTCAGCTACTACTAGTACGTGATTGATAAGAGATGCTTCCGGATCTTCCTGCCAGAAAATAGCCTGAAGAGGTTCTTCAACTTGTACATTTTTCGGTACATAAATGAAGATTCCACCGTTCATAAGTGCTGCATGAAGAGCTGTCAGACGGTGTTCGTCTACTTGCACAGCCTCTGTCATATAATATTTCTTTACAAGATCACCATGTTCTCTGATCGCTGTATTGATATCAGTGAGGATAACTCCCTGATCAGCAAGTTTTTCGTCAAGATTAGCATAAGCTACTGAGTGATTACGCTGAATAATTAGATTTTGGTTTTCTTTTTCTGTATCTAATAAACCCTGCAAATCCACAGGAATATCGTTTAAGGAGCTGATTTCTTCACCTTCTGCTCGGTGTTTGAAATCAGTGAAGTTCCAATTAGTTACATTTGTTTTGTCCGGTTTTGGCATATCTAATGACTCTGATTTATCCAGGGCACTTAGACGAAGCTCCTTCATCCAGTCTGGTTCGTTCAAGGCTGCGGAAAAATCAGCTACATATTGTTTATCATATGGCAGCGACACTTTTACTGTCATAATATCCCTCCTGTCTAGTTACGCTTTTTGGCCGATTGTTTCATCTTCGATGCCCAGCTCTTTTTTAATCCAGTCATAGCCTTCTTCTTCCAGGCGCTGTGCAAGCTCTGGACCGCCGGATTTAACAACACGTCCCTGCATCATAACGTGAACATAATCTGGAGTAATATAATTTAACAGGCGCTGATAGTGAGTGATAGTTAAGCAGCCAAAGTTTTCACCGCGCATTTTGTTAATTCCTTGTGCTACTACTTTAAGTGCATCAATATCAAGCCCTGAATCAATTTCATCTAAAATGGCAATGGCCGGCTGAATCATCATAAGCTGCAAAATTTCATTACGCTTTTTCTCACCGCCGGAAAATCCTTCATTTAGGTAACGCTGGGCCATGTTTTTATCCATTTCCAACATATCCATAGCTCCATCCATTTCTTTAATGAACTTCATTAGAGAAATTTCATCGCCCTCTTCTCTGTGAGCATTGATTGCTGAGCGGAGAAAGTCCGAGTTCGTTACACCGCTGATTTCACTAGGATATTGCATAGCAAGAAACAGGCCGGCTTGTGCACGTTCGTCTACTTCCATTTCAAGAACATCTTCACCATCAAGTAGCACCTGTCCTTTTGTAACCTCAAACTTTGGATGACCCATGATAGCTGAAGCTAAAGTAGATTTACCTGTTCCGTTTGGACCCATAACTGCGTGGAATTCTCCACCATTTATCGTAAGGTTAACACCTTTTAAGATTTCCTGACCTTCGATTTCAACGTGAAGATCTTTAATTTCAAGAGTTGATCCTGCCATAAAATAATACCTCCAGTATCTATTATAGTTGTGCTTTAGTTGATATGGATCAAAAACCATTCTCAATTTATTCTCATTACAATCTTATATCATTTAGAATGTGATATCAACTGATTTTACCTGATTCGACATGTTAGCTATGTCCTTTCTGAGCTACTTTCATGTCAAAAAAGTAAACGTGTTCTTTCCTTATTATATTAACAGACATCTTCACAAAAAAAAATCAGGCCGCAGCAGCGCCTGATTTTCTTTTATTTATATAATTGGCGGCTTACCACGTCAGTAAACCTTTTGCTTTGTTCAAAATCTTCCTGCCTTTTTTGCTCTACTTTCATCATTTGATCTAAACTGCTCGCATACTCTGCATAACTCATGTTGTGTTTTTGGTGCATAGCTTTTTCCATCTCCGGAGTGTAATTTAAACCTAAATGGTCATTAATAGCAGATCAACCCTTTCAATTAATTTACAATTTTTAGATTACCATAATTAGATTCCCCGGCCAAAACCGATATAAACTTAAAACTAAAGCTCTTTTGCAATTACACTCCATGTAAGCGTTTGTATATTTAATTTGCTTTCAATTTGCTTGTTTTGCTTAAATTTTCTAATAATTCACTCAATGATGCGTTAAATCTTCAAAAGATTCTTGTACTAAAGTAACGGCCTGACTTAATGCCGCTCCTCCTCCAAAAGCAGCAGCTATTCCACATGCTTCCATAATCTCCCGTTCAGTTGCCCCTTGGTCAATACAACCTTTTGTATGATAAACGATACAGTATTCGTCTTGAGCAACGATACTAATACTTAACGCCATTAATTGTTTTTGCTTTTGAGAAAGCTCTCCTTCTTTAAAACAAACCTCAGAAAACTCATTAAATGCATGAGCTACTTCAGGCATTTTTCTCGTAAAAGTTCCTACTCCATGTTTGTACTGCTCTAAATAAGCTTCCGCTAAATTATGCTGTTCATTGTCCATGTCACTTTTCTCCTTTATAAAAAATGCGTAATGGGTTTAGTATCAACCGCATTACGCATTTCATTCAAAAACTTATTCACTTACAGGTACAACAGCACCATTATATTCTTCTTCAATAAATGTCTGGATTTCTTCGGAGCGCAGTACTTCAACTAGCTTGTTTAAAGACTCATTGTCTTCATGTTCGCTTTTTGCTGCAATTACATTGACATAAGGAGACTCAGAATCCTCAAGAATTAAAGCATCCTCACTTGGATTAAGTCCGGCATCAATCGCGTAATTCGTATTAATGGCTACAAGGACGTTATCTTCGCGCTGATAATTTTCTGGAAGCAGTGCCGCGTCAATACCTGTTTCAAATTCTAAGTTTTTCGGGTTTTCTACGATATCTTCCACAGTAGCTTCTACCTTCTCTACCTCTTCATCCAGCTTAATTAATCCTTCTCTTTCCAGTAAGGAAAGAATACGACCGTGATCTGCGACTGAATTACTCATCAGTACTGTAGTCCCGTCCTTCACTTCCTCGATACTTTTAAAATCTTTTGAATAAATCCCCATCGGTTCTATGTGAATCCCGCCAAGATTAACGAAGTCATACTCTTCATTTTGAGCCATTTGATCTTCTAAATAAGGAATATGCTGAAAGTAGTTCGCATCAATATTTCCATCACTCAAGTCCTGGTTAGGCAGAATATAGTCCTGATACTGTTCAATATTCAACGTTATGCCTTCTTCTTCAAGCAGCGGTTTTGCTTCTTCTAATATTTCAGCATGAGGTGTACTTGAAGCCCCTACTGTAATTTCATCTCCTGGTCCTTCCTCTGATGATTCATCTGAAGACCCGCAAGCTGCTAAGAAAACCAGCAGTAAAGCGAAAATAGATCCTGTTAATAGCTTTTTCATTTGTTCTTCCTCCTAAATTTTATTACTTTATCTTTTATCCAGCTTCCTGGAGGTCACATCTCCAATGAACTGGAAAATAAATACGATAATCACTATTAAAATGGTACATATGGCAACCACATCAAAACTTCTTCTCTGGAATCCAAAGAAGTACGCAAAGTCTCCTAAGCCTCCGGCACCGATAACACCGGCAACGGCGGTATATCCTATCAAGGCTATGGCTGTTACTGTAATTCCTGAAATCAGTGCAGGCATAGATTCAGGGAGCAGAACTTTGAAAATAATAGTTCTATATTTAGCCCCCATAGCTTTTGCCGCTTCAATAACTCCTTTATCCACTTCTTTTAATGCTATTTCTACAAGCCGGGCATAAAATGGAGCGCCTCCGATAATCAGTGCCGGCAATGCAGCTTCCGGGCCTCGGATGGTCCCAATTAAGAAGTCAGTAAAAGGGAACAAAAGCAAAATTAGAATGATAAATGGAATTGCTCTAAAAATATTAACTAACGATGATGTGATCCAATTCAATGTTTTGTTTTGCCAGATTCCGCCAGGTGCTGACAGATAAAGGAGAAGTCCTAACAGCAGCCCGATGATAAAGGTTCCTGCTACAGAGATTATTGTCATATACAACGTTTCATAAGTGGCTTCAATGATATCTTCTACCTTTACGTTAGGAAACAGCTCATTAAACATTTGGGCTCACCTCCACTTCTACGGATGTCGTACGTATATAATCAATCGCACGGCTGACCTCTGCTTCTTCACCTACGAGTTGAACAAGCATGGTTCCGTAGGCTCCTTTTTGTGTCTGCGTAATTTTCCCGTGCAGGATATTAACATCCACAGGGAACTTTCTTGATATGTCACTTATGAGTGCCTGATTCGTATTTTCACCTACAAAGTGAAGCTGAAGGATTTCCCCGCTTCTGTATGTTTCCTGAATAAGATTCAGGGAATCTTCTCTATCTGGATCTCCCATCACTTGATCCACGAATTTTTTCGTTACCTTCTCTTTCGGATGAAGAAAGACATCCAGCACATCCCCAGATTCAACGACCTTCCCGCTCTCCATGACGGCTACACGGTGGCAGATCTTTCGAATGACGTGCATTTCATGTGTAATAAGAATAATGGTAAGACCAAGTTTTTCATTAATATCTACTAATAAATCGAGAATCGAATCGGTTGTCTCAGGGTCCAGTGCAGAGGTTGCCTCATCACAAAGCAATACCTGCGGGTTATTAGCCAAAGCCCGGGCAATCCCCACTCTCTGCTTCTGACCTCCGCTTAATTGAGACGGATATGACTTTCCTCTGCCGCTTAATCCGACGAGATCAATTAATTCGTTCACTCTTTTTAGCCGTTCTTCTTTAGGAACTCCAGCAATTTCTAATGGAAAAGCAATATTATCAAAAACGGTGCGCGACCATAAAAGGTTAAAGTGCTGAAAGATCATTCCAATATTCTGGCGGGCTACACGCAGATCGTTCTTACTTAGATCAATGATATTTTGATCATTAATTTGTATAGTACCTTCTGTCGGTTCCTCCAGCCGGTTTAACAATCGTATAAACGTGCTTTTTCCAGCCCCGCTGTATCCAATCACTCCAAAAATTTCGCCTTTATCAACCGATAAATCCATGTGGTCGACCGCTTTTACATCACGGTCTTTTGTTTTAAAAACTTTAGATAAACCTTTTATCGAAATCATGGTGTCACTCTCCCTATTAAAAAAACGCTTTTCTGCATAAGAACAGAAAAGCGTAATCAATTTCATCTGTTCTCTCATCTGTCAAAGTTTTCACTTTGCAGGAATTGGCACCACTTCAGCTTATTATAAAAAATAAGTCTGATGGTTGCCGGGCATCGTCGGGCCAGTCCCTCCGCCTCTCTGGATAAGAGTATTCCTTTATTTAATTATCTCTTTAACGGACTTAAGTACCATAAAGGAGTGTAGCACTATCATTTATAAACTGTCAACAAAAATGTAAATGGAATGAATTGATCGAAAGTAAACCTTCTTTATGAAAGCAGAATTTATGTTAGCATGGTTACAATAAGGCGTCAACTATAAAGCTGAGGTGAACAAAAATGAAGCAAGCTCCTGATTTCACACTCCCCTATATAGATTCTGAGGAGACCTTTACCCTTTCTAAGTATAAAGATAAAATTATTATGTTAACCTTCTGGGCTTCATGGTGTCCGGACTGCGGAGTTGATCTTCCAAAAAAAGAACAATTATATCAGACAATGGACCACTCTAAAGTAAAAATGATTACGATTAATGTCACAGGCAGGGAAAGAAACATAGAAGATGCAAAGAAATACTACGAAAAATTTTTAACACAGCCGACTTTAACAGACAGAGAAACAAACGTCTATGATATGTATAAAGCGGAGGGTGTTCCCTCCACTATAATCGTTAATCAAAAAGGAGAACTGGCTTTTCAATTTAGTGATCAGGCAGAGTTTTTTGAGATAGTAAGAGCTTTAGGATCTCTTATTTAATTCTTTCACTGCGCATTACTTCTCTCTATATATTAAAATAAATAAGCTGTGTCTGAGGCACTCCCCTGAGAATCTATGGGGGAGGCCGTTTGACACAGCTTATTTATTAAAATTTATAAGGAGGAAAGTGATGCTTTTCCAGAAAAATTCCTACCAATATTGCTGTACCTTCTCATACATGTGAGGAACAGAGTGGAAGGCATAAACTGTTTCAATTTGTTCTGCTTTGTCAGTAATTAGAAGACATGGCACGCTTTTCACTTTATACTCCTGCATAAATTCAGGGTGAAGAGAAGCGTTCATCTGAAAAAACACTTCATCTTTCATCGTTTTTTCGACAGTTTCAAGAATTCGGCGTGCTAAATGACATGTTCCGCAAAAAGGAGTAAAAATATATGTGAAAGCGACTCCTTCGTTTTGAAGCTGTTCCGTTACATTCCTATGTTGAAAGTCACGCAAAACATATCCTCCTATTTTATATTAAATAAATGGGTTTAATATTGAATCGGTGTTTTAATAGAACTCTGGCTAATTCCGGCTCTGGAGTGGCTGCCACCTCTCTGAACGTTTTATCAATATAGATTTGTTCGGCATGAGGCAGTTCAGCAGAAAGCTGCTTACGCAGTTTATTCCCCGAATAATCTTCATCAACTAAAATGAAAACAGGTCTATGATCAAGATTATTATCTAAGATCAGCTCTTCCATTCTTTCAATTCCTAAAGTTCCATGTGTACATAAAATTTCAACAGGATCTTTAAGAATTTTGTTAATTTGTTTCTTGTCTGTAATACCTTCAACTATTAGAATACGATCATCCATCATTAGAGTCACCTACTATAGAGAAACAGACCATGCTGTATAAGCAGCACGGCCTGTCATTAATGAGTATCAAGATTTAACACAGGCAATTTATTTATGTATATGTACATAAACGAAACCTGTCGCGGCTTAGTCTTCGTTAATCATTTCCTCATAATCTTCAGATGACATAAGCTCGTCCATTTCAGAAGAGTCACTAGGTTCCACCACAATCATCCATGCTTTTTCATATGGCGACTCATTAACGAACTCAGGGCTGTCTTCCAATTCCTCATTTACTTCAACTACTTTACCACTTACAGGAGCATAAAGTTCTGAAACAGTTTTTACGGATTCTACACTTCCAAAAGGTTCATCTGCTTCTACAGTGTCCCCTTCTTCAGGAAGCTCTACAAAAACGATATCTCCAAGCTCAGACTGTGCGAAATCTGTAATACCTATACGTACTTTTTCGCCTTCTTTTTTTACCCATTCATGTTCTTCTGAATACAGTAAGTCTTTTGGTAAACTCATGAGTACCCCTCCAGATTAAAATTAGTCTAAAATAAACCCATTTATAAACATAAAAGCTTTTCGCTTTTATTTCCAATGTTCTGCTCACTTATTCCATATTTTCTCGAATTGTTCCTCTTTAAAACCTACGGTCACGTTTTCTCCGTCTGTTACAATGGGACGTTTTATAAGCATGCCGTCTTCGGAAAGCCACTGAATCATCTCATCTTCAGAAGCAGATGGCAGTTTTTCTTTTAAGTTTAATTCTCTGTATTTTTTCCCGCTTGTATTGAAAAACTTCCGTGCAGGCTGGTCACTTTTCCCAATCAATTCAGCGAGTTTATCCTTACCCGGTGTATCCTCAACGATATGTACAGCTTCATAAGACACTTCATGATCATTAAGCCACTTTTTGGCTTTCTTACATGTTCCGCAGTTTGGATACCAATAAAAGGTTAATGGCATTCTTATATTCCCCCCTCTTATTTATTTGATTCCTATTTTATCATACTATCCGATATATTAGCATTTATAATAGGAATTCAACAAAAAAAGGAGAACCCTTGTAAATAAGGAGAACAAGGCTAAGGGAAACGACTCGGTTTTCATGGGCGTACGCTAGCTTCTTCTGCCTAAAGCCTTCCGGGATCTCACCATCGTTCTGTGTCAAAAAGGAGCATCCTGTTCCGTCTTCCTAAATTTAGAGAAGCGGGCCTGGGGAAACAACTCGCTTTTCATAGTCGAACGCTGAGCTTCCTCAGGCTAAAGCCTTCCGGGATCTCACCCTTGTTCTGTGTCAAAAAGGAGCATCCTGTTCCGTTTTCCTGAATAACAACTCGCTTTCCATGGGCGAACGCTGAGCTTCCTCAGGCTAAAGCCTTCCGGGATCTCCCCCTGTTCTCTTCTCCCATAGGAGTCTCGCCGTTTCCCCCGGCCCTTCGCGTTTATTAAGAGTAACGGAACATTGAGTAAGAAAAGATCATTTCCTTAATAGCGATTACGGTAACTACAGCGTTACCACCAATGGTAAAGAGGTTGGGAAATGGCGAGACTCCTGCAGGGAGATAGAGCCGTGGTGAGATCCGCGAGTGGAACAGGCTAGCTCACCGGCTACCCGCGGAAAGCGAGCGATTTCCCATCCTCGATCCTCTTTATAAAGTAAACGGAACCGTCTTTACACTTCTCAAAAATGAAGAAGCTAGTGGAAATGACGAGATTCCTGCAGGGGGGATAGAGCCATGGGGAGATCACACTAATGTAAAGAGCTGACTCACCTGCTCACAGTGGGAAAACGAGCGATTATCCGCCACGTTTCTCTTACACCATTAAGCGGCACAGACTTTTCTCTTTGCTAAATAAGAGAAGGAAATTTCCGAGCATAATATCTGTAACAGGTATTTCACATGGTAAAAGACATGGACGGTAAAAAAAGGCCTTCCTTTAAGGAAAGCCTTTTGGTTTACTATCTTTTTATTAAACTGTATATCTTTCGTTTTCGATGATTGTTTTAGCAATTTCACGTTTTTTCTTAATAACGTTTGTTGGTGTGTGTCTCGTTAATTTTCTCAAAGCACCAAGCATCATTCTTAGTGAGTCTCCTGATTCGGAAGCAATCAGCGTTTCCTTTGCGTGTGCTTCAATGCGATTAAATGCTTCCTGAACATATACCTCTGTGTAAAGTAACTTTTGGGCGGCTTTTTCTTCGCTTGTCTTTCCGATAGCTTTTTCTGTACGCAGAATGGCGGATTCCATATTGTAAATCTCGCCAGTAATATCAGCAATGTTTACTAAGATCTCCTGTTCGCCTTCGAGTTTTTCACCATATTTTTGTGCAGCAAGACCCGCCGTTAAAAGAGCGATTTTCTTCGCGTTTTTAAGAAGGTATTTTTCCTGTTCAAGAGCGTCAGTTCCTGGCTCTTCAGGCATCATTGTTAAGATTTCTTCCTGCAGGGCCTGTGCCTTCTGCAGCAATGGAAGCTCGCCTTTCATTGCTTTCTTAAGAAGGGTTCCTGGAACAATCAGTCGGTTAATTTCATTTGTGCCTTCGAAGATACGGTTGATACGGGAATCACGATAGATTCTTTCCACTTCATATTCCTGCATAAAACCATAGCCGCCATGAATTTGAACCGCTTCGTCAACAGCAAAATCAAGTAATTCTGTACCAAAAACTTTATTTAGGGAACACTCAATAGCGTACTCTGCTATAACTTTTGCGACAGCCTTGCCATCCTCTAATTCTTCTGCGGTTAATTTGCCCATACTTTGTTCAAACAGTCCTACTGTTCGATACACAGAACTTTCATTAGCATAGGTGTTTACTGCAACAGAGGCAAGTTTTTCCTGAATTAATGGAAAGCTAGAAATAGGAGTTTTAAACTGTTTACGCTGGTTGGCGTATTTTGCAGCAAGCTCAATCGCCCGTTTAGATCCGCCGACTCCCCCGATTGCCAGCTTATAACGTCCAACATTTAAAATATTAAAAGCGATTACATGGCCTCTGCCAATTTCACCAAGTACATTTTCCGCGGGAACCTCAGCATCTTCTAATACTAATGTTCTCGTTGAGGAACTCTTAATCCCCATCTTCTTCTCTTCCGGTCCTGTAGAGACTCCGTTGAAATTTCTTTCTACGATAAAGGCAGTAAACTTGTCACCATCGATTTTTGCATAAACAACAAAAACATCGGCAAAAGCTGAGTTTGTAATCCACTGTTTTTCACCGTTTAATACATAATGAGTGCCTGCTTCATTTAATTTAGCTGTGGTTTTTGCTCCGAGAGCATCAGATCCTGAGCCTGGCTCTGTCAGCGCATATGCTGCGATTAACTCGCCTGTAGCAAGCTTTGGTAAATATTTTTGCTTCTGTTCCTCATTACCGAAAAAGACAATTGGAAGTGAACCAATTCCTACATGGGCTCCATGAGTCACTGAAAAGCCGCCAGCTCGTGAAAATTTTTCGGTTATAAGAGAAGAACTGATTTTATCCAGCTGTAGTCCCCCGTATTGTTCAGGGACATCTGCTCCGAGCAGTCCAAGTTCTCCAGCTTTTTTCAACAGAGCTACAGAATGTTCAAATTCATGGTTTTCCAGGTTATCAATTTTAGGAACGACTTCTCCCAGCACGAAATCCTCGGTTGTTTTGGCAATCATATGGTGCTCTTCTGTGAAATCCTCTGGAGTAATAACATCATTTGCCGTAAGGTCCTCTACTAGAAAGCCTCCACCTTTAATCATCTCTTTTAATTCACTCATTCATTCCCTCTCCTTTTATAAAAGTTCAAATACTCCAGCAGCTCCCATACCGCCGCCGATACACATAGTAACTACACCAAACTGTTCATTTCTCCGCTTCATTTCATGAATTAAGCTGAGTGTTAGTTTCGTCCCCGTACAACCGAGTGGATGACCCAGCGCGATTGCGCCTCCGTTCACGTTAACTTTATCCATATCAAGTCCAAGCTGTCTGATAACCCTCAGGGACTGAGAAGCAAAAGCTTCGTTTAATTCAAACAACCCGATATCTGCCAGCTCCAAGCCCGCCATCTTCAAAGCCTTCGGTACAGCTTCAATGGGTCCTACTCCCATGATCTCAGGTTCCACTCCAGCTACAGCAAATGAACGGAACTTCGCTAATGGGGCCAGACCTTCAGCTTGAGCCTTTTCACGGTCCATAAGCAGTACAGATGCAGCTCCGTCACTCATCTGCGAGGAATTGCCCGCTGTAACAGATCCTTTTACGGAAAATGCCGGCTTAAGTTTAGCTAATACATCGACGGTCGTGCCATGACGTACTCCTTCATCCATTTCAAAAGTGACTTCTCTCTCATTTAGTTTATTATCACTGCCGACTGTCCGATGAACAACATTTACAGGGACAATCTCATCTTTAAATTTCCCTTCCTTTAAAGCCTGGGCAGCTCGCTGATGACTTTGAGCTGCAAAAGCATCCTGGTCTTCTCTGGAAATCTCAAAACGGTTTGCCACCTCTTCGGCTGTATGCCCCATCGACATATAATACTCTGGTGCATTTTCAACCAGCTGAATATTCGGCTTAATCACATGACCGCCCATAGGTATCAAACTCATAGATTCGGCGCCCCCGGTTATAGCGGTATCTATATGACCAAGCATAATTTTTTCCGCTCCGTATGCGATACTTTGAAGACCGGAAGAACAATAACGGTTGATCGTTACCGCTGGTACTTTATGATGCAGACCGGCTAAACCGCAAATATTTCTTGCCATATTCATTCCTTGTTCAGCCTCTGGCATGGCACAACCAATAATGACATCATCAATATTTCCCTCATAACCGCCGGCTCGTTTTAATGTTTCTTTAATTGTTACGGCCGCTAAATCGTCCGGTCTTGTCTGGGCAAGCGTTCCTTTTTTCGCCCGGCCGACCGGAGTTCTTGCTCCCGATACTATCACTGCTTCCTTCACGTTGCTTCCCCCTTTTAATGAATATTAGTTGCGCAGAGGCTTACCTTTTAACAGCATGTGCTGCATGCGCTGCTGGGATTTCCCTTCCCCGACAAGACTTAAAAAAGCTTCTCTCTCGAGGTCTAATAGATATTGTTCATCTACGAATGTTCCTTCTTTTACTCGACCGCCGGCTAATACGAAAGCCAATTTTTCTGCAATTTTAAGGTCATGTTCACTTGCATAACCACTAAGTCCTAGTGATTTAGCTCCAAGCAGCATCGTTGCATATCCCTGTTCTCCTACCACGGGAATTTTTGTTCGTTTTGGTGCTTTATAACCCGAACGTGCAAGTCCGAGTACTTTTTGTTTGGCATCAAAAATTAAATGATCCCCGTTTACACTTATTCCATCTCCTTCATCCAGAAAGCCGTTTTCCTTGGCTTCATCTGCTGAGGTAGAAACCTTGGCCATGGCTATTTTTTCAAATACGGTGTTCGTAATCTTCTGCAAGTCGACGTCTATCCCCTGCGGAATATTTCTTAAATGCTTGATGTAAAGTTCTTTGTTTCCGCCTCCGCCTGGAATCAATCCAACTCCTGCTTCTACAAGGCCCATGTACGTTTCCTGGGAAGCTTGAATAGCGGCTGATGGAAGGCAGACTTCTGCTCCTCCGCCAAGTGTCATAGCAAATGGCGCAGACACTACAGGTTTATCCGCATACTTTATATTCATCATGGCATCCTGGAAACTTTTAACGACCATTTCAATTTCAAAAAAATTAAAGTCTTGGGCTTCCATTAAAATCATTCCTAAGTTTGCTCCAACACAGAAGTTCTTGCCCTGATTTCCAATTACAAGTCCTTCATAGTTCCGGTCCACTTCTTCAAGTGCAAAGTTTACCATCTGAATGATATCCATCCCGATCGCGTTACTCTGTGAATGAAACTCCAGGCCGGCCACACCATCACCTAAGTCAATGAGACTGGCACCGGCATTTTTCTTAATGACTTCCTTTGTTTCTTTTAACCTTTTTAAATTTATGGATTTAGGGTTAAATGTGTAAGTGACATAATCTCCCTTATGGAAATAATGTACAGCCCCAACATCTTTCTTATAAAATTGCTGATGGCCTTCATTTATCATCTGTTTTACCCAGTCAGGCAGCACTTCTCCTTCTGCTTCCATACGCTCAGCTGCCGTTTTAACTCCAAGGGCATCCCAAATTTCAAATGGACCCATTTCCCAGCCAAAGCCCCAGCGCATAGCTTCATCTATTGATGGGATGTCTTCAGCTATTTCACCAAGAAGTTCTGCGGAATATAAAAGAACAGGCTTTACGATCGACCAGACAAAATCTCCGGCACGATCTCCCTTAGCAGAAATAAGCGCTTTCAATTTACGTTTTGCTCCCTTTTCCTGCTTAGCTAATTCTACAGCTTTTGTTTTTAGCTGCTGCCGTTGTTCATATTCAAGAGACTGAGGGTTAAGCTGGAGGATTTCACTGCCCTTTTCCCCTCTCTTCTTAAGGAAAAATCCCTGTCCGGTCTTGGCACCGAGCCATCCGTTTTCGTGCATTTGTTTCATAAAGTCCGGAATTTCAAAAACTTTCTTCTCTTCCCCGTCGACCTGGTTATATACGTTATTGGCTACATGAATGAAAGTATCCAGCCCTACAACATCTAATGTCCTGAATGTCGCACTTTTTGGACGTCCAATCATCGGTCCGGTTACGGAATCCACTTCACCGACACTGTAACCGCCTTTCAGCATTTCCCTCACTGTCACCAGCAGTCCATACGTTCCAATTCTATTAGCAATAAAGTTCGGTGTATCCTTTGCTTCCACCACTCCCTTGCCTAATACATCCTCACCAAACTGTTTTATAAACTTAAGGACCTGTGGATCCGTCTGTTTTGTTGGTATGACTTCAAGCAATTTTAAATATCTTGGTGGATTAAAAAAATGAGTGCCTAAGAAATGCTTTTTAAAATCATCACTGCAATCTTCACACATCGCTTCGACCGATATACCTGATGTATTTGAGCTTACAATGCTTCCTTTCTTACGATGCTGGTCAACCTGGGCAAAAACTTTTTTCTTAATGTCCAGATTCTCTACAACGACCTCAATCACCCAATCTACATCTTTAAGTTTTTCCATATCATCTGTAAAATTCCCTGTTGCGATGAGATCAAGATTTGCTTTGCTCGTTATAGGCGAAGGCTTTTGCTTTTTAAGCTTTTCTTTGTTTTCATTAGCAATACGATTTCTAACAGACCTATCATTAATGCTTAGACCTTTGCTTTTTTCCTTATCGGTTAAATCACGTGGGACCATATCAAGCATCAATGTAGGAATACCGACATTAGCCAAGTGAGCGGCTATTCCCGCTCCCATTACTCCTGAGCCTAATACGGCGGCACGCTTGATTTTTTGGTTCATAGTTTTTCCCCCTATCAAAACTTGAATGAATACTCATTCATTTTAAGCCTAAAAAAAATGACTTCACATCAAAATGGTATCTGCCTTAATAATAAAATATATTCTGATATTTCGCAATCGTTTTCAGAAATAAAATTTTGTAAAAGTATTTTACAACAATTAAAAACCTGGCTGAGTCTCTTATATAATTAAAAAACCTCCAGAAAAAAGTTCTGAAGGCTTTACAACACTATTTTCCCGTTATTCCCTTTAATACAAACGCCACGTTGGCCGGCCTTTCTGCAAGCCGGCGCATGAAATACCCATACCAGTCATCTCCGTAAGGAACATAAACCCGCATCTTATACCCTTCTTCTACAAGCTCCTGCTGCCTTTCAACACGGATTCCATAAAGCATTTGAAATTCAAATTGATTCAGTGGAATATTATGTTCTTTCACAAGGATTTTTGTAAACTCGATCATTGTATCATCATGTGTTGCTACAGCGGTGTAATTACCATTAAGCAAATGTATCTTTATAATTTTTTTATAATTTTCATCGACATCCTTTTTATCAGGAAACGCAACTTTTGGCGATTCTTTATAAGCGCCTTTAACTAAACGAAGATTCGGATTGTATACGTTTAAATCCTCAATATCCTCGGCTGCACGATAAAGATAAGACTGAATGACGGTGCCTATGTGTTCATACTCTTCACGAAGCTCCTTAAATAATTTGATCGTAGTCTGACACCTTTCAAAATCCTCCATATCTATAGTGACAAACACATTTTTCTCTTCTGCTTCCTTTAAAATATTCCTCATATTCTCTAGTGCAAGGTCATAGGAAATATCGAGCCCCATGGAAGTAAGCTTTAAAGAAAGCTGTGAATCAAGATTATGGGAAGATATAGCTCTAATGGCTTCCATACATTCTTCAGCCGCTGCCTTTGCTTCAGATTCACTTTCTATAAATTCACCAAGATGGTCAATAGTTACACTCATCCCCTGGTGATTGAGTTCTTTTATCGTTTCCACTGCGTGTTGAATTGTTTCGCCGGCTACAAAGCGTCCCGCACCAAACCGAAGCCCGTACCTTTTGGCTAATTTAGTAAAGAATTTATTTTTTGATAAAAATAAAAAGAAATTCCTAAGTATTTGTTCCATAGCAAGAGAACCCCCTGAACCCAAAGCCGTTAAAAAGGAAAAAGGTTTTAATTTTATATTTTGATCCATAAATGTTTGAAAGCGATATCATTATTATTTTATCATCATTTTATAAAATTGGGTATTAATTCATATCCTCTTTAATTTTTTTGTAAAAAATCACTCATAATCAAAAATGATGAGGCCATACTAGGAAAAGATTAATTACTGAAGGAGGAATTACTATGCAGCAATCTCAACCTATGGAACAGCCGCCAGCTGTGGTCAGCTCAAAAGATCAAATGTATATCACTGATATGCTTTCATGGAACTTAAACGCGTGTAAAAAAGCCCACTTTTTTGCAGAGCAGTGTCAAACTCCTGAAGTCCAGCAGGCTTTAGATCAGATGGGACAGATGCATCAACGTCACTATGACAAGATATTAAGCTATTTAAACAATAACAGCCAAACTATGAATTAGGAGGAATAGAAGCATGCAGCAGCAGAACCAATCTCAAAAGCTACAGAATCCCGAAACAGCGGTTCCAAAGACACCTCAAATGAATGAACGCGATTTCGTAAATGATTGTCTTTCTACAGAGAAATACATGACGAATGCTTACAGCGTTGCTTTAAACGAAGCAAGCAACCAGCAGTTCTATCAGGACCTTGCCACTATTTTTAAAGAAACTCAGGACTGTCAGAGAAATCTATACAATCTCATGTTTAAAAATGGCTGGTATGCTCTTGAAACCGCCGATGAGACGAAGCTGCAAAATTCTTACCAGCAGTTCTCCGGTTATAAAAACCAGCTTCCATATGTTATTCAATAAGAAGAAGCCCCTTTAAGCTATAGCCTAAAGGGGCTTCTTTTAACCGACCGGCTCATATCCCTGAGCTTTTACTGCTTCTTTCATCATATCTTTTGTAGCAAATGATTCATCATAAGTTACTTCAACCCTTCCACTGTCTACATCAATTTGTGTTCCATATACGCCTTCTAATAAAGTTAAAGCTTCTTTTACTTTTTTTTCACATTCATTGCCCGTCATTCCGTTTACTTGCAAAGTTAATTGCATAATCTATCTTCCTTTCCATTATATAATTCCTTCTATTCCCTCTATTCCACAACAAGTGGTACAAATAACTTAACTTTTCTATAATAAACACAAAATGCATTAATCAAAAAAGCGAACCACCTGTTTTTCCAGACGGTTCGCTTTTTAAAATTTATTTATTTCACTTACAGTATTTTTCAATTGCCTGCTGCAAAGAATTCAAGAAGCTTACTTGTGAAGGGATTTCCATCTCGTGCAGCTGTTTTGCCTGCATTGGGGAAATTCCAATAATAATAATATCGAGTCCCATATAAAAGAGAGAGGTCATCATGTTTGTGAGCACATGAACTCCCTCTCTGTCCATCTCACCGACTGCAGTAAAATCAAACAACAACCGATCCATTTCTTCTTTTTGAGAAGACATTAACAAATTGGTCTCCACCGACAGCATTTTCTCATTTGAAATATTACCAAACAATGGAATTAATGCGGTGTCACTAGTGAGCTCTATAAATGGCGCTGACAAGCGGTTGTTCTGATCAATAACTTCTTCGAGCTTTTCTTTTTCCTCAAGGAGCTCGAAATTCGTATCGTTTAACCGTGAACGGAGATTATTCAAAGTTTTCGTAACTTTTGTCAGCTTTTCATCTTTAAGGAAAAAGATAATTTCTGCATATAAATCATTATTCCAAGTTACGTACATATCTGCGGGCACAGGATCAAGTTCATCATTAAAAGGCTTAAGATATATTTCGAGGGAAGCTTGATGCAGCTCTGGAGCCACCCATTTTTTAACTTTGTCTATGCTTTCCTCGTCCATAATATCCAAAAGATTTTCATGATTATCTCCCCATAAATCACTGACCTGTCTCGAATAAGATTGAATAAAAAAATTCTTATTTATCACGTAATAAGGCAAAGGAAAAGATCGATCAACTTGTTTCATTGATAATTCCTGCCCTTCCTTCTTTAAACCATTGATGAAGGTTATTTAAATCCTTGACTACCATAACCTGATCCGTCTCAAGTTCTTCAAGTTCAAATTTTCTGGCCATCCTGCCGCCAATCATTATTAATGGCTTCCACTCTAGTGTACGGAACTCTTTCACAAGCTTCTTAAGCGTGGGAAGACGGTATGATAAAGCCGCCGATAAGCCTATAACATGCGGCTTAAAACGTCTCACTTGATTAAGTGAATGTTCCACATTTAAGTTAGGGCCTAGATATCTGACTCTCCATCCTTCTTCTTTAAATGTCTCTGCGACCATTTTTAATCCAATATAATGCTGTTCTTCTTCCACACCGAATAAGAGCACTTTAAATTCCTTCTGCCGGTTCCCTTTTATACTCGGCAATTTAGCTTCCAATTTGGATACGACAAAATCACAAATTGCTGTCGCTAAATGTTCATCTGCCACAGATATCTCATTCTTTTCCCAGAGCTCCCCTACATAATACATAGCAGGGGTAATAACGTCTTCATATACATAAAGACGCGGGTATTTCTGGAACTGTTCTTCAATATATTGCATGGCTCCTTCCTCGTCACCTTCAAGTAAGTAATGAGCCAGTTTTATATGATGTTGAGTCAAACGAATCACCTCTTATTGAGAAAGCTTCTCCAGTCTTTCTAAGCCTAACTCCAAATAATTAATAAACGCTGCTGCCTCGTTTGGGTCTTCCCATTTCCCTTCGCGCAAATGACGAATTAAACGGGTATAGTTATCGATGATCAGTTCAATCCCTACGTTTCTTGAAGTCAAGACATTGTAAAGCCAATCTGTATACTCTAGAAAGAAAGATGCGCTGTTCATTTCATAAGCTGAATATAAATGATCCAGATGATGATAGTTATCCTCTTCTGTACGCTCCCGGCCGTTTTGACCAAAGCGGGTCCACAAATCCGGATAAGCGTCATAAATCTCTTCAACTATATGGTCAACAAGTAAGGCTTTTTCTTTTTTATTCATGTGGCTACAACCTCGAACTTCTTAACTACTGGCACAATTCCCTGTAGTTCTTCATCAGGGTATCTCTTTTCGAGTTCATGAATTTTTTTAAACTGTTCACTTCTTACCCATTTAAGATAGGATTTCTTATCTTCCCATTCCATATGAACGGTAAGTTCACCAGGTTTCTTATCATTTTGCAACAACTGAAACGTTAAAAAACCCTCTGCTTCATCAACAAGTCTGGAGCGATTTTGATAAATTGCTATTAAATCGTCTGCTTTATGTTCAGGGACTATTACTGTAGAATCGACCACATACATTTAGCTTCGCTCCTATCTGCTAATATTTTCACTAAATAATATTTTACCATATGGGACAATTTATTGTTAAGCAATGAGGCCCGTTATTAAATGTGTAAAATATGGCTATTACAGTGAAAAAAGAAAAACAAATAGAAAAAGAGATGCCGACCCAGGAGCCAGGCATCTCTTTTTTTATAAAATTTAACTCTATATAGTTACAACTTCTGCGATGACAGAAGTTTCCTCATGATCCAGTAAATTTTTATTCACGTATTTGTTAACTTCTTTGTTCATATTATCATCTAAATCTTTTAATTCTTCTTTATCGCCCACCATATAGATTCGCTGCCAGCCATGGTCCTTAGCCAGCTTATCTAATTTAGGAGCGACACTTTTGTACCAGCGATAGCGATTTGCGTCAAAGCGATCTTTATACTGCTCAAATTGAGTATTTTGTCCGCCTGACTGTCCTCTATTCTGCCCGCGTTGAGGTCCTTTAAAGACTCTCCAATCTTCTGTGTTCAAATCAAGCTCAAATAAATGGGAGTCATTAATGGTGCCAAGGTTCGCATCAATTGCTTTGATTTGATTTTTCTGGGTTAAAATAATTCCTGTTTTCGGGAATTTTTCCTGCATTTCTTTCAATTGATCAAGCACTGGTGATTCTTCCCAGTAAAATTCCGTTTTTACAGGCATTTGGAATCTCTCAGCGAACCAGACTGTATCATCTCCAGTTGCAAAAACAACAGCACATTTTCCGAAATTTTGCTCATTTCCTTCAATGAAGCTCTCAACTTTTTCACGGACATTCCAAAAATTTCTTTTTTCATCGGAATCTCCGTCTTCTTTTAAATAGTTTTCAAAATTATTTAAACCGTTCTTTAATTGAATTTTCCATTCTCCACCTTGCTGATCTGGGTCTGATGGATCTGTATTCAAATACATTGTAAATACCTTTTGAGGTTTTTCTAAGTGGATGTTATCTAGTTTCTTTAGTTCTTTATTTAAATCCATAAGCTATATCTACTCCTTTACTAATTCTTCTTAATTATTATGTTTCCGGAAAAGAAAGTCGTTAAACTTCAATTTAGAAAGCCATAAACCGTATAGCACATTATTTAAATTTATCCTATATTACGGGATGAAATCAAAAAGCGGAAAATCAAAGACTGCATTTGAAGCTAAGTCCTGTACATACAAAAAAGCAGCCGTAATCGGCTGCTTTTCAAATTATCGCTTTCTCTTGTTCTCGTGATTAGCACGGCGATCTGCTGCTTCAGCTCTTTTCATTGCTTCAATATCATCGTGATCAGCCATATCCTGGGAAAATTCTACATCGATCCCATCACTTATCTCAAGTTGAGGAGTTTGGGACAATTTGTTTTTCTTCCTGGGGTTATTATGCTTGTGTTCATCTCTACCCAAAATAAAAACCTCCTTTTGCTTCAGATAGTTTATAGTTTGCCATTTAAAATTTCTTATTCTATACTACCTGTAATTTCATAATCGTTTTCTAGGGTTCCGCCGTAAAGGACACGGGACTGGACCGAGAGAAAACATATAGCACTTCTGCTATAACACGGAGGGATAAAAGCCCGGGAGGTATCTGATGACATCTACAGATACCTCTTTTTTTATGGAGGGGGAAATATTGTGATTAAAGAATGGATTAAGCTGGTAGTGGCTACCGCCTTTGAAGTTGGGTGGGTAGTCGGATTAAAACACGCCGAAAACCCTATGCATTGGGCCGGAACGGTTTTTGCCATTATTGTTAGCTTTTATTTGCTTATACAGTCCGGAAAAAAACTTCCTGTCGGTACGGCATACGCTGTTTTCACAGGTCTTGGAACTGCCGGAACGGTGATGGCAGAAATATTTATGTTTAATGAACCTCTTTTATTTTCCAAGGTTGGACTTATTTTAATTCTGCTGGCCGGAGTAATCGGTTTAAAAATGTTAACACCCTCAGAGTCTAAAAAGGAAGGAAGATCTGCATGAGCTGGATCTATTTAATCGCCGCTGGTTTATTTGAAATGTCTGGTGTCATGATGATTAATATTTTTCATAAAAGAAGATCAGTTTACACGGCTGCCGGGTTAGCCGCATCTTTCGGTTTAAGCTTTGTATTTTTATCACTGGCAATGGAAAGTATCGCAATGGGAACGGCATATGCTATATGGACAGGTATTGGAGCAGCAGGGGGAGCACTTCTGGGAATGGTCTTTTTTGAAGAACCGAAGGAATGGCGGCGGGTCGTATGTATTTTGATGATTATCTCCGCTGCTGTCGGGTTAAAGTTAATTGATTAAAGAAGTTTTCTTTTCTAAATTGGGAAAAAAAGGGCTTCATGCGTAAGGAAAAGTGGCTGGGTAATAGCTCGCTTTTAAGCGGAGAGCCGGTGAGCTAGCTCGTTACACTCGCGGATCTCCCCTTGGCTCTATCTCCCTTCAGGAGCCTGGTCATTGCTTCATTTTTTCTCAATGGTGAAAGAGAAAGAGATGTTCCGTTACTCAAAAGAACGTAAAGGGCCGGGGGAAACGGCGAGACTCCTATGGGAGGATAGAACAGGGGGAGATCCCGGAGGGCTAGAAGCCCGAGGAAGCTCACCGTTCGCCCATGGAAAGCGAGTTGTTTCCCCTGGCCCGCCTCTCTTTATCAATGTAAACGGAAAGTGAAATCCCTTCAACTTTCTATCGTATCTGTCCTCACTATTCCACTGTTCCGTTACTCCTAAAGAACATAAAGGGCCGGGGGAAATGGTGAAACTCCTATGGGAAGATAGAACAGGGGAGATCCCGGGGGGCTAAAAGCCCGAGGAAGCTCACCGTTCGCCCATGGAAAGCGAGTTGTTTCCCCCGGCCCGCCTCTCTTTATCAATGTAAACGGAACAAGTGAA
>NZ_LT800499.1:1220629-1605663 GCF_900166625.1 Halobacillus massiliensis | reverse complement strand
AAGTGAAATCCCTTCAACTTTCTATCGTATCTGTCCTCACTATTCCACTGTTCCGTTACTCCTAAAGAACATAAAGGGCCGGGGGAAATGGTGAAACTCCTATGGGAAGATAGAACAGGGGAGATCCCGGGGGGCTAAAAGCCCGAGGAAGCTCACCGTTCGCCCATGGAAAGCGAGTTGTTTCCCCCGGCCCGCCTCTCTTTATCAATGTAAACGGAACAAGTGAAATCCCTTCAACTTTCTATCGTATTTGTCCTCACTATTCCACTGTTCCGTTACTCTAAAGAACATAAAGGGCCGGGGGAAACGGCGAGACTCCTATGGGAGGTTAGAACAGGAGAGATCCCGGAGGGCTAAAAGCCCGAGGAAGCTCACCGTTCGCCCATGGAAAGCGAGTCGTTTCCCCCGGTCCGGCCCTTTCTATTAAGGTAAACGGAACCGAAGTGCTTAAAACAATTAAGGATTAAAGAGTCCTCCCAAAAACGAACGGCCCGCTTAAAAAGCGGACCGTTCGTTTCATTAATTTTTTATAAACAATTCAAATACATGCCCAAAATCTTTCAGGTGGTATTGATCTTTTGTTTCTAACAACCAGTTAAACGTGGTTTCATTGATATCCCTAAACTCATGGGAAAGCCGCATTTCGTTCGTCCGGCTATGCTGCAAAGTAGATGCAGCTGTCTGCACACTTTGGTGCGCGAAATCAGTAAACGTTTTATTTTCTTCTGTAATTTCCTCAATCTTCAATAGAGACTTATACAGGTCTTTAATTTCTTCGATAAACTTTTTATGAATATCAATATCAAACTCCTCATTTCCCAGGAGGAATTTTAGCTCGATATCCAAATCGATCGTTCCTGCCGTTTCCAGTGTAATATTGGAAAAAGAATGTTTGAAATATGGATAGCGTCTAAGTGTCCGTTTACGACTTGTTGCACTTGTTCCGTCTACATGAATCAGCGCTTTATTTGTGAAGCAATATTCATCTGCCTTAGATTTTATAAGGAAATAAATCTTTTCATCGTCCTCATGCATGACATAGTCATCTGCATCTACTTTGTCATAATCCTCTGGATGAATGACACTGCCAATATCGCTTAACCCTAGAGCATCTGTCGCCATTTTTTTAAACATTTAATCCCCTCCTGCTTTCATTTTACCATTAATGAGGGAATTATTTATCAGCAGTAAACGATAGTCCCTTCATAAAGAACTTATTAAAGAACATATAAAGAACAAGTACAGGAATCGTAAAGACCATAGAAGCTGCCATGATGTAATTCCAATAAGTTACGTACTGCCCTTTAAAAGAGTTTAAGCCTACAGTCAAAGTATACATCTCGGCATCTGTCATAATAATCAATGGTCTCATAAAATCATTCCAGAAGCCCATGAATACAAAAATGGCTTGAGCTGCTAATGCGGGTTTAGCCATTGGCAGGACGATCTTTAAAAACGTACCCGCCTTTCCAAGCCCATCGAGGGAGGCAGCTTCCTCAAGTTCTTTCGGAAAGTTTAAGAAAAACTGTCTCATCATAAATATGAAGGTGGCGTTAATCATAGCAGGTACAATCATTCCTTGGTAACTGTTCAACCATTGTAACTCTTTAAGTATTAAATAGTTGGGAATCATCGTTACCTGTGCTGGAATCATAATAACGGCCAGGATCAGCATGAACCACATCTTCTTACCTGGAAAACTGAGACGTGCCAGAGCGTAGCCGGCCATTGAATTAAACAGCAAATTTAAGGCAGTTCCACCCCCGGCTATAGCAACTGAGTTCAGCAGCCAGCGATAAAACAGCTCTTCCTCAATAAAAATCTGCACATAGTTTTGCAGGGTAAAGTCCTTTGGTAATAAATTCATTACACCGCTGGAAATCTCCGCAAAAGTTTTAAATGACGAAGAAAGGGCCCATACAAAAGGGATCAATGTAATGATTGCATAAACGACCAGTACAACATAAAGTGACTTCTTAGCCCAGGATGTTTTCTTTTTCATTTTATTGCCTCCCTTAGTTGAATTGTTCTTCCTTCGATAAAAGTCTTTGAAGAATGCTTGCAATCAAAATAATTAAAGCCAGCATGAAAGCAATAGCCGTAGCGTATCCCATTGTTCCTAATGACTTAAAGGCATACTGATATATCAACAGTACTACCGTCAGAGTAGAATTAGCCGGACCGCCGGATCCGCCAGAGAAAATATAAGACTGATCAAACAACTGAAATGTCCCAATCAGCCCCATAATAACGACAAAGGATGTAATGGGACGCAGTTGCGGAACGGTAATATGCCAGAACCTTTGGATAGCATTTGCCCCATCAAGCTCTGCTGCTTCATAAAGGGTTTTAGGGACACCCTGCAAAGCTGCTAAATAAATCACCATAAACATAGGAGCTGTCGCCCAAATATTCATAATCATAATTGAATATAAGGCGATATTTGGATCCCCAATCCAGTTATATGTAGGAAGATTAAAAGTATCTAAAATATTGTTTATAAGACCATTCTGATTATACATCCACATAAAAATAAGAGTGAGAACAGCCGATGAGGTCAATGTCGGAAGAAAATAAATGATTCGAAAAAACTTTTCTCCCTTTAGCCCTGTGTTTAAAGTCGCTGCAAGAATTAAAGCCAGGAATGTCTGTGCCGGTACTACAATTCCTACATATAATGCTGTATTCATTAATGCCCGCTGTGCTCTTGCATCGTCCATAATCCTTAAATAATTTTCTACACCTGTATAGTTTAATACCGTACCACCAAGCAGAGTTACATCAAAGAAAGAAAGGAATACTGCATATAGAACAGGGCCCAGTATAAACACTAACAATACAAGGATTGTAGGAAGCATAAATCCATATCCTTGAAGAATCTCCCTCATTAAACGTTTGTAATTTACTTTATTTCTCTTTCGTGCTTTAGAATAACTGTTTCCCTCAGCGCTATCCATATGAGAGTCCTCCTTTTAATGATTGTAAATGGAGAGGTCCTTGAAGAAGGCCTCTCAAAGCATTAATCACCAATCTCATTATTTGCTGTTTCTTCTCCAGTTTTTAAAGCATCCTCTAATGACTTATCACCTAAGAATGCTGCTAGAAATTCGTTGTTAAAGTTGTTATAAATTGTTGGAAGATTAGGTCCGTCTGACCAAACGGTTGCGTACTCTGCTCCCGCCACTAGCGGTCCGCGTACTTCATCATCTTCATAGCCTAATTCTTCGGCAACAGATTGACGGGCAGGCAGCTCTAAACCTGACTCTGTCCATGTTTTCATTCCTTCTTTACCTGTCAGGTAAGAAATAAGTTTCCAGGCTGCTTCCTTTTTCTCGGATGCACTATTCATTACATATGACACGGTAAACGCCATCGTTCCTTGAGTCCCGTTAATTTCCGGCACCTCAGATACTCCGTAATCTAAATCCGGGAAAGTTTCATTTAAATAAGGAATATTCCAGTTACCTTCCATAACCATAGCCGCGCGACCTTGTCCAAACATTTCACCCGTAGAATTTGAGCCCATTTCAGAAGGTGCTGCAGCTGCTTCATCTTCATTTCTTAAATCGACCACCGGCTGAAGAGAATCAATGACTTCCTGACTTCCAAAGTTCGCTTTTCCGTCAACAACCATATCTCCATCACCAGCTTCGCCAATAAACTGGTTTCGAGCCATTTCGGGAGCTACACCTAGACCAACAGTGTCTTCTGTTGTTAATTCTTTGGCTGCTTCTTCAACTTCCTCCCAATTTGTCGGCACCTCTACCCCAGCTTCTTCAAACATTTCTTTATTGTAAAATAAAGCAAGTGTTGAATACCCTTTAGGGAAGCCGTATATTTCCCCGTCTTCATCTTTAAAAGCATTAATTAAGTTTTCTTCAAAATCTTCCACATCAAACTCTTCATCAGCATAACTGCTTAAAGGCTCTAGAACGCCAGTATCTATAAGAGCTGGAGCTTCCACAGCATCTAAGTAAAATACATCAGGCCCTTGTCCGCCTACTAATCTGGTTTTCATCACATCCATGTATTGATCCGCGATCACTTCATGCTTAACTGAAATATCTGGGTTTTCCTCTTCGAAGGCTGCCAGCTGCTCTTTAAGCAATTCCTCTTCTTCCGGAGAAGAAGACCAGCCCGCTAAAGTAATTTCAGTCTTCCCGTCTTCTGATTGTTCATCAGCACTTCCTGAGGTCCCATCATCTCCGGAACAACCTGCCACAGTCACTACGAGCAAAAACATTAAAACAGCAAATCCCAACATTTTGTTTTTCATTTTTGTATCCTCCTTTAAATTTTATTTAGAAACTACTGTTTGACTGGATACAACTTTTAAACCTGTTGTATTTTCTACAATTTCTACTTGGGCCGTTTCTTCCTGTTTAACTACTTTAAGGCCGAGCTTACCTTTACCAATAGAAAGCCCTTGAAGAGATAATTCTGTCATCCCTTCCGCCAGTGAAGGATTAACAGAGATTACTCCTTCTACTACATTAGGAAATACACCAAGCAGTGCCTGAACCATCGTCGATGAAGTGCCTGCCGCCCATGCCTGTGGAGAACAAGCAACAGGATATTTAATAATCCTTTCTCGTTCCTCCTTCGGATATCCGCAAAACAATTCGGGCAGACGAAATTGATCAAATTGTGAGGAAGCCTCAAGCAGAGCGTCCACAAGTTTTTTAACTTCCTTCTGGTATCCTAATTTGCTCATACCAAGAAGAGCCAGGCTGTTGTCATGCGGCCACACGCTTCCGTCATGATAACTCATAGGATTGTAGGCTTTTTCATCTGCTGCCATTGTCCTTATTCCATAACCTGTGAACATCTCTTCTGATAAAAGCTTTTCAGCCACTGCCCTGCTTCTTTCTTCGGAAGCGATGTTGGATAGAAGCAAGTGACCCGGGTTGGAAGTAATGGAAGCGACCTGCTCTTTGTTTTTATCAAGCGCGATCGCATAATAATTCTCATCCTCTAACCAAAATTCTTTCTCGAACGCTGCTTGTAGACTTTTAGCCTCTCTTTGAAGCTGATCTGCTTTTTCGTTGTCGCCTGCTGCGTAATAAATCTCTGCAATCCCGGTTTTAGCCTGATAAATATATCCTTGCACTTCAACAAGTGCAATTGGGGCATCAGCATATCTCCCGTCCTTATGGACAACTGAATCCGCTGAATCTTTCCATCCTTGATTAGCTATTCCTTTGGAAGATTCCTGAAAATACTCTACAAAACCGTCTTCATTTAAATCTCCATATTGATCGATCCATTGAAGCGCTTTCTTTATATGGTTTTCCAGTCTGTTAAATGTGGCAAAATCACCTGTCCATTTTACATACTCAGTAAGCAGCATGAGAAACAGCGGGGTAGAATCAATCGATCCATAGTATGGAGTAAAAGGAACCTGGTTTGTATTCGCCAGTTCACCAGATCGAAGCTCATGCATAATCTTTCCGGGCTGTTCATCTCTCCAGCTGTCTTTCTCTGTTCCCTGGTAATGAGCTAGCGTTAAAAGTGTTCCTTTTGCCGCTTCTGAATAGAATGGAAGCAGCTGCCATGCAGCGATTAAACTGTCTCTGCCAAATGGAACTCCGAACCATGGTAGTCCGGCTACAGGGAAAGGACCAAAACCGATATCAGACATCAGCATTTTCATATCTTTTAATCCCTGCTCAAATGTCTCAGTTAAATGTAGAGAATCTGAGTGAACTTTCGGAAGCTGAGATTCCCATTTTTCATAAGAATCTTCAATCCTTTGAAATGCTTCGTTAAAATTGAGGTCTTCATTTCCGCAAGGTCCATCAATGGCTGTATCCACTTTAAAGAGGATTTCTTTGGAAGCTTGCGGCTCCAATTGAATGGGAAAATGGATATAATTCCTCCCTGCTTCATCCACTTCTCCCTGTTCATTCCATGTAATATCCGTAGCCCTTGTCACCCCATCAGCACCTTTATACTTGAAGGACAGTTGCTCACTATTTGTAATTGTTTCCTCCTGTTCTCCGAGCTTTCCGCTTTGAAAGCCCCTGATTAGAAACATATCCATAAAATCAGCTTCTGCCTTCAAACTGAACGTAAAATCCACTGGCTTCGGGCTATAATTGGTCAAAGTTACTTTTTCGAAAAAAGCCGCATCGTAAACAAAGTGTTCTTTTCTTACTTCTACACTTTCTCTCCATAACTTAATTTCGTCCCCCGCTTCCTGATGGGGATTAGTTAAGACCATCCTGGAGCAATAATTAGAGGACCCATCTGAGTCCAACAGGATTAAAGGTTCATGATTAATTAAATAGCTCCACTCACTTAAAAACCGGGTATCGCTTATGTATAGGCCAAGACCATATTGATGATTTTCTTTAATGTCTCCTGCAGGATCTGTTAAGAGAAACATGTTTCCTTCTTTTATGACTCGGTAATCCATTTACAAACCTCCTTATTTGTAAGACCGAAACGTTTTGGGTATAGCTATCATTAACCGAAACGTTTCGGAAATAGGGTAAAAATTATTTAGTCGATTCTCTTTTTATTAATTTTGTTTCTAAAATGCTTTGTTCAGGAGCTGTTTTTTCTCTCAACATGCTCACAAGCATCCTTGCTGATTGAAACCCCAGTTCATATTTGTCTTGAGATATGGTGGTAAGCGAGGGTGATACATACTTAGCTAAAGGAATATCATCATATCCTATAATCGAGAGTTCTTCTGGAATTTTAATATTTAATTCCTTTGCCGCTCTCATTGCACCAATAGCCATTAAGTCACTGGCACAAAACAAACCATCGATAGATTTATTTTTCCTGAGAAGGGAAAGCGTTTTTTGATAGGCTTCCTCTTCCATAAAGCCGCCATCTTCGACTAACTGTTCTTTAAAAGGCAGGCCGAATTCTTTCAACGCTGATTTATATCCTTCCAGTCTTTCTCGACTAACAAATGCTTGTTCATGGCCATTAATCATCGCCACTTCCTTATGTCCATTCTCTAACAAGTGAGCAGCTGCTTTCTTTGCTCCCTCCATATTATTAGTAGAAACATAACCAACATGGTCAGAACTTACAGGTATATCGATAAAGACACAAGGAAAATCGGAATCTAAGACTTCCTGAAGATAAGGGTCATCTCTTTTTATTCCTTGTAAAATTACGCCGTCCACTCTTCGTTCTTTACAAAGCTGTGTATACGTTTTCTTCCGCTGCTTAGACGAATCTGTATTAAATAAAATTAAATCATATTCTGTTTCCGATAAAAAATTGTTAATTCCAGACATTACCTCAACCGTAAAGCCATCCTTCACACTTTCCTTTGTAAACCCGGACACTAAAAGACCGATAGTTTCGGATTGGTTCTTCACTAAACTCCTTGCTAGTGAATTAGGGCTGTAATTAAGCTCTTTTGCTATATTCTTAATCTTTTCCCGTGTTTTTACATTAACATCAGAATATCCGTTTAATGCTCGAGAAACGGTTGTTACAGATACTCCAGCCTGCTGAGCAATATGCTTTATAGTCGTCATAGAAAATCCTCCAAAACGTTTCGGATCTAACATGTTAATTACACTACCTGAATTTTTTAAAAATTGCAACCCCTTTCATTAATCTGAGACCAGCATCTTTCAACAAGAGGTTATAGACACTAAAAATCCCTCTTCAAAGGAAGAGGGATTTTTTTAAGCTTTTTCTAAAACATAAGCTCTTTTTTCTCTAAAATACTTTTCTCCATTTTCAGAAGAATGTTCAAAGAACCCTTCAAATTGATCCTTTACTTTATATTCGCGTTCAGGATCAGTAAAAAGCTGGGATTCATTATTTGCCAGTAATACCACATCCGTAGTGGATACAAAGCTGTCCAGTTCTTTCGCTGAATAGTTTTTACCAACTTCTAATGTGTTTGATCGATATTGTGTCAAGTTTATCCCGCCTTTCTATGGTTATAAAACCCATTCCCATAGAAAGTACGAGCAAAACTTCTAGATAGGCAGAAGCTTTCTTCGGTATAAACGAATAATTAATTCAACAAGCAGAGGCTGCATTTTTTTAGGGAAATATCTCTTTTGGTAATACGTGTAATAAGCTTTCTTTAAATCCTGCCAGTGTGGACATTCTTTATCCTGAGTAAACCTTACGACATCAATGATCTTTATTTCACCTTCATTTGTTAAAATAATGTTTCTTAAGTGTATATCCGAAGGGTTTAACCCCTTCTGCCTGGCGTATTCCAGCGCTTGATCGACTTCACTTACCATCTCAGGCGTTATAGCTCTGCCTGTTACCAGGCAATCATAAATCGTCATCCCATCTAACAACTCAAGTACGAGGAAACCTTCCCCTGTTAAAAGTAATTCAGGAAAATAATCATTGTTTGCCAGCGTATTATAAACATATTCTTCTTGAATAGCCAAGTGTTGAAAATTCGGATAGAAAATTTTCACTGCATACGTAGAGATGCCTTCCCACTTAAATACAGCTGCGCTTCTTCCCTGCCCGATTAAACGAAATTCATCAGGCATCTTAATAACCTTTTGATTTTCAAAAAGGACTTCATTGACTAATTGATTGACTTCTTTTGAAATACTAGTCATCCTTTTGCTGGCTCCCTTACTTCTTTTTTTCATTATATCAAAAGCTGGTTATTTTAAGACAAAAAAAGAACCAGCCTGTGCCGGTTCTTTGAGATTATTTATTAGTCATCATCCTGGTCCTGCTCAAATTCCATTACTTCACCAGTCTGTCCGTTTACTTTCACTTCATATTCAATATTTCCATCCTCGAATTCCATTTCATAATGACCGTCATCAAGTTCAACTTCTTTTAATTCCCCTTTTGCCTGCTTTTTAGCAATGGATACTGCTTCTTCACGTTCAATTGCTGGCTTAGCATTAGATTCCTTCAGATCTTGACTATCATCATCGTCCCTGTCCGTTTTCATAATTTCTCCCGTCTCAGCATCAACCTCAACTTCTACTTTATATCCATCCACACTCTTAATATCGAATTCATATACAAGGCCTCCACCATCTTCATCTTTCTCGAATTTGATAACTTCACCTGCAACTTCTTCTGTTGCAATATTTTCTGCTTCCTCTTCGCTGACAGAAGAGTGTTTTGACGGTTGGCTGTCGTTTCCCATACTGGCAGATGCTCCATACGCGCCCCCTAATGCAAGTATTCCAGCAATTCCTCCAATTAATAATGGTTTTTTCATTTTTAAATTCCTCCTTTGATTTGGTTATGGTTATACTATATCCTGCAGTTATGAGAAGACTCGGATAGTAAAATGAGAATTTGATGAGAAACAGCTCCTCATTTCTTAAAATTAACCATTAAAAAGAGACTGCTTAAACTACGCAGTCTCACTTAACGCTTTACATATCATGGGATGATTTTTGGTTCTGACGGCTATGATTGGCAGTTTTAATTTTATGAGTTCCGCTCATTTTTTCGCCGCCGCTGTTTGGCAGATTGGGTTGTTCCTGTTGTTTTGGTCCTAATTTTCTTCGGGACACCATCATTCCCCCCTTCCTGCTTATCCTTCGAAAAAAAACTCTATTCTATCCAAGGCACAGCATCAAAAGTAAGAAAACTCTAAACTCCCGAAGGGTTAATCATCCCATTTTATGCTTAAAATCTCTCCTGTAATTGCATGAATCTGTACTTCAGCATCATCGTCATCTCTTTCAATTTCAATAAGGTAATACGGTAAGTTTCCTGAAGTTTCATAATCCACATCGTCTACTTTACCTTTTACTTCCTGAAGTGCTTTTTCAATAGCCTCCTTTTCTGAAATCAGTGTCGTTCTCTCTTCCTCCTGCTCTTGTTTTACTTGCTTATCCAGAATGGTACCTTCTTCATTTATTAATAAAGTGACCATTTCATCTTTATTTTCAATCTGCACCTCATATACAATCGTATTTTCATCTTTTCTTTTTTTTGTGGAGGACAGGCTGCCAGGCTGGTTTTCCAAAGCAATTGCTTCTGCCTCTTTTTGCGTGAGCGGATCTCTGCTATTATTTTCAAATCGTTCCATGTGTTCAATCTCAGAAGTATAACGATTTATTTGGACCTTGTATTCTCCTTTATCTGTTTGCAGAGAAACTACAAACAAATCATCTTTCTGAGCTGCTTCTAAAATACTGCCCCCATACTGAGACGCTACATAATCAGCGGCTTCTCTTTCTGTCATAGGCTCTGCAGACGTAGTACTCTGAACAATCTGCCAAATTAAGATAATTAATAATATTAAAGCCGCTGCTGAGCCAAGGATCTTTTTAGCTCTTGTTTGGAACATACGTCCACCTCCTATATTGATAATAGCCTTTTATTATGAGAATTTAATGAGAAAGTGGAATTTTTATCTTCACAGTCGTCCCTACTCCAGCTTCACTTTCTAAATCAATAATGGTGTTTGTAGCACGTGCTATTTCTTTAGCCAGTGAGAGTCCAAGACCGAATCCGCCGTTTTTCCTTGTTCTTGCTTTATCCACGCGGTAAAAGCGGTCAAATATCCGGGGCAGGTCTTCTTCGGAAATGCCTTCACCTTTATCCATGATTTGAATAATTCCATATTCGGTGTTTTTACTTATCTGAACTTGAATCTCGTCATCACTGTATTTTCTGGCATTGTCCAAAAAAATGTAGAGAAGCTGGCTCAGCTTTTGCTTATCAGCGCTCACTTCAGCTTCCTTCACCACTTTTAAATGCACCTTTCTATGGTAGGTCTTTTCAAAAGTCTGGACGATCCCCTTAACGATGTCTTTTAGGGCTGCCGGCTGCAACTCTACTTTCCACCGTTCCTCGTGTCTTGCCAGTGAAAGCAGCTGCTGAGTTAATTCATTCATGCGGACTGCTTCCGAATGAATCGCCTCGACTGATTCATTAAACAGCTCCTGATCATTTTGTCCTCTTCTTTTCAGCAAGCTGGAATAGGATTCAATAACGGTAAGCGGTGTCTTCAATTCATGAGAAGCATTGGAAACAAACTCTTCCTGTTTCTCATAGTTTTTCTTAAGAAGCTCCATCATTTGATTAAATGTTTCGCCCATCGTATAAAGTTCATCTTTAGACTGACCCGATAAGTCCAGCTGTTTAAAGCTGCCACTGTCTTTAATTTCCTGCATCGTATCCGTCATTTTCCTAATCGGTCTCGTCATAACTTCACTCAGAACTCTAGCTGACAAAAACAGGGGGATGAAAGCTATCAATGAAGCAAAAATTAAGATGTATTGGAGCAGCTGTATATTTTGATAAGTAGACTCAATTTGCTTAGTAAGTTGAAGTGATACGATATCACCATCTGTCCAAATAACCGGGATAGAAACAAAAGGAGTTTTTTCACCGGCTAAGTCTCTTAAGTCTGCTGTTTCTCTCGAATAAAATTCGTCAGAAAATCCTCGCAGTTTTTCCTGACCTGGTGCTGTGATCAGCTCCGATTGCCCTGTCTCGCGAATAATTTGTACCGCTCCATTGATAGGAACATAGGCACGCAGCAGCTCCATTGCGGTTGAGGTATTTTCTGCTTTAACTATTTCAGAGGCAATTCTTTCAGCTTCTGCCTTTGTTTCTTCAAGCTCCGTCTCAAGCAGCATTCGACTGAAAGAAAAGTAAACAGCTGTGTTCACTAGAATCAATAAAACGATAAACAAAACTGTAGTGGATAAATGGACTTTGTTTCTTATTTTCATTTTGACTCCTTCAGCACGTAGCCGACTCCTCTAACCGTATGGATAAGAGTACTGCTGTAAGGCTTATCTACTTTATTTCGCAGGTACCTGATATAAACATCTACAACATTTGTATCACCGAAATAATCAAAGCCCCACACCGTTTCTAAAATCTGCTCCCGATTCAGCACTTGACGCTTATTGATCATAAGATAAGCCAGCAGGTGAAATTCCCTCGGAGTTAACTCAATCTGGTCGTCTCCTCTATATACTTCATAAGTAGATTCATTCAGTTTCAAATCTGCTACTTTTATCCATCCATCTTCCATCTCCTCTATATCAGATGAACTTCTTAAAGCAACTCTGACACGAGCAAGCAGTTCTTCAATTTGAAAAGGTTTTGTGACGTAATCGTTAGCTCCCGAATCAAGACCGGATACTTTATCTTCTACAGTATCTTTTGCCGTAAGCATAATAACTGGTGTCACATGATCACTTGTGCGAATCCGCTTTAAAAGTTCTATACCACTGAGACCTGGAAGCATCACATCAAGAAAAATAAGATCCCATTGTTTTTCCCGATATAAAGTAAGTCCCTCTAGGCCATCCGACGCTTTATGTACAATATATCCTTCATAATCAAGCTCAAGCTCTAAAACACGAGCAATTTTTTCTTCATCTTCTACAATAAGAATTTGCCGCTTTTCCATATGCTCCATCCCTCTCGTCTCATGTTTTATGAGTATATATTATCATATTATATATTTCCTACTTGACAATGATAATCATTATTAATTAATATGATAGTAACAACTTAAATAGAGGTGACACTATTGGTACAGCCTTTAATAGTAACTAAAAATTTCAATCATCTTTCCCAATCTGCCTATTCTCAGTTGGAGAAATATATACCTTTTAAAAAATTCGAGCTCATACATGTGACTGCCGCTCCACACTATGTCGATCCTATAGGCTGGTTTGTTCCTTTAGCATCTGATCAATATCAGTTTCAGCTTTCTTCCCATAAGATTGATGAATATTATGAACTTGGTTATTTTAAGACATATGATGATTTAGTGTTAGAAAAAAATTACCTGCATTTTAAAATTGATCAGGCCCTTGATCATTTCTCCCACATTCAATTTCTGGAGAAGGTTCAAGAGCTTAAGGAAGTCGATCAAATGCTGGGGATCATGGATGAAATAAGTAAACCCATCGCTCAATAAGAGCGCTGGGTTTTATTTTTTAAGTGGCTTCCCTTTCTTGTCCGCTATCAATTGTCCATTCTCGTCTACCTGATCAATTGACCCGTCTATCGTTCCTTCAGTCAGTGTATCTGCAGCCTGTTCATGGGTAGTTGCCAGACCTTTAGACATCTGATCTTCTCTACTGTAATCTTTAGGATCATATTGACGGTCACCTAATGACTGCTGTTTATTTTTCTTCAAAAGTGTGCCTCCTTCCTTTTATTATGTTTTACAAAAACCACTCGAATAAACATTCTGTATAAAGTGAACAATACAAAATGCCTCAAAGTCATAGGAAAGGAGAATCGACACGTGAGTAAAAAAAGTAATGCAGATAAAAGTAAAAACCCTAAAACTGTGAACCCTCAAGGATTATCAGAAGATGTGGCTGACCAGCAGCCTGATTCAAAGCTCGAACAGCATATTAAGAAACAAAACAGAAAAAGCTGAAGCCTTGATGGCTTTCAGCTTTTTTCACTTAGAAATTCTTTGGAAAAAGAAACCGGTCCTTCTTTTGAATAGGAGGAATAAATATGCTGCGACAGTCGAATAGGATCGCCAAAGAAGAAACGCTCATAAAGAGTCTGTCTTGTTCCGAAAGCACTCATACACAGATCTGAGGCTAAGCTGAACAGTTGAACACGTTCTGCCCCTTTCACTTCATAGCCCTGCAAGTAATGATCAAGTTGATCACCAATGGCTGAATGGAACTGTGACTGTTCAGGGACCAATACCATACCGCTGGCTCCTAACAGCTGAACGATTTCTGTAAATCTTGGGTATGTCTCCTGAAACAAATTTACAGCGATGTATAAAGGGATCCGATCAGGAAGCATAACGCCATCTTTATTTATTGCTGCTTGATGTTCAGAAGCCAGCAGCAAAGCTTTTGACGCTTCCAGCCCTTTAATAATTTCTGCTACTTTGCTCTGCACATGCTGGTATTCAGAAATATTGATAGTATCTACTATCATTTGGGCAATCCCTAGAATAAATTCTGTTTTAATTACCTGTCTTGACACAATTTGGTGAAGAGTTAAAGGAACAAAATTACCTTTTAAGTAGAAGTCATGAGCTGCTTTAATATTGTCATAAAAGAATACTCTTTCCCATGGTACAAGTACATTATCGAAGATTACCATACTATCCATTTCTTCAAACTTCGAGCTTAACGGTGAATCAAAAGGAACTTCACTTCCTGCAAAGGATTTTCTGCAAATAAACTTGACGCCTGGTGAATTGCTTGGAATTGATACGGCGAAAGCATGAGACGAATCTTGTATACCCGGTGCGGAAAATACAATAATTTCATCTGTCATCCCACCCTGAGTGGCCAGCAACTTTGCCCCTTTAATTACAATTCCTTCTTCGAGACGCTTGACAACCCGCGCGTTCGTGATATCTTCATCCAGACAGGCAAGAGACGAACGGTTATTTTGTGGACTGATAAATGTATGGGTAAACGATAGATCATTTTCAACCGCATATTTATAGAACTTCAGGAGATGGTCAGGAAAACAATTGGGCTGATGGTCCAACAAAGAAACCGAACTTACAAAAGAAGCGAGGACTGTATTCATATAATCCGGACTTCTTCCCATTAACCCTGCACTGTGGCGGGCCCATACCTGAACCATCTTTCTCCTTTTCTCCAAGTCTCCTTTAGTTCTGGGAACCATGTAAGAGGTCCCAATTTCTAAGCTGGTTTCCTTGTCTTCGTGAACCATTATACTTCGTAGTTCAGGTTGATTCTGAAGATCATATAATTCAGACTGACTCTTGATTGCGCCTTTAAATGCAGGATGCTTAGAAAGCGGTTCATCCACTTTTTTTCCTGCTTCCCAAACCTCAGATTTCAGCTGATCTATTCTTTCAATATATTCTTTACCTGTAATCATTGCTGAGATGACACCTCTATTCTCATTAAAATACCAGGTGAAATATTTTATGTAGAGGCAGGTTATATGTGTCTTCATACAATAAAGCCCGCCAAAATGGCGGGCTTAGTTTTTTACGATCTTACTTTGTCTTGATTAAATTGCGATGTTTCCGTTGAGCCTTTCAATGCCGTAGTGGAAGAGGTACCTCCTGAAATCACCTGGGCTACCTCATCAAAATATCCTGTGCCTACTTCACGCTGGTGACGGGTAGCTGTATAACCATGTTTCTCACTTGAAAACTCCGCCTGCTGAAGCTCAGAATACGCTTTCATTCCTTCGTCTTTATAACGGCGGGCCAGTTCAAACATTCCGTGATTAAGGGAGTGGAAACCAGCAAGTGTTACAAATTGGAATTTATATCCCATCTCAGAAAGCTTTTGCTGGAATTGAGCGATCTGTTCATCATTCAGCTTGCTCTTCCAATTAAATGATGGAGAGCAGTTATATGCCAGTAACTTCCCTGGAAATTGTTCATGGATTGCATCAGCAAACTTTTGAGCCTCTTCCAAATCAGGTTCAGATGTTTCACACCATATCAAATCAGCATAAGGGGCATAAGCCAAACCACGGGCTATCGCCTGGTCAATTCCTGCTCTTGTTTTATAGAATCCTTCACTTGTGCGCTCTCCAGTAATAAATTCCTCATCAGCTGGATCAATGTCACTTGTGATCAAATTAGCTGCATTAGCATCCGTTCTTGCGATGATAATGGTTGGAACCCCCATCGTATCGGCTGCAAAACGTGCAGATATTAAATGGCGAACAGCCGTTTGAGTAGGCAGGAGCACCTTGCCTCCCAGGTGTCCGCATTTTTTCTCTGAAGCCAGCTGATCCTCAAAGTGAACCCCTGAAGCCCCTGCTTCGATCATAGACTTCATTAGTTCAAATACATTTAACTGACCGCCAAATCCTGCTTCAGCATCTGCCACAATCGGTGCAAACCAATCGACCGAATCATCACCTTCCATATGGTGAATTTGATCAGCTCGCTGCAAAGCCTGATTGATTCTCTTTACAACATGGGGCACACTGTTGGCAGGGTATAGACTTTGGTCTGGATACATCTGCCCTGCAATATTTGCATCTGCAGCTACTTGCCAGCCGCTTAGATAAATCGCCTTCAATCCTGCTTTAACTTGCTGCATCGCCTGATTTCCTGTGAGGGCACCCAATGCATGCACATAATCATCTTCATGCATAAGGTTCCAAAGTTTCTCAGAACCCTTTTTTGCCAAAGTATATTCTATCTCAATAGACCCGCTTAGACGGCTGACTTCCTCGGGGTCGTAAGGACGAGTAATCCCTTTCCAGCGTTCACTGTTATCCCAATCCTGTTTCATTGCTTCAATTTTTTCATTTCTCATGTGTATTCCTCCTCTACAAGTTCTAAATATTTTAGAGAACCTCTCATGATAGGAGCCTCTCGTTTTCACATTTTTTAAAAAGCATCCCCTGTGTTATATAAAAAATCTAGGTCAGCTAAATGTTATATAACAGAATGTACAAAATTACTCATCTTTCTTAGATAGACACCGATTGCATTCCATCATATAAGTGTAATTACTGCCTTCAACCTCTGTTCCACACTGCGGACAAGGTACCCCAACTTTTCTTTTCGTTTCATTTGCTTTCATTGATTTATCCTCCTCTTTAATATAACAGTTTTGTTTTTGTTTATCTGTTATAACACAGTGTACGTGGTTTTAAATGGAAATGCAACCACTAATTTAAAATTTTATTTTTCATTTTCTATGAAATGCGTTAACGGCGGTAATGGAGAGCCATAATTTTTTTAAAATTGTTATAGAACAGATAACAAAAAAGCATATTTCATCATGAGAAATTTTGACAGCTCTTATAGAGTAGGGGAATTTAAAAAAAGACTGCCGAGTAAACCTCGACAGCCTTCCTTTATTTAAAGATATGATCAATTTCACTGATGTCTTCATCTGTAAGGTTAACCTCTAGAGTATGAAGGTTATCTTTCACCTGTTCTTTATTTTTGGCACCTGGAATAATTGCATTAATCGCAGGCTGCTCTAAATACCAGGCAAGAACGAGGTGTGGAACTTTTACCTCTTTCTTCTGGGCAATTGATTTTAGCTTATCGACTTTTTCCAGGTTTTTATGGTAAGTCTCTCCCTGGAAAAGAGGACTTTTAGCACGTAAATCGTCCTTATCAAAAGTTGTGGTTTCATCATATTTTCCAGTAAGTAAACCTGACGCCAAAGGAAAATAAGGAACAAACGTAATATTATTATCCCTGGCATACGGAAGAAGATCTTCCTCCGCTTCTCTTTTAAATAAATTATACTCGGACTGTATGACATCGACATATCCATCTTTGTTGGCTTCTTTCAGCTGTTCTAAGGAAAAGTTGGAGACACCAATCGATCTAATCTTTCCTGCATCTTTTAATTCCTTTAAAGCTCCGACAGCTTCATCCTTTGGTGTATCTTCATCTGGAAAGTGAATATAGTAAAGATCAATATAGTCTGTTCCCAGACGCTGCAGGCTCTGATCCACAGCTTGTTTCAAGAAATCCGGAGAGTTATTGAAAACGACGTCTTCACCTTTAAATTGATGAGCTCCTTTTGTAGCAATCACTGCCTCTTCTCGTCGACCATGTTCTCTGACAACTTGACCTGTAAGTTCTTCAGATCGCTCAGGTCCGTAAATATAAGCTGTATCTAAAAAGTTAATGCCTTGTTCGAGGGCTGTCCGCACTAAATTTTTTCCTTCTTCCTCATCAAGATTTGGATATATATTATGACCTCCCACTGCGTTTGTTCCAAGGCCGACTGGATTAATCTTGATTTCAGACTTACCTAACACCGTAAGTTTTTCCATTGTTTCCATCCTTTCGTTTAAATTTGACATAGTACTCTACCACAAACTGGAAGATTAAAACATCTAAAAAGCCTCTCTACAATTAGAGAGGCTGGTATTTATCTGAACCGATTGACTCCTTATATTCTTATTGGCTGACAGGGGACTTCCACTGTGCCAGGGCATTATTAACTTTACCAAATTCTGAAGCATGTGGTCGGTCATCCCCATCTTCATATCCATAGTCCACCATCCGATTACGGTTTAAGCACAGTTTCGTCAGCTTATCCTTAAAGAAATCAAATAACTTAAATCTTTCTTTTAGGTGCGGAAATTTCTCCTGATAATTATGGATCGACTGTGCTAAGGATTGCCAAAATACTTCTTCGCCTAATAAATTATGCTGATCAAGCAGGCTTGCTAAATAACGCAGGTGGCAAATAAACAGGCCGGTAAAAATAAATTGAGTCAAACCTTCAGGCGGTTCACTTCTTAAAACATCTTTCAGCTCCTGACTTAACCCGCTCAATTCTTCAAAAGGCTGGTCACTAATGTTTACATCATCCACAAAATCCTTTACTGCCAGCCGATGGGGCTTATTATCTTTTAAAATAAGAATCGTATTTTGTCCATGCGGAGAAAACACCGTCCCATATTGATAAAGAAAATGCAGCAGGGGCTCCATAACTACTTTGAAGAATTGGTTCATCCATTCTTCTCCAGTGAGTCGAGACTGTTCTATCAGACTCTGAATAAATGGTTTTCCTTGGTAATCTTCGTGAAGAAGCGCTGCTAAAGTAACAGCATGTTCCCCTTCGTCAAGGTAAGTGTAAATACTCTCACGCCATATCGCACCCAGCATTTCAAGGTATTGATAAGGCGCATGCTCCAATTGTTCAAAGTAACGGTTTGAAACGTCGATACTGGCAATTTCCCCAGGAAGCACGACCCGGCACTCGTCTTTTAAGAAATCATCTTTTTGATAAATTTCTTTTATAAACCCCGTAATTTTAGGTGCGATAAGTGTCCGCTCTGAAGGCAGTCCCCGATATACGAGTGTATTAAGAATGCTCATCGGAAGCTTCACGTGATGCTTCGATGAATTGGAACGGTTCACGAAGGTGCGGATCGACTGCTGCGGCAAATATTCATCATTAGCTGCTCCTAAAGGAATAATCCGCTGATTCGCTAAATCTTCTGCGAATTGGGTTACAATCATGTTGTTCCACTGCCATTCATGAACAGGCATTAAATAATAATTATCAGGATTTGCACCATAGGATTCGATCACCTGAGTGAATCCATTTCTTTCTCGTTCACTCAGTTCCTCTTCGATTAGTTCAGTAAAAGATAATCCTTCTACTGACTGAAAACTAGCTGTATTTTTATCAACAGCCAGCCAATGAAGCTGAATGGTCTGCTGCTGTTCAGGAGCATATTTAAGATAATCATCATACCCGAATCCTATCCGCCCTTTATTATAAGTAATCCAGGGGTGACCGCCCATGTTTCCTTCAAGCTCTGCGTAGTCTGTGTTAATCAGTTCATCTGACGTAAGACGTTTTTGCATTAAGTGGACATCCGCTAACAGCGTATGGTTTAACTCTCTTATTAAATGTCCAGCGGTTTCTCCAGACATCCCGATGTGCGGCTGAATGTCTAATAGAAACTCAATGGCACTAACTGCAGGCAATTTTTTTTCTTTTTCATGTATTTCTATAGAGTAAGCATCCACATCATAGCTGTCAAAGTAACGTTCTTCAGCTTTGAACTGATACGTCTTGTCCTCTTTCACGTCAAGCTGATACAAATTCGTCCCTATCTGTTCAGGCTGTATCATATCTTCATACATATATTCTGAAACCATTTTAGCGAGCAGTCTCTTATTGGCTGCTATCCAATGGTTTTGATTTAAATTTTTTTTAAGCTCTGGTGTTAACTGCATAGTTCCTCTCCTTTTCATTTGAATGAAATCCTTTTGTACCGAAAGTTTGAAATACATGCTTAT
The DNA here is from genome assembly GCF_900166625.1 of Halobacillus massiliensis. Classification (GTDB taxonomy): domain Bacteria; phylum Bacillota; class Bacilli; order Bacillales; family Halobacillaceae; genus Halobacillus_A; species Halobacillus_A massiliensis. Next base: position 1,585,991 of record NZ_LT800499.1, on the reverse strand, counting down.
CTCTAATTGGGAAAATCTCACGTCCCGCAAGATTATTTATAATAATTGTGTTTCGATAGGCACCTAAGCCGAGATCCGGGGCTCCTACACCATGTGTATGCATCTCTCCATTTTGAACATAGACATCCGCTTCCATATTTGTACTGAGCTGATAATTTTCTTTCACTTTAAATCTTCCCTGTTCGTCATAGTCGATATTACTGCTTATTGGTCCAAGAAATTCAGGAATTCTCTGCTGATAACCCGTTCCTAAAATGATGATATCACTGTCTCGGAAAAACGGTTCCTTTGTAATAACCTGCCGAAACTCAGCCTGCCATTGTCCAGCTTTGTATTCCAGTGACTCAAGTTCTGACATTGCCTGCAGCCGCACATTCATTTTGTCGTCACCCACACTTCCTTCATACAGTGTGTCATAAATATCAGCAATGGTATCCGTACTAATCCCTTTATATAAAAGATCCTGCTGCTTTAAGAGCTTGTCCTTCTTTTCCTGAGACAGCTGATAGAAAAAGTGAGTATAATCTGGTGAAAAATATTCCAAGCCGAGCTTTGAATATTCCATTGGGAAGAAGCCTTTTGAGCGTGTATACCAATGAAGATCTGCATCTGTCCCTCTTTTTTGCAGTAAATCCAGGAATACTTCTGCTGAGCTCTGTCCTGATCCGATCACTGTTACAGCATCCGCCTCTTCAAGTGCAGAGGTATTGTTCAAGTAATCTCCAGTATGAAAAACGTTTTTGCCAAGATGTTTTCTTAAATGTTGAGGCACATAAGGCTGAGTACCAATACCTATAATGAGGTTTCTGGAAAGAAAAGTTTGATGGGAAGTCCTTACTTCCAGAAGCTCTTCACCATCCTTACCTTCTGTCTTATGAATAGAAGTTACCTCGTTATTAAATAAACAGGAAGGCAGCTGTTCAGAAACCCAGCGACAGTAGTCGTTGTACTCTTTTCTAGAAATATGGAACTTTTCTAAAAAATAAAAGTGATAGAGCCGCCCTTTCTCTTGTAAATAATTTAAGAACGTATAAGGACTTTTCACATCTGCCAGACTTACGAGATCGGCAAAAAACGGTACTTGTAAAGTCGTTCCTTCAATCATCATTCCAGGGTGCCAGTTAAACTCCTCTTCTTTTTCAAGAAAAAGTCCATCGATTTCCTCAATGCCATCGAGCATAGCAGCAAGTCCCAAATTGAAGGGTCCCAGTCCGATCCCGATCACATCATAAATGGGTGTTTGAGTATTCATAGGACCACCTCTTTTCAAATTTCTCCCGTGAACAGATCATAAATTGTGCTGTTTTTTCGGGAAGATCAATTTTAGATATTTTATCAAACCCGCATTTTTCAAAAACATGGATCATTTTTTCATTACGGTGATCCGGTTCTGAGACGACTTTCATCGTCTCCCTGTGCTTAAACTGGAAATTGACCATAGCCCTTAATAACGGAAGAGACAAGCCTTTTCCTAAGTAATCTGCTTCACCTATTAATAAATGAATGCCTTGATCCTTGAGGGAAGACTCATAATAGTCTTCAATCACATCTCCTTTTACCCAGTAAGCTTCCCAGTAACTCATTGGGATTCCATCTAAATATCCAATATAGAGGTTCTGGTGAGCATCTTTCATGGCTTTTTCCATGTGACTCTTCAACTCTTCTTCCGGCTTGTTTAAGGACCAGTAAGGAATCACATGGTCCTCATGCATCCACTTAAGAATCAAAGGAAAATGCTCTTCCATATCATAAGGCACAAACGATATATCTTTTTCTATTTCCTCGTCATATTTATTAAATTCAGCTTTCATGGAGTATCCCTGCCTTCTTAATGAGCGGATTGTCGATATAGGTATAAACCGACTGGTTGGCTAGTGATCCCTGGAGTTCATCCATATTATAAAAACGGGTCAGAAGGTTGGCTTTACCTGCCAGTACAGAAGAATGTAATAAGCTGTGAATTAATAAAGAATTTGGATCAAATTGTTCGAGTTTTTCACGAACAATATCTATTAACTCTTCTTCATCTGCCAGTTTTTGTGTACCGAAACTGTTGATTAAACCAAACAAATGGTTAATGAAAAAGTAATAACGCAGCCGCTCCACAGCGATCTCATCCTCACAGATTGTGTCACTTTTTTCATTTAAGGTTGGCAGAAAGCCTCTGAGCTTATCTGCTTTAGTTTCACTAAAATAGTATCCTTGGTTATCACGATAATAGAACATGGATGGGTACCCGCCTTCAAGCTCAACGAGTGAATTCTGCTGGTGTGCTTCAAGTGCAAGACCATATTCATCAAAGATTGAAAGAAGCGGTCCAACGGTTATCTTCACATATTTTCGAAACCAGTCCTTACTGACTTCCGCAGTTGTCCGATTTTCTTCCTGTGCCAGTTTTTCAATGATAGAAGCCAGTCTTGCACGACCGGAAAACGGTTGTTCCTGACATAATCCAGCAATTAATGTTACGGATTTCCGCTGATTATGAAAGGGGTTTGTCCGCAGCACGACATCATACGCTACAGTAGGGCTTGCAACGTCAAGTTTCATATAACCAGGATCTTCAATCACTTGAAAATAGGGATGCTGCTGTCTGATTTTCTTGCCGAAGTCCGTATTTAAAAGCCTTGAAACTTCTACTCCTCGATCGAGTTCTTTTTGTAAGTTTCCTCTGAGGGAGTTAGTAATTTTTATAGGTACAGAGAACTTTAGCATGTAAGGGTAGTCTTCACGATATACCGTTCTAAACGAGGAAGTGGACTTTACTTTCGACCCCTGAGGCCCTAAGTAAGCCGCATGGCCTGATTGCATCAACTCCTGGACTCGTTCATCCTTTAACATGTCTTTAGCTTGAAGGGGATGGACGGGAAGAAGTGCAGAATCTTCTTTCACAGCCTGTTCAATTAAACCCGAATTGAATTCTTTATCCTCTTTTAAAAATTTCATGACCTGATCGGACGCTTTTTCATTAGCAGCAAAATCTTCATTAATCCACTTCTTACTCACTTTAAAGTAATGAAGTTCAAATTCGCCTTTTAGTTCCGGGGAAAGAAGCTCATCCTCTTCCACGCTGAGGCCTTGTTTACTTTTTGGTGTTGGATGCAGCATATGTCCAATCAGCAGAGACTGCTCGGCTTCAATGAAATCAAACTCATGATCCAATAAGTGTGGAACATCTTTTTCACGGGATTCTATATATTTAGCAATCTGCTGACAGCTTAATATTACCCGAAGCATTAGCTCATCTTCCGTTTCCTCTCTCCCATATTCAACAGCAAGATCTTTCATAATGAGAGAGACAAGTGAAATATAATCAAGTTCCATTTTGTTCTTATTTTTTATTAAATAAATAGGGAACTGAAACACATGTCTTGCAGTAATTGATCTGTATCCGACAGGGATTGAGATTTTAGCTTCCAGATGAGGTAAAGAAATTTCAAAAACCTCCAAACCAGCATCCTCCTGTTTCACTTCAAAGTTGCCTGTTTCTCTTAAATAACAGTTCAAAAAGCTCTGCATCGTGGTTTGTTCTGCATACTTCTTCACATTCATCATTTAAGCTCCTCCTTTGCTTTGAGAAATTTTAAACCAAGGGACTGAATTTCCTCTAAAACTTCCTGTGTATCCACACTGGAAGTTCTTGGGTTTAGCAGCGTAAATTTCATGTAAGTATGACCATAAACTTTTGTCTTTGCTGCGATAGCTCTTCCACTGAACAGCATTTCCTGCTGAATCTTTCTGTTCAGTTCACTTAATTCTTCAGGGCTTATATCCTCACCCTCAAAACGAAAGATCACAGTATTTAATTCAGGTTCAGGGTTAGCAACAGTTAGATATTCCATCCTCTGAATGGTAGCTGCTGTTTCTTTCGCAGTTACAAATGTATGGTCTACCATTTGCTGCATCTGGGAGAGGCCTACAACTTTAAGTGTCATAAACAGCTTTAAAGCGTCAAACCGACGTGTTGTGGCAACTGATTTATTAACAAGGTGAGGCATGCCTCCTTCCTCATCCTCTTCAGGATTTAAATAATCCGCATGGTGATTGATGTATTTGAAATTTCTTTTATCGTTTATTAAAAAAGCTCCGCAACTGATCGGCTGATAAAAAAGCTTGTGGAAATCTACTGTAATGGAATCAGCCAGCGAGAGGCCTTTAAGCTTGTCAGCGTGTGATTCACTTAATATTAGCGCACCGCCATACGCGGCGTCGGCATGGAACCATAAGTCATACTGATCGGCTAATGAAGCAAGTTCTGTTAATGGATCTATGCTTCCAAAGTCTGTTGTGCCACATGTTCCCACGATAGCAAAAGGATAACTTTCTTCTGCAATTAACTCTTTAAGCTTCTGTTCGGCTTCTTTTACACACATCCTGTGTTTGGAATCGGTAGGAATGGAAACTACCGCATCTTCACCGAGCCCTAACTGGTAAGCTGATTTCTTTACTGTGAAGTGTGCTTCTTCAGAACAAAGAATTTTCATGTTAGAAGCTTCATAAGGAAGCCCGTATTTTTTCACATTGTGATTCCATTTTTTCTCACAGAACGCGTCCCGGGCCAGAAGCAGCCCCATGTAATTCGATTGTGTACCTCCGCTTGTAAACACTCCATCTGCATTTCCACTTAACTGATACTGATTGATTAACCAGCTGATCATTTCTTCTTCTACAAAGGTAGCTGCCGGGCTTTGATCCCAGGAGTCCATCGACTGGTTGTATACGCTTATAATTAATTCAGCAGCAACTCCGGCTAATAGCGGTGGACAGTGTAAGTGGCCCATCGACCGTTCGTCCGTTACATGCAGACTGTTCTGCATAATTGCAGGCCCTATCATTTGGAGAACTTCTTCAATGGATTCTCCTTCTCGCTTAAAAGTAATAATATTTCTTACCTCTTCCTCCACCTGTGAAGGAAGTTTCCCTTGATAGGGAACTGTTTGTTCTAAATTAATATCGATTAATTGGTTTACGACTTTTTGAATAATCTCTTCAAATTCTTTTATTCCTTCAGGCTGTTTATTTAAAAACAGATGATTAAAATTTTGTTTAATATTGGGAGTATAACTATGACCGATTAGTTGTGCCGGCAAATGATCGCCTCCAAGTAATTGATAATTATTTTCAATTAAAGCATAATTGATAATGATTATCAATGTCAATGAAACTTATGAGCTACTTATTTCAGAATTTTAACGAATTTTTAAAGTTGGTCTGTGAGTTGAATATCCTGCATAATTTCAATTTTTATCCTTCTGTTTCCATAAAAAAACAGGCAGACCTATGATGTGGTATACCTGCTTGAAGAATTGGTGAAGCTTCTCATTTAACTACAGAATTTGAGTCTTTTATCTTATCTTTTAGATTCTCAATGCATGTTTTCCGTAAATAATAAATATACGGTTAGGTTACGGACAGCATTACTTAAAATAAAAAAACTGTCGGGATAATCCCGACAGCCATAATAAATTCTATTTTATTGTTCATAATCGTGATCCGTGACCGCACCTTTAGATGCCGAGGAAACGAGACGAGCATATTTAGCAAGCATTCCTGTTTTATGTTTAGGTTCAGGACGTACCCATTCTCTCTGACGCTTTTCAAACTCTTCCTCAGAAATTTCAAAATTGATTTCCTGGGTGTCACTGTCAATAGTAATGATGTCTCCATCCTTCAATAGACCGATCGGACCTCCGACCGCAGATTCAGGCGCTATATGACCAATAACAAAGCCGTGCGATCCTCCGGAAAAACGCCCGTCCGTAAGAAGAGCTACTTTTCCATTTAGTCCTTTTCCGACAATCATAGCTGTAATGGACAACATTTCCGGCATTCCTGGTCCGCCTTTTGGCCCAACATTTCGAATGACGACAACATCGCCTTCTTTTACTTTATTATTTACAATGGCCTCTGTTGTTTCCGCTTCACTATCAAACACGCGGGCAGGTCCTTCAAAACGACTGATTTTCTGTCCGGACATTTTAGCTACTGCCCCTTCAGGCGCAAGGTTTCCTTTTAAAAGAACCAATGGACCGTTCGGCTTGATCGGCTTGTCAAAAGGTACGATAACCTGTTGATCTTCTTTTAGCGGCGGCGCTTCAGAAAGGTTCTCTGCTAATGTTCTGCCTGTAACGGTCAGACAATCTCCATGAAGAAGCCCTTCTTCCAGAAGCACTTTCATAACTGCAGGCACTCCGCCTGCTTCATACAAGTCCTGCATCACGTATTTGCCGCTCGGCTTCATGTCTGCAATATGAGGTACGTTTAGACGGATGCGTTCAAAATCATCAATAGACAAATCCACACCTGCTGAATGAGCGATTGCCGTTAAATGGAGGAATGCATTACTTGAACCACCGAGAGCCATAACTACAGTGATCGCATTTTCAAATGCTTCCTTAGTCATAATGTCTCTTGGGTATATGTCCTGCTCAAGCAAGTTGATGACAAGCTCTCCTGCCTGCTCACACTCCTGTTCCTTGTAATCATTGACTGCCGGAGTCGAAGAAGAACCAGGAATACTCATACCAAGCGCTTCTACTGCTGCAGCCATTGTATTGGCCGTATACATACCGCCGCAAGCTCCTGCACCAGGACATGCGTGACATTCAACTTTATGAAGCTGGGCATCATCAATTGTTCCTTCATGATATTGGCCAACCGCTTCAAAGGAAGAGACAATATCAATATCTTTTCCATCGAGCTTACCGGGCTGGATAGTGCCTCCGTACACATAAACTGACGGTATATTAAGGCGGCCCAGGGCCATTAAACACCCAGGTGTAGTTTTATCACAGCCACCGATTGCGACCACTCCATCCAGACGTTCCGCTCCCGCAACGGTTTCAATGGAATCAGCTATAATTTCTCGGCTTGGAAGCGAATAGTGCATACCTTCATGCCCCATCGCAATTCCGTCAGATACTGTTATTGTATTAAAAATCATCGGAGCTCCTCCGTTGTTCGAAGCCCCTGATTTTGCGTTTCTTGCCAAGCCATCGATATGTACGTTACAAGGAGTAACTTCGCTCCACGTACTTGCGATCCCGATCATCGGCTTTTTAAAATCTTCATCTGTAAATCCGACGGCACGAAGCATAGACCTGTTCGGCACACGATTTACTCCTTCGCTGATTACTTTACTGCGAATTCTTAAATCCTTTTTCTCAGACACTTCTCTCATCCCTTCCTCAAGTTCATCCAATGTAGGTGTAAACATCTACTTATAATGATGATACAGATTTCCGACAATGTTCGCAATCAATATTCAGAAAATAGCCAACTTTCTTTTAAGTGAAACGCTTACATAATACACATTTATCCATAAAATAAATAAAATAGTTAAGACGGTACTGATCAATAATCAATTTAAGAAAAAAACTTTGCTTTCCCACTGATTTGTTATAAACTTCAATAATAATGACTATTTTAAATAGGATTGGTGTTCATGGATAAACAAAAGATTTATGAAAAATTATTGGAGCTTGTTAAAAAGGATAATGTAAAAGTAGATGAAATGCTGAGAAACCATCTATATACTAAACTGGGCGGTAAAGCGGATTTCTTCATTACTCCTACTACATTTAAAGAAATTCAGAATGTCGTGAAATTTTCAAATGAAGAAGACATCCCATTTACCTTACTAGGAAACGGTTCGAATCTCATCATAAAAGATGGTGGAATAAGAGGGATCGTTATTAACCTTAAAGATTTAAATGATATCTCCACAGATGGAAATACGATAGTCGCCCAAAGCGGAGCACGTATTATTGACGTTTCCCGCCAAGCATTAAAAGAGAACTTATCTGGTCTTGAATTCGCCTGTGGTATTCCCGGCACTGTTGGTGGTGCTCTATATATGAACGCTGGCGCATACGGCGGTGAAATAAAAGACGTGCTTGATTATGCGTATGTCATTGACCGGGACGGAAACTTAGTAAAGCGTCTGGCTTCAGATTTAGATCTCGATTACCGAACGAGTAATATCGATAAAAATAAAGACATTGTTATAGAAGCTACATTCAGCCTGAAACCAGGGAAAACTGAGGATATTAAAGCGGTTATGGATGATCTGACACACAAGCGCGAATCCAAACAGCCTCTCGAGTATCCTTCATGCGGTAGTGTGTTTAAACGCCCTCCCGGTTATTTTGCCGGAAAGCTGATCCAGGACAGCCACCTTCAGGGAACAAGTATTGGAGGAGCGGAAGTTTCTACAAAACATGCAGGTTTTATTATCAATAAAGATAATGCGACAACGGATGAATATATCCGTTTGATTGAGCACGTTCAAAAAACAGTAAAAGAAAACTTCGGTGTGGAGTTAGAGCGAGAAGTTCGAATAATCGGAGAAGATCTTCCTTCATAACGAATGATAGAACCCAGCTGATGAAGCTGGGTTTTTTTGAGCTTTAAGGGCATGGACCCTCTCTTAAAAGCGAATGTAGTCATAAGATAGATTAAAAGGTAAGGAGGAAATTCTTATGACTGTTAATGATATATACAGCCGATTACAAAGGCTGGAGGAAGAAGTAAGCCAAATTAAGGACCAATTAAACAGCATGTTAAATGATAAGAACGAGAATAGTGGCAATTTGTTAGCTCTCACTCCAATTTTATCAATGCTGGATTTAGATATAAATAAAATGGCTGACCTGCTAACTAAAGAGGACATCCTGCAAAAAGTAATGAACCAGCTGAAAGCTACAGAAGAATAATAAAATGTTCCCGTACCATTTGCCTTAATAAAGAGAGCCGGACCTGGGGAAACAACTCGCTTTCCATGGGCGAACGCTTAGCTTCCTCGGACTTTGCCCTCCAGGATCTTCTCTAGATAAACGTTCTGTTTACACCAACACCGGTAGGAAATGGTGTGACTCCTGCAGGGAGATAGAGCTGGGGCCAGATCCACGAGTGTAACGAGTTAGCCCAACGTCTCCCTGCGGAAAGCTTATCATTTTTAAAGCACTTTTCGTTACACGATAAATAGAACAGCTCTTTCTCTGTTTAGGCTGAGATCGAACCCTTGAAAAATGTAAAAAACGCGTGAAAGCAGATTTAATACTCTGGATTTCACGCGTTTTTAATTGCTTTTAACTCTTATTTAAACTCTCTTGTAGCTGTTACCGCTTTCTTCCACCCATCATAGAGCTTCTTCTGCTCTGATTCATCCATTTCATGATTAAAAGTTTTTTCATTTTTCCACTGCTTCGCAATTTCTTCTTTATCTTTCCAATATCCTACCGCCAGTCCAGCTAAGTATGCAGCACCTAAAGCAGTCGTCTCCTGAATTACCGGCCGCTCTACAGGTACACTTAAAATATCACTTTGGAACTGCATTAAAAAGTTATTCTTAACGGCTCCCCCATCGACTCGCAATGTTTTCAAATCAATTCCGGAATCGGCAATCATAGCATCCAGTACATCTTTTGTCTGATAAGCAAGTGATTCCAAAGTAGCCCTGATTACATGGTCTTTTGAAGTACCTCGGGTTAAACCAAACATAGCTCCCCTGGCATCGCTGTCCCAATATGGCGTTCCTAGCCCGACAAAAGCAGGTACTAAGTATACTCCCTCTGTAGACTCCACTCTTAATGCATGCTGTTCACTATCAGGGGCACTTTCAATTAGTTTTAATCCATCGCGCAGCCATTGAATAGCAGACCCAGCTACAAATATACTTCCTTCCAGAGCATATTCAACTTTCCCATCTACTCCCCACGCTAATGTAGTTAATAGACCATGTTCTGATTTGACGCCTTCTTCACCGGTATTCATCAGCATGAAACATCCTGTTCCATAGGTGTTTTTAGCCATTCCTTTCTCAAAACACGCCTGTCCAAATAAAGCTGCCTGCTGATCTCCAGCAATACCGGCAATTGGAACCTCGTGCCCGAAGAAGTGGTAATCCACAGTTTTCGCATAAACTTCTGAAGACTGTTTTACTTCAGGAAGCATGCTCTTCGGTACCGTCAGAATATCAAGGAGTTCCTCATCCCACTTCAGATCATAGATATTAAACATCAATGTCCGGGAAGCATTGGAATAATCAGTAATATGTGTTTTTCCTCCAGAAAGCTTATACACTAGCCAAGTATCCATCGTTCCAAAAAGAAGGTCACCATTCTCTGCTTTTTCCCGGGCTCCTTCTACATTATCAAGAATCCATTTCACTTTCGTTCCAGAGAAATAAGGGTCAAGGAGAAGGCCTGTCTTCTTATTAAATAAATCATTATGTCCCTCCGCCCTCAACTCATTACAAATCTCTTGAGTTTGACGGGACTGCCATACGATTGCTTTATAGATAGGTTTTCCATTATTTTTATCCCAGACGACAGTGGTTTCACGCTGATTGGTAATTCCAATTCCGGCAATTTGATCTGGGTCGACGTCCGCTTTTCTTAATACATCAGCAATACAAGCTAAAACCGAGTTCCAAATCTCATTGGCATCATGCTCCACCCAGCCTGGTTTAGGGAAAAACTGTTCAAATTCCTTTTGTCCTGTCTCTACAATTTCTCCAGCTTCGTTAAAAAGAATGGCACGTGAGCTTGTCGTCCCCTGGTCTAATGATAAAATGTATTTGTTACTCATTCTGCATCTCCTCCTATTTATATTTAAATGTAGTTTATACTATTTTCTCTTCTACTTGATCTGCTGCAGTCTCACCTTTTTTCAGCTCCGAAGAAGCAGCTCCTACTAAAATGAATGCCATGACAACACTTAAAATCCAAAACAATGGTGAAAAATTCCCTGTAAAAATTGCTCCATAAAAAACGGCTCCATAGCTTCCTCCTAGAAGAGGACCCACAATTGGAATCCAGGCATATCCCCAATCGGAACTGCCTTTACCAGGAATCGGAAGCAGCGCATGAGCAATTCTCGGCCCTAAGTCACGCGCTGGATTGATCGCGTAACCAGTCGTTCCACCGAGAGACATCCCGATCGCTACAATTAAAGCACCGACAATTAACGGATTTAAGCCTTCCGTAAACTCATTAGCCCCGATAAACAGAATGGCCAATACTAACACAAATGTTCCAATAACTTCACTAATTAAGTTTGAAAAAGGGCTGCGGACAGCGGGATCTGTGGAAAACACCGCAAGCTTTGCCCCTGTGTCTTCTGTAATTTTCCAATGAGGTAAATAATTTAAAAATACAATTACACCGCCAATGAAAGCTCCAATTACTTGAGCACTCATATACATAGGCACTTTCGACCAGGCGATATCTCCCTGAATGGCAAGTCCTAACGTTACCGCCGGGTTGATATGGGCACCTGTAAAGTTTCCTACCGCATATATTGCCATCGTTACAGCAAGTCCCCATCCAAGGGTGATAACTACCCAGCCGGCGCCTTCTGCTTTAGAATTCTTAAGCACAACGCCGCCTACAACACCTCCACCAAAGATTATCAATATCATTGTGCCGATAAGCTCTGCTGCAAATTCTGACATCATATTTCCTCCTTTTTGTTCTCTGTTGATTTCTGCTCTTAGACAGCTCTAAGTTATTCCTAGTAAAAGAGACGAAAAAAAGACCCACACCAAACATTAGTACTATTCTCTTAACAGTACTAAAATCGCGTGAGTCTCCAAATCTCCGTCACTAAGTTAACTTGTTGATTACAACTTAACTGATTTTGTAAACGCTGTCAACTTAAATTTACTAATTTCTTTAAAATATTACATCATACTTTATCTCGTACATGAAGCTCTAAGTGAGCTGTAAACCCGACGAAGAGCCGCAGCAATAGCAGCTTTCTGCTCACAATTCCCTAATAGAGCAGCAATTAAATAAGCGACAATCAAAAGCACTAAAATTAAAACACCCGCAATGAAATCTGCAACCATGCGTTGTACACCCCCATTTATATAGATTGTGAGATGTCGTCTCATTACTAATCTATTCTTAGTGGAAGAAAGTGCATGGCCGATTTACCCTTACTTAATAGAAAAAGGCGAAAAAAGATAGAAAAACAATAAAAAAACCCATAAAAAAAACCACCAATTATGTATTGGTGGAGACGGTGGGAGTCGAACCCACGTCCGGAGATATCGGCACTCGGGCTTCTACAAGCTTAGTTGATATATTATCTTTCACTCTCTCTTCAGCCTATCAACAGGCTTCCGAGGAGCTAACCTGATTAGTCTCTTCGTCCTTCCTCAGGTGGTGGAAGAACGCGTAGCTCGCTTCAGTTTGAGACCCTTCAATCTGGCACACGAGCAATGCCAGGAAGGATCAGCTATAGACTACTTACGCAGCTACAGCTAGGTTATCGTTAGATTCGCCAGTTATATTTAGGCAAATGACGTTTAGCGAGTCGTCGCCTCGACCTGCAACCCGAGCTCGACCTATCCCCGTCGAATCCGTAACGTCCCCGTTAGGATTAAACAGAGCGTCAAGCTCCTCAATATCGCTTATTGCGACATTTCTATTATAACATAATAACCATTTAATTCAACCCTTATCAGCTATTTCAAGCTTTCTTTAATCGCACGGTCGATTTCTCGATTTACTTGTTTTCTCTTTAAGTCTTCTCGTTTGTCATACTTTTTCTTCCCTCGGCCCAGACCGAGCAAAAGTTTGGCTACTCCATTTTTAATATAAATTTTCAAAGGAACAAGCGCATAGCCTTTCTGCTGGGTGGCCCCAATCAGCTGGCTTATTTGTTTACGATGAAGCAGCAGCTTGCGGGCGCGCGTGGGATCGTGGTTGTAAATATTTCCTTGTTCATAGTGGGAAATGTGCATATTATGGATGAAAACTTCCCCATTATGAATTCTTGCAAAGCTTTCTTTTAAATTTACCCGGCCGGCGCGAATTGACTTAATTTCCGTTCCTTGAAGCACGATTCCCGCTTCAAATGTTTCTTCAATAAAGTAATCATGTCCGGCTTTTTTATTTTGTGCAATTGTTTTTCCTGGACCTCTTGGCATCACGTTCTCCTCCTAGTTGAATTCCTTTTAAATTGTATCAAAAAAGCGCTTTGTTTCCAATTTTAATGAGACAGTAAAATAGACAGCCGCTTTGTCCGTGTGAGACTATATTTTTGCAGAATATTACAATAAAGGAGACTATGCTCATGTTGCCACAAATGCTGCAGCCTCGTAAATTAACTATAAATGATTTACCGTCCCTCCAGAAAATGGATACAGGAATAGAAGACGATTATATTCTTCGCATTTTCGATAAACTGATTGAATCACCTGCTCAGGAATTATATGGGTTATTTCACAACCACCAGCTGCTTTCCTTAGCGGGGTATAGTTTATTTGGAAAAGATCAATTCGCAATGATTGGACGATTGAGAAGTGATCAAAATCATCGCTCTAAAGGCTTTGCGACATTGCTCCTCCAGAAAGTAATTAAAGATCTCTATAAGCGGCCTTCGGTTAAATGGGTTGGAGCAAATACACATGTGCATAATCTGTCGGCACGACGCACTCTAGAAAAATCGGGACTTACTGATGGACCTATCTCGTACTATTTAACGCTGACGGCTCCGGAGAAATTATCTGGGCACACTCAAGGAAACCGTTGGATAGAAGTGCATGAGCTGCCTGAAAAAAGAAGATACCTTTTAGAACTTTCCCAAAACGCACTCGGCTTGTTTCCATATGAATGTTATTACCCGCTTCCCTATGATGCTTCTTTGTTTTCAGAGGAGTATTTAAAAGCATCCAATCTGTACGTTAAGTCTGATGGAAGCCGTTTTGTGCTCATAAATAATGATCAAAAGAAATATAACTATTCGCATGTGAAGTACTTCTGGAATGATCATTATAACCAGCCGGGTTTTTTTGAAACAGTTCTTCACCATTGGAAAGAAAATCCTGACAATATCGGCTGCTGGATTGATTTTTCACCCCAAGGATATCGGAACATCCCTGATCTTACACCATACCACGTTCAGGAACCCTGGATTTTATATAATTTTGAACTGCGCTGAATTACAATAGAAACGGCTGTCGCAAAATCGACAGCCGATCCAGAATTTCATTTATTTCTTCTTTTTTCCTTTTTTCACTTTATTCTTCACCGCTTTGTTCCGATAGAAGGGTTTATTGCCTTTTTGTTTATTCTTTTTCTTTTTACGATCAGGACTTTTCGTATCAATATGTTTCGGTCTTGCTGAGCGTTCTCTTTCTTTACGAGGCTTCATCCCTACGATTTCAAAATCGATGACTCTTTCATCAAGGTTTACATTAGAGACGCGGACGGTAATTTCATCACCAATACGATACATATTAGCCGTTCTTTCGCCAATTAAAGCAAACTGTTTCTCCTGAAAGTTATAGTAATCGTCGGTCAGGGTGCTCACATGGACAAGGCCTTCCACAGTGTTTGGAAGCTCGACGAATAATCCAAAGCTGGTCACAGAACTGATGACACCATCATACTCTTCACCAATTTTATCTTCCATATATTCCGCTTTCTTCAAATCATCTGTTTCACGTTCTGCATCAACCGCAGCGCGTTCCATCTCAGAAGAATGTTTCGCTATTTCAGGAAGCTGATCCTTCCAATGCTTGCGGGTTTTATAATCGAGTTTTTCCTGAATAAGATACGTACGGATCAATCGGTGTACGATTAAATCAGGATAACGGCGGATCGGTGAGGTAAAGTGTGTATAGTACTCTGTCGATAACCCGAAGTGTCCCAAACTTTGAGGGTCATACTTCGCCTGCTGCATTGAACGCAGCATCAGCTTAGAAATGATCATTTCTTCCTGAGAATCTTTCACCGTTTCTAAAATTTTCTGCAAAGCCTGAGGATGTACGTTTTCTGAGGAACCTTTTACAGAGTAACCTAAGTTCGTTACAAACTCGAAGAAATTATGGAGCTTTGACTCATCGGGATCTTCGTGGATCCGGTGAATGAAAGGCACTTCCATCCAGTGAAAGTGTTCTGCTACTGTTTCGTTTGCCGCAAGCATAAACTCTTCGATCAGCTTTTCAGCGACAGATCGTTCTCTCAGTTTTACATCAACTGCCTTGCCTTCTTCATCGACAATAACCCCAGCTTCCTTAAAATCAAAGTCTATGGCCCCTCTGTCGAAGCGTTTCTTTCGAAGGGTAGCTGCAAGACTCTCCATTTCTCTGAACATTGGTACGAGATCTTTATACTTCTCAACAAGTTCTGAATCATTATCTTCAAGGATGGAATTAACATCTTTATAAGTCATTCTCTCATTTGTTTTAATAACACTTTGGAAAATTTCATGATTTACGATCTGACCCTTAGCGTCAATTTCCATTTCACATGATAAGGTAAGCCGGTCTACTTTAGGATTTAAAGAACATATACCATTAGACAGTCTATGTGGAATCATAGGGATTACACGATCTACTAAGTATACACTTGTAGCTCTTTCACGCGCCTCTTTGTCAAGCGGAGAATCCTGTTCCACATAATAAGTAACATCAGCAATGTGAACACCTAGCTTATAGTTGCCATTCTCAAGCTTCTTCACCGTAACTGCATCATCTAAGTCCTTCGCATCTGCCCCGTCGATGGTGACAATCGTTTCATCTCTCAGGTCGCGGCGGTTTTTGATTTCATCTTCATGAATCTGTTCCGGAGTATCAGCCGCCTGCTGGAGTACTTCTTCGGGAAAATCGGTCTTAATGCCGTGTTTATGAATGATTGAGATAATATCGATGCCCGGGTCATTTTTATGGCCAAGGATTTCTACGATTTCTCCCTCTGCACTCATTCTCTCTTCAGGAAATTTGGTAATTTCAACAATTACTTTATGTCCGTCAACAGCTCCATTGGATTGCGCTTTAGGGATAAAAATATCATGGGGGATCCGTTTATCATCTGCTACTACAAACCCGAAGTTTCTGCTTGATTCATACGTACCCACCACGCGCTTGGTCGCACGCTCAAGAATTCTAATAACCGTTCCTTCCGGCCGCTGCCCTGTTTCATCTCGCTTTTCGATTCGTACGAGAACACGATCATTATTCATCGCCGAATTCAAATCTGAATGGTGAAGATAAACATCATCTTTCTCCTCATCATCCGGAATGAGAAAAGCGAATCCTTTCGCATGCATCTGGATCTTTCCGCGGATAAGATTCATTTTTTCAGGAAGTCCGAAGCGATTCTTCCTTGTGCGGACAAGCTCTCCTTCATCTTCCAGGGTATTAAGTGCCTTCATCAAATCTTTAAAGTCTTGGTCCTCTTCTAAAGTGATTAATTGTTCTAATTCCTGCACAGATAGAGGTTTAGAGGCTGTTTCGTTAAAGTACTTCAGTATGCTTTGTTTAAGTTCTGTATTCATTGTCTTCCTCCTTTTAAGGCCAAGACTCTAACCACTTAGGACCAGTCCAATGAATTTAAAAATTCGAGGATGTCTTCGTGTAGCTGTTCTTTTTCTTGATCCATTGTGATCACATGGCCAGAGTTTTTGTACCATTTTATGTTTTTCTCGTTAGCTTCTACTGTATTGTAGATGTAGTTGGCGCTTTCTGTATTAATCATTTCATCTTTCTCCGCCTGAACTACAAAGGCTGGAGCGTAAATTTGGTCTATTTCATCATGCACACTGGTAATAAATTGACCAAGCTGTGTAAACATATCTTTGGATTCGTCCATGAGTTCATTAATTTCTTCCTCAATGGTTTCTTTATCTTTTCCTTCAAGCTGCTTATATTGTTTCGCTTTAAGGCGGAATCCTTGGGTCAATTGTTCTTCGTTATCAAAAAACATCGGTGAACACATTGTAACAATACCCTTAATAGGCTCTGAGTATGCAAGTTTTAAACCGAGAACTCCACCTAAGGAAAGACCGGCAACTGCGATTTTTTTATACCCTAGCTCCTTCAAATAGTTATATGAGTCCATTACGTCTGCCCACCACTGTTCAGGCGTCACATCAATTAATGCTTCTAACTCTTGTCCGTGCCCTCTGTAAATAGGAGCATGTGCCGTATAGCCGTTCTTCTGCAGGAAACGGCCCAGCATTCTTACATCTGCAGAATGTCCAGTAAAACCATGCAGGAGCAGAACAGCACGATCTCCCTCTGCTTTAAATGTAAAAGGTTCTGGCTGTTTGATTTTCATAACTAAAAAACTCCTTACTTCAACTATTTCCTTATTTATTAATTTCATTCCCCAATTTCAATGTTTCTATTTTACCAGAGGACGCATTTTAATACCTAAAAAACTGCACAATAAAAACCGTGCTTGTTTTTAACACGGTTTTAAACAATGGATTCTTTATCCTAAAATATACGTTGCGAGAAAAGCCAATACAAAGAAAAGAACTCCTGTCACAATCGTAGCCCGGTGCAGGACTGCATCAATTCCACGTGCTTTCTGTTTTCCAAACAATTGTTCAGCACCGCCAGAAATAGCTCCTGACAATCCGGCACTTTTTCCTGATTGAAGAAGAACAAGAATAATAAGAATAACTGTATCAATCGCCAGCAAAGTAATTGCAAGTGTTTCCATAGTTGTTCCAACACCTCCTAAAAACGCACAACAAACTATTTTAAATGTAGCATAATTGCCTTTTAACGGCAACTAATACTTGTATAAAAGTGATTGATCGTTTCCGCTCGTTATATTGATTGTTTTTGATTGGAAATGATTGTTTTTGATTGATTTTTGTAAGGGCTTACCTTACAATAGATTTAGAGCTCCTAATAAGGAGGGGATAGTATGCTGACTGCTGAAAGGCAGAAGGTTATTTTAGATTTACTTAATGAACAACAAACAGTTAAATTGAAAGACATCACAGAAGCAACCGGAGCCTCCGATTCTACGATCCGACGAGATTTAGATCTTTTAGAAAGAGCGGGAAAACTTCGTAGAATTCATGGCGGCGCATCATTAAGGCGGCCTGCCAGTGAAGAATTAAGCATGGGGGAAAAGATCTCTAAGTTTTATGAAGAGAAAAAGTCGATTAGCCGTATGGCTGCAGACCTTATAAAGGACGGCGAATGTATTTATATTGATGCTGGCTCAACGACTTTTGAAATGATACAGTTTCTAGCTGACAAAGACATCACAGTAGTCACGAATGGATTAAGTCATATGAACGCTTTAACCGAGCTATATATTCCTACTTACATGATTGGCGGATATGTTAAAGAACATACACGCGCGATCATTGGCACTATGGCAGTAAATAGTTTAAAGCAATTTCGATTTGACCAATGCTTCATGGGAGTGAATGGAATCACAGTCGAACATGGTTTTACTACACCCGATCCTGAAGAAGCCGCCGTTAAGCGAACAGCTCTTTCTCTATCCCAAAAAAAATATTTTGTTGCAGATTCTTCTAAATTTGGCGAAGTCACTTTTTCACAAATTGCCGATATTGAGGAGGCACAAATTATTACAAATGATACAGGTCAGCTATTAGACCCTTTCAGAAAAAAAACAAACATAAAGGTTGTGACATCTTGATCTATACTTGTACCCTTAACCCTTCCATAGATTACATTATGCACTTGGATCAACTAAAGTCTGGAAGCCTCAACAGGTCTACTCAGACTATGTATTACCCTGGAGGTAAAGGAATTAACGTTTCACGTGTGATGAAAAGATTTGGTACATCCAATACCGCTCTCGGCTTTGTGGGACATTTTACCGGTCAATTCATTACAAGCTATCTTGAAAATGAAGGAATTCAGCAGGATTTTATTCAAATCGATGACTTTACACGTATCAATGTCAAGCTGAAAGCAGATGAAGAAACGGAAATCAACGGCCCTGGTCCAAAGATTAGTGAAGAACCGTTTAATCAGTTGATCCAGCAAGTCCGTTCGCTGTCAGCAGATGACTATTTAATCCTTGCCGGAAGTGTTCCTTCTTCACTGCCTGAAGATTTTTATTTTCAAATTGCAGAACTCTGCAAAAAAAATAATGTGCATTTAGCTGCTGATACTTCAGGAGATGCTCTTAAGCAAATTGCAGGAAGCCCCCTCTTTTTTATGAAGCCTAATGATCATGAACTAGGTGAGCTCTTTAATACAAAAATTGAGACAAAAGAGCAAGCCGCCCATTATGGACAGAAACTTGCTGAGCAGGGGGCAGAGCACGTCATTGTTTCCATGGGTGGAAGAGGTGCTGTCTACGTAAGCAAAGATCAAAAGCTGTTTGCCACCGTCCCAAAAGGAGAAGTTAAAAATTCTGTGGGTGCAGGTGACTCGGTCGTAGCTGGATTTATTTCAGCCATCGAAAAGGGCGCCCCAGTTGAAGAGGCCTTCCGTCAGGGCGTTGCCTCAGGGAGCGCTACAGCATTTCAGGATGACTTATGCAGTAAGGAAGAAGCTGACCAGCTTTTAAGTGAAATTTCAATATCACCAATTAACTAAGGAGGGTTTTTCATGAAAATAACAGATTTACTGACAATGGATACGATACTGTTAAACATGACATCCAGTTCAAAGCCAGAAGCTATTGATGAGCTTATTGGCAAGCTTGATCAGGCCGGAAAGTTAAATGACCGTGATGAATTTAAAAAAGCTATCGAAGCACGCGAAGAGCAAAGTACGACAGGTATTGGCGAAGGCATCGCCATTCCCCACGCAAAAACAGTTGCCGTTAAAGATCCAGCGATTGCGTTTGGCCGCTCACAGGAGGGGCTGGATTATGAATCACTCGATGGTCAGCCTACTAACCTGTTTTTTATGATAGCTGCATCCGAAGGAGCAAATCAGACACACCTTGAAACTTTATCCCGTTTGTCACAGTTCCTTATGGATAAGAATTTTCGCCAGCAGCTGGAAACGGCTAAAACAGATGCAGATGTCATTGAAGCGATTAATGCTAAAGAAGCTGAGGACGATGAAGAAGAAACACAGGAAAGTTCTTCTGAAGGAAAAATTCTCGCTGTTACAGCGTGTCCAACAGGAATCGCACACACTTACATGGCAGCAGATAAGCTTAAAGAAACAGCTAAAGAATTGGGAGTAGACATTAAAGTCCAGACCAATGGATCAAGTGGTGTGAAAAACAGACTAACTACCGAAGATATTGAGCAGGCGGCTGCGATTATTGTGGCTGCTGATACAAAAGTAGATATGAGCGTATTTGACGGTAAACATGTCATTGAAGTTCCGGTAGCAAAAGCGATTCATGAACCTAAAAATTTAATTAATAAAGCGACAAGCCAGGATGCCCCGATCTACCGTCATGAAGGCGGCCGTTCTGATTCTGAGGGAGACGGAAACAAACGAAGCGGTATTTATAAGCACCTGATGAATGGTGTTTCAAACATGCTTCCATTTGTAGTCGGCGGCGGGATTCTAATTGCGATTTCTTTCTTCTTTGGTATAAATTCAGCCGACCCGACCAGTCCTGAATATAACCGCTTCGCTGAAATGCTTAGTACGATCGGCGGAGGAAATGCATTTTTCCTTCTTGTACCGGTCCTCGCAGGGTTTATTGCTTCAAGTATTGCTGACCGTCCTGGTTTTGCACCTGGTATGGTCGGTGGATTAATCGCTGTAACTTCAGGTGTAGAAGGTGCAGATGGTGGATCAGGCTTCCTCGGCGGTTTGATTGCCGGTTTTCTTGCTGGTTATTTGACTCTAGGTATTAAGAAAATGCTTTCTGGACTTCCGCAAGTAATGGATGGATTAAAAACTGTACTCTTTTATCCTGTTCTCTCTATCTTTGGAACAGGGATGATTATGCTGTTAATTAACCCGCCTCTTACTAGTATCTATACAGGGCTGCTCAGCTGGCTTGAAGGATTAAGCGGCGCAAATATCGCACTGTTAGGAATAATTATTGGTGGTATGATGGCCGTTGATATGGGCGGTCCGATTAATAAAGCTGCTTATACTTTCGGGCTTGCCACTCTGGATGCAGGAAACTATTCCATCATCGCTGCTGCAATGGCCGGCGGAATGGTTCCACCACTTGCGATGGCGTTTGCATCGACAATTTTCAAGAACAAATTTACGCCACAGGAGCGAGAATCAGGAAAGACAGCTTATGCACTGGGTGCTTTCTTTATTACGGAAGGGGCGATTCCGTTTGCAGCGGCTGACCCTGCTCGTGTTATCCCATCTATGGTGGTGGGATCAGCCCTTACTGGCGCCTTGACAATGCTGTTTAGTATAGGTCTTACTGCCCCGCACGGAGGAATTATCGTCATTGGACTCGTTGAAGGCGGCCTGACAAAAGCCCTCCTTTACATCCTTGCTATATTAATCGGTTCCATAGTTGCAGCAATTATGGTAGGATTCTTGAAAAAGGACCTAAGAAAAGCTTAAAATAGTATAGTTAGGTCTATATACTGAAAGAGACTAATTGAGGAGGAATTAATGTGGTAGAAAAAACTTTTACAATTACTTCAGCAGACGGAGTACATGCTCGTCCGGCAACCGTGCTTGTACAAAACGCAGGAAAATACGAATCAGATATTAACCTTCACTATAAAGAGAAGGCTGTAAACTTAAAGTCCATTATGGGGATTATGAGCCTGGGTATTCCAGCAGGCGCCGAGGTTAAAATTACAGCTGAAGGAAATGATGAGCAGGAAGCTCTTGATCATCTTTCCAGTACTCTAAAGAATGAAGGTTTGGGGGAGTAATTTAATGACACATCTTCAAGGAATTGCGGCTTCCAGCGGTATTGCGATTGCTAAAGTTTACCGTCTGGAAGCACCAGACCTTTCTTACAGCAAGACAAAAGTAGACCAGCCTGAACCGGAAGTAAAGCGTCTTCACGATGCTTTAGATATTTCCAAGCAGGAATTAGAAAAGATTAAAGAACATACAAAAAAATCGCTTGGTGATGAGCATGCAGAGATTTTCTCTGCCCATCTGCTTGTACTCAGCGATCCTGAGCTCATTAAGCCGATTGAAGATAAAATTAAAAGCGAAAATGTAAACGCAGAAGCTGCTCTGGATGAAACAGCAAACATGTTTATTGACATGTTCAAAAGCATGGATAACGAATATATGCGTGAGCGTGCTGCTGATATCCAGGACGTTACGAAGCGTGTTATGGCACACCTTCTTAATGTAACTTTCCCTGATCCAGCCTTAATTAATGAAGAAGTGGTCATTGTTGCTGATGATTTAACTCCTTCTGATACAGCACAGCTAAATAAACAGTTCGTTAAAGGGTTTACAACGGACATTGGAGGCCGTACGTCTCATTCTGCAATCATGGCCCGTTCACTTGAGATTCCAGCAGTTGTTGGTACGAAAGACATCACGAAGAAGGCCGATAAAGATGTATTAATCATTGTGGACGGTATTGATGGAGATGTTATTATTGATCCTTCATCAGAAGAAATCCAGCGTTATGAGAAAAAACAGGCGGATTTTGAAGAGAAAAAACAAGAGTGGGCGAAGCTTAAAGATGAAGCTACAGTCACATCTGATGATGTTCACGTAGAACTAGCCGCGAATATTGGAACACCTGAAGATGTTGAAGGTGTTTTAAATAACGGCGGTGAAGGTGTCGGGCTTTACCGTACAGAATTTCTTTACATGGGTAAAAGCCAGCTTCCTACTGAAGAAGAGCAATACGATTCCTACTCATCAGTCCTAAAACAAATGGGAGATAAACCAGTGGTCGTCCGTACCCTTGATATCGGTGGGGATAAAGAACTTGATTACCTTGATCTTCCTAAAGAAATGAATCCATTCCTTGGTTTCCGTGCCATTCGTCTATGCCTTGAACGTGATGATATTTTTCGCGTACAGCTAAGAGCTCTTCTGCGTGCAAGCGTTCATGGAAACCTAAAGATAATGTTTCCGATGATTGCCACACTTGATGAATTCCGTCAGGCTAAAGCGATCTTAGATGAAGAGAAGAACAAGCTCGTTGAGGAAGGCCGCGAAGTAGCCAGCTCTATTGAAGTGGGCATGATGGTAGAAATTCCTTCGACTGCAGTCATTGCTCGTCAGTTTGCTAAAGAAGTCGATTTCTTCAGTATCGGAACAAATGACTTGATTCAGTATACAATGGCAGCTGACCGAATGAATGAACGAGTTTCTTACCTCTATCAGCCATACAACCCGGCAATCCTTAATTTAATCAATAATGTGATTGAAGCCGCCCATGCAGAAGGAAAATGGGCAGGAATGTGTGGAGAAATGGCCGGAGATGAAATTGCTATTCCTATTCTCTTAGGTTTAGGATTAGATGAATTCAGCATGAGTGCTACATCCATCCTGCCTGCCCGTACACAGCTTAAGAATCTTTCCAAGCAGGGAATGGCTTCTTATAAAGATGACATTCTATCACTGGGTACAGCCGAAGAAGTGGTTGAATTTGTTAAAAAGAAAACTGATCTTGTTTAATACAAATTAAATCACGTGGTACACTAAAGAAGGAGGGTTTCCCTCCTTCTTTTAATTATTTGAAGAAAGAAGTGTTACCGTGACCTTTACGATTGTAATGATTTTATGTGTGGCGATTGTTCTAGGGATCGCTGGAGCATTCTGGGCCGCTATTTCAAAAGGGTATGCCTATAAACACACGATTGATCCGCATCCTGAAGAAGCAGGCGAAAGCGATAAAAAAGACCCTGACCGATTATAATACAACCCGGTCAGGGTCTTTTTTCTGTTTGTCTATGTAAGCCTGGCATCCCTAATTTGCAAGTGAACTTTCTCCCTTTGCTTTTCCTTTGGTATTAAATTAGGATAACCTATTTGCAGGACAGCCGCTATTTTATGTTGAGCAGGAGCTAATCCAATGCCCTGAATGAACTTTTCATCATTAATATAAGGACTGGTCGTCCACAGCATCCCTATCCCCTGCGCCCAGCCAAGAAGCTGTACGTTTTGGATATAGGCACAAACCGCAGCATAATCCTCTTCATATTTGTGTGTGTCCTTATCTTTATCTAAATAGATTAAAGCATGATGAGGAATATTTATTAAAAATTTCTTAATCCCTTCCATCATACTTCTTGTTTTTTCTTCTCCATAGCCATCAGCCAATCCAAGTCGTACATAAGATTCAATAACAAGGTCCGCATATTCAGCTTTTCCTTCCTCTTGAAACAGGATCACCGACCAAGGCTGTTTCATCCGGTGGTTTGGCGCCCAGGCCGCAGCATTAAAAATATCCTGAAGTACATTCTGGTAAACTTCTTCTTTTTTAAAATCGTGAATCGAACGTCTGCTTTTTATAGCTTCCACAAGTTCCAAGCCTCTTCCTCCATTTCTCCATGTATGTTTTTATGCTAGTAACGTCCTAAAAACTTATTAAGGGAGGCCGCCTTAATTTAACAGCATGACCTCACTGTAAAAATCAGGTGGCTGTCCTGCCTTTTTACTCAAATAGATGAGTTATATTTTAAACAGATTTTTCACTTGATACCCCATGTAATAGGCCCATTCCCCAAAGAAAAAAGGCAGCTTTTTTTCAATCGACTGATAAGCTGAATATTTAGTAGATACCCCTTCTGCTGATATTCCGTTTTCCCTCGCTATGCTCACTGCTCTTTTTAAATGAAAAGAGTCGCTTACGATTAAAATGGATTGGATATTATGGCTTTGGATAAGCTTTCGTGTATTTCTGATGTTATCTTTTGTCTGCAGGGATTGGTCTTCTACAAGAATCCTTTCAGGCGGAACCCCCTGCTCTACCGCAAAGTTCTTGCCTACTTCTGCTTCTGAAAGTGAAGAGCCTTTGCCGGCTCCTCCTGTCATAATAATTTTGTCAACTTGTCCATTTTCATATAATTCGACTGCTTGTTTAAGTCTTCCTTCAAAGACCGGGCTTGGTGAACCGTTCCACTGAGCAGCTCCTAACACAACAGCCGCGTCAGCTTCTTCTGTTCTTCCTTCCTCCCCATATGTCCAGATCGAATAGCCGGTGAAAATCACGTAAAATAAAAGCCCAAATAGAGCTAATCGTATTATAATTTTCATAATAATTTCTCCTACAATTTGTTTCTCTGTCTATCATACAAGATAACAAGAAAAAAAACCTCTCTCAATGTTGAGGAAATATTCCCATAATCTTTCTGAACTGGAATATCAATGACTTTTCTCAAGTAACCGGTAAGCTAGCTCGAAATAATCGCGAATCTGCTCTTTGACTTTATCTCCCTGCAGGAGGTTTAGGCATTTCCATGAACTTCTTATTTAGGAAAGAGAAAAGGCTGTTTCGTTTAATGTAGTAAGAGAAAATCGGCTGGGAATTAGCTCGCTTTCCGCGGGGAGCCGGTGAGCTAGCTCGTTACAATCGCGGATCTCACCATGGCTCTATCTCCCTGCAGGAGTCTCGCCATTTCCCAGCCTCTTCAACGGTATTATTCTAAACGAAACACCATGCCTTTATAGGGAGCCAACGGAAATAAGCTCTCCATGATACGGCTATACTAATTTTCATAAAGGGCCAGGGGAAACGGCGAGACTCCTATGGGAGAGAAGAACAGGGTGAGATCCCGGAAGGCTTTAGCCTTAGGAAGCTCACCGTTCGCCCATGGAAAGCGAGTTGTTTCCCAGGCCCGTTTTTCTATATGAATATAACCGGAACTTTTCTCTCTTAAGTGAGAATCAAAGTAGCCTCCTAGGGAGCATTAGAATAGATTATGATTTTCTAAATAACTAAACGAAATCCTGAGGATGAAAGCAGTCACTTTGGGTAGAAAAGAACAGACTTAGTTTCACTATGACCGACTTTCTAAGCAAAGTGAACTGACTGCTCCATAATATCAAAGCCAGGGTTCTAGTAGAAAGAAAAATTAATAAGCCTCCTAAAAAAATAACATGAAAAAAGCCTCTCTCAATGTTGAGAGAAGCTTTTTCTAATTAGGAAATTATTTGTTTAAGTTGTAGAAAGCTTGTCCGCCAGCGTAGACAGCTGTGCCTAAAAGCTGATCTTCGATGCGAAGAAGCTGGTTGTATTTAGCTACACGGTCTGTACGGGAAGGTGCCCCTGTCTTAATTTGCCCAGCGTTAGTCGCGACAGCAATGTCAGCAATGGTAGCATCTTCTGTTTCACCAGAACGGTGAGAAATAACCGCTGTATAGCCGGCTTTTTTCGCCATTTCGATTGCTTCAAAAGTTTCTGTAAGTGTACCGATTTGGTTAACTTTAATAAGGATCGAGTTGCCGATACCTTCTTTAATCGCACGGCTCAGCTTTTTCGTATTTGTAACGAATAAATCATCACCTACAAGCTGTACACGGTCGCCGATACGATCCGTCAGAAGCTTCGTGCCTTCCCAGTCATTTTCGTCAAGGCCGTCTTCAATTGAAACAATTGGATACTTGTTGATAAGCTCTTCGTACCAGTCAACCATTTCTTCTGAAGTACGTACAACGCCTTCACCTTTCAAGTTATATTTACCGTCTTCAAAAATTTCAGAAGAAGCAACATCCATCGCAAGTTTAACTTCTTCATCCGGCTTGTACCCTGCTTCTTCGATCGCTTCAATAATCGTAGAAAGAGCTTCTTCGTTAGAACCCAGGTTAGGTGCAAATCCGCCTTCGTCACCAACACCCGTATTATAGCCTTTAGACTTAAGAACTTTTTTCAGGGAATGGAAAATTTCAGCACCCATACGTACAGCCTCTTTGAATGTTGGCGCACCGACAGGCATTACCATGAATTCCTGAATATCCACGTTGTTGTCCGCATGCTCTCCGCCATTAAGGATATTCATCATAGGTGTAGGAAGTGTAGCGGCTGTGAAGCCTCCAAGGTATTTGTAAAGCGGAAGTCCTACAACATCTGCTGCTGCATGAGCTACAGCCATAGAAACACCAAGAATTGCGTTAGCTCCAAGTTCTCCTTTGTTTTCTGTACCGTCCAGCTCAATCATGGCCTGGTCAATAATAACCTGTTGAGTAACGTCCATGCCAAGAAGGTTAGGAGCAATTTTTTCATTTACATTATCTACTGCTTTTTGGACACCTTTTCCAAGATAACGGTCCTTGTCTCCATCACGAAGTTCTACTGCTTCGTATTCACCTGTAGAAGCACCACTTGGAACTAGAGCGCTACCGAAAGCGCCGGATTCTGTATAAACTTCAACTTCAATTGTTGGGTTACCGCGTGAGTCTAGTACTTCGCGAGCGTATACATCAGTAATATATGGCATTAATAATCTCTCCTCTTTATTTAATTAATGATTTTCCAGTCATTTCTTCAGGCTGTTCGACACCGAGCAGCTGCAGCAAGGTTGGCGATAAATCACCAAGCACGCCGCCTTCTCTTAACTCAATTCCCTCATCTGTAACAATGACAGGAACCGGGTTAGTCGTATGAGCAGTCATAGGATTCCCTTCTAAAGTCGTCACTTCATCAGAGTTTCCGTGGTCTGCGGTAATTATGGCTTTACCGCCTTTTTCGTGGATTTTGTCCACAACTTTGCCGAGACATTCATCTACTGCTTCAATAGCTTTAATCGTCGGTTCCAGTTTACCTGAGTGTCCAACCATATCAGGGTTGGCGAAGTTTAGAATAATGGCATTATGCTTCTCGGCATCAAGCTCAGCCAGAAGCGCATCTGTCACCTCGTAAGCACTCATTTCAGGTTTAAGGTCATATGTCGCTACTTTCGGAGAATCGATTAGGATTCTTTCTTCACCATCAAACTTTTCTTCACGTCCCCCGCTCATAAAGAACGTAACGTGAGGATACTTCTCCGTTTCAGCAATCCGCAGCTGTTTCAGTCCATTGTCTGCCAAAACTTCTCCGACCGTGTTTTTTAGGTCATTTGGAGCAAATGCCACCTTACTGTCAACTGTATCACTGTACTGGGTCATACCGACAAAGTACAGGTTTTTCGGAGCATTTTCGCCGCGGTCGAAGTTGGTAAAATCCTCATTCGCAAAGGATCTGGAAAGTTGAATCGCACGGTCCGGACGGAAATTGTAAAAAACAACAGTATCTCCATCTTCCATCTTTCCAACCGGCTCGCCGTTATCTTTGGTCAACACAAAAGGTTCTACAAATTCATCGTATATACCTTTTTCATATGATTCACGCACTGCTTCCAAGGGGTCTCTGTATGCTGGACCTTTACCTTGAGCTATAGCATCATAGGATTTCTTAACTCGATCCCAACGGTTATCTCTATCCATTGCATAATAGCGTCCGGCAAGTGATGCAAATTCCCCGATGCCAAGCTCGTCCATTTTCTCCTGGGCTTCTGTAATATATTTCTCAGCAGACTGCTGATCTACATCCCGTCCGTCCAGGAAGCCGTGAACATACACTTTCTCTACACCATACTCTTTAGCTAGTTCAAGCAGAGCATACATGTGATTAATGTGGCTGTGAATGCCGCCATCAGAAAGCAAGCCAAAAATATGAAAGGCTTGCTTATTATCGCTGGCATGCTTGATAGCTTTTACTAATTCATCATTTTTCAGAAATTCTTTTTCCCGAATTGATAAATTAATTCGCGTCAAACTTTGATATACTACACGGCCGGCCCCAATATTAAGGTGGCCCACTTCGGAATTTCCCATCTGCCCTTCAGGCAATCCAACAGCTTCACCACTTGCTGTTAACTGGCTGTGTGGGAATTGACTCCAGTATCTGTCAAAGTTTGGGGTGTTTGCCTGCTTAACAGCATTCCCCATTTCTTCCTGACGGCATGCATAGCCGTCAAGGATAATGAGTGCTGCTAAATTGTTATTACTCATGCTTACCTGCCTCCACGAGTTTTAAGAATGAATCGGCTTCTAAGCTGGCTCCTCCTACGAGGGCTCCATCAATGTCAGACTTTGACAACAATTCATCAGCATTTGCAGGTTTTACGCTTCCACCGTACTGAATACGGACAGCTTCTGCAACGTCAGAACCGTAGAAGTCAATAATGACACGGCGGATATGAGTACACACTTCATTTGCCTGCTCTGAAGTAGCCGTACGCCCAGTACCAATTGCCCAGATCGGCTCATAAGCAATAATCACTTGAGAGGCCTGTTCATCATTTAAGCCTTCCATTGCTTTTTTCACTTGGGATTCTACGTGATCCATTGTTTGGTCAGCTTCACGCTGTTCAAGAGACTCACCTACACAAATAATTGGAGTCAGTCCATGCTTGAATGCAGCGTGCACTTTTTTATTGACATCTTCATCTGTTTCGTGGAAAATTTCGCGGCGTTCTGAGTGGCCGATGACGACATACGTAACTCCAAGCTCCTTAAGCATAACAGGGCTCACTTCACCGGTGAACGCTCCGCTTTCTTCAAAGTGCATGTTTTGTGCGCCAATCTCAACTGAAGTGCCTTTTGTTTCCTCTACGAGCTTTTGAAGAAAAGGAAAAGGTACACATACTACGGATTCTACTTGCTCAGAAGAAGGAACTTCATTCTTTACCGTTTGAATAAAATCCTCAGCCTCAGTGTGTGTTTTGTTCATTTTCCAGTTACCTGCAATTACTTGTTTACGCATCGTATCCTCACCTTTCCTATTATTTATCATTTAATAAGGCAACGCCTGGAAGTTCTTTACCTTCCATAAATTCCAAGGAAGCTCCGCCTCCAGTTGAAACGTGATCCATAGCATCAGCGTAGCCGAACTTCTCTACAGCTGCTGCAGAGTCGCCTCCGCCGATGACGCTATAGCCATTCGTTTCAGACAAAGCCTTTGCGACTTCTTTTGTACCATTAGCAAATGTTTCTAATTCAAAAACTCCCATTGGTCCGTTCCAAATAATCAGCTTAGACTCTTTAATAATATTTGCATATTTTTCACGAGTTTTCGGACCGATATCTAGAGCTTCCCAATCAGATGGAATGCTGTCAATGGCAACTTCTTTTGTATTTGCTGAATCTGAAAAGTCATCAGCAACGATAACATCTTCAGGCATAACGAAATCTATACCTTTTTCTTCAGCTTTTTTCATATATTCTTTGGCAAGATCAATTTTGTCTTCCTCCAGCAGGGATTTACCAATTTCGTGCCCTTGTGCTTTCACGAACGTATAGGCTAAACCTCCGCCGATAATCAAGTGATCTACTTTGTCGATAAGATTATCAATTACGCCAATTTTATCTTTAACTTTTGCACCACCGATAATGGCAGTGAATGGGCGTTCTGGATTAGAAAGTGCCTGACTGAGTACATTAATTTCTTTTTCCATCAGGAAGCCGGCAACAGCTGGAATATACTCGGCTACACCTGCAGTAGAAGCGTGTGCTCTGTGTGCAGCACCAAAAGCGTCGTTTACGTACAGATCAGCCATCTTAGCAAAAGCTTTAGCTAACTCGTCATCATTCTTTTCTTCACCAGGATGGAAGCGGACGTTTTCAATAAGTAGAATTTCTCCATCTTCCAGTTCTGAGATGGCTTTTGTAACTTCCTCACCAGCAACCTCATCCGTCTTTGTTACTGTCTGTCCCAGAAGATTGCTTAAACGCTCTGCGACAGGATCAAGACGAAGCTCTTCTACAGCTTCTCCTTTTGGACGGCCGAGGTGACTCGCTAGAATAACTTTTGCACCATTTCCTGCTAAGTGTTTAATCGTTGGCAATGCAGCCTTGATTCTTGTGTCATCTGTAACGTTCCCATCGTTCATGGGAACGTTAAAATCCACACGACAGAATACAGTTTTTCCACTTACTTCAACATCACGAATTGTCTTTTTATTCATGAAAGCCCTGCCTCCTTCAGTATCATTCGTTTCTCGCCCCTGCCCTATGTACATTTCCACAATCTCTGTATATAGAAACGCGAAAAGACAAGGATATTGCTTAAGACATGGATAAAGGAGGAGGATATGAGACCCCCCTCCTTTTCCTTTTGTCCTAAATTCTATTATAACCTACCAGCTGGTTCTTATAGGCCTTGCTTTTTAAGAAATGCAGCAAGATCTACACAGCGGTTGGAGTAACCAAACTCATTGTCATACCAGGAAACAACTTTAACCATGTTATCTTCAAGAGTAATTGTAGAAAGTCCGTCAATTACAGAAGAGTAAGTGCTTCCGTTATAATCAGAAGATACTAACGGCTCATCGCTGTACCCAAGAATTCCTTTAAGTTCCCCTTCAGCTTCCGCTTTAAGAGCTTCGTTAACTTCTTCTGCTGTAACATTTTGATCAAGTTCAGCTACAAGGTCAACGATAGAAACGTTCTTAGTTGGTACACGCATAGCCATTCCGTTAAGTTTTCCTTCAAGTTCCGGAAGAACTTTTGCAACTGCCTGAGCAGCACCTGTTGTTGTAGGAATGATGTTTTCAGCAGCCGCACGCGCACGACGGTAGTCTTTGTGCGGAAGATCAAGAATCTGCTGGTCATTCGTATAAGAGTGAACCGTAGTCATCATACCGCGCTTAAGACCGAACTTGTCATTAAGAACTTTTGCGTATGGTGCTAAGCAGTTTGTAGTACAAGATGCGTTAGAAATTACATCGTGCTCGTCTTTGTTGTAATCTTTTTCATTAACACCCATAACTACCGTAAAGTCTTCGCCTTTAGCCGGAGCTGAAATAACAACTTTCTTCGCGCCTGCTTCAAGGTGTTTTCTAGCATCTTCACCATTAGTAAAGCGGCCTGTAGATTCAATAACAACTTCTACGCCAAGATCTCCCCATCCAAGCTGAGCCGGATCTTTTTCAGAAATAACTTTGATTTCTTTTCCGCCTACTACAAGGTTTTCACCATTTACAGTTACTTCATCCTCAAGAGTACCGTGTACAGTGTCATACTGAAGCAGGTGAGCAAGCATGTTAGCGTCAGTAAGATCGTTAACTGCTACCACTTCTACATCATCATTTTTTAGTGAAGCACGGAAAACGTTACGTCCAATACGTCCAAAGCCATTAATTCCTACTTTTACAGTCATTAAAAATTCCTCCTTGAATTGTATAAACAATATTTATTTAAAGGGAATTATCCCTTATTAACTCCTGTGCTGCTCCTTCGTCAGTGATCAAAACATTGCTTTGACCAGGCTGAAAATAAGAAGCAATAGCCTGCGCCTTCGAGCGTCCACCTGCGACTGCGATAACATGCTCTGCAAATTTCAAATCTTCAAGCTGGAGGCCTACTGTACGAACTTTATGGACCACTTCGCCTTTACGGTTAAAGTAGTACCCGAAGGCTTCCCCAACAGCTTGTCTTTCCTGAATATTCTTCATTTGCTGTGGTGACGTCTTCCGCCGCTTGGCCATCATTACGGCATCTCCTACCCCATGCACTACGATAGAAGCATTGCGGATCATATACAAGATTTCCTTTATAGAAGGCTCTTCTATTATTGTTTGATAGGAATCTTCGCTTAGCGGATCCGGCACATAGAGCAGACGATAATCTCCTCTTGCTTTCTTAGCCATTTCGGCACAGATCGTGTTCGCCTGATTTTCTACCCGCTCGCCTAATCCACCGCGAGCCGGAACGAACATGCAATGATCTGCTTCCTGGAGAGGTGTCATCATTTCTGCTACAGCTGCCATAGTTGTTCCACCTGTAATGGCAATAGTATCTCTAGGTTTTAGAACACTGCGCATATATTCAACGCAGGCCCGTCCCATTTCATGTTTAACCCAGTCCAGCTCATCACTGTCTCCGGGGACAACCACTGCATGATCTAACCTTAATGTATCCTTCAGTCGTTCTTCTAAAACTTTAATTCCCGTTACATCCTTAATGAATTCCGCCAGCTGTTCCAATATATTCTGGCCTTCATAAGTAAGATGCATTCCTCTTGAAGTAACAGCGACAGCACCAACCTTACTTAGGAATTCAACCTCACTTCGAACTGTCCGTTCTGCAAGCTCGATATTATCAGAGAGAGTTCTCCTTCCAACCGGCTGCATGAGATGAATATAATGAAGCAGTTGATAGCGACGCTGCATAATTTCAAGCACGTCCGGGAACAATCTTTTCTGCAGATCAACTAGTGCTCTCATGGACAAGCTCCTTTTTTATACGATATACGCTTGTGGGATAAAATTGTCCCAGGTCGTCATATTCTGTCCCACTAGGAGCAAAAAAATATTCTTTTCACCCTATATGATAACAGTGAGTCATACCGTGCGCAAGTTATAAAATTTACTAGTACTCATGTAAACGCTCTCTGATCGTGAACAGATCGATCGACCGATAATCCAGTTCTTCTCCATTTAAATGAAGAACAGGTATTTCATATAAATATTTTTCTTCTAATAGCCTATTACCCTCAATATTAACTTCTCTAACATGAATTTGGAATTCTTCTTGTAAAATCTCTAGAAGCTCTCTCACTTCGTCACAAAGACCACATCCATTTTTACGATAAAGCAAAGCTTCGTTTGTCATTGCCTGTCCACCTTTCAGCTATAATTAGTATAACTGAATCTAAAGTTTCTAGTCTAAAATAACAAAAAGAGCACGTTTACGAAACGTGCCCCCTTTGATCATAGTATCCAAATTCTATTTTATTCTTTTGGGTTATAAGAAATTGTGAGAGTTCTTCTTCTCTGCTAAGTCTTTCAGGTGATCGTTTCATCGACTCCATATTAAAAGACAGTGTTCTCTGATGCAGCATATCAAATACATGAATTCTCCGGTCTTCTGGAATCTGTTCAGTTGAAATGATTTTAAATCGAAGAATGTTTGTCATAAAAACTCCTTTTCTATTAAAAGCGAGCAACAGCTTCTACAACTTTATAATATCCACTATAACACGAAAACATATCTTTTAAAACTAAATAAGCGGAATAATTACCCTTCCAAAGCCAATACAGCGGTTGTACCACTTTTGTACATCATTTGTACAAACTAAAAAATTATATAAATATAATGATTAATCTTAAAAAAAGAAGTTTCAGAAAGAATCTGAAACTTCCTTAATTTTTAGCGCGCCTGAGAGGATTCGAACCCCCGACAGACGTAGAACCGGAATCTACCGCTCTATCCAACTGAGCTACAGGCGCATTTAGAAGCGCAGAATCTATTATATCTATTTGTATTCATAAAAGCAAGGGATTATTAAAATCTTAAATATTATATTTGTACGTTTATTCACCATTATTTAGGGAAAAATGGTAGGAGAATTAGTCGAACGTTTTTGTTTGACCTTTTCTGACCTTAATTGTATGATAAGAATACATTTCAACATAAAGGCAATAAAAAGGAGGAATCACTAATGAACTTAGTGCCAACAGTTATTGAACAAACAAACAGAGGTGAGCGGGCCTATGATATTTATTCCCGCCTATTAAAAGACCGCATTATTATGTTAGGCAGCCCGATCGATGACAATATTTCAAATTCCGTCGTAGCGCAGCTTTTATTCTTAGCTGCAGACGATCCGGATAAAGATATTTCTGTGTATATTAACTCACCAGGCGGATCCATAACAGCCGGAATGGCGATTTACGATACAATGCAGTTTATTAAGCCAGATGTTTCTACTATTTGTACAGGGATGGCTGCTTCCATGGGGGCTTTCCTATTAAACGCAGGTACAAAAGGTAAACGCTATGCCCTTCCTAACAGTGAAGTTATGATTCACCAGCCTCTTGGAGGAACTCAAGGACAGGCTGCTGATATCGAGATTCATGCTCGCCGTATTATTAAAATGCGTGAGAAGCTGAACGAGATTCTTGCTGAAAGAACCGGCCAGCCAATTGAAGTTATCGAGCGTGACACTGACCGTGATAACTTTATGTCCGCACACGAAGCTGTGGAATATGGTTTAATTGATAAAGTAATGGAAAAGCCAAACGAATAATAAATATAAAAACCGCTGGGTTCCAGCGGTTTTTATTATGTAAAGTATGAGAACGTTCCCTTACTGTATCTGCTCATACATTCACATAAACTATTATGACTTTCTGACAAACTTGGTTAGCTCCTTGATGGCTTGCTCTTCATCATTGCCATCAACGATTAAGTTTACATTTTCCCCATGGCCAATCGCCAGACTCATCAGCCCCATAATGCTCTTGGCGTTGACTTTCTTGTTGTCCTTTTCAATGAACACATCAGCACTAAAGCGGTTGGCTAGCTGAACGAACTGTGCAGCAGGTCTTGCTTGTAAGCCGGTATCCAAATCGATTGTAAGTTGTTGTTCTTTCATCTATTCTTCTCCTTTCATAACGGTTCCACAATTAAAGAAAGCGCATTCATAGCCTTTAAATAAAGAACGCCTCTCCTTATGAGAGCGTTCTTTATAAAACTCATTATAGCATGAATCTAATCTCATGACATTATTTTTGATTACTTTCTTGAATTTCACCCCGGCGTACTTTCTCAGCGAACTCATCTATTTTTCTTAAGCGGTGGTTAATCCCCGATTTACTGATCGGAGTACCTGTAACTAGTTCTCCCAGTTCTTTTAATGATACTTCCTGATTTTCATAACGGAGTACAGCAATTTCCCGGAGCTTATCTGGAAGAGCTTCTAATCCCACCGTCTTTTTAATAAACTTAATGTTTTCTACCTGGCGGAAAGCGGCACCGATTGTTTTATTTAAATTTGCGGTTTCGCAGTTCACGAGGCGGTTGACTGAATTTCTCATATCTCTTACTATCCGTACATCTTCAAATTTAAATAAAGCCTGATGGGCACCAATATTACTGATTAGTTCAGTGATCTTATCCGCTTCTTTTAAATAAGTAATAAAACCCTTCTTACGATCAAGTGTCCTGGCCCGAAGTCCAAAGCTGTTCATCAGCTTACAAAGAGCTTCATTATGCTCCTGATCTGAGGAGTAGATTTCCAGGTGGTAGGAAGATGTTTCCGGATTGTTAACAGATCCCCCCGCTAAAAATGCTCCGCGTAAATACCCCCGCTTACAACAGGTAGTCTTTAAGTACTTCTGTGGTATGTCCGGGTTAATGGATAACGGACCTACTAATATTTCTAAGTCTTCCAGTACTTTCTTAGCGTTATCCTTCATTCGAACGATATACACATTATTTTTCTTAAGACGCATCTTTTTCCGGACAAGTAATTCTACCGGATAAGGATACAGCCTTTTTATAAGTGTATAGATCCGCCTTGCAATTGCTGCATTCTCTGTCTGTACATCCAGCAAATAACTTTTATTTGATAGAGAAAATGTACCGTTCATCCTTACTATTGCAGCGAGCTCCGCTTCTTTACAGCATTCTTCCGCATCAACATTCGTCAGTTCTTTTTTTATCTCTGAAGCAAATGACAAGACCGCCACCCCCTTTTTAAAAGCTTAAAGCAATGAGTATAGTAAGTGAGCCAGCTTGTTTGTATCGTGCCTGATGGTTGGCTTCGTGTGGTCTAAAATATCCTCTTCCACTACATGTACCCCCATCTTTTTTATTCGGTCAATATCGTATACAACAGGCTCTGCATTTTCTTCAGCGTAAATCTTCTTAACGCTTGGTGCTATAGGTTTATTATGCACAATAATGGAATGAATACTTCCTTTGCCGACATGATCATGAAGAGCCTGAATATGGTCAGCGGCTGTGTAACCGGAAGTTTCTCCATACTGTGTCATTACATTACATACATACGTGACTTTTGCTTTTGTCTGCTGCAGAGCTTCTCTAATTTCCGGGACGATGATATTCGGCATTATGCTCGTATATAAACTGCCGGGGGCAATGACTATTAAATCAGCCTCTTTGATAGCTGCCATGGCTTCAGGCAATGGCTGTATGGGTGTAGGACTTACGAAAACACGCTTAATTTTTTTGTTCTGCTTTGGGATATTCGATTCCCCGGAAACAATCGATCCATCTTCCATCTCAGCATGGAGATTCATTGAATGATTAGCGGTGGGGTAAATATTCCCCCGAACATTTAAAACTCTGGAGATTTCTTTAATCCCTCGATAGAAATCCCCTGTCATTGAAGTCATTGCTGCAAGCAGCAAATTACCCATAGAGTGGCCGGAAAGACCGTTTCCATTTGTGAAACGATGTTGAAATAAATCGAGAAGCATAGGCTCTGCATCGGATAGGGCTGCTAACACATTCCTAATATCGCCGGGTGCCGGTATTTCCAATTCATTGCGAAGCCTGCCTGAACTTCCCCCGTCATCGGCAACTGTAACAATTGCTGACAATTCAATTGGAAAATATTTTAAGCCTCTTAATAATACAGGCATTCCTGTCCCTCCGCCGATAACGACTACGCGAGGTTTTGTCGATCGATTCATGAATTACAGTCCCTTTCTTTTATCAATATCCCGGTGTGTAACATGGGTAGTAAAGTCTGTGGAGAAATAGCCGGCAAGATGTTCAGCTATTGCTACAGATCGATGCTGGCCTCCCGTGCACCCTATAGCTATAACAAGCTGGCTTTTTCCTTCCCTGCGATATTGAGGAAGAATAAACTGCAGCAGATCTTTAAGCTTTTCTAAAAACTTCTGAGCATCTGACCATTTAAACACATAAGAGGCTACTTCGGGATTTAACCCCGTCAGCGGCCGCATCTGTTCAACATAATGGGGATTTGGCAGAAATCTGACATCAAATACTAAATCAGCATCTATAGGTACTCCATATTTAAAGCCAAAAGATACCATCTGGACGGAAAAAACATGCTGCTCTTTCTCTTTAAACTGGCCGATAATCCGATCACGAAGTTCACGGGGCTTTAAAGTTGTCGTATGAATAATGGTCTGGGCACGCCCTCTTAATTCATCAAGCAGTTCCCGTTCCTGTCTAATACCTTCAAGTGGGAGACCATCCTGTGCGAGAGGGTGGGACCTTCGCGTCTCTTTATAGCGGGAAACAAGGGACTGGTCCTCTGCATCAAGAAACAGGATATGAGCCTCCAGCCAATCTTCCTTTCCGACCTGGTCGAGCGCTTCAAATAATGCATCGAAAAATTCCCGCCCTCTTAAATCCATAACGAGTGCCACATTGGATATATTGTTTGCGGAATCTTTCATTAGTTCCAAAAACTTAGGCAGAAGCGCCGGCGGTAAGTTATCTACACAAAAATATCCGAGATCTTCAAAGCTTTGAATTGCCACCGTTTTACCTGCACCAGACATTCCTGTAATGATTACTAATTGTGTTTGCGTATCTTTTTCTGCCATTTGCCTTATCGCTCCCTCATTTACTTCAGTCGAGATGGATCCATCTCCTTATCAATCAGTTTAAAGTCTGTTGTATATACAAAAGTGCCATACAATTGGTCTTCCCGGTTAAGGATGTGACTAAAGATATGACGGTCTCCTTCAGCCATAGGCTTTTCCAGGACCTTATCAACATCCACCCATTCCAATTCGCCTTCTTCGCTTTGCTCAAGCAGTTCACCTTCATACTTAGTGGACTGGAAGGTAAACATCATCCATTCCTGAACAGTTGTTTGGGTGTCTTCATCTTTCATAATAAAAGTAAAAGAACCCTTTAGTTCAGGTTCCTGAATATGCAAGCCTGTTTCTTCACGGAACTCTCGAATCACTGAGTCTTTAATATTCTCTCCCGCTTCCATTTTACCACCTGGGACTACATACCAGCCTCTTCTCGGCTTTTTCAGCATTAAAATTTGATTATTAACTCTTAAAACACAATTTGCTACTCGCTGCATGCTTTCTCACCTCATTTATCAATCCAGGCACATCTTTTTCTATTATACAATGAATACGTAAATCGCTACAATGTTATGACCAATAGAATCATGCACAAAAAAAGTGCACAGGTGGGATCACCTGTGCCGAATTAGAGATCTATCTATTAAAAGGGGGTCAATTAATCATTACTAATTGTAACTCACATTTGTTTCGTACATGTTACAACAGAGTTAAAATGGGGTTACTTTTTAGTTTTGACCCTTTTATAGATGAAAAGAGCTCCCGAAAATCTTCCGGTTTCTTTTCACTTTTCTTTAATTAATTACTTTCAATTCTTCTAACAGGTTCTCAATATAGTGCTGCGCAGCCTGAGCCGCGATACTTCCATCCCCTGTAGCTGTAACAATCTGTCGGAGTTCTTTCTCGCGGATATCTCCAGCTGCAAAAATACCGGGAACTTTTGTTTCCATTCGTTCGTCTGTTTCAATATATCCCTGGTCATTTGTAATACCAAGAGATTGAAACGGTCCGCTCAATGGGTTCATGCCGATATAGATAAACGTTCCGTCTGTGTTGAAATCATACTCTTTACCTGTCTTATTGTTCACAAGTGTCACGCTGCCCACTTTTCCATTTTGATCGTTGATTGTCTTAACTTCTGTGTTCCAGATAAAGTCAATCTTTTTATTATCAAATGCGCGATCCTGAAGGATTTTTTGTGCACGCAGTGAATCGCGTCGGTGAACAATGGTTACCTTGCTGGCAAAGCGTGTCAGATAAACTCCTTCTTCTACTGCAGAATCCCCGCCTCCGACGACTACAAGTTCTTTGTCGCGGAAAAAGGCACCGTCACATACAGCACAATAGGAAACACCACGGCCTCCAAGTTCTTTCTCTCCTGGAACACCAAGCTCTTTATACTGGGCTCCGGTAGTAATAATGACAGTTCTCGCTTTATATTCTTTTGTTCCGGCTAGAACTGTTTTATATTCTTTTCCATCTTTAATCTCTTTAATGTCTCCGTACGCGTATTCCGCACCGAATTTCTTTGCGTGTTCGAACATTTTATTAGAAAGGTCAGGACCTAGAATACTTTCAAACCCTGGATAGTTTTCAACATCTTCTGTGTTAGCCATCTGCCCCCCTGGAATTCCTCTCTCAATCATTAGAGTATCCAGATTGGCACGGGAAGTATAAACAGCAGCTGTCATACCAGCCGGCCCTGCACCTGCAATAATGACATCATAAATGCGATCCTCTGTCATTGGTCAATCACTCCTTATTTCCTCTTGCTGTTACCTGATATCATCATAATAATAAATCGTAGATAAGACGTCCATCAATGTGCTTATTGATAATTCCATGGCCCGCCTTCTTTACTGAGATGAGGGAATCTTTTGCACCCTTTTTCCCAAAGCTTAAGGGCACGGGATGGCTTCCCTGTCTGGTATGATGCTATGCTGTACCATTTATAGTAGCCTTGTCTTCCTACAACCAGCTTATTTTTTAGTCGGCGGAAACGATCCACTGCTTCATGATAGTATCCGGCCTTAGCTAGAATAACGGCAATCGCAAGCTTCTGCTGTTCATGCATAGGATAAACATTGCGGAGGAGATCAATATGATATTCCGCTCTCTGTTTCTCCCTCTTCTGCATAAAGAAAGCAGCTAAATTCACGTGACTATGAATATTATCCGGATCTTTTTCCAGCCACTTTTCTTCAAGTTGAATCGCTTCTTCTTGTTCACCAATATTAAACAGAGCATACGCATATTTATGCTTAGCCAGAGTGTACTCAGGGAAAAGCTGCATCATTTCATGTAAAACCGGCACTGCTTCTTCCCATTCTTCATTTTCTAAATGGTAGAAAGCAGTTTCCTGATAAATGATCAATTCGTCTTCATCATCAAACATATAATCATCTTCGTATTCTTCTTCGTCTTCCAGAGAATTCAACATTTGAAGAAGCTGGCCGGCAGCCTCATCAAAATCTCCTTCTGACGTTTTATCCATGTATTTTTCCGCATATTTTTTAGCGTCATTTAATAAACCAAGGTGTGCATAGTTATTGGCCATTAAATAGTAGGCATCGATGTA
Organism: Halobacillus massiliensis; assembly: GCF_900166625.1. Classification (GTDB taxonomy): domain Bacteria; phylum Bacillota; class Bacilli; order Bacillales; family Halobacillaceae; genus Halobacillus_A; species Halobacillus_A massiliensis. The sequence continues at coordinate 1,545,499 of NZ_LT800499.1, read as the reverse complement.
ATCATCACCGTATCTTTTTACTACGTCCGTCAATACCTGGTTCGCTGCATGATAAGAGCCAACTTCCGTATAAACAACAGAAAGCTGGCAAGAATAAAGCGGTTCTTCTGGTGATATATCTATAGCTTTTTTTAACCATTTCTCCGCCGCATTAAAGCGTCTCTTTTTAAACGCCTGAATTCCATATGAGAAATAAAAGTTCCCTGTCGGTAAAAAAGGAATTACATTTGACGGCTTATTATGGATAGTTGGTTTCAGTGATGTCGTCATGACTGTCCCCCTACTTCGTTCCATACTCACTAATTATGCAGTATAACATAGAATAGCGTTTTGAAATAGGAGATTTTACTAATTCTACAATAAATCTATTGATGTCTTTCTTCCAGAACAGATAAAACATCATCCAGACTTACCCCGCGGTCAGTAAGCAGAACAAGCAAGTGGAAAAGCAGGTCAGCAGATTCCATGGATAATTCCTGCTTATCATCATTTTTAGCCGCAATAATAACTTCCCCTGCCTCTTCACCGATCTTTTTAGCTATACGGTCGACACCTTCCTGGAATAGTTTCGAAGTATATGAGTTCTCAGGAAGGGTAGTTTTACGCTCTGTGAGTACTTGTTTTAACTGTTCTAAAATAGCATATGGTTCTTCTTTTACTTTCGTACCTTTAAACAGCATGTCATTGAAGCAGCTATAGTCCCCTTTATGACAGGCAGGACCTGAAGGAATGACTTGAACAAGCAGGGCATCCTGGTCACAATCATAGGAAATACTTTCAACTGCCTGGGTGTTTCCTGAAGTTTCTCCTTTATGCCAAAGTTTCTGGCGGGAACGGCTGAAAAAAACAGTTTCTTTTTTCTGAAGTGTCAGTTCCAAGGATTCTTTGTTCATGTATGCTAAGGTTAAGACTGCTTTAGAGCGAGCATCCTGTACGATTGCCGGCACTAAACCTTTTTCGTCAAACTTAATCTCCCCGATATTCATCGTACAACGACTCCTTTTTTCTCTAAATATTGTTTTACGTTTTTAATAGATGTCTCTTTATAATGAAAGATAGAAGCAGCAAGCGCAGCATCTGCATTTACTTCTTTGAAAACTTCATAAAAATGCTCGGCTGAGCCGGCGCCTCCTGAAGCAATGACAGGGACTGTAACAACCTCCTGAACAGCCTGAAGCAGCGGCAGGTCAAACCCCGTCTTTTCACCATCCTGATTCATAGATGTTAATAGAATTTCTCCTGCACCAAGGCGAACGGCTTCCCGAGCCCAGTCTGTCACAAGCCATTCTGTCGGCGTACGTCCTCCATGTGTATAAACTCTCCAAGTACCAGCTTCTTCATCATACCTGGCGTCAATCGCTACGACAATACACTGAGCTCCGAAGTAATCGGCTCCTTCACGAATAAGCTCAGGCCTCTTAACGGCTGCAGAATTAAGCGATACTTTATCGGCCCCGTTTCGTAAAGTTTCTTTCATATCTTCCAGTGTGCGGATACCGCCTCCAACCGTAAAAGGAATCGCCAGTTCAGCTGCGACCGCCCGAACAACATCAATCATCGTTTTCTTTCCTTCATGCGTTGCGGAAATGTCTAGAAAAACGAGCTCATCTGCCCCCTGCTCATCATATACTTTCGCGAGCTCTACTGGATCGCCGGCATCGCGGATGTCCACAAACTGAATCCCTTTAACTACTCTTCCTTCTTTTACGTCAAGACAGGGAATAATCCGTTTAGAAAGCATTAGCGAACCTCCTCTTTCAATGCCTCAGCAAGAGAGAACCGGTTAGTGTACAATGCTTTACCGACAATAGAACCGATCACAGACTGTTCCTGGTATTTCTTTAATTCCTGTAAATCTTCAATGCCTTTTATTCCTCCAGAAGCAATTACATCGACACCCGTCTGCTCACCAAGGCGGACAATTTCTTTCGTATTAGGGCCTTGAAGCATTCCGTCTTTGGCAATATCCGTATAAACGAATGTTTGAGCACCGGCTTCTGCCAGCTCTTTGCCTAGATCGACAGCAAGAACTTCTGATTTTTCAAGCCAGCCTTCTGTGGCCACATAGCCATCACGCGCATCAAGGCCGATAACAATTTGAGGACCATACTTTCTTAAAAGTTCCTTTGTAAGCGGAAGATCCCTTACGGCAAGTGAACCAATGATTACACGGTCGATGCCCCGGCTTAAATAATACTCCACATCGGTTTCTGAACGAATACCTCCGCCAATTTGAACCTTTACATCTATTTCATTAGCTACTTTTACAACATGCTCTGCGTTTTGTTTAGCTCCTTCTTTTGCTCCGTCTAAATCAACCATGTGAATCCATGAAGCCCCGGCTTCTGCAAATTCTTTAGCTACTTCAAAAGGATTATCTCCATAAACGGTCTGCTTATTAAAATCTCCCTGTTCTAACCGGACACATTGCCCGTTCTGCATATCTATTGCTGGAAATATGGTAAAAGTCATTTAGATGCTCCTCACTGTTTGACCATTCGTTTACAAAAATTTTCTAATAATTGAACGCCAGCCCTCCCGCTTTTCTCCGGGTGAAACTGACTGGCCACAAGGTTGTCCTTTCCTACAATTGCAGGTACTGTGCCATGATAATCGGCAGTAGCATATAGAATGTCTGGATTCTTCGTAGATACTACATAAGAGTGAACAAAATACACATATTCATTACGTACGTTTTCAAGAAGCGGCTTTTCCGGTTGATGAATCTCCAGCTTATTCCATCCCATATGAGGGACTTTATAATGATTACCGTCCTCCGCTTTTCCTGAAAATCTGACAATCCGTCCGGGAAACAAACCAAGACCTTGTGTCAGGCCGCCGCCTTCTTCACTCTCTTCAAAAAGTAGCTGCATCCCTAAACAAATTCCATATAGTGGTACACCCTGTTCTACTTTTTCTTTAATAAAATCTATAAATCCATGCTCTTTTAGAGCCTTCATAGCGTCAGGAAAGGCTCCCACTCCCGGCAGGATATAGCCCTTGCAATCATGAAGCTGATCCGGCCGTTCCCCAATGACATAGGGAATCTCCATTCGTTCCAATGCTTTAGATACGCTGAACAGATTTCCCATTCCATAGTCAATAATTCCGATCATTATAAGCTTCCTTTCGTGCTTGGTACCCCTTTAATTCTAGGATCTACCTCAGTCGCTTCATCAAGGGCACGTGCTAAAGCTTTAAACATTGCTTCAATAATATGATGGGTATTGTGGCCGTGGTGAAGCACGATATGTAAATTCATCCGGGCTTCTACCGCCAGTTTCCAGAAAAATTCATGAACATTTTCCGTATCAAAAGTACCTACACGATCTTTTGGAAGCTCTGCCTTCCACTCAAGGTGAGGCCGATCACTTAAGTCGACAGCTACAGTAACTAAGGTTTCATCCATCGGAAGAGTCATAGAACCATATCGTTTAATCCCATATTTATCACCAAGAGCTTCCCGTAAAGCCTGGCCAAGCACAATCCCTAAATCTTCTGTTAAATGATGGTCATCAACTTCTACATCTCCGCGTCCTGTCACTTGTAAATTAAACAGCCCATGCTTTGTAAAAAGCTCAAGCATGTGGGACATAAAAGGAACCTGTACATCAAGCTGAGATTTGCCCTCTCCGTCTATTGAAAATTCCAAACTGATGTCTGTTTCTCTTGTTTTACGGTTGATCTTTGCATAACGTTCACTCATTTAAAGCGCTCCTTCCGTGCTTCCACCGCGCGGGCATGACCTTCCAAGCCTTCAAGCCTTGCAAATTGAGCTATTTTGTCTACATGGCTTTGGAGTGCCTGGCGGCTGTATGAAATGATACTAGATTTTTTAACAAAGTCAGCGACACTTAATGGACTGGAAAACCTTGCAGTACCGCTGGTCGGCAGTACATGGTTTGGTCCTGCAAAATAGTCACCCACCGGCTCGCTGCTGTAAGGGCCAAGAAAAATAGCACCGGCATGCTTAATTTTCGCCATATCTTCAAATGGTTCTGCGGTTACTATTTCTAAGTGTTCTGCGGCTATTTCATTAACCGTGTCAATTGCTTCTGCCATTGAACGACAGAGAATTATAGCGCCATAATCTCTAATGCTGTCAGAAGCTATTTCCGTTCGCGGCAGGGATGCCAGCTGAAGCTTCACCTCTTCCGCCACATCATTTGCCAGTTGTTCACTTGTTGTGACTAACACACTCGATGATCGCGCATCATGCTCCGCCTGTGATATCAAATCAGCAGCAACCTCGTTTGCTTTGGCCGTGTCATCGGCTAATACGGCAATTTCGCTCGGGCCTGCGATCATATCGATATCGACATCTCCAAAAACTTCCCGCTTGGCCAACGCTACGAAGATATTTCCTGGACCAGTAATTTTATCTACAGAAGCCAGGCTTTCTGTACCATAAGCCAAAGCAGCGATCGCCTGAGCTCCACCGACTTTATAAATTTCCTCTACACCAAGAATCTTAGCAGCCGCAAGTGTTCCAATAGAGATTTTACCGTCCTTACCAGGGGGCGTTACGACTACAATTCTTTCTACACCCGCTACTTGAGCAGGTATAACATTCATAAATAAAGAGGAAGGATAAGCAGCTGTCCCGCCTGGCACATAAACTCCTGCAGCATCAATCGGCGTAATTCGCTGCCCTAAGATTGTTCCATCTTTGGAAGTATCAAACCAGGAGTTCACCTGCTGTTTTTCATGAAAAGCGCGGATGTTGTCAGCGGCTTCTTCCATGATTTCGATATATTCCTGCCCAATAGATTGATAAGCCTCTTCCATTTCTTCTGAGGTGACACGCCAATCATCAATGGAGACTCCATCAAATTTTTCAGTGAATTGACGTACCGCTTGATCCCCTGACTGTTTCACTTGCTGAATAATTTCAAGAACTGACTTTCTTTGCTGCTCCGTGCCCTGATCGACCCTTCTTTTTAATGAAGAGAGGTCGGAGTTTTGCAGGATTCTCAAGACATTTCCACCTCCACTACTTCACTTAGCTTTTGAACCATTTCATCAATTTCACGGCTTTTTAATCTATAGCTGACTGGATTTACGATCAGGCGTGAAGTAATATCGGCTATTTTTTCATATTCTACAAGCCCATTTTCCTTTAATGTTCTGCCTGTTGATACGATATCAACAATACGATCGGTTAATCCGATGATCGGTGCAAGTTCAATTGATCCATTTAAAGGAATAATTTCGATCTGCTCTCCCTGCTCTCTAAAATAGTCGGAAGCAATTTTCGGATATTTAGTGGCAATTTTCGGCGCAATTTTACTTAACGGCTGATCGGGAAGGCCGGCTACCGCCACATAGCATGGGCTGATTTTTAAATCCAGTACTTCATAAACATCACGGTCCTGTTCAAGAAGGACATCTTTACCTGCAATACCAATATCGGCTGCTCCATATTCTACATATGTTACGACATCCATCGGCTTTGCCATCATGATTTGTATATTTTGTTCGGGAAATTCCAGAATAAGCTTTCTTGTGTCTTCATCATCCAGCGTCAGATGATAACCCGCCTGCTTCAATAAAGCCGCAGCTTCTTTATAGATCCGGCCTTTAGGCATGGCGATTGTTAAAGGTTTATTCATTCCCTTCCCCTCCTTTGCATGTTAAATCAATGCATTCCAGCAGCTGACTGCTGAACTGCTCATAGTCCGGGATTTGATCAATATGCTGAAGGAGTACCTGATGCCCTTGATTACGAAGCTCTGAGGCTTTTTGGATGCCTTTTACATGGCTGTTTTGATCAACAATGACACCGATTCTTTCATCATTATCACTATTTCCATTGACTGCTTCAATCAGTCTTTCTAAATGGATAGCAAATCCCGTAGCCGAAGCATTCAGCTGAAAAGATGGAAGCAGGGTATCATAACGTCCGCCATTACATAACAGGGAGCCTAAATGAGGAGCGTATCCCTCGAATAAAATACCCGTATAGTAATTCATATGGCTCACTAAATTTAAATCAAAGCTTACATAATCAGCTACCCCGTAATTTTCCAGTAACTCATAGAGCTGTTTTAACTCATTGACCGCCTGCATGCATACCTGATTGCGCGCCAGCGATTTACTGGAAGAAAATACTTCTTCTCCTCCGCGCAGGGCAAGAAGGGAAAGGAGAGCAAGCTTTTTCTCTTCAGACAGCTTGGCAGCTTTCACGGATTCCCGGTAGCCCACGTAATTTTTTCTATATAAATGCTCTAACAAAATGTCTTTTGTTTCTTCATCCTGACCTAAAACATCATTGAAAAAAGCTTTTACATAACCTATGTGTCCTATTGTAATTACGAAATCGTCGAGGCCGGACTTCCTTAAAGCCTCTACCAATAAAGCAATAACTTCAGCATCTCCATAAGAAGAATGGTCACCGATTAATTCAGTTCCAACTTGCTCAAACTGTGCCGGCTTCCCCCCCTCGGCCTGCTGGGCTCGAAAGACGGGACCATCATAAGCCAGCCGCAGCGGAAGCTCCAAATCTCGCAGCTGTGAAGCCGCTACCCGTGCAATCGGTGCCGTCATATCAGGACGCAAAACTAATGTATGTCCCTGCTGATCCAGCAATTTGAATAAGCTCTGCTCTTTCGTGGCGCTTACTTGTCCAATCGTTTCATGATACTCGAGAAAGGGTGTATCCATAAAGGAATATCCATAAGAGAGAATTGCTGATTTTAAACGGTCTCTCGTTTTAGCTTTTTGATTATAAAAAAATGGAAGCGTATCGCGCATTCCAAGTGGTTTTTCAAACATAAGCCGCTTCACCATTCATATCCGTCCTTTCCAACACTAAATCCTTTAGTCTGCTAATATGCTAACATGATAAAGATAGGGTCGTCAATATTCGAGATTTTTTTACTTATTATTACTATCATAACAAAAAGCCGGCATGATCAAACGTTTTACTTGTTCTTATAAAATACAAAAAAGCCAGGAAGGGCTCCTGGCTTTTCACCTCATTCGTATGATTTACAAAAGTTCACAAGCCTCTCCTCTTTGCATTTATAGCAGAATTCTTAAACGTTTGTCTGGGTCTGGATTAAAAATAAAAAAGCAAGGAGGGAATATGGAACTTCTTTTCGTACCTTCCACTCCACTAAATATCCCGACATATTGGAGAACCGGTCAGCTGCTTCCATAGGAATCGCATTCCTTTTGGCAACCGCCCACAGCTTTCCTTTATCATCTTTCACTTCAAAATGGCCAATGAGAGAATCTCCCTCTGCCTGCCAGCGGCACTGATCACCTTGAAGATAACGGAAGATCATCTTCCCTGATTCCTTTTCCTGAGAAGTATAAGCGACTACCCCGCGTTCAGGCTGGTGGACATAACCGCGCCACTTAAAACCGCCTTTTTTATCAATCTTATATACTTGTTTGTCTCCTATATTTAAATTATAAGAAGCAGGGAGTAGAGAGTCCCCGGAAAAAAGTGCGACAAAAGGGCGGAATAGCTTTATATCAAATGAAGTATTTTTTTTAATCTCACTATAGCTTTGCCCACCCATATCATATAAAGTCGCTTGATATGTAGCTGAATGCTCGTGACCGATATACATTCTCTGAGGAAAAACCGGGACTGTTTCATATGTAGTATCTTCTGTAAAATCTTCATAGTTTTTCGCAGAAATGTAGTCTTCCCATCCGCTTCGAAAAACTGCAAACCCTGCCAGCCCAAAAGCAAGACTGTAAATAGCATTTATTAGTAACCCTGCTTGTCTAATAAAAATCATGCTGATTACAAAAAACGCCATGAATAGAATCAGTATGCTTCCTGTGACGATCTGGCGTACACCGTCCTGACGAATAAATTGTTGAACCGTTGGCATTTCATCCCTCCTTACTTAAAAAGTATACGTAGATTTCCAGAATATTTAAAGAAAGATTTTACACGATGCAATAAAAAACCCCTTTGAAGATTTTTCTCCAAAGGGGGTTAAAATTATTATGATACTCCTTCAGCTTTCACCGGGTTGACCGCTTCATTAAGAAGACGTTCTAATTCCTCAGTATACTGCTGCTTGTGTTTATCTGTCCATTTTAATTCTTTCGCCATATAATCAATCACAGGCTCTTTGTGTTCGTGAACCCATTTAATGTTAAAGAAGAGGGCAGCTGTACGACGTACAAAGAAGTCGACAGGCTTAAAGATCATTTCATACTCAAGGGCCATCCTCAGCTGTGCAAAAACAAGCGGGTCAATACCGGCAGCTACAGCATCTTCTTTATGCTTTTTAAATAAACTATACAATGTGTCTATATTGGCTCCGTACAAGTTGACAAGCTCTCCAGCTTTCTTAGTTGTTAGCCCCAGAGATTCTCCAATCTTCACGCGCTCTTCCTTGAAGACTTTAAAACCTTTCGATCCATTAACTTCGCCACCTGAAATAGGCATACGCTTCGTTTCAGAATCAGAATAACGGATACCGTACTCCTCGGCGATCTGATCTCTTACAAGGTTTACTGAAGTCTCTGCCATCTTACGGTAACCTGTTAATTTACCGCCAGCCATAGAGATTAACCCAGAATCTGAAACGAAGATTTCATCCTTCCTGGAAATCTCAGAAGGATCTTTTCCATCTTCGTGAATAAGAGGACGTACACCAGCCCAGCTTGACTCAATATTCTGCGGTCCTACTTTCACGGATGGAAACATCATATGAATCGCATTTAAAATGTAATCTCGATCTGTTGTTGTTACTTGGGGAACAGCCAGATCTTCCGTAAAAGTCGTATCCGTTGTTCCAACATACGTCTTGCCATCACGCGGAATAGCGAAAATCATACGACCATCCGGTGTATCAAAATAAATAGCCTGTTGAAGCGGGAAATCGGACTGATCAAATACTAGGTGGACTCCTTTTGTATGATGAAGAGATTTGCCTTTTTTCGATCCATCGATTTCACGGAGTTCATCCACCCATGGGCCACCGGCATTAACTACCCGTTTGGCTTTCACCTGATAAGTTTCTCCGCTGATTGTATCTTCGACAATTGCTCCTTCAATCTTGCCGCTGTTATTATAAACAAAATCCACCACTTTCGCATAGTTTACGGATTGCGCACCAAACTCAACAGCTTTCTTCATAACTTCAAGTGTCAATCTGGCATCGTCTGTTTTATATTCAACATAATAGCCGGCACCTTTAAGACCTTCTTTTTTAACAAGCGGCTCGCGTTTTAGGGTTTCGTCAGGCTTAAACATCAATCGGCGCTCTGCTTTTTTAACACCAGCCAAATAGTCATACACCCGCAGGCCGAGGCTTGTAGAATATGGTCCAAAGTTTCCGCCTTCATGGAACGGAAGCATCATCCATTCAGGAGTAGTTACGTGAGGTCCGTTTTCATATACGATTTCACGTTCTTTTCCTACTTCTGCGACCATCTTAATTTCAAACTGTTTTAAATAACGAAGTCCACCGTGTACCAGTTTTGTGGAACGGCTTGATGTGCCTGCTGCATAATCCTGCATTTCAACAACGGCCGTTTTCATTCCGCGGCTCGCTGCATCTAGAGCAATCCCTGCTCCAGTAATTCCTCCTCCAACAACCAGCAGGTCCCATTCAACCTGGTTTAGTTCTTTAAATTTATCCTGGCGGTCATAGTTAGAAAAAGTCTTCATGTCGATCTCTCCTTTTATATCTGTCGGTTTCATTAGGTCGTCTGTTATCCTTTATTCCCTAAATCCGTATGGAATATGTGTAAAATTGAGCACTCTGCCTTACATCGCATACCCTCTCACATGAATGGCAAACCCTTGATAATCGAAAAAAAGAGACCACGAACTCATCTACAGATACTGCCTGTAGAGTTTCGTGGTCTCTCCGCTTCTCCGACCTAATGTCTATTAACTTATCCAAAGTATAACAAAAATCATTCTGAAAATCCACTAGCAAATCTTACATCTTAAATATGCGTGTCGCTTTGACCGCTTTTTTCCATCCGTTATACAACTCATCTATCTTGCCTTCTTTAATTTGTGGATCAAACTGCTTTTCCTTCTTCCACTGTTTAGCGATCTCTTCCCGGTTGTCCCAATACCCTACAGCTAAGCCAGCAAGATAAGCAGCTCCAAGAGCTGTAGTTTCATTAATTTTAGGGCGTTCCACCGAGGATTGAAGCAGGTCGCTCTGAAACTGCATCAATAAGTTGTTTTTAACTGCTCCACCGTCCACTCGGAGCTTTTTAAGTTCAATTCCGGCATCCTGAACCATCGTATCTACAACATCTTTCGTCTGATAAGCGAGCGATTCAAGTGTAGCTCTGACAAAGTGGGATTTCTTTGTCCCCCGCGTTAGACCAAAAACAGCTCCACGAGCTTCGCTGTCCCAGTACGGGGTCCCAAGTCCGACAAAAGCAGGAACGACGTAAACTCCATCTGTCGTCTCCACTTCTGCCGCAATGCTTTCACTTTCAGAAGAATCCTGGATTAATTTTAACCCATCTCTTAGCCACTGGATGGCCGAACCTGAAACGAAAATACTCCCCTCTAGAGCGTATTCAACTTTGCCATCTACTCCCCAGGCTAACGTAGTAAGCAGCCCGTTATTGGATTTCACAGCTTCTTCACCTGTATTCATCAACATAAATCCGCCTGTCCCATATGTGTTTTTACCCATTCCTTTTTCAAAGCAAGCCTGCCCAAATAGAGCAGCCTGTTGATCGCCTGCTATGCCTGCAATCGGCACTTCGCTGCCAAAGAAATGGTAATCAACGGTATGAGCATAAACTTCCGAGGAAGGCTTTACTTCAGGCAGCATGCTCTTAGGCACGCCAAGGATATCAAGAAGTTCGTCATCCCATTTTAAATCGTAAATATTATACATCAGTGTACGTGAAGCATTTGAATAATCAGTTACATGTGCTTTTCTTCCAGACATTTTATACACAAGCCATGTATCAATTGTCCCAAACATCAAGTCACCATTTTCAGCTTTTTCACGTGCTCCTTCCACATTGTCCAAAATCCACTTCACTTTCGTTCCTGAAAAGTATGGATCGAGCAGCAAGCCTGTTTTATCACGGAAAGTATCATTGTAGCCCTGTTCACGCAGTTCATTGCAGATGCCCTGCGTCTGTCTGGACTGCCATACAATTGCTTTATGAATAGGTTTTCCTGTATGTTTATCCCATACTACAGTCGTTTCCCTCTGGTTTGTAATTCCGATTCCGGCGATTTGTTCACTTTCTACGTCAGCACGGATTAATAAATCTGAAATACAGCTGAGTACGGATGTCCAAATCTCATTGGCATCGTGTTCGACCCAGCCTGGTTTAGGGAAGTATTGTTCAAATTCCTTTTGTGCTGTTTCAACGATCGCTCCCTCATGATCAAATAAGATGGCTCTTGAGCTTGTGGTTCCCTGGTCAATTGATAGTATATATTTCTTCATCTCTCTCCTCCTATTAAGAATGAACTCTCTGATTTTTTTGCAGCTCTATTTTCATAGACGACAGCAAAATGCCGACAATAATTATTGAAGTTAGCCAAAACCACCCATTCGGTGTGCCTTCAAAAACAGCCTGATAAAATAGCCCTCCATAAATTCCCCCAATGGCCGGCCCTGCGACTGGGACCCATGCATATCCCCAGTTCGAACCGCCTTTTCCCGGAATCGGGAGGACAGCGTGGGCAATTCTCGGTCCTAAGTCTCTTGCCGGATTAATGGCATAGCCGGTAGTCGATCCAAGGGACATTCCAATCGCTACGATCAAAAGACCGACAATTAACGGATTAAGACCGTCGGTAAATTCATTGGCTCCTATAAACAAAATCCCCATCACAAGGACGAACGTTCCGATAATTTCACTAACCAAGTTGGAGACCGGACTGTAGATCGCCGGATCTGTTGAAAAAATCGATAGCTTGGCCATAGGATCTTCTGTTCCCTCCCAGTGAGGCAGGTAATGAAAAAAGACGATAACCGCACCAATAAAGGCACCTATCATTTGTGCCAAAATATAAACCGGAACTTTATCCCATGGAAAATCACCTACAGAAGCCAGCCCCAGCGTAACAGCAGGATTGATATGAGCTCCAGTTAAATTCCCCACAGCATATACTCCCATCGCAACCGCAAGCCCCCAGGCAATTGTAATTAATACCCAATTCCCTTCAGCTTTCGTTCCTTTAAGGTTAGCCCCGGCTATAACGCCACCGCCTAGTATAATGAGAATCATCGTTCCGATAAGTTCTCCCATGAACTCTGTCATATATGTTCTCCTTCCCGGTATGTAAAATGAGCAATAAAAAAAGCACAGGTTAAGCAGCTGGAGCTGCCCCATTTGTGCTGATCACGATCAAGATATATGTAGATCTTATCCCTTAAAACCTCCAAAGTTCTGAACGTGATGTTGACACTGCAGATGCCCCTGCGCGGATAGCTTCGGCTGCTTCTTCCTCTGTTCGTATTAACCCTCCGGCAATGACCTGCACTCCTAATCGCTCTTTCATCTCTTTTATCATTCCCGGAACGATCCCCGGCAAAACTTCGACGAAATCGGGCTTTACTTTATTGATGATATTTACGTTATGCTCTACAGCCTGGCTATCAATTAAAAACAAACGCTGTACGGAAATGAGCTTATATTTTTTAGCCAGCTGAATAACATGTGATCTAGTCGTTATGACGCCATCCGGCTTTATCGCTCTTCCTAAAAACTCCATCCCATAATCATCTGCTTTAAGCCCTTGAATTAGATCCACATGTACCCATACTTTCTTTCCAGCTTTCTGTCCTGCTTTCACAACGTTAGGCAGCATACTGAGCCGGCTTTCCAGAATAATAATATATTCAGTATCCATCTCGAGGAGCCTTTCAAAGTCTTTCATCTTTTTTACTGCTGGAAGTACCGTCTGCTTAAGCTCCATCTTAACTCTCCTTATTTCTCCGCTGCTCCATTTGTTCCTTTGTGTAGATCAATTGCATCGGGTTGCCGCCGACGAACGCGCCGGCAGGAACATCTTTATTAACGAGCGTACCAGCTGATATTACAGACCCACTGCCGATCTTCACACCAGGCAGTATCGTAGTATTGGCACCAATTAAAACTTCATCACCAATTTCTACTTCTCCAAGCCGATACTCGTTAATTAAATATTCATGGGCTAATATTGTGGTATTATAACCTATTACAGAATTTCGTCCAACGGAAATCTTTTCCGGAAACATAATATCTACCATTACCATGAGGGCAAAAGATGTTTCATCCCCCACCCTCATGTTTAAAAAGCGGCGGTACATCCCATTTTTCACATTTAAAAATGGGGTATACCGTGCCACTTGAATTACGACAAAGTTCTTCATTACTTTTATAAAAGGAACTGTTTTATAAATATGCCAGAGGGAGTTGGCTCCTTGAACCGGAAAGCGTTGTGTACGACGCATAAGGTTAGCCTCCTGTAATTTGAAGTAACTCTCTCATATTAGTCAGCATGTAATCAGGCTTAAGTTCATCTAGTACATTCCGGCCTTTTAATGTCCAAGCAACACCCGCAGTTTTCGTACCGGCATTTTTTCCCGATTCAATATCGTGCGTATTATCTCCTACCATTAGTGCTTTTGAAGCAGGAGCATTAAGTGAACGCAGGGCTTTCATAACAGGTTCCGGATGAGGTTTGGCATGTACAACGTCATCAAGAGTTACGATGGTATCAAACAGTCCTTCGAGTTCTGTCATTTTCATTCCTATTTCTACAGTTTGTCGCATCTTTGTTGTTACTATACCCAGCTGGTAGTTTTGCTCCTTTAATGTTCGAATGGTTTCCAGCACTCCATCGTAGGCCTTTACATAATTTTCATGATTAGCTATATTATGTTTCCGGTATGTTTCAATCATCTCTTCAACTTCGTTTTCATTTACAGAAGCAAGACTGTCTTTTAGCGGCTCTCCTATAAACTGTATAATTTCTTCCCTTGTATATGGACGGTCCGCATGATTTTTTAAAGTATGGGTAAAAGATGAAATGATAAGTTCATTCGTATCAATTAATGTACCGTCTAAATCAAATAAAATCGTGTTAATACTCATGGCTTAAATCCCTCCGCCTTTCTCGTTCTAACTTATTCCAGACAAACCCTATTCCTGCTGTTAAGACTACTGCGGTGGTTAAACGAATGAGCAGCAGAGGCCAGACAGGAATACCTAATGGAATGAAGATCAGGGTATCTTCAACCACGGCGTGACAGGAAACAAGAAAGATCATAGCGAGAAACATGTCTTTTTTGGATACTCCATCTTCTTCTACCGCCTGAATCATAAGACCTGCCCCATAGGCAAGACCAATCGTCAGCCCGGCTGCAAGTGTCATTGACGTATTGCGTTCCATGCCGAGAAACTTAGTTGTCGGAGCGAGCCAATCGGACATACGATCAAGCCAGCCCTTCTCTCTTAAATACTGCATAACAATCATTAGAGGAAGGACAATTAGTGCAAGCTGGACGATTCCCATAAAAGCTGTCTGCAGTCCTTGTAAAATTATTTCTCCCCAGCCCTCCGGCATAGTCTGGCGGTCAGGCGCCAGGCCATATTTTGCCTGTTCCTGCCCGCCATTCCAAGTCAAATTAATCAGTATAGCTGAACCAACAGCAAGTATTAAACGAATACCTACCACCAGCCACCAGCTGATTCCGACTTTTTTTGCCACTGCCGACTCTATGATCAGGTTATGTGAAAAAGACAGCATAACAGCTAGAATAAACACTTCTTTCACTGTAAAATCAAAGGATATAATCGCCGCGATCCCCGCGTACAGATTGAGAAAGTTCCCAAGCACGAGCGGCACTGCTGCGTCTCCAGAGAGCCCGAGGATACTCATCAGGGGAGACAGCTGATTAATCACCCATGGTAAAATAGGGGTAAATTGAAGGATCGTAACAATTAAAGTGACCGGAAAGATAATCTTTCCTAATGCCCAAGTAAGCTGAAGGCCTTTTTTAGATCCTTCTTTCAGTATAGAACTCATAGAACGTCTCTCCCTATTTTACTTTCTTCCCGTTATATCTTTTATTTGCAAGCCCGGCTTTCCTACGGTAAATCATCGCAATAACCGCCCCTGCTATAAGCAGGATGGAAATGAACTGAGCAGTTCTGATGTCCCCAAATAAATAAAGACTGTCCGTGCGAAGCCCTTCTACAAAAAATCTTCCCACAGAATACCAAATTAAGTAGCTAAGGAATATCTCCCCGCGACGAGGATTGACCTTATAGCGAAGCACCAACAGTAATATAAATCCAAGCATACTCCAGAGAGATTCATAAAGAAATGTCGGATGATAAATTGTACCATCAATACACATCTGCTGATTAATAAAATTAGGGAGATACTGCATGTAATTATTATAAAAGGTTTCAGAGACAGGTCCGCCATGGGCTTCCTGATTCATAAAATTACCCCAGCGGCCGATCGCCTGACCCAAAATAATACTAGGTGCAGCAATATCCGCAATCATCCAGAAAGATAAACCTTTTAGCTTCGTGTACACATATGCAGTTACAAACGAACCAATTAAGGCTCCATGGATGGCGATTCCGCCCTCCCACACAGCAAAAATCTTCCACCAGGGTTCACCTACATATCGATCCCATTCAAAAATAACATAGTATATACGAGCACATAAAATCGCAATTGGAATCGCATAAACGACAATATCAACAAGATAATCTTTTTTTAAACCGAGCCGTTCAGATTCTCTTGTTGCAATCAAAAGACCTAAAAAGGCTCCTGTTGCAATAATTACCCCATACCAATAAATGGATAAAGGGCCAAACTGAATTAGCACTCGGTCAAGCTGTTCTGGTGTACAAGACAAAACCTTTCGCTCCTTTATTGTTCACTATTATCCTCGTCAATCACTTTCGTTAAACGCTCAGAAAACTCTTCAGCCGCGTTTACTCCCATACGCTTCAAGCGGAAGTTCATGGCTGCTACTTCAATAATTACGGCTAAGTTACGGCCAGGTCGGACAGGAATGGTCGCTTTCGGAATTTGAACGTCCATAATTTTCATCGTTTCCTCTTCTAGTCCAAGACGATCATACTGTTTGGTTTTATCCCAAATTTCAAGGTTAATTACTAGCGTAATCCGTTTATAACTTCGAACGGCTCCCGCCCCGAACAATGTCATTACATTAATAATGCCAAGCCCGCGGATTTCAAGAAGATGTTCAATTAAAGGAGGACTATTACCAATCAATGTGTCATAATCCTCCTGGCGAATTTCTACGCTGTCATCAGCCACTAAGCGGTGACCTCTCTTAACAAGCTCAAGTGCTGTTTCGCTTTTCCCTACCCCGCTCTGTCCAGTGATTAGGACACCGATCCCGTATATATCGACTAATACACCATGAATCGCGGTAAAAGGGGCAAACTTAGATTCGAGGTAGTTCGTCAGCCGGCTGATGACACGAGTCGTCTTATAAGGCGACCTCATGAGAGGGACCGCTCCTTCATTCGCAGCTGTCACCAGCTCTTCTGGAATGTCCATCCCCCGGGTGATAACAATCCCTGGTGTTATATCAGTACATAGCTGTTCTGCTCTATGCTTTCTCTGCTCATGTGTCAGTTCATTAAAATAAGACAGCTCCGTCTTTCCTAACAACTGAAGGCGATCCTTAGGATAAAATTTAAAATACCCGGTGATCTCAACTCCAGGACGGGAAATATCGCTCATATGTATTTCACGGTGGATACCGTCTTCTCCCGCTAACAGCTCAAGATCAAATCGCTCCAGCAAATCTTCTGTACGGACTTTACTCATTGGTGTTTCCTCCTTCAAAATCATCACTCACTGTCCCTTATTGTAGCATATTTTTACGAATCGCCTGGATAAAAAAATACAGCCCGCTTGATGCCGGCAGTCAGGTTATTGAGAAAGGGTTCTGTTACTCGAGTTACGTGTCTTGCTTTCAGGGTTTTTGGGGGAGAGAAATCATTCCGTGTATGTAAGAGGCTTGAGAAGGTAAAAGGCGTTTACTTTAGCTAGAGAAAAGTCTGTTCCATTTACTGTATAAAGAGAAACGCGGCTGGGAAATAGCTCGCTTTTTAGCGGGGAGCCGGTGAGCTAGCTCGTTACACTCGCGGATCTCACCACGGCTCTATCTCCCTGCAGGAGTCTCGCCATCTCCCTTTTTTAGGAAGTGGAAAGACGGTTCCGTTTACTGGAATAAGAGAAAAGCGGCTGGGAAATGACTCGCTTTCCGCGGGGAGCCGATGAGCTAGCTCGTTGCACTCGCGGATCTCATCCTGGCTCTATCTCCCTGCAGGAGTCTCGTCATTTCCCAGCCTCTTTTACTATTGGTGGTATAAACGGAACGCTGTAGTTTCAGTAAGCGCTCTAAAAGAAATGATCTTCCTTTACTCAATGTTCCGTTACTCTAAAAAACATAAAGTGCCAGGGGAAACGGCGAGGCTCCTATGGGAGAGAAGAACAGGGGGAGATCCTGGAAGGTTTTAATCTGATGAAGCTCAACGTTCGTCTACGGAAAGCGAGTGGTTCCCTAGATAGGGGCTTTCTCTTGTTTACAAACAAAATTACTGCCGGCTGAATGCCGGCAGTTTTCCCCATTATTCTTTGATTACACTATTTAGGATGAGATTAATCAAGGAAATGACAAGAGCGGCAATGATCGTCATGCCAAAACCGGCAATTTCAAACATGTCACCGAGCAGTCCGTCCGTTATCGCTAATGTAATGGCGTTCACTACAAGTAAAAATAAACCAAGTGTTACGATTGTAATGGGAAGGGTTAATAAGACAAGAATCGGCCTTACAATCGTATTTAAGATCGAAAGAATTAATGCAGCGAGAACGGCTGCCATAAAACCATCAATTTCTACTGATTGAAACGCAAACCCAACAATAAATATAGCAATAGCATTAACTAGAATGTGAAGAAGCCAATTTTTCATAAACTATCCTCCCTGCTTTATATCACAGGATCTTTGATCGTTACAGAGCCTGTCTTTGTTTCTGCTTCTATATGATAAATCTTTTCTAACTCTTCGCGTGCTTCAAATACAAGTTCCTTGCTCATTACCTCTTTTTTATTTTTCAGGATTTTATAGTTTTCTAATTCACACGTTAAGCTGCCTATACTGGACTTTAACGTGCCGTCAATCCTTTTGTTCTCCGGCAGAAGAACAGAAATTTGACCGGTCGTTGTTTTGAAAAAACCCGTATGGGCCCGATCTCCATAATTATAGACAGTAATACCGCCTGCTATCGCCGATACATCAGACTTTCCAAACTGTCCGTCCAGTTTAACTGAACCATTAATAGTATCAGCTTCACAATGATCAAAAGCACTTTCTGCAACGGTAATAGAGCCATTTCCAGTTTCCAGCTTACAAGTTTCTCCCTGAGCATCTTTCAAACGGAGAGAACCATTGGAGGTCTTTAACTGAAAATGAGCAGCTTCTAAATGATTGGATGTAATAGCACCATTTGAAAGCTTTAATTTGATAAAGTCGTAGCGCTTTTTCGGAAGGTAAAGTTTAACAAAGATTTTAATCTTTTTTGAAGGATTTGAAAGGCGAAGAATTCCTGATGTTATATCTAATTCTGAATCCGCCAGAAACTGTTCTTTTGCTTCTGTTTCATCTGAAGTCTGGTAGACCTTTACCCGGCAATCAGCCTTGGCAAAGTCTTTATCCCATGGTTCAAGGTGAAGAGAACCATTAGCAATCGATATATCCAGGTCGTGAAAATCCACTGGATCAGCTTTTAATTCATGATGAAATTCGACCGCTTCACCAAATGACAAATCGAAATCCACATTCTTTATCTTTTCAACCGCTTCATCAATGAAATCCTTAAACCCGTACTTTTTATTTGAGGAAGTTTTATTCATTTCTTTTGTAGTTTCTACTGCTTTTAAAAGCTCTGCTCCCTCTTCAGCCGTAATTGTACCTTCTTCGATCATTTTAAGTATTTTCATACGTTCCTCATTCATAAATGCATCTCTCCTTCAACTAATTCTTTTCCCTACCTTAAGACAGAACAAACAAGATAAAAAAAGACACCTTGAAGAAGTGACTCTGCAAGGTGTCTTATCATCATGTTGTAGAAAGAGTCCAGCGGTAAAAACTCTCTCGTTTGAGTCTCTGAAGCTGTTCATTTCGCTGGTCGTGATTTTCAATCAGCTGCATCATTCCATCCGCCTGGGAAAGATGTGCTCGAATCGCTGCTTCTTTTTTATCCCAGTAGGGGGCAATATCAAAGATAAGGTCCGGCTCACCGAGTTTCTCTTCATGGCCATTACTGATCGCATGCATCCATACTTCCGGACGCTCCCCTGGATCTATCTGTTCTACAGCTTTTATTACTGCAGCAGCCAAAGCATCATGATCTGGGTGGACCGCATAACCCGGATAATGAGTGATTACAACTGAAGCACGATGAGATTGAATTCTCTTCTTCAAATCAGCAGCAAGGCTTTCAATCGGTTCAAATTCTAATGTTTTGTCCCGATAGCCAAGCAGTTCCACATTTATATCAAGCTGTCGTGCTGCTTCTTCCAGCTCTCTTTTTCGAAATGTTGAAAGTGTTTCTCTATTAGCAAAAACGGGATTCCCCATATTGCGTCCCATTTCCCCAAGTGTTCCGCATAAATAGGTAACCGGTACACCTTCGGAACGGAATTTACTTATAATGCCGGATGCTCCAAAGGATTCATCATCCGGATGCGGGAAGATCACTAACGCGTGTTTATTGTTCATCAGTGTCAGCCTCATGTGTAAATGGTTTTTCGCTGATTTCAAGAGCGACCATTAGACGTCCTTCCCGATCGTGTCCAGCCATCAGCAGCCGGCCCTGTTCATCGACTTCGTAGTCGCTGACTCCTTCAGCGTACACCCATCCGAGTTCGAGCTTAAGACCGACACGAAAAGAACCGCCGGTGCTAACCAGCTTTCCATGCTGATAGTTTACATGTGCATTACGAATAAATGCACCGACATTGTATGCATTCTCATCAAAATGACTGGCGTAAGCTCCATTAGTCGTTTCTAAATGAATATATACATCTTTATTGGCAAACTGATCAATTACAGCCTGCACTTTATCCTGTTCAATTGGTTTCATTTCCTGCATTCCTCCCGCTAAGCATCTCACCTTTAACGATACTTAATTCTTCCTAAGTCGTCAAAGTATCTACTTGCTGGAAACTTTCTCTTTAGTATTCAGCCTGTCTTCCATACGCTTTTTGTCTCTTTCCAGAATTGGCTTTAAGTACTTACCGGTATAGGATTTGCTGTCCTTAGCTACTTTTTCCGGAGTACCTGATGCAATAATCTGTCCGCCTTTTTCTCCACCTTCAGGGCCAAGATCAATAATATGATCAGCCTCCTTAATTACATCAAGACTGTGTTCAATGATTAGAACGGTATCGCCATTATCGACGAGACGCTGGAGAACTTTCAGCAGACGGGAAATATCATCGACATGGAGACCCGTCGTAGGTTCATCGAGAATGTAAAAAGATTTTCCTGTTGATCGGCGGTGCAGTTCACTCGCTAATTTCACACGCTGAGCTTCCCCTCCTGAAAGGGTGGTGGCCGGCTGTCCTAATTTAATATAGTCCAGCCCTACATCAGCAACGGTTTGAATCTTACGCTTGATTTTAGGAATATTCGAGAAAAATTCAAGTGCTTCCTCAATAGTCATACCAAGCACATCAGAGATGTTTTTTCCTTTGTATTTCACTTCGAGCGTTTCCCGGTTATATCTCTTCCCGTTACAAACTTCGCAAGGAACATAAACATCCGGAAGAAAGTGCATTTCAATTTTAATAATTCCATCCCCGCGGCAGGCCTCACATCGGCCGCCTTTCACATTAAAACTAAACCGGCCTTTTTTATAGCCCCGGATTTTTGCCTCGCTGGTTTGCGCAAATACATCCCGAATATCATCAAAAACACCTGTATAGGTTGCTGGATTTGAACGAGGCGTTCGTCCAATCGGAGACTGATCAATATCAATGACTTTTTCAAGCTGTTCAATTCCATCAATCTGTTTGTGTTTTCCTGGCTTTTGCTTGCCTCTATGCAGACGCATGGACAAGGATTTATATAAAATATCGTTAATCAGTGTACTCTTCCCAGAGCCTGATACTCCTGTAACAGCTGTAAGAAGACCAAGCGGAATCTTTGCATTTACTTTTTTCAGGTTATTTTCTTCAGCACCCTTAATCGTAATATACCGTCCGTCCGGCTTTCTGCGCTGAGCAGGAAGCGGAATAAACTTTTTCCCCGAGAGGTATTGGCCTGTCAAGGAATGACTGCTTCTCATAACTTGCTTTGGTGTTCCCTGTGTAACAATTTCACCGCCGTGTGCACCTGCTCCCGGCCCGATATCAATTAAATAGTCGGCCGCCAGCATCGTATCTTCATCGTGTTCTACGACGATCAGCGTATTGTCTAAATCCCTCATCCGTTTAAGTGTGTCAATTAAACGGTCATTATCACGCTGGTGAAGGCCGATTGAAGGCTCATCAAGTACGTATAGAACACCTGTTAATGCTGAGCCGATCTGGGTTGCCAGCCGGATCCTCTGGGCTTCCCCTCCCGAGAGCGTACCTGCCGAACGGGAAAGAGTCAGATAATCCAGCCCTACATTTGCCAGAAAGCTGAGACGCTCGCAAATTTCTTTTAAAATCATCCGGGCAATTGTTTCTTCTTTTTCAGTCAGATCCAGCCCCTCAAAAAACCGTTTGGCCTCTACTACAGAATACTCGGTTGTTTCTCCGATATGTTTACCACCGATGAGGACAGCCAGCGCTTCGTCATTCAGACGATTCCCTTTACATTTAGGGCAAGGCTTCTGCGCCATATATTTTTCCATCTGCTCACGAATAAAATCAGAACTTGTCTCCCGATAGCGCCTGGAAATGTTAGGGATGACTCCTTCGTAATAAATTTCGCTTTCCCGTATTTTCCCAAAGTCATTTTCATAACGAAAGTGAACTTTTTCATTTCCACTTCCATATAAAATTTTGTCCATTTTGTCTTTCGGAAGCTTTTTAACAGGCTTATTCATATCGATCTTATAGTGTCTGGCAACACTTTGAAGAAGCTGGGGATAGTATTGGGAGCTTGTAGGTTCCCAAGCGGCAATCGCATGTTCATTTAAAGTTTTATCCCAGTCAGGAATTACGAGATCCAAATCCACTTCAAGCTGTGTGCCCAGTCCGTCGCAACGGCTGCAAGCTCCATAAGGACTGTTAAAGGAAAACATGCGCGGCTCAAGTTCACTGACAGAAAAACCACAGATTGGACAGGCATGATGCTCGCTGAATACAAGTTCTTCCCCATCCATCACATCGACAATCAGGTGTCCTCCACCAAGACCTAACGCTGTTTCAATAGAATCAGAAAGCCGGCCCTCCACTCCTTCTTTTATGACAATTCGGTCAACCACCACTTCAATGGAATGCTTTTTATTCTTTTCCAGTTTTATTTCCTCGGAAATCTCCCGCATTTCACCGTCTACTCTGAGGCGGATATATCCTTCCTTCTGCAGTTGTTCGAACACCTTGACATGCTCACCTTTTCTGCCGGAAACTACAGGAGCCAGAATTTGCATCTTTGTTCTCTCCGGATGCTCCATCAGCTGATCTACCATCTGCTGAACCGTCTGAGAGGAAATTTCTATGCCGTGATTTGGACATGTCGGTCTTCCTACCCTCGCATATAACAGGCGCAAATAATCATAGACTTCTGTCACAGTCCCTACTGTAGAACGCGGGTTCTTACTTGTTGTCTTCTGATCTATGGAAATAGCCGGAGATAAACCTTCGATAGAATCGACATCCGGCTTATCCATCTGGCCGAGAAACTGTCTGGCATATGCACTAAGTGATTCTACATAGCGTCTCTGACCTTCTGCATAAATTGTATCAAAGGCTAAGGAAGACTTCCCTGAACCTGAGAGCCCGGTCATAACTACTAATTTGTTTTTAGGAATATCGATATTGATATTTTTCAGATTATGAGCCCTGGCTCCTCTTATGCTGATATTCTTACTAACCATAAGCTTTTCATCCTTCCGCTTTTAGTTCCAAAATTACATCACGCAGCTCTGCTGCCCGTTCAAAGTCAAGATCTTTAGCTGCCTGCTTCATTTCAGTTTCTAAATTATCTACCAGTTCCATACGTTCTTTTTTCGTCATCTTGGACGGCTTCTTATCCGCAATATAGCTCTCTTCATCTTCAGCAACTGAGGATACGGAAATAAGATCTCGAATTTGCTTTTTGATTGTTTTAGGTGTTACGCCATGTTTTTCGTTATAGGCAATCTGTTTCTCACGACGTCGATACGTTTCATCAATAGCGTACTGCATCGATTTCGTTATCTTATCAGCATACATAATCACTCGCCCATTTTCGTTTCTAGCTGCTCGTCCAATCGTTTGGATGAGTGAACGGTCTGATCGTAGAAAACCTTCCTTATCAGCATCAAGAATAGTAACAAGTGAAACCTCTGGAATATCAATTCCCTCTCTCAACAGGTTAATTCCTACAAGGACATCGTATTTACCTAAGCGTAAATCACGGATGATTTCAATTCGCTCAAACGTGTCGATTTCTGAGTGAAGATATGCGACCTTCAATCCGATTTCTTTTAAATAATCGGTTAAGTCTTCTGACATCTTTTTCGTCAGTGTTGTTACGAGTACTCTCTCGTTTCTATCCTTACGCAGATTTATTTCACCGATTAAGTCGTCTATCTGACCATGGATCGGACGAATATCAATCTCTGGATCAAGCAGCCCGGTAGGACGAATAATCTGTTCAGTCATCTTCGGTGTATGCTCCAGTTCATATGGACCCGGAGTCGCTGATACATAAGTAATAAAATTAATATGCTTTTCAAACTCTTCAAATCTCAAAGGTCTGTTATCAAGTGCAGACGGCAGGCGAAAACCATGATCTACCAGCACCTGTTTTCTAGCCTGGTCCCCATTATACATTCCACGAATCTGCGGCAGTGTAACGTGAGATTCATCCACTATAATTAAGGAGTCCTCTGGAAAGAAATCCAGCAGTGTATAAGGAGTCGCTCCTTTTTCACGGAATGTTAAGTGACGGGAGTAGTTCTCAATCCCCGAACAGAATCCCATTTCATCCATCATTTCCAGATCGTAGCGCGTCCTTTGTTCAATCCTCTGTGCTTCAAGCAGCTTATTCTGGTCTTTCAGTTCTTTCACACGTTCCTGCATTTCAGCATCAATATTCTGAATAGCTTTTTTTAGTTTATTTTCACGAGTTACGAAGTGGGAAGCAGGAAATATCGCTACGTGTTCCCGTTCTCCTACTACTTCCCCTGTTAATACATCCACTTCACGAATACGGTCAATTTCATCACCGAAAAACTCTACTCGAATCGCATGTTCCTCTTTAGAAGCAGGTATTATTTCTACAGAATCTCCACGCACACGGAACGTCCCGCGCTGAAAGTCAATATCATTTCGTGCATACTGGATATCGACTAAAGAACGTAGGAGTTCATCCCGCTCTTTTTCCATACCGGGACGAATAGAAACGACTTGGCTTCGGTATTCTTCTGGTGAACCCAGCCCATATATACAAGAAACACTGGCTACAATGATGACGTCATTCCGCTCAAATAGTGAGGTCGTAGCCGAGTGACGTAATTTGTCTATTTCATCGTTTATGTTCGAATCTTTTTCAATGAAGGTATCGGTTTGAGGAACGTATGCTTCCGGCTGATAATAATCATAAAAGCTTACGAAATATTCAACCGCATTGTTTGGGAAGAATTCCTTGAATTCGCTGTAAAGCTGCCCTGCTAAAGTTTTATTATGGGCGATAATCAGTGTCGGTTTATTCACCTGCTGGATGACATTCGACATCGTAAACGTTTTACCCGTTCCTGTCGCACCGAGCAGCGTTTGATGCTTTCGGCCATTATTTATGCCTTCGACCAGCTCCTTAATCGCCTGGGGCTGATCTCCTTGAGGTGAATATTCTGACACGAGTTCAAATTGATTGTTCATAATACGATCCTCCGATCCTAACTCATTCAAAGATAGTTTACCACATAAGTTTACCATTCTAACCTTCAACGAACAAACATTCGGTGTTGAAAATAATTACCAACGTTTGACTTTCCTATGAAAACCAGGCTCCATACAAAAATAGCCTGCAGAAGAAAAGTGGTTCCCCTGCAAGCTATTCCTTATAATTTCATAAGAATTTTTCTATTTTTATTCAAACGACTGATCGTATTGATTAACCTCAAATAAATCAACCAATTCAATATCTTTATGCTTATCTTTAAACCAACGTAGAGAGAAATCATTCTTAAACAGCACGACCGGGTTTTCTTCACGGTCAAGGACGAGCATATTTCTTTCATCAAACATAGATTCATCCACTTGGTCTGAAGGAATCCAGCGAGGAATTCTTTCTCCCATTGGCATAAGCTCTACTTCTACATTGTATTCATTTTTCATTCGATACTCAAATACCTGGTATTGAAGCTCGCCGACGGCCCCAATAATATAATCTTCAAAATGATAATGCTTAAAGAGCTGAATGGCGCCTTCCTGAACAAGCTGTTCAAGCCCTTTCTTAAACTGCTTGGATTTCATTACGTTCTTTGCCGTTACTTTTTTGAAAAGCTCTGGAGGAAACTGAGGAAGTTCATCATATTGATATTTCTGATTCCCTGTTAAAATCGTATCTCCAATACGGTAAACGTTTGGGTCATAGATCCCAATTATATCACCTGCATATCCCTCTTCAACTGTTCCTCTTGAAGATGCAACAAACTGCTGAGATTGGGAAAGCTTAATCGTCTTCCCTGTTCGAGAGAGGGTTACATTCATCCCGCGTTCGAATTTTCCTGAACATATTCGCACAAAGGCAATACGGTCACGGTGCTGTGGGTTCATATTCGCCTGGATTTTGAAAATAAATCCTGAAAATTCCTCACTCTCTGGAGAGACTATTCCTTCCGTTGACCTTCTAGGAGCCGGTTCAGGGGCATATTTTATGAACGTATTAAAAAAGGTTTCTACTCCAAATGGAGCCAATGCGCTTCCGAAGAATACAGGAGTCTGATCACCCCTTAATACTTTTTCGAGGTCAAATCCGTCTCCAGCTTCATCAACAAGTTCCATTTCATCCTTCGCTTCCTGATAAGTTATGTCTTCCGTAAGCTCCTGATGCTGGCCTAATTCAGAATAAGGAATATATTCCTCCCTTTCATTACCGGTAAACTTAACGAATTGATCATTGTGACGATCAAATACACCCAGAAATCTTTTTCCCATTCCAGCAGGCCATGTCATTGGGTATGTTTCTATATCAAGCGTAGACTCAATTTCTTCGAGCAGATCCAGCGGTTCACGGCCTTCCCGGTCCATCTTATTAATAAAAGTAAAAATCGGAATTCCGCGCATCTTACAGACCTTGAACAGTTTTAGCGTCTGGGCTTCTATTCCTTTTGTTCCATCAATAATCATCACTACACTGTCCACGGCAGTTAATGTACGATACGTATCTTCACTGAAGTCTTCGTGTCCAGGCGTATCTAAAATGTTCACCTGGTAGCCTTCATAGGAAAAGTTCATAACACTTGATGTAACAGATATTCCACGCTGTTTCTCAATTTCCATCCAGTCAGATGTAGCAAACTTTCCTGATTTTTTCCCTTTAACTGTTCCGGCCGAACGGATTAAATTACCGAACAACAGCATTTTCTCTGTCATTGTGGTTTTACCGGCATCCGGGTGGGAAATAATAGCAAATGTTCGCCGTTTTTTCATTTCATCTTGTATACTCATCGTCATATCCTCCACTAAAAAATTTAATTTAAATACTGATTGGGCAGGATATACGTTTTACATTGGCAACTCCACTCCATTATTAAAAGCCGCTGATTTCAGAAGCGGCTTCAAAAGTTTTGAAAATCTCTATCTTGAAACTTAGCATAACCGTTAGCTAAAATCAATAAGTGGGAAGTTCAAATATCAACTTGATACCCGGGAACGATAAAATCCCACTGAGGTTATACCTCACCTGTAATCACCATAAAATGTTTTGACAGTTCTTCTTTAACGAGTTGAAAGGAAAGTTATTTGCCTTTTAACCTGTTATAATTAAAGAAAATAATCTAGTTAGGATGCAATTCTATGCAGTCATACCTATTACAACCTAAAGACATTATTAAAATAACAGGATCAACCTTTTACAAACGAGGGGAAAGATATTTCAGGCAAGGAAAGGTATACGGTCTTACTTATAATAGTACCATCCGCTCCTGGCGCGCTGTTGTAACAGGCACTCATGATTATGAGGTGCGTGTTTTCTTTTTTGAAAATGAGGATCTGGAAGCCAGATGCGAATGCCCCGCCTATGACACTTACTACAAGTGTAAGCATATAGCGGCTGTACTTTGTGCGATACGTGAACAGGCAATTGTAGAAGCGGCACCTCAGCTTACTTCAAAAACAGAAATAGAAAAAGAACCGGCCAGCCGTCAGGTAGATCGGGTATTTGCCACGAGGCTTTTCGAAACATTTCGCGACCGGCAGGAAAGAAGATACAGCAATGAACAGAAAAAGCCTTTGATGATCCAGTATTTTTTGCATGTTCAAAATATATTAGGAACGAAGAGCTTAAACATGGAAATTAAGCTGGGCGAGGATTATCCGTATGTGATTAAAGATATCCGCGAGCTTTTAACTCATTATCACCAGCAGAAACCATACCAAATATCTAAAAAATTCACTTATGACCCGTCTGTTCACGTTCTGGATGAACGGGATGCTATGATTTTAAACAGACTCTACAGCAGCTATGAGCAGGAACTGTTTTATGACCGCCACTGGCATACAGGCGAACACCGGCAGCTGACCATATCTCCTTCTATGGCTCCCAAACTTCTGAATGAGCTTTCTAAAGGATTCTGCGAAGTCTTCGAGAAAGGAAAGTCAGTTGGGGGGCTGCAGTTCTTTGAAGAAATGCCGAAATTTGATTTTTATATCTCTGAAGAAAGAGGAATGTATCATATACGTATGAATCAGCTGAAAGAACTCGATTATATGAAGGATTATCATTTCCTTTATAAAGAAGGAACTTTTTATCAGCTGGATCCCGAAAAAGAGGAAATCGTCCGTTCACTTCACACGCTGCTTCCATATAATTCTAATGGCAGCCACACTGTAGGACATACAGATATGGAAGGCATTGTCTCTTACGTTCTTCCTGAATTGGAGTCGATTGCTGATGTAACTCTCGATGAGAAAGCCCAGCAGAAAATAGTACAGGAAGACTTAAAGACAAAAATATATCTGGATTTCAACCAGTGGACTCTTACGATCGATGTCCAATTCCATTACGGAGATCATATGATCAGACCGTTTCATTATCCGCCTGGTCAATCTCAAATTATCAAGCGCGATAGACAGGCGGAACAGTCGATTATTCACATTTTAGAACAGGCTGAATTTAAATTTGATGGAGAAATTGTCTATATCGAAGATGATGAGGCGCTGGATCAATTTTTAACAATGTATCTCCCACGATTAAATGAACAGGCCGAAGTGTTTACGTCTGCATCAGTCCGCTCACTGGTTAACGATCAGGATCATGAATTGATTCCTTCCGTTCAAGTGGATACAGAAGGCAGCTGGCTCGATATTCGATTTGAAATTGAGGGTATATCTAACGACGATATTACGAACGCTTTAAGAGCGGCTATTGAGAAAAAGCGTTATTTCCGGCTGTCCAACGGGGCTTTAATGTCTTTAACTTCAGATTCTTTCAGCCGCTTCCGTTCTCTTGCTGATGAGCTTGAATTGTCTTCAAGAGACATTCAAGACTCTGAGCTCCAAGTAGCTAAAGTTAGAAGCCTTCAAGTAGATGATACGCTTAAGCTTGGGGACAGTGAACGAAATGATCGGTTTAAACAGCTTGTTAAAAGACTGAAGTCTCCAGAAACATTTAACATTAACCCACCTAAAGATTTGCAGGCAGATATGAGATCTTACCAGCTGACCGGTTTCCGCTGGTTAAAGACTCTTTCAACTTATGGTCTTGGCGGTGTGCTTGCAGATGATATGGGACTTGGAAAAACGTTGCAGAGCATTGCTTTTATTTTATATGAAAAGGAAGCAAAGCTGTTAAACGAGCCGGTCCTTATTGTGACACCTGCATCTCTTGTGTATAACTGGAAAAAAGAGATTGAGAAATTTGCTCCGTCGTTAACGGCCCAGGTGATAACTGGAGACCCGTCAACAAGAAGAGAACTGATTAATTCGAATCAGGCAGAGATTCTAATTACATCTTATCCTCTGCTGCGACAGGATACGGAATTTTATTCAACCCGTACGTTTCATGCCATGATTCTAGATGAAGCACAGGCGATTAAAAATGAATCAACGAAGACATCTCAGGCTGTGAGAGGCATTAAAGCTGTGCACCGCTTTGCGCTAAGCGGAACTCCTATTGAAAACTCACTCCAAGAATTATGGTCGCTATTCCGCACGATTATGCCCGGCTTTTATTCAAGTAAAAAGAAATTTCTGCAGATGAAGCCGGAAAAAATCGCGCGCATGACGCGTCCGTTTATTTTAAGAAGAATGAAAACAGAAGTGCTTGAAGAACTGCCAGATAAAATTGAAACCGTCCAATATTCGGAGCTCACTCGTCCACAGAAGGAAGTCTATCTAGGGTATTTAGAAAAAATTCAATCTGACGTCCAGGAGACAATTGCAACGAAAGGTCTTCAGCGAGGAAAGCTTGAAATTCTCGCCGGCCTGACTCGTCTGCGTCAAATCTGCTGCCACCCCGGCCTCTTTTTGGAAAATTATGAAGGTAATTCAGGAAAGCTTGAGCAGTTGAAAGAACTGATGAGTGAATTAAAGCAAGGCGGTCACCGTGTGCTCATTTTCTCTCAATTTGCCAGCATGCTCCGAATTTTAGAAGGAGAGCTGACAAACGAAGGAACAGATCTATTCTATCTGGATGGCGGCACCAAAAGCGATAAGCGGCTTGAAATGGTGGAACGCTTTAATGAAGGTGAAAAAGAAGCGTTCCTTATCTCATTGAAAGCAGGAGGAACTGGTCTAAACTTAACAGGTGCTGACACAGTTATTCTTTACGACCTATGGTGGAATCCTGCTATTGAAGAACAGGCAGCAGGCCGAGCTCATAGAATCGGACAGGAAAAAGTTGTGCAGGTGATTCGGTTAATTTCTGAAGGAACGATTGAGGAGAGAATTTTCCAGCTGCAGCAGAAGAAAAGAGACCTTGTTGACCAGATCATTCAGCCAGGTGAATCAATGCTGACATCCTTAAGTGAAAATGAAATCCGCGAGCTTTTTCAGTAGATAGTAGAAACTCTTATAAAGGAAAAGAAACTTTTCTCTAATGCAAAAAAGCAGATCTTTTAAAAAGATCTGCTTTTTCTATGCTATTGATTTTTTTTGCAGTTTAAACCAGTAACCGCCAAGGATCATGCCGCCTACGGCCATCGTTACCGTAGAAATGATCATATGAATGGAAGAAGCAAGCACAACATTTCCTGTTATGACGATTACAAAACCGACCGCTGCATTCAACAGGATCGTTACTAAATAGGCCCATGCTAAAAAGCGATGATATTGAAATCTTGTAGCATAGATAACATACCAGAGAGCGGCCACAAAGATTACGACTGTAGCTACCCAGTGCAGAGAGTAAATAACATTAGCCAAACCTTCGCTGCGAATTAAATACTCAGCAGCTGGTATATCAAGCAACACGTTACTTGCCCGGCTATGCTTAAAGAATGCGCCGAGGATAACCTGGAATACATAAACAGCAAATCCAAGTACAAAAGCCCGGTAACTCATGCTCACCGTTGACCAGCTGACTCGATCGAGTTCTATTTTCGTTTCATGGAGGCTGTAGCTGAGCAGGACTAAGATCAGCAGGAGAACCTGACTGAAGGTAACGTCCAGTGTGGTAAACCCAGGAGGTGTGCCAAGGAGCACATTAAGACCTCCGATGCCTGATTGAAAAATGAGCATGCCCAAACTGGCAATGGCCAGAATAAGTACCGCTTTATTTTTCCTCTGCTTTCTAATAGCACCAACAGCATTTATAAAAGTTAGTAATCCAAGCAGCGGCACCATCAGCCGGTGCGAATATTCAATAATTACATGATAGTCTGTAATGTCAGGTATGATTTTTCCATTACAAACCGGCCACGTTGTTCCACATGCATCCCCTGAGTTTGTAGCTACTACGAGGTTTCCAAGGATGAGTGCAACGAATGTGACGACAGTTGTTACGATTGAAAATTTCTTCATCGTCTTACCCTTTCTATATCAGAACTCAATTAAATAAATAATCTTACTATCAAATCATATCACGAAACTTCTGTTTCTTAAGCTAAAAAACACGCGAACGGTGGTGAATTTTTTGTGAACGTGTCAATGGAAGCGCTTCTCTCTCTTCGTTTACAAAAGTCCGCATAGGGGAAATCGTTAAGAAGAAAGGGGATACTAGGAATGAAATACCAAGCTTATCTTTTTGACGCATATGGGACGTTATTCGATGTCCACTCTGTAAAAGAGCTGCTGCAGGAACAGTACTCCAGCAAAGCAGAATCCATCAGCCAGGACTGGCGGCAGAAACAAATCCATTATTTTATGATTCGCCAGCTGATCGATGATTATGTTCCTTTTGATCAAATTACTCTTTGGTCATTAAAGGATGCATTATCGGAGAACGAAGTGGATGACTCTCCCGCTGTTATCGAACAATTGATGCAGCAATATAAAAAGTTAGCTCCATATGAAGAAGTTTCACAAATGAAGGAAAGAAATAAGGACAAAGAACTGACGATTTTCTCAAATGGTACCCATTCTATGCTTGAGCCGTTACTGGAACATAATGCGCTGACCTCTAGCTTTTCTCTTATCAGTGCAGATGAACCAAAGGTCTACAAGCCGCACCCAAAAGCCTATGAATATGCAAAAAAACAAGTTCATAAGAAAAAAGAAGAGATCCTATTCTTTTCCAGTAATCCGTGGGATATAGCCGGTGCCGCGAGCTATGGCTTTCAAACCGCATGGGTCAATCGCTCATCTTCCGATTGGCCGAATCTCGGAATTAAACCTGATCATATCTTAAAAAATTTAACAGATCTTCCTCAATAAAAAAAAACAGCAGAGAAATTCTCTGCTGTTTTTTCAGCTCACGGTCTGTGTTGGAACTTTTGTCGGAGTCTGTGCTTCCGCTTGTGCCTGCTTAATAAGGCAGCGCCCTTTCCCATGCGGGATACACATCGGTGTGCCGAACAAAGGATCTTTGCGGACATCACATGTCATTTCAAAGACATGGCGCATTAAATCACAAGTAACCACTTCTTCCGGTTTCCCCTGAGCATATACTTCTTTATCTTTCACAGCTATAATATGATCGGCATAACGACAGGCAAGGTTGATATCGTGTAAAACCATGACGACGGTCCGTCCATTGTCCTGGTTTAAATCAAAAAGCAAATCCAAAATTTCGATTTGGTGGGTCATATCTAAGTATGTTGTTGGTTCGTCTAGTAAAATAAGCTCCGTATCCTGAGCCAGTGTCATAGCAATCCAGGCGCGCTGCCTTTGGCCACCCGATAATGAGTCAACCGTACGATCTTTAAGTTCAATCAGGTTTGTATCTGCTAAAGCACGATTTACCGCTTCTTCATCTTCTTTAGACCAGCGTTTTGCCCAGCTTTGATAAGGATACCTCCCCTGTTTTACGAGCTGATAAACAGTCAAGCCTTCCGGAGTTGTCGGACTTTGAGGCAGGATGGCCATCTTTTTGGCTACATCTTTTGTACGCATTTTAGAGATATCTTCACTGTCCAGCACTACTTCTCCCTGCTTCGGTCTAAGAAGTCGGGCTAATGAACGCAGTAGTGTTGATTTTCCACAGCCATTACCGCCGATAAGGACAGTTACTTCCCCTTTAGGAATTTCGATATCCAATGAATCAATGATTACTGTATCTCCGTAGCCTAGTGTCAGATTTTTCGCCATCAGTGACTCCATCTGTCATTCTCTCCTTTGTACAACGATCCCGGTTGTCTGTATTTATTAAATTACCGTTATTCATCTATAATTATCTAGAGATCGAACTGAATATTCTTCTTTTAGTTTAGAAGGTAAAAGACTTAATGTCAATGACTTTGAGAATCATTTTCATTCAGTCTTCCGACTTTTCACAAAACTTTTACAGTATTTTCGAATGAATTTTTTGCTTATTGAGCCATTAAATTATAGTTTACTTCCTGCACGAAAATAACACCAAGTTCATGATGGTCACCTTCATAACCGGCCCTTTGCAGGAATCGATTTTCCCCTCGGAAGTCTCTTACTTCCATTTTCGTTAAAGCGCGATTTCGCTGAAGAGCTTCATAAAAATCTCTTACAGTAGTTACTGGAAGACCATTAACTTGCACAATCAGTTCTCCTGGCAGAAGATTCATTTCATCCGCTGGGCTGTCTGGAATCGTCCCTAACACTCTGAGTCCACGATGGTCCTCTGAGAAGTATGCCTTCTCGCCATCCCGGCTTCTGTATAGGCTGTAAATAGCGAGACGGCCCAATATACTGATTCCAACAGCAGCCAATGAGAGAACAGGAAGAAATAGTCCTCCTGCTGCAACCAATAAAGTGACCACAGCCAATAGAATGGTTTGTCTTCCCATTGTAATAGAGGCAAGCTTAGGTGACTGCCCCTTTACAACAAATTCATATCCCATTAAAAATGGAAAAGCTATAAGACCAAATGAATGACCGGCAGCATCGAAGGTTGGCCACCATGAGGCTATTGGTTCGATAATTCCAGCCGGAAACAGGGTGATTAGGGGAAGAACGGTCATCTTTTTCACTCTGTGCCGGCCAATGGTTTTTCCTCGTTTTCCAAGGGTCCTCTCAGGAAAAGTTCTTCGTGAAGAAGTTTGGACCAGAAGAACACCTTCAATTATCAACAAAAGACCGAGCAATATGGCAAGGTGTGCTGTTGAAACGTCTAAAAAGGTCTGCCTGTCTGTTAAAAGTGGCAGCAGTGAAATGACGAATATGCTTATACCAAGCGTATATACCGGGGAAAGTCCCTTTAAATTAAAGGGAAAACTGAGCAGAATGGTAATGGCTGCCAGCAGCCATAAGAATTCCTGAGATACTACTAATCCTGCTCCAATACATACCAGTGAAATCACACTTCCCCCTGCTAAGGAAACCTTCCATGTACTTCGTCCTTCTGTAAATATATCGTAGATTCTCGTTCCGAAACTGTTTCGTTCTAGTTTCATCCGCCTTATTGAAACGATAAATAAAAGGAGAATCGCCCAGTATAAGATAGGGGATATAAAAAACTTCAATGCACCTGTCCCTAATTCATTCAGCCAGCTTTCCAATTCTTTCAACCTCCTCATTCTCAAAAATATCCGCAGTCAAAGACTACGGATATAAATCATACATACTTTTTTCTTTATTTAAATAATACTTCTAACGCCTTATCAAGCTGCTTGTCATTTTTATCATCACGAACTTTATTAACGATTAGCTCCTGTATTTTACCAGCTGTTTCTTTAGAAACTTCTCCGTTCGTTTCTAATTTTTCATCCTGCTGGAAATCTTCTACAGCTTGTTCTGTCTCTTTACTGAAATATCCATCAGTACGGCCAGGATCATACCCTAAACCTTTAAGCATTTCCTGAATACTTTTCACCTGTTCACTATTATCATCAAACTTTAATTTTTCTTTTACCTCGACAGGGTTACTGTAAAAATAATCCGGCTGCTTAACCTCTACTGTCGGTTCCACTCCTTTTTCATGAATCCAGTTTCCTTCAGGAGTCAGCCACTTAAACAGTGTAAGCTTAATCGTACTTCCATCTCCCATTGGAACAGTCTGCTGCACTGTACCCTTACCAAAGCTTTGAGTCCCTACAATCTCATAATTGCCAGCTTCCTTCATAGCCGCGGAAAGGATCTCTGAGGCTGAGGCACTTCCTTCATCCTGAAGCACAGTGATCGGATACTCCTTCAGCTGCTTGATTTCCGAGAAATATTTGGACGTTTCCCCGTTGCGATCTTCGACTTGAACGTAAGGTTTATCTTTTGGAATAAACAGTTTTAAGATATCTTGCACATCAGTAAATAGGCCGCCCGGGTTCCCCCGTACATCTATAACTAATCCCTCAATATTCTTACTTTCAAGTTCCTTTAAGGCTTGTTCGAATTCCTTAGACGTTTCTTCAGAAAATGAAGTAATCTCAATGACCCCGGCTTTTTTGCCATTCACTTCCTGCACGTCTTCATAAACGGTTTCCAGTGGAATTTCATCACGTGTCATTTTCACTTCAAGGGGATCGCTGGCCCCCGGACGTTCAACCGTCAATGTAACCTCTGTTCCTTTTTCACCACGTATCTTTAAAACAGCTTCATAAAGATCAAGGCCCTCTACGCTTTTACCGTCTACTTCAAGAATTTGGTCATTTGGCTTTAATCCAGCTTTTTCAGCTGGTGACCCTTTAATTGGCGCAACTACAGTCACCTTTTCATTGACCATACTGACCTCAGCCCCGATCCCCTGGAAAGAAGATTCAATAGACTGGTCAAACTGCTCCATAGTTTCTTTATCCATATAAACACTGTATGGGTCTTCTAATGTATCGAGCATTCCCTTAATAGCTCCTTCGACAAGCTGGGTTTTATCAGCTTCAACTAAGGAACTCTCCTGGATTATGCTGTAGGCTTGTTCAACTTTTTCTATGTCCGCTTGCTCTCCACCTGTCATCCCTTCAATTAATTGCTTTTGATCTTCCTGTGAAAGGCTTCCGAAATTCTTAGTGCTTTCAGCAGCAGAATTGGAACTATTACCGCCGGCTCCAAAGTACTGGATTCCCACGTACGACCCGGCAGCCCCTATAAGTAAAGCGAGCATGACTATGATAGCCACGTAACGCGGCTTGAGATTCATCGCATTCACCCTTCTGTAAAAAATTTCTGTAGATGACTCTATACTAGCAAAAAAGACACCGCAACGTAAATGTGCGATGCCTTTTTATATTACAATTATGCGTTAAATTTGTGAAGCCGTCCACTATTAAATTTCAGCGATTTTGATCACCTTTAACGAATTTCCCATGATCAGGAACTGCCACCTGCTCAAACTTATTGACGAGCTCTTTTAATCCGTTTTGAAGTTCCTCACCTGCCATCGGGCTGCCATGACCCGTAACTGCCGTCTTCGGCTTTAAGGATTCCAGCTTTTTAACTGACGTAAAAGCCAGATCCCAGTCTGTTGTAAAGTATCGCGGCGGCCCGTGAACCTCTTTTTTTTGTACAAGGACTTTATACAAAACGTCCTGCCTTACAGTTACAAATGCATCCCCGGCAATCAACGTGTGATCTTTTTCCCTGAAAAGCGATATATGTCCGGGGCTGTGGCCTGGCGTATGGTACCATTTCCATTCGGGCATAAGCGGAACCGTTCCATTCTCTGGCAATGCAAGTACATGATTCCCTAAATCGACAGCCTTGTTAGGAAAAAAGCGGGAAATTTTAGCGACCATTCCTCCTTCTACAGAAGAATCGGGTTCAGGATAATCCAGTTTCCCCGTTAAATAAAGAAGCTCTGCTTCATGCGCATAAACAGGTACCTCCCACTTCTCCACTAGATCTACAACAGCCCCCACATGGTCAAAATGTCCATGGGTTAGAATAATAGCTCTTGGTCTGCATCCTTTTCCGAATCGTTTTTCCGCTTCCTCAACAATCGTCTTCGCAGAATCCGGCATCCCTGTATCTACTAGTACCCAGTGTTCAGCATTCCCTACGAAGCAAAGGTTGACGATCTGGTTTGTAAAGTTGTAAACGTCTGGAAGAATTTCTTCCCCTTTCCCGCTCGATACTGAAGTCATCGGCATATTCTTACCATCCATTGTATCTCTCATACCATGATTGTAATTCTCCATAAAAATAGCACCTCCAATAAGATAATCTAACGCCTTTTATTCTTTCATTTCCGTGCACAGCTTTTTTAAAACTAAGGCATTTCTACTGTTTATGAATAAATGCAGGGCTTTTTTATCACATTAACCCTATAAGAAAGGGGTTTTCAAAATGGATCAGATAAGTCATGTTAAGGATATATTATTTCGAGCAAAAGAATCTGTGGAAAAGATGCAGGAGGATAATACAGGTTTCGCAGAGGCACAGCAGCACGTTAAAATGGCCGAAGAAGCAGTTTACCAGCTGAAGGAAGATCCGGAATTTAATACAGAATCGAATGCTAAGGAAATTCAAAAAGCCGCGGATTTACTGCGCTTAATTGAAGAGACGTATCAAGCCTCTAATCGTTAAAGACACATTCCAGGAGACTGTGTCTTTTTTCTTTCCTCATAGTTCGCTTCTTTCTTGAATAAGATAGGACAAGTTATTAAATATGGAGAGGAGCGAATTTTTTGGGCGTATTTTTAAGCTACATATTATTAGGTTTTTCTTTAGCCGCGCCGATCGGTCCTATCAATGCGGCTCAAATGGATCAAGGCATACGTAATGGATTTCTTCATTCATGGGTGATCGGTCTTGGTTCCATTATCGGTGAATGCTTGTTAATTTTGAGTGTCTTTTTCGGAGTGGTCCATTTTATTGAAATACCGCTTATGAAAACCTTTCTATGGCTGTTTGGATCCTTTGTTCTCTTTTATACAGCGGTAGAGAGCATGATAAGTTCCCAGGAAATTACGAGTTCTGAGCGCAGGACAAAGGATTCTTTAAGAAAAACATTTAGAAGCGGTTTTTTATTAACCATTACTAATCCTCTGTCGATCTTGTTTTGGCTGGGCATTTATGGTTCTGTACTGGCCAATACTATGCAGGTGTATGACCTTAACCATGTCCTTCTGTATGGAGCAGCCATTTTGACCGGCTTGATGATTTGGGATATTACGATGGCTTTCGTCTCAAGTGGTTTCAGAAAAATTTTAACCCCTGCGCTTTTAAAAGGAATATCCATAGCCTCAGGAGTCTGTTTATTTGGATTTGCCCTCTATTTTGGATATCAAGCTATTAGGTTATTGTTTCACCTGGGATGAACGCCACCTTTTTCTCATTAAAAGCGTGACGGCACCAATCACTAGAATAAATCCTAGACTGATGAATAAACCGATACGGCTTGAACTATGAAACAGAGTACCGCTGATTCCAAGCAGAATAAGAACAACTCCCACCCATCGTTTTACTTCACTAAATAACGAAAGATGTACCATTTTGTGAAACGTAAATAAAATAAACACCCAAATATAAAGCAGCATTAACCCCGCCGCCGTCGTTAAGTATTCATATATTTTCCCTGGTAGAAGAAGAGCGACAATGATGGATGCGATTAACCCGCCCACTGTAAGCAGCAGGGAAAAGTAAGGTACGTCCCTTGGTCCTTTTTTCGAGAAAAACTTCGGGGCGTCTCCATCTTCGGAAAGAGAAGTTAAGATGGTGGTGATTCCGTAAAGAGAGGCCACCATTGTTGAAAAACCGCCAATGATCAGAGCTCCATTGAATACATGTGGAACAAATGACAAATTAAAAGCTTGAAGAGCTGAAAGAAACGGGCTTTCATCTGCATTAAACTTATCGGCTGGGAGCAGCCATACAGCAAGTCCGATAGAGATAACATAAATGGTTGTTAGAAGGATCAGCATCACCTTCCCCGCTTTTGGGGCTTCTTTAGGCTCTTTTAATTCATTGGCCATAATCCCCATCACTTCAATCCCCCCAAATGCATAAAACACATAAATAAAAGCAGTCCACAGTCCAGTCAAACCTGCAGGAAGCAGTCCATCTTTTGAAAAAGAGAAAGCCTGCTCAGGCTGTCCTCCCTTCAGAAGACCACTGACTGCAAGGACTCCAATCACAATGAACATTAGAATTGCCGCGATCTTCATAACCCCAAATATATTCTCTATTCGCTCAAAACCGCTGACTCCTGTAAGAATTACACCGACTCCAAGCACTCCAAAGATACTCGATAATACCCAAAGAGGGATATCCGGAAACCAAAACTGCGCAAAAATAGCCAATGCGGTCAGCTGACTACCCATAATTAACAGTTCAGAGGACCAATATACCCAGCCGTTGCTGAAACCGGCCCACCTGCCAAAAGCATTCTTCGCATACGTACGAAATGAACCCTTTTGGGGATCCTCTGCGGTCATTTTAGAAAGGGCGTCAAATACGATATAAGTACCAAGAGCAGCGAGTAGAAATAATAATAGTACCGTCGGTCCACCCCTGTTTATGGCAAGGGATGATCCTAAGAAAAAGCCAGTGCCGATTGTACAGCCGACGCCTATAAGCGACAGCTGCCACCAGGCAATTTTTTTATCATTAGGTTTGCATTTAGTCTTCACATAAAATCCTTCTCTCTGGCGTTTTAAAAAGAGACAGAAGTATAGGCCTCTTACAAAAAAATAGACAAAGATTAGTATATCCATGCCATAACAAATTACCCGCAGATGCTAAAGGAACAAAAAACCCTCCCGATTTCCCAGGAGGGTAGGCTGCACAGTTAATCCTTTTCTTCTTCTGGATAAGGAGTTAACTCGTCTGAAGCTTCTGTACGCAATTCTGGATTAGTGGTACGTCTCCGTCGTTTTGACTGGTCATAATGAAGAGTAGTGCTGACACTTTTATGGAAGAAATACTCAAAAATACCGATCGCAATAGCCGATAATAGAGAAGCAGTAAACAAGTCTCCTCCTACAGTTAAAGCATCTGTCATAAAATAAATGACAAAGTAGGCAAGGGCAAAGTCAGCAATAGAAGCAATGGTGTTACTCGTTCTTGGTAAGATAATCAAATCTCCCAGAACATAGGAAATGACTCCTAAAACAAGTGATATTAAAAATACATTTCCAAAGGAAACATCATATCCCGCTCCTAAAATCAAAGTAAGAGCGATCAAGGTTACTATAAATTTAATCGCAAAAAGTTTAAAATGTTTCACGATACAAACACCTCCTTCTGTTGTTAGCTTTTGTAGAGTTTAAGTGGTTATACATGTAAAAATTATAAGAATAAACGTTAAGATTATAAGCACACTAGTAACTGAACAAAAATAAAGGAGGAATTTTTATGCAACAACAGCAAACGCAACAAGCTCTTCAGCAAATCGTACAAATAGCTCAACAATTAGAGCAGCAGGAAAGACAAAATTCCCAGCAGATTCAGCAATCCCAGCAGCAGCCAAACACTAACATGAATGCTCAGCAGCCTATGGCTCAGCGTGAGCAAAACGCAGCTCAGCAGCTTCAACAAATTCAACAGCTGGCCCAGCAGTGTCAGCAGCAAATGGGACAACAACAATAAGAAGGAATTATCTATAAAGGCTAAGCTTTTTCTTTATTTCTGATCGTATAAAAGGAAAGTTCATAAAAAAAATCCTCTCTTTAGAAAAGAGAGGATTTTTAATTTATCATTTAAAAATTTATATGGTTTCTAGGGTTCACCGCATTACTCTTGGAAGCATTCCAGGCTCCTTCGTGTACTTCAAAGTGCAAGTGAGGCCCGGTTGAATTTCCTGTAGTGCCCATTAGTCCGAGCTGCTGTCCTTGAGAAACTGTATCACCGGAACTGACTTTACGGTTCTGCATATGTGCATAAACGGTTGTATAAATCTTACCATCAATATAGTGGGTTAAATATACGACATTCCCATAAGAGGAAGAGTAATAGGAACGAAGAACTTGTCCATCAGCTGCTGCAACAATTGGTGTTCCATTACCTCCAATATCTATTCCCGCATGTGTAGTTCCCCAGCGTGCACCCATTTCCGAGGTTACTGGTCCTGCTGCTGGGCGGATAAAGTCACTGCCTGAGCTTGCAGCTGCTGGCTTTGGAGCT
This sequence comes from Halobacillus massiliensis, assembly GCF_900166625.1. Classification (GTDB taxonomy): domain Bacteria; phylum Bacillota; class Bacilli; order Bacillales; family Halobacillaceae; genus Halobacillus_A; species Halobacillus_A massiliensis. The sequence goes on along the minus strand of NZ_LT800499.1, from coordinate 1,504,559 downwards.
GGTGCAGGTGCTGAGTCTGCTGATGAAGAGGAACTGGAATCACTGTTTGAGCTGCTTGAAGATTTCTGCTGTTTTTTACGTTCAGCTTCTTCCTTTTGTCTTTCCAGCTCAGCTTGACGTTCCATTTCTTCTTGGATCCGGGACTCTTCACCTTTCGCATTTTCCATTGCTTTCTGGATGGAAGCTTCCTGGTCTCTGAGCAGAGCTTCTTCTTCTTCTAGATCCATCTTATGATCATGAAGCTCTTCCTGCTGAACTTCAAGTTCTTTCATTAATTTTTCTTTTTCCGCCATTTGGGCGTCCAAATCGGCTTTGATGCTTTCAAGATCTTCTTTTTGTTTGATCAGTTCTTCTTTCTTCTGCTTTACCTCTTCCTGCTTTTCTTCAAGAAGCTGTTTTTCCTGCATGTGTGTATCCATGATGTTTTTATCCTGATCCATGATCGTAGTAACAGCAGAGGCGCGATCTAAGAAGTCTCCGAAGCTCTGTGCCCCCATCAACACTTCTAAGTACTGAACATCTCCACCGCTTTTTTGCAGGGCACGCAGTCGTTCTTTAAGAAGCTCCTCCCGCTCCTTAATTCTTTCCTGAAGAATTTCAATATCTTCTTTGAGCTGAGCAATACGCTCTTCTGTTTCTTTAATTTCATTTTCTTTCTTACGAAGCTTTTCCTGAGTTTCACTTAACTCGTTATCAATCTTCTCCATTTGCTTTTCGGTTTCTTTCTGTTCTGATTCATTTTTTGCTATTTCATCTTCTGTTTTGCTTTTATCATCAGAGATCTCACTTTGTTTATCTCCTACGTTACCCTTTTCTTTTTCTAGTTCGCGCAGTTCCTCTCTTACCTCTTCAAGATCACCATTGGCATTTACTTGAAAAGGCGTAAGAAGAGAACCGGCAACTAGAAGTGCAGTCAATGAAACAGTGTAAAACTTCCTCATCTGGTTTTCTTCCTCCCCATTTTTCACCTTAAACTTTTAAGAACTTACGAACACTCATCACGCTTCCCCAAACGCCGATGAATGCACCAATTACAAGAATGATCCCTGCCAGTTGGAAAGCAAAAGGATAATACGGTAGTAACTGGATAAAATCAAAACTGATACGGTCCTGTAAGTTGTAATACATATAGTAATATCCGCCCATAACCGCAGCAATAGGGATAATAGCTCCTAGAACCCCCAATATTATTCCTTCTATAAAGAACGGCCAGCGGATAAATGAATTAGTCGCTCCTACAAGCTTCATAATTTCAATCTCTTTTCTCCGCGCAATAATTGTTATTTTGATTGTATTTGAGATTAAAAAGATAGCTGTGAAAACTAATCCTACAATAAGAGCCATTCCAATATACCTTGCATATTCATTAAATTGGAATAAGCGCTGAACGATTTCCTCTCCAAAATCGACCTCATCTACATACTCCATAGACTCCGCTTGATCTGCAATTTCAATAGCATCTACAGGTTCCTGAGGCTTAATAACAAAAGCATCATTGAGCGGGTTGCTCTGCTCAAACAATTCAAAAGCTTTCCCCTGATCCCCAAGGCTGTCCACAAGCTGATCTAATTCTTCTTCTTTGGATGAGTAGTTCAATTCATTAACTTCTGGTATTTCACTTAATTCACTCTCGAGATTGTTAATTTGTTCATCATTGGCTGTTACATCGACAAGGACTTTAACCTCGACGTCTTGTTCCACATTGCTCGCAAATTCATTTAAGTTTAACATTACAGCCAAAAAAACTCCGACTAAAAGCAGTGTCGTCGTTACAGCCCCAATAGCTGATATCGTCATCCAGCCGTTACGCCAGACACTTTTAGTACCTTCACGTGTATGTCTACCGAGGGTTCTAAGTTTCATATCCATACTCCCCCCGTGCTTCATCACGTACAATCTGGCCATCCTCAATCGCAATTACACGTCTGCGAATCGTGTTTACAATCTCCTGGCTGTGGGTAGCCATAAGTACTGTAGTCCCTTTTGCATTAATTTCTTCTAAGATGTGCATAATTTCCCATGACGTATCCGGATCCAGATTGCCTGTCGGCTCATCAGCTATTAACAGCTTCGGATGGTTGGCAATTGCTCTTGCAATCGAGACCCGCTGCTGTTCTCCTCCTGATAATTCATCAGGTATGAAGCGGGCTTTATTTTTTAAGCGTACCTGCTCCAACACATCCATGACACGACGTCGAATTTGGTTTGGAGATTCTTCAATAACCTCTAAAGCAAATGCGACGTTTTCATATACTGTCATTCTTGGAAGTAAACGAAAATCCTGATAGACCACACCGATATTACGGCGAAGCTGAGGGACTTTTCGTTCTTTTAATGTGGAAAGGTTATATTTATTAATTTTCACAGTACCTTTAGACGGCTTCTCTTCCCTGAACATCAATCTTGTAAATGTCGACTTCCCCGCACCGCTGGGACCAACTACATATACAAATTCTCCATCCGCAATATGTACATCTATCCCATTCAAAGCAGTAACACCATTTGGGTAAGTCTTATACACACCCTTCATCTCAATCATATAGTAATCACCCATACTCCTTTGTTGTTTTTCATCTATGTTGTAATCCTTTAATTTCTGAATTGACCCCTTAAGTCCTCGTACATTATAACATCTGATTTCGAGTTTTTAAGACAAAAATATATTACATTTTCATTTCAAAAGTTTTATGCTCCTCTATCATTTCGACAAAATTCGCAATTTCCCTTTTGAATTAAACCGATTCAAAACTCTTGAATTCACTTATTTAACTAAATGTAATTCTCATTTTCTGCTTTTTAAATATCAGAAGTTACTGCAGGTGGTTTTACTAAAATTTAAGTTCGTGAAATCTTGAAATAAGCCAAAAACAGGTCAAAAGACCTATCTTGAAAACATAAAAAAACCTGGTTATTTACAAACCAGGTTTAAGTATTACCGCTATTCCTTAGAAGTCAACCACTGAGCTAAGTTATCAGCATCCTGAGGTTCTACATTCTGAGCTGGCATAGAGCCTTTTCCATTCTGAATAATCTGGGAGACTTCATCAGCCGAATAATTTGATCCTACATCCGTTAAAGCCGGTCCGACATTGCCTTCCATGTCTCCACCGTGACAGCTTGCACAGGTTTGCTCATACGTCTGTTCCGCAGCGGCTGTGTCAACTTCTTCAGTTCCTCCGCCGTTATCTCCGCCGTCGCCGGCATCTTCAGCCCCCTCGTCACCGCCACCACCACAGGCGCTAAGAACAAGAGTTCCTCCAAATAAAAGAGTCAATAACCACTTTTTCATTGTACATACACCTCACCATTACGTTTTTTTCAAAAAATGGATGTAATTAGTATAACCCACTTACGGCATTTTAAAACCCTCGCCGAGAACCTCTGTTGCGTTCATAGCTACGACAAATGCCCCTGGATCAATTCGTTTTACCGTTTGTGTCAATTTGATGAATTCATTTTGCTGAACGACACACATAATGACTTTCCGCTTTTCATCCGTGTAACCGCCAGAACCTTCAAGAACGGTAACTCCTCGATCAATTTTTTCAAGAATTGTTTGCCTCGTTTCTTCTAAATTTTCCGTGATGATCATCACGTTTTTAGAAGTGTTTAAACCCACCTGAACAAAATCTATAGTACGGCTTGTAGCAAACAATCCGATTAATGCATAGAGCCCTTCTTCAAGCGAGAACACAAGTGCTGAAGTTATGACGATGAGGCCGTCAAAGAGAGCTACACTGACTCCAAGCGGCAAGTGCGTAAACTTATGTAATACCTGTGCTGCTAAGTCTATACCTCCCGTTGAAGCCCTCCCACGAAATACAATTCCAAGTCCCAGTCCGACTCCCATACCACCAAATATGGCACCAAGCAACGGATCAGGAGTAGCAGGAGAAAGGCTGCTTGTGAGTAATACAAAAAGCGGAAGAACCATTGTACCAACAAATGATTTCATACCGAAATTTTTCCCAAGTATAATAACACCAGTAATAAACAAAGGAACATTCAGCACCCACTGCACCACTCCGGGTTCCCAGCCGAATACACCCTTTGTTATTGTACTGATACCTGCCACACCGCCCGAAGCAATATTGTTCGACAGTAAGAAAACATTAAATGCAAGCGCAACAAAAAAGGAACCTAAAATGACAAGTCCATATTCAATAGTATGGCGTACAAGTGGAGGCAGCGGTTCCCTTCTATATTTTTTAGCCATCATCATGACGAGCGATCTCCTTCCATCCGTTAAACTACCGATAGGAGTATACCACTCGGCTAATGACGTGTAAACGAGAGCATGATAACGTATTAATTCGTTAAAGGTTATTTAAGTGATGTGTTTTCTGCAGCTAATCTTTTGATCAGCTTCCTAACATCTTCTTTTACATCATCTCGGTTAAGAGCGATAGCTAGCGTTGTCTCTATAAATCCGAGCTGATCACCTACATCATAGCGTTCCCCTTCAAATTCGTATCCGTATACCGCCTCTATTTGGTTCAGCCTTTCAATAGCATCCGTTAGCTGAACCTCATTACCAGCGCCCGCTTCCTGATTATCAAGCAGCTCCATAATCCCTGGTGTTAAAATGTAGCGGCCGATTATTGCCAGGTTGGAGGGAGCCTCACCTCTTCTAGGCTTTTCAACAAAATGTTCCACCTGATAGCGCCGGCCTTCCTGATAAGCCGGGGCGATAATACCATAGCGTGAAGTATCCTCTTCAGGAACCTGCTTAATTCCAATAATTGATGATTGAGTCTCCTCATATTGATCAATCAGCTGTCTTAAGCATGGCTTGTCTGCTTCTACAATATCATCTCCGAGCAGAACGGCGAAAGGTTCATCTCCGATAAATTTCCTCGCACACCAGACAGCATGGCCCAGCCCTTTCGGTTCCTTCTGCCGGATATAATGAATATCTACAGCTCCCGGCTGTTTTACCTTTTCGAGGAGTTCAAATTTTTCTTTTTTATATAAATTATCTTCAAGCTCAAAAGCATGGTCAAAATGATCTTCAATGGCCCGCTTACCTTTCCCGGTCACGATAATAATATCCTCTATGCCTGAGGCGATCGCTTCTTCTACTATATATTGAATCGTTGGCTTATCTACAATAGGAAGCATTTCCTTAGGCATGGCTTTCGTAGCGGGAAGGAAACGTGTGCCTAGTCCAGCTGCAGGAATAATTGCTTTTTTTACGGTCATTTGTCTTCCAGCCTTTCCATTAGTCTTTATTCTTAGAATAGCAAAAATAATGTGGAATAGACAGAACTTACCGTCACACTAAGAAAGAGCAGGCCCTGATAAAAGTAGTTAAGACATCGAAGGAGAGGTTTTCAAGGATTTATTTCCAAACAAATTTTCCCCACATAATGTTTTTTTAGCATTTTATGAGCCTTATCTGCCTCTTTTAAAGGAAACATATAACTAATATGAACAAATAAGTCGAATCTTATGATATAAGTCAGAAGACGTACGATGATCTCGCGGTCCGGATCGGCATTATAACCAGCTGCTGTCATTCCTTCAGGAAGTCGGAGTTCAGGGAATATTCCATTAGGATAAGCGATCCTTCCGCCTTTACGGAGACAATTCACAGCGCTATCAGCCTTTGTACCACCTGCAGTAAAAAGAGCTGCATCGAATCCACACGGCATATAACCTCTAGCCTGGGATGTAATATTCTCACTCTTACCATTTACCACCATATCACAACCAAGTTTTTTTACTATAGCAACTCCGTCCTCTCCGGAAGCAACTGCAAATACGCGCGCCCCCATTGCTTTTGCCAGCTGCACGGCGATATGGCCCACTCCTCCACTGGCACCGAAGATCATTATGGATTCTCCTTTTCTTAAATGCAAAACATCCTCCAGTCCCCGTAATGCAGTCAATCCTACGCCGGAAATAGCCGCAGCCTCCAGTCTTGTTAATTCTACCGGTATTGGAGTAACATACTCGGCTTCAACAACCGTATATTCCGCGTAAAACCCTCCCTTTGGGTTTAAGAAGGCTGGGGCATAGACTTGATCTCCTTCCTTTACACCGGTTACTTCCTCTCCAATAGCAATAACCGTACCCGATCCTTCAGAACCAAGAATATAAGGGAATTCGGGATCCATATGAAGCATTTCGGCATATCCGCCTTGTCGTTCAAACGCATCCCATTCACCAACCCCGGCGAAGGCAACTTCAATTAATACCTCCTGTGGTCCAATGTCAGGTATAAACGTTTCCTGGTATAACAATTCATGACAACCGCCAAAACGATGAAGAATTGCTGCATTCATTGTTCTTGAGGACACTTCCACGGTAACTCCTCCTTAAGTTATTTTCTATTAAAAATTTAACATAATAACATGTCAGGAATTGACATGTTATTATCAAAAAAGGAGGGAGATTTATGTCTAAAACTAAATTGCTATTCGATCTCATTGTCTACGTAAATGCAAAACGGAAATTTACCGCTCAAGATATCGCTTACGAATTCAATGTTTCCTTGCGAACAGCTCATCGCTACCTTTCAGAAATAGGAGAGATCGGTGTTCCTCTCTATACAGAGCCTGGGCGCAACGGAGGCTACCGTGTATTGGACAACCGGGTTCTGCCTCCCATTCTTTTTAACGAAAGCGAAGCCTTCTCTATCTTTTTTGCATTTGAATCTTTAAAATACTACCATTCTCTTCCCTTCGATGTTGATATTAAATATGTCTCCGATAAACTTTATTCATCTCTCCCAGCTGATACTAGAAAGAAAATGACTCAACTTTCTTCCGTATTAACTTTTTGGAACATAAAAAGAGGGGCAGACTCCCCCTATTTAAAGAAAATCATTGAAGCAGCTATAAATAAGCAAATAGTGGGCATTCAATATTACTCAAAAACAGGGATAGCCCCTAGAAAGATATCACCTATTGGTATGTATGCATATAATGGTTTCTGGTATGTGCCCGCCTTCGATATGGAACACTGTGCCATAAGAGTATTCCGTGCAGACCGCATTCAATCGTTCCGCAGGTTAAATAAACATTATGATCCTAATATTACGCTCCATGATTGGTTGACTAGCCATTTAAATGAAAAAACATTCTCCACACCTCTATACGTAGAATTAACTGGGGAAGGACTCCGCCAATGCAAAAGCCAGTCCTGGCTGGAACCATATATAGAGATAATAAATGAAGATGAAGGCTATATTGATACAAAAATTGACCGTAATGAAATAGAATATGTCTCCCATTACTTTTACCAATTAGGAACAGCGGCTAAAGTGGTGAAGCCTGTTGAAATGGTAAATCGCATATGTACATTAGCTGATGAAGTACTGCAGCATTACAAGACTTAGATTCTAAGCCTTTGTAAGAAAAACAGAAAAAGAGGAGGAAACCGAAGGGTTTCCTCCTCTTTTTCTATTTTTACTAGTATAGAGGATCTTAGTTCATTTGAGAACGAAGATAGGCGTTAATAAACTTATCAAGTTCCCCATCCATTACAGCCTGAGTATTTCCATTCTCTACATTCGTACGATGATCTTTCACCATAGAATAAGGGTGGAAGACATAGGAGCGGATTTGACTCCCCCAGCCAATTTCCTTCTGTTCCCCACGGATATCATCAAGCTGTGCCTGCTGTCGTTCAATCTCCAGCTGGTAAAGCTTGGATTTAAGCATCTTCATGGCCTGTTCGCGGTTCTTAATCTGGGACCGTTCCGATTGACACGTCACAATCGTGTTTGTCGGCAAGTGAGTAATACGAACAGCAGAATCAGTCGTGTTAACGTGCTGTCCGCCTGCACCACTTGAACGATACGTATCAATTTTTAAATCTTCGGTGCGCACATCAATCTCAACTTCATCATTGAATTCCGGCATGACCTCACAGGATACGAAGGAAGTATGACGGCGGCCAGACGAGTCAAATGGAGATATTCTAACGAGTCGATGAACTCCTTTTTCAGCCTTTAGGTAACCATAGGCATTATGACCTTTAACCATCAATGTTACACTTTTCACGCCGGCTTCCTCTCCAGGAAGGTAATCAAGAGTAGCTACAGAGAACCCTCGCTTTTCAGCCCAGCGTGTATACATACGAAGCAGCATGCTTGCCCAGTCCTGGGACTCTGTTCCGCCGGCACCGGGATGCAGTTCAAGGATCGCATTGTTTTTATCATAAGCTTCACTTAGTAGTAAAGACAGTTCAAAATTATCCAGTTTCTCTACAAGTTGTTGAATTTCTTCAACAAGCTCTTCTAAAAGATCTGCATCGTTTTCTTCTTTTACAAGCTCATAAGAAACTTCAAGATTTTCATGAGTTTCTTCATGCTCTTCAAGCGTATGGACAAGGGATTTCAAACTATTTACTTCATTAATAACCTTTTGAGCGGTGTCCTGGCTATCCCAAAATCCCGGCTCCGTCATTTCCTCTTCGAGTTCAGCGATCCTGGTTTTCTTTTGTTCGACGTCAAAGAGACCCCCTGAAGTCCGCTAATCGCTTAGCTGAATTGTCTAACTCGTGGCGAATTTCTGCCATATCCATATCCAATCACTCCTAATATTCTTCTAAAAACATAAGGGAAGACACTCTGTGTAAGAGTGCCTCTCTCCTTTCTTAACCATGACAATTCTTATACTTTTTACCGCTTCCGCATGGGCATGGGTCATTACGTCCCACGGAATCCTTCTTCACGAAAGGCGTCTTTTTCTTTGGCTGTTTGCTCTCCTGGCCGCCTGATACAGCGGTGGCGCCTTTTGCTACTTCCTGCCGCTGCAGGTTGTTGCGGATTTGGGCTTTCATGACATATTTAGCTACCTCTTCATCAATAGAAGCTACCATTTTTTCAAACATATTAAATCCTTCGAACTGATATTCACGAAGCGGATCATTCTGCCCGTAAGCCCGCAGGTGGATTCCTTGTCTCAGCTGGTCCATTTGATCAATGTGATCCATCCACTTCTGATCGACGGTTCGCAGAAGAATGACTTTTTCAAATTCACGCATTTGATCCTCTGAGAGTTCTGCTTCTTTTTCATCGTAGCGTTCTTTAACTTTTTGTAAAATTAATTCTTCCATCTCTTCTGGATCTTTGCCTTTGAGATCTTCAACTGTGATATCACCCTCTTCAAGCAGGTTGGCTTTCAAGTAATCTACAATCGCTTCTAAGTTCCAGTCCTCATCCAGTTCTTCCTGAGTGTGTGCCATTACTGTCTGATTTACTGTACTCTTAATCATCTGTTCAACGATTTCGCGTAAGTTCTCAGAATCCAGAACTTCGAACCGCTGTTTGTAGATAACTTCACGCTGCTGTCGAAGTACGTCATCATAAGAAAGAACGGTTTTACGAGCATCAAAGTTGTTACCTTCCACACGTTTTTGGGCAGACTCTACTGCTCGTGAAATCATCTTACTTTCAATCGGCTGAGAGTCGTCCATTCCAAGTCTCTCCATCATATTGCGCATATTATCAGATGCAAATCGACGCATTAGTTCATCATCTGTCGCAAGGTAGAATTGAGACATACCCGGGTCTCCCTGACGACCGGAACGTCCACGCAGCTGATTATCGATCCGGCGTGATTCATGACGCTCTGTCCCAATGACGGCAAGACCGCCCAGATCTTTCACCTCTTCACCGAGCTTAATATCCGTCCCACGGCCGGCCATGTTGGTCGCAATCGTAACTGCTCCTTTTTGACCGGCATTCTCTATAATTTCAGCTTCACGGAAGTGGTTTTTCGCATTCAATACATTATGAGGCACTTTCGCTTTCGTTAAATATCGCGAAATAATCTCGGAAGTTTCAACGGCTACCGTACCGACTAGCACCGGCTGTCCTTTTTGATAACGTTCTTTAATATCCTCTACGACGGCTTTGAACTTTCCATCCATCGTTTTATAAACAAGGTCTGGTTTATCGTCACGGATAATCTCTCTGTTTGTGGGAATGGTAATTACCCGCATGTTGTAGATATTTAAGAATTCCTCTTCTTCCGTTTTTGCTGTACCCGTCATTCCGGACAGCTTTTCATACATACGGAAAAGGTTTTGGAACGTAATAGAAGCTAGAGTCATGCTTTCATTTTGAATAGGCAGTCCTTCTTTTGCTTCGATTGCCTGGTGCAGACCGTCACTGTATCGGCGGCCTTTCATTAATCGACCCGTAAACTGATCGACGATAACGACCTCGCCTTCCTCTATTACATAATCTGTGTCTCGCTGCATTGTTGTATGGGCTTTTAATGCCTGATTAATATGATGAATCAGTGTCACATTTGATAGATCAAACAAGTTTTCAATTTTAAAGAACTTCTCAGCCTTATTGATCCCTTCTTCAGTAAGCTGTACGTTTTTTGTTTTTTCATCATACGTAAACTCATCATCTCTTTCCAGTAAACGAACGAAAGAGTTTGCTGACTGATAAAGGTCAGCGGATTTAGAGGCCGTTCCGGAAATGATCAGAGGGGTACGTGCTTCATCAATTAAAATTGAATCGACCTCATCAATAATAGCGAAATGAAGAGGACGCTGTACCATTTGTTCTTTATATAAGACCATGTTATCTCTTAAATAATCAAAACCAAATTCATTGTTCGTACCATAAGTGATATCAGCAAGATAAGCTTCACGCTTTTCATCCTTTGACATTCCATTTAAATTCAAACCGACTTTTAAGCCGAGAAATTCAAACAGCTGCCCCATCTCTGTAGCATCACGGCTGGCAAGGTAATCGTTAACTGTAATAATGTGTACGCCTTTTCCAGTAATTGCATTTAAGTAAGCAGGCATAGTAGATGCTAACGTTTTACCTTCACCTGTTTTCATTTCTGCAATGTTTCCTTCGTGGAGTGCAATGGCTCCAAGAATCTGTACTTTAAAGGGACGCATGTTCAAAACACGTTTAGATGCTTCTCTCACAACAGCAAAGGCTTCTACAAGAAGATCATCAAGAGTCTCCCCTTTTTCATAACGTGACTTAAACTCTTCTGTTTTTTGTCGAAGCCCATCATCAGAGAGCTTCTCTATATCTGTTTCTAGTTCTTCAACTTTTTCTGCTAGTTTCTCTAAATTTTTAAGTTGGCGATTCTCTCCACCAAAAATTTTCTTTAAGGTTCCAAGCATGGCAACCGCTCCTCTTTCATACCAAATCTTCGGTTGAATAGTATAATCCACTCCTAATCATAACACTAAGGGAGGCTTACTGACAACAGAACAGGAAAGCAGGATCAGTCCCGCAAGGATAAAAAAAGAGGACAAGTAATCCTGGGAAGACTACTTGCCCAGATGGAGGCGATTTAAGAGGAGGCAGAGGAGGTCGAGCGGGGAAAAAGCTCCGGAACGACTATCCGTTCCATTTTCACCTGGCGCTGATCAAGATCAGCAATTTTCCGGTTAAGGGCACCGATGATTTCAACAAGCTGGGCTATCGTTTTTTCTTGCTGTTTTGTTTGCTTTAGGACTTGCCCGCAAACTTTACATGGATAAGTATTAGACATTCACATCGCCTCCTTGGTAGGGATTACATCTTATTTATACACTCTTTTTATCAAAATAAAAAAGCAGCAAAAAATAGAACTTTATGTGACATTCCTTTCACAACAAAGTTTTCACCCAGTAAAACAGGAGAATTTAAATAAATGATTGGTCAAAAAAGAAAAATACTATCTATTTTAATTTCTACCACAAAAAAAACAGCTCCGCCGGTTTGGCAGAGCTGTTTTTTAGGATCAGGTTTCAATTAATCCATATTTTCCATCACGTCGTTTATATACAATATTTGTTTCATCCGTGTTCGCGTTTGTAAAAACGTAAAACGCATGGCCTAACATTTCCATCTGCAATGCAGCCTCTTCACTATCCATTGGTTTTAAGTCAAAACGCTTTGTCCTTACAATCTCGATATCGGAATCATTTTCTTCTTGTTGTTCAAGTCTTTGTTCTTGTGCTTCCCTTTCAAGTTCGGCAAACACATACTTAGGAGCACCCTCCTGGCGGGATCTCCGGTTCACTTTCGTTTTGTGCTTACGTATTTGTCTTTCTAATTTATCTACCACAAGGTCGATGGCAGCATATAGATCAGTGTTATGCTCCTCGGCTCGAAGAAGTAAATTCTTCATAGGAATAGTCACTTCAATCGTCTGCTCATCATTATAGACACTTAAATTTACGTGTACTTCAGATGACGGTGGAGTTTCAAAGTAGCGTTCCATCTTGCCCACCTTTTTTTCCACATAGTCCTTAATTGGATCTGTCACCTCTAAGTTTTCACCACGAATGTTATATTTTAACATCTAGAAGTGTCCTCCTTTCATCCTTATGTAGTTTATATTCTACCATACCCTCGCCCATTCCTGCATAAACTTTCAGAACTTTTCGAACTTTTTGTGTCGGAAATTGTTGGAAATGGTAAAAGATTGTAAATATGTACTATTGAAAAATGTCCCTTTACCAGTAATAATGTTATATTGGGTGAGACTTTGTAACAAAAGGTTATTAAAAACTCAATAGGAGGAGGTAGACTTGGAAAAGAGATACTTTTATGAAATTAATTTTGTAAGGGCAGTCGCCTGTTTAATGGTTGTTATGGTTCACGTCAGTGCTCGTTTTTATCATTCCATTGATGGTTATACCACTCTTACAAATTTCTTTAACCAAATATCAAGAATCGGCACTCCTCTGTTTGCTGTTATGAGCGGATTCCTTTTATATAATTCTATGATTGGGAAAAATTTTACACTAAAGCGGTTTATAAAAAGCCGAATGGTAAAAATTATCTCTCCTTTTCTTGTATGGAGTTTCATATATTTAGTGTACAAATATTATATGGGTAGTTACAGCATTCCTGACTGGTCTAACCAAGAACAAGTAAAAGATTTCATATACATGGTTATATCTGGAAAATCGCATTATCATTTATACTTTATCAGTTTAGTTATACAGTTCTATGTTTTGTTTGTATTAATTAAGAAGTGGCTGAATTTCAAATCTGTTATTTTCCTAACTATTACTTCTCTATTTATAAATTATGTATTCATTACTAATCATTTCGAAGCCGGAGGATCCTACCTAGAAAACTTCATAAATGGACGCGGGTTCCTATTACAGTGGCTTTATTACTTTATGCTCGGCTCATTATTTGTCCACCTATGGCCGTATATTCACGAATATTTATCTTTGAGAAATAACCGGCTTTTTGTTCAGATTACGGGGTTAGCCGTATTGGCTTTAATTGTTTTTGATTATCACACTAGCCAACAAGTTATAAATTCTAATGAAAATTTGATAAATTTATTTGCTATTCCTATCTCTTTTGTCGTAATCATAAGTATTTATTATTCTTTAATGTTAATTAGTGAAAGTATAATTAAAGTCTTTATAAGTTTAGGAAATATGTCTATGGGGATTTTTCTGCTACATCCTTTAGTTATTTACTTATATCAGGACTACGCACCATATGATGTATTTGCTTATTCAATATTTATAATCCCTTACCATCTTATGGTTATATTAATTTGTGTAATTATCTTAAAGGCTATTTCTTACGTACCTTTTAATGAATATATAGTGACCTTAGTCAAAGCTAACCCTCAAAATATAAACTATAATTTTAAAGAAACTAAAAACAAGTTAAACAAAGCAAGTTGACAGCCAGTGGATCTTATCCATTGGCTTTTTTATTATTAAAAATTTTAAACAATAATTATTGCACGGTATAGGCTTCATCTGTATAATCATAAACTATACAATTAAAACCAACTATATGGATAGGAATTATTATATACTGGGAGGAAGCAGATGTTTCTACAAATAAGTGATGTTGGGAAATCCTTTCATGACAGAGAAAATGGGGACTTTCAAGTATTTTCAAACATCAATCTTGATATCGATAAAAAAGAGTTTGTATCCCTGCTGGGACCATCCGGCTGCGGGAAGTCCACTCTGTTAGCATTAATTGCCGGATTGGAAAAAACGACCTCAGGGGAAATTTTATTAGAGGGAAATGAAATTAAAAACGCTGGGCCTGACCGCGGCATGGTATTTCAGCAGCCTTCCTTATTTCCATGGCTGGATGTAAAGGAAAACGTGACCTTCCCTCTAAAATCAACAATGAATAAAAAAGAAGCTGATGAACGAGCTGATCACTTTTTGAAAATGGTCCATCTCAGCCGCTTTAAAGACCGATATACTTATGAACTTTCGGGCGGTATGCAGCAGCGTGTGGCTATTGCCAGGGCACTCGCCATGGATCCTAAGGTATTGCTTATGGATGAACCATTTGGAGCCCTTGATGAACAGACTCGTCACATCCTTCATGATGAGCTGATAAAAGTATGGCAGGAAACACAAAAGACGATCGTTTTCGTTACTCACAGTATTCAGGAAGCTATTAAACTGTCAGATCGAGTTGTAGTTATGGGTACTCGTCCTGGACGGATCATCGCTGATTTTGAAATCGATATTCCAAGGCCCCGAAAAAGAGATGACGCCCGAGTGATAGAGCTAGAAAACAAAATAATGGATCTGCTTAAAGATGAAATAAATAAAGTTTTAAAGGAAGAGCTTAGTCATGACATTGAATATTCTAGTTAAACGGATTGTCTTTCTTGCTGTTGTCATTGGCATTTGGCAGTTGATCTTTTCCGCAGGCATTTTAGAAGAGATTGTTTTTCCCGCTCCTCTCAGTGTATGGGACGCTCTTGTCTACGGGTTTACAGAAGGAGACTTCATTGCAGCTTTGGGAGCCAGCTTTAGGCACTTATTTATTGGATTATTTTTAGCCATCTTAATGGGAACAGCTGTCGGGATTATTTTAGGTAAGTCCCGTCAGGCAGACGAAACAGCCGGGATGTATTTAATTGCTTTGCAGAGTATTCCAAGTATCGTCTGGGTACCACTAGCTATTATGCTTTTTGGATTTAGTGAATTTGCCGTTATTTTCGTCGTCGTATTAGGCGGTACCTTCGTAATGGCTTTGAATGTTCGTACAGCAATTCGCAGTGTGCCTCCACAGTTTATCCGGGCGGCACGAACGATGGGTACAAATGGCATTCCTCTATTTTTCAGAGTGGAAGTTCCAGCCAGTATTCCATATTTTATGACGGGACTGCGCTTAGCCTGGGCTTTCAGCTGGAGAGCCCTAATGGCCGGGGAACTGCTAAGTAACGGACCAGGACTTGGATATTCTTTAGCCTATGCACAAGATTATGCACGAATGGATCAAGTTGTAGCCATTATTATTATTATCGGTCTTATCGGATCTATAGCTGATCAAATCGTATTTTCCAAACTAGAGAAAAACGTAATGAAACGTTGGGGATTAGCTTAACCCCAGAAAGGGAGAGGTATATGAAAAAATTAATTACGGCACTTTCATTGGTGCTTATTACGGGTCTGCTGGCTGCATGTGGAAGCGGGTCTACTTCCGGAAGCGGAGATTCGGAAAATGAAGTAACGATCGGGTACTTCCCAAATATTGATCACGCAGCTGGAATGGTAGCGGAAGAAAAAGAATTTTACGAAGATGCACTGCCGGATGGCACAAAAGTTAACTTTAAATATTTTCCTGATGGATCTGCCTTTATGACGGCAGTCGAAACTGGTGAGATTGAAGGCGGAATAGTAGGTCCAGGACCTGCGATGAACTTTTACACAAGCGGAGCGAAAATTAATATTGTAGCTGCCGGTGCCACTGGCGGTACCGTAATTATGGCACGTAACGGTGCAGACATTGAATCCGCAGAAGACATTAAAGGGAAAACATTCATTTCCCCACGTGTCGGTTGTACCCATGATGTTCAGTTTGAGACGTTGATGAAAAATGAATTCGGCATTACATCAGACCGTTTAAATGGTGAAATGAAACACGTTACAGGAAAGCCTGCGACGTACAGCAGTATGTTTGAAACAGAAAAGGTCGACGTAGCCGCAGTGCCAGAACCGTGGGCGGCTTATATTGAAGCCCAGGGCACAGGAAAGGTTCTTTTTGAAAACGATGAAGTAGCACATAACGCTAATATGCCGGCTTCCGTATTCGTAACATCAGAAAGACTGAAAGAAAAAGACCCGGGCTTAATCCAAAACCTTGTCGATGCTCACAAGAAAGCGACTGACTATGTAAATGATAACCCGGATGAAGCGAAACAGATTGCGATTGATAAAATTAAGGAAATTACCGACCAGGAACTGTCTCAGGAAGTGGTTGATAATGCTTTCGAACGTATGACTTTCACTACAGTGGTAGATCCGAAGGAAGTTCAAATGTTTGCCGATTCTTCTTATGAGCTGCAATTCTTAGAAGAAAAGCCAAACCTTAACGGCCTTGTCGACTCTTCTTTTGTTGAATAAATAAAAATGAGCCTCCTCTTAAAGGGAAGGCTCATTTTTTTTGATCTAAAAACATCCCGTCATAGCTTGAAACACTTTGATAGGGATTCGTATATTTCTTTTGACTGGAGTGCTGCTTTCGTACGTGGCGAATCTTCTTTTTCAGCTTGCTCATATAGACAGTCAGCTTTTCACTGATAGTCTGATTGAGCATATACACTTGACGAGCAGCTGAGAGTTCTGATTCAGTCTCCGGCTGTGGCAGATCTTTCATTAAAAGTCCTCTCTCATGAAGAAGCATCTGAACTTTCACAGCCACGTCTTCCCGGTTACTATCAGTGACTCTTCGATCCACCTGCCGGCAAAGCTTATTAGTTATCCTTAAGAATTCCTGCCAGCCGGCCATTACGCAGTTCCGCCCGTCCCGTGCTGTAACTTCCGCGATTGCAGCAGCACCTGTTTCCACGTATCACGAAACTCGATAACGAGACGTTCCGCTTCCTCTAAAAGAGCACCATCATTTTTGGTATTGGCTTCAATTAATAAATGATGAATATATTCATAGAGAGGCAATATCTCATTCGCGACCTCATACTGCTGATCCATTGTGACCATCAGCTCAAGGATAATCGCCTGCGCTTTTTGAATCATAATATTTTTCTGTTCAATATTATTCTGCTCTACAGCTTTCCTGCCGGCACGGATAAATTTGATACAGCCATTATACAGCATCAGCGTTAACTCTCCCGGTGATGCGGTTTCTACGGAATTCGTTTGATAGGCTTGAATCGACATATTGATAGAACACTCCTTTAGTCATTACATCATGTGATTGAAAAAGTTCTGCTGAAGAAAAGAGGACTGTGAATTCATTTCCTGAATCGCTTTTTCCATTGCGCCAAACTGTTTCCAATAGCGATCCTCCAGCTCAACCATTTTATCTTCAAACCGCTGAATACGGTTATCCATGTCTTTAAGCTCCCGGCCGAGTGTGAAGGTTTCACTCGTACTTGACTCTTTTCCAGCCTTTCGTTCGATCGACTGCCGGGTGTAATCAATTGTATCCTCAAGGTGCCGGATAATCCCTTTATTGTCAGCTTCACCGCTATTCGCAAACAGAGCTTTCACAGATTCAGCATTCTCACTAAGAGCAGTTCGCAGCTCATCTTTATTGATCTCCAGTTTCCCTCTGGCCAAATAATTAGAAGAAGTCGAAATACCAATATCAGACAAAATAATGAGTTCGCTGCCCGTGTTTACCTTACTGTACCAGCTCGTCCGCATCTGCGTCAGCGCATTTGAGAGCACTGTATCACCATAAAGGAGCCCTTTACGTGCCTGCTCCTCCCACTTTTCAATCTCATCCTCCTCCATCGCTTTCTTCTGATCATCAGTAAGAGGCGGATATTCCCGGTTTTTCCGCTCATTCAGCTTTTCAGTAAGACTTTCAATAATGCTGTTGTATTTCTCCACGAACCCAGTTATTTTCTCGACCGCCTCGTCCACGTTATTGGTCACCGTTATCGTAGCTGTACCCTTTTCCTTCAAGTTAAAATTCACGCCATTAAGAGAATATGTATTTTTGTAAGACGTAATCTCAAGGGCGTTATTGTAAGTAAACCTGGCATCCTTACCGCCGACCTCTGCCGCTGGATTAAGACCTAGCGTTTCTGTTAAAAAAACGGACCCTTCGCCGCTGAATTGAATCTCATTTCCATCCACTACAAAATTTCCTGTCTTCGTCCGTTCAAACATCACCTTATCGGCACTTTGATCATAAAAAGCCCGAATGCCAAGATCAGAACTGCTAATGTCCTGCAGAAGTTTGTTTAAGGATTCTTCCTCATCAATCTCAAAAGTCATCTCCCCGTCGGCCGTTGTAATCGTAAAAGAGCCTTCATTTACCCATGTCCCGAATTTATCTCTTTGCGAGGCAAGTGAGGCAGAAGGGTCAAGCTTATCAGCTACAGAAGCTGAAATCATACGTTCACTGTAGTTATAAGCCGATTCAGCAATTTGTTTCACTTCCAGTTTATATGTACCTTCCCCCGCCCCAGAAGTAGCCCGGGCTTCAACATTAGAACTTGAAGAAACCGCATCCTTCCCCTGAAATGTGCGATCCAGCTTCATTTCCAATGCCAGCTGGTCAAGCTCTAAGAATTGCTTATTCACATCACGATAAGCATCCCGCTGCCACTCAAGACGCGTCTTAGTTTGTTCTAATTTATTAAGCGGCCTCCGCTCGGCTTGCATTAAATCCGCCACAATTCCATCAATATCCATCCCACTGGCTAATCCGCCTATACGCATTTTCTCCACTCCTTACATCCTATCGTCCACAATTCAGCCAAGAAACTCATTCATCGCCCCATAGTAATCCAGCATTTTCTTCGGTGGTATCTCCTTGACAACTTTCTTCGTGACCATATCCACAACCATATCGTGATTTGTTTCTTTTTATATCGGATCATTTTATAGATTGTGAAGAAAAAGGAAGAAGGAAAAAGAAAAAAAGCCCCGGAAAAGAGGCTCTTTAGTCGTTTTATTGAAGCAGCTGCAATACTCCTTGAGGTAATTGGTTTGCCTGTGCCAGCATCGCCTGGGATGCTTGGCCAAGAATTGAATTCCTCGTTTGGTTCATCATTTCCTGTGCCATATCAACGTCGCGGATACGTGATTCCGCAGCTGTCAGGTTTTCAGAAGATGTTCCAAGGTTGTTAATTGTGTGGTCCAGACGGTTTTGATATGCACCTAGTTCTGATCTTTGGGCTGAAACAGTTTCAATAGCAGAATTAATTGTCGTAATTGCTGAATCTGCTGCTGATTGGGAAGAAATATCTAACCCTATAACTCCAGCAGCATTGTTAGCTAACTTTTCTGATGCAGTTAACACTATTTCGCCAGAATCATCATCGTAATAACCAGCAGCTTGTACATCATCTTCAGTAGCTAATTCAGATCCATCCTGGGCAACTGAAATATCATCTCCTAATTTAATAGCTGCCTCCCAAGTAGCAGTCGAATCACCGGCTCCATAAGTTAAAGTATCTCCAGCCTCAGCACCTTCAGAAATAGTGAATTTTTCTCCGACACTTAAGGACTGAGAATCCATAGCTCCAATGGATAAATCTATGTTTTGATCAGAATTTGCCCCAATTTGAAACTTACCTGAAAAATCTCCTCCTAAAAGATTTTGAGTGTTAAATTCAGTATTCTCTGAGATTCTAGTGATTTCTTCAGCCAGTTGATTTACTTCTTTTTGAAGCTCTGCTCGGTCTGTATCAGTATTCGTATCGTTTGATGACTGTACTGCTAACTCACGCATACGTTGTAGGATGCTGTGGGTCTCATTTAAAGCACCTTCCGCTGTCTGTATCAATGAAATCCCATCCTGGGCATTACGACTCGCCTGATCCAACCCGCGGATTTGTCCGCGCATTTTTTCAGAGATGGCAAGTCCTGCTGCGTCATCTCCTGCTTTGTTAATACGAAGACCAGATGACAGCTTTTCCATTGAATTTTGCTGTGCCTGGTTCGCAGACCCCAGCTGACGGTGTGTATTTAATGCCGCAATGTTGTGATTAATTCTCATTTTAAGATTCCTCCTTGAAAGTAAGTCATTTCACGTCCTTGTGAAATGCTTGATTGCCAAAACAACAGCCGGCCGACTTTTGTAATGAGCTACATTACTTATATCGGCCGGCTGGCGGCATTGTTAACTATTCTTTTGAAATTTTAGTACTTCCAGTAAATTCCCTTTGAAATCTGCCGCTTCTGCATTCTCCCGCTGAATGGCCTCATAAATTTCCTGTCTGTGAATGTCTATATCCTTGGGAGCCTGAATCCCGAGCTTCACCTGACCGCCCTCTACCGACACTACTTTAAGCAAAATGTCATCACCGATTCTGACCGATTCACCTTCTTTACGGTTAAGGACGAGCATGGACACCACCGCCTTTTTCATTGAATAAAGGGTGCTTCGTTTCATAATGAGTCTTATTTAGAATAATCTGCTTACCTTTGCTGCTTGTCGTATTCACGACTACTGGTCCCTGCAGGTTGATTGTCGATCTGGCAAACGGTTCTTTTACTGTTACTACACTATATACCGCCACGTCTTCCGGCTGTTCCAGCGAGAGATCTCCTGTAGATTTTTCATCGATATCAAATTCGTAATCACTGTAAAACAAGTAAGGGTTTGTGACGATCAGTGCCACTTCGGCTTCCTCCATCGACTGAAGTGTGAAATACAGTCCCTGTTCATCAACCGGCAATAGTGTGAATACCCGCAGGTGTTCAAAACCCGGCAGTCCGTTGTGAAAATGAATAAACTGATCTTCCGCAACTTCTACTTCTCCGAAATATTTAGTTTCTGCTTTCATTGTTTTCCCCTTCCTTAAACCTTCCACTCAATCTTCAGTTGTAGATACTGCCTCATATGAACCGTTATTCTCACCGGCTTTTGCTTTACCGTTTTTCCTAGAGGTGCTCTCCGCTCTATGCCTTGCCTGCTGTGCAGTCAAGCTGATTCTGCGGAACTTCCATCTTTCTTCCCACTTTAGGAAAAAGAGAGACCGCCTAAAAGCAGGCAGTCTTATCTTAAAAAGTCCATCAATGTCGGCTGAATAATTCTCGCACCTGCACCCTAGCTGCCCGATGAATGCTTTCCTGTGTTTTTAAATCGGTAATAACTTTTTCAATTTCAGCATCTTCGTTATCCGACATCATCTTCTTTGCGCTGATTTCCTGTGCTGCCAGCCGGTTCTCAATTAAATCCATCCGGTTCATCCGCGCACCTAAATCTGCCCGCTGATTAACGAATGAATCAATATGATCGTCAAGATCCTTAAGACTGCGGCCCAGTTCGTCTTCTCCCCCGCCGTTTTCCAAATTTGCGGCAAACTTTTCTATATCGGTGAACAATCCTTGATTAAAAACTAAGCTTGGTGTGACGTTCGCTTGAATCTTACTACCTGTGGAAACCTCTATTTCTACTGGTGAGTCACTGGCATTAACAGAAAAATCATCCATTTTCACCGGTTTTTCTGTCGTATTCGTCCCATTAAAAATATACTTATTATTCACTTGTGTGTTAGCAACATCTCCTAAATGAGCTTTCAGTTGTCGTACTTCTTTGGCAATGTTTTCACGTTCCCCGGTATTATAAGTCCCATTGCTCGCTTGTACTGCCAGCTCACGGATACGATGCAGCGCCTGGGTGCCTTCATCGAGGGCCGCATCACTGTTCTCCATCCAATCATGAACCTCGCCCATATTCCGCTGATACTGAGCAATCTCAGTCACCTGTGAACGGTAATTCATTCCTTTCATCGCAGCGACCGGGTCTTGAGACGGCCGGCTGATTTTCTTCCCTGTGTACAGCTGCTCCTGAATTCTACCGAGTTCATTATAGCTGCTGCTTAAATGACGGAGCATGTTATTCGCCAGCATTCCTTGTGTTATGCGCATCATTTTCCCCCTTATCTTCCGACGACACCCATTTGATTGATAATTCGATCCAGCATTTCATCAATTGTGGTAATGTTTCGCGCAGACGCATTATACGCGTGCTGAAACTTGATCATATTGGTCATCTCTTCATCAAGAGACACTGCACTGACCGACATTCTTCTCTGCTCAACAGAACTAGTCAGCGTTGCTGTATTACCTTGCATCCGTGCAGCCTCCTGCGCTTCTACAGCCATCGAACCGATCATTGATTCATAGTAATTAATCATTGAAGCCTTTTCACCAAAAAGCTCATCAT
Source organism: Halobacillus massiliensis (assembly GCF_900166625.1). GTDB lineage: Bacteria > Bacillota > Bacilli > Bacillales > Halobacillaceae > Halobacillus_A > Halobacillus_A massiliensis. The sequence continues at coordinate 1,482,478 of NZ_LT800499.1, read as the reverse complement.
CCGCATGCTGCACCTCTGCAAGCAACTTGGCGTTATTCCCATTTCCCGCTTCTGCTATAGAAGCAGCCGCGATATGATCGATATCCTCTTTTATTTCATCCGTCACTTCAATTCTGCCGGCCAGCCCTTTGATGATACCTGCTTCATTTTTCTTCCCTGTTATTTCAAAAAAAGCAGGCGGCTGACCGCCGTTACTGATCGTCCGCAATGACTGCCCGCTCCTGTGTACCTCATTAAATTTTTCAGCAAACCCGGTAGCAAGCTTATCTAAATCACTAAGCATCTTCTCATATGTACCCGTATCCTCACCGTTTGCCTTTACATAACCCCCGGTATCGATCAAGCCTTTCAGCTTACCATTTATCGTAAATTCTTCCACACTCATCTCCCTGCCGCCTAACGTAATGGTGGAAGCCAGATTACGATCGTTATAAGTCACCGATAAGGCATTCACCGATTGATCAGCTCCATTTACTAATGATGATGTAAGCTCTTTTCCTCCGGCATCAACAAGCGAGATATTTACTTTTCCTCTCGCCAGAGCATCGGCAGAGGAAGGTGTGGACTCATATGTGACATTAATATTTACAAGACTGGAAAGCTTATCTATCAAAAGATCTCGCTGGTCATACAAATCATTAGGCACCGGCCCATGTGGTTCTACTGATGCAATCTGACCATTTAAGCTGTTGATCTGCTGGGCTATAGAATTAATCGTTTTCGTCGTAATATCAACTTCTGCTGCAATGTCACCCTGGATATTAATTAAGGTTTTTGATAAATAATTGAACGTATCCGTTACGGCTTTCCCCTGTTCCACGACTACAGAGCGAGCACCTGAATGTTCAGGATTGACTGATAAATCCTGCAGCGCCTGCCAGAAACGATCCATCGTTTTTGAAAGCCCGTCCTCTAATGGTTCATTCATAATTTCCTCCAGACGTGACAGTTCACTCGCCCGTGCCTCAAAATAACCGGCATTATTATTCTCCGAGCGGTACTGGACATCTAAATAATTATCTCGAATCCGCTCAATCGCTCCAATTCTCACTCCGCTGCCAATCTGTCCCGTAATTTCCGGACGGTTTCTCGAAGCCGGAGGAAACGGTGAGGTCTGCTCAAAGTTCACTCGCTGCCTCGTATACCCTTCTGTGTTGGCATTGGCGATATTATGACCGGTCGCATAAAGCGCAGACTGCTGAGCAAACAATCCCCGCTTTGCGGTTTCTAAACCGCTGAACGATGATACCATATCCATTCTCCCCCTTGCTTACGCCTTCGAATCAAAAATAGAACGTTTCGGCCGATCAGCTGCAGACTCACCATAGTTCAAATTCTTTATTGACGGCTCTAACAGATCAAGCGACATGTTGACAAACTGCAGCGACTGCCTCGTCAGCTCGCCATTTAGACACTCCTGCTGCTTCAAATCGGCAAGCACAATAAGGAAAGATTTATAAACTTCCAGCAGCCGCCTATTCTCTTCTCCTTCAGTAACGGTCAAAATATGAGAAATTGTTGGATGTTCTTCTGTCTGATTCTCCTGTAAAGCCCAAGTTTTCACCTCTTCCATCCGCTTCTTTTCCAGCTTCTCAATCGCGCTAAGATGCTTTCTCTCTGCAACTAAACATTCATGCAGCTGTTCGATTTTATTATCTTTAATCGCTTCGGTTTTCTCCTTAGATACTGAAAGCATGCTGGTATGAAGCTGCTTCAACCGATCTAATGACAAAATGATCTTCTGTATCGTCACTTACAAATCTCCTTTATAGTATTTAGCCAGACACTGGGCCGCTGCCTCATGATCAATCTTATAATCACCCTTTTCAACCTTTGCCTTAATGTCCTTGATATACTCCGCCCGCTGTTCATTCGTCTTCTCTATTTCTTGCAGCGCTTTTCCCTCAGATGAAATCTCCATCTTATCTTGCTGTTTAGCCTGTTTAATTTCATGCTGCTGATTCATCTGCTTTTGATAAGGATTAATCTTAGAAAAGTTTGATCCTTGAACCCGCATTGATTACACCTCAACTTTTTCGTAAATGGTCTTTCCTTTATATCGGATGATGTCCGCTGTCCGTTTAGCTTTTCGAGCGTTTAATTGCATAATAAATCACTCGACCAGAGTCTTTATCCTTAGTGGAAACATCAAAAAAGTCTGTTCTATCTCTATTTTTGCGAAACCGCCCTTTATCTGCTTCACCGTGTTTCCCACAGCTATAAACCAGGCCTGGATACCAGTTTCACTCAAAACCCATCTTTCCTTATTATATCGGCATACAGCAGCTAAACCAAAGCATCCTTAACGGAAAAGAGTCAAAGAACTTACAGACGGACAGCCCGCCCTCTTTAGCAGTACAGCTAAGTTCCTCACAGTACTCCCTGTCGTGTAAATATCATCAACAAGAACCACTGGACGAGCTACCCTATCCTTTACAAGTAAAAAAGGATTTTCCGCTCCCATCCTCCCGCGTCTTCCCCTCTTCGACTGCTTTTCACTTCCCTTTCTTTTAAAAAAGTCCACAGCCTGTATTCCGAGAAGGGATATGAGCGCTTCCGACTGATTAAAGCCTCGCTCCTTCAGGCGCTCCTTGCTTAATGGAATCGCGACATAATCGGCTTCTCTGCTAAGAAACTGCTCATTATGCTTCGTCTGTAAAGCTTCAGCGAAGGCTTCAATGAGGATAAAGTCCCCTCGATACTTCCAGCGGGCGACAATCTCCCTGGCAAAGTCATTATAATGATACAAAGAAACATTTCTTTCAAGAACATCGGCAAATTCATGCACCTCCTCCCAGCGCCTACAGTCAAAACAGACACCTTGTGCATCAATTCGGTAACACTTAGGACAGCCTGGTATTTCAATCTTTTCCAATCTTCCAATACAGCGGCCGCACATTTTTTCTTCCTTGGGAGGTTTGAAGAAGTTAATCCAGGACACTTCCGGCAAAATATCAGTAAAGCAGATGATACACCTGCTCATCGATTGGCCCTCTTGTTCATTTGGATAACAGCTTCCCGTGCAGCAATCATCGCATTTGTTTTGCCAATATGGTAAAAGATGACATCTCCTTCCGGATCCACAGGACTTCTTCCGGCTCGCCCGGCTATTTGTACTAAAGCGGCTTCATCGAACACATGATGTCCGGCATCAATGACATATACATCAACCGCCGGAAAAGTAACACCGCGTTCAAGGATCGTCGTTGTAATTAAAAGCCTAAGCTTTTTATCACGAAAATCCTGCACTTTCCCAGCACGATCTGGATCTTCCGCATGGACAGAAGTAGTTTCAAATTCACGGCCTAATATGGCTTTAAGCTGTGAGGCTTGTTCAATTGTTGAACAAAACATTAACAGCTGCCGGCTTTCTTGCTGCTGACGCCTAATTTTCTCTGTAAGACTTTTAGGGAGTCTTCCATTTTGGATATTCTTACGAAGCATCGGGATTAATCGAAAGATCGGGACAGGGAGTGGAAATCCGTGGAAACGAGAAGGGATAAATACAGCGGGAAGCTTTTTTCGGCGAATCAGCTTCTTTTCTTTTTTTCGTGGAGTAGCGGTGAGGTATATTCGCGAACTTTCAGGCTTGGATGCCCGCTTAGCGGCGTATTGAAGAGAGTCATCATTATGGTAAGGAAATGCATCAATTTCATCAATGACCATCACATCAAATGCCGATGAAAATCGGAACAACTGGTGAGTGGTGGATACGAGCAGCTGAGAGTCCCCTTGCTTTTCATCACTATCACCATATAATCCTTGAATAGTTATGCCAGGAAAAGCTTTCCTTAGTCGAGGAAGCAGTTCTTTTACGACATCCGTTCTTGGGGTGGCAATGCATATCCTCAGGCCGAGTTCCAATGCCCTGGCAAGTCCGGGGAAAAGCATCTCGGTCTTCCCTGCCCCACAGACAGCCCAAATCAAAAGCTCTCTCTTAGTTTCTATGGTTTCAATAATCTTACCTGCCGCTTGCTGCTGGCCTGACGTAAGTTCTCCCTCCCATTTACAGGGTTTCTCATGTATTGGCCAGGCGACTAAAGAACTACCAGCATATAGGGGCTCACAATCGATCACCCTGCCCATCTGGATACAGTTTCGGCAGTAGATGCATTCTTTTTCACAACCGGCATGATGAAAATGGCCAAAATGAAAAGACTTATCCGCACCACAGCGTTTACATAGGAGCGGATTCTTTTCTATAGAGGAGACTTTTTTCAGGAAGTGTAGTTGAAGCAGTTGAGTCATTTCTTGAGAAGAATAAGAAGCAAGTTCCGTTCTTGTAAGAAGCTTGCCTGACAGCCAGAGGTTAGGTGAATCATGAGGAATTATCGATTTTAAAGACTTCGGGGAATTTGCGGATGTTCTATTTGCTGTGGAAACCATGTCGATCACTCTCCTAAAAAAAATTAAAGCCTGCTCGAGTCTCACAAGCAGGCTTGTATACTTTAAGAGTGACGGTACCAGCCAAGACCCATAGCTCCTTCTCCTAAATGAGTACCGATCACCGGACCGAAGTAGCTTATAGTAACTTCAACATTTGAAAATTTCGATTCAATTTCATGCTTAATTTGTTCTGCTTCATCTGGACGATTGGCATGAATGACACTTGCCTTATAATAGCCGGCACTTTCCAAAGATTCTTCAAACAGCGTTGTAATCCTTTTTAATGCTTTTTTACGGGTTCGGATTTTTTCAAACGGGACAATTTTCGTATCAACAAAATGAAGGACAGGCTTTACTTGCAGCAGACTGCCGACAAATGCCTGTGCTCCGTTCAATCGACCTCCTCTTTGCAAGTGGGACAAATCATCGACCATAAAGTAAGCTCTCATAGATGCTTTCATTTCATCCATCCTGCTTAAAATTTGATCAGGGAGGGCTCCATTGTCCGCAAGCTCTGCTGCTTCTAAAGCATAATACCCTTGCATGAGGCAGCTGATTTCTGAATCAAAAACGTGGACTTCAATATCATCCACCATATCTGCTGCTGTCACCATCCCCTGGTAAGTCCCACTGATTCCGCTCGATAAATGAATGGCAATTACAGCATCGTACTGCTTCGCCAGTTCTTTTAGCTTTTCTTCCATAAGCCCAGTGGACGGCTGAGAGGTTTTGGGCAGTTCAGAATTTTCTTTTACCATATCGTAAAAATCGTCGATGTTTATATCGATTTCCTCTTGATAAGACTCTTCGCCAAATACAACATTTAGCGGCACCATATGTATATTCTTAGACTGGCGTAACTTCTTTGGAAGGTAGGCTGTACTGTCGGTAAGTACGGCAGTTTTCATATAGTCATTCTCCTTCTGTGCTTCCTGGACTAATCATACTTACGCTCTATTTTACATGATGCTTATTTACTTTGCACCAGATGTCTTCATGTTTTTCAAAATAAAAAGTCCCAGAGCCTTATATGACTCTGGAACTCTATGAAAACATTAAATAACTTCTACCCAGCCGTTTTTAATAGCTGTAACTACTGCCTGTGTACGGTCGTTTACGTTCATTTTCTGAAGAATATTACTTACGTGGTTTTTAACTGTTTTTTCACTGATAAACAAAGCTTCAGCTACTCCGCGGTTGCTTTGTCCGTCCGCTAATAGCTGTAGAACTTCACATTCCCGGCGAGTTAACAGGTGAAGAGGCTTGCGGTATTCAATCGTGCGAAAGGCTTCATTAGACGCAGTATCAGATAAACGACGATACTCAGCGACCAAGTTATGTGTTACCTTCGGGTGAAGGTAAGAGCCGCCATTGCTTACGACTTTAATCGCTTCAATCAATGCATCAGAATCCATTTCTTTTAATAGATACCCCTGGGCACCGGTTTTCAGCGCATGTGTAACATAATTTTCATCATCATGTATGGAGAGAATAATAATTTTTAGGCTGGGATAGCGTTTGGTAAGTTCAGCTGTCGCTTCTACTCCATTCATGCTGGGCATGTTGATATCCATTAATACGATATCTGGATTGTGTTTATCAATTAAATCTAAGGCTTGAGAACCGTCATCTCCCTCTGCAACGACTTCAAAGCTGGCTTCAAAATCAAGGATACGTTTCACGCCTTCTCGAAAAAGTTTATGATCATCAATTAGTACGATTCTGGTCATTTTGAGTCTACCTCCTAAATTTTGACCACCCGAATGATGTATTTTTATATTCGAATGGGTCTTTCTGTTCTATATCTCTTTTCTTTTAGTAGATCGACCCTAATCCTAATTCCTATTATAAACGATACATGCCTTTTTACATAGTTTTTCGTTAAATTATTGCTTTAATGGTAAATGTATCGTGACAATGGTCCCCTCGCCAGGCTTGGAGTTGATATGTAGTTCCCCATTAACCATATCTACACGTTCCCGCATTCCTACTAGCCCAAAGGATTTCTCTCTCTTTTTCCATGGGTCAAAGCCTTTACCGTCGTCTTTAATAATGATAGCGGCCATATGTGATTTAAGCTCTATCTTTACATCAATTCCCGTGGCTTCAGCATGTTTTACAGCATTTTGGACAGCTTCCTGAATCAGGCGGAAAATGGCAACCTCATATTTACTGTCGATTCTCTCCTCACTTCCTAAAGATAGAAAGCGAATCTGCACATTGCTATATTCTTCGACATTAGTTAAATATTTTTTAAGAGTCGGAATAAGGCCGAGGTCGTCCAGAGCCATTGGACGCAGATCATAAATAATCCGACGAACGTCGTGAAGAGCCGCCCTTACAAGCTTGCGTACATTTCGTATTTCTTCAAGGGCTTCATCGATCCCCCGCTCCTTAAACGTCCGTTCGACTAGATCAGATCTCAGCATAACATTAGCCAGCGCCTGTGCAGGCCCATCATGAATCTCCCTGGATAATCGTCTTCTTTCTTCTTCCTGGGCTTCAATGATTTGGAGTCCAAATTCCTGCTTTTCTTTTGCTGATTCCAAGGTTTCCGTTACCTTTTTAAAGTCTTCCGTCAAATAATTCAATACAACGGAAATTTTACCAGAAAGGGCTTCTGCACGCCCTACCGTCTCATCAATATTTTTCAAACGAAGTTCTAGTTCATCCCTTCGTTCCCGGAGCTGCTTTTCTTTTTCTCGTTTGATGGACAAATCCATCTGCAGTCCGTGTGTCTGCTCGTAAACTTTTCTAATTTCTGCTTCTGAATACTTCCGGAATTGCTTGCTTACATCAGATAATCGAGCTCTTGACAAGCGGACTTTTTCCTCAAGGTCGTCGCCTTGTTCGATTAAATTAGCGACTTGCTTTTTAATAAGCTCCAGTTCTTTACTCAGATTATCGAATTCCTTTCGGGAATCCTCGCCAATCTGGAAAATTTCATCCTTACTGTTCGCGACAGTGGATACCATGTCTTTAATAATATAGTCAAGTGCTTTATCCCCAGATTTAAAATCGTTCATCGCAAGTCCCTCCATCAATATTCACGATACTCATTCGTAATACCTAAGTCCATTTGTGGGGGTATTTGTCGTGATAGAATATATTTAACCAACATTCAACAAATTATTGCTCACTCTCTTTAAATCATTATATAATAAAAATTTAGGAGGTTACCATTCGTGCTTGAAAATTATCAAACCGTTCAATTAGAAGGTTCACATGAAATCAATATACAGAAATCCCGATTTATCGGCTATGTCAAACGTTGTGAGTCAGAAGAAGAAGCTCAGGACTTTATTCAATCCATAAAGAAAAAACATAATGATGCGAATCATAACTGCTCTGCATATATGATTGGCGAGCATGATTTAATTCAGAAAGCCAACGATGACGGGGAACCAAGCGGTACAGCTGGAGTACCCATGCTTGAAGTCCTTAAAAAAATGCAGCTGAAAGACACAGCGATTGTAGTGACCCGTTATTTTGGGGGCATTAAGCTTGGCGCAGGCGGTCTTATCCGCGCCTACTCTAAGACAGCTTCAGAAGCAATCCTTATAACTGGAATCGTTCGTCGGGAATTAATGAGAATAGTTAAAATAACAGCGGACTATACGCTTCTCGGTAAGCTGGAAAATGAAATCAGGAACTCAGAATACCCGATAAAAAAGATTACTTACTTAGAAAATGTGGAAATAGAAGTATATGTTGAGAAAAAGAAACAGGAAGAGTTTGACCAATGGATAACAGACCTGACAAGTGGTCAGACAGTGTTTGAATGGGGAGAATACAGTTACCACGAACACCCTGTCAAATAGAAAATTAAAGAGAAAAACTGGTTAACAACTTAATAAGGGAGCGCAATTGGATGAAAAGGAAAAAAGTTAAAATAATTTTGGGGAGTATATTACTCGTTGTCCTGGTGACCATCGGAGCAACGGCAGGGTATGCAGCTTTTTTGACCGAAAAAGCAAGAAATACAGCGAACAATTCTCTTGAAGAATTAGATCGCGGAGGTAAATCAGAAAAACGTGCATACAAAGTTACACCGATTGAAGACTCGACTTCCGTTTTATTTATTGGAGTAGATGACAGTGAAAAGCGAAGTGACAGTTATTCGGCCACACGTTCAGATGCCCTCGTGCTGGCCACTTTTAATAATAATGATAAATCAGTCAAACTAGTCAGCATTCCACGTGATTCCTACACTTATATACCGGAAGTAGGATACAATGACAAAATTACCCACGCCCACGCTTTCGGCGGGACAGAAGCCACAATTGAAACAGTCGAAAATTTACTTGAAGTGCCTGTCGATTATTACGTCCGCCTGAATTTTAACTCTTTTGTCGATGTAATTGACTCTTTAAATGGAGTGAAATTTGACGTTCCTTTTGATTTAACTGAACAAAATAGTAAGGATAAGCAGGACTCCATCGCCCTTGATAAAGGCTATCAAACTGTGACAGGAGAGGAAGCACTGGCTTTAGTGCGCTCCCGTCAGTATGACAGTGACTTAGCACGCGGTCAACGCCAGATGGAAATGATTGAAGCTATCGTTAATAAAGCTGCAAGCGCTGAATCGATTGTGAATTACGGAAAAGTAATTGAGTCTATAGGCGATAATATGAAAACAAACCTTACTTTTAATGAAATGATGAGCTATGCAGATTATGTCCTCTCCAACCAAGGGCTGAATTTTGAAGAAATGCAGCTTGAAGGTGAAGGTGTTTATATTAATGGAGTATGGTATTACCAAATTCAAGATACCAGTTTGATGAATATTCAAGGATCTCTACAGGCTCACTTAGACCTCCCTGACAAGGCCACTGACAGTTCTTACGCTGGTGAGGATGAAAATCAAGAGAATAGTTATGAAGCAGGTGAAAACTCTAATTATGATAGGGGTCATAAGCCTAGTCAAGAAACTAGACAGGAACTTTATCAATAACTCCTCGTACTCTGAAGACTATTAATATCCAATTTTTTATTCCCCGGGAAATAAGGCTGCTAATGTCGAATGAAAAGCCCCGCTACTCACAAGCGGGGCTTTTCTATCAAAATTTAATTACATCCATATTGTCTGTCTGATAATCCGTCAGCGGTGTCCCGCTGGTGATATACCAATGCTGATCGTTTTCATCATATGTGAATTCGTAATCCCAATAATACGTATTTTTTGCTCTTAGTGCATGGTCCGGGCTGTCACCATCTAAATAATACCCAGAATTAAAGGTAAGAGATACGGTAATATTCGATTGGTATATATCCCTCTTATTATCATAGCTAAAATCAAGGCTGCCTAAATCAAAGCCAATTTCTTTAATCTCTCCCTCATAACTTTGCCCTAATTCCTTCATTTCCACTATGGATTTTTCTGCTCTTTCTAAATAAGATTCATTTTTCATAATGTTGAATTCCCCAATATCTTTAGATTCCAGAGCAAGAATATATTCTTTACTATGTGTATGTACAGCCTCAGTTATTTCTTCTTCAAGGTCCTCCTCTAAAAACTTCTTTCTGTTTACTATAGACAGTTCCTCGAACTTCAAAGATAAGGGTTCGTCGAAGTTTTGGTATGTATTTAAGGAGATAATCTCTTCATACTTTTTCTCTCCACTATTTACTACTCCCTTTAAGACATGCTCTCCAGGAGTTATTCCTTCTATGGCAAACACACCGTTTGTTTCCAGTTTTCCAATATGTTCATCGTTCAAATAAAGAAAAACCCCTTTTGCTGCTGACTGAACAGTTATCCGTGATGCATCAAGTTCTATTGAATAGTCATCAAATATGCCCCATTTCTTTCCTGATTTATTCATGTGAATAAAATAGTCAGGGTTTCTTTCCTCTTTTATACCAGAAGAGCTTCTTAAGTAGCCCACAGTTGAAACAAATTCTCCAGAATGCTTTTTATAATAGTCAATCATATGATTAGCTTGTGAAGCATTAAAAGATTGAGAATCGTGAGGAAATACAAGAAGTTCTGAAAGTTTGGACACATCTTGTTCCTTAATTGCTTTTTCAAATTTCTGTGCTGTATACTCCGCAGATGAAACCCTTTCCAAGTAAAACCAGCCGGATAAAGAAAAACAAAGTATAAATGAAAGAGTTATGATATAAATAACGATTCTTTTCCAGTTCCGCTTTTTATGTACTTTTCTTGTCTCCATATACTGATCGTAATATTGACTCGCTTCATGCCAGTCTTTACTGTTCGCAAAATCAGCAGGCAGCTTTGTTTTCTGCTTATTCCCTCCCACTTTTCTCTCACATCCTCTTTTAAACTACTTCTATTTTACTATAAAAATTAGCAGCCTTTCCCATTTTAGTTTAGAAATTGTAGATGATTGAGTCATACAAAAAAAGCCTCCCAACTGCTGAGAGGCTTTAAACTCTTTCCTTTAATATAATTTTTTTACTAAGGGCTAAATAGTTACGCACTTCCACAGGTGAAAGCCCCATTTCTTTGGCTTCTTTCAAGAGACTGACCCATTCCACATCCAACTTCGTTTCCTTAGCCTTTTTCAATGAATGATCCCTCCACCATTCACCTAGGCGACCCGGCGGTCAAAATCTCTAGCCAGAAAAAACTGGCCTTAGACCCGTAGCTTTGCGTCCTTATTTTTCAATAAGTTTGCCTTTATTCAAGGAGAAGTTGTATTATTAACCCTCATTATAATTATAATTTTTAAATTTAACAAGTTATTATTCTGAAAATTATGAAATTATTCGATAATTTTCGTGGGCCACGACTGTACGGTCATATTCGAAATCTATTTCCTCCAAATTTTCCATAATTGTTAGGTCTACAATAACTGAGCGCTGACACTGACTTGGAATGACTTTCCCTTTAAACATAATATCGTTTCTTTCAAATTCTACAATGTTACCAGGTTGCGCTATCTTTTTGTCTGGTGTAAACATACATAAGACCCCTTTCAACATTTTTACAATATAAAATATAGAATAATCGATTATCATACATCTGGCAAGCAATACCTGTTTTTTTACTAACAATTCTAACATTTCTGTAAAGAAATTATTATACTGATAATCTCTTTTTCCCTTTTATACAAGCTGAGAATTTTTGGTTTTATATTGCTTAGGAAAGAATGGATTAACTATTTTTTTCAACAAAAAACAGGACACAAAGGTCCTGTTTTTACGTTCCGTAATAATAATAATAGTTGCTGCTTTTCTTTTCACGATCGTTTAAGACTACACCTAGAAGGTTTGCTTTAGATTGCTGCAGGAGTTCTTTAGCACGTTCAGCTGCTGAAAACTCGGTTTGACCGCTTCGTACAACGAGCATCACGCCGTCTACTTCACTAGCTAGCACTTGTGAATCAGATACAGCAAGAACGGGAGGTGTATCTAAAATGATCATATCATAAATCTGGCGCGCTTCTAAAAGCAGTTTGCCCATTGTTTTTGAACCCAGAAGCTCAGACGGGTTCGGAGGAATAGGACCGCTCGTCAAAACCTCAAGATTATCCACTGCCGTGACTTGACAAATATCTTTCAGTAATTCTCTTCCTACAAGAAAATTGCTCAATCCTCGTGTATTGCTTAAGCGAAATGTATGATGAACGGTTGGTTTTCTTAAGTCTGCATCAATTAACAGAACCCGTTTGCCTTGCTGTGCAAATACTGCTGCCATATTAGCGGCCGTCATAGACTTCCCTTCTGTAGGTCCAGAAGAAGTAATCAGGAGGGATTGAAGCTCCTTGTCGACAGAAGCAAATTGCAGGTTGGCACGAATGGTTCTGTATTGTTCTGAGATTGGAGATTTTGGATTATCATTAGCGATAATTTTTCTGCCTTTCAAAGCGAACTTCTTCTTTTTTCGCGATTTACGTCCCAACAGACTCACCCCTTATCTTCGAAGCACGGGAAGGATTTCTATTCTTCGTTTCCGGCCCTAAGTCTTCCTCAGATACAGTGGAAATAACGCCCATAAGCGGAAGGCCAAGTGTCTTCTCAACATCCTGTTCTGTCTTAATCGTATTATCCAGATATTCAAGGAGAAAAGCCAGACCTACTCCCACCATTAATCCCACTACAATTGCGATTGCAATATTTAGGAGCGGTTTAGGACTTACCGGTGAAGGATCAGCACTTTCTACAGCCGGGGACAAGATCCTGACATTATCAACATTCATCAAGTTTGAAATCTCCTGCTCAAAGGTTTCAACAGTTCCGTTTGCAATCCCCACAGCCATTGCAGGGCTTTCGTCGGTAACCGTAACATTAACAACCTGTGATTCTTCCGCACTGGAGACTTGAATTTTTTGACTCAGCTGTTCAGCTGTCATTTCCAGATCCATAGTATTGATAACTTCATTTAAAATTGCTGGACTTTTAATAATGACATTGTATGTACTAATAAGTTCTATGTTTGTACGAATATTGTTAACGTCATAGGAGTTTTCGTCCATACTTTCTGCTTGATTGACTATAAATTCAGACGAAGCTTCATATGTAGGTGTTAAAACAAAAAAAGTAATGATTGCGCTAATAATGGCTGCCCCAGCAGTGACAGCAATAATCATCCACAATCTCTTCTTTAAAACTTCGAAGATTTCCTTGAGAGAGATCGTCTCCTCCATAGATGTTGTACCTCCACTTTGTGTAAAATTTTCAAAAAGATATAAACATTATATCATACTGTGTCTTTATTTGAAGAAGGGATAGCAATTTTTACTAAAATAATACAAAGAGTGAGAAATTTCGACTAAGAAAATCTTCACTCTTTGCTTTGTTGTGATTGTATTTTATTTAATATCGGACGGTACTTTTCTCCTGCAGCTTCTGTTATTTCGACAATAATTTCCAAAGTGAATATTAATAAAATGACGACCACTAAAGAATTTATAAGAGTGGCTTGGGAAAATAGGACGGCAGATAAGCAAAACAGAGCACTTAGTGTATATATGACGATTACGGTCTGCGGATGGCTGTAACCGAGTTTCAATAGATTATGGTGCAAATGGGAAAAGTCCGCTTTCATGATTGGTTTTCCCTGTATTGTCCGTCTTAACATGGCGATAAGAGTGTCTGAGATCGGCACACCAAGAATAAGAATTGGAATAACCAGGGAGAACAGTGTAACATTTTTAAATCCAAGGAGGGAGAGTACACTAATCATGAAGCCAAGAAACAATGCACCTGTATCTCCCATAAACACTTTCGCTGGATAAAAGTTAAAGGCAAGAAAAGCCAGTGTTCCTCCAAGCATCATAAAACCAATTAACATGACAAGTTCATTTCCTACCATAATCGCCATGCTGGAAATTGTAAGAAGTGCGATCGAAGAAATCCCTGCAGCAAGCCCGTCCAGTCCATCCACAAGATTTATGGAGTTTGTAACGCCGATAATCCATAACAATGTAATCGGAATGCTCCAAAAACCAAAATGAATGATTGTCTGATTGGGAAGGTTTATAAACTCGATCTGGATTCCTGACATTATAACGGCCAAAGCAGCTATACTTTGCCCTGCTAGCTTATACAACGGCTTAAGGCTGATAATGTCATCAATGATCCCTGTACATACTATAATTGTTGCTCCTATAAGAATAGGATATACGATCGGATCGTCAGGCATATAGAGGAGTAATCCTAAAGCAACACTTAAATATATAGCAAAACCACCGAGCCGTGGCATTGGCTTTTTGTGCACTTTTCGTTCGTCAGGTACATCTGTTGCTCCAAGAAATGGGGCGATTTTTATAATGAGAGGAGTCACAATCATTGCTAAAAAAAAGCAAAATAAAAATGCACGAAGTTCCACTGTGCACCTCCTTTCGTTCTCTTATTTCTTTTTACACATGGAATTCAATTTCTTCTTCAATTGGAAGTTTATAAAGTAAGTCATATATTTTAGTTACTTGATTTGCCAGATGGTTAAGCGAATACCGGCTGCGGGCAAAATCGTGAAAACACTGTCCCATTCTTTCTCTTTCTGTACTAAGGTAAGCTTGTTTAAGAACTTCACTTACTTGATGAGGCTCTGCCACCCACCCGTACTTTGAAGACGGAACAAGCTGGCTGACGCCTCCTACTCTTGTAGAAATAACAGGGACTTGAGCTCGTGCCGATTCAAGTAAAACAAGTGGAAAGCTTTCGCTCTTAGAGGTCAGCATTGTTACATCCATTGCAGGGAGAATAGAGGAGACATCTTCCCTGCGCCCCAGAAAGTGAACATCCCTCTCAATTTTATAATACCTGCAAAGGTTTCGAAGATCTGCTTCTCTTGTTCCTTCGCCAATTAATAACAGCTTTGCGTTTTGATGTTCCTTATGCAATTCTTTAAAAGACTGGATGGCAATTTCGTGCTGTTTCACGGGTTCCAGCCGGGCAACCATTCCGATGAGAAAGTCGTCATTAGAAAACCCTAAATCCTGCTTAGTAGCTACTTGTTCAGGATAGTCATTAAAATCAATGCCATTGTAAACAGTCGAAATTTTATGATCCGGCACTCCAAGTTTAAGGAGCAGCTGTTTGAAGCTTTCGGAGATCGCCAGACAATGATCTGCAGAACGAATCATTCGTTTATGAAGACGGGTAAAAAAATCACCCTTTACACCACACCCGATAAAGTCGTCATCAGGATCACTGTGCAGCGTCAAAACCCAGGGAATAGATAATGTTGGCTTCAGTAATTTCATAAGGACATTTGCTCTCGGCCCGTGAGTATGAACAATTTGGATGTCCTTTTTTTCAATATATCTTTTAATCTGAAACAATACGGAAAGATCGAAAGGAAAGGCTTGATTAAAGTTTACGGTTTCAATGTCCAGATTTTTAGCACGCTGCACCATTTCTCCTTCTTCTAAAACACCTAGTACGACCTCATCATGCTTTAAGGTGCTTAGCAAAGAGAGAATGTGACTCATGCCGCCTCCTGTTTCATTCCCTGTGTTAAGGTGAAGAATTTTCATCACGATCCCTCTTTCTGCCGTATTATTTTTAGAATGCTACTTTTTCAATAAAATATGCCAAATAAACCTTGGCAATTGTAACATCCGTTTCCAGCGTGACGGTTGTTTTATTAATCGGTAAAGCCATTCTAAATTAAGTTTTTGCCATATTACTGGCGCCCTTTTTACATGACCGGCCCATGCGTCAAAGCTCCCTCCAACTCCCATAAATAAACCATAACTGAATTCATTACGATATTTATGTATCCACTTCTCCTGATTAGGAAATCCTAATCCTACAAATACTAAATCTGGAGCACTATTTTTAATCTGCTGAACAACAGAAGTGTCATTCATATCAAAATAACCATGATGACGGCCTGCAACGACTAATTCTGGAAAACGTCTTTTCATTTTAGCAACTGCTTTATCCAGAATATCCTGTCTGCTGCCGAGGAAATAGCATCTCCAATTATTTTGTGAAGCCTTTTCCAATAGTTGGTGAAGAACATCAAACCCAGCAACTCTTTCTGGAAGAGGGTCTTTCATAAGCTTTGATCCAATCACAATTCCTATCCCATCTGCAATTACATAGTCAGCATTTTGAAGGATACTCTTATATTCAGGATCTGTTTCTGCTGCCATTACAATTTCTGGATTTGCTGTTACTAAAAAAGTATTTTGTTTGTTATCTATCGCCGGGAATAAATGATGATTTAAAAGCTGGTCATTCGTTACTCTAAAAAAAGGAACTCCTTTAATTTCAACATACTCTCTATTCTTATTCATAACAAGCCACCTTCCTGCTTTTTACAAAGTTTAAAGTTTTGTTTACAAAATTCTTACATTTCAAAGATAGTCGATACTTAGCAATAGGTTTATTATAAAGGGAAGACTCCCAAAAACAATTGGAAAAAGGGTGTTTAGATGTATCGCTTCACTGGATGGGTTTTCGCCATACATATCATTCTTATCATTTGCAGTCTGATTATACCCCACCCGTTTATCGGGTATTTCGTTACAGCAGCCATTGTTAGTTCGACTCTGCTTTATCAAAAAAATGGCTTCTTTCTATTATTTGTATTTTTTCCATTCCGTCCATTTTTAGTTGAGATAAACAATGGACTCACATATTTAGGAGATGCGCTGATTATTTTTATTCTTGCAGCAGTTTTGTTGAAGAAGCGACACTCTCCAAAAACTCTTATCAGTATCTATGGATGGTTAGGTGCTGTCGCCCTCTTTTTTATGGTCGGACTATTGTCTGGTTTATTATCAGGTATTACTTTGACAGCTGGACTATTTCAAGGTAGAGCTCTCCTTATCACTCTGCTAGTCCTGATTATAGCGAAAGAAATGCACTGGAATAAAGGAGAAATTCAGCAAATCATTTTAATATCCATCTTAACAGCTGTTACTTTGTCCATTCACGGAATTATCGAGAAGCTTACACTGAGACAATGGCTTTTGCCCGAAGCATGGACAGGATGGAACTTAGCTTCTGCGAATGCGATGAGAATTTATGGCTTAATAGGCAATCCCAATGTACTGGCAACTTACTTATTAATCGTCTTTTTTCTATCCTTTCTATTAAAAAAGAAAGTCTGGTGGCTGATTCCTGTCCGTGTTCTTATAGTAGGTGCCACACTGCTTACTTTTTCAAGGGGAGCCCTACTGGCATTTGGAGCCGGAACAGTAATCTTTTTGCTTCTCATTAATTATTGGAAAAAAACAATTCCTTTACTCCTGTATGGAATTACCGCTTTCGTTCTCATCTACTCCCCTGTCGTCTCAGCCACTGAGTATATTGATGAAAATGGTTACTTTTATAAAACGACTCAAGCTGAACAGAACGAATCACGGACTGAAGGAGAACCTCACACAGTTAAAGAAAACAATGTATTTATTGAACGTTTTAAAGAAATGTTCGCAAGTGAAACTGTGCAGGCAAGTGCTGAATGGGGAAGAATCTATGTAGTGTTAAAAGGAACGGAGATCTTTCTTGATTCTCCGCTGATTGGCAGTGGGTTTGCCACATATGGGGACGCGGCATCGCAAAGTTTCCCTTCTCCCATTTATAAGGAATACGGAATTCCTGAAGGTCTTTATGCCGATAATCAGTACATTTCCATCCTTACAGGAACAGGAATTATTGGACTGTTAATCTTTTTTACACTTTTTGGATGCCTTGTCTACAAGCTTTGGAAAATCAAACACAGACTTTGGAGAGCGATAAGCTTAAGTGCGGTCACCGTACTTTTGACGGCAGGATTATTTTATAACATCCTTGAAGATAAAACATTTACTCTTTACTTCTATTTCATAATAGGATACATATTAAACAAACAAAGTATGGAGACTAATTATGAAATGGATTAAACTTTTTGGAATGGTTACTATCCTGTCGGCTTTTGGGAAGATACTAGGTTTTTTCCGAGAGGCCTTGATTGCTTCTTTATTTGGCGCCAGTCAAACAGCAGATATATTTTTCGTAGCTTACTTAATTCCTACCATTCTTTTTACTGCCCTTGGCACAGGAATTCAAGCGGGGATCATCCCCCTGTACATCAGTGAGAAAGAAAGGTCTCCTGCCCATGCCTCTCTTCTTATTAGAAGGCTGGGCACATTTTTCCTTCTAGTTTCATTTGGTTTGACGCTTATTGCCATGGTTTTAGTTCAGCCGCTTGTTTTCCTGTTTGCCCCTGGATTTGAGGCCGCCGACCAGCATGTAGCCGCAATCTTGACACTGATTATGCTGCCCTCACTTTTATTTATGACGGCCCAATCGCTCGCTCAAGGCCTGCTGCACGCAAACGGGAAATTTGCTCCTCCTGCGTGGGCGCCGATCGTCAACAATCTCGGCATTATCATTTTTATGTTTGCCTTATACAATTGGCTGGGAATTTATGGGCTGGCATGGGGAGTATTGATCGGAAGCATTTTACAAATTATCATCCAATGGCCATGGATCCGCCCCCAACATAATGAGACGATCTTTATAATGCCCTGGAAAGAATGGCCGGCTATCAAACAAGTCATTAAACCATTCTGGCCGATTATTCTAGCCTCATTGTTTGTCCAGTTAAATGGTGTGGTCGATCGTATTGTTACTTCCTTCCTTGAAGAAGGAAGCGTTTCTGCACTTAACTATGGCAACCGCCTGCTATGGCTGCCGCTAAGTATTCTTCTAATGCCTGTAACGACTATACTGTATCCACAGCTGGCTAAACTGGCTGCCAGAAATAAAACGGAGTATTTTCGACTCGTTTACAGAGGCATAACTGTAATCCTTATATTTTCAATTCCTGTGATGGCGGTTATGACTGCAGAAGCACAGACTCTAGTATCTGTTGCTTTTGAAAGAGGAGCATTTAATCAGAAGGCTGTTTCGCTAACTACTATTGCTTTTTTATTTTTCTCTGTCGCCCTTCCTTTTTTTGCGATAAGAGACTACTTGATAAACAGTGTTTATGCGATAAAAGCAAATCAAACAGCACTAAGATCATGCATTTATGGAGTAGGAATTAATATTATCTTCAGTTTAAGCCTTGCTCCTATTTTCGGTGTAGGCGGAGTAGCATTTGCTACAAGCCTGTCGATGCTGTTTCAATCGATTTATCTTTTTCATACTCTTAAACAGAGAGCTTCCTTACAAAGAATAGCCGCTTATCGAGAAGATTGGATAAAGCTTGCCTGTGTCTTCATTATAATAACAGCTAGTGCTGTTCTGTTCTCGAATACAGCATCTTTCCAAAACCCCTGGATTCAGCTAATAAGTCTTACAATTATTACGTTTGCTTTTTATCTGCTTTTGTTGAAACTGTTCAATCTTACCTTTGTAAGAGAAGAACTTGCTCATTTATTTAAAAGGAGGGAAACGTCTTGAGAATACTACTTACAACCATTTTTGACTACCCGCATGAAGGCGGCCTGGCTACACATGTATCTACATTAAAAAAAGGCTTGGAAGCCAACGGCCATTCGGCAGATGTGCTGTCCTTTTCAAATATTCCCAGCTGGAAAAAGAAGTTTATCGCTCAAGGACCGGGATACGTAATCAATAAGCTTAATAAAGGCAAAGGGCAGCTGGTGAATGACAAAAAGCGGATGCAGCTACTAGCTGAGTTAATTAAAGAGCAGCAATCGCACTACGATATTATAAATTCTCAAGACGTTTTCGCGACACTAGCCGCATTAGAAACGAAACTCCCTGTTGTCGCTACCGTTCATGGCTACTACACCTATGAAGCGATTAGCAGAGGTGCAATTAAACCGGACAGTTCAGAAGCAGAAGAACTCAAAAAAATAGAACTAGAAGCATACTCTCGAAGCATCGCTAACATAACAGTAGATCAACGAATTAAAGATTATGTAAAAAAGGTCTCCGAAAGAGATGCTACCGTCATTCGAAACTTTATAGATCCAGAGCCTTTTCTTAAGACACCAAATGACGTGAGGAAAAAGCTTGGTCTACCTGCCGAAGCTGCCATACTGTTCGTACCACGAAGGCTGACTGAGAAGAACGGGGTGATTTATCCGCTACTTGCTCTAAGGGAGATTATAAAGAGACATCCTGAAGTCGTCCTCGTATACGCAGGAACTGGAGAACAGTTTAAGGCCATAAAGAAAAAGACAGCAGAATATAATCTTGAAAACCATGTGTTTATGCTGGGATCTGTAGCTCATTCTCAAATGGTAGACCTCTATCATGCAGCCCAAATCACTCTTATTCCTAGCGTTCATTCACACGGGGTCGAGGAAGCTACTTCGATTTCCGCTTTGGAAGCAATGGGTTCTGGGACTCCTGTCATCGCAGGCGCTGTAGGAGGACTTAAAGAATTAATTGATCACCGGTTAGACGGATTGCTTTTTAGAGATCGTGATGAAAAAGAGCTGGTTCATCATATTCTCTATTTACTTGATAACCCTCTTCAAGCAAAAGATATGGCAAACAGGGCTCAGCAGAAAATTATGCAGCTTTATTCCCATAATTCGGCTTCCCAAAAGTTCCTGGAGATTTATAAAAAAGCTATACAAAAACAAAGCACCTCCTCTAAGTAGAGGGGTGCTTAATAGTGATATTTATGAAGTGGCCTTTATGCCACTTTGTCTACGGGTGACTTCTTCTTTGTATTCTTTCTTTTCTTTCTTGGACATTTTCTTGTACCTTTCAAGAAATTCCTCATAGTGTTCGAGGACATCCTTAGCAGGCCCGTATTCTTTAACTTCTCCAAATTCGAGCCATAAAACCTTTTCACAGAACTTTTTCATTTGTCCAATAGAGTGGCTGACAAAGAACATTGTTTTACCACTCTCTTTAAACTCGTACATTTTGTTCAAGCTTTTTTCAGCAAATGCTTTGTCTCCTACAGAAAGGGCTTCATCTATGATAAGCACATCAGGATCCACATTTACGGAAATAGCAAACCCTAAGCGGGATTTCATTCCACTGGAGTATGATTTTACTGGCTGATCAATAAACTTCTCAATTTCAGCAAAATCTATAATTTCATCTTCAAGGTCCTTGATTTCTGTCTTACTGAAACCAAGCATAAGGAGTTTCAATTCTATATTCTCCCGGCCTGTCAGTTTATTATCTAGACCAGAATTAACAGCAATTAAAGCAGCCTGTCCTTTCACTTCTACTGAGCCTGTCGTTTCAGGTACAATTCCGGCAATAATATTAGATAAAGTGGATTTACCAGAACCATTTACACCGACAAACCCAACGATATCTCCCTCTTCTACATCGAAGCTGACATTCTGTAGTGCATAAAAGTCTTCGCCATAAGATTTACGCGGCACAATCAGATCCAGCATTCGTTCACGTGGATTAGAAAAGAGCTTATATTTTTTAGATACATCTTTAACAATGACTGATTTAGCCATATCATCACTTCCGTTTTATAGAAAATCAATAAAGTGCCGTCTGAACTTCACATGCAGTGCAGAACCTATTATGAATAGCACAGCAATTAGAGAAACAAAATACAACGTATACTGCCATTCTTCTATAAAATACCAGCCCTGTCCTAAAAGTGAAGTCCTATAGGCTTCCACGACATAATAGAAAGGATTAATCTGCATAACTATCTTTAGCCAGTTAAACTCTTCACTAAATTGGCTGATGTCCCACAAAATGGGTGATAAATATAAAAGCATTCTCAAAGTAGCCTGCAGGAACATCTGTACGTCTCTTACAATCGTTGACAAAGTTGAAGTAATTAATGAGATAGAATAAAGCAAAATCAATACTCCAAACATATATAAAGGCAATTGAATATAGTATATACTTACTGTGAAACCATAAATGTTTAAAATTACCATAACAACAGCCAGCAGCAATAAATGCGGATAAAATTTTGAAAATATAACATAGCTCGGTATAACACTCATTGGGAAGTTCATTTTAGAGAGCATTTTAATTTTAGTATAAATCGACTTCGAAGCCTGGATCAGCCCCTGATGGATCATAAACCAGACAACGATTCCAGAAAGCATCCAGGGGAAGAAATCCATTCCTCCCTCACCAACTCTGTTACCTCTTATACCAAAACCAAACACAAACCAGAAGATTGCTATCTGGATTCCTGGATTTAAAAGCTCCCAGAGCATCCCCAGGTAATTATTATTATTTGAGCTTTTTAACTCATATAAAGATAACCGTCTCACTAAATAAAAATATTTAATCTGTTCTTTTAACACGGTTAAAGCAGACTTCATAATGGTACCTTCCTTAATCCTAAAGATCATTACACCCGTCAAATTATACTAAGGATTCTCAAGAAAAACAACAAGCAGGATTACTCAAAAACTGTTTCAACTACTCGTTTAGAAGATTCTCCTTCTTCCCATGCACAGAATCTTTCATAAAATGCTTCGAAAGAATCATCAAGCTTGTAATTATTCTGTTCGAATTTTTTTATCGACTCAATAACTTCAGAAGTTGTCTTAGTTAATGGGCCAGGAGCTTCTTTCTCAAGATTAAGGTAGAATCCTCGTAAACTGTCACGATATTCATCAATATCATACACGTAGAAAATAATCGGTCTTCTCAAATTCGCATAATCGAAAAACACAGAAGAATAGTCTGTAATTAAAACATCAGATATTAAATATAAATCTCTAATGTCTTCGTGCTTAGAGAAATCATATGCAAAACCTTCAAATGGACCGAGGTCAAAATTCTCTGCAATTAAATAATGCATACGAAGCACCACTATATACTCGTCGCCAAGCTTGTTCTTCATTTCCTGAAGATCCAGGCTCAAGTCAAATTTGTACTTCCCGCGCTGATAGAATTGGTTATCCCGCCAGGTCGGTGCATAAAGAACAATCTTTTTATCTTCTGGAAGATTTAGTTGACGTTTAAGCTCACGTATTGTCTCCGGCTTATTTTCTTTATATAAATAATCATTTCTAGGGTAACCGGACTCAATCATATTCTTACCAAATAAGAAGGCGCTCTTAAAGATTTCACTAGAATATTCATTTGGTGCTACAAGATAATCCCATTTGTTCGCTTCTTTAACAAAATTGCTCTTATATTTAAGAGTATTTGTTCCCGGCATATGAACTTCATCCATATCTGCAGCTAACCGTTTAAGCGGCGTACCATGCCATGTCTGTACGTACTCTGTACCTTTAGGTTTAGGCAGCCAGTTAGGCAGCCGGGTATTTGTCACCCAATACCCCGCTCTCGTCATAACAAGAAGCCACTTTAAAGAAAAACGTCTTACGACAGGGAGTCCTTTTTCAACAAACTCACTATAATGGCGGCGGTCCGCACTCCATATAAGCTCATAAGAAGGAGTCTGTTCTTTCATATACTCATAAATTGCTCTCGGACTATCACTGTACTGTTTTCCATGGAAACTTTCAAACACTACTAATTCTTTCTTACTTGGCAGATAACTGAACAATTGGAAAACTACTTTGTAAAAATCAAGAGCTTTCTTTCCTCTTCTGATCTTTATAATCTTATTTTCTGCTAACCTCAAAGACTCTTTAATTACGTTATTTTCTACAATATGAAGGGTAAGGTAGTTCATTACTTTAGTTGAAGCGACCTTGAATTTTATCTCAGTCCTCTCAATCGTTTTCTGGTATGTCTTTTCAAGCTTTGTTTTTCCAAAAAATTTGAGTCGAGGCGATTCTCTCCACATTGTTTGATTACCGTCAGTTGTTTCGATTTCAATAGAAAACTTCAAATAATTTGGTAGTTCTCCAGTGTGTAATTCAGAGAGATCCACTTCCACTTCAAATTCAGCTAGTGAAGCATCGTTTTGATTGATCATATTCACTGGTAGTCTAGTTTCCAAATCCACGGAATCAGTAATTAATAAATTCACTTCATCTTTTTCTTTAAAAGCTGCTTTTTCTACTTTTCCAATGAGGGAAAGCTTTCCTTCATCTGTTACAACTACACTATTAATACCGGCAAAGAAATCGATTTCACTGAATCTGAAGGAGACATTATTTTTCTTAGTAAGATATGGATGAAAGGTCTTCCCAGACTCTGCTTCTTTTACTCGGGCGTACTCTATTGCAAAATTAGGGGAACTTAACCTGTGATTACCTTCACCATTTTGTAAGTAAAGATCCCAGAATTCTCCCTCTTGTAATTTATTTTTCCATTTATTGTAATCTAGAATTCCGTATAAAAGTCTAACATTTTCATTTACATTTTTCTCAGAGATCGGAATATTAATCTCCTGGTAAGATTGGCGGTTAATTAAAATTAAACGATTAACTTTATTATCTTCTGCTGAAATAGGAACATATAATGAGAAATTCCCTTCTTTGTGCCACTTTACATCGGCTATAAACGGCTTAAACCTATTTTTCATATGATTCAAAACCCTTTCTTTTCAAGATTTATATTTGGTCTGTAACTTCATTGTACACTCTTTCACAATTGTTTAAATCTGTTCTATCAAATATTAAGTGTTTCTTATTCAAAAAAAGTTCTTTTTCTTGAAATCCATTTTCAATATAACTTTTGAGTTTTTTTAACAAAAAATCTTCCGTAAAGCAAATATCGCCGACGAATGTTTCCTCGATAGGACGTAATAATCCTTTGCGAAAAAAAGATTCTCGGTCAAAATGATAAAACAGTACAGGCTTATCCATATAGTTAAAATCGAAAGAAACGGATGAATAATCAGTAACCATTAAATCATTCTCCAGCAACAAATTCTGGACATCCTTCTCGCCCAATTTTACGACATTAATTTTGTTGTGAGCAAAGTCAAAATGTTCTACAAAAGGCTGCATTCGATAATGGGGGAAAAATGTAAGTTCCACATTATGAGTATCCAGGAGACTATGGAGCTTTGGATGATTTAAAAGACCTTTATACTTTTTAAAGTAATTTGATTCTAAGAATTGATCTTCAGTCAGCAACCAATCTCTCCAAGTTGGAATAAATAAGATAGAATTTTTATTAGTCTTTTTATTTACTAAATTGTCAAAGCGAGTAAGGCCAGTTATTGCAACATCTTCTTTATCATATCCAAGTTTATTAACAACTAAATTTTTTTCGGAAGTTGAACTGACACAAAATACATTAAAAGGATATCTATAAAATGCTTTATGGTACTCTACGTTTTTTCTTCCCAGAACACCATGTTGGAGAAAAATCCTTTTTCCTTTTTTGTAGGATTCGAATTCGATAGCTTTGGCTGGAAGAAAATACTCTAAATCATGGGACCCAATAAATGCACTAGCTTTAGCAGCGATTTTATAATGGTCAATACTCCCTATATAAAGTACATTTCCTAATGATGACACATTTTCGATTTCATTTGAATCAGGATCAATAGCATAATAAACTTTTTTTTCAGGATACATTTCTCGGCAATATTTAAAAAAATGGTATCCGGTATCTTGAGCAGTGTTGGAGCGCTCGCCAATGAGCCAAATATCTTCTCCCAGCTGATCCCAATACTCTTCTGATAAATATTTCATTGCTTCGTGTGGTACTCTGTTCACTTCTAATTTAACATTTCCACTAGGAGTATAAGTTAAATAAGCAATTTCATTAAAGGTTTCTTTCTCTATAATTATTCGATCAATTATATCGTCCTTATAGTAATCAAATAATTTATTTCCTAATCTTCTTTCCTTTATATTGTCCTTATAATGGAACCTAATAAAAAAGTCAAATATCTTTTTATTGCCATTTCCAAGGTTTATAAAACAGTTTAAGTTTAATTCAAGTTCGAAACCACTATAGTTATAACAATAACCGTGACTTTGAAAGTTATTTTTTACACCTTTTAATGGGAGAACGTATTCATTTTCTGTTTCCCGGTCTCTGATAACCAGTTCCCTCTTAACATCTTCTTTATTTCTCCACTCTATTGTGTCTAAATAAGCGTAACCATCTAGTTTTATCCTTTGATCTCTTAATGACATATTTGTTATTTCACGTTCTACACTAAGATCCTTAAAGACAATTGATAAATGTTTATTTACGGTGGAATATAAGTAAATTTGATATATTGAGCCACAGTCCCATTTCACCCTTGACTGGTAAGCCAATTGTTCACAATCCACTTTAAAACGGACCATTTGGCTGTCGTTTTTAAAAGGGAGTGTTAAAAAAACATCCCACCTTTGTGTCTCATTATTCTCTGGAATTAACTCTCGATAATCTATTTCAAACGAATAATCAAAAAGTTCTTCAGTTATTTTTCTCAGTTTTACAGGCACAGTAATTCTTTCATTATAGTTCCGGGTCAAAATAGAAACCTCTTCCTTACCGGTTGCATTCTTAATTAAAGAACTTTCTAAAACACCCGTACACTTCACTTTACAGCCGCCTGAAATTTTCGCTTCAATTCTGTCCATATAAATAACTGAAGCCTGGATCTTTGAAGACAAGTAGTTATTTTTTGTTATATAAAAGTTATTTACTCTTGCTTCTCTTCTGGCAGAAAACACATTTTCTAACTGATTTAAATTACTGTTTTGGACTACATTTATTCGAAAACTGTCACTATTAATCTTTAAGTAATAATCCCAAATTCCTTTAGAGGGTTTTAAAAAAGCAAAGTCTATAGCTGTTCGCCATTTCATTCCATCTCTTTCAACAGGAAAATGATATTCGAGATCCGATCCTCTCTTTCTCATCATTAATTCCAAATCATTTAAATACTTTTCTTCTGCATAAACCTTACCTTCGAGTAAAATATTCCCTTTTCCTTCACTAATTAACTCTAAAACATGAGGCAGTTTCTTCGAAGTTTTATAATAATGAGGATCCATGACTTCCAAGCTGAAATTGTTTTTTATCGTTACATACGGGACAATCAAGAAGTCATTTAATTCTTTAGCAAAAGACCAGTCTGTCAGATACATTCGGAAAGCCTTAGAAGGTTTTAACCGGAATTTTTTTTGCTCTGCAGTTAAATAAAATGCATACTTACCGTTCACACATAAACTTTTCAGGTCCAGAATTGCCTTAGAGTGTGAAGTAACTTTTATCTTTTTTACTACTTCTTTATTCCCCATATTCACGACCCATACTTCGACATTTGTTTCCTTTGGGATATTTGACAAATGAATATCCATTACTTCTTTATGTAATTGAATGTTTTTAATTTCTACATCTGAAGGCTCAAAGGGCTCCAAGGAATTTTTTTTATCTTTATCTTCATTTTCTAAAAAGAAAGCCAAAGCTTTTTTAAGGACTTCCATATCGCTATCTCCCCCGATCAACTACAAAAAATTCTCATAACGGTTATTTTAACCTTATATTTAGACTCTATCAACTTTTCAAATAAGAAGGGTTATTACAGCCTTCAATTTTACCGTGACGACATAAATAGACAAATTCTATCATTTTTCGTAATATTTCATTCATTTATTTGTAACATAGTGATATACTATGTCCATAATAATGAACACCATGAAATAAATAGATAAATAGTAATAGATATGTACTATCTCTACTTTTTTCCTATTTCATTTTTTCATATGCTTTAAATACTTTGGAGAGGGTGAGGCCTATGTCATAACTCCTTAAAGTGTAAAAAATGAAAACCTAAGAAACTAGGAGGAAAAAAAGTAGATGAGTTTAAGCTTTTTAAAGTTTTTTTTGGCTGCACTGTTCTTTGTTCCATTATTATCAGTAACACCAATGATTGAGAAAGTTGCAGCAGAAGGTGAAATAAGAGGTGTTGCTCTTAAGGAACCTACAAAAGTCTATAGTATAGAAAGTAAAAGTTCTAAAGTCCTTAAACAATATACAAAAGGTTCTATTCTCCGATATAAACCGCATAGCAATAACTGGTATATTGCTACTGTATATTTGAACTATAAGGCTTACACCGGGTATATACATAAAGACGATGTTAACAATTCAGTAAATAAACAGCACGGCCTACAAGGCCGGGCTATTAATAGTGTCGTTAGCGTGTATGATAAAGCAAATATTGACTCTAAAGCTTTAAAATCATATGGGCAAGGCTCTATTCTCAAGTATAAAACTTTCTCTCATGATTGGTATGAAACCACCGTGTATTTAAACTACCAGCCTCATACAGGATATATTCACAAAAGTCATGTAGAGACAGCCGTGGAGGAACAAGAAGATTTTACAGGAATTGCTCTGCAAAATAAAACAAATGTTTATTCTAAGGCTGACACAGGTTCCAAGGTTTTAAAATCTTATCCATACGGAAGGATTCTTTTGTATAAATCATATTTAAATGATTGGTATGAGGCTACAGTTATTATCAATCATGAGCGAAAAACCGGCTACATTCATAAAAGCCATGTAGAAACCGGGGAAAAACATGGTGCAGAAGATACAGGCATTTCTATATTGGAACAGACTAACGTCTATGCTGATGCAAGCACCAATTCTCATGTTATAAAGGCTTTTCCAGAAGGAACCACTCTCTCATTTAAAGCCTATTCTAACGACTGGTACATTGTCGAAAAAGGTGTAAATGGAGTTAAAAAAACAGGATATATTCATAAAAGCCATGTCCGAAAACCTTCTCATGGGGATAATACTCACAAGGGAATTGGTTTAGAAGCACCAACTCATGTATTCAACGAGACTTCCACAAGCTCTAAGAAATTAAAAACATATGAGCAGGGAACAATTCTTCAATACAGAGATTTTTCACCTAACTGGTATGAAGCTACAGTATATTTAAACTCAAAACCCCACATTGGATTTATCGCAAAATCGCACGTCGATAACCTGAAAAGCGACCAGGAAAAAATCAGCGGTCTGGCAGCTGAAAATCAAACCATTATGTATGAAAGAGCATCGAAGCAATCAAATATTGTGCATGTATACGATAAAAACGAAATTCTAAACATCAAAACCTTCAGCAATAACTGGTTCGAAGCTGAGGCATATATAAATGGTCAGAATAAAAAAGGATATATTCACAAAAATCAAGTTAGTATAGAAAAATTAAACTATGAAATAACAAATTATAATCATAACTTTAATGATGTTTTGGATGTTCAAATGACAAGAACACCAAAAGCTGATGGAGCAGGAAGAATTTCCGCTTCCAGAGAACAAGTGGCTTTTTATTTAAATCCTGATAACTTCGACAAGAATTCCTCAAGTTATTATCAGTTTTTAAAATTGTCACAGCCAGCTGGATTGGATGCTGCAGAAACGAACAGTAAGGTTCTCTATAATGCTGGAGTACTAAAAGGAAAAGCATCTTCGTTTATAGAAGCAGGCAAGGTTCACGGTATTAATGAAGCTTATTTGATTTCTCATGCTATTCATGAAACTGGTTATGGCACTTCTACGTTAGCAAGAGGAGTTCCAGTAGACAGGAATGGCAATGTGGTTTCTGAAAGTAACAAAACGCATACTGTCTACAACGTTTATGGTATTGGTGCCGTTGACAATGCACCGGTTTCAGGCGGAGCAAAGAGAGCATTTAATGAGGGGTGGTTTACACCTGAGTCCGCAATAATTGGCGGAGCCAAATTCGTATCCGTTAATTATGTACACAGCGGACAGGACACTCTCTATAAAATGCGATGGAACCCTGACTCCCCGGGCCACCATCAATATGCTACCCATGTTGCTTGGGCCGAAATTCAAACAAAAACTATTGCTAATATTTATGATGCATTAGATAATTATGCATTAGTTTACGATGTACCGGCATATGTAGGACAGCCTTCTTCAACTCCTGAGCCTGATCCGAGTCCGCCTTCTCGAACTTATATAGATTATCCTGAGAATGTTAAGGGAGTAGTCACGGTAAATCCTGGTTCTAATCTAAATGTAAGAAAAGGGCCATCTACTAGTGATTCAGTTATAGCTACGATACCTTCTGGCAGTAACGTCGATGTATTAGGAACAAACGGTTCATGGTATGAAATCTCTTCTGACGGTAATAAAGGATGGGTCAGTGGAGATTATATTGATTCACTTAATCTTTTGGAAGTTAAAGTAAGTAATTTAAACGTAAGATCTGGTGCCTCTGTTTCTTATGCTCCAGTAGGTTCTATTCAAACTGGAGATCTGGTTGCAGGTGTTTTGGATAACCGAAATAACCTTATTAAAAATAAAGAATGGTATCAAATCCATTTCAATGGATCCACAGCATGGTCAAGCAGTGGTATCAATAATAACTACATCATCGAGAAGTAGAAAATGTAAAAAGCAGTTCTCCTAGGAGAACTGCTTTTTTTAAATATCGAGAATGTTTTCAGCCCGAGTATCCTTACGGGGCGCCCTTTAAAAACAAGCTATTTTGAGGGAACCGTTTCTCTATAATAAGGAAATTGAAATCCGAATACCCACGAGCCATAGAGATGATTAAACAACTACTCTAATGAAGAATTCCATCCTGGGAATCAATGTAATTTATTAGATTCAGTTGTTTTAATTTGTAACATCTTGTACTATATAATAGACAGAGATACTAAGTATTATATAATAGAAATTTCATCATATTGTAAATATAGTGTTTTAGTTTTGTAAAAATAATGGTATATACTCTATAATGGTATGTTTAACAACCAAGGAGGAGAAACATATAATGAAAAAAGTAATCACTTATGGAACCTTTGATTTACTCCACTGGGGACATATTAATCTATTAAAACGCGCAAAAGATCTAGGAGATTATTTGATCGTCGCTATTTCATCAGATGAATTTAATGCTATTAAGAATAAAGAAGCTTATCACAGCTTTGAAAACCGTAAAATGATACTTGAAGCTATCCGCTACGTCGATGAAGTAATAGCTGAAGATAATTGGGAGCAAAAAGTAGAAGACGTTCAGAAGTACGATGTGGACGTGTTCGTTATGGGTGATGATTGGAAAGGTAAATTCGACCACTTAAAAGATTATTGTGAAGTCGTGTATCTCCCTCGTACTGTTGGAATTTCAACTAGTAAAATTAAAGACGATTTACTGGATGTGAACAATGGTTAGAGACTTTTTGATAAGCATTTATTTGCTTATCGTGAAGGTTATTTTTAATATTGCTAAACGTGCTCCCCAACGGAAGAAAACGGTTTTTGTTTCTTCTTTTGGGGATAATATTTTGTTTACAGTTGAAGCTCTAAAGAAACAACAGTACAGAGGAGACATCGTAATTTTAAAAGAAGCTCGATGCCAATTTTCTTTTCAAGAGGATAAACAAACGACTGTATTGCCATTCCAACCCAAGAAGCCTTTAGCGTTTGTAAAGTCTATTTATCATCTGGCGACTTCGGAAAAAGTGTTTGTAGATAATTATTTTGGTTTTCTAGCTGCTGTTAACTTTAAGAAAAATGTAGAGTGTATTCAATTATGGCATGCATCGGGTGCCGTGAAACGATTTGGGCTGGCTGACCCTTCGATTGAAGGGCGGACTATGAAAGCAAAAGAGAGGTTTCGAAAAGTCTATCAGCGGTTTGACAAAGTGATTGTGGGATCAGATAAAATGGCAGAAATTTTCAAGAAAAGTTTTGATTTAGAAGATCATAATATTTTAAAAACAGGGATTCCGCGAACAGATTTCTTCTATGATGACCATAGCCAAATTGAGAAAAAATTAAGACAACAATTCTCCCAAATTAAAGGCAAGAAAGTTCTGCTGTACGCCCCAACCTTTAGAGAGCATCAATTAACAAACCCTGAAATTCAGCTGGACCTTAAATTGATGTATGAATCGCTTCAGGAAGACAGCATACTTCTTCTAAAGCTTCATCCAGCAGTTAATTCGAACTTTCACAATCCTTATCCTGAATTTATAGTGGATGTCTCCAGCGGTGTGCATATTAATCATCTGTTGTTAATTACTGATGTTCTAATTACTGATTATTCTTCAATACCTTACGAGTTTTCATTGCTGAACAAGCCAATGATTTTCTACTCTTTTGATTTAGAAGAATATGTAAGGGTGAGGGGATTTTGGGAAGACTATCATACCATGACACCAGGACCAGTAGCATATACTACTCAGGAAATTATTGAAATTCTTTGGGAAGAAAACTTTAATTTTGAATTAATCAAACGATTTTCAAAGCAATGGAATGAGTTTTCCGATGGCCGATCCAGTGAAAAATTAATTGAAGCTGTATATGATAAAAAAACATCAAGACTTCCTGAATTTGTAAGTCAACATTAAAAGCTCCATGTGCATTAGGCACATGGAGCTTTTTTAACTTACTGCAGGAAGTGCTTTTTTCTTGTCTTGATAACTTCTTCTCTTCGTATTCCCGACAACGAAAGCTCCTAAAGGAAGAATAGAGATTATTTTAATAATCAAGATTGTAAGCAGTAATGATATTATGAATAAACCAATTACCCCTATACTGTTTCTGCCGAAAAAATCTCCAGCATACGGGGCGATAAGCCGCTGGACTTGCCAATGCACTAAATAAATTCCTAACGAATAGTTACTAATTAGATTTATGATCTTAGAATCAATAAAGTAACGCTTCAAGCTCAGGACACTTAAGCTTAAGAAAATCGTAAATGCATATAAATCTAATCTGCGAGAATGTACACCTGTTTCTCCATTTTGAAAATTAATATATATAATAGCAATTGAAAAGAACATACATAAGAAAGGAAGCCATTTATTTTTTTCAAGAAAGTGTAAAACTTCTTTATAGTACTTACCAATAATAAAAGCGACAGTAAAATAGCCAAACCAGGCAGTAAAGAAAAGCTTATGATACTTTGTATAATCTTGTAGAAATTGAAAGCCTGAATTGAAAGCCATTAAATGAATGCACATTACAAAGAAACTGATAGGCAGTAGAGTTTTCATAGACACATTAAAAGTCACCACAATATAATGAAGAATATAAAACTGCAGAATGATTAGTATAAAATACCCTTCAAATTGGCCAAAAAACATATTGTCAACAATCTTTTGCGATACAATAATATTTGGATCTATATAGTTCTTTACTAATGCATCAATAATGGCAAACGAGAAATAAGGTAATAGAATGAATTTAAATCTCTTTCTAAAAAACCCTTCCGGCAATTTATCTGGATATCGATTTGCCAAAATGATTTCTGATAAAACAATAAAAGTTGGGGTGGCATAACATAGTAATACTCTTGCTAACGTATATAATTCTGAATCAGGGAGACCCAATTGTCTTCCCATATTGGTTGTACTATGCAGGAAAACAATGGATAGGCATGCTAACACTCTTAAATAATTCCATTCTCTAACCATACTCTTTAACTCCTCTTCTTTATAAAAACCCCCTGTTTTTTGGTCGTACTCTTAGGGGAATCATGTATTCCTGCTCACATAATGTGACAAACTTCTCATATTGAATGAACCAAATTGTTTAGCTGAAAGATGAATAGGACATATGAAGACCTACCTAGACAAAGAATAATTAAATGTAGAAAACCCAGAATAGCTTCTTGGCTAAACTAGGTTTTCTATTTTAGATATTTGCCAGAGTCTTACGTATGTCTAACCAATGACTCTGTCTTAACCAAATTTTTAAATACCATCTAATTATCCTTCATTGTCCTTCTTTCTCTTTGTTGAATTTCCTTTATAGATCCTGCGAATTGTATGAAGAACAGGCCGTTTCCCTTTCTGAACAACTCCTGTCATTTCAGCAAACAAATGAAGCAGGAATAGCATAATAAAGGTGATTCCTAATGAAACACTAAAAGATGTTAAGGAAAACATAATGGCCAGAAAGCCAAATAATGCACTGAAGCCATAAATAATCAACACTGTTGTACGGTGGCTGAAGCCAGCGGCTAAAATTTGATAGTGAATATGCTTATTGTCCGGCATCATAATCTTCTGTTTGTTTAAGAACCTTCGAATAATAGAAAACAGTGTATCAAATAAAGGGATGGCTAAAACGATAATTGGAATTACAAAGCTGAAAAGGGTAACATTTTTAAATAACCCGACCATCGAGATAACGGCCATCGAATAACCTAAAAATAATGATCCTGAATCACCCATGTAAATTTTTGCCGGGTAAAAATTATGGACTAAAAAGCCTAAATTACTGCCTATTAATACGATACAAAGAAATACAATAGCTACTTGAGGCTCTATCGCTAGTGCCATTATAGCCACACTTATTAAAGATATAGTCGTAACTCCGGTGGCAAGACCATCCAGACCATCAATTAAGTTGATTGCATTCGTTATCCCAATAATCCAAAAGTATGACAATATGATACTTACTGGATCACTTAAAGGTATCATCCCAATAAAAGGAATGGTTAAAATATCGATCTGAAGCCCGGAGAATATCAAAATTGACGCCGCTAAAACCTGTCCGAGAAGCTTTGCGACAGGCCTAATCTGGAAACGATCATCTAAGAGACCTGTCAATACAATGACGACAGCTCCGATCGAGATAGCTGTGAAATATTGAATATCAGGACGGATGATTAGCATTCCTGCGACAACACCGCCAAAAATGGCTAGACCGCCCATTCTCGGTGTGATGATTTCATGAATTTTCCTTGCTTCAGGATGGTCCATCATCTTCCACTTTTTCGCCAATTTTATGACTGGAAATACGAGCAGATAACTGACAGCCATTGACAAAAGAAAAGCAGCTAGTATTTTTATATAAATAATCATAATAATCCTCACTTGACAAGGGAAGCCCCTTTAAAATTATACCGACCCCCATTATATCACACGTAATATTGGGTTTTGGGCAATTTAAGGGATTTTGAAAAAGCAATTTAATAATATAGTAAGAAATAAACTAAATTGGATATTTAAAGTAAAAAATATTTTAGTTTTCCATCCAACAAAAAAAGCCCTGATTAAAATCAGAGCTTCCACAATTATACGCTTTTCTTAATTTGCTCATTGACACTCTCTTTTACTTTTTCCAGGAGGCTGCGGCTTTCTTCACTGGAATTTGTTTTCACACCATAATAAAACTTAATCTTTGGCTCTGTCCCAGATGGACGCAGGCAGAACCAGCTGTCATTTTCTAAAATAAACTTAACCACATTTGATTTTGGCAGCTCAATGGTTTCTTCTGTACCATCAGCGTTTTTCCGTTCAGATGAAGAATAGTCTTCGACGGCAAGGACTTGAAGACCTCCTGCCTGCGTTAAAGGATTGCTTCTAAAATCGTCCATTATCTGTCCAATTCGTTCGCTTCCTGTCTTTCCTTCCATAGTCATAGATTGCAGATCTTCAAGGAAGTAACCATGCTTCTGATACAGCGTATCTAAAGCTTCATGCAGAGTTTTGCCTTGGGACTTCCAGTATGCCGCTACTTCTGCTGATAGTACAGCAGCCTGAATAGCGTCCTTATCCCTCGCAAAATCTTTTACCAGATAGCCATAACTTTCCTCATAGCCAAACATAAATGTATGTTCACCTGTCTGCTCATATTCTTTTATCTTTTCACCTATGAATTTAAAACCTGTCAGTGTATCCAGACTGGAAAGACCGTAATGCTCAGCAATGACGCGCCCAAATTCCGACGTAACAATGGTTTTAATAACAATTCCATTCTGCGGAATTTCTTCAGACTGGGAAAGCAGATAATCAATTAAAAGAGCCCCTGTCTGGTTACCTGTTAACACTTTATAGTCACCGTTTTCATCTGGAGCAGCTACACCTAATCGGTCAGCATCCGGATCAGTAGCAATGAGCACATCCGCATTCGTTTCTTTTCCTTTTGCAATGGCTAATTTAAATGCCTGATGTTCTTCAGGATTAGGAGAAGCAACGGTAGAAAACTCAGGGTCTGGTTTAGCTTGTTCTTCGACTGTATATACTTTTTTCAGCCCCATCTGCTCTAATCCTTTTTCAACGAGCATTTTAGCAGTGCCGTGAAGTGGAGTAAAGACGACGCTTAAATCATCGGCAAGGCTGTTTATATCTTTTTTAACATTCACTGTCTTTAATGCTTCAAGATAAGGCCTGTCGACATCTTCATCGATCCACTTTAGTAAGCCGCTGGCTTCCAATTCAGCCTGGTCTGCCGCTTCCACTTCA
This sequence comes from Halobacillus massiliensis, assembly GCF_900166625.1. Lineage (GTDB taxonomy): Bacteria > Bacillota > Bacilli > Bacillales > Halobacillaceae > Halobacillus_A > Halobacillus_A massiliensis. Next base: position 1,446,701 of record NZ_LT800499.1, on the reverse strand, counting down.
AGTTCGTTTTCAACCTTGTTCACCATATCTATTACAGTACTCGCTTCGTTTGGCGGGAGCTGTCCGCCATCAGAGTTATAAGCTTTAAAACCATTATATTCGGGTGGGTTATGACTCGCCGTAATGACTACTCCCGCTGCTGCGCCAAGGTGCCTTACAGCAAATGATAATTCTGGAGTGGGACGTAAAGAGGAAAAAACATAGGATTGAATTTGGTGCTGTCCTAAGACTCTAGCCGTTTCGACTGCAAATTCTTTTGACATATACCGGGAATCATAAGCAATGGCGACACCCTTTTCCTTTCCATTCTGGCTTTCAACATAAGAAGCCAGTCCTTCAGCTGCACGTCGAACTGTGTAGATATTCATTCGGTTGGTACCTGGCCCTAGCTTCCCTCTCATACCGCCTGTACCGAACTCGAGATCCTTATAATAGGCCTCTTCCAATGACTGCTCATCCTGCTGCAGCTTATCGAGCTGTGTTCTTAACGAAGCGTCTAAAGAAGTAAATTCGTTCCAGCGGTTAAAGTGATCATTCCAAGTCATATTATCAGTCCTTTGTTATAATATTCTAACTATGTATTGGGAAGTAATTATAACATATATACCCTTATTTCAGGGGCAATAAATACAGAAAAAGGACAAAATCTTTGTCCTTTTTTGTCTATACTTGCAGTTGTTGAATCATCTGCTTGATGACCTCTTCTGATGACGATAATTCGGAATTTTCCGTTTGAGTTAAAATTAATTGAAGCATTTCTTTTAATTCCTCAGCTTTTGTCAATTTCTATCACCTTTTCTATATTCTTAGTAATCTCTATACCTATATAATTTGATTTCAAAACTTCTTTTTAGCGTTTTCCAACTTTATGCCCTATTAAATAAATACATAGAATGGCTGCTAAAGCGCCCGCACTGTCTAAAACGACATCTCCAACATACGGGCTTCGATTAGGTGTCAGCCCTTGATGCAGTTCATCAGTAATGGCATATAAGACAGTAAACAGCCAGGAGATAAGTAGAACCAAGCGTTCAGATACTTGCCAGGTCTGATGAACGGCCCAGTAGAATAAAAGCGCCAAAATAAAAAACACTGCGACATGGGCCCCTTTTCTAATGAAAAATTCGACGAAGCCTTCTGTTCCAAGTGCAGCAGTGCTGACAACCTGTCCGTTGTATGTAAAAGTAGATCCATCTATGTAAGGTGTCAGCCAGGCCAGATCAAGCCATTGCTTTAAAAGCGGCTGAACGTTTTGTTTTTCATAGGGTGTAGATGAGGAATAAAAAATAATCCCCATCCAAAAGAATGCAGGGATCCAGTTGCCTATCTTTTTCATATGTTTCCTTTCAGCCAACAGTACTTTCTCCACATTTTAACACATTTCTACAATAAATGGTCAGTTTTTTCAAAAAATAGAAATAGCTATTTTTCCATATATGGCTATTGTCCACTATACAGCTTTTCTCTGAATTCTTTTGGACCGATTCCTACCTGCTTTTTGAATACTCTGGTAAAATAACTTTGGCTGTTATAGCCTAAAAGAATGCTGATTTCCATAAGAGAGTACGGCGTTTCTCTCAGTAGTTCTTTTGCTTCTTTTATCCTTTGCTCGTTAATGTATTTAGTCAGGGATATTCCTGTCTCCTTGGTGAAAACACTCGACAAGTAATTCGGGTTTACTTTTAGTTCCTGGGCTATGCCTCTGAGGGTAATATTTTCTGTTAATTTTTGAAAGATAATATTCTTTGTTTTATGTACAAGCGGGGAGACACGGCTTATCAGGTTTTTTTGTTTAATCGCATCAAGAAATGCCCGCACAATCGTATACTCCAGATTCTCAACGTCCTGTACCTTTTTCTTAGATTCTAAGTGATTTATGTAAAAATCATGGAGGGTAAAAGCTTCATTTTTATTAACCCCTTCTTCAATAGAGATTCTCGTTAGTTTTGAAATGAGTGTAATGATATTATTTTTAGCCGACCTCAACTCGTCACCATTTCCCAGTGGATATTGGGAGGTCTTCCTCAATTTTTTATATTCTTCCAAGGCTTTTATATCCCCTTGTTTAAAAAAACGGTTGAAATTGTCATTTAATTCAATTAAATGTCGATAGTCTTGTGAGTGAAGCTGATTCAACTTATATTCACGATATTCCTGTAGTTCTTTTGTAGGGATATCTTTGAGAGAATAAACCCCTTCTGCCTCATTAGGAAGGAGCGCATGAAGCAGCCTTTCTACTGCCATAAGATCTTTTTTCTCAACAACTGGAAGCTGTTTAAAATATTCAATTGTTTCCCCTTCATAAGAGAAATCCAGACCATTCAAAATAAGAAGCTTGCGTACTTGAAACTTCCCTACTTCATGGGTAAGGTAAGGGCCGACTCCGATAAATGTAAAATCTCCCTCTTTATCTTCTAGAGGATAGATGAAAAAACTTTGAAAAAACACATCTGAAAAAATCTGTATTTGAAAAGGATTCTTTTTACTTTCCATTAAACAATGCTGAAGGGTAGAATGAAATATTTTAGGTGGAAGCTGAAATGTATCGGGAAAATATCTTATTACTCCGTCTTTTTCATTTAATGCCAGAATGGATGTTCTAAAAATCCTGGCACAATCCCTCAGCAATTGAAACAATTCCAATTGTCGAATTCTCATTATCGTATCCCCTCCTACACTCAATATATATTATTTTTCAAAAAAATAACATCAGCTCTTAGCTGATGTCTTGTTTACTCCTCTTAATTGTATCGGTAAGAAATTTTCTTACCTCTTCTAACGTTAACCCCAATTCTTTAGCTTCTTTCATCATCTCCATCCAATCTGTATCCAATGAATCCCTACGAGACCATGCTTTCATTTCCAATGAACCTCCCCGTTCATTCTGCGAACTTTTCTAATCCCATTCGCGATCTCTTAAAAACATATGACCATTATAAATAAATTTCCAGAAATTGTTTTTAATATTTTTCAGATAATTTTAATATTTTTCATTTAATTTGAAATAAAGATTTCATTTTTATTGTAAAAAACGCTCGAAACCTGATTAAGACGTTTCCGTTACCTCATTCTCTTTTTCCTTTTTTTGTCGAATATAACCTTCACCTGATAACAAATCCTGGATTGATACATTAAGAGTGGAAGCCATTTTATCTAATACGCCCAGCGATGGATTCTCCTGCACCCCTCTTTCAATATTACTTACATAAGATTTGGAAACACCAGCTTGTTTAGCGAATTTATTTATTGAAAGTCCTCTGTCTTTTCTTATCGTTTTAATTCGCTCTCCAATCTCTGACATTACATCACTCCTTTCGTTCTTTATAAAGAATAATTTATGTACATTATAACGTGTGAAGTTCATCATTAAAAGTGTTATTTTCGTAATAAAGAACAAAAAAAACACAAAACACCCTCCTGAGAAGGTGCCAGCCCCTAAAAATTAGTTCTTTACTCTTACTTCGGGGGTCCAGGAGGGTGTTTAAGAATTTACTTTACTCCATTTAGCCGCCAGTTCATTAAACTTATCAATATCTTTAGCATCAAGAGCTAAATCAATCATCCTTCGCAAATTTTCTTTTTCCAGTTCCTGAATGATTAGGTCTGTTTTCGTATCTTCGATTTTAAGTGTCTCTTTCTTTTGTCTATCAAACGGCATAATAATTGAATTTAAATGTGTAAGAAACTCAGGCAGTTTCAGTAAATCAGCGACTGATACATATACAGTCCGTTTTCCTCGCTGAAATACAAAAATGTCAAAAACGTTATGAATGCGCTTACTTTCTCTGTCATAAATAATCTCTCTTGATTCCATAGGGATAAATTGATACAGTTCATCATCAATAAACAGGGAAAAGTACTGGTAGGCGAGAACAACTCTAATAAATCGCTTATCTTCCTTAACATAATATGGCTTTAACATTTTAATATTAAGCATGGAGCCCACCCCTTTAAATCAGAATTTTCTGTATTTTACTATATTATCCCTTACTTTGGGCAAAAAATAAAGTAATTTTAATTACCGATCCTCCAATTTTTTAATAAGGCATAAGTGACCGAAAATGTTTGCGAATTTCATTATGTAGTGAATAGTCATTTACAGCCTCTGCAGGTTGGCTTTTAATATATTGATGAAAAACCTTCATCCCTTCCTTCATAAAAATTTCTTCTTTCCCTGACAGCCCCATTTCTTCAATAATCCGGGCGATCATCACCTCATACATTCTCCATGAATACGTGACTTTTTTCATAATTATCTTCACCTCCAAATAGGTATAATTACTTATATAATGAACATCTCAAATAGTCAACTGCCCTATACTTTTTTATGCTTTCTTGTTATTATTCAAAATTGTTTTTAATGTTGATATATGTCAAATTTTTCATCAAATCACTTATTTTTAAGAACTTTCAGCGAAGTCTTTAGTGACAATATGTTAAAATTGAGACAACTAAAATATTAAAAATATTCAAATAAACAGAGAAAAGAATGAAGGAAAACCTGTTTCACCTTGTGAAACCTTTATCTTTTCGTTACAATGTCCATTACATATAATAAAATGTTTATTTCAAGTGGACAGGGAGTGTGGGAAAATGAAAGAAACAATTTCTGTAGGACTTCTGGGATTAGGTACTGTTGGAAGCGGCGTAATTGAAATCCTGGAAGATCATAAAGAAAGTATTCAACATAAAACGGGTTGTAACGTAAATATTAAAACAGTTCTTGTCAACAATTTATCAAAACCTAGAAACCTGCAAAACAATGAAACTAAACTTACTGATCAATACACAGATATCACGCAGGATCCTGAAATAGATGTTGTGGTTGAGGTCATGGGAGGCATTGACCATACTTTAAAAATATTGATGGAAGCCATTGAAAATGGGAAACACATTGTAACAGCAAATAAGGATTTAGTCGCTCAGTATGGTGCTGAATTACTTGAAGCCACACAGCGAAACAAATGCGACCTCTTTTACGAAGCCAGCGTAGCGGGAGGCATTCCAATCCTTCGAGCTATTCTGGATGGTTTGTCATCTGACCGTATTCGTAAGATGATGGGAATTGTCAATGGAACGACTAATTATATTCTAACTAAAATGTCGAAAGAAGGCGTCGACTTCGATACAGTACTGAAAGAGGCCCAGGATCTTGGCTTCGCTGAAGCTGATCCTACTGCAGATGTCGATGGTCTTGATGCAGCAAGAAAAATGACCATTCTTTCTATCCTTGGGTTTTCGATGCCTATTAACCTTGAAGATGTCCAAATAAAAGGGATAAGAGGGTTGTCACTTTCTGACATCAATTATGCGAAACAGCTGGGCTATTCTGTTAAATTAATCGGCGTTGCAGATCACAGTGAAAATGGAGCGTCGATCAGTGTAGAGCCTACCCTGCTGCCTCTTGATCACCCACTCTCATCTGTAAATGATGAGTACAATGCAGTATATGTATACGGTGACGCTGTTGGTGAAACCATGTTTTATGGTCCAGGAGCAGGTAAATTTCCTACTGCCACAGCTGTCGTGTCCGATTTAATTGCTGTTATAAAAAGTTTAAGACTGGGAACCTCTGGCATGGCCTATGTACAACCGCAATTTCCTAAGAAAATGAAAACTAAAAATGATACAATAACTAAAAAATATTTACGCCTGCACGTTCATGATCAGCCTGGTATGTTAATGGAATTAACGAAAATTTTTGCTCAATATGATATCTCATTTGACCAGATCATCCAGCGAAAAGCAGATGCAGAAGATGAACGGGAGCTCATGATGATTACGCACCAGGTGAGTGAAGCAGATTTCGAGCGCGCTTATGAAGAACTTGGAAAACTTTCATCCATTCGTTCAGTTGATAGTGTGTTCCGTGTAGAAGGGAGCGAATAAAATGTGGAAAGGTCTTATAGATAAATACTCAAACCATTTACCGGTAACTGAAGAAACTCCTAACCTTACATTATACGAAGGAAATACTCCTCTATTGCCAATTCCTACGATTTCAAAAGAACTTGGAATTGATGCTTATGTGAAAATCGAAGGGGCCAACCCGACTGGTTCATTTAAAGACAGAGGAATGGTTATGGCTATGGCTAAAGCTATAGAAGCCGGGTCTAAAGCGGTTATATGTGCCTCAACCGGCAATACGTCCGCATCTGCTGCAGCATTCGCTGCACGGGCAGGACTGCGCTGTATCGTCGTCATTCCTGATGGGAAAATTGCAGAAGGAAAGTTAGCTCAAGCCGTTATGTATGGGGCAGAGATCTTTTCTATTAAAGGAAATTTTGATCAGGCACTGAAAATGGTACGTGAAATTGCTGAAAAAGAGCCTGTTACTCTTGTGAATTCTGTAAACCCTTATCGAATTGAAGGACAGAAAACAGCCTCTTTCGAAGTATGTGATGTACTAGGCGATGCCCCTGACTTCCTTAGTATTCCTGTGGGAAACGCGGGGAACATTACCGCTTATTGGAAAGGTTTTAAAGAATATCATGAGAGTAAAGGAACAAAGCTGCCAAAAATGCTTGGATTTGAAGCCAGCGGTTCTGCTGCTATTGTGAGAAATGAAGTGATTGAGAATCCTGAAACAATTGCGACTGCGATTCGGATCGGTAATCCGGCAAGCTGGCAGCCTGCGTTAAAAGCAGCTGAAGAGTCAAAAGGGAGTATAAATGAAGTAACCGATGATGAAATCATTGAGGCTTATCAGTGGCTGGCAGAAACCGAAGGGGTCTTCGCAGAACCCGCTTCCTGTGCTTCTATCGCGGGCACGATTAAGAAAGTTAAAGACGGTACAATTCCTCAAGGTTCCAAGGTTGTTCATGTGTTAACAGGAAATGGCTTAAAAGATCCAAATACGGCCATTGAAAAAAGCAAAATTAAACCAATTGTTATTGAGAATGATCTTAAACAATTCTCAGAAGCTGCAGGCGTTCGATCATGAGTATGTTTACAATTAGAATCCCTGCAACATCAGCAAATTTAGGACCAGGATTCGATTCTGTGGGCTTAGCTTTGCAGCTTTATGTCACACTTGAATGTGAGCCCGCAGATGAATGGAATTTCGTTCTTTCTGAGCAGGATGCTCCGTTCATACCAAACGATAAAAATAATCTCATTTATAAATCTGCTTTGTTTACTGCAGCCAAGTTTAAAGAAAACGAACTGCCTCCTTGTCAGATTCGAATGACAAATGATGTCCCAATTGCAAGGGGACTTGGCAGCTCGTCGACCGCTGTTGTAGGAGGAATTGAACTTGCTAATCAGCTGTTAAACTTGAATCTGACAAAACGGCAAAAGCTGTTAATCGCCTGTGAAATAGAAGGCCATCCTGACAATGTGGCACCCGCTATTTATGGAGGAATTACCGTTTCAAGTTATGACGGCCATAACCTGGAATCTGTCCGCTTTTCCAAAGGTCTTGAAAACGTGACGTTTGCCGCTGTGATTCCTGATTATCATGTAGAAACTGAGAAAGCGCGCGCTATTTTACCAACTCAGCTTCCCTATAAAGATGCGGTTTATGCCAGCGGAATGGCTAATGTCTTAGTAGCAGCTTTAGCTGAGCAAGACTGGCAGCTTGTCGGGAGAATGATGAAACAGGACAAATGGCATCAGCCTTACAGGGGCGAATTAATTCCCGACTTTCCGAAAGTATCTGAAGTTCTGAATAAACATAAAGCTCTCGGTTACTATATCAGTGGTGCAGGTCCTACAATGATTGGCATGTTTCATACCAGTACTAACTTCACGAATCTCATCACAGATTTATCACAATATAATATCGATTTGTTACAAGCTGATATAAACGGGGTAACAGCCGTTAATTCCGCTCCTTTGAACCAGTAAATAAACTGGTTCTTTTTTTATTATTAACTGGCCGCAGAAATTGTTTGAATATGGTGATAAATTACACTATAAAAATAGTAAAAGTTTGTATACAATAAATGAATAGATATTAATAAAGGAGTTAAAGTTTATGGCAAAACGAAACAAACAATATGAATACGATTTAATTGAAGTTAAACGTTTAATTCAAGACACCGAGAAAAATTACCGCGAAATTTCTGCTGAAACCGGTTGTCCATATGCGAGCGTCGTTTACCATGGTCGTAAAATCCGCGGCCGTGTGAATCGAAGCAAACATGAAATCCTTTCTGAGCTGGAGACGACTCCTTCTATTAGAGATGAACAGGAAGAAAATTTCCCACTGTTCGGCGGCACTTCATTAAATATTTCGAGGAGTAATATTTCAATTAACGATGCTGAGCAGGAAGCTGCACGTATGATCAAAGCGGCCAGGGCCCTTGGTTTAAGTAAAATTAACATTACTATTGAGAAATAATAAGACAGCCGTGTTTTAAAACACGGCTGTCTTATTTAATTTTGAACGCAGCTTTTTACGGGCGTAACGTCCCCAGTTCTTAACTGCATCCTTCTTTACACCTTCTCTTTTGGCGATTTCCTCTATAGACTGATCTAAAACTATAAAGTAATACACCCACTTCCACTGATTCTCTGTAAGTAATGAACGTATTTTTGTCCAAAAATAATCATCTTTTATAACATCTTCAGTAAAGTGTTTGTCTGCTGCCTTCTGGTACTGAACAAATACCTCTTCTTTTTTTACTCGTCTTATCTCCTTGCGGATACGGTCTATTAAAGCATTTCTAACTTTCCAGCTTAAATAAGTTGAGAATTTACCAATGGAGGGATCGTATGTATGATAGGCTTTCCAGAGGGCTTCTAATCCTTCAGCGAAATACTCGCCTGCGGGGTCTTTAATATGGAGGTTCTTAATGTGGAAATAAATGAGGCGCTCATTCCTTTTGACTATCTCTTCAAACTCTAAATCTTCATTTTTCATCTCTTAGCTCCTTTGTCGATTTTACCCTTCTATAACTATGATCGAATTAAGGAGCTCATTTGGTGTCACGAAAATTGAATTTTTTTAAATTTTCTTAGTTAAAAATTAAATTATTGAAAAATTAGTAAAATATTCAGAAAACTATTTCTATTTTTCAGATTTTACGAGATAATAAAATTACGCGTAATAATAAATTGGATATTCAATTAGAAAACGAGATGAAATTGAATCAATCATTTATGAAATATCAGTCTCTAATTTACTACACTCTTCACAAACTCAAAGCTCCTCTCCCTTACGAAGACTATGTTCAAGAAGCATACATAGTTTATGAAAAGTGCAGAAAGACTTATAACCCTTCTCTTTCCAGGTTTTCTACTTATTTCACCTATCAATTAATCTACTGTTTCCAATCTATTCTCCGTAAGAACCATCATCTTCCATTCTTCATTGAATCCTTTCAGGAAAACGATCCCTTCACGGATGTAATTACTTATTTGGACCTCCTGCAGAACTGTAAACTTACTGATTTCGAAAAGGAGGTACTGCTTCTTTTCTTAAAAGGCTGTCGTGTGAATGAAGCCAGCTATTATTTGCAGTGCAGTCCCTCCACTATTAAAAGAATGAGAAAAACGCTTCGCTTAAAAATTTTCTCCTATATCAATTCTTAACCAGTCAATTCTCATGTTAAAATGATGGAGAACTCACTGGAAAGGAAGAATTGTATGTATTATCTTTTGTTTGCTTTGTTTTTTTCCCTTTTCTTAGTGGCCGGTTATGTGACACCGCTCAATCTGTCTTCAACAGGGGCCGCTTTAGCAATAGCTTTTATTATTGCCAATCTATACATGTTTGTTAAGGATAGAAGAAATAAAAAAAGCCGCGATTAAGCTCGCGGCTTTTTACCTATAGTGAAATTATAGGAGTTTGACTTTCATGTTTTTTCTTTTTTAATTTAAGCTAGGATATTTAACACAATAGGTATGGTCATAATACTCAATAATGTAGTAATTAGCGTGATACTTGATACGAGATCAGGTTTTGCGTCAAACTGAACAGCATACATGGTCGTTGTAGCCGCAGAAGGCATAGCAGCAGCCATTATTAAGACACTTGCCATTAAACCGTTCATGGGAAGAACCGTTGTGAGCCCCCACGCAATAAATGGAGAAACTACAAGCCGAAGTAAAGAGGCATAAGTGACTTTTCCCCAGTCCAGTTGTTTAATTGTAATATTAGCGAGCTGCATTCCTAACAGCACCATGACTACCGGTATCGCAGCTTGTCCGAGTAACCCTATGCTGGATAATAAATTGTCTGAAACCGGCACATTAGTAAACTTAGCAGCCAGAGCAATAATTACGGCATATGTAGGCGGCATCTTTAAAACCGTCTGAACAGCGAGCCAAAACCCTGCTGTTCCTTTAGCGGCATAATATACACCAAAAAAGTTCATCACAATTTGCTGAATGACCATAAAAGAAACCGCATATACAAAACCTTGTTCCCCAAAAGCAAATAAAACAATCGGGGTCCCATAATTTCCCGCATTCATAAAAGCTGTAGAGAGAATCAAACCACTTTCTACTGAAGTGCTATAGCGCGCAAAACGTGTAAATACCTTGTTGATTACGAGGATAGACAGAAGCAGAAGAATAGAAAAAGCAATCATCATCATATATTCCTGATTAAATTCTGCCTCATAAAACGTCTCAAACACAAGACAAGGCAATAATATGTACACTACTACCGTGGAAATCGACTTGACCTCCAGCTTTTTAAACTTTTGAAGCAGGTATCCAGCAAAAAAGATTAATATAACGGGCAGGACGACTTCGATAAATATAGACATATCCCCTGATTCTTCCTTTCAAAATATCGATTCTACTAGTTTACCAGAAATCTTTATTCGAAATAGGAGAAAAAAGAGAATAAAAGATCTCATGGTGGGGCTGAGAACCTGGCTAAAAGTTTCCATAAAAAAAGAAGATGGAAATAACAGGAAATTGTCCATCTTCCGCTTTTTAAAACTATTATAAAACTTAAGACGGACAGCTTTTAAGCTGTCCGTCTTTTACTTAGTTCGTCTTCTTAAGCCATACCTCACCATTCTTATAATGAACCTGCTCCGGATATCTTAGGTCTGTTACTTCATCCTGCACTTCTTTAGAAGGAGGTTCAGTCATTAAGGATACAATGACATTAGCTAAAATAGCAGATGATGCCCCGAAAATACCGGCTCCTGTATCTATGATTCCCAGTATCGTGAATCCGAAGAATTTAGAGGCAAAAATATAAGTAAGGGTTACAGTTAAACCAGTGATCATCCCAGCTATTACACCAGGTCCGTTCGATCGTTTCCACCATACACCAAGAACGAGTGCCGGAAAGAAGGAACCTGAGGCTAAGGCAAAGGCCCAGGCAACGATTTGAGTAATCGCTCCAGGAGGGTTTAATGCCAGCAGACCAGCAGCCACTGTGGCAAGAACAATAGACCAGCGTCCTACGAGGAGACGTTTTCTTTCACTTGCCTGTGGATTAATGGAACGATAGTAGATATCATGTGAAAGGGCTGCAGAAATAGCGATCATCAGCCCGCCTGCCGTTGATAATGCAGCGGCCATGGCTCCGGCTGCCATTAAACCAATGACAAACCCACCTAAATTGGCAATCTCGGGTGTAGCCATAACTACAATATCATTGCTGATTACAAGTTCAGACCATTGGAGTATACCATCTCCATTTGTATCCGCAACAGAAAGCTGTCCCGTATCGATCCATGCCGTTGTCCAGGCTGGAAGGGAATTGATGGAAGATCCAGCTACTTCCGTCATGAGAATAAAACGGGAAAATGCTGCATAAACAGGCGCGGATAAGTACAATAAACCAATAAATAGAAGTGCCCACGCCCCACTCCACCTTGCAGCTTTCATTGTGGCTACTGTAAAAAACCTTACGATAACATGAGGGAGTCCTGCCGTACCGGCCATCAATGTAAACATTAAAGCTAAAAACTGCCACTTTGTTGCTTCAGTAAATGGAACCACATATTCTGATATTCCAAGCTGTTGATCAAGCTGCCGCATCTCTTCTATGACGGATCCATAAGAAAGCCAAGGGGCAGGGCTTTGAGTTAACTGTAAAGACATAAAAATAACGGGAATTAAATAGGCTACGATTAATACGAGGTATTGAGCAACCTGGGTCCACGTGATCCCTTTCATTCCCCCCATGGCTGAATAGTAAGCAATTAATACAACTCCGATAAGTGTTCCAATCGAAGTGTTTACCTCTAACAGACGTCCTATAACGATTCCCGATCCAGATAACTGTCCTACAGAATACGTAAAACTAATGATGATTGTTGCGATTGCTGCGATTATTCTAGCGGTGTTGCTTCTATAACGATCTCCAATAAATTCCGGCACTGTATAGCGACCGTATTTTCGAAGCTGTGGAGCCAATAAAAAAGTTAGTAACAAATAACCTCCTGTCCACCCCATAATATAAGCGAGCCCATCATATCCAAGTACCATAACCGTGCCAGCCATACCAATGAATGAAGCCGCACTCATCCAGTCAGCGCCAATTGCCATTCCATTGTAAATAGGAGGTACGCCTCGTCCTGCTACGTAGAAGTCTGATGTTTGTCTCGCTTTATTAAACTGGGCAATCCCTATGTATAAAGCGAATGTTGCAATAATTAATGCCAGAGATATAAGAAATTGTCCATCCACTCGTCATTCCCTCCCCTTAGTGATCCAACACCTTTTTCTCTTCTTCAGTAACTTCGATAAACTCTGGATTAAAGCCGTATTTTTTATCAATCTTGTCACCCACGACGGCATTAACAAACAAAAGAATAATAAAAGTTATTACTGCTCCCTGTGCCCCCATGTAATAGTGAAAAGGGATACCTAATACATTGAAGGAAGAAAGCGGTTCGGCAAAGAAAACAACTCCATATGAAACTGCAGCCCAGATAATTAAATAAATGGCAATCATAGTGGTCCTTGCCTTAAAATAAGCATCGGCATGTTTACGTTCGATTTTTTGCATTTTTTTCACCTCCTTTCAAATCCCAGTGAAACTGCTACCCTCTCAAGTCAAATATAAATTTCACCGTATCCCAAAACGGCATGGGAACCATCCACACCTTAACTAAGGCAAATCCCAGAAGAGTAACCATTGGAAGAGCCAGATAAATCATTTTTTTCTTTTTAAGGAACAAGACAACAGATAAAATTGTAATTAAAGATAATGCCAGAACATAAACCATTAAAACCCTCCATTGAAAGCGTTATCATTATTCAGCAAGTAAAACAAAAATAATAATTATTAGAATTTAATGAATATTACGATAACATTATTATTGATAAGCACACAAATGTCAAATTAAAAACCACCCGTTTCCTGTTATTAATGGAAGCGGGTGGAAATTTAATTGGTATGATTTCTTTTATAATACGAATATGCGCCCATATAAGCAGGGACATTCATTTTTTCGATTTTAAAAAAAGAATTTTTTATATACTGCTTAAACCTTTCAAAATACACTTCATTATTCAATAAAACACTGCCTGAAACGACAAGTTTTGCATTTGAATCAAGAGCCATTTTTTTATAGAATCGATCGACCTGCAGTGCGAGCTGCTCAGCTTCCTGATCTAAAATAGATGTTGCGGCAAAGTCTTTGGCCGCAAGCTGAAGAACCTCTTCTGCCAGACTGGCTACCTCTGTCTTGCTTTGTTTGTAAAACCAATTTTTAACATCATTTATGTCTTTTTTTTGGATGCGGGTAAGAATGTGCTGGGAAAGCTGGGAAAGTGGACCGGCTGATTCTAGGTCATTCAACGTATAACGAATAGCGTGCCTGCCAATGCTGTATCCTCCGCCTTCGTCTCCAAGCAGGTGTCCCCAGCCGCCGGATATGTATATATCTTCTCTAGTCTTCCCAATATGTACAGAGCCTGTTCCCGCAATAGTTAAAATACCGCTTCCTGAGGGTACTGCTGCTTCTAACGCAAGTTCTGCATCTGTCATCAGCGTCACTGTAGCCTCCCAGTTTTTTGCAAGATTCACCTCACTTTTTACCGTGTTAAAACCAGCCATTCCGATAATGATATGTTCTATTTTTTCAGATGCTGAATCCATACAAATTTGCACAGTTTCTTTAATATTTTCAAGCGCCTTTTTATAGTCAATCAAAGGATTCCCAAAACCGGACCGGCACGTAAAAACCGCCTTCCCCTGTTCATTTATCAAGGCTCCTTTAGTAGAAGTTCCCCCTGCATCAATACCGATAATCAACAAAATCACCTCACTTATTATTCCATTTCAAAGAAAGGATAATATATTTGAAATTTAATTTCATTATAGCATATAATAAAGGTAATCTTTTGCTATTTGCCAATAAAGGAGGAATCCTGTGTCCTATATATCCGGAGGTCTTTCTATGCTTAAAAGCGTAGAGTCCAGCCTCCCTGCGTCTGAAAAAAAAATCGCTCAATTTATTATGTCATCACCTGAATCGGTGATCACAATGACAGTCAAGCAATTAGCTGAAAAAAGCGAGACAAGCTCTGCGGCTGTTATACGTTTATGTAAGTCAATGGACTTGAAAGGTTTTCAGGAATTGAAAATGCGGATTGCCGGAGATGTTCAAAAACCTTCTTCTGTGGAGTACCGTGACATTGATAAAGGAGAGTCTTCCCACCATATTATTGAACAGATGACACACAATGGGATTCAAATGTTGAGAGAAACGGACGAAATGCTGAGAAGAGAAGATGTAGACCGTGCAGTGTCCGCTATTTATAATGCTCGTTCTCTACACATTTTCGGTGTAGGGGCTTCAGGTCTTGTAGCCTATGACGCTCAGCAGAAATTTTTAAGAGCGGGAAGCTATGCCTTTTATCTGCAGGATCCCCACCTCTCCTATACATCACTTTCTAATGCAGAAGCTAATGATGTCGCTGTGGTTATTTCTTTTTCAGGAAAAACAAAAGAGACGCTGCAATTTTTAAAACTGGCGAAAAAGAACGGACTACAAACAATTAGTATAACTAAATACGGGTCTTCTCCAATTTCCCAGCTGGCAGACATTCCACTTTACACTTCGGCAACCGAAGAAGCAACGATCAGGAGTGCTGCTACCTCATCAAGGCTCGCTCAGCTCCATGTAATAGACGTATTATTTATGACCTATGTTTCCAACTATTACGATGAGGTCATTGAATTTCTTGATCGTTCTAAAGCAGCAATTGACCATAAGAAGTAAAGCAACCCCCGCTGTGCGGAGGTTGCTTTTTATTGGTGCTTTTTATGTCCTTCACCATTCCCTTTGTCATGCCCCTTTCCTTTGCCTTTGTCATGTCCTTTTCCTTTACCTTTATTTCCTTTGCCTTTTCCATGGTGATGATCGTTATCACTTGTATCAATTAAGGTAACCATAGGATCATGATCACTTGCCCGTCCACTAAGCTCCGAAAAATCAGCATTCATATGCACGGCGTCAATATCCGCAGCTTTTTCTAAATTTTGACTGACTAAAATATGATCAAGTGTCTGTGAATTTCCTTGATAGATATAAGAATAGCGATCTTTATCAGGGAGCTTTTCCGTTAAATTACTTAACTGATTTCCTTTGAGTGTCTGAATGGGTTTAGAGAATTCAAAATCATTAAAATCTCCCATGAACACAAGGTTCGCATGATCTAACTCTGCTTCTGCCTCTTGAATGAAATTATTTAATACCTCAGCCTGCTTCATCCGCTGGACTTCACTGCCTAATTCGACAGGATGGCTGGCACCAAACAGCGCATCATCTCCACCTTTAGAATTTAAATGGTTGGTAACAAAGATAAATGATTCTCCATTAAATTCAAATTCAGCAGCCAGTGATTTTCTTGAATCAGCGAAAGCCTCATCTTCCGGTTCAATTCGACCAGGATTATGAGAAAGACCGTCTTTTGTTACTTCTACGGAAGTTACTGCATCACCTTTTGGTTTGTCTGTTAACGTTACCCGATCCGGGTTATAAATATAACCGACACGGATATTACCACCTGGCTGTCCCCCATCTTCCTTATCGATCGGAGCTATATCTGTATATTCATATTCAGGACCGCCAGCCTCTTCAATGGCCTCAATCAGTGTTTGATAACTTTGGTCAGCTTCCACTGTCCCGTCATCTGCCGCTCCATTGTTATCCTGGACTTCAACAAGGCCGACAATATCAGGAGTGTTCATATTTTCAACGATCTGTTCACCGATCCGTTCTGCTTTTTCTGGGCCGCTTGCCGGTGAGAAATTCTCCATATTGTATACAGCTGCTGATAATTGATCATCCGTACCTTCAAGTTCCGTGATCTCAGGGACAGTATCTCCCTTTATAAGTTCTGGAAACTCACCAGTCGGTCGAATTTTAAAGTTGCTGTAATCGTAACTTACAACACCAGTGGCTCTGCCATCTAACTTGTCACCAGTCACTGCTTCAAGCCCTAAGCCGTCAACATCAAACATAATACGTTCAGGGTTATAGTCGTCAGGAGAAATACGGAGCCCTCCTGCCTGGGTAATCTTCTGTTCTTCACTAGTAACATCATAAACAGTCAGTTCATCATAACTTACTGGAGCAGCAACAACGGCTTCTTCCACAGCGATTAACATTCCTTCAAGACTTTCATAAAAGTCTAGACCATCTTCCTGTGGATCGAAGGCTTCCATGTTATCATCTTCAATGACTTCAGTCGGCGGCATACGATCTTCACCAATAACGACCGGCTCAGGAATCTGATTACCAGAGGACTCAACTCTGACTTCTGAAGCAGTGAGCTGTGTTGTCAGAAGATCATCGGCATCTGAATATCCTTCTTCTCTCCACTCCGTAACCTTACCGTCTACTTCCACAGCATCTCCAGTTTTCACTCCTGAGTTTCGACTGAATACATAAATTCCTTCGGAAGTAGCTATATCATCATCAGGATTTATCGACTGCATATAAAATCCATTTGAACGATCAAGCTTTGTCACAATACCACTTACTTTTTCAACGACTTCACCTTCATATGGTGATGTATGGCCAGCCCCTTGAATATGATGAATTTCTACTTCATCAATTGGTGTAAGGACTTCATAATTAAACTCAGCGATCGGGCTTAACTCTCCATTTTCACGAACAGCGGCTGCTTTAATCGTCGTATTTTCCGTGATAGTTATCGAATCTTCATATAGGGTGCTGTTTCCATCTGGAACAGTACCGTCTGTAGTATATCGAATTTCTGCTCCTTCTTCAGCTGTATATAATTTAACGGTTCCGCCACTGACGATGGAACCAGAACCCGGATCAGCGGTGACAGCGAACACTATCGGCACTACATCTTTTTGGCTGCGAGGTACGAGTTTATATTCTTCAAAGCTGTAGTTTACCACTCCAGAAATTTGTTCATAAGTATTTCCTGTCTTAAGAAGATTCTCATCCTGTGGTGTAATGATGAATTCTCCATGCGAATCTTTTACTGTAAAATCGCCGTAGCTGTTTTTTGATACTACTTCCACATCTTCAACTTTTACAAATTCACCTTCTATATCTTCACCCTGGTCAGATGTAAAGCTTTTAGAGTTTACAAGTTCAGGCTGAGGAACACCCGTACCTTCTGAGACTACTTCCAGATTTGCTGTGGAGGAAAGAATTTGCTGCATTCCATAGTAATCAGAAAACTCGCCAGTTGCAGAGATTTTATCTCCTGTTTCGGCTGGATTTCCCGGAACTCGTACAATGATTCCTGCTGAATCATCCTGAATATAGTAATTTGTCTGTCCACCTGTTTCAAAAGCGGCTGTAACTATCCCTTCGACTTTAACAATACTTCCAGGATCTTCCCCACGTGCCTCTTTAATAGTCTGTAGTTCGACAGGTTCAGTTTCAGGCATTTCATATGAACCTAAATAATCAAAAGTGTTCGCTGCATAACTATCCCATTCTTCAGCTGGTGAAAAATCATCAGCAGGATCTGTGTCTCCCGTATTTACTTCTGGCTGGCGAATAAGGGTTACATCAGCTCCAAAGTTTTTATCATTGCCAATTTGACCGATCGAATCAATTATCTCTCCATCTTTTCTTAAAATAAGCGGGTCATTCCCATTGAAATTTATGGCTGTATTATTGGTCACATCTGCCTTATTCAAGACTTCTTCGTCTGCCCTGCTGTTGGCAGCAACAAAAACTTCCTTACTTTCTAAGGAACCATCCAGTTTGAAAGTGCCCGTCGGTTCTGCTGCCCCATTAGCATACATTTCAATGCTGTAGGAGGATAGATCGATATCAATTTCAGTACCATTATAAATTTCTACAGCTTTATTGTATCCGCTGCCCTCTATGTATTCTGAAAAGAATAAATCCGATTCTCCTTCCACCTGTGCGGAAGAATGCAGACTAGATAAGGGACTTAAAGCTAATACAGCTGCCATACTTGCGATAACTGTCTTTTTCATTTGAGATTACCACTCCTGCCAATAAATATAATTACTCTTACAGTATAAAAGAATAATTTGGAATAACTATCATAATATTGTAAATTATTTAAAATGAGACATTAGTTATAAAAGATTCGCATTATTTAGTAGCTCCTCTTTCCTATAGTTCTAAACAGAATAATAGCTTTTATTACATCCTCCCCGTAAAATAAAAGGCAGAGGTGATAAGATGAAAATTGAGATATGGTCTGATTTTGTGTGTCCCTTTTGCTATATAGGAAAAAGAAAGCTGGAGACTGCTTTGGAGCAATTGTCTTTTACAGACGCTGAAATTATATATAAGAGCTTTGAACTTGATCCAGGGGCATCTAAAAATTCTGGACAAACCATTCATGAAAAACTGGCAGAAAAATACGGAAGAAGTATAGAAGAAGCAAAACAAATGACTTCAAATATGGAACAGCAGGCAGCTGAAGTCGGACTTACCTTTAATTTTGATAAACAAGTACCGACTAATACGTTTGATGCTCATCAGCTTACTAAAATAGCAGAAAGCAGAGGACTGGATAAAGAAGTCGCTGAAAAACTATTTGAGGCCGTATTTACGAAAGGTCAGGATGTCGGCAACATCGATATACTATCTACCATAGGCAAGAGCTGCGGGCTCACTGATGAAGAGATTCGTGACGTGCTGATTAATAGCAAATTCTCGGCCAAAGTGCGTGAAGAAGAAATGGAAGCACGTCAACTGGGTGTA
Source organism: Halobacillus massiliensis (assembly GCF_900166625.1). Classification (GTDB taxonomy): domain Bacteria; phylum Bacillota; class Bacilli; order Bacillales; family Halobacillaceae; genus Halobacillus_A; species Halobacillus_A massiliensis. The sequence goes on along the minus strand of NZ_LT800499.1, from coordinate 1,427,601 downwards.
CAAGGTGTACCATTTTTTGTGTTTAACAGCAAATATGCCATATCAGGTGCTCAGCCTATCGAAACCTTTGTCCAAAGCATCCAGAAAGTGCTGGAGGAAGAAAGTGAAAAACCAGTACTAGAAGATCTCAGTTCCCATAAAGGCGCAGCCTGTACAGATGACAACTGCTGATTTTTCCAGGAAAATATAAATTTAGTTTAAATAAAAAAAGCGTGAAATACAGATATTGTTATCCGATTTTCACGCTTTCTTTATTTTGATTTATAAGCAAAACAAATTCCCTGTGAGCTAGCTCTTACTCAATAACCGTCTAAGCTCTTAATAAATCGTACGAAAGCTTCCTTCCCTTCGGATGTTCGTTTAAATACACCCGAATGCTCCAAAACCGAAGAGAAAGTTTTTCCTATTTCCCGCCGTAATACACTCTTAATGTTGGATTCATTCAATTTAGGTTCAGCTTCCACAATTTTAAGCGCCCAGTCCACATGTTTAGCTGTTTTTTCATTCGCCCGTCCTTTTACAATCAATTGGTTAGTAAGGATATATTGGCTCAGCTCGTCCATTTCATCAATAAGCCGTCCCGGAAGAACAGCGAGCCCCATAACCTCAATGAGTCCAATGTTCTCTTTTTTAATATGGTGCACTTCCTCATGCGGGTGGAATATTCCTAATGGATGTTTTTTATCTGTACGATTATTTCTAAAGACAAGATCCAGTTCAAACGTACCACCCCTCATTCTGGCTATAGGAGTAATCGTATTGTGTGGTTCTTCATTAGAGCGGCTCAGAATTCCCACGCTCTCATCTGTATACTCTCGCCAGGCAGATAGAATTTCTTCACCTAGCTCTGTCAACTGTCTCCTGTTTTCACTTTGCAGCCTCAGTACCGACATCGGCCAATTAACGATCCCAGCTGTTACTCCAGGGTGCTTATTAAAATTGTATGTCTCCTCAACTGGTGCCTTTGCCATAGGAAAATCATGGTACCCAGCCTGGAAATGATCATGACTCAGGATAGATCCTCCTACAATGGGCAAATCTGCATTCGACCCAACAAAGTAATGAGGATACTGTTCAACAAAATCAAGAAGCCTGTCAAATCCCGCTTTTGATACTTTCATTGGTCGGTGATCTCTTGAAAACACGATGGCATGTTCATTGTAATAAACGTAAGGAGAATACTGAAGATACCATCTCTCTCCCTCGAGTTCCAATGGAATAATTCGATGATTGTGTCTGGCCGGATGGTCAAGCCGCCCTGCATAACCGACATTTTCTTTGCACAATAAACATTTTGGATAAGAGGCTGAAGTGTTGCCTTTGGCGGCCGCGATTGCTTTTGGATCCTTCTCAGGCTTCGATAAGTTAATCGTTATCTCCAAGTCGCCATATTGAGTTGGGCTGAACCAATGCACGTTTTTAGCAATCCGATTGGTTCTAATATAATTGGAGTCTTTAGAAAGCTGATAAAAATAGTCAGTAGCTCTTTCTGCATTCTCTGACTGATATTTTTCATAAAAAGTACGAATCACTTCACCAGGGAAAGGAACTAGCTTATCCATAATCTTCGTATCAAAAATATCCCGATCCGTGATGGCATTCTCTATTAATTTTTCATCTATGGCATAGTCCAGCATTTTGTCCAGAATAGGCACAGGGTTCTTCAAAGATTCATTTTCAGTCTCAACTGACTCGTAGGTGCTGAGTTCAAAAATATCTAGAAGGGAATTCCGCACATAATCAATATCCCATACTGAAATTAGCTTTTTCTCTATACCATATTTAATCAGCCTGTCAATTTCCTTATAGATATTTACTTTCATGCCGCTGTCTCCCTTCTACACTTCATTCTCGTATCCATCTGGATTCTTTTGAAACCAATTCCAGGCGGTGTGAATCATAGTTTCCAGTTCCGAATACTTCGGCTTCCACCCCAGTTCTTTTATAGCTTTTTCAGACGATGCCACAAGCTGTGCGGGATCGCCCGCCCGTCTGGGAGCAGAGTCTGCCGGAATCTCATGGCCGGTAACACGCCTGGCAGCATCGATAACTTCTTTTACTGTAAAACCTTCCCCATTCCCCAAATTAAAAGTATTGCTCCCTTTTCCAGCTTTTAAATGCTCAATAGCGAGAAGGTGAGCATCTACTAAGTCTGTAACATGAATATAATCCCTTACACATGTCCCATCTTTGGTAGCATAATCTTCTCCAAATATAAAGACTTTTTCTCTCTTCCCAAGAGCTACTTGCAGGATGATCGGAATTAAGTGTGTTTCTGGACGGTGGTCTTCACCAATTCTTCCTGCTGGGTCTGCACCCGCGACATTAAAATATCTTAATATTACGTATTCAATCCCATGAGCCTTTTCTGTCCATTTCAGCATTTTTTCAATGGCCAGCTTCGTTTCTCCGTAAGGATTAGTGGGAACCGTAGGATCTGTTTCCTGAATAGGCATGCGTTCAGCCTCTCCATAGGCAGCGGCTGTTGAAGAGAACACAATTCTTCGAACATTATGAACAGCCATAACTGAAAGTAAGCTTATCGCTCCATTTACATTATTATCGTAATACTTCAGGGGCTGCTCAACACTTTCACCGACAAGTGAATCTGCAGCAAAGTGAATGACAGAAGCAATCTCATTTTCTGAGAACACTTCGTTCAGAAATTTCTTGTCCCGAAGGTCGCCATTATAATATTTTGCACCTTCTAACACTGCGGCTCTATGACCATTTTGCAAGTTGTCTATGATGACAACCGATTCATTGTTATCTAGCAGCTGAGCTACTGCGTGGCTTCCAATAAAGCCAGCCCCCCCACACACAAGTACAGCCATTACCCTTCCACCTCCGAAAGTACCTTTGCCCCATCTCCAATATCAACTACATAAAAGTCTGCCTTAAGCCCGGTTGCTTCCGAATATTTCCGGCCTACTTTTTCGATAAAACTTTCTACTACATTTTCTTTCACTAAATTAATCGTGCAGCCTCCAAAGCCTGCTCCTGTCATCCGGGATCCGATCGCCCCTTCCTCCCAGGCAGCTTCGGTCAAGGCATCCAGCTCTTTCCCTGTCACTTCATAATCATCTCTTAAGGAACGATGGGAATCATTCATCAGCTTTCCGAAATCTTCTACTTTTCCCTGCCGTAATTTTTCAACCGCTTGAATGGTACGGGCATTTTCATATACAGCATGACGGGCCCTTTTTCGAACAACTTCTTCACTTATGAGATGCTTGTTTTCTTCAAATTCCTTAATCGTCAGGTCTCCAAGACTTCTGATCTTCACATTTTGTTGTAATTCTTTAAGGGCCTGTTCACATTCCTGTCGGCGCTCATTATATTTTGAACCTGCTAAGCCCCGGCGTTTATTGGTGTTTGCGATCACCAATTTTTCTTCTTTTAAATTAATTGGGGTGTATTCATAGTCAAGCGACTCACAATCCAGAAGAATGGCATGGTCCTTCTTCCCCATACCAATAGCAAACTGGTCCATAATGCCGCAATTAACTCCGACAAACTCATTTTCTGCTCTTTGAGCAATTTTCACTAATTCAATTCGATCAATATTTAAATTAAATAACTTATTTATAACAACTCCAGTTACCAATTCTATTGATGCAGAAGATGACAAACCTGCTCCGTTAGGAATATTTCCGTAATAAGCTATCTCTACTCCGTCTGAAAGTTCTTCTACCGTTTCCTGGATGCCGGCTATAACTCCTTTTGGGTAATTCGCCCAGTCGTGGACTTCGTTAAATACGAGCTGATCCAGATCTGTTTCAATCACTCCAAGTTCAGGAAAATTCATAGAAAATAGCTTAATCTTCCTGTCCTCTCGTTTTCTTGCGACTGCATATGTCCCTACATTTAAAGCACATGGAAATACATGGCCTCCATTATAGTCAGTATGTTCTCCTATTAAATTCACGCGACCGGGTGCATAAAAGTGAGTGAGTTCATCATTTTGGCCAAATCTCTCAATAAAAGCTTCCTGTAGTCTTTTCATATTTTTCACCCTCTGACTTTTAATAGTTATTTTTTTATTTAGTTGGTTAGTTAATTAATTTATTTAATTAACTATAAAACTACTATTTATAGATTTTTCTGTCAATGGTTTTTACCGAATTAATATATCCGGTCTTTTGTAAATTTTCTGATCAACTGTAATGTTTTGATATACCCATCTATTGGTATGTGTCAGAAAATCTATTCCTTCTTCTTTAACCAGGATGGTATCTTCCGACTTTACGCCAGGAAGAGAAGGATTCCACGCATAAGCCTGGTTCACTTCAATTTTAGCAGGTGTTTCAGGATCTGCCAGAAACTCTCTTGATGAGTAGCCCGTTAACCCACCTTGGTGCAATAGTTTCCAGTCATTTGGAAATCCTTCTTTTTCATACTGACTAATTCCCGCCCGAATTACTTCACCAGCTGTTACTCCCGGCATTGTGGCATTATTCATCACCGCATCTATCCGTGCTGCTTTTTCTTTATGAACTTGTAATTCTCTAGAGAGGTCGCCAAAATGAACAAACCTTGTAACATTGGCCACGAGGCCATGCCTTTCTGCACAAAGTACTATCATAGCATGCTTTTCTAGTGGCTTATTTGTAGGAATCGGATGACGGTATTTATAGATACGATCATCTGTAGCTACTAAGGTGACTTGTATTCGAATTCCTTGAGCAAGTACTTTAGCGGCAAGGTGGGCTTCGATTTCATGTTCTGTCTGACCTTGCTCTATTTCATAACAAGTTTCTTCTACTGCAAGAGCCGCTCGCTGACAAAGCTCTCGATATTTATTCTGCTCAAGTTCACTAAGTATAGATCTTATTTTTACTAATTCCTGCTCAACCACCTCCCAGTCGCTGAATGGACTATCCGTGGCCATTCTTTTTCCTTCTCCCGCCTTATGAATAAGCTGATCTATATCCTCATACCAATCATCAGCTAAGACTTTTACTTCATAGGGCAATTGCGCACACTCTTCTTCGACCAGGCGGCGTTCTTCCATTTTAGATGTGATAAGATATACTTCATCTGGTGTAATCAGCAGATCAGCTACTCCTAACTCTGTTGTTTGAACAATATGGTTATATCTCCCCTGAGTCACCCACGAAAAATTATTCCTTTTTCTTAACAGCAGTCCATCAAAGCCTTCAGTTTCTAAAAACCCTCTTACTTTATCTATGATCAAGTTTTTTCCCTCCTTTTATTGATATCTTCTAAAATAAAACTTACTTAATTAAATTAACTATTATTTATGTTATTATAGGATTACAAAGAAAACAAACTATTTTTAAATTTTCCCGTAACCAATTGGAGGAATGGAAATGCAAGTGAAGGGCAGCTTTCAGCTAATGAAATCCCTGAACCGCACTGTAATCTTAAATAAGATTCGTACGGACGGACCTATCTCTCGGGCAGATATTGCAAAAGAAACGAAACTGACTCCGCCTACTGTCAGCAGTATTGTAAAAGAGCTATTGGAGACAGAACTCGTTATAGAAAGTGCTCAAGGACAGTCAAAAGGCGGCCGGAAACCTACTATGCTTATTATTAATGCAATAAACTTTTATATTATCGGTATTGATGCAGGTCCTGCTCAGCTAAAATCTCTCCTTACTGACTTGAACGGAACAGTTATTAAAGAGCGTTGTTCAGAAATTATAAAACCGACTACTAATGAGAAGTTTTTATCACTTATGAAAGAAGAAATTGAGAGTTTGATGGATGTAGATAAAGAAAAAATTATTGGGATCGGTGTAGGAATGCACGGAGTCGTGGATGTTACAAATGGGACTTCTTTGTTCGCGCCTAACCTCCAGCTGAGAGACATTCCCATTCAACAATCATTGGAGAAGGATTTTGGCATTAGTGTGCGGGTAGAAAATGATGCGCGTGCTATCGCCCTTGGAGAGTTATGGTTTGGGAACGGAAGTAATGCTGAGAATATTGTAGCTGTAAACCTGGGACGCGGTATTGGTGCTGGTATGATTATAAATGGCGAGCTGTTTCACGGAGAAGGATTTATTGCCGGTGAAATTGGGCATATGACCATTGATATTCGGGGAACTAAGTGCAGCTGTGGGAATTATGGGTGTTTACAGACTTTAGCTTCTGGTCCAGCCATTGCCGAAAGGGCAGCCAAAGAAATATCCATCGGTAAAGAGAGTTTGCTGCGAGACAAAGTGGGCCATGATCTAGAAAAGATTAACGGAAAGATGATCTACGAATCTGCCCTAGAAGGAGACTCATTAAGTAAAGAAGTTTTAAAAGAAGCTGGTATTTACCTTGGAATAGGTCTTACCAATTTGATTCATACCATTAATCCTACCAAAATTATTATCGCTGGCGGTGTGTCACAAGCGGGGGAATTACTTCTTAACAGTGTAAAAGATACAATCCAAAATCGGGCCATGACAACTTCTGCTAAACAGACAACAGTGATGACTTCGAAATTTGGGGAACATGCTACCTCTCTGGGAGCAATTTCACTAATTCTTGCTGAACTATTTTCAAGAACTGAGACTTAATAAATTCTCCTCCTAATTCCCTTCTCTTTAAGAAGGGAATTTTTTCAGGAAATCCTTAACCCCCTTTACATTTTTTTCTAACGAGAGATAATAAATAATAAGTGGTTCAATAAGGACTGAAGATGAAACAAGGAGAGTGATGGATATCGACTTTTCACATTTTCCATATACAAATATGGGTAAAGACAGTCCTCCTGGAACTCCTGGTGTATGGTATACCGGAGCCACTCCCTCCCCTATTGATAAAAATAAGGCTCCCATTGTATTTATACATGGATTAAATGGCTCTTCGTATATATGGATAGAAGAAAGCAACATGTATGAAATTGCATTTAATGAAGGCTTTCAGACTGCATTTGTAGATCTTTATCCAACTAAGGATATGTGGAACAACGGTGAGCTCCTCGCCAGTCAGTTAAAAGAAATTTACAACCACTTTGGTGAAAAAGTCATACTTATTGCTCATAGTAAAGGCGGTATAGATGCCCAGACTGCTCTCTTCCACAACGGCGCCTCCTCTTATGTTCAAAGAGTTATTACTCTTTCATCGCCACATCATGGGGCTGAACTGGCAGATTTAGCTTACAGCAGCTGGGCTGGCTGGCTTGCAGAAATACTAGGGAGCAGGAATGAGGCTACATTTTCCTTACAGACAGGAAATATGAAATTATTCCGTAGTAGAATAGATAACTATCCAGCGATTAAAAAAGTACCTTTTTATACAATGGCCGGTACAGGCTGGGGATTTTTTGGCACATCTCTTTACTGGGGAGGTTTATATTTAAGTAGTTATGGCAGCAATGATGGAGTAGTTACAGTAAAGAGTTCCAGACTGTCTTATGCCAATGAAATTGGAGTCAGCGACTGGAATCATTACGAGATTTTACAAGGAAATTTAACATTTCCATTTTTTCATGATTACTTATTTAAAAACATAACCCAGCAACTGGCAAACACATTACCTGCTAAACCTTCGACTACTGCGGCATCTTATGTACGCGGCGGCTACTCTGTGGAGGAAACAGAAGAAGATTTTTACGTAGAAGATGGTGTGGATGCTGTTACGATTAATTGGATTAGTGATCAAATGAATACAGACTTAAGTGTAAAAGGTCCTGCTGGAGAAGTATTCACTGAGTTTAAAAGTCATGTTGACCAAACCTATATATTTCAAGGAAGCGCTCATCATTTTTTAAAAATTGATCACCCACAAGCTGGAAAATGGAGTATTCATTCAAAAAACAAAAACAGTCGTTACTTATTAATGATCCATTATCAAAGCTATTTAAATAAAGAATTAGAGCTGGCTCTTGATGAAGCAGATAATATGATAATCTCTCTACAGAAAGTTCCTCCTTTTATTGGTTCAATTAACAGTACGATCAGACTTGAGCATTACCATTCAGGAAAGCAAACGTCTCACACCTTTCCATGGACCCAAGTGAACGCTTTTTCGAAAAAAATAGCAAATCTTGGTGAAGGAGTCTATAATTTTACGATAGATATCTATGGGAAAACGTTGGGAAATTATCCTTTTAATCGAACGGTTATATCTTCTGTATACATGGATTCCAGTGGTAAGCTATATAAATAAAAAACCTTTTCTTTTTGAGAAAAGGTTTTTTTATGAGCGCCTCACAAAATAAAATATCACTTTAAACAAGACATAAATAATACAAAAAGCAAAAAAACCAAAAATGCTGTACGCGGCATCGGCGAATTCCATATTCCCTGCTCCTGTGATTCGCTGCTGTATTTCAACAGCAAATACAAAAACAAGGACCATCGCAAATGTAAAAAGAAAAGAAATCGCCGTAATACTCCACTTAGAAATCGCATGAAACGCTAAATCTACGAAAAACAGCCCAATGATTCCTAATATGCCGATCACCCAAAAATGCAGCTCTTTATCCGTTAGATCTAGTTCTAAGCGATTCGAAAGGCCCCAGATTAACTCATGAAATATATTGATGATCTCTGCCAGGATTAAAACAACTTCTCTCAAAATACTTCCCCCTGACTTTCTTAAATAGTTACACTTTATCATAAAGCTCTATTACAAAAAAATTTACAGAATATTCTTTTACATTTTAAGCCAGTGGAAGTATAATATAGGGAAAATTAGAACTTATTTCCTAGGCAGAGGTGAAAGAGTGTGAGTCATAAGAAATTAAAATCTAAAACCAAAAGAGTTCGCCTCTTAAAGGTTTTTCTAATAATAACAGGGGCTGTCGTACTTACTGTCGGAGCATTTGCCTTTATGATATTAAATGACGTAAGAAATACTGTGAACGATAAGATTTATGAAGAGATTACCTCCATAGATGCCTCAGCTACAAAGGCTAAAATAAAAAATGATGAGCCCGTAAATATACTTTTGCTGGGTGTCGATGAGCGTGAAAATGACAAAGGACGCTCAGATACTATGATCGTTATGACATTGGACCCTAATAACGACCAAATGCAGCTTTTTAGTATTCCTAGAGATACGGAAGCGGAAATCATCGGAGATGGCAGAACGACGCGTATTAATCACGCTTATGCTTATGGGGGCAGTAATATGGCAGTAGATACTGTTGAGAATTTTTTAGATGTAAATTTTGATTATTTTATTAAGGTGAACATGAACGGGCTATCTCAACTTGTTGATTCTGTCAACGGTATTACCGTCCGTAATTACCGGGCCTTCACTCAAGATGGCTATCATTTCCCGGAGGGCCAGACAACACTTTCTGGAAGCCATGCTTTATCCTATGTTCGTATGCGAAAAGAAGATCCTAAAGGAGACTTAGGAAGAAATGAGCGTCAGCGCCAAGTCATTGAAGGTATAATAGAAAAAGGAGCCAATCCCAATATGATTAACCAAGTCGGTGACGTCATGAAAGTACTTGGAGATAATGTGAATACGAATATGGACTTTGAGGATATAAGAAATCTAGCTACTAAATACCGCAATGCAAGGAACCATATAACCAATTATCAAATGTCAGGAAGCAGCAAAACAAGCTCTGGGATGTATTTAATTGAGATGTCTGAGGAAGAAATAAAGAAAACGAGTAATATGATCAATAACTTTACTTTAGAAACGAAACGTTAATTAAATTCTTCTATAGAATACTTCTAGCCACACTAGAATATTTCCCTATAAAAAACTAGAAACCATAAACATATGGTTTCTAGTCTTTATTTTTATTCTTACTTTCCCTCTTCGTCGAGTTTGTTGAGTAACGTGTCTAATTGTGTAGACACATCAATCACACATGGATCTGTTGGATTTTCTAAATAACATTTATACATTTTAAACCTGACTTGTTCAATTTCCTTCTCTAATTCACTGTTTTTATCCACGTCTGTACCCCCTAGGAAGAGATCTACCGCATAAAACGGCTTAGTGAAACAGAGGTAATTCTTTCATTTAAACGAACACTTTCCACATGTGCAATTTTCAAGGCATCCTCAAAAATCTTCTGATACTACTATACTTTAAAAAGGGTACATATCCCATTACAACACTATTTCAATCATCCTAATTCTTGATAACAGTATATTTCTATTATAATATATTTTTCACCTTTAAAAAATAATTAATACGAACTTATGTTTCAAAAATAAAAGAAAAGGGGAAAAAGAGAATTAGACTTAGCAGAAAGGAGGTTTTCATGTGGGATTTATCTTATATTTAATTGTCGGAGGATTAATCGGCTGGCTGGCCCAAGTGTTAATTGGGAGAGACATGCCACTTGGTATTATAGGTAATATTATCGCAGGAATCGTCGGTGCGTGGATCGGCGGTGAACTCTTAGGTTCAATGGGTCCTACCTTAGCAGGTATTGCTATTATTCCAGCACTGATCGGTGCCATCATTTTTGTATTTATTTTAAGTTTAATTATGAGAAGTACAAGAAAAAAATAAGAGAAAAGCCAGCTCAAGTAAAAATTTGAGCTGGCTTTTTTAGTTAGTCACATAATGGTTTTTCTCATTAGAGAAAGCTTCTAATTTTGCATTCCATTTAGATAAGCTATTAGGGCTTATTCCATATTTATGAGAGATCTCTTTTTGTGAAAGACTTTCCGAGGAAGAGTTTGTATGATAGAAGTAATATTCCAGGGCTGCGGCCATTACTTCTACCTTTCTGACAGCAGGCTGCTCATTCCTAAAAAATTGTCTCCATAGCCGTTTAATATTTTGGTAGGCATCGGTCTCTGTTACCTTTGAATCTATCCTTTGATCCAGTAATTCAATTACTTCAGTTTCAATACGAGATTTATTTTCCGTTCTGCTTTCCCTGACAAGTTCCCTTTCAGAGTAAATCCATAACGGCAGATGCTTCTCTAGAAATGTATAATGAAAATAATCAGGGAGAGATTTATAAATCGTTTGATCTTCGAATCCTTTCATAAGTTTATTATGGTAAATTTTATATTTAGACGTCTCTATTGGGACTGCCATTGGAGAAAATCTATAAAAATCGCCCCATTGCAGCAGAATGCCGGTATAATAAGGAGCTGAATGTAAGTCTTCATCTTTTAATGGAATTCGTTTTCTATCAACCTTATAATTCTTGTCATTAAGTAGGTCAGTGACAAATATGTCGTTCTCTGGCTCAACACCAGTCATCTTAAATATGCTCGGTCTCGCACCTTCCCAGTCTCTTAACGCCTCTTCCACAGAAGGGCGTGTTACTTTTCTTTCTACCCTGCGTAAGAAACGCTGATAAACGGTGGCCCCGCCTTTTTGAGGAGCAGCTAACCCTTTATAAAGTAAGCTGATAAAGGATTGAACTTCTTCTTCCTCTGAAACAGGCTGACTGCTTGGAAACATATGCGGGTAATTCTCCCTCATATATGTCTGGAACTGTAGAAAAAACTGGTCGAGTTCTTCAGTTGTTCTACTGCCGGGGAATTCAATAAGGTTTAATTTACCATGGCATTTTTTGTATTTCTTGCCACTTCCACATGGGCAGGGGTCATTTCTACCTACTTTGGACATATTTGAGTCTCCTTTCCTATACTATTATAGTTTAGTATAAACTATTAAAAGGAAAAGAGAAAAAACGCTGTTTTTTTATTTAATAGGAGGAATTGCTATGCAGACAACAGAAAAGAAGAAAGCTCGTCAACTTTTTGAAAAATTTAAGGGGAAAGCATCAGAGTTATTAAACAACCCTGACAAAGCAAGAGTTGTTTTAAAGCAGGGAATTGATAAAGCCTTTGATAATGAGGGACCCTTGGCTGAGGTGTGGCATGATTTACAATTAATGTTCGCATTGCTTAAAGATTGGATCCGTGGTAATTACGATAAAGCTCCAAAACGCGCAGTTACAGCGATCCTTGGAGGTATCATTTATCTGGTCGTTCCATTGGATGCCATTCCTGATTTCATTCCTGTTCTTGGTTTAGTAGATGATGTATATGTGCTGAATCTTGTACGTAAACAAGTAAGAGCCGACTTAAATGAGTATAATGAATGGCTGATGGAACAAGAAACGTCTACAATTGAAGACAATGAACAAGGAGAATCTTAAAGTTAGATATAAAGCCGGTCTTTTTTGCGAATGATGGGAAATTTGAAAAACTACCGCTCTTATTTAAGAATCATAGCAGATTTGTTAAGAAGCTAACCGTAGTTTCTACCCGCCTGCTTCCCTCTGTTACCCAGGGTGTAGGTTTTTCTCCACCAAAAAGCCGCTCTTTTAAAGAGCGGCTTTTTTGATAATCCTTAAGCATATTTCGTTCATTGATAATACTTATAAAGCGCTTGAGTACCGCTTTCATTTTCTCCGTCTTCGGCAATTCTTTCATACATATCTTTGGCAAGCTGCAGCCCTGGTAGATCTAAGCCAAGCTTCTCTGCAGATTCGATCGCAATTTTCATATCTTTAATGAAATGTTTAACAAAGAATCCTGGGGAAAAATCTCTTTTTATAACTCGTGGTGTTAAGTTGCTTAAAGACCAGCTTCCAGCAGCTCCTCCACTTATACTCTTAAGAACTTTATCGGGATCAAGGCCGGCTTTCTCTGCATATACAAGGGCTTCTGTTACACCTATCATTGTTGATGCAATGGCAATCTGATTGCACATTTTCGTATATTGTCCGGCACCAGCTGGACCCTGTAGAACAGCCTGACTGCCCATTATTTCAAAAAGGGGCTCTGCTTTATGAAAAGCTTCCTCTTCCCCTCCCGCCATAATCGACAGTGTACCGTTGCGTGCTCCAATGTCTCCACCTGAAACTGGAGCATCTATAGCTGCAGCCTGTTTGCTTTTAGCTTTTTCTGCAATTCTTGAAGCCAGATCTGGAGACGAAGTTGTCATATCTATCACTAACGTCTGAGGATTGATATAATTTAGTAAGCCATGCTCTCCTAAATAAACTTCTTCTACATCACTTGGATAGCCAACCATTGTAATAATTACATCAGAATTAGCTGCAACCGCCGGGATAGTATCATGCCAACTTGCCCCTGTCTCCATTAGATCTGTTGCTTTTTCCTTTGTCCTCGTGAAAATATGTAAGTCATATCCTTCTTTCAGCAGCCTCATCGCCATACTTTTTCCCATGACACCTGTACCAATAAAGCCAATCTTATTGAAACCCTGCATATATTTCCACCTCTCTCCCTTTTTCAACAATATAACATAAAAAATGTCCGCTAATAAGCGGACATTTTAATTACCCTTTACTATATTCAATAATTTTCTCTCTCGTGTTTTGAATTTCTGATTCCGGGATATTCATATAGTAAATATTATTGATATACGTATCTTCACCTTTCATTTGATACATATTCATTTCATGACGGGCATTACGGTAATTTGTGACTAGATTTTTCATATCTGCAAATTTCATATTTGTCGCCGCATTATCTCCAAGAACTTTCATCATTTTATCAATATTGTTTGCCATATTCATACTTGCCCCCTGATTAATGGTTCCCTGTATAACATCACGCTGGCGGTCATTACGGCCAGCATCACCTTTAGGATCGTTTTTTCGCATTCTTACATAAGCCAGGGCTTCTTCACCGTTCAACTGTAAATTTCCTTTTTCGAAATCATGACCCCCCTGGGAAAAGGACTGATCATTGACTACTTCAATGCCGCCCACAGCATCCACCATTTGAGATAGACCATCCATATTCATGCGCACATAATAATCAAGCTCTATATCAAGGAAATTTTCAACCGTCTGTACAGATCTGTCACTTCCTCCATATGCATACGAATGATTAATTTTATCTATTCCTTCACCAGGAATTTCTGCCCTTGCGTCTCTAGGAATACTTACCATCTGCATTCGATCATTTGCCGGGTCAAGCGACAAAACAATCATCGTATCAGCGCGACCAGTATCATTCTCTCGTTCATCTACGCCAAGCAGTAAAATGTTAAGCGACTTCTCTTCTTTAAGCTTTTTTTTAGTTTGCTCAGCATTAATACCCTCTATATCTTCATGGATATTATCATTAACTGTAGTTTTTACATTATTATAGATTGAATAAAAGTAGGCAGCACTTCCGCCTGCGATCAGCAGAAAGAAAGCAAGAACGATTTTAAGCCACGTCTTTTTACGTTTTCTTTGATTTTTCACCTTTCTGGATTGCATCTATTTACACTCCTTTTACAATCAAAAACAAATACCTCCTCTTTGTACCATAAATCGTCAAGTAATTCAAAAAACGTTGTCGGACTTTCACCTCACAATTTGTCACTTGTAAGCGAATCCTCTATAATACAGGGTATATTTTTAAAATCTTATGAAAATGAGGTGAAAAGTTGGATTATACAATAACTCCATTGGGAGATCAGGCCTTGGTGGTCAATGTAAGTGACCATATAAACGAAGATGCTCAAAAGAAAATCCTTAACCTTACACAAGCACTCGAAGAGCAAAAGCCTGAATGGATGATTGAATATATTCCTGCATTTACTACGATCACCATTTTTTACAACCCTTTCTCTTTCAGGAATTCATATTTTCCATATGAACAAGCAAAAGCCTCTGTGGCAGAGATTATTGCCACTGTAAAAGAAACAGAAATGGAAGAACCTCGAACTATTGAAATTCCCGTATGCTATGGCGGTGATTATGGACCCGACTTGGAATTTGTCGCCGAACACAATGGATTAACGCAAGAAGAAGTCATCGATATCCATCAATCGGGAGATTATATTGTTTATATGATCGGCTTCGCCCCGGGTTTTCCTTTTATAGGAGGAATGTCTGAAAAAATCGCAGCACCTCGGAGAGAGTCACCAAGACTCAAGATTCCTGCACTTACTGTCGGGATTGCCGGAAATCAGACGGGAGTTTATCCAATTGAGACACCTGGAGGCTGGCAGTTAATTGGCCGGACGCCTGTTAAGCTATTCACCCCTGAAGCTGAAACCCCCAGTTTGTTAAAAGCAGGCGATCGCATCCGGTTTAAACAAATAGATAGTGATCAATACAAAAGCTGGGAGGACCGGTTCCAATGATTAAGGTAATTAAAGATGGATTGTTAACCAGCATTCAGGATTTGGGCCGGACCGGTTACCAAAAGTATGGAGTAATTTCAAGTGGAAGCATGGACACTTATGCCCATCGGATCGCAAACATCCTTATAGGAAATGAAGAAAAGGCAGCAACAATTGAGATAACTTTACTTGGACCCGAAATAAAATTTGAAGAAGACGCCCTTATTTCCTTATGCGGAGGCGACTTATCCCCTCAAATAAATGGGAAAAACATTCGAATGTGGAAACCTATTTATATTGAGAAAGGTGCTACTCTTAAGTTCGGTAAACCTAGATCTGGCTGCCGGGCGTACCTGGCCATCGCTGGCGGGCTTGATATTCCAGAGGTTATGGAAAGCCAGTCAACCTACCTTCGGGCTGAACTTGGCGGTTTTAAAGGACGGGCTTTGAGTTCTGGAGATGAAATCTTGTTTCAATCCTCACTTTCTAAAGAGCAAAAGCAGTTCGTAGAAGGAAAGGGATTCACTGAAAGCAAGTGGATGGTGTCCTCAAGCATGATTCCAGATTATTCTCCTCGTCCTGTTGTTTCAATTATAGAAGGGCCTCAGTTCGACTGGTTCGACGAAATAAGCCAGAAGTCTTTATTTACAGAGCCCTTCAAAGTTTCCTCTCAGTCCGATCGGATGGGATATCGGTTAAACGGTCCTTCTCTTTCTTTAGAAGAAAAAAAAGAACTTATATCTGAAGCTGTGGCATTTGGTTCCATTCAGGTCCCTGCTGACGGTAATCCAATTATATTACTGGCAGATAGACAGACTACTGGAGGGTACCCAAAAATCGGGCAGGCTGCAAGTGTAGACTTACCTGCCATTACCCAGGTAAAACCTGGAGAGCAAATTTCATTTAAGAAAATTACGTTGGAAGAAGCACAGCTTGCTTTAATAAAACAGGAAAACGATATTGAATTGCTTAAACGGTCCATTTCAAATAAAAGGAGAGGGGAAAAAGAATGAGTTACTTAGTAGATATCAATTGTGATATGGGGGAAAGCTTTGGCGCTTATACTTTAGGACGTGATGAAGAAATACTGGATTTCATCACATCTGCGAATATCGCCTGCGGCTTTCATGCAGGAGATCCGGCTACAATGAAAAAGACGGTGAAGATGGCTATAGAAAAAGGGGTGGGAATTGGTGCTCATCCCGGCCTTCCGGACCTGGCTGGATTCGGCCGCAGAAATATTCAAATCTCTCCACAGGAAGCTTACGACCTTGTCGTTTATCAAATAGGTGCTCTTTATGGGTTTGTAAAGACAGAAGGCGGAAAAATGCAGCATGTGAAACCACATGGAGCTCTATTCAACATGGCTGCCAAAGATTTCGAGCTTTCGAAAGGTATTGCAGAAGCCGTATACGATGTCAATCCTGAAC
Source organism: Halobacillus massiliensis (assembly GCF_900166625.1). GTDB lineage: Bacteria > Bacillota > Bacilli > Bacillales > Halobacillaceae > Halobacillus_A > Halobacillus_A massiliensis. The sequence goes on along the minus strand of NZ_LT800499.1, from coordinate 1,411,177 downwards.
TTATATTGTTTGGCCTCTCGGGAAGCGAACTCGTAAAAGCCGGGGAAAATATCGGGCTGAAAACAGCGAATGAGGTTTTCTCCGATCGGACATACCAGCATGATGGATCACTTACTTCACGAAAAGAAAAGAATGCTCTTCTTACAGACCCGCAGGAAGCCATTCAGCAAGTCATCCGTATGGTTAAAGAAAATAAGGTTCATACTGTACAAGGACAGGATATCACTATTAAAGCTCAGACCATCTGTATCCACGGAGATGGGCAAACAGCATTAGAATTTGCGGATAATATTTCTTCTTCTCTTGCCGATGCCGGGATCACCAAGACCCCTATACACAATATTTTATAAGTTAAAGGTGGAAAATTACTTTGAAAACATCAAATCGCAGTATTTTAATTGGAGCCGCTTTTTTAATGGCGACATCTGCCATTGGCCCTGGCTTCCTGACACAAACGACTGTGTTCACAGAAACTTTGCTGGCCAGCTTTGGCTTTGTTATTCTTGCGTCGATTATCATTGATATAGGTGCACAAATGAATATTTGGCGGATTATTGCTGTCAGTGAAAAAAGAGCCCAGGATATAGCCAATGCCGTCCTTCCCGGCTTAGGTTATTTTCTTGCAGCTTTAGTTGTTGCCGGCGGTTTAGCATTTAATATTGGAAACATTGCTGGTGCAGGATTAGGTACTAATGTTCTCTTCGGAATATCCCCTAAGACAGGGGCCCTCTTGAGCGGTGTTTTAGCTATAGGAATTTTCACCGTAAAAGAAGCTGGACGCATCATGGACCGTTTCACCCAAATCCTTGGTTTCTTAATGATCGCATTAACGATTTATGTGATGTTCACAGCCCAGCCGCCTGTGGGTGAAGCGGTCACTAAATCCTTTGCCCCTGATACAATTGATTTTATGGCCATCGTTACTTTAGTAGGAGGAACTGTCGGCGGGTATATTACTTTTGCAGGCGGCCATAGACTGATTGAAGCTGGTTTAAAAGGTAAAAGTGCACTCCCGGAAGTTACCCGCAGTTCTGTATATGCTATCGGGGTGGCTTCCATTATGAGGATCTTCTTATTCCTGGCTGTATTAGGCGTCGTTTCCCAAGGACTCACTCTTAACCCTGATAACCCACCTGCTTCTGTATTTCAGCTTGCCGCAGGAAATGTTGGCTATAAGATGTTCGGTATCGTTATGTGGGCCGCAGCCGTCTCTTCTGTAGTTGGAGCTGCATACACCTCCGTTTCCTTTATTCGTACCTTTAGTCCTGTTTTAGAAAAAAATCATCGTTATTTAACGATCGGATTTATAACAATTTCTACTATTGTATTTGTTTTTATCGGACAACCTGTAAATGTATTAGTATTAGTGGGCTCAGTGAATGGATTAATTCTTCCAATAGCGCTCGGTGTTATGCTGTTAGCTGCACATAAGTCGAGAATTGTTGGCGATTATAAACACCCGATTTGGATGACGATTTTTGGAATAATTATTGTCGTCGCCATGTCCTATATGGGCGTTTATACCCTAATTGATGGAATTCCTCAGCTCTTTGAATAATAAAAAGGTCACTGAATTATCAGTGACCTTTTTGCTTGTAAATATTGTTTTAAGGAGCAGGGTGAAAAAAGTAACCGATTAGCTAAATGAATCCTGCATGCAAGGAAGCTTAAACCATTCACCAGTTCTATTAACCTGCTGTTAAGCCCACTACATAGATAGCGGGCTTTCTTGCTGTAAATCGACATATTCCCTGGGAAATAAATTTATGAGGTTACATCTGTTATCATTTCATGAGTTTTATCAACCTCTGACTGAGGGATCTGCAAATAATAGATATCATCAATGCGTGTTCCCTCTCCAGTCATTTGATAAGTAGAAATATCTCTTCTTGCTCCTCTATAGTTTGTAGCTAGATTTCTCATATCTGCAAATTTCATATTAGTAGCTACGTTATTTCCAAGGACATCCATTACTTCATTAATTTTGCCGACCGCATTCATATTAGCACCCTTATCAATGATTCCCTGTATTACCTGCCTCTGTCTCTCATTTCGACCGGCGTCCCCTTGAGGGTCATCATATCTCATACGCACCCAGGCTAAGGCTTCTTCACCGTTAAGACTAATCTCTCCTTTTGGAAAGTTCTTTCCACTATATTCAAAGGCGAACTCATTTTGAACGGATATACCGCCGACAGCATCAACGAGCTGGCCAAGCCCTTCCATATTCATCCGTAAATAATAGTCCAATTCAATATCAAGGAAGTTTTCTACAGTATTTACGCTCATTTCACTTCCGCCAAAAGCATAAGCATGATTAATTTTGTCATCGATTCCTTTGCCGACAATCTGTGTTCTTGTATCACGCGGGATGCTAATCATCTGCATTTTCTCGTTCGCAGGATCAAGTGTCATAACAATCATTGTGTCCGAACGTCCTCTATCTCCTTCCCGTTCATCCACACCAAGAAGTAATATATTCAGGGGCTCTTCAGCCTCTATCTTTTTCTTTGTTGCTTCATGGTCAATTCCAGTAACTGTTTCATGGATATCATTATCAACCGTAGATTTTACATTATAATAAATAGAGTAAGCGTAAGCGGCAACACCTACTCCAATTAATAAAATGATACTTAAAGTGATCCAGACCCACTTTCTTCTCTTTCGCTTATGTATATCTTTTCTTGTTTTCATTCGTACAACCCCTTCATTATATGTATTTTCATTATAGAATAGTTTAAAAAGAATTCCTATCTAATATCCCATTTCCCAGACATAATATGACAAAATATAAAAGCCGCTATTTGTTAGATAGCGGCTTTTGCAATTTACAGAACTTTACTTAAGAATTCTCTCGTTCGAGGGTTGTCTGGGTCACCAAAGATTTTCTCCGGCACGTTTTCTTCCATAATGATCCCTTCATCCATAAAGATTACCCGGTCACCCACTTCACGGGCAAAACCCATTTCATGAGTAACGACTACCATTGTCATCCCTTCTTTGGCCAGTTCCTTCATAACAGCTAACACATCTCCGACTAATTCAGGATCTAATGCGGATGTGGGCTCATCGAAAAGCATAATTTTAGGGTTCATAGCTAGTGATCGAGCAATAGCCACCCTTTGTTTCTGTCCGCCTGATAAGCTGTCAGGATAAACATTCGCTTTGTCACTAAGTCCGACTTTTTCTAATATAGGTTCAGCTTCAGCTTCAGCTTCTTTTTTATTTTTCCCCTTAATTTTTTTTGGCCCTATCGTAATGTTATCCATAACGGTCATATGTGGAAAAAGATTAAAATGCTGAAAAACCATCCCTACACGAGTTCTTACTTTATTAATATTCACATTTTTATCAGTAAGATTATCTCCTTCTATGAGCACCTCTCCACTCGTTACTTCCTCTAATAAATTCAGACACCTCAACAGCGTGCTTTTTCCTGAACCGGATGGGCCGATCACACATACAACTTCCTGAGGCTTAACTTCCAAGTTGATGCCTTTAAGGACTTTTACATCTCCAAAGGACTTATGCAAATCTCTTACACTAATCATTAGACATCAAGTCTCCTTTCAACCCGTCTTAAATAAACGGAGGCGGGTACTGTAATCGCCAAATACATAAGACATACCATCGTCAGCGCTTCAAACGCTGCAAATGTCAGTCCATAATACTGCTGCCCCATATAAAGGAGTTCCCCAACCGCGATAACGGAGAATAAAGATGTATCTTTTAAGCTAATAACAAATTGATTCCCTAGTGGCGGGATCATTCGTTTAAAAGCCTGCGGCCAAATGATATAACGCATCGTCTGTACTTTCGTTAAACCGATCGAACGGCCGGCCTCTGTCTGACCTTTGTCGATTGAGTAAACGGCCCCACGAACAATTTCTGCAATATAGGCTCCTGCATTAACTGCAATAGCGATAATAGAAGCCGTAATTTTATCAATATTAAATCCTAATAAGTCCGGTAGACCAAAATAAATGAATAAAATTTGTGCAAGGATTGGGGTTCCTCTTAAAACCTCAACATAAATGGATGCAATCCCGTAGATTAGTTTGTTTTTAGAAAGTCGGGCCATTCCAAAAATTGCCCCTAAAATAAAACCAAAAAATAAACCTACCCCTGTAATTAAAAGTGTATAAACAAGCCCCTCTAGCAAAAAGGGCATTACGCGTGCGTAGTGACTCTCCATGAAAGCGTCCATTAGTAATAACTCCCCTTAATGTCTTCACTATATAGTATGTTTAGTAGTGGATTTAAAAAAACGCAGCAAGCCATAGACCTGCTACGCCCCATGTGATTTTTAATCAGCTTCAGTGCCGTATTTACGCTCTCCAAACCACTCTTCATAGATATCGTCATATGTTCCATTATCAATAAGTGTTTGAAGTGCTTCGTTTACATCTTCCACTAGCTCGGAATCTTTAGGGAATGCAATTCCGTACTGTTCACCTTGCAGGACATCTCCCACTGTTTTTAAGCCTTCTGAATCGTTAGCCACATAGTACTGGACGTTAGGCACGTCATACATAACTGCATCAACACGTCCATCCTGCAGATCCATATAAGCTTCAACAATTCCCGGGAAAGTTACAACTTCAGCATCCGGGTGGTTATCTTTTAAGTAAGTTTCACTTGTAGTACCTGAACGAGTTGCCACTTTCTTTCCAGCTAAATCATCTTCTGATTTTATCTCTGTATTACTTTCCTGAACGGCAAGCATTAAACCTGCATCGTAATAGGGTTCAGAGAAATCAATTGTCTCGGCACGCTCATCTGTAATTGTCATTCCGGCAATACCGATATCATATTTGGCAGTCTGCATACCAGTAACCACGCCATCAAATTTCATAGATTCGATCTTTACTTCAAAGCCTGCTTCTTCAGCAATTGCACGAATCAGATCCATATCGAAACCTGTCATTTCTCCTGTTTCTTCATCCAGAAATTCAAAAGGTACGAAGTTATTATCGGTAGCTACTGTGTAAGTTTCCCCGCCTTCTCCCTCAGAACCTTCAGACTCAGATGTACCGCATCCTACCAGTATGATAGAAAGCAGCAGACCTATTAAAAGCCCGCTTAATTTTAGTTTTCTCATTTTGTCTCCCCCTTTTGTAGTCAATTATTATTATCTCAAAAATTGTTAATCATGTAAATATTCTGAATAATTGCATATGAAGTCATAGTTCCTTATTTTTTCATTATATTTCAAGTTAATATATAATTAACTCATTAATTCTCTATTATCCTTTATAATACGCTCATATTCTTCCTTTATAGTGATAATTAGATTATTTATCATTAACAATTAACTATGATATTTTTCCTACACATAACTCCTTGTATAAGGTAAGAGTTGACGGCGGATGGCTTGTATTCAAAAGAGGAGGGAGTAATTATTTATTTACGGAAAGTATGAATCGGCGTAATTCTCATATAAAAATAAAAATAGCCGATCCTATCATGGATCGGCTTTCTACATTTCATAAATGATGAGATATTTTTATTCCAGCGTTTTATATAGGATTCTTTTACTGTTCCTCCAGCTGATCTGTAATCAGCATATGACCGGGAGCATGTGAAATCACAATCTCAGGTTTGGCCTGTAGACATACATTTTGCGGTGTAACACCGCAGGCCCAAAATACTGGAATTCGTTCCTCTTTATTAAAATCTACACTTTGTCCATAGTCAGGTTTGTCCAGATCCTTTATTCCAATTTCTTCAGGTTTCCCTATATGCACAGGTCCCCCATGAGAAGTTTGAAAATTATTAGTAATATCTACTGCACGGTCAGCCTCTTCAGGTGTAAGCGCCCGCATACTCACTACCATATTCCCCTCAAAACACCCGGCACTTTCGCAAGGAATGTTCGTTTTGTACATAGGGACAACACGCTGCTGTTCCTGGTGAAGAAGCCTGATTCCCTCATCAAGTAATGCTTTCTCAAATGTAAAACTGCACCCGATCAGGAAAGTTACAAAATCCTCTCTCCAGTACTTTTTAATATCATATACTTCTTCGGAAAGCTTCCCATTTTTGTATATTCTATATTTAGGCAAATCTGTTCTAATATCGGCCTCGGCTACGCGCGGCTGATATTCCCCCGGCTCCAGAACGTCAATAATCGGGCAGGGCTTCGGGTTTCGCTGGCAGAATAAAAGAAAGTCAAACGCATACTCCTTTGGCAGAGTGATTAAATTTGCCTGCAAGTAGTTATCGCACATCCCGGAAGTTGTCCCTGTTTCCAACTGATCACGAAAACGCCTGCGCTGGTCTATCGGTTTCAACATATAACTTCCCCCTAAACCTTTTCTTATACTATAGCAGATTTAAATTTTACAGATTATAAAAATAACCCGGAAGTACTGTGCCATTAAGTCAGGTTTTACTCAAACTTAAGGATCAACAGCAAACCGGGTTGTTTCTATTTTTCAGCAGCGGCTTTTAAATATACTCTATAAAAGGCCGAAAACGATAAAAAAGCAATGATTGAACCTGTAAAGATCGGAATGATCAGTGGAAATACGTACAAACTTATGAGCAGGATGATCCCACTGCAGATTACAATGGCAGCAAATAGTATTGGACTTCCTATTGTAATAACAAAAGATTGTTTCATAACTTTAATAAGTTTCATATCATATTGGACAAGAACACAAAGGAAATTAATCGTCCATACATATAACAGAATCCCCATAATGAGGAAAACATTCATTAGAACAGAATTCCTCGTTGAAAAGTAATAAACGTCCGCAATCAGGACACTCCAGAGGATTAAGAAAATAACTCCTCCTATCATGCTCTTTAAATAGTTTTCTTTATAATAGCTGAAATAAGACTGCTCTCGGTTTAATTCTTCGTCTTTTTTCACCCATTCCCTTGCTTTAGCAAAAAGAGCTGCTGTGGCTGGAAAGAATATGAAAGGTGTCAATAAACCGAGCGGAAGCAGAATATAAAAAGCAAGACCGCTGCTTTCAAGGGATAATAAGCTGAGAAGAAGAAGGCCTATAGGCAGGTTGAACAGAGTCCATTGTAGATTTCCCAGTGAAAATTTCATGATCCATTCACTTACACCAAATAATCCACCTATTAACCCTTTAGCCATCTCCATCTCTCCTTCTTATTCCCTTATGCCCACCACATTTCAGCAGGCTGTTCTTCAATCATTACGGCTCTTAAGTTTTTCACTGCCTGGCTGAAACCTTCACTAATAGACATAATTGGATCTTCATGCTCAATACTGATGACATGATCGTAACCAAATGTTCTCAGTGCACTGACTATATTGGACCATTCTTGAATCCCATGACCATATCCAACAGATCTAAAGCTCCATGCCCGGGTTTGTACTTCACCATAAGGCTGCATATCTGTCAATCCGTACATGTTAACATTTTCTTGATCAATGTACGTATCTTTTGCGTGGAAGTGGTGGATGGCACCTTCTCTTCCAAGAATCTTAATCGCTGCTACCGGATCGATACCCTGCCACCATAAATGGCTGGGATCGAGATTAGCACCGACTGCCGGACTAGTGGCTTCCCGTAGCTTAAGCATAGTATATGGAGTATGAACAAGAAAACCTGCGTGCAGCTCCAGTCCTATTTTAACATCATTCTCTTCTGCCAGCTTGCCAACCTCTTTCCAATAAGGAATCAGTTTTTCTTCCCACTGCCAAGTAAGAATATCAGAGTACTCTGCCGGCCATGGAGTTACCGGCCAGTTAGGAGTCGTATCATTTTCAGAACCAGCAGGTGTACCTGAGAATGTATTAACAACCGGAACATTCATTAAGCCAGCTAATTTAATTGACTTAACCAACGCATCGTGAGACTCTTTTGAAAATTTCTCATCAGGTGAAATCGGGTTACCATGACAGCTGAACGCACTAATTGTAAGGCCTCGACTGTTAACCTTCTCCAGATACTCTTGACGCTTTGCTTCACTTTCTAAAAGCTCATCTATTTTACAATGAGCGGCACCTGGATAACCGCCAGTGCCGATTTCCACAGCCTTCAGGCCTGATTCTTTAGCTTTATCTAGCATCTCTTCAAAAGACAGATCAGAAAAAAGTACAGTAAATACTCCTAATTTCATAAGTCTCTTACCTCCTTAATTAAGTTAGCTTTACACTCGAACTGGTTTCACTGCTTTTATAAATAGCTTCCATTAATGCTGTAACCTTTTGAGCCTGTTCCGGCTTAACGATTAACTCGTCATTTCCGAGACAACTGTCTACGAAATTTTTCGCCTGGTAAAATCCTGGGCTTAATTTGTCTTCTTTTAAGTTAGGCTGACTGTTCCAAACCGTTCCATACCTTGTCTGATAGAGTTGGAAGGGATAAACATCAAGGCCGCCGTTTACTCCGGATATGCTCAGAGCGGTAAAATCCTCTTTTATATTGGCCGCCCAGGAACATTCAAATTGGAGGGACATGCCATTATCAAAAGTAATATAGCTTGTTACATGGTCATCAACATTAAAGGTTTCATGGTCAAATGCCCCCCAGTCGTTGACCTGGCCAGGGGTTTTGCTTAAGTTATCATAAGTTCTTCCAATAACTTCTACAGGCTGAGGGTCATCAAGCAGCCATAATGCCAAGTCAAGCAGGTGACAGCCAAAATCAATTAAACTGCCTCCGCCTTGAAGGTCTTTATTCGTGAAAACCCCCCAGCCAGGAACTTTACGACGGCGCATGGCCTGAACTCTTGTCACAAGCGGATCGCCGATTTCTCCATTATTTATCGCTTCTTTTGCCAGTTTAGCTTCAGGAGTGTAACGATAGTGATAGGCAATGGAAAGCAAGCGGTCATTTTTTTCAGCGGCTGCAATCATTGCTTCACACTCTGCTGATGTAATAGCCATGGGCTTTTCTACTAATACGTGCACACCTGCTTCCAGGGCAGCTATTGCGATTTCAGAATGAAACTTATTCGGTGTACAAATTGTCACTGCGTCTACTTTTTTAAATAGATCGTAATAGTCTTCAAATACATAGGGAATGTCATAGTTTTTGGCAGCTTCTTCTGCTCTTTCCTTGTTAATATCCTGGAGAGCAGTTAATTCGACTGTATCTATCATTCCGGCATAAGCAGGGATATGCCGATCCAGGGCTATCCCGCCTACACCAATCACTCCCATTTTCAACTTACTCATAGTATCACTTCTCTACTTTCGTAATTTTACCTGATTCACTGGATTCAAGGGCAGCAATTATTACCTCTAAGGAACGCATTCCTTCTTGACCGTCAATCAGCGGCTGCTTGTCTTCAAGCACTGATTCTACAAAGTGATCGATAACCCCTGTACTCGTCTGTCCGCCGGCATCGTTGGATTGAATCTGTCCAAGCTCATATTTAACAGTTTCACCAGTGGAATACTGGGCAATTAGTGAATACGCAGGATCATCTTCCATGCGCAGAATCCCTTTTTCTCCATATATAACCGTTGAATTATCTTCGCCTGCATTGTAAGCCCAGCTTGCTGTAAGCGTCCCAACTACTCCGCTTTCTGTGCGCAGGATACATACTGCATTATCATCAACCGTAATATTCTGCTTAGCATTATTTTCAACAAATCCTGCGGCCTCAGTAAATTCTTCTCCAAGAATATAGCGAAGCAAATCTGATTTATGTACACCAAGGTCACCCATTGCCCCGATAAAAGCCTCATCCTTCTTAAAGAACCAGCTCTCCATTCCGTCTGCACTCCAGCCTTCCGGTCCGCCATGACCAAACGTTGTACGGAAACTGTACACTTTCCCGATTTCTCCTGCTTCAATAAGCTGCTTGGCCTTCTGATGGGAAGGAACAAAACGCTGGTTGTGACCAATCATCAACTTTTTATTATTACGCTCTGCTGCTTCTATCATTTCTTCTGCTTCCTGACGTGAAGTCGCCATTGGCTTTTCACAAAGAACATGTGCACCGGCGTTTAATGCAGCAATGGAAACAGGTGCGTGTAAATTGTTAGGGAGACAGACACTTACAAGGTCCACCTCTTCTTTATTAAAAAGATCTTTATAGTCTGTATAAGAATGGGCGCCAAATGCTTCTGCCGTTACCATTGCACGCTCTTCTACTATATCGCAGACAGCTGTGATATCTACATTATCATTCGCTTCATACTCCAGAAGGTGACGATTTTGTGCAATGCTTCCGCAACCGATTACTGCTACTTTTAATTGTGTCATTATCTGGTTCCTCCTTTTAAAATATAAAACTGCTTATTTTTCTGTAATCTTTTCTAAAGGCTGGGCATTTCCATATACATTTTTAGGTGTGCCTCCGTTATACGCCCATTTCACACCATTCTGGATTACTTTTTGAACATCTTCATGGTAATAAGTCGGGTAAGTTTCATGTCCAGGGCGGAAATAGAAAACCTTTCCACGGCCTCGCTTAAAGGTTGCTCCGCTTCTAAATACTTCGCCGCCTTCAAACCAGCTGACAAATACGAGCTCGTCCGGAGTTGGGATATCAAAATGCTCTCCATACATTTCTTCTTTTTCAATATCAATGTATTCTCCGAGACCTTCCGCAATTGGATGAGTCGGATCTACTACCCAGATGCGCTCTTTATCATCGGCTTCTCTCCACTTCAAATCACACGTTGTTCCCATTAACTTCTTAAATACTTTTGAAAAGTGACCGGAGTGAAGAACGACAAGACCCATTCCATCCAGCACACGCTGTTTAACTTTCTCAGCAATTTCTTCTTTCACTTCATCGTGGGCTTTATGCCCCCACCATACGAGAACATCGGTGTTATCTAACACTTCCTCTGTTAATCCATGCTCTTCTTCATCAAGTGTAGCTGTGCGTACGATGTGGTCATCTTCTTCAAGAAAGCCGGCAATAGCGCCATGGATGCCTTCTGGATAAATATCTGCAACCACCTGATCTTCTTTTTCATGTCTGAATTCGTTCCATACTGTAATGTTCATTAGTTTCGCTCCTTTTATATTCGTTTCTTACTGCACTATTTCAACAGATTTGCAGGAATCCCTTTCGACAATTGTCGTTGGAATGATGACTCCCCTTTTTAAAGCAGAAGGGTCATTTAGAACATCTATCAAACTATTCGATGCCTGAAATCCCAGTTGATACGGATTGGTATCCACAGTAGTTAAAGGGGGATAGGCCAATTTTGCAATCATCGTGTTATTAAATCCAATAACACTGACATCTTCAGGCACTTTAATGTTATGTTCCTGGAAAGCAGAAATAACAGTAAGTCCATTATAATCGTCTGTTACCAGCAAGGCTGTCGGCCTATGGGACAGTTCCATTAACTTGCTTACAATTTTCTTGCCTGTAGTCACTGGATTATTTAATTCGGTGCTCAAAATATATAACTCTTCTTCCTTTATTCCATTCTCATAGGCAGCCTGTTTAAAACCATTTAACCGATCCTTTGCGACCTCAAACTTAAGGTCGCCGCCTATGAACCCAAGACGTCTATGTCCCAGATTAATAAGGTGATTCGCAGCTTCGCGACTGGCCTCCACATTGTCATTGTCTACATACATATGCTTATTAGCTCCAAAAAGTGGTTTTCCCACAACAACAAAAGGAAAGTCGCGTTCCATTAAATAAGGAACAACTGGATCATCTTCACGTGAATAAAGAACGATAATTCCATCTACTCGTTTACCCTGTACCATTTTAACAACGTCCTGGAAGATAGCCTCTTGTGATTCACCTGTAGTTAAATTAATGCTGTAATCCTTTGCATGGCATGAACCACTTATCCCCTTTAAAATTTCTGAAAAGAACGGATTCTCAAATGAATGAGTTGCCGAATCTTTCATTACAATACCAATCGTCTGTGTCGACTGACGAACAAGAACACGGCCATTAATGTTTAAATGGTAGCCCATTTCTTCCATAACCTTGCGTACTCTTCTCTTGGTGTCTTCACTGATCCTTGGACTATCAGATATTACCCTGGAGACAGTGGATGGAGCCACATTTGCTTGTCTGGCAACATCTTTTATAGTGACTGACAATTTTCATCCACCCCTTAAATTATTTAACTGCGCCTTCAGATACACCCTGGATAATTTGTTTTTGGGCAAAGAAGTAACCGATGATTACTGGAATAATTGCAATAGTTAATCCTGCAAGCGCCAAGTGCCACTGCTTCGTATACTGACCGAAGAAATAAAACATTTTTAAAGGAATCGTAGCATTGGATTCATTAAGAACCAACGAAGGAAGCAGGTAGTCATTCCAAATCCAAATAACGTTCAGTATGCCCACCGTTACAGAAATCGGTTTAAGCAATGGGAAAATGATAAACCAAAATAACTGAAAACGGTTAGCTCCATCAATAATGGCCGCTTCATCCATTGACTTGGATACACCGGTCATCGCTCCATGATATAAAAAGATGGAAAGACTGCAGCCAAATCCTAAATACATAAAGATCAGCCCGCCGGCATTAAGCATATCCGCCTGTCCAAACAGCGCGATAAGTGGGATCATTACGGATTGGAACGGAATCAACATCGCGGCAACAAAAACGAAAAACATAATCCCGCTGAGTTTACTTTTGTTTCGCTGGAGAGCATAACCAGCCATAGCTGAGAAAATAATGATAACGGCCACACTCAGCACCGTAATCAACACAGAATTAAATAAAGATTTAAGAAATTCCAGGTCTATAAATGCTTCTACAAAATTTTCCGTAATCCATTCTTCCGGCAGACCGAGAACACCTGAGAAAATATCCCGCTTTGTCTTAAAGGCATTGACGATCATTAAATAAAAGGGAGCAATCCACAACAGGCCGAGTATAATCCCTAAAACTTCTATTGAAAACAAATTTCTCTTTTCGTTGTTTTTTTTCATTACATTTCAACCTCCCGCTTCTTGTTGTAATACACTTGAGTAAGTGCAACCACTGATACAATCAAGAAGAAGATAACCGCTTTAGCCTGAGCGAATGCCATGTCATTATCCGAAAAGGCTGTGTTTACAATATCCATGGCTACCATCTGTGTTTGGTTAGCCGGTCCACCATTTGTAAGCGACAAGTTTTGGTCATAAATTTTAAAGGACATGGAAAGCGTTAAGAACATACTGATCGTAAAAGCAGGGGCCACTAACGGAAAGGTAATGTTTTTAAACCGTTGAAAAGAACTTGCTCCATCAATTTTAGCGGCTTCAATCAGGTCTTTCGGGATATTTTCTAAGTAAGCAATGTAAATGATCATGATATAACCGGCCATCTGCCAGCATGTTAGAATTACGATTCCCCAGAAACCTGTATTTGCTGTTGAAAGCCATCCATTAAAACCTTCAATCCCTGTAAGATCTGCCACATCTCCAAAAACGCTGATAAAAATAAACTGCCAGATGAATCCTAAGATTAAGCCTCCAATTAAGTTCGGCATAAAGAAAATGGTACGTAGAAGATTATTTGATTTAATATTGCGAGTAACAATTAACGCCAGCGCCAACCCGAAAATATTCAGCAAAATCACCGCTACTACCGCAAACTTTGTCGTAAACCAAACAGCATTTAAAAACTCACGTTCCTGAAATAAACTGATATAGTTTTGCAAACCTAGAAAATTATTAACTCTTAAACCATTCCAGTCTGTAAAAGAATAAATAAATCCATATATAAATGGGATTACCACAACAATCCCTAAACCTAAGATTACCGGTGCCATAAAAATCCAAAAAGCAAAACTTTTATTTTTCATCCGATACCCGCCCTTCTCTAATAATTACACTGCTAGTCCAAAGCTTTCTATGAGATCGATTTCATAATTTATAAGTAACATCTCATCTATTAGGCTGTTTATGGTTATAATAAACAACTTAATAGAAAAGATATTATATGTAGTCAGCAAGAGAAATAAATCTCCTGCTGACTTACTTGCTCATTTTATTGACGTGATTTTTCCCAATTATCTTTTGCTCTCTGTTCTACTTCTTCCCAAGTGATGTCACCGCCAAGATAGCTTTGCATGGCCGAACCAAGCGCATCTTCAGTCCATCCAGTGGGAGCTCCAAGGAACACCCATCCTAATGTATCGCCATTAGCCGCATATTCATAAATTTCTTGGGAAATTGGATCAGCAATCTCTTGATCTTCATATCCTTCATAAGCCGGGATAAACTTAAATTCTTCTGTTACGAATTTCTTCCCTTCTTCAGAAGTGTACATCCAATCTAAGAAGTCTTTACTCGCTTGAACGACTTCGTCTCCAGCCTCTTTGTTAACTACCCAATAGTTTGGTACACCTACAGGAACTTTTCCTTCATATCCTTCTACAGGGATAGGAAGAAGGCCTACATTGTTTTCTGCGAATTCTGGATCCATAGATTCGATTGTGTTGTATACCCAGTTTCCTTGCTGAATCATTGCTACATTACCTAGAGAGAAATGCTCTTCTACCTGCTGAGAGTAGTCAAGACTCAGTACTGGCTGAATAGAATTCTCAGCCTGCAGATCCAAGAAGCGCTGCATTTGGTCTCCCATTGCAAATTCTACGGTTTTCGCTTCATATGTTTCCTGAACATCATGGTTGAATTCATCGGCAAGATAAGTATTAGCTAAGTGGTTTCCCATTACCCACTTTTCTTTTCCTGGAAGAGCGAATGGTGCTTCAATACCTAAATCTTCTTTTTGTTCATCAAGCGTTTTTACTGCGTCTTCTAGATCATCCATTGTCTTGATAGACTCAGGATCAATACCTGCCTTCTCAAAAACTTCCTTATTATATAAAATTCCATATCCTTCCTGGTTAAAAGGAAGCCCTAAAATTTGATCCTCACGCTCTACTGAAGTCAGTGTTCCATCAAGAGCAGCTCCAGCAGCTTCTGTATCGGACAAGTCTGCTAAGTAATCTTCATATTCATCAACATCCGTAGGACCACCTACATTAAAGATATCAGGCTCTTCACCAGATGAGAAAGATGTCTTCAAAGCTTGTCCGTAATCATTACCTCCGCCAACCGTTTTAACGTTTATGTTAACATCGGGGTTTTCTTCCTCATACATCTGTACAAGCTCTTCAAATTGATCCTTGAATTCTACTTTAAATTGGAACACATCAACTGTAACCTGATCTTCCGATGCCTCTTCTGAATTTCCTCCGGAAGAAAAGGAACAGCCAGCCAAAACAGATGTTGCTAATGCAGCAGAAGCTAAACCAGTAAACAATTTTTTCTTCATGTAACACACTCCCCTAATTTTTCTTACATAATGAATTGAATGCGCTTCCATATTCACTAAAAAAATATGTGGAACTTAATGAGATTAATAGTTTCACATTGAACACCTGTGCACCTTTAGTGCACTCGTTTGCACTTTGAGTTCTTAAAAAATCAAATTATGCCGTGGATTTGCTTAACTGTCATTGATACAAGGAATGAAAGCGGTTTGTGAATACGTTTGCACAAATTCATTACACAAACTATAACATGGTGATTATTTAAACACAACATGATTTTCTGAATTTTTTTCACTTTCCTTGAAAATGCTTTCAATGCAATAAGTTAAGCTTTTAAAAAAATTACCGAATATTTGGTTTTTTCTATTATCTTATGTATGATCAAGAAGACTATCTATTACATAGAGAAATGAGGACTGATAGAATGACTATTCCTGCAGCTGTTCAGCTTTATACATTAAGAAACGAAACAGAGAAGGATTTCGAAGGAACGTTAAGAAAAGTCGCTGACCTGGGATTTGAAGGGGTAGAGTTCGCCGGTTTAGGAGACTATACGCCTCACGACATGAAGCAGCTTTTGGATGAGCTGGGGCTTCAAGCTGTATCGAGCCATGTCCCTTTAGAACAAATTAAAAATAATCTAACCCAAGTAATAGAAGTGCAGAAAACTCTGGGGACCCAATATTTGGTTTGTCCTTATTTTGAACCTGAAGGTGAAGAGGATTATATTAAACTGATCGGTATTTTAAAACGTGCGGGAGAAATGTGCCGATTAGAAGGAATTACCCTATGTTACCACAATCATGATTTTGAATTAGCTGAACTTTCGGATGGAAGAACAGCATTAGATACTATTTTTGAGGAAACTGACGCAAATGATCTTAAAGCCGAGCTGGATATTTATTGGATCAAAAAAGCGGGGCATGACCCTTCTGCCTGGATTGAACGTTATCAAGGTCGAACACCGCTTATTCATTTAAAGGATATGACTACAGACGAAGAGCAATTTTTTGCGGAGCTTGGTACCGGAGGAGTGGACCTGGAATCCGTAATTAATAGAGGTGAAGCTGCCGGCGTCAGATGGTGGGTCGTAGAACAGGATGAAAGCCGCAGGACTCCTTTTGAAAGTTTAGAGATTAGCGTCAATTATTTAAGAGAGAAAGGAATTGTCACTTAACTTCCTCATCAAAAAAAGCATAGAGGCTATTCACCTCTATGCTTTCTTGTTTTCTTCCATTGTTCTGCATTGTTTATAGCTGTTAAAAACTTTTCTTTATAAATTTCTTTATTAAAGTTCTCTTTTATAAAGGAAGATGCCCTCTCACCCATTTCTATAGCTTTATCAGGATTTTTAAAAAGTTCGATCATCGCTTCTGCCAGCTCATTTATGTTTTTATCTTCAACAAGCTTCCCTGTTTCGTTGTGCTTTATTAAATCTGCCGGTCCATATCTAACGTTATAGCTGACTACAGGGGTTTTATTTGCTGTGCTTTCTAAGACCGACAAGGCAAACCCTTCACTTTTTGAAGTAAGAAGAGAAAACAGACCTCGCTGATAGATAGAATCTGGATCATGAGTATAGCCTTTTATAATTACATTGTTTTCTAAATTTAAATCATTCACCATTGTTTTCAGCTTCTCATCTTCTGTTCCAGTTCCCCATATTTCAAGTTTCACATCTGGAAGTACTCTTACTACCTTTTTAAATGCTTTAATTGAATGATCAATCCGCTTCAAAGTTGATAAACGACTGACAATGACGGCAGTATTCCGATCAGTTTCTTTTTCTTCTACCAATAGTTTCTTAAAGCCACTTTTCTTCGCGCCCTCATGATAGTGAGGCACAGTGTGAAAGAAGTTTTCATAACCAAATCTTTGAATTAAATCCTTTCTCTGCTGTTCTGTTAATACTAAAGCACCGTCATAGTTATTAAGGTTCTCAATTCCTGTCTTTACCTTAGAAGCAATTTCACCATTCTTATCAAACGGATAATTTACATGGCTGCTGTGAAGACGCCATAATTTCAGGGCAAGCTTACTATTAATTTCAGCAAGCACGCCATCGGTGCTTCTTGTATCAGAAACAATAACCGGGGCTGTATGTTTTTCCAACAATTGGTGAACCCAATCCGTTTTAAATTTTGTTGTTCCATCCCTGTACTTTTTTGTTACTTCCCCTGTTTTTAAATCAAACATTGTAATCCTTGTGATTTCACTCGTTTTCGGATTGATCCACTCAGAAAGATACGGTTGGTGTTTATAGTTGTAATAGATAATCTGACGAGGTTTATTTCTCTGATAATCCATAAAAAGTACTCGTTTAATATTTCCTTTAAGATCATATTCCTCCCGTTTTGTGCGGTATCTATTTTCATTAAAATAATCAATAAAGCGAAGGTGATTATTTTCATCGTAATCAATATATTTCACATATATTCCTTTTTGGAAAATTCGATAAGCATTTTTCCCTTTCCTCTTATCTGCTACACCGCCAGCTGCAAGGGCTTTTAGTGTAGCCTTCTTTAACGTTTTGCGACTTGAATGATTATTGACACGCCCATCCAGTGCTTCGTAAAGGTTTAAGATCTTTACTTTTGGATGAATTTTATTCATCTCTATCAACTGTTTTCTAATATTTGGATATCTCACGTTATAATTGAATGTGAGCATATAAACTTCATAACCCATTTCCGCAAATGTAGAGGCTTGTTTTAAAGAGGCTTTTGTCAGACCCCCGCGCTCTAAATCAATTGAGTTCATTAGAAAAAAAATAGGTTGTTTTTTATCCATCATCTCACCTGCTTCGTCTGTTAATATCGTCTAGTTTCTTCAATGTCTAACATACTCTAAATTCCCCTATTTATCATTCATAAACTATGAGAATTTTCATCTAAAAAAAGAAGCGGAGAGAATCCGCTTCTTTTATAACCTTTTTAAAGCCATGGCTTTTCGCATTTGTTCAATGGCCTGTTTCCCATTACTTTTCTGGGCCAGCATTACATTTGTGTAAAGGGCATCTATGATACTAAGCTGGGCAATTCTTGAAGAAAAAGCTTCAGAACGAAAATCCGTTTCTTCTGACACAGTGTAAAGACAAATATCAGCTTTTTTAGTTAAAGGGGACTTTGCAAAATTTGTAATGGCAATTGTTTTTACTCCCCTGTCATTTAGTACTTCAAGTACGTCCAGTGAATCCTTTGTCGTCCCGGAGTGTGAAATAACAATAGCGACATCTCTCTCAGACATTTGAGAAGCTGACATTAACTGCATATGGGAGTCCAATTGAGCCGCTACAGGGATTCCTGTCCTAATAAATTTATGGTAGCTGTCGAGCGCTACAGCTGCTGACCCTCCATAACCGAAGAACTCTAATTTATTAGCCTTGAGAATTAAATGAACCGCTTCCTCTATGGCCTTACCATCAAGTATTTGCAATGTGCTTGTTAAAGTTTTGTTATTTGACTGAAAGACTTTCTCCGCTACCGTTCCCATGCTGTCTCCATCTGCAATCTCTTCGTGTATGTCTTTCATTGGTGTTACTATCTCTGCTGCCAGAGCTATCTTAAAAGCCTGATACCCTTTAAAGCCAATTCGTTTACAAAATCTAAATACGGTCGATTCAGCTACATTTAATTCGTCTGCTACTTGATTAATCGTATGATGGATAATGATTTCTGGGTTATCCAAAATATAATCCGCAATTTTTTTCTCCTTATCGCTAAACCTTCCGTAATGACTTCTAATTCTCGCTAAACCATGCTGTGTTTCATTTTCCATGGAAGATCACCTCTATTTAACATCATTGGTTTTATTATATACGAAAAAAAATTTCATAAATACATTGTAATCGAAAAAAATTTTGATATAATTCGACATAGACAAAAAAATATTTTTTTACAACAGGGGGAAACACTTATGAAAATCGGTATGGTCGGTCTTGGAAAGATGGGTTTTAACTTAACCCTTAACTTACTTGACCACAATCATGAAGTTGCAGGTTATGATAAGGATATATCAATTAAGGAAAAAATTTCGAACAAGAACTTTTCTTTCTCGAATTCACTGGAAAACCTAGTGCGGGAACTTCCTACACCTAGAGTGGTATGGCTTATGGTACCGGCAGGAGAAATTACGGAAGCAACGATCTCTGATCTATCTACCCTTCTGGAACCTGGAGATATGATCATTGATGGAGGAAATTCCAATTATAAGGAGACCCTTCAACGCTCGGAGAAGCTTGAGGAAAAAGGCATTTATTTCTTTGACTGCGGAACGAGCGGTGGAACTGATGGGGCTCGTGAAGGCGCATGCACAATGATCGGCGGCCATCCAGATAAATTCAAACATATCGAACCTATTTTTGAAGACGTTTGCATAGAGAATGGCTACCTATATACAGGAAAAACAGGAAGTGGTCATTTTCTTAAAATGGTCCATAATGGAATCGAGTATGGCATGATGCAGGCGATTGGCGAAGGCTTTGACATCCTCCATAAAAGTGAATTCGATTACAATTATGAAAAAGTCGCTAAAGTCTGGAACAATGGATCTGTTGTTCGCTCATGGCTGATGGAATTAATGGAACAGGCATTTGCAAAAGATGCTAATCTTGATGATTTACGTGGAGTAATGAATTCATCAGGTGAAGGTAAATGGACAGTCGAAACTGCACTCGAGCTTGAGGCTTCTGCTCCTATCATTGCTCTTTCTCTCATGATGAGATACCGCTCACAGGAAAATGACACTTTCTCTGGTAAAGTTGTAGCAGCTTTAAGAAACGAATTTGGTGGTCATGCAGTCGTTAAAAACTAAGAAATTTCTATTCTTTGTAAGCGTTTAAGGAGGAATTAAAATGTCAGATTTATCGTTAATTTTTGTAGCAATGGCAGGAATATTTCTTTTACTTTTCCTTGTCATCCGCACTAAGCTTCACGCTTTTGTAGCTCTATTACTTGTCAGCTTAATTGTTGGTATTGCTGCTGGTATGCCGCTTAGCGGGGTTATCGAATCGATGGAAGACGGTATGGGCGGCACCCTTGGATTTGTGGCAATAGTTGTAGGTCTGGGTGCGATGTTTGGAAAGCTTCTCGAAGTTTCAGGCGGAGCTGAACGTCTTGCACAGACTCTAATTGCAAAATTTGGTGAAGATAAAGCCCAGTGGGCTCTTGGTATTACAGGTTTCCTAGTTGCTATCCCAGTATTCTTTGATGTTGGATTCATTATTCTTGTACCGATCGTTTATGGTTTAGCTAAGAAAGCCGGAAAATCTGTTTTGTACTACGGGATTCCATTATTGGCCGGGTTAGCTGTCACCCACAGTTTCATCCCCCCTACTCCGGGACCAATTGCTGTGGCCGACCTTGTTGGGGCAGATTTAGGATGGGTTATCTTGTTCGGTGCTATCGCTGGTTTACCAGCCATGATCCTTGCAGGACCTATTTTCGGACGTTATATTGCTTCTAAAATTGATGTTGGTGTACCAGATTACATGGAAAGTGATGATGATGAACCGAAAAAAGGATATGACAAAGAGCTTCCTGGATTCGGATTAATTACTAGTCTGATTCTAGTACCGCTTGTTTTAATTTTAGTCAATACTTTATCTGATTTATTGTTAGAAGAAGGAAATACTTTTAGAAGTATCGCCACTTTCCTGGGACACCCTTTTGTAGCATTAACCATAGCGACACTTCTTACATTTACTTTTCTTGGAACTAAGCGCGGCTATACCCGCCAGGATGTACAGGATATAGCCACTAAAGCACTGGAACCAGCAGGGATCATCATCCTAGTTACAGGTGCCGGTGGTGTATTTAAACAAGTACTTATTGATTCAGGTGTTGGAGATGTCTTAGGTAATATCATGATTCAATCTGCCTTACCGCCTGTACTTCTTGCCTTTGTTATTTCTACTGCTGTTCGTCTGGCACAGGGGTCGGCAACAGTAGCCATGGTAACAGCAGCTGGATTAATTTCACCTTTAATTGATACATTGGGCCTTGATGGACCGATGCTTGGTTTAATGGTTATTTCTATCGCTTCAGGAGCTACCGTGTTCTCACACGTTAACGACTCCGGTTTCTGGCTTGTTAACCGCTACTTTGGACTTGACGTAAAAGATACATTAAAATCCTGGACAGTAATGGAAACCATAATTGGTTTTGTAGGATTTGGTGTAGCATTTATCATCAGTCTGTTTATCGCATAAAATAAATGATATTCTAAAAAGGGATAGCCTTGTCTATCCCTTTTGTTTTCTAAGTAAATTAAGTTTAATGGAGGTTTATCCATGCAGTATTATTTAGGTGTAGATATAGGAACCACAAGTACGAAATCTGTTCTTTTTAATAAAAAAGGAGAAGTACAGGGACAGCATACAATTAATTACCCTTTACATACACCAAATCCTTTGGTGGCAGAGCAGGATCCTGAGGAAATTTTTGAAGCCGTTCTTGGAACCATTAGAGATGCCATTAGAAAAAGCGATGTGAACAGCAGCCAGGTTCAATTTGCTTCATTCAGTTCGGCCATGCACAGCTTCATCGCTGTCGATGAAAACAATACCCTTTTAACAAACAGCATCACTTGGGCAGACACTCGCAGTGCCGCATATGCTAAGGATATTAAAGAAAACCATAATGGCCACGAAATTTATTTACGGACAGGCACTCCGATTCATGCCATGTCTCCCCTGTCAAAATTACTTTGGCTGAAAACAGAAAAGCCAGAAATCTACAAAAAAGCGGCTAAATTTATTTCTATTAAAGAATACGTATTTTACAAACTGTTCGGTGAGTATGTAGTCGACCATTCCATCGCTTCTGCTACCGGTTTGTTCAACTTAAAAGATCTCGACTGGGATGAAGAAGCTCTACAGGTTGCCGGTATTACAAAAGGTAAGTTATCAACCTTAGTTCCTACCACTCATTCTATGACCGGGATAAAGAAAGAATATGAACAATTCTTAGGTCTTCCGGAGAATATACCATTTATCGTCGGGGCAAGTGACGGTGTATTGTCCAATTTAGGAGTTAATGCCATTGATCCAGGTGTCATTGCAGTGACCATTGGAACAAGTGGAGCCATCCGCAGTGTGACGAACGAACCTAAAACGGATCCAAAAGGGAGAATCTTCTGCTATGCCCTTACAGAAAAACATTGGGTAATCGGGGGGCCCGTTAATAACGGCGGCATGGTGCTGCGCTGGCTCCGTGATGAGTTTGCAGCAGCTGAAGTAGAAACTGCCAAAAGGTTAGGAATTGACCCTTATGATGTCCTGACAAAAATAGCAACGAACGTAAATCCCGGTTCGGACGGATTAATTTTCCACCCGTTCTTGACGGGTGAACGGGCTCCACTATGGAACTCCAGCGCCCGCGGCTCCTTCTTTGGCCTTAGCATTCACCATGAAAAGCAGCATATGGTTCGTGCAGTACTGGAAGGAATCATTTATAACCTTTATACTGTGTTACTAGCGCTTGAGGAACTGACAGGAGAGCCAAAGCGTATCCAGGCCACCGGAGGTTTTGCCCGTTCTACCGTTTGGCGGCAAATGATGACTGATATCTTTGATAAACCGGTAGTCGTTCCTGAGAGCTATGAAAGTTCCTGTTTAGGTGCAGTAGTCCTAGGTATGTATGCAACTGGTGAGATTGAAGATTTTAGTATCATTTCTGAAATGATTGGAACGACACATACACACGAACCGCAGCCGGAAACATCTTCCGTCTACCGTGAGCTGCTGCCGATATATATCCGCCTTTCACGTATATTAAAAGAAGAATACGACTCTATTGCCGAATTTCAGCGAAAACATATTCAATAAACAAAAATCCCCCGGGAAGGCTTTTGCCTCTGCCGGGGGATTTTTGTTTATTGATTTTCCGCTTTATGTTTTAAAAAATATTCAAATGTAAGATCGGCCAGCATAACTAAAGAAGACCGATTGGAAACATCGTAACCCTCATAAGAAACTTTCTGGACAGGTGCACTGATAGACTGCCGGCACATCTTATACAAATCGCTGGCCGGATTATTAGTAATCGCTGCAGTATTGATATTTAAATGATCCAGCTTTTCACAAGCTTTGATTAATGTTTCCGTTTCTCCGCTTGATGAAATAAAAATGACGAGATCATCCCGGCTTATCCAGTTACTTATAAGATCGATCATGTGAGATTCATATATATAGGTTGAAGAGAGATTCATCTGCATCAATCGCTTACTTAAATATTCCCCAATCATTTTAGTAAGCCCTACAGACAAAATAACAATCCGATCTGCTTTATCAAGAGAAAATGCTAGTTCTTCAAGGCTTGCAGAGCTTAATTGAGATAAGCTTTTTTGGACATCCTGAAGGTATCTTGTAATCGGATCTATATCTTCAGGGAGAACGTCAGAATGGCAGCTTTTTAAGAAAAATTTTAACTCCGAATAGCCTTCAAGACCGAGCTTATGACATAAACGAATGACTGTTGTTGTACTCACACTGTTTTCTTCAGCCATTTGAGTAAGCGGCATCATCTTTGATTGTTCCAAATGGTGCTCTATGAAATACAGTACGCGCTTTTCGGAGTGAGTCAGTAAAGGGATTTTCGCAGCAAATTTATCAAGTAAGACTCCCATAAGTAAGTTCCCCTTTCTGAAAGCTAATAAGATTATAGCATTTGAAATGTACAAATGTACATTTTCTGTATAACTGCTCTATATTCACATGTGTTACAAATAAATATAAGGGATGAAAACACTTACAAATAAGATTAAAAGAGGTGACTGGAATGAACTTAGCACAAATGACCGATCAGGCGCTCATTCGCTTTGATCTTATAGACACAAAGAAAAAAGATGTCATTTGGAAATTAACGGAACAATTATATGAACAAGGTTATCTTTCCTCTAAGGAGGACTTTTATCACGAAGTCCTTGAAAGAGAAAAATTATCGGCAACAGGCTTTGAAGCAGGTCTTGCTATTCCTCATGGTAAATCTGCTGCTGTTCAAAAAGCCGGATTTGCAGTGGCTCGCCTGGAAAAACCTATCGAAGACTGGGAAAGCATCGATCCAGACAATAAAGTAGAGCTTGTTTTTCTACTCGCAATTCCTGAAGGAGAAGCTGGATCCACACACTTAAACCTTCTAGCTGAATTAAGTACCCGCCTCATGGATAAAAAATATTATCATCAGCTGATGCAGGCTCAAAATGCCTCTGAATTCATGGATGCCCTTGATAATCATTCTCTAAAATCTAAAGAAGAGCCGTCCCAGGTTACAGATAAGACGGTATTAGTGATCACAGCCTGTGCCGCTGGTATTGCCCATACGTATATGGCGGCTGAGGCTATGGAACAGGCCGGAAAGAAAAAAGGAATTCGTGTTTTTTCAGAAAAACAAGGGGCTAACGGGCTTGAGGATGAACATACGGCAGACATGATTCGAAAAGCGGATGCCGTTGTTTTTGCTACAGACATTACTCCAAAAGGCAAGGAGCGTTATAAAGGACTTCCCTATGTACAAACAAGAGTCGCCGCTCCTCTTGAGAAAGCGGAAGAGCTGCTTGACCGTGCGTTAAATCAGCCCGATGGAAAAGTTGAAGGAAATGGGTCTGGTGAGGAAGTAATGACAGCTAATAAAAAACAAGGCGTTCTTGCTGAAATGGGACAGGCCATACTAACTGGGATCTCTTATATGATTCCTGTCATCGTAGCAGCAGGTTTAATGATGGGAATTGCTAAGCTTGGGGCTATTCCATTTGGACTGGTTAACGAAATCAGTGATCCAAGCTACGCCACTTCTGGCAATGAACTTTTTGTAATTCTTCACCATTTGGATAAATTCGGCTTTTTAATCTTTCAATTTATGTATCCGATTTTTGCTGCATTTACCGCCTATTCCCTTGCAGATCGAGTAGGAATTGTTGCCGGCTTTATCGGTGGTTTATTTGCTGCAGGTGTTCATTATCAGTATTGGGGCATAGAAGAAGGTATCCCCTCTGGATTCCTTGGAGCTTTAATTTTAGGTTTAACCGCTGGTTACCTTGCCAGATTTCTAAATGAAAAAATAAAATTAAATAAAAACTTTCAGGCTATGAAGCCGATGTTAATTATTCCGGCCATTAGTGTTTTATCTATTTTCTTATTGAACTTTTACATTGTTGATCCTGTATTCGGCGGTTTAAATGAGCTGCTGCGTGTAACGATTGAATCAGCCCAGGAATCAGGGGAAATCGTTTTATCTACCATTATTGCTTCTGCGACTGCCTTTGACCTTGGTGGACCAATTAATAAAGCTGCTGGTGCTATAGCGATTGGTTTAGCGGCCGATGAAATTTTCCCATTAACTGCACGGGTACTTGCTATAGTTATACCGCCAATTGGGTTGGGACTGGCTACAGTATTAGACCGCTTTGTTGTAGGACGGAGAGTCTTCGACGCCAACTTGCGTGTAGCAGGAAACACTTCCATCCTGTTAGGATTTATTGCTATCAGTGAAGGTGCCATACCATTTATGCTTAGAAACCCAGTTATAACCATCCCAATTAACATTCTGGGTGCAATTATCGGCTCAGTTACAGCCGTCCTGCTTGGAGCTGTCCAATGGTACCCTCTTCCGGCATTCTGGGGATGGCCGCTTGTTGAAAATGTCTGGTCCTATTTAATTGGTCTGGCCGTCGGTGCACTGTTTATAGCGTTTGCAAACATATTTGTTCGCCATGCCCTTATTAAAAAGGGACGTCTTAAGATTTAACTAAAACCTTACATTGACAGCCTGTCTGATTGAATCAGATAGGCTGTCCTTATGACAGGAGGATTTCTAATGAGTAAAAAAAGAGTGTACGTTGTCCCTCACTCCCACTGGGACAGGGAATGGTACTTTACAATAGAAGATTCGAATGTACTTCTCGCTGAGAACCTTGACCATTTGATTCAGCTTTTAGAAGAAAATGTGGACTATCATGGGTATGTATTTGACGCTCAGGTTTCAGTTGTAGATGAATATTTAAAAGTCCGTCCTTTCCATGCAGAAAGATTACGTAAACTGATTACAGAAAAGCGCATCTTTGTAGGCCCATGGTATACACAGGCTGATTCCCTGCTTGTTCATAAAGAAGCACTGGTACGTAACCTGCTCTATGGTGTAAAAGGAGCGGATGAAATGGGCCATTCCCTGAATATAGGCTATCTACCAGATATATTTGGACAAAATCAGTACCTTCCTTCTGTGTTTATGGGATTGGGAATAGAACACTCTATTTTGCAGCGCGGAATTTATTCAGATCAGCTCGATGGAAACACGAACTTTTTATGGGAAAGTCCGGATGGTATTAAGATTCCGACAAACCTAATCCCTTTAGGCTATGGCCCTGGGAAATTCCTCAGCTCTGATGATGAATTCTATGAAGAACGTCTGCTGCCTATGCTGGAGAAACTGAAAGAGCAAAACTGTGATACAGACCACCTGCTTCTCCCTGCGGGCGGAGACCAAGTGCTTGTCCGTGAGCACTTTCCTAAGACCATTGATGAATTAAATAAGAAAAGTGACGACTATGAATTTCTGCTGTCAGATTATGAATCATTTATGGAGGATACGTGGAAGAATAAACCCTTCACCCATACAGTAAAAGGAGAACTGATTGGTACAGAATCAGCCCGTATTCACAATACTATCGGATCTCAGCGTTATGACTTAAAGAGCTTAAATGATAAAGTCGAACACAAAATCATTAACCAGCTGGAACCTTTAGCCGTGATCGGACAAAGTCTCGGACTTAGATACCCCCAGGAATGGCTGGATATTATGTGGAAACAGCTGTTTGATGTCCATGCCCATGATAGTATCGGTGGTTGTAATTCTGATGACACCAATCACGATATTAAGCAACGGCTTATAAAAATTGATCGCCAGGCTGACGGGCTGATGAATCTTTTGAAAAAGCAAATGACAAGCGCTGTTTCTAAAACTCTAAAGAACGACAATATCGTCGTTTTTTGGAACACTCACCCTAAGCCTTATCAAGGACCCCTTGAAACCGTGTTGTTTACCCGCTCTCCTCATATTGGAATCCATTCCATAGATGGGGAGCAAATAGATCTTACCGTGACAGAACAGGAGTATTTAAGTGGAGGCAAAAAAATTGTTGTAACAGCAGAGGGTGATAAAGAAGTTGAAATTCCGGGCTACTATCGTACAAAGGTAATTATTCATAAAGCACAGCTTCCTTCCCTTGGTTATACTACTTTCTGTATTTTCGAAGATACACCAAGTCATAAATTACAGTCTTCAACTCAATCAGAGATCAGCAATGAAGCTTACTCAGTGACTTACGAGAATGGCCGCTTTTCCTTACAGGACAGGACATCTGGGCTCACTCTCAATGATTTCCTTCAATTTGAAGATACTGCTGATGCGGGGGATTCTTATGATTACTCTCCTTTACAGGGAGATACCCCCATTCTTTCCGGTGAAGCTGAGCTTCTTTCAATAAAGCAGTCGGAAAAAGTGAAAAAGCTGACTATCCGGCATAAACTTCACCTTCCTGAAGATTTAGAAGCTCGAAAGCAAAATTTGTCAGATACTACTTTATCAATTGATACAGAAATTGAACTTCGCTCGGATGAAGCATACGTGAGACTAAAGCATGTAATTAATAATAAGGTGAAAGACCACCGGATAAGAGCCCTCATAAAGTCCCCTGTTATTGATCCAACTCACTCTTACGGGGATCAAGGCTACAGTTTAATCGGCCGAACTGCCGTTAATAACCGGATAAAAACCTGGCGTGAAGCAGGATATAAAGAAGCCCCCGTCTCGATTTACAAAATTGAACAGTTTGCTGGAATACTCGAGGAAAAAGGCTCTCTTATTGCCTTCACTAAAGGAATAAAGGAATATCAAGTGTCAGAGAACACTTTGGCCTTAACATTGTTTAGAAGTGTAGGATTGTTAGGACGTGATGACTTATTATGGCGTCCCGGACGGGCATCAGGAATTAATAACAAAGTGGTAACTACACCTGATGCTCAGCTGCAGGAAAAGATGACGTTTGAATATGCGCTGCAGCTGTCACCTAATAAACTTCCCGCCGACACACTCTTTGCAACTGCAGACCAATACAAAGAGCGTTATGTTTCTTATCAGCTTCAGGATTTAAATACTTTTGAAGAACGGCTGGATCGTTTTGAGATCCCTTATCCAGTAAAAGAACTGCCTGCAGAATATTCTTTAGCAGAGGTATCAAGTGATCTATTTGTGAGCTCCCTTAAGAAATCTCACGACAATAACAGCATAATTATCAGGCTCTATAATCCTTGTGAAGAGCCGAAAACAATTAATATTTCCACAAAGTATAAAATGGAATTAGTGAACTTAAAGGAAGAACCAGCAGAAGGTGACCTTATTGTTCCTGCTCGAGGATTTCAAACCATTCAATTAAGCAAGGAGGTTTAACATGAACAAATCACAGCTTTTACAAAAAATTGAACTTCATTTAGAAAAAATCTATCATCAAGTAAATGAAAAGGATCTTAGTCTATTTAAAGATCTGATAGACCGTTGGTCGAAGGAAAAATGGCAGGCGGCAGAAGCGCCATCGGAAGAGAATATCTATTTAATTGCTTACGGAGACAGCGTTATCCATAAAAATGAACCGACTCTTCCGGTTCTCCACAAATTTTTAACAGAAGAAGCAGGCGATCTCATCACAGATGTTCACCTGCTCCCTATGTTTCCTTATACTTCAGATGACGGATTCTCAGTAGTAGATTACCGTTTGATTGATCCAAAGCTTGGTGAATGGAATGATATCAATCGATTTTCCCGTGATTTTCGAATGATGTATGATTTTGTAGCTAACCATATCTCACAATCCAGCCATTGGTTTAAGGGTTATTTAAACGATGACCCGAAATACAAAAACTACTTCATCCCAGAAGATCCCGACTTTGATACTAGCCAGGTGGTACGTCCCCGTACCTCTCCACTCTTTCATCAATATGAAAATGAAAAAACAGCCTGGACTACCTTTAGTGAAGATCAAGTAGATGTCAATTTCAAACATATTCCAGTACTTGTTGAAATGACAGATATTCTGCTTGAATATGCGTATAATGGGGCCGCAGGTATTCGTCTGGATGCTATCGGATTTATATGGAAAGAATCGGGTACCTCTTCTATCCACCTGCCGCAGGCTCACGAAATCATTAAACTCTGGCATACAATTCTAAATGCCTTTAAACCTAATACGCAAATTATTACAGAAACAAATGTACCTCATAAAGAAAACATCAGTTATTTTGGCAATAGTGAGGATGAGGCTAATATGGTCTACCAGTTCAGCCTTCCGCCATTAGTCCTTTACAGTTTGATGACTCATAACGCAAGGAAACTATCTGACTGGGCAAAAACTATAAACAAAGTATCAGATGATGCCACGTACTTTAATTTCCTTGCAAGCCATGATGGAATTGGCATGCGACCTGCAGAAGGAATCCTTACTGAACAAGAAAAACAAAGTCTCGTAGAACAAGTTCAAAGAAACGGTGGAAAAGTATCCTATAAAAGCAACCCTGATGGCAGTCAATCGGTGTATGAGCTAAATATTAATTACTCCGAAGCCCTAATTAATAAAGGCGAAGATACAACGGAAGATCTTCAAATTCAAAAGATGCTTGCCGCTCATTCAATTTTACTATCTGTCATTGGCGTACCTGCTATCTATTATCACTCACTTCTGGGTTCCTCTAATGATTATCAAGGATTAAAACAGTCAGGGATCCCCCGAAGAATTAACAGAGAGAAATTAGAATATGAAACCATTAAAAAAGAACTTGTCAGCAGCAGCCGCAGATCTGGAATTTTTAATGGTTTAAAAGATATGATGGCTGTCCGTAAACAGGAAAGCGCCTTTTCTCCATATGCTCACCAGGAGGTTATAGATATAGACGACCGCATCTTTAGCCTAAAACGCAGAAATAGTGAAAGTGATGAAGAAATCTTCTTTGCCGTCAACACTTCCACACAACCTGTTCAGTTCTCTAATCCTTATAAAAACGCAGAAGAATTTACTGTTCTTCATGGAAATCGTATAGAAGAAACGATTACTCTGGGTGCCTATGAGTTTATCTGGGTAAAACGCTGACATAAAAATTATGGTACAATGCCGATAGAGTTGAACTAACAGTCAAAGGTGTGAGCAAAGAATGTATAATGAACCTATTTTCTTAGAGCCAGAATTTAAAGAACGTATTTGGGGAGGAACAAAGCTTAAAGAAATTTTCAACTATGACATTCCTTCTCAAGAAACTGGTGAATGCTGGGGGATTTCCGGTCATGCAAATGGACCAAACCGGATCAAAAACGGCCCTCTTGCCGGAAAAACATTAGGAGAAGCCTGGGAACAACATCGTGAATTGTTTTCCAATGAAGAAGGAGAAGAATTCCCTCTCCTGGTCAAGATCCTTGACTCTAAGAAAGATTTATCAGTACAAGTTCATCCTGATGACCAATATGCCCGTGATGTAGAAAATGAGACGTATGGTAAAACAGAATGCTGGTATGTCATTGATTGCGAAGAAGGCTCGGAAATTATTTTTGGCCACCATGCGAAAGGCAAAGAAGAATTAACATCTATGGTTCAAAATGGGCAATGGGATAAGCTGCTTAGAAAAATTCCCGTTAAGCCAGGAGACTTTTTCTATGTACCAAGCGGCACGATCCACGCGATCGGTGAAGGAATTCAAATCTTAGAAACGCAGCAAAGCTCCGACATCACTTATCGTGTATATGACTATGATCGTGTAGGACAGGACGGACAAAAACGTGAGCTGCACCTTGATCATTCACTTAATGTAACCACTGTTCCTCATGAAGACCCTTTACTCAAAAGAGAAGCTTCAGCTATAGACGGTCTGCGCTATGAAAAGCTTGTAGAAGAAGACTATTTCACTGTCTTCCTTTGGGAACTTGAGGGGCGCAGCAAAGAAATCACTCTTCAAAGATACAGATTGATGAGTGTTCTGGATGGCAGAGGCCGCATTACCATTGACGGGGTAGATTATTCTTTTAAAAAAGGGGATCATTTTATTGTCCCATCTACCGTTCAAAGCTATACGGTTACAGGAAAAGCGAAAATTATAACTTCTCATTCAAATAAAGCATAAAACAAAAACACGTTCAGTAATTAAAACTGAAACGTGTTTTTTTGTGCATACATGACTTTTAATTCATAACAAGCCCAAGAGCACCTTTTATTCCCGCCTCTGTAGTTAAGCCAGGGGGCACTATATATTCATCAATATTATTTGCGTTCAGCCTAGGTGAACTAACATAGCCATTCAGCATTTCAATGACATATTTTCTCACCTTCCCAAATAACTGTTCCTGCTGCATCACGCCCCCGCCCATAATAATCCGCTCAGGGGAAAGAATATATATAAAATTAACAAGGCCCTGCGCCAGGTAGTAAGCTTCAAGATCCCATACTTTCGGATCGTCAGCCAGCTCGATTCCTTTTTTACCCCATCGTGCTTCAATAGCCGGTCCAGCTGCCATGCCTTCCAAGCAATCCTTATGGTAAGGGCATTTCCCTTCGTAAGAATCCGCTTGATGACGGCGCACACCAATATGCCCCATCTCCGGGTGGGAAAGACCTTTAACTGTCGCTCCATTTACAACGGCTCCTGCTCCGATTCCTGTCCCGACTGTTATATACAAACATGTATTTACATCCGTTGCATTCCCCCAGCGCGATTCAGAAAGAGCTGCGACATTCACATCTGTATCTACGACAACGGGTATTTCAAGCTGCTTAGTAATTTCACCAGCCAACGGGAAATCAATCCAGTCGATTTTAGGAGTCTTTTGAATAGTTCCATAGGAGCCGCCCTCTTTATTTAAATCAATTGGACCAAAGCTGCCGATCCCCATTCTTTCAATTCCTTTGTCTTTAAAAAATTGATAGACTTTAGGCATTGTAATAGATGGAGCTTCCGTTGGGATGACGACCTTTTCAAGAATTTCCCCCTGATCATTTCCTACGGCACATATAAATTTAGTGCCTCCCGCTTCAATTGCGCCAAGCTTCATACTTCTAATCACCTCTTAAAGTTTTCTAGCTTTATTGTATCACTTTTCAAATTCCATACTTTTAAACCTGGAGAGTTTTGAGAATTTATTTTTAGTATTCGATTGGATGGATCAGCGAAAACCCTCGAAGTAAATACTTCTTCTCCACGATTCACAAAAATCTCCAGAGAGGAATGATCCACAAAGATTTGCAGATGATGTAATGGATCCTTCAAAATACAGCTGCGCTCCTCTATCTTTCCATCTGTGTAACTCTGCCTTTCTAAAGTAAGCATCCTGCTTTGAGGCTCATATTTTAATTTTGCATAATCAAAGAGATCCATAGAATCAATACAACCATCAATTAAAACCTCTGATGTTCTTTCGATTTCTAAAGAAATGGCCCCATTGATCGTTGTATTTATTCGTTCATTTATTCTCAGCTCTTTCATTTCTGTTAGTGGACGCTGAAAGAGATCCTCACCTTTTAGTAAAATCTCCCGCGGGAGAGTCATTTGGTGAACCCAACCGTTTACAACAGTAGGCTGGAGCTTCTCGTTTTGATCGGGCACTCCCATCCAGCCAATAACAATCCTCCTGCCTTTATCATCTAAAGTGGATTGCGGAGCATAAAATTCAAAGCCTCTGTCCAGTTCCGTAAAAGTCCCATGATTATAAACGCCCAGCTCATAATCAAGTTTACCTTTAACATATCCTGTCTGATACTTGTTATTGTAATGAATTTCATCTGCCTCAATCCCTTGCGGAGAAAACATAAGGACGTCTTTCCCGCCCAGTTCAAACAGATCCGGACATTCCCACATATACCCTAAGTCTGTTAAAGGCTTTTGATCAGCATGACTTAGGATTCCTCTGTGTGTCCATTCTTCTAAATCCTTAGATTCAAATAAGACGACTGCTCCACGCTCATCTTTCGTCTGTGCCCCAATTACCATATACCAGCTTCCACCATGTGACCAAACCTTAGGATCTCTAAAATGAGCGGTATAGTTTTCAGGAAGTCTGATTTTAACTCCTTTTTTAATAAAAGAGATTCCATCATCAGATTCCGCTAATATTTGATAACTCTCTCTGTTGTTATGCTCATCTTTTACATTACCAGTATAGAAGATCTTTAACTTATCTCCTTCCGTAATAGCGCTCCCGGAATAACAGCCATTTTTATCAAACCAATCACTTGGAGTTAACGCAATCGGTTCAAGCTTCCAATACACCAAATCCTCCGAAGTGTAATGTCCCCAAAACTTAGCGCCGTGACCCGTTTCAAACGGCATCCACTGAAAGAATAAATGATATGTTCCATTCCACTGAATCCACCCATTGGGATCATTCAGCAGACCGGTAGGAGGAGCTAAATGAAATCCCGGATAATAGGGATCATTTTTTACAGTTTCTCCTTGATTTTCTACAGCGGCATAAGCTTGCTGTTTCAGCACGTCATCCTGCTTCATAAGTTTAAATACTCCCTTACAAGAAAAGGAGACCCAGTAATATCCAGGTCTCTCTTTCGTTCTTATTTTTTATCTAGCATTTTATCATTAAATCCAAACATATAAGTTAATCCAAACGCTAACCCGATGGCTACAATGTTTACAAGCAAGTAGCCAAAAATCTGAGAGTTGAGATAGAGGAGGGTACCAGGTATTACTGTAATTGCCATTCCTGTTGCTTCCAGGTTAAGGATAGATGCAAGAAACCCGGACGCTCCACCTGCGATAATTCCCATTACAAATGGCTTCATGTATCTTAAGTTTACCCCGAAAATCGCCGGCTCAGTAATTCCTAAGAAAGCGGAAAGTGCAGATGGATAAGACAGCGCTTTTAGCTTTTTAGATTTCGTTTTTACAGCTACAGCTAAGGCAGCTCCACCTTGTGCTGCGATTGCCCCTGTAATAATTGGATTAAACGGGTTAGCTCCCAAGTTTTCTAAAAGCTGAATCTCCAGGAAGTTGAAGATATGGTGAATACCTGTGATTACGATAATCTGGTGTGTTAAACCAATGATTAAGCCACTTAGTCCAAACGGCAAATCAAGCAGGAAGAGCATCGCTTCAAAAATTCCATTTTCAGCCGCGTGAAGGATTGGGCCTAGAATGAACAGTGATAGAGTAATCATTACAAGCAGCACAATAAAAGGTGTCAGAATCAAGTCTAATGCTTCAGGGACACGTTTACGACACCATTTCTCCAGCTTCGCACCAACAAAGCCTGCGAAAAATGCCGGTAGTACAGATCCTTGATATCCGATGATTGGAATAAAATCCAGGAAGTATATCGGATCAGCGTTACCCTCTGCAACCGCCCAGGCATTGGGCAGTGATGGAGAAACAAGCATTAACCCTAAGACAAGACCTATAACCGGAGTTCCCCCGAATACCCTAAAAGCCGACCATGCGACAAGTGCAGGCAGGAATACGAACGCCGTATCTGTTAGTACTTGTGTAAAAAGTATCAAATTTTCCGGAACGCTGTCTGGAGTCAGTCCAAAAATCTGAAGAATTTGCTCTTGCAGCAGCAATCCTCGAAGACCCATAAATAAACCAGTAGCTACAAGAACAGGAATAATAGGTACAAACACATCACCAAACACCCGTATCGCTCGCTGGAATGCATTCCCCTGTTTAGCCGTTTTCTCTTTCATTTCTGATTTTGTACTTCCTTCTACTCCAAGTTCAGTGACTGCTTCATATACGCGGTTAACGGTACCTGTCCCAAAGATCACCTGATACTGGCCGGAATTATAAAAAGCCCCTTTAACTTTTTCAATTTCTTCTAAAGCTTCCGCATTCACTTTCTCACGATCATGAACCATTACCCTTAAACGAGTAGCACAGTGAGCAATTGACTGGATATTCTCTTCTCCCCCAACCGCTTCAATCACTTGCTTAGCGATTTCTGAATAGCTGGCCATTTTTTCTTCCTCCCTTATCTTTTTGTGTGATCGATTACACATCATTCAAAAATAATATGATAGCACTTTCAAAATTTCAATTTGTGTAATCGATACCACATTGTCAAAATAAAAAATGTAAGCGTTTGTAAATTACTTCAAAAAATTGAGGATGATGTGTAATCGATCACATATCCTCTGTTTAAATAGTATCATACACTATCACCTTTAATCAGTCTATAGTTTTGTATATATTTTTCTTTTTCCTTTTTTTTCTTTATTTGGTCTATTAGAAGACGGGCTGTTTTTTCACCTGCTTCTTTATTAAAATAGTCCACTGTCGTTAACGATGGAGTGACATGCTTAGAAAGAGTAGATGCCCCGATACCAGCAACAGCCATATCATTTGGAATTTTAAAGCCTTGTTCCCGCAGGTACTCCATAGCACCTATAGCCATTGAGTCTGTTACAGCAAACACGGCAGTCGGTAATTGACGATTATCTTTAATAATGTTCTTCATGCTCTCATAACCAGATTCAATGCTAAAGTCCCCTGTTTGTATCCAGCTTTCCACTATTGGAAGTTCGTATTTCGAAAGAGTGTCCAGGTACCCTTTCTTTCGCAGTTGTCCAACAGATGGATCATCTTCCTTTACACCGATAAAAGCAATTTTTTTATGTCCGTGGTTAACAAGCATATTTGTTAGATCTGCTGCTGCATGATAATCATCATAAACAATAGAAGTAACATCGGGTAAATCCTGCCCTAAAGAGATAAAGGGTAAATTAGCATCTTTTATCGTCGAGATTAGCTTGTTATTAATATTTGTAGCTAATAATATAATTCCGTCCACATGCCGGCTTTGCAAAAGCTTAATATACTCAATTTCCTTGCTTCTATCTAACTCTGTATCTGTTAATAGAATTTGAAAATTCTCTTTTGCTACTACTTCATTAATTCCGCTTACTACCCTGCTCGCTGTTTCTGTATTAATCCTGGGAAGTATGACACCGATAACTCCTGACTTTTTCGTTCTTAGTGATTTAGCAGAAAGACTAGGAATATAGCCGGTTTCTTCTACGATTTTTACAATTCTTTTTCGAACTTCTTCGCTTACATAACCATTATTGTTAAGAACTCTAGAAACGGTTGTGCGGGAAACATTCGCCATTTTTGCAATATCATTGATTGTTGTCATCCTCTGGCCCCCTCACTCATCTACAATTATTTTATGGGAAAAGTGAGGAAATGTCTATGTAATCCCTTTTATCCTTTCTTACCGTACTTGGAAAATCTCTTTAACTCCTCATAGAATCTATAACAGTCCTCGCACAGTTCAACCCACGACGTATTTCCGTTTGTCACTGTAACTAATTCCCTTTCATCCATAAGTTCTTTACACTTCCAGCAGGTGGATTTCGTGACAGCAGCTTCTAATAACTCTTTTCTGTTCAGATGATCAAAGTAACTCATAGCGATCCCTCCGCATGTATTGGTACTCATACAATATCGTGGATCTATGAATCTTGCTAATATGTAAAAATGTCTTTTTTAAGCCCTGAATTTAGTAAAGTTTTAATAACCTTTAAGGGAAAATATTTTTTTGGTTTTTGTTTATTATAATTTATACAATTATTAAGATTATTCAATTTTGAAAAAGGCTGTTTTCTTAGAGAACTCTTCACCGTTTTGTTACTAACACCCTTATGTACACAAACTGAAGTTGATAAAGATTATCATTATCGCCCAAGATATTATCCTTCTTTTTCCTTCTGTCAAGTTACTTACCAATTAAATTGACGTTCTTTCCTGCTTCTTCTATACTATCGATTAACTAAATGAGCTTTTTAACTTTAGACGGTCTTTTAAAAAGGAGGAATTCATCCATGTCTATGGATATTAGAAAAAAAATAGCATCTGCTGCTCTCGGTAATCTAAAAGCAGATGTTATTATTACCAACGGGATTTTGGTCAACGTCCATTCTAAAGAACTACTTTATCAAAAAGAAATCGCTATAAATGAAGGATGCATCAGCTTTATTGGCGACTGCTCTCACTTACGAGGTGATGAAACTATTGTATTGGATGCTACTAACCGATATATAACACCAGGCTTAATGGATGGCCATATGCATGTAGAAAGTACGATGCTTACTGTGACTGAATTTGCCAAAGCAGCAATCAAAAAAGGGACAACCTCTATATTTATGGATCCTCATGAGATTGCTAACGTGTTTGGTCTTGAAGGTGTGCATTGGATGCATGAAGAAGGGCAGCAGCTTCCTCTAAGAGTTTTTACCACTGTACCTTCATGTGTTCCAGCTACAGACAATTTAGAAGATGCCGGAGCAGAGCTTCTACCCGAAGAAATTGAAGAGGCTCTTCAATGGAAAAACGTTGCAGGACTTGGGGAAGTAATGAATTTTCCAGGTGTCGTTCATGGAGAACAAAAAATGATGAAAGAAATCGATGCAACAATAAAAGCTGGAAAAACAGTAACAGGGCACATTCCTTCTAAAGATCCCGGTCTTCTCCAAGCTTATATCGCTTCAGGGATTACTTCATGTCACGAAACAGTGACCCGCGAACAAGCTATTGAAAAAGTAAGGTTAGGCATGCATCTGATGATCCGTGAAGGTTCTGCCTGGCAGGACGTGAAACAACTCGCACCGGTTATCACAAAAGATAAGCTGCCTACAGAGAATATGTCCTTAATTACGGATGATGTGTATCCTCAAACATTGGAAGCTGAGGGGCACCTTAATTATGTCGTACGCAAAGCTATCCAAGAAGGAATCGATCCTGTTACAGCTATCCAGCTGGCAACCATAAATGCAGCCAATTATTTTGGTTATGGAAACAACTTAGGCAGTTTGGTGCCAGGTAAATATGCAGACCTTTTATTGATAGATGATTTGGAGAAAATGGAACCTTCTACTGTAATGATAAATGGAGAAGTCATATACGATGAAGGCAAGTATCAAATTGATTTCCCTGCCTATAGTTATCCTGAAAAAGCAAAACAATCTGTTAAAGTTAAGGGTCCTCTCCAGCCTGACGATTTTCTCGTTAAAACAAACAGAGAAGATATAACGAAAGTCAATATCATTCATGCCCTGGAAAACAATGCGAGAACGAAGCAGTCCTCCGCTGTATTATCCGTAGAAAATGGACGTATCCAGCCGGATATCGATCAGGATATCATTCACTTATCCTGTATCGACCGTCATCATCAAAGTGGAGCCATATCTAATGCATTTGTAAGCGGATTTGGAATTAAGAAGGGTGCTGTAGCTTCCACAGTTGCTCATGACAGTCATAATCTACTCGTTATGGGATCTGATATTAAAGACATGGCGTATGCTGCAAATGAACTGATTAATAGAGGCGGAGGAATGATCGTTGTAGAAAATCAAAAAGTCATTGCTGAAGTACCTCTGCCAATAGCTGGTCTAATGTCCGATCAGCCAGTAGAAAAAGTAACAAAACAGGTCCAGGAATTAGAAAGAGCTTGGGCTCACTTAGGATGTAATCTGCATGCTCCGTTTATGACTTTTTCTCTCATCGCACTGCCTGTCATTCCATCATTAAGAATTACCAATCGCGGACTTGCTGATGTCGATACTTTTTCTCTTATTCCATTAGAATTAGAAATGGAATAACTTAAAAGCGAGGCCGGCTTCTTAGATAAAACACCCAATCGCTTTCCCACGCATAATCTACTCCTAGATCGCCTCTGCTACGGGGCGTTCAAGGAGGTATCTTACGTGGAACTGACATTATCTCACTGGCTCTATGGTTTTTTTACCTTACTCATCATTATGACGATGGTTTTTCGAAAAGGGGTTGTTCTTCCTACCCTGCTTGGGACCTTTATTATCGCCTGGGTTTTTAATGGAAGTTTAATAGGAGGATTTACTGCCGTATTTAATGCAAATTTAGTGGCAGCTAAAGAATTATTCAATATTTTCCTTATCATCACTTTTATGGTTGCCCTTCTCCATTCTTTAAAGGACCTTGATGCAGACAGGAGAATGATTGAACCACTGCAAAAAATAATGATAAATAGTCATATTTCTTTTTTTGTATTAATCATTATCACCTATCTCATTTCTTTGTTTTTTTGGCCAACACCAGCGGTTCCTCTCATATGTGCCCTTCTCGTTCCAGCTGCAGTACGTACAGGACTTCCAGCGATAACAGCCGCAATGGCTGTTGCATTAGCCGGCCAGGGAATGGCCCTGTCATCCGATTATATTATTCAAGTAGCCCCTGGCATTTCTGCTAAATCAGCCGGTTTATCTACAGCTGCCGTAATGGACCAGGCTCTAGTTCTATCTTTAATTACCGGAGGAGTCGCTATTTTCTTAGGTTACTTTATGAGTAGAAAAACATTTCGGAGATCTTCTGATCCAAGAAACGAGGAAGAAATTCTTTTAATGCAGGGAGTTACAAAAAAGCATCCTTCTAAAGATACCAACCTTCACATATGGAGCAGACTATTCGCTGTGATTGTCCCTCTATCTATGCTGGCTGTTATGATTTTTATGGTTCTCTCCAAAGTTAACTCGGGCAGTTCAGGCAATTTTGAAGGCGGAGATGGAGCAGCTTTTATTGGGGGCGTTGCTGCCGTGCTGCTTCTTTTATCCACTGCAGCTTTTGGAAAGCTTCGTGCCTTAGATTATATTAGTGACCATATCACCGATGGATTTGTTTTTGCTTTTAAAGCAATGGGGCCGGTGATTCCTATTGCTGGTTTTTTCTTTCTTGGCAGCCCGGACTTCGCAGGTAATATTCTGTCCATAAATGAAGAATCAGCACCTGCCTTACTATTTGATCTTGTTCAGTCTACGCAGGACATTCTTCCTCAAAGTGCCTTTTTGGCAGCACTCAGTATATTAATTATCGGAATTATTACAGGGCTGGATGGGTCCGGTTTCTCCGGCCTTCCTCTAACCGGAGCTTTATCTGCATCTCTTGCTAATAGCAGCATCGATCCAGTTACCCTGGCAGCCATTGGTCAAATGGGGTCCATATGGACAGGAGGCGGTACCATTATTGCCTGGTCTTCTCTCATTGCGATTGCCGGTTTTTGCGGAGTACCCGTGATGGAGCTTGTCAGAAAAAATTTCATTCCGGTTATTACAGGATTATTTATATCCACTGTGCTCGCCATATTTATATTCTAAATGTAAAGAAACTGCGGCAGTTACAGCTGCAGTTTCTCTCTTTTACACATGTCTGCAGTTCCGGTTCTATGATTATGCGCCTATTTATATTAAAATGAAAGCGTGTACGTTACCTCATGATCATCACCTCACGATACCATTTTAAGGAGTGAGAATATGAAAAAAATCATCAATAACCCAGAGTCCGTAGTTTCGGAAATGATAGCTGGTCTAACGGCTGCCCACCCTGACCTGCTTACACAACTTCCGGAAACCACAGTAATTGTTAGAAAAGATGCTCCTGTCCCTAATAAAGTTGGACTAGTCAGTGGCGGAGGCAGCGGTCATGAACCGGCTCATGCTGGCTATATTGGAGATGGTATGCTTGATGCTGCTGTCTGCGGAGAAATGTTCACTTCACCAACGCCAGACCAGGTATTCGAGGCCATTAAGGCAGTAGACAGCGGTGCTGGGGTTTTTCTTATTATCAAAAATTACAGCGGAGATGTCATGAATTTTGATATGGCTGCTGAATTAGCGGAAGCTGAAGGAATTCAAGTAGAGAAAGTTATCGTTAATGATGATGTGGCTGTAGAGGATAGTTCATTTACAACTGGACGCCGCGGAATTGCCGGCACAATATTTGTTCACAAAATTGCAGGCGCTAAAGCAGCAGATGGAGGTTCACTAAAAGAGGTAAAGAGTGTCGCTGAAAAAGTCGTTGCTAATGTCCGATCTATGGGGATGGCGTTAACTCCATGTCACGTACCATCTGCAAAGAAACCGAGTTTTTCTTTAGAGGAAAACGAAATGGAAATCGGAATTGGTATACATGGCGAACCAGGGATTGAAAAGAAACCAATTGCATCAGCTGATGAAATTGCAACAGAATTAACTGAAAAAATATTGGACGATCTTTCCTGGAATGAAGGGGAGGAAGCGGCCGTATTGATTAATGGAATGGGCGGTACTCCAGAAATGGAGCTTTATATTTTAAACAAAAAAGTTAATCAACTATTAACAGAACGCGGCCTCCATATTCACAGGACATTTGTTGGTAATTACATGACTTCCCTTGAAATGTCAGGATGTTCAATTACCATCTTAAAATTAGATGAAGAATTAAAAGCACTTTTAGAAGCCGAGGCTGAATCTTTGGCATTTAATATTTGAAAAAGGAGGAGCTAATGATGGAGCTTACAGCTGATCATATTAAGACATGGATGAAAAAGGCAGATAAAAAATTCCAGGATAAAAAGGAATACTTAACGGAGCTTGATCAGGCCGTAGGAGACGGTGATCATGGAGTAAATATGGCACGCGGCTTTTCAGAAGTGATTAAAAAAATTGACCAGGATTATGAGACACCTTCTGATGTACTGAAAGATGTAGCTATGACACTGATGAGTAAAGTAGGTGGTGCAGCTGGTCCTTTGTATGGGACAGCTTTTCTTAAATTGTCCACCCAAGTAAAAGGCAAGGATGTCATTGATTTCAGTAACTTTGTTGAAAGTCTTAATGCAGGCGTTGAAGGAATTAAACAAAGAGGGAAAGCAGAGTCAGGAGAGAAAACACTCCTTGATGTCTGGGTTCCTTTAACTGAAAGTCTTAAAGAACAATCAGATTTTGATTCTCAGTCCTTAAAAGATATAAGTGAATCACTGATGAATAAAACTAAAGACATCAAAGCAACTAAAGGCAGAGCCTCCTATCTAGGAGACCGTTCTATCGGCCACCTCGACCCAGGATCGGTATCCTCCTTTTACTTATTCGAAGCACTTGCTGAAACGATAGAAGGAGGACAGTAACTTATGGCTAATGTAGGACTTGTATTAATATCTCACAGCTCAAAAGTTGTTGAAGGGATCAAGGAGATCATCGAGCAGGTCGCAAAAGAAGTGACTATTGCTACAGCTGGAGGGACAGATGAGAATGAAATTGGGACAAGTATAGAAAAAATTCAGCATGCCATTGAAAAGGCACAGTCTGACAAAGGGGTCCTTCTCATTTATGACCTCGGAAGCGCCATGATGAATTCTGAACTCGCCGTAGAAATGAGCGGGCAGGAAAATATCGAAATAGCAAACGCTCCCCTTCTGGAAGGATCTTATGTAGCTGCAGTAGAAGCAGGCATGGGAAAAGATTTACACGAAGTGAAGAAAGCCGCAGAGAGAGCGTTAAAAGAAGAAGAAGAATAAGAAAGAACCTCGTTTCAAATTGAAACGGGGCTCTTCCGCTTTTTCTTCCTCCGTAAATTTATATAGAAAACACTCTGGCTATGCAACTTTAGTGCGCTTTTTCCTGCTGATTATATATTCTAAAGCTCCTGTCCCAATGATAACACCACTGACAATTAAAACTAATCCGGCGATGTGATACCACTTAATGAATTCCCCTAAGAATAACACTGAACCTAATAAAGCAAAGAAAGAGTTAAAATTAATAAAAATCGCTGTTTCAGCTGGGCCTACTTGTTTAATCGCAAAGTTATAAATCATATGTCCAAATGCTGTACATATGAAGGCACTGAATAGAAAAATCATGCCAAGCTTGGGATCCCATAATTGAATAAGCTGCTCAGGTCTCGATTCAAGAGAGAGGCTGGCAATAAAAATAACAACTGATCCCCCCACCATCATATAGCCTGTCAGCAGTCGAGGATCAAGGTCTGGATTTAGTTTACTTATTAGTATAAAACTAAAAGCCTGAGCTGCTATGGAGAGAAATATGTACAAATCTCCAATAGAAACAGAGCCCAATCCTCCTGATCCAAGAAGCGTTGTCATCATCACTCCAGCAAAGCCGAGAAAGAAACCAAACGCTTTAAACATTGTAATGTGTCGGCTTAGAAGCAATGTCGAAAGGATCATCGTTAGAAGCGGACCCAGCCCAACAATCACCCCTGCATTAACTCCTGTCGTTAAAGTTAACCCCATAGCCATTAAGCCATGGTGAATCACGACATTAAAAAACGAAATATAAAAAATGAGCAGCACTTCTTTTTTCGTAGGTAAACGTAGGATTTTCATAAATTGCAGGGTAATTAGAACCCCGATTCCTGCCGCAAAGATACGGGCTGAGGTTAGTAAAATGGGATCAATGTTTGTGACTAATACTTTAATCGCTGCTACATTAAATCCCCAGGCCATCATAACTAAAAGGAGCATTATATAAATTTTGTTCATTATTTCATCACCAGATTCCTTCACGTATATCCTTTTACTATACTACGAAATACAAATTTTTCTAGAGTTAAACCTTAAAGTTGCTTCCATAGAATGAACTATTTATCATAGTAGAAGATACTATTTACAACAAAAGGTTGATGTATTTGAAAAATGACAAAACGTTCCAATACTGGTTAAGTCGCCTTCAAGCTTCTGATCCTGGCCGAAAACGGCTGAATCAAGCGCTCCAAGCTACTTTAAGCTTGATATCCTCTGTATTTACCATTCTATTCATCATTAATTTAACAAACGGACCAGCGCTGACTCCTGCAATTATGGGAGGAATAATAGGTATGCTCGGTATATTGGTTGTCAATGATAATACCCAACGAGATAAAAAAATAACGACCATATTACTGATTGTTCCTGCCTTATTTGGAATTACACTTGGCTCTCTATTAGCTTCGAACGTTTACTTAATTTCCTTACTAATGATTTCAGTTATTTTTAGTGCCTTCTATTTTACTAAGTATGGAAGCCGCTATTTCTCAATATTTATGGTCGCATTCATTACCCTTTATTTTTCTTCTTTTCTGCAGCTTCCCCCATCTGATATTCTATGGTTTTTTGGGGCTTCTTTCATTGGGGTTCTCTTTGCTTATTCACTTAATTTTATCCTGTTTAAAAGTTCTGTACACATTTTAAGAAGAAGCCTTTTTTCTTTCCATAAACAGGCAAACTTAACGTTTGATATGTTGATTGACCTATTAGAGAGCCGTGCAGAAGAAGGTAAGAAAAACAGGCTGACTCATAATGTAAGAAAGCTCAGGGAATATGCAGGACATGTTTCTACTGATTTATCTGCCCACAATGTACAGGAAATTTGGCCAGGCCTGAAAAATAAACAACTAAAACTATATATCTTTGATACAGCCATGCTTGTAGCAACATTGAACGACTCTCTCCAGCAACTAACACAAAATCATCAGGTGTTAGAAACTAAGTATATTCGCGATCTTCTCCTTCGGGTGATCAGGTCCTTACAGCAGGCGGACGTGCTGGCTGAAAACTATGATGAAAAAAACCTGGCAGAAGCCCAGGAAGCTACAAAAGA
The DNA here is from genome assembly GCF_900166625.1 of Halobacillus massiliensis. Taxonomy (GTDB): domain Bacteria; phylum Bacillota; class Bacilli; order Bacillales; family Halobacillaceae; genus Halobacillus_A; species Halobacillus_A massiliensis. Next base: position 1,366,562 of record NZ_LT800499.1, on the reverse strand, counting down.
ATTAAATAACACCATTAACCAGCTTTTCGAAAAACAAAAAGACGTCCCTGACAGCTGGCTGTTCTTACTCCGACGAATTGAATCCATTTCAAAACATGTAACATATGCTGCCCTTAGTATTCAACGTGCTAAAAATCAACCATTGCCTGCCGTTCAAAGAGATACAATTAATGATAGAAAAGAGGAAGCATCACATTCAAAAGATGATTCTGGTGAATTAAAGCCTTCTACAAAGAAAGCTTTTCAGGCACTAGTTGCAGGGGCTATTTCAATTGCAGTCGGTTATGCCATCTCTCCCGTACAGCCTTACTGGGTGGTATTAACTTCCTTTATTGTATTACTTGGCACTCAATCCGTCGGTCGCATTTATCAGAAGGGAATGCAGCGTTCCATTGGAACAGTCATAGGAGCAGTGATCGGTTTTTTTCTTGCTCAAATGGTTTCCGGCAATTCCTTTATTGAAGTATTCTTAATTTTTGTCGTTGTCTTTTTTGCCTTTTACTTATTGACCGTGTCTTATACGATAATGAGCATGTTTATAACTATGCTCATTGCCTTTATGTACGACCTGCTTCTTGGGGGTATCAGCTTTTCGCTTTTAGGAGCACGAATCATAGATACAATCGCAGGGGCTTCAATCGCTCTTCTTGTTTCTGCATACCTGCTTCCTACGAAAACAAATGATAAGGTGGTTGATTCTTTTAGGGACTATATAACTGAGCTTGAAGAATACCTTACTCAATATATCCGGAGTTTTAACCAGCAAATCAATGTGAAAGAACTAACCGACCATCTGTTCACCCTCGATGAAAAACTGAAAGTCCTTCAGGAGGAAGCCGAACCCGCACTGAATAATCCATTTGGGCGCCGAATGTCAGAGCTGCCGAGATGGCTCACTATCTTTACAGCAATCAATTATTATTCAAGTCACTTGATTGCCTCATCCTATCAGAAAAATCTTGGATATCCCTCAGAAGTTAAGGATTCATTTCCTATCCTTGAAGAAAAACTACTTCATAATCTTGGGGTTATCAAAAGATTGCTTTATGAGAGAGACTCAGAAGCTGAACTCTATTTATTAACTAAAGAAAGAGAACAAATTGAACGCTCCGCTCCAATAGATACCCAGCACCATATCGACCTTGTTCACCATATTTATTATATATGGAGAATCAATCAATCATTACTCCTGCTGGGAGAAAAATTAGGTGCCAAAAAAGCTGTATAGCATGGCTTTTAATAGAATCCACTTTGCCGAAGCCGCAGGGAGGCACAGCATTTTACGGGTGAAAAGCTTGTTTCTTTTTACACAATGAGAAAAAGTGGACTGGAGAATAGCTCACTTTGCACGGTGATCTAGCTATCTGTAAACGCGAAGCTTACCATGGGTCTATCTCTATGCAGGAGTCTCACCATTTTTTTATTTTAACTTATTGGTGAGAAGGAAAAGCCTGTTCCGTTTACTGTAGCAAGAAAAAAGCGGCTGGGAAATAACTCGCTTTCCGCGGGGAGCCGGTGAGCTAGCTCGCTACACTCGCGGCTCTCACCTCGGCTCTATCTCCCTGCAGGAGTCTCGCCATTTCCCAGCCTCTTTAACGTTAGCAGTGGAAACGGACGCTGTTGGTTAGAAATTCAATGTTCCGTTACTTCTAAAAAAAACATAGAGGGACGGGGGAAATGGCGAGACTCCTATGGGAGGATAGAACAGGGAGATCCCAGAAGGCTTTAGCCTGAGGAAGGTCACTGTTCGCTTATGGAAAGCGAGTCTTTCCCCACGCCCGGTTTTTTTATATTCAGGCAAACGGAGCACAATTCTCCTGTTTCTGTGAAAAAGACTTGCAGAGTCCAAATTAAATAAAATTTCCATAGCAAGTGAAAAGCCATGTTGAGATCCTCTCAACATGGCTTTCCTTGTTAATTATACTAATGATCTGTTCCAATGACGGTGCTCGGAGATGGCCTCGACAAAATCTTTTACAAATTCTTTTGCATCTTTCCCTACTACTACGCCTGGAGCACCAGCGATATTTGCTTCATTAATCCATTTTTCTCCATCATGGGTAGCACCAATCGGCTTAAAGTGTGAAAAAGCTTCCTGGATAAAGTACAAGGCATCCTTTTGCACCTTTTCACTTGGGTTGTTACTGCCTACTGCATAAATAGCATCAAACAATATAGATTCACCCGTTAAATAAGTGTGATCTGCTTTCAGCTCAGACCCATCGGCACCTTTTACTTTACCTAATTTATCACTTATAATCTCTGGGGCTACGCCCTTACCTTCAAGATCTTTTAAAATAGAATTTACTTCTTTTCCATCAAAACCTTCTGTTAAAAGAACAGCAACTTTACGGGTATTAGGTTTTTTCTTTGTATTTTCCTGGCTTAAGGCTGGGGAGGACTTCGTAACATCAGATCCACCCGTTTCAGGAATTCGCACACCAATGTTTTCAGCAACATCCTGAGCAAGCTCTAAACTTACATTGGCATACATATCAATAACCTGCTGTTTAACAGATTCGCTCTCAACTTTTCCAAGTTCAAAACTGAAGGCTTCTTTTATATGATTCTTCTCTGCGTTACTCATACTGTTCCAGAATAAAGTTGCTTGGGAGAAGTGATCTTTAAAGCTGTCGCTCCTTGCTCTTACTTTTCGTCCATCTACTTTTTCTTGATAATGGACATAGCCGCCCTTCTCTTCTTCAACTGGGGCAGGTGTATTTTTCGCCAGCGAGTTTTTGTGGTAACTAACCGGCCCTTTATTTATCGTCATACGACTGTATCCGTCACGCTGATTATTATGAAAAGGACATACCGGACGATTAATCGGAAGCTCATGGAAGTTTGGTCCGCCTAAGCGAATAAGCTGGGTATCCGTATAAGAGAATAGTCGTCCTTGAAGAAGTGGATCATTCGTAAAGTCAATCCCCGGTACAACATTCCCCGGGTGGAAAGCCGCTTGTTCTGTTTCTGCGAAAACGTTATCTACATTGCGGTTCAATGTTAATTTGCCGATAAGCTTTACAGGTATATCTTCTTCCGGCCAAAGTTTCGTGGGATCCAAAAGGTCAAAATCAAAGTTAAATTCATCGCCTTCTTTCACAATTTGAACACCTAACTCATATTCCGGGTAATTACCTTCCTCAATAGACTCATAAAGATCACCACGATGAAAATCGGGATCTTTACCGTTTATTTTTTGTGCTTCATCCCATACGAGAGAGTGTGTTCCTAGTACAGGTTTCCAGTGGAATTTCACAAAGTGACCTTCGCCTTTCTCATTAACAAAACGGAAGGTATGTACACCAAACCCTTCCATCATACGGAAACTTCTTGGAATGGCACGGTCAGACATCGTCCACATTACCATATGAGCTGACTCCTGGTTATTTGCTATGAAATCCCAGAATGTATCGTGAGCTGAAGCAGCCTGAGGCATTTCATTATGGGGCTCAGGTTTTACAGCATGAACTAAGTCCGGGAATTTCAAAGCATCCTGAATAAAGAACACTGGAATATTGTTTCCTACTAAATCATAATTCCCTTCCTCTGTGTAAAACTTTGTAGCAAATCCGCGGGCATCTCTTACCGCTTCTGCAGACCCTTTAGAACCTGCAACTGTAGAAAAACGAACAAAAACCGGCGTCTTCTTACTTGGATCCTGGAGGAAACCTGCTTTCGTATATTCTTTCATCGATTCATAGACTTGAAAGTCTCCATGTGCCGCAAAACCACGAGCATGGACAATTCGTTCAGGAATACGTTCATGATCAAAGTGGGTCATTTTCTCACGGAAATGAAAGTCTTCCATTAAAGTAGGACCACGTTCACCTGCTTTTAAAGAAAATTCATCTTCCGAAACCTTCACTCCATGGTTAGTCGTCATTTCTTTTCCACGATCATCTGTACGAAATTCCTCTAACTGATCGTCTTTTTTATTATCTTTACCCATCTAGCTTATTCCTCCTTCTTAATACTAGTATGTAAATGAGAATACGAGTTACTAGTACCACTAGTAGAATTTAACTAAACCGGTTTCCAGTTTTTATTTATTATAATTTAAAAAATTCTATTAATTGAAACTGACTGGAACCTCTTGATATCAAGATCTATCACCTTTTCTTTTCTTTATATCTGCTCTCTTTGTATAAAAGGTAAGTTTTGTATTATTAAATTAATAGTATATAATTACCTTATATGCAGTTAATTAAGCCTTAGAGGCAGAAGGGATTGTGAAGAATGGGATGCTATAACGTCATTGAGCCAAGTCCCATTACTAAGATTCAGATGTATCAGGTATCAACTGTCTATACGTATTACCATCAGGCTTTAAAAAATTTTTCTAACGAAAAAGCTGCACAACTTACACGTCACTACTGTCTGACACACTCTCCTAAAAATTTTGAAGATCAGCTTGCTTTTTTAGAATTCCTGTATACAAATGATTACTTAGAAGAACTTAATGAGCTGTTGGACTCCCCTTACTTTGAGCCAAAAGCCGTCTGGCTGTATAAGCTTCTGATGAAGCGAAAGATAAATCTACTGAAAAAGAATGATCTAGAGATGCTGGAAAGTATGTCTTTCAAACATCCTTCTCTTCACTGTCTTCATATTTACACAATGATTTACGGATATTATGACATAAAACAGTACACAGGGTTTGATAAGTATATTGAATCTTGTGAAGCAGCTTTAAATAAAATAAATGAACCTCTTTTCTATTATTTTATGAAGCTTCGTTTTGAAGAAGTGGCCTTTCATCATTACTGGAAAACAGATAACAAACTCCTCGCTCAAAAATACGCTTATAAATATATTAATAAAGTTCTTCCAGGACGACAGCTAAGCAAGATGTATCATCATCTGGCATTATGTAATTTATATGAAGGTTATGCTGCTTCCATAAGCCATGCCCAAATGGCCCTTAAAGTAGCAAATGAAGCTCAAATAACTACATCTATCTCCACCCTTGAAAATAACACGATCCCCTTTATCAGTGCCTTTCACGGAAAAATAGAAGGCATAAATACAACAGATGCGACGGAATCTGCTCACCTGGCTTTAGCTGACAGAGATTACAAAACAGCTTTCAAAATTTTAAAGGAAATAAATAACCCTTCCCCCTTCCAGGAAACCTACTTAGGTGCAGCCTCGGACGACCCCCAACGATTATTAAATGCGTACCGGCGTTTTAAATACCAGCTGGGAGATCATTTTTTTGCTAAACTCCCGTTAATTTATCTTAGAAAATATATTAATCTCTAAACAAAACGCTAAAATTGCTGGCGTTTTGTTTTTTAGTATATTTCAAATTTCCCCTGAAACCGTTTACTAGTATAGTTTTAACAAGGTATAATGGTTACATTATATGGAAGTAAGATTTCTAAATAAATTAACGGCACCTTGTTATTAAACGATTCTGACAAAGAAAATATAAGTAAGATTCAGCTTATCTTTCCTCAAGTAGACAGACAACATTTTATCTCCATCCTTTCTCCATTAGTTTTGCCAGAAATAATAACATTCTTCTTTACAAAATTTGGCGTGTTTCCAGTGGATTATTTCGATCTTGAAAAATGCGCTAGAAATTATCCCCGCACTCGGCATTTTTTTATCAGCGTGTGCAGATATTATTTATCCAGCTGCTTAATTCCTGCCTGAAGCGTCTCAAAATAATATAAGAGGAGAATTATAATGAGAAAGTTATTTGCTGCCGTATTATTAACTGTGTTCATAATGTGGGGATTTCAAGTTTATCCAGAAGGACAGACTATAGACACTCCGGGAGTAACTGAAATTGCATTAGCAGATCCCGGTGATCCAGGGATGGGATAATATTAAAAGTAGACTTATTAGGTTTTTTTGAAAAAATGAAGGGTATATAGAGCAGTGTAAAACTATTAACTCTAAGGAGTGAAACCCAAGATGCCATTTACACGCGAATATACAAATGACGAGAAACTGATGGAAGCTGTCAAGAAACTGCAAAATGAAGGTGTAAACAGCCGTGACATTTATGTTCTTTCTCATGATGATGACCGCACTAATCGTATTGCTGAAAACGTAAATGCTAACACAATTGGTTTCTCTGAACAGGATACTAAGAACTTTATTAGTAATATCTTCAGCAAAAAAGGTGATGAACTTCGTACGAAAATCCAGGAAATGGGGTATTCCGAAGAAGAAGCAGCTGAGTACGAAGAAGATTTGGATGAAGGAAAAGTATTATTAATTGTACAAAATAACGGACACGTAGAAAGTCTTTTGCCATAACGAAAAGCCTCCATATCGGAGGCTTTTTTTGAGTATTAAGCTGATTTAAGGTTTTCCACATTTAATTTGGCTGAAACAGCACTTTTACGTAATTTTCTTTCCGATTAATAATTTTCTCAAAAATCTCCGGTCCCTTATCTAAAGTAAGCTGATGTGATATCATCGGCTTTACGTTTAACTGCCCAGTGTTCATATAATGAACCGTTGCTTTCCATTCTTTCCCGGGAAATGGAGAGGAAATCGCGTTCCAGGAACCTAAAATTCTTAATTCATTCCTCACGATTTTTTCAAAATAATAGCGTTCAATCTGAATATCAGCGTAAGGAATCCCCATAAATACGACCTCTCCCCCTTTTTTAGGCAAGGCAAAAACCTGGGCTGAGGTTACAGGTGACCCAGCAGACTCAATGGCTACGTCAACACCACGTCCACCTGTAAGTTTTTTAATCTGCTCATCAGCTGATTGATTTCTTGAGTTTATCAATTCATCTGCGCCAACTTCTTTTGCAACAGCCAGCTTAGCATCATCAATGTCAATGGCATATACAGTTTTGGCGCCAAATATTTTAGCCCACTGAACGGCCAGGAGGCCAATACTTCCACAACCGATCACTGCGACTTCATCTCCCGGATTCATATGGGTACGATAAAATCCATGGGCTACTACGGAAGAAGGCTCGATTAAGGCGGCCGTTTCATAATCAACATGATCAGGCAGCGGAATAATATTTTCTGCTGGAAGTTTGACAAGTTGTGCGTATGCTCCTGGATGGCGGGCGCCAATTACCGTAAGCTTTTCACATCTCGCCAGTTCTCCTTTTTGGCAGCTTTCACACTTTCCGCAATAATAAGCCGGGCAGCCGGCCACCCGGTCTCCCACTTTTACATGTGTAACCTTAGGCCCTACTTTTGACACTTCTCCTGCAAACTCGTGACCAAAGGTCATTCCTTCTACATAGGGGCCGAGTTTTTTATAACGTGAAAGATCGGATCCACAGATACCGGCGGCCTTCACTTTTACAATCACATCGTCCTCATTCTCAATAACCGGCTCTATTGTTTCTTCATAGCGGAGATCTTGAGCAGCATATAAGTTCAATGCTTTCATAAGCTATCTCCTTTCAAGACTGGTTCGCTGACGTCCGCTTTTTACCGGATAATTTATAAATAGCTATACCTACAATCAGCGTGTTAAATATCATTTGATTTTCATAGTAAAAGGTCCCTATGCCCCGCATGGGTCCGAGCATAAAGTCCAGCATTGCGTCTACCATAGAATCCTCCCTTTCGCTTAATCCATAGGAGTCAGCAGAACCTTAATGGCTTTGCCGCTCTTTATTGCTTCATATGCTTCATCCCATTGATCAATCTTGTACTCATGTGTAACGAGAGCCTGAGCATCTACAAGTCCGTCATTCATTAATTCCAGGGACGGCTCCCAGTCTGCTGATTTTTGGCTTCGGCTGCCCACCACTTGAATTTCTTTTTGGATGATTTTTTCAAGGTCAAACGTTACCTCCGGGGAAGCAAAAATCCCAACTTGGGCGTATTGGCCTTTCTTTCTTAGTAGATCAAGCCCCTGCTTTGCTGCAGGCGGTGCTCCTGAACATTCGAACACTACATCTGCTCCGTACCCGTCGGTTAACCTTTGCACCAGCTCTTTTAGATCCTGTTCCTGCACGTTAACAGTGTAGTCAATTCCGAGTTCTTCGGCCTTTTCTAAACGGATGCGGTCATTAGAAAGACCGGTAATCACTACAGTAGCTCCTTTACTTTTAGCAACTTGCGCAGTGAAAAGTCCTATTGGTCCCGGACCGATTACAACGACAATGTCTCCTTCTTTAATCGTTGTTTTGGCAACCGCGTGGTAAGTACATGCTAATGGTTCTGTCATGGCAGCCGATCGATAATCAACATGGTCCGGAAGGTGATGGACACTTTCTTTGCGTGCAATTAAATATTTCGCAAACCCTCCGTCTTGCTGGGACCCTAATCCTTTTCGATGATTACATAGGTTATAATCACCCGACTGACAATATTCACACTCACCGCATACATAGTAAGTTGTTTCTGAAGTTACTCGATCTCCGGGCTTAAATTCAGTAACACCTTCTCCTGTTTCCACAACTTCACCTGCAAATTCGTGGCCTAAGGTGACAGGAGCTGCTACTTTATAATAACCTTCGTACGTATGAATATCAGATCCGCAAATACCGGCATATTTGACTTCAATTTTCACCTGGCCGGGACCTGGCTGAGGTATAGGCTTTTCCTGAATTTCCAAGTTTCCAAATCCGAGCTCTTTCTTAACAAGCGCTTTCATAATTGGCAGCTCCTTTACTAGTTAAATAAGGCAAAAAATTTATAGATCACCCAGTTGACTAAATTTCCACCCTGGTCGATACTCGAGATTCTAGCCGATCCTTCCGGCATATTGAAGTCGGCATTTACGGCCATCTCTGTAAATATCGGGGCCACATCTGTAGCCAGATATAAAGAGAGGGCAATCATTACTGTTCCTACAATTACGGAGTGCACAATGTTTCCTTTAGCCCCGCCTACAATAAAGGCAACAATAAAAGGAATTGTCGCTAAGTCACCGAAAGGCAGGAGAGCGTTCCCTGGCAGGATAACAGCAAGCACTACAGTAATCGGGACGAGGATAAGTGCGGTAGAGATAACAGCGGGGTGCCCGAGAGCTACAGCAGCATCAAGTCCAATATAAATTTCCCGGTCACCAAACTTCTTCGATAACCATTCACGGGCAGACTCTGAAACTGGCATTAGCCCCTCCATCAGGATTTTTACCATCCTTGGCATTAGCACCATAACTGCTGCCATCGCCATTCCAATCTCGATAACATCACCTGTACTGTATCCTGCCAAAATACCAATGGCTGCCCCTAAAAACAGTCCGATAAAGATGGACTCTCCAAAAATCCCGAATCGTTTTTGAATAGTATCTGGATCAGCATTCCATTTATTAATGACAGGCACCTTCTGCAATAGGTTTACTAAAAAGATCCCAGGTGCATAAGAGATCGTACTTCCAGTAGCAATTGATACTCCAGGCAGTTCATAAAACTCGCTGACCATCGGTGCTGTCCAGTCGGCAACCTTCAGACAGACAATCTGGAAAAGTACGGCAGCAATTAACCCTTGAATAATGCTTCCTGAAACGGCATATACCATAGCTGCCATAAAGGTATAGTGCCAGTAGTTCCAAATATCAACATTCATCGTTTTTGTTGTTTTCGTGACAAGCATGACTACGTTTACGACAAGTCCGAGCGGGATGATGAAGGCCGCCACAACAGACGCCCAGGCAATGGATGAAGTAGCCGGCCAGCCTACATCAATGACATTCAAATCTACACCTAAGCGGTCCACCATACCTTGAGCAGCCGGACCTAAGTTATTTACAAGCAAATCTACTACTAAAAAGATCCCTACAAAAGCTACTCCGATCGTTAGACCAGAACGGAAGGCTTTTCCTGGCTTCTGGCCAAATAACAGGCCTAACAGGAAAATCGCTACAGGCAGGATTACCGTTGCCCCGAGGTCGAGGAATCCCTGGATAAAATCAACAAAACCTTGCATACTATTCATCCTCCCCACTTAAAAGTTATTCAGCTTTTTTTATTTTTTCAGCTCTTCCAGAATCTGCTGCTTCGTTTGGTCTGTTCCAATACCCGTTAGAAATGATCGTGCATTGATCACAGGGAAAGGATATTCCTTTTTCGTCATTGCTGTAGTTACGAGTAAATCAGCTGTATCTTCGTATCCACCAACTTCGGAAATCTTAATTTGGACGAGATCGACTTTCAGGTTATTCTCTTTAGCCATATCTTCAATAGCTCCGTTAACGACCGTAGATGTAGCAATTCCAGCTCCACATGCAACTAATACTTGTTTCTTTTTCATTTAAAATTCCTCCTTAATATTTGAAAAGCTTAATTTTTCTTCTACCAGGTTTTTTATTTCCTGTTTATTATTTGCAGATGCCAGACTGTTCAGCGTTACCTCATTTTGAAACAGCTGCATCAGTTTTTGCAGTAAAGATAATTGGGAATGAGCTTCATCCATTGCTAATAAGAAAACAACTTTAACTGCTGTCGTTTCACTATCATCCCCCATGACCCCAAAATGTACAGGGTTCCGTAAAACTGCGATGCTTATCGTTTTCTGATTTACGTGCTCCACATCTGTATGCGGAATAGCCACAGATACACCGGCTGTCGGAAGGCCAGTCGCAAATTCTTTCTCGCGTTGCAGGATAGCCTCTGTAAATGTTTCTTTTACAAGCTTTTTCTCTACTAAATTCTGCCCCATTACTGTAAGAGCTTCTTCTTTTGTCTTAACATTTAAATCTAATAGAATCATAGATTCATTGAAATATAATTCACTCATTTTCTGTTCACCCCGTTTGTGTCTGTGACTATTGCTCATCCTCTGGAATAAGCGGATAGAATATCATGCATTTCAGATACAGATCCAGCCTGGATTAAACGTTCTTGATCTTCTTCTGAACCTGCTATTTTCATTAGCTGCATCAATGCATGAATGTGCTGCTGCTTATCAACTGCAGCAATTACAAAAATTAAATTTATACGGTAATCTTCATTGAAGGAAACACCCTTTTTTAACCGAAGAAGACTCATACCAACTTCATTAACCCCTTCATCAGGAGATGCATGAGGAATGGCCATGTTTTTGCCGATAATAATATATGGGTCCCTTTCTTCCTGCTGAATCATAGCTTCTACATATCTTTGTGTGATTTGTCCATTATCCAGCAGCGGTCGGGCACTTGCTTGAACAGCCTTCTCCCATGAAGTCATGGAATGGCGGATTGTAATATGATTTGGAGTGATCAGCTCATTCAAATTTGCTTGCTGTTTGTTCACTTGTTGAGTTACTGAGGAATCTTCCTCACGATGGATATAATTTTCAAGCTCCTTCGTTAATGCACGTTCATCCTTAATCACGGAATGATTTTTTATAATCTCGATTAATTGCGGTACATGAATATCATCCACCATATAGCCGTGCAGCTGCAGCATCACTTTCTTCCGCAAACGATATTTTTCTTCCTTATTTAGATAAGGTTTCGTTACGAATAAACTTTTTTCTGTATCTAAGGATGTTGAAGAGAATACGAGATTATAATCCAGCTTATAATTCAAATAATCACGGACGGATAATGAATCGAGGAAAATAAACTCTGGAAACAACTCTCTCAATTCATTAAACATCAGCCTAGATACAGACACTCCTTGAGGGCAGACAACAATAGCTTTTACTTTTTCGTCAATGCTGTCTCCTTGCCTAGTCATCCATCCACCAATTAGAAAAGTAATAAACGTCAATTCACTTTCAGGGATTTTCTGACCAATTAACTCTTCAAGCGGCCCTGAAGACCTTTTAATCAAGTGATGTAGTTCCTTAAATTCCTTACTCAGCGAATCCTGCATGTTAATCACTTCTGTAAGCTGATATTTAATTCGATAATAGGCTGGCTTGATATGCTGCAGGAGCTTACTCAAAAGCTGTTCTCTGTCCTGTAGGTAAATACAAGCACTTCTTTCAAACTGACGGACCATTTGGTCGACCGCTGGCAGCAAATTAGGAACAGCATCATTATTCTCTAAATACTCAGACCAATAAACGTTGGCTGTTAACAGGTGAAGTGTCATAAACAGCCGCTCCTGCTCGGGAATCTCTTTCGTTTCCTGAAAAAGTTCCTCAGTGGCTAAATATTCTTTCGTATCAGAAAGCTCCTCGTATTTAATCGAAGAGAATTCGACGAGACGGCCTCTATGAATTCTTCTTAAAACCAGCAGAAAGATGTAAGGCATGGTGCTGATCTTCTCATCTGTAAACTTAAGGTTCAGCTTCTTTTCTACGTTTTCTATTTTTCCTACATACTGATTAATCTGATTCTGCTTTAAATTCCCAAGCTTCTTAATCCAATAACTGCCTCCTGCCATTTGTGATAAGTGATAGGTGACATTGATCAGCAGCTTGCGGATTTGAAATTCCTGGCCTTCCAGTACATAGCCGGCTTTTCTTGTATATCGAAAAGTAAGATCGTAATCGTTTAAGAAAATCTGGACTTTTTTAAGGTCACTAAGCACCGTATTTTTGCTGACTTTCAGCTGACTTGTAAAGTGATGGAGGGAAAGCTCTTCTTCACTGCTTATAAGCATCATTAAAATAAAATAGATACGTTGTTCCTCCGTCAGAAAATCAGCTTCTCGAATCACTTCTGCCTGGTCCGTATTTAGAGCAGTAAAGACAGATTGGTCAATAATGAAGTGGCCTTGTCTCGTACGTTCAATAACAGGAAGGTTTTTTTTCATAAGCCATTGATTGATTTTATTGAAACTATAGCCAAGCTGCCGTCGGGTTAATGAATGCTTCTTCTCTATGTCCATACTTGTAACCCTTGGGTTAATGACCAATTCATCAAGAATAATTCTGCTCCGTTCGCTAAGCGTCAACTTGATCCCTCCTTCGTTATTAATATTATCAATGAAAAGATTGTAATGAATCCGCTTTCATCACAATACGACGGACAGTTTATGTACATTATCGTGATTTACACTCCATTTCCCAATTTTTTTCCAATAATTTTCCTCTTTACAAATAAAAATCCCTTACCTGCCTATGGCAAGTAAGGGAAAACTTTAATCTTCATATGCGTTCAAGGCGTTGACCGAATGAGCGATTGCTGATCCGGCTTTTAATGCTGTAGCCACAAGAATACTTTCTGCTACTTCTTCTTTAGATGCTCCCTGACTTTTTGCTCCTTTTGTATGAATATCAATACAATACGGGCAGCCGGTGGTGTGAGCGACAGCGACTGCAATCAGTTCTTTTTCCTTTGCTGTTAATGCTCCTGACTTCATTGCTTTCGTGTCAAAGTCGATAAAACCCTTAAATGGTTCCCCGGCAAGATCAGCAAACTCTTTAATTCGATCAAAATATTGTTGTTTATATAGTTCTGTATCGGAATGATTATCATATGTATTGAGAGCATTTACACCGTGCGCAATAGCTGACCCTGCTTTTAGAGCGGCTGCTACTAATATACTTTCTGACATTTCTTCTTTAGAGACTTCCTGATTTTTACTGTTCTTTACGTGAACTTCAATACAGTAAGGGCAGCCGGTAGTATGAGCAACAGCAATGGCAATAGTTTCTTTTAACTTAACTGACAAGTTTCCGGGAGCCATTGCTTTTTGATCAAAATTCACAAATGCTTTGAAGGCTTCCGGTGCCAGATCTCCTATTTCTGGAAGCCGGTCAAAATATGATTTTTTGTACAAACTCTCTTTCGTCATTGAAAATTCATCCCTTCCTTTAATTGGTCAATTCTATCTTACCTAATATTACCGGAAGATACTAGATTTATAGTTTATAAATCACAAGACAAAAAGTGTACCTGGCACAGTGGTAAATATTCTGGTGCCAGGTACACTTTTATAATTTCTGAACGAGTTCTTCTGCTGCTGCTTTAATGTCTTCAAAGTTCTCTTTATACAAGCTGCCTCCTATACTTACCGCTACGGCTCCTTTTTCCAGCCACTCGTTTAAGTTGTCAGCGCTGACTCCTCCTGATGGCATTATATTTGCCTGTGGGAGAGGTCCTTTAATAGCTTTTATTCCGGCAGGAGAGATTGTGTTTCCAGGGAATATTTTAATGATATCGGCTCCTGCTTCCATAGCTTGTACTACTTCGTTTACAGTGTAACAGCCAGGAATGTAAGGGATTTGATATCGATTGCATAGCTTAGCGACATCGAGATTAAAATTAGGAGCGACAATAAACTCAGCACCGGCAAGGATGGCCATTCGTGCGGTAACTTCGTCCAGAACAGTCCCAGCACCAATCACCCAGTCCCGCTCCTGATCTGCGGAAAGTTTTTCAATTAATTGGGAGGCATTTGGTACTGTATAAGTAATCTCCATGATCTTAATTCCGCCGGCATAAGCGCCTTCTGAAATTTTTTGTGCTTCTTCACTTGTCTCTCCTCGAATGACTGCTACGAGTTTCTCTTTTTCCAGCTTCTGAAGTGTATGAATTTTGTTCATCTAATACTTCCTTTCTATCTCTCTATTAATTCTTTCTCTCCGAGGAGAATTTGCACATCTTCATAATACGGCAAGCCTTCATTATCACCTTTTACCCCGACGACCATAGAGCCAATTGTATTAGCAAAATGCAAAGTCTTTTCAATAGACCAGTTCTGAATAAAACCATATAGAAACCCGGCATTAAATCCGTCACCAGCACCCACTGTATCCACTACTTTCTTCGAAGGAACTGGCGGAGCATTTATCGTTTTTCCTTCAAAGAATCCTACAGATCCCTCACTTCCCATCTTAATCGCCGTATATTCGATACCCAGTTCTTTTGTTTTCTCAATAATTTTTGCTGGATCTTTTTCTCCGATTAATATGTCCATCTCATCGGCCCCTGCCAGCAGGATATCTACACTCGGAAGGATACGGCCCAAAGTATCTCTAGCCTCTTCCTTACTCCACAGTTTCAACCGGATATTCGGATCGAAAGAGACTTTCACTCCATGTTTTTTCGCCAGGGAAATGGCTCTTTCAATGATCGCTACATTACTTTCATCAATCGCTGGAAAGATTCCTGTAATGTGAAGGATTTTTGCCTGTTTAATATAATCTTCGTCCAGGTCTTCAGCTCTCATCGGGAGTGTAGGCGATTTTTCACGATAATACAATGTGCGGACACTTCCGTCTTCCATCATCTCTTTAAAGTACACAGAGGTTGGATGGCCTGTGACAAATTCCACTTGAGATACATCCACCCCTTCTCCTCTGGCATAATTTCGGATGGCTCTGCCAAATTCATCATGTCCTAAACGGCTGATCCAGCCTGTATTTAACCCTAAACGTGAACAGCCGACCATCACATTTAATTCTGCGCCGCCCACCTTCTTTTGAAATTGGCTTGCAAATCTCAGGGGGCCGGTAGAATCGGGTTCAAATGCAATCATAGCATCTCCGATAGTTATAATATCCTTCATGATACACTCTCCTTTATGCACTGATCATAAAAAAATGAAGCCTCAATTAAGAGGCTTTATCATTACTTCATATCTTCCATATCCACATGATCCATGTCAGTAAACGTGTAATTTTCCCCGGCCATTGCCCAAATGAACGTATAATTACTTGTCCCTACCCCTGAATGAATGGACCATGGTGGGGAAAGTACGACCTGCTGGTTTCTCACCACAAGGTTTCTTGTATTATTTGGTTCTCCCATAAAGTGAAATACCTTGGAGCTTTCATCCATATCAAAATATAGATAAGCTTCCATACGGCGGTCATGTACATGAGCCGGCATCGTATTCCACATATTGTTTGGCGCTAAAAACGTCATGCCCAGCATTAGTTGGCAGCTCTTTAAGCCGTCTTCGTGAATATATTTACAAATCACCCGGTTGTTTGACTCTGCATCTGAACCTAAATGGGTTTCATCCGTTTCTTCGCGCGCCATCTTCTGTACAGGATAAGATTTGTGAGCGGTTGCAGAAACAAGGTAAAATGAAGCAGGCTCTGAGGCATCTGCACTTTCTATTGTAACATCTTCTTTTCCTTTTCCTACATATAAACAATCTCTTTTATTAAGCTCATATTCTTCTCCATCTACTGTAACCTTTCCTGGCTGATCAGAAATATTAATAATTCCAATCTCTCTTCTTTCGAGAAAAAATTCTGTTTTCAAAGTTTCCGGATCTTCCAGCTTTAAAGGGGCATCCGTAGGAATTGCTCCACCTACGATTAAACGGTCATAATGGGAATATACCATATTGAGCCGGCCTCTCACGAATAAATTTTCTACTAAAAAATCTTCACGGATTCTTTCATTGTCATACTGATTAAAATCTCTCGGGTTCGTTGCATATCTGACTTCCATAAATCTCATCCTTCCCATAAAATAATAACGTTTGTTTTTAAACGGAATAACGTTCCATAATTTTATTGTAACAATGTTTTTAAATATTTCAACAATTTTTCCTAACGAAATAATTAATTTGACTTGGTGTATATTTTTTCTTAACATTAAAATACAGGAATAGCGTTCCATTATTTGCAGGAGGAGCTGAATGAAATGACAGATAAAGAAAGTGTTTCCCAATCAAATTCAGCTGTTGAGAGGGCACTAACCATCCTGGAGCTGATTGCTGAAAAGAGAGAACCAATGAGTCTTGCTGAGATTTCTCAAGAACTTGGTATCGCAAAAAGTACTGCACATCGTATTATGGAAGCTCTTAAAAACAAGGGGTTTATTGAACAAATCGAGGCTGCAGAAAAGTATCAGGTGGGATTGAAAGCCATCGAAGTAGGTATGTCCAGCCTTACGAAGTGGAATTTGGTGGATGTTACAACGCCACATTTGCGGCAGCTTGCTTCAGATTTAAACGAAACCGCCTTCTTAGCTGTTTATGATAAAGGGGAAGTTGTGTATTTATACAAAGCGGAAGCTAATCAATCTGTCCGAACGACAGCTGACCTCGGCACACGTAAACCGATACATTCCACCGGGCTTGGCAAAGCAATCGTCTCCACTTTTCCCTCAGAAGAAATAAATCGTATATTAGTTGAAAAAGGAATGGCTAAATTTACGGGTAAAACAATAACCGACAAACAGAGGTATTTAGAGGAATTAATTAGCGTGAGGGAGAATGGCTATGCTATGGATGATGAAGAAGCCGAAGCTGGCTTGACTTGCATAGCAGTCCCAATTTTCAACTATACCGGCCGCGCCATAGCCGCAGTCAGTGTAGCAGGTCCTACCGAGCGTATGAGAAATAACAAAGAAACCATTACTAAAACATTGAAAAATGTAAATAAGCTTGTTTCAAGCCGTCTCGGATTTGTCTCTTCCATGAGGCAGAATATATAAACAAAGCCCTGTTTAATCAGAAACAGGGCTTTGTTTATTCAAAATTGATCCGGTGTTCAAACTTTTCAATTAACCGTTTATTATGTTCTTCTACACCATCCAGATTCCCACTCCAAAAAATAGGAGGTTCTTCTCCGAACTCTTTATAACAGGTGACTACTTCAGCCAGCAGATTTTGGAGTAAAGCGATCCCTGCAACAGACGAGGCGGGAGCAAAAGGCTGACCTGTAGATCCTTCTTCAAGTATCGCATCTCCTACAGGAATATTCGTATCGATAACGTCATCCACTACATCTTCCAGCCTCTTCCCCGACAAATGTCTGGAAGGCTGTGATATGGAGTAAGCTTTAGAAAGAATCCCGAGAACATACGCCCCTTTTTTCTTACCCCAGAGAGCGGTATCAATCGGTGCAGGATTTCGTCCCGATGTGGAAATTATAATTAATGTATCTTCTTTTCTTAGATCTACGTCTTCTAAATAATTCTCTACATAATGAGAGGTTTTTTCATAGGCACTCGACCTAACAGGCCCTTCGTGCAGCATAAGCGGCTCAATAATAATCGGTTTAACAGGGACAAGGCCTCCTGCTCTATAATAAGGTTCCTGAGCGAGAAGACTTGAATGGCCGCAGCCGAATAGCTGAATAATCCCGCCATTGATCAGCCGCTCTGTAATTCTTCTCCCCAATTCCTTTGTATTAGAAGTTTCAAGCTCCTGAAGGTGACGAATAACCTTAGAAAGATAAGTCATATTTGATTCTCCTTCAAACTCGATAGATGTCACTAATGAATTTATAACGGTCGGCTCTATAAGATGAATTGACAACTTCAAAAGGAGTTCCATCAGCCAGGAACGTGTTTCGTTCGATATTTAAGATAGCAGAGTCAGGGGGAATTTGAAGCATAGCTGACTGGCTGTCTTCAGCAATACTCGCTTCAATAAACTGGCTCGCTTTTCCAATGGACTGTTTTAGCGTTTTTTCAACGTAATCATAGATGGAACCGCTTACTACTTGCTCCGTTAAATCAGGAAGTAACTCAACAGGTATATACGAATTTTCAATGGCCATTGTTTTTCCGTCTGCATACCTTATTCGCTTTATTTGAAAAACAAGTTCTCCCTCTTCTCTCTCAAACTTTCGAGCCAGTTCGGCAGAAGCTCCAATTTTATTGAAGGATACTAACTTGCTGCTCGGTTTCATCCCACGTGCCTGCATATCTTCTGTGAAACTCGTTAATCCTTTTAGCGGCTGCTCAATCTTTTTTGCAGAGACAAAGGTCCCTTTTCCCTTTTCCCTAAATAAGATCCCTTTATTTACCATATTGTTAATAGCTTGTCTTACAGTCATGCGGCTGACTTTATAAGTATCCGAGAGTTCACGTTCTGAAGGAATCATATCTGAAGGCTGGTAATCTCCATTTGAAATGCGCTGCTTTATATTTTCTTCGATTTGATAATACATCGGAAGCGGTGATTTCTTATCAATCATTTATTTACTCCTTTCCAAGATTTACTTTCCTGTAAGCCTGCTGATCTACTATAAGAGTAACATTAGAATGAAGTTTTAGTGCAGAGGCAGGGAAGTTTCCAGTTACTGGTTCTCGCAACAGTCTACTAATAGCTTCTGCTTTATTTTCACCAGATGCTAATAGGATGATTTTCTTGCTTTTTAATATAGAGGCAATCCCCATAGTCACAGCCTGTTTTGGGACTTCCTTTAAAGAAGAAAAAAAACGGGCATTTGCCTGTTTTATTAAATAACTTATGCTTCATAAAAAAATGGTAGCTTTGGATGCTGTTTTTGTCCAACCCCACATATTCATCCAAATTTAATGTAAGAATGTCCCTATAATCGATGTGCCGCGTTTTATATCCTTTAATAAGTTCCTGATATGTCCCTAAGGGGGTGCTGCCTGTTGCTAATCCAAGAATAGACTGAGGGTCTGCCTGTACTTGTTTTTCTATCAATTGCGCCGCTTTTTCACTTAATTCCTGATAGTTTTCTGTGAGGATAACGTTCATGTCATTTTCTCTTCCCGCTGATATGCCATCACGCCCCGGCAAAGAGTCATAATAACTTCAAAATTTTCGTCCATTATTACAAGATCCGCGTCTTTCCCTTCAGCAATCGATCCCTTACGATCAATAACATTTAACTGCTCTGCTGCATTGGAAGAAGTGATCTTTACGATGTCCTCAAGAGACAGATTAAGGTTCGATTTCATATTTCTAACGGCTTCATCTAAGGTCAGGATGCTTCCCGCCAGTGTACCATCCTTTAGCCGGGCTTCTTTGCCCTGAACTTCAACCTGCTGTCCTCCTAAATCATATGTTCCCTCGGGCAGGCACTTTGCTCGCATCGCATCCGTAATAAGAATCGTTCGTGCGGCGTGCGTATTTTGATAAGCAAGCTTTACGGCTTCCGGTCTTGAATGGACATAATCTACAATCATCTCCACCTTCAGTTTATCGTTCAGCAGGGCCGCACCGACGACTCCTGGTTCGCGATGGTGAAGCCCGCTCATCTGATTAAAAAGGTGAGTGATGTGACGCGCTCCCTTCTCAACGGCTTTCTCAACCTGAATGTATGTTGCTTCACTATGACCGATTGAAGCAGTAACCCCTGATTTGGTAAGATGTTCAATCAGTTCAAGTCCGCCTTCCACCTCAGGAGCAAGGGTAACCAGCCGAATCGTGCCCCCACTTTCCTTTTGCCAGAGATTAAATTGCGAGATCGAAGGAGAAGAAATATGTTCTAACGGCTGCGCTCCTGCTTTATTTTTTGCAATAAATGGGCCTTCTAAGTGCACACCCAGCACTTCAGCACTTCCGTCTTCATATTGTTTCTCTATAAATGAAGCTGCATTTTTCAGTGCACAGGATATATTTTCGCTGGACTGAGTCATCGTTGTAGCAAGAAAACTTGTTGTTCCTTCAGCGGGCAGTTGTTTAGTAATACCTTCTAAAGCTTCAGAGGTAGCGTCCATTACATCATAACCTCCGGCTCCGTGGATATGAACATCAATGAACCCAGGAACTAATGACCAATTTTTCCCTGCTCCATCGATAACGAGATCCGCTCCTCCAATAGGTTCAGAAGATATAGCTTGGATTTTCCCCTCCTGAACAAGGAGGGATCCAGAAGAAAGAGTTTTTCCTTCTCCAGCAATCTTAATATTTTTTATTTCAATAGTTCTCATCATTTTCCTCCTCCTGACTTTTAAATGAACATGATCTTTATAAACTTAATCTGATTACTTCATTTTCTTTTTCATAGCTTCTGCAATAAATTCTACTGAGGTTCCTATGATGACCTGGAGGTTTTGCTTCCCTATTTTAACAACTCCGCGCGATCCAAGCCGGGAGAGGGCATTCTCATCCACTCTTTCACGATCCACCATTTCAAGTCGCAGGCGTGTAGTACAGTAATCGAGCGCTTTAATATTTTCCGGCCCACCAAGTGCTTTCAAATACTCCCCAGCTTTTTCGTCATCTCCTCCACTTTTTCCTGCTTCCTGCTGTTCGGCTCCACTTCCTTCAATATCGTCATCTTCTCGTCCTGGTGTTTTCAAATCCAATTTTATAATGAGAAAGTAGAATATGAAGAAATAAACTAAAGATAATAGGAGACCAATAATAATAAGCATTAGGGGATTTTGGGCAATTCCATAGTTGAGGAGATAATCAATCAATCCTGCCGAAAATCCGAAACCATGCCGTACATCCAGCATATAGGCAGCAATCATTGATACCCCCGTCAACAGGGCATGTATGAAATAAAGCAGAGGTGATAGGAACATAAACGAGAATTCAATAGGTTCGGTTACACCTGTTAAAAAGGCCGTCAACCCAATACTAAAGAACATACCTCCCACTGCGGCCTTCCGATGTTTTTTCGCTGCAGCGTACATAGCCAGACATGCTGCTGGCAGGCCAAACATCATAACCGGGAAAAACCCAGCTAAGAAATAACCCGCATCCGGATCGCCATTTAGAAAACGATTAATTTCCCCTTTATATACATCTCCTGCTGCTGTTGTAAATGTACCAAAATCAAACCAGATTAGTGTATTCATCACATGGTGCAGACCGACCGGGATAAATAGACGATTGAGTACTCCATACACTCCAACTCCAAGTTCACCCGCATTTAAAATCCAGTTTGCTGTAGCGTTAAGAACGTTTTGAGGGTAAACCCATAGATATCCAAACACAAAAGATAATGCGACCATCACAAGTGATGTAATGATCGGTACAAACCTTTTCCCTCCGAAGAACGAAAGAAATTCAGGGAACTTAACGTCATGATATCTGTTATAAAGCATGCCGCCGATAATACCAGCAATAATACCTGAAAACACCCCCATTTCTATGTTTTTATCTATAGCTTCAATCCCGCCTTCAAGAACGAGGACACCAACTGCACCTGCCAATGCCGCAGCACCACTTCCATCCTTTGCAAACCCCATGGCTATACCAATTGCAAAGATAAGTGCAAGGTTCTCTAATATTCCGTTCCCTGCTGCAGTAACAAAAGGTATATCCAGCATATCTTCCATGCCCAAACGTACGAGCAAAGCAGCTGCCGGCAATGTCGCGATCGGAAACATCAGGGACTTACCGATACGCTGAAGAAAATTTAACATATACTTACCCACCCTTAATATCTATTGTTGAAAACGTTTCATACAAGTAAATTACCATGAATATATATAGTTGTCTATACCAATAACAAAAACTTAGTTCGTCCACTATACAAACTAAGTCAATGTTGATATACTACGATTATTGAAAGCGATTTCTTGAGAGGAGGAGGAAGTAACAATATCCGGTTACTTCAAATATTATGAAAAAAAATATGTATATCATTTTAATTACTCTGGTTGCCACATTGGGAGGACTGTTGTTCGGCTATGATACGGCAGTTATTTCAGGAGCAGAAGGTTCATTGCAGAGTTATTTCGCTGATAGCTTAAAGCTAAGCTCTTTAGTTCATGGACTTACGGTATCAAGCGCATTAATTGGATGTATAATCGGCGGCCTTTTATCCGGAGTTTTTTCTACAAAGTTCGGAAGAAAATACACATTGATTTTTGCTGCTATTTTATTTTTCATCTCTGCTCTCGGTTCAGCATATCCTGAATTTCTATTTTTTGAATCAAATAGTCCAAGTTACGCTTTACTTACTACTTTTAATCTTTATCGCATTATAGGAGGAATTGGCGTAGGGCTTGCATCGGCTGTATCTCCTATGTATATTGGCGAAATAGCCCCTGCCCATATTAGAGGTCGTCTAGTTTCTTTAAATCAATTTGCCATCATTTTTGGTATGTTGGTTGTTTATTTTGTTAATTGGGGAATTGCCAGAGGTCAATCGCTGGAATGGGTAAACGAAATTGGCTGGAGGCTTATGTTTGCTTCAGAAGCCATTCCTGCCGCCCTATTCCTGCTATTATTATTTGCTGTCCCTGAGACGCCAAGATATTTAGTCTCTAAAAATAAGAATAAAAAAGCATTTACAGTTCTCAATAAGATTTATGAGGAATCAAGAGCAAAAGCAACGTTACAGGAAATTAATCATTCATTTGATGCTAAAAAAGGTAAACTATTTTCCTTTGGAGTTCCAATTATAGTCATTGGGGTTCTTCTGTCCGTATTTCAGCAGTTTGTCGGAATAAATGTGGCGCTTTACTACGCGCCTAGGATTTTTGAAAGTATGGGAGCAGCCCGCGATGCTTCAATGTTTCAGACCATTATTATGGGGCTCGTAAATGTTGTTTTTACAGTAATAGCTATTTTGACGGTTGATAAGTTTGGAAGAAAACCGCTCCTGATTATAGGATCTCTCGGTATGACGATTGGAATGTTTGGTGTTGCAGGAATGGCATTTTCTAATGCCATTGGGATAGGAACTTTAATATTTATTATTATTTATACAGCTTCGTTTATGATGTCATGGGGACCGGTCGTCTGGGTATTAATTTCTGAAATCTTTCCGAATAAGATTCGGGGACAAGCTGTCGCTGTTGCTGTGGCAGCTCAATGGGCAGCGAACTACTTTATTTCTTCCACTTATCCGGTCATGATGGAATTCAGCGGTGGGCTTACGTATATGTTTTATGGATTAATGAGCATCCTTTCTGCCTTATTTGTCTGGAAGTTCGTTCCAGAAACTAAAGGTAAATCTTTAGAACAGCTTGAGAGGCAGTGGAGTCAAACTGATGAATTTTCCAAAGAGGTGAGCTCTTCATAAATAATTTCCCCCTTATCCAAGGTAATTCGGATAAGGGGAATTTTTAAAATTCATTTATAAATTTTTCTATCGTAAAATAACCAGCACCCAGAGCTGTTGAATACGGTGTAAGATTTGAAAACCTGATGGTGACATTCTCTGTTTGAAAGCTTAAAGCGTGACGGTTTACTGATTCTATTACTACATCTTCTAATAAATCTTTATATTCAGCCAAACGATTGCCGATGACGACTTCCTGTGGATTAAACGTATTTAAAATATTGCTGATCCCTGCACCTAGATAAAATCCGATCCTCTTAAATACTTCTCGGAGTTCTTTATTTGTGTCGGCTTCTTTTCTAATCTTCTCAAGACTTAACTCTTCTGAAAGTATGCCCATATTATCAACTTCCAGCTGGAGGGCTTTCTCAGATGCATACATCTCCCAGCAACCCTTACTGCCGCATGAACATTGCCTGCCCCTAAGATCAATTTTCATATGCCCCATTTCACCAGCATAACCATCTCTGCCTCTATAGAGTACCCCATTCATAATAATACCAATGCCTATTCCCATACCTGCACTGACATAGACTAAATTGTCTGCGGCTTCAGGATATTTCAAGCTGAACCCTTTTTCACCATAAGCTCCAGCATTCGCTTCATTCTCAACAAAGACCGGTACATTAAATTGCTCTTCGAGAATCTGTTTTAAAGGCACGTGTTCCCATTTTAAATTCGGAGCAAGCAGAATAACTCCCTCATTACTAACAATACCAGGAACACCTATGCCTATACCGATCATCCCATAAGGAGATTGTGGTGCTGAGCAGATGGTTTCCTTAATGATCTTAATGACGTCTGTAAGTATAACTTCTTTATTTAGTTCTGTTATTGTTTGTTTTTTTTCATAAATGACTTCCCCGTTTAAATTTATAAGCGTTGCTAATATGTAGTTCACCCCAAGATCAATACCTATGGAAAAACCGGCTTTTTCATTAAATAATAGCATGAGCGGACGTCTCCCTCCACTTGAAGAACCAGGTCCGTACTCAATTATTATTTCTTCTTCAAGAAGTTCAGAGGCAAGGGATGAAACTGTACCTTTAGTTATTTTTAATTTTTTTGCAATAGACGCTCTTGATATAGGGGAATCGCTAATAATGGTCTGTAGTATTCTGCTTTTATTTTGTGATTTAATTGATTGCTGACTCCATGACATTGACACATCCTCCAAATACTAATGGTTTTAATTCTATTTAAACACATCTTATGCTTTTACACGTGTAAAACCCTTACGATCCCTTTCTTTGAACGAAACCAAGCTTTCTTATATAATTGACTATCCGCTGCATTTAAATTAATAATAAGAATTTATATATGTTAAAATGAAAAAAAATATTATTTTACTTGAATAATATTTGGAAGGGGGATCTTTTTGACTGATCAATATAATTTAGGTATTTCTGATTTTCGGTCACTGAAAGCGGCCTCTAAAAGAATGTTTTCTTCCATCAGCAAGCGATTGAATGTACAAACCGCCTATGTAGTTAAACGCGGGGACAATGAGATGACTGTCTTAAGCTCTTATAATAATAAAGAAGAAATTGTACCAGAAGGGTTTACCATTGAATATAGCAAATCCTATTGCCGATTGATCCTTTCAAACAGCGATAGTACGGTAAACTCCATAAATCTTATGGAAAATGAATTAACGCGAGAGATGGAAATAACTCCCCAGCTGAAGATTAAGGGCTTCTTAGGTGTAACACTTCGTGATATGAATGGCCAAGTATTTGGAACTCTATGTGTCGGGGATAGTGAAGAACGCGAATTTAACAAGGATGATATTGAATATTTGAGATCAATGGCGGAAGTTCTTTCACATGTTATTGAACTCGATCAAACGAAATATAATATGGCTTTTTTAAATGTGCCCATTATCCCGTTAAAGAAAGGTGTCTCTATTCTTTCAATACAAGGTATTATCGATGAGCTCCGGTCAAAAAAATTAGTATCTGAGGCCCTTCGATATGGAGCTGACCAACAGCTATCTTATTTTATTATTGACCTGTCTGGTTTAATTATTCTAGATGAAGAGTTCCCTCCATCCTTAATAGAAATCGTGGAGTCCCTTCAGTTGATGGGCATCGAAACCATCATGACGGGTATTACTCCAGCTCTTGCTCGACAAGAAGTAAACAACCATTCATTTATATCATTAAGGGTTAAAACTGTACATAATATCCAAACGGCTTTAGAATATATCGGATTTCATTTAGTCGAAAAATAAACTATGTGTTTCCAAAAGTGCTAAAAATTAAAAAAGCGTGTGAAATTAAATGTAATAATCTTAATTTCACGCGCTTTTAATGTCATAACGGGAACTCATTGTCCCCTGCTTTAAGCTTTGTCCACTTAAGACGATTTTACCCAGTATGCTGCTTCCCCTTCAGATGGTGAAGGCGGGAATTGATCCCCTTCATTTAAATTAATTTCCGTCTGATCTTCTGCGTTCTTTCCATTCACAAGCTTGTCTACTTTGTATTTTCCACTTTCAGGGGCTTTTTCACCCGTTTTATATTGTTTATTTGCCATTAGAAAACACCTCCGTTATACTGTAATGAGAAATTGTTTACCAAAGTATTCAATTTCCAATCATTTTCTGTTTTGCGGTCGCAAATTAGGAATTTCGGTTTGAGTTAGAGCCGTTTCCTGAATTGCGGCCGCCTTTTTGTCCAATTTTTTCGTAATGCTCTTCTCCGTACTTCTTACTAGTGGTTTCTCCACCTTTTTGTCCTATTTCTTCAAAGTGCTTCTGACTATACTCATCACTTGTAGTTTCTCCGCCTTTTTGCCCAATCTCTTCAAAGTGCTCCTGATCATATTTACGCGCTGTTTCTTTTCCGCCTTTACTGCCTGCTTCTTCTCTGCTCATATTGCCTTGATTGTTATTCTGATTATTCGCCATTGTCCACTCCTCCTCCTAACTAAAATGTTATATCTACATAGGATACATACCACTTTAAAATGATCTAAAACATGTATTGTAAAATAATTGCAAGTCTCCCTTTACTTTAATAAATAAAATTAGAGTAACAACGAAATCTTTAGATAAACTATTCAAGAAAACTTTTTAGGAGGATACTATCTGTGGGAATTTTATCAGGAAATCAAGAAAAACAGCCTCTTCATTATGGAGAGATATTCGGTATGTGGACATACCTTGCTGTTGCAAAAGGATCACATGCTGCTTACCAAACTTATATCAACCATACAGGTGACAAAGAACTTAGGCAGCTATTAGAAGAATTAAACCAAGGGATTAAACAAGAAGTAAATGAAATCGAAGAAATTTTAAAAATTAATGGAATTGCTCTGCCTCCATCGCCTCCAGAGCGTCCGGTTGCTGATATCGAAGAGATTCCTGTAGGTGCCCGCTTTAACGATCCAGAAATCAGTGCAATGGTATCAGCAAATATCGCTGCTGGCCTTATTGCTTGCAGTCAGATTATTGGTCAATGTACAAGAGAAGATATTGCTATGCTTTTTGGGCAATATCATATGAATAAAGCACAAGCTGGTGCCAGGGCCCTTCGATTAAATAAAGAAAAAGGCTGGTTAATTACACCGCCTCTTCATACAAAGATTCCTGTTCAAACAACCTGATTTTAGTATGTGCCCTTCTCAAATAGAAGGGCACTTTTATTAGTTATACATGTCCTATGAGCATCAGGGCACATTAAAGATAAGTCTCATTTTAAATGGAGCTGATCTGAATGGTTAAGAAAAATCAAAAATACACCGACTTTGCCAATGTGGAAACTCAGCAGAATTTCCTTGCTTCTGAAGAATTTCCAGAAGGTCCTTTTGGTGCCGCTAAAGGAAAAAAGGTTCCTGTAGAAAACAAGGATACCCCTTGGAAGGAAGGACAGCAGTACTACAGTAATTCTGCCTATGAAAACCGCAACCTTCATGCAAATTTGCCCCGTCAATTTCCTGGCGCACACAATACTCATGATGATAAAAGCCGGGTTAGTGAACCTCCATATGAGACTTCTCCAAACGAGAATAATAGTCAAATGGAGTAAAAAACAGTCGCTTCCTTACTGGAAGCGACTGTTTAAATATGGGATTGATGTGATTAAACCGTATCAATTATTCAAAAGATTTTTTCCATATTCTAATAAATACTGCTCGGTCATCCATTGAACGAGCTGCTTTTCTTCTTCTTTTAATTCTCGACCGATCTTTATTTCAAAATCCTTCTTTAAATCCTCATATAGTTTCCAAGCTTTCACAATCAATCCCCCCGTACATTAGGACTGTGCTATAAACAAACGTTATTTATTAGCAACGATAAAGTTCGACAGATTTTGTCTTTTTTCTCATTATTTATACCTATTATAGGGGAGACTCAGTGTTATATCAATATAGTTAATTGATATTTACTAGCTTTTCAGACCGATAAAACAGCTTTAACGGTTTAACAGCAGGACCCTCAATAACTTCTCCTTCAGCCGTAAATCTGGAACCGTGACAAGGACAATCCCATGAGTTTTCAGCATTGTTCCAGGCGACATCACACCCCATATGTGTACAGCTTGTATCTACTACTGTTACATTTCCTTCCTCATCCTTATAGGCTCCTCCTTTTTTACCGTTATAACGGACGATAGAGGCCTCTCCTCTCTTAATATTCTCAACTGTATGATCTTTTCTATTAAGCTTCCCTTTAATAAATTCTTTAGCTACATCAAGATTTTCGAAAGCAAAATTGGGGATATCTTTATTGGCATTAAACCTGGATGGTTTAAATAGCTCCTCATATTTATTAGAAACTTTCGAAATCTGGTCTGTTATAACTTTGGCAGCAATTGTCCCATTCGTCATTCCCCACTTGGAAAAGCCTGTGGCTACATACACATTAGAATTCGTTTCAGTTACTGGTCCAATGTATGGAACCTGATCTAATGTCGATATATCCTGAGAAGACCATTTGTATGGAACGTCTGTAACCTTCCAATATTTTTTCGCAAATTCCAGTAGATTCTCATAACAGCGGTTTGTATTTTCTTTCTGTCCACTTGTATGACCTTCTCCTCCAATAAGAAGAAGTGAATCTCCTTTTTCATCTAGTGCACTTCTAATTGACCTCTTCGGGCTGCCAGCTCTTAAGTACATTCCAGCAGGAACATAATCCTCTGTCTTAACTGCTATCGTATAAGAGCGTTCAATATGGAGGCGGCTGAAATAAACCCCTTCAAAATCATTAAATGGGTAGTGTGAGGCCATAACCACATGATTCGATTCTACACGATGTCCATCTCTTACTATGACAGTTGGCGTATGGCCTTTATCAATATTTTCAGCCCTTGAATTTTCATAGATAGGAGTATTTTTTTCCTTAAGAAACTGGATCATTCCTTGAAGGTATTTAACAGGATGAAACTGTGCCTGCTGGGAGATAATTGCTGAAGA
Source organism: Halobacillus massiliensis (assembly GCF_900166625.1). Lineage (GTDB taxonomy): Bacteria > Bacillota > Bacilli > Bacillales > Halobacillaceae > Halobacillus_A > Halobacillus_A massiliensis. The sequence goes on along the minus strand of NZ_LT800499.1, from coordinate 1,337,627 downwards.
ACGGGTCGGGTAAGGAAGCTCATCTTCATCTGTCCATCCTCCTTTAATGTTCAGCTCCTGATAGGCGGCTACTTCTTTCTTTATTAATTTCTCCTGTTTTTGGGTATCTGCATAGATAAAAGCATCCTGATATGAGAAGTCACAGTCGATCCTCAGCTCTTTTCTTATGGTATCAATCAGATCGAACCCTTCTTGATTCGCCTCATAATAAAGCCTTGCTTTTTCTTGTCCTAAAGACTTTTTCAAATTGGCATAAATAAGGTCATGCTGGGAAGATATCTTTGCGGTCGTATAGCCGGTTGTTCCCTCTACAAGTCTTCCAGCTTCCAGCAGCACCACATCGAAACCTTGTTTAACAAGCATGTAAGCTGTTGTAGTCCCTGTAATTCCTCCCCCTACAACTGTGACCTCTGTTTGAATATCTTTATCTAATTTTGGAAAAGAAGTTATTTCCGTTGTTCTCCACAACGATTGAGAAGGAATAAATTGTTCTTCCATTAAAACTGCCTCCTTTATAAAAGTAGTACCCTTCTGTACCCCTAATACTTTTGATTAAAAAGTATTTAACCGTCTACCGTTCATTTTTTTAAAATAATGTTTAAAAGATCTCCATTAGAGGAAAAAAATTATATAAGAATCATCTAAGGAGGTTTTAAACAATGACTGATCACAAAAACCAAAGATATCAACATGATAACCGTTCTCCTGAACAGAAAATAAAAGAAGAAGACCCGAACCGTGACGTAGACCCACAAAGAGAAGTGGAAGATAATAATCGTTCTAATAACAAAAGTGAAAAAAATCCAGATGACTTTGACTCTTAAGCTAAGGGCTGAATTCTATTCAGTCCTTTTCTATATCTAATACCATTAATAAAAGGAGAAAAACTATAATGGAGAAAACCAACGTTTACTTTAAAAATACCTATGAAGAATCACGTGAAGTTTTTCGGAGTCATTTACAAAAAATAAAGCAGAAATGGCCTGATGCAGAGCTTTCAACCGAAACAATTGGACAAGGACAGGACAATACCATTGATATGATTTATGCAGATGCCACTACATCTAATAACCAAGTGCTTTTTTTCACTTCCGGAGAACACGGAATTGAAGGATATGCCGGAGCAGCAATGATTCATTTATTTGTGGAAGAGTATTTGGATCAGGTAGATGAGGAAACTACAGGGATTTGCTTTATCCACGCTTTAAATCCATGGGGCATGAAAAATTTCCGGAGAGTAAATGAAAACAACGTTGATTTAAATAGAAATTATCTTTATGACGCGGACTCTGTTCCAACAGATGTAAACACTCACTATGCGAAAGAAAGTGAATTATTTCTGCCAAAAGGAAAAATAAAAGATCTTGATAAAGAGAGAAAGAAACTTTATAAAGATCTGGGAATCGCTCTCGCTAAAGAAGGCTATGGAGGTCTAAAAGAAGCGAAAGGCATGGGTCAGTTTCAGTTTCCGCGTGGTGTATATTTTGGGGGAAGCAGAGAAGAGGAGACCACTGCTTTCTTAAAGAGCATTCAGCGGAAGCTGCTTGGTAATTTCAAGCGCGTCATTCATATGGATTGGCATACCGCTCTGGGACCCACTAATGAAATCACAATGGTAGTTTCTGAAAATAATCCTAAGGAAGAAAAAGAACTTGAAACAGAATACCACTTAAAAAATGTTAATAAATTTACGCCTGAAAAAGTTAAAGGTGATTCAACCAACCATTTTTATAAACTTAAAAAAGAGGAATATCCACACTCTTATCTTTTCACCGCCCTATTTGAATTCGGTACATTTGGGACAAGTAAAAAAGCCGAGCTAAGAGAATTCATGACCATTATTCTCGAAAACCACTTATATTGGGAAGGGGCAGAAAATGAAAAGGACAGGAAATGGATTTTAGATGAGTTTAAAGCTATGTTCTACCCTGAAGAAGAAGAATGGAGAGAATCAGTATTAAGAGAAGGACGAAATGGCATTGAGTCTGTTTTAACAACCGAACGTATCTTACCTGAGACTTTAAAAAAATAAATAAACTTCCCCGGGGTCTTATTAAGAGTTCCGGGGTCTTTTTATGCCTCTTTTCTTACATGACTGCTTCTTTTACTTAGCACGTTTCTTGCCATATACTTGTGAAACAGCCATTCTGTACATGAGATAAACAAAGCGGATATTACTGCAGTTAAAAGAATATTAATATTAGGAAATACTATCTTTCCTATCGGCCATGCAACAATTACGGAAAGGCCGAAATCTCCCATTGTTGTTATCCAGTTCCCATAGGAAGGGAACATCCATATATCACCTATAACATAGCCAAGCACTGTTAGGACTAAGCTGACAATGAAGATAGATGGCAGTGGTATGTTCCACAGACTTAGGACCACTCCGTGGACAATAGAAGTTCCAACAAATTTAACAATTATGGCTTTTAAATGGGATCTCATCTTATTGCACCTTCCTTCAAGGAGAGAAATCATTCCGTTTATCATGAGTGAGCCACAGGGATTAAACCTAAAAAAGAGGCGGAGAATTACTCCGCCTCTTTTTTACTTACTGTCTGTAGGCATTTCCAATGCTACTTCAGCTTTTTTCAGGTCATGTTCCACCTGTTCACCAATATCGTACGCATGGTATAACTCATTGTCAATCATATACTGCGCGATTTTATGATGAAGATCAATGGCATCATTTAACTGTTTTTTCAAAGTTTCATGGATATCATCACTTGCCGTTTCAGTAATTGCTACAGCATAACTTCTTACTGCCGCTTTAGCAGAAACAAGTAAATCAGTCGCAATTACTTCGTCTGTAATTAATTCTTTATTATTAATCTTATCCAGTATGCTCGCCATGTTACTTCCTCCTTTTATTTAACTTCCTCTAGGAACCCTTTAAGTTCTTTAATTGCATCCTGAGAAATTTTAGTATCTTCTTCTAAAATTTCTTTCAATTTGCTGTCTGATGCCAAACCTTGCATCATAGAAGATTTCGCAGCACAAGCATTTTTTATTGTTAATATTTCATGTACCTCTAAGATCTCATGTTTTGCATAACCTTTAACTGACATAATCATTGTCCTCCTTCATCTGTAATTTATTTAGTTGGCGGTGTACCGTGTACATAGGAAGGCGCTGGCTTTAATTCCTGTTTGCCGCCGTGTGCTTTTGGTTCCTTGACATAAGCAAATTCCCCGGCACCGTCAGGCGTTGCACCAGAAGCCCAGCTTCCTTCTGCACTTTCTTCACCTTCTGAGAAATTGATCAGATCATAGGAAAAGTCCGTTGCTTCCCATTCTCTTGGAACTGTACCAGGCACCGTGGTTCCGTGAACTTCTTCAAGTTCTTTAAGAGCCGCATACCACTGATTTTGGTGCATGGTGTCACGGGCTAACAGGAAGGACAGCATTTCTTTAATTCCACGGTCATCTGTCATCTCATAAAGACGAGCAACTTGAAGACGTCCTTGAGATTCAGCGTTTAAGTTCGCACGCATGTCGGCTACTAAGTTACCGCTCGCAATAATATATCCGCCGCTCCAAGGTACCCCTGCGCTGTTCTCTGGCATAGCACCTAATCCGGAAACAATCGCGTGGTGCGGGTTCATTCCGCCCATAATAGCACCGATCACCGGATCTTCTGCTGCTTTTTCCTGCTCATTAAGCGGAGCATTGTCCAGCAATCTAGCAATCATAGTAGAAATCATTTCAATATGTCCAAGCTCTTCGGTACCTGTATCCATAATTAAATCTTTATACTTTTCATCTCCACGGGCGTTCCAGCCTTGGAAAAGGTACTGCATGGCTACTGAAATTTCACCAAATTGCCCCCCAAGAATCTCCTGTAGATGCTTAGCAAATAGTGGATCTGGACGCTCAGGTTTCGCATGGTATTGCAATTCTTTTTTGTGGGAAAACATGTTTATTTCACCTTGCCTTCTCATATTTGTTAAAATTTTCTATCGCAGTGCGGAATAAAACCCTCTTGATGCTAGCATCAAGAGGGTTTTATAAGCTTATGAGGAAGCTTTTACCCAATAGGCTGCTTCATTCTCAGATGGAGACGGTGGAAATTGATCTCCTTCATTAAGATTGATTTCTGTATTATCTCCACTGGTATTACCGTTTACCAGCTTATCTACTTTATACTTACCGCTTTCTGGTGCCTTCTCGCCAGTTTTATACTGTTTATTAGCCATCAATGGCCACCTCCGTATAGAAATTGTTTACAAAAATATTCACATATCATTTTCTGGTAATATTTCTCTCTCTAAAGATCTCTTAGGAATTACGGTTATTGTTTGAGTTAGAATTGTTGCCTGAAGAGTTACGTCCGCCTTTTTGGCCGATCTTCTCATAGTGCTCTTCACCGTACTTCTTGCTTGTGGCTTCTCCGCCTTTTTGACCAATGTTTTCGAAATGCTCCTGGTCATACTCTTTCGCAGTGGTTTCTCCACCTTTTTGACCGATGTTTTCGAAGTGCTCCTGGTCATACTCTTTTGCTGTCGTTTCGCCGCCCTTTTGGCCGATTTCTTCGAAGTGGTCCTGATCATACTTGCGGGCTGTTTCTTTTCCGCCCTTTTGACCAATATTCTCGAAATGCTCCTGATCGTATTTGCGGCTTGTTTTTTCTCCGCCTTTACGACCTGCTTCTTCTCTGCTCATTGTTCCTTGATTGCTATTATTGTTTTTGTTACTGTTTTTAGCCATTTCGATTTATCCTCCTTCAGAAATTTTATTACATAGAGACAATTCACCAATACACAAAAACATAAACCTCTTTTTTGGTAAATTTCTACATGTAATATTATCGTAAAAAAATAATTACTTTATATATTTTCTATAAATTACTTATCCGGCAAGGAATTTACACTGTTAAAATCCCCTTACTACCTGCACTCGGACTAATAAAATGAGGATTTCTCATGAAATTATTATCACTTATGTAAATTTTTTATTTATTTTTTTAATATTAAAAGCACTTCTCCTACCTTGAACGGAGAAATAATATAAAAATTCGTAAGATAGCTACTGGATTATAACTAAAAAAAGACCGTCTAAGCGGTCTTAAGCCTTTAAAGAAAATGGAGCAGTGAGATCTTTTTATTTGTTATAATCCCACATCAGCTTCCATTCTCCCTTTTCCTTAACTGCATACATTTCCTGCTGAATGTGAAATGTCCCATACTTTCCCTTGAACGTTTGAACCACCTTTGTAGAATAAACATGGTTAAAGGTGCGGCTTCCTTCTTCCATAGACCACTTTTTCACTTTTTTAGTACTTAAAATCTCTAAAGTAAAAGTGGTTACCCCAAAGTGATTCATAAAGACGTGGGCCCGATCCTGCAGATAATGCCCCTTATCAAATTTATCTTTCATTAGAGGATGAAACATCTCCCAGGATTCTGAAAACTCCCCTTGCTGCTCAAATTCATAAAAGCTTACTACAGCCCGCCTTGCACTTTGGGAGGGCATCATAAAAAAAGCTGCCAATATCGCAGCTAAGGAGACGAGGACAAAAATGAGCACGAGAAGTCCTTTAGATTTGGACATTGGATCTCCCCTTTAACTGTCAGCATTTTTATCAATGTATGCTTTTCCCATCTAAGTTATCTCATAAGAAAACCCTGCAGAGAAAAGATCTCCGCAGGGTCTTAGTTTATGCAGTTGTTTTCTTTTTTCTAAACAGGAAGATAGATCCAGTGACAAGCAGCAGCCCGCCAAGAAGCATTCCAGTTGGATAGGAAGTGCTGGTATCCGCTAACTCCCCTCCATCTTCCCCAGGAGAAACACCTAAAACTTTGAAGATGTTTTTCGCTTGGTCTGTATTATCGATCATTCCCGAAAACATATCGGAACCTGGTCCATATGCATATACAGGCACATCGTCACCTGTATGTCCATCGGTTGTCCATCCTGTTAATGAGCGTTTATTAAAAATTTCTTCAATGGCGTCATCTACTGCCAATATAAGGTCCTCTTCTTCCATTTCTTCCGACTGACCTTCTTCGTAAGCATCAGTGACTGACTGTAATTCTTCACTTTCGATATCAAAGTCAATGTTTTCATTTAAAACACTTTCAATATCCTGTCCTTCCGTAACAATTTGATTCGCCATATAATCCGGAGTTTTCTTTGCTGCTTTTATAACGTCAGTATTCCAGTTATATTCCCCATCAGCGCCAATAGAGAATCCGCCGGTACTGTGGTCAGCGGTTGCAACGACAAGAGTATGCTCGTCCTCTTTAGCAAACTCAATCGCCGATTCAAAGGCACGCTCGAAATCTTCCATTTCACTCATAGCTGCGACGACATCATTATCGTGCCCAGCCCAGTCAATCTGGCTTCCTTCTACCATTAGAAAGAATCCATCCTCATTTTTCTTAAGCTGATCTAAAGCGGAGGTTGTCATTTGCTTTAAGGTTGGCTGTTCTTCCGGACGGTCGATATATTTATCCATTCCGACAGGGGCAAACAAACCTAAAACCTGTTCATTTGTGTTTTCTTCAAGCTCACCTGTTGTTTTTACATAATTGTAGCCATCTTCTTCAAATAACTCAGCAATGTTACGATCATCGTTTTCAAAGTAGTCTGTTCCGCCGCCAAGCAGAACATCAACTTTATGTTCGCCATTGATTAAATCATCATAGTAGTCGTCTGCAATTTCCTGATAGTTTTGTCTAGACACGTCATGGGTACCATAAGAAGCCGGAGTGGCGTGGTTTACTTCAGAAGTGGATACTAACCCTGTTGACATCCCTTTTTCCTTGGCAGCTTCTAACACTGTCGGGGTATCTTCTTCCTCTAAGTCCTTAGCAATAGCCCCGTTATAGGTTTTAACACCGGAAGACATAGCTGTTGCCGTAGCGGCAGAATCCGGCACATTTTCTTTCACGTCATCTTCTCCACCTTCATAGTATGGATCGGCAGAATAAGTAGATTGCATGCCTACTAAGTAATCATCAAAAACCGTTTTCTCCATTTCCTGGGTATCAGGATCGTCTTTCATGTAGCGGTGTGCCGTTGTGTATGTAGCGCCCATTCCATCCCCGATTAACATAATTACATTCTTAATCTCGGGTTCTTCTTCGGCATGAACCGCAGGTACTGCTGTACCGGCTGCAGTCCCAAATAATAATGTGGCCAACATTCCCATTGAACAAACTTTCTTCTTCATTAAATCCCTCCATATAAGAATATTTTACAATTAAATCCTATCATTCTTTAATTTACTAAAAACCATTATTTTGTAATAATTTTGTAAATGAAACTATTATAGTAGGTCATTAGGATGAAACAGAGAACTAAAAAAGAAGTTTTATAAAGTAATTGAACTAATTTTCAACTCCCTCTTATTTATAGTTTTATATAATTATCAGCAAAAGTTTAAGTCATATTTTGTATATTCCCACATATTCATTATCTGGGCTCTCGAGTATGATAAAAGTAAACCAGCTTAGCTGATCAGGAGGCCGTTATGCTTAAGAAAAAAATTATGAAACAGTTAGTACATATAGTTGGGGAAGATAATGTCCAGTCTTCCAATGCCAGTAAGCTGGCTTATTCATATGATGCCACCCCCCAATTTCAGGCTATGCCTGATGCCATTGTGGCACCGCGTAATACAAATCAGGTTTCTGAGATCGTAAAATTATGCTGCAAACATAAGGTTCCTATTGTTCCCAGAGGATCAGGGACAAACTTGAGCGCAGGAACGACTCCTTTAGAAGGAGGGATTGTCCTGCTATTTAAACATATGGATAAACTCCTCGAAATCGATGAAAATAATCTCACTGTGACTACTCAGCCTGGTATGAATACTCTTAAGCTGATTGAAACAGTGGAAGCTAAGGGACTTTTTTATCCGCCTGATCCAAGCTCAATGAAGATATCTCAAATCGGTGGAAATATTAACGAAAATTCCGGTGGCTTACGAGGATTAAAGTACGGGGTGACTAGAGATTATGTCATGGGACTTGAAATTGTCCTTCCCAATGGAGACATCATTCGTACGGGTGGAAAACTTGCTAAGGATGTAGCCGGATATGATCTCACCCGACTCTTCGTGGGATCTGAAGGCACCCTTGGAATCGTAACTGAAGCTACATTAAAGCTCGTGCCTCTCCCTGAGTCTAAGAAAACAATGCTTGCCCTTTATGAAGACCTAAATGCCGCAGCCGAGAGCGTTTCGAAAATTATATCGAGCCGTATTATACCAACTACTCTGGAATTTCTAGATCAGCCGACACTTAAAGTCGTTGAAGATTTTTCAAAGATCGGTCTTCCTACCCACGTGCAGGCGGTATTGTTAATAGAACAAGATGGAACAGCTGATGCTGTTGAACAAGACATGAAAAAAATGCAGCAAATCTGTCAGGAAAACGGAGCAGTACAGGTAGACACTGCTAGAACAGAAGCTGAAGCTGAAGCCCTTCGTACAGCCAGGCGTTCAGCCTTATCAGCCCTTGCCCGTCTAAGACCGACAACAATCCTTGAAGATGCGACCGTTCCACGTTCAGAGATTGCCAGAATGGTTCAGTCTATTAATGAAATTGCAAAGAAACATAGAGTAGATATCTGTACATTCGGCCACGCCGGTGACGGCAACTTACACCCCACTTGTTTAACAGATGAAAGAAATAAAGAAGAAATTGAACGTGTAGAAGCAGCATTTGAAGAGATTTTTAAAAAAGCGGTGGAACTCGGAGGTACGATCACAGGAGAACACGGTGTCGGAGCAATGAAATCTAATTACCTGCACTTAAAGGTAGGAGAAGCGGGGATCAGTGTGATGCAAAGTATGAAAAATGCATTCGATCCAAATAACATAATGAATCCAGGAAAGATTTTTGCTAAATCTAATCCTAAACGAGTGGTGGTGAAAAGATGAATAATAAAGAAAAGCAGACCATTCAGAAAGAATTTAAAGAAAAAATGGATTATGACGAGCTGTTAAACTGTATGCGCTGTGGTTTCTGCCTTCCTAGTTGTCCTACTTATATTGAATCAGGCTATGATGAAGTGCAGTCACCAAGAGGAAGGATCGCCCTAATGAAAGGTGTCGTCGACGGAGTGATTGAACCTGACGAAGAAGTAAAACGTTCCTTAGACTTATGCTTAGGCTGCCGTGCTTGCGAGCCGGTCTGTCCTTCCGGGGTAAACTATGGCCACCTTCTTGAGCAAGCTCGTGACATCATATATCAGAATCAGAAAATGTCCTTACCGGCAAAGGTTCTTAGAAAAACGGCCTTTGAAGGTTTATTTCCTTATCAGAATCGAATGAGAACAGTAACAGGACTTCTTAGTTTTTACCAACGATCCGGTGTGCAGAAAGCGGTTCGGAAATCAGGCTTCTATAATTTCCTTCCAGACTCTTTAAGTACAATGGAAAAAGTTCTGCCTGAAGCTCCTAAGCGAAAAGAGATGCTCAGCCGGCCGAGACACCTTAAACCTCTATCACCTCAAAAGAAAAAAGTAGCTTTTTTCACCGGATGTCTGATGGATACGCTCTTTCTTTCAACAAATGATGCCACTATAAAACTGCTGCAGCACGCGGGCTGTGAAATCGTGATACCTGAAAGTCAAAATTGCTGCGGTGCCCTGCATGGCCACAGTGGTGAAAAAAATAAAGCCAAGCAGCTGGCTAAGAAAAATATAATGGTCTTTGAACAAGAAGATGCAGATTATATAATTACAAATGCGGGAGGCTGTGGTGCTTTTCTCGTCGATTATTCCCATCTCTTAAAAGATGAAGAAGAGTGGAAAGAACGGGCAGAGAACATGGCAAATAAAGTGAAAGATGTTACGAGTATCCTCGTAGAAATGGATTTCCATAAACAAACGTTAAAGCTAAACTCTCAAATTATTACTTATCAGGATTCCTGTCACTTAAAAAATGGCCAGCGTACTTTTATGGAACCACGAATTCTATTAAGTTCAATCGAAAATGTTTCATATGTAGAAATGGAAGACGCCGGGAGATGCTGCGGTTCAGCGGGTATTTATAATCTCGTAGAAACAGAAATGTCCATGCAGGTCCTTGACTATAAAATGATAAAAACAAAAGAAACGAAAGCCAAGACAATCGTTACCGCAAACCCTGGCTGTCTTTTGCAAATGAAGCTTGGAATTGAAAAAGAAGGGTTATCTGGTGAAATGAAAGCTGTTCATATCGCAGATTTATTACTGGAAGCCTTTGAAACAGCTCAAACTCAACCTGTTTAAATCGAAAAGAAAGCCCTGGGGATGACAGACGGATACCAGGGCTTTCTTTTTTATTTTCTATGGGAATACCTGCCCATAATACTAAGAGCTAAATAAAACAACGTAATTCCTTCGGCTTCCCTCGGATCAATTCCTGTCAGATTTTTCAACTGATTCAGCCGGTAATGTAGAGTATTCACATGGATGTTCAGTTCCCTAGCTGTTTCAACCAATGATTGATTGTTAGAGAAATAACCTGTTAATGTTTCCATCAATTCTTCTTTTTCCTGAACAGTTCCGAGGACTCTCTCTAAATATTCACGCTGAGCTGGTTCACTCACTTCCTCTAAAATAATATCAAGCATTAATTCATCATAATGGATCATACGACCGCGAGCTTTAGAAACCTTTAATGCTTTTTCAGCTTCCGTATATGTCGGCTTTAAATTCCTTTTGGCTGTTGATTTACTTACACCAATCGCTAACTTTAGATCATGCTTTCGCTGGAAAGCCTCCTGCCATTGCTTAAGCTCACGTTTCAACTGACGTTTATTATCATTTTCCTCCGTACTTTTTAATAGAAGAAATTGCCCTTCGCCCCACTGAGTGAATATATTCTCTGGTTGGGAAGGCATGATCTGCCGAAAGGTATCTTCCATAAAAGAATAGACACGACTTTGACTGGAATTCACATGAAATAAAATACAAAGGTGAGGTGTATCAACCGATATTCCTAACAATTCACCTCTATGTACAAAATCGTCATCTACGCCATCAGTGTAGAGCCATTCATAGAAGTAAGATTCAAGCCCCCTGGACTGTGCAGCTTTTCGCTCCAAATAATAAGTTTCTCGAACCATAAGCTCTGTCATCTTTCTCAGCAAGTCAGCGTATGGTTCTACAGTATCCGGCTTTCCTGTAATACCGATCACACCAATGACTTCTCTTTCAAAAAAAATAGGAAGGTTTATTCCTGCTTTTACTCCGTTAATATGCCGTGCTTCAGCTTGAGATATGTATTGTTTCTTTTGGGTATTAAGCACTCGTTGAGCGACTTCATGAAAACTGCCGATACGTTCTGGCTCCGTGGAAGCAATAATGACGGCTTTCTCATCTAAAACGATGATATTTTCTTTTAAAACAAGCTGGACTTCCTGAATAATTTTATCAGCAAGTTCGGGGAGAAGTTTCAATAATCTCATCCTTTATTATTGATTACCTGTATTATATCAAAGCATTAAAAAAGACGAGCAGAGAATGCTCGCCTTTTGGCTATTTGAATTCTAGGCCTAACTTTTCATTTTAGGTAGAGCACAGACTGGTCCGTTTACTGTAATAGGAGGGACGAGGCTGGGAAATAGCTCGCTTTCCCCAGGGAGCCGGGGAGCTAGCCCGCTCACTCGCGGATCTCACCATGGCTTATCTCCTTACAGAAGTCTTACGTTTTTCATTTAGGTAGAGCACAGACTGTTCCATTTACTGTAATAGGAGGGACGAGGCTGGGAAATGACTCGCTTTCCGCGGGGAGCCGGGGAGCTAGCTCGTTACACTCGCGGATCTCACCTTGGCTCTATCTCCCTGCAGGAGTCTCGCCATTTCCCAGCCGCTTTACCGTTGTCGGGATAAACGGAACACTATGTTTGGAGTAAAATCCTCTACTATTAGCCTCTTACGTTAATGTTCCGTTACTCTAAATACATAAAGGGCCAGGGGAAACGGCGAGACTCCTATGGGAGGATAGAACAGGGTGAGATCCCGGAGGGCGAAAAGTCCGAGGAAGCTCACCGTTCGCCCATGGAAAGCGAGTCTTTCCCCAGGCCCGATTTTCTAATCAAAGTAAACGGAACTCTTTTCCCCTTTAAAGCAAACTTACCATCGAAGCCTACTTCACAGATAAGTAAGGGAAGTCGTTTCTACTAATGGTATTGGGAACTGAAGCAAACAGAGATTCTAGTTATCTCGGATCTACATAATCCGGGAAGTCTGTAATAATACCATCGACCCCTGCTTTCATCAGAAAGTCGGCAGATTCTTTGTCCCTTACAGTATACGGTTGAGTTTTAAGACCAAAAGAATGCAAACGGTCTACAAATTCTTTTGTAATCATTGATTTGTTTGGGTTAAAGTATTCTGCATAAGAAGCGAACTCAGTTAATTGTTCATCTGTTACTTTAGTATTGCCTAAAAGCACACCAAGTGGAATGGAAGGCAGTAATTCATGCATTTCTTTTACAGAATCATGGTTAAAGGACTGGACGATAATTTTATTGTTTTTAGGTTTATCAAGGTTACGTTCTCTTAATTCTTCAGCTACCTTTTCTTCCAGTTCGGGATAAAGTTCAGGGGATTTAAGTTCAATTAAAATTCCAATCTTTCCTCTGTATTTATCCAGGACTTCCCCAAGTGTCGGTATTTCTTCACCAGAGAATTCTTCACTAAACCAGCTTCCGGCATCTAACTCCTGGAGCTCCTCATATGTAAAGTCTCCAACCTGACCGGAACCATCAGTCGTACGATCCACGGTTGTATCGTGAATAAGAACAAGCTCTCCATCTTTACTCATCTGTACGTCAACCTCAAACATATCTGCTTTCATTTCAAACGCCTTGTCAAACGCAGCTATTGTGTTTTCAGGCGCATAGCCGGATGCCCCTCTGTGTGCAATGTTCAAAGTCTGTTTCCTATCTTTATTCTTAACCTCCTCAGCACTCGCTGTACTTAACGGCACAAATGCCACCCCCAAGAATAATAGAGCTGTCAAAATAATAAAGATGTACTTCTTCATAGCTTCCTCTCCTTTCATATTTACCTACTATGTTAGAGAAGGTATTTGAACTGGATATAAATAGCAGGTAAATTAATGTTACATTAAGGTAAAAAATAACTGAATAGATAAATGATACCAATCAATGTAGTAAATGGGATAAGAATGACTTATAGGCGATTTAGTGTTACGCTTAGGAGGAATAGAAGGAGGGTTAATAGTGCCATCTTCAAATGTAACTATTAAAAAGAATCGTCTTACCGAGGAATTAACCGTTCATCGCATGGCAGTATACCAACAGTGTAAAGTAATTGAAGCCTTTAAGGATGAGCAGAAATATTTTATTTTCTTTCATAAAGACCAATATTTAACCTACGTAAAGACAAAGAAACCAAAAAACCATTCCTATGTAGGAAAAGTTTTTAAAAAAGGCTTAATCTTAACTCACCCTCATCCGTTAATCAAAATGATTCTTTCCGATTACACTCATCTTGAAAAGCAAAACATTGAGGATCTGTTTAAAAAACTTAAAAAACAATACACTATTCAGGAAGCTGCCCTCATTTCTACTTATTTTGAATCCTTTGTTCCAAAAGAACAAATAGTCAACTACCTGAAAGAACTGTATTATATCCAACGCCGAGCTGGAAAGTTATTCTCATGTTATCAGCTGCTAGGTCTTCTTAAAGACTTTTCTCCATCCCATAGTTTAATTCAAACATTCTCCAGTGATTTTCAGATTTCAAGCTATGACCCTCTCTATAAAAGTTTGGATGCTTCTCTGATCGAAAAAGATCCAATTTATACCGAGAAATATTTAACAAATAAAAAACCTTCCCAAAAATCATTTCAAACACTTCTTTATTTATATAAAAACCAAGATCGTCAAATAGATGTGATTGCACTCTATTTAAAAACAATACAGGAAACAAAATCGGGTAAAGTTTATCTTGAGCTTTTAAAAGACATGGACAATCTCTCTGTAGACCTTGATAAACTAGGCTTATATGAGGATCTATATAATCGCGGCTTTAAATCAGAAGTATTTTTAGACCATTTACTCGATTATTATTTGGAACATGCCAAAGTAGAGAAAGCTCTGGCATTGATTCATAAACATAAACTCTCTCTTTCCCCATTAAAGCGCGAACATTTAAGTACACTTATTAAAGAAAACAACTTAAGTGCCTTTCAATCGAATCCTGAACAGTTAAAAGAAGTATGTTTATTGGTTCTAGACTTAACAGATGAACAAGTATCCCATAATATTCTTCATCAGGGGGTTGAACTTTTACTTGAGAAAAACAATCCTGCTTTCGTGAGTAATTGGCTGAAGTCCTTTGAACATCAATCCTTTACAAAACCTCTTATTCAAAAAGTTAATGAAATGTGTGTATTAATGGAAGATCCTAATCAGCAGAGAAAATTGGGAGAGCTTTATCATTACTTCCATCAGCCCCAAAAAGCCATCGATTGTATGAGCTGGGAAATGGAGCTTCGTAATGATGATCCACAGCCTGTTCAATGGCTTGCAAAGCTATATGGAGAAATAGGGAATAAAGAAGAACAGCAGGCTTATAACCAGATGTACATTCAAATGATGAAAAATTCATAAACAAAAAAAGCGCAGACCTATAAGGCAGCGCTTTTTTTGTTTATTACCATATATGATTTACCACTCGGCAATACTTTTATCCTTATGTCGCCATACGGGGTTTCTCCAGTTATGACCTTCTTCTGCACGTTTTCTTACATAATCTTCATCGATTTCGATGCCTAATCCCGGCCCGCTTGGAAACTTAACATGACCCGCTTCATAATCAAATACACTTCTGTCTTTTACATAATCAAGTAAATCATTTTCCTGGTTGTAGTGAATTCCTAAACTCTGCTCCTGAATAAATGCATTATAAGCAGTAGCATCCACATGCAGACAGGAAGCTAAGGCGATCGGTCCTAAAGGACAGTGAGGAGCTAAGGCGACATCATAAGCTTCCGCCATAGAGGCGATCTTTTTAGTTTCAGTTATTCCCCCTGCATGAGATAAGTCCGGCTGAATAATATCTACAAATCCATCAGAAAGCAATGTTTTAAAGTCCCAGCGTGAGTACATGCGTTCACCCGTAGCAATCGGAATATGCGTGTGTCCTGCGATATCGCGAAGGGCTTCAATGTTTTCTGATAACACAGGTTCTTCAATAAACATCGGACGATAAGGCTCCAGCTCTTTAGCCAGTATCTTGGCCATCGGTTTGTGGACTCTTCCATGAAAATCAATACCAATTCCAACATCTTTTCCGACGTTTTCTCTTACATTAGCTACACGTTCAACAGCCTGGTCAATTTTGCTGTAGCTGTCGATATACTGAAGCTCTTCCGTTCCATTCATTTTTACTGCTGTGAATCCCCGGTCTACCGCTTCCTTGGCAGCTGTGCCTACCTCTGAGGGCCGATCTCCTCCAATCCACGAGTAAACTCTAATGGACTCACGGCAAGCACCTCCTAGCAGCTGGTAAATCGGGGCATTATAAAATTTTCCTTTAATATCCCATAAGGCCTGGTCAATTCCCGACAGAGCGCTCATCAATATCGGACCGCCACGGTAAAAGCCGGAACGATACATCATATTCCAGTGGTCTTCTATACGAAGGGGATCCTCCCCGATCAATCCCTCCATCAGTTCTTCTACCGCTGCTTTTACCGTATGGGCTCGTCCTTCAACAACTGGCTCTCCCCATCCGGTAATTCCTTCAGTCGTTTCAATTTTTAAGAACAGCCACCTTGGCGGTACTTGATAAAGCTCATAGCTAAGTATTTTCATAAATTCACCCCTCGTTTGAATAATAGGCTTTTCCTATCTTAGCAGCCCCGTAAACCGCCGCCATTTCCACCTGTTCCTCGCTTGCTTCAATAATTTCTGTGTGATAGTCTCTGTAAGTTATTAGATTCAGGAAAAGACTCCTAAGTGGATCGGATCCTCCAATTAAAATCCAATCTACTTTTTCACTTTCAACGATTGTATCCAATGCTTCTATATCTGAGGAAAGAATTACTCCGGCGTAATAATTTGCCCGTTCATTTTCACTTAACTCAGAGAAAAGATGAAGAAGCCTAATATGAAAAAGGCTTCGGGTTACACCTTCCTGGAGGGCTGCATTAAATCCCTTCATTAAATATTCAGAAAGTACCGTTTCCACTAGTTTGGGAGTTAATGAATCAGAAATAATTGTCTGGTCCCTGACCGCCTTTAACATCTCTCCTCCAAGAGTAGTTCTGCAGCTCAGGAGATTTTCATTTTTCCCTACACGAACGAACTTCGTATGCGAGCCGGGAAGCACCATTATTCCATTTCCTTTTGGGGAAATTTGCTGCAGAAGTCCAAACGTTTCTATCTCTTCTCCCCTCATAACGTCCAGTTCATTCACGCTGCTTAAATCTTTAGAGAGAGAACCGCTAGTCTTGTTCTTCATTCCAGGAACGTATAAGCAGGGAATATTAAAAAAGTCTTTTGACTTAATCAATTTTGCAGATTTTAAAAAATGATCTAATTGAGCAGGCGCCTCTATATGTGGCACTTCATAAAGCCCCAGGTTAGATGTAATCATACCTGACGCTACTATGTATTTTATATCATCAGGAGATAAAGAATGTTTTTGTAATAATTGTTTTATTCCTGCAGCTATTTCGTTTTTTAACTTCTTATTATTTCCTTCTATCGCAGTATTTCTGACACCCGCTTCTACTTTTATAGAATCTGAAACATTTAATTCTGTTTCCTCTACTAAACGAATCCTTGAGTTTGTCGTACCTGAATCTATTAAGATAATCAACCGATCACCCCTTTTTGTTTATGCGGTTTCTAATTTCAATAAATTTTTCAGCTCTTTCTGTAATCTCTGCATAATTTTCATTATTTATCAGTGCAGGGTTTACCAGCGAGCTTCCTATACCTGCGGAGTGCCACCCCTTCTCTAAGTAAGCTTCAAAGTTTTCCAGTGAAACTCCTCCGACAGCCATAACCTTTATAAAAGGAAGAGGTCCATTCAGATCTTTTGCAAACGTCTCTCCGACAGAACGTACAGGAAAAACTTTCACCATCTGTGCTCCATATTCGTAAGCTTGAAGGGCTTCAGTCGGTGTAAACACACCGGGTATCACAGGTACCCCATAGCGATTTCCTGTTTCTATCGTTTCCTTGCTTAAAGTGGGAGCCAGTAAAAAGTCAGCTCCAGCCGAAATTGCAGATCGAGCACTTTCACCATCAAGGACAGTCCCTGCACCTACTAGTAAATCAGAATACTTTTCTTTTATTGACTGTATGCTTTGGAAAGCCCCTGGTGTATTAAGAGTGACTTCAAGTACACGAATTCCACCCTCGTATAAGCTGTCTGCCAACTTTTCTACTTTATCGTTATTATCCAAACGAATAATAGCAACAGCCTTCTCATTATTTATAACATCAATTATTTTCATCTTCTCCTCCTTGTTCCTTAATACGAAACACCGTTCCTTTTTCATTCTAAAATAAAAAACCAAACGCTATATTACTAGAAATTATACGACACATAAGAAAACGCTGTCAATCTAAGAACCTAGTTCCCTTGAGATTTCATTGGCCGTCTTTTTAACTTCTTGAGCTAATTTGCGAAGCTTCTCGGCGTTTACTCTCATTACCGGTCCAGCTACACTGATTCCTGCGACTACTTCTCCTGCCGCATTAAATATAGGTGCTGCTGCACAATTAATTCCTTCCTTGTGTTCTTCCATATCAAAGGAGACCCCTCGATCTCTTATCAATTCTAAGTGACTGATCATTTCCTCTTTATTTGTAATTGTATTTTCTGTATATTTCTTTAACGTTTTTTCATTTAACACACGCTTGATTTCCTGTTCAGGAAGATAAGCTAAGATTGCTTTTCCCACTCCTGTACAGTACATGGGTGCACGTTTCCCTATCTTTGAGAACATCCTTATCGTCGCTTCTGACTCTGTTTTATCAATATAGACGATTTCACTTTGGTCCATTTGAACGAGGTGAACGGTTTCCCCAGTATTTTCAGCAAGTGTATTTAAATAGGGCGCGGCTATTTTTCTAATATCTAAACGACTGGAAACTATTTCTCCAAATTCGATTAAACGCAGTCCAAGCAAGTAGCGCTCATTTTCCACATCCTGCTTGACAAATCCCTTTTTTAATAAAGAACTCAAAAGACGATGCACAGTGCTCTTAGATACATCCAGACGATAGGATAGTTCGGTCACCCCCAATCCTCTCGGCTGTTCTTTTAAGATCTCCAAAATATTCAGTGCTCGATCAACAGATTGAACAGTAGTTGATTCCTTCTTTGTCATGCTACAGACCTCCGGCTTTTTATTCTAAAATTATACCACTTAAGCCGTATTGATTTCACTATCGGCCCATCCATCCACCATCAACTGTGATGATTTCACCATGTATGTAATCCGAGGCATTCGATGCAAGAAAAACAGCTGCTCCTGCCATATCTTCAGGCTTGCCCCAACGTCCTGCAGGTATTCTCTCAAGAATCTGATGGCTTCGTGATTCATCATCCATTAGAGCAGTATTCATTTCTGTTGCCATATAACCTGGAGCTATAGCATTTACATTTACATTTTTAGAAGCCCACTCGTTAGCAAGAGATTTAGTGAACTGAGCTACCGCTCCTTTAGCTGCTGCATAAGCTGGAACCGTATAGCCGCCTTGAAAGGACAAAAGTGAAGCAAGATTAATAATTTTTCCGCTTCCTTGGTCAATCATCTTTTTACCAACAAGCTGACAGAGCCTGAACACAGACTTTTGGTTAACTTCGATAACAAAATCCCAATCTTCTTCCGAAAATTCTACAGCTGGAGAACGGCGCTGGACACCGGCATTATTTATTAATATATCAATCTTTCCAAATCGTTCGCTTATTTGATCTACTAACTCCGGCAGATTTCCTGTTTGAGATAAATCAAAGCTGAAGACTTCACACTGCCGCCCTAGATCTCTTATTTTTTGAACGACTTCTGTTTCTTCTTTCGACCTCTGAACAATGGCAATATCTGCTCCTGCCTCTGCCAGTCCGTAAGACATTGCTCCACCCAGACCCCTGTTTCCACCTGTCACAATAGCTGTTTTTCCATTTAAATCAAAGTAACCGATAAATAACACTCTCCTCATTAAAAGAATTCCTTACTATATTATCAATAAATAATAGAGATTAAAAACGCTTTCTTATATAAACTTCGATTTACTTTTTCATAAATCGGGTAGTCTACTTAATAGCTGATACATGCTGAAAGGAGATCCATTATGACAAACCAGGCTCTGACAGCTATCAAAAACGGATGGGTTCTTCTTCGCTCCATTGCTGTTATCTCTTCAAGTGGTGCAACGATCGTTTCTACTATTCTCCCTTTACTTCTCTACTACTCGTTTTCTGTAAGTTTCATCATAAGGTTATTTTGTCTTTTATTAGTAGGTTCCATTTTAATCCATGGCATTCTTACTCACTTACTGAACGATTATACAGATCACCTTTCAGGAACCGATTATCACAGCCCGGCTATTCTATCTGGAGGGAGCCGTGTGATACAGAATGGGTTAATATCTGCAGAAATGATGGGACGACTAGGAAAAGGATTGATTGCAGTCCTAATAGCTGCTGTGATAGGGTTGTTTTTATTTGGATTCCTTAAGCTGGCGATTTTACTTTCGATAGGACTATGGGGAGCGATTACCTACTCGCTCCCTCCCCTTCGGTTAAGCTACAGGCCAATCATTGGAGAATGGCTGTCTACGTTTCCATCTGTGCTTTTTCTAGGAGTTGCAGGCGCCTGGCTTTCCTTAGATACAATCCCTGAATGGGCCTGGCAAAATTCAGTAATTAATGCCCTTTTTTGCATTTCATGGGTAATGGTTCATCATATACCGGATTATGAAGCGGATAAAAATGCCGTTCCATCAAAGAAAACAAGTGTTGTTTGGTCTGTGGACAGATTTGGAATTGCATTCAGTCGTCTGCCAGCCCTCATTTACTTTTTATTAACAGGGCTTTGTGTTTTCTGGTTAGGACTTGAACGTTTGTGGGCAGCACTTGGTGTTGGTTTAATAATCGCTTTCTCTATTTATTTAATTTTAAAAATGAATGTAGAATCCCCTGATGAAGTTTCAAATATTGAAAAAATCCTTTTATTAATGGCGGTCATAAATGCAATTTGGGTTGGAATTTTTATTTGATAGTAGGTGAAAAATATGAAGGAAAAGCATTATTTACATCAAACCGTACAGCTTGCTATTGATAGTGTTCGATCAGGCGGCGGTCCATTCGGGGCTATTGTTATAGGGCAAGACGGTCATATCATAGGAACAGGACAAAATATAGTTACAAAAGCAAATGATCCGACGGCTCATGCCGAAATCCAGGCCATCCGCCAGGCGTGTGAAAATCTTAATACTTTTGACCTTTCCTCCTGTACGTTATACGCGAGCTGTGAACCGTGTCCAATGTGTCTTGGAGCGATTTACTGGGCAAAGATTGAAAAGGTTTATTATACCGCAGATCAGCAGCAGGCAGCTGCCGGCGGATTTGATGATCAGTTTATTTATAAGGAATTAAATAAAACGCCAGAAGAAAGAGATCTTTCTTTTCATTCAATCGACCTGGATGAAAACAATCAGCCTTTTGAAGAGTGGATCGATAAAGACGATAAAGAACAATATTAATAGAAGCAAAGTATCCTCCATGCTTTGCTTCTAGAGCCTTCGTAAAGATCCGGGCCTGGGGAAAGACTCACTTTCCATGGGCGAACGGTGAGCTTCCTCAGGCTTTTAGCCCTCCGGGATCTCACTACGTTTTGAACTCGCAGTGAGGCTTCGTTCTTAGCTATTTTGGAAGTGAGTTCCATTTACTTAGTATAGAAAGCAGGGCATGGGGAAGCAACTCGCTTTCCATGGGCGAACAGTAAGCTTCCTCGGGCTTTGCCCTCCGGGATCTCACTACGTGCTGAACTCGCAGTGAGGCTTCGTTCTTAGCTATTTTGGAAGTGGGTTCCGTTTACTTAGTATAGAAAGCAGGGCATGGGAAACAACTCGCTTTCCATGGGCGAACGGTAAGCTTCCTCGGGCTTTTAGCCCTCCGGGATCTCACCCTGTTCTATCCTCCCATAGGAGTCTCGCCGTTCCCCCGGCCCTTTGTGTTTTTTTAGAGTAACGGAACATTGGGAAAGGAAAGCTTATTTTCATTAGAACGGTTACTGATACTACAGCGTTCCGTTTATACAATCAACGGTTAAGTGGATGGGAAATGGGGAGACTCCTGCAGGGAGATTGAGCCAAGGTGAGATCCGCGAGTGCAACGAGCTAGCTCACCGGCTCCCCGCGGAAAGCGAGCTATTTCCCAACCGCTTTTTTCCTGCCCTAGTAAACGGAACAGCCCTTCTCCTTCACAAGAAAGGAGATAGAGCCAGGGTGAGATTCGCGAGTGCGACGAGTTAGCTCATCGGCTCCCCGAGGAAAGCGAGCTATTTCCCAGCCTCGTCCCTCCTATTACTGTAAACGGAACAGTCTTTTTCTCTTCTCAAAAGATGACACCGGTTTCCCATTGAAAGCGAATCATTTCCCAGCCGCTTTTCTAATACTACAGTAAAAGGAAGGAATAGCCCTTTCCCTGTTAAATAAGAGGAAGCAAAGCATATTGGATACTCATTTATATTTATTTAATTTTTTCCAGTAAGTGATAGGCTTCTTCTGTTTTATCTGATTTTAGCAGCTCATTTCTAAATTCCTCATCCATAAGTTTACGTGACAGCATCTGCAAGATTTTCAAATGATCATCGCCTTCACGATCTTTAGGTACAGCAATCATAAATATAAGCTTAGCGCTTGTGCCATCCACGCTCTTCCAGTCTACTCCTTCTAGTTTCCGACCGAATACAACAGCTGGCTGCTTAACAGCTTCTGACTTCCCGTGCGGAATAGCGATGTTCATGCCAAGCCCAGTGGATCCTTTACTTTCTCTGTTTAAAATAGCTTCTCTAAAAAGAGATTTTGAATTTATAATTCCATTTTCATCTAAACTCTCAATCAGTTCATCAATGACTTCATCACGTGTAGTGCCTGCCACATTTGTATGAATAAGGTCTGAGGAGATAATATCCGTCAGCTGCTTCAATTCTATTGGCTCTTCTTTATTCTCTGCAGGACTTGGATATTCAGCCTTTGTTGTATCCTGAGCATCCGAGGAAGCTGTTACCGGTTCTTTTTTCAGCAAATTTACCATAAAGGCCGTAACTACCATACCGACAGCGGCAGCTACAAAGAACATGATTATATTATCAACCGCTCCCAGGACCGCTACAATTGGTCCTCCATGAGCCACCCGGTCACCCACACTGCTGAGCATTGCGATTACAGAGCCGGTTGCTGAGCCCACTACTATACTCGGAATAACGCGAAGCGGATCCTGCGCAGCAAATGGAATGGCACCTTCTGTAATTCCAAACAGTCCCATTGTAAAGGATGCCTTTCCTGTTTCACGCTCAGCCTGCTGATATTTTTTCTTATTGATAAAGGTGGCCAGCCCCATGCCCAGCGGCGGAATACAGATCGCCACAGCAATGGCTCCCATGATTTCATAGTTTCCTTCTGCAATCATGGCGGCTCCGAATAGAAAGGCTACTTTATTGAAAGGTCCTCCCATATCAATAGCGATCATAGCACCTAATATTACTGCTAATAACACGGCGCTTGATCCTTGCATTCCTTCAAGCCATGAGGTCAATCCTTCAAATATTGCTGCCACAGGTGCACCTATTACAAAAATAAACAGTAAGCCAACAATTAACGAACCGATAATAGGTATAAAAATAATAGGCATAACCGGCTGAACAGCCTGGGGAACTTTGATTTTCTTTATTCCTAGTACTACATACCCTGCCAGAAATCCAGCAATAATTCCCCCGATAAAACCCGCACCCGCTTCACTTCCATAAAAGCTTCCATCAGCTGCAATATACCCTCCGATAATTCCAGGAGCCAATCCCGGACGATCAGCGATACTATATGCAATAAAACCAGCTAAAATTGGTACCATAAAACTGAACGAAGCCGCCCCTAGCGCTTCAATCTGTTTCCAAAATGAATCCTCAGGAATGACGATTCCCTCTGGCTGCTGTTCTCCACCTAGAGCTAATGAGATGGCAATCAGCAGGCCCCCCACCACGATAAAAGGAATCATATAGGAAACTCCATTCATTAAATGGCGGTAAATAGGGTTTTCTTTTTTCTGCTGCCTCCCAGTTTCTACTGAGGGAGATGCTCCTCCATATACCTCCACCTCATGATCTATAATTTTCTGGATCAGCCGTTCAGGCTCACGGATTCCTTCCTGCACCCCAACGACAAGCAGACGTTTTCCTCCAAACCTTTCTTTTGAAACTTCTTTATCACTGGCGATAATGATACCGTCTGCTTCTGCTATTTCTTGATCTGTCAGCGGATTTTCCACGCCAATGGACCCTTGTGTTTCTACTTTCATGTCAACGCCCATTTCATCTGCTGCTTTCTGCAGATTTTCCGCAGCCATGTAAGTATGGGCGATGCCAACCGGACATGCCGTTACAGCTAGTATTTTCATATGTATTTCCTCCTTCTCTCAACTTTGCAACTATTTTCATTGTAAAGGATATTTTCTATAAAAAAATAATCCATTTTTACCACCGCTTCGGTAAAAATGAATTATTTATCTGATCAGGTCTCACACTTCTTGAAAAACAATCCGGCTGAATTAAACTCAGGGCTAAGCTGGTTATTGTAAGAAAGCACCTTTACCCTATGTCTATTTCACCGAACTCCTTCTCCTTTCACCGACTGCTTCTGACTCCGTGACTATCTTATTTTTTAAAAAGAACACGTGGACTATTATAAAAGCTGCCGCAACACCGATCCAATCTTTCATAAGATCATTTACGGTAAAAGAGCGGCCCGGTACAAAAAGTTGATGTATTTCATCGATCATGCCATAAAGCATGGCAAATAAAGCAGCTAAAACACTAGTAAACATGGATAATTTGCGGTTTGCTTTTAACGCACCAAGCAGAAGAACATAAAGGATCGCAAATTCAATGATATGAAGGCTTTCAAATAAACCATTGACCGTCATGGACTCAACCCCAAAATGGCTTTAATTTCAGTTATCGAATGGCTGGATTGATACCAGATTATGAGCATGTAAATAAGCGGCAAACTTGTCATGATTAATCTTCTCAAAAACTGTCTCGCCCTTCTGTTAGTCTAGAAACAGTATGGTTAGAAGACAAAATAGTTATACACCTGGACGCATTACTTACCAGGGCTCTGTGCTATAGTATAGAGAGAGACTATTTTTACTAGAGCTTTTATGATAGAAGGAGAGTACAAGATGGCCACAATTCGGGATATTGCAGAGAAATCTGGTTATTCCATTGCTACTGTATCCAGAGTGTTAAATTATGATACAACTTTGTCAGTCTCAAATGAAACAAAAGAGCGCATATTTAAAGTTTCCGAGGAACTGAATTATCGGACATTAAAGCAGCGTTCAGCTAAGGCAAACAAACAAAAGTATAAACTTGGAATTACTTTGTTTCACTCAGAGATGGACGAGATTAATGATCCTTATTTTTTAGCGATTCGTTTAGGTATTGAAAAAGAATCTATGGCTAAAAATGTAGACTTAATAAAGGTCTACCGCAGAAATGATCAGCTGGATTTGTCTGCCGTAGGTCAAATAGACGGTATGATTATAGTCGGAAGAATACCGCCTGAAGAGATAGAAGAAATTAAAAAATTAACGACATATATTACTTTTGTGGATACTTCCCCGGAAGAAGCAAAATTTGATTCTGTTATTATCGACTTTAGAAGAGCAATGACTAATATCCTCGATTATCTAATGGCACTAAAACATTCTGAAATCGGATTTATAGGAGGAGTTTTGAATATTCGTCCAGGGGAAATCCTTATGGATGATCGAGAAACGGCTTTTCGGGAATATTTAACCTCTCATCAAATTTTCAAGGAAGAGTATGTTTTTATAGGCAAGTTTACTCCGGAGAATGGTTATAATCTCATGAAAAAAGCGCTGAAGCTGCCAAACCTGCCTTCCGCTTTTGTGGTGGCCAGTGATTCTATGGCTATTGGTGCTTTAAAAGCATTACATGAACAAAACATTCATGTACCAGAAGAAGTTTCTCTCATTGGGTTTAATGATATAGCCGCGTCAAATTACCTGCAGCCATCTTTATCAACAGTTAAAGTTTATACAGAATTCATGGGTGAAACAGCTGTAGAATTGATGATCGAACGATTAACTACTCAACGTACCATTCCTAAAAAAGTGGTAATCCCCACTAAATTAATTAAAAGAGAGAGTACTACAAAATATAATAAAACAAGTCTGGCTCGGGATTGAGCCAGACTTGTTTTATTTATCTATTTCTTTTAGCTTATAAATCCTGGATCGAAAATCACCAAGCTTTTCTTCCTGCGGTTTTGTTGATCCTGAGTATTCATTATCAAGCATTAGACCGGCGTTCATGAGTTCGTCGCCAAAATAGCTCCATTGTCTTCCTTCAATGGCATATTCTTTGTTACGATCAAGCCCTTTTAGCAGCAGCTTCTTAAAGCCCGGGTTCGGTTCAGCAAGAATTTTATAGTAACCAACCAGCGCTTCTTTCTGATCATTAGAAACAACCATCCAGGAAACATAGTTTCCATTCTCATCAAAAGGGCTGAGCAGACGATAGAATGTACCATTTTGAATAAGGCGGCGATTTTCCTTGTATACGCTGACCTGCTGCTTCACTTCCTCTTTTTCTTCTCGCGACATCTTTGTGATGTCGAGCTCATAGCCAAACATTCCAAATAAAGAGACATCTCCCCTCATTTCAAGTCCTGTTAAGCGCTGAACCTGATGATTAGGAATATCAGAAACATGGGCACCCATTGAGCTTAGCGGATAGGCCATAGATGTTCCATACTGAATTTTCAACCGTTCTATAGCATCTGTATCATCACTTGTCCAGGTCTGAGGGGCATAATAAAGCATCCCGGGATCAAAGCGGGCGCCGCCGCTGGCACAGGACTCAAAAAGGACATACGGAAACTCAGAAGTTAATCGCTCATATAAATCATATACGCCTAAAATATAGCGGTGTGCTACCTCGCTCTGACGCTCAGCAGGCAAGGCTAGCGACCCAACCTCTGTCATATAGCGGTTCATATCCCATTTCACATATGAAATGGGAGAACTGGACAGTACGGCCGCCATCTGTTTATACAAGTTGTCCACGACTTCTTTTCTGGAAAAGTCTAGTACATATTGGTTTCGTCCATGCGAATTGTTTCTCCCTTTAACCTGGATAATCCAATCTGGATGCTGTTCGTATAAATCACTTTGTTTATTGACCATTTCAGGTTCAAACCATAAACCGAATTTCATTCCGAGATCAGTGATTTTTCGTGAAATACCCTCTATCCCATTCGGCAGTTTTGTTCGATCAGCATACCAATCACCTAAAGATGTTGTATCATCATCTCTTTTCCCAAACCATCCATCATCCAGAACAAATAGCTCAATTCCCAGCTCCTTTGACTCTTTGGCAATATTCAGAAGCTTTTCTTCGTTAAAATCAAAATAAGTGGCTTCCCAATTGTTAACGAGAACAGGTCGTTCTTTGTCTCTCCAATACCCCCGGACTAAACGTTCACGATAAAGACTGTGGAATTCCTGACTCATTCCATTTAAACCTTCACTCGAATACACCATGACGACTTCAGGCGCCTGGAAAACTTCTCCCGGTCCAAGCAGCCAGTTAAAGTCAAATGGATTTATCCCCATAGAAACTCTTGCTGTGTCATAATGATCGACTTCGACCTGAGCGAGAAAATTCCCGCTGTATACAAGATTAAATCCAAACACTTCGCCTTGATGCTCATCTGCCGACTTTCTCTTTAAAACCAGGAAAGGATTCTGCTGAGTGCTGCTCGTTCCCCTTGTACTGCTTATACTTTGAATACCTGATATTAGTTCCCTCGATTTCACATGACGTTCTCTGGACCATGAACCAGAAAGCTGCAGCATCTCAAAATCTGCGTCAAACATATCAACATTCGCACTCAACGACCTCGTTAACTGAAGTCTCTGCTCTCCCTTATTTAAAAACCTCACACTCCGGGTAATGACATTGCGCGTCTCATAAACGGTATACAGCAGTTCAATCTCTGCCTCAATCAGGGTGTCCTTGAGTGTTACAATTAAAGTCGACGCCTCTTCGTCTTCTTCTGTATAGGTGGCAGGAAGCCCTATAAGACCAGGCTTCCCATTGATAATCTCATGAGAAATATATTCAAACTGTGTTGTCCGGCTTCCATCTTCCTGAAGAAGATGAAAGGCGGGTTCACGATAATCGCCCGTTCCGTAAGCTGGGTATTCCTGTTTTATAATGTCTAAGGAAAATTCTAAATCTCCTTCGTAAACATTGGACATTCCCGCCCTTGCCTGTGTTTTAAACAGATGCTGAAAGGATTCACGGTGATGGATCCTTTTTCCAAAATATAAATGCCCCAGCTGGCGATTTTTTATAATAGTAAATATATAGCTTAGTCCATCGTTTTGCAGATGGAACTCTTTCGTTGTTTCATTGAAATGTATCGGCATATTTACAATCCTCCATACAACAAAATCTAGTAGAATAACTTACCCTTTTACCGCTCCGGATGACAGACCGGCAATAAAGTATCTTTGTAATAATAAGAATAAAATCGCCATCGGAATCATAGCAATGAACGCGGCCGCTGCTACAAGACCGAGATTATGCTGATTTTCTCCAAAGAAGCTTGCCATAGCGACAGTTAATGTCTGCACATCACTGTTTTGCAGGAAGAAGATCGCAAACTGATAATCATTCCAGATGAATACACAAGCGATAATTAAAACAGACGCTGTAACCGGCTTTAATAGTGGAAAGACAACTCTGAAGAAAATTCCAAGCGTACTGGCTCCATCAATTTTCGCTGCTTCTTCAAGCTCTTTAGGAATCGTAGAACGAATAAAACCCGCATACAGAAATACGGTCAGCGGAATAAAAGCAGCCACGTTGTTTAAAACCGCGACAGTACGTGTATTCAGCATTCCTATATCCACGATCAATTGATAAAGCGGCACAAGTGCGGTAAGCGGCGGGATCACCATTATAGAAATAAAAAACATCATCGCCGCCTTATTCATCTTAGTCGCACGGCGTGCTAAAGGATAGGCCGCCATCGATCCAAAAAGAATGAGTAATACGGCAGCGAAAAAAGTAATAATCAGTGAGTTTATAAAGGCAGGACCTAGATTGGCCTGCTGCCAGGCAATGGAAAAATTCTCAAGACTAAAATATTTAGGAAGTGCCCAGCGGGAACTGAAATCCCCTCTCGTCTTTAAAGCTGTAGTGATAAGGATGTAGAAGGGGATAATATGAATAGCTGCCACCAGAACAGCAAGAATTGTCAGTAATAATTTCTTTGATCGGCTCATCAGGCTTCAATCTCCTTCCTTTTGAAGTACCACAGGGCAAGCAAGCTTAAAATAAGGATAATGAACGCAATGAGTACACCTTGTGTAGCTGCATACCCGGCATCCTGCCTGCTGAAATATAAGTCATACATAAACGTAGAACTGGACTGTGATGCATTACCAGGTCCGCCTCCTGTTAAAGCTACAATGACATCAAATAGTTTTAAACCACCAATGATATTAATGACTACATTGATTGTTATGGAAGGCGCAAGCATCGGAAGAGTGATCCTCTTAAACTTCTGAAAAGAAGATGCACCATCGATATCAGCTGCTTCATAAAAATCTTTCGAGATTCCTTGAAGACCTGCCAAGTAAATAATCATGGCAATACCGACAAACTGATACGTATTTACAAGGACGATAATATATGGATTGATGTTTGCATTCCCCAGTGCATTTATTGGGTCAAACCCGAAGAAGATCAAGGCATCATTCAAGGCTCCATTTTGAAAAGCAAAAAATAAATAAAAAATGTATCCCATAATTAATGGGCTGATAATAACAGGAAGATATACAATCGTACGAGTTACTGTTCTAAACTTAATAGAATTGTTTAATAACAGGGCATAACCTAAACCAAGCGCATTTTGCAGGAGTGTACTTCCTATTCCATATAAAAGTGTGTTCCGAATGACCGTCCAGGTTGTAGGATCTGAGAACATTCTCTGGTACTGCTCCAATCCTACAAAGTTCATTGTTTGAGAAAATCCGTTCCAATCGGTAAATGAAATTCTAACCCCATCTAGAAACGGGTAGACAATAAATACGGTTACAAATAAAACAGCTGGCAGATACATCCACCATAAAGATTTTTCCGTTTTCATTTTCCTCCGCTTCCCTCCCATTTCCGCAGATCTGCTTTTCAACTTCCCAACCAGTTCACTCATACTCTTTGTCATCTCCTTATAAAAAGAGTTTGCTCCTTAATAGAAAAGGGAGAGCTTATACTCTCCCTCTATTTATCAAACGAATTTTATTCTTCTCTTAATCGGTTATATTCAGACTCCATCGTCTTAGCCGCCTGTTCAGGTGTTCCGCCGGCCAGCAGTTCCTCTGTAGTAGTGGCCATAACATCCCACATGCCGCCAGGAAGGTAAACCCGGTCGAAATAGCTGACAATTTCTGTACCTTCATATTTTTTAAGATCTTCAGAGAAATAAGTATCCGCTTCTACTCCCTCAAGAGCTGATGCAAGGTTGGTGCCTTCTGCAATCTGCTGTGCATGGTCGGGCTCTGCCATAAATTCGATAAACTGTTTTGCTTCTTCTTTCATCTGAGAGTCTTTAAAAATAGCAAGTGTAAAACGTTCTCCACCAATCCAGACAGGCTCGTCTCCCTCATGGACTGTAGGTGTCGGCATCAGCCCGATTTCCACTTCAGGGTTTACCTGAGTAGTATCCGGACCGATAGAACCGCCTGAAAACATGAAAGCAGCCTGTTCACCAGCCATAATTTCTGCTGATTGTGCATACTTCGCTGTTAACACGTCCTGATTTAAAAGGTTTTCTTCCTGGAGCATAAGAAGCTGTTCAGGAAGCCACTCATAACGGCTCCAGTCAAAGGATCCATCTAATAACTCTTCGGTATAATCATGATCTTCATCTGTCGCAAACATTGGAGTTAACATCTGGTCTACCATTTGTCCTAATGGGAATCCATCTCCACCGGCAATCCATAGTGGAGTAACCTGACCTCCGCTTTCATCTCGAACGGTTTTTAAAGCTGCTACAAATTCGTCCCAAGTCTGTGGCACCTCAATTCCATATTCATCTAATACTTTCTTATTATAAATGACACCATCCTGGGCCATGTTTACTGGGTAAGTGTAAACTTTCCCATCCTCATCGGTTACGATGTCTTTCATTTCAGGTTTTAGCTTGTCCACCCAGTCCATATCTCTTTGGTCCATTACATATTCTCCATATCTAAGCTGTGACCATCCGTGCGTATCAAATACATCAGGGAGATCATTTGCGGCCATTTGGACTCTCATTTGGTCTTCATAGCCACCAGCAGGGAAACTGGCTTCAACGTCAATATCACTTTCTTCTTCAAATTCAGCAATTAACTCTTCAAAAGTATTTCTTTCGCCCTCGCTGCTTGCCGTCATTGCTACCGTAAGTTTTCCTTCCTGGGCCCCTGTAACTTCTCCTTCTCCATTGCTTCCTTCACTTTCTGCACCGCCACTTCCACAAGCTGCTAACAAAGCTGACATACCTACAACGCCGATTAACTTTACCATTGAATTCTTCATTAAATTACCCCCTCGTTATAAATAGAATGAAAAAGTACTGCAAACAAATTAGTAAAAATAAACCAATTACCATAATATTTTTACTAAAATTTTATTAAGTTACTACGAATATAGCAGATAAAGAAATCGCTTACAAGTTATTTTTTGAATTTTTTATTTATTTGCCAATAATTTAAACTGAAGGCCTGGGTTTGGTTGTGCAGGTTGTTGTGAAGAGTATTAAGGTAACCCAAATAAAATCTTTGTAATGGTAACCTGAATGTGATAAATTAATTGATAAGTAAAATTTTAGTTAAAAAGGAAGAGGGTGAAATAATGGCCAGTTTAAAAGATGTTGCAAAAGAGGCTAATGTGTCTATTGCAACTGTTTCCAGAGTGCTGAGAGGCGATAAAACCTTATCTGTAGCTGACTCTACGCGCGAAAGAGTCTTACAATCTGCAAAAAAACTAAATTATCTTTCATTAACTGATAAGAAAAAAACCTCTTTACTATATAAATCTAAAAAGTCGATCGGCTTAATTGTTTTTTGTTCAAAGGATTATGAATTTGAAGATGAATACTTTACCGGGCTAAGGGTAGGCATAGAAGCAGAAAGTGCCCGCTTAAATATGAATATCACTACTGTCGTTCGCCAGGGTAGTAATTTTTTAGAAGAAAACAGTCTAAACGATTTAGATGGAGTGATCGTGGTCGGCAAAGTTATCCCTGAGGTAGTGCAAGTTATTTATGAAAAGTTTAATAGAGTCGTCTTTGTGGATGAATCTCCGGATCCTGAGATTTTTGATAGTGTGACCTCAAACTTTTTTGGAGCAACAAGTCAGCTTATGAAACACTTATTCTCTTTAGGACATGAGGAGATTGGTTTTATAGGTGGAGGAGAAACTATTCACTCTACTTCATCTCCCCTTGAACTGGATGTGATGGATAATGTGGAAAAACTTCGCTACCTTCCTTATAAAAAAATCATGTGCAGCAAGGGAAGCTATAACGAAGAAAATGTCTATATCGGTGAATGGTCGACAGACTCAGGCTATCAAATGATGAAAAAAGCTCTAAATAAAGGGAATCTCCCAACAGCTTTTCTTATTGCAAGTGATCCCCTCGCAATAGGGGCGATCCGCGCATTGCACGAAGCCGGCATTAAATGCCCGGAACAGGTATCCATTGCAAGTTTCAACGATGTAGAAATAGCAAAATTCATGAGTCCGTCATTAACTACGGCTAAAGTCTTTACGGAGCAAATGGGTAAATCAGCGGTAAAGTTATTAAAGGAAAGAATGGAAGGAAGAGAAGTACCTTCGAAAGTTACTCATCCCTGCAAGATTCAGTATCGTGAATCGGCAGTTATGAACAGCCGTACAACCCTATCCGTTTAGGTTAAATTAAAAGCGTTTTCAAATACGTGAAGCAGGAGGAAAGATAATGTCAAAAATAACTTTTATTGGTGCAGGCAGTACGATTTTTGCCAAAAATATTTTGGGGGACTGCATGTTTGTCCCTTCTTTAAATGGTTTTGAATTTGCCCTACATGATATTGATGAAAAGAGATTAAAAGAGTCTGAACAAATGTTAAAAAACCTGGCCGAGCGGTATAACCAGTCCATTAAGATTGTTTCTTATTCAGACCGGAAAGAGTCGCTAAAAGAAGCGAAATACGTTATAAATGCTATCCAGGTCGGTGGATATGAACCGAGCACGGTTATAGATTTTGAGATTCCTAAAAAATATGGTCTTCGGCAGACGATCGGAGATACGGTAGGCATCGGGGGGATTTTCCGTTCGCTAAGGACAATTCCTGTAATGAAAGCCATTGCTGATGATATGGAAGAGGTCTGCCCGGATGCCTGGCTGTTAAACTACACAAACCCAATGGCCGCATTAACTGGGTATATGCTGCGCTATACAAACATTAAAACAATCGGTCTCTGCCACAGTGTCCAAGTTTGTACGAAGGATTTATTTGAGGCACTTGATATGGATCATGAAGGAACGGAAGAAAAAATTGCCGGCATCAACCATATGGCCTGGCTATTAGAAGTAAAAAAAGACGGCAAGGATTTATATCCTGAAATCAAGAAACGTGCCAAAGAGAAGCAGAAAGAAAAGCATGATGATATGGTCCGATTCGAATTAATGGATAAATTCGGCTATTATATAACCGAATCTTCCGAGCATAATGCTGAATACCATCCTTATTTTATAAAAAATGCTTACCCGGAATTGATTGACCGCTTTAACATTCCTCTTGATGAGTACCCGCGCCGCTGCGTGAATCAAATAAGAGATTGGGAAGAGATGCGGGAGGAGATCGTTCATAATGCGCAGTTAAGCCACGAGCGTTCCCATGAGTATGGCTCACGGATAATTGAAGCGATGGAAACAAACATCCCCTTTAAATTCGGGGGAAATGTGATAAACGAGGGCGGGCTTATTTCAAATCTGCCGAAAAGTGCTTGTGTAGAAGTCCCGTGTATAGCTGACCGCAATGGCATTCTCCCTGTCTATATCGGAGATCTGCCGGAGCAGTTAGCAGCCTTAAACCGTACAAATATTAATACACAACTTTTAACCATTGAAGCTGCAGCTACAGGAAAAAAGGAGCATATTTACCAGGCAGCCATGCTTGATCCTCATACAGGTGCAGAACTATCCATGGACGATATTACATCTATGTGTGATGATCTTATCGAAGCTCATGGAAACTGGCTTCCTGAATTTAAGTAAAAATACTTAACCGCCGGCGAGAGATCCTGCTCACTCTCCGGCTTTTTTTATTTTTAAAGAAAAGGATAACCATAATAGGACAGGACTCCTGTGAATAACTTTATAATAGAAAGGTTTAATAAAGGAGAGGTCCTATGTGGATTCATGTTGTTAAGCAGGGAGAAACCTTATGGCAGATCGCACAGGCCTATGGGGTAAACATAAATCAGATTATATACCTTAACCAGCCGGCCAGCCCGGATATATTGGTCATTGGCCAGGCCCTGGTAATTCCCAACCCAATCCGCGAATATGTGGTAACGCCAGGAGATAATTTATGGGCCGTTTCTCAAAGATTTGGAGTGAGCATCAACGATCTAGCACAAGCTAATAACATAGCAGACCCCTCAAGAATTACAACGGGAGAAATGCTGATTATCCCTTATTTTAGGTATAGAGTTCAACAAGGAGATACACTAACAAATATCGCGCAACGCGTTGGAATCAGCGCCAGTCAAATTGCTGAGGCGAACAATATAGAAAGCCCTGAAACGATTTCCGTTGGCCAAATTATGATAATCCCTGCACCCGCACGTCCAATTACCGAGATAAATGCCTATACTACACAGCTCAATCCTCAGGGAGCCCAGGAGGTCACAGCTCTTGGCCGAAACTTTACGTATCTTTCCCCTTTTATGTATGCAATTAAAGAAGATGGCAGTATCACTGAAAGACAGGAACAGCCTGTACTTGATGCAGCTGCTGCTCAAAATGTTGCTCCACTACTGACTCTCACTAACTTTCAAGCAGGCAACTTTGATTCAGACTTGGCGGCGGCTGTCCTAAGAAACGAGGACATACAAGAAACCCTTATTAATAATCTATTGGAAGTTATACAAAACAAGGGATATAAAGGAATAAATATTGACTTCGAATATGTTTATCCAGAAGACCGTGAGAATTACACTAATTTTCTAAAACGCTTAACAGACAGGTTTCATGAGAAAAACCTTCTCGTCTCCACCGCTCTCGCCCCAAAAATCAGCGGCGATCAAACAGGATTATTATACGAAGCTCACGACTACCGGGCACAGGCGGAAATTGTAGATTTCATTATCCTGATGACCTATGAATGGGGATGGGCCGGGGGAGAACCGTGGGCAGTGGCACCAATCAATAAAATGAGAGAAGTACTCGACTATGCGGTAACCGTCATTCCAAGAGATAAAATTATGATGGGGATGCCGCTGTATGGACGGGATTGGAAAGTACCCTGGGTGGAAGGGACATTTGCACGAACGATCAGCCCGCAAGAGGCCGTGGGACTCGCTGCCCGATATAATGTCCCTATAGAATATAACGAGGAACATCAATCCCCTCACTTCTCCTTTACAGATGCAACCGGGCAAAAACATGAGGTGTGGTTTGAAGACGCGCGCAGTATGCAGGCAAAATACGATTTAATGAAGGAATATGGATTAAAAGGCGGAAGCTACTGGGTACTCGGTAATCCGTTTCCGCAAAACTGGGCGGTCCTTCAGTCTAACTTTCAAATACGTAAACTTTGAATATAGTAAAAGACCAGTTTCTTTAACAAGAAAACTGGTCTTTTTTCTGAATATCTTCAATAGTTCAGCTTCTGAGATAACGTTTTAAAAATGGAAGCTTCCTCTAAAATGACTTTATGCTTGCCTGCTGCTCATTCGGCTCCGGAAAACAGGTACTAAGAATGATAGCAGCCCAATTATAATCAGCGTTAGTGATATCGGTTGTGAGACAAACACCATGTAGCTTCCGTTTGAAGCAGTCAGTGCCTGGCGTAATGACTGTTCCATCATTCCACCTAGAATAAAGGCGAGGATAAATGGAGCGGCCGGGAACGAGATCAGCCTCATCAAATAACCAATGACTCCAAAGAAGAGAAGAACATAAAGATGAAACACATTAAAGCTTACAGAGTAGACCCCTATCATACTAAAAATAATAACGAGTGATATTAAAAGCGGTCTAGGTATTTTAAGCAATTTAGAAATATAAGGAATTAAAGGTAAGTTCAGTACAAGCAAAAATATGTTACCAACGTACATGCTTATAATGATTCCCCAGAAAATATCCGGTGAGTCCTGTACTAACAGCGGACCCGGTTGGATGCCGAGGACTAAGAATGCTCCAAGTAATACGGCAGTCGTGCCTGATCCAGGAATACCAAGACTTAATAATGGCACAAAAGCACCGCTTGTCGCTGCATTATTGGCCGTTTCAGGGGCAGACAAACCTTTGATTGAACCTTTTCCAAATTCTTCGGGTTTTTTTGAGATCTTTTTCTCTGTAATATAACCGATGAAAGAAGCAATTGTAGCTCCGGCGCCAGGAAGTACTCCTAGGAGAAAACCTAGAAATGACTGTCTCGAAATAGGCCCTCGCATTTCTTTTAAATCTTCTTTACTCAACTTGATACTCCCCACATCATTTTTATCAGTTAAGGAAGTGTCCTTCCGGTTTATAATCAGAAAACAGACTTCTGCTAACGCGAATAAACCAAGAGCGATAACAAGGAAATCAAACCCTTCTAACAGGTTAGGGTTGTTAAATGTAAACCTTGGTGTACCTGTCTGTCCATCAATACCGACCGTTACAGCGATAAAACCAAGGGTCGCTGAGATTAAAGCCTTCACCGTTGAGCCTTCGGATAAACTGGTAATGGCGGTCAGCCCCATAAACATTAGAGCAAAGTACTCCGGCGGTCCAAATGTAACAGCAACCTGGGCTAAGGCCGGAGCAAATAACATAAGCAGCACTACAGATACTGTCCCTCCGACAAAGGAAGAAACCGCTGCTATGGCTAACGCTTTACCTGCTTCTCCTCTTTGGGCCATTGGATAGCCGTCAAAAGCGGTAGCAACTGTCCCCGATATACCAGGGGCATTTAATAATATAGAAGACGTGGATCCTCCAAACACGGCTCCATAATAAACACCTGCCATCATAACTAAAGCCGAGGTGGGACTCATCCCATACGTAATAGGGATCATAATAGCAATCGCGCTAATCGGTCCAAGTCCTGGCATCATGCCGATAAATGTTCCTATAAATACGCCAATCAATACAAATAATATTCCTTCGATACTGAAGGCTACCTGCAAGCCCTGCAGCAATCCATCATATCCTCCCATAACCTATCAACACCTTTTAAAATGGTAGTATGCCTTGTGGCAGTCTAATTTGCAGCAAGTAGTTAAAGACGTAATATAATATCCCGGGAAACAGAAGAGATACAATGACATTCGTTACCCAGCGGCGATATCCTAAGAAAGCTGCACAACCGAAGACGAATAATGCTGTCATAATCAAAAAGCCGATCATTTCAAACAAGAAAATATAAATAAGAAT
Source organism: Halobacillus massiliensis (assembly GCF_900166625.1). Taxonomy (GTDB): domain Bacteria; phylum Bacillota; class Bacilli; order Bacillales; family Halobacillaceae; genus Halobacillus_A; species Halobacillus_A massiliensis. The sequence goes on along the minus strand of NZ_LT800499.1, from coordinate 1,300,708 downwards.
CATTCCAGCGACACCGAGCATCATTGGAATTTCTCTTTTTGGAACGTCTCTTTTGGCTTTTTGCTCTTTTGTTTCAGAGGATTTATCAAAATATAATAGAATCGCTAAACCAAATAGTATAAACCCGAGCACCTTAGGAACCAGGTCAGAATCCACCGGTACATATGGGTACTCTCTTAAATTAAAGCTTAAATATAAATAGCCGATTGAAAATAACATGAGCACAATGCTAATTTTCTGGTTCATTGTTTTTACCATATCGAATCACCTCATTTGTACATTGTCTACCGTCCTAATCCCATTTCATCAAGAAGAGTTCCCAGCTCCTTATTTTGTTCTGCTAGAAATTCTTTGTACTCCTCGCTCGTCATATACATTTCTTCCCATCCGTATTTCTTGCGGATTTCATCAAATGCCTGTGAATCACTAACTTCTTTAAATTTTTCTTCATAATATTTCACTTGAGATTCCGTCATACCCTTAGGTCCAAAAAAACCTCTCCAGTTTATAAAAGTAGCATCAATTCCCTGTTCTTTAGCGGTAGGAAATTCTGAGAGAGTCTCCCCTTCCAGACGTTCTTCCGCAGTAATTCCTAGTACTTTAATTTTTCCGCCTCTTACCTGTTCCACTGTTTCTGCTACACCCGTTGAAACAACATCGGCACTTCCATTTAATATTTGGGTAAGTGCTCCGCCATCCTGTGAGGAAACATACTTAATTTTCGTAATATCTACGCCTGCTGCTTTAGCAATTTTCACAAACTGCATATGATCCATCGAACCGGGAGAAGATGTACCAACTACTGTAATTTCACTCGGATTCTTTTTCATCTCATCGAATAGTTCATTCAAATTATCCCATCTGGCATCATCCCTTACAGCAAATGCTGCATAATCTCCAATCATATTGACAATAGGGGTGAAATCCTCATATCCCAGCTGAGACTGCCCATTTAAAGGAATAAAAATAAGAGGTGGTGAGCCGACAAAAAGGTAATGAGGGTTTTCTTGTTTTCTATCAATATAAGCCCAACCGACAGCTCCGCCGCCTCCCGGTTTATTAACAACACCAATATCCTCATCAATAATTCCTTCTTCTTCCATTACCATACTAACCGTACGAGCTGTCGTATCCCATCCGCCTCCCGCACCGGCCGGTGCCACCATTTCAATCGGCCGCTGAGGTTTGAACTCCCCGTTTTCTGAACTTGCAGATTGATTTCCACATGCAGAGAGAATAACTAACAATAATAATAGGCAAAAACTATATATTTTTTTCAAGAACGTGACCTCCTTTTTAGAAAATTAAGAATTATGTAATTCATATAGTAATAGACATACTTTCTTTTGTAATCGTTTTCAAAATAAGTCTTATTAAAAAAATAAGCTGAATTAAATTCATATAATTTATGAAGACATAAAAAAACAGCCTGCTCCAGGCTGTTTCAACTTTGATAGAAATATTTTCTTTCTGGCCGTCCTACTTTTCCGTACCTCATTTCTGCGATTCCTTCCTTTGTAGAAATTAAATATTCTAAATATCTTCGTGCTGTCGTTTTAGAGGCACCTAAATAGTCACTTGCTTCTTCTGCTGTTACTCCATCATCACCGCGTTCTTTTAATAGCTGTCTTATCTTCTTTAAGGTTAATTGGTCAATCCCTTTAGGCACGTGTTTTGAAGGATTTACTTTTGAATCTTTGCCTATTAACTGGTCAATCGTTTGCTGATCTAATTTATCAGCACTATTGATTAATTTCTTCTTCTTACGATAGGATTCTAATGTTTCTATAAATCGTTCCATAGAGATAGGTTTAATAATATAATCAACCACACCATAATTAAGGGCTCTGGAGATCATTTCTTTTTCATTTGCTGCTGTAATCATGATAATATCTAAACCTACATGAATTTCTCTAAGTTCAGGAAGAAGATCAATCCCTAACCGGTCAGGCATATAGACGTCCAGTAATAAAAGGTCAGGTTTATGGTCTTTAACAGCTTTCAAAGCAGCGCCTGCATTCAAAGCCTTGGCCGCCACTTCCATACCATTGATTTCATTTATAAATTTTTCATGGAGCTGTGCCACACGATAATCATCTTCTGCTATGATGACTCTCATTCTATCCCTTCCTTTCGTTTTTCTATAAAAACGGAAAACGTTGTTCCTTTCCCTTGTTTCGTATCGATTTCAAATGCTCCGCCCAGCTCTTCTAAAATCTCTTTTACATTAGGCAGCCCAAACCCTCTATGGTCGCCTTTCTTTGTAGAAAATCCCTGATCAAATATATAAGGGAGCTGCTCTTCTGAAATTCCAGGTCCATTGTCGCTCACTTCAAAAACGATTTCTTCCCCAACATCAATCGCGGAAAATACCACCTTTTTTACTTTGTTTGGACTGACTGCTTCAAAAGCGTTATCGATTAGATTCCCGAGTATAGTTACAAGCTTCGCACGATTTATATGGGAAGGCATTATACCTAAGGCAGATTCTTCATGAATTTGAAAATCAATTTTCATCTCAGAGGCTTTACTCAATTTCCCAAGCAATATCGCTTCTACAGTTTCATCTTCAATTTGATGAAGGCGGCTTGATTGATTGCTGGCTATTTGAAATTCTGATTCTATTAAATCAATGGCTTCCTGATAATGCTTAAGCTGCAATAAACCGAGTAAAACATACAGCTTATTCGCAAACTCATGGGTTTGTGAACGTAAACCTTCTGAATATCTCTTGATTTCAGACAATGCATTAACCATATCACGCACTTCTGATTTATCACGAAAGCTGGAAACAACTCCCACTACTTCCCCATTTTCTATAACGGGGGTTCTATTTACGATAACCGTTCGATCTTTAAGATATAACTCACGATCCCGTTCCGCTACTCCCGTTTGTATCACCCGTTCTGCTTCTGAAGCAGGCAGGATCTCTCTTATCTGCTTATTAGTAATATCTTCAGTAATATTTAATAATTGTCTAGCTGATGAATTAATCATGGATACCCGTCCATCACGGGTAATAGAAATAATTCCTTCTTTAATAGATGAAAGAACCGCTTCTCTTTCTTGATATAGAGAAGCAATTTGATAAGGTTCAAGTCCCATCGTGTCTTTTCGGATACTCCTAGTCAGTAAATAACCCCCTATGCCGCCAATCAAAAGGACGAGCAAAGAGATTCCGGCAATATTACCCAGCCTTCTAAAAAAGGCAGTATATATATCTTCCATTAAAAAGCCGACTGAAACTATGCCGATAACCTCCTGATTATCGTTAAAGATGGGTGCCTTTCCCCGAAGTGAAGGACCGAGAGTCCCTTTCGCCTGAGACACATAATATTTTCCTTCTAATAATGCAGGTTCATTATCTCCCCCAACCATCTTCCCCCCAATTCTAGAGGGATCCGGATGGGCATAGCGGATACTTTCCGTATTTCCAATAACTACGAATTCCGCCCCCATTCTCTCTTGTATCTGCAGGGCAAGCGGCTGCAGCTTGTCCGATGGGTTTTGTTCTTCAAAAGCTTCTCTTACGGAGGGCATATACGATATCGTCGTTGCCGTCTGGAGAGCCTTATCCCCCATTACAGCTTCCGTATCTTCGAACTCCCAGTAAGTAAATACGCCAGAGAGGATAATAATAATAGAGACGATTAGAGTAAAAATTAACACTTGAATTTTTGTTTTTAAAGAAACATGAAACCTGCCTTTCATCATCATCTTCTCCTTATGTAAACGCTATATCAATAGTAACTAAAAAAGACTCGCCTGTATAGACGAGTCCTTAACTGGTTAGTATTCATTACTGAAATTTTTTCAATTCCAACCGGCCGATATCCCGTAAGTGGACTTGATCGGGTCCATCAACAATTCTCAGGGTTCTGGCGTTAGCCCAGTGAGCAGCCAGCGGGAAGTCTTCTGAAACTCCTGCTCCTCCAAACACTTGAATGGCACGATCGATAACATTTAAAGACACACGAGGTGCCACTATTTTTATCATCGCAATCTCTTTCCTGGCTGCTTTTGCTCCTTGTTCGTCCATCTTTTGGGCTGCATGAAGAGTCAATAGGCGAGCTTGATCAATTTCAATCCGTGACTCGGCAATTACTTCCCGAATTACCCCTTTTTCAGCCAGCGGAGATCCAAATGCCTCTCTTTTTAAAGCTCGTTCGCCTAATAATTCGATCGCACGCTCTGCTGCCCCAATCGCCCTCATGCAATGATGAATCCGGCCTGGCCCTAAACGGGACTGAGCAATTTCAAAGCCGGCCCCTTCTTCATAAATCAAGTTTTCAACCGGTACTCTAACATTAGTAAAATGAATTTCTGCATGCCCATGAGGCGCATGATCATACCCAAAGACCGGCAAGTGACGTTTTACTTCTACTCCTGGTGTATCCATAGGAACAAGAATCATAGACTGCTGTCGGTGACGAGGACCTTCCGGATCTGTTTTTCCCATAAATATAGCGATCTCACAGCGTGGATCCATCGCCCCTGAGGACCACCATTTTTTAGCATTGATCACATATTCATCACCATCACGCTTGATATGGCTTTGAATATTTGTTGCATCAGAAGAAGCAACGTCTGGCTCGGTCATTGTAAAACAAGAGCGGATTTTTCCTTCGAGAAGGGGTTTTAACCAGCGCTCTTTCTGTTCATCTGTACCGAATTTCATAAGCACTTCCATATTTCCGGTATCTGGTGCATTACAATTAAATACTTCAGGACCAATAAGAGATCGGCCCATAATTTCGCATAAATGAGCATAATCATAATTTGTAAGCTGGAGCTCATAGTCTTCTTCGCTGTTAAATAAATTCCATAGTCCTTCCTGTTTTGCCTTATCCTTTAATTCTTCCATTACCGGCGGAATCGTCCAGCGTGATTCTGCATCGTTCAGTTGTTGTTCATAAAGCTTTTCATTAGGATAGACATGGGATTCCATAAACTGGATGAGCTTTTCCTGCAATGCTTCAATTTTGACAGATTTCGTTGTATACATATTCTTCCCCTCCACTATTATCTTAAAATTGGACTTTTTCTAGCTTGCTGTGCTTTTAACAATAAATTTTCGACACCTTTATCTAAATCGGCAAACCTATCATCCTGGATTTCTCCGCTTTTCCATCTTGCATAGATCTGCTGCAGTATACTGGCAATCTTATAAAAGGAAAAAACGAGATAGTAATCGATTTGGGACATATCTCTTCCACTCTTTTCGGCATACAGTTCAAGCATTTGTTTTCGAGAGAAAAATCCTTCTTCTTTTGTCAGAGCAGTAAGTCCTGTATCTGCATCTCCCGGCTCTGTCCAATAAGCAAGTGCTGCCCCAACATCAGTAAGCGGATCACCAATCGTACTGAGTTCCCAGTCAAATACGCCCGTTACCTTCCCCGGCTGGCTGTTAGCAAACATCATGTTATTTAATTTAAAATCGTTATGGACAATCGTAGGTTCCGGAGAATTGGGAATACGTGCAAGCAGCCACTCCTCCAATTGACTTACCCCGTCATACTCGGAAGTTTTCGAACGGTTATATCGTTTAATCCAGCCCTTGACCTGGCGCTCCAGAAAGCCTTCAGGTTTTCCGAGTTCTCTTAATTGATTTTGATTGATATCTATAGAGTGGAGACTTACAAGGGAATCTATGACTGCTTCTGAAATGATTTTTCTGATACCCTCGATGTCTTTATAGTGCTCAGGAAGGTCGTCATCAATCACTACCCCTTCTTTTAACTCCATTACATAAAAATGTTTATCCATAATTTCCAGATTATCACGATATACATACGGTTTTGGAGCAAGTGGAAATACAGGATGGATTTTTTGCAGAATCTTATATTCACGCTCCATATCATGTGCTCTGGGTGGAATTGCCCCAAAAGGCGGCCGCCGCAGAACTCCTTTCCATTCCCCAATTGAAACAGCATAGGTAATATTTGAATAACCAGCTGAAAAACGCTGCACTTGAAGTTCTCCATTGGCTTGCGGGATAGACTCCGTAAGCAGCTCTTTTAGTTTTGTCCAATTAATCTCACTACGGTCTTGTTCGGTAAGCACAGCCATCAGACCCCTCCATTCGTAAGCGCTTACTTTTATGAGATAAATAAAAGCACTATGGCAATTATAATCCCCGTGTATAATAATGTAATCGTCGCAAACCCCATCATATCGCGAATTCTAAGACCGGCAATTGCGAGCATTGGTACAGCCCAAAACGGTTGGATCATATTCGTCCAGGCATCTCCCCACGCTACGGCAGTGACAATTTTAGCTGGATCTACGCCCATCTCAATAGCTGTCGGAAGCATAATCGGTGCCTGTACAGCCCACTGTCCTCCCCCGGATGGAATAAACATATTTAATAATCCTGAGGATAAAAAAGCAAAGAATGGCAGTGTTTGATCACTAGCGATACTTGAAATATTCTGCGAGAGCCAAATCGCTAATCCTGATCCACTGATCATCCCCATAATTCCTGCGTAGAAAGGATATTGCAAAGCAAATTGTCCTACGCTTCCTGAAGCAGCTTTAATTCCATTGCCCAGCTCTTTCACATTGCTATACAGCAGAAGAGCCGCTGTTAAAAACATGAGATTAACAATGTTTAAGTCTAAGGCAAATCCATTCTGATAAAATTGCGCCGTTAAATATGTCACTCCCAGCAGTCCGCCTGCCAAAACAATCACCCGGCTGTTATCCAGCTTTTCATTAGGCTTCATGTCCTTTGTCTTAATTTGCTCATGAGTGATTTTAGTTTCCTGCAGCAGATCTTTGCTGATAGTCACCCTGTCTTCGGGGCGTTTCGGGTGAATGAGCAGCATGACAAATGGCAGAGTAAGAAAGATTACCAGAACTAGAATAATGTTAGTTAATGAAAATAACGTTTCTGATGTTGGGATTAATCCTACCATATCCTGAAAGTTATGTCCTTCGGTTGCTACAAATAGAGAAGGTGAAGAAGAAAGACCTCCCTCCCAAATGATGAAGCCCGAATAGCCGGCAGCCACAAGTACTCGATAATCCACACTCGGAACTTTTCTTCCTACGAGTCGAGCCATGATTCCAGCTACTACTAATCCTAATCCCCAGCTGATAAGAGAACCGATAAGGGAGGAAAAGGTAACAACTAAAATCGCAGACGCCGGTCCTTTACAAAGTCCTGCCGCTTTCTCGAGCAGATTAGAAACAGGTTTAGTAAGTGCTAATGCATAACTCATCACAAAAGTTGTAATTATCTGCGCTGTAAATTCAAGCAGTCCCCAGAAACCGTCTCCCCAGTGAATAACCATATCAAACGGAGAACTTTCCGTTAAAAATATTCCGCTGACAAAAGCAATTAACGTTAGTAAAATGGCAAAAACAAAGGCATCTGGAAGCCAGCGTTCAGCTAATTTAGCAAAAAATATCGCCAGCTTTGCAATTATATTATTCGATTTTGGTTTCTCTTCCCACTCCAGCTTTTTCGCAGTCGGTCCCAATAATATTGCCTCCTTTTTATTGAGCGGTCCATCCGCCGTCCACATAAATCGTCTGTCCTGTCATGTAGCTTGATTCATCTGAAGCAAGCAGCAAAAGGGGGCCTTCCAGATCTTTTAATTCACCGACTCGTTTAACCATTGTTTGATCAATAATTTTGCGTAAACGGTCTTCATCATTCAGCCATCCAGCAGTCATTGGGGTTTTTATATAACCAGGTGCCAGGGCATTTACATTGATTCCGTCTTTTGCAAGCTCATGTGCCCACACCTTTGTTAGCTGGTTAACTCCACCTTTACTAGAAGCATAACTTGTCTGATGACTGCTTCCTACACCACCAAAAATGGAAGAAACATTAATAATTCTTCCGCCCTTTCCCTGTTTAATCATCTGTTTAGCTGCAGCTTGCCCAACGAGGAATACCCCCTTTAAATTTGTATCAATGACACGATCCCAGTCCTCTTCTTCAATATCAACCAGCGGTTTTCGAATGTTTGTACCTGCATTATTTACGACAATATCCACTTTCCCGAAGTGGTTAATGACTTCCTCCATCCAATTTTCTACACTATGTTGTTTTGCTACATCTACGGGTGTAGCAAAAACTTCATAACCTTCCTCTTTTAATTCAATGCTTGCTCTCTTTAGGTCTTCTTCACCCCGGCTTGAAATCGCAAGCTTTACCCCTCTCTTTCCAAGACAGTGGGCCATACCTAATCCAATTCCTTTGCTGCCGCCAGTGATCATCGCTACCTTTCCTTCCAGCTTAAACAAATCGATCCTCCCCTTTCTTTATTTTTCTATAAATTTAGTAAGCTGCTGTTTTAATATTTTCCCTCCAGGATTACGTGGCAGTTCATCGATGAATGTAATCAGTTTTGGAACTTTATAATCAGCCACTCTCTCCTCCATAAAAGCTTGAATAGATTCTGCCTTAGGGGCCGATCCTTTCTTCGGCACGATAAAAGCTTTCACTTCTTCTCCAAAAATTTCATCAGGAACACCTACAATTGCCGCTTCCAGTACTTCAGGATGCCCGTATAGCACATTTTCCACTTCAGCAGAAAATACCTTTTCACCACCGCGGTTTATCATATCTTTTTTACGGTCCATTAAATATACAAAGCCGTCATCATCAATGGCTGCCATATCTTCAGACTTCCAGTAGCCATCTTCAAATGCCTGACGATTTGCTTCCTCATTCCTCCAGTACCCCGCTACAATCATAGGCCCCTTTATATATAATTCACCTACATCGCCAGGTGCCGCTTCTATACCATCTTCACCTATCACTTTCATTTCTCCGGCGGGCACCACTCGGCCAATTGATGCAATCTTAGAAAAATTTTCAATCATAGGAGTAATGGTTGCAGGTGAAGAAGTTTCTGTAGCGCCATATGCATTATGAAGCCTTAAAAAAGGAAGCGCTTTCATTAAAGACTCGATCGTTTCCTGTGACATAGGCGCTCCTCCAAATGCTGCAATGTCTAATGCACGCAGTTTGCCTGGCTGAAAGGTCTCATGACTCAGCATCATAATATATATAGTCGGTACATTAAACAGAAACGTAATGTTTTCCCTTTCAATTAAGTCAAGAAATTTTCCAGTCTGATACCGCTTCATTAACACACAGGTGCCGCCGATAAGCAGCATATAAAATAGCTGTCCAATTAGACCTGTCACATGAAACAGCGGTACAGCAATTAGTGTACGCACAGGTTCTTTTGCTTGAAAGACTTCTTTATAATGAAGCGCGCTGTGAATAACATTTACATGACTGCCAACTGCCCCTTTTGGCATTCCGGTTGTACCTGATGTGAACATAATATAAAGCGGGTCTTCTTCATCTATTGAGGGGTACTCTGGATCAGGGAAATTGTGATGAAGCAGATTTTTAAAGGAGTCATAAATATTTTCTCCTTTTATTCCTTCCGTGCCGATAATTATTGAAGTTGGATGCTGCTTCTTCCACTTTCTAACTAGATCTTCAAACCCCTCTTCTGCGAATAAAACAGAGATATCGGCTTTAATCATCATATCGATTAATTCCTTGTCTGAAGAGCGAAGGTTTAATGGAACTACGATAACTCCTAGACGTGCACAGGCGAGAAACATTTGAATAAACTCCGGCCGGTTCCCGACTAATAAAGCTAGACGATCTCCTTTTTTTAAGTGGCATTCATAATAAAGATAAGCACTGATAACATTCACTTGCTGGAGCAGCTGCTTATATGTCACACGTTCTCCTTGATAGACTATAGCTTCCCTATCAGGATTACTATTTGCAGACTCCTTAACTATGTCTATTAATGTAGATGGGCGTGGCGTGTAAGCATATACTTCTCTTCCATGAATGATTTCTTTGTTCATTGAGGCACTCCTCTCCTTAAAAGGTCATTCACTCTACTACAAGCAAGATTCATGCCAACTTTTTTTGGATTAACAATTGCGAATCTTCAGCATTATTTGATAAATACTAAAATAGTTTTGATTCGATTTGGAATAAAAATGATGAAAATTAGAATCAAAAAAGAAACGAATTTGGATCGTTTCTTTTCATTCATGTATATATTCCTGATCAGCCAACTCATATTTCTTCATTTTCTTTACAAGGGACGATTGGCTAATGCCCAATGCTTTAGCCGCTTTTCTAGTTGTTTTATGGTCATTCAAAGCTTCGCGGATCAAATCAATTTCAAGCTGCTGGACTTTAGCTTTAAGACTTTCCCCGTGAATTATAGAAGGACCTTCCTTAGATAAAATGGATAAATCTTCAGGGAGAATTACATCTGCGTCAGAAATAACCGCTGCACGCTCAAGCACATTTTCCAGTTCCCTTATATTTCCCGGCCATTTGTAGTGCTCTAAGACGGCTAATGAATCAGGATGTAAGGTTTTCGCCATATCATAAGATTCATTTAATTTTTGGAGATAGTAAAAGGCAATGGGGGTTATGTCTTCACGGCGTTCTCTTAATGGCGGCACATGAATTGGTATGACGCTCAAACGATAATACAGATCCTCCCGAAATCCCCCCTCCTTCACGAGTTCTTCAAGGTTGCGGTTTGTCGCGGCGATCACCCTGAACTGCAACGGAATTTGATAGGTCCCTCCCACTCTTCGAATCTCCTTTTCCTGCAATACTCTTAACAATTTCACTTGAAGCTCAAGAGGGATATCTCCAATTTCATCCAGTAAAATAGTACCTCCATTCGCTTTCTCAAACAGCCCGATTCTCCCGCTGTTCACAGCCCCGGTAAACGCCCCTTTTTCATAACCGAACAACTCCGCCTCCAGGAGTGTCGAAGGAATCGCTCCACAATTCACTTTAACGAATTCTGCTTTAGACCGCTTACTGTTTCCTTGTATAAAGTTAGCAATTATTTCTTTTCCGGCCCCCGATTCACCTGTCAAAAGAATCGTAGAATCTACTCTAGCAGCTTTCTCGGCCACTCTAAACGCTTCTTTCATCTTTCTACTCTTAGCAACTACTCCTTTTGGCGGCAGGTCTATACTTCTTGAAGTTATGGGGATTCTCGTTTCATCACTTAGATTAGAAGAATGAAGCTCAAATTTTAAGTAATTTAAGTCACGCAGATCACGTATATTTGTTACCACATGCGTGATCTCTCCTTCTTCGTTTTTAACAGGATTACCCGTAGCGAGTACTTCCACTCCGTTAACACTCTGCACAATTGTAACCGCTTTCTTTTCGTCCAATACTTTATAAGTGACAGAGTCAGAAATGACCCCTTCCTCTATTGCATCTTTAAGATTTCTATGTAACAGCTTATGTTTAGGTACCCCGGTAATTCGCGTGTAGGCATCATTCATCGTCCAGCCGATTCCTGATGCATCCGCTACAAAAATACCATCATAGCTTGATTGAATGATGGAATCCAATAATTGAAGCTGCTGTGGTAATGGAGATTTCGGTCCTTCACCAACCTTAGGCTCTAGAGAATGTCTCATACTTCCCCTCCTTGACTTTACTATTATTTATAGTTTATCAGGGCCAGATATAATATTGTAACTAAAGTGTACACGGGGCAAAAAAACAATATCTTTTTCATTCAGCCTACACATAACGTGCAGAGAATTACTGGATAGTTCTTTAAAACTGCAACAGAATATAAAGAAACAGTGTCGAAAATTAAGCTCCGAAAAGAAAACGCTAGTAATCAGAAGATTTTGCGAAGGTCTTTTTATAAAGTCCTTCGCTTGTTATATTTTTTCAGAAAAAACCTCTGTTATAATAAAAGAAATTGATTCTATGGAGGCCCTCTAGTGAAAAAGTTACCCCTTAGCTTTGATAATATGCTGCCCATTAATAAAGCATTAGCGAATCCTACCCGTATCAAAATACTAAAGCTATTAAGTGAAAAACCCCATAATGTTAATGAACTAGCTGAGAAATTAGATCTCCCTTTCTCGACAACAGCTTCTCATATTAATAAGCTCGAGAAGGTAAATTTAATTCTAACTCAACTTGTTCCAGGAAGAGGCACACAAAAAGTAAGTGCGATAAATTACGATCGTATCCAAATTGATTTATATAATTCTGAAGAAACGTCAAATGAACATGAAGTCATCCTTTGGATGGGTATTGGTGAATATATTGACTGCCATGCTCTTCCTCCCTGTGGAATAGTGAGCGAAAGAGATTACATTGGCAATCAAGACGATCCACGATCGTTTTATGAGCCTGACCGAATCAGGGCTCAATTACTATATTTTCGAGATGGTTATGTAGAATATCGTTTCCCTAACCGTATCCCTTATGATCATCACGCTAAAGAGATCGAATTTAGTTTAGAGCTATGTTCAGAAGCCCCCAACCATAAACTTGACTGGCCTTCTGATATCACTATTTGGGTGAATCATAAAGAGACAGGGACTTGGACTTCGCCAGGAGACTTCGGCGGCGAAAGAGGAGCCCTCACCCCTGACTGGTGGCGCACTAATCTCACACAGTACGAGCTCTTAAAAAATTGGAAGGTGACTAAAGAAGGATGCTATATAGATAATGAACAAATCTCTGATGTTACGATAAACGATCTTCAATTAGACAACCTTCCTTACATTTCCTTTCGATTAGGAATTAAAGAAGAAGCAGCAAATAAAGGAGGACTCAATATATTCGGGCCGAAATTCGGCAATCATGAACAAGGAATTGGTTTGAAAATTAAACTAGAGAATGATTAAAAACGGCTCATCAATATTGATGAGCCTTTAATCTTTAATCCTTTATTTTAGAAGTAAACAGCTTCCCCTGTCTTTGCTGACGTATAAATTGCTTCAAGAATCTCACTAACTACCAGCGCCTGATTTGGTGTAACCACTGGCTCTTTATTATTTAGCAGACTTTCAATCCACAATCGTGCTTCGCGGTCACTATCACTTTCGTCAGCTCCGTCATAAAAAGCAACTCCCCCTGCGCCAAGTTCCGGATTTGTCACATGTAGCTTCCCATACTTCTCACCATTGAGGCGAAGGCCGTCTTTCATGTCGGCACCGCCCTCTGTCCCGCATAGTGTACTTTTCGCTTCATCAATATCTAGTGTATTTAACGCCCAGCTTGATTCTAATATAATAGTGGCTCCGTTTTTCATCGTAATGAACCCAAAGGCTGAGTCTTCTACCTTAAATTCTTCAGGGTCCCATGGTCCAAAAGCGTTGGCGGCATCTTTTTTATCAGAGAGCTTATGATAGACATTTCCTACTACACTTTTCACTTCATAGTTATCCATGAGCCAGAGTGTAAGATCAAGGGCGTGAGTGCCTATATCAATTAGCGGCCCGCCGCCCTGTTCTTCTTCGTTAAGAAAAACTCCCCATGTAGGCACAGCTCTACGGCGGATAGCATGGGCTTTGGCAAAATAGATTTCACCAAGCTCCCCATTTTCACAGACCTTTTTTAAATACTGGGAATCGTTACGGAAGCGGTTATTATAACCGATAGACAATTTTTTCCCTGTTCGTTTAGAAGCTTCTGCCATCATTCTGGCCTCATATGCCGTTTTCGCCATTGGTTTTTCGCACATGACGTGCTTACCAGATTCAAGGGCTGCAATGCTTATCGCTGCATGAGATTTATTTGGTGTACAAACATGAACCACATCAAGGTCTTCTTTAAGTAATTCTTGGAAATCAATAAATACTTTAGCATCCACAGTGCCGAAATCTGCAGCTGCTGTTTGGGCACGATCTTCCACAATGTCGCAAAATGCTGTCATTTCCACTTTTTCTAGTTTGGCAAGACTAGGCATCTGCTTTCCGTTAGCGATGCCTCCACACCCGACAATACCTACTTTCAGCTTGTTTTCTGACATGCGCTCATCCTCCTACATAATGCTTTTCAAATACTGACAGCTTTCCTCAATGCTCAGGAATGGATCTTTATCAAATTCTTCCTGCTCCACGGTATACCAATCTATCTTCTGGGCTTTACCTGTTTTTACAATCTCCTGGAAATTCAACACACCGCTGCCAATCTCTACATTTCTTTTTTCGTCAAAGTTGTTCATATCTTTAATGTGAAGGATCTTCATACGCTGTTTGTATTTTTCCATAAGATCGACAGACTTTATACCGCAGACCTCAGCCCAATACGTATCTAATTCGAGAAAGAGGTTCTCCTCTCCTGTATGTTCTGCTAAAATATCGAGTCCGTATTTTCCTCCGTATTGCTCAAACTCTACATGATGATTATGGTAGCCAAATAAAAGCCCGCTTTCCCTGCACTTTTCCCCAATTCTATTAAGTTGTTCGGCTGTCTTCTTATAAGCATCTGCACTGTTTCTATAAGATTCAGGAAGACCTGGGCAAATAATATATGGACTCTCGATAGTAAGAGAATAGTCGATTATTTCTTCTAATCTATTCTCTAAATCTTCTATTCCGATATGACTACCTGCTGCTTTTAGACCAAGCTGATTTAAAACTTTTTTTAAATTTTTGCTCGATGTATTATAATATCCGGCAAATTCTACTCCGCTGTATCCTGCTCCTGCTACTTTTTCAAGGGTCCCTGTAAAATCCTTCTCCGTATAATCCTTTAACGAATATAATTGCAAAGCAATGGGTGCGATATCCGCTCACTCCTTTTATTTTTTGGTTTTTTATATTATTCCTAATCTCCCGAACATCACTTAAGCACAAACTGCATCCCTTTCTTGAAGTTCTTACTAAAGATGATAAATAATATTAAGATAGGCAATGTCAGCAGAACAGATGCTGCATACATGGGACCTGGATAACCGCCATATGGACCGAACATCTGCGCGAGCAATACGTTAAGTGTCAGCATGTTTTCACTGTTTACAACAAGCATGTCCCACAACAGTTCCACCCATCGTTCCATAAATACAAATAAGAAGATTATTGTCGTAATCGACTTAGACATAGGAAGGACAATCTTCCAAACGATTTTCCACTGACTTGCTCCATCGATTTTTGCCGCTTCAATTAGTTCGTCAGGCAGTCCTCTAAAGAAGTTCGTGTACATAAAAATCGCCCACAGATTCACAGCTTTCGGAAGGATCATTGCCCAGTATGTGTCATACATCCCAAAGTAGCGGATAATTAGAAAGAGTGGAATTAAAAGAATAACCGCAGGATAGAACATTTGAAATAAAATGACGTTATTAATCATTCGGTTTCCTTTAAATTTCAGCTTAGCTAACGAATAACCGACAAGTAATGCTGTCGCAATCATTAAGACAGCAGAAGTGGTACTGACGAAAATACTGTTAAAAAAGGCGCGGAGCCATGGCCTGGCATTTGCTCCCTCTCCACCAAAAAACAGCCATTCATAGGACCTAAGTGTAAATTGAGTAGGGATAATTTTACGATCGACCTGATCCCATACAGCAAACGAGCCTAAGACCATATAGATATAAGGCGCCACCATAACAATGAGGACACTGAAGGCCGCAATATATAAAAAAGTTAATTTCAGTTTATTATTCCCAGCCATGCTTGGCCCCCCATTTCTCTAAAATTTTGCGGAAGACAAGTATGGAACCAAATGTAACAATCGAGTTGATCACTGCAATAGCTGTTCCATAACCGGCGTTTAGTCTTTCAAAAGCCTGACTGTAAATTTCCAGCTGCCACGTATGTGTGGCCAGGTCAGGTCCGCCTCCTGTAAGGACATAAGGTTCTGTAAAAATCCCGAACATCAGTCCGACAGCCAGTATGGTAACTGTATAAAATGATGGATAGAGCATCGGAATAGTTACGTGCCAAAACTTTTTAAAACCAACCGCTCCATCGATTTCAGCAGCTTCATATACCTCTTTTGGAATACTTTCCAGTCCGGCCACAAATAAAAGCGCGTAGTAGCCAGCAAATTTCCAAGCCATCATCAATGCAATAATTAAAGGAGCGAGTATAGAAGACCCTAACCAGTCAATGTCCAGTCCTAATGAGCTTCTCAGCCAAACATTGAATGGGCTGTTATACGATAACACTCCATTTACAATTATCGCAGAGGCTACACCTGAAGCTAAGTATGGCAAAAAGAAAGCCACAGAAAACAAACCTTTAAACTTAGGAAGAGTGTGAATAATCATGGCAAGAATCAAAGCTCCTCCTACAACGATAGGGACGAACATTCCTAAAAATTTATAAGTAACAAAAAAGGCCGCACGTACGCTTTCACTGAAAAAAGCTTCGATAAAATTTTGAATCCCTACAAATTCGAAATCAGGAGCAATTAAGTTCCAGTTAGTAAAGGCTAAATAAGTGGCCCACAAAAGGGGAAATAAAAAGAAAATAAGGGAATAGATAAGGTAAGGGCTGGCAAACAGCCAACCCAGCCTTGCATTACTTTTATCCATATTATTTCAGCACCCCGTCAATCGCGGTCTTTATGTCCTCCCATGCTTGCTCAGCATCCTTGTCTCCATTAACAACCGGATTTAACCCTTGTGTTCCAATCAGCTCCTGAATTTCAGCCGTTTGAGGATTATCCATTGGCGGTACAGAATTCGGAATGTTATCTGCATACTGCTTAAGCTCCGGGTTCTCTTCTAAGAATGAAGTGAATGTTTCATTATCTGCTAAGTCATCACGAGCAGGAGGAAGGTTTGTTGCTTCAAACCACTCCAGGTCATTTTCAGCATCTGAAAATACCCATTTCACAAAATCAAATGCGGCCTTCTGCTGATCTTCTGTCGCAGATGCGTAAATGGATAGTCCTTTTGTATCTGCAAAGGTGGTCGACTCTTCTCCTTCAGGAACAGGAGGCATCGCAAGTTCATAAGTCTCTCCCTGCTCCATTTCAGGGAACTTTTCATCCCAGTAAGAGAACGTCCAAGGACCAAGGTCCATCATGATTGAATCACCAGATTCAAATGGATCTGTAGCCTCTCGTGTTAAAAGAAGTCCATTTTCACTTAAATCCTGGAAGAATTTGAGTGTTTCCACACCAGCTTCATCATCAGCCGTAAACTCACTGCCTTCTACAAAACCATTACCTTCAGACGCTGCATTATAGATCATGAAGAAGTCAAACCAGCGGGCAGACCATGTCGGTTTTACTAAATCTCCTCTAGCCCAAAGGTATTTTTCCGGATACTCATCTTTCAGCTTCTGTCCCACTTCCAAAACTTCATCATACGTTTTTGGCACTTCTTCAAAACCAAGTTCATTTAAAATATCCATTCTCCACCCAAACAACATAGCATTTGAGTAGATTGGCAGAACAAATTGCTGGTCATCAGCAAACGTCCAAGTGGACATCGTTTCGGACATTTGGCGTTCTTCAATTAATTCCTGATAGCCATCAAACTCATTGAGCGGTACAATCGCGTTACTTTCCGCTAACTGAGCCCCAAATCCACGTGAAATATTTTCTGAAATAGCAGGCGCGTTCCCCGCCGCAATAGCTGATTGAATACCAGCTTCTGATGACGGGCTCTCCGGCATCGGCGATACGTTAATCGTTACATCTTCATTTTCTTCCATATACTTCTGAGCCATTTCATCCCAGAATTGTTCCTGAGTCGGGTTAGGGGCTGCCCAGAATTCGAACTCCACTGAGCCATCCTCTGAACCGCCATTTTCTGAGCCTTCTCCGGACTGACATCCAGTGACAGCAAATAGACTTACCAACAGCAAAACAAATAAACGAAGATTAAGCAGCTTTTTCATCTTTCATTCCCCTCTCATTTTTTCTTTATTATTTATTAAAAGGATGAGGCACGATTGCTTTATGAGCCTCAGCATCACCTACTCCTACATAGAGCTCGGCATCACCATTTTCTAAAAAAAGCAATCCTCCGCTAAACAGTACATCTGTGAGATCCGGACGCTTTGCAGCTCCTTTCGGAAAATCCTTTCTTTCAGCGATGATCTTCATGTCAGTTAATTGATTAGATTCTATTTGATATCGGCAGGTTATCGGGTAATAATGCCTGTCACCTTCTTCATCAAATCGTGCAATATGACCGAGCAATCCAATATCTCCATTTTCAAGTAGGTAGAGTTCATTTGCTCCTCCCCATTCCTCCTCTGAAAAGTGAGGTTGAATCAGAGGGGCTTTTTCGATACTGGCGGAAGTCAGCTCGGATAAGTCATTTATTTTAGTAAAGCCTATTTTCCCTCTTCCGCCTTTTACACCTTGAGGACGGGTAAATACGGCAATCTGTCCATCCTGCATTTCCAGCAGACGAATATCTTTCATTCCCTCCGGTCCTTCTGTTAAGAACTTAAGCTTTTTAAGACTCTCTCCGCTGTAAAAGACCGTTTTCCATGTAAGCTTCTTATGATCATCAGGATGCGGGGTAACCTTCACCCCGCCAAACACTAGTTTGCCGCCAATTTTCGTAACAAATGGATCCTGCAGGGCATAGTTTGGATAGTTCTTACAAGGAGTCCATTGATTGTTTTGTTCTTTAAAGAAAATTACATCTGAATACTCCGTGTTCCTGTTTTCTACTCGGCCTGCGATTACATTAACTCCTTCATCTGAAAAAGGAGCTGTAATGTTATATACATCACGGTCCCCTACCCCAGTAAATTTCAATTTTTCTGCGTACTTCACTCCCTTTACCTTTTCATAATCCTTCAGCAGCTTCTGGACGGAGTGTGTCATTCGACCGCACCTCCTCGAGCCAACGTTACGTAGGTGAGCTGATTGAAAATGTCATCAATTCTTAGGTCAGCTGCAGCCATCGATGTATCAGCTACTCCATAATAAATACGTACCATTCCATCTTGTAACGTTACTCCACAAGTGAAAACTACTTGACCAAAGAAACCATTAACTTCATAATCAGCTTCCGGAACTAATATCGGTTCTAAAGTTTTCGCCAAAACCTTGGAGGGATCGTGCAGATCAAGAAGAACCGCCCCTAAACAATAGCGGTCATTTTTATCAGCGGCATGGTAGATCTCCATCCACCCTTTCTCTGTTTTAAAAGGAACTGCTCCGCCTCCGATTCGTCCGCTATCCCATCCGTCCTCACTTAATCCCAGCAGGTGCTGGTGATTGCCCCAGTGAATTAAATTCTCCGATTCTGCAATCCAGATCTCTGGGTTTCCAATACCTTTTGGAACAGGCCGGTGCAGCGTATAGTATTTCCCATTAATTTTTTCAGGAAAAATGGCCACATCTTTATTTTCCGGATGAAGCATCAAGCCAAGACGTTTATACGTACTAAAATCCTCTGTCGAAGCAAGTCCAACGCCGACTCCATGTTGTGATACAGCACTGTACTGGATATAATAAATCTCATCTATTTGAGTCACACGGGCGTCTTCAATTCCCAAGGACTCATGCTTATTTTCCGGATAAATGAAAGGTTGAGGATCTACTGAGAAAATTTTTCCATCCGAACTTCTGGCGAGACGAATATAAGAAAGCGATGTTAAATAAGCGGTTGATCCATCCCTCTGATATCGGATGGTTCGTGGATCGGAAAAATCATAGGTCTCATCATGCTTACTGAGTTCGATAATTTCCAGCTGGTTTGAACTATTGATAACCGGAGCTTTAACGACCTCTGGATTGTTTGCAATAGGTCGTTCTGCTACTCTTAGTAAAAGAAGTGTTTCTCCCTGGTACATTGTTACTCCTGCATTAAATACTCCAATAATTTCATGGTTTTCATGATAGGGAGTTAAATCTTCGGGTGTGATTAGCGGGTTCGTTTTTAACCGTGATACATTCATCGAGCCGTTACTCCTCCATTCTTAATTGTAAGCCTTTTCATTTACAACTAAAAAAATTTACCTTACAAAAGGTTTTTGTTGTGAAACAGCTTATTAGTAACTTTACAATTGATTATACAACTTCACTTTGTAATGTCAATAGTAATTTTACAGACCCTTATAAATTTAAGTTATTGTGTTTATAATAGTATTGAAGTATATTATTAAGTAACGTTACAAAATGTTTATATAGAGAGGTTGTTTTTTCCGTGGCAAAAAAAGTAACAATGCAAGATATTGCCGACCACCTGAATATATCGAAAAACTCTGTATCCCAAGCCTTAACAGGCAAGCCTGGAGTCAGTGAGGAACTCAGAAAACATGTAAAGCAGGTTGCCGATCAGCTCGGGTATCGTTATAACCGTTCATACCAGACACGCACCTCTGGCAAAAGACAAACCGGCAGCATCGCCTTAATTGCTTCCGAATTTGCTTTTTCAATGAGAAGTTTCTTTGGAGAAATATATTTGACCATTGAAAACGAAGTTAATAAAAGAAATAAGAACCTGCTGATTCAATCCATCAATTTACAGGCAAAAGAATCACTCACTCTTCCTTCTTTTATAGAAAATAGAGAGGTGGATGGAGTCCTTATCCTTTCTCATATAAGTAATGAATATATTCAGAAAGTACTTGATACAGGAATTCCCACAATTCTTATTGATCATCACCATCCAAGCATTAAAGCTGACGCTGTTTTAACAAATAACCGTTTCGGTGCTTATTCTGCAGTTCAGCATTTAATTGAACTCGGTCATAGAGATATTGCATTCATAGGAAATACGAGGTTTTCACCGAGCTATCAGGAACGGCTGGACGGATTTTTGCTCGCTCATCAGGAATATGGTATCGAGACAAAAAAAGAGTTTTTATTTACAGATGCTCCTGAAGAAAGTAATGTCATAAATCACTTTATTGGGCAGCTTTCCCCTAAACCTTCTGGATGGTTCTGTGTGAATGACGGTTTGGGGTACCTTGTTACGTCAGGATTGCAGCAGCATGGACTCCAGGTACCTGAAGACGCATCTGTCTGCAGTTTTGATAACGGCCAGCTGTCTCAGCTGTCGACTCCTTCCATTACCACAATGGATATCAACTTCAGAGTATTCGGAGAGACTGCAGTTGAAAGACTCTTCTGGAGAATGGAAAACCCTAAAAAAGCTCACCAGGAAATTCTGCTGCCGGCTGAACTGATCGTCCGGGAATCGACATCTAAACAAAAATAAAAAAACCTGCATCCAGCCATTAGGATGCAGGTTTTTTTGTACTTACTTCTTAGCTCTAACTGATAAACGTTCAACGAAATCAGTGGGCAGATTGTATGTTTTTTCTACCTTTTCTCCAGCTAACATTTGAAAAATCAAATGAACAGCCAGCGCACCGGCTTCGTATTTTGGCTGTCTTACGGTAGTAAGGGGAGGATTTACATATTCAGATAATTGAATATCATCAAACCCGGCCACCGATATATCTTCCGGCACCTTTAGATTTTTTTCCGCAAACGCCTGCAGGCCGCCAATCGCCATTTCATCGTTAGCATAAAATACCGCTTCGGGGAGATTCTGCTGGGCAATCATCATTTTCGTTGCCCGGTAGCCGCCCTCTCTTGTGAAATCACCGCTTATTTTCCAGCGTGATTGATAAGGAAGATCATGGTCTTCCAATGCCTGAAGGTACCCTTTAAAACGTTCTTCATTATCATGGGAGTTTAGAGGACCGCTTATATACGCGATCGTCCGGTGCCCTTTATTAATCATATATTGTGTTGCCTCATATCCACCTTGCCTGTTATTTACTTTCACGTGGAGAGCATATGGACTGTCCACCTTGCGATCAAGAACGATGACAGGGAAATCTTCACGTGCTGACGCATTGATCAATTCTGAAGAAATATTCTGTGCAAGAACGATAGCCCCATCGACACGCTTTTCTTTTAAAAACTTGGAAGCCGTTGACTTGTCTCCGCCTACTGAACTGCAGGCGATAAGATCATAACCATTAGAAGCCGTGGCTTCCTGCACACCTTTAATTAACTCTGAAAAATAAGGACCGGATAAGTCACTGAGTATCAACGCAATGGTATTCGTCTTTGTACGTTTTAAATCTGAAGCCGTTCCGCTTTTTTTATAGTTTAACTCCTGAGCGGCTTTCAGTACCTTTTCAATAGTGGCAGAACTCACTTTATTTATGCCGTTTAGCGCGTAAGAAGCTGTGGAGACCGCAACTCCCGCTCTTTTAGCTACATCTTTTATTGTCGCCATCTTAACTCCTGCTCCTTTTATATCCTGCTTACAATTATTGTACTTGTTTTTAGGATGACATTTCGAATTTATTTAATTCCGGACATTGTAAAACCTTCCACAATATACTTCTGAAAAAAGGAAAAGATAATAATAATTGGAACAACCATGAAGGCTGCACCCGCCATCTGTAAAGCAAAGTTATTCGCATATTGCCCCTGGAGGAGAGACAGACCGACAGACAAGGTGTATAAGCTTTCATCATTTGCAATAATTAATGGCCACAGGAAACTATTCCAGCCTGCTATAAAAGTCAGGATTCCCTGAACTGCAAAAATTGGTTTAGCAATCGGGACGACCAGTTTGAAGAAGATATAAAACTCCCCCGCGCCGTCCAGCCTGGCAGCTTCTATTAAATCATCTGGGACAGTCGTCATGAACTGCCGGAACAAGAAAATACTAAATGCTACGGCAAGTCCAGGCAGCACAATCCCTGTCATTGTATTCGTGAGTCCCATCTGATTCAAAATAAGATACACAGGAATCATCGTTACCTGCCCCGGTATCATCATAGTAGCCAAAACTAGATAAAAAACTTTCTCCCTGCCTTTAAAGCTGTATTTAGCAAAACCGTAGCCGGCCATCGCATTAAACAGCAGTCCTATAAACGAAAAGAAGACTATAATGAGTGTATTTCGTAAATACACAGTAAAATTCATGCCCGTAAAAAGGCTGATGTAATTATCAAGTGTCGGATTATCAGGCAAAATCGTCGGAGGGATAGACAGCACTTCACTTTCTGGTTTAAACGAACTTGATATCATCCAGATGAAAGGAATTGATACAGCAATTCCGCCGATTATCAATAAAGCGAGTACGAAATATTTCTCTAACTTATTCTGTTTCTTAGCCACTGCCATTTTCTTTCACTCCTTCCCCTTTAGTACTGAGTATCAGATTTTCTAAACTTAAATTGAATCAGCGTTACGATTATAATCATGGCAAACAGAATAAATGATCCAGCAGCCGCGTAACCAAATTCACTGAATTGAAAGCCTTCTTTATAGATAAATAATGCAATGGAAATCGTGCCGTCAAGCGGTCCGCCATCTGTCATAACGAACGGCTCTTCGAAAAACTGCATCCAGCCTATTAGTGTCGTAATCGTGACGAAAAAGGTTGCGTACCTTAACAGAGGGAGAGTCACATTAAAAAGCACTTGCAGACGGTTCGCTCCATCCATTTCGGCTGCTTCATAATAGGATTTAGGAATTCCCTGTAAAGCCGCAAGAAAAATAATCATGTTAATCCCAATACCTTTCCAAACCGCTAAAAGGATAAGTGAAAGCTTGGCAATCGTCGGCTCCTCCAGCCACGGAATATTATCCACTGTTAAAAGGGAAAGAAGATAATTAAACAATCCGTATTCCGTGTTGTAAAGATATCCCCAGATAACAGCCACAGCAATAATATTAGTAATAGAAGGCATATAATATACGGCGCGGAACACAGTAAAAATTTTATTCGTTCCATAGTTAAGCAGCAGTGCAATCGATAAAGAAGATACGATTACAAGCGGGACACCGATTATGACATAAAACAATGTGTTATAAATTGATTTTATAAAAGTATCATCAGAAAACAGATCCATATAATTCTCCAGCCCGATAAAGGTGATCGAAGACCAGTCTGCCAGCCCTTTTAAATTCATATCAGAAAAACTAATTACAAATGCAACAAGAATTGGAATTAAGCTGAAGACAGCAAGCAGTATAACGGCTGGTGCTATAAACATATATGGATGTCTGTTACTGTATAAATTTCTTAACGGTTTCATTTATACCCACCTATCTTTATCAACCGAATGGTTAAGAGCTTTTAAAAAAGGATGATGGCGTGAAAGATTCCCTCCACCCCATCACCGTTTCATTATTTATTATTCGTCAATTAAGTTATTAGCTTTCTCGTTAAAGCTCTCCAGCTCTTCGTCTATATCTGCGCCGCCTTCTGTAATCCGTTCAATCGATCCGAGAAACTCCTGAGCGATTCTTTCGAATTGAGGGGTTTGAAGACCAGGTTTTGTATTTTCAAGCTGCTCGCCAAACGTAGCGTACATTGGATCTTCAGTCATAATATCCTTTTCCCAGGCATCTGTGCGGGAAGGTAGTGTATTCGATGCTTCCAGCCATTCCATTTGAGTATCTACTTCTGTCATGTAAGAAATGTACTCTAAAGCACCTTCCACGTTATCGGAAGAATGGAAAACAGATAAGTTGGCTCCACCCATACTGGAAGTATTTGTCTCCTTCTCAGGCATAACAGCCGTTGCCCATTTCCCTTCAATGTCAGGGGCCTGGTCATTAATGATATTTATCATCCAAGGTCCGCTGAAGAACATCGGTTTATTTCCTTCTTTAAACGCCTGGACTATATCTACACCTTCTTGAGTCTGACTAATTCCTTCTTCAAAATAACTGGCATAGTATTCGATAGCTTCTTTAAATTCAGGACTCTCAAAGTTCAGCTGTTTGTTTTCAATATCGGCATCATATCCATTCTGCCATGCGAAGATAAACGGAGTGATCTGATCATTTCTGTCAATATCAAGTCCATACGTATCCTCTCCACTGTCTGCGATCGTACGTGCTGCATCCTTAAGCTCGTCCCACGTTTTAGGGGCTTCCTCATATCCAGCTTCTTCTAAAATATCTGTACGATAATACAATACGCGTGTTTCCACATACCACGGAATCCCTACAATTTGATCCTCATATTCCATCGTAGAGACAGAGCCTTCAAAGTAGTTTTCTTTTGCAAAGCCCGGATAGTCTTCCATGTATTCAGAAAGATCGAGTAGTGCTCCTGCCTCTGCAAACTCTGGCACCCAGGTTGTTCCTAACTGAACGACATCCGGTCCATTACCTGAAGCTACGGCAGTCAGCAATTTATCATGCGCTGTGTCCCATGGGATCGCCTGGACATCTACCTTTAAATCAGGGTTTGCTTCTTCAAATCCTTTGCTAAACTCTTTAAGCTTCTTACCTTCTTCACCCATTGCCCATACTGTAACCGTCTCATTGTCACCTTCTCCTGATGATGAACCGCTTGAACAAGCCGCCAATGTACCTGATAGTAAAACAACAGCAAGCAAAGCAAATATTTTCGTTTTCATAATAATCCCCCTCCAAGTTTTGTTGAAACGTTTCGATAAACTTATTGTACTTAATTTTGTATTCGCTTTCAATATATTTTTTAAAATTACAAATTTTCCATTTAAATGAAGTGTAAAGCCTAGTAACAAGGTTGACGAAATTAGAAACCACGCTTATACTTCTATCCATGATGTATTGAAACGTTTCGAATTTTAGATAGGGGGACACTAAAATGAATGACCATCAATTAAAAGAACTGCTTAATGAAATGACATTAGAAGAAAAAACGGGACAGCTAATGCAATTAGCCACACCTTTTTTTAAAGGGGCTTCCGACAGCGGGCAAATTACCGGACCGATGCAGGATATGGGGATTAACGATAAAGATATTATAAATGCAGGATCCGTCTTAGGAGCCTCAGGAGCAAAGGAAATTAAAAATATCCAAAAAAAATATTTAGAAAGCAGCCGTCTTAATATTCCGCTATTATTTATGTCAGATATAGTCCATGGATTTAAGACGATTTTCCCGGTTCCATTAGCGATTGGATGTTCATGGGATATGGAGCTTGCAGAGAAAAGTGCTGAGATTGCTGCAAAGGAAGCGGCCGTTTCTGGAGTTCATGTGTCATTTGCACCGATGGTAGATTTATCACGTGATCCCAGGTGGGGACGGGTTATGGAATCGACCGGAGAAGATGTATTTTTAAATAGTACGTTTGCAAGGGCCTTTGTGCGAGGTTTTCAAGGAAACTTAGAGAGTGACAAGTACAAAGTCGCTTCCTGTGTTAAACACTTCGCGGCTTACGGCGCTCCTGAAGGAGGAAGAGATTATAATACAGTAGATATGTCAGAATGGATGCTGCGTGAATCCTATTTACCCGCTTATAAAGCGGCCCTTGATGAAGGATGCGAAATGGTTATGACAGCATTTAATATATTAAATGGTATTCCTTCTACTGGAAACAAAGCACTTATGCGTGATCTTCTGCGAAAAGAATGGGGTTTTGACGGTGTACTCATCTCTGACTGGGGTGCCGTAAAAGAGCTTCTTCCACATGGGGTAGCTGCAAATGAAAAAGAAGCAGCTGAGCAGGCGCTTAAAGCAGGAGTAGATATTGAAATGATGACCTCCTGTTACGTAAATCATTTGAGTGAATTGATTGAAGAAGGCAAGATTACTGAGGACCTGTTGGATGAAGCGGTACTTAGAATTCTTACATTGAAAAAGAAATTAGGCTTATTTGAGAATCCTCATCGCTTTGCAAATGAAGAAGAAGAAAAAGAATTTATTCTATCTTCAGAACATAGAGCGGCGGCAAGAGAACTTGCCTCGAAATCTATCGTCCTTTTGAAAAACGAAAAGGTTCTTCCATTAAAAAAAGAAAAGATTGCACTAGTCGGTCCTTTTTCAATGAGTACAGATATTTTAGGTCCATGGTCCTGGGCAGGCGCCCCAGAAGATACCATCACCCTTGACCAGGGGATGAAAAACTATGTAGCGGATTTGTTAACAGCAGATGGATGTGACATTGAAACAGGTTCAGAGAAAACCCTCCAGGAGGCGGTTGAGAAAGCGAAGCAAGCCGACAAAATTGTAGTAGCGCTTGGTGAACGTTCTGACATGAGTGGAGAAGCAGGCTCACGTGCAGACATCCGGATTCCAGAGGTACAAGTGGACTTGCTGAAGAAAATAAAAGAACTCGGTAAACCAGTGGTTGCCGTCCTGTTTAATGGACGCCCGCTTGATATAAAAGAAGTTATGGAACATGCAGATGCTGTAGTTGAAGCATGGTATCCTGGAACAGAAGGCGGCCATGCGCTTGCTGATATTCTATTTGGAAAAGTGAACCCCTCCGCGAAGCTGTCCATGTCCTTTCCTTATTCCGTTGGCCAGGTCCCTGTTTACTACAACCACTACAATACAGGGCGGCCCAAAGATGCTCCAGATGCCCAGGTTCGCTATGTGTCTCAATATTTAGATGCTCCGAATGAGGCTTTGCTGCCCTTTGGCTACGGCTTAAGCTACAGTACATTTGCCTACAGCACCCTTGAAATTTCGGCTGAGACTATGACAAAAGATGAACCTCTTATTATTAGTATAGAAGTTAAGAATACGAGTGGAACAGCTGGAGAAGAAATCGTTCAGCTTTATGTCAGAGATCTAATTGGTCAGGTCGTTCGTCCACTGAAGGAATTAAAGGACTTTCAAAAAATTCACCTGGAAGCCGGAGAAACCCAACAGGTTAATTTTACGATCACGGAGGAGCAGTTACGCTATATTCATCCTGACATGGAATACAAGAGTGATGCAGGTGAATTTGAAGTATTTGTTGGAGGAAACAGCCAGGATGTTCAATCGAAGAGATTCACTTTGATAGATTAATGACAAAGAAAGCCCTCATCCTGGCCAGGATAAGGGCTTTCTTTGTGTAACACGCTTCCTACAAAAGCAAAAATACTAAGGTATGAGAAGTAGTTTTTGCAAAATCATCAGTAACCCCTTTTTCCTTCAACTCAAGAATCATGGCCTCAGTTACATCATCTGAATCCATGGAGGAGACAACGACATTGCTTACTACGTGATAATTAAAGAGCTTGATCAACGTTTCTTTTGATTCCTGTGAGACAGGAAGTTCTTCCGCAAACTCAATTATCGAGCTGTTCCATTCTGTCGCTCCGGTATCAGCCAGTATTTGCAGCATGTTCTCCCCGTCATTAGCTGATGGATCTTGTACTGGCTGACTCTTTGCTTTATTGTATTTCGGTTTCTTTGAAAGTCGTTCATCAAGCCCTGTTACAAAATGAAGTTCTGAAATGTTCTCCTCTTCTAGTTCAGCTGTAAGCTGTTCAATTTCATCTTTAATCTTCTGATCCTGTACGGACAATGGAGCCTCCAGTGCATGAGCATATCCAGTCTGCGGGTAAAAAGTGAAAAGAAAAAGACTACAAAGTATAAAACCTGCCACTTTTTTCATATACATCCTCCACCCCTCCTCATCTATTGGTTATAAAAATAACACAAGCTGTTGGGAGGGGATACCGGATGCATAAAAGTTGAACCTATATTCCCAACATTCCGCTCTTTAATCTGCTGTTAAATAGTCGGTATGAAGCTCTTTCCTTGTGTCTCCTAATTCCTTTTATCCGGGACTAAGTAACTTCTCATTAGACGTGGTACAAGTAAATTTTCCACGGGGATGCTTCATTTTCAAAAGAACGTTCAAATTCAAGACCTATTTCATCATAATTTTCAATAGGCAGACCGGAAAGAATGTAATCTCCACCTAACTCTTTTAAAGCCTTTGTATCTAAGAGCAGCTCTTCAATCGTCTGATCACTCGTCTTTTTAAACATATAGTCCTTACCGAGTTCACTGGAATAGACGTACAGCCTTCCACCCCAAGTATCGAAGTAGTTTTCCAAAGAAGGGGTTTTCTCAAGTTCAGGAGCGATAATTTTCCTGAACTTATGCTTATATTCTAACGGATACGTATTGTTATACGTGTCAAGCGTATAAAAACCATTATATTGCGGTATGGTCGGATGCATCGCAACACTGATCACCCTGTATTCTGAAGGCTCCTCACCGATGTAGACCTGAATGTCTTCAAAAAGCTCAGTCGAGTAAAACTCATTAAATGTTGGTGTATTGAACTCACCATACTTCGTTTCTTCCTTTAGCTGATAGACATTGGAACACTGCATAACAATGAGAACAGCGGCAATGAGCTGGCTTCCTTTAAATTGCCTGGCAATAATGACGAGAGCTATAGCAAAACACAAATACCACAGCATAGGATCAAAGAAATGAATCCTCGCCAAGTTAAAGGTGTTAAAAAAACTAATGCTGTCTTTTAGAGGCCTCAGCCCTTGCCAGTACCATAATGCATAAAACAAGGAAAGCACTGGTGTTGCGCCAAAAAGCAGTATGAGTTTAAGAGGGTAGGCTCCCCGGATAATCGCAAGGATCAGTGCTGCAATAATGACTAATATCACGAGAGGAGTTTGTATGGCTTCATCATGAGTATGACCGAAAAAGAAGTTTCTATCAAAAAGCTCCAGCGTGCCGGCGATATCTTTATGTCCAAGATTATATTCTTCCCGATGAGAGGTAAATGTTGAATCAATAAACATCGTATAGATCAGCAAGTAATTTTTTATAAGATACAGTGAGGTCATTCCGGCAATGGCTGTAAAAAACAGGCCATTGAATCGTTTCTTTCTCACCCATTCCACCAGCCACCATACGCCCATAATTCCGAGGAAGAAAATAAAAGAAAGAACGAAATTTGAGAAGAACGGAATAACGGCTATCGTCAGCCAAATATACCAGGGCGTTTGCTTCCCTTTTTTCCGTACGGTCAGAAATAAATAGAACGCAAGAGGAAGGCCGGCAATTGTTAAAACACCAGATGGCCAAAATGGCAGCATAGCAAATGCAAGCGCCACTCCGGCTGAGAGCCATTTATGGTGATTTTCAGGAATAACGAAGCGATTTAATAATAGATACATCCCAAAAAAAGCACCCATCCTCATTATCGTCTGGCTGATCATATAAGCCACAACCGGCCCAAACCATACGTACAGCCAAAGAATACCGTCTAAAGCAGAAGGCAGAGCACTCCTCGGTAAGCCGTTAACAATGTTAGGGAGAGTCGTACCGGGTGATGCGAAAATGTGGCCGCTTTCTGCCAGCACTTTATACCAGACGATATTGGAATCAAGGTTATCGTGCACACGTATATGAGCATCTCCTCCTAATGTGTAATAAGGCAGGAGATACATAAATAAAATCGCACACGCAAGAAAGGGCCACTTATGTCTGATAAAAAATTTGAATATGTTCAACCACATGACGGACATCCTCTTCTGTAATTCCATAGTATAAAGGCAGACGGAGTACACGTTCACTTTCGCGCGTTGTGAACTTATCGTCTCCTGCAAAAGATCCGAATTTTTCTCCAGCAAGCGATGAATGAAGAGGAACATAATGCGGAACAGCCATGATTCCGTTTTCTTTTAAATATTCCATGAATTGGGCCCTCTCCGTTTCCTCACGACACTTCAAGTAAAACATATGGGCATTATGCTCTGTTTCTGCGGGGATGTACGGTCCCTCTATCCCTTGTAGGGCCATTACGTCCTTCAGTTCATGCCAATACGTATTCCAAGTGTTCATTCGATCCTCATTAATCTTTTGAATGTTTATAAATTGCTCATAGAGATAAGCCGAGTTCAACTCACTAAGCAAATAAGAGGAGCCTACATCTCGCCATGTATATTTATCAACCATTCCCCTTGAAAACTGAGCCCTGTTTGTTCCTTTTTCCTGAACCATTTCCGCTCGTTCGATAAAGGGACGATGGTTGACGATTAGAGCACCGCCTTCACCACATGTGTAATTTTTTGTTTCATGAAAGCTGAAGGTTCCTAAATGGCCGATGGTACCTAAAGGTCTGCCTTTATATGTACTCGTCAACGCCTGCGCCGCGTCTTCAATGACCCATAAGCCATGTTCTTCAGCGATGCTCATGATTTCATCCATATCACAGGAAACTCCTGCATAGTGAACGACCACAATAGCTTTCGTCTTTGGAGTTATTGCCTTCTCAATTTCCTTTGGAGATATGTTTAACGTCTTTTCTTCAATATCGACAAACCGAATGTGAGCTCCTCTGAGTGCAAACGCATTGGCTGTTGAAACAAATGTGTACGAGGGCATAATTACTTCATCCCCTGGACCTGTTTCAGTTAAGATCGCAGCCATCTCTAAGGCGGCTGTACAAGAAGGAGTCATAAAAGCACGGTTACAATCAAGACGTTCTTCCAGCCAGCTGACGCACTTTTTATCAAATGGACCGTTACCGGAGAGCTTACCATTGGCTAATGCTTCTTTCATTAATTCTTCTTCTCCACCTAGAATACACGGGCGGTTAAATGGAATCATTAGATCACCTCATTACGATAATTCCTGCAACAATTAAAGAGATGCCCATCACTTTTTTTAAAGTCATCGGTTCTCCAAATAGAAAAACAGATAGGACGAATACAAGAACAAAAGACAGGCTCATGAATGGATAGGCGTAGCTGATATCAAACTTCGTCATCGCGGCCATCCAGAAAATCGACGCTACAAATGCAGATAGGAAGCCTGATAAGATAAAAGGATTAAGCAGCAGCTGTACAAGAAATATAGCTTTATCGGTCCACTGAGCGGGAAGACCTCCATACTGGTCAATTTTCCATTTTAATATTAGCTGGCCATATACAGTGAAAAAGATGGTTCCAAATATATATAAATATCCCATCCTTTACCCGCCCAACCGGTTAAGCTTGTGATAGACGTCTATCGTTTTACGCAGCCTGAATCCCAGGGAATAGAATAAGTTTAAGGACGCTACATTAGCGGCGGAAATAGAAGTAATCAGTTCTTCATGTCCCGAATTTAATAACTGCTTTTGACAAGCCTTACTTAAAAATCCCTTTGCCAGTCCTTTTCCACGGTACCTTCTATCCATTCCAAGCAGAAGCACGCGGTTTTTTTCGAAGCCAAAAAAACCCATCGTTTCTCCATGAAAATTTAAGCCATACACTTGGTTTTGGTCCATAAGATCTCTCGTCCAATTCATATACCTTTTATCCGCCTGTTCATCCGGAATGTTAAAATCACGATGAAAGCGCCCGTGATGAAAGGTTTCTTCAGCAATTTCAAGAATAATATTCCTATCAAATTCCTCTTCTATGGATATCCCTTCCTGTTCAACAGACAGAAGTTTATCTCTTTTACATACGGGCTCAATTAATGTGTCTACATAATAAAAACCATGCTCTACAAGGAGCTTTGAATTTGAAAGAGGATCTATTTTTATGGTGAAATGTCCTTCTCTTTCATCGGTCTGTGCCAGCGCCTCTTCCTCCATACTCATTACTTCATACGTATCTATATTAAAGTTACGGACATCCCACGGTGTAGGACGTAAATACTCCCTCATAAAATCAACTCCGTTCGGTTCACTGCTTTTTCTCATTGATTTGTTCACGAATTAAATAAATCGGTCTGCCTTTCACTTCATTAAAGACTTTTCCTATATAAAGGCCAATAATTCCAAAATTAAAAAACATCAGGCCTGCAATGAAATACAGACTGACCATTACACTTGTCCACCCCTGCACATGTTCATCCATAAAGAAATACCGCATAAAAAGGTAAAGCCCGTATAGGAAAGAGCCTAGCGATAAAAAAAAGCCGAGTTGAATCGATAATCTCAGTGGCTTATTAGACTGAGCAATAATCGTATCAGTCGCTAAAGTAACCAATTTTTTTAAATTATAAGATGACTTTCCTTCACTTCTTTCGTTATGCTCGACAACAATATTGGATGATTTAAACCCCATCCATTGAAGAAAAAGGGGATAAAGCCGGCTCTGTTCGCGCATTTGCCGAAACCCCTCAATTACTTTTCTATGAGCTATACTGAAGTTGGCAACCGTATGATCAGACACTTGTCCGGTGAAGTAGTCATATACACGATAGAAAACCTTTGAGGACATCTTTTTTAACCAGCTGTCCTGACGCTCTACTCTTTTCGCAAAAACTACTTCATAACCTTCCTGTGCTTTATGGTAAAGGGACGAGATTTCTTCTGGCCGGTCCTGCAGGTCACAGTCCATCACAACCACCCAGTCTCCGTTCGTATGATCGAGACCTGCAGTAATGGCATAATGCTGGCCGAAGTTTCTTGCCAGATCAATACCAATTATTTGTTTATCCTCAAGGGCCAGATCAGTAATCGTTTGCCATGCATGGTCAGGGCTTGAATCGTTAACTAAAATAATCTCATAATCTGCAGGAATACTTAGTATCGTAGTACGCACGCGTTCACACAAATCTCTCAGGCAGGAGCGGCAGCCATAAACCGGCACTACGACTGATATTACCGGCTTAGCTGGGCCCATTGCTGCACATACCAGCTTACGGTTTCTTTTAATCCCTGGGCCATGGTAATGGTCGGCTGCCAGCCCAGTGAATGTCTCAGTTTCGTATCATCTACAGCATATCTGCGGTCATGTCCCAAACGATCTTCTGTAAAAGTAATCAATTCTTTAAAACTATGAAGCTCACCTTTTGCCTGAGGGGTGATTTCATCTAATATCTCACAGATTTTTTCGGCAAGATCTATGTTCTTCAACTCATTGCCTCCGCCAACATTGTAGTTCTCCATAGAACCGCCCTTATGGTAAATGGCATCTAATGCCCGGCAGTGATCTTCTACGTACAGCCAGTCCCTTATATTTTGACCATCGCCATATATAGGGATGGGCTGTTGCTTTAAGGCATTGGAAATGATGGTAGGGATCAGCTTTTCTTCATGCTGCCGCGGACCGTAGTTATTAGAACTGCTTGAGATAACCACATTCATCCCGTATGTATACCCAAAGCTTCTTACAAGTAAATTAGCTCCGGCTTTGGAAGCACTGTATGGATTTCTCGGATCATAAGGAGTATGTTCGTGAAACTTTTCATCACTTTCTAACGAGCCGTAAACTTCATCAGTGGAAATCTGATGAAAACGATTCTCCTGTAATGTCCCCTTTTTTTCCCAATGACGCAGTGCAGACTGAAGCAGTACCTGTGTCCCCATCACATTAGTCTCAATAAACGAGCGAGCGTCATCAATCGAGCGATCAACATGGGATTCGGCTGCAAAGTTTATAATTCCTTTAATCTGATAATCGTTAAATAATCGATCAATGAATGCAGGATCTGCAATATCTCCCTTTATAAATTGATAGTTTTCATAGTTTTCCAGATTGGAAAGATTGGATAATGATCCTGCATATGTTAATTTATCAACATTTAAAAGAGCAGCTTCAGGATATTTTTTTAAATAATAGCTGACAAAATTCGATCCAATAAAGCCCGCTCCCCCTGTTAATAAAAGATACGGCTTGGAATTAGTCATTCTTACTCACCTCTAACATCGGATGGCTGTCCATTTCATCCCAGTATTGTTCAATATGCTTTCTATTTGCTATATCAATTAAATACTGCCCATAATCGGTCTTGGCCATAAATTTCCCAATTTCTCTAAGCTCGTTCTTATCAATATGCCCTAAGTAGTAGGAGATTTCTTCAATGCAGGCAAGCTTAAAGCCCTGGCGCTGCTGAATATTCTTCACAAACTCCGATGCTTCAAAAAGAGATTCATGAGTGCCCGCATCCATCCATGCAAAACCCCGTCCGAGCAGCTGCACATCAAGTTCATCCATTTTTAAATAATATTTATTTAGATCTGTAATTTCCAGTTCTCCGCGTTCTGAAGGAGAAAGCTTTTTAGCAATTTCAACAGCACGGTGATCATAAATATAGAGACCTGTGACCGCAAAATCTGATTTCGGGTCATCTGGTTTTTCTTCTAATGAGACCACTTTCTTATTCTCATCAAATTCAACGACACCGAAGCGTTCTGGATCTTTTACACGATAACCAAAAACCGTAGCGTGTTTATGTGATTTTATCGCGTTACGAAGCAAAGTAGTAAAACCTTGCCCGTAAAAAATGTTATCTCCAAGAATGAGCGTGACATCATCGCGGCCGATAAAGTCTTCTCCTATAATGAGCGCTTCTGGAATTCCGTTAGGATTTTCTTGTACTTCATACGTAATAGAAATCCCTAAAGATTCACCATTCCCAAGCAGCGCTTGAAATCGGCTGACATCTTCTGGTGCACAGATGATTAAGATTTCTTTAATACCTCCAAGCATTAATACAGACAATGGGTAATAAATCATCGGCTTGTCAAACACAGCCAGAAGATGTTTATTTACGCTGAGCGTACTCGGCGACAAGCGCGACCCGCTTCCTCCTGCTAGAATAATCCCTTTCATTCCCAATCCCCCTCATCCCTGTTAATTATCTCACTATAAAGTATATAACCTATTTACTCTGCTTTCACTCTTACTTTTTCGTTAACTTTTTGTGACACGATTGTTACTAACAGCAAAAACAGGGCTTAATCTAGTCTTATGGTCCTGTTCATTATAAGATACAAACTCCTTATCATAAGAAAACGGAGAAGAAGGTTACCCTTCCTCTCCGTTTCTTTCTGTTTCACTAATATCTATTTTCGTAATTCTCATGCCATCGCCTGTGTTAACCAATGTATAATTTTTAACCCGCACATACTGTGTTTCGTTCCCCTCTTGATTTATGAAGGTAAACTTCTCATTTGTCTGCACATAATAGGTGTTCTCCTCCCTTTCCACAGATACCACCTCATTCGTTTGAAAATCAAAGCTGAACCCCTTACCTTTGACCTCTGTTATATAATCATCCAACTCGTCTGCCGCCTCACTGTCTTTCTCTAAAAAGTTAGAGATATAGCTGTAATCTCCTGTATTCAAAGCTGTCTCATATGCCTCTCTAAAATCAATAACATACTCTCCTGCCTGCCCGTCTGTAAATTCTTCTGCACCTGCTGTTACTTTTTCTGTTTCCGTCTCTTTTTCAAGGTATGCATCTTCCTCCCCGTATTCATTTGGCTCCGTGTCAAACCAGAAAGTGAGCATACCTCCATATTGATAATACTGGCTGACCTCTTCACTTCGCTGAACCTCTCCTTTTTCATCGGTCCATTCAGCATACATCCAGACTTCTTCCTCAGGAAAAGGACCAAGGGTATGAAAATCATTTAAGGATTTCCCCGTGCTTTTTCCATTAATAAAAAGAACAGCTTCCGGATATTGGGTATCAATTGTGTAGACTTCTTCTGGGAATTTCATAGAAATGTTGGACTGTTGTTCTTTATTAGGTTCGATACGCACTGTTTCCTTATATTCAATTTTGCCGAACGTACTTGTATAAGACCCTACAAGCTGATATTTACCAGGATAAGCATTAAATTCAACATTTTTTTCACCTTTTATTTTCCGCTTTTCTTCTCCGAATTCAATGGTAATAGGGTTTAGACTGGTTTCTACTTTGATTTCCTGAGGAATCGCATAAACTTCAAAAGTATGATAGAACCCCAGCAGGTAAGGCTCCTTTTTGACTTTAAAAATCTCATTACCGTCACTATCTTTTACTTTAAAGCTCTCTCCTTCTTTTCCTTCTACTATTTCCTCTAATTGGTCCCGGATTTCCTCCCATCCTTCTGAGTGGATGTACTTGAAATATTCGCTCTTATTTATTAACACATCTTTATCCAGCTGCACGTAATTTAAAAATTCATCTGCTTCAAAGGAGGACATCGATTGATCCATCGCTCTAATTGTTTTCATTGGATCAATTTTCGAAGAAATCCACTGGTGGGTTCCAAACAGCAGAACTGCAGCAGATACTACAATCCAGACAGTTTTTTTTCATAGGTTTACGGGAGTGACGAACCTGTCGGGAAGGAGGTGGCTCAGCTCCCCGTTCGGCTCCACAGTAAATACAATACGAATGGTCGCTAGATAGAGAACGGCCGCATGAGGTGCAGTATGTCAAGCTTTCTCCTCTCCTTCTATGAATTCGGGAATGTACTTCCTCTACTTATTTTTCTTAAAAGTAAAAGCCACTAAAAAAGGAGTCAAATTCATTAAATTTCTCAATCAGCTTCCATTTCCAAAAGAAATAAGTCAGAAATGAAATAATCACACTCGTTCCGATCGCTCCATAAAACGCATAAGGTCGTCTCTGACCGCTTACACCGTGATTGAAAATAAACAAAACCGGAACTAAATACAAGGCATAGGACAGTGAGGATCCAAGTAGAACTATAGTAGCAGTAACCGTACCGCTTAATGCAAATAATATTGAAATTAAATTCACTAGAATAAAAGGTGTGATCAGCGCTCCATACTGGGCAACTGTCCTTTTCATATCCAATGTCAGCTTCATAAGTTTAGAAACAATCATAATAGCAGCAAGGCTAATGGCCACACCGACAATCGAATAAAGAAAAATTTTAGAAGTCGTTTCAAAAAACGGGAGTTTCTCCGCCTCTTCCCATCCCAGACTCATTATTTTTATGATCGAATTGGCAAGAAAATAAATGCTT
Organism: Halobacillus massiliensis; assembly: GCF_900166625.1. GTDB lineage: Bacteria > Bacillota > Bacilli > Bacillales > Halobacillaceae > Halobacillus_A > Halobacillus_A massiliensis. The sequence continues at coordinate 1,263,571 of NZ_LT800499.1, read as the reverse complement.
AAACTAAAGGCAAGCGTATAAAGTAGAAGTGCTGCCGCCCCTTGAGCAAAAAAAGATTCAGATACCCGAAAGGCTTCCAGCGGCTGTTTTAAATATAGAAGCGATTGATCCCAATATGCCTTTACTTTTCCAATCGTATCAGCTTCCTTAGTTTCTACCGTTATTAAAGCAGTAGAAGCTGCCTCCTCTACGGTTAAAGCACTTCCGCATACTCCACAAAACTTCCCTGATGACTGTTCATTTTCGCATTGTGGACATTTCATAAAATCATCCTTTCCAGATTAAGACGCCAATACAGCATGTATACGTTTAGATCCATTGTATTAAGAACTAAAAAGTTGGAATGGGAACAAACAAAAAACCTCCGGCTGCATAACCGGAGGCAGAGCTATTTCATTTAAATTTACTGCTTCTTTTAACATCTTCTCTGAAAAAAATCGTCTAATTCCTGATTAAATTTATCTGGTTCTTCTAAAAACAAACAGTGGCTGCTTTCTTCGAATGGTACAAGCTTAGAACCAGGGGTTCTTTCCTGTATATATTCTCCCGCGGCTACAGGGAAAAATTTATCATCCCTGCCAAAGCAGATCAAGGCAGGTATATCTACATTACTTAAGGATTCCCTGAAATCGACCGCTGTCTGATTAAAGACAATGGTACTGGCAATAGAAGCCGGTACCTTCATCATTTCTTCTAAAATCCATTCGTGTACTTCCGGGTCCGGTGATTCCTTAAACATTCCATAAATGAATTCACTATTAAAGCCAAGCTGATCTTCCTGAATGGACTGCATGACACCTTTAATGGCTTCAAAGTCAAAAGCTCCAAACTTCCAGCCTTCCCATAAATAATCCGATGGTGATTGATCGACAACCGTAACCCCTTTAATGTTATCTGTTCCAAACTGATTCACATAATCCCATACAACAAAAGCTCCCATCGACCATCCGACAAGAATTACATTCGTTAACTCCAGCTTTTCAATAAAATTCTTTAAATCCTTGGCGTATTGAGCGACGGTATGGCCATGCTGTACCTTGCTCGAACGTCCATGACCGCGCAGGTCGAAAGTGATCGTCCGATACTTTTCTTTAAAGTACGGAATTTGATAATGAAAGAAACGGCTGCTCATCATGACGCCGTGGATAAAAATTATGGGCTGGCCCTTTCCCTCATCCTCATAATAAAGCTTGGTTTGTGAATCCAATTCTAAAAACGCCACGAAAACCCCTCCCTTTGCCTGTATAATCCATATCACTCATATCTATGACAAGCGAATTTGTCCTATTCAAAGACTCGGGCAAAGATTTTATCAGTTTTCCTCAGCTTTTTCTGCATCCGCTCCATACTGATAGGTAGCCAAAACAGCCTGGTATAAGATTTCAATACCATTAGTTAGAGCTTCATGGTTAAACGTCATAGAGGGATGATGAAGTCCCGGCTCCAAGTTACATCCTAATCCAATCATCGTTGCTTTAAGAGATGGCCGTTTTAAGGTATAAAAGTGAAAGTCATCTCCCCCCGGCGTAATCAGCGGCGGATGGAGATGGTTTCCTCCTAAAGCCCTTTTAATTGCCATACTCATAATATCTATGGCTTCTGTGTTTACCATAGCAGCTGCAATGGAATCGATATGAGTAACCTCAACAATAACAGGATAAAGATTTCTTAAGCTTTCAAATATCCGCTGTACCTGCTCCTCAATTTCTCCCATCACTTCATTCGTCTGTGCCCGAAGATCAAGAGAAAAAGAGGCACTGCCTGGAATAATATTGACATTTTTACCCCCTGCATGAAATCGGGTCATCTTTATCGAGTGAGGAATCGTAGGATCCACATGAATCTTTGCCAGCAGCTGAACAATCTGTGAGCCGAGTTCAATCGCATTATGGTTAAGGTGAGGTCTTGCCCCATGAGCATCTTTTCCTTTAATCTCAACATCATACATGCGTACGGCTCCATGCTGGATAACAGGGGAAGCGTCCCCCATTTTCATTTCCTGCTTCGGACGCAGGTGAATGCCATATAAGTAATCCACATTATCGACTGCCCCTTTTTCAACCATCTTCAGAGCCCCAGCTCCTTTTTCTTCAGCCGGTTGAAAAATAAACTTCAGAGCAATTTTTTCAGAAAGCTCCGGCGCCTGCTCGACCTTCCAAAGCAGTCCCAATACCATGGCCATATGGGCATCATGACCGCACGAATGATTCGCCTTGTAATTACCATCAACCTGCTGCCAAAGGGCATCCATATCAGCACGAATGCCTATCACAGGAAGTTTTCCACTAAAATCCCCGTATTCTCCGATAACTCCTGGACAGTCATTAAAGGTTGTTACCCGACACCCGCTTTTTTCTAAGATCTTCGCGATATATTTCGTCGTTTCAATTTCTTCCCAACTGATTTCAGCGTGATTATGTAAGTATTGAAAAGTTTCATAAGCTTTTTGAAAAATCTCTTTATCGATGACATTTCACCACCTGAGAAAGTTTCTTCCATTGTACCTTTTATAAAACTTCATAGGAAGGCGGAATCCAGCAGCCTTTTTCACTTTTATTAACCGCATAAATTTCTCCAGTCTGTTTTATGCTTCGTTTTTCGATAAACTCGCATATAAAATCTGCTACCTGGTCTGGTGTTCCAATATCCCAGTAAGCTGCTTCCTCTTCTGTTGCCGCTTTTTCTATAAATAGGCGTGTCATATCGGTAAGGGCTGCAGGAGCCAGTGCGTTAACCTGGATCTTTTTGTTTTTAAGTTCCTTTGCAAGAGTTAATGTCATACCAATCACTGCGGACTTAGCCGCACTGTAATTAATCTGGCCAGGATTGCCGAGAATTCCGGCCAGTGACGTCGTATTAAGGATAAAGGCAGATCTTTCGTTACTCTTAAAATATCGGATAGCTTCGGTACTGCAAATGAACGTACTTTTCACATGGGAATCGATAACATCCATAAAGTCCTTTAACTCCATTTTGTAAGAAATACGATCTCTAGTAATCCCGGCATTATTGATAATTCCCGTTAATCCTCCAAAAGCACCCACAGACTTTTCAACAAGCATTTTTCCGGCATCTTCCTCAATAACTGATTTAGCCAGTCCTTCAGCACGCCCGCCTTGTTCTTTTATTTCTTTAACCACTCTATTCACGCTTTTCTCATCACGACCGTTAACCATAACAGCCGCCCCTTTTTTTGCTAGAGCCTTAGCCGTGCTTTTTCCGATCCCACGAGTTGAACCTGTGATAATGATAATTTCATCTTTTAGACTGTTCATTAATTTTTCCCCTCCCTTAAAGTGACTCGAAGAAAGCAGCCAGTCCCATTCCTCCCCCAACCCCGAGTGAGGCCATTCCCCGGTGAAAAGAACTTCTCTTCATCTCTGCTATAAGCCTTGTGACCAGTACGGCTCCAGAAGCTCCATAAGGATGCCCAAGCGCCAGAGCTCCTCCAGAGCGATTCACTTTCTCAAGAGAAATGTTCATTTCTTTTAATGATGCCAGAGATTGAGAGGCAAATGCTTCATTAAATTCAACACAATCCACATCACGCTCACTTAAATTCTGACGTTCCCAGAGCCTTTTTATAGCCGGTACAGGTCCGATGCCCAATAAATTGGGGTCCACCCCCGCTGATGTACTATCAACAAAACGGGCCAGAGGTTTAAATCCAAGTTGCTGACATTTTTCCAGCGACATAATTAGTACAGCCGCCGCTCCGTCATTCATTGGACAGGCATTCCCAGCCGTAACAGTTCCTCCTTTTTTAAAAACGGGCTGTAAACGTGAAAGCTTTTCAAGGGAAGTATCCGGGCGGGGACATTCATCGCGATCGACATTATCGACTGTAACAATTTCATCGTTAAAAGTACCATCACGCTGAGCTCGCACTGCTTTTTTGTGACTGTAAAAAGCAAATTCATCCTGTTCTTCTCTTGAAATGAAATAACGCTCTGCAACATTCTCTGCCGCCTCTCCCATTTCCGGATCACCGATAAATGGCGGAGAAAACCTTGCTCGCGTAAAAATTTCCGGAGCTTCATGAATACAAGCAGGCTTCTTTATTTTCCATGGGGCAAGGCTTGTACTCTCTACCCCTCCGGCAATATAAATATCACCTGCTCCTGACTGAATAAATCTTGCAGCCATATTAATAGCTTCCAGTCCAGACCCACACTGTCTGTCAATTGTTACACCAGGAACTGAGACAGGCAGCCCTGCAGTCAGAAGGGACAAGCGGGCAATATTTCCTCCTGGCCCAACGACATTCCCCAGTATTACATCATTAAGCTCATTACAATCAAGATCTTCTGTTAAAACTTCAAGAAGAGGCTGCATCAGTTTTTCAGGAGGAAGGTGGGACAGCCTGCCGCCTGCCTTGCCAATAGGTGTTCGTTTCGCTTCAACGATCACTGCTTCATGCATATAATCCCTCCTTAAGAAATGGTCAATTCTTTTCGAGCTATTTTCCCGCTGCTCGTATAAGGAAATTCCTCCAGCACCACCCATTCCTTCGGACACTTATATTTAGGAAGATGATGGAAGACCAGGCTTATAAGATCGTCTATATGAGGCTGCTTGCCTTCTTTACATGTGATAAAAGCTACCACCTTTTCTCCCCAATACTTATCTTCAATTCCTTTGACAACAGCTTCATAAATATTAGGGTGTTTTCGAATCACCTGCTCCACTTCTTCAGGATAAATATTAAGACCACCGCTGATGATCATATTTTGGCTGCGTCCCTTTAAAATGATCTGCCCACACTCATCCTTAAAACCAAGATCGCCAACAGTTGCCCACTGTTCGTAAAAGACTTGCTTAGTTTCTTCCGGGCGGTTTAAATAACCATCAAACACCCACGGGCTTTTTATATATAATTGGCCGACTTCTCCCTGCCGGGCTGGTCTTCCGGTCGAAGTAATAATGGAAATCTCCACATCGGGAAACGGGACACCTATAGTCTCTTCCTGCAGATTTTGATTCTTTAGAAGCTTATAACTGACAAAACTCAACTCTGAAGCTCCGTAAAATTCATATATAGAAGCATCAGAAAAAAATTCAAGAGCTTCTATTTTAGAAGAAACCGGCCATTTTGCTCCTGAGGAAATAAGCGTAGTCAGCTTTGGAGGGGCTCCTTTACTTTTAAACTTGTACATAGCTTCAAACATAGTAGGCACGATGTACAAGACAGAAATCTGTTCTGTTTGAAGCAGGTTTAAAACTTTTTCCCCGTCAAACGACGAGGTCAGATGCAGGGTGGCTCCAATATGTAACGCCTGAACGGCTGCATACAAGAAATGAGAATGGACCATTGGGCCTGGACAGAGAATCTGGTCACTCTCTTTTAAGGAAAATACTTCCTTCCCCTTTAAAAAACAGTTGGCCCATGAGGCGTGACTTCTTACAAATCCTTTAGGCTGACTCGTCGTACCTGAAGTATAGCCGATATAAAAAGGATGCTGATCAGACACTGGTCTACCTATTTTATCTGCACCTGGAAGTCTCTTTAACTCATCCATGGAAACAGCAAAAGATAAATGATCTACACGTTCAGTATAACAGGAATCAAAGATGACAAGGTCAGGCTCAGCTTCACTGATTACACTTATTAACTGAGCACTGCTCCACTTCGGATCCAATGGAAGAGCAATCCCTCCGCTCTCACTCACCGCCAGAAAGACCTCCAGCCACTGGGGACTATTCTCCAATAAAAACCCTATCTTTCTTCCTTTCATATTCGAAAAAACAGAATGGAGGTTTTTGTTGAGAGATTGAATGGAATCCAAGAAAGATTCATAAGTAATAGATTCCCCTTCCGCTTTGACAGCAACTCGTTTTGGATGGCATCCAGCTATCTTTTTTATCTCTTTTCCTATATAGGTCACTTCTTTTCATTCCTTTCCTTTTTAAAAAAGGCTTGCCTGTATAAGGCAAGCCTAGGCAGCACGTGAATGCCTTTTTAAATTTTCTTCTTTCCCAATCAGCGGATACACTCGATTGATTTGCCGCGCAAGGAGCGAAGCTGCCACTACTTTTACTATATCTCCCGGAAGAAATATGAGAGCAGCTGTCAGCGCACTTAGCCATGGAGTCTGTGTCATAAAAGATAGATAGGTAACGCCCGAAGCATAGACTAACAGTATCCCGCCTAAAATATTTATAAAAATATAAAGGCCGATGTTCAACTTTTTCCATAAGCGTTCTACTAATAACCCAATAACAAAGGCGGCCACTGGCCATGCGATAATATAGCCACCTGAAGGGCCAAATAACGTTCCAAGTCCCCCTCTTCCTCCAGAAAGAAGAGGAGCTCCAAACATAACGAGCAGGACAAAGATTAATAGACTAAGCCCCCCTCGTTTCGCCCCTAATATTGACCCAGCCAGCATAACACCAAGTGTCTGAGCCGTAATAGGAACCGGTGTGAATGGCGTAACAATTGGAGGCAGTAAACCTAAAGCTCCTATTATTGCTGCAAATAAAGAGGCATAAACCATAGTTAATAATTTCATCAAAGGCACCTTCTTTATAATATGTATGAATGAAGGTTACCCTATTACATCAAACATTGTCAACCTCAACAAAAATAAGTTAACCTCCCTTTACTGCCCTTACATAAAGAAGAAGACGGCATAAAGCCGCCCTCCTTTTTTAATAAAATAGTTTTGGTTTTGATATGTGATTTGGAAAACTATCCTTCTTTTCTACCTTGTGATTATAAAAGTCTTTCATAAGAGACGTGCAATCCGCAGCGAAATCAAAAGGAATAAATTGCTGATAGTCTAAAGGAAAAATATTTGCGTCTCTATATTCGGTTACAGGGTGGTCAACCTTTTTCCCCCGTATATCACGTTCTTTTTCTAAATGCTGGACAATGATATGGCCAATATACCTCCCTAATTTGATTCCTTCTTCATTATCGGAAGGAAAATGGACACCAGCGTATAATCGGCTGACAGCGTCATCTTCAGCAATTTTTTTCAGCTTTTTCGCTTCAGAAGGAAAGAAATAGCTTAAGACAACTTCCGAGCATCCGGACATCGTAGCATGACCGGATGGATAGGTGGGGAACCTTGGGGTACATAGTATAGTTCTCAGCTTCTGATCGTATTGATCTGGGCGGGCCGTATCCCATTTATATTTCATATCCCAAACCACCATCATCGTATCATTTACGGCAGCTTGAACGACTGCCAATATACGTGCTGCATAGGTGGGACTCACATTATACGTATCAATCAACCGATCAATAACGGGAGACCATTGTTTAGTCGGAACGCCCGATCCATAATATATGGCAATTTTCTTTTGTTCTTTAGTCAGATGATTTAACGTATATTTTACTTCCTTTAGTTCTTCGTAAAAATCAATTTTTTTCGGATGAACAAGTGGGAAGTTTAACTTCTGCCCGTCCGGTCCATAATATGCTCCTTTGCTATCCTTTTTTAAATAAAAAAGCGGCCATGATCCTGCATAAGGTGTGATTGGATTTGTTGGCGGATGTTTTTCTCCAGCATATGGGACCTCTGACCACCTTAAATAATCTCTGCTCATTCCTATCATCTCTTCCTAAGTGTTTCCATATTATATGAAAGCTGAAGGATAATGGCAAGGACAGCAGACTAATGATATATAACTTATAATGGCTTTTTTGTGACTATAGACTCCCTTTGTTTCTTCAAAGGAAAAAGGGATGTGAAAGGAGCTGTTCCGTTTCCTGTAATAGGAGGGAGGAGGCTGGGAAATAACTGCTTTTCAGGGGGGGGGAGCCGGTGAGCTAGCTCACTACACTCACGGATCTCACCATTTCCCTTTGTGAGGAAAGGAAAAAACTGTTCCGTTTCTGTTGAAAGAGAAACGCGGCTGGGAAATGACTCGCTTTCCGCGGGGAGCCAGTGAGCTAGCTCGTTACACTCGCGGATCTCACCTTGGCTCTTCTCCCTGCAGGAGTCTCACCATTTCCCAGACTCTTTAAATTTAATGGAGAAAACGGAACTCTGTAATCTCATTAAGCTCTCTAATAGGATTACTCCTCTCTTCTTAAATGTTCCGTTACCCAAAAAACATAAAGGGTCGGGGGAAACGGCGAGACACCTATGGGAGAAAAGAACAGGGTGAGATCCCGGAAGGCTTTAGACTGAGGAAGCTCAGCGTTCGCCCATGGAAAGCGAGCCTTTCCCCAGGCCTGCTCCTCTTTATTTAAGCAAACGGAACAAGGGTGTGATCAAGACGGCTTTTATTACCCTTGAATATCCCGCTTGTTATAGCCCACTAAACCAATGAATATGAGGATAATCGCTAAAATAGTCAGAACGGTTAAATTCCCCCAGGAGGCTTCTTCTACTGGAAGTTCAGGGATATGACCGAATGGGGTTAATTTTTCTACCCACTCCTCAAATTGAAAAAGCCCTCCTAAATAAACGACAATGAAAGAATAAATTAAATACATCCAGGCGATTCCTGTTAATCGTGGCACCCATCCTAAAAGTAATACACAAACAGCAATCATCACCCACATAGCCGGCAAATAAACGAGAGCTGATTTATAAAATGTACTAAAGGCTGGAGCATCCTCCATTACCGCTAGACCTGCTCCACTAATGCCTGCTGCAGCAAGAGATAGCGTAATAAACCCACTGACGATAGAAACTCCTATATAAGTTGCAAGCAGCTTAGTGCGTGAAACCGCTCTTCCTAACAGGTGTTCTACACGACCTTTATTTTCTTCTCCTTTTAGTTTTAGTATAGCCATCATCGGGAGAATGGTACTAAGCATCGCAAGAACAGCCATCAGCATGGTGAGAAACTGTTCAGTTAAGGAAACACCTTCAACAGGTGTTAAGAGTTCTTGCATCATATCATTATTCGTAAAGAATGACTCCAGATCTCCAAGCACCGATCCATAGGATGCGCCTAGCACAAGCATCCCTATTGCCCAGGAAATGATAGCTGTACGCTGGAGACTTAGAGGAAGTCCAGCCCCGCTCAACAGGAAAAAAGAAGCTTGTTTTCTGCCTGGTTTTGATGGAAGAAAGGCTGCATCTACATCCCGAATCGTATTTAAAGAAAAAGCAATGAGGATCAATAATACCGCTGCCCCTAATGTTAAAGCAACAGGTCCCCATTCATTATTAACAAGAGCTTCAGATCGGACAATCCAGCCAAAAGGAGAAAACCATGAAAGTGTTTCACTACTTACATCTCCGATTGCACGAACCAAATACGCAATCAGCAGTACGGCCATAGACAGGCCGATCGTTCCCCGCGGATTCCCAGATAACTGAGCAATCAATGCAGTTACTCCAGCAAAGAAAATGCCTGTTACGCTTAAGGAGGCACCATATATCAGGGCACCCTCCATATCAATACTTTCAATGCCCATACCCGTAAGACCAACGGCAACCAGGAGACCCAGTAGAATATTTGCTCCACAAATTACTGAAAGTGCAGCCGTAACATTAGACAATTTTCCTGAAGGCAGAGCACGAACGAGTTCAAGGCGTCCATCTTCTTCTTCAGCACGTGTATGCCGGGTGACGAGCAGAATATTCATAATTCCAACCACTACAGCCGTAAGCAGCAGCATTTGATGGGCCAGCATGGCACCCACCGTATAATGATCAAGACCGTACCCAGGTCCTACCATTGCCGTCATTGCTGGATTTAACATCGTTTCTGCCATCGCCTGCCGTTGTTCCTGTGTGGAATACAACGTTGAAAATGAATTAGCAACTAGAAGGGTTGAAACGATAAATGCAAGCAGCCATATAGGCAGTCTTATGCGATCCTGCCTTAAAACAAGACGGGAAAGCAGACCTGAATTAGCAAATAACTGCCGATTCATTATCTTTCACCTCCTGCTCCTTCATAGTGACGCATAAATAAGTCTTCCAATGTCGGGGGAGCACTCTCGATTTTCTTTATGCCAAACCCGCTTACGTAAGCTATGACCTTATCCAGCTTTTCTGAATCGACTTGGAATGAATAAACATCTTCTAATCTTTCTACGTTATGAACACCTTCTCGCTGGCTGAGTTCAGGCATCGGCTGTTTTGTTTCCACTAATAGAACAGTGCGTGTTAAATGGCGCATTTCAGATAGTGAACCTGTTTCAATAATCTGACCCTGGCGGATAATGCCGACACGATCACATAACCGTTCAACTTCAGATAAAATGTGACTTGAAAGCAGCACACTTTTCCCTTCTCTCTTAACCTCCATCACACACTCTTGAAAAATCCTCTCCATCAAGGGATCCAGTCCTGATGTCGGTTCATCTAAAATATATAGATCGGCATCTGAAGAGAAGGCAGCCACTAATGCCACTTTCTGACGGTTTCCTTTCGAATAGGTCCGGCACTTTTTAGTAGGATCCAAGTCAAATTTTCCAATAAATTCTTCCTTACGGCCGTTAGTATGCCCGCCTCGCAATTTTATAAAAAGATCAATGACTTCCCCTCCCGTCAGGTTCGGCCATAAATTCACATCCCCAGGTACATAGGCGATCCGCTTATGAATTTCAACAGCATCCTTCCAGGCATCCTGCCCAAAAATCTCTGCTTCTCCCGAAGTTGCCTTAATAATCCCGAGCAAGACTCGAAGCGTCGTGGACTTCCCCGCTCCATTAGGACCAATAAAACCAAACACTTCACCTTCATTCACTTGAATATCAACACCGTCCAGAGCTTTAATCTTTCCATAATGCTTAGTAAGGTTTCTCGTTTTTAATACAGCCATCTCACTGCCTCCCTTACGAATAAAAGGTTTTCTTTAAAACTTCAAGGTATTCATAGAATTCTTCCCACAGAGGATCAAAATTTATTTCCGCCAGGTTTTGGCCCTTTAGCCTCTCTTTAATCTCATTTTGATAGCCATCGATAGACCAGCGGATCAGATTAAAAGCCTTTTCTACATCAATGTCCTTGCGAAACAATGAATAGTCGATATTATCATAAATGATGGAAAACCCTTGTTTCTGAACGTCATTCAGTCGTTTTTTCAAATCCTCCGAAAGGTTCTCCTCTTGTTGTACAAGAAAAGTTCCAGTGAACCGAAACAGTTCCGGGTTTTCCAGGTAAGTTTCCATTTTGACTTGTGAAGCTTGTTTAAACCGCTCAATAAAGTCACTTTCTGTAATATCGATACGTTGAAAATATTCTTCAGTGATTACATTTAGACTGTATTTCATCAGGTAATAATATAAGGCTTTTTTATTTTTAAAGTAATAAAACAGCATTCCTTTTCCAATGCCTGCATTTTTTACAATGGCATTCGTTGAGGCCTGGTCATACCCTTTCTCAGCAAACTCAAGAAAGGCTGCCCTTAGTATTCTCTCGCGTTTCTCATCCTCAAGGCTTTCAAACTTCCCTGTCACAGAGATCCCCCTTTTTAAGTCATATTTCAGTCGACCAGTGTGGTCAATTTCATTATATTCTTTTCGACCACACTGGTCAATTATTTTTGAAATAAAATAGTGTTGCACAAACAACACTGTACGACATATACTATAAATATAGAGTACGACATACAGTATGAAAAGGAGGGGAACATATGAACCAGCTTCTCCAAACGCTATTAACAGAACAAAGACGCGGTAACCTTACGTTAGCTGTGTTAAGCCAGCTTAGATCACCGCAGTATGGATATTCACTTGTCCGTCTTTTAGAAAAGTCCGGCATCTTTATTGAGCAAAGCACACTCTACCCTTTGCTCAGGCGTCTTGAGAAACAAGAGCTTGTTACGAGCAGCTGGGATACAACAGAAACACGGCCCAGGAAATATTATGTGTTATCAGACTATGGAGAAGAAATATTCCAACAGCTGAAAGAAGAATGGTTCAAAGCGACCAAAGAACTATCTCGTTTACTTGAGGAGGAGAACGATGAAATTAATTGAGGTATATCTTCAGGAAGTAGAAAGGCGCCTTCCAGAAAAGAATCGGGAGGACATATTGCTTGAAATAAGGTCGACGATTGAGGATATGCTGCCAGATGATTATACAGAAGAAAATGTAAAAGAAGTGCTTAAACAAATGGGAAATCCGGTTTTGCTTGCAGCCGGCTATAGGGACAGACCGATGCATCTAATTGGTCCTCGCTATTATGATATGTATATTTCTCTTATTAAAATGATTCTGCCCATTGCCGCCGTTATTTCTTTGATCAGCCTGACTGCTGAGTCCTTCTTTTCTCCAGAAGAAAGTAATTCCGCACTTGATATTATAATTACTATCTTTGCTGAAGGGATCTGGAGAGTCATTGAAGTCGGTATTCAAGTGTTCTTTTGGGTAACTTTAACCTTTGCTCTTATTGAAAGAGCTGATAAAAAAATTGATCAGCAGCCGCTCACCCCGCATGGCCAGGAATGGACCCCGGATCAACTAAAAGCAGTGACTTACGTTCCAAAAAAACGCGCCATTCCTCTTTGGGAAGTATTTGTTGGGCTATTTTGGACAGCTGTCTGGTCCACCGTTTATTTTAATGCTGACCAGCTTTTAGGTGTATATGAAAATCATGGAGACGGATTAACTTTTGTTATTCCCTCTTTAAATCAGGAGGTCTTAAACTCCTTTTGGCCTGCTGTTATTGTTGTGATTGGCCTGGAGATTGGGTTTGCGCTTTATAAACTTTTGAAAAGGCAGTGGACCGCTGGGCTGGCCTGGTATAATACCATACACGAAGTGACAGCCACACTTATCTTTATAATAATCATAACAAGCAGCGGATTATTTAACCCCGAGTTTATCAGCTATATGGCGGACCTTTTCAATGTAGCCCCAGAACAATTTCAGGCAAGTTTTATTTGGGGGATCAGCACTATATTTATAACAGCTGCAGTCTGGAACTGTTTTGACGGCTTCCGGAGATACAAAAAAGGAGTAAGCAGCGTTTAAAATTCAGGAGTCCCCATGTTGTTAGAATGAAAAGAACGTGGGGGAAAATTTATTCTCCAGGGAGTACGGTAAGCTTCCTCCGGTAAATAGCCTTTCGGAGCTTCCCCATGTTCATAACTCCCTTGCAGATCACTTTAATTCTCAAAAAAATGAGAACCCTGTTCCGTTTGCTGAATATAGAGGATCGGGCCTGGGGAAACAACTTGCTTTCCATGGGCGAACGGTGAGCTTCCTCGGGCTTTTAGCCCTCCGGGATCTCACCTGTTCTTTTCTCCCATAGGAGTCTCGCCGTTTCCCCCGGCCCTTTGCGTTTATTAGGAGTAACGGAACCCTGAGTAAGATAAGACTATTACTATTAAGGGGACTACTGAAACTCCAGCGTTCCGTTTATACTATCAATGGTAATGAGGCTGGGAAATGGTGAGACTCCTGCAGGGAGATAGATCCATGGTGAGATCCGCGAGTGTAACGAGCTAGCTCACCGGCTCCCCGCGGAAAGCGAGCTATTTCCCAGCCGCTTTTCTCCGTACTTGATAAACGGAACAGCTCTTTCTCTTTCACCATTAAGAAGAAAATGAAGCGATAACGAAGCTCCTGCAGGGAGAAGAGCCAAGGGGAGATCCACGAGTGCAGCGAGCTAGCTCATCGGCTCCCCGCTAAAAAAGCGAATCACTTCCCCGCTTCTTTTCTCTTTGTACAGGTAATGTAACTATTTTAACTCTCCTAAAAAAAGGAAAAATACAGGTTTTTAACTATAACCTTGAAGGATGCCGGAAGCAGTTAAGCGTGTGGTCATTTATCATTCCAACAGCCTGCATATACGAGTAACAGATAGTAGGACCAACAAATTTAAAGCCGTCTTTTTTCAACTGTTTACTCATCTTCTCACTTAATTCATTGGACACCGGGACATCTTTTATTGTTTCCCAGTGATTCACGATTGGGGTATGATCGACAAATGACCATATATAGTTGGAAAAAGATCCATACTCCTTTTGGATGGCTAAATATGCCTTTGCGTTAGTGACCACACTTTTCACCTTAAGTTTATTGCGTATAATCCCTTTATTTTCAAGCAAAGTTCGAATCTTCTCGTCACTGTAGAGAGCAATCTTTTCAGGCTCAAATTGCTCAAAGGCTTTGCGGTAATTTTCCCGTTTTTGCAAAATTGTCCACCAGCTCAGCCCGGCTTGAGCACCTTCTAAGCAGAGCATTTCAAATAACTTCTTGTCCTCATAAACAGGGATTCCCCACTCTTTGTCATGGTACTCCACGTATAGAGGTTCGTTTGTTACCCAGGCACATCGATTCATTTCTTTCCCTCCTTCTTTTATATCATATCAAAAAAAAACAGCCACCTTACAAGGCGGCTGTTTATCATTCAAATACCACTTCTCCGTCTACAAATGTCATTACTGCTCGTCCGTTTTCTCTAATCGGATGCTTGTCCCATATGGTTAAATCAGCATCTTTCCCTTGTTCAATACTTCCTGTGCGGTTCTGAAGACCAAGTACCTCTGCTGCACGAATCGTTACACTCTCAAGCGCCGTATCTGCGTTCAAACCTGCTTTTACCGCAAGCTGTGCTGAGGTTTGCAGCTGACCGACAGGGATCACCGGGTGATCAGTGATCATGGAAAAAGGGATATTATGCTTAGCAAATGTGGCGTACGTTTCCCAGGAAATATTTTTAAGCTCTACTTTGCTCCGGCTCGATAAAGTGGGGCCAATGGAAAATTTGTAGCGGTTTTTATAATGTTCTAAATGGTCCACAATTTTATGTCCTTCGGTTACATGCTCCAGGTTCATATTAATATTAAACTCATTGGCAAGTCGGATAGCTGTCATAATATCGTCCGCCCTGTGGGCGTGCACACGCAGCGGTATTTCTTTTTTCAGTACCTTACCTAATGCTTCGAGCCGCAAATTTCGAGGCATATCAGACGATAAGTACTCATCAGCTTTTACAAAAAATTCTCTAATCATAGCCGCGATGCCCATTCGGGTCATCGGGAAACGACCTTCTTTGCCGTGATAGAGCTTCGGATTTTCACCGAGCGCCATCTTTAAGCCTGCTTCTTCTACTAACGTCATCTCTTCCACTATTTTTCCGGGTTTAACTTTTAAAATAGCGGTCAATCCACCAATGACGTTCGCACTTCCCGGAAGGACTTGGACAGATGTTATTCCCGCCTGAGCTGCATCTTGAAAGCCGATGTCAAAAGGATTAATACCGTCAATGGCCCTTAAGTGGGGAGTAGCCGCCTCTGTTGTTTCATTAAAATCCGCTCCTTCCCAGCCATAACCTTCTTCATCAATTCCGAGATGAGTATGGGCATCAATCCACCCTGGCGTCAGGAACTTTCCTTCACCATTAATGACTCGTTCACAACCCGCAACATCAACTTCTCCTTGCTCAATTCTATCGATCTTTCCATCTTTAATAAAAAGTGTTGCATGTTTGATCAGGGGGCTTGTAACCGGATGTATCGTAATGTTTTGTATCGCAATCAATGCAATTCCCCTTCTTTCTGGTTGATGTATTCGTAAACTTGACAGGCAAGCTGCACGTTCAGCCAGTCTTCTGAATGTTCAAAATCAAGATCTAAAATATTTTGAATTCGTTTAATTCTGTAATATAAAGTATTAGGGTGAATATTTAAAGCATCTGTTACTCTCTGTAAATTTTTATCATATGTGATATACGCCATTAAAGTCCTAATAAAATCAGTGTTTTTTTGACGGTCATAATTGATAAGCGTTCCAAGAATATCAGAAACGTATAGAGCTAATTCCTCTTCACTGTTTTGAAAGAAAAATCGGAAGATCCCTGATTCTGCATAGCTTATTACCTTTTTCCCCTGCTGGCTTCTTAAAAGCTGAATGCACTTCTCTGCTTCTTTATAGGAATTATTTAAGTTTGACAGGTACTTATGTACACGGCCTATTCCCGTTTTAATAAGGGCGGGAGTTTTCTCTAAATATTGAACAAATGGCTTAATTTTTTCCCTGGCTGAAAGCTTGCCCTCTGTTTCTGTAAAACTAATCATAGCAAAAATGTATGTACTATTTATGGATACAATCCCTTTCAGCTGATGTTTGACTAATCCATGCTCAAGGAGTTCGATAATTTCACCTTTTTGTCTGCGAATGTTTTGATCCATTGATTTCTTTTCTACAGCTTCCGGATCCACTTTGCAGAGAACCATAACATAATAGTCTGAAGAATGAAAACCAAGATTCACAGCCTGTGCCTCGAGTGCAGGGGGCATTCCCCCTGTCAGAAGAACTTCCACAAATTCTCCCTTTGCCTGTTTCTCTGCTGCCTTTACAGCATCCTGCTTCGTTAATTCCAGTGATAGCACAGTAGCCCCATATTCAAAAAGAAAAATGTCATTATCAAAGAAATCCGCAGAATCAATCCATATACAAAGAAATCCCCACATGGATTCCACACCAATGACGGGCAGAACCACAAGCCTCTCCTGCCCATCTAAAGTAATTTGCTGCCATTTATTTGTAGACATAACTTTTTTTACGCGCTCATGGCTTAAGAATCCCTTTGGCAGATGCTTATTTTTCACTGCTTCATCGATATAAAAAGGTTTAAGAAGTGAATCATAAATAGCAAAAGGATAATGAACCATGGACTTCAGCGTACGGACAATTGCATCTGCTCCCTCTCCTCTGGCAGCAATATTTGTCAGCTGATTATGGAAATCAGTCGTGCGCTGAAGGGTCACATGTTCATTGCGAAGCGCCTGATGAATTTTCTGTAACTCTTTTTTCTGTTTTCTTTCCTTATTATAAAGTTCTGCATGAGTAATCACGATAGCGACATGGTCAGCTAAAGACTCGAGGAGATTTAAGTCTTGTTCCGTAAACAGACTTCCTCCTTTAAAGCTGTTAATAGTCAGAACTCCCACTGTCTCATTTTGAAAACGAAGCGGGACAGATATCATGCTGTCTGGAAAATTCTTATACATTGTCGAATCAATATAATAGCGAAAGTTCGCTTCAGACATATTCGCCATTTGGGCAGCGATCTCTTTTTCTCCATGAATCATGACAGACTTCCCATGCTGGAAAACTTGTCCGCTTATGCCTTCCCCAATTTTCAAACGCGTCTTCTTGTAAGACTCTTCATGAAAGCCTACAGCGGATTTGACGAGAAGCCGACTTAGCTTTTCATCCAGTAAAAACAAGAATCCGGTGTCCGCTGCCGGGATGGCATCAACTACAGACTGAATGATTATTTCCAATATGTTTTCTTCATACATCCGGGAAGCAAGTGTCCGCGCTACATTCATTAATAAGTCCAAAGAATTCTGGTTCTCTTCATTTCTTGAATAATTAATAAGAAGCTTTAGCCATTGCTCATTATTTTTAAAGTATTGATAGGCTTCCTGTTTATTATAAGAAGCTGTTCCTGTTAATACGATGATGATATCGTCATATTGAAAGCCATACATCGTATCTGATAATTTTATAATCGGTTCTTGGCTTTCTAAAGACATATCAATCCAGCTTGGAACATTAATAAAGTTTTCTCTGGCAGACACAGCTTTTCGTTCCTGCTTATCAATTAAGTAGATATTTTCCTGATGAAATTGATTTTTCAACTGTTTCAGCAGCTCACTTTTCATCGTTTCACCTCATCATCTACTATAAAGAAAGATTTACTTAAAACGTATTCCTCAAAATGTGGTACCTTGCTTTACAGCATCAATCCATTCGTAGTATCTTTCAATTAAAACAGATTTATTCTTTTCATAGATGCGGCGCAGTTCAGCTACAGGCTCTTTATGGTCGTCCACTCGAAAATCGACAAAAGGGTATTGATCAACAGCCACAACTCTAATAGCTGCCGACTGTTTTCCTCTTATGTCTCCACCTGCTGCATCTGCTGCTTCCAGTGCAGCTAACAGCCGGTTAGCTAAAGGACCTGGAGCCTTCACAAAAGCTTCTGCCATTTCATCAATTACTTCAGGACCTGTCATTAAATTCCCTTGAATCGTCCAGTGATCTCCTACACGGTGCCCCTTATGTTCATCATTTTCCACTCCAGTATAAACCGCACAGTTCCCATAACAGTCCATTACCGCCACTTGCCGCAGTTCCTTTCCGGGGTCATTCATAAGCAGATGGTTTAATGTTTCGTTTGCTGTCCGCCCTCTTTTCAGGTGATCGATCCCTTTCTGTCCAAGCGGCGGATTCACCCATCCCTGTGTAATAACGGCTCCTACGCCGGGTTCAATATGAGGAGAGTAAGCTCCAACACCTGGAAAGCAAGTCGCTACAGCACCTCCAAAGTATCCTGTCTCTGGACAGCGGGCTATAATTGAAAATGTGTTCAGCTTCATAGTTTACACCTCATGACAGGCCACATAATGACCTTTATTAATTTCTCTAAATACAGGTACTTCTCGTTTGCATTGTTCTGTGGCGATCGGACATCTCGTATGGAAGCGACAGCCCTGTGGCGGATTGTCCGGACTTGGCACTTCTCCTTTTAAGTTAATTTTTTCTTTCTTAATATGGATATCAGGGATTGGAATTGCAGACAGTAATGCCTGTGTATAAGGATGAAGAGGTTTTTCATACAATTCATCACTTTCCGCCAGCTCTACCATCTGTCCCAGGTACATAACACCGACACGATCACTGATATACTGAACGACACTTAAATCATGAGCGATAAAAAGGTAGGTGAAGCCATACTCTTTTTGCAGATCCATCAACAAATTAATAATTTGGGCCTGAATGGAGACATCCAGGGCGGCTACTGGTTCATCGGCAATTATTAGCTTAGGCTTCAGAGCTAAAGCCCTGGCGATCCCAATTCGCTGACGCTGCCCCCCTGAAAACTCATGAGGGTACCGTCCAGTGTAGCTTTCTGGGATTCCAACATCCTTGAGGAGTTGCCTTACGCGCTTTTTTCTTTCTCCTCTTGGCATCCCTATAGTAGTCAGAGGTTCTTCAATAATATCTTCTACTGTCATTCTCGGATTCAAGGAGGCGAATGGATCCTGGAAGATCATCTGAAAGTCCCTGCGGCGCTGTTTCAATTCTCTTCTGCTCCACTCCATAATATTTTCGCCTTCAAAATATACAGAACCCTCAGTGGCATCAAGCAGTCTCATCAGCAATCGGCCAGTCGTTGATTTTCCACATCCTGACTCTCCAACTATGCCGAGTGTTTCTCCTTTATAAACGGTTAAGCTGATATCATCGACGGCTTTTACTAAGCTTTTCTTCCTCAGTAAACCACCAGAGACTTCAAAGTACTTCTTCAGCCCCTCGACTTTTAGAATCTCTTCTGTTGTCATTTTCTCTTCCCTCCTCTTCTAACCAGCAGGCTGATGTATGTTCGTCTGAATCAACTGCCAGCAGCTCTGGTTCCTTCTCCCGGCATATATCCATGACAAATGGACACCTTTCTGCAAAGCGGCATCCGTTTGGAAGGTCATGAAGATTGGGCGGCTGCCCTTCAATCGGCTGGAGCCTCTCGCGCTTCCCCGGCCGCGGCACAGAATTTAAAAGACCCTTCGTATACGGATGGCTTGGCCGATCAAAAATATCCTCGATCTTACCCTGTTCCACAATTTTACCGGCATACATGACAGCCACCTTGTCACACAGTTCAGCAACCACTCCTAAATCATGAGTGACCAAAATAATCGCAGCACCTGTATCATCCCTGAGAGCCCGCAGCAAATCCAATACCTGCGCCTGAATCGTAACATCCAATGCGGTTGTCGGTTCATCGGCAATAATTAAATCAGGATCACATGCCAGGGACATGGCAATTACTCCGCGCTGTCTCATCCCTCCACTGAATTGGTGGGGATACTGTGAGGCCCGTTTTGCAGGAGAAGGAATGCCTACTTTTGTCAACATCTCTACTGCCCGCTTCCATGCGGTTTTTTTGCCTGTGCGCTCGTGGATTAGCGGCATTTCTGCTATTTGGGTCCCTACGGTATATGCTGGATTCAATGAAGTCATCGGATCCTGAAAAATCATCGATAAGTCTTTTCCACGGACTTTCCGCATCTCTTCTTCTGTTTTTAACATTAAATTTTCCCCGTTGTAGAGAACTTCCCCTGTGACTTCTTCACTTTTTTTCCGGCCGACAAGGCGCATGATGGATTGGGAGGTTACGCTTTTCCCACAGCCAGACTCCCCAACAATCGCAAGGATTTCTCCTTTCTTCACTTTAAAACTTACTCCATCCACGGCCTTAACGACCCCTTTTTTTGTATGAAAATGTGTCTTTAGATCTTTGACTTCCATAATATAATCGTTCATTCCAGCCTCTCCTTTGTTACGCTGACTCATTTTTAAGCCTTGGATCAAGGGCATCTCTTAGTCCGTCACCCATGACGTTAAAGCTGAATACAGCCAGGGTTATGGCTATACCAGGGAAGACAGCAATCCACCAGGCAGTTTCCATCCAGCTCTTCCCTTCATTCAGCATAATTCCCCAGGAAGGCGTATCTGGAGATACTCCTAAGCCAAGAAAACTGAGAGCCGCTTCTGCTAAAATCGCGAAAGCAAAGGAAAGTGTCACTTGAACAATCAAAGGAGCCAGACTATTTGGGAGGATATGTCTCCACATAATTTTTATGTTTGATATTCCCATCGACCGGGCTGCTTCAATATAAAGAGAGTTTTTTATAGATAAGACAGCCCCTCGCGCAATTCGGGCAAAAATCGGCGTATATACTATTCCTACCGCAATCATTAAATTCGTAAGGCTTGGTCCAAGGATTGCCATAATGACAAGCGCCAGAAGTATATCAGGGAACGAGAACATGACATCTGTTAAGCGGGATAATGCGGCATCCACCCATTTTCCATAATAAGCAGCCACTACTCCTATAATCGTACCGGCCACCACTGATAATCCTACAGAAATAAGGCCGACTTGCAGAGAAATCCTTGATCCGTAAATAATCCGACTTAATATATCACGTCCGAACTGATCGGTTCCAAATAGATGGGCTAGACTTGGACCAGCCAATCTCGCATCGGGTGCCATTTTATAAGGATCATATGGAGCGACCCAGGGCGCTGTAATGGCCACGATTATCAGGATTCCTGTCATAATAAGACCACACATGGCAATCTTATTTTTCTTTAATTGATACCAAAGTTCTGACACCTGTAATCTCTCCTTATTAATAGCGAATTTGGGGATTTAAAAATCCATAGATAATGTCTACTGCTAAATTGACGACAACAAAAGCACTGGCAATAAATAAGATGGTCCCTTGAAGCAGAGCATAATCACGGTTGGTAATCGCCTGCAGTGCTAACTGTCCGACACCTGGAAGACCGAAAATCTGCTCGATGACAACTGATCCCCCAAGCAGATATCCTGTTTGAATACCGAGCACCGTGATGACAGGTATCATTGCGTTTTTTATAGCATGACGCCAGATCAGCCGCTGTGTGGAAACACCTTTAGCGCGAGCCATCTTGATATATTCCTGATTCGTTACTTCCAGCATAGATGAACGCGTCATCCTCATTGCCACAGCTCCTACTGCTGTTCCAAGGGCAATTGCCGGAAGCAGCATGCTGCGCAGGTTTCCAATTATACTTTCACTTAATCCCACAAACCCGCCGGAAGGGAACCAGCCTGCATATAACGAAAAGAACAAAATCATAAGCGTACCAAGCCAGAAGTTTGGAACTGAAATACCGAGCAAACCAAAAACACTTGCTCCATAATCAAACTTACTATTTCTTCGAAGCGCTGCTATTGTTCCAAGAGGGATAGCAATAAGAACTGCAATGGTTACACTCAGTAAGGCCAGCTCAATCGTAATCGGCAGCCGAGCCAAAATGGCGTCCAGTACGGGTGTATTTGTGAATTGAGAATAACCGAAATCACCCTTCAGAACGTTACCGAGCCACAGGAAGTACTGCTGGATAAGCGGCTGGTCTAATCCATACTTAGCCCGCAGCGTTTCGGCTTGTTCTGGGGTATAAGTGTTCCCAAGCATAGCCGTTACCGTATCACCGGGAACGAGCCGGACAATAAAGAAGGCAACAATTGATATCCCAAGCAATACCGGTATAGAAATAAGCAGTCGTCTAATGACATATTGAATCAATTTTTTGTCCCTCCTATATCGAGGTTAAGTTTTTCTTATTAAGGAAAAAAGCGGCCGAAAGCAAGGCCGCTTCTTTATTCCTTCCTTTTATTCTTCAATTTTTGTATCTTCAAGCGATTTCGTTGTAACTGTCGGATTCACATCGAAACCTTTGACGTGATCGCGCATTGCGGTTATCTGCGGATTTACATATAGGAACGCCATCGGTGCATCTTCTGAAATTAAAGCCTGAGCTTCATCATAGATTTCCTTGCGTTTCTCCTGGTCAAGCTCAGCTCGTCCCTGCTCCAGCAGCTCGTCCACTTCTGGATTAGAATAGCCTTGCTGGTTGTACATACCGTCTGTGTGGAAAATATTATAAAGGAACTCATCCGGGTCTACGAAACCTACCCAGCCGACGACGGTCATTTCAAAATCACCAGACCCTAAAGCTTCAAAAAACACACTGTCTTCTGAGGACTGGACGTCAACGGTAATGCCTGCTTCACTTAACTGTTGTTTAATAACTTGAGCTGCATCAATTTGATACTGGTTCGTACCCACAATCAATTCAAGTTCAAGTCCATCTCCATAGCCTGCCTGCTCCAACAGTTCCTGAGCTTTATCAAGGTCAGGCTCTGGGTAAATATCTTCCTCAGCATGTGCCCAATGACTCTCTGGAATCGGACCATTTAGAAGGGGGGTGGCCTCTCCGAATTTCACGGCATCATTGATGGCGCTGCGGTCAATCGCCCATGCAATGGCCTGACGCACTTCTTTTTCTGCAAGCGGACCTGAATCAGTGTTGAGGCCCAGGTACTCCCAATAAGAGCCGTCAATCATTTCTACTTTTACTCCTTCAGCTTCTTCAAGAGTAGTGATATCCTTAGGCTCTGCCTGAAGAACAATGTCTACTTCACCATTTCGAATAGCCGTTGAACGTGCTGTCTCATCTGGAATAGAACGCCATACGACTTCATCTAGATAAGGTTTTCCTTCTTTAAAATAGTCATCAAATTTCTCAAGAACCATTTCCTGATCCTTGGACCAATTTACTAACTGAAAAGCTCCGGAGCCTGCATCAGCATTCGAAAGGTCGCCATCATTTTCCTCTACGATCGTTTGATTCACAATCGCGTTCATAGGATTTGCCAGGAAAGTTAAAAATGGAGCAACGGGCTCTGTAAGATTGATAACAACCTCTGTATCTGATGGTGTTTCAATACTTTCAAGGGCGTCAAATTGTGCTTTTCTAACTTCATTGTCAATAATACGCTCAATCGAGTATTTCACATCTTCAGAGGTTAAATCATCTCCATTATGGAAAGTTACACCGTCATGCAAAGTGAAAGTGTACGTTAATCCATCCTCTGAAACGTCATAGTCCTCTACCAATTCTCCTTCTACTTCACCATATGCCCCCGCTTTATAGCGGAACAGCGTACTGTACATATTCTCGATGTATCTCATAGAAGCGGCATCTGTCACTACGTGCGGGTCTAGACTTTGACCCTCTGACAAATCGGTAATCGTCAATGTACCTCCACCATCTGAAGCAGAAGCTTCTTCTCCATCTTGTGACTCAGGTTGTGTAGGATCTGTACATCCAGCAAGCACAAGGACAAAAATCAGGAGTACCAAGCCGTATATTCTTTTCATTTTCTTCCTCCCCCGTTTTAATTTTCTGCAAATTCAAATAATACTGTAAATTAATAATACCTGATGTCGAAACATGAAAGATATGTGAGAATATCCAAAATTAAATAATTTACTTTGTGGAATCTTCTAAATAAAAAAAACAACCGGGACGGCTGTTTTTCTTAATGGAAATCTACTTCGATTTTATTTTTTTCTTCCTCTGTCCTTTTAGGCATTTTCACTTCCAGCACACCATTTTTATAGACAGCGCTGGCACCTTCCTGGGAGACTGGGCATGGCAGTGTAATAGCACGGTGAAAACTGCCTGTATATCTCTCTTGGCGATGCATATTTTCTTCTTTCTTCTCCTTAGTTTTGTGAATTGTACCACTGATTCGCAGAACATTATTTTCGATTTCAATATCTACGTTTTCCTTACTTTCAAGACCCGGAAGATCGCATTCAGCAATAACTTCACTCTCTGTTTCGTGCACATCCACCCTTATTCCACCAAGGCTTCTCTCCTCATCAAATCCCCAAGGAAGCTCATTAAACACGCGATCAAACTCTCTCCTCATATTCGTTAACTGACGGAATGAATCATTAGGTAATAATGGCATTACGTCTCCTCCTCATCATAAATTCCCCGTTATTATTTCAAGAGAGAGAAATAATATACAAAAGCCCTTTTTTCAATTTCTCTAAAAAAACTCTTGAGGTTTACGCAGCGTAAAGCTTTATCATTAAAAGTGTCAGGAGGGTGTGAGATGGAATATACGGTAAGCCAATTAGCGAAAATATCAGGAGTCAGCGGCCGCACACTTCGGTATTATGATCAAATCGGCTTGTTAAAGCCTCACAGAATGAATTCTACTGGTTACCGGATTTACAGCCAGAAGGAAGTTGACCTGCTTCAGCAGATTTTATTTTACCGTGAGCTTGAAATCAGCCTGGAGGACATTATGGATATTATTCATAATCCAGATTTTGAGCCGACGGTTGCGTTGAAAAGCCATTATCATCAATTAAAAGAGAAAAGGACCCGCCTTGACAAAATAATTGCTACGGTCGAGAAGACCATTGAAAGTAGAGAAGGAGGGATTTATATGTCAGATCAAGAAAAATTTGAAGGCTTCAAGGAAAAAATGATTGAGGCAAACGAGAGAAAGTATGGAAAAGAAATTCGGGAAAAGTATGGAGATAGAGAAGTTGAGGCAAGCAACGCTAAGCTTATGGGAATGTCTGAAGAAGAATATCAAGCTATGACAGTTCTAGAAGACCAAGTCCTTACACTTCTTAAAGAAGCGTTTGAAACCGGAGACCCCGCCTCACGCAAAGCTCAGATGCTGGCAGCTAAACATAAAGAATGGCTGTTGTACACCTGGTCCAGCTACTCTAAAGATGCACATGCAGGTCTAGCTGAAATGTACGTTGCTGATGAAAGATTCACGGCATACTATGATAAGCACGTAAAAGGGGGAGCCGAATTTTTAAGAGATGCTGTTTTAGTCTATACCGGAAAAATTTAATGCAATCGGCCTTCAATTGTAAAGCTGAAGGCCGATTGCTCTTTATTAATTGGAGAGGGCCTTTTCTATGGCAGGCAAAAGTCCGTAGTAATTAGGTTTTACGACAAACCCGGAGATATTATAATTCCATGAAGTCTTAATCGTTTCTTCGTTATGATGGTGGAGAACAATAATAACTCCTGTTGCTTCTGTAAGACTGTTTAAGAAACCCAAAAGCGAAAAACACGATTCATCTAATAATATTAAATTTATCCGATTAACCTTTAACAACTTTTCCATACTAGAAGGATCTATATTTTCACAGTGATAAAAGATATCGTTTTCATCAAGAATATGAAGCAAATCTAAAGCATCTGTATAGCCATCGGCTATAAATAAAATCCGTGGTTCCATAAAAACCTCCTTTTTTACTAACAAAGCTGGCAGCACATCCAAATCTCATCGTCGGGATGTCAAAGTGAAATGGAGGATTTTATAGACCGACCAATTAGCACAATGGCATATTACTACGCCCTTGGTTTCATGCTAACAGAGTTAAGGTGTAAATCATACCTCTTACACAAGTATTTCCAAAGCTAAGGGAGTTTTGGTTAAGTTTCCCCCTTTTTCTAGTGCCTTGTTTTTTCTTTAGCTTTTATAATAACCTTTTGCATATTCTTTGTCATAAACTCTCCTGCTTCACAAAACCGAATATACTTATAACCGTCAACTTCGGGAGTTTTTTCTTTAGTATAATAATGAATGAATTCAGTAGAACAGCTCATCAGTTCTGTAGATGGAAGATCGCACATGAATTTTGCAAAAAGATGAAGATCCTTGCGAGGATTGTAGGAAAACACGCCCAGATCTACTAACTCTTCTTTTTCTATATCCAGGTTTGTTTCTTCTTTCGTTTCTCTAATACATGCGTCAATTGGTCTTTCGTTTTTATTAATTCCGCCTTTTGGAAGATCATAAAACCAGTTGCCGGTAGAATGACACCCTAAAAAATACTCTCCGTCTGTGAGAATTAACCCAGCTGAAATCTTCTTCATGCTTTCCACCACCTTACAATAAGATATGAAAATTATATCATTTTAAATAATGTACATTTAGCAGTTTCGAATTTCCCGGGAAATAACTTTAATTTCAGCTCATTTTGTCGAAACCCACCTTAAAGTTTCCTTTTTCTTATATAATCTATTAACCTTAAAAGAAAATAACCTTACTTTGAAGGGAGATTATTTAATGAAAAAGAATTTCGTTGTTTACCTTATCATTTTAGTCAGCAGTTTCTTAGCAGGAGCCACTGTTTCCGCTAGTACCGTTACATATCACCCGTCTCTTGCCCATAAATCAGGTGCGATGGCATATGAGCATATGAAATATTTAGCTTATGACATAGGTGCTAGAACAGCTGGTTCAGAAAATGAAAGAAAAGCAGAAACATATATTGAATCTCAGTTTGAACGAATGGGCTTGAAGACAGAGGTACAGAACTTCAGCTACCGTAATCATACAGTCTCCTCATCGAATATCATCGCCTATAAGCCTGGGAAATCAAGCAAACAGATCATTGTGGGGGCTCATTATGATTCAGTGTCAGTCGGTCGCGGTGTTGATGATAATGCTTCAGGAGTAGGGGTTCTCTTAGAGATAGCGGAAGTTCTGAAAAAGATTAAAACACCTTATTCAATCGTCTATATAGCATTTGGTGCTGAAGAAGCGGGCCTTCAAGGTTCTAACTATTATGCCGATCAAATGACAGAAGAAGAAATCGAAAACACAATTGGAATGATTAATTTAGATAGCTTAGCAGCAGGTGACCAGATGTATGTTTATGGAGGGGCGGGAGAAGACGGGTTTATCCGCGACCAGGCGTTAGCAATTGCAGATAAGAAAAAGCTGGACGTGGAAACTAACCCAGGGTTAAACCCTTCCTATCCAACAGGAACTACTGGAGACTGGAGCGACCATGCCCCTTTTAAAGCTAAAGGCATCCCTTACGGTTACTTAGAAGCGACAAACTGGGAAATTGGGGCATTAGATGGATATGATCAGACCGCCGAACATGGAGGCATTTGGCATACTAGCAATGATACGCTTGAATTTATCGATAGCGAATACCCTGGACGAGTGCAGAACCACTTATCGACATTCAGCACATTGCTTACAGATTTGATAAAATTCATGAATAAAACAAGTACAGCTAAATAAAGCAAAAAAGTCAGGCAGCTAAGCCTGACTTTTTTATTTTATTAAGAAGATTCCATCTGACACAGGTCGTTCCCCTGAAGGATCGGATGGAAAATTAACCAGTTGATCATTGATTGCCATTGAAGTGGAGCCGCCTCCATCGAGATTCAGCCCATCTACAGCACCAAGAGACTTAAGGACCTGTGCACTCTCATAGAAACTCAGGCCTATACTCTCTTTAGGATTACGTCCATCCACTGTAACAAGTAAAATATTTCCATTATCTTTAACTCCCGCAAGTGTTCTTGGATGCCGATATTGCGCAAAATGATAATAAAAATCATTACTCCAGCGAAACCCTTCTTCTTCTGCCTGAATGTTTACAGCTCCATCATTAAGCAGCTGGGGGCCGCCTCCAATGACGTCTAAAGAAGAAGTAAGGTTTAACCGTTTGCCATCTGCCTTGATTTTTTCTGTTAATTTAAGAGTATCTTCTACTTCAACGTGGTTTTGAAGCCAACGTGCCTGTTCTCCAGTAGCAGAAATGACTGTACCCTTATCGGGGATTTCATGGCCAAGCTCTTCATATGTATTTAGGACCTTTCCATTCTCATTAATTAACGCTTCAAAACCATTACCTTTCGGTGTATTTTCTCCAAAATAACGGTTAAATTGAATTATTTCAGAGTCATCAGTACATGTCACATCGTGTCTCGGCTCGCTGCCTGGGCTGTCTCCTATACCACCACAGCTTCGAATAAGTCCTGGCTTACGGTTTACCCCATCAACAATTGCATGGGTACCATCCTCTAATTCCAAACTTAGTTCTGTGGATACTTCAGAAACCTCTGCCTTGTTATTAGAAATTAATAAACTCGAGCGCTCTCCGATTGACTCACTTATTAATTCCCCATCCATTACATAGGTGCCTGCCGGGTCTCCTGGTATTCCGTCCTTTGACCCTACTACAAAATATCCCCCATTTATACCGGCAATCGCATTCATTCGTTCGGCCATAGAGGAGATAGTTTCTCTTTCTTGTATTTTATCTTGAGCAAGGCCGCTGGTTAATTCACCGTCAAACTGTCCTGGATTAATTTCAATAACATCAAGCTGCCAGGGACCCTTTGTATTTTTGGTTCCATCATATTCTGAATAGACCGCTTTCGCTCCTTCATAACCCTCTTCTTTAACTCGAGACGCTAGCCTTGCAGCCTCTTCCTCGTTAGTAAAAAATCCTGTTCTCACTACATAACCGATTTTTCTACTATCGACATCTGTGGATTTTCTATGTTTATGATCTATTTTATGAACGGTCGCCCGGTATCCATCTTTCTTTAACTCCTTGGCAAGCTTCATCGCGGATTTTTTTTCATTAAAAAAGTCCACATCTACTGTATAAAAGGCTTTATCTGACTGATACCCCCGTGTAATTTCTGTGTGTGTTACTCCCCTTGTCAGTTCTGTTATGGTACGTGTTTCAGGAAGCTTACCTTTTCCAATTGTAAGACTATCGTGGTGAACGGCTTGCTGAGACTGTGCATTTACCTCTCCATATTGCATGATTGCTAAAATACTGAGGGCTGCCAATGTACTTTTAAATAAATTTTTATACATGTAATCCACCTTTCGATTAATTTACACTGATACTACAACGGGTAAACAATAAGAGGAGATTATTTTAATGCAAATATTGTATTAAATTACCTATTCCATAAAGCGTCAGCATATCCTCCTGTTATTTCCTAAAAATAACAAAAAAAGAAGTCAGCTATTAGCGCTGCCTTCTTTTATGACTGTATACGTCTGGCACCATAATATTTCGGTTCCCAGTAATTACTCGCTTCCATATGAGTGACTGTAACCCCATCATCTGGTGTGACATGGATTACCTGGTCTGCTCCTGCATAAATGGCAGGATTTAAATAATCAGCTTTGAAGAATACCAGGTCCCCAGGCTTAAGATTTTCCTTATCTACTCGTTCTCCTGTTTTCCATTGTTTCTCTGCTGAATGAGACAATCTAATGTCTTTTGCCTCTTGAAAAACAAACTGAATAAAGCCCGTGGTGTCAAAGCCTTTACGATTCGCCCCCCCTCTTTCATAGGGGATCTCACCGATATAGCGGGCTGCTTCTCTGACAAGTGGATCACTCTCTGAAATCTTTAAATGTTGAAACCTTTTGATTCCTGTGAACTTCTCCTGCCAGTAGTCAGCACTAATATAAGAAGTCGTTACTTCCTGAGTTCTTGATGCATGAATAAACTGACCTCCTCCAATATATAGACCATTATGAGAAATTCCATCTCTATAAGTATCACTGAAAAAAAGCACATCACCCGGCTGAATATCTTCCATCTCTACGCTCTCTCCTGCTTCCCACTGTTGGTCTGTCGTACGCGGCAGGTAAATATCACTTACTTCTTTAAATACATATTGAAGAAGGCCAGAACAATCAAATCCTTCAGGAGTTTCTCCGCCAAATACATAAGGAACTCCTAAATATTTCTGTGCTCCAGCTACAAGGTCGTTATCTTCTGCAATATCAGGCGGCTCGGTAATTCTCCTCGCTTCTATAAAATTGCTGCTCCAATAACTGCTCTCTTCGAAAGGAGTTACCTCCACTCCTCCAGAAACTGTGGGGTGAATAAGTCGGTCTTTATCGATATAAATCGCCGAATGGGACACCCCTTCTCCATTCTTACTGAAAAATACAACATCACCTTCCTCCAGCTCATTCCGTGATATCTCATTTCCCTGCTCTATCTGCTGATCGAGCGTACGAGGCAGTAAGAAGTCATAGACTTCATTAAAAACATATTGAATGAAACCTGAACTATCAAATCCCTGCTCAGGAAAGGCTCCTCCCTCTTGATAGCTCACTCCGATATGCTGTTCTGCCTCTTCCACTACAGGGTGGGAAGGAGTAGTATCTATTAACCAAATGATCAAGATGCCGATAAGTATCATAGATATAAGAACAATTGGATTTTTGAAATAATTAAGCAAATAAATGACTCCTTCATTATGGCTTTCACTTTTTATTCTATCAATTTCCTTGATCATAATGCTATATTTTGGAATCATAGAGAAGATACTTTTCAAATGGAGGATGGGAGAATGAAAACTTACAAAGTGCTTTTTATTATTATTTTTCTTATGCATATGCTGACACTTGTAAATGCAACCGTTTTTAACGGGGAATTAAACGGGATAGTTATGTGGATTTCCACGGTTTTGTTTCTGATTGCTATCATTTATTTTAGTACGGAGCATCGGGCGAATAAACAAGTAACCAGATAAGGTGAGCTTCTTCAGGCCAAGCCTTCCAGGATCTCACCTTTGTTCTGTGCTCTGATAAAGCCTTCTTTGATTCTCAATAATATGAGGATCCTGTTCCGTTTACCTGAATATAGTGAACCGGGCCGGGGGAAACGACTCGCTTTCCATAGGTGAACGGTGAGCTTCCTCGGGCTTTTAGCCCTCCGGGATCTCCCCCTGTTCTATCCTCCCATAGGAGTCTCGCCGTTTCCCCAGGCCCTTTACGTTTTTTGGGGGTAACGGAACATTTAAGAAGAGGGGATCAATCTCATGAGAGAGCTTACGGAGATTACAGCGTTCCGTTTCTCCAATTAAATTTAAAGAGGCTGGGAAATGGCGAGACTCCTGCAGGGAGGTAGAGCCAGGGTGAGAGCCGCGAGTGCAGCGAGCTAGCTCACCGGGTACTCTGATTGGCTATGAAAGACCAACAAAATAAAGGCAGCTTTTAAATAAGCTGCCTTTTTGATTATTAATGTGCGGAACTTTTGTCAAAGTTGCTTCCCGCTACATCCGCAATGTTTCCAATCGCTACGAGAGCCTCCGGATCGATTTCATCCACAATAGACCGGAGGGTAGAGAGCTCAATTCTGGTTACAATAGTATAGATGATCTTTTTAGGTTCATTAGTAAAAACACCCTGTCCCTGTATATAGGTCATTCCACGGCCTAACTGTTTAATAAGAGCATCCGCGATTTCTTCAGGTACATTCGAAATTATCGTCACAGACTTTAACTCTTCCATTCCCTCAACTACAATATCTATCATTTTATAGGCAATATAGTAAGTAATAATAGAATACATAGCTGTTTCCCAGCTGAACACCAGAAATGCCGCAAGAATAAAGATAAAAATATTTATAATCATAATGAACTGACCGACTGATACGATCCTTCTTTTACTGACAAGGATAGCTATAATTTCTGTACCGTCCAATGCTCCGCCTGTACGAATAACAAGTCCTACTCCAGTACCAAGGATCACAGCCCCGATTACCGTAGCTAAGAACAAATCATTAGTTGCCCGCTCAAAGTGATGAAAATAAGCTGCACTTACAGATAAAACAATAACTCCATACAACGTATGTATAGTAAATCTTGAGCCAATTCTTCGATAGCCTATGTAAAGAAAAGGAAGATTTAAAATGATAAGAAAAATACTCATCTGTAAGCCGCTCAATTCTGCTGCAATAATCGAAAGACCGATAACTCCGCCATCTAAAATGTTATTAGGCACGAGAAAGAATTCAAGACCAGCTGCTGCAATGATTGCACCTATTGTTATCATAAGGAGCTGTTTTGTTTCATTTAATGCACGTTTTCTCTTGCTAATTGCCACTTCTACCAAGCCCTTCTATTAGAATCTTGTATTTAGTATAGCAATTCTTACCGTTGGAGACATATAAAAGGACTTTTTTAGGACTCTCAAACCTCATCGAGCTTTCTTTGACTAACTGTTTCTCCTATTAAAAAGAAAAAACGCTTATCACTTGGAAGATAAGCGTCTTGTAGAATGTTCTTTCTAAAAAATAGACACTAAAAGTATACTTTTATTTTCACTAAATCTTGAATACTTCCATCATTAGCGCTTCGGCTATACACCCAAAGTTCCCCTGTACTTGATGTCGGCTGACGATCAAATGGCAGAGTGGTGCTAAAGAACCCATAAGCAGGAGCACCTTCATCTGTCATCGTAAAGCGTTCGTTGGATACAACTACTCCGTTTGAGTCACGCAGCTGGTAACTGACGACCGCTTCAAACACTCTTGCATACCCTTCTAATCTTTGGCCGCTACTAATAGTAGAACCTGGAAGCGGGTTCGAAACAAAAATATTTCGTGAAGTCGGTATTGGAATAATGAGGTGGTAATCTGGCCAAATCACATCTCTTTGAAATCCTGGTCTGTTAGCATTCGCTGCTTCAATAGCGGAAACTGAAACGCCAAACTTCCTAGAAATAGCAATAAGGTAATCCCCACTTTCCACTCGATATGCGAACGCAGGAACAAGCAGACGCTGGTCTACTGAGATTTTATTTGGATCTGCAATTTTGTTGACGCCTGCTACAAGATCCACATACGTGTTAAATCTATTAGAAATTTTCGTAAGAGTATCACCGTTGGCAACTACATAACTCATAATGCGGTTCTGTGCAGAAGTTGGGATAACCAGTACATCTCCCGGGTATATTAATCCTCGGTCTGTTACCGGATCAAACAAATAATTTGCTCTTTCGATCGCAGCAACGGTGCTGCCAAAACGATTGGCAATCGAATAAAGGGTATCCCCTTGTTTCACAGTATAAATATACCCTTTTGTCGTAACTATCGGCATAAATTCACCTCCTTCTCTATTAAACTATGAGAAGAAGGAAGAATTTGAACGGCTATTCCATCATCTTTTATCGAAATAAATTATTTTTTTAAATAATTATACCTTTTTCTAAATAAACGTTATAAAACCGAGAAAGGTGTATAACATATCACGGCTTACGTAGCAATCATATGCATCCAAATTCTGCAAATTCCATCGATATTTGTCTAACGATTTTTACAGGGGATTTAGTTATTTTGTAGAATCTTCTATGTATAAGGGACCGTCGTACAAAAGCCAAAATTAAAGGAAGGTGATGGTATGTCCAACATTAATATCTTTAAGAACTTGCTTTTTAAATGGATGCCATACAGAGAACAGTTTATTTGTGAAAAGAAACTTGCTAAGGTTATTAAACGACTAAAGGTGGAAAACTTCATTTTCAACTGGGACCGCAACAGCTGCTTTATAGAATTCGAGTATAAAGAACAGACTTACAGGCTGGATCACACTGTCGATAAAGCCAAGGAAAAAGGGATAATTTTAAGAAACGGGCTGGACTGTTTAACAGAGCTTACTCAAACCCTTGAAGATTTGTGCCAGATTATTGACAGAGGAACATATAAATTCGAAACCTGGATATATGGTATGAGAAAAACAGGAATGGTAAAAGAAGTGGATGAACCTGAATTTCATGAAGAATTTCACATTAAATATAAATCTTCAGGTAAGCACAGCCGTCCGCGTTATGATGAAGTAGAAGATTATAATCCACTGCTTCGAAATTATGATCGTGAGGACAGGTATTACGATAAGGAAGACAAGCTTCAACGCTCCCATAATGAATATTAAGATGATCTTAAAAGTCTGTAGAGAGGAGATCCCTGCAGACTTTTTTTGTGCCTTCTTTAATGTTTAAATTGAAACCTTTTTCATAATCACACGTATCTTACAGAGAAAATATAAAGGAGGTAATTTCTATTCATTCTCTTACAAAAAAACGTTCCAAAGCTCTACTTATTGATTTTGCTGTCTCTACTGCTGTAACGGCGGGAGTCGAATACATACTTCGAAAAAAGATAAAAAATGAGGCTTTTCATGCGCTGATTCCCCCCACCGCCG
Source organism: Halobacillus massiliensis (assembly GCF_900166625.1). GTDB lineage: Bacteria > Bacillota > Bacilli > Bacillales > Halobacillaceae > Halobacillus_A > Halobacillus_A massiliensis. The sequence continues at coordinate 1,229,484 of NZ_LT800499.1, read as the reverse complement.
TAATGTGGGCACTAGAGTATGCTCAGCTTCGAAAAAGAGGTCAGACTATAGGATATAAAGCAATGGGAATCATCCTTGAGAATGAAAAAGGGAAAAAGCCAGACTGCGGACAAATTGTAAAAAGAATGGCTTACCGGGATTCCATCAGCTCTTTTGATTACTTAAAAGACAGAAAATCTTTTGAAGGAGAGAACGGCTCTATCCTTCCTCATGATCGTTATGCAGGAACAGCCGTAAAAGAAAAATAAAATAAAAAGAAACGTCGGCTGGGGCAGCACCATCCTGACGTTTCTTTTTGTTATTAAGTTCCGCAAAATGTTCGATAAGGTCGATCACAGGCAGGAGGCAGTTTCGTAAATTCCTCCTGTTCAGAAGAATAGGCATATGGCTCGGCAAGGACATTCAGCAGGCGTTCCATTACACTGTAGTCGCGATCCCTTACAGCGGCTTCCAGTGCTTCCTCTACCAGATGGTTTCGGGGAATGACAGAAGGATTCACACTCTTCATTTTGGCAAAGGCCTCATTCTTAGACACTTTCTGCCTTTCAAGCCTTGCCTGCCACTGTTTATACCAGTTGGTAAAGTCGGGAGTATCTTTCATTGGTGTAATTTCCGGCTTATCCATTGTTAAGGCACGGAATGTGTTGGTAAAGTCGGCTTGATGCTTTTTCATTATGCCTAAAAGATCTTCAATGAGCGGTTCATCCTGTGCAGCTCCTTCTAAAAACCCGAGCTTTTCCCTCATTCCGTCCAGCCAATGCTTGTGATACAGCTCTTCGAATTTAGAATGTACACTTTGAGCAAGTTCTACTGCTTTATCCTGTTCTTTCGCAAACAATGGGAGAAGGGCCTCTCCAAAACGAGCGAGATTCCACTGTCCGATCGGCGGCTGATTTTGATAGGCATAGCGGCCTTGAACATCAATGGAACTAAATACAGTAGCCGGATCGTATTCATTCATAAAAGCACACGGCCCATAATCAATGGTTTCTCCACTTATTGTCATATTATCCGTATTCATAACACCATGGATAAAACCGACAAGCTGCCATCTTGCAATCAGGGCGGCTTGATTTTCCACTACTTTTTCAAATAGCTTTACATACCGATCTTCCTGAGCTTCAACCTCAGGGTAGTGACGTTTAATCGCATAATCAGCAATCGTCCTCAAGCCTTCTTTCCCGCCCCACTGAGCGGCGTACTCAAACGTGCCGATTCGTAAATGACTGGAAGCTGTCCTCGTTAAAATAGCGCCAGGGAGCTCATTTTCCCTAAAAACGGGCTCTCCGGTAGTCACTACCGCGAGACTCCTATTCGTAGGAATACCGAGAGCATACATAGCTTCACTTATAATATGCTCGCGCAGCATCGGACCAAGTGTGGCACGGCCATCGCCCCCACGAGAAAATGGAGTACGACCGGAACCTTTCAGCTGAATATCGTATCTTTTACCCGAAACTGTCAGCTGCTCGCCTAATAGTACTGCCCTTCCGTCCCCAAGCATCGTGAAATGCCCAAATTGGTGGCCGGCGTAAGCTTGTGCTATAGGCATAGCACCTTCGGGAAGTGTATTGCCAGAAAAAATTTCTGCACCTTCCTGACTATTTAATTTATCTGAATTAAGTCCTAATGATTCCGCTAAAGCTTTATTAAAAACTGCAAATTCAGGATTACTGACAGGATCTGGCTGTACTTTCTCAAAAAATGGGTCCGGCAGACGCGCATAGCTGTTATTGAGATTCCAACCTGCATTAATAATGTTTTGTGTCATTTTATCCCCTTCGTTTCGTTTGGCATACCTTCATCTAAACATAGTCTTTGCTAAAAATAAAAAATCATAGGCTGCCTATGATTTTCTTTTACATTTTTTATACCCGGTTGAATAGAACCTATAACTTTTTTCAAAAAAGCTTGTAAGTGACGTTACGTCAGCCGATATAGTAAAGGTATTGAAAAGGAGGTGTTTAGAAATATGGATCAGAAAGCTTTCTTTAATGAAAAAGACCCGTGGACATGGAAAACTTTTACCAGTCTGTTACTAGTCGAATTTATTTTTGTTATCTTGTTCGTTAAACATGGAGTTCAGCCCTTTTTTGAGCAATGGTTCGATCACTCTCTTTATGCTGGGGCACTCACAGGAGTAGTGATCGCGCTCGTCCTGACCTCAGGCGTTTATTTAATTGCTCTAAGACCTAAAAAGTTAACCTGGAATAAAATAGGGCTCCGCACTTTCCCTCCTAAAGATTGGTTCTGGATTATTTTATGGATCTCCCTTTTGATGGCGGGCGGTTTTGCTCTAATAGCAATAGCAGACTCTTTAGGACTTTCTCCCGAAAATAGTAAAACGGACAGCCTTCAGAAAAATGTTACCCCGATCACCATAGGAATTAGCCTTATCAGTGCTGCCGTTATTTCACCCGTTTATGAAGAAATTTTTTACCGCGGCTTTCTTTACCGCTGGCTTAGAACGCGCACCGGTGTAAGCATGGGAATATTAATAAGCTCTTTAATATTTACAGCTGCCCACTATCCGACCACAAATACGATGCCGATTAATTTTATGGACGGGATTGTATTTGCCTGGGCATATGAGAAAACTCATTCTATCTGGCCAGGTATTATTGTACATGGCTTTGTAAATGGAAGTTCAATATTATTACTCCTCCTGCAGCCTGCACTGTTATAGACTACTGTTGTCTATTATCAGGGTTAACGAGCTGAATGAAACTGACTTGACTTTGATTGAAAAATCGAACAGGAATGTGGACGGTCCCTAGTCCGCTGTCGATATGAAGCTTTTGACCTTCGCTAATAGAAAATATACCTTTATCGTACTTCGGGAAAAAACCTTGGCCAGGAGCGGTTAACGCACCGATGAAAGGAAGTCTTATCTGTCCTCCGTGTGTATGACCGCTTAATATCAAGTCTGCAGGAAGATCATTATATATCAAGGCCACATCAGGAGCATGAGAAAGCAACAAGGTATAACGATCCTTAGTCAAGCCGTTAAATGCTTTCTCTATATTCTCATTCTCTGTGGAAACATCGTCTACTCCGACGATGTTTAAAACAGTGTTTGCTTTAGTAAAATTCATATTTTCATTATTTAAAATGACTACATTTCTTGCTTTAAGCCCATTTAAAAATACATCCTTCACAGGGTTTTCCCATTCATGATTTCCAGTAACAAAATAAACGGCATGTTTGTCCGTTATTTGTTCAATAAAAGAAAAAACTTTATGGAAATACTTTGTCTGCCGGTTGATAAGATCGCCGGTTATTACGATAATATCAGGATTAAGTTCATTAACTTTAGCTATCAGCTGTTTATTTCCCTTTCCGAATTCTTTATTGTGAAGGTCGCTGATCTGCATAATATTAAGGTTTGCAGCTTTTGGCAGTTTACTGCTTTGCAACTGCAATCGGTTTATTTTTATAATCTTCGTATCAAAAATAGATTTAATAAAGGAAGCTACCGCTACTGCTATCCCCGTGAAAACTACTAGCCGCTTTTTCATGACATTTCCTCCAAGATTTTGTCTTCTAATACCCTCAATTATACCCTTTACTGTAAAAAAATATCTTCTTTTCTTTCCTTTTAGAAAGTCGGAGCCGTTTGTTGGAATAAAGAAAACTGAGCCAGGGGAAACGACTTGCTTTCCATGGGCGAACGGTGAGCTTCCAAGCAGACCTCTTTGATTCTAACAAAACGGGAAGAGAGTTCCGTTTGCCTGAATATGGAGAACCGGGCCTGGGGAAAGACTCGCTTTCCATGGGCGAACGGTGAGCTTCCTCGGGCTTTTAGCCCTCCGGGATCTCACCCTGTTCTATCCTCCCATAGGAGTCTCGCCGTTTCCTACGGCCCTTTATCACTCTTTAGAGTAACGGAACATTAACGTAATAGGCTAAAGGTAGAGGATTCTCCTCCAAACATAGTATTCTGTTTATACCATCAGCGGTAAAGAGGTTGGGAAATGGTGAGACTCCTGCAGGGAGATAGAGCCCAGGGTGAGATCCGCGAGTGCAGCGAGCTAGCTCACCGGCTCCCCGCGGAAAGCGAGCTATTTCCCAGCCGCTTTTCTCTTTCTACAGTAAACGGAACAGTCTTTCCCCATTCTAAAAAAAGGTAAGGTTCGCGCTAGTAACCTAAGCTAGTTAAACGGCTCTCTTTAGAAAGCGAGTCATTTTCAACAAAAGTTTTCCTAATAGCAAAGGCTACCCTTCTTGAAGGATAGCCTCTTCCTTTTTATTCCTTTTCCATTGCATCTGCTTTCGTTTCATGAACAGTACCAAAAGGGTGCTCTGGCGGTGCATAAATTGTATAAATCTTCAGCGGCTTATCACCTGTATTGATTAAATTATGCCATGTTCCTGCCGGCACCATGATAGCATAATCATCATATACTTCTTCTTCAAAATCCAGCTGCTCCCGACTCGCCCCCATTCGCACAAGACCTTCTCCTTCTTCAATGCGCAGAAACTGGTCAACCTCAGGGTGAACTTCTAATCCAATGTCATCTCCGACGTCTATAGTCATTAAGGTAACCTGCAGGTGATCTCCTGTCCATATGGCGGTGCGAAAAGTATTATTTTGCTTAGTCGCTTCTTCAATATTTATAACAAACGGCTGCTTTCCAAAGTCCTCAAGCTCTACACGTTCATCTTTAGATGATAAGGAAGTAATGCGTTCCACTAGATCGACTTCATCGTTACAAGCTCTCATGAACACTTCCCGAATCGGTAGATGCTGTGTGAGTAAGTAATGGTCCCGGTATTCTTCATACTTCGTTAAACCCGTTTCATAGGCCTTTTCCAATCCCTCATCGTAAGTATTGAAGGTGAGGGGGTGAAGATCATATTGCGGTATTTCCCCAGTGAGCATTACATACGTATCCGTAAACATTTTCAAATGGCCTTCTTCTTCTTCCAGCGTTCGAAGAATCTCACTTTTGTGTTTTTGATTCGGAGCGAAGGCTGCTAAGCGACTGTAAAAATCAGCGGCTTCGGCTTTTCCTTTGATCCCAGAAAGCACAGCATCAAGAAGCTGCTCCTGATTTGGACCGCCATAAGCATAGGAATCCATATTAGAGGAGTAGTACATGCGGGTCATTCCCTTCACGAATTATAAAATCATCTTATGCATTTCAATTTGTGAAGGTACATTCCAACTGGATCATTTAAACAGATCAAGCTTCACTCTCTCGTTTTGGTAAAAACTTTGTAAAATAAGCTGCTAACAACAGCAAAATCATTGTTATCATCCAGCTTATCAGGCCGAGAAAACCTGAATAATAGGCTATGATCTGAACAATAGCTATGAGCGAGAAGCAAATTGAAGTAAGAAGGCTTCTCCATCCTGTAATCCCCAGCTTTTTTCTCTTTTTAAAGGTGATAATATTCGAGATGATAAGTCCTGCGATAATTACTACGGTTAAAACATTTTCAACCATATGTTCCTCCTTAATAAAGTCTTCTCACATACCCTTCTTCGAGCCTTTTTTCTATATCTGATGAATTTTCCTTTAATTGAGCATGAGCCGCCATTATCTTCCCACTTGAAGGCAAGTCTTTTTTCAGCGGCCACGTTTCTGAATTCCATAATTTAGATATTTTAAAGGCTTTTCCACAATGGATAAAACATTCCTCAACTAAGACACCAATCCCTAATAACGGATTTTTCCCTTCAACTGTCATGTTATTTAAAAGTTCATGATCTTTCGTTATGTATGCTTTTCCATTTACACGTAATGTATCACTGAGCCCGGGGATGAAAAATGACATGCCTATGCTGGGCTGACTCATAATATTAAGAAGAGAATCCGCTCTCTTATTCCCTCTTCTTTCCGGAATCACCAGTCGGTTTTTATCCACTATATAAGTAAAACCTGCTCTGTCTCCCCTAGGCGAAGCGTCGCATGTGCCATTCTTATTAAAGGTGGAAAGTACAACAAAAGGGGATTGATTAATAAATTGCACGCAATGTTCATCAAGATAAGGAATTACCTTTTCTTGGGCAAGCTCACCTGGTTCCCCCAATATGGAACGAAGCTCGCTTTCTGTTTTTACCACCTTGTTGAAAGGGGGGTGTAAATTGATAAAGATCACTCCTCATCTTGAAGGATTTCATTTTAATATGGAAAATTATCACTCTTATCTTAGCATAAAAAAACAGGGATCTTAACAAGAGATCCCTGTATCGCAGGAGCTTTCGAGCAAATTTAGATAACTTATTTTTTTATAACTGAGCTTGCAGGACGATATCTCCTTGTGGAAGCGGATTGTTAGGCTCTTGTTCAACCGTAACTGCGATGGAATCCCATGATTTAAGGTTCTCATCATCAAAATGGAAGGTTACGGCCCCATTTCCTTCTTCGTTCGTTGTAAATGCGCCGGCAGGTTCCGGATTTTCACCTTCGATAAGCCACACTTGATAAACGGTTCCTTCTTCAAGCTTTGTCATTTCATTCACCTGGACCAGCAGTTCCGCTCCATCTTCCTGATCAACCATCGTAGCGATTCCCTGACCTGCTTCCCCTGTCGATGCAAGCTGGGTCTGCATCAGTGGTGATACGGTTCCTCTCCCCTGTTCTTCCAGTTGTGTAATCACCGTCTGCAGATCAGAAAGGGTGGATTCCAGTTGATCATTCTGGGAAGATAGCTGTTGAAGCTGAAGTCCTGTAAAAATATTCCCGCCAATTGAAAGCAAAAGCCCTGCAGCAAGAGCGCCGGCCCACAATTTCCATTTCGCTGGCTTTGAAGGGATTACATGGTGTTCAGTTCCTTCCGTCTCTTCTTCAAACACTCCACCAAGTACACGGGACTTCATACCAGACGGGACTTCCGTTTCTTCAATATGATAAGGAACTTCTCCCATAATCTCTTCAAGTTCCTTTACTTCCTCCTGACATTCGGGACACTCCCGCAGATGATTTTCATATTCTTCTTTTTCTTGATCAGTAAGTTTATTATTTAAATAATCAAGTACTTTATCACATTGCTGTTTACTCATGGGAAGTCCCCCCTTTCTCTTCTAGATGCTCACGAAGCTTCTTTAATGCTAAACGTACCCGTCCTTTTACTGTTCCAAGAGGAATATTACATTTCTCTGCAATTTCTCTTTGGGATAAACCTTGGAAATAAAAGAGACAGATCATTCGCTGCTGTTCATCGGGAAGTGTATCAATGGCTTTACGCAGCTGATCTCGTTCTTCTTTATCTTGAATCTCTTCCTCGACTCCTGGCATTTTTTCGTTTAAGGAGTCCCGGTTGTCCCATTCCACTTCCTGTACTTTCTTTTTCCGTATCACATCAATCGAAGCATTTCTGGTAATCGTTAACAGCCAGCTTGAGAATTTCCCTCTCTCGCTGACATAGCGGCCGGCTCCCTTTCCTTTCCACAGTTTCACAAAAACATCCTGCATTACTTCTTCTGCTCCCTGCTGGTCTTTGAGAAGTCGATAAGCGAAAGAATATAATAATTTTTCATAGCGTTCATATAATAGTTCCAGTGCTGCTTTATCTTTGTCACCTATTCGTTCGTATAATTCCAGGTCGGTTGGTCTATTCATTCAGAATTCCCCTTTATACAGGCCTATAGTATTCCTTAGTATAACTTACATACAGTAAATCTTTCACGTTTTATAAAGGTTACGAAAGGGAATAATCTTTGGATGTGTCCATTCTTTTAAATAGGAAAAAAGGATTATACTCCCCAAAAAGAAAAGCGGAAGGCCATCACATGGTGATGGTAGTGCACCCCGGAAGTTAGAGTGAAAAATCTAACTTCCGGGGTGTTTTCTATGGCAAAGTATAGTAAGGAATTTAAATTGAAGGTGGTAAGGGAATATCTTCAAGGACATAAAGGATACGTTTTATTAGCTAAAAAGTACTCCATTCCTAGTGATGCTCAAATCTTACGTTGGGTTCGTGCTTATCAAGCATTTGGAGAAGAAGGGTTAAAAAGGAAGCATTCCAAACAAGTCCACCCTGTCCAATTCAAGATGGATGTATTAAACTTTAGGAAACAGACAGGAGCTTCTCTTCAGGAGACTGCGATTGCCTTCCAACTGAACAACCCTGCTTTAATTGCGAGCTGGGCCAACATATTTCAGAAGGAAGGGAGCGAGGGCCTCCGGGAAAAAGCGAAAGGACGGCCTTCTATGTCAAAAAAACCTAAGAAAAAGTTACCCAAAACAGAAAAAGCACCAACTCGGGAAGAACAATTGGAACGTGAAAATGAACTCCTACGTTTAGAGAATTCTTATCTAAAAAAGTTAAAAGCTTTTCAGGAGAATCCGGACGCCTATCTCGAAAAGCACAAGCAGCGCTGGTATTCGAACTCAAACAAGAAGGATTCAAAGTAAAAGACGCTTTACGAAGAGTGGACATTCCTGAAGCCACTTATCATTACCAGAAGAAGCAGTTACAGAAGGAAGATCCGAATAAAGAGTGGAAAGAAATAATTACGAAACTCTTTCATAAGCACAACGGGACATATGGCTATCGCCGCATTGCTTTCGAGCTTAGAAATCAGGGGTATAGGATCAACCATAAAAAAGTTCATCGGATCATGGGTGAGCTCGGATTGAAGTGTGAGAAATTCACTAGAAAATCCCGGTATAAATCGTACAAAGGTACAGTTGGGAAAGTGGCTCATAATCGATTAAAACGCAGGTTCCACACGCCAATACGGCTCCAAAAATTAGTCACAGATGTGACGGAATTCAAATGTGCAGGAAATGAGAAGCTTTATTTAAGCCCGATTATGGACTTATTTAATGGGGAAATTGTCTCTTTTGGAATTTCTAAACGACCAACCCTGGACCTTGTTTTAAAGCCGTTGAATGAAGCAGTGT
>NZ_LT800499.1:1203436-1220330 GCF_900166625.1 Halobacillus massiliensis | reverse complement strand
TTGATAGCTCACTCCGATATGCTGTTCTGCCTCTTCCACTACAGGGTGGGAAGGAGTAGTATCTATTAACCAAATGATCAAGATGCCGATAAGTATCATAGATATAAGAACAATTGGATTTTTGAAATAATTAAGCAAATAAATGACTCCTTCATTATGGCTTTCACTTTTTATTCTATCAATTTCCTTGATCATAATGCTATATTTTGGAATCATAGAGAAGATACTTTTCAAATGGAGGATGGGAGAATGAAAACTTACAAAGTGCTTTTTATTATTATTTTTCTTATGCATATGCTGACACTTGTAAATGCAACCGTTTTTAACGGGGAATTAAACGGGATAGTTATGTGGATTTCCACGGTTTTGTTTCTGATTGCTATCATTTATTTTAGTACGGAGCATCGGGCGAATAAACAAGTAACCAGATAAGGTGAGCTTCTTCAGGCCAAGCCTTCCAGGATCTCACCTTTGTTCTGTGCTCTGATAAAGCCTTCTTTGATTCTCAATAATATGAGGATCCTGTTCCGTTTACCTGAATATAGTGAACCGGGCCGGGGGAAACGACTCGCTTTCCATAGGTGAACGGTGAGCTTCCTCGGGCTTTTAGCCCTCCGGGATCTCCCCCTGTTCTATCCTCCCATAGGAGTCTCGCCGTTTCCCCAGGCCCTTTACGTTTTTTGGGGGTAACGGAACATTTAAGAAGAGGGGATCAATCTCATGAGAGAGCTTACGGAGATTACAGCGTTCCGTTTCTCCAATTAAATTTAAAGAGGCTGGGAAATGGCGAGACTCCTGCAGGGAGGTAGAGCCAGGGTGAGAGCCGCGAGTGCAGCGAGCTAGCTCACCGGGTACTCTGATTGGCTATGAAAGACCAACAAAATAAAGGCAGCTTTTAAATAAGCTGCCTTTTTGATTATTAATGTGCGGAACTTTTGTCAAAGTTGCTTCCCGCTACATCCGCAATGTTTCCAATCGCTACGAGAGCCTCCGGATCGATTTCATCCACAATAGACCGGAGGGTAGAGAGCTCAATTCTGGTTACAATAGTATAGATGATCTTTTTAGGTTCATTAGTAAAAACACCCTGTCCCTGTATATAGGTCATTCCACGGCCTAACTGTTTAATAAGAGCATCCGCGATTTCTTCAGGTACATTCGAAATTATCGTCACAGACTTTAACTCTTCCATTCCCTCAACTACAATATCTATCATTTTATAGGCAATATAGTAAGTAATAATAGAATACATAGCTGTTTCCCAGCTGAACACCAGAAATGCCGCAAGAATAAAGATAAAAATATTTATAATCATAATGAACTGACCGACTGATACGATCCTTCTTTTACTGACAAGGATAGCTATAATTTCTGTACCGTCCAATGCTCCGCCTGTACGAATAACAAGTCCTACTCCAGTACCAAGGATCACAGCCCCGATTACCGTAGCTAAGAACAAATCATTAGTTGCCCGCTCAAAGTGATGAAAATAAGCTGCACTTACAGATAAAACAATAACTCCATACAACGTATGTATAGTAAATCTTGAGCCAATTCTTCGATAGCCTATGTAAAGAAAAGGAAGATTTAAAATGATAAGAAAAATACTCATCTGTAAGCCGCTCAATTCTGCTGCAATAATCGAAAGACCGATAACTCCGCCATCTAAAATGTTATTAGGCACGAGAAAGAATTCAAGACCAGCTGCTGCAATGATTGCACCTATTGTTATCATAAGGAGCTGTTTTGTTTCATTTAATGCACGTTTTCTCTTGCTAATTGCCACTTCTACCAAGCCCTTCTATTAGAATCTTGTATTTAGTATAGCAATTCTTACCGTTGGAGACATATAAAAGGACTTTTTTAGGACTCTCAAACCTCATCGAGCTTTCTTTGACTAACTGTTTCTCCTATTAAAAAGAAAAAACGCTTATCACTTGGAAGATAAGCGTCTTGTAGAATGTTCTTTCTAAAAAATAGACACTAAAAGTATACTTTTATTTTCACTAAATCTTGAATACTTCCATCATTAGCGCTTCGGCTATACACCCAAAGTTCCCCTGTACTTGATGTCGGCTGACGATCAAATGGCAGAGTGGTGCTAAAGAACCCATAAGCAGGAGCACCTTCATCTGTCATCGTAAAGCGTTCGTTGGATACAACTACTCCGTTTGAGTCACGCAGCTGGTAACTGACGACCGCTTCAAACACTCTTGCATACCCTTCTAATCTTTGGCCGCTACTAATAGTAGAACCTGGAAGCGGGTTCGAAACAAAAATATTTCGTGAAGTCGGTATTGGAATAATGAGGTGGTAATCTGGCCAAATCACATCTCTTTGAAATCCTGGTCTGTTAGCATTCGCTGCTTCAATAGCGGAAACTGAAACGCCAAACTTCCTAGAAATAGCAATAAGGTAATCCCCACTTTCCACTCGATATGCGAACGCAGGAACAAGCAGACGCTGGTCTACTGAGATTTTATTTGGATCTGCAATTTTGTTGACGCCTGCTACAAGATCCACATACGTGTTAAATCTATTAGAAATTTTCGTAAGAGTATCACCGTTGGCAACTACATAACTCATAATGCGGTTCTGTGCAGAAGTTGGGATAACCAGTACATCTCCCGGGTATATTAATCCTCGGTCTGTTACCGGATCAAACAAATAATTTGCTCTTTCGATCGCAGCAACGGTGCTGCCAAAACGATTGGCAATCGAATAAAGGGTATCCCCTTGTTTCACAGTATAAATATACCCTTTTGTCGTAACTATCGGCATAAATTCACCTCCTTCTCTATTAAACTATGAGAAGAAGGAAGAATTTGAACGGCTATTCCATCATCTTTTATCGAAATAAATTATTTTTTTAAATAATTATACCTTTTTCTAAATAAACGTTATAAAACCGAGAAAGGTGTATAACATATCACGGCTTACGTAGCAATCATATGCATCCAAATTCTGCAAATTCCATCGATATTTGTCTAACGATTTTTACAGGGGATTTAGTTATTTTGTAGAATCTTCTATGTATAAGGGACCGTCGTACAAAAGCCAAAATTAAAGGAAGGTGATGGTATGTCCAACATTAATATCTTTAAGAACTTGCTTTTTAAATGGATGCCATACAGAGAACAGTTTATTTGTGAAAAGAAACTTGCTAAGGTTATTAAACGACTAAAGGTGGAAAACTTCATTTTCAACTGGGACCGCAACAGCTGCTTTATAGAATTCGAGTATAAAGAACAGACTTACAGGCTGGATCACACTGTCGATAAAGCCAAGGAAAAAGGGATAATTTTAAGAAACGGGCTGGACTGTTTAACAGAGCTTACTCAAACCCTTGAAGATTTGTGCCAGATTATTGACAGAGGAACATATAAATTCGAAACCTGGATATATGGTATGAGAAAAACAGGAATGGTAAAAGAAGTGGATGAACCTGAATTTCATGAAGAATTTCACATTAAATATAAATCTTCAGGTAAGCACAGCCGTCCGCGTTATGATGAAGTAGAAGATTATAATCCACTGCTTCGAAATTATGATCGTGAGGACAGGTATTACGATAAGGAAGACAAGCTTCAACGCTCCCATAATGAATATTAAGATGATCTTAAAAGTCTGTAGAGAGGAGATCCCTGCAGACTTTTTTTGTGCCTTCTTTAATGTTTAAATTGAAACCTTTTTCATAATCACACGTATCTTACAGAGAAAATATAAAGGAGGTAATTTCTATTCATTCTCTTACAAAAAAACGTTCCAAAGCTCTACTTATTGATTTTGCTGTCTCTACTGCTGTAACGGCGGGAGTCGAATACATACTTCGAAAAAAGATTAAAAATGAGGCTTTTCATGCGCTGATTACCCCCACCGCCGTAATGTGGGCACTAGAGTATGCTCAGCTTCGAAAAAGAGGTCAGACTATAGGATATAAAGCAATGGGAATCATCCTTGAGAATGAAAAAGGGAAAAAGCCAGACTGCGGACAAATTGTAAAAAGAATGGCTTACCGGGATTCCATCAGCTCTTTTGATTACTTAAAAGACAGAAAATCTTTTGAAGGAGAGAACGGCTCTATCCTTCCTCATGATCGTTATGCAGGAACAGCCGTAAAAGAAAAATAAAATAAAAAGAAACGTCGGCTGGGGCAGCACCATCCTGACGTTTCTTTTTGTTATTAAGTTCCGCAAAATGTTCGATAAGGTCGATCACAGGCAGGAGGCAGTTTCGTAAATTCCTCCTGTTCAGAAGAATAGGCATATGGCTCGGCAAGGACATTCAGCAGGCGTTCCATTACACTGTAGTCGCGATCCCTTACAGCGGCTTCCAGTGCTTCCTCTACCAGATGGTTTCGGGGAATGACAGAAGGATTCACACTCTTCATTTTGGCAAAGGCCTCATTCTTAGACACTTTCTGCCTTTCAAGCCTTGCCTGCCACTGTTTATACCAGTTGGTAAAGTCGGGAGTATCTTTCATTGGTGTAATTTCCGGCTTATCCATTGTTAAGGCACGGAATGTGTTGGTAAAGTCGGCTTGATGCTTTTTCATTATGCCTAAAAGATCTTCAATGAGCGGTTCATCCTGTGCAGCTCCTTCTAAAAACCCGAGCTTTTCCCTCATTCCGTCCAGCCAATGCTTGTGATACAGCTCTTCGAATTTAGAATGTACACTTTGAGCAAGTTCTACTGCTTTATCCTGTTCTTTCGCAAACAATGGGAGAAGGGCCTCTCCAAAACGAGCGAGATTCCACTGTCCGATCGGCGGCTGATTTTGATAGGCATAGCGGCCTTGAACATCAATGGAACTAAATACAGTAGCCGGATCGTATTCATTCATAAAAGCACACGGCCCATAATCAATGGTTTCTCCACTTATTGTCATATTATCCGTATTCATAACACCATGGATAAAACCGACAAGCTGCCATCTTGCAATCAGGGCGGCTTGATTTTCCACTACTTTTTCAAATAGCTTTACATACCGATCTTCCTGAGCTTCAACCTCAGGGTAGTGACGTTTAATCGCATAATCAGCAATCGTCCTCAAGCCTTCTTTCCCGCCCCACTGAGCGGCGTACTCAAACGTGCCGATTCGTAAATGACTGGAAGCTGTCCTCGTTAAAATAGCGCCAGGGAGCTCATTTTCCCTAAAAACGGGCTCTCCGGTAGTCACTACCGCGAGACTCCTATTCGTAGGAATACCGAGAGCATACATAGCTTCACTTATAATATGCTCGCGCAGCATCGGACCAAGTGTGGCACGGCCATCGCCCCCACGAGAAAATGGAGTACGACCGGAACCTTTCAGCTGAATATCGTATCTTTTACCCGAAACTGTCAGCTGCTCGCCTAATAGTACTGCCCTTCCGTCCCCAAGCATCGTGAAATGCCCAAATTGGTGGCCGGCGTAAGCTTGTGCTATAGGCATAGCACCTTCGGGAAGTGTATTGCCAGAAAAAATTTCTGCACCTTCCTGACTATTTAATTTATCTGAATTAAGTCCTAATGATTCCGCTAAAGCTTTATTAAAAACTGCAAATTCAGGATTACTGACAGGATCTGGCTGTACTTTCTCAAAAAATGGGTCCGGCAGACGCGCATAGCTGTTATTGAGATTCCAACCTGCATTAATAATGTTTTGTGTCATTTTATCCCCTTCGTTTCGTTTGGCATACCTTCATCTAAACATAGTCTTTGCTAAAAATAAAAAATCATAGGCTGCCTATGATTTTCTTTTACATTTTTTATACCCGGTTGAATAGAACCTATAACTTTTTTCAAAAAAGCTTGTAAGTGACGTTACGTCAGCCGATATAGTAAAGGTATTGAAAAGGAGGTGTTTAGAAATATGGATCAGAAAGCTTTCTTTAATGAAAAAGACCCGTGGACATGGAAAACTTTTACCAGTCTGTTACTAGTCGAATTTATTTTTGTTATCTTGTTCGTTAAACATGGAGTTCAGCCCTTTTTTGAGCAATGGTTCGATCACTCTCTTTATGCTGGGGCACTCACAGGAGTAGTGATCGCGCTCGTCCTGACCTCAGGCGTTTATTTAATTGCTCTAAGACCTAAAAAGTTAACCTGGAATAAAATAGGGCTCCGCACTTTCCCTCCTAAAGATTGGTTCTGGATTATTTTATGGATCTCCCTTTTGATGGCGGGCGGTTTTGCTCTAATAGCAATAGCAGACTCTTTAGGACTTTCTCCCGAAAATAGTAAAACGGACAGCCTTCAGAAAAATGTTACCCCGATCACCATAGGAATTAGCCTTATCAGTGCTGCCGTTATTTCACCCGTTTATGAAGAAATTTTTTACCGCGGCTTTCTTTACCGCTGGCTTAGAACGCGCACCGGTGTAAGCATGGGAATATTAATAAGCTCTTTAATATTTACAGCTGCCCACTATCCGACCACAAATACGATGCCGATTAATTTTATGGACGGGATTGTATTTGCCTGGGCATATGAGAAAACTCATTCTATCTGGCCAGGTATTATTGTACATGGCTTTGTAAATGGAAGTTCAATATTATTACTCCTCCTGCAGCCTGCACTGTTATAGACTACTGTTGTCTATTATCAGGGTTAACGAGCTGAATGAAACTGACTTGACTTTGATTGAAAAATCGAACAGGAATGTGGACGGTCCCTAGTCCGCTGTCGATATGAAGCTTTTGACCTTCGCTAATAGAAAATATACCTTTATCGTACTTCGGGAAAAAACCTTGGCCAGGAGCGGTTAACGCACCGATGAAAGGAAGTCTTATCTGTCCTCCGTGTGTATGACCGCTTAATATCAAGTCTGCAGGAAGATCATTATATATCAAGGCCACATCAGGAGCATGAGAAAGCAACAAGGTATAACGATCCTTAGTCAAGCCGTTAAATGCTTTCTCTATATTCTCATTCTCTGTGGAAACATCGTCTACTCCGACGATGTTTAAAACAGTGTTTGCTTTAGTAAAATTCATATTTTCATTATTTAAAATGACTACATTTCTTGCTTTAAGCCCATTTAAAAATACATCCTTCACAGGGTTTTCCCATTCATGATTTCCAGTAACAAAATAAACGGCATGTTTGTCCGTTATTTGTTCAATAAAAGAAAAAACTTTATGGAAATACTTTGTCTGCCGGTTGATAAGATCGCCGGTTATTACGATAATATCAGGATTAAGTTCATTAACTTTAGCTATCAGCTGTTTATTTCCCTTTCCGAATTCTTTATTGTGAAGGTCGCTGATCTGCATAATATTAAGGTTTGCAGCTTTTGGCAGTTTACTGCTTTGCAACTGCAATCGGTTTATTTTTATAATCTTCGTATCAAAAATAGATTTAATAAAGGAAGCTACCGCTACTGCTATCCCCGTGAAAACTACTAGCCGCTTTTTCATGACATTTCCTCCAAGATTTTGTCTTCTAATACCCTCAATTATACCCTTTACTGTAAAAAAATATCTTCTTTTCTTTCCTTTTAGAAAGTCGGAGCCGTTTGTTGGAATAAAGAAAACTGAGCCAGGGGAAACGACTTGCTTTCCATGGGCGAACGGTGAGCTTCCAAGCAGACCTCTTTGATTCTAACAAAACGGGAAGAGAGTTCCGTTTGCCTGAATATGGAGAACCGGGCCTGGGGAAAGACTCGCTTTCCATGGGCGAACGGTGAGCTTCCTCGGGCTTTTAGCCCTCCGGGATCTCACCCTGTTCTATCCTCCCATAGGAGTCTCGCCGTTTCCTACGGCCCTTTATCACTCTTTAGAGTAACGGAACATTAACGTAATAGGCTAAAGGTAGAGGATTCTCCTCCAAACATAGTATTCTGTTTATACCATCAGCGGTAAAGAGGTTGGGAAATGGTGAGACTCCTGCAGGGAGATAGAGCCCAGGGTGAGATCCGCGAGTGCAGCGAGCTAGCTCACCGGCTCCCCGCGGAAAGCGAGCTATTTCCCAGCCGCTTTTCTCTTTCTACAGTAAACGGAACAGTCTTTCCCCATTCTAAAAAAAGGTAAGGTTCGCGCTAGTNCCCCCCACCGCCGTAATGTGGGCACTAGAGTATGCTCAGCTTCGAAAAAGAGGTCAGACTATAGGATATAAAGCAATGGGAATCATCCTTGAGAATGAAAAAGGGAAAAAGCCAGACTGCGGACAAATTGTAAAAAGAATGGCTTACCGGGATTCCATCAGCTCTTTTGATTACTTAAAAGACAGAAAATCTTTTGAAGGAGAGAACGGCTCTATCCTTCCTCATGATCGTTATGCAGGAACAGCCGTAAAAGAAAAATAAAATAAAAAGAAACGTCGGCTGGGGCAGCACCATCCTGACGTTTCTTTTTGTTATTAAGTTCCGCAAAATGTTCGATAAGGTCGATCACAGGCAGGAGGCAGTTTCGTAAATTCCTCCTGTTCAGAAGAATAGGCATATGGCTCGGCAAGGACATTCAGCAGGCGTTCCATTACACTGTAGTCGCGATCCCTTACAGCGGCTTCCAGTGCTTCCTCTACCAGATGGTTTCGGGGAATGACAGAAGGATTCACACTCTTCATTTTGGCAAAGGCCTCATTCTTAGACACTTTCTGCCTTTCAAGCCTTGCCTGCCACTGTTTATACCAGTTGGTAAAGTCGGGAGTATCTTTCATTGGTGTAATTTCCGGCTTATCCATTGTTAAGGCACGGAATGTGTTGGTAAAGTCGGCTTGATGCTTTTTCATTATGCCTAAAAGATCTTCAATGAGCGGTTCATCCTGTGCAGCTCCTTCTAAAAACCCGAGCTTTTCCCTCATTCCGTCCAGCCAATGCTTGTGATACAGCTCTTCGAATTTAGAATGTACACTTTGAGCAAGTTCTACTGCTTTATCCTGTTCTTTCGCAAACAATGGGAGAAGGGCCTCTCCAAAACGAGCGAGATTCCACTGTCCGATCGGCGGCTGATTTTGATAGGCATAGCGGCCTTGAACATCAATGGAACTAAATACAGTAGCCGGATCGTATTCATTCATAAAAGCACACGGCCCATAATCAATGGTTTCTCCACTTATTGTCATATTATCCGTATTCATAACACCATGGATAAAACCGACAAGCTGCCATCTTGCAATCAGGGCGGCTTGATTTTCCACTACTTTTTCAAATAGCTTTACATACCGATCTTCCTGAGCTTCAACCTCAGGGTAGTGACGTTTAATCGCATAATCAGCAATCGTCCTCAAGCCTTCTTTCCCGCCCCACTGAGCGGCGTACTCAAACGTGCCGATTCGTAAATGACTGGAAGCTGTCCTCGTTAAAATAGCGCCAGGGAGCTCATTTTCCCTAAAAACGGGCTCTCCGGTAGTCACTACCGCGAGACTCCTATTCGTAGGAATACCGAGAGCATACATAGCTTCACTTATAATATGCTCGCGCAGCATCGGACCAAGTGTGGCACGGCCATCGCCCCCACGAGAAAATGGAGTACGACCGGAACCTTTCAGCTGAATATCGTATCTTTTACCCGAAACTGTCAGCTGCTCGCCTAATAGTACTGCCCTTCCGTCCCCAAGCATCGTGAAATGCCCAAATTGGTGGCCGGCGTAAGCTTGTGCTATAGGCATAGCACCTTCGGGAAGTGTATTGCCAGAAAAAATTTCTGCACCTTCCTGACTATTTAATTTATCTGAATTAAGTCCTAATGATTCCGCTAAAGCTTTATTAAAAACTGCAAATTCAGGATTACTGACAGGATCTGGCTGTACTTTCTCAAAAAATGGGTCCGGCAGACGCGCATAGCTGTTATTGAGATTCCAACCTGCATTAATAATGTTTTGTGTCATTTTATCCCCTTCGTTTCGTTTGGCATACCTTCATCTAAACATAGTCTTTGCTAAAAATAAAAAATCATAGGCTGCCTATGATTTTCTTTTACATTTTTTATACCCGGTTGAATAGAACCTATAACTTTTTTCAAAAAAGCTTGTAAGTGACGTTACGTCAGCCGATATAGTAAAGGTATTGAAAAGGAGGTGTTTAGAAATATGGATCAGAAAGCTTTCTTTAATGAAAAAGACCCGTGGACATGGAAAACTTTTACCAGTCTGTTACTAGTCGAATTTATTTTTGTTATCTTGTTCGTTAAACATGGAGTTCAGCCCTTTTTTGAGCAATGGTTCGATCACTCTCTTTATGCTGGGGCACTCACAGGAGTAGTGATCGCGCTCGTCCTGACCTCAGGCGTTTATTTAATTGCTCTAAGACCTAAAAAGTTAACCTGGAATAAAATAGGGCTCCGCACTTTCCCTCCTAAAGATTGGTTCTGGATTATTTTATGGATCTCCCTTTTGATGGCGGGCGGTTTTGCTCTAATAGCAATAGCAGACTCTTTAGGACTTTCTCCCGAAAATAGTAAAACGGACAGCCTTCAGAAAAATGTTACCCCGATCACCATAGGAATTAGCCTTATCAGTGCTGCCGTTATTTCACCCGTTTATGAAGAAATTTTTTACCGCGGCTTTCTTTACCGCTGGCTTAGAACGCGCACCGGTGTAAGCATGGGAATATTAATAAGCTCTTTAATATTTACAGCTGCCCACTATCCGACCACAAATACGATGCCGATTAATTTTATGGACGGGATTGTATTTGCCTGGGCATATGAGAAAACTCATTCTATCTGGCCAGGTATTATTGTACATGGCTTTGTAAATGGAAGTTCAATATTATTACTCCTCCTGCAGCCTGCACTGTTATAGACTACTGTTGTCTATTATCAGGGTTAACGAGCTGAATGAAACTGACTTGACTTTGATTGAAAAATCGAACAGGAATGTGGACGGTCCCTAGTCCGCTGTCGATATGAAGCTTTTGACCTTCGCTAATAGAAAATATACCTTTATCGTACTTCGGGAAAAAACCTTGGCCAGGAGCGGTTAACGCACCGATGAAAGGA
Source organism: Halobacillus massiliensis (assembly GCF_900166625.1). Taxonomy (GTDB): domain Bacteria; phylum Bacillota; class Bacilli; order Bacillales; family Halobacillaceae; genus Halobacillus_A; species Halobacillus_A massiliensis. The sequence continues at coordinate 1,209,408 of NZ_LT800499.1, read as the reverse complement.
AGTCTTATCTGTCCTCCGTGTGTATGACCGCTTAATATCAAGTCTGCAGGAAGATCATTATATATCAAGGCCACATCAGGAGCATGAGAAAGCAACAAGGTATAACGATCCTTAGTCAAGCCGTTAAATGCTTTCTCTATATTCTCATTCTCTGTGGAAACATCGTCTACTCCGACGATGTTTAAAACAGTGTTTGCTTTAGTAAAATTCATATTTTCATTATTTAAAATGACTACATTTCTTGCTTTAAGCCCATTTAAAAATACATCCTTCACAGGGTTTTCCCATTCATGATTTCCAGTAACAAAATAAACGGCATGTTTGTCCGTTATTTGTTCAATAAAAGAAAAAACTTTATGGAAATACTTTGTCTGCCGGTTGATAAGATCGCCGGTTATTACGATAATATCAGGATTAAGTTCATTAACTTTAGCTATCAGCTGTTTATTTCCCTTTCCGAATTCTTTATTGTGAAGGTCGCTGATCTGCATAATATTAAGGTTTGCAGCTTTTGGCAGTTTACTGCTTTGCAACTGCAATCGGTTTATTTTTATAATCTTCGTATCAAAAATAGATTTAATAAAGGAAGCTACCGCTACTGCTATCCCCGTGAAAACTACTAGCCGCTTTTTCATGACATTTCCTCCAAGATTTTGTCTTCTAATACCCTCAATTATACCCTTTACTGTAAAAAAATATCTTCTTTTCTTTCCTTTTAGAAAGTCGGAGCCGTTTGTTGGAATAAAGAAAACTGAGCCAGGGGAAACGACTTGCTTTCCATGGGCGAACGGTGAGCTTCCAAGCAGACCTCTTTGATTCTAACAAAACGGGAAGAGAGTTCCGTTTGCCTGAATATGGAGAACCGGGCCTGGGGAAAGACTCGCTTTCCATGGGCGAACGGTGAGCTTCCTCGGGCTTTTAGCCCTCCGGGATCTCACCCTGTTCTATCCTCCCATAGGAGTCTCGCCGTTTCCTACGGCCCTTTATCACTCTTTAGAGTAACGGAACATTAACGTAATAGGCTAAAGGTAGAGGATTCTCCTCCAAACATAGTATTCTGTTTATACCATCAGCGGTAAAGAGGTTGGGAAATGGTGAGACTCCTGCAGGGAGATAGAGCCCAGGGTGAGATCCGCGAGTGCAGCGAGCTAGCTCACCGGCTCCCCGCGGAAAGCGAGCTATTTCCCAGCCGCTTTTCTCTTTCTACAGTAAACGGAACAGTCTTTCCCCATTCTAAAAAAAGGTAAGGTTCGCGCTAGTAACCTAAGCTAGTTAAACGGCTCTCTTTAGAAAGCGAGTCATTTTCAACAAAAGTTTTCCTAATAGCAAAGGCTACCCTTCTTGAAGGATAGCCTCTTCCTTTTTATTCCTTTTCCATTGCATCTGCTTTCGTTTCATGAACAGTACCAAAAGGGTGCTCTGGCGGTGCATAAATTGTATAAATCTTCAGCGGCTTATCACCTGTATTGATTAAATTATGCCATGTTCCTGCCGGCACCATGATAGCATAATCATCATATACTTCTTCTTCAAAATCCAGCTGCTCCCGACTCGCCCCCATTCGCACAAGACCTTCTCCTTCTTCAATGCGCAGAAACTGGTCAACCTCAGGGTGAACTTCTAATCCAATGTCATCTCCGACGTCTATAGTCATTAAGGTAACCTGCAGGTGATCTCCTGTCCATATGGCGGTGCGAAAAGTATTATTTTGCTTAGTCGCTTCTTCAATATTTATAACAAACGGCTGCTTTCCAAAGTCCTCAAGCTCTACACGTTCATCTTTAGATGATAAGGAAGTAATGCGTTCCACTAGATCGACTTCATCGTTACAAGCTCTCATGAACACTTCCCGAATCGGTAGATGCTGTGTGAGTAAGTAATGGTCCCGGTATTCTTCATACTTCGTTAAACCCGTTTCATAGGCCTTTTCCAATCCCTCATCGTAAGTATTGAAGGTGAGGGGGTGAAGATCATATTGCGGTATTTCCCCAGTGAGCATTACATACGTATCCGTAAACATTTTCAAATGGCCTTCTTCTTCTTCCAGCGTTCGAAGAATCTCACTTTTGTGTTTTTGATTCGGAGCGAAGGCTGCTAAGCGACTGTAAAAATCAGCGGCTTCGGCTTTTCCTTTGATCCCAGAAAGCACAGCATCAAGAAGCTGCTCCTGATTTGGACCGCCATAAGCATAGGAATCCATATTAGAGGAGTAGTACATGCGGGTCATTCCCTTCACGAATTATAAAATCATCTTATGCATTTCAATTTGTGAAGGTACATTCCAACTGGATCATTTAAACAGATCAAGCTTCACTCTCTCGTTTTGGTAAAAACTTTGTAAAATAAGCTGCTAACAACAGCAAAATCATTGTTATCATCCAGCTTATCAGGCCGAGAAAACCTGAATAATAGGCTATGATCTGAACAATAGCTATGAGCGAGAAGCAAATTGAAGTAAGAAGGCTTCTCCATCCTGTAATCCCCAGCTTTTTTCTCTTTTTAAAGGTGATAATATTCGAGATGATAAGTCCTGCGATAATTACTACGGTTAAAACATTTTCAACCATATGTTCCTCCTTAATAAAGTCTTCTCACATACCCTTCTTCGAGCCTTTTTTCTATATCTGATGAATTTTCCTTTAATTGAGCATGAGCCGCCATTATCTTCCCACTTGAAGGCAAGTCTTTTTTCAGCGGCCACGTTTCTGAATTCCATAATTTAGATATTTTAAAGGCTTTTCCACAATGGATAAAACATTCCTCAACTAAGACACCAATCCCTAATAACGGATTTTTCCCTTCAACTGTCATGTTATTTAAAAGTTCATGATCTTTCGTTATGTATGCTTTTCCATTTACACGTAATGTATCACTGAGCCCGGGGATGAAAAATGACATGCCTATGCTGGGCTGACTCATAATATTAAGAAGAGAATCCGCTCTCTTATTCCCTCTTCTTTCCGGAATCACCAGTCGGTTTTTATCCACTATATAAGTAAAACCTGCTCTGTCTCCCCTAGGCGAAGCGTCGCATGTGCCATTCTTATTAAAGGTGGAAAGTACAACAAAAGGGGATTGATTAATAAATTGCACGCAATGTTCATCAAGATAAGGAATTACCTTTTCTTGGGCAAGCTCACCTGGTTCCCCCAATATGGAACGAAGCTCGCTTTCTGTTTTTACCACCTTGTTGAAAGGGGGGTGTAAATTGATAAAGATCACTCCTCATCTTGAAGGATTTCATTTTAATATGGAAAATTATCACTCTTATCTTAGCATAAAAAAACAGGGATCTTAACAAGAGATCCCTGTATCGCAGGAGCTTTCGAGCAAATTTAGATAACTTATTTTTTTATAACTGAGCTTGCAGGACGATATCTCCTTGTGGAAGCGGATTGTTAGGCTCTTGTTCAACCGTAACTGCGATGGAATCCCATGATTTAAGGTTCTCATCATCAAAATGGAAGGTTACGGCCCCATTTCCTTCTTCGTTCGTTGTAAATGCGCCGGCAGGTTCCGGATTTTCACCTTCGATAAGCCACACTTGATAAACGGTTCCTTCTTCAAGCTTTGTCATTTCATTCACCTGGACCAGCAGTTCCGCTCCATCTTCCTGATCAACCATCGTAGCGATTCCCTGACCTGCTTCCCCTGTCGATGCAAGCTGGGTCTGCATCAGTGGTGATACGGTTCCTCTCCCCTGTTCTTCCAGTTGTGTAATCACCGTCTGCAGATCAGAAAGGGTGGATTCCAGTTGATCATTCTGGGAAGATAGCTGTTGAAGCTGAAGTCCTGTAAAAATATTCCCGCCAATTGAAAGCAAAAGCCCTGCAGCAAGAGCGCCGGCCCACAATTTCCATTTCGCTGGCTTTGAAGGGATTACATGGTGTTCAGTTCCTTCCGTCTCTTCTTCAAACACTCCACCAAGTACACGGGACTTCATACCAGACGGGACTTCCGTTTCTTCAATATGATAAGGAACTTCTCCCATAATCTCTTCAAGTTCCTTTACTTCCTCCTGACATTCGGGACACTCCCGCAGATGATTTTCATATTCTTCTTTTTCTTGATCAGTAAGTTTATTATTTAAATAATCAAGTACTTTATCACATTGCTGTTTACTCATGGGAAGTCCCCCCTTTCTCTTCTAGATGCTCACGAAGCTTCTTTAATGCTAAACGTACCCGTCCTTTTACTGTTCCAAGAGGAATATTACATTTCTCTGCAATTTCTCTTTGGGATAAACCTTGGAAATAAAAGAGACAGATCATTCGCTGCTGTTCATCGGGAAGTGTATCAATGGCTTTACGCAGCTGATCTCGTTCTTCTTTATCTTGAATCTCTTCCTCGACTCCTGGCATTTTTTCGTTTAAGGAGTCCCGGTTGTCCCATTCCACTTCCTGTACTTTCTTTTTCCGTATCACATCAATCGAAGCATTTCTGGTAATCGTTAACAGCCAGCTTGAGAATTTCCCTCTCTCGCTGACATAGCGGCCGGCTCCCTTTCCTTTCCACAGTTTCACAAAAACATCCTGCATTACTTCTTCTGCTCCCTGCTGGTCTTTGAGAAGTCGATAAGCGAAAGAATATAATAATTTTTCATAGCGTTCATATAATAGTTCCAGTGCTGCTTTATCTTTGTCACCTATTCGTTCGTATAATTCCAGGTCGGTTGGTCTATTCATTCAGAATTCCCCTTTATACAGGCCTATAGTATTCCTTAGTATAACTTACATACAGTAAATCTTTCACGTTTTATAAAGGTTACGAAAGGGAATAATCTTTGGATGTGTCCATTCTTTTAAATAGGAAAAAAGGATTATACTCCCCAAAAAGAAAAGCGGAAGGCCATCACATGGTCTTGGTAGTGCACCCCGGAAGTTAGAGTGAAAAATCTAACTTCCGGGGTGTTTTCTATGGCAAAGTATAGTAAGGAATTTAAATTGAAGGTGGTAAGGGAATATCTTCAAGGACATAAAGGATACGTTTTATTAGCTAAAAAGTACTCCATTCCTAGTGATGCTCAAATCTTACGTTGGGTTCGTGCTTATCAAGCATTTGGAGAAGAAGGGTTAAAAAGGAAGCATTCCAAACAAGTCCACCCTGTCCAATTCAAGATGGATGTATTAAACTTTAGGAAACAGACAGGAGCTTCTCTTCAGGAGACTGCGATTGCCTTCCAACTGAACAACCCTGCTTTAATTGCGAGCTGGGCCAACATATTTCAGAAGGAAGGGAGCGAGGGCCTCCAGGAAAAAGCGAAAGGACGGCCTTCTATGTCAAATAAACCTAAGAAAAAGTTACCCAAAACAGAAAAAGCACCAACTCGGGAAGAACAATTGGAACGTGAAAATGAACTCCTACGTTTAGAGAATTCTTATCTAAAAAAGTTAAAAGCTTTTCAGGAGAATCCGGATGCCTATCTCGAAAAGCACAAGCAGCGCTGGTATTCGAACTCAAACAAGAAGGATTCAAAGTAAAAGACGCTTTACGAAGAGTGGACATTCCTGAAGCCACTTATCATTACCAGAAGAAGCAGTTACAGAAGGAAGATCCGAATAAAGAGTGGAAAGAAATAATTACGAAACTCTTTCATAAGCACAACGGGACATATGGCTATCGCCGCATTGCTTTCGAGCTTAGAAATCAGGGGTATAGGATCAACCATAAAAAAGTTCATCGGATCATGGGTGAGCTCGGATTGAAGTGTGAGAAATTCACTAGAAAATCCCGGTATAAATCGTACAAAGGTACAGTTGGGAAAGTGGCTCATAATCGATTAAAACGCAGGTTCCACACGCCAATACGGCTCCAAAAATTAGTCACAGATGTGACGGAATTCAAATGTGCAGGAAATGAGAAGCTTTATTTAAGCCCGATTATGGACTTATTTAATGGGGAAATTGTCTCTTTTGGAATTTCTAAACGACCAACCCTGGACCTTGTTTTAAAGCCGTTGAATGAAGCAGTGT
>NZ_LT800499.1:1198299-1200911 GCF_900166625.1 Halobacillus massiliensis | reverse complement strand
AATCATAAAATAAATCCTCGCCTTTTTCAAGCTGATATGACTACATATTCAAAGGAATCCTACTATGAAGCTGTAATTGTTCCCACAGGAACGTTTTTACTCTTGCATAAACGAAAGGATTCGTTAAAAGCTTTACATCAATTTTATAAAAGTCTCACCCCGGGCGGTAGTTTGCTGCTCGATCTATCTATCCCGAAGGACTTCCCAATCGGTAAAGTATCCACTCGCACCTGGAAGCTTGAGAACGGAGATGTGATTTCTCTTGAAAGTAAGATGACAGCACACAATGTCTTTGAACAATACACGGTCTCTCATAACAGGTATGAACGCTGGAGCAACGGAGAACTTGTCCAAACAGAACTCGAACGTTTCCCTATGAGGTGGTATGGCGTGGAAGAGTTCAAACAGATTCTGAAATCGACCGGTTTTACAGAGGTTACGGTATCAAGTGATTATGAATATGGCCGCTCTCCATCAGCATCAACAGAGATTCTTACTTTTGAAGCAATAAAATGAGTTAGTGGCTAGTCTTACTCTAATTCTATTTCTACGTCCATTAGGAATGACGGTTCCGTTTATCAAGTAACGGAGAAAAGCGGCTGGGAAATGACTTGCTTTCCACGGGGAGCCGGTGAACTCCCGGACCTCACCATTTCCCTTGGTTTACCTCACTTTTATGAAGGAAAATGGCTGTTCCGTTTGCTGGAGCAGTAAAAAGCGGCTGGGAAATAGCTCGCTTTCCGCGGGGAGCCGGTGAGCTAGCTCGTTGCACTCGCGGATCTCACCATGGCTCTATCTCCCTGCAGGAGTCTCGCCATTTCCCAGCCTCTTTACCGGTGATAGTTAAAACGGAATGCTGTAGTCTTATTAATCTTGAGAAGAGATAGTCTTATCTCACTAAATGTTCCGTTACTCCAAAAAACATAAAGGCCAGGGGAAACGGCGAGACTCCTATGGGAGGATAGAACAGGGGGAGATCCCGGAGGGCTAAAAGCCCGAGGAAGCTCACCGTTCACCCATGGAAAGCGAGTTGTTTCCCCAGGCCCGGTTCTCTTTGTCACGGTAAACGGAACCGAGCAGCATTGCATCTCCACGTTTAAGTGAGAACCTAATATTAGAAAAAAGAGAGAGGCATGATGGTAGTGCACCCCGGAAGTTAGAGTGAAAAATCTAACTTCCGGGGTGTTTTCTATGGCAAAGTATAGTAAGGAATTTAAATTGAAGGTGGTAAGGGAATATCTTCAAGGACATAAAGGATACGTTTTATTAGCTAAAAAGTACTCCATTCCTAGTGATGCTCAAATCTTACGTTGGGTTCGTGCTTATCAAGCATTTGGAGAAGAAGGGTTAAAAAGGAAGCATTCCAAACAAGTCCACCCTGTCCAATTCAAGATGGATGTATTAAACTTTAGGAAACAGACAGGAGCTTCTCTTCAGGAGACTGCGATTGCCTTCCAACTGAACAACCCTGCTTTAATTGCGAGCTGGGCCAACATATTTCAGAAGGAAGGGAGCGAGGGCCTCCGGGAAAAAGCGAAAGGACGGCCTTCTATGTCAAAAAAACCTAAGAAAAAGTTACCCAAAACAGAAAAAGCACCAACTCGGGAAGAACAATTGGAACGTGAAAATGAACTCCTACGTTTAGAGAATTCTTATCTAAAAAAGTTAAAAGCTTTTCAGGAGAATCCGGACGCCTATCTCGAAAAGCACAAGCAGCGCTGGTATTCGAACTCAAACAAGAAGGATTCAAAGTAAAAGACGCTTTACGAAGAGTGGACATTCCTGAAGCCACTTATCATTACCAGAAGAAGCAGTTACAGAAGGAAGATCCGAATAAAGAGTGGAAAGAAATAATTACGAAACTCTTTCATAAGCACAACGGGACATATGGCTATCGCCGCATTGCTTTCGAGCTTAGAAATCAGGGGTATAGGATCAACCATAAAAAAGTTCATCGGATCATGGGTGAGCTCGGATTGAAGTGTGAGAAATTCACTAGAAAATCCCGGTATAAATCGTACAAAGGTACAGTTGGGAAAGTGGCTCATAATCGATTAAAACGCAGGTTCCACACGCCAATACGGCTCCAAAAATTAGTCACAGATGTGACGGAATTCAAATGTGCAGGAAATGAGAAGCTTTATTTAAGCCCGATTATGGACTTATTTAATGGGGAAATTGTCTCTTTTGGAATTTCTAAACGACCAACCCTGGACCTTGTTTTAAAGCCGTTGAATGAAGCAGTGGAAACCATTCGAACGGAAGCCGAATACCGAACAACCATCCACTCCGATCAAGGCTGGCATTATCAACATAACACGTGGGTGAAAACCTTAAAGAAACATCAAATCTTTCAAAGTATGTCCAGAAAAGCAAACTGCGCAGATAACGCAGCGATGGAGAATTTTTTCGGGATTCTCAAACAGGAAATGTATTACGGAGAAGAACTGGTTTCTTATGAAGAGCTTAAAAGAAAACTTGAGGGATATGTGAACTACTATAATAATGAACGCATAAAAGCAAAATTGGCTGGTTTAAGTCCCATACAATACCGAACTCAAACCAGCCAATCAGCTGCATAATAAAAACTCTAACTTTCAGGGGTCACTACC
>NZ_LT800499.1:938685-1196371 GCF_900166625.1 Halobacillus massiliensis | reverse complement strand
TCTTGGTAGTGCACCCCGGAAGTTAGAGTGAAAAATCTAACTTCCGGGGTGTTTTCTATGGCAAAGTATAGTAAGGAATTTAAATTGAAGGTGGTAAGGGAATATCTTCAAGGACATAAAGGATACGTTTTATTAGCTAAAAAGTACTCCATTCCTAGTGATGCTCAAATCTTACGTTGGGTTCGTGCTTATCAAGCATTTGGAGAAGAAGGGTTAAAAAGGAAGCATTCCAAACAAGTCCACCCTGTCCAATTCAAGATGGATGTATTAAACTTTAGGAAACAGACAGGAGCTTCTCTTCAGGAGACTGCGATTGCCTTCCAACTGAACAACCCTGCTTTAATTGCGAGCTGGGCCAACATATTTCAGAAGGAAGGGAGCGAGGGCCTCCGGGAAAAAGCGAAAGGACGGCCTTCTATGTCAAAAAAACCTAAGAAAAAGTTACCCAAAACAGAAAAAGCACCAACTCGGGAAGAACAATTGGAACGTGAAAATGAACTCCTACGTTTAGAGAATTCTTATCTAAAAAAGTTAAAAGCTTTTCAGGAGAATCCGGACGCCTATCTCGAAAAGCACAAGCAGCGCTGGTATTCGAACTCAAACAAGAAGGATTCAAAGTAAAAGACGCTTTACGAAGAGTGGACATTCCTGAAGCCACTTATCATTACCAGAAGAAGCAGTTACAGAAGGAAGATCCGAATAAAGAGTGGAAAGAAATAATTACGAAACTCTTTCATAAGCACAACGGGACATATGGCTATCGCCGCATTGCTTTCGAGCTTAGAAATCAGGGGTATAGGATCAACCATAAAAAAGTTCATCGGATCATGGGTGAGCTCGGATTGAAGTGTGAGAAATTCACTAGAAAATCCCGGTATAAATCGTACAAAGGTACAGTTGGGAAAGTGGCTCATAATCGATTAAAACGCAGGTTCCACACGCCAATACGGCTCCAAAAATTAGTCACAGATGTGACGGAATTCAAATGTGCAGGAAATGAGAAGCTTTATTTAAGCCCGATTATGGACTTATTTAATGGGGAAATTGTCTCTTTTGGAATTTCTAAACGACCAACCCTGGACCTTGTTTTAAAGCCGTTGAATGAAGCAGTGTCGAACGGAAGCCGAATACCGAACAACCATCCACTCCGATCAAGGCTGGCATTATCAACATAACACGTGGGTGAAAACCTTAAAGAAACATCAAATCTTTCAAAGTATGTCCAGAAAAGCAAACTGCGCAGATAACGCAGCGATGGAGAATTTTTTCGGGATTCTCAAACAGGAAATGTATTACGGAGAAGAACTGGTTTCTTATGAAGAGCTTAAAAGAAAACTTGAGGGATATGTGAACTACTATAATAATGAACGCATAAAAGCAAAATTGGCTGGTTTAAGTCCCATACAATACCGAACTCAAACCAGCCAATCAGCTGCATAATAAAAACTCTAACTTTCAGGGGGCACTACCCTTCCGCTTTTCTTTATTAAACGGCCGGAGGTCCGAATTTACCGCTCCGAAAATCGTCATACGCCTGTCGGATCTCTTCCATGGAATTCATTACAAACGGTCCATGCGGAACAATTTCTTCCTTAATCGGTTTCCCGGAATAAACTAAAACTTTCGTTCGCCTCTTATTAGCCCGGATTTTCAGTTCGCTTTCTCCTTCTCCTTCTTCAATAAACGATAAAGTCGCAACTCCATGCTTTTTTAAGCGGACTTCGTTTTCTCCCGCTTTTATATCACCGGCAAGGACGTACAGAAATGCATTATGGTTTTTGGGAGTATTAAGCGTAAACTCTGTACCTTCAGATAATGTTATTTCGCTAAGTGTAATAGGAACAAGTGAATTCATCGGCCCTTCCACGCCAGCCACTTTTCCAGAGAAGACTTTGAGAGAGCCTCCCTCAAACGGCACAACTGGAGCTTCTTCATTATATATATTTTGATAGATTGTTTCTGACTTCTTCTGCTCCTTTGGAAGATTCAGCCAAAGCTGCAGCGTATGAGCTACATCATCTTCCACGCCGTCTTCTGCATGACGTGCCGCCCAGCCAGCGTTCATATACTGGACATCCCCAGGCTCCAAAATATCGCGGCCGCCTCCATTATCAATGTGTTCTAACCGGCCGTCCACTACATAGGTTACTGTCTGAAAACCACGGTGCGGGTGATCGGGAAACGTTCCTTTTTTAAACCAGTCCTCTGCCATTAAGATAAAAGGATCAAAGTCACGCCAGCGATCTACAGATAACACCCAGCCTTTTTGTATTGCTGGGAATCCCATTTCATTATACTGCACATACCAATGATCTTTAATCTCTCTTTTATAACGCTTTTTTTCTGTCATTTATCTCTTCCTTTTCAAGATTTTGTACCATTTTTGTTAATATCCGATCAAGTTCTATTATTTCTTCTTCGGAAATCTTTTCTGTTACAGTCTTATTAAACGCTTCAGCCACAGGTATTACTTTATCTTTAAGCTTCACTCCACTATCAGTTAAATATAGCTGCAGACTCCTGCGATCTTCCTTCGAATAATTACGCCTTATAAAGCCTTTTTTTTCAAGGTTCGAAGCCATTCGAGCTATATTTGTCTTATCCTTCCCTAAAAGATCGGCAAGTTTATTTTGAGATAAGCCATCATTTTCCCACAGCAGCATCATAATTAGATTCTGTTCAGGTGCGAGATTATAAGGTTCTAGCTTAGATTTTATATAGCCGGTAAGCTTTAAATCTGTCTGATGTATTCTTATGCTTATATAATCCTGAAAGCCCAGATTCATGCAGTCTCTTCCTTTACTATAAAATAGTTGCTATAGCTACTATTTTAATAAGAGCTGTGACTTAAGGCAAAATTTCAGCTTGAACCAGCTTAATAAGAGTTTCTTCTACCCTACTTAAAACAGTATAAAAAGATGTTTCTCTGATAATTTATCCGGGAAAATAAATTTAAAATCATAAAAATATTTACATAAAATTCTAAAAATATTAAAATAAAATAGAGAGGAAGATTGAATGCTTCTTCTTTAAAAAGGATGTTTGATTTTATGGAAGTAAGAGAACAGCAAACGAAAATGGCTAACAATTTCGGGAAACTGCTGCGGGACAAATTTGGTAAAGGTCCTCAAGCTATTCATGTAACAATCAGCCCGCCATATGTACTTATATATTTAAGCGGTTTTGTCTCTGCGACTGAGCAAGTTCTCTTAGAGCAAGAACAGGAGCTAACCGTAAAAACAACCAGGGAATATGTAATGAAATCACTCGAGCCCGAAATTCTCGGACAGATTAAAGGTATTACAGATTTAGATATACAGCAGATTTACTATGATTGGAACCTTGCCAATCAAACGGGATGCATTGTCGGCGTCAGCTCTGAAAAACCGGAGCAGACAGACGATTATCCCGGTAAACAGGATGTGCATAAAGAGATTTCATGGGTTAGTGAACAGGCGGAAAAAGCTCCCGCACATGTTGACTCCCATATGGTGAGTTCCCGTGCCATAATTGTGATCCGCGAAGGTATCTTAGTGCCTATTGAAAAGCAGTTGATTTCTTTCGGTTTTGATGAAAATCTTCGAGTAGCTAAGCGGCAGCTGGAGGGTGAACTGCTCCTTAATAATACTCACTTTGCTGAGATATTTAAAACCGAAGTTCAAGATGTATTTGTGGACTGGGATTTTGCCCGTGATGATAGCGTAATTGCTTTTATATTAAAACCAAATAAAAAATGAACAGGCAGTAGTGAGCTGGACAAACTGTGTCAGACATAAGCCGAAAAGAACAGGGATCCCCTGTTCTTTTCGGCTTTTATTTTTTTAATAGAATAAAATCTCATACTCTCGTAAATAATGTGGGTGAATCGAACTTTTAGGGGGAAGAATTTTTCACATGATTACACATCTTGAAATGAAGCTTTTTTATAAAGAACTGAGAAGGTTGAAAGCTGACCTTAAAAAAGCTGAAGCAGACAATAACAATATTAAAGAGTTAATCACTAGCCATATCGAGTTAATCCAGTCTGCCATATCTGAAGCTAAAGTAAAGAGTTAACGGTAAACTCCTTCTCTTTTCCGTCCCAATGTTAAGTATTTAAATTTAACCCTTATACTGATAGAATGAGAGGCATAATAAAGAAGTGGGTGTTAGCAGTGAATGAAAAAGAAGTAGAATTGTTAAAACTAATCGAAAAAAATGCCAATCTAGAAGTGGAAAAAATCGCCAAATTAATGGGGATTAGTATAGAAGAAGTCAGGGAACTGATTGACGGTCTTGAAGAAAAGAAAGCCATTCTCGGCTACTCGACTCTGATAGACTGGGCCAAAGTATTAGATAAAGAAGACGTTACCGCTATGGTCGATGTAAAGGTAACGCCAGCCCGTGGTGTCGGCTTTGACAAAGTGGCCGAACGTATTTATCGTTTTCCGGAAGTGAATTCCGTGTATCTAATGTCCGGTTCCTACGACTTATCCGTTTCTGTAAAAGGAAAAACAATGATGGATATTGGAAACTTCATTTCCGAAAAATTATCTACCCTTGATTCGGTCATCTCTACAACCACACATTTTGTGTTGAAAAAGTATAAACACGACGGAATTATTCTGCATGACGATGACGACGATGATAAAAGAATTGTGGTATCCCCATGAAGCAAACATCTTTTATCTCTAAACAAGTCGCAAGTTTAAAGCCATCAGGCATCCGCCGCTTTTTTGACCTGGCGGCACAGATGGAAGATGTTATCTCTCTTGGAGTCGGCGAACCTGATTTCGTCACTCCATGGAATTTTATTGAACAAAGCTTTCACTCCTTAGAGCAAGGCTATACCTCTTATACAGAAAATGCCGGGATGCTTGAACTTAGAAAAGAGATCAGTACATATCTAGATAAAAATTATCAGTTGAGCTATGAAGCCGAAGACCAGGTAATTGTAACAGTCGGAGCAAGCCAGGCTATTGACCTTGCGCTTAGAGCCGTGGTGGAACCAGGAGATGAGGTCATCGTAGTCGAACCTGGTTTTGTCGCATATGTACCAACCGTAAGTCTGGCTGGAGGTGTACCCGTAACCATTCAAGCTCAGGCAGAAAATGAATTTAAAGTGACACCGGAGCAGATTGAACAAGCGGTTACGTCAAAAACTAAAGCTATTATCTTATGTAATCCGAATAACCCAACAGGCACTTTTTTAAACCGTCAGGAATTAGAGCAGCTTGCTGAAGTTATAGAGAAGCATAACCTTCTTGTTTTATCTGACGAAATATATGCAGAATTAACATATGACGAAAAGTATACAAGCTTTCCTTCCGTCAGCCGGATGAAAGAACGTACCATTTTAATCAGTGGATTTTCCAAAGCTTTTGCGATGACTGGCTGGCGTTTAGGCTATGCCGCAGGGCCTGAAGAAATTATCTCCGCAATGGTGAAGATTCACCAGTATACGATGATGTGCGCTCCGACGATGGCTCAGCATGCCGCGCTGGAAGCCATGAAAAATGGAAGACAAAGCGTGCAGGATATGTTTGAAAGCTATAAACAGAGAAGGAACTTTATCGTAAGCAGTCTTAATGAAATTGGATTAAACTGTCCCGTGCCGGGAGGGGCGTTTTATGCCTTTCCTTCCATAAAAGCAACAGGACTGACTTCCGGTGAATTTGCCGAACAACTGCTCCAGGAAGAACAAGTAGCTGTCGTACCTGGTAATGTCTTCGGCGAAAGCGGGGAAGGACACGTGCGCTGCTCTTATGCAACTTCCTTGAAGCAGCTGGATGAAGCCACGGAACGAATGAAGAGATTTGTTGAAAAACGAGTCTAAACGAGTAATGTCTCGCCCGCCATATAATTTGAAGCTCCATTTCAAATGGAGCTTCTTTTTTTGGGTCAATTAAAAGTCTTAATATTAAAATTAGAGCCTTTTTAATAGATTTGTGGACCAAATGTTTATTCAAGCTCTACTCTTCCAGCATAAAATATCATATCTTGGCAGGAAGAAAACAATTTTCTTCCTCTATCGAAAGGAGGAGAGAACGATAGGTTTATTGAAAAATGCTTATCTGGGAAGCAGTGATCATGAAGAATCCGCCAGAGAGCGAAGCAGTGGATTCGGAGATAGCGGCGGAGGTTTTGGTGATGCCAGGGACTGGTATGGAGATACTTGCGGCTGTGGATATGGTAATGCTTGCGACAGTCCGTGGCCATGGCAATTCGGCTGCCAGTCCTCAGCATGCTGCTTGATTTTGCTGATTCTAATATTATATTTACTATTTGATTAAGAGTTAAAAAAGCATCTATTTTGTATAGATGCTTTTTACTTCATGTTCTATCTCTGTAACAGTCCCCTGATGAAAAAACAACTGCCATTTGTTGTTCTGAAGCTTCCAAACAGAACTTCGCAGTGTGTTTCGGTTTAATGTATAGTTTTTTACTAGATATGTAGTTAAAACGGCTTCAGGTCCAAGGGGGTGAAGTTCAAAGTTGAACATCTCCAGCTCATGCAAAGTTACCCCTTCCTTCAGGCAATCCTCTTTAGTGATTATACCTCCCGAACTTCCAAACTCTAAAAAATCATCAGATAAAATCTCTCCCAAACGTTCCGAAGAGTTACGGTTTTCTATTTTTAAATGACTTTCCTCGAGTGCTTTAATTTTCTTAATGACTTCTTCTTTCACGGGTCAGCCTCCTCATTGTCTTTAGCCGCCTCTAATAGTAATTCTCTCTGGAAATTCCAAACCAATCTCCTCTTTTTTCAGCAATAACCATACCATACACGGGAAAAACAGGAAATTTCCACAATTCCTCAATCGGCCTTCTCTTTATCTGATTAAACAGCATACCGGCCACCAAATATTTCGCTATTATCAGGATGTTACCTGAAGTATGGATGGCTTTAATATCATTCAACAAAGAAGAAGTTCTTTTATATAAATCATAAAAATTCTCTAAACCCTCGAATTCAAAAAGATGAGGAGTCGTCATAAAAGAAGTACAAACTTCAGGATGTGTTTCCATTAACTTATCGATTTCTATCTTTTCTAACCCCTTTAATTGCATAGGTTTTAGCCGATCCTCAAAGTAAAGAGGTGTATTATTTTCTCCTTTAAAAACAGAGGCTATTTCTTGTGTGTTTAAATCTGAACTTGAATATATCGCATGAATATTTTCATTTCTCAAAACCTTTTCATAAGATTTTCTACCCCCGAAATCTATTGTTACTAAAAAAATTCTCAACATAGATTATGCACTCTTTCTTAATTTTATAGTTTTATATTTTCTCTATGTTCTTTTTCTTCCTCTCCAGCTATTACTCTGTATAAAACTATATCCATGGACGCTTTTTCCTACACAGCTAGTATACCAGTGATTATAACTTTTCATTTGAAAAGAACCAGAGTAAATGCCTTAAATTGTATAAATCCGTCTATTGTACTAAAAACCATTCCTCTTCATTGGAAATGGTTATTTCTTATGCTCCCACTCTCTAGCAAGAACGCTGTACAGAACCGTATCATGGAAATGATCATAAAGAAGTTCATCGTCTCTTATGACACCTTCTCTAGTCATGCCGATTCTTTCAGGAATACTGCGGCTTTTATAGTTCTCCACTCCACACTGAATCTCCACACGGTTAAGGCCATACTCAACAATGGCGCAATCGATTAAGCCTTGAACTGTTTTCGTCACAATCCCCCGGCCTTGATAATTGTCTGCAAGCCAGTATCCGATGCTTGTCTTCCTGTTGGACCAGTCGATTCCATGGAAACCTGCCATTCCTGTCAGCTTTCCCTTATAAAGAATGCCTGCTTGAAAACCATCGTTAGAGGCAAACTGTTTGAGCCACATTTCAATCACAGGTTCATAGTCTGCTTGCTTCTTCATGTTATCTACCCAGGGCAGCCACTCCCTTAAATAAGTTCGATGTTCGTCGACTAAAGAATAGATTTCTTTTGCATCCTTCTTCTCCAAAAGCTTCAATGAAATATCATCATCCACTCGCAGTGAAAACATTTAAACATTCCTCCCTTTTTTAAAGCTGTAGTCGAGAAATTGAACCCCTCTTTGCTTCATCTTCAATCGATTATTCTAAATCGCAGAACTTGTTCGGTCCCCCCTTCCTCTTAAATATAAATTTTCTGTGCTGCTTTTTCTATAAGCTGAGCATTATTTTTCCAAATTGCAATTTAAACTAGGTTTTCATCATTAGTAACAAAACCCAGACTCCCTTCATATTTTGTTGGAGAATGGGTTTCTTAACGAAAGTGAAAGAAGCTGAGCGTCTTTTTTATAACACAATGGAGGTTGAAAAAATGAATCAATTCCAAAATGAAATTCAAAATTTAGAGGTAGGAGAGTTTCAAACTCATAACATGGTCCCAAGTGAGCAAGCCGTAGTGTATGAAGACCAATCTCGCCTATTTCCAGGCATAGGGTTTGTCTGTTTTGGGTGTTTTCGCTGTGCCGGCTGCGCGGGCTGTGGCGGATGTGCGGGATGCGGCGGATGTGCCCGCTGTGCCGGGTGTGGCGGATGCGCGAGATGTGCGGGCTGTGCGGGTTGTGCTAGGTGCGGCGGCGGTTGCGGCGGTTGCGGCGGACGCTGTGGCGGTCGTTAATTACTAATTCAAACCTTAATTTTAGAAAGCCCTCTGATGCTTGATCTTCAGGGGGCTGCTTTATGTCCATACATATGGTACACAGGGATAAACATAGAATCGTTATAAGAAGTCTTCGGTAAGGAGGAAGGACATGTCGAATGTAAAACACTCTATGTGCTTAAAGGTAAAAAGGGGCACTTTTTTCATGCCCGAACCTAGTGGAAGTGTGTATTTCAGGAACAGCTCCGGTTCATTCCGGATGGAAGGAAGTACCGTATTTCAATGGGTGGAAAAACTTATGCCTATGTTTACTGGAGAGAATTCATTAGCCAGTCTCACGGATGGGCTGCCTCAGCCTTATAAGGACCGGATATACGCAATTTCAGATGCCCTATATACAAACGGATTTCTGCGTGATGTCAGCGGAGATCTGCCTCATACTTTACCAGAGTCTGTGCTGGAAAAATTCGCCTCTCAAATCGAGTACTTAGAAAGCTTTGGAGATTCAGCTGCCTTCCGCTTTCAAAAATATCGTGAAATAAAAACGTTAGCCATAGGGGAAGGTTCCATGCTTATTGGTCTGGTTTCTGCTCTGATCTCCTCCGGCGCCGCAAGCATACATGCACTGACGGCGGAAGACTGTATCCCCAGGTTAAGGGAATTAAAAGCGTCCGCAAAAAAAATGGATGCTGAAGTAATTATTAGTAGTTCGCCAATCGAAAATGGAGGATCGTGGCATGAAGTGATTGAAGACTTTGACGTTGTTTTTTACGTCTCTCAAGAAGGCAATGTTAAAGAGCTGCGAAACATTCTTGAAGTGTGTAAAGAAAAAGAAAAAATTTTTAATTCTGCGCTGTGCATTGGGGAGCGGGGACTTGCAGGACCGTTGGTAAGCCCGGATTCCAATAACTGCTGGGAGTCAGCATGGCGGAGCATTCACAATGACGTTATGAAAAGCCCTCACCAAAGCAGCAGCTATTCTTCTCCGGCCGGATCTATGCTTGCCAATATCCTTGTCTTTGAAGCGTTTAAAAAAATCACCGGAGTATCCGAAGCTCACACGAACAATCATCTATATCTTTTGAACTTGAAAACGTTAGAAGGTAAATGGCACCCTTTTAAGAACCATCCTCTTGTCTCAGGACAAATAACAGTAAAGAGAGTAAAAAACTTAAACACAATAGAATCAGAAATAAAAAACGAAGGTCAGTTTTTTTATTATTTCAGCCAGCTTACTTCCCGCCAGACAGGTATTTTCCACCATTGGGAAGAAGGAGAGCTTTCTCAACTGCCGCTTTCTCAATGTGAAGTTCAAGTAATCGATGTTCTATCAAATAAACTGCACCGTCCCCTTGTTATCGGAGCAATGACCCACGAGGAAGCAAGGAGGGAAGCTGGATTAAGAGGGATAGAGCAATACGTGCTTCCATTGAAAAATAAGCTATCAGATTCATTAGACGGTGAAATTGCTTCACTCCAGCTTGGAGCAGGAGAGACATTTTTAGAAGCTGCTGCCCGGGCTTTACAAAAGAGTATAGAAGCCAGGTGGCATCTTAAATCTCAGGAGTGGAACGGTCATGTTACGAAAATAGAATTCAATCGTGTAGAAGATCATGTCTGCCGCTATTATTTACAGGCCTTAGAAACAATGAAAATTCTGCCTGAGATCAGCTTAGGATACAACTCTGGGTTTCCTGTCGTTTGGATGAAAGACTTAAACAGTCAATGGTATGGGAAGGTCGGTTTCACCCTAACACTCGCTTTGAGAGAAGCACTGCTTACACTTCTCAAACAGGCACAAAACAGCACATCACCTGATCACGAAAGTCCTTTAGAGTTTGTCTTTCAGGATAAAGAAGTTGAGACTATTGATATTCCCGCCTATGAAACAAATGATTTGTCAGAATCTCTGCAAACTGCTTTAAGAATTTTACATCAAAACAGCCAGACGGCTACATTCTTTAAAATATCTCTTGAACCATTTGAAGAAGATGGAGTTGTCAGCATTTGCGGGGTGGATATTAAAGAGGAGGAGACAACGTGAGCTCAATTCTAACCATTATAGGAAAAGGCAGACTGGCAGATGCTGTGGCAGAAGCACTGTCTCCTCAATATGAGCTGCAAAGACTGCCGGAGCTGGAGGTGCCTCTGCCTGCTGGAACAAAATTTTTTCTCGTATTAGATGACTTCTGGAACCCAAAGAACCATCAACATGCTGAAAGAGTTTCCCGTGAATTTAAGATTGATTGGATGCGCGTTTTTTTATCCTTTGGAGAAGGGATTGTCGGCCCATGGGTTCAGCCAGACCGGGAAGGATGCTCCCAATGTGCAGATAGTCGTAAAATATTAGCAGCAGACGATCGATCAGATTTATGGAGGATTCAGCAGTCGTTAAAACAAAATGAGGAAAATATTAATGATGAGTGGCTCTCAGAAAGTCTTCTTATGCAGATGGTGCAGCTGATTCTTAATGAAGTACAGAAGGTATGGAAAGGGGAATCCTCACTATTAGAGGATCATATTTATAAAGTCAGCATGAAAACGTTAGCGTGTTCCCGGCATTATATTTTACCGGAGGCGACGTGTTCTGTGTGCAGCCATCTCCCTGAAGATTCAGCGGAGGCCGCCGTTATTTCTCTTCAGCCAAGTTTGAAAGTCAGTAAAAACAGTTACAGGTGCCGGTCAATGACAGACTTACGTTCTGCTCTATCAAAAGATTATCTGGACCCAAACACAGGAATGTTCAACAGCAGGATGAGCGACCTGCAGACATCATTCGCTGACGTCATCGTTAATCTGCCGTTATTTAATGGGAATGAAGGAACAGCGGGAAGAACTAATTGTTATGCAAGCAGTGAGATGACGGCGATGTTAGAAGGATTAGAACGATCCTGCGGCATTGATCCTAAAGGAAAAAAGACAGTCGTTTACGATTGTTATCGAAACCTGGACTGCGCACTTCACCCTTTAGATGTGGGCGTCCATTCGAAAGAACAGTATGCAAAACCGGACTTTCCATTTACTGCTTTTGATCCCGATAAAAAAATGAACTGGGTTTGGGGATATTCGCTGCAAAAAGAAGAACCCATCCTCGTTCCTGAACGGCTCGCTTACTACAGCATGGGCTGCGGGGACGGAATTATGTTTGAAACCTCTAATGGCTGCGCTTTAGGCGGCAGCCTGGAAGAAGCCATTTTCCATGGAATTATGGAAGTTTTAGAACGAGATTCTTTTCTCATGACTTGGTATGCAAGACTCAGCCTGCCCCCAATTGACCCTTATTCTTCCCATGATGAAGAACTCCACTTAATGATTGATCGTATGCGGGAAGAGGCGGGATACGATTTATTTTTATACAATGCAACAATGGAACATGGTATACCTTCAGTCGTGACCATTACGAAGAAGCGAGATCCACAGTCAGAAGGCCTTCACCTGATTTGCGCAGCCGGCGCTCACCTTGACCCCGTAAGAGCTGTGAAAAGCGCCATTTTTGAAAGTGTTGGGATGATCAGGCCATTAAACAAAGAATTTGAAAAAAACCGCAGCGATTACTTAAAAATGCTAGATCATTCTTCCCTTGTGAAAAAAATGGATGATCACGGTATGTTGTATGGTCTTCAGGAAGCGGAGGAACGTCTTCACTTTCTTTTGCGTCAGAATCGTCCAATGCAGAGTTTTGATGAGGGCTTTCCTTCTTCAGCCAGCAATCCTGATTTAACTGAAGACTTACGAAACATTTTACAAGTTTTACGTGAATTAAGTTTGGATGTTATCGTGATCGACCAGACCACACCTGAAATCAGCCGCAACGGATTACATTGTGTTAAGGTTCTTATTCCCGGCATGCTGCCGATGACATTTGGGCATCATCTTACTCGTGTGACAGGATTGAACAGAGTACTGACTGTGCCGAAAAGGCTCGGGTATACAAAACGCGACCTGAAGATTGACGAACTCAACCCGTTTCCACATCCATTTCCTTAAAGACAGTAAGGAGGGAAATCATTATGGAGCTTGACCCGTTTCTCTATAATTTACACTTTCAAAGCAGCCAAGTGGTACCGCCCGACTGGAACGTCGACTGGGACGATGCCCCTCTTCCCTTTAAAATTTATCGCGGTTTGCCAAAGTATCCTCTTTCCCATGAAATAACACTTTCGTTAAAAGAACAGGAAGGATCTTCCCTGCTTGATTTAGATACTTTAAGCTGCTTTCTCTGGTATGTTTTTGGATGGACACAGCTCAGTCAGACTTCTCTTCCGAAAGATGGAGATTCGGTAGAAACGATGCAATCCTTCCGCCGATTTGCTCCATCTGGAGGAGGCCTTTATCCTAATGAACTATATCTTTATTTAAAAACAGAAGAACTTCCGCACGGAATTTATCATTACGATGCCGCACATCATCAGCTTCTCTTACTGCGTGAGGGCGATTATGATTCCTATTTAAACAAGGCTTTGGCCAGTCACTCTGATCTTTCAGACTGTCCGGCCGTTGCCATCATTTCCACAATGTTTTGGAAGAACTTTTTTAAATACAACAATTTTTCATATCGTCTGCAAGGATTAGATGCAGGCGTGATTATTGGTCAGCTGCAAAAACTCAGCTCTCATTTCCACTTCTCACCTAAAGTACATTTTCAATTTCTTGATCAAGCCCTCAATCACCTTCTCGGTCTTAACGACAAGGAGGAATCCATTTATGCCGTCGTTCCTTTATTTGTAAATAAACCTGCTGCAATCAAAGAAAAAATGACTTCCACTGCAGAGTTACTAAACAAAATTCCCTCAATTAAAACAACTTACTACCAAAAATCAAGAAAAGTCATTGATTGTCCTGATCTTCAAAATATGAATCAAGCTTCCATGCAGGAATCTACGAATGTCTTTCGTTATTTAAACTATAAGGAAAGTCATAATGACGAAGCGAGCACTAAAACCATGCTTCCTCAAGTGGACAAAAAAATGAAAGACTTATCCATTATCTGTCGGAATCGCTACTCACCAGAAATGGATTTCTTATCGACTGGTTTAAACGTTAACAAGCTCTCATCCTTGTTTAAAGAAACCTACGACTCTTTCAGTTCCCACGGCGATTTTGATATTAGAAAAGAGGAGAGGTCCCCCCTCTTTATTTACGGCTGTTTTTATAATGTGGAAGGTATTTCTGACGGAGCCTACCGTTATGATCCTCGCAGCCATTCATTAATAAAACTAAAAGAAGGGGATTTCCGTTATACCCTTCAGTCTGCCATGAGTCTTCATAACCTTAACCTTTATCAAGTTCCGCTCTGCCTTCATATTGCCGGAGACCGGAACTTTTATACCGGAGAGCTCGGCTGCAGGGGCTACCGTATCCAGCATATGGAGGCAGGGGCTCTCCTTCAGCACTTATTGCTAGCGGCCAGCTCACTTGGAATGAATGGCCATCCTTTATTAGGTTTCGATGTAAATATATGTGACCAAATCTATGATCTCAAAAGGACAAAAGAAACGGTTCTTATTCAAATTCCAGTCGGCTTTTTTCGGCCGAAAAGCTGTTTGGTTGGTCATATTCACAGCTAAAAAAGAATCCGTGAGCGGCACGGATTCTTTTTTCAAAGCTTATAGAAGTTGTACAAAGGAGTCATAGTGGCGTTTAACTTTCCAAGAAGGTTTATTTTCTGTGCTTAGGTTTAACATTTTCGCCAAAAGCTCTGCGGACTGAGCATCATAAAGGACCTTCTCTTTGTTTTTTAAAGTATCCTTTAATGTTACAATACTACCATTCATTTCCTTCACTATTAAATAAATAGTCAACCACTCCTGTTTATTGTTCATTATAATACACGATTACTATTTTACATAATTTTTCAAAAAAAGCTATAAATAATTAGAATTTGACAAAGTTCACCTTTTGTAAAGCGATGTAACTGAAAATTCACTGGAAAAAATATATGAAAAGCTCAAAAATGAATTCCTGAACTGGTTAACCTCTGTTTAAATGAGCGAATCTACTCATCATGAAGAAGTAAAAACTTTAGTGGAGAGACCAGTGATTTTAATGATTCTTTTAAGCGTTATATTCTTTTTCCTTTCCAACGGAATAGATGATTGAACAGTAGAATAGCTTGTTTATTTTTTCCAACATTTGTTATAGTAAAAAAAAGAAAAAGGGGAGATCATTTGAAGTTTGATAGCTGGCAGTCTACTTTATACTTTTTGATACTCGGAATCATTGCTATTTTCACTGGGGAGATTGTTACGTTTATTATGCTTGGATTCATATTAATAAGCTTACATAACATCAACACAACGCTTAAGAAGATCAATAAATCAAACGGAAATAGTGAGCAATAAAAACAAAGCCGGCCATTTTCAGGCCGGCTGTTTTCTTCTATAGTCCCATAATATTATATCCGGCATCTACGTATACAATTTCCCCAGTTACGCCTCTGGATAAATGACTCATCATCGCTAACGTCATGTCGCCGACTTCTTCCTGTGTTACATTACGCTTTAGAGGAGCATTTTCTTCTATCTGGTGAAGGACCTTATTAAAGGATGGAACCCCTTTAGCGGCAAGTGTGCGGATAGCCCCGGCAGAAATCGCGTTAACTCGGATATTGTCTGCACCCAGGTCAGAAGCCAGATACTTAACAGAAGCTTCAAGGGAAGCTTTTGCTACACCCATCACGTCATAGCCGGAAACTACACGCTCTGCTCCGAGATAAGACATTGCAATAATAGAACTGCCATCTTCCATAAACGGCTTTGCTGCTTTTGCTACGGCGATTAAAGAATAAGCACTCGTATCCTGTGCAAAAGCAAAACCGTCTCTGGAAGTGTTCACAAAACCGCCTTTTAAGTCTTCCTGATGAGCAAAAGCAATCGAATGTACAACTCCGTAAATACTATTTACTTCGGTTTTAATTTTTTCAAAAGCATCCTTAATGCTTTCATCACTATTTACATCACACTGTAAAACAAGTTTTGCTTCGATTTCATTTTCTCTTAGAAGCTTTTCCAGCTTTCCGTAAGATCTTTCCTTACGATAAGTAAAGATTAGGTTAGCCCCTGCTTTATACAGAGACTTCGCTACTCCCCAAGCTATGCTCCGCTGATTAGCAACACCCATAATCACAATGTTTTTATCTTTTAATTGAAGTAAGTCTTCCATAATTGTCCTCCTAAAACATTTTTCCTTGTAACAGCTAATATTAAGACCTCATGCTATTCTATATGATTTTGTATTGAAATGCCAAGTGCTGTTAGAAGACAAACTATTTAGGGAGGAAGTTAAAGCTTAAGAAGTAGTATTAATCTGCCATTGGACGCCAAACTTATCTGTGACCTGTCCATAAGCTCGAGAACGTTTTCCTGCAGTTCCATTTCAACGGTACCTTCTTCACTCAGCTGCTGAAAAACCTCTTTTGCTCTTTCAGCTCTTTAAATCCCGCCTATTTTTCATCAGTCATTCACCTAATTGGTTGATTCAACTATCCTATAGTATCGGCCAGGAGGGATAGCATGGAACTCTATAGTTTATTACAAAAAGATATTCAACAGCTGAGCGGATGGAAAGCAGAGGCCTTAGAGAGATTCAGTCGTAAGATGACTGATAAACAACATAAATTCCCTTGTATTCCCGCCACTCAGGCTTATGCATTAAACCATTTAAGGTATGGATTTGTAGATGACTTCCTCAAGAAAGAAACATCTAAAGATACTGCCAGGCTTTTAAAAGTATTTACACAGAATGCAAAGTCTTACGGGAAATATGCCACACTCATTATTTTTTACAACACTCCTGTTTCTATAACATCCACCTACACGGTGGAAGACTTTGAAGCGGAGTTCTGGAGACAGTTGAGCCGTTTGACGAATCATGATGAAATGGATTGGCCTGCCCGCCTCCCTAAAGACCCTCACAACAACGGATGGGAATTTTGCTTCCACGGGGAGCCGTATTTTATGTATTGTGGTACTCCAAGTCATACGAAGCGAGACAGCCGCTACTTTCCATACTTCATGCTTGCCATTACTCCAAGATGGGTGCTGAAGGAATTTTATTTAAACGAAAAGCATGCCGGTAAAATTAAAAATAAAATCAGACAGCGTCTGGTCACCTACGACAGCATTGAGCCACATCCTGAATTAAAGAAGTACGGAGATGAAGATAATTATGAATGGCGTCAATATTTTATAAGAGATGATGACAGCACACTTTCCCGCTGCCCGTTTCATTATAGAAAGTAATTTAAAAGTGATGGGCCTTTTACATTCTATTCATACAGTTTTTTTGTCATAAACATACTATTGGGATCTTCCTGGTATTCTGCAAAGGGAGAGCAGTATTCAAAACCAAACTTCTCATACAATTTTCTGGCAGGCTGAAAAGCAGCCATTGAACCTGTTTCTAAACTGATGCGCTCATACCCACGCTCTTTAACCACATTAATGACATGCTGAAGAAGCTGACTGCCTATTCCTTTTTTCAAGTGAGTGGAAGCCGTGCGCATCGATTTTATTTCACCGTGGGTGGCATCGAGTTCTTTAAGGGCGATAAATCCGGCCAGCTCTTCTCCTTCCCACCCACTCCAAAATGTGAGCTCAGGCTTGCGCAGCCCTTCTAGATCCAGTGCGTGCTTGCTCTCGGGCGGAGAGTGCTCACGCATACTTTCCAGATGCTCCTTTAGAAGAGAAGCTACTTCACTCCCTGTCAAATCATCAATAACTATAACCATAAACAACCTCCCTTCCTTATTACTCAGGCTCCTTTTTTACATACATAGTAGTTAAAGCTTGAATAGTGTTTAAGATCTTTCCACTTCTGTTCGAAAATCAGTTCCCATTCCTCAGCCAATTTTTTGTTTCGTAAAATAAGGATCACTTCATCATTTTTCTCTTCCGCAGAATATGTCCAGTTGTAAGAGCCTGCTGTGACTGTCTGCTTATCAGAGATCATTATTTTTAAATGCATCGTGCCGTCATAGCTGTTAACTTTCACAGGTACTCCACATTCAATAAGTTTTTTTATGTTAGCTTTCTGCTTGTCATTGGGCTCGATTGACTGCCTTCGGTCTGAGATCAAACGAACTTTAACGCCCCTTTGTGACGCCTGACAAATGTGGCTGACGAATTCCTCTTGTGTAAGGAGAAACATCGCAATATCCAAAGTTTCTTTCGTCTGATCAATCACTTGAAAAAGCTCCTTTTTCACCGAGCAGCCGTTTCTTGAAAAGAAATATTGCAGATCCATAGACTTCTTAAATTTTCTTTTGTACAAATAATAGGGAATGGCTGCCGTCACAATTGCTACACCCGCGCCAATGATTAGTTCCATTGAATGCCCCCTGATTTGATTTCTAAGGAAATACTCGTGCTCCCATTTTTAAATTTTATGAGGTGGTCTTGAAACAAATGAGAGGTTTTATTCGTATTTCATACAGGAGGTGCCTCGAATGGAAAAATACATTTATTTCTCTGATCACATCTTTTCTAAAGGCAAGAAAGATATTTACGATAAAGAAGAAAACAGAATCGGATCTCTCGATTTAAAAAGCGCTTTTACTTCAAGCGTAAATGTTGAAAATAAAAAGGGAGAGGTCGTCATAGAAGGAAAGTTCCCATCCTTTTCAAATAAATGGGCGGTCAGCCTCTCTGATGGCAACGAACTGGGTCAGGTGAAGTCTTCCTTGTCCTTCTTTACTAAACGCTATAAATATAAGACCAGCACCGAGCAGTATGAAATTGAATCACCAGCTTTATCAAGAGAATACATCATTTATGACAAGTACAAAAAGGAAGCAGCCACCTTCAAAAAAGTGAACGGGCTTTTCGAGGCTGCTGCTTTCGAATTAAGAAATAATTCAGATTCCCTGTTAACAGAAGAATTGATTGCTGTCGTTATGGGAGTGAATGCTATTCAAAAAAGAAGGAATAATGCTGCATCACCTGCCACTTGACTACTGGCCGCGGGGACAGAAATTGCTTAATCTAACATAATTTCCTCAACGGCTTCCTGAAGAATGCTAGAAAAATCATTGGGAAGGGTATGACCCATTCCTTCTTTTACGATTATTCGGCAGTTGATTCCATTATCATTTAACATCTCAACTGCCTGAAGGGTTTGCTCGTAAAACGGATCCTCAGTTCCTGTGATTACACACCCTTTAATTTTTGGCGAGGGAGTTTTATTTAATGCTTCTTCCAATTCCATTGTATTTGTAAAGGATGGCACAACAGCGATAAACCCTTTGAAGTCTGCCTTCTTCTCCTGCAATATAAATTCTATAGCTGTTTTTCCGCCTTGTGACGCTCCCGCTATAATATGTGTTTGATTTCTTGAACTGTATTTTTTCTGGTATTCTTGAAAATTACTTCGAATGTCCTTTTCTGCTGTCTTATAATCATCCCAGGAATAACAGTTATAACTGAACAACTGGGACGATTGCAAATAAGCCGTGAGGTATTTTGCATGAATAGCATGCTTGTCCCATTGATCTGCAAAATCGCTGCTGTTCGATCCTTTCCAGTGTAGGGCCAAAAGTGAAACAGGGGATTCCTGATTGCCTTTCACTTCTAAATAGGCAGATGCTTCTTTTTTCTCCTTTTGGTAGCTTGTCGTACAATCTTTTATTACTGCGCTAAATTCTTTAGAGTTTTTTATAGGATTAAGATCAGGATCATTTTGCAGGATAACCGGGTTCCACCACAGCCCGTGATTTAAAACGTCCCGCAGTTCTTCTAAAGCCTTCCCATGATTATCTTGTAAAATATGTATTCCTGCACACCAATGACCAATTCGATCCATTTTTAAAGGAAACTCCTTTTTCGCATTTTCCAAAAGATCGAGGACTTCCCCATACTTTTTATTTTTCACTAAGTTAAATGCTTCCTGTTGAATATCAATAAAGCTTTTCATGGACATCTCCCTTTATGATAGAATCCTCTCCTTTAACTTATACGCTTTTTCAGGCTCCAAATCCTGCTAAAGGGAATTGCCTTTTGGGTTTCACCCTATTAAAGAGAAACTCTCTCAAACTAAAAGATGAGGAAAGCATAGAGAACTTTTTCTCCATATTGAGACGGCCGGCCCCCTTGCACTTTTTGTCTAATACCATTAAAGTATATAATGGTTGAAATCCAGCCTGACTGGATATAGATAAGAAAAAAGCCATTTCATTATTTAATTTTCGGGAACACGGTTCCCATAAGGAAAGGGTTCATATATATGAAGAAAGATAATTTTTGGCATGAACTGCCGCGGCCGTTTTTTGTTCTGGCACCTATGGAAGCCGTAACGGATGTGGTTTTTCGTCATGTCGTGACCGAAGCAGCGAGACCTGACGTATTTTTCACAGAATTTACGAATACGGAAAGCTACTGCCATCCTAAAGGAAAAGACAGCGTACGGGGACGGCTGACGTTCACAGAAGACGAGCAGCCAATTGTTGCCCATATTTGGGGGGACAAACCTGAATTCTTCCGCGAAACGAGTATCGGTGTGGCCAAAATGGGTTTTCGCGGTGTGGATATTAATATGGGATGTCCTGTACAGAACGTGGCAGGGAATGGCAAAGGATCCGGACTGATCCGTCGTCCAGAGGTTGCAGCGGAAATCATTGAGGCAGCTAAAGCGGGAGGACTTCCCGTCAGCGTGAAGACCCGTCTCGGTTATACGAAGGTGGAAGAATGGCGCCCGTGGCTGAAGCACCTTCTGGAACAGGACATCGTCAACCTGTCCATCCACCTGCGTACAAAAAAAGAAATGAGTGATTTCGAGGCTCATTGGGAGCTGATCCCTGAAATCAAGAAGCTACGGGACGAAGTCGCTCCCCATACGCTTCTGACAATCAACGGCGATATCCCAGATCGTCAAAAAGGACTCGAACTCGCAGAGAAATACGGCATCGATGGCGTAATGATCGGACGAGGAATTTTCCACAATCCGTTTGCTTTCGAAAAAGAGAAAAAAGAGCATAGCAGTGAAGAACTTCTCGATCTCCTGCGCCTGCAGCTCGATCTTCATGATAAGTATTCCGAAGAAATGGAGCCGCGTCTCTTTAAACCTCTTCGCCGCTTCTTTAAAATTTACGTGCGCGGATTCCGGGGTGCCAGTGAATTGAGAAATCAACTGATGAGTACACATTCCACCGATGAAGTGCGATCATTGCTTGATGAATTTGCAGCTAAAGGCGGCGTGAAAGAAGAAGAAGGTTTTTCTGTTTCTTGAAAAAAGGATATATAGGTTGAATAAATTATTGGAAGTGAGGTGAGCCGTTTCGCGCTTTCCTCTCTTTTTTTCTACTAGCAAATATTGTAGAAATTTTTGTATAAATTATTTATTTTCCATCCCAACAAAAAAAGCCTCCCAAATATTAATCCGGAAGGCAAGCCTATAATTTTCTATCCGCAGATAGCATCCGTGGCAGCGGCACATCCAAGACTGCCAATCATACCGCAGACAGCAGCTAGTGCTACACCACCGATCCCTGAAGTAATTCCGAGCGCTCCAGCAAGTGCATAACATCCAACACTTCCTCCCGCTCCGCAGAGGGCAGTAACCGCATATTCACAAAAACCTAAGCTTTTCAGTTCATCTCCATTGGCTTGCTTTCCAAGTAAATCTTTGATTTTGCCACTTGCGTCTGTTTGGACTTGTTCTTGTGTAATAGAGAGGCCATCAATATCAGTGAGATTTCCATCTTTATCAACATCGACATTATAAAGCTCCACTTCATCATCGCCCAGCCCATACATCACATTCATATTAAAACTTCCATCTGTACCAAGCGATTCAGCAAATAAACCTTGATCTGTAATGACTTGTTTGTTTTTTAGATCATAAGTAAACTGGGCATAAACCAGGTTATCGCTATTGGCTGCTTGATTCTTGTTGAAAACAAATTCAATATAAGCATAATCGCCGCCTGCGCCTTCTACTTTGTTAATCACAATATTGTGCTGGGAAATGGAGTTAATTTTAGATTTTTCCTTATATTTTTTATAGGCAGTAGTATGTTTAAGGTCATTACGGATTTGATTGAACTCTTTTTGACTGACATTAGATTCCATGCTAGCAGTAAACTCATCAGAATGAGCATATACCATCGTCGAGAAGTGGAAGCTGGATATTATCAATGCTAACACTACAATCAACAGCGAAGCCGGTTTAAACAGACACCTTTTCATTGATTCACTCTCCTAATTCTTCTTGTTATTGAATTTCATCAAAGCCAATGTTCCGAAGAAAATGATTAAAAAAGAGATGACAACGACTGTCCAGTCCACTTCCCTCCCTCCTCTCTCTCAGCTACCATTTACCCTCAAAAATAGAATTATTAACCATATTTTCAAAGATTTAATACAGGAAGCAAAGTTTTTTAATGACTAAAAATTAGTCAGCAGAAATCACCAAAGAAAAATATAGTATCCTTGTTTTCTTATCTGAAATCTCATGACAAAGCAAAAATCCCTACTTTATTTCCTAAAGGGATTTAGCAATATAAAACTTAATATCTTATTCAGTTGATAAGAAGGAGCAGAAGTCTTTGTTGATCAGTCCATTACCAATCCTCCGTCTACCACTAAGTTCTGCCCTGTTACCGCACGACTCCATGGAGAAGCAAAAAATAAGACAGCATCTGCGGCTTCTTTAGGAGAAGTGACCTTTTTTAAAGGAGTTGTCTCACGTATGGCTTCAAACACTTGATCTGGAGTAGAGGCACTGGCATCTGTTTTCTCAAGCAATCCTCCGGAGACCATATTCACGGTAATGCCGTGTTGGCCTAATTCACTTGCCATGTTTCTTGTAAAGCCAAGCAGAGCTGACTTGCTCGTTGTGTAATCGTGGTAAGGAACTACAGGATTTTGCAACAAATTTGTCCCAATATTGATCACTCTTCCAAATTCCATTTCCCGCATCCCTTTAAGTCCAGCCTGAATCGTAATCAGTGCTGCTTTAACGCTTCCTTCCAGCTGGGACTGGTATTCTTTCCAAGTGATTGTTTCAGCATTCTTCCTGTTAACCGCATCAAATTTAAACCCAACGAGTGCATTGTTAATCACAGTAGTGACAGGCTGCTTAAAGTGGCGTTCTGCTTTAATAAACATGTCTTCTACCTGCTGTTTATCCATTACATCTGCCTGAACCGCAAGAGCATGGCTTCCTATTTCCCGGGCGATTTCCCATGCCTTTTCCTCACTCTGATAATAATTTACAACTACGTTTGCTTTTTCCCTGCCAAATGACTTGGCAATTTCCGCTCCCAAACCACGACTTGCACCAGTAACTACAACTAGTTGATCCTTTATTTCCATTGTTTACTCCCCTTCTTTCCAAGGGCCTTCCCTTTTAAGAATTGGTATAAATCATGACAAAATGAAGAACAGCGGGTTCTGAATCTGGATTAATATATCCATGCTCCTGGTCTGCGTTAAACTGAATGGAATCAAACTCGTCCAGTTTATATATTTCCTCCCTCACCCTGACGTTCGCTCTTCCTTCCATTACAGTTACATATTCAATCACACCGGGCTGGTGCGCCTCAGCCTTATATTCACTGTTTGGTTTTAAGAAGGCTCGATGGGTTTCGATAGAACCATAACCGGACATGGAAAACATCGTCTCAAGAGCTAATGATTCATCTGAACTTAAAACTATGTTCCCTTGATTCTTTCTCGAAATCTGCACTTCCCTTTTTTCTGCAAGCAAGGCGGAAATCGGGACATTTAATCCATTGGCGATTTTCCAAATAATCGTCAGTGATGGGTTGGCTTCTCCTCTTTCAATCTTTCCGAGTGTCAATTTACTTACACCGGTTAAATGAGTAAGCTCCTGCAGGCTGATTCCTCTTTCGTTTCTAATTCTTCTTAAAGTTAATCCTACCTGTTTTGACAGAAGTTCGGGTGATTCCCACGTACTATTTTTATCCATATTGAAGAACCTCACTAAAAAAAAGTAGTTTTATTCGTTAAATAATAATATACTATTGATTAATTATAATATACAAAGGGGTCTTTTCATGAAAGAATTGTCACTCGGAATTTTGTCTTCGATGTTTTTTGCTGTTACCTTTATTTTAAATCGTTCCATGGAAGTTGCCGGAGGAAGCTGGATGTGGAGTTCTTCCTTGAGATTTCTTTTTATGGTCCCTTTATTACTTTTGATTGTACTCCTTCGAAAGAATTTAAAACAGGTGTTTAGTGAAATTAAACATAATCCTCTTCCATGGCTGTTATGGAGCTTCGTCGGCTTTGTCCTTTTCTATGCTCCACTAACTTATGCGGCTGCTTATGGACCGGGCTGGCTCGTGGCGGGAACCTGGCAGTTTACAATTGTTGCCGGACTTCTGCTTGCTCCTTTTTTCACTCAAACGGTTACAACAAAAAGGGGAATTGTTCAGCAGAGACATCGTATCCAGACGAAAGCTCTGCTCATCTCTTCTCTCATTTTATTAGGTGTTCTATTGATTCAACAACAAAAAGCAGACGAATTATCTTGGCTTCAAATGATTATTGGCGTCCTGCCTGTTATTGGGGCGGCTTTTGCCTATCCATTCGGCAACCGCAAAATGATGGAAGTGTGCGATGGCCGGCTTGATACTTTTCAACGAGTATTAGGGATGACATTGGCCAGCCTGCCTTTCTGGCTGATTCTCAGCACAATTGCTTTCGTTTCTACTGGATTTCCCAGTACTGGCCAAGTGACTCAATCATTCATTGTTGCCGTCTGTTCTGGTGTAATTGCAACGACATTGTTTTTTATTGCTACAAATCGTGTAAGAAACCATCAGGGCAAATTAGCTGCTGTAGAAGCGACACAATCCACACAGATTCTTTTCGTAATTACCGGAGAAGCTTTTCTTTTAAACAGCCCTCTCCCAACAGGACTGGCTGCAATGGGAATTGGACTTATCATCATTGGAATCGTCGTTCACACTTTGCATATGAAAAAAATGAACACACCGACGCTTTCAAGAGCAGCTTCAACAGCCGCAAAAGGTTAATCTTATTCTTTTACAATAGTAATCTGTTTTTCAGTTTCATTATTTTGTACCTTAAATAAATGTTTTTCACATTTAAAGCAGCTTAAACAAAAAACGCAGAAATTCGAAGTTTCTTTGCGGGTTATCTTTTGACTGCTCACTCCTCCTAATTTTTCTGATTACTATAAAAAAGACTTCCCAGTCTAGAGATACTCCTTCTTAAAGAAAGGATTGGAAGTTTAATCTTCCTCTATTTAGGAAAAACAAGTCAGAGATAAAATATACAATTTTTTTCAAAGAGGAGAACCTTTATGTTAACGAAACAAAGTCCTTACCTGCTGACAAAAGAAGAGATTATTAATGGAAAGCATGTGCCTGACTGGCTCAAAAAAGAGTTCAACACATTCAGCAGGATTGTAACAGATAAAACCTTTCCGTGTTTCTTCGGGAGAACCGGATATTTGCGGGGAGAATTACGATATTCATATATTGAACGAGAGAATTGGAACCACCTGCCAGAAGCCGTGGAAAGTTTTCTGAAACTTTTTGAGAACCCTGAGGCAAAACGCCATGGGCTGTTTATCTTTGTAGAACCTGAAGATGAAGAAAAGCCTTTAGAATTTTACCGTTCTCAATTCTGGGATATTCTTCAGTATCTTCATGAAAAAGATAGATTTCCGTGGCCGGAGGATGCTCCTGAAGATCCGGATCATTACCTTTGGGACTTTCACTTTGGCGGAGAACCTATTTTTACATTCGGAAATGCCCCTGCGTACAAACAGCGCAAAACGAGAAACTTAGGAAACAGCATGGTTTTAGGGTTTCAGCCCCGTAAGATCTTTCAAGGTCTTGAAGGAACGGAAAAAGGCGGAATTATGTCACGGGAAAAAGTCCGCGAAAGAGTAGAAAATTGGGATGGACTGCCGAAGCACCCGGATATCAGCCACTTTGGAGATCCGGATCACAATGAATGGAAACAGTCTTTTATTGGAGATGACATTAAACCGATTGAAGGAAAATGCCCTTTCCACCATAAAGATATGTAAACACAAATGACGATCAGTCCTATTTCAGTGTATTAAGAAATTCGTGTTACAAAATCCCAGTACTTGGAGCCGGTGAGCTAGCTCGCTGTACTCGCGGATCTCACCTTGGCTCTATCTTCCTGCAGGAGTCTCGCCATTTCCCAGCCTCTTTAATGATGCTGATGTAAACGGAACGCTGTAATCTCAGTAAGCTCTTTAATGAGAACGCTCTTCTAAAATGTTCCGTTACTCCGAAAAACATCAAGGGCCGGGGGAAACGGCGAGACTCCTATGGGAGGATAGAACAGGGTGAGATCCCGGAGGGCTAAAAGCCCGAGGAAGCTCACCGTTCGCCCATGGAAAGCGAGTTGTTTCCCCTGGCCCGCCTTTCTATATTAAGGTAAACGGAACAAGGGAATTCCTTACCACTTTCTATCAGATTTGTCCTCACTATTCCAATGTTTCTTTACTACAATAAGCATAAAGGGTCTGGTGAATCGGCGACTCCTATGGGAGGATAGAACATGGTGAGATCCCGGAGGGTTAAAAGCCCGAGGAAGCTCACCGTTCGCCCATGGAAAGCGAGTTGTTTCCCCTGGCCCACCTTTCTATATTAAGGTAAACGGAACAAGGGAATTCCTTACTACTTTCTATCGGATTTGTCCTCACTAAAAAGCGTTTTTACAAGTCATAGTACTTTTTAGAGAACAAGAATGCTAAGCCCATATCAATAACTTTTCAACGAAAAAAAGGACTGATCCTCAACTAAGGGTCAGTCCTTCTTGTTAAACATTTAAAAGACTAGTGAAACAGTCCTGATTCTCTTGATTTCTTCATCAAAGCTTTCGTTTGACGACTTAAAGGTTTTTTCAAGAATCCGCCAATCATTAAGGCTGTCAGTCCAAATATAGATAAAAAGATTACATCACGATATACTCGTTCCCAGACTATTCCTCCTACAGCCTCCCGCATCAGATCAATCGCATAGGAGAAAGGCAGAAATGGGTGAATGGTCTGGAAGAATTCCGGCAGCAAAGCAATTGGGTAAGTTCCTCCTGATCCAGCAATCTGCAGCACAAGCATAACGATGGCCATTGCTTTTCCAATATCCCCAAATACAGAGACGAGCGTATAGACGATAAGCATAAACACAAGACTGATCAACAGTCCGAAGAGGACAAACCAGACCGGCTCAGCGATACTCGCTCCTACGACAAAAATATCACCGACTGTGACAATGATTGTCTGCAGAAAGCCTATCGTTACAAAGGTCATCAGCTTGCCAAAGTATTCCTGATTGCCAGACACTTTTCCAAAATGATGGACATCCGTAGTTAAAAGTGAGACGAGCAGCAGACATCCTACCCAAACGGAAAGAACCGTATAAAAAGGAGTCATAGCTGTTCCGTAGTTATCGATGGCAAACAAACTATTCTTATTGAGCTGAACAGGCTCCGCAAAAAATCCTTTCTCAGCTTCGGGATCGTTTTGAAGCAGTTCAATGATATCATTAATGTCTGTTTCTCCTTGGATTTCCCTGATTCGATCGGCTAACTGATTCACTTTTTCATTCACATAAGGAAACTCTTTAAGGATTTCATCCAGCGTCTTTTCTCCCTCAGCCAAATTGCCTTCTGTATTTGAAAGGAGCTGTTCAACTTCGGGAATCGTCGTCTGGATCTCTGTTAATATACTTCGAGCATTAGCTAAAGTGTTTTGAGCACTATTTACTTCTTCTTTGACCACAGGCTTGATGTTTTCGTTATATTCAGTAACAAATGCATCAATTTCCTCGGCTGTTGTTTCTGCCTTTTGCTGAATGGAACTGAGAAGGTCGTTTGCTTCTCCCTGTTCTTCTTCCAGAAACGCTCGAATCTCTCCGCTGTTTTCCTGGATACCTTCCAACCTTTCTTTTAAAGCAGATAATTGATCCTGGGCCTGGTCAATCTGCTCTTGATCGGGACGTGAGGCTGGGTTTTCTCCATCCTCTGTGCTTTCCTCTTCTTCTGTATTTTCTTCCTCTTCACTTTCAGCACTTTGTTCCTCCAGCTGATTTAATGCCGCTTGAATCGAATCTATATTTTCAATAGAAGAATTCACTTGCTCATCAATCTGCTGACTCCACCGTTCTCCATCGCTAAGATCAATATCAGCACCCTGCACACTTTGAATAAATTCATTAACGTTATTGGCTTCTTCCTGGATACGATTCAAGTCCTCTTCCACCTGAGGTTCTATTTCATTCAGGCGGTTTTCCGCTTCTGTTAAAAATGCCGTTGTCTCATCAATAGTCTGCAGTCCTTGTGCTGTTGTCTTTTCCGCTTGAGGAATCAAAGCCTGAGCATCATCTATAATCTTCTGAGCGCTATTGGCATCGTTTAACGAATTCTCCAGCAAGTTATGAGCTTCAGGCAGACTTTCTTCCATTTCAAAGATATAGTTTTCAAAACGTTTAATATCGGGCAGATCTTTCTCCAGTTCTAATCCGAGGTCATTAAACAAATCAAAAATGACACCATTTACGGTTGAAATAAACTCACTTGTAATTTGATCAACAATCGTACTTGCCCCGGTTTCGGTAATTTTCGGAGCAACGGCATTCGTTTTTTCATTTACATAGTATTCTATCTCAGCTTTTTCAGGCTGACCGCTTACGACGGTTCCCAGTTTTTCGGAGAAATCTTCAGGGATGATAATTGCAGCAAAATATTCCCCATACTCAACCTTATCCATCGCTTCCTTACGGTCGACAAACTTCCAGTCCATTTTTTTATTATTTTTGAGTTGCTTTATTAATTCGTCTCCCACATGGATATCCTGATCCCGTACATCCCCTCCGACATCCTCATTGACGACCGCCACCGGCAATTGGTCTGTCTGGCTGTATGGATCCCAGGAAGCTTCAATATTAAACCAGGCATATAAAGAGGGCAGTAAGGTCAATCCCCCTATTAATAAGGCTGCCACCCAGTTGGTTCCGATGTTCTTTATATCATTAGTAAAAATCCGCCAAATACTTTTCATGTTATCCTTCCATTCTACGATGATTGAATGACTATTCATTATTGCAACAATGAAACATTATAACACTTTTAAATAGAGAGAAGGAATTTAAAAGATCGTACAGATTTGTGAACATCTCCAAAAAAATAAAAACCCCGGGATTTAGTCAAGGGTTTAATGGATGGTTTTTCCTTTCATATAGGACCTCTCTTATTCAGATTTATTGCCATTATCGATTTACAAAAGGAGTAGTAAAAAAGTTTCACTGTCATGTTTTGAAGACTGGCTAATCCTGCCATTGTCGCTTCTCTCGATTCCTGTTACTATTATCCTTATTGTTTACCTTAGATTTTTTAAAATGACAGCTAGAAAGGACATTCATATGGAAAAGAAAATACCATTTTCAACTTACGCCATCATAGGAACGATGCTGTTTGGCTTGTTCTTTGGTGCAGGGAACTTAATCTTCCCCATTCAGCTTGGACAGATGGCGGGAACAAACTTCTGGCCGGCCTTGAGCGGCTTTTTAGTAACGGCAGTGGGACTGCCGCTAATGGGAATTCTGGCTATTGCTTTATCAGGAAGCAGCGGACTTCGGGATTTAGCGGGACGTGTTCATCCGCTGTTTGGGCTGACATTTTCTGTGGCTCTCTACTTAACAATCGGCCCATTTTTCGCCATTCCGCGTACGGCGACAGTACCATTTGAGGTCGGGTTTCAGCCGTTTATATCTTCTACCAATATCGGTTTGTGGCTAGGAATTTTTAGTTTTATTTATTTTGCCATCGTCTATTATTTTTCACTAAACTCCGCCAAAATTATGGACTATATTGGTAAGTATTTAACACCGACGTTTTTAGGATTCTTGTTTATCTTAGTCATCGTAACACTCGTCCAGCCAATGGGAAGCTTTCAGGAACCAATAGGCGATTATTCGAGTCTTGCCTTCATGACAGGTTTTACAGAAGGCTATAATACTATGGATGCTCTCGGATCGCTCGCTTTAGGGATTGTCGTTATACATGCGATCAAACAGCAGGGTATAACAGATACGAAAATGATTGCCAGTGCCACTTGGAAATCAGGAATGTTTGCCATGGGGCTGATGATGCTGATTTATGGTTTGATCACTTATATGGGAGCCTCCAGCGTGGCAGCGGTCGGCACCTTTAGCAACGGAGGCCAGATCTTTGCAGCAGTAGCTCAAAATTACTTCGGTGCTTTCGGGGCGATTCTGCTCGCGATTATTATCGTACTTGCTTGTTTGAAAACAAGCATCGGCCTGATTATGGCCTGTAGTGAATTTTTTCACAGCATTGTCCCGAAAGTAAGCTATAAGTCGTTTGTATTTTGGCTTTGTGCCGTTTCTTTCGGTGTTGCTAATTTCGGCTTAACTAACATCATTCAATTTGCGCTTCCTGTCTTAATGTTCCTTTATCCGCTTGCTATTGTTCTTATTTTCCTAGGGCTCTTTTCCTCATTGTTTGCCCATAAACGCAGCGTTTACTCAGGAGCCGTTGTGCTGACGCTATTCGTCAGCATCATCGACGGCTACTCTGCGTTAACAGAAAGCCTTCCCGGTACAGAGGTCGCTTCACTAGAGTCCATAAGAGTACTTTATATGGATTATTTACCGTTCTATGGAATTGGACTCGGTTGGATTCTTCCAGCATTAATTGGAGCGTTCCTTGGTTATTTCTGGCCAGGACGGAACCGTTCTACCGAAACTTATGTGCCCGTAGAAAATTAAGGACAATTTCAGGGCTTTATCTGTAATAATAAAAAGATGCATATTAGATGTTTTCTATCGAAGAAAATAATGGTAATATAATAGGACACTAGAGATTTATGAGAAACTCAGATGTTTAATTCAGGGGAATAAATATCGAGGAGGATATCATGACTCATACCCAGCTTTATATTGGTCTGATGGAAGATTTCAAGGAAAAAGTTGGCCGGGAATTAAAGCATGATGAAAAGAATTTTATTAAATGGATGGCTGAAGAAGCCTACAAAGAAATTTATAAAGTAAATAAAGCTGAATAGCAATCTAAGCAGCCGGATCCTGACACTTGTCAGGGTCTTGTTTTATGTCTCCATTTCGTTTATTTAGTTTAATTGATGTTTTTTTATTTGCATCCGTTTCCAAAGGTTTATCTGATCTTCCTGTGAGGAAGACAATGTTAAAAGATTACTAAAGGAGACGTTTGTTATGGGAAAATTAGAGAATAAAACAGCAGTAGTTACAGGTGCTTCCACAGGTATTGGAAGAGCGACAGCCAAATTGTACGCAAAAGAAGGTGCGACAGTGCTTTGCTGTGCAAGAAGCAAGGATAAACTTGAGGAACTTGTTCAGCAGATTGAACAGGATGGAGGCAAAGCAGAAGCCTTCGGGCTGGATGTAGCCAAAGATGAAATGGTTGAGAGTTTTTCAAAAACCGTCCAGTCTAAATATGGAACGATCGATGTCCTTTTTAATAATGCAGGTGTGGATCAAGAAGGCGGAAAGCTGCACGAATATCCGATCGAACTGTTCGACAAAATCATAAGCATCGATCTTCGTGGTACATTTCTCGTTAGTAAATTCTTGATTCCATTAATGCTTGATCATGGGGGCTCTATCATTAATGTCACGTCGATGTCTGGTTTAGCGGCTGATCTGGATCGTTCCGGCTATAATGCAGCCAAGGGTGGTGTTACTAATATGACGAAAACAATGGCCATTGATTACGGGCGTTCCGGCATTCGCGTCAA
Organism: Halobacillus massiliensis; assembly: GCF_900166625.1. Taxonomy (GTDB): domain Bacteria; phylum Bacillota; class Bacilli; order Bacillales; family Halobacillaceae; genus Halobacillus_A; species Halobacillus_A massiliensis. The sequence continues at coordinate 1,165,028 of NZ_LT800499.1, read as the reverse complement.
TGCACTTGCTCCTGGGACGATCGAAACACCTCTCGTTGACGAACTGGCTGGATCACAGGAAGAAGAAAGCGGCTCAGAGTTCAGGGATGCACAGAAATGGGTAACACCACTTGGCCGAATCGGCCGTCCTGAGGAAATGGCAACTGTTGCATTGTTCCTCGCATCGTCAGACAGTTCATTTGTAACTGGCGAAACGATTACAGCTGACGGTGGAGTGATGGCTTATACGTGGCCTGGTAAAATGTTATTTGAAGAAGGCTGGAAAGAAACAACAGAATAAATAAAAAATGAATCCCTAAATAAATGAAAAAAAGCGTGAAATCTTATTAGATTTCACGCTTTTTTAATGCCCTTTTATAGAAACGGGAGACGTCTCTGCTAACGGTCAATCTCAGCCTCTTCTACTTTTGCTAAAAATGGACGTTCCTGCTTCCAGTTTACTTCGACAGGCAGTTCAAAAAAGTGAGTTAACTGATGGGTGTTAATCATGGATCTTGTGTCCCCTGAAGCAAAGACCTCTCCTTCTTTTAGAAGCAACGTTTTATCAAAGACAGGCAGAATTTCTTCTACATGGTGTGTCACGAAAATCATAGTCGGCGCTTCGGGTTTCTTTGCAAGCTTTTCAATAGATTCTAACAACTTTTCCCGGGCAATAAAATCAAGTCCATTAGTTGGTTCATCAAGAATCAGCAGAGAAGGCTCCCCCATTAAAGCCCTTGCAATCAACACCCGCTGTCTTTCTCCTTGAGACAAAGTTTCATAATTTCGGTTGGCGTACTCATTACAGCCCAGCTCTTCAAGCAGCGATATCGCTTTTTCCCTCATCTCCTCTGAAGGTTTTTCATATAAACCAATTGAAGCAAAAGCTCCGCTTAAAACGACTTCAAAAGCATTATCACCACTGTGAATTTTTTGCTGGATGGCAGAAGAAACAAAACCAATTTGCTGGCGCAGACGCTCGGCAAGATAAGTTTTGCCAAACTGCATACCAAGTACATTGATTTCTCCTTTTGTTGGAAAAGTATAGGCGTTTAGGAGATTTAAAATCAGCGTCTTTCCTGAGCCGTTTAAGCCGAGCAGTGCCCAGTGATCTCCTTTTTCAATCTGCCAGTTGATATTATTTAATATCCATCGGTTTCCTCTCCTTAAGGAGACATTCTCCATTTTCAGCACCATATGTATTGCCCCTCTCCCCATATTTATGTCTTCCTATCATAACATTAGCGAGAGATAAGAAATTAGTTTTTTACGTTGGTTTACGAGGAGAGGCTGCCGCTTTAAAACGATAAAAAGAGCGATGAATTTTCGTTCTACCCCCTTCCCTTCATAGTGAGGCGATTTTTTAAAAACTTTGTATTTTGACTTGTTAAAAAGACTCCGCTGAATATGATGATTAATCCCACAACTAAATTTTGTGTGACAGGTTCCCCTAGAAGAAAATTCCCCCAGAACAAGGCGGAGAGCGGAACTAAGTATGTGACGGTACTGGCATACTCGGGACCCCCGTTATTGATTAAGTAATAAAGCAGAAGATGGGCAATCCCAGAGCCAAAGCACCCGAGGCCAATCAGCGATATGAAAAGATTTCTATCTGCCGATAAGAGAATGGTTTTATAAAAATAAGGATCGAAAATAGCTGTAAGTACTGCACCGGCAGCGGCCCCTATATATAAGGAAATAGTTGTTAGAACAATAATATCAAGGCCTTTTAAATAACGTTTTGTAAATTGAGAACCGAATCCGTAGCACGAAGCTGCAAGTACCATCGTTCCAATTCCTACAAAGTTCTCATGGAATAAGGTGGTCACATCTAAGTTCATAAGTACAAGGATGCCGATAAACCCAATAGCAATTCCTGCCCATTGCTGCTTTCTTAAAGCTACCGAAAAAATAAAGAAACCAATTAATCCAGTCATAATGGGAGTTGTGGCATTTAAGACAGCTGCGGTATTACTTGTGATCACTGTCTGACTGAGTGCAATCAGTCCCCATGGCAGTGCTGCATTCACTATACCAAGGGTTATAACAGCTTTCCAGGGCAGAGGTGAAGAGAGCTTCTTCTTTTTCAGGAGGAAGAATGGAGTCAAAATAACGGCACCTGCTAAGCAGCGTAGAAAAACAGTCCCCCACACTCCTGCCGGTACCAGTAGATTTTCAATAAATACAAAAGACAAACCCCAGATTAAACTTAAACTTACTAATGCACTAAATAACCTCACCTTTTATTCCATCTCCTATCATTTATGTAAAAAAGAAATCTATGAAGTTATAAATCTCTTAATTTCTGGTAAAACTCTTATTAAAGAATACCATTAAAAAAAGAGGTGCAGGATATGCAATTTGAAGCAAAATGTAAGCGTAGTATTATAAGTAACATAGCTAAGTCATTGAATGAAGCGGTAGATGAAGAGTCTTTTAAAAAAGCGCTCGACGCTCCCCACCACTGTTTTTTCACAGAAGGAGAAAGTTATACCTTTACAGTGAAAGATAATAATGTGTGGGAAGGTATTAATAATTATTCTGAAAAGCATTTGTTTCATGCAGGGAAAAATTTCGACTGGGTTGCCGATCACTTTGAACTTAAAACCATTACAAAAATATAAAAAGGAGCGGTATCAACACCGCTCCTTTTTGTATCAAGCTTCCATTTGAGACAGTGTAATCTGTCTGTCTTTTCTGCCATGCAGAAAATAATAGGCTAAAATTCCAGCCAGAATTAAAGCGACCATCGACATATAGAGTCCTCTGTATCCGAAATCAGGAATGATATAACCTAGTAAAAAGGGGCCGGCTCCAATTCCGAGGTCCATCATAATAAAGTAGGTGGAGTTAGCTAATCCCATTCGATGCTTAGGGGTCACTTTAATAGCAACAGCCTGAATGATAGATTGAAAGTTTCCATACCCAAGTCCAATTAAGGCAGCCGCCATTAAAAAGACTAAGCTGGTTTGAGCCTGACTCAACATGTACATACCGATCGCAAAGAGGATTAATGCGGGATAGACTACACTGTTAGCTCCTTTAATATCCATCAGCTTCCCGGTAAATGGACGGGAAATTAAAATAGCCACAGCGTACACTAAAAAGTACATACTCCCCGCCCCTACTAAATTGATCTCTGCCGCGTAAGAGGTAATAAAAGCCAAAGTTCCGGAATAAGCCAGTGCAGCTATAAGCATGACGATCGAAACAGGCAGTGCCATAGGCTCTAGGAAGTTTGAAAGCTTAAACCCTTTCTGTTCCTTTTGTTCTTCTCTATATTCCACTTGAGGTTCCTCAACGGGAAGTGCAATGAAGAGACTTGCAATACCAACAATTAAAGAAAATATAAATATACTTGCATATCCAAAGTTTTGGATTAAGGCAATTCCAATTAATGGACCGATAGCTGTTGATAGGATAATACTAAGGCTGAAATAGCTGATTCCTTCTCCTTTTCTGCTCTCTGGAATCACCTGAGCTACGATCGTACCGGTTGCTGTTGTTGCCAGCCCCACTCCGACTCCATGTAAGATACGAATCATCAGCAGTACATAAATGTTAGAAGGTATAAAATACAGCAAGGTAATGAGTACAAAGAATATAATACCAGCCAGAAGCATCTTTTTACTTCCGTGCTTCACGATTTCCTTTCCACTGTAAAGCCTGCCAAGCAAAACACCGATGATAAAAATACTTGATACGAGACCAGCCATGCTTGTAGAGGCCCCATGTGTTTCTACAGCATAGGAAGCCATTGTGACGATTAATAAATACATAGAGAGCATCATTACAAAATTTACTACAGAAATAGATATAAAACTTTTGGTCCACAACTTTTCTTTATTCATTGCACTCATCCTTTACCCTTTCCTATTTTCTCAGACACGTTTTGTAAAACACGGATAACCAGCTCCTGCTCTTCCTCTGAAAAGTCCTCTAGAAGGTAGGCCTGATATTCACTTATTTTTTCTTCGATCTGTTGACAGATATCCAATCCATAATCACTGATTTGAATGGTCTTTGTACGTTTATCACGACCAGAAGTGACTTCCACAAGCTCGAGTTCCAGCAGTCTTTGAACCATTTTTGTTGTTGTTGGTTTCTCCACCTTTTTATGTAAAGAAATCTCACTGACCGTCTGGCCGCCCTGCTGCCACAAATGACTTAAAATGGACCACTGTGAGGCATATAAATGAAATGGAGCGAGCCATTCATTTAACTTATTGATATAAGGGCGGTATAACATAACATATTCATAAAATAGTGTTCGATGAGTTTTCATTCGCACCCTCCCAAATAATAGTTAGTTAGTGAAACTAATTGAATTATACGCCCCTTAATGGAAGATGTCTAGTTTAGGTAAATAAAAAAAGCAGCTCATTAAAAGCTGCTTTTAAAATCGTTCATTATTTCTTCAAATTAGGGTTCTTCTGCTTTGCTTCTTCAACTTTAGGCTTTCGATAGCCTCCTGCAATATCTGCTTGCTTGAATTCTTTAGCATAGACAACTTCCTGGGCATCTGATAATTCGATCCCATTCCCTCTGATGGGCTGATACTGTGATTTTCCTGCCATAGTGCTCATCCTTTCTATTGGAAGTGGGTACACAACATTTTTTCCCAATCTGTAATTCCATTAAACATGGAATCCCTTATCCGGAAGTCACACTGCTCATCAGACCAATATATAGACTAAATACAGCTATGACAGCCATAGCAAGAGCTCCTATCGCAGAATCTCTTTTTTTAAACATAACGAATATAGAGAAAAGAAAAAAGCCCGCTAAAATGAAAAAGAAAAGACTCAGCAGATTAGGAGCAAAAACAAGGGCAGGCTGAATATCTACAGAAGCAAACGTCTGGAAAAGTACGGATGCATTCTCCCGATTCAATGTTTGTTCAATATTATGGGGAGGCTCCTGTTCTGTCATAAACCCGGTGATACAAAAGATAAGAAGGATGATTACACTTTCTGCCCTCCACCAGATTCTAGGTGAAAAAGAGGGTTTCTCCTGGACTTTCTTTCTAATGAGAAAGCCATTTATAAACGCAAATAGCAAAAGAGCTATAAATAAGATATGCTTCAACAGTAAGGCCTGCCCATAAGAGAGCATCCATGAAGAAACGATACTTTCTGTAAGCGTAAAGGTCATTATAAGTCCTGTGAATGTAATGAAGACTATAGAGGCAACTGCCATAAACGTGAACCATTCCACAAAGGCCTGCCAGTTTTGCTCGTTTTTTGAAAACCAGCTCACTGCCAGTAAGATGCCGGCCCACAAACAAACAGCTAAAAGATGAAGGGTATGGGATAAAGCACCCTGATAGCTTGCCATAATTGCCGAGTGTCCGACCACACTTTGAGTCAATATGATTCCAAGCAGAATAAACAGACCTGTGAAATAAGCAGTTCCTGTATTTTTAATTAAAAACATGGCGGCAGCAAATAGAAGTGTTAAGAAAACTAAAGCAGCCCATGCTTGGCCTGTTTCAATATGATGGATCACATAATTAAAACTTTCAAGCAGCCCGCCTGATTGATATTCATTAATAGCTATTGCTAACTCTATGATCGGAAAAGCAGCAAGTACCGGGATAAAAGCAGCCGTTACAATCAGCGTTTTTCTAGTTATGGTAGTTTTAACTATGGAGTCTTTGGGAAGCAAAGCCAGGTAGCTTCCTCCTAAAATAATGGAATAACAGACATACAACAGCCCGTTAGTTAACGCGTACATCATGACTTTTTACGAGTAGCTAAAAACGCGATGACTGCTAAAGCAACTAATCCGACAGCGATAGCAGGCAGCAGCCACGAGTTCCCTGTGGTATCTTCTTCAGAAGCACTATTATTGGCTTTTTCTGTTTCCTGCTCAGCCTCCTGCTGAGATTCTTCTGCCATCTTCGCCGCCCGTTCTTCTGCACTCTCTTCAGATTCAGCCGCTTCCTCTTCTGATAGACCTTCATAAGTGAATGGAAGTTCCTCCTCCATGACATGACCGTCTTCGCCTACGATACTGTAAAAGAGTTCGATTTCTCCGCTTGTTAAGTTCTCTGGCAGAGTAATTTCAATTACATTTTCTGGAGAATGGTTAATATCCTCAATTGTTGTCTCCTCACCATTTTTATCGGTAACTATTATGGTATTTGGATCCCGAACAGCTGAATCAAAATTTAGAGTTATCAGCGGATTTTCAGCTGTTACAGTCTCGCCTTGTACAGGTTCAGAGTTTTCCAAATGGGTATGGGCTCCAGCCTGTAATGGAAAAGCAATAAACAGAATTAGAAAAAACATGTATTTTAATTTCATGAGTAAACTCCTTTCAGGTCTTTAGACTCACTCTATTTATACCAAAATTATAATGAAGACACGAACGGGAAACTTAACAATTTCGTGAATAGGTTCTGACCTTTCTGTGACAAAAAACAATCCTTTTAGGTGCTCTCTGCTTTCAAGCCTGCTTTTGCTTTTTTCTGCGCCCGTTTCGTACGAATGACACCAGGCAATCCTGCAGACATGCTGACTATAAAGCTCCACATTACATAACCCCAGTTACCGGTATACAAAGACACACCAATAAAAAAAGTAATTGACCGACAAGGGCAAACCATGCAGCTATCCATGCGAACTTTAAGTTTTCTTTCATTTTAAAGCCCCTTCACCAAATATGTATAGTATTTAAGATGGAAAAGGAGCATTCTCCTTTTCCAGTATCATCTACCAGATACGATAGCATTTGTTCTTGTCTTTCCCGCAATTGAATTCTTCTACTACGATTTCATAAACGTCTTTTTCCACTACTGGATAGTAATTTTTCTTTTTAATTACTTTCTTATGAACGTTAATAACTTCAGTAGGATAGATATTCTTCACGACTTCTACTTCCGTATCTTTTTTTACAATCTTTCTAGTCGGATGGACGATAGTGTTTTGTTTGTCTTTTTTCTTAGCGCATTTGCTGCAGCGACAACTCATAACCTTATTCACCTCCTATACTCGACATATAGTATTCTATGAAGAATGGTAGAATATGGTGATAGAGCATGAGCCACTATTATTCAAATAAAAAGCACCAGTTCTTTTTTGAACGGCGCTTGTTGTATTTTATAGAAGGTTTTAATCGAGCTCTCTTAACTCCTGCCTCTCTTCCAGTCCTCTCTCACGCACCTGCTGACGGATGGCGAGACCTTTCTCCCTTGCTTCCTGCCGCATAGATAAAAACTCTTCGTGGATATGCTGTCTCATACTGACAGCCCGGGTGGAAATCATACTTCTTACAGCAATAGTATCAGCATCTTCCAACACTTCTTCCATATATCTTGTTAAATCTCTCTGCCTCTGCTCTTCTTCATTGCTTAGTTGGACAGCTTCACTTGAGTACTCGTTGGATAAATCGACATATTCGCTGACTTGCTCATAGCTTGCAGTCACATTTTCGCTTACCCATTCATACCATCGATCAATGAGTTCGCTACGTTCTTCTCTAAACGTTTCCTGCAGGTCTTGTGCTGTATCTGCACGGAAATACTCGCCTTCTCCCGCTTCTGCAATGGCTTCTAAAGCTTCACGCTCCGATTCAGCAATATCAAAACCAATAATATTGATTAAAGGTTCAACCTCTGAGGCATGCAGCTTCTCAGCTACGGCCGCCGGATCTCCCCCGCACGTTTCATCCCCATCACTTACCACATAAATAATATTTTCTACGTCTTCCCCTGTTTCCTCTTTCAAGGTATCTGCGGCTTCCTCCATGGCTAGTCCAATTGGTGTATATCCTGTTGGTGTAAACTGATCCAATGCCTCATTAAACGTTTCTTTATCATATTCACCCAATGGATAAACTTCTTCGGTAGTTGAGCATGAAATCTCTTTGCCATCTTCCTCACTGCTCCCCGCATGACCATAAACCCTTAGAGATACACTCGTATCCTCTGGAAGATGATCAGCAAATTCAGCAATAGCCTCTTTAGCAAGATCCATTTTTACTTCACCGTCAATCTGTCCAGCCATACTTCCGCTTGCATCGAGGAGAATTTGAACATTAAGTTTTGGCAGAAGCGAGTTTCCTTCTTCGCCAGATTCTTCGTCAGGCGATGCAGAGATCTCTTTAAACTCAACTTCCACAGAGTCCAGGGTTTCCTGGTATTCCCGATAATCTTCAGCGGTTAAAGCCATCATTCTGGAAAAATATTCTTCAGCTTCTAATTCTTCCGGCCATTGGTCAATCTCTGCTTTCACAGCTTCTTCGTCATATGCCTCTCCTGAATACTGACCAGGTTCTGCTTTCATCCAGGCCATCGTATCATCTGGATTAAATTCAAAAGCCTCAACATTCACATCTGAATGAGTACTGCTATCTTTATCCGTCGGAGCTTCAGCTGTTTCGCTCGTCTGAAGTTCTTCTTCCGGTTCGTTATTGGTGCTTTCGCTGCAGCCTGCAAGAACCCCGACAACGAACAATAATAAGAAGCAAGCTATTTTTTTCATCCGACCGTACACAAGAAAAACCTGTGTACTCCCTCCTCCCGTATTCTCCAATTATCTTTATTTAAAAAAGCATTCTTGTTTCAGAGTACGTATGAGCTATATATGTAACTGCTTTATTATTATTTGTAATAGCCTGGTATTGTTAAATAGAACCGTTAATTTCATCTTATTTCTCACACTTAAAATGTAATTTTTCTATTTTATGGAAAAGTAAGTATTTTTTGTTTACAGTTTCAATACCAATTATTTCAAAAGGTAGGGAAGAACACAACGTTTATTTTTGAAAATGTTCTGAATTGTTGTCGAGGAGTATATCGGGTCGGGAAAAGACTCGCTTTCGATGGGTAAACGGTGAGCATTCTCAGGAAAAACCTTCTGGATTTCCCCCTGTTCTTCTCTGCTGAGGACCTCTGATATTCAAAAATATAAGGTCCTGTTCCGTTTGCCTGAATAAAGAGAACCGGGCCGGGGGAAACAACTCGCTTTCCATAGGCGAACGGTGAGCTTCCTCGGGCTTTTAGCCCTCCGGGATCTCCCCCTGTTCTATCCTCCCATAGGAGTCTCGCCGTTTCCCCCTGCAATTTATGTTTATTAATGTAAAGAAACATTTAAGAAGATAGGATCGATCCCATGAGAGAGCTTACTGAGATTACAGCGTTCCGTTTTCCCCCATTAAATTTAAAGAGGATGGGAAATGGCGAGACTCCTGCAGGGAGATAGAGCCAGGGTGAGATCCGCGAGTGTAACGAGCTAGCTCACCGGCTCCCCGCGGAAAGCGAGCGATTTCCCAGCCGCTTTTTCTTCATACATCATAAACGGAACAGCTCTTTATCTAGACTTGTGCAGGGAGATAGAGCTAAGATGAAATCAGCGAGTACAGCGAGCTATTTCACAGGCCTCTTTTCTCTTTCTACAGTTAACAGAACCGGCTTTTCTCTTTTCAAATCACTTCGTAAAATTCCCAGCGTAAATTTCCAGAAAGACCCTTATTTAACGAGCTCCACATTAATACGACTCTTGCCTGACTTAACAGCAGTCGTAACAGCTCGAGCCACGTTTTCTGTTTTTGAAAAAGCTCCTACCTGCCGTTCGTCTACTTTTACTCGATAAACAGGAGTCTCAGGTTTAGTTTTCGACATCCCGAAATAGGAAGCCACTGCGTCACCTATAGTGGTAACATTAGATTTTATAAAATCCTGACGTCGCAAAAGTTGATTGTCCTTCTGGTTCACAATAAATCCAAGCTCCAATAGTACGGACGCTCCTTTAAACTCCCTGATTACCGCAAAGTTCGCTTTTTTCTTTCCTCTGTCTTTTCGCCCCTTTTCTGTCCATATTTTCGCGAGGGGATAGTGGAGTTTCTGCTGAAGAGAGTGGGACTTTGACTTTTCATCGTCTGTCGTATAAATGAAAGATTCAAACCCATTTGCTGTGCTTGAAGCAGCGCTATTAATATGAACAGAGACAAAACAGTCGGCCTTCCATTGATTCGCTTTCTTCGTGCGGTCGCCAAGCGATGTAAAAGCATCCTTACTTCTCGTCAGCCGGCAGTCTATACCTGGATACTGGCTGTCCATGTACCCCTTTATCTGCTTGCAAATTTCCAGAACAACATCCTTTTCTTTAAGTCCTAGTCCGGTGGCTCCAGGATCCTTTCCTCCATGGCCTGCATCTAATGCAAAGATTTTATTGCTCATCTTCATACACCCTTTCTATCTTTATAAAATAAAAAACCTCTCGATTTTATAATCGAAAGGAAGGTATCATGAAGTGGCGTAAATTTCCTATTTTTATAAACGGCATTGGACAAAACTTTAATGGTGAATGGCCTCTAACGCTTTGTCTTTATCTTCTTTTTGGACATAAACCTTATATTCAGATCCATAATCACTGTACGGCCCTCCTGGAGAGGAAGACATATTAGCTGTAGTGGCCGTTCGGTACTTAATGGAACCTGCTTTTAACTTAGCGGCAATTTTGTAATATTCCTTCATGCTGAAGGTTACATAAACGAGCGTCTTTTTTCTTGAAAGGCAGTACTCAATGAGGTTAACGATAAAGTGCATTTATTCTTCCTCCTCTCCCTTATTTCTCCCTTCATAATCATAGCCGGACTTTCCCCAGTAAACTAAAAACAGCGCTGAAGATATGATCGCCAATATGCCTACTATTAACTGGATAATACCCCTCCTCATAACTTATTACTTTTTTTCAAATGTACCTTCAAGTGAAGCAAAGCCCCATCCGTATCAAAATAATGATTCTCTTCATTTCAACTTCTCCTTAGGTGGATTTAGATCGTGAGAAGACTAAACTAGTAAGACAATAAATTATAAAGGTTCCCATTAAAATTAGTGATAAGAAAAACGAGATAACGGGAAGTATTAATTTTCACTCTTTTTGTACAGAGCAATGACACTTATAATAAATCCAGCCGGAATCCCTATCATGAGGATAAAGTAAAGGGCTTCAAATACATTACGTTCTTCGATATTAGGCGTTATGTATAAAATAACCATTAATAAAAGATTCAATCCGATAGATAAGTAACAAGCCATGAGTGTTGGAGATCTTCTCCCCCTCTTTTGCGGCACCAGGCAAAACTTCCAATAACAGCTCCCAGTAATAAAAGAACCAAATAAATCTGAAACAATTTTTTCCTCCTTTCTATAACTTTCCTCATATTCACATATGACTTATCGATATTTTCTGTTTGATAATCCTCTTTTTTCATACTAAAGAACTGCATAGTCCCCTAGACTTTCACTTAAAACAGATTTAGATTAGGTTAAATTACCTAAACGTATTATAATATAAATAAGTTACAGGTAAAATAATGAAAATCATCACTATTTTTCCTGTAATGAATCATATACATAAGATGGTGTGCAGCACGAGCCTATCATTCATTTATACGGAGGTGAAGAAAGTATTTATAAAAGACTTACCCAAGTTATCCATATAAGTATATTAGTCTCTATTTTTACATTTTCTATCAATATTTGAAACCATTTTGAAACATTTTCGTAATATTAGAGGAATTATAAAAGAGTAAATGACGAAAGGGAGAGAAGGATGAGCGCAGAACAAACAAAAAAAGGGTTAAACAAAAAGCTGATCATGGCTTTAACAGTACTAGTTATATTAGTAATCAGTGTAACTGCATATGCCGTGCTGCGGACGGGTGATCCAATGACGATGTATATGAAAGCCCAGAAGAACACAATGGATGAGCAATTTGAGCGAATGGATCAGTATGCGGGCGATTATTTAGCTTTAAGCGATCGGCTGGCCAAAGAAGCTAATGAATCAACTGGAACACTGACAATGGATATGCGGGTCAGCGGTGATAGCATGCAGATGGTTCCGGAGTTAGCCATGGCTCAAGGAATCTTGTCTTCTTCTGAACTTGAAGTTAATAGAAAACTCAATCCAGAAACTAAAGAAATGGCAGCTGCCCTGGACTTAAAGGTGCAGGGCACAAGCGTTGGAAATGTAGAACTTTATCAAAATGAAGATCAAGCAGCTCTACATGCCCCCTTTGTTTATGATAAATATTTCGCTATGGCTAATGATGACTATGGTGAATTTTTGGAGCAATCAGGGCAGCCTGTTAATGGAGTAACCGAACTCCCTAACATAGCAGAACTTATGCAGTCTCAGCTTACTTACGAGGAAAGTAAAGAACTTTTGGAAGACTATATGGTTACACTAGGAAAAGAACTAAATGAAGATCAATTTTCTTTAACGGAAAATGCAGAATTTGATGGAGAGAACTATGACAAAGTAACAATTGAAATCAGTGAGGAAGAAGCTCAGCAAATGCTGGTCACTCTCCTAGAAAAAATGAAAGAAGATGAAGCCATATTAGGCTTGCTTGAAACCCAGACATTGATGCAGCAGGATAATGAAAGTGCGATGATAAAAATTGAAGATGAAATCGACAAAACAATCAATGATGTGGAAAATTTGAAACTTCCTGAGGGCATAACAATTGAAGCATACCTGAAAGATGATTTAGTTGCTCATCAAATATGGACGATGAACTTGCAGCCTGAAGGTGAAGAAAAAGTTATGATCGAGATTACCAGCAGTTACTTAAAAGAAGATGAAGACACTTATAAGAATACAGTAGATGTAAATATTCAGCCTGAAAGCAAAAAGGACAGCTTTACTATCAACTATGTAGAGGAAGGAAAGCCAAACGATAACGGACTTCATGTTAATTATACCATCGGGTTCGCAGGAGATATGGAAGGTGATTCGTTTAATGGTGAACTGGTCTTAAATACCGACTACGTAGATAATGGTTCAGAGACTGCCTTTACATTGAACATCGAGGAACCAAATGAGAATAATGAAGAGGGTATGATGTTATTTCCAGATGTCTCCGGCTTCTTAAATACAACAATGACGGAAGAAGAAGACAACAAGGTGAACCAAGTCACAGAAATTGGAATTGAAAGCAGTGCAGAAAATCCTGAAGTGGGAACAGCCGGTATGAACTTTGAATTTAATTATGATCAGGACATTACTTTTACGGACGATTTATCCTTCCCTTCTTTAAGTGAAGACGAAACGATACAGGCCATGGAAATGACAGATGAAGAGTGGGAAAAAATTTCTATGGAAATCCAGGCGAATTTCGAAAAACATATGATGTCCATCATGGGTAACTTCGGCGGAATGGGCGGATTTTAATTAAATTAGTTAGAGGAGGGCAGCCCCTATGAATGGGTTCTCGTTATTTAGACATGAAATGAGGGCAACCGTTCGACGGCCAGCCCCTCTTTTTTTATCTGTAGTTATACCACTCGCTCTGCTTTTTATTACCTTTCTAAGTCTTCAGAGCTTCTTTACAGAGCAGCAGGAACCCGTGGAGGCTGTAGTTATCGATAAGGATCAAACCTTCCAGACGGAAGCGCTAATTCACCAAATTTCTGAAGAGAAACGGATGGAACAGGCTATGAAGCTTGAGCCCTTGAATGAGGAAGAAGCATTTAAAGCCTTTGAAAACGGAGAAGCCGCTGGTATCATGATCATTCCGGAAGGCTTTACAGAGAGCTTAATGAATGGAGAAAATGATCCGATAAAAGTCATTACGAGCAAGGATCAGCCGCTGCATGGTTCACTGCTGAATATTCTTTTAAGCAGCGGGGCTCAATATATTTCCGCATCACAAAGTGCCGTAAACACGGTATATGATTTACATATTCGCAACCTTCCTGCAGATGAACGATCGATCCGGCTTCAAGAAGCTATCGTGACATATACTCTCTTTGCTCTTGATCGTAATGACGCGTTTGTTGAGGAGTTGGTTATAAGCGGAGCGAGTATCGGCTGGGAAAATCACGCTGTAATTGCAGTTACGCATGTATTGGCTATTTTGTTTATGGCGTTTTATCAAGTATTGGACGGAAAGACGATGACTTCCTCCATTCAGATGAGGTGGAGGATGGCTCATTTAACTTTTGCCCATCATGTGCTGGTTAAACAGTTAAAATGGTGGCTGCTTCTATTTACTATACTGGAGCTGTTTGTTTTGTTTATCCACGTTGCAGTAACTGATATCCCATACAGCAGTTTATTGCACATAGGTCTTGGTTTGATTGCTTTATTGATATCATCGCTTGCCGGTCTGCTTTATAGTTTGAACATTCCACTGAGCTTTCGCTTTCTTATCTTTATTATCGCTGCAATCATTGGAGCACTTAGCGCAGGTGTCTTCCTTCCAGGCATTTACCTTCCTGAATGGCTGCAGACGGCTTGGAATCCCTTTAGGTTCAGTTATGATATATTTCAGGCGTTTCTTCTCGAACAGGAGACTGACTCGCTGCTCAATCTGGCCGTATGGGGAATTGGCCTGAATATACTAGGGCTCATCGCAGGCTTAGGAAAGGAGAAGCGCGATGCTTACTTATCTTTCTTTACATCTTAATCGATGGAAAAAGCGTCCGGTCGCTCCTCTGCTGCTCCTCCTTTTTCCACTGATTTGCATGACAGTCTTCTATCCTTACTTCAAAAATACAGCCGAGCAGACAGCTGTACCTATCGGAATTGTTAATGAAGACAACAGCGTTTTTTCTGAATTGGTGCTGGAAAGAATGGCAGACTCCTCCCGTGTTCGTCTTATGCCATTATCAAGAGAAGCAGCAAATGAAGAAGTGCAGCGAGGGGATATGGAAGCAGCATTTGTTATAGAAGAAGGGTTTCAAGAAACCATACAGTCGGGTGAAATAAAAGATACGATCACATGGCTCAGATCAGAAGATTCACTGCTCGATGTGTTTGCAAAAGAAGCATTAGGAGCTGAGCTGATGAGGCTTGCGCTTAATTCAAAAGCTGGAAATGCAGTGGAACTTGCAGGACAGACCACTTATGATGAAGCATTTCAATATTCGGATTCTTTCTGGGAACCCAATCCTTTGTTTCAAATGAGCTTTGAAGAACGCTCACCCCTGGAACCTGAAATAGAAATACTGCGCCTGCAGGAATGGCAGGTGACAGTGATCCAGCTAGTTTTTCTTTATGCGTGGATATTATCCATTTTTTACTTAAGAACCATTCAGTTAGATGTACAATCGGGCCGTTTAAAGCGGATTCTTCTTATCCAGAAGTCTGCTCATGCTTATTTTGCCGGCCATTTTATAGTCTTCCTGATCATCAGCCTGCTTCCATTTGCTCTTGGGATAAACGCACTGTTCTATTTTTCCGAGACACCAATGGATCTTGTACAAGAGTGGAACCTATGGGCGTTGGCTGTATTTACAGTGACCTTACTACTGACATGGAGTTTATTTATGGGAATGGGAAAAAAACGTTGGAGTCTTATGGGACTCGTCTTTCTTGCGATAGGTTCTTTTACTTTAACGGCAGCGGATATCGGATGGAGTGAGCTGTGGCCTCATTACTGGCTGACACAAAAACCTTAGAAAGGAGGCCGATTCATGATTGAATTTAAGGAAGTATCGAAGAAATACAAACGCAAGCAGGTGCTCGATCCCTTTTCATTAACCATTCGTGAAGGAAGCTCTGTCGGCATCATCGGTCCTAACGGTGCCGGCAAATCCACTTTTCTAAAATTAGCTGCTTCCATTGAAAGACCGTCCAACGGTGAGATTACCTTTTCCGGCACGCCTTACAAGAAATCGATAAGCCGTGTACGTAAGGCCATAGGCTATGTTCCTCAGGACATTGCTTTATATGAAGAACTGACAGTAAAAGAACAAATCTCTTTTTGGAGCAGCCTTGAGAAACAAAAAACAGATGAAAATTTTTTAGCAAAAATGATTGAAACGCTTCGACTTCATGAGGTGTTCGGTGAACGTGTGGAGCGTCTTTCTGGAGGCTGGAGACGAAAGGTGAATCTTTGCGTCGGTCTGCTGAGAAACCCTTCCGTCTGTATGCTGGATGAGCCGACAGCCGGTGTGGACTTGGCGGCTAAAGAAGACATCATTGACTGGCTGAAGCAGCTTCACCAGGAAGGAAAAACGCTGCTATATATCAGCCATGACTGGTATGAACTAAAAAAATTAAGTAATGAATTTCTCTTGTTTGCCGATCGAAAGCCGATTTTTCAAGGATCTGAAGAAAAATTGATGATTGAGAAAAGCAAGATTATAAAAAACTATCAGGAACATAAAGAGCTGGGTCGTATTTTACAATATGTATGATAAGAACCCCTTAAGATTACGTATCTCAAGGGGTTTTTGGATACGTTATTTTTCCATAACCGCAAAATAATTCTCTTCTTCATCGGAAAAGTTAAATACACGTGTAGATGTCATTTCAACGATTTCCCCTACAGTAACATTTTTATTTTTAAAGTCATTGTACAGTTGATCCAAATCCTCCGTAAAAAACATAAGCGATGGAGTCCCGAGGTTTAATTCAGGAGACATGCGGGAAATAATTTCCTTATCATGAAGCACAATCGTGGAACCCGTCTGATTTGCTGGAGCTATTTCGATCCATCTCATGCCTCCCTCTTCCTGATCTTCAAGCACCTGAAAACCGGCCTTCTCTGTCCAGAAACGCACGGCCTTATCCTGATCGTTCACATACACCATAACCTGGCCAAGCTGATTAATCATAAAAATACCTCCTTTTATTTAAAACTTCTCTATTTATTTTCTTCATACTTTCCTATAAATCCTCTATCTCTTTTTTAACTTTTATCCAATATGAGAAGAAGCTAACTGCCTGCCCATAGAAAAAAAGTGATTTGGATTATAAGCATCATTCCCCACTCAAAAGTAGTGAGTTTTCTTTCCCGTTTTCGCTTCTTTAAATATAAAAAAAACATAAAAGAACTGATAAGCAGCATAACGATTGAAAGCTCATATATATTTTCGATTAGCTGAACCACTGTTTTCCTCCTCTTTTTACTAGTTGAACACTAAACTATTTCGTTTCAAAAATCGATCATTAAAAGTAATCGGCACACCAACCCCATCTTTTTCCGCATGTATGTGAAGGTGGGGTTCCGTTGTATTCCCCGTGTTTCCAACTTCTCCGAGGATATCACCTGTATTCATTTCATCTCCCTTTTCTACTTCCACTGTTCCAGGCTTCATGTGAGCAATATGGACTTCTGCTCCCTTACAGGCCAAAATTATGTGATTGCCGGCAGGATCCTCGGGTTTACTATCTGAAGATAGAGACGGAGGTATGTCATCATATTGGTCAACTGCTGCAAGCACCTCGCCACTGCACGGACTGTACAGAGGGGTTCCGTAAATTTTATATTTTTCCAGGTCATCAGGAGTAAGGCCTGCTGCCCTCATCCCAAATCCGTTAATTTGCAGAATATCATAGGCATATTGCTGAGGCGGGTATTCATTATGATAATTAATCGATGGATCTGCTCCCCCATGGCCCGTAGAAAACACACCATCCTTCATAGGAAACTCCAGCTTAATCGCCTTTTCTTTGTCTGTAAAAAAGTAACCAGTAATCCCAGTAACAGCTACAAACCCAAAGTAAATCGTAAGGAAGATGGCAATTCCCATGGAAAACTTATAACTTTTATTCTTCGGTCCCTTCACAGGAAGTCTGGAAACTTTTTTAATGACAAAAAAAGTGGTGACAATAAATAAGACAACCCAGACATACCTTAAATAGTAAATAAAAATATGCCACGGCCCAATGAAAAACAGGAACGCGATGAACATCCCGGTTCCTAGCCAATCGGCAATCAGCAGCTTTCTGCCGGGATAAACATTTTTTAATAAATGCAAAAGTAAAATCATCGGCAATATTATAAAAATAAAAGCCTGAATCCATATCATAAACGGCATCCTCCCTCTCTTCATTAAAATGATAATACGGAAGAAAGAATAAAAATCCTTCCCTTCTTTTACGTTAGAAGGAATTATTCGTTTCAATTTTAAGGAATTTGCACCATGATATGTTTAAAGATTCGTCAGCTTCATATCTTAAGAGTGGGGGATTGATCATGAAGAGATCACTTATAACAGCAGGCAGTTCTCTGCTGCTTTTCATCTTATTAACTTGGGCTGTTCGCACAGATACATCTTACATAGTAAAGTGGGATGATCGGGCCGTCGAATGGTTTACTACTTCTCATGAGGGGACAGTTATTGAAGAAGCCCGCTTTTTCACTCATTTCGGAGATTATTTTATTTGTTTTGGAATCGGAGCAGCGATTTTGCTTCTTCTGCTCACGCTGGGAAGATTTCGTATGGTTTTTTGGATTTTCCTCGGCTTTTTTGGAGTAAAAGAAGTTAACCATGTGCTGAAAGCTATTATTGACAGGGATCGTCCAGCTGTTGAGGCTTTGACCTCATCCGGCCTGCAGGCTTTTCCGAGCGGGCATTCCATGTATGCGACTTTTACATATGGAATGCTCTTACTGGTTGTCTTTTACTTAAGCAGAAGTCTTATTCTTAAAACAGCAGCAGCCGTAGTGACATTATCAATCATTGGGATGGTTTTATGGTCGAGGGTTTACCTTGGGGTTCATTATCCGACAGACACAGCAGCCGGTTTGCTTGCGGGGCTGGTTTGGCTGAATGTCATTTGGTCGCTGGCGTTTTTTCAGCGTAAAAAGCAAAAAGGGCTGGGAGAAATATAAAACTCCGGCCCTTTTATAATGAATAGATATCCTTAAGAAACTCAGGAGGTACCTCTTTGAATAAATGTCCATAACGTTGAAGCTTTCTGGCATCCGCCTCGGGAAGGCGCCTTATATAATGCTCATAATGGGCAATAGAGACTACTTCGTCATCTACACTATGATATAAGAAGATTTGTTTAATGTCAGGAAGACGGGAAGCAAAATCATCAGAAAGTGAAAACTCAGGAAACTGCCAGTCCTCCTCCAACCCCCAGTATGGGGATCCCAATACAAACAAGCCGGAAATATTGAAAGGGCACCTTTCCTCTGATAGATACTTTAAGAGAACACTGCCCCCAAGGGAGTGACCAATCAAAATAACTTCACCATCAAGTTTAGAGAATTCCTCTTTAAGTCTGTTTTCCCAAGCTATATATCTGGGATTCTCAGGGTCAGGCATTTTAGGGGTTCTTAGTTGATACTCTGTTGTGAGGGATTTTTTTAAATTCAAAATAAATGGTGAGCTGCCTTGACTATTTTCCTGAGGTCCTGCACTATGAATAAACACTATATTATTCATTTATTCTTCCCCTTCCGGTTAACTTACAGGGCTTTCTCCTCCAACAAAGTTTTACTCCATTATTTCAAAGTGTATCAAGTTATACCATATGATCACAAAACAAAATACACCTCTCGATAAATCGAGAAGTGTATTTTTCTGTTTAAGGTCTGTTATTACCTTTGGATTTACCTACTTCATCCTGAGTAGCGCCTTTTACTTTATCTTTCTTTCCGTCTGTCTGCATATTTGGGTCATTTTTTGCCTTACCGATCTGATCCTTAGCTTCACCTTTTGCTTTGTTAGCATTACCTTTTACTTGATCACTGATTCCACTTTTATCTGCCATGAATCTTCACACTCCTTTTTGCATTTGAAGAGTGTATTCCCTTGAAACGACCTGTAAAACATAGTTGAGCAAATAACTAGAATTTTTTATTTTTATTATTTTAATATAATTATAATCCCTTTTTATGTATATAAATACCAATTCTTAATTCAACTGTTAAAGTATTAATCCTTTATTAGGTTTAATGGCAGTTAATTATGGTTATATAGTATTAGATAAAATGAACAGGGGAAATAGAGGTGAGAAACAAAATGAGCAAATCAACAAGGACCTTAGGACTGATTACTGCTCCAGGCTATCCAAATGATATAGCAAAAACTTTAAAAAAAGAACTGCCTGATTTGCTCAGTTATTACGTGCATGAGGATTGTCAATGGCAGATAGAGTATGTAGAAGATGCTTTGACAGGGTCCACTGATAAGTCACTGGAAGTACTCGGAAAAACTATAGAAAAAAAATTAGAGGAAGATTGGGAATTTGCAATCTGTCTTACTGATTTACCGTTATTTAAGGGTAAGAAACCAATTGTAGCCGAGGCATATAAAGAAGAGCATGTAGCTTTAATCAGTCTCCCCGGAATTGGTTCTGCACGTATGTTAAAGAGAATTCGTGAATCTATCCTGCAGTTGACCAATGAAATGTACTATGGAAGTTCAGAGGCAGATCGGGAAAAAGCTGAACAAAGGCTCCAAGATAAAGATGATGATCAGCATAAAGAGTTAAAAAATAAAAGCTCTAAGAGACTAGTTGGGAAGCGGGCTTTTGAGCGGTTTGCTCCTCTTCAGCGAGAAACCCCGGATGACGATGAATCAAATATTGATGTCAGATTTACCGTGAAGTCACGATTTATCGGGGCACTCAGGGTCTTATCAGGAATGGTGCGGGCGAACCGTCCATGGGAAATGTTCCCTGCTTTTATGAAAGTAGTCATCATCGCTTTTACCACCGGTTCTTACGCCCTTGTGTTTCCAACGCTGTGGCAGCTCAGTAATAACTATGGGATTTGGCGCATGGCTATGCTTTCAATCGTCTCCATACTGGCGATGGTGGGATGGATTATTCTGGCGCACCGTCTCTGGGAGAAAAAGCCGGATGACGGGTCTGGTTATTTAAGCAGGTTATATAATATGGCTACCGTTCTTACCCTTTTTATAACTGTAAGTATGTATTACGTCCTGTTATTCCTGTTATTCTCGGTTGCCGTCATTGTTATCATTCCATTTGGTATGCTTGAATCCCAATTGTCGGGAGCTACCGGTTTTATTAATTATTTCTATATTGCCTGGACCGTCACAAGTATAGCGATTATTATCGGGGCCCTCGGCTCTGCGCTTGAAGATGAAAGTGTAGTTCTTTCTTCTACTTACGGATACCGTCAACGTCAGCGTTACAAACAGATTAAGGAATCTGAAGAGGAGAAAAAAGAAGCCGAGGAAGAGAAAAAAGAAGCAGCCGAAGAAAAGAAAGAAGCAGCTCAACAGAAAAAAAATGCCGAAGAAGAAAAAGATTAATGCTTACAAGAAAAATCCTGCCTCTGAGGCAGGATTTTTTAATATACAGAGACTAAAAGCGATTTACCTCGTCTCATGATCGGAACTTAACGCTTATCTTTGTGCACCTGTCCATTAACGTGCAGGAATTCAAGGGGACAGTGTCACTCTGCCCCCTAACCATTAAACACATGAATAGAGAGAGCTTGCTGCAAAGAATTATAAGTTTTAAGAGCGGTAAAATCAATGCCGAGACTTACCATTGTCTGTGCAACCTCTGGCCGTATCCCTGAAAGGATGGCCGTCACTCCGACTAATCCCAGAGAAGAAATAATTTTTGCAATGCTGTTGGCTACATGTGTATCAATCATCGATACACTCGAAAGATCTATGAGTAAGTATGAAAGATTCTGCTTTATGGCTTCGTTTAATGCTGTATCCATCATATAAAAGGCACGTTTCTCATCAATGCTGCCCACGATCGGCAGTACGGCCACGCCATTTAAAAGCGGGACAACAGGAGCCGATAAAACCATGAATTCCTGCTGTGCTTTTTCTAATGAAGCTTTAAATGAACGTACAAAGGATGTACTAAACGCACAAATTGAGTAGTCTAAAAGTGGATTAACAACCCGGGCTGCTTGAAAGATAGTCTGTTTTGAGAAGTCCTCTTCCGTAACTATTTCTTCAAGTATATCCCACAAGTAGTGACGAAATTTCATCGTTGCTTTTAGCAAGTCATCCAGCTGATTTCCGTGGTCCACAGCAAGCTGGCCGATGTTCTCGCCCCAGGAGTTTACTTCTTCTTTCGTTGATTCTATTCCATTTTCTAAAGCATCCGCAAAAAACTGAACCAGCCCCGCTCGAAACTCCCAATCTTGAAAACTCCCATGCTCACTTTGTTCCATAGAGTCTGCAAATTGATATTTATTTTCCCGCAACTTTCCACTAATGATCTGCAAGTCCTGGTTTGTCTGCACTTAAAAGACACCTCAATTATTTTTTATGTAACAAATATTTATTATAGCTTACTTTTAAAAAGGTTATCGTATTAAGTTTTTCCAATCAACTCTGTCGTTATACGATGATAGTACTAAATGAAAAACACACCATTACTACATGGATTTTTAAAATGTAAATGTTACATACACACAAATGATAACCTCCTATTAATCAGCTTCACGAAGTATAGGAAACATAAAGAACAGCAAGACTGTTGTCAGGATAAGAGGAAACGCACTCCAAACCATAATGGTAGAAATTTCAATCCCGAAGCTTAAGATAAATGAAACAGCAGCATACGAAAGGGGAATCAGTCCTAAAGAACCCATTCGGATGAGACTCATAACACGACCCACTTTTTCTGAATGTGCATGGGCCTGAATCATACTGATTAACGGGATGTTTACCGCCGGATTAAGCATACCGATGAACAGAATAATCCCAACAGCCATGCTGACAGATGTGCTTTGGCTGAATACCAGCATCCCTACTCCCATTAACGCGATTAAGTATAAAGCATATGCTCCTCTCTTCCTTCTTAAGTTAAGCCAGCCCATTACAATGGACCCAATGATCATTCCAAGAGTGAAGCCACCTTGTACAAAGCTGAAATCGATCGAACCCCCTTTTAGAACACCTTCTACAAAAATAGGAAGCCCCATCATAAGCGGTCCTGATATGAAGAAGTTGACGATAATCGTCACAATTAATACCCCCCGAAGCAGAGGCTTCTTCCATGTATAATAAAATCCTTCTTTGAGCTGAATCTTAAAGGAGATGGTCTCTTT
The DNA here is from genome assembly GCF_900166625.1 of Halobacillus massiliensis. Taxonomy (GTDB): domain Bacteria; phylum Bacillota; class Bacilli; order Bacillales; family Halobacillaceae; genus Halobacillus_A; species Halobacillus_A massiliensis. Next base: position 1,142,297 of record NZ_LT800499.1, on the reverse strand, counting down.
CTTCCCTTTAGACGTTTGTTTAATAAAAAGAACACCGGTCCCCGCGATCGCCAAAAGGAGGCTGATTGTTAAGAAAAGAATACTATAGCTGGTGACACTAAGAAGCACACCGGCAAGAAGCGGACCCGAGAAGAGGGCAGTCTGGATCATTCCCTGAATAATCGAATTAGCCCTCGTCAGGTCATCTTTATGAATAATTTTAGGCAGAAGAGAATCTCTTGCCGGTTCGAAAAGCCCTCCCAGGACACCAAAGAAAAGCGCATTAATTGCCAATACCCAAATGGGTACATTTTCTAAAGAAATAAAAAGCGAAGCAAGACCAAGAGCAAATGCAGCTCTAAAAAATTCTGAAAGACTCATGATTCTCGTCTGGCTGCTTCGGTCAGAGAGAACTCCACCAACAATAAGTGAAAAGATCTGGGCACCTGTTAAACAACTGAGGACAATACCAAGAGCAGCTTCCCTGCCGAGACCTTCAACGATGTACCATGCCTGAATAAACATAAACATCGACATACTTAAGCTTGAAATGACTGTTGCTCCAGCTAATAAGATAAACGATTTGGATTCCCACAAAGACCTTGTCTTTTCTGCTTCAACAGCTTGTAAATGCCTCATCGATCGCACCCCTTTAAAATTTTTACACGGTTAAATATTTTTAACTGTCTGTCAAAAAAAAGAGCCCCTTTTTTACGACTCTTTATTTCTTTTCTCAAACCCACCTTCTTCAATCTGTAATCCAAGAATATGAAAATAATAAAGCTTGGCATCAGGTGACGCCTCTGAACGCTGAATTTCCGAAAGTTCCTCCATTAAGGATTCAAACTTTTTCTGCCACTTCATAAAATCTTCTTCTTTTGCATGAATTTCATACGCACTCGATCTATATTTCCACTCTGCTGGATCTTGAGAATTAGCTTCATTTCTCAGCGATTCCTCCGGTGCTGAAAGAATTCTTCGTTTTGCCTGATCGAGCATGCTTACCATCATCTGACGGACAGTTTCTGTCATATCTGTATTAGGAAGCAGAGAGCGATCAGGAATAAATCCGCCTGCAGTTGCACGGTAAAATTTCTGTACAATTCCATTCTTCTCTTCTTTATGAACGATTTCGACGAGATCATTTTTTTCAAGTTCTTTTAAATGGTAGTGAATTCGAGCTCTCGAAAGATTAAATATTTCCGATAGCTGCTGTCCGGTGCGGGGTTTTTCCATGAGGCGCAAAAGCAATTCACAACGGAAAGTATCACTGAGGGCTTTCAGCTGCTCATGAGTAGTCAATAGTTTGATATCTTTCATCAGTTCACTCCATTTACTCGGTAAAATTTATTTAACAACAGTATCTTACAGATATGTCTACCTGTCAATCATTAAAAAGCGGGTTCTCCTCGAAAGAGAAACCCGCTTTTTGTCATTTTATTTTTGAACTGGAGTCGGAGCCTCAAGGGCGATGATTTTCTGTTCGCGCATTTCCTGCCAGAAGGAAGCAGGAATGTCTTCCTTCAGCGCATCCTGATCCTCCTTAATGCGCTCAGGACGGCTTCCTCCTGGAATAGCAGCAGCAACAGCTGGGTGTGCAAGCGTAAATTGCAGCGCAGCTGCTTTCACGCTTATTCCATAACTGTCGGCTATGTGCTGAATTCTTTTTACTCGTTCAACAATCTCCGGAGACGCTTCTGCATATTCATAATGACTTCCGCCCACAAGCACCCCTGAATTATACGGTCCTCCGGCTACAATCTTCACATTTTGCTTAACAGCACGGGGCAAGAGACGCTGCAAGGCCTGCTCATGACTCAGCAGTGTATAGCGGCCGGCCAGCAGACAGAGATCCGGATTTGCTTCTTCAAGCTCCATCGTAAGCTCAATCGGCTCACAACGGTTAACCCCGAGCCCCCAGGATTTAATAACCCCTTCCTCTCGTAAACGGGTCAGTTCTCGAAAAGCTCCTGTTCTTGCTGTCTCAAAATGGGACAGCCATTCATCTCCGTGAAAGTCTGGAGACACATCATGAACATAAACGAAATCCAGACGATCCGTATTCAGACGTTCGAGACTTTGCTCAATGGAGCGGAGTGTGGCATCTGCACTATAGTCTGTAACCACTTTATTATCTCGTCCATGCTCAAAAAGTTCTCCGCTGGACGGCTTCTCTTTTTCATCAAGCATATAACGTCCGACCTTTGTACTTAATACATAATCCTCACGATTATATTTATCCAGCGCTTTTCCAAGACGCAGCTCAGCCAGACCGGCACCATAAAAAGGAGCAGTATCAAAATAACGTATGCCGTGCTCCCATGCCGCATCCACTGTTGCCAGAGCTTCCTCTTCCGGAATATCGCGATACATATTGCCTAAAGGGGCCGTTCCGAACCCCAGTGTTCCATTTAATATATTATTCACAAGCGTACCCTCCATTTTTAACAAACTACTTCTCTAATTACCGCTGGTGATTATTGTCAAACTTCTCTTTGTGTCTGAAAATATTTATTGGCAAGCTGATGAAAATTTTTAGTATTAATCTCTTTTTTTTGGACCTCTTCATCGGCCCAGATGGTAAAGGATGTATTTGTTAAGGTTAACGTTCCGTTATCAGTAAACCGGGTCATTAATGGATGTTTATTAAATGGTGATGCCTCATGCTCTGTAATAATGTGCTGCATCTCATTTAGTTCAGAAACGTCAGTAATGATATCTTCCGGATAAAAAGTATACCCTGTCCTCCATTGCTCATCTTTAGACTTCAGCTTTACTCTTAGAGATAACAGGCCGTCGCTTTTCACTGATTTAATCTGGAATTCTCCACTTTCTGTTGCCACCTTCTCTCCGGTTAAAGGTACAGGAATGAGTGGAAGATTGCCGCCAAAACCGGCATCTAGTAAATAAACACGTGCTTCACTATTAAGAAGAAGCGCGACATGAGTTTTCCCTGTCTCAGATCCTTCTACAGCTGCTTTGACCATATAGACATTAAACTGGTTCTCTTTAAGGAAGTAATACAACAGTGGATTGATTTCATAACAGACACCGCCTTCTTTCTCGATCAATAACTTATTTATTAAATTATTTTTTGTAATCGGTTTAGTCTGTTTTTTTATAATCCGCAGATTTTCAAAAGGGATGGTCTTTGCTGCTTTTTTTAGAATGGTTTCTAAATCTTTAAAAGTTATTTTTCCTTTATTAGAAAAACCGATCCGGTCTAGAAATAATTGATTCATAGAAACTCAACCTCCTTTTTACAGTTTAGAAAAAACCGAGGAGTCATAACAAATAAATGGATTGATAAGGAGATATTAAGCGGAATATATATGTATAAATATGGAAAAGTGAGGAGGAAGAAGAATGGGTAAAAAAGTCCTCATATTTGGAGATATGGGAATTGATGATACGATCGCTCTTATTTACGCTTATTTAAACGATGAGATAGATATAGTCGGTATTGTAGCGGATTACGGAAATGTCCCGAGAGAAAAAGCTTTGGCCAGTGTCCATTATTTATTTGACCTTTTTAATGTCCATCCAAACATCCCCATTATAGGTGGAGCAGAAGTTCCTAAAACAGGAGAAACTCCGAAGTTTTACCCGGAAATCCACGGTGAATACGGTTTAGGACCGATTATACCCGAAGAGTATAGCGGTAATGTCGAAAACTTTTATACCATCATTTCCATTATCAATAAGTATGCGAATGAACTAACAATCGTAAATATTGGCCGTCTCACCTCTCTAGCCTCCATGTTTATCCTTTATCGATCCCTTATGGAGAATGTGAAAGAATATTATATTATGGGGGGTGCATTCTGGGTTCCCGGGAACGTCACGGCCGTCTCGGAAGCAAATTTTCACGCAGATCCAGTGGCTGTAAAAATCGTTCTTACATATGCGGAAAACGTAAAAATCATTCCACTTAATGTAACTGACCATGCGATTGTTACTCCTGAAATGGCTGCATACATTGGTTCAAAAGGTAAGGCAAAAATCGTTAAACTTTTACTAGATTACTATTATAATTTCTATAAAAAAAGAAACCCTGCTATTAAAGGAAGCCCTGTTCATGATGCCATTACCATGATGGCTCCTCTGCATGAAGAAATGTTTGTTTTTCGGGAGTTTCCTGTATTTATTGACATCACCGCTAAAGGCGTCCTAAGAGGTCAGAGTATTACAGATATCCGCCCACACATTCAGTCTGAGGAAACAACAAAGCTTCATAATATTGCTTTTCAGTTTCACTACCCCACTTTTTATAATAATTTCATGAGTATAATGACTGGGGATTCGTTAACTTAAAAAAGTAGGTTCCCAAAAAAGAGGGTAAGCATACGATGAGGGTGTATGTTAAGGAGGCGAAAGTCACATGTATTATTATTATCCTTACTCGTATCCAAGACAGCGGGTAGGCTATGTCTGTATTCCAAAGGATGAAGCTGGTTTTGAAGGCGGTTTGGAAGGAACGATCACTACTTCAGAGGAAGAAGAACTCTCTGTTGTATGCTTTCCAATTTCCCTTCAAGGAGCCGGACAAGGCGGAATTCCTCAAGGACAGAATGGAGGGAATGGCGATAATGGAGGTAACGGTCAGGAACAAGGCGGTATGCCTGGCGGAGGCATGATGCCGGGCATGCCCGGACAGGGCAATGGCGGCGGTCAAGGCGGTATGCCTGGCGGAGGCATGATGCCGGGTATGCCCGGACAGGGCAATGGCGGCGGTCAAGGCGGTATGCCTGGCGGAGGCATGATGCCGGGTATGCCCGGACAGGGCAATGGCGGCGGTCAAGGCGGTATGCCTGGCGGAGGCATGATGCCGGGCATGCCCGGACAGGGCAATGGCGGCGGTCAAGGCGGTATGCCTGGCGGAGGCATGATGCCGGGCATGCCCGGACAGGGCAATGGCGGCGGTCAAGGCGGTATGCCTGGCGGAGGCATGATGCCGGGTATGCCCGGACAGGGCAATGGCGGCGGTCAAGGCGGTATGCCTGGCGGAGGCATGATGCCGGGTATGCCCGGACAGGGCAATGGCGGCGGTCAAGGCGGTATGCCTGGCGGAGGCATGATGCCGGGCATGCCCGGACAGGGCAATGGCGGCGGTCAAGGCGGTATGCCTGGCGGAGGCATGATGCCGGGCATGCCCGGACAGGGCAATGGCGGCGGTCAAGGCGGTATGCCTGGCGGAGGCATGATGCCGGGTATGCCCGGACAGGGCAATGGCGGCGGTCAAGGCGGTATGCCTGGCGGAGGCATGATGCCGGGTATGCCCGGACAGGGCAATGGCGGCGGTCAAGGCGGTATGCCTGGCGGAGGCATGATGCCGGGCATGCCCGGACAGGGCAATGGCGGCGGTCAAGGCGGTATGCCTGGCGGAGGCATGATGCCGGGCATGCCCGGACAGGGCAATGGCGGCGGTCAAGGCGGTATGCCTGGCGGAGGCATGATGCCGGGTATGCCCGGACAGGGCAATGGCGGCGGTCAAGGCGGTATGCCTGGCGGAGGCATGATGCCGGGTATGCCCGGACAGGGCAATGGCGGCGGTCAAGGCGGTATGCCTGGCGGAGGCATGATGCCGGGCATGCCCGGACAGGGCAATGGCGGCGGTCAAGGCGGTATGCCTGGCGGAGGCATGATGCCGGGCATGCCCGGACAGGGCAATGGCGGCGGTCAAGGCGGTATGCCTGGCGGAGGCATGATGCCGGGTATGCCCGGACAGGGCAATGGCGGCGGTCAAGGCGGTATGCCTGGCGGAGGCATGATGCCGGGTATGCCCGGACAGGGCAATGGCGGCGGTCAAGGCGGTATGCCTGGCGGAGGCATGATGCCGGGCATGCCCGGACAGGGCAATGGCGGCGGTCAAGGCGGTATGCCTGGCGGAGGCATGATGCCGGGCATGCCCGGACAGGGCAATGGCGGCGGTCAAGGCGGTATGCCTGGCGGAGGCATGATGCCGGGTATGCCCGGACAGGGCAATGGCGGCGGTCAAGGCGGTATGCCTGGCGGAGGCATGATGCCGGGTATGCCCGGACAGGGCAATGGCGGCGGTCAAGGCGGTATGCCTGGCGGAGGCATGATGCCGGGCATGCCCGGACAGGGCAATGGCGGCGGTCAAGGCGGTATGCCTGGCGGAGGCATGATGCCGGGCATGCCCGGACAGGGCAATGGCGGCGGTCAAGGCGGTATGCCTGGCGGAGGCATGATGCCGGGTATGCCCGGACAGGGCAATGGCGGCGGTCAAGGCGGTATGCCTGGCGGAGGCATGATGCCGGGTATGCCCGGACAGGGCAATGGCGGCGGTCAAGGCGGTATGCCTGGCGGAGGCATGATGCCGGGCATGCCCGGACAGGGCAATGGCGGCGGTCAAGGCGGTATGCCTGGCGGAGGCATGATGCCGGGCATGCCCGGACAGGGCAATGGCGGCGGTCAAGGCGGTATGCCTGGTGGAGGCATGATGCCGGGCATGCCTGGTGGAAGTATGATTCCAGGTCAAGGTGGCGTCCAGGGTCAAATGGTTAGTCCCTATTACTATCAAAGAAATCCCTATTACTGATAAAAAATGAAAGGTACCTTTAAAAGTACCTTTCATTTTTTTATTCAGCTGAGATGTCTAAAGATTCGGAGGAAACAATTATCCCATCTTCATCTACATAAACATAATCATTTGGCACCCATGTGGTGTTCCCAAACTCCAGGGGTATATTCACATTTCCTTTTCCTTCTTTTTTACTTTTTAAAGGAATAGATCCTAATGCGATGACACCCACATCACTTTCACACAGTTCCAGAACATCTCTCACGTAACCGTTTATGATAATTCCGGCAGCTCCGTTTGCTGCTGCGATTTCAGCCAAATTCCCGCCTAATAATGCACAGTTTTTGGAGGCATCTCCATCAACGACTAAAACAGTTCCAGGAGAAATTTCTTCGAGTTCTTTTCGGACGAGAACATTATCATCTTTCACCTTAACGGTAGTAATCGGCCCATAGAAGCTTTTTCTTTTTCCAAAGCTTGAAAATACCGGATCTACGATTTTCACTTTATCGGGATACTCATCACATAAGTCGGCTGTTTTAATGTTCAATGCTTTTTCCCTCCTGTTTCAGTTTTGAAAATTTTAGTAGTTTCAGTGTATCACAACTGGAAATGGAAATTGATCAAAAAGGCTGGTCTGCTTCCCTGGTGGAGAAGAGACTGGTCCGTTTATGGTATAAGGAGGAACGAGGCTGGGAAATAGTTCGCTTTCCGCGGGGAGCCGCTGAGCTAGCTCGTTGCACTCGTGGATCTCACCCTGGCTCTTTCTCCCTGCAGGAGTCTCGCCATTTCCCAGCCTCTTTATCATTGGTGGTATAAACAGAACGCTGGAGTTTCAGCAACCGCTCTAAAGGAAATAATCTTCTCTTTCTCAATGTTCCGTTACTCCAAAAAACATAAAGTGCCGAGGAAACGACGAGACTCCTATGAGAGGATAGAACAGGGTGAGATCCGGAGGGCTTAAAGCCCGAGGAAGCTCACCGTTCGCCCATGGAAAGCGAGTTGTTTCCCCAGGCCCGACTCTCTTTACCATGGTAAACGGAAAAAGGGAATTTCCTTCACTTTCTAACTTTCTACCGGATTTATTCTATTACAATGTTTCTTTACTTCAATAAACATATAGGGCCGGGGAAACGGCGAGAATATCGGAAGGAGAGAACAGAGGAGATTCTGGAAAACTCGCCGTTCAAGCATGGAAAGCAAAATGTTTCTCCCGGTCCGAATCTATGACAAACGGTCCCCCCTAAAACTTATTCATCTAATAATAAAAAAAGCTTCCCTAAATAAGGGAAGCTTTTAATCTATTATCTGAAAAGGTCAAGAAAACGGGTCCAGAAGCTTTTTTCCTCTTCTTCCTGGTTTGTTTCTTCTTCATCGGCAGGTTTCTTAATGCTCTCTGTTTTAATGACAAACTGTACAGATTCTACCTTTTCATTTTCAGAAGATACAAAGGAAACGGGCTCGAAGTCTGATGTATCGTATTCATCCATCATACTATCGATTTCGCTCTCCATCTGCCCGGGAATGTCATTTGTAGAATCAGCCAGCTGGGACGTTCCTTCCTGAAGTTCAGTTGCTCCGTTTTCAAGCTCGCTTGTTCCATTCGATAATTCGCCTATACCGTTATGAATTTCCTGATAGGAACCGGCTAATTGCGAGACGCCTCCTGTGTATTCCGTCAGTCCGGCATGGAAGCTGTTATAGTTGGATGATAAGGTCTCTACACCATCCTGGAGCTGGCGGATCGATTCATCAATATCGATACTTTTAAGCGCGCCGCTGACTTCTTCTGTTACTGTATCAAGATTTGTATTAATCTCGCTTAATGTTCCTATACTCGTTTCAAGTGCCGGGTGAACTGCATCAAATGCTTCTGCAGCACTTCCATACGATTGTTTTACTTCCTTAGAAGCTTCGTATGTTTCCACAAGCTGATCGACGACTTCCTCGTCAGCTCCGCTGTCATAAAGAGCCTGAATGTCCTCTTCACCTATTTCATAGCCAGGGATAGATTCGACAGACTGTGAGAGGTCTTGACGAGCCTGGCCGTACTGTTCTTGTAAGCTGCGAAGACGATCTTCAGCTTCCTGCAGCCCGCCGGCCAGCTCACGTAAGTCATCTTCCATTTCTGTTAGATCTCCCAGATTGATATCACCAGATGTGCCGGCACCGACAGCTTCATTCATTTGCTGCAGGGAAGACTGAATAGCAGCAGATCCTTCTACAAGCTCTGCGGATCCATTATCCAGCTCTTGAATTCCATTATTATATTGAGCAGAGCCATTATATAAACTTTCAGCGCCATCGTTCAGCTCTGCAATTCCATTTCTTAATTGTCCAACGCCTGTGTTAATTTCTGAAGTAGCATTAGCTAAGGAGTTAAAATCATCGGTCATCGCTCCCGTATCAGGTGCATCAATGGAAAGGGATGACGGAACTGCTGCGATCTCGATGCTTTCCATCTCCAGGTCTTTTACATCTGCGGTTAAGGTAAAGCTGCCTTCTTTTTCAGGCATTGCCATAAAAGTGACATGGCGGTTTTTACCGGCATTTGCCAGTGTTCCATCAGGGGCATCGATGTTTTCATAGAGTTTAGAATTCAGTGTGAAGCTGATCTGCAGCGGATAATTTTCAAAAAATACTTCATCCGCCTCATCATTCTTACTCGTTTCGATCTGAATCTCAAGAGCACCCTCTTTTCCTAATAAATCTTCAGGGTCCATTTCTTTCCCGTCCAGCTTATAGGAAATATCAACATTCCATGGCAGCGGCTTATCTTCAAGATTCCCCTGGTAATAAAATTCTTCGTCAGTTGCTGTCATTTCCACGCGATCATCCGTTTGTTCGATGGCTGTCGTATCGGTTAAATTTTGAATACTTGAGTAAGGCCCGTGGTCCACGATTTTCCCCGGATCCTGAATACTAAAGTTATTAACCACATACATCTCCTTTTGGTCCCCGGCAGCATCCAAATTGGCGTATACCACTTCATGCTTCTCTGCATAGGAACCCTCTCCCTCGGTTTTCTCTTTTTCCGAAGAGGGGTTTTCCTCAGCGGATACAGGAATAGTTGAAAGAAGGAGAAGAAATGACATGGAAAGTGCAGTGATACGTTTATGTTTCATCTTCATTTCCCCTTATGAAAATTTGATTTCCACGTTGTTTTTTCAATGACTTTATCTAATATGACTAGCAGTGCAGGCAGTACGAATACAACCATGATGAATGCAAGCAGTGCTCCCCGCCCTAATAAAAGCCCGATAGACGACACGATAGGGTTGGAGGAAGTCCAGCCTAATATAAAACCGACACTCGATAAAATAGAGGCAGAGATAAGAATCGCAAAGATTTTATCATCAATTGTTTTCTTAATAGCTTTCATTGCCGGCATTTCTTTTCTTAGATGATAGTAGTTCTCTGTAATTAAGATTCCGTAGTCTACTGTTGCGGCAAGCTGGATCGTACTGATCAGCAGGTAACCGATATAGACAAGCGATGTGTCCGTAAAATACGGTACGGCCAGATTGAGCCATACAGAAGCCTGAATGGTCAGCAGCAGAACAACCGGAATCGATAATGATCGAAAGGTAATAAGCAGCACCAGTGCAATGGTCACAATGGTCAGAATATTAACGAGCTGATTATCCTTCTCGACGATATTTTTAATATCAAAAAGGGTGACACTTTCACCTAACAGATGGGTATCGTCATAATAGGAATCAGCCGTTTCTTGTATCTGATCGATCAGTGAAAAAGTTTCTTCACCTTCTGCTTCTGTTTCTGTATATAGGGTTAATCTGGCATAGTTATCCGAGTAAAACTGTTCGGTTGTCGACTTATCTAAATAGGCTGGTGGGATCGCTGCACCGACCCTGTTAACATAAGATAAGACACTGGACACTTCGGGCAGGCTTTCTAAATCCTGCACAAGCTCTTCTTCTTTTCCACGGTCTCCTTGTGGGACCAGCAGGACCATCGGCATATTTTTCCCGAAAGTATCATCAATTGCCGCTTCATCTTGCGCAGCTCTCGTCTCTTCTGGATGGTTTCCCGTTCCATATAGGAAATTAGTGTTCTGCTGGGCAAGGAAGGCAGGTACAATGACGAGCAGAACGAGAAATAGGCCTAAGAATCTGAGCTTCATTACCCGCTTGCCGATCCCTTTAAACGCTGGGATGAACGGCTTATGCTGGGTCCGGTCAATCCAGGGATAGAACATAAGAGTCAAAGCCGGTAAGAAGACAATAACACTAATAAAGCTTAACAGTATTCCTTTTAACAAATTGAGTCCTAAGTCGGCTCCAATTCCGAATTCCATAAACGTTAAGGCGGTAAAGCCGAAGAACGTCGTTGAAGCACTGGCAGTTATAGCCGGGAAGGATCGTTTGATGGCCATCCTCATCGCTTCAGTTGCCTCCCTGCCATCCTTTCGAAAGTCAGAAAAACTGTGCAGCAGGAATATCGCATAATCAAGTGACACCGCGAGCTGCAGAATAGGAGCCACCGATTGGGTGACAAACGAAACTTCTCCGATAAAAATATTCGTTCCTAAGTTAATAAGGACGGAGACTCCGATAGCTGTCAGGAAGAATACAGGTTCCAGCCAGGAAGTTGTGGATAAAATTAAGATTATAATAATAATAGGTACAAGGAGAGCTGCGGCATGCATGGATTCATTGCCAGTCATTTTTTGGGAAACTGCGGTGTCTAACGCTTCCCCTGATATCGCATTCTCTTCTCCAATCAGCTCATAAATCGCATCAGTCGCTGCCACTTCATCCCCTTCATTAATATGGATAGAGTACAAAGCGGCTCCATTCTCATAATAGGCTTCCACCGTATTTTGATCGGACACTTCCAGGGGAACTTTCACATCTGTGACATCATCAAGCCACATGATGCTCGTAACCCCTTCAATCCCTTCCAGCTTCTCTTTGTAATCGAGCGCCTCGGTAATGGAGACATCCTTAATCATGACCCGTGCATTCTCCATCGGTGTATCAAACTCTTTCTCCATTAAATCCACCGCTTCCATGGACGGTGAATCCTCCGGAAGGTAGTCAACCATATTATAGTTAACGGATACGGCAAACTGAGCCACCGCACTAATCAAAGTAACAAGTATAAAAATAATAACAATGCTTTTTCTATGTTTAATAATTCTTGATGGCAGGTCGATAAGACGTCATCCTCTCTTGCATATCCCAGTGGTACACTCTAATATTGTATTTGACACGGTGTTGGATATTCAACAAACAGTTTTCTATATTTTGTCAGTTACCCAACACTATGTTGGGGTTTTGTTGGATTGTCACAAAACTTTAACAAAAAGGGAGCTTTTACAATGAACGAGAAGCTGGACCGCCGTAAAAAATATACGAGAAATGTGCTGAAGGAAAGTCTAATTACATTGCTTTCTAAAAAACCGATCTCTGATATTACTGTAAAAGAAATATGCGAAATTGCAGATATTAACCGCTCGACCTTTTACACCCATTTTTCCGATCACTATGATTTACTGGAGAAAATAGAAGAAGAGATTACAGAGGATATGAGTAGTTATTTAAACAGCTACAGCTACGAAATCGAAGAAGAATCACGCCAGCTGACAGAAAAAATTCTTGAATACATCGTTGAAAACAAATTTATGTTTCAAACCTTTCTCAATAAAGATGCTGTTCCTACGTTTGAAAAACGGTTGATGGAATTAACGAGACGTTTTATGATGAATAACCTGATGAATGAAAATGATGTTAATATGGATGAATCGAGATATTTAAGCTCTTTTGCGATCAGCGGGGCAATCTCTGTGATTAAAGACTGGATTGCGAATGATATGGACCAGCCGCCTAAAGAGATGGCGGCGATGATCAATAATTTTATTAATTATGGATTTTCTTATTTAGATTAAGAATTTATTAAGAATTTATTAAGCAGTATTTTTTTGTTCCAAAGCAAAATTGCGGTGACGGCCATCCATAAATATACAGAACCGTACAAGGTACGCTGTAACAGTCCTGCCGGCAGGTAAATAAATTCTGGCTGATAAAATAGAAGAAGCAGTGAACATGAAGTAACTACCGCACAAAGAGCCGTCCAAAGCGACAGTTTCGGCATAGAGCCACGAATCGAAAGTGCAATCATAAGTAACGCAGGAATTTGAACAACCATCCCCGGCAGGGATCCTAAAGTGTGCCAAAGAAAATGAACGTCTGCCGGAAAAACACCAGAAACGGCATAACTCAGACCAAAGATAACGAATAATATCGTTGCTGCTCTCGTTTTCCGCTGCTTTGGCCATAGCGGATGAATGTATACCGCTCCAACCAATATTACGATTCCAGTTAAGGTAAAAGTCCAATTCATAAGTAAATGATATGGTGAACAGATGTCGTAAGGTGCTAAAACATATGTATTTGTTCCACAAGCCGTAACCCCGAGGTCACTCATGGGCTGTACCATAAATTGATAAACAGCTGTTGTCTTTTGGATCACCAAATATTCGATGAGAAAATAGACGCTTAATAATATCCAGCAAATCAATCCAACCTTAACCGTTACCCTGCGAGGATGTTTTATAAAAAACACCACGGCTAATGATAAAATGATGAAACCAGCCATAATAAAATAGTGAATACTCACTTGCTTCTCCCCAATCTCTACCCTCATATTTCTCTACTTTGAAATTCAAAAAATAAAACTCCCGGCATACGAGAGTTTTATATCCAAGTTTTACATCCTGCTTTTCCAGCTGCCTTTGCCAAACCACCTAACACACATTTTTGCAGCAAGAGTGGCGGGCCTGAAAGATAACCGTCCATATATTCCCAGGCAAGTCCCAGCCATAAGGGATCCTTAGGAATTCCTTTTTTTGATAGTTTGCCGTTGCATTCGAGGTGGTGAATCAGCGAAAATATTTTCCAATTATTTCTAGGAGGCTGAATACGGTGTGTTATTATTAATTCACTATCCTCCTCATTCCTAAAGTGGTGAACCTGCTTTGGGTAAACCGTCAGCTGATCTCCTGAACCGAGGATCTCCTCTTTTTTATCAACGACTATTTTCAATTCCCCTTCTTTTATACGGAAGGTTTCTGTTAACAGTGGATGCCAGTGAGGGCCGCTTAGCATCTTTGGACATGGTACCCGGTGTTCCAGTAATAGATATTCTCCGTCCCTATCTACTCCATGATCGAGGAAAGTAATCTTACGGCCATCAGGGTGGACAAGCTTCTTATTTGGCAAATCACTTAAAACAGTCCCCATACGCTCCACTCCTTCTCATCCCTTAATTAGACAACTGGCCGTAAGAACACTACCAAACTTGTTCAACAAATTCCGGCTGGTCAATAAACGGATTACGATTGCCTTGGTAATCATTGTAGATGACGTCATTGCGATTTCTCTCAAAAGCGTCAACTGGATCGTTTTCATGCCATTGCTTTAATGTGGAGAGCTTCCCTAAATGCGGACCGCTCGTTCCCGTGTAATCTTCAATTTCCAAATCCAGTTCTCCTCCATCTCCTTCATAGCGGACAGCCATATAAAAAATCATACGTGCCACGTCTCCTTTTACTTCATCACGGGGCTCCCATGAATCTCCATCATAGTAATTCTCCGAAGCTTCCGGCAGCGCAGCTCCCCCATTATCAAAATCAAGATTCCCACGGGCTGAATTTACCGTCACATCTGTCGGACGCAAATGATGAAGATCAGTGCCCGGTCCTCGGGAAGTGCCAAAATCTCCATGTGACTTGGCCCACACATGCTCGCGGTTCCAGTCATCGACATTTCCTCCGTTATCAAATTTTGAAAGAGACTGACCAGAATATAAAAGGATGACATGATCAGGATTATCCGGATCTTCATCGGTTTCTCTTAGAGCTTCCCACACATTGCTGTACGATAATTCTGTATGGTCATCAATAATGTCATGCAGCTCCTGCTTTAAAGCATCCCCTGACAACCCTTCCGTACTGTCATAATAACCGGTCGGGGTTTGTTCATCTTCTCCTCCGCCGCAGTTCTTTTGAATGTAACGAACATTCTCTATTCCTTCATGACTAAAATACGGATCTCTCGTTCCGTCTACTTTAAGTAAAGCACCGATATTCTCTGGATTGTCCACAAGGCCGAACTCGTTTCTATAGCTGTTATCAAGCTTCACAAAAATCATCTCACTGACTTGTGTTTCATCGGGATCATCCGCTAGAGCAAGGGCATAATTGCTCGTAAAGCTGCTTTGTTCTACTTGATTGACTGCAGTTGGGACACCTACGACATAACCTTCTACTGTAATTTCCGTACCATTGGGCTGTTCTTTGGCGTCCTGTACAGATAATACATCGGCTCCTTGAACAGGACTGGTAATCAAAAGAATAAAAACCCCAGCCATTAACACCATCCATTTTTTCAAAAATAGCACACTCCTTCCCTATTTAAACTCCATGATTAAGTTCGATACTATATAAGAGAACCCTGCAAGAAGAAGACTTTACAAAAAAATAATGAACAAGCCCTAATAGTTAGCATGTCTTGTTTAGTGGAAAAATTTTAAACATATATAGAAAAAAACGGCTGATTCCTCGATTTCCTCGGGGGATCCGACGAGCTAATTCTCTTGTCTCTAATTTTGCCATACTGAAACTGTTCCTCTATAAGTTGAAAACCAGCTCTAAAGTTAGAGCTGGTTCTTTTGCAATTCTATAATGGAACAATTTTTCTCAATTCCTCTGTGTTCACTAAATCCCACGATAACGAGGGCAAGTGGTTCGTTAAGTCCGCCCCTGCAGCATTACCGGAAACCCAGATGGTTCCGAAAAATATCAGCAGGATGGATAAAATGACAATAAAGCATTCAATAGTTTGGCTTGTATTTGAGGTCACTTACTTATACTCCCTTCCATATCATTTGGAACAAAATAAAAAGTAAGTGACTATCCTAAATAACTCGATTGATACTTTCTTGCATATATAAATCCTGAGCGCTTTATAAAAGAGTCCGGCGCCAGCCTGCTTTCATATGTCGTCGTTTTCCCTTCACCTACAGGCAAAGGACCGGGGACATAGGCAGATGAATGATCGTGTTGTTCCTTAGCGAATCCGGCTGAATTAGCCGGTTTGGCTGGAACGACTTTATAATAAGCTTCTGCTTCATCAATCGAAGTTTGGTCGACTGAATCAAACGTGAGCTTTTCCATACTTTCAGAAGGAGCAGAATAGCCTGTGAATAGAAAAACGACAAAGGATATAATGATCCAAAAACTTTTCATCACAGCATTTCCACCCCGATTCTTTAAAAGTAATGATTACATTATACATAAAAGTATGACATGGGGGATTTGAGACAAGCAGTCATTCACCAATTGGGCGGAACTATCATACCGTACATTATTCCTTATTAACGTCTGAGAGGTGATCAGCAATGACTAAATACATGGATTATTCCTCACCGTCTGCCCAATTTTGGTTTGACGTTAATCAAAGTCCGCTTTTTAAAAAGAATGATCAGAACTTGATAAACGTGCTTGGGGTCAACCAACTGAATACATTGGACAATTCTTCCCTGCTCGATATCTTTTTAAGCAAAAACAATGTCGTGGAGCCTCATTACCACCAAAACGCTGCCGAATTGGTATACTGCATTTCGGGTTCTGCTCAAGTCTCCATCTTAAACCCATTCACTCAGGAAATAATCAATTTCACTATTACTCCCGGGCAGGTTACCAACGTCCCGCAGGGCTGGTGGCACTATGAGCAGGCGCTTGAAGATAATACTCATCTGCTCGCTATTTTTAACGCACCTGTGCCGCAGGTAATCTTAGGCTCTGATATCCTTAAATTTACTCCGAGCCAGGTGATGGCCCATACGTACTGCATGGATGAGCAGCAGTGGATCAAGACGACAGAACCTGTTCAGCCTGCCGCCTATATTGGTCCGTACGAGAATTGTGAGCGGAATCAACCCTCTTATCACACCCCGCCGTTTCGTTATTATCCGTATGCTTATCGTTAAAAAAGAGATAGACACTATCTGTGTGTCTATCTCCTTTTATGAAGACAAGCTTCAGGCTTCTTCGGTTAAATCTCCCTTTGAAACCATCAGCACTGAGCCATCGTTAGATATTAAATCTGTCCCTGCCGTCCCCACATAGGTGTGTCCCATTCTGTCTGTTAAACGCAAGTGATAGGACGAGTCCTCAGCTTGAAAGCTGCCTGGATCCTTTACGTCGGATAAGCTGACCGTCCAGTTTGATTGGATAGCCTTATCATCGATCAGCAGCAGACCTTTTTTGAAATCAACTTCTTCGTTACTGTCTACACGGAAGACCTTATCAATCCTGATCTTTTTCATAAGACTCATTCTCCTTTTCTATAACTTATTCAACGAAAGGAATGGCTTTTCCTTCTTTGCAAAAGGAGAATACACCAAGAAAACCCGACAAAAACTGCAGGTATTGCTAGAAGAGAATACAAATTGATCAGATTATACCAGCAAGGACAGTTTAATAAAATACTTAAGTAAAATCATAAAAATCCTATACGATATTTTACGTAAACCTGTATACTCTTGCTTCAAATGGCTTCCATACCTTTTCTTCAAAACCATGATAATTACTTATTAACAATTCGAGTGAGCCTTCATCTATCCCGGACTCTGACAAATTAAATTCTATTTTTCCTTCAAACAGATTGGTGATAATTAGAATTTCCTCTTTTTCCAGGGTTCTGCGATAGGCAAATATTTGGTCATGCTCAGGAAGTACAAGTTCAAAGTCACCATAAATTAAAGCAGGATACTTTTTTCGAAGCTGAATAAGCCTCTTATAAAAGTGAAAAATAGAGTCTCTCTCTTGCAAAGAGCTTTCTACATTGATTGCTTTATAATTAGGATTGATCTTTAACCAGGGGACTCCGGAAGTAAAGCCTGCATTTTCGTCTCCACTCCACTGTATCGGTGTGCGGGAATTATCCCTTCCGTTATACCAAATGGCCTCCATCACTTCCTCATGCTTCTTTCCATTTTCAATCTCGTGATGATATAAATTTTTAGCGGCCACGTCGTCATAGTCCTCAATGGATGAAAAATTAACGTTTGTCATCCCAATTTCCTGACCTTGGTAAATAAAAGGGGTTCCCTGCATTAGAAAATAAAAGACCGCTAAACATTTACTGGAAACTTCACGATACTCCTCATCATTTCCTAACACAGATATTGAACGGGGAAGATCATGGTTTTCCAAAAATAAAGCATTCCATCCCGAACCATGTAGTGTAGTCTGCCATTTTTCAAAAATATTTTTAAGCTTATGGATATCTGGTCGTTTGCTGCCATTTTTCCCCCATAAGTCAGTATGTTCGAATTGAAAAATCATATGAAACTTTCCTTCTTGTTCCCCGACCCATTCTTTAGCCTCATCCACACTCACACCATTTGCTTCCCCCACAGTCATAATGTCGTAGCGGGAAAATGTCCGGCTGTTGAGTTCCTTTAAAAATTCGTGGATTCCTTCTTGATTCCTATGGCCGTCAAATGAGCAGACGAATTCCTCTTCTTCCGGGTTGGGAAGGTCCAGAAAACCAGGTGCTTTCTTAATATGGGAAATGGCATCAATTCGGAAACCGTCTATTCCTTTATCAAGCCACCAATTAATCATTTCATATAAATCTTCCCTCACCTGCTGATTTTCCCAGTTTAAATCCGGCTGTTTCCGGGAGAAAATATGCATGTAGTACTCTTCAGTAGTTTCATCCAGTTCCCAGACCGACCCTTCAAAAATAGAAGCCCAGTTATTTGGTTCCTTCCCTTCCTTCCCAGGCCGCCATATATAATAGTCCCTGTACGGATTATCTTTCGACGATTTTGATTCAATAAACCAAGGATGTTCGTCAGAAGTATGATTAATGACTAAATCCATGATTAACCGCATATTTCGTTTATGAATTTCTTTAAGCAGGTGCTGGAAATCTTCCATTGTCCCAAATTCGTCCATTATATCTTTAAAATCACTAATATCATAACCATTATCATCGTTTGGAGACTTGTAAACAGGGCATATCCAGATAACATCAATACCCAAATCTAAAAGATAGTCCAGCTTAGAATTGATCCCTTGAATATCGCCAATCCCATCCCCATTGGAATCCATAAAACTCCGGGGGTATATTTGATAGGCGACAGCTTCTTTCCACCAATGCCTTTTCATATTACAACCTCCACTTAAACTATTTAACTGCACCTTCTGAAACACCCTGGATAATTTGTTTCTGGGCAAAGAAGTAACCGATAATTACAGGAATAATCGCGATCGTTAAACCGGCAAGCGCCAGGTGCCACTGCTTCGTATACTGACCGAAGAAATAAAACATTTTTAAAGGAATCGTAGCATTGGATTCATTAAGTACCAGCGAAGGAAGCAGGTAGTCATTCCAAATCCAAATAACGTTCAGAATGCCGACAGTAACTGAGATTGGTTTAAGCAGCGGGAAAATAATAAACCAGAATAATTGAAAACGGTTAGCTCCATCAATAATGGCCGCTTCATCCATTGACTTGGATACACCGGTCATCGCGCCATGGTACAAAAATATCGAAAGGCTGCAGCCAAATCCTAAATACATAAAGATCAGCCCGCCGGCATTAAGCATATCCGCCTGTCCAAACAGGGCGATGAGCGGGATCATTACGGATTGGAATGGAATCAACATCGCGGCAACAAAAACGAAAAACATAATCCCGCTGAGTTTACTTTTATTTCGCTGGAGAGCATAACCAGCCATAGCTGAGAAAATAATGATAACGGCCACACTCAGCACCGTAATCATCACAGAATTGAATAAAGATTGAAGAAACTCTAAATCAAGAAAAGCTTCCACAAAGTTTTCTGTAATCCACTCTTCCGGCAGACCGAGAACCCCAGAGAAAATATCCCGCTTTGTCTTAAAGGCGTTGACGATCATTAAATAAAAGGGAGCAATCCACAACAGGCCAAGCATGATTCCTAAAACTTCGATGGAATATATATTTCTCTTTTCGTTATTCTTTTTCATTACATCTCCACCTCCCGCTTCTTGTTGTAATATACTTGCGTAAGAGCTACAACGGATACAATCAAGAAGAAGATCACGGCTTTCGCCTGGGCATAGGCCATGTCATTATCGGAAAAGGCGGTATTGACAATATCCATGGCTACCATCTGTGTTTGGTTAGCCGGTCCGCCATTTGTAAGCGACAAGTTTTGGTCATAAATTTTAAAGGACATGGAAAGCGTTAAGAACATACTGATCGTAAAAGCAGGAGCCACTAACGGAAAGGTAATGTTCTTAAACCGTTGAAAAGCACTGGCCCCATCAATTTTAGCCGCTTCAATTAAATCTTTCGGGATATTTTCTAAGTAAGCAATATAAATGATCATAATGTAACCGGCCATCTGCCAGCATGTTAGAATCACAATCCCCCAAAACCCGGTGTTGGCCGTCGAAAGCCATCCGTTTAAGCCTTCTATACCGGTGAGTTCGGCTACATCTCCAAATACACTGATAAAAATAAACTGCCAGATGAACCCTAAGATTAAGCCTCCAATTAAGTTCGGCATAAAGAAGATTGTACGTAATAGACTGTTGGTTTTAATATTGCGTGTAACGATTAACGCCAGCGCCAAGCCAAAAATATTCAGCAGAATCACGGCTACAATCGCAAACTTGGTCGTAAACCAAACAGCGTTTAAAAACTCACCTTCCTGAAATAAACGGATATAGTTTTGCAAACCTAGAAAATTATTAACTCTTAAACCATTCCAGTCTGTAAAAGAATAAATAAATCCATATACAAACGGTACAACTACAACGATCCCTAAACCGAAAAGAACGGGAGAGAGAAATAACCAGAAAGAGAAGGTTCGATTGCTCATAAAATCCTCCTATATATTTAAATGATGAGAGCCAACAGCATAAAGCTGTCAGCTCTAATTTTAATTCTCTTATTCCTGCCTGTAATTTTCCCATCTAGTAACTGCTTTGTTTTCTACCTCTTCCCATGTAATATCACCGCTTACATACTGCTGGATGTAGGATCCCAAGTCATCGCCCCACGTACCCGGATATCCAAGGAGCACCCAGCCGATCGTATTTCCTTCAGAAGCGTATTGGTAAATTTCTTTAGACAAAGGATCTGAAATTTTGTCTGTATCAAACCCTTCATAGGCCGGAATAAATTTAAAATCTTTGAGGACTGCTTCTTTACCTGTTTCGGAAGTATACATCCAATCAATAAAGTCCTTAGAAGCCTGAATCGTCGCGTCATCATTGTTCTTATTCACACCCCAGTAATTAGGGATTCCAACCGGCATTTTCCCTTCAAAACCTTCCACAGGAATTGGAAGAATCCCCATATTTTCTTCCGCAAATTCAGGATCCATCTGCTCAACAGAAGGATAAATCCAGTTTCCCTGCTGAATGATCGCTGTTTTACCCAAAGAGAAGTACTGCTCTACTTGCTGTGAGTAATCCAGAGTTAACGTCGGCTGAATGGAATATTCATTTTGTAAATCTACCATTCTTTGAAATTCTTCTCCTTTTTCAAGCTCTACGCTCTCTGACTCAAAGGCATTTAATACTTTCTGGTCAAATTCAGGAGCTATAAACACATTAGATAAATGGTTTCCAGGAACCCACTTCTCTTTTGCCGGAAAGGCAAACACAGCCTCAATGCCTAATTCTTCTTTTTGGCGATCCAGCTTCTCCACTGCCGATTCTAAATCTTCATATGTCAAGATATCATCAGGGTTAACTCCTGCTTCTTCAAAGATTTGCTTGTTATAAATTAACCCGTATCCTTCCTGGTTAAAAGGAAGTCCTTGAACTTCACCATCTTTTGTAACGGGCTCTAATGTTCCTTCAAGAGCTGCATCTGCTGCCTTTGTATCCGATAGATCTGCTAGATTATCTTCGAAATTTTGAGCTTCAGTGGGCCCGGCAACACTGAAAATTTCCGGCTCATCTCCTGAGGCAAACCTGGTCTTTAACGTTCCGGCATAATCATTTCCTCCGCCAACACTGGTAATTTCAATATTAACGTTAGGATTTTCTTTCTCATATTCTTTTGCCAGCTCTTCAAACTGATCTTTGAATTCTACTTTACCTTGATAGATTTCGATTGTGAGCTGATCTTCAGACCCACCATCTGATCCTGAAGAAAACGAACATCCCCCTAAAACAAAACAAGAAACGAATACAGCCGATAAAATTTTCTTCATTACTTGAACCACTCCTTTTTATGATATCGGTTTCACAAAACACCAAAAAATAAAAATCCAAAATAGTGCTTACATTCAACTGAACTAATAACTTCTTAACGAGTGAATTAACTTCGTGTGATATCGGTTTCACAAAAGGCGAAAAAAATATTACGTTTGTTCCGATATCACACTTTCTGTTTAATTACTTTGTATTATACACAGGTATGATATCGGTTTCAATAGTTTTTTAATTTTTCTGATTGTTTTACGAAATTATGTTGAATCTCTAACTTGTAATTCCACTGGTAATTCAATAATTTCAACTGCTGCCCCATTATTGTTCATCTGCAAAATTAACTGCTCGACCGCTTTCTCTCCCATCTCTTCAATCGGCTGGCGTATCGTTGTCAGTTTAGGATCAATCATTTCAGCGGCAGGCTGATCATCAAATCCAATGACTGCTACATCCTCAGGTACTCTGACACCTTTTTGCTTTGCGGCAATAATTACTCCTGCAGCTATCTCGTCACTTCCAGTGAAAATGGCTGTAGGTCTATCGCTCATGGCCATCATCTTCTTTAAGACACTTTTTCCATCTTCCATTGTATGTTTATTAATAAAAATCCAATTCGGGTTAATAGTAAGCCCCGCTTCCTCTAACGCCTGCTGGTAACCTTTATTGCGATCTTTATCTTTTCCATCTTCGGCAAATAGACCACCTGTACAATAAGCGATCTTTGTGTGACCCTTTTCAATTAGGTGCCTTATTCCTATATAGGCTCCCTTTACCTGATCAAGCCTGACCGTAGGAACATTTGCTTTATTAAGATATTCATTACAAAGCACAATGGGACCATATTGGGTGTAAGGCTCAATCACTTCCCAATCGTTTTCAATAGCCGCCATCACGATACCATCAACTTGACGATTCTTTAAAAGGTTTAAAAAATATAGTTCCTTTTCTTTGTTTTCATTACTTTGAAACATAAGCACTTGATAATTATTTTTAAAAGCCGACTGCTCAATGGAATTAATTAAATATGAGAAAAAGGGATTGACTATTCTCGGAACGATCACGCCAATCGTACTTGTCAGTGTGCCTCGGAGCCTTCTTGCATAAGGATTGGGCACATATCCCAACTCTTTCATTGCTTGTTCTACGCGTTCTCTTTTTTCTTTAGAAATGTAGGGATGGTTGTTGATTACTCGCGAAACTGTAGCTTTAGACAGCCCTGACAGTTTAGCGACATCGGAAATCGTTGGCACACTTCATCACTCCATAATATGAAATCAGTTTCATATCTTTATTCTAATGAAGAGGAAAGAAATAATCAATTATATTCCTAAAAAAAACTCTAATCATGCTTTCTTTTTCTCTGAATTTAGATCGAAAGAGGGACATTTCCTCGATCTCCCATACGACAGCATTTAGCTACTTCCTTCTTTCTAATGTTAAATAATCCTTTGTTTTAATAACGTTTATATTATTTCCCTCTCCGAATCTCACTAAATGGTCATAGCCTTCTGTGCGTGCGAGCACGCCAAGCCTGATATTTCTCGAGTTTTTCATTTTTATAACCGCTGCTTTTTGGGCCCAGCCAATCCGAACAAATTTAATGGATTGAACCTGTTCAGGATACACTGTCCTTCTTAATATCGGCCACTTAAAAAGGAAGGTTTGGTGAACGAGATAATCTCTATTTATTAAGAATGTGGATTGTATAGCTGATAGTAAAACGAGAAGCGGCAATAACAATAAGATAGTCATCAGCCATCCAAATTCATCAGATAATATATTCGCTAAAACAATGAAGATAAATGTAGTTATAAAAGAAATAAATTTTGGATTTATCTTACTTTCCATCCCCTATATCATCCGTTCAATTTTGTTCTTCAAGTTCGTATCATTCGTAAAAAGTACATAGTTCTCTTTCTTCGTTATAATTATAATTCTTTCCGTAGTTCCATAAGGAAACCCTAATCTATAAGCAGCCGCGTCCTCACCGCTAAAACTGTCATCGTTCAAAACTTCAAGAATCTCATATTTTGGAATCTCTACTTTACTGAGCTGCCAGGTTACTAAAATAGCATCATCCTTGTCTTTCACATGAATCCCAATCATAAAATCCCCCAATTCTTCCTTTACATTTTTCTACGTATTGAACGGACTGACGTTTCAAAAAATCAAAAAAAGAACACACCGTTAACAGCGTGTCCTTACCTTCCTTTTTTGTCTTTATCACTATCAGAAAAAGATCGGGTCATTCTTCAAGAGTAAAAGCACGCGGATAGCGTGCTTTTACAGACAAATGGCTATTTAGTTTACCGGGTCCTGATCAGAAATAATATCGGCACTTTCTGAGCCCTTATTTTCCATCCATCCATAGAAAAACACACACATAAAATAGACGGGAACGGCGATAATAAGATACAGCCAGCCTTCGTTTAAGACGGCGGCTTCATAAGGACTGGGGTTAAACATCAAGTGCAAAACCCAGGAAATGTAGGATACGATCCCAATGACGTACATAAAATTAGGCTGGCTCATAAACAATTTACCCTTTTCCTTAATTGTTTTCCATGCCCTTTATTGTAAAAAGGCATTATTAGTGTAAGCTTAACGACCAAAATTATTCATTTTCCTCGTAATCCCAGTGAAATCCGTGCTCTATTAAGTTAGGAATTATTATTAATTTGACCGATTTCCTTTTCGGCCTGATCTTCATTAAATGCTTCCAGCTGATTATGTTCATTTACAGAATCTCCAGAAAGCTCTTCTTCCACGTCAAAGAGCTGGCCGGACTTCACGGAATTCTGCATGCCGATTTCACCTTTAGCATCAGCTTCAATGGGCATTTTAAATGTCTTCTTTTGTTCTTTACTCATAAAATCACCTCTTCAGTAGTTTTCACTTAAAGCTCTCCTTCATTCAAAAATTCTTCTAAAATACATAACTGTGGGAAAACGAACCGCAGTTTCTCACATCTTCTTCATCCGGCATGAGCTCCACTTTCATGGAGAAGAGAATGCACGTCCATGCAGCTACTTTATTGATTCAATTCCGCTCGCGAAAACAAAAAAATAATGGAAGCTTATAAAAAGCTTCCATTACACTATTCTTCCTCTTCTACGCAAGTAAACGACTGAATTTGCTGCAGACTTACTCCATAATATTCCCAGCTGGAACCACCCCAGCGGTATCCTGCCAAGGATTTTTCATCTAAAAGTGTAGGATAAAACCAGAACTGCTCCTCATTTCTAAGCCATAGATAGGTATAATGAAGCAGGCAAGGTCTGATTGCTTCTGAACTGATTCCGCCAAAACAGCATTTAGGTGCACATGAACGATCATCAGCCCCTTCATGTTCTTTAGACTCTGCTGAATCGTCCATTAAAGGGAGCAAAAAATTTAACGCATCCATTAGAGTTTCACTTAGCTCTTCCTCTTCTAGTAAGGGTTCTTCCTCCGCTATTACTTCCTCGTCATGAAATTGCTCATTGTTTTTTTCCACGATTGCCATTTCCTCCTTTTCCCCAATTACTGTTATCTTATTAATTTTAGAAATGTGTGCTTGGACTAAATGAGGAGGATAGCTGCCCTAATATTTAAGACAAGTGCTTCTTTTACTTAAGAAAGAAGCATATAGTGTAAAAAGCTGTGACTGGACGGGGGAAGCTAATGGAAATAGAAATATTAACAATGGCATTATGTGCTCTTGCAACAGGCATCGGCGCCTGTCCTGTTCTGCTCATCCGCCGTATTTCCCACAGACAGATGGATATGATTCTTGCTTTTACTGCAGGAATTATGGTTTCAGCAGCCGCTTACGGTTTGATCCCGACTTCGTTGAAATTAACAAATATATATGTATTAGCTTTTGGTGTTTTATTAGGAGCTTTTCTGCTCAATGTACTGGAGTATGTCATTCCTCACCAGGATCTCGATCATGGACAGGCGGGTAAAATACTGCCTCATCAATCCTTTATGCTCGTTGCAGCGATGACGCTGCACAATATTCCTGAAGGGCTTTCTGTCGGGGCAAGCCTTGGCAGTGAAGTAGAAAACCTCGGCCTTGTTGTCGCGTTATCGATGGGACTTCAAAACGCTCCAGAAGGTTTTCTTGTCGCGCTGTTCCTTGTTAATCAAAAGGTAAACAAGCTTACGGCAGTTTCATTAGCGGTTTTTACCGGAGTAATCGAACTGCTTTCAAGCCTTCTCGGCTACTATTTAATCAGCACAGCCTTATTTCTCGTTCCTTATGGGCTGGCTTTTGCCGCAGGGGCGATGCTGTTTATTGTTTATAAAGAACTGATCCCTGAAACCCATGGTCACGGCTATGAACGTGCAGCGACTTTTTCTTTCTTAGGCGGTCTGCTTTGCATGATTGCACTTGTTGATTGGTTTCGTTAATTTAAAAAAAGAAAGCAGAACCTCACAGGCTCTGCTTTCTTTTCTTTAAATATCCGAATGTGTAAAAATGTCGTAATCGTCCGTACTTGGGGAAGAATATTCTGCCGTAACCGCTCCAGCTTCCCCAGCCTGAAACCAATGCCTGGTGTTGGGCGGGATCGTATATTGGTCGCCTGCCGTCAGAATTACTTCGTGTGCTGCGGTAAAATGTTCTTTATCTTCTTCTGGCGGCTCGGTTTTCGGATTCTCTGTTGGTTCACCTTCTACATATAAGTAAACAGTGCCGAACTTCACGCGGAAGGTTTCTTCTTTACCCGGATCCCCTTCCGTTACTGGCGGGTGCAGGTGCTCCGGACATGTCTGGCGCGGAAACAGCACCCATTCTTTAGCACAGTAGCGGTCTGTATTGATATATACAAACAGTTGAAGGCCGAGCTCATCCAGGCGGTTCAGTCCAAAATCATTTACCTGGATGGATTGAATTTCTTCATCACTTAAAATGACATCTGCCATTTGAAAATATTCATTCGTTTTTCGCTGAACCTCTCGTTCTGATAATTCTTGCAAACTCATGCTAAACGGCCTCCTTTCTTAAGATGTCATAATTTGGCCGCCGTTTACATGAATGCACTGGCCGGTCATGTAGGAACCTTCTTTTGAAGCTAAGAGAACATATGGACCTACCAATTCGGAAGGCTGGCCTGGTCGGTTCATTGGTGTATCTGTTCCGAATTCGCCGACTTTTTCTTCATCAAATGTGGATGGAATGAGTGGTGTCCAGATTGGTCCTGGCGCTACCATATTGACACGGATGCCTTTTTCAACAAGACTAGCTGCCATGCTGCGGGTAAAACCGACGATCGCTCCTTTAGTCGCCGTATAGTCAATTAACATAGGGTTCCCTTTATAAGGGTTTACAGAAGTTGTATTGATAATTGAATTACCCTCTTTTAAATGCGGAAGCGCGAATTTTGTTAAATGAAAAATAGAGTAAATATTTGTTTTAAACGTCTTATCCCACTGTTCATAAGAGATATCCTGAAGATCCTCCGTCGGATATTGCACGGCAGAATTATTAACGAGGATATCAAGCTTTCCAAAGTGATCGACTGTTTTCTCGATTAACTGTTTACATGTCTCTTCTTCAGTAATATCTCCAGGCACAAACAGACATTCAACACCTTCCTGTTCGATCCATTCCTTCGTCTGCTCAGCATCACTCTCTTCACCGTCGACAAAGTTTATCGCTATGTGAGCTCCTTCTTTTGCATAAGCAATAGCCACTGCACGTCCGATCCCGCTGTCTCCACCTGTAATCAGGGCTACTTGACCTTTCAGCTTTTCTGCTCCTTTATAATCAAGCGGCTGGACGGGAAGCGGATCCATCTCCGATTCAATTCCCGGCTGCTTCGATTGTGTCTGTTTCGGCTGCCCGCCGAGCTGTCGCTTATGAATATCCATTTTCATTCTCCTTTGTCTTGAATCATTTTTTGTGTATGTAAGGGAATTACCTCTCCAGGGAATCCTGTAAACATTTGTAAACGGATGCATATAAAATTATTTAAAAAAGCCAGCTGATTCAAATGATCAGCTGGCAAAATTCTATGGATGGTATGGCTTCCCGGATCATGAACATCTGAATGCTTACAGAAGGTTTTGAATATCATCCTCGATTTCTTTAGGCTTGTCCTTTGGAGCGTAGCGGTTTACGACATTTCCTTCACGATCGACGAGAAACTTAGTAAAGTTCCACTTAATTTCTTCATTTAAAAAACCTTTTTGCTGTTCTTTTAAATGCTTAAATAGGGGATCGGCGTCTTTTCCTTTCACATTAATTTTCTTAAAAAGCGGGAAAGTTACGCCGAAATTCACTTTACACGCCTGTTCCATTTCATCATCAGAGACCGGCTCCTGATTCATAAATTGGTTGCTTGGAAAACCAAGCACACGCAAGCCGTCATCATTATACTTTTGGTGCAATTCTTCGAGACCTTCGAATTGATTAGCAAATCCGCACTTGGATGCGGTGTTTACGATGAGAAGGACGTCTCCTTGATAAGTAGAAAGCGGGAAATCCTCTCCATTACTTTTCTTTACTTTGTAATCGAACACTGACATTTTCCATTCCTCCTTTTCCTCATATTAATACAGATACCCTGAGGAATAGAATTTTAATGCCCGGCCGGGGCACATCGAGCATGCTTTTTTTTTGTAGTATATTTATTGTGAGTACGAGAAAGTAAAAAATGCGATCCTCCACTTAAGGAGAAATCGCACTTTTTATTTTTTTAAATTCCAGCCCATACATCTTTCGCATATCGACCGTCTTTTTGCAGCTGATTCAGCCATTCGTCCGCTGTTGTTGCGTCTGTTTCATGAATATCAGCATAAGCATTCTTCAAGGAAGCTTCTACATCAGGAGCCATTTGGCTTCCATCTCCGCAAACATAGAGGCGGCCGCCCTGCTCAAGAATCGAGATGAGCATCTCAGCTTCTTTTTTCATTAAGTGCTGCACGTAAGTTTTTGGTGACTCTTCTTTGCGTGAAAAAGCCGTATGAAGGTTGACAATCCCTTCTTCTTCATATTTCTGGAACTCTTCCTTATAGATAAAGTCCAGCTCATTTCGACAGCCAAAGTAGAGATGAGCTTCACCCAATTCCTTCCCTTTCTGCTGCATCACAGATCGTCTTTGAAGAAATCCACGAAATGGAGCTACACCTGTACCCGGTCCTACCATTATCATAGGTGTCGCTGGGTCTTCAGGAGGTTGAAAATTGGATTCAGGTGTACGGATAAACATCATCACATCTTCTCCCGGCTGACATTCGGCCAGGTAATTAGAGGCAACTCCTGAGTAATGTCCCTTACCGCTCCAGGCAGGTCCATGAACGACAGCTGCTGTTACACTTGCCGTATGAGGGCTCATGCTCGGTGAACTGGAAATAGAATAATACCTCGGTTTTAGCGAAGGCAGTAATTCGATAAACTTCTCAAACGGCATTTCACAAGCCTCATACTTTTCCAGTAAATCCAGCATGGAAATACGTGTCCTTAATACACTCTTCTGGTAAACCCCTTCTTCCAGCAAAGCTTCAAGTTCGATTTTATGAGGAGGACAGACAGTATAAGCCGCCAGCTCCCGAATTTGAGCACGTGTTGCCGCATTCTGCAATTCTACACTGTAGGTCAGAAGGTCTTTCAAGCTGACCGGCTGGTCCAATGGCAGATGTGGGGCACTGATGCCGCTTGCTGTTAGCATAACCTGGTCGTTGTCATTTAACTTAAATCGTGTTAGAACACGATAGACGTTCTCTTTATTATTGCCAGGCAGTATTCCCAGATGGTCTCCCTCCTGGTAAGTTACCCCTTCTGGAAGTGCGATCTCAACATGCCTCGTGCTTCTTCCGCTTTCAGTTGACTGGAGTTCTGTATTTTTGGAAACCTCTGCTGAAACAGCTTCATACGTGCGGGCGAGAGGAGATCCTCCGATGCCTTTTACGAATTCAAGACTTAAAGCGCTCTGTTCTTTAGCTGCATTTTCATTCACCTGCAGGCCAAAGGTCTCAACAGCGTCTGACCACATCTGCTGTTTCCACTGATCCAGGTCTTCTTCAAAATCTCCGCTCACATCGCCTTCCCCGCGATTTGAAAACCGATGGGCCCCACTTTGAGCAAGCATTTCATCTATTAATCTCGGGACATCCTGGTAGGTGCTTGCCCAGTTGTGATCACCACAGCCAAATACAGCATATTGCACACCATCAAGCTCCTCAGCTTTGAGCTCTTTCAGCCACTGAACAAACTGGCCGGCATTACTTGGCGGCTGTCCATTATAAGAAGAAGTGACGATTAGAACCGCTCCTTCTTTTGGTAGTGATCCAATTCGGTCATTTAAAGCGGCAGCTTCTGTTCGCACCCCGCGAAGAGAAGCCTGATCCGCAAGCTCACGTGCCACTCCTTCTGCGGTGCCGGTATCTGAACCGTAAAGCACAAGTAAAGGACGGTCATCCAAACCAATTATCGACGGAGCCTGCTCTTCTTGTTCCTTTTTCTCAGGATAATCGTCTTCCTGCTTATGTTCTACTGGGACGAAGTTTGTTTTCTTCCGCGGCTTCACTTGAATCGTAAAGTCTCCCGGCTTTAAGGTTAAGGTCTGTTTAATGTCCAGTTCATATTGTTTGTGGTCAATAAACTCAAAGTGCTGAAGGAGCATACCTAAGACAAGCGTCGCTTCATGTAAAGCAAACTGCATGCCGATACAGGCCCGCTGTCCATTTCCAAACGGCTTATACGCATGGTGAGGTACTTTTTCCTGATCTTCAAATCGTTCAGGACGAAACTCTTCCGCATCTTCTCCCCATGCTTCCTTATCGCGGTGCAGCTGTGGGATGAGAACCGTCACTCTTTCGTTTGCATTAATAGGATACTTCCCGCCGATTACCGTATCTTCATTGGCATAAAGACTAAAAGCAGGAGCTGTCGGCCATAAACGAAGCGCTTCATTTAAAATCATTCGTACATACTTAAGCTTCGTAACCTGCTTATAAGTAGGTACAGGTCCTGTTAATACTTCATCCACTTCTTCATAAGCCTTCTGTAATTTTTCAGGATTTTTTATTAAATAGTATAAAGCAAAGGAAAGCAGGCCGCTTGTTGTTTCATGACCGGCAATGAGAAAAGTAATAATTTGAAAGCGAATGTTTTCATCATCGAGATTTTCACCGGTTTCAGGGTCTTTCACATTCAGCATACGTGAAAGCAGGTCATTTTCCTGCTCGTTTCTCCCTTCCTTGCGCTCTGCAATAATGCGGTCGACTAAGCTGTTCATCACTTGAATATCATGATTAAACTGCCGCTTCGAGCGGATCATAAGTTTATCCTGCAATTCCAATCGATTGTTTTGATGCATCGCTTCATCAAGAGCGCGCACCATGCTGGTAATGAAAGGATGCGGCACTTCTCTATAATAACTGTTAAATCGATAATTGAATCCGCATAATCCAATGGTATCAAGAGTAAGCCGGGTCATATCCTGCGGTACATCAATGGTTTCATTAGGATTCAGCCGCTCCCACTTCTGTACAAGCTGTACGGCAATATCAACCATCTTTTCATGATAATCCTTCATCGCCCTCTGACTGAATGTAGGCATCAAAATATTATGGGCTTTTTTCCAATTTTTCTCGTGTGTCCAGCTCGTGAATAAACCGTCCCCACCGAATGCCCTCACTTTTTCTAAAGGTCCTTGAATGCTCTTATTAAAGCGGGATTCATCACAAACTTCCTCTACAAGGCGATGTCCAGAAACAATTGTCGCTGGATCGCCGGTAGTTTGCAGTTTGAAAATTTCCCCCTGTTCTTCCGCAAGCTTAATCAGTGATAATATCGGTTTATCTTTATCAATTAAAGGTACATTGCCAAGTGGACCAAAGGTTTTAGGCTGTGGAATATTTGTGACTTCACTCATTTATGAAGCATCCCTTTCTTTTCAGTAGATTTATGGTTGTTAAGTAAAGGCTGGAAAACCCTTTACTTCTTCAGAAGCTTTGCTGCTTCATCAAGCTGTTTAGTGAAATAGATGACTTCTTCTTTGGAAAAATGATCCTCAAACAATTCATTAAGTTTTCCGTAAACAACTTCCTCGGACAGATCGAGCAGCTGCATTCCTTCTTGTGTGAGAGATACAGATTTCTTTCTCTGATCTTTGTCTGAAGTAATATGGATAAGCCCGTCTTCCTTCAGCTTCTTGATTCGATTCGAAATGGCTGTTTTGAAAACCCCTTGAATAGCTGCAATTTCATTTTGAGATATTTTTGGATTCTGTTTAATGATTCTTAATGTCTCCATCTGCTGCTGGGAATACCGGCTCAATGTTTCATGGGATGAGAGAATCTGGGCTACATACGTATTAATCCCCCACATCGCTTCATTGAATTTTACATAAGCTTCTCGTAACTCTTTCGACATTAGTACACCTCCTGTACTAAATGATAGTTAAATAGTACATGATATGTACTATTTGCGCAAGAATTTTCCATTATACTTTCATCTCTCTTTACAGCAAAAAAGCCTCTCTCTGCTATCGACAGGCTGCAAAATGGTTCTTTATAATCACGGGGATCAACAGGTACTATTAGTAGTCACTCCGGGATAACAACTTCTGGTTGGAAGGTGATTTTCCCACCTGTTTTGTCTTTGTTGTTCCTCAAACTTGATCTGTTTGCTTCATTCCTGGCCAGGAGAAAGTTCCGTTTACCTTGAATGAGAAGCGTGCCTGGGGAAAGACTCGCTTTCCATGGGCGAACGCTGAGCTTCTCCCATAGGATTCGCCGATTCACCAGGCCTTTTATGTAAGTAAAAAACATTGGAATAGTGAGGAAAAATCCGGTAGAAAGTTGAAGGAAATAACTTGTTCCGTTTACCTTGATATTGATAGCCGTGCCTGGGGAAAGGCTCGCTTTCCATGGGCGAACGCTGAGCTTCCTCGGGCTTTTAGCCCTCCGGGAGCTCACCCTGTTCTCTTCTCCCATAGGAGTCTCGCCGTTTCCCCTGGCCCTTTGCGTTTATTAGGAGTAACGGAACACAGAGTAAGAAAAGACTATTTCCTTAATAGCGGTTACTGAAACTACAGCGGTCCGTTTATACTACCACTGGTAAAGAGGCTGGGAAATGGCGAGACTCTTGCAGGGAGATAGAGCCAGGATGAGATCCGCGAGTGCAGCGAGCTAGATCACAAATGCATCATTTCTTAAATTCCTTTCTCTGCCTTTAGTAAACGGGTTTCAGGCTCCACGTAATGGGGGTTCTCTTTCACTTGCTTCAATGTCGCTACTATAAGAAAGCTGACAATGACTAATAAAACCCAGGAACTCACCTTTCCTAAATGAACAAGACTCCAGGCGTCCGCTTGATTTGGATATTCCCACGCGCCAAAGAGAGTGGCTAGATTTTCCGCTATCCAAATGAAAAAGCCGATAAGTACAAATGAAAGAGCGATCGGCATCCGGTAAAGGCTTCCATTGACCTCGTATAAAACGGAAGCTTTCCAGAAAACGATAAGGACAAGGCCGGACAGCCACCAGCGTAGATCTATCCAATAATGATGGGTGAAAAAGTTGAAATAAATCGCTGCCGTAAGAGGGACCACTATCCAAAATGGCGGCCACTTCACCAGTTGAACTTTCAGTCTTCTCCAAGCCTGACAAAGGTAACTCGCTACACTGGCGTACATAAATCCGCTGTATAAAGGCACCCCCGCAATTTTGGAATACCCTTCCTCAGGATATGACCATGAACCCATATGCACTTTGTACATCTCAAGAGCCAGCCCAATCAGATGAAACAGGGTAATTACCTTTAGTTCATCCTGTGTTTCAAGCCCGGAGCGCACCATCCACCACTGCATCAGAAGGAAAATGAGAAGCAGCCAGTCATATCGAGGAAGGAGCGGGAAAGTAATAGATTGGGTAATGGCTAAGGAAGCAAAAATAACGACAGGAAATAAACACGACAGGGCCTGCTGCCAGCCAAAATGAAACAGTTGCTTGAATGCTCTCACTGTTTTTTTCCCTCCACGTTTAAACGGCTGATTTGTATTAGTCCTTCTTATATTCCAGAATGTCACCGGGCTGACAGTCCAGCGCCTTGCATATGGCTTCTAATGTCGTAAAACGTATGGCTTTTGCCTTTCCATTTTTCAAGATGGAAAGATTAGCCATCGTAATGCCAACTCTTTCAGAAAGCTCTGTAACACTCATTTTTCGTTTTGCGAGCATGACGTCAATATTTATAATAATGGCCATAATTCTCACCTCAGACCGTTAAATCATTTTCAGATTTTATTTCAATTGCATTTTTTAAAAGCTTTTGAAGAACAGCAGCAAAAACAGCAACCACCATGGAAGCTAATACAATGACTAAACCAACAATGATGAGCCCTGGGGCATCATCTTTCTCCGCTGTGAGATAGATGAGAGGCATGCCTGCCACATAACAACTGCTGATGACCATTGCGCAGTATTTTATAATTTTTAAAGCCTTTACCGATAAATCTGAGAAAGCTTTATGCTTATCGATATAGCCAAGCAGTCTTAACGCCTGGTACAAAGCAATGAAAAAAGCTGCGGCTGTTATATATAAGCCAATGAAAACAGGATATTGAACATAATTAAGCTCCAAAAATTCCGCAATCCCTCTAGATATTGATGGAACCCCAAACAGGCAAAGAGCTGCCACCGGGGCTCCAATTAGAAACACAGCGATCTTTAAAAAGAGCGTTTCACGTTTCATAAAAGCACCTCACTTTTTAATTAAACTAAATGTAGCACATCATTTATTGATAAACAATAAATATTTATTTAATTATAATATATTATTATTGTGAAAAGTTATGTAAATAAAAAAGCATTCCTTCGAAAAGGAATGCTTTTTGACTTCATTTTGCGTTTTCATCAGGCTGGTGAATACCGAAAATATTGCCTTCTGTATCCAGGTAATATCCCTGCCAGGCCATTCCTGGGAGCGCATGTTTAGGCACTGCTACTTTACCGCCATGATCAATAATTTTAGCTTCAATAGAGTCGTAATCTGTCACTTCTAACGTACAGGCAAATCCATTTAAAGGCTGGTTGGCTTCTGGAGGAGGCCCCTGACGCTTCATTAAAGCACCGTTGATCCCCATATTTTTTTCTTCACCGGTTACCGCTCCTAAATATGGCATGCCGGCATACTCGCTCCAGTCTTCAAATGTCCATTCAAATATGTCACCGTAAAACTTCCTTGCCCTCTCCATGTCATCTACATGAATCTCGAAATGAACGACTCGTCCCATCGCCATCCTCCTATTTTTTAGTAGATTTTAATATTGAGATTTACTCTTAATGTATATATTCTATCGATTGTTTGATACTCCTTTATATTTTTAAAGTATCAAAAAAAGAAGCGGCCTATCAGATGTGATGGCCGCTCCTCTTAAGCTTTAAGCTGTTACTTTAATTTTCCGTATCTGTTCATCTTCTGTTTCTATTACTTCAAAACTGTACATTTCATGCATGACAACCGTGCCTTTACGTGCATCAATATTATTTTTTAAAAACCAGCCGGATATCGTATCAACATCTCCGTTTTCAAGCTGAATGTCAAAGTAGTGATTCACTTCGGATATGGACGCTTTTCCGTCAAGGACGAAGGTTCCGTCTTTTTTATCAATAATATCCTCTTCTTCTTCATCAAATTCGTCCCGGATGTCACCGACAATTTCTTCGATGATATCTTCAATCGTTACGATTCCGGAAGTTCCACCGTATTCATCTGACAGGACAACGAGCTGTGTATTTTCCTTCTGCATACGGATAAGCAGCTCTTGAATAGGAATGTTTTCAAAAACCTTCACAATTGGATATATAAAGGATTCCAGGGATTTCGAACTGCTGAGATCTTCCTGAAAAATCTCTTTAATATGAATAACCCCGATGACATGGTCTTTATCTCCTCGAATTACAGGATACCTTGTATATCTCTCACTTTTAATATGCTCCAATGACTCTTCAAGCGAATCCTCAATGTCGATGACCGACATGTCCGTCCGCGGCACCATGATCTCTTTAGCAATACGGTTATCAAATTCAAAAATCCGATCGACGTATTCGTATTCGGACTGATTGATTTCTCCCTTTTCATAACTCTCGGAAAGAATATGGCGGAGTTCTTCTTCTGAGTGCACTTCTTCGGACTCTTTAACGGACTTGAAACCGAGCATGCGAATGAGAATGTTTGCCGAACCGTTCAACAGCCAAATGAGTGGATACATCATTTTACTGTAGAGAATTAAAGGTTGAGCAAGCATCAGTGTAATGGACTCTGCTTTTTGGATCGCCATTGTTTTTGGCGCTAATTCTCCTAATACCACGTGTAAGAAAGTAATAATGAAAAACGCGATAGCAAAGCTGATCGTGTGAGATAATCCAGATGGTAAGTCAAATCCTGCAAGTAATGGGTGAAGCAGGACTTCAAGGGTTGGTTCTCCTAACCACCCCAGTCCCAGGGCTGTAATTGTTATTCCTAACTGACAGGCCGACAAATAATAGTCCAGATTATTTGTGACCTTTAAGGCCCGTTCTGCCCGCTTATTCCCTTCATTTGCCCGTCCTTCCAATCTAGTCTTTCGTACCTTAACAATCGCAAATTCGCTTGCAACAAAGAACGCTGTTAACAGTATTAACACCGCCACTGCTGCAAGCTTAATCGACGTTTCCATAACGTATCCCCTTTATCATTCATTATTTTATTCTTTCAGGCTCCATTTCCATTACTTCATCGATACTTACACTCCCTCCATCCTCCTCCTTTTCGCTTCTTTATATACAAAAAGACCTTTACCGTTTAAGGTAAAGGTCTTTTTGTATCTTCATATCATAATACCTTCACCATATAGGCAAAGGTCTCGCAAACAACGTAATGTTGCCAGTTTAGCCGGTGGTTGTTCACCACGTTTTGTCGACATCACTGTAAGCTACTCCCCTTTGGAGTATTATAAGCTGCTCATGTACAGTTTATACTCGTAAACTGCAAAATTATTTTATAATAATACTTAAGAAACGTCAAGTTTAATAGAATTCACTGCCAGATTCCAGCCTCTTTCCGATATCTATGTGACCCTCAATATCCAGTTGTCTAATCATCTGATTTCCCCATTTTCTTTTAAAATTTTTACATTCCGTAAACATTTTACAACAATTCCCTTAATAAATTTTTATTACAATAATAGACAAATAGGAGCTTAAGAGAGTTGTAAATTAGTGAAAAGGAGAGAGCTAAATGCAAATCGACTTCCATACCCACGCCAATATATTGAGGAAATCGCCAATTACTTTAGATGAATTTATTCAGAAAATGGAAGAAGCCAGCTTAAATGGACTAAATGCATTAGCTTTGACGGAAGATATAAACCACCCTAATTTTACTAGCTTTTATGATATGCTCGACGACAACTTCACTTATGAAGATGATTATTATAATGTAAATGGACTGAAAGTGTTTCCCGGCATGCGAGTTGAAGTGAAAGAAAAAGGCACGTTGTTAATTATTGCTGACCGTGCGACCATCAAGCTTATTTATAAGAAAGTAAAAGATCTCCAGGAGAAGGGCATCCCTGCGGACGATTTACTGAGACTACTAAACAATTATAACGCCTTAAAAATTGGCGCACATCCTTTCCGAGAATCCAATCCATGGCTCCACCACAGTGAGAAAACATTAAAACAATTTGATGCTTTCGATATTAACGGAAAAGATTTATACAAGTACGGCCATAATATGAAGGCAGAAGTGGAAGCTTTAGCTGAACAGCTTCAGATCGGCGCAGTCGGGGGCAGTCATGCTTCTCAGCGTTTTCATTACGGTTGTATTTTCAATGAATTTCCAGAATGTAAAACAATTGATCAGTTGAGAAAAGCTGTGAAAGCACAGGAATATAAAGTGCACGTTTCCCCTTTCTTATATCCCAAGATCAAAGCGGCAAATTTTGTAAACCTGTTCTTCAGAAAAAAAGCAGTTTAAAAACTCTCGAAAAAAAAGCTCCATGCCGCCGCAGGGAGCTTTTCTACTTATCCTTTAATCTTTAATGATGCCGTAACTCGATCCTGTAAGGACTTCTTTTCCTTTCTGATTAAGGTAAACGGACTTCATTTCGACTTTTTTAAAACCATCGGCATTGGCGACATTTGTGAGAGTGACTTCACAGGTGATCGTATCGCCGGAAAAAACAGGGCGGATAAACTCACTAACCATTTCTCTGGCTATGTAATTCAAATCGCCGCCGATTTTCGTTCCAAGGCTCGCAGTTAATAATCCCTGCACCATTAATCGTCCCTGATCATCAGGTTCTACGTGATGCCTGCCCTGGTCACCAGAAATCCTGCTAAATTCTATAACCTCTTCTTTTGTAAACGTCCTGTCCCATGTGTACACATCTCCTGTTTTCATAAAATCCCTCCCCAAATATTGGATGCTATATGTAATATCGTAACAGATAAGTGAATGAGCAACCATTCATTTATAGCCTGGGAAATGAATGGTCAAAAACCGAAATCAGATACCATTCTTATGAAAGTTTTTTCCTTTTTCTTTTAGAAGAAAGATCTCTTTTATATAAAATAATTGAAACCTCGCTTGCCCACTTACGTAAAGTAGTAAATGGATTGGGGGGTACTGAATGAACAAACTCTTTTTACATACGGAAGGGCTGTTTGTTTTTGCAGCTTCGTTATATTTTTACGCCAACATAGGAGGAAGCTGGTGGCTGTTTCTTATCCTTTTATTTGTTCCTGATTTATTTATGCTTGGTTATATTTTTAATAATAGAATGGGCGCCATTATTTATAACATCGGCCATACGTACACCCTTCCCGTTATCCTTACTCTATTCAGTATGATGGTTAATGCTGACTTTCTGTTAAGTGTAAGCATTATTTGGACCGCACACATCGGAATGGATCGTATGTTGGGATACGGTTTAAAATATCCTGGTTCCTTCAAAGATACCCACCTGCAAAGAGTGTAATCGTTATTGAAATGGGTTAACGGCAGTTCTGTTTATTTAATTTCTTCTCGCATTCTCTCTGTGTTTTCCAATAGATCTCGCACGCCGTATAAAATAATTGTAATTCCTATTAGAAAAGAGCAGATGCTCATAATAATCAGCGTTAATCCAGCTTTATTAAACACGAATGCACCCTCTATAGAAAGAATAGCTGAAGTAATAAATTGTGCGGAAAAAAGTATCGCCCCTATTAACAGGAATATAGTCCCCGTAATTATTTTATAATGGCCCATCATTCTCCTCCTTCCTATGGATCATCTCTCTTCTTCTCGTCCTTATAATTCCATAGATGATAACTAACCCAAAATAATACAACAGATAACAAAGAATAAATTCTGTGCTGTTCTGGAAGAAACATATATAATAATATGGCTGAAATTAAAAAGGGAGGCAGCAGGATCCAGTAACGCTTATTTATAAAATGCGGCTTCAACCTAATCCCCCTTCTGTAAATTTTGTAAAATATCGAACCCGTTTGCAATTAGTTACAGGGATTCTAAGTACTCTGTTTGAAGTTCAATTTCCTTAATCCCTTGCTCATAATAAACTTGATATGCTTTAGCATGTGGCCTTGAGCAAACAACTTTATAAATCTCTTCGTCCTTGAAATGAATGGCTGCACCGTCATCTGCTGCTATTCCCGGTTTGATTTGGTCAGAAGCGATAAATTTTTGATAAGCTGGCCTTCTGTTTAGTTCCCCGTCATAATGAGGACAGTTGCTTCCTTTTAAAAAGCCCAGGCAGTCTAAAGGTTGAAGCTCATCCCCATAAGAGTCAGTCACTCCCTGTTCAAACCAGCAAATCGAACCTGCACTGATGCCGGCTAAAACAATCCCCCGCTCCCATGCCTCCTTCATCAATGTATGTAATCCCCATTCCTTCCATAAAATTAATAAGTTTCTTGTATTTCCACCCCCAACATAAATGATGTCTTTATCCAGTACAAATTTTTCAAGGCTTTCTACCGGAGGTTTAAATAATGACAAATGGGAAGGAGTACATTCATAGTTATTAAAAAAATCATAAAAGCTTTGGATCATAATATCACTATCCCCACTGGCCGTTGGCACATAACAAATTTTAGGATTTGGTTTTCCGGCCTGGTTCAGTATGTATTCATCTAATAAGGGGTTTTCAGGCTCCATAGAAAAACCACCACCGCCTAGAGCTATAATCTGCCTCATTATTCCGCTCCTTTATTTGTAAATTATGGATGATTATTTTAACTTTAACATACATCTTTATCATATTAATTACTAGATTAACCTTGAAAGGAAGATAAAATAAAAATGAAGACTATCGTTATAGATCCTGGCCATGGAGGTTCGGATTCTGGTGCAGCTTCTCAAGGGGATTTGGAAAAGGATTTTAATTTATCGATTGCTGTTAAGGTACGTGATTTCCTTATTCAAAACTATGAGGTTCATCTTGTGCTGACGAGAAGCACAGACACATCCTTATCCCTTACCGAACGTACAAATTTAGCAAATGCGCAGAACGCTGATTTTTTCTTATCCATTCACAATAATGCAGGTGGCGGTTCTGGATTCGAAAGTTATATATTCAATGGATCAGTCTCCTCTATTACACGGAATCATCAACACATAATTCATGACCAGATTGTCAGTTCTGCTGGCTCTAAATATGACATTGTCGATAGAGGGAAAAAGCGGGAAGATTTTCACGTATTAAGAGAAAGTCGCATGTCTGCTTTATTGTTAGAAGTGCTGTTTGTGGATAATGACCATGATCTTTCACTGCTGCGAAACACTTCTTTTATTAATGCAATCTCCTCCGCTATTGCCAGAGGAGTGGCACAAGCATTCGATCTGCCGACTAAATTGGATTCTAGTGGATTATTTCAGGTCATTGCCGGCTCTTTTAAGAGCAGAAGCAATGCTGAATATCGGGTCCAGTATTTAAACAGAAAGAATATTCATTCCTGTGTCGTCCCCATTTCAGTTTCAGGTTTCCAATATTATCGAGTACAGGCGGGAGCCTTCTCAAACAGACAAAATGCTGAACAGCAGGTAGAGTTATTGAAGGCTGCCGGGATCAATGACGCGTATTTTATTAGGGAAACAAATACGCCAGCTGCTCCAATACCTCCTCCTTTAACGCCTGTCGAGAAATTCTCCATTTTAGGAGATTCGATCCTCAAGGCCTGCCAGCTCGATGAATTTGTAAAAACTATAAACCCTGATGCGCCGATTTTAGGAGAATACTATATTCAATATGGAAAAGCTTATGGCCTGCGAGGAGATATCGCCTATGCCCAGGCGCTTCATGAAACGAATTATTTCCGTTTTACAGGACTCGTTGATAAGAGCCAGAATAATTATGCAGGGATTGGTGCAACCGGACCTGGATGTCCAGGTGCTGTGTTTGCGTCTCCAGAGTTAGGCGTTCATGCTCATATTCAACACTTATATGCCTATGCTTCTTCTCGAAGTCTTCCTGAAGGCTATAGTAAAGTCGATCCAAGATTTGACTTAGTCACTAGGGGCAGTGCCGCCACATGGATACAGCTAAACGGAAAGTGGGCCGTTCCAGGAACGAGTTATGGTCAAAGTATCCTCTTGCTATTCCGCAGAAATGCCGTTCATGCTGCAGAAGAAATGAAAGAACAAATCAACGACATCAATGACTTACTAAAAGAGCTTGAATAAGGCAAGATCATAAGAAAATTTTCTAAAAGAGAATTCTTGTTATTTGAAGTAATTCCAAATTTTTTAGTTTCAAAAGGCGGTAACTCTCTTTAAGTATGTTAATATCTTTAACATAAGATTTTTTTATAATTGAATAGGAACATAACGGATAAAGGAGTAGAGCTATGGACAATCCGCTAAGCAAGGAAGAAAAAAGGTTATTTGAACAGGAACTCGTCCACCTCTTGAGTCTTAAAGAAGACCCCACCAAGAAAACTAAGGAGCTTGAGCTAATCAACCGCCAAATAGAAGTACTGATTAAGGTTTTAGTGACAAATGATTCTCACTATAAGCGAAGGAAAGGAGCGTCCTCCTTCCTTGAAGTGATCGTCCCTTAATTTTCACCTTTTCTCAGTAAAAAAAATCAAAACGGTGAAGAAAGCAGACACGATTAAATCATGTAAAAAGCCGATCCTTTATGAGAGGATCGGCTTTTATTTATATAAGCTTAAGCTTGTTGGAGTTCGGAACCGTGCACAAGAACTTCTTCTTTATTAGGGTGAGTTTTTTCAATATGCTGTTCTCCCCAGGCACAGAGCATGTCTAAGGCAGGCTTTAGAGACCAGCCGTAATCTGTCAGCTTATATACGACCTTTGGCGGCACCTGCTGGTGAACGATACGATCGATGACGCCGTCCTCTTCGAGCTCTCTCAGCTGCTGGGTGAGCATTTTCTGGGTAATCTTCGGCATTAAACGCTTCAGTTCCCCTGTTCTTAACTCCTGCTTGATTAAATGGCATAAGATAACGACTTTCCATTTTCCTCCGATGACTTCAAGAGAAGCTTCTACAGGAATATTATATTTTTTCACGTGATTCCCTTCTTTCAAAGGATGTTTTTTCTTTTGCTAATTTAACACATCTCTGCCCTGCTTGCCACTATGTTGAACTTCCTATTTTAGGGAGCAAAAAAGGTGATGTTCCTTTTCCTTTAATAGAGAAAAGCGGTTTGGAATTAATTCGCTTTTTAAGCGTGGCATCAGTAAGCCAGCTCGTTTCACCCACGGAGCACATTCTAGTTCTATCTCCCTGCAGGATACTAACCATTATTTTTTTATACCTTATAAGTTTGATAGAGAAAGAGCTGTTCCGTTTATTAAATATGGTGAAAAGCGGCTGGGAAATAGCTCGCTTTCCGCGGGGAGCCGGTGAGCTAGCTCGTTACACTCGCGGATCTCACCTTGGCTCTTCTCCCTGCAAGAGTCTCACCATTTCCCAGCCTCTTTAAATTTTATAGTGCAAACGAAACGCTAGGTTTGTAGAAATCTCCTCTACCTTTGGCCTCTTACGTTAAGGTTCCGTTACTCTAAAAAACATTAAGGGCCAGGGGAAACGGCGAGACTCCTATGGGAGAAAAGAACAGGGGGAGATTCCGGAGGGCTAAAAGCCCGAGGAATCTCATCGTTCGCCCATGGAAAGCGAGCTGTTTCCCCATGCCCTGTTCTCTATAGTAAAGCAAACGGAATTCACTTCTCATATGAAACGAGACTCCTAAACTTTTTTTCAAGCGATAGAGCCCGAAATGACGTAAATGTTACTTTTTAGTGCCTATAGTACTTTTAAGTGCGTTCTTCGCAAGAAGACTCTGTTGGTTCATAATACTCCTTACAGAGAAAACGACAGGCGCCGTCGTGAGTATTTCTTGAATTTACAAACATGAGGAGGACTCTTTCATGAGCCAGAATGTTCAAAAGGTAAAAGGCGGAACACCTGCCTTATTAGCTCTTGCGATTAGTGCCTTTGGTATAGGTACTACAGAATTTGTTCCCGTTGGATTGCTTTCATCTATTGCTGATGATTTATCAATATCAATTACACTTGCCGGCCTGCTTATTTCCGGATATGCGCTTGGAGTGGCGGTAGGAGCTCCGGTGCTGACCGCGCTTACGAGTAAGATGAACCGAAAAACCTTGCTTATGGCGTTAATGGTCTTATTTATTG
Source organism: Halobacillus massiliensis (assembly GCF_900166625.1). Lineage (GTDB taxonomy): Bacteria > Bacillota > Bacilli > Bacillales > Halobacillaceae > Halobacillus_A > Halobacillus_A massiliensis. The sequence goes on along the minus strand of NZ_LT800499.1, from coordinate 1,098,881 downwards.
CAGGTAATCTCGTTTCGGCTTTGTCTTCAAGCTTTGCCCTGCTTATCGTTGCACGCATTATCACTGCTTTCTCCCACGGAATTTTCTTTTCCATAGGATCGACGATTGCGGCAGATCTCGTGCCGGCACATAAGCGGGCCAGTGCGATTGCTTTTATGTTTACAGGCCTTACGGTTGCTACAGTCACCGGTGTTCCATTAGGGACATTTATCGGCCAGAGCTTTGGCTGGAGAGCAACGTTCTTTGGCGTAGCCCTGTTAGGCATTATCGGTATGGCGGCTAGTGCACTGCTTGTCCCGAAAGACCTTAAGCAGGACGCACCTTCAAGCTTTCGCGAGCAGCTGAAGATTTTAAACAGCGGCCCCCTGCTTCTTGCTTTTGCCATTACGGCTTTAGGATACGGAGGGACTTTTGTTACTTTTACGTATTTAACTCCATTACTAACAGATGTAACGGGGTTCAGCCTGAAATGGGTGAGCGCGATTCTTCTTCTATATGGAGCCGCGGTAGCCATCGGCAATATTATCGGCGGTAAAGCTACTGACAAAAACACGCTGAAAGCTCTTGTCACTATGTTTATGCTTCAGGCTGTCATTTTGCTGCTATTAGCCTTTACCGCACCGTTTAAAACGGTCGGCTTAATTACAATTTTCTTAATGGGATTATTTGCTTTTATGAATGTCCCGGGCTTACAGGTTCTTGTCGTCAACCTTGCAGAAAAATATGTACCTTCAGCAGTTAACGTAGCTTCTGCGTTAAATATCGCAGCCTTTAATATCGGCATTGCGATCGGATCTTTTGCCGGCGGTCTGATCGTGGACCATCTCGGCCTGCAGCACACGCCGTGGATCGGTTCCATTATGGTCTTTGCTGCCATGCTGTTAACGGTCTTGCTTAAACGTCTGGAACAGCCGACTGCTGGAAGAGCTATAGAATCGGCCGCCTGCTAATTTTTAGTAAAAAGGAGCATTAACTAAAAAGCACTGACCTCTGTTTAGGTCAGTGCTTTTTTATGAAATCTCTTCTTTCTGTTCACACATGTACACTCCATAATCCTTCCTCAGTGATAAAGCAATCCCAACCATAATTACGTTTTGGTCATAAAGGAGTAATAAAGTTTCACAGCCATTGCATCATCGAGGTAACCGATGGGAAAAAGATAATCAGGGATGACGTCAACCGCTGTAATAAAATAGAGAAGCACGGCTCCAATGGCTGCAAGCTCCCTCCCCCCTTTTTTTCCGCTTTGGAAAGTTTCGTACATCTGCTGTAATTGATGAATAAAAGGACCGGCAGCGCTTCCTACATTATTTATTTTATTTTTGAAATTTTGAAGAATAGATGTTTTCCCTTCTTCTGTTCCGGCATACTGCTCGTATGTTTCAAGCTCTTCTTTAATCCGTTCGATCGAAAAAGAGCCATGATACGTATCTGTTGCTTTTAACATACTTTGGATGCTTTCTACCGACTGATAGAGGTCCTCCTGCTGAGGTTCTTCTTCGGCCACAGGATAATCAGCTTTTTTGTAGAGCTCTGTAATGGAAACCCCCAGTATTTTAGAAAACTTCTCCAAGTGGCGAGGTGTTGCTTTTCGCTTTCCATTTATTATTTTAGAAACCGTTCCAGGATCAATATCGCTTCTGCGGCTGAACTCGCGCATAGAAAGAGATCGTTCCTTCATCCATGCTTTCAGCTGTATTCCCAGTTCGTTCGTTTGAGTCATTTTTTTGCACTTCCTTACCGAAAAATAAGATACTTCTTATTATAACATTTCTGGCGTTGACATTCTGTCATCATTCAGTTTGAAGACGGGCTCTCCTTCCGGGTGAAAGGCTTATATTTAATATATTGAGAAATGTTGGCCAGGACGCCGATCGATAAGAGCATTATAATGAGAGAAGATCCTCCATAACTGAGAAACGGAAGCGGAATTCCTGTAATCGGCAGCAGTCCGGAAACTGCTCCTAAATTAAAGATCACCTGGAGCATGATTTGAAAGGTAAGGCCGATCGCCAGCAATTTTCCGAACATGTCGTCCGTTTTAAAAGCAATTTGAACGCCTTGATACATAATAATCATATAAGCCCCAATCACAACCAGCAGACCCAGTAAACCTAACTCTTCTAAAATAATTGCCATAATAAAATCCGTATGGGCTTCAGGAAGAAACCCGAGCTTCTCTGTACTGTTTCCTAACCCTCTTCCAAGCAATCCACCTGAAGCAATCGCCCGGTAAGAACCGACCAGCTGGTACCCCTCACCTGTCGGATTTGCAAAAGGATTTTGAAAGGAAAGCAGCCGATCCATCCGGTAAGACTCAGACACAGCAAAATAAGCGACGCCTGCTGCAGCAGTGCCACCGAGCAGAAGAATATGCTTAAACTTTGCACCCGAACATAACAAAATAAAACCGCACGGAATGAGAATCGCTGAAGCTGTCCCTAAATCAGGCTGCTGAAGAACGAGCAGAAACACCATTCCCAAAATAACAAGCGGAGGAACTACACCCTTCCCGAAACTATGTATCCAGCGCTGCCTTTTTGCATAGAAGGAAGCAAAGTAAATGATCATCATCAGCTTAATTATTTCTGTCGGCTGAATCATAATAGGTCCAAGTGAAAGCCAGCGCTGCGAGTTGTTTCTTTCGACACCAAAAATCAGTACCGCGAGCAGCAGGACAATGGAAGTGAGAATCATAAAGCGCGTCAGTTTTCCGTAAAGCTTATATGGAAAAAAAGCAGCCATCCCCATAAGGATAATGCCGATCAGAAGCGACACCATCTGTCTTTTAAAAAAGAAAGACGCACTCCCATAATCCATCGTCCCTTTTACAAAACTTGCGCTGTACACCATAAGTGTTCCAAACAGTGCCAGAAAAAGAACGGTACCTATCAGCAGGTGATCCATTTTTTTGAAACGAGCCAGCATTCTTTGATCACCACCTGTCTATCTATGTATGCCAGATTTTATTATCAATATACGTTGACATTTTGTCAACATATAAACAATAAAAAACCTCCTTCCCTTAAAGGAAGGAGGAGAGAGCATACTCATTATTATCTGCAATTTCTAGAAATTCGTAGAAAAAATTTAAATGCTTTTATAAAGACTTAACCTATTATCATTGGTTCTTTCGGATAATGGTAGCGGTCTCTGGATACTTTTCCTCTTAAAATAAACAGGAAGGAAAAGATTCCTATTCTCCCAATAAACATTAAGCAGATAATGATGATTTTTCCGGCTCCATGCAGTTCCGGAGTGATGCCCATCGACAATCCAGTCGTTCCAAAGGCAGAACAGGCTTCAAATAGTATTTCCATCAGGGTAAACTGTGGTTCTGCATAACTTAAAAGCACGACAGCTATACCTGTAATTGCAATAGCGGTGTTAATGACAATAAATGAACGAAAAATATCTTCCTGGTGAATCTCTCGGCGAAATACCCGTACATTGGACTTCCCCCTGGCATACGCAATAACACTTAATAAGGCAATAGCAAATGTAGTCGTTCGAATACCGCCCCCGACACTGCTGGGAGACGCTCCAATAAACATGAGAACACAGATAATTAAAAGTGTTGGCCCGGTAAACTCTGCCACATCCATCGTGGCCAAACCTCCATTTCGAGTGGTCAGGGACTGAAAAAGAGCAAAAAACAAGGATTCGTGCCATGATTTACCTAAAAAGAAATGAGACCGGTCAAATAAATAAATCAGAAGGCCGCCGACCACTACGAGGGCAGCGAAAGTAAAGGAAGTCAGTTTGGCAAATAAAGAAAAATGAATATAAGCATCATTTTTCTTAGTTAAATAATCTTTAACTTCAATAAGAACGGGAAACCCTATCGCGCCAAGTGTCAACAGCAGCATATTAATAAACTGAACAAAATAATCGTGCTGAAACATGACAAGCGAGTTCCCAGTAATGTCAAAGCCTGCGTTAGTGGTAGCACTTACAGAAGCAAACGCTCCCTGGACAAACGCTTCCCCTAATGTAGGAAAATACTGCGTAAAGTACACGCCGAGAATTACTGCCCCCAGGGCTTCAATCGCAAGAATGAGAAGCAAAATCTGCTTAATTAAAACGACCATTCCTGAAAAAGTTGTCTGATTCTGGTCTGTTTTAATCAACTGCCGTCTTTTTAGACCGATTCTTCTGCCGAGCAGCAGCCAGATAAATGTTCCAAGTGTCATGACCCCGATCCCCCCGAATTGGAGAATAAACATCATGACAAAGTAACCTGAAGTATTTAAAGTGTCAGAAACCGTAATGACACTTAGACCAGTTACACTAACAGCACTGACAGCTGTAAATAAAGCATCAAGGAAGCTGAGATGGACACCGCCTTTATGTAAAAAAGGCAAGTTTAGCAGAAAAGTGGAAACCAGAACAGCCGTCAAATAATAAAAAACAATAATCTGAAAAGGAGATAACTTATTGAAATAATTGAAAAATTTCCAGTAAGGACTACGTATCATGTGAATAACTCCCTTAAGCTGACTCTATATTAGGATTCTAAATTTTTCATATAAAATTAGCAACTCCACTTTAAGGAAAAGCCTGAGTTACTGCATAAATCCGCCAAGAAGAAATCCTGCATAAGCAAGGAAAATTCCTCCTCCGTAACTGATAAGATTATATTGGAGAAAGACTTTCCACTTTTTATTTGCGTGCAGTTGAATGCCTTCCAGTTTAAAGGTGGAAAACGTCGTAAAAGCTCCCATAATCCCTACACCTAAAAGCAAGTTCCAAGATTCAGCCAGCTCCAGACTTAGCAGCAGCCCTAATAAAAAGGAACCGAGTAAATTGACAAGGAGCGTAGCAACCGGCAGCTGAAATGTATAGTTTTTATTAACAATTTGGCTGACCAAATACCGAAGCACGGCTCCCATCGCTCCTCCGGTGCCTACTAATAAAATATGAGCCAAGCTCATGCCGTCTCCCTCCTTTTTCCTAAAGAAAACCCTGCCCTTGATAAAAGCAGCCCGCCTGCGATGCTTACGGCTACATAAAGGGCCGCCAGTAAGAAACTGCCTCTCTCTGCCAGCTCCACGGTTTCAACACTCAGTGTGGAAAACGTCGTAAAGGAACCGACAAATCCAGTACCGATCGCGGTCTTCAGTTTAGGGGAAATGTGAAAATCATGAAACAGCTTGAAAGTGAACCATGCCAGAAGGAAACTCCCCAGTAAATTGACAGTCAGGGTGGAGAATGGGAAAAAGGTATCGGCATCATACATAAGCACGCCGACTGAATATCGAAGGACAGCACCTAAGAAGCCTGCAATGGCCACCAAAATATATGTCATGGAATAAGGACCTCCTTTTCTACATAAAAAAACCCACTAGCCGCAGGCATGCTGCAATACTAGTAGGAGTCATCAGCCGAATCGGCAGTTATGGCGAACTCCATCGCCTTCTTTATACTTATTTTATCATGAGGGAAATTTTTTACCAACTAACCATTAAAAAGATACTATTCTATCTCTTGTAAGATAACCTGCACAATTTCTTCGATGGAGGCTGCTCCGTTTATGATAAGGTCTGTATCTGGTTTTATTGTATTCTCCATATGAACAAACGCTCTTCTGCTGCTTTTCAAATAATAGGCTAAGTCGGAAAAAATTTCAGAAGAGGAAGAGGGAGAATAATCTCTTAACATCCGCCTGGCCATCGCAATGTCTAAAGGAGTATGGATGTAAATAGAGAAGTCAATCAAATTTTTCAATTGGTCCTGTTGATAGGAAAACGGATAATCCAGTAAGATGAAAGATGGTGGCTCTTCTTTTTCTAAAAGCGATGTTAGATCTTTGTGAAGAGGTTGCAAATCCTACTGATTATAATCCGAGCCTTCCTCCACCCATAGAACGAGATCATCGGGCGCTTTCTTAAAATCATAGTCATCAAAAAACAGCGCTTGAGAATTTTTCAGCCGCTTCCTTAGTTCAATAGTAACAGAAGTCTTTCCTCCGCCGGAAACGGAGGCGATCGCAATTGTTTTCGTCATTTAAAAACTATCCCCCAGTAGTAAAACAAATACATCTATCTAAAATACTTCTCTTTAAAAGATGGACTAAGCTCGCTCCACACATCGAAGGTATTCCCATCTGGATCGGAAAAGACAAAGTTCTTCCCAGCATGTCCTCTGCTTTCGATTTCTCCTACATGCATTCCTTTTTCAGTAAAATCTTGATGCATGACTTCCAAAGCATGTAATCCATTCACTTCAAAGGTTAAAGAAAAATGCTCTTTTCCATGCTTGTCCCGGAAATTTGAAGTCTCGTTTTCCTGCGATGCTACAAGAAAAATACTTTGATCTGCTAAATTTAAGATGGCTTTATCTTTATCTCTGTAATTTAATTCTGCTCCTAAATTATGTACGTACCACTCAGAAGAAGTTTCCACATTGAATACCGGTATATAGGTAGTTCCTACTCTCCATAGTTTTTCGTTCATTTTTTTCTCCCTTCCCATTAATTAATAAAAAGCGATCGTCCTATTGAACAATCGCCTCTCAATCATAAATATCATGTACAATTCAGACCCTTAATAACCCGCGAAATCCTCTGGCTGCATAGTAGGATTCTGCTCCATTATGGTAAACAAAAACAGTGTCGTAACGTCGATCACAAAAAAGCGCCCCGCCGAGATCTCTAATAGTGGATGGTGTTTGAATCCAGCTCGATGTTTTTAGATCCACAGGATTAATCTCCTGCAGCTCCCGATATTGCTCTTCCGTTAAAAGTTCAATCCCAATCTCATCTGCCATGTCTATCGCATTATTATCAGGTTTGTACTTTTTCCTCGACTCCAGCGCTTTTCGATCAAAGCAAACACTTCGGCGCCCTTTTGGACTTTCCTTTACACAATCAAAAAAAACGTATTCACCCGTCTTCTCATCACGGCCCACGACGTCTGGTTCACCTCCTGTTTGTTCCATTTGATAGAGCGACCAAAGTTTATGAGGAAGCTCCTCCAGCTTAGCCCGAACTTCAACCCACTCAAGATCTTCATGGCGATGCCTGTTTTTCTCAAAACGGTCTTCCAACGTATGGAGCAGTTCTTCGCGTTGTTCGGATGATAACTCATTTGTCATATATAAGTCCCTCCCTGTATTTGTGTCTTATTTTACATATAATACTTTTAGTTTCGCTTTGTCCAGTTCTTCTTATTCCACAACTGGACTTTTTCCTATGGAGGAGGTTGCTCTTTTTCTGTGTTGGGGCCGTCTCTTTCGACTCTTCGTCCCGTTCTTTGGAGGCTTCTTCGCTCTCTTTCAGCGGTTCTGGCCTCTTTCGACGGTCGACCTCTCCTTTTCGACGCTTTCCCCCGCTCTTTCAGCGCTTCTCCGCTCTCTTTCAGTGCTTCTCCGCTCTCTTTCAGCGCTTAGACCGTCACTCAATAGTTTCAGCTTCAATTTCTGTCAGCCATTTATCTACCGCTTTTACTGGATAGTAGTATTCATGTCCAATTCGTATGTATGGTACTTCACGTTCCGATTCATTCTCTGGCAGTAACTTATCAAATTGCTCATCGCTTACCCCTAAGTATTCTTGTAACTCTATGTGACTCATTAATTGCTTTCTCTATGAAGCTTGATTCATAGTAACTTGTTCAATACCGGAAACCGCGCTGTTATTGATAGCACTGGAAATCATCCATGCTCCTGCTAAAATACAGACACCTGCAATGATAAGCGATGTGTTTAATGTAGCTTGTCTCATAGACTCCTCCTCTTTTACAGTTCTACCTGCCAATTATTTGAAAATAAAATTGGAAACTCAATCCTTTTCCATAAAAAAGAGGCTTGTGTAAGCCTCTTTTAACGTACTTCTCTCACCTGGGTACCGGCAATAAAGTCATGAATGGCTCTTTTATCTTCTCTAAAAATAACCATAAACAGACTAATAATAAAGCAGATTCCTAAAGAAACAGCATATACAAGTCCAGCGACGAGGATTCGCAGAACCATCGTACCAAACGTAACTTTCTCATGACTTCCAAACTTCGTTATCTTAATACTTAATGCACGCTTCCCCACTGTATATCCGGCCCATACTACAGGAAGAATGATGGAATAGGCTAACTGTATAACGGTTTTGATGTTATCTGCAGCAGAGAATGGCTGATTATCAGCAGGTGGGTTGGAATTCAGCATTAGTACTAAATCTACTAATAAAAAGCCGGCTACCGACAGGATAAGACCATCTACTATATTTCCACCTGCTCTTTTCCAAAAGCCTGCCGGGTCTCCTAATCCTTCATGGATGGTATCATCCATATAAATTCTCCTTCCACTTCTTTAAAAAAAGAAAGCCTCATTATAAAATGAGGCAGAAAATCTTAACCCACATACTATCTAAAATTTTACTGTAGATCAAAAATTTCATCTGTGGATTCACCTATAGTAATTGTCTCTGTACTTATTAGACTACTTACTTTTTAAAATATCTTACATAAGAAGTGCTGGCCGTAATATAGTCGCCATTCGCCAGTTTATACATATTTCCACCATCTACCTTGAATTTGCTGCCCGTCACTTTATAGACTTCTCCCTTGTGAACGATATTACCACGATCATTCCAGTTGGCAGAATTGTACGTCCATAGGGAGTCAGCCAGAATTTCCACATAAGCCTGCTGAGAGCTGCGGGGAAGATTTAATACAGCGGCTATTCCTTCCGCATGCCCCCTTGCAATGTCTGTTAAAAAAGCGTTCGATTTTAACGCGGCTGCGTCTGACGAATTGTCGATGAAGCCATTTTCGGTAAGAACGGCGGGCATAGCTGACTGTCTAACCATATGAAAATTGGCTTCCTTCTTCCCCCTGTCAATAAAGCCTGTCTGCCCGACGATCGCATTGTGGACGATTCCACGTAACCGATTCGTTTCGGCCTTCCCGGAATAACTTCCATTGTATGTATACGACTCAAAACCGGTACCGCCTCCTGCATTAATGTGTATGGATACAAGGTAATCGGCTCCCCAATTATTCGCCATGTTTGTCCGAGTAGACAAAGAAAGGGTTTGATCGGTAGTACGTGACAGCATGACAGAGTGGCCCTCATATTCCTGATTTAAAATGTCCCGGGTTTTTAAAGCAATATTTAGTGTTACGTTTTTCTCGCTTAGCCCATTTCCAATCGCTCCCGGGTCTGAGCCTCCATGACCTGGATCAATAAAAATCCTCTGATTTGCTTCCGCGCTGACAGGTAACAACAACATAACTGTAAAGAACACTGCGAATAAGGCAGCCCCCCATTTAACATTCATAAATTTCTCCACCTCAATTAATTATTTAAACACGGTAATTATATATCTGAAATTTGTAAAATATAAGGGTAAATTGTCGAATTAAGTCATATTACTCGTAACTTAAGATCATATGAAAAATCCTATAACTAGATTAGAAGGTTTAGTAGGAGAAACGGAGGAGTGGTTCACATGGGAAAATATGGGGTTGTCAGAAGATATGACATAACTTTCTCAGATTGCTATGGACATTTTCCACTTTACATATAACCAAAAGGTGTTATTATTAAATATAACCATTTGGTGTTATATTTAAGGAGGGTAAATATGAGTCAAAACCAAACAGTAGAAGAGATTAGAAAACAAGTGATTTTCAATGCACCTGTAGAAAAGGTATGGGAAGCCGTTGCTTCTTCAGAAGGAATGGCCGAATGGTTTATGCCAAATAATTTCAAGGCAGAAGAAGGACATGAATTTTATCTGGAAAGCCCTTTTGAAACATCGGCCTGTAAAGTCTTAACAGTAAAACCTCCAAAAGAGATTACCTTCTCCTGGGGGACTCAAGGATGGATCGTACATTTCCTGCTGGAAGAGATAAATGGAAAGACTGAATTTACGTTAATCCATTCCGGGTGGGGACATCCTGAAGAGAAAATGCGTCCGACTGGCAAGACACATCAGGAGACACGTAATACAATGGATGGCGGCTGGGAAAGCATCGTCAAGGAAAGATTGCGTAAGGCAGTAGAACAATAATGGGCGCAGCTCCTAAGCATGATGTGTATCAGGCAATCGCGGACCCTTCCCGAAGAGAAATGCTCAAGTTACTCTCTCACAGTGACTCTTCCATCAAAGAAATTTGTGAGCATTTCACCATCAGTCGGACTGCTATTGTTAAGCATTTAAATGTATTATCTGATGCTGAACTTGTAAGTGACCGAAAAGCAGGACGGGAGAAGATATACTCTTTACAGCCTGAACAGCTGCTGGAAGTAAAAGAATGGGTCTCTTACTTTGAACAGTTCTGGGATAATAAACTTTCCATGCTGAAGCATATGGTTGAGGAAGAACCTAACGATTAAGCGAGAAAAACGTAACCGTAAAAAAAGCGATTATCCCAGCATGGATAATCGCTTCTTAATTATTTTTACTCGTCCACCCCGCACCAATCCATAATCGCCTGGGCAATAATTTCCGCAGTTTCAAACACATAATCCATGTTGATATATTCATTTGGATAATGCGCCACACTTGTCTCGCCGGGACCAAACACTACGCTTGGAACTCCGCCTACTTCCGTTAGCAGTCCGCCATCTGTTCCCCAAGGTGAGGCCTTCTGGACAGGCTCTTCTCTTTTATTTGATTGGTAGGCCTCGACGAGCGCCTGTAAAAAAGGATGATCTTCGGCAATTTCACCGGGCAGCCACCTGGCTCCAAACCATTCCACTTTAACAGGACTTTCCGCAAACCAGGCATTCTCATCGGCTAATATAGCCAGTCTTTTTTCAATCTGTTTCTTTGCTTCATTTAAATCTTCTCCCGGAATCACGCCCATACGGCCTTCAAGTGTCACCTGGTCCGGGACGGATGACGGCCATGTTCCTCCTTCAATTTTCCCAACATTGATCGGCACAGGAATCGGGTTGCCTTCATAAAGAGGACTTTGAAGGGGCTCATTTCTCTCCTTCTCAAGTTCCAGGATAGCGTGAAGGACCGGCTGTACTTTCTCAATCGCACTCACCCCTTCATAACGTGTCCCGCCATGCGCTGATTTTCCGTAAATATGTACTTTAAACCACATCGAGCCTTGCTGTTTTGGAAAGATCCTCATATTTGTAGGCTCCGGTATTAAAGCTGCATCCGCTGTATAGCCACGGTCAATCGCTGCCAATGTCCCTGACCCGCCGCTTTCTTCTTCAACGACACTTTGGAAAATAATATCGCCTTTTAACGTAATTCCGACTGCCTGAATGGCCTCGACCGCTAAAAGAGCGGAAAGGTTGCCGCCTTTCATATCAGTAGAACCCCGACCATACAGATGGCTGCCGTGAATTTCCCCAGAAAAAGGATCATCTGTCCATTGATCCCGTTCTCCTTCAGGAACGACATCGACATGACCATTTAAAATCAGCGATCGGCCTCCGCCGGCTCCTTTCAGCACGCCGACTACATTTTCACTTCCATGAAAGTCAGACCTTGAAGCACAGAAATACTTATCATTGGATAAAGCCTCATAATCCAGCTCCCAGCGGTCGACCTCAAAGCCTTTTTCTCTTAATCTCTTTTCCATAATATCCTGGATCCCGCTCTCGTCTCCTGCCTTACTTGGCTGTCGAACCATCTTCTGCAGCAACTCGATATATTCACCGCGGTTTTCTTTTATAAAGGAAGTTACCTTTTGAATATTAGCCATCTTTCATTCCCTCCTCTTTTACTCATCATAAATAATTATCTGATTATTTTGCAAATAGAAAGGGAGCAGCTCACTAGCTGCTCCCTCTTCCATCTATTATTAAAAGCTTCAGGCAAAGTCTTTTGCCGGAAGAAGCACATTGTCATTAAATCCGCACTCCTGGCACTGGACCCATAAAACTCCGGCTGTTTTTTCCGTAAAATCTTTATCCTCGGCCTTAAGCACAACGGCTTCATTATTAAAGCATTTAGGGCATCGATATTGGATGATTTGTCCTTTATTATAGTTTAACAACACTCGCACTCCTTTCTATGTCTCTTCCTTCATCTACACTAAGAGCTTCGCAAAGCAGGGCATTCGCTTTACAAATCTCACTCATTCCTTCAAGGTCTTCTGATTTCCATTTATTTATTGTTTCCGCACATTTTACAGATATGGATGCACACGTTTTACAAATCTCATCAGCGATAGACGGACTGTTTTCCGCAGTGAATTGAGCATGCTCGTAAGCCTCATTACTTTTCTTAACGAGATGGATCGCCTTAAATAAGACGTTTGGTTTTCATTCGGTAAATTTATTACCTTTTTCACATGAAAAACCTCCTTTTTTTCACTAAAAAAAGCCAAAAAGACAGATTTTACTAAAGTTCTGTTCTTTTTGACTTATGTCCAGCTCTACTGTCCGGTTCATTCCCGCCAATGGCTTCATTTAATTTTTAAAATTTTTGACTAAAAGAGAATTCGTTTGATTTCGAACCCTTATAGGCCCTAAAAAGCGCCTTACTGGAGTATATTCACTTTAGACCACAAGGTTAAACCTTTTATTCTAAATTATTTCAAAATATTTATTTTATAAAGAATACATCCTTTAATTTAGAGTGCGGCCTTTTTATATCCTACCTTTATAGGACTAACTAATCACTGTTGGATTCCGACCAGACAAGGGGAATGCTGCTTGCTAAACTCAGCGCCTCATATTATTATAGATTTCTGAAGAATTTCCCCAACTTTAAATCTCTTTGCGAGGAGGTTTTGCCTGATATGGAACAAACGATACAAAAGGAATTAACAAGCTACTTCGGAAAGAGCATCCGCTATTACTTTGGTCGGGGGCCGAAGTCAGTCTATATGACAAAAGTTCCTCCTTTCTTTACCATTCAACTACGCGGGATTATGCTGCCGATTGAAAGATTGCTTATCGAAAGAGGAAAGACTAAACATATCGAAGAAACACGCGTACTCTTGATGAATAAGCTGCTTCCTGAATTTCAAGTAAAATTACGAGAAGAAACGAACATGAAATTTAAAGACATCTACTATGATTGGAACTTTCAAAATCAATCAGGTATGATCTGGGGCGAAATCGAACAGCCACGACAACGAGCATGGCCTGCTCATGTGAACAGGGAAGCTTTTGAAGATAAAATATCTGAGTTTACCGGAAGAAAGCAGAAAAGTCCCGAGAATACGGAAGCTTTTTGGTCTGGAGACCGTACACTTGTGATCCGGCAGCAAGGGATTCTTTGCAGCGTTGAAAAAGAATTTATTAATAAAGGCTACTGTTCCCAAGTAATCGAAGTCAGACGTAAGCTTGAGGATCAAACGTTTGATAGGGAATCCATAGAAAAGATGCTCGGAAGAAAAATCAATGATATTTTTATTGATTTTAATTTCAAGGAGGATGTAGGCTATAAGGTTCTAACCCTCGACTCCTAGTTTTGCCGAAGAAGCCAGATAGTTCCTGCCGCTTCTTCGGCTTTTTTTATATAAAAAAAAGCCCCGCCAAAAACGGGACAGGAGACATATGTGGCCAGCGCAGCCAGACAGTTGGAAGGGGGAGGTCTTAGCAGATTGCCAGCATCTAAAGAATAGCAAATATATATGTTTGTGATATAAAAGGAATGTTATGGCTTTGTAAAAAGTTTCTATTAACTACTAACTCTATTAATCAATTTTGTAATCAGGGTTATACCACTCCATGGATGTTGCAAAGCCTCTTGATGCATCATCCTCCGGCAGATAGTTGGGAAGAAGTTCATTTAGGGTGAATCCATTATTCACCTGGAAGGTTAACACAGGATCATACAACTCCCCGTTAACTACTTTCTCTGCATAGTCTTCCGCTGTCATCTTCTTCTCATATTTATGGTAATAAGGAATACGCCCACCAATAATTATGCTTTTAAGATTTAAGTCTTTGCAAACCTGTTTTCTTGCTTCATATAAACGACGACCAAGCTTCAGCTGCCTGTAATCAGGGTGCACACTAACTTCCACGCCATACAAATTCGCCCCCTCTGGATTATGGTTTCGGATGTAGCCATTGTCACAGATCACGGAATATGAATGATTATTCACATACTCATCAAAGTTAAGAATTAGACTTGAGCACGAACCGACAATCCTTCCTTCATACTCGGCTAAAATCTGCCCTTCTGGAAAAATCTTTGTCTGACTGGCAAAATGATCTCGTTTAAAAGAAATGTCGGGTCCGAAACTGTTGTCGGACAACGCGGCCACTTCTTTTACATCATTCTCAGCAATCGTTCGGATGGTAAGCTTCTCTTCTAAATGAGGAAGTTGAATATTACCCACTAAGAATCCTCTCCTTTTCTATTTATATTTTTTAGTTTCCTATTCCAACAGAGACGAATTTTTCTTCCAAGTATTCCAATATTCCTGATCTTCCGCCCTCTTTGCCCATTCCACTTTCTTTGAAGCCGCCAAATGGAGCCTGTGCAACAATGGGTGCTGGATCATTAATTCCTACGATTCCATACTCCAGTTCGGACATCATCCGATAACCCCGGCCCAGATCCTTTGTAAAACAGTATGCAGCCAGCCCATAGCTCTCGTGATTAGCTCGTTCAATCACTTCTTCTTCATCTTTAAATGTATAAATGGGCGCCACCGGACCAAACGTTTCTTCTGTGGTTATTTTCATACTTTCTTGAGCAAAGTTAATTACGGTAGGCTCATAAAAACTGCCTTTCCCATTGCCGTACCTGTTACCTCCGCATAATACCTTTCCGTTTTGTTGGACTGCATCGGCAACATGATTTTCTACTTTTTCTAAAGCCTGTTCATTGATCAACGGACCTACATCTACCCCATCTTCAAGCCCATTTCCAACCTTAAGCTTGGCAGCTTGCTCAGCAAGCCTTTGTCCAAACTCCTCGGCAATGCTCTCTGCTACGTAAATGCGGTTGGTACTAATGCATGTCTGGCCGGAGTTCACAAATTTCGTACCGAGCACACCTTTAATGGCGGCGCCCATATCTGCATCTTCAAAGACGATAAATGGAGCGTGGCCGCCAAGCTCCATCGATATTTTTTTCACTGTGTCCGCTGATTCTTTTAAAAGCATCTTTCCGACCGGGGTAGAGCCGGTAAAGGTTAGCTTTCGCACGTCTGGACTTTTAGTCAGTTCTTTGCCAATTTCATCAGCGGGTCCGATGATAAGATTGGCGACTCCTTCTGGAAAACCTGCCTCATGGAAACACTCAAAAACTTTAATGGCCGATAAAGGTGTAGACGGAGCAGGTTTTAAAACAACCGTACAGCCCGCCGCAATGGCTGGAGCAATTTTACGAGTAATCATGGAAGCGGGAAAATTCCATGGTGTAATCGCGGCAGCTACACCTACCGGCTGGCGAAGCAGCATGAGATGCTTATCCGGATGGGAGGCCGGTATCGTTTCGCCATACACCCGCTTCGCTTCTTCTGCGTACCAGACGACATAATTAATAGCCCCTGCTACTTCCCTTTCAGCGTGAGGGAGAGGCTTTCCCATTTCCATCGTAATGGTTCTGGCGATCTCACCTTTTTTCTCTTTCATAAGTTCGGCAGCTTTGGCTAAGTATTTCCCTCTCTCTTCTCCTGTAGCTTTTTTCCAGGATTTAAACGCTTTCTTTGCAGCTTGAATAGCTTCCTTGGTTTCCTCTTTTCCTCCTGAAGCCACCGTATTGATGATTTCACCTGTTGCCGGGTTAAGTACATCCAGTGTTTGTCCTGAATTCGCTTGTCTCCATTCTCCGTTAATATAGAGCACTCTTCTTCCTCCTTTATATTTCTTGAAATTGTTCTACTGATGGATGACCAATACTAAGCCATACTTTACGTTGTGATAGATTCATTATGATAGAAAATACCGTCTCCATCCTTCGATGCTCAGGGGCCTGTAAATTTTCATAATGGTTGATAGAATTTGGGGCATTAAATTCATCACACAACCAGTTTTTAAAGGCAGACACATCAATCGTTTCTTCTCTGGCAATGGCCGTATCGATCAGCTGCTCTGCTCTATTTTTACGAAGCATCGAATCATCAAAAATAAATTCATTCATATCTTTCACATTCTTTTTAATCGTTTCCGAGATCAAATGGTTCGAATGAACAAGCCTGCCTTTATTTCCACCAACCATATCTATCCCAAATGGTGAGACTTCAATGTTAACGGCCATTCCATTTTGGCTGCCTTCATCGATTCCTATTAAGAAGCTTGCCGAGGAAGCCATTTTACCATCTTTGATTTTAGAAATAGCCTCATTAAGGGAAGAAGAATTGAGCACACTTCGAAGTCCTAAGTGAATAGGCACCTCATCTGACTTCTTATCTGTAAGCACGGCATTAAAGCAGAGACCAAGACCTTCAGAGTTAAAGCCGATTTTCCCGATCATTCCACCTTCTGTCACCATCGTAATATCCGGCTTATTGTCCTGCTTAATATCCAGAAGTAGAAGGCTGTCCTTTTGAGTGGATTTCCAGTCCCAGTTCTGGCCAATAATCGTATCCTTTGTTATAGGCGGCGCTACAGACATCGCTGTGCAGCCGTCTGCAAACACGGCTCCTTTATAATTAGCCAGCGCAATTTCACTGCGTGCGTTTAGGGCGAGAATATCTTCAAATTCTACGCCTGCTCCTTCCGCTACTCCTTCCATTTCTTCTAAAAGCTCTATGTCATATTGTTCAATAGCGGAAAGGTGCTGTATTGCAATATCCTTAGCTTGAGCCCAGTTAAGACTCTTATAGCCATGAAATAGCTTTTCATAAGTTTCCAGACTTTTAAGTACCTCAGCCTTTCCTTCCTGACCATGTCTTCTTCCTATTTCTCGCGGTGAGCCCTGTAAATTTAACCGTTTAATCATACAATGAACTCCTTTCCTTTCAGCAGTGTTTCTGTTCAAAGACAGTAACCGCTTCATCAATAATATGGACCATATCTTCTACCTGCTGGTGATTAATAATTAATGGCGGGGCAATAGCAACGATATTTCTTCCCACATTTGAAGCTAACGGACGCAAAATCAGCTTTCGGCGAAAACATTCCTCAACGACCTCTGTCGATGGCAGAACCGATGAATCAAACGGGAGACCTCGATCACGGTCTGCATATAATTCAAAGCCGGCAAGCAAGCCTAATGCTCTTGTTTTCGTTATGGTCGGATGCTTTTCTTTTAAGTATTCAAATCCTGCATTCAATACCTTTTCCATTGCTTTTGCATTGGCTACCACATGATCTCGTTCCAAAATTTCGATATTTTTCAAGGCAACCGTACATGCAGTGGGATGGCCGCTGTAAGTAAACCCATGCGCCAGAACCTCGTCATATTGAGACAGTGTGTCACGAATCTCTTCCCTCATTAATACAGCGCCAAGTTGTGAATATCCGCTGGAAATCCCTTTCGCCACACACATGAGATCGGGAACGACTCCCCAGTTATCGACACCAAACATCGTTCCTGTTCTTCCAAATCCACAGATCACTTCATCCGCGATAAATAAGAGATTGAACTCATCACAAAGCTTTCGAACAGCCTGCAAATACCCTTCAGGAGGCATATGAACTCCTCCTGAGCCCTGTACAGGTTCCACGATGACAGCGGCAATCGTATCAGCCCCTTCTTTTTCGATCAGGCCGCGAATACTTTCATGATAGTGTGGATCATTTTTATCTCCCTGTTCACAATTTGTCAGATGAGGTGCTGCATGCAGCATCTCTGGTATAGCCGATGAAGAAAAATTGTGAAACAACGGAATGGCCGTTGCCGACTGGGCAGCTATTGTGACACCATGATAGCCCTGTCTTAGACTGATAATTTTCTTTTTCGCAGGCTGTCCCTGAAGCGTCCAGTAAAAACGCGACAGTTTAAATGCCGTGTCATTGGATTCGGATCCACCAGAAGTATAGAAGACGGTATTTAAATTTCCCGGCGAAAGGGAAGCCAGCTTCTCAGCAAGCCTTACAGCCGGTTCATTAGAAAAACCTGCAAAAGATGAACTGAAGGCAAGCTTCGACATTTGAGCCTTAGCCGTTTCTGCCAGCTCTTCATTCCCATGGCCTAGGTTTACATTCCACAGCATAGATAGTCCATCGATATATTGATCTCCTTTGCGATCTTTCACATAGATTCCATTTCCTTCGGTGAAAGTTAGCTTTGGCCCTTGCTCCGCATGAGTTTTGGGAACCGTTGTTGGATGAAGATAATGTTTTTTATCTAGTTCTTCTAAATTTTTTGCTGCTGTTGTATGCAGTGAAACTTGATCTGTCATATATAAACCTCCTGGAATTCATTTTTCCCCTCTTCACTTATGTATAATGCAAGTTCCGTGCCAACCTTTAAAATAGCGTCCTGCCGACGACAAGCAACTACCCATTTTCAGAATTCATGCAAATATGCATAACCTATTTTATTACGCATAAAAAAACCCGGGAGCTTGTCCCAGGCATTTATAACTCTACTTTATTTTGTTTCTCCGTGATTTTTTGAAATTTACGACTGACCGCTGACTGACTGATTTCAAGTGCCTTCGCTGCTCGAGTCGTCGTTTTATATTTTTTCATCGCAAGAAGGATCAATTGCTCTTCCAAATGATCACGTGCTTCCTGGAGCGGAAGTATTCCTGTGACCATCGTTTTGGCTTGTTTGGATTCTCCGAACTTCAGAGACTGACTTACAAACTCAGCTGAAATCACCTTATCATCTGTAGTCACAACAAGCCTTTCGATTAGATTCTGGAGTTCGCGGATATTCCCCGGCCAATCATAGACTTCAAGCATATTGAGAGCTTCAGGAGAGAGATGATAGCTTTTACTATATTGATCATTTAGCTGCTGGAGAAAGTGAAAAGCAAGCAGCGGCACATCTTCAGATCTCTCCCGTAAAGGAGGAATATGAATGGGGATTACATTAATCCGGTAATATAAATCCTCACGAAAGGTGCCCTTTTCCACCATTTTATCGAGGTCACGGTTCGTTGCTGCAATGATTTGAACATCAACTGAATGGGCCTGAGTACTTCCAACAGGGGTAACTTCCCTTTCCTGTAAAACTCGCAGCAGTTTCACCTGCAGCCGAGGGGGGATTTCACTAATCTCATCTAGAAACAGAACACCCTTGTCTGCCTGTTCAAAGTATCCGATTTTCCCTTTAGCATCGGCCCCGGTAAAAGCACCCTTCGTATAACCAAATAATTCACTCTCCAGAAGATCTTCCGAAATCGCCCCGCAGTTCAATGCTAAATAAGGCTTATGTGAACGGTTCCCTTCACGGTGAATTATTTTAGCTATCAATTCCTTACCTACCCCCGATTCTCCGAGAATAAGTACCGTTGAGTTAAAATCCGCCAGCTTCCTTGTTCTGTTCATCACCTGTTCCATCTTAGAACTGCAATAAATGATTTTATCAGCCGGCCTGTCTTTGCTCTTTAATTTTTCAAGTTCTTTTTTATAGTTTTTTGAAATCCGCTTCGTTTCTTTTAACTCAGACTTCAGCTTTGTCGTTTCTGTAATGTCCCTGGAGGCAATAATTACCCTATGGACTTCTCCCTCATCATTAAAAACAGGATTTCCAACAGCCAGCACGCTTTTTCCATCTGATGTTTCCTGCACTACAGAAACCTTCTTCTTTTTCTCAATTACGAGGCGGGCAACGGATGGACTAAACGCTCCTCTTTTTTCGAATTCTAATAAACTTCTTCCAATCAGTTCACTTAAATTATCAACACCCCAGAATCCTGAGATAAAATTTTCACTATGACGCAGCAGTTCGCCTTTACGGTTAACAACTAAAATTTCATCATACATAGTAGCTAAAATAGCGTTTAAATCAGTATTAAGGTTTTTAACATATTCAATCTCCATGGCCATCTCCTCAACCATCGGGAGATCCTGTACGATGATCATTATTCCATCCACCAGTTTGTGATCTGTTAGTATAGGACTATAATCAACAAGCACCCCTAAGTCTTCGGTAATGAGAATTTGATTAAGCATCGTTTCACCAGACTCAAAAACCTTCTCAATATGTCCCTCTTCAAACATATCTTTAGCTGAGCTGTTAATCATTTCTTCATATGTAGACTTAATCATCTTCAGGCCCGACTCATTGCAGTTGACGATCCGCCGGTTGGTATCAACGATAAATATGCCCATTGGAATAGAGGACAACATGACTTTTATCAGATCAAGATTCTTATTATCTTTACGCAGCAGTTCTATTAAAGCATCTTCGCGCCTTAAATAGCCGACCAAACTTCCTTCATTGTTCACCATCGTAATATGTTCCCCGAGCACCTGAAAAATCATAGGGAGGGATACAGGTTCGGCAATTTTCCATTCTGCGACATTAGAAATTGGAACTGAACATGATTGAAGGCCTTCCAATGAAAGGGCAGATTCGTCCATCATATCTTCTCCATAAACATAGGCATAGATTTCATCCTGTTTTGTTAAGAAAAAAAACGGTTCTTCCGCATTGACCAGTTTCTCTTTAATATTTTTCTCCGGAGGATAAACCGATACCTTTGTAAACTGTTTCATTTTCTCTAAGATGGTGTTATTCATGTGTGGTACCCCTTCCTATCTGGCAATCTAATACATAATTATAGCAAAAAATTTAATTTTTCGGAAAATTACACATTATAACGACATACAAAAGGGGAAGTTTTCTTGACAACTTCCCCTCTTTTACCATTAATGTTTGCTGTTTTCCACTAGATCTTCTTTGATATAGGCAAGTACCATTCCTTTGAAAACCTCTTCTTCCTGGGTGACCTCCAAAGATTGAACGCATCCGTTAATATCGATAGAGACAACGTCAATTTCACCATAATCAGTACGTATCTTAAATAAGACATCCCACTTTCCGATGCGGCTTTCCTCTGAAATAAAAATCTTTTCCACAAATCCCTGACAGGGGGAAAGAATCCATTCATAATCGCTCATTTACAGTCTGTCCCTCCAACACTACGCTTCTGCGCTTGTCTTTTCGTCTAATTCCAGCCCCTGTCCTTGATCTTCTGATTGAGCAGGCAGGTATTCAATTTTAATATTGCAATAGCCGTATATGATTGCAATGATTGGACTGATTAAACAAAGGAAAGCAAATGGGGCATAACTGAGTGAAGACACGCCGAGTGTGGCAAACATGAAAGCCCCGCAAGTGTTCCAAGGAACAAGGGGTGAAGTCATTGTACCTGCATCTTCGATCGTTCTTGATAAATTCTTAGGATGAAGATTCCGGTCCTGATAAGCTTTAGAATACATTCGGCCCGGAAGAATAATGGAGAGATATTGATCACAAGCCACAATGTTGGCAGCAATACATGTGGCTACAGTAGTCGCAATTAAACTTCCTGTATTTTTTGCAAATGATAGCAAAGCGATTACGATTGCTTCAAGAATCCCGGCTTTCTCCAGAATTCCGCCATAAGACATAGCTATCATAATTAAGGCGACTGTATACATCATGCTTTCCATGCCGCCATTATTAAGCAGGTTGTCCACAACTTCAACGCCCACTTCCTGAGAATATCCATAATACATTACACTGAATGCTTCTCCAATGGGCATCCCTTGAAACCCAGCGGCGAATGCAACACCGATTAATGAACCAATAGTTAAAGCAGGGATGGCCGGCATTTTACGAACCATCATGATAATAACAGCCAGTGGCGCCAGCAGCAGCCAAGGAGAAATTGTAAAGATATCACTTAATTGACCTTGCAAGTCAGCTACTTCAGAAATACTGGCACTGCTGCTAGTAAATCGCAGTCCAATAATGGTATAAAGTACTAAAGAAATAAGCAAAGCAGGGATGGTCGTAAACATCATGTGCTTAATATGTTCAAATAGTTCAGCACCCGTAATTCCAGGTGCCATGTTTGTGGTTTCTGATAGTGGGGAGACTTTATCACCAAAGTATACTCCTGAAATGACAGCACCTGCGACCATAGCGAGATCAAGACCGAGTCCTTGACCAATCCCCATTATTGCAATCCCAATTGTTCCTGCCGCAGTCCATGCGTTTCCTGAGGCCATCGCTACTACACAACAGATGGCACAGGCAGACACGAGGAAATAACCTGGTGCTAATAAATTCAATCCATAATAAATCATCGTAGGCACAATTCCGGAAGCAATCCATGTACCAATAATCGACCCTATAATAATTAAAATAATGACCGCCTGAAGGGACAGCCGGATAGTATTTAGAAATGAAGTTTCAAGATCACTCCACGAATGACCTAGCCACATGGCCACAATAGCTGCTACGACACCACTTAAAAGTAAAGGAATATGAGCATCTAATTCAAACACTGCAATACCAAAGTAAAGAGATACAATCATAAACACAATCGGAATCATAGCTACTTTTAACGATGGTTTTTTAACCGCCTTCTTATCGAACTTACCATTCAAAATAAATCCCTCTCCCTATAAATGTATTGAACCTTGGGTCATAAGGTCCTCTCACTTATGTACAATGCAAAAATCATGCCAATTTTAGTTTTCCAACAATTCACGATATTCTGACATAACTTTTCCATTTATCTACCCACTTGTGCATAAACTATTTAATATTTCATAGATGGATAGGATAAGGAATTTCGTAAACGTTTTCAATGGTAATATTAGGATAGTATTTAAATTGAGCGAGATTTACTCAATTTCAGGATAAGCTTCATTATATATATAAAAAAAGCCCTCCCGGAGCAGGAGGGCTTTTGACAGATCAATTATTTAATCCCAATCGATAGATATTTCGTTTCAAGGAACGGTTCGATTCCTTCCGCTCCCCCTTCTCTTCCTAACCCACTCTGCTTCAGACCGCCAAACGGGGCTTGTGCTGCAGATGGGGCACCGTGGTTCCAGCCGATAATGCCATAGTCTAAGGCTTCGGCAATTTTTGTACCGCGGTTCATGCTTTCCGTGAAGTAATAAGCTGCGAGTCCAAATGGTGTATCATTCGCCAGACGGACGGCTTCTTCATCGCTTTTCACCTTCTGAACCGGGAGGACAGGGCCGAACGTTTCTTCTGTCATGCACAGCATGTTTTCTTTCGCATCCAGAATTAAGGTAGGTTCATAGAATGGGGCATCGTATTTACCTTCGCCTCCAACTACAACTTCTGCTCCTTTTTCTTTTGCATCCTTCACATGCTCGACGACTTTTTCATAGCCGTCTTTATTGATCAGTGGTCCAATATCAACGTCCTCATCAAGGCCATTCCCTACTTTAAGTTCCTGGACTTTTTCTTTCAGCCGGCTGACGTATTCATCATAGATGCCTTCCTGAACATATATGCGGTTGGCACAAATACAAGTTTGGCCGGCATTTCTAAATTTGGAAGCGATAGTTTGGTCAACAGCTGTTTCGACATCGGCATCATCTAAGACAATTAAAGGCGCTTGTCCACCGAGTTCGAGTGAAATGTTTTTGATTTGCTCGGCGCTCTGCTTCATGAGCAGTCTTCCTACTTCCGTGGAACCGGTAAAGGTGAGCTTGCGGACACGCTCATCTTCATGAATGGTTTCACTGAAATTTTTATTCTTACATGCGACCAAATTAAGAACACCGCGCGGAATGCCGGCTTCTTCGGCACATTCCATGATTTTTACTGCGGTTAACGGCGTTTCTTTTGGCGGCTTCACGATAAAGGTACACCCTGCGGCAAGAGCCGGAGCTAACTTTCTCGTAATCATTGCTGCTGGAAAGTTCCATGGAGTAATCGCCGCTACAACGCCGACCGGCTGCTTCAGCACCTGGATGCGCTGATTCGGCCCTTTCGAAGGAATGGTCCGGCCGTATACGCGTTTTCCTTCTTCGGCATACCATTTAATGAAGGAAGCGGCATATAATATTTCCCCTTTGGCTTCCTTGATCGGCTTGCCGTTTTCAAGGGTTAAAATTTGGGCAATTTCATCTTGACGCTCGATGATTCGGTCATAGAACTTCTCTAAGTAATCGGCTCTTTCCTCTGCAGATAACTCGCGCCATTCGCCTAGTGCTCTTTCTGCTGCATCGATGGCGGCAGTCACATCTTCTTTTGTCCCAAGCGGCATTGTTCCTACTACTTCACTTGTGGCCGGGTTGATAATGTCAAAGGTATCGCCATCTTTCCCCTGCCATTCACCACCTACATAGTTTAATAAATGTAATGGGCTTTCATTTGTTGTCATTGTTCTCCTCCTCTTTTTATTTAATGCTTATTCCCACCCGCGAAGGGCGTGCTGATACACACTACGAATGCTCGCTCCATCAAAAGGCATCGGGCTTCTCGCCAGTAAGCGTGTCTGTTTAAGGCCATTGCTCGTTAATTGCTCGATATCTTCTGATGTAATGTCGTAAGCTGAGATCGAGGTTGGCAGCCCAACGTCTTTCACGAGTTCATGGAGAGATTGGACGACTTCTAAAGCTGCCTCCCGTTTACTCTTCCCTTCCAGGGACAGGTTAAAAACCTCTCCTAAGCGATACATTTTATCCAAGCATGATGGCCAGATCCGATGATAGACATAGGGAAGCAGCACAGCATTTGCCTCACCGTGAGGAATTTTAAATAAACCGCCGAGCGGATAAGCTAACCCGTGAACCCCGGCAACGCCTGCATTATAAAAGCTAAGTCCGGCAATCAGACTGCCGAGCGACATTTCTTTTCTCGCTTCATAAGCTTTCGGATTCCACACGGCACTTCTTAAATGATTGACAATCCGTGTCATCGCATCTAAAGCGAGCGTATCTGTTAACGGTGTTGCGTTAACGGAAGTGAACGCTTCAATCGCATGTGTTAATGCATCCACCCCGCTCGCTGCCGTCACTTTAGGCGGGAGCGTATACGTTAACTGGGGATCTACAATCGCATAGTTGGCCAGCAGATGCTTATGGGTAATCACATCTTTCGTATCTTCTAAGGAAAAAACAGCGATATCCGTGACCTCTGCACCTGTGCCAGCTGTTGTAGGAATGAGCACTGTAGGAATACCGGGTGACTGAATTTTACGAGTTCCTGATAAATTCAAATAATCCTCCACAGTTCCTTCATGATCGGCGAGCACGGCAGAAGCTTTCGAAAGATCAAGCGCACTTCCGCCGCCGATTCCGATGACAAGATCCGGCTCCATTTCTCTAATTTCCTGCAGAACTTCATTTCCTACAGCCAGCGGAGGCTCTGGCACAACGTTTGTTGATAAAGCGTATGGCACCTCTTCTTCTGCTAAAATATCCTCAATCGGCTGGATGACTTCCAGCTCTTTTAACGCAGGATCTGTTAACACAAACGCATGCTTCACCTGTAAATCCCGGACGATCGTGCGTAAACGCTCGATAGAGTTTTCTCCATGATAAATGTTTTGAGGCGTAATAAAAGCATTCATTGATAACTCTCCCTTTCGATTGATTGCGTCTTTCCCTGAGTACCTCCTTTTTTTAAAAAATTTTGCTGTGCAGTATTCCCGCTTTTGCTGCTGTACTCCTTACAGGAGCTAACCGCCCTTTTGATAACGCTTGCATTTTTTCATTCAACCTTATCTCTTACATAGCGAAGAAATGCACGGAACGTTAATATTTGTGAAGACGTGTCCAAGACGTTAATTTTAATTTAACAAGAATTTAGTTATATTTTCCAGAATTCTGTTTTGTACAAATTGTTATTCTTTTGCAGAAAATTGTCAATTCCATCTGTAAAACCTATCATTTTTTATTTAAATAAAAAAAATGATAAAATTGAGATTAATTCGTCAAAAAAGGGAAGTATAAGACATAGTTTGACGGAGAGAGGTGGAGAACTTGTCAGATATAGCAAATGTTGAAGCCAAAATCGAAGAATTACGGATGAAAATGTATGAAGCTTATAATCAGGGCATGGAATATGAAGAAGTCATTAAAATATCTCAAGAACTCGACCACTTACTTAACCAACTCGACAGCATGAAGAAGAAAAGAGCTCCCTCGCCTGAATAAAGGAAAGGAAGCTCTTTTTTACTAGTGGTTAGTTCTATTTCTCCAGAAAGGGTGAGTGCACAGAAAAAGATATTTCGTTCTCTTTATAACGATTGATTAAAAAGAGACCTGTGCAGCGGTCTCTTAATTTCCAGGCTTCATTTAGACTTCGTTTTACTAATTCTTCTGATATATTCAGCCCTTCTATACTTGGTGCCCCTACTTGTTCAAGAGTCAGACGCAGCCATTGGGCCTCTGGTAATTGATCTATCTCTTGTTTAATCTCCTTCCAATGCTCCCTTAGATTTTCTGTGTATGTATCTTCTTTTGAAAGTAATCCAAGATTAATAGTTTCGCTCCATTTTTTATAAAGGTCTATGATTATACAAGTGGCGACTCCTACTTTAGCACCGTGCAGCAGCTGTGGAGCATCATTTTTAAGCAGGTCCATCTCCCAGTAATGGGATAAGTGATGTTCGCCACCTGAGGCCGGTCTTGAAAAATTTAAAATCAGCATAACAAGTCCTGATTCAATGAGAGCCTCCATTAATAGAAGTATTCCTTCCTCAGATGATTTGGCAATTTCATCGGCATAGTTAATACATTTTTCAAGGGAATTAATTGTAATCTGTGCGGCCGTCGCATTGTATGGCTCATTCGCTACTAGATGAGAAATTCTCCAGTCTAATAACGAGGTAAACTTTCCTAAAATATCTCCGAATCCCGCTGCTGTTAATGCCATTGGAGCCTTGCTCAGGATCTCAGTATCAGCAAAAACGGCTATAGGAGAACAGGTTTGGATCGTTTGTTTTTTTCCTCTTAAGATAAGAGGAGCACCTTTAGAAGTAAAACCATCCACAGAAGCTGCGGTTGGAACTGAAATAAACGGTATTGACAATTTCTCACTGCAGAACCTGGTGATGTCATGGATAGTTCCCGCTCCTACAGCGATAAGAGCATCACTGTCCACAGGGGTTTCGACCATTACCTGCATAAGGGAAGTTTCATCAGCATTCACTTGCCCATGATGATTGGATATTAACTGAATAATTGTAGCCTGTAATCCCGCTTTAATGATCTCTTCCTTTAATCGAGCACCTGCAGCTTCTTCCGTGTTTGCATCTGTTATTAACACTATGTGTTTAAAGTTTTTGTTCTTTATGTATTCTGGAATGCTTTTCAAACTTCCTTGCTTCAATTCTATTTCTGGCAATTGATTTAACTTTATTGGATGTTCATCAGTTAGTTTCAAAATTTCTTTTGAAAGCTTCATGAAGACCACTTCCTTATGATAAAATTTTCACACCAATTGTTTTAAGTCTTTTCAGCCGGAATAGCAGTAAATACTCTTATTGCTAACCACATCCAGCCAATGGCACAACTACTTATATAAAAGAACAAAAAAAGAACAGGAATATTTAAAGAATGATAAGTGACAGCAAAAAGTAAAACCCCGATCGCTAGTGAAATGTGAAGTTTAGTTAATCCGATAACTAGTGAGTTTTTTATATACTTAAATGTAGTAGTTTGGTAATAAGTCAGCATTGGAAAACTCCACAGAGTAATCAAGAGATATAGAAATACAATGATATAAAAGGCGGCAGGAACAAGAATAGAAAGCTGTCCTTGATCATTATCAATTAATCGATAATTGATATAAAGGAGAATCCCTATAATGGTTAACGTCCACCCTAGTTTATTTGCCGATTTAAATTCTCTTTTGAAAATTTCTTTAAACATAAGATGAGTCTTTATTTCCCTTTCACCTGCCAACCACTTTTTCGCAACCCCAAGTGCAGAAACTGTCGCTGGAAACACACCCCCGACTACCAGCCCTAAAACTGAATAAAGGAACCAGAGCATATTTAATAAAGTTAGTTTTGTAATCCACATGAGAAGCTTATCAAGATTTTTCACGATGTTATCCACATTCATCTCTATTACCACCTTTAGTTCTATTCTATAATTATAGTTAGGTAATATGAGAAAGTTAATATAAAAATAAGACTGTCCGCTTCACGAACAGCCTTTAAAAAAGGTTATCCTTTCACTCCGCCCATCGTTAATCCAGAAACGAAATATCGCTGGAAAAAGATAAAGAGGATAATGATTGGAACAATGGTCATGACTGATCCGGCTATAAGAACATCGTAATTATTCCCGTAAGGAGTCAACAAGGTTGCTAACCCAATGGGTAATGTAAACATATCGTTGGATCGAAGAACTAGAAGCGGCCACAAGAAATTATTCCAGCTTCCTAATCCCTGGAGGATGGCCATGGCAGCCAGTGAGGGCCCCATAAGAGGGAGCATAATTCTAAAGAAAATCCCATATTCTGTAGCTCCATCAATCCTGGCTGCATCCATGAGTTCTTTCGGTAAGCCTATAGCATATTGTCTAAAGAAAAATACTGCGATAGGCGCTACTACCATAGGAAGAATCACGGCTAAATAGGTATTAATTAATTGGGTGTTAATCATCATTTGATATAAAGGAAGCATAAGTATCTCAAATGGAACCATAAGAATAAACAATACAAGGATGAAAAAGAAGTTTCTCCCCTTGAAATCGTATAAGGCTAGTGCATACCCAACCATAGAAGAAAAGAATAGAGAGAGTACTATGGTTAAGGCTGAGATAATTAAGCTGTTTCCATACCATGTCCAATATTCTGAGGCCTGGCTGAAAATATATTCATAGTTGACCGAGCTGATAAGGTTCCAATCTACTTTAAGGGTAATCCCATTCCTCATGAGCTGTGAGGAAGGAATAAAAGAAGAAATTAACAAACTAAGAATAGGAAATAAAGCAATGAACGAAACGATGGTAATGCTTATATTCGCAATCCATGCAAGCAAAGTATATTTCTTCATCACGCATCTCCTTTCTTAAATGTCCCTGTGAAGATTAAATAAATAATACTTACTACGAATATGATAAGCATAAGGACTACGCCTACAGCCGCACCGAATCCCATATCATTCTGCTGGATTCCCTGTTGATAAATATAGCCCACCATCGTTAACCCGATGTTGCCGGGGGATCCTGATTCCCAGAAGACAAAGCTTTCTTCAAACATTCTGAAACCATTAATAATCGTAATTGTACTTACAAAAATAATAATGGGCTTCAGCTGTGGAATCGTAATGAACAAAAATTTCTGCAGCCTTGAGGCTCCGTCTATATCTGCAGCTTCATATAATTCTTCAGGAACCGTCTGCAGGGCAGCGAGAAAGTATAAAATATTTACACCCAGCCAGCGCCAGGAAGTCAAGATAACCATCAGCAGCATTCCGGACCAGGCGGAATAACGCCAGTTGACCGAATCGAAGCCCACGAAATTCATCACTTGGTTGGCTATCGCACTATCCTGCTCTGCAAACATTAATCGGAAAATCATTCCCCCTACAATAGTGGAGGTTAGAGCTGGAATAAAAAGCGAAGCCCGAAAAAGTGTTTTAAACTTAACCATTCTAGAATTCAACATGACAGCAAGAAGCATGGGAAAAAGGGTAAGAATAACTACGGTCAGGATGACATATATGGTTGTATTAGATAAAGCTCTATAGAAGGTCGCGTTTGGGATCCGAACATAGTTTTCCAACCCAATATACTGCACTTGGCCGGGAAGTACGCTTTGGAAACTCATAATAATTCCCTGGATAGCCGGGTAAAGAGTTAACACCAAAAAGCTTATTAAGAAAGGAGCTACAAATATATAAGGCACAACTTTTTTTGAATTTAAAAATTTCCCTATCTTACTTGGCTCTCTTCTCGCTTTCTCCCGATATTTCGTACTGCTATTTGAAAGTGTGTTCACCAGTTTCCCTCCTAACCCCTTCATCAAAGAAAGGTAAATTAGTTACTGTCAAAAGCTTATTTTTTTAACCGAATGACATTCCAGGAAGTCTTCTTTAAAAAAGCTTCTAATTTCCCATCTTTCAAAGTGGCTTCTCCACGATTATGAGGCTTCACTGACTCCCGCTGAGCTGTATTTACAGCTTTTAAATCCTCGTTTTCCAGGACAGTATGTTCAACCAAGGTATAACCTTCAAAGCTTCTAACATCAGCCTGCAAAGGAATATCTTCATCCAAATGTTTATTAATTAGGAAAAGAGTAACGGTTTCTTCTTCCTTATTAAATACAGCAGCACTGTCGATATACGGAACATCGGTAAAATCTTTACTATCATATTTAGGAGAGGAGAGGATCGGCTTTAAAGAAGTCCCTCTCCCATAAATGGATGTATGCATATAGGGATAAAAGATGGTCTGTTTCCAGGCTCGCCCTTCATTTTCAGTCATAATGGGTGCAATGACATTAACAAGCTGAGCCATACATGCCATTTTCACACGGTCTGCATACTGGAGAAGGGTAATTAACATACTGCCTACCAGTAAGGCATCTTCAAAATTATAAACATCTTCCAGTTGAGGAGGAGCAATCGTCCAAGGATCAATTTCTTTATCTTGATCATTGGAATGATACCAGACATTCCATTCATCAAAACTTAGATTGATTGTTTTTTTACTGCGATGTTTAGCTTTTATGTAGTCGCAGGTAGAGGTTACGGTTTTAATAAAATGAGTCATATCCATATTCTTTGCAAGGTAGTTAGCCGGATCATTTGACTTGTTGCCATAGTATCGATGCAGTGATATATAATCTACTTGATCATAGGCAATATCAAGGGTAGTAGCGTCATATTCTGGGAAGGTTGGCATTTCTGTATGAGAGCTTCCACAAGCGACAAGCTCAATACTTGGATCCACAAGTTTCATCGCTTTGCCAGTTTCTTTGGCAATTTTTCCATATTCCTCAGCTGTTTTCTGTCCCACTTGCCAAGGCCCGTCCATCTCATTCCCTAAACACCACGTCTTAATACTGTGCGGGTCTTCATAACCATGCGAGCGGCGTAAGTCACTCCAATAAGTACCTTTCGGGTGGTTCGTATACTCTATTAAATTTCTTGCAGCTTCGACTCCTCTAGTTCCAAGATTCACAGCCATCATCACTTCAGCGTTTATTTTCCTCGCCCAGTCTGCAAATTCATTTGTCCCGACTTCATTTGTTTCGATCGTTCTCCAGGCCAGTTCAAGACGGCGGGGACGTTCTTTTTTAGGTCCTACGCCATCTTCCCAATTGTAAGCAGATACCATATTTCCTCCAGGGTAGCGCACAATAGGTACTTTCAAACTCTTCACAAGCTCCATTACATCTGTGCGAAATCCTTGCTTGTCTGCTTTAGGGTGGCCAGGTTCATATATCCCTCCATAAACCGCTCGACCTAAATGTTCTATGAAAGAACCGTAAATACGTTTATCAACATCACTAATTTCATAGCTTTTATCCAAAATCATGGTCGCTTTTAATTGGTCACTCATAAAATCCTCCTCTTCATTTGTATGCGTTTACAATTAGTCTTTTAAAAATAACTACTTACAAATCATGTACACTGCTGTCACATACGAACAAAAACTTCAAAAAAGAAGAAAAATCTAAACATGTACGTATAAGTACATGTATAAATTATAGCCAAATCTTCACACTATTTCAACAACTTTTTCAAAATTAAAAATTATTCAGAAAAAAGAGCGAGCATTTAACCCGCTCTCTTATGTCTTCCTTTATTGCATATCTCTAATTTTATCTGCCGATTGTTTTAAAGCTTCTTCTGGTGTCTCAGTTTGCTGCCTGATGGCGTTCTGAGCTATGTTTGTCGTATATTCATTGAGAACGTCCGGGGTCTGATCTGTAATGTTTAATGTATTAATATCATCACGGATATCCAGAAGTGTATCAAAAATTCCTTCTCCAAAATATTGGTAATACTGATTATCTTCTCTTACTTCTTCACTTTCCCATACATCCCACCTCGGAGGATCAAAACCTAAAACTTTCCATAGGTTTATATTTCCTTCTTCTGATAGTTTGGTATAAGCTAAGAATTCTTTGGCAAGCTCAGGATTTTCAGAATGGTTAGTTACTACGGTTCCTGTCCCACCCATACCGGCTGAGCGCTTTCCGCCCTCTTCCCAGGCCGGCATTGGACGAATCGCCATTTTCCCTTCTAAATCCGGCATATTTTCAATAAATCTTCCCATATACCAAATAGGCATAAGGAGGGCAGCCGCATTTCCATCGTTCATATAACCGTAAAACTCTTCAGCATGGGGCTCCCCTCCTGGTGTGATTTCAGCGATTTCGTGTTTATAAATCGCATCTTGCATAAACTGCAGAGTCTCTATATTTGTTTCGTTATCAAGTGTCACTTCCCCATTTTCATCAAAGAAATCTGAGTCCTGTTGGGAAATCATTGGCCAATAATCAATATAATCACCAGTGTTCACATTCCACATGACAGCATCAGTATTTTCCACCACTTGTTTACCAGCTTCCACGAAGTCATCCCACGTTTCAATAGAGTCAACTTCTACCCCTGCTTCATTTAAAATTTCAGTGTTGTAGTACATGACCGTCGCACCGACATGGGTGGGCAGTCCATAATAAGTGCCGTCTTTAGCGTAAATTTCAAATCGCTCTTTAACAGATTCGGCAAGGACTGGCTCAACATATTCGTTCATAGATTCAAATTGCGGCTCTCCTTGCATATAGTTAGGGAATTTTGATATCTCAATATCTGCGATATCAGGCGCTCCCTTACCTGATTGCAAACTCAGCAGTAAGTTGTTGTGCATTTGATCATATGGATATGTTTCCGCTACTAATTTAACTGCTTTATCCGGGTTTTCTTCATTCCATCGTTCAGCAGCATCCCTGAACAAGTCGATATGCTGGCCTGCAAACGTCCAATAGGTCAGTTCAGTGGCGTCTTCTATATCTTCCCCTATGACATCTACTTCTTCCGCCTCTCCTGAAGCTTCGCTGTCTCCTCCGCCCCCGCATGCCGCTAAGACAAGCGCCAATAAACTAAACAACAAAAGCATTAAACTTTTTTTCATTAAGAACCTCTCCTTAATTGAAAGTGATGGGCTTACCAACTTTAATTCTTCTCTCCTGACTCCACCCCCGTAAATGACAGCGCATACATTTCATCTTTTATAATGTTCAGTAAGTAGTTGAATAAATAGTACCATTACGTTTTAAATCAGTCAATGAATCTTCAGAAAAAATAATCATTTACTTATACGTACCTTATTAAATATGTAGTTCAATTATAGTAAAATGGTAAAATAACCATTAGTTCTTTTGTTGATAAATTAGCTCTAAAACAGTTACAAGGGATAAAAGCTTAACATTCAAAACGCCGCCTTACTTGTATGGTCTAAATAAAACAACCTGCCACGCACAGCAGGCTTTTACAGTTTTTTTAAACCTCGCAACTTCTTTCCCTTTTTAATTGCAACAAAAAAATCGGAACACATGCAGAAGAAAGTTTCCTATTTAAAAGAAAACGTTCTTCTGCATGTGTTCCGTTCCTAATAATATTTTTATTAGGGGCTAGAGGCGACGATGAGATCCCGAAAAGTAAAAAGTCTGAGGAGAGGCTCACCGTTTCCCTTGCCCCTGTTTCCAGCTATCTAGTAATTTGTTTTATATAATCAGGCTATTATTTTATTGTTTCTAAACTTTTTCCTTTCAGCGGCAGTTCCCTGGTCGAGTTTCGGACAATCAGTTCGGTAGGAAAAACAACGCTTTCTACAGGTTTCTTTGCTTCTTTACTATTTTCCTGCTGTTTAATTAAATTAAGAATCATTTTTCCTGCTGTTTTTCCAAGCTCGGCTTTAGGATGGTCAACTGATGTCAATTTCACTTCTGAAAGCTCTGCGAAAAAGGAATTGTCAAAGCCGACAATAGAAATATCTTGGGGTACTTTCAAATTCATTTCCCGGAGCACATTGATAAGCATAATGGCAAGTTCATCATTATAGCAGACAATAGCTGTTGGTTTATCCTCTGTATTTGTTAATAATTGTTTGAGCTTCTCAAGGGGCTTACTATTTTTCTCATCCGTTTGGTAGGTAGTAATCAGCTTAGGATTGAGAGGAATTTTATGAACCCGGTGTGCTTTTAAGTACCCTTTCATTCTAAGTGTCCCCTGCATATCATCTGTCTTAAAAAAGCCCACGATGTCCCGGTGCCCTTGCTTAATTAAATGCTCGGTCTGCATAAACGCTCCTTTTTCATCGTCGACCACTACACTGATAGGCTCTAACGCTTCATAATATGCGTTAATCATAATATAAGGAATATTAAGCCTTTCGAGGTTTAAGTAATAATTTATATTTGGATTGGAATAAGCACTTTTGGTCGGTTCTATAATAGCTCCATCAAAACCTTGAGTTATAATCTTTTCCAAATACTCTCTTTCTTTCTCATGGTTGTTATTCGTGCTGAACAAACTTACGTGGTATCCTTGCTCACTCAAATAAGCTTCTGCCCCGCGGATAATAGAGGGGAAGATATAATCAGAGATATATGTGGTCACGATGGCAATATTTTTTCTGGAAATGATTCCGTTTTTTGCTGTTTGTATTGTACGATCTGCACAGAATGTTCCAGCTCCCTGCTCTCTGTAAAGCCACCCTTCACTGACCAATTCACCAATAGCCAGACGCACCGTGTGGCGGCTGACATTGAATTGTTTCATCATTTCACTTTCGGATTGTATTTTCTGATGGGCTTCATATGTCCCGTCCAAAATTTTTGATTTGATCGATTGCTTCACGATTCCATACTTTGTTTGCATATGCTTCACTCCAAGTTCCTTAACATATTCGTATAAGTTAGCATATCATATATTATGTACTTATTGCATGAATTAGATACTAAAAAGAAAGACCGGCTTGTTCAGCCGATCTCTCACTTCCAAATAACCGAATTCCACTGCAGCTCTTTTTTTAAGTTTCTCAACTTAGTCTCTTCATCAATTGTTACGCATTCTATACCCGTTATTTCTGCAAAGTCCTCCATCTGCTCAGTCGTTAAACGAAATGAAAGGACTGTGTGATGCGCTCCGCCTGCAAAGATCCACGCTTCTGTTGCCACACTTAAGGATGGAAGCGGCTTCCATAATACCTTGGCTACTGGCAAATGCGGTGTTTCCTTCTCCGGCTGTACGGCCTCAACTTTGTTGATGACCATTCGAAACCGGCCGCCCAGTTCAATAATAGAAACGTTTATGGCTTCTCCTCCGATTCCATCAAATACTAGCCGGGCAGGATCTGCCTTATTGCCCATGCTAAGCGGGTGAACTTGTACTGATGGCTTTGCTGCAGAAACACTCGGACAAATTTCTAGCATATGGGATCCTAAAATCATTTCATTCCCTTCTTCGAGATGATAAGTATAGTCTTCCATAAAAGAAGTAGCTTCAAAATCTGCCATCACCTTCATCAATCGGACGAGGGCTGCTGTTCTCCAGTCGCCTTCCCCGGCAAATCCATATCCTTTTGCCATTAAACGCTGAGCTGCAAGTCCGGGCAGCTGATCCATACCGTGGAGATCTTCAAAATTCGTTGTAAATGCATGATAATTACCCTTATCTAAAAAGGATTGAAGTCCAAGTTCAATTCGGGCCTGTTCCCGAACATTGTACAGGTCCTGTTGATCTTCGGGTAAATGATAGCTCGCCTGGTATTCCTCCAATAGTGTCTCAATTTTACTCTCGTTCACTTGATTAATTTCTTCCACAAGGTCCCCAATTCCGTAATAATCTACCGTCCAGCCAAACTTAATCTGTGCCTCAATTTTATCTCCATCGGTAACAGCAACATTTCTCATGTTATCTCCAAACCTGGCCACCCTAAGGTGCTGACTTTCATTGAACCCGATGGCTACTCTCATCCAGGAAGCGATCCTTTTTTGAATCTCTTCATTTCCCCAATAACCGACAATAACTTTTCTTGCTTTATTGAGACGAGTCCCCATAAATCCATATTCTCGGTCTCCATGGGCCGATTGGTTTAAATTCATAAAGTCCATATCAATAGTATCCCAAGGTACTTCCTTATTATATTGAGTATGCAGATGAAGCAGCGGCTTTTGCAGTGCCTTTAAGCCGGCAATCCATAATTTAGCCGGAGAAAATGTATGCATCCATGTAATCAGTCCGGCACATGTCTCATCCTCATTAGCCTTCATCGCTAACTGATAAATATCATCGGAACTGACTGCCACCTGCTTGAACTCGATAGAATAGGAAAAATTTCCATTCTCATTCAATTGCTGAACAAGATCCTTTGAGTTCTTTTCTACTTGCTGCAAAGCTTCTTCCCCGTATAAGTACTGACTCCCGGTCACAAACCAGAAGAGGTACTGCTTTCCACTTAGCATCTAATTTCCTCCTTTATTTCTGTATCAATAATTGTTCCCCAGAATGAGACCGGATCGTTCTTAACCTTTTTAAAACCTCGTTTTCTCCGCGTCCAAAATAATCGTGAAGCTTTTCATATTCTTGATACAGCTCCTCATATATTTCAACATTTTCAGGGATTGGTTCGATAACTTCATCTTTGACTCTTGCCATGTGGTCAGCCGCTTCAAGAATGGAATCAAATCCTCCATACTCACCGCCAGCTGCCACAGCCCCAAACATCGCGGCCCCCACTGCTGGAGTCTGGACGGAATCCCCAATAATAATCCTTCGATTGGTGATATCAGCATATATTTGCATTAATAATTTATTTTTCTGCGGCAGACCGCCGCAAGCGTATATTTCATCAACAGCCACTCCATTTTGATGAAATGCATCGACGATTTTTCTTGTTCCAAAACCAGTCGCTTCCAATAAAGCTCGATAAATTTCTTCCGGCTTTGTCTGCAGAGTCAAGCCCAAAATCATGCCACTGAGATCCGTATCGACAAGAACTGAACGATTTCCGTTCCACCAATCCAAAGCTAATAAGCCCGTTTCTCCCGGCTGATATGTAGCTGCTTTTCCTTCAAGCCATGTATGAACGTTGATATTTTCTTTTTCTGCTTCAGCGTAAACGTAGGCAGGAACTTGATTTTTAACAAACCATCCAAAAATATCGCCGACCGCTGACTGTCCGGCTTCATATCCGTAATACCCAGGAATAATTCCGTCTTCTACAACACCGCACATTCCTTCGATTTTCTTCTCTTCCGTGCCCAGCAGCATATGGCAAGTCGATGTACCCATTACCACAACCATTTTACCTGGACTTACTACTCCCATCGCCGGTACAGCCGAGTGGGCGTCTACGTTCCCTACAGCGACTGCAATCCCTTGATTCAAACCTGCGGCTTCCGCCATTTCCTTTTTTAAACGCCCGGCTTTTGAACCTTGCGGCAAAATTTCACCTTTTAACTTTGTTTCCTTCAAATTAGCTAATTTAGGATCTAACGCCGCAAAGAATTCTGAAGAAGGATAGCCTTCCTTCTTATGCCAAATGGATTTATATCCTGCCGTACAGCTATTTCTTTTCAATTCTCCTGTCAGCTGAGAAATGACCCAGTCTGTCGCTTCAATAAATCGATCGGTTTTGTCAAAAATCTCCCGGCTTTCTTCAGCAATCTGCATAATCTTCGGAATCATCCATTCGGAAGAAATCTTACCGCCATAGCGTGACAAAAAGTCTTCCCCTCTGCGTTCGGCTGTTTCATTTAAACGATTGGCCTGATCCTGAGCAGCATGATGCTTCCACAGCTTTACCCAGCTGTGGGGATTATCTTGATAGGTTGAATGAAAACAAAGCGGCTCAAGATTCCGGTCGATCGGCAGCATTGTGCAGGCTGTAAAATCAATACCCAAACCAATCACATCCTCACGATTAACTCCCGAATCTTTCATTACTTCCGGTACGGATCGACGAATAACCTCCAGATAATCCCCGGGATGCTGGAGCGCCCATTCGTGACCAAGCTCTATGTTTTTATGCGGAAGTCTACGATCCAACACTCCATGCGGGTAAGAAGTGACATGTTCAGAAATTTCCTGGCCATCTTCCAACCTGACGAGCACAGCCCGTCCGGATTCGGTACCAAAATCGATTCCAATCGAATATTTATTATTCCCCATACTTATTTGCCTCCTATGTGGTTTGTCCGTAATAAGCGCCTGAGCCATGTTTACGTAAATAATGCTTATCTAATAAAGCCTGAGCCATATTCTCCACCTGCTGATCCAACTGATGAGAAAGCAAAGCCATTTTAGCGACTTCTTCAAGTACAACCGCGTTGTGAACTGCTTCCGCCGGGCTTGCCCCCCATGTAAATGGAGCATGCTTATGTACAAGCACCCCAGGCATTTGTTTGGGGTCTCTGTCTCTAAAGGTTTCTACAATTACGTTTCCTGTTTCTTTTTCGTAATCTTGATGAATTTCCTTCTGAGTCATCGGACGAGTGCATGGAATAGGTCCATAAAAATAGTCCGCATGAGTAGTTCCAAGGGCAGGGACTTCTTTACCTGATTGAGCCCAAGAAGTTGCCCATGTGGAGTGGGTGTGAACAACCCCTCCTATGTCTTTAAAATGCTTATATAATACGAGGTGTGTCGGTGTGTCAGAAGAAGGCTTTAATCGCCCTTCCACCACATTGCCATCAAAATCGACAACCACCATATCTTCAACAGTCATATCTTTATAGGAAACGCCGCTTGGTTTGATTACAATCAGATCTGCCCCTCTATTGATACCGCTTACATTCCCCCATGTAAAAGTTACAAGGTTATGCTTTTGAAGAGCAAGGTTAGCCTCCAGAACCTGCTGTTTTAAATCATCTAACAAGGTTACCACTCTCCTTGTACGTATATTTTTATGTTTATGTAGATAATATAACAATACGTACGTACAATCAATGTTTTTGTTTAGGTTTTATAAAGAAAGTTATATAATAACGGTTGCACCTCTTATTTTTCTAGTGTTTTTAACTATTTAATTTCCTTACTTGTACGTTACACTTGTGAATATCTAAAATATTTTCTTCTGCCACTACCTTAAATGGCAAAAGTAATCTTCTTTCCAACTGAAATAAAAAAACACCTTTGCTCCGTAATCGGAACAAAGGTGTCCATTGATGTTTACCTCTTTATAAAAACTGTCTTAAACGTCGTAAAGAATTCCTTCGCTGCCTGACCCTGCTCTCTCGAATAAGAGCTGGAGGCTTTCATGCCGCCAAATGGCGCCTGAAGCTCTACTCCTGCTGTTTCAGAATTGATTCGTACTAGTCCTGCATCGACGTCTTCAATGAAGTCGAGAATATGGTCAATGTTCTTCGCAAAAATGGAAGCACTCAGGCCGTAATCGACATCGTTAGCGAGGTTGATCGCTTCTTCCACGGTTTTCACCTTCATTAAAGCAAGCACCGGGCCGAAGATTTCCTCCTGAGCAATTTTCATCGTTGACTCCACTTGATCGAAGATTGCCGGCTCTACGTAATAGCCGTTGTTCTCACTGGATACTGTCTTGCCGCCGTAGATCAGCTCTGCTCCTTCCTGTTGGCCGATTTCAATATATTTTTGCACACTGTCATATTGTTCTTTCGTCGCGCACGGTCCCATCCATGTGTGCTCTTCTAAGCCGTCGCCGACCGTAATTTCTCCTACTTTTTCAAGAAGCTTTTGCTTGAATTTATCATAAATCCCTTCTTGAATGATGACACGGCTGCTGCAC
Source organism: Halobacillus massiliensis (assembly GCF_900166625.1). GTDB lineage: Bacteria > Bacillota > Bacilli > Bacillales > Halobacillaceae > Halobacillus_A > Halobacillus_A massiliensis. The sequence continues at coordinate 1,059,404 of NZ_LT800499.1, read as the reverse complement.
GTACATTTTTGCCCTGTGGACTTTAGGCCGCCGCTTATCGCAGCGTCTACTGCTAAATCGATGTCACAATCTTCTGCGACAATTAATGGGTTCTTTCCGCCCATTTCCAGCTGGTATTTGCCGCCTCGTGCCGCAACGGTCTGACCGATATGGGTGCCTGTGGCGTTGGAGCCGGTAAACGTTAAAGCAGCCACATCCTTATGCTCCGCCAGCCCCTGGCCGATGACAGATCCTTTTCCTGTCACGAGATTGACAACACCTTCCGGAAATCCGGCTTTATCAAAGCATTCGATTACTTTAGCCGCTGTGACAGCACCTTCTGAGGCCGGCTTGATAACGACGGAATTTCCGTAAATAAGCGCTGGCGCCATTTTCCAAATTGGGATCGCTACAGGGAAGTTCCATGGTGTAATTACGCCGACGACACCGAGCGGAACACGTTTGCTGAACATTAGGGCTGAAGGGTCTGTGGAAGGAATAACATCCCCATCACTGCGCATGCCTTCACCTGCATAGTAACGAAGAATCGCCACACCTCTTGCTGTTTCCCCTTTCGCTTCCGGCAGGGTTTTTCCCATTTCTCTCGTCATCGTTTCTGCCACTTCTTCCAGGTTCTTTTCTAATACTTCTGCGGCTTTAAAGAGGACGTTTCCCCGCTCTGCTCCAGATAGCTTTTTCCATTTCTGCTGTCCGGCTTTAGCGGCCTGAACGGCTTCTTCCAGATCTCCTTTTGTCGAGCTGGGGACCGTTCCTACCACTTCATCCGGCTTGGCGGGGTTCGTACTTTGAATCACCTCGCTTGACTCGGATGGGCTCCATTTTCCATTAATATAATTTGAAAAGCTTTTCGTATTTGTAGTTGTTGCCATCTTTCATCATCCTCCTCGTAATTTTTAAGGTGTTGTTAATGTATCTTTTACCGGCTGTTTCTCCACCGTGTTACGGAGTGTGCCGATTTCAGGAATGGTGATTTCCACAACATCCCCTTCATTTAATGTAAAATCATTTCCAGGGATAATACAGGTGCCTGTAAAGAGCACAGTCCCTGAAAACACTTCATTATCACGTGTTAAGTATTCGATTAGTTCATTATATTTTCGTTTAAGCTGAGCAGTACTGGCACTTTCTTCAAAAACGACCTCCCCCTGTCTTGTGATCTTACAAGTAATCAGCAAATCATAAGGATTTTCGACCGTCTCTGCTAGTCTGATGGACGGACCGAAGGAGCAGGAATGCTTCCAAATTTTCGCCTGTGGCAGGTAAAGAGGGTTTTCTCCTTCAATATCACGGCTGCTCATATCATTGCCGACGGTATAGCCGACGATTTTTCCACTGCTGTTTAACACTAGTCCGAGTTCCGGCTCAGGAATCTGCCAGTTGGAATCGGAGCGGATATATACAGGCTGATTGGGTCCTACTGTTCTTCGCCCTGTGGATTTAAGGAAGATTTCCGGGCGGTCCGCTTCATACACCTTGTCATAATACGATATGACTTTTTCCTCCTCTCCGTAGGCTTCATAGTTACGGGCATGCTTGCTCTTTAAGTATGTCACGCCCGCGGCCCAGACTTCATAAGCATCAAGCGGCAGAGTCAGCTTCAGGCCTTCGTTGTCTTTTGCCAGCGGCTCTGTGAGCTGAACCGCTTCACTCACAAGCTCCAGGCAAGAAACCCCCTCGTCCTCTGATTTTTCAATAATCTCAAGAAAGTCTTCATAGGGCAGCGGATAGACAGTATTATCCTCCGTCACAGCGGCTAGCTGGAGCGAATCATCTTCCTGAACAAATTTAATAATATTCATTTAATCTCCCTTTCGTTTTATAATATAAAACTAAGTTTCGATATATTGTTAAAAAAAAGCGACTTTACACTTGAAATATAGGAGAGGAATAGCCCAGTTTGCGAGAAATAACGGCTCCTGTTTCCTTCAGCTGTGTGATAGCCGTATGGATATTACCTCCGGAAAATCTCGCTGTAGGCGCCGAGATGCTGATAGCCGCCATTACTCGTGCCTTATAGTCATAAATAGGAATCGCGAGACACGTAATACCTGGCTCATTCTCTTCATCATCGATACCATAGCCATTTTCGATCACTCGCTGCAGTTCCTCTATATAATCCTTTTTCGTGACAATCGTTCGATCGGTTTGTTTGACGTAACGGTAGTTTCTTAAAATGTCGTTTTGTACGTCTTGCGGCTGGTACGCCAGCAGCACCTTACCTACCGCACTGGAGTGAACGGGAACACGGCGGCCGACCCGGGAATAGCCGATAACGGCCGAGGGGGAGTCTACCTTATCTATGTATACTCCCGCCTGGCCGTCTAATACGACTAAATGGACCGAAAGATTCGCAGCTTTAGAGAGTTCGACTAACGGCTGTCTTGCGATCGAGCGGATATCAATACTGTTCATCAACAGGCTGGAACGCTCGACCAGCTTCATACCAAGACTGTATTTGCCTGTTTCTGTGTCCTGTTTAATGTATCCATATTCCTTTAATGTCTTAAGCAGGGAATGCACGGTGCTTTTATTTAAATTCATCTGTCGGCTGATTTCTGTAATTTTCAATGCAGGAGTGAATTCATTAAATAAATCTAGTATTTTAAAAGCTCTTTCTACGGATTGAATAATAGGCATTCTAGGAAGCTCCTTCTCTTTATGGTGTACCATCAATATATAAGCTACGAAAAATTCGGTCAAGTTTTGCTATTCTGAAAATAACAGAACCTTTCGCCTATCCTACCTGGAAATAGATACCCATTTCCGTTCACTAGCGGACGTCTCCACAGCGGCCAGCACCTTCTGATTCCTCACACCGTCTACAAAATTAGGGGAAGGACTTTCTTTTGCTTCAATGCCTTTCATGAATGCATGCATTAAATTAATAAACGTGTGTTCATAGCCGATAATATGGCCCGGCGGCCAGTAAGCCTCCGCATATGGATGCACTTCTTCTGTACAATTAATACTCCGAAAGCCCTGAAGTCCGGCAGGCGAATCTTCAAAGTAAACGTCCAGGTTGTTCATATTTTCCATATCCCAGCGTACCGAGCCCTTTGATCCGTTAATTTCAAATTTGTTCTTATTACGATTTCCGCCGGCAAAGCGGGTGGCTTCAAAGGTTCCCATGGCTCCGTTTTCGAAGCGGGCAAGAAAAGCAACGGCATCATCGACGGTCACTTTTCCATACTCGCTGTTTTCCGTTTTAGCGGTCAGTCCCTGCCCAGCACCGGGGAGCGGCCTTTCTTTAATAAAAGTTTCCATCATCCCGCTGACTTCAGAAATCTCTCCGACTAAAAATCTCGCTAAATCAATGCTGTGGGCACCGATATCACCTAATGCCCCAGAGCCCGAGACCTCTTTATTCAATCTCCAGATGAGAGGAAAGGATGGATCCATAATAAAATCCTGAAGGTAGTTCGCACGCATATGATAAATTTGACCGAGCTTGCCTTCCTCAATCAGCTTCCTCGCATATTGAACAGCCGGTGCAAACCGGTAGTTATGGCAGATCATATGAAGCACGCCATTTTTTTCGACGGCTTCCTTCATTCGTTCTGCATCTTCTACCGTCAGTGCCAGCGGTTTTTCAGAAAGAATATGCTTTCCGTGCTCAGCCGCCGCAATCGCGATTTCCGCATGTGTATGGTTCGGAGTGACAATGTCAATCACATCAATATCGTCGCGTTCCACGAGACGGCGCCAGTCCGTTTCATAGCTTTCCCAGCCCATTTGTTCAGCAGCCTGGATAACGGCGGTTTCATTTCTCCCGGCAATGGCTTTGAGGACGGGCTTTAATGTGTCCTCAAAATAGAAAGATAAATCACGGTAAGCATGACTGTGCATTTTCCCCATGAACTGATAGCCAATCATTCCAATATTAATTTCTTTACGGCTCATTCTTTCTCTCATCCTTTCCACCATTTCGTTTAATGATGAAGCATGCTCACAAAGTTTTCCATTTCCAGACCCTGCGGTAAAGCTTTCGGCTGCTCACAGGAGGATTGGATCCTATAATGCTTTTCCTGCTGGGAAGCGTCGTGTATGCCTTGCATAATATCAAGTACGTGCAGTGCTAATTCACCGCTGGCTCTCGGGGACTCTCCATTCATAATCGCCTGCGCGAATTCAGCGGCTCCAAGTCCGCGGCTGTTTTCGGTAAATCCATGGGTTAGTGGCTGGTCCCTCCACTCCTGTTCATCGAAGCGCCTGATCTGAACCTTGCCACCAAAATGATTCGGATCCGGTACAGACAGGCTGCCTTCTGTGCCGTAAATTTCAATAGGGGGAAGCTGGTGATGCCACGTATCAAAGCTCGTAATGATAGAAGCCACACCCCCATTTTTGAAATCAAGCACCCCGTTGATTTGAGTCGGGATTTCTACTTGAATTTTCTGGCCGGATTTTGGCTGGCTCGTAATCGTACGCTCAGAATAAGTCGTTTTTGCAGATCCCGTCACTCTTACGACCGGTCCCATTAAAAATACGAGCGCTGTTAAATAGTAAGGACCCATATCAAACATCGGCCCACCGCCTTTTTGATAGTAAAAGCCGGGGTTCGGATGCCAGCTTTCATGGCCAGGGATCATCATAAAAGCTGTTGCAGAAACAGGCCGGCCGATGAGTCCTTGATCAATGAGGTTCCGGCATGTCTGCAGGCCGCCGCCTAAAAAGGTGTCCGGTGCATTTCCTACATGCAGTCCTTTATCCTTCGCTGTCTGGAGCACCTGACTTGCATCCTCCCTTGAAATGGAGATCGGTTTTTCGCTGTACACATGCTTCCCGGCATGCAAGGCTTCCAGTGCGACCTCTGCATGAACAGCCGGCGGTGTTAAATTAATAATAAAATCGATATCACGATCATTCATCATCTCTTCCCGGCTGCAAACTTTGGCTATGTTATAGTCCACAGCTTTCTGCTGTGCCGCTTCTTCATTTAAATCCGTACACGCGACTATCTCAAACGACGGAAACTTTCTGGCATTTTGCAAATAAATATCGCTGATATGCCCGCAGCCTACAAGTCCTGCTTTTAATGATTTCATATTACTGTCCCCTTACGGCCCAGAGAAAGCCGTTTTTCATCAGTTTCATTACTTCCGGCATACGTACGATTTCTGCAACATGTCCTAACGAGCAGTAATACACTTTTCCTTTTCCCCATTTCTTACTCCATACAACCGGCATATCTACTTCTCCATTCGGCTCATGGGGACCTTCAGCCTCCGGAAACTTTGTGACAGCATGGACTTTCACAGCGGGATCGACATGCATGTAATACTGTTCAGAGACTACTTCGAAATCGTCCACTCCTTCTGTTAGTGGATGGTTTTCATCCGTAATCCGCACGGTATATGTAACGCCGTCATCGCCAGGATGGGCCACCCACTGCCCTCCTGTCATAAATTGATAGTCTGTTGCCATCCGAAAGGAATCGCCTAAGCCTCCGTGCAGTCCGGCTAAACCTGTCCCTTGACGGACCGCCTCCAACAATGGCTTAAGCTGCTCGTCGGTAATAGTGCCTTGTGTCCAGTTCGGTACGATTAAATCATAGGTGGTTAAGTCATCATTTTCTAACGTTTCCAGTGTATCTGTCACCTTTACCTGGAAATCCTCTTCTTTTAAAATTCCTGCTAAAATATCAGCAACCTCTGCCGGTTCATGACCGTCCCAGCCGCCCTGAAAGATGAGAGCTTGTTTCATATTCACTGCCTCCTTTTTTGAGTTCCTTATAGGAAAAATAATCAAAATCAGCGGTTTTAAGCTGGCCGCTTACATCCTGGACACACATCCCGACAAAGGTTCCTGTAAAACGAATATAATCTGCGTCCTCATCAGACAGGTGACTGTAGTCAATGTCACCGATTACACGCTCCCACGTTTCTCCATCGAGCGAGTAATAAAAGGTCAGCCATTCTTCTTCAAGGCGGGCCTTTAAATATACCTTCTGCACCGGCAGCTCGATTTCCTCCTCTAAGAGCTCATCATAAATGCCGTGCTTTGATTGAATCACCCCTAAGACGCTTCCTTTTGCTTCATCATGAGACATCCGTAAATAGACATAATCGTCTGTGTCATAATAAATGATCAAGCCCGCCATCTGCTGAAAGTTATCCGGCTGGAATTCCATACACGTTTCAATTTCTGCATGTAAGCTCTCCAGTCGTCTCGCTATAAGGCTCTGCTTATGAAGAGAACTCATGGATTCCTGTCCTCTTAAGCGAAGATAACCGGTCCGCTCCTCAAGCGACATCCACTCTTCTGTAAATGGCCGCCTCAGCGAGTTCCAGCAGTGATCGAGCTTTGAAGAGTTAAAGTCATCACGCTCGTTTATAGAAACGGCCCGCTTTGCCACAAGCCCAGGAACTTCAATCTCCGTTTGCGGCCCCGATCCGCCATCGACACGAATCCAGTCGTCACTCGTCCACATGCATTTCTGCAGGGCCGTTTCTCTGCCAAGGATACATTTCTTATCCTTGACCGGACGGCCGCACAAATGTGCCATATACCACTCTCCCTCAGGTGTTTCCACTAAGCTGCCATGACCTGCTTTTTGCAGTTCATCGTCTGGATGAGAGGTAAGAATCGGGTTCGTGGGGTCAACTTCATATGGTCCAAACAGACTCGTCGAACGGGCAGACGTTACGGCGTGCTGATAGCCGGTTCCTCCTTCAGCCGTAATTAAGTAATAATAGCCGTTTCGTTTATAAATGTGCGGAGCTTCTGTTAAGCCGAGTGGTGTACCTTTAAAAATATTTCGGATCGGGCCGACCAGTTTTTTCTCTGCTTCAGAATATTCCTGGAGCACAATTCCCCCAAAGGAATTGCGCCCTTTTCGGTGGTCCCAAATCATATTGACGAGCCATTTCGTGCCGTCCTCTTCATGATAAAGAGAAGGATCAAATCCGCTGCTGTTTAAGTAGATCGGCTCTGACCACGGCCCTTCGATCTTATCGGCAGTGACGAGATAATTATGTGTATCTTTAAAAGCTCCCTGCCGGCTTTTCACATCTGTATAAATTAAATAAAACTTTCCATTAGAGTAGCTTAAGCACGGAGCCCAGACTCCGCCGGAATTAATGTTACCGATCATATCGAGCTGAGAGGAGCGGGTCAGCGGATAACCGATCAGCTCCCAGTTTGCGAGATCGCGCGAATGATAGATTTGCACACCGGGAAACCACTCGAATGTCGATACGGCAATATAATAATCTTCCCCCGCCCTGACGATCGATGGGTCAGGGTGATAGCCCGGCAGTATCGGATTAACAATCGTACTCATAGGGAAATCCTCTCCTTTTTAGTAGATTAACCTTTAACAGATCCTGCGGCGATTCCTTTAACGATTTTCTCCTGTGCGACAAAGTAGATTAACAGCAGCGGCAGACTTGCCAGCGTTAACGCAGCCATAATCCCTGGAATGTTTACAGAGAATTGACCGTAAAACTCTCTTAATCCTAAAGGCAAAGTCGCATTACTCTGCGAGTTCGTAAGTACGAGCGCGAAAATAAACTCGTTCCAAATATTGATGAAATTATAGATCGCCACTGTAGCAACAGCTGGAGTTAGCAGTGGGAATAAAATCTTCCAAAACAAACGGAACTGCCCGCAGCCGTCGATCTTAGCCGATTCTTCTAATTCCTTAGGCAGATCTTTTAGAAACTGGGTGAAAATAATGATCGAAACCGGCAGGGCGAAAGCGATATAAGGTCCTGGAAGCGCCCAGATCGTATCATAAAGTCCCATATTTCTTGTTAAAATAAAGATCGGAATTAAGGTTGTATGGATAGGAATCATCATCCCGACGAGAAACAATATAAACAGCGGGCGATTTAGCTTAAAGCGCATCCTGGCCAGCGGATAGCTTGCCATTGCTGACAGGACAATAACCGCCACAACCGAAATGACTGATACAATCATACTGTTTAAGAAAAACCGGAAAAATTCGGATTCAACTAACAGCTGGTAATTTTCCAAGGAAAAACTTTCTGGCAGTGACCAGGGTGAGCTCATAAACTCAATTTGGGTCTTAAACGAGGTATTGACCATGATGAAAAAGGGAACCCCCGTAAATAAAAACAAAGCAATCGCTAACACATACAGTGGAATCTGTCTCAGCTTCTCAAGCATTTAATTCGCCCCCTTTCTTCTCTGGTCCAGGCTAATAATGACAATGGTTACGAGCAGTGCAATGATAAACATCATAAAGGAAATACTGCTGCCGTATCCCATATTGAAATTCGTAAACGTCTGTTCATACATATATGTGGCCATTAGCTCTGTCGAATTATTAGGTCCGCCATCTGTCATGACATAAATCAAATCAAAATACTTCAGAGCACCGATAATGGAAAGAATCGATGAAGTCACAATCGTTGGAATGAGCAAAGGCAATGTGATACTTACGAATTTTTTCCACTTATTCGCCCCATCAATGTCAGCTGCTTCATACAGTTCCTCCGGGATACCGACAATAGCCGCTCGAAACAGAATCATATAAAACGGAGCAAACTGCCAGCACACCGTAGCAATCACGGCCCAGATCGCCGTCTCTTCGTTTCCGAGCCAGCCGCGCTGCCATGAGTCCAGTCCAATGGCCCCTAAAAACTGGTTAACGATGCCGAAATTCCCGTCATAGATATAGATAAATAGAATACCAATAGCCACCGTGGACATTAAAAACGGCATAAAGTAAACCGAACGGAAAAACCTCATGCCAATGACCGGGCTGAACAAAAGCAGTGCCATAATCAGGCCTAAAGGCAATTGTGTTAAAAGAGAGGCTGCCACAAGCAGGGAGTTATTTTGCAGCGATGTCCAAAACACACTGTCACTCATTAATGTTACATAGTTCTGCAGCCCTAGAAAGACCATGTTGCTGTCAATCCCCGACCATTCAAACAAGCTGTAATAAAATGTCATGGCAATGGAATAAACGACGTACACCCCATAAATTAACAGGGCCGGTCCCATGAACCCAACGATGACCCAAAAATCTTCTTTTTTCTTTGGACGTTTCGGTTTCTGTGAAACGATCGGCTTACGCTGAACGCCCGAATACGATTCGTCATACTCATTAAATGCTTTCGCTTCGTTCCTCAACTAAGTCACCTCACTTAGATTAGAAAAACTGCACCAAGCTTTGCTAAAAACTTGATGCAGTTTTAACAATTATTCTTCCAATACTTCCTTCGCTTTTTCTTCTACCTGCTGTGCCGCTTCCTCTGGTGTCATAGACTGACCAAAGAGAGCCTGTGTTGTATTTAAGTGAACGTCCGCTAATTCCGGCGGCAGTGTCTGATCATAGAATGTCTGCATATACTCTGCTTCTTCAAGGACCTCGCTGATCTGCTGGACGTATTTATCTTCATATTCAACGTCCTTGACCGCAGAAATGGCTCCATCCTCATTGGCCAGCTGCTGTGCTGTTTCCGCGCTTGTCAGCTCTTTTACCAGCTCTGTGGCCATTTCTTGATTGTCACTTTTCTCAGCGACAGAAAAGACCGGACTCACACCGCCTACAATATCTTTGTTAGAGCCTTCGCCGCCTTCAATCGTCGGGAATAAGAAGAAGCCAAGCTTTTCTTCGAATTCAGGCATATCATCTCTTGTCGTTCCAAGCATCCAGTTTCCCTGGATAATCATGCCAGCCTGCTCGGCGTAGAGCAGCTGTCTTGACTGCCCTGTATCAAAATTCATACCGTTAAAGCCATCTGGGAATGCACCCATTTTCTCTAATTCCTGAATCTTCTCTCCTGCTTCAACATAGGCTGGATCATCAAATCCTCTGCCTTCACGGTTGTATGCTTCGTTAAATAGCTCAGGTCCGCCGATACGTTCAGCTAAGTACATGTAATAAAAAGAGCCCGGCCATTTCGACTGGTTGGCGATAGAAAAAGGAATCACATCGTTATCCTTTAACGTTTTTACGATTTCAAGCAATTCATCATACGTTTCCGGCTCTTCCAGTCCGAACTTCTCGAACATTTCCTTGTTGTACCAGACAGGCACAATATCCATCGCTAAAGGAACCCCATATGTTTTGTCATCAAAAGTGGCCGGAGTCAGTGCTGCTGGCAAGTATTGAGAGGTATCGACATCTTCGGAAATGTCCTTCACTTGCCCAGCATCTACGAATTCCTCAAGCCAGCCGCCGCCCCAGGAGTGGAAAACATCTGGCGGTGTACCTCCCCCCATAGCCACGGACAGCTTCGTTTTATACGGGTCGTTTTCCTGTCTCACAATATCTACCGTCACGTCATGGTCCTCTTCAAACCTTGCGACTGCATCCTCCAGGGCTTTTTCAGAAGCCCCTGTTTCAATATGCCAAAGCGTAATCGTATCAGAACCGCCTGAACCTCCTGACTCGCCACCTGTTGAGTTATTTCCACAGCCTGCCGCAAAAACTAATAAAGCCACCATCATCAGCCATGTATACTTTTTAATCAAAAAAATCCCTCCCCTTTCAATTTTGTTTGCGCTTTCATAAAATAGAATTAAAAAAAGCTCTGCAGAACTTTTCACTCCCCTCCTTCACGACTAAACTTAGTTCGTCCAATAAACAAACTAACATTTAACGTCATAGTACACGATAAAATTCAGAAAAGCAATACTATTAATAAATAAAAATGTTCTATAATATAAAACTTAATTCTACTATGTTGACAATACTATTCTTAAAATTCATAATACTTGGAAAAGGAGTGATTATTTTTGAGCTATACACTTGAAGATTTAATGGGAGATTTGGAAACAGATATAGGTTCCATAAAGACGAAAGCCCCGGGTCCTTCTGGTGCTCTTCCACTCACTGACCATATGCTTCGCCACTCCCCGAGCGGTGATTTATTTGGACTTTCTCAGAATGTAGGAATGGGCTGGAGGCCGGATCAGCTGAACGGAAAACAAGTATTACTGTTAAGTACACACGGAGGAATAAAGGATCATAACGGAGAACCCGTGGCTCTTGGCTATCATACCGGCCACTGGGAAGTCGATCTATTGATGAAAGAAGCAGCAAAAGAAGTGACGAAGACGCAAGGTGTTCCATTTGCCGCGTACGTAAGCGATCCGTGTGACGGAAGATCACAGGGAACGACCGGCATGTTTGACTCTTTTCCTTACCGAAACGATGCCGCACAAGTGTATCGAAGACTGATTCGATCCTTGCCGACACGTCATGCGGTTATTGGTGTGGCCACATGTGATAAAGGCCTTCCTGCCATGCAGATGGCGTTAGCTTCAATGCATGACTTGCCAACTGTCATTATCCCGGGCGGTGTTACGCTGCCTCCGGCGATTGGAGAAGATGCCGGCAAAGTGCAGACGATCGGTGCCCGCTACTCTAATGATGAGCTCTCTCTTAAAGAAGCGGCCGAGCTCGGCTGCCGGGCTTGTGCCACACCAGGCGGAGGCTGTCAGTTCCTCGGAACCGCCGCTTCAGCACAAGTCGTCGGAGAAGCCCTCGGAATGTCCATTCCACATGCGGCGCTGGCACCATCAGGACAGGATATTTGGAAGGAAATGGCCCGCCAGTCATCAAAAGCCGTCATGGAACTGATTCATCAAAAAATCACGACAAAAGATATTATCACGGACAAATCGATTCATAACGCCATGGTCGTTCACGCAGCATTTGGAGGTTCGACCAACCTGCTGCTGCACATCCCGGCGATCGCCTATTCTGCCGGCTGTTCTATCCCTACAGTGGAGCAATGGAGTGAGGTCAACCGAAGCACACCTAGAATTGTAAGCGTTTTACCGAATGGTCCGGATTATCACCCAACCGTCCGTGCCTACCTGGCCGGAGGTGTGCCGGAAGTTATGCTGCACTTACGCGAGCTCGGCCTGCTTCATTTAGACGCACTGACCGTCACTGGAAAAACACTAGGGGAAAACCTGGAATGGTGGGAGCATTCACAGCGCCGCCAGGCTATGAAAGAACGATTAAAAGAAGCAGATGGTCTTGAAGCTGATGACGTGATTATGTCGCCGGAACAAGCAAAAGCCAAGGGGATGACCTCAACCATCACCTTCCCTGTCGGCAATGTCGCTCCAGAAGGGGCTGTAATGAAATCCACATCCATCGATCCTGAGATGCTGGACGAGGAAGGTATTTATTATCATAAAAATAAAATTAAAGTATTTACGAGTGAAAGAAGCGCCATTGAGGCGATTCGCGAAGGAAGTATTGAAAAAGGAGACATTATGGCCGTCACCGGCTGCGGTCCTTTAGGGACAGGAATGGAGGAAACCTATCAATTAACCTCCGCCTTGAAGCATTTATCGTATGGAAAATACGTCTCGCTCATTACGGATGCCCGTTTTTCCGGTGTATCTACAGGTGCGTGCATCGGTCATATTGGTCCCGAAGGCTTAGCTGACGGACCGATTGGAAAATTAAAAGACGGAGACGTTGTAGAAATATATATTGATACAGTAAACCTGGAAGGACATCTTCACTTTTTAGGCACAGAAGAACAGCCCGTCTCCCCTGAAGAAGGAAGCCGGATTCTCGCGGCCCGCACACAAAACAAGGACATCCGTCCGTCTGAAAACCTGCCGGATGATACCCGCTTATGGGCACAGCTGCAAAAGGTCAGCGGCGGTACATGGAAAGGCAGTGTGTATGATGTGGACAGGATTATTGAAGTGTTAAAAGCAGGAGAAAAAGCTCTTAAGGAAAAAAGCTATTCAACAACATAAAAACAACAGAAGCCCTTTACAGAGTCGAAGGGCTTCTGTTTCTTTCTATTGTAGATGAGAGTTTCTTCCTTAACGGCTTAAATGATCTAGGAAATCTTCCAGCTTTGTAAGATCTGTCAGATTTTCATTACAAGCTTCACCGTCACTGCAAATATAATTTCCTTTTTTCTTGTAGGTGCCTACTTCTTTTCCCTTTTTTTCCACTAAGAAAAGCCCTGTCGGTTCATGACGTCCGCAAATTGAACAGATACCTTCCTGAGGAGATTTCTGAAACGTCCCGTTGATGCCCCATAGCTTTCCTTCTCTGACTGTGACGATAAACTTTTTGTGAGAGCCCGGGTCCCACCACGTAAGATATGTGATTTTCTTTGTATCGATACGGTCTAGATCAGGAATCTTAAGCTTTTTCACTTTAGGAAAAAGCTTTTTAATCTGCTTTTCTGAGGCTTGAAACGGAATAATGAAAGAATGCAGATCACCTAATACCTGCTCCACCTCTGTCTCATCTTTAACTGCAATCATACGTTCCACCAGCTGTCTTTCTTCCTCCGAACAGTGTTTGAATTGATGAAAAACGCTGTCCTCCACAATTCCCCGGACGGCTTTAATGACATGAGAATCAGTTGAGCTGATTCGGGCATTCACTATTTTAAGACCTTGCCTCTTTAAAAAATGATACTGATAAGGCTCCAAAAACGGTTCCATATATACTCCACCTTTACGTTTGTTACACCTTTCATGTTACGAAAAACGTCCGGCGGATCCTATGCATACTTTCATTTAGAATTAAAAATGACATAAAAAAAAGAAGACCCTATGATCAGGCCTTCCGCTTTACTTTGTATAAACGATCTTCTTGATACTTTCTTCTGAAAGATAGTACATCTCCATAAGCTCCCCGATAGAGATCCCTGCTTTAAAATCCGATTTTATCGAATGATTGCGCTCGTTTATATAAGCTTTCGTCCCGGTACGAGCTCCCCATTTTTCATAAGCTTCCTTCGTCTTTGGAATATAGAGAGTCTTTCCCTGAACATATTTCTGGATTTCTTCAATGAGCTCCTGCGGCAGGACCTCGTTAGCTTTTACATAATTCATGCAGACAGCCCCTTCTCATTAGTTATATACATAAATGGAAGGTGCAAAGTCTGTGGTTATCTTTTGTAAAAGCGATCCTAAGCGACTGATCCTCTCATGCAAAGCATCGCCCGTCTAACCAATAGACTTTGCATGAGCTGCTGCAATATAAGGCATCATAGCCATCATCACCCTTTGCGTTTATTCTACAACTATTATATCTACTTGCAGGCCTGCCTGCCAGTTATGTTTTACTAAAAAAAGAGGCTATTGCTTAAGCTGAATTAAACGGTATACTTCTCAATAATATATTCTTTAATAAGTAAATCATCGAACACTCGAATACCTGTCCGGTACCCTTGTCTCACATGATCACCTATCGCAGAATGAATAACTTTTCGCGCCTCCTCTTCATCTTCTTCCCATAGTCGAAGATTATTTATTACCTTAAAATACATTTGAGCATAAGCTTGTTCAAATCCATTAAGCCGATAGCGCGTGTAAATAGAACTAGGCGTTTCATGGCTAACATTAAATAACTCTTCCGCAGTGGTAAGCGCTAAATTATCCAAAATAAAATTTTGCAATGCACAGCCTCCTTTAGTCCTTTTGTTATATAAATTCGGTGAATTCCCTTTTAATTCCTTCTACGATTATTGTCATAATGGAGGTATTTTGCTCTAGTTTTGGCTGTCATCCCTCTATATCCGCTGAATAAAAAAAGAACTTCCTCATAGGGAAGTTCTGATGATTATTTAACCATTTACTAATCTACTTTTCCTATTCTTCCATACCTCTTGTAAAAGGACCCTTACTCAATTTTTCCCTACGATTCAACCTCAACAATCATCTCTATTTCCACCGGAGTATTAAACGGCAGTTCATTCGAGGCAATCGCTGACCGTGCATGCTGTCCTTTTTCTCCGAATATCTCTTCCAGTAACTCTGATGCCCCATTGATTACATAGGGCTGTTGGACAAATCCAGGGGCAGAGTTTACAAAGGCTAACAACTTTACAACCTGTTTGACTTTTGATAAATCTCCGATCTCTGCCTGGATAACAGCAAGGCAGTTAATCATGGTCTGCCGGGCCGCTTCATAGCCCTGTGCTACCGTCAAATCACTGCCTAGTTTACCTTCATAGAGCAGTTTTCCATCGATGCGGCAGTCCTGTCCTGACGTATAAATAAGATTGCCTACTCTCTTAGCTGGGACATAGACGGCCCCCGGCTTTGGTGCCTCCGGTATTTCGATACCTAGTTCATTAATTTTTTCTTTAACTGTTATCATTTCATCACCTCAATGGGATTTTTAGAAGGAGCGTTTTTGATTAAACAGCCGCACTTCTCGGCCGTATGCTTTTTCTCCTTCGTCGTCAATCGTCCATTTACAAATACGTATTCAATGCCTTGCGGATAGTTTTTTGGGGATTCATAAGTTGCTGTATCCTCTATTTCATTAAAATTAAAGATGACAACATCCGCAGCATATCCCACTGTCAGGAGACCACGCTTCCCCAGTCCAAACCTCCTTGCTGGAAAGGAAGTCATTTTCCTGACGGCGTCCTCCAGTGATAAGATGTTTTCTTCCTTTACATACTTGGAGAAGACGCGAGGAAATGTCCCATAAAGCCGCGGGTGCGGTTTTCCTGTATAGCACGTCAAACTGTCTGAAGCAATTAAGGAATTTTGATATTGCATCACATGCTTGACGTCCTGCTCATCCATATGAAAAAAAACAATGCCAATGTTCCCGTTCTCTTCAAGCAGCAAATCAATTGCCTGATCAACCGGATCCTTGCCTGTTTCCCTACTGATTTCTTCCACCGTTTTTCCTTCCACCTGCTTTAAAGCAGGTGAATTTACCGAAGAGATAATAACACTATCCCAGCCAGTGGAGACTACTAAGTTATCCCAGGCCTCCTGCTCTTGCTTTAATTCCTGTTTTATTTTCTCTCTCGTTTGAGGATTTTTCAGCCTTTTAAGTACAGCGCCCAGCCCGCCTTCTAACGACCATGGAGGGAGCAGTGTGGTCAGCATTGTTGAGCCGGCAGAGTAAGGATAGACATCACACGTAACATCCATGCCCTTGCTTCTCGCCTGATCGATCAAATCCATAGCTTCAAGAACTTTTCCCCAGTTCCTCCTGCCTGCTGCTTTTAGATGACTGATATGTAAAGGAACATTTGCTTTCTGTGCAATCCAAAGGACTTCTTTAACTGATGGGATTAAATTATTGCCTTCCCCCCTGATATGTGTGGAAAAGAGCCCGTTATATTTAGCGACAATTTCACAGAGTTCGGATAATTCTTCTTTCGTCGAGTAGCTGCCTGGCGAATAAAGCAGACCGATCGATAAACCAATGGCTCCTGCCCTCATTCCCTGCTCCAAAATAAATTTCATTTCCTCCATTTCTTCTCGCGAAGGTGGTCTGTTATCGAACCCCATAACGGCAATCCGTAATGAACCGTGAGCCACATAGGAAGCGACATTTTCTGAAATCAGGCTTTGATCGAGCTCATTGAAATAGTCACTGATTGTCTGCCACTGCCAGTCCTTATTGGCTTTTCCTAACACAGGCTCTACATAATTCTGAAGAGCATCTTTGTATAAAGGGTTAACGGGGACAGGAGCAAGTCCGCAGTTCCCCACCACCTCTGTCGTGACCCCTTGCTGGAGCTTGATTTCACTTTCCGGGAAGTCCAGGATCATTAAATCGGAATGACAGTGACCGTCTATAAATCCCGGAGAGACGATACTCCCTTTCGCATCGACAACCTGTTTAGACTGCAGATCAGAGCGTGGGCCAACATAGGCTACTTTTCCCTCTTTAATACCTACATTGCCGTAAAACCAGGGATTCCCTGTTCCGTCTACAATTTTGCCGTCTTTAATAAAAGTATCAAACATACAATGCCTCCTTATTGGATCATGCCTCGTGCTTCAACTTTTATCTTTTCATATTCATTGTTCTCTTTTTTCAAATAGACATAGTTATGAAGGTTCACTGTACTACAGATGTGATTAGGGATGATCTCTACCTGGCCGCCAATTTTTAAATCAGAGGCGTCTGTTAAAATCACCCCATGCTCCTCATTCATCCGGGCAAATTCTGCCTCGGGATACTCAGGGAGAACACCAAAACCTTTTAAATGCAAAGGCGCATGATTGGGCTGGACATCTGTAGCAAAGGTTTTACTTCCTCCATCAATGACCGCTCGTTTTTCAGAAGGACGACTTACAACGGTAGCAACGACTTTTGCTGCACAATCCTTCCACTTACTGACTCCAAGCTTCACCTGCATAGAATCATTGAATACATAAGTACCCGGTCGAATTTCTGTAATGCCGTCTACCTTAGCTGCCGAAGCAGCTGTCGGTGTAGAACCTACACTGATGTCTTCTATTGTTATCCCGTTTCTCTCCAGCTGATCCTTAAGCTCAACCATTATTTCCCCTTCTTCAATACCCGCTTTATGCGTATCCATGGTGGCTTCTCCTTCAAAAACAGCTCCTTTAAAGGTGAAAATCCCCTGTAATTCCAAGGACTCAAGACGGAAGATTTCCTGTGCCAAATCAACGGCTTTCTCAGTATCTACTCCTGTCCTTGACAAGCCCGTATCAACTTCTAAACGCACTTTTAAAATCTCGTTGTGGTCTTTTGCCGCCTGATCTAGCACGGCAGCACCCTCAAGGCTGTCGACTCCGACAATTAATCGAGACAGTTTTTTATTCAGAGAGCAGAGCTCCTCTGCTTTGCTTTTAGTGACTACTGGATAAGCAATGAAAATATCGTCAATTCCATGATTCGCCATCACTTGGGCTTCCGTAATTTTGGCGACCGTAATTCCAACGGCTCCTTCGGCCAGCTGTAATTTTGCGATGTATGGGATTTTATGTGTTTTAATATGCGGACGCAGCTGAACCCCCTGCTCGTTCGCCAATAGACTCATTCTTCTAATATTGTTAAGTAAAATTTGTTCATCAATTTCAATGTACGGTGTGTCCTTCATTGGAATCCTCCTATTGAACCTGTTTGTGATCAGGTTTTATGATCGTGCCTTCATCCAGTCTTGTCCGCTCTTCTTCCAAAATCCGCAGGGCTTCTTCTTTAGAAATTGGTTGAGCCGGGGTGAGCAGGCTGACGATAAGATTGGCAGCAAGAGCTACACCGATTGATGGGATAATGGGGTTTCCCCAGAAAGCCGTCATGCTCTCACTGCTTAAAATAATAAAAGACGTGGCCGATCCGCCGATTAAGCTGGCCATTCCGCCCTGCCAATTCGCACGCGGCCAGAACTTGCCGAGCAGTGCCGCTACGAACAAACCTGACATAACGGTAGAGATAAAGTTTGAAATGTACGTAATGATGTTGTTTGTAAACAGTGTGAAGAATAAGGCAATCACCAGTGTGAAAACTAGAGAAATTCTTGAGTAGAGCACCATTTTTTCCTTCTCAGGGAGCCGGCCTGTCACCACTTCAAATACATCCCGCAGTAAAATGGCAACGGCAGCGATAAAATCTGAGCTTCCCGATGACATCGTAGCACTCAGTCCGGCAATTAGCACAATTGCGCCTATCCATAATGGAAACACTTCTGTAGCTAAATATGGAAAAGCAAACCCTGATTCAATTTCAGGATTTAGAATGCTCGCAGACATACCGACGATCGCTGGGAATAATGAAAACAGAGCAAAAAGAATACCTGTTATGATAAAACCTTTCTTAATGGTTTCGTGATTTTTACTAGAGTAAATCCGGTGGCGGTAAGACGGTGTGGCAAGAACCCCTACAGCAATTACAACAGCCAGGGAGAGCGCCGGAATAATGCCGACCTGCTGAAGTCCTAAAAATGAGCTCATTTCCGGTGACACACTGGAGTTAAGCTCGCCAAATCCGCCAATAGCCACAACCGAAAGCACGGTCAGCAGAATGAACCCAAGAAATAAGATCATCCCTTGAATGACATCTGTATAAACAACAGCTAAGTAACCTCCGATCAGTGTGTATAAACCAAACCCTAAAGCTACAATTACCTTGGCAAGTGTAGGATCAATTCCAGTGATCCAGCTTAAGTACAAACTGCCACCAATGATATGAGCTCCCAGCCAGCCTATACAAGCAACGTAAAGAATGATCGATGTGACGCCTTTGATTAATTTGTTCGCTCCGTAATAGAAGCTCAGCTCCTCAGAGAATGTCATAAAATTATGTCTTCTCACATCAGCAAATAAGAACAGAAGCAGAAACATTCCGACTGAGCCTCCAATGCCGTATAGAGCCCCTGCCCATCCATTGGCAAATCCATAACCGACCGCTCCCATACTGGAACCTGTACCTACAAGTGTTGCGAGTGTTGTACCAATAAGCAAAGGAGTCGTTAACCCCCGCCCTCCCATAAGGAAGTCCTCCCCGCTCTTCACCTTGCGGCTGACCAGCACACCAACTGCAATCATAGCTAAAAGAAATCCAAGAAACACAAAAAGATAAACGAATTGTTCTCCTCCCATTTGTACATCTCCTTTAAACATTTTTGTATGATTCACATTCATGACAAACCGTTAGTCTTGGAGAAAAATCTATGATGTAGTGATTTATTTTCTGTCAGCTCTACAGGTGATTATTGGCGGGGTAAACCGCAGTTTTAGCTGGAGCCATTGTCTCTGGATTTTTCCAGATAGTTATACAGCGTATACTTGGAAATATCAAAATAAGAGCAAATCGTGTCTCCTGCTTTCTTAATTAAGAAGGCGCCCTTTTCATCCAAATATTTAATTCCTTTCATCTTCTCTTCTTTACTCATACGTGCTACAGGTTTCCCTACGTGATCCTGAGCCTCTGAAATCAGCATGTCCAGCACATCATTTACATTGTTGACGAACACTTCATTTACATCTGTATTAATATCATCCGTTCTCGTAAACTGCCGGATGGTATTCTCAGCCATCACTAAATCGGTAATATCTAAGTTAATGCAAATACAGCCAATCGGCTGTCCCTCTGAGTTCCTTATGTACATTGTCGTGGAACGAAGCATCTTGCCATCTTTCGTCTGTGTCATATAATTGTGCTTATCCCCAGAGCTTTCCGACCCTCTTAAAATCTCTAACCCTAAATTGGTCCCTGTATCTCCCACCTTTCGTCCGGTAATATGGCCGTTTTCAATCGCTACGATCAGGCCGCTTCCGTATTCTTCGTGATTGGATACATCGAGCAGCACAGTTTCACAGCTTTCACCAAAATGATTGGCCATTCCTTTAATAAAAGATTTAAGAAAATCCAGTTCTTCGTTAATATGTTCCAAATTGAATACCGCCTTTTTGAAGTGATGAAATTTTTAGAATATTGTGTAACTAAACTATAAAATCATTCTTATATTTTGTCAACAAACTTTTTTTTAGTCTAAATAAAAATTTGTTTGAATTTCTGCAGACAAACAAAAAAGCTCAATCCTTTTCTAAGAATTGAACTTCCTAAAATAATAAATCAACGAATATAAGCAAAGTAATGACCGATCCAATAATCAAAAACATATATCCTTCTATTTTTGCATAACGACCTTCCCTCACCCTTATATTAGCTCCTCTTAAGATAAAATGAATACCCAGAATGATCATTAAAACATGAAAAACTTCTAACGATATTGCGAAACGTAAAATAAGCAGAATGATCAATAATACTGCCGTTATTCCTTCTCCCCACTTTAAAAACTTCTTCATCGTACTCTCCTTTCCAAAAATTTCTTGTCCTGTTTCTTTATATGTCATTATAAAAGCTGTGAATGACTATAGAAACAAAAAAACCGAATAATGTGGTCTGAGAAATAACCACATTATTCGGGAAAACCGACTACATTATCAACTTTTCCTACACACCTGAATAAGCCGAAAAGCCTCCATCCACAGGGATAACCACTCCATTTACAAACCGGGAAGCTTCTTCGCTCACGAGCCATAACAATGTACCCACGAGTTCTTCCGGCTCTCCAAATCTTCCGTTTGGTGTCTGGTCCAAAATTTTATTTGCCCGCTCGCTGAATTCTCCATTTTCCTGAATTAATAATCCTCTATTCTGCTCTGTCAGGAAAAAGCCGGGAGCGATGGCGTTGACACGTATGCCGACTTTGGAAAAGTGAACAGCCAGCCACTGGGTGAAATTACTGACAGCGGCTTTAGCGCCGCTGTATGCAGGGATTTTCGTAAGCGGCCGAAAAGCATTCATTGAAGAAATGTTGATGACGACCGCTCCCTTCTGGTCGAGCAAATCTTTGCCAAAGACCTGGGAAGGCAGGAGGGTGCCGAGAAAGTTCATGTTGAACGTTCCATTGATGGCCTCCTTATCAAGGTCGAAAAAGGTGTTTTCCTCACTATTTACGTCTTCAGGGTAAAGATACTCTTGTGAAGTCGTAGCCTGTGGGTGATTCCCTCCGGCTCCATTAATCAGAATGGCACAAGGTCCAACGTTCTCCCTAATATTTGCATGTACTTCCTCAAGCTCATCTTTGTTTAGGACATCAACACTGTATCCATAAGCCTCACCGCCTGATTTTTTAATTTTCTCGACCACTGAATCAATTTTTTCCTTGTTCCGGGCCAGGATAACTACTTTGGCTCCTGCCTTAGCTAATGCTTCAGACATGACGGCCCCGAGCACACCACTGCCCCCGGTCACAACCGCCACTTTATTTGTTAGATTAATAGAAAAAGGTAACTCCATTTGTTCACCCCTCCTTTTCTGTTGTCAATGTATCAAGAATTCCGTTCAAATAGGCAGCTCCCAGTGCACGATCGTAAAGTCCGTACCCCGGCCGGCCTTCTTCTCCCCAGATCATTCGACCGTGATCGGGACGAATAGGGCCCGTAAAACCAGTTTCTTGCAGTTTTTGCATAACGTTGACCATATTTACAGATCCATCACGTGTTAAATGAGAAGTTTCCTGAAAGGATTTCGTCCCCGTCACTTTAATATTTCTCGCATGAACGAAGTGAATACGGCCTTTTGCCGCTTCAATCATAGACAGCAAATCATTATCAGGATTCGCTCCATATGATCCTGTACAGAAGGTCAAACCATTATGTATGCTGTCAACTTCCTTCAGCATACGAACGACATTTTCCTCATTGATGATCACACGTGGGAGTCCAAAGATAGACCATGGCGGATCATCGGGATGGATCGCCATTAAGACATCCTCTTCTTCCGCCACGGGTATGATTTCTTTTAAGAAAAAAATCAAATGATCCATTAAGTCTGCTTCAGTAATCGATTGATACTCCTTCATCACTTTTCTTAAATCTTCGGTCTGGTATGATAAATCCCAGCCGGGCAGATCCAGTTCACCGCTTAAAGGATCAAGGTCTTTTATTTTCTCCTCATCATACAGCAGCGAATGTGAACCATCCTCTAAAGGAGCGTCAAGAGCAGAGCGTGTCCAATCGAAGACGGGCATGAAGTTGTAGCAGACGGTCCGAATATTTGCTTTTGCTAGATTTCTCAATGTTTGTTTATAGTTTTCTATCCATTTCATTCGGTTTTCCCGTCCCAATTTTATATCCTCATGGACAGGCACACTTTCGATAACATTTAACACAAGCCCCTTTGTTTCAACCTTATGCTTTAATTCAATAATTTTTTCATACGGCCATACTTCTCCTGCCGGAATATCATAAATAGCTGATACGATCCCTTTCATTCCTGGGATCTGTTTAATATAGTCCAGTGTGACCGGATCATCATCGCCATACCAGCGGAAACTCATTTCCATGTGACTTCACCTCCGTTACAAGTTAAAATATCGTTTCGCATTATAATAGGATATATCCTCAACATATCTTCCCAAAAGCTTCATATTAGCAGGAATAGTCCCTTTGGCTGCCCAGCTTCCAATTAAATTGCATAGTATTCTCCGGAAATACTCATGCCGGGAAAAAGATAGAAACGACCGCGAATCTGTCAGCATACCTAAGAAATGCTTGATCAGTCCGACATTAGCCAGAATATTCATCTGGTTTTCCATGCCATCAATATGGTCGTTATACCACCACGCGGTGCCAAACTGGACCTTTCCTGGAATAGTGGCATTCTGAAAGTTTCCCGCCATCGTTGCCAAAATATAATTATCACGCGGGTTCAGACAATATAAGATGGTTTTAGGAAGCCCGTCACGTTGCTCCAGGGAGTCTAGAAAGTTTGATAAAGGCTCTGCTAAAAGCTGATCCCCCATCGTATCAAAGCCGCTGTCAGGACCGATTTTCTCAAACATTTTCGAATTATTATTACGCATCGGCCCAATGTGAAGCTGCATTGCCCAGTTCTTTTCCTCGTACCTTTCTGCCAAAAACTGCAGGGTATGTGTTTTAAATTGGTGCACTTCTTTTAAAGAAAGAGCATCTCCATTTAAGCTCTTTTCAAAAATTTCTCCTGCCTCCTGCTCTGTTGCAGGTTCATAAAACATGACATTAATGCCATGATCTGAAGCGCGGCAGCCTTGCTTATCAAAATAATCCACGCGATCAGCTAAGGCCTCTAAAAAATTGGAATATCGATGAACTTCTCTTCCTGTGGCAATGCCTAACTTGTCTACCCAGCTCTTAAACTTTCCCCTATGGCCTATATCGAGTCCCTGATCCGGACGAAAGGAAGGAGCGACAACGGTAGAGAATTCAGAGCCTGCAATGGATTGATGGAATTTGAGATCGTCCACAGGATCATCTGTTGTACCTACAAACTCTACTTTGCTTCCTGCCAGCAGATTTCTCGTCGACATGCCTGGATCCTGTAATCGTTCATTGGCTGTATTCCAAATATCCTCGGCACTGTCTTCATCAAGTAACTCATCGATACCAAAATAGCGAAGCAGCTCCATATGCGTCCAATGGTATAAAGGGTTGCCTAATGTATTTGGAACGGTTTGTGCCCAGGCGATAAACTTCTCTTTATCTGATGCATTTCCGGTAATGTATTTCTCCTCTACTCCATTCGCCCGCAGAAGACGCCATTTATAATGATCGCCTTGCAGCCAAATTTGAGTGATATTCTCAAACTTTCGATCCTGTTCAATTTCATTAGGTGGCAGATGATTATGATAGTCGATTACTGGCAAGTCTTTCGCATGCTCGTGATATAATTCACGCGCATACTCATTGTGTAATAGAAAATCATCCGTAATAAAAGTTTTCATCGTCTATCACGCCTTTCTTGTCATACTAGAGCTTTAGCTCGCAGGAGGTTTGATATATCTCCTTATGATTTACAATAATTGTCCGGTCTTCACGCTCTGGGAAATATACGTTGAGCGAGGAATAAGGCAGCTTGTAGTCGCCCGTAATTTCGATAGATACTTCAATGGTTTCCTCTGTAGTGTTCATGCTGACCTCAAGCCAGGCAGCACTTCCCTTTTTATAATCCATGGTGAGGCCATCGTCTTCATAGAACACTCTTTTCGTCTCTCCTTCTCCTAGCATAGGGTAAAGGAGAAGACCTCTTTCGGTATCTTCTTTATTTTCAAAAGTGATCTCCCCATCACGAATTGGGAATACGGCCCCTCCTTGTGCAAATTTAGGAATGACATCAAGAGGAGCGTCAGCTGTTATCGTCTGGCCGCCTTCGTACCATTTTTCTGTTTCTATCTCATACCAGCCGTTTGAATTCTCCGGCAGATAAAGCTCTCTTTTCGTTTGGCCCTTGTCCATAACAGAAGCAATCAGCAAGTCCTCTCCTGCCATGAACTCATCATTTTCTAAAAACGTTCGTTCGTCTTCATCGAAATGGTAGAATGTGGGTGCCAAAATCGGCTGATAGTTTTCATGGGCTTGGTACATCAGATGGTAAAAGTAGGGAAGCCACTTAACTCTTTCCTTCATTAAATTACGAACGATGCTCATGTATTCAGGATACATCCATGGCACGTTGACCGTTTGATCTTCATTCCAGGAATGAATCGTAAAACGAGGATGAAAGATGCCATTTTGGATCCAGCGGATAAACAACTCCGGTTCAGGCGCTTTACCCGCGAAGCCGCCAATATCATGGCCGAAGTTAAAAATACCAGAAAGACTTAGGCTTAAGCCCATTTTCAAGTTGTATCTGATTGTTTTCCACTCGGTATAGTTATCTCCTGACCATGTTTGCACATAGCGATGCATTCCAGGCCCGCCGGATCGGGAAATGAGATATGGCCGTTTCTGCTGTTCATATTCCTGCTGTGCTTCAAACGATGCTTTCATCATAAGCAGTGTTTGAATCGGCTTTACGTATTGAATGGATAGCGGACGGCCGAAATTGTCAGCTGTTGCCCGTTCATCCCAAATTTCGTACTCGTTATTGTCGTTCCACGTAGAATCGATTCCATAGGATAAGAGTGTTTCTTTAATTCGATCCTTCCACCATTTAATAGTCTGTGGGTTGGTAAAATCGACATACGATCCGAGCGCATCCCAAAATTGTGAGATTTCCGGGGTGCCCTCTTCATTTTTCACGAACAGTCCTTGTTCTTTCAAACTCTCGTATTCTGGGTGATCATCCAACAAACATGGTTTAATATTGGCACACACCCGGATGCCATTGTCGTGAAAATGCTGATTCATTTCGACTGGGTCCGGAACTTTCGAATGGTTCCAATTAAAGACATAGCGTTTATCACCAATCGATGTATAACCCGAGGATAATTGGAAGGAATCACACGGGATATCATACGCACGGCAGTCCTCTACAAACTTTTTCAACTGCTCCTGGGCATCTGGTGCATCTGTATAAGTCATCGTAGAGCCGGAGTATCCTAGACTCCACTTCGGAGGCATTATAGTTTTTCCTGTCATCCATGTGTACCGTTCAACGACCTCGCTGATCTTCGGGCCAAGGATGAAATAATAGTCCAAGTCTCCTTTTTCCGCCTGATAATATCGGTAAAATCCATGATAATTGTCCAATTCAGCTCCCATATCGAATATACTGTCTGAGTAATTATCATAGAAAATTCCATAAGAAGCCGAGGACTCCGGCTGATAAACGAGATAAAAAGGAATATGCTTATATAAAGGATCCGTTGTTTCTGCATCATATCCCATCGCATCAATCGTTCTCATTTGGTAGCGTTTATGATGCCGATCCATCAGACCGCCTTTTTCTCCTAAACCGAAATACTTTTCCGAACGGTCTCTCTCCATGTAATGGCACGCAGATTCTCCTAAGCTATTGTTAAAATTATAGCTCTGTGTCTTGCGATCTCCTGCAACCTTGATCCAGGAATCATCACGCTTCATAGACCAGTCAATATAAAAGCCATCCAGCCAGATGACCGCTTTTAATGTCCCGGTGTATACCTCTACTTTTTCTTCACTTTCCTCAACCGTATACTCCGGCAGCTGGAAAGGGCTGATATCAAATCGATCTCTTCCTTCAAAAGGGATATCCTCCATGCCAGGGGCAATCGTCCACGTTTTTTCTAATCTGTTTTCTTTGTCAAAAGGCATGAACACTCGAAAAATATCTTCTTCTAGAACATAGACTTCTATTTTTTCCGACTCTGCCGTAAATGCAAGCCGGTTATTTTCGTTAGTAACAAGCTGAAACATTAAATTATTTATCACAACAGTAACCCCCCTGGTTTACATGAGATCGAGTAATTTCGGAATAGCTAGACTAATAGATGGTATAAACGTTACGAGTAAAAGTGCAGCGACCAGGGCTATAAAGATCTTAGATAGAGGACGAAGCACCGATTCAATCGACACATTGGCGACACTGCAGCCAACAAACAAACTGCTTCCAACAGGTGGTGTCATAATTCCAATACAAAGATTAAAAACAAGGACGATTCCAAAGTGAACAGGATCCATTCCAAGCTCTGTTGCAATCGGAAGGAAGATTGGCGTAAAGATTAATACAGCCGGTGTTAAATCCATGAATGTACCTACGATTAAAAGCAGCAGGTTCATGATCAGAAGAATAATAATCGGGTTCTCAGAAGCAGCCAGCAGCATATCAGAGATAGCCAGAGGAATACCCGTAAAGGCCATGACCCATGACATGATGGAAGAAGCTCCCACTAGAAAAAGTACAATCCCAGTCATAACGACTGTTTCTTTTAAAATTTCCGGAATGTGAGATAGCTTGATTTCCCGGTAAATGGCCGATAGAACGATGGAGTAAAGAACAGCGACAGCAGCCCCTTCTGTAGCTGTAAAGATCCCAGCTACAATTCCACCAATAACGACAACAATCATTAGCAGGCTTGGAATCGCATCCAGTACAATTTTGAGGCCTTGCGAAACAGTCGGCCGTTCAGCTATCGGGTAGTTTTGTTTCTTTGCGATTAGATAAGCAACGACCATAACGGCAAGCCCCATCAGTAATCCAGGCAGATAGCCGGCCATAAACAGAGCCGATATGGAAGTTCCCCCGCTTACTAGAGAATAAAGGATTAATACACCACTAGGCGGAATTAACAATCCGGCTGGTGAAGAAGCGATGTTCACCGCTGCTGAATAAGATTTGTCATAGCCTTCTTTCTCCTGCAGAGGGGTCATGACTTTCCCGATCGCTGCCGCAGAAGCTACAGCTGATCCGGAGATCGAGCCAAACAGCATGTTTCCTACTACATTCGTATGAGCTAATGATCCTGGAAGCCGGCCTCCGAGCAATTTAGCAAGATTAATCAACCGAATAGCAATACCGCCGTTGTTCATAATACTTCCAGATAAAATGAAAAAGATGACAGCGAGCAAAGCAAAGCTGTTAATACCCTGGACCATGTTCTGTGCGGCTGTGAATATAGCCACATCCATCGGTACAATAGTTAACGCTGTTATAAAAGAAGCGATCCCAATTCCTACAGAAATAGGAACTCCGATAGCTAGTAAAACAAAAAATGTTCCAAATAAAATCAATGCTGCTTGAAGTGCTAAATCCATTTCCTACGCCTCCTCTACTGCCAATTCCTGTTTGTATTCCGGCAGAAGCAGCAGCTTATAGATGATAATGAGCACACCAGAAACAGGTAGAATTGAATATACAACCCCCATAGGGATTCCTAAAATTGGCGTAAGCTGCCCCATCGTCACGTTTACGACTTCCATGCCGCCTCGAATCATAATCAAGTAGGCAAATCCTAGAATGAACACATCATTGATGATTCGAATGACTAATTTATTTTTACCTTTAAATTTGTTTTTCAGGAACGTAATGGCCAGATGCTGATTAGATCCAAAGGCATAAGTAGCCCCAAGAATCGATGTCCAAACGAGTAAAAATCGGAGTAGTTCTTCCGTAAATGTACTCGGTGCGTTAAGAAAATAACGGCTGATTACCTGCCATATTGCCCCTAAAAACAACAGCAAAGTAAACAAAGCTGCCACAGAAAGGATCGTTCTGTCTAATAACCCTTTAATTTTGCTGACCATTTTCTTCCTCCTTCACTCAACCTATAAATTACGTCGCCCATTCAGGTTTTCTATCTGTCTACTAACTACAGCTTCTATACATGATAGAAGGCACTCAATGAGAGAGCACCTTCTGTCACAGTTATTTCATTTCTTTAATCTTTTCGATCATTTCTGCCATTCTCTCATCTTTCATAAACTCCTCATGCATAGGCTGAACGGCTTCGATGAATGGTTCTTTATCGACTTCGTTAAATTCAACACCCATTTCTTCAGCTTCACTAATGGCTTCTTCTGTTGCCTCTGCCCATAATTCCACCTGGTACTGTGTAGCATCATCTGCTGCACTCTGTACCGCTTCTTTTTGTTCATCAGAGAGCTTATCCCATGTAGCTTGGCTGACAACTACGATATCTGGAATAATAGTATGTTCATTCACAGAAAAATTCTTTGCCACTTCGCCATGCTTACCAGTAGTTAAAGCCGTAGGGTTGCTTTCTGCTCCATCAATAACTCCCTGCTGCATGCCTGTGTAAATTTCACCATATGGCATCGGAGTAGGTGTTCCGCCTAACAGTTTAACCATCTGAATTGCTGTCGGGCTGTCCATGACGCGGATTTTCATCCCTTTTAAATCATCGGGAGTTTCAATCGCTGTATCCTTTGTATAAAAGCTTCGGGCTCCTGAATCGAAATAGGTCAATCCGACAAACCCTTTATCTTCAGTAGATTGATAGATTTCGTTGACAATATCAGATTCCATTACATTGCGATAATGGTCTTCACTTTCAAAAATGTAAGGAAGCGAAAATACTTGATAATCATCTGAGAAACTTTCCAGTGCTCCTGCACTTACCTTCGTCATATCAACAGCGCCGCTTTGTAATTGCTCAAGAACTTCCTTTTCATCGCCTAATACTCCGTTAGCAAAAATCTTCACTGTGACTTCTCCATTTGTATTTTCCTTCACCTTATCCGCAAACCTTTGCAGACCCGCATGAACAGGGTGATCCTCCCCTAAGTTATGTGCTAACCGCAGCTCTTGCCCTGAACCTCCCTCTCCGCTTTCTCCATTCGAAGTCCCCGAATTACATCCGGCAAGAAGTACTAAACTCAAAGCTAAAACCAATAACCCCACTACTTTTTTATTCATTTCTTTGCTCTCCCTTCTAAATTAAACGCTTTCAAATTAATTTGTTTGTTTACCCAACAAATAATTAATATTATAATAAATGAAAGCGCTTCTACTTGCAAGTGCCAATTTTCTGAAAGGGGATTATTCTATATGAGTACAGGGGATTCTGCCTACATTAAAACATTAAATCGCAGAATATTAATTGAGAACATCATTAAATATCGTTCCATATCAAGAAGTGACCTGGCCCGCCTTACAGGTTTAAATAAATCTACGGTCTCAGCTCAAGTCCTGCAAATGATGAACGAACAGTTAATTATTGAAAAACAAGCGGGAGCAACGAGCAACAGAGGCAGAAAGCCTATCCTTTTAGAAATAAACGGAAATGCCGGCTACAGCATCGGCATCGATTTTGATGAAAATTCCATACAATTTCAGGTGACCAACCTGTTAGGACATTCCATTCACTCTTTGAGGTTAAATAATAAAAATAACACGCCATCTGAGGCAATGGAGCTTATCATTAAGACCGTCAGAGATCTTATTCAAACATTTAACAAACAATATGACGCGGTTGGCCTGACAGGAATCGGCGTGGGAATTCACGGCATAGTCGCCCGAAGTCATGACATTATTTTCACACCTAAAATGGACTTAACGGATCTACCGATTAAGCAAAAATTAGAAGATATTTTTGAAGTGCCGGTATTTATTGATAATAACGCCAACCTTTGCGCCTATGCGGAGCAGGTGTACACATCAGCCGTTTCTGACCTGTTTTGTATTACGATGTATTCAGGGATTGGACTCGGAATATTAAAAGACAGTGAAATCTATCGAGGATTCCAGGGGTTTGCAGGAGAAATCGGGCACATGATTGTGGAGAAGCATGGCCGCGAATGTCCTTGTGGAAACAAAGGGTGCTGGGAGCTATATGCTTCAGAAAAAGCACTGCTTCATGAACTGGAAGCTGAAGGATTAAAACTGAAAGAAATCGACGAAAAAGATGTAGACTATATTATCAACCACTATCCGAAATTGATGGAAAGCTTTTTTGATTACGTCGCGATCGGCTTGAACAATATCATTAATATTTTCAACCCGGAAACGATTATTATAAACGGCCATCTATTGAATAATAATCAAAACCTTATCGATAAACTCACCGATCGTTTAACGTCCAGAATGAACAATTATGATACGATCACTTCATCGATTCTTGGAAAAGATGCCTGCTCTCTTGGTGGGGCAATGATTGCTTTAAAACATTATTATGATATTCAGACATTAGATTTTACGGCTTATTCGCACTTTCAGGATAAGCAGCTGGTTAATTGATAAGTTGAGGGGGAGTAATTTTTTTCATCAGCATTCTTCAATTAAGGGATGATAGCTCGTCCGCCGACGTTTTCTTTATTTTGGTCAATCTTTTGTCTGGCTCCCTCCCCTTTGCTGCTTTTACCACGAGTATATTTGAAATTTATTCATCTGCGAAACGTGTGAATTAGCTGATTGGAGGAAAGCGACTCATTTAAAAAACCCATCTTTTCTCCGTTTGGAAAAGATGGGTCTCTATTTAAAAGTGGCACGCTAAAAGACTTTATGGGTGAAAAGAGCAGAATCAGATTACTCTTTAAAATACTCTGTTAATGCCTGCTGAAGGGTAGCAAGCGTTTCTGTATGTTGGTTAAATGGAATGTCGGATTTGATAATCTCTGTAACAATTTCTTTTCTCATACCGGTTATGACGGTTTTACATCCCATTAAGGAAGTTCCTTCTATGACCTTCATCAGGTCGGAGATGACGACTCCCTCCATTTCTGCAATCCCGGAAAGATCCATGATGAGGGTTGTGATACGAAGATTCGCAACTTCAGTTAGTACCTTTTCATTTAAGATCTCGGCACGGCGAGAATCGATAGAGCCGATTAATGGAAGAATGCAGATGGAATTATTAATAGGAATAATAGGTACAGAGAGGTTCTCTACCATTTCCTGCTGGGCTTTCAGCAGTTTATCCTTATAAGTGGTGTATCTGATAAAAAAGGTGTTAAGAAAATCATCTACCCCGTTATTAATTTTACGTTCCATTTCGAATAAATCTTCTATATTCCTTTGCTCGCTATGTTCATAGAACTCTTGAATGAAAATCCATAAAGTCCGACGAATGGCTTGAATCCACTCAAGTTTAAAGGAGACTGTGAGAGAATGAGAAGCCCATGCAATGCCTTCCTGCTGTGCAAAGTTTTTGAGGGAGAGCTCATCTCCGTCAATAATGTATACAATAAGCTCGTGCGCATTATTGACGAGGTCGATATTCCCTATGTACAGGATTTCCTCAATTTTATCTCTCACATTCACGGCTTCTAACAATAAAGTCTCTTCAAAACTCTGTTTATTTTCTTGGATAAAAGTCTTTAAATCCATTGTATTTTCGTAAGTGAGCTCCATAATATTCCCTTCCTTATAATTTAGTATGATATTTAAATGACAAATACTATGCAATTATAATATCATATTTCCCCCTGTTCATTTAATGGAGTTATATGGAAGGGTGCACCCTTTACCTCTAAAGAAGAGAAAACATTCTAAGCAGAGCAACATAGCTAAACAAACAAAACAGGACGTTACATTATGTACGTCCTGTTTTATTGAAAAATACTCTCTAAGTTGTTTTAACTTTAATTAGTTACCTTCGTTTTATCTAACTCTTCCGCCAGAATCCTCATCCCTGCAGGGCTTAACCAAATACCGCCTTCAAACTCCTGGTTATCTTCTGTAATTTCTCCCGTAATGGCACAGGATCTTGCCGCATGATATTTCTTCATGACCACTTTATCATCGTCTACAAAAATTTCTATAGGGTCTTTCTTATCGATCGTCAGCATATTTCTTAGTTCCATAGGGATCACTATTCGCCCTAGTTCATCAATCTTCCGAACAATTCCTGTACTTTTCATTATAAGTCTCCTCTTTTACTGCTTAATTATATTTATTTCCAGGGTCTGATGCTGTATGAAAAAACTTATATCCCCTTTCTTTCGGTAACTCTATAAGAAACTCGATAGGTACATAAGGCTTTCTCTACAGCCAGAATCTTCCCCTTATGTAATAACTTTCGTTAAAGACTGCTTGTTTTGAGGGGAGAATGCTTATTTTTTTGATAAAGTATTCATTCAGCTTCTCGTTCTGATTAAAAGATTGGTATCTCCTGCTCATTCCCAACACCTTAGATTATTAGTTTCTAGGCTAAACCTTTATTTAAGTATGACGTTTTAACACAAAAAAAGGACATCATCCAATATTCTTGGATGACGCCCTTTTAAGGGTAACTAATGGGCTTTTTCAAGCATGAGCTGTTCGCTTTTTTCTATTTCCCGAACAGGGCAGCTCTTGTTTTTGGTCCTACAACGCCATCACTAACCAGCCCTTTTGATTTTTGAAACTTTTTCACAGCGCTTTGCGTCTTCGGTCCAAATACCCCATCCGCATTAATGTGAAGTTTCCTCTGAAGAATTTTTACAGCTTCCCCTCTACTGCCATAAGATAAGTTAACAGTAAAAATTTCTTGTCCTGCGACTACCTGCTGGGCTTTCCCTACTCCATATTTTTTGGCTAACACAGGGAAAGATGAAGAAGAGGTTGTTATATATACGGGAATATTCTTATCAGCCCGGTCATACAGCCAGATCACATCTTTATTGTGCATACGAATACAACCATTGGAAGCAAAGGTGCCAATCGAAGACGGATTGTTTGTTCCATGCATTCCATAAACATTTCCAGAGGTGTGCCCCCAATCCCCCGGAACCTTTATTCCCAGCCACCTTGCACCCAGCGGATTACGAGGATCACCTCCGGGTATATTTTTCTTATACCATGGCCTGTTTTTCACTTTATTCACGAGAGTAAATTTTCCTTCGGGAGTTAACCCCTTCGTTTTACCGGTTGCTACAGGAAACACTCTTTCCAGATTACCATTTTCATAGAATGCCAGTTGGTTGTTACTTTTATTAATAATGATTGCTTCATTTCCCGCCGCCTGTGCAGGTATAGCTAATAAGATCAAACTCAATCCTAATAAACCTATGACTAATACTGCTTTTCTTATAAAACTATTCATCTTCATTCCTCTATCCTTCTTTTGGTATGTATACATTCCTATTTTTGTATATCTTTCACGTAATCTAATTGTAACATAAACGTAACATTACAATCTATGGGTATTTAAGGTTATAATAGATTCATGTCAAAAGAAGTGTTTAGGGGAATTTATCACTTTATTAACTCTATAAAATTAAACTCACAGGGTTATTTACCTATATTAAACCTCTATTTCATCATAGTGACTTTTTACCTATTTAACTTATAGAACGCGAGGTAAAATTTCACTTTATTACTTAATATTAACTACTTTTTTCGATTAAAAGAATCAAATAAAGACAATAAGAAACCTAGCAAATTTTACTTTGCTAGGTTTTACTTTTTTTATTCCCGAATTAACTACCATATTAGTTAGGGAGGCTTATAGTGCAGATGCACGTTAAGGACGAGCTTTCTCTGCATGTATAGCTGCCTTCTCAGTTTCAGGTGTCGTTCGGTTATTTTCTGCTTCCTGCTTCGTTTTCTGATCTCCTCCTATTACATAATCTTCATTGTTCATTAAGGCATCATATCCTTGTTTAGCTACAAGTTCTTTGTCATTTTTGCTTGAAGACCCTATTTTAGTATCTCCCATTCCTGCATTTGCGTGGAAGTTTGTATCTGTGGCTCCAGGCAGCAGCGCAGTTACGGTAACTCCTGTGTCACGAAGCTCTTCCCGAAGAGATTCGGCGAATGAGAAACCAAAGGCCTTAGATGGGCCATATACTGTTTCATAAGGTGTAGGTGTTGTAGCAGAGATAGATGAAACCACTAGTATTTTCCCTCTGCTATTAGGAACCATATGATGGACGACTCGTTTTGCCATATGAACGGTCCCAGTAATATTAATGGAAATCAGCCGCATTTCTTCTTCTAGACTTGTCTCGAGAAAGGAACCCCCGCCTATCCCAATCCCAACATTTAGGACTGCTGCTTCTACCGGCCGTTTTAACTCACGGACAAATTCCCAAAAACTCTCTACACCTTCATAAGTTGCAGCGTCTGCTTTATGAGGGTACGCCTCGACACCAAAATCTCGGATAGTTTCAGCAGCTTCAAAAATTCGATCACTAGAACCTGTTATGGCAAGATCATAACCGTCTTTCGCGAATTGTTTTGCCATTTCAAGGCCCAGCCCTGAGGATGCCCCAGTTATCATTGCAAGTGAACGTTTTGTCATGTAAAAAACTCCTTTATATTTAGACTTCATATGGAGGGTAAGCTTTAAAGTGAAATTCAAAATATGCCTTTCGAGTAAATATTTCACTTTTAAATCTTTTTAAACGTCACTGCAAGGATGGACCACGCATGCTCGCTTTAGTGTTTATGGCCGCAGCCTTGTACTTCATTTATAAAGGAAACAAACGAATTCAAACCGAAACGACTGTTCCGTACCAAAAAAGCATGTGACGGCTAGGGTTCATATGCCTAGAATTAATTATTTCACTCTTGGCATTTAGAGAAGACCCTCCTTTCTAATTGTGTGGATGAGGTTTAAGTATGGGAAATTAAAGGAATTACCATTAACACTTTGTAGTTAATGTTTAGGAGGCACACGATGAGATTTGCAGGTGTAGGCTTAGTTATGTTGGCCGCTATATGCTGGGGCATTAGTGGAGGAATTGCAGATATTTTGATGAGCAAGGGCTGGGATCCCATTGTGATTTCATTTTACCGCGGAGCTGTCGGATTTATATGTTTTTTAACGTGGTTTCTTTTTCGCTTTAGAAAAAACTGGGTTTTCTCTTCTCGTTTTTACATATGGTCCCTTTTAGCAGGTGCTGGTGTTGCGGGAAACTTCACTTTTTATTTTCTAAGTATCCAAGCTTCAAGCATTGCTGTTGCGGCTACTTTAATGTACACCGCCCCAGTGTTTGTCCTTTTAATCTCCTTTTTATTACGAATGGAGCGTTCTTCATGGTTTAAATGGGGATGCATTTTCGGTGTACTTATAGGAATTATCCTGCTCACAGGTGCCTACAACACCGAATCGATTACCGTGAGTCTTGCAGGGGCGGCTGCTGGGCTTGCTGCAGGTCTTTCTTATGCTTTATTTATATTCGGATTTAAGAATGCTTCTTCTATCGGAAAACCTCAAACCACTTTAACACTTGCCTTTTTTTCATTTTGTATTCTCCTTTTTTTCTTTACGGACAATACGGAAACAGCTCGTGTTCTAACGTCCAGCGACGTCTGGTGGTTTCTCCTTTTAGGAATCGTGGGAGCTGGGATATCGTTTTTAATTTATGTAATCGGTATTCGATTGACAGCACCGACAACGGCTTCAATGGTCGCTATGGTAGAACCGGTGACAGCCTCACTATTTGGCGTTCTACTTCTTGGCGATAACTTGACGATTATACAAATTCTCGGAATGGTCCTTATCCTGCTTACGGTCACCGTACTTAGTGTGAAGCAATCTGACTGAATGATTTTTTTGTTTAGAAAAGTAATTACTTTGAGTTCTTTTTAGACTGTTTCAATACTGAACGCTACTTTTTCATATTCTTTAAAATCTAGAGATATTCCTTTTTCCACAATCCTGCTATTTGCAGTTTCGACTATTTGCTCCCCTTAGGACGGAGTCACCATTGCCCCTAAACTAAGTATAATTTTTACATTTTAAGGGATTTTATAAAGAAGGTGATAGCTTTTAAAGGGGGCAAAATTATGAAGAAATCTGCAGGAGAAAAAACAGAATCAGATATTATGACACACGGCACAAATCCTTACGAAATCGTTAAATCCTTACTTAAAGAATCTGTGAGCCGTCTTGGACTTAATGAGAACATTTATCATATGCTCAAGAAACCTATGAGAGTGCTTGAGGTATCGATTCCGGTCCGCATGGATGATGGATCCTTAGAAAACTTTACAGGGTATCGAGCTCAGCACATTGATATATTAGGCCCTACCAAGGGTGGGATACGCTTTCATCCTTTAGTGAATATAGACGAAGTAAAGGCATTGTCCATCTGGATGTCGTTAAAGGCTGCTATCCTCAATCTTCCTCTAGGAGGAGGAAAAGGTGGAGTCATTGTGGATCCAGAGAAATTATCAGACAGGGAACTAGAAACCTTAAGCCGCACATACATCCGAAAAATCACCCCGATCATTGGACCGCAAAAGGACATTCCTGCTCCTGACGTCAACACAAATCCTGAAGTAATGGGTTGGATGATTGATGAATTCGACCAGCTTCGCGGATACAATATTCCAGGAATGCTTACAGGGAAGCCAATTATTATCGGCGGATCACTTGGAAGACTGGAAGCAACCGGTCGGGGAGTCGCCCTCACCATTCGAGAGGCTGCCAAAATCTTAGATATGGATTTGAGTAAAACGACTGTAGCTATACAGGGATTCGGTAATGTCGGAAGCATGACAGCAAAATTTTTGCACGAACTAGGTGTCAAAATCGTTGCTGTTACAGATGCCAAAGGTGGAATTTACCGCAAGGAAGGTTTAAATATCCCGGATTTGCTGGAGTTTGTAAAAGATAAACAGAATTATGCGTCCGATTACCAAAATGCAGATGCGATAACTAATGAAAAAATGTTCAGTCTTCCTGTCGATATTCTCATACCAGCTGCAGTGGAAAACCAGATTACAAAAGATAGTGCCCCGACCATTCAGGCAAAAGTAGTAGCTGAAGCAGCGAACGGGCCGACCACACCGGAAGGAGACAAAATCCTCGAAGAGAAAGGAATTTTCGTTATTCCGGATATCCTCTGTAATGCAGGCGGAGTCACTGTTTCTTACTTTGAATGGGTCCAAAACTCCATGAATTACTATTGGAAAGAAGAAGAGATCAACCAAAAGCTTGAGGAAAAAATGCTGTTCGGCTTTGATAAGGTGCTTAAAATGCGCAAAGAAAAGCAATGCTTCATGAGAGAAGCGGCCTATATGGTCGGCATCAACCATTTAGTGAAAGCCATGCATGCCCGCGGCTGGATCAAAGAGGATGATTTATCAGAAGAATAAATACGAATAAATAACTATAGTAAATTCTGATCTACATCATTAGAAAAATAAATCTAAAAACAGGATAGCCAGCCATAGGCAGCTATCCTGTTTTCCTACTTAAGGTTAAATATATTGTAGCTAAAGGCCAGCTTCATTGCTGTCAGAAATGTCTTTCAGCCCCAATGTAACGGTGATTCCTTTGGAAGTAGAGGCAATAAATTTACCTGGACATATAAATAACAACAAAGGAAGCTTTACCTTTTCCTGATGTATCATAGAAAACAAGGTCCCCTAGTTTCAAATCAGAACATTAGCAATGAAGTAACAGATTTAAGGATACATTATAGTAAGCCTCCATAAATAATAGTAGAGACTACTACGATAACAATCCCAATTAATGTTTCATAAGGCAGTGCTTTAAGTCTTTCTTTTATATCCATAAAAAAACTATCCCGCGAAATGTGAAAGAGCGGCCCATGCGGCATATGGTCAAAGGCCACAGCCCCCGCATTGATCATAGCGGCGCTAGCTAAAGCGCTGACCCCATTCTCTAATAATATTTCACCAAACACATTACTCGAAATCGCTGCCGAAGACGTTGCTGAGGCTGTGGCTAACGCCATAAACGAGCCCGATAGAGGCGCAATGAAAGAGATGGGTAAATCCAAAGTATTCAGTCCGCTCATTATCATGTGATTGAGTGAGGAATTCACGATAATGCCGGCTAACGTCCCTGTGGCCAGTATTAAAATAGCTATCCCGGACATTTTTTGAAGCCCACTCGACATATAAGACGTTAAACCTTTTGTTTTTTTCATCACAATCGCCCCGAAAAAACCCCCGGCTGGCAATGCCAGTAAAGAATCCACTTTAATATCAAAAAGAGGCTGTAAGGATAAGATAAGAATCGCAAACATTGGCCCGGAAATGGCGGCCTTAAAGGAAGGCTGATCTATTTCATCAGTATTTTCTTCCTTAATGTCAGTAACCATTGAACCTTTATTGCTGACTTTTTTGACAATGAAATATGTAAAGGCTGTACCGATGATGGCTGGTGCCAATCCAGCAAACATGACGGTAGTTAACGGTAAAGAAAAGCTTTCAGCCACTGCAATTGTATTAGGATTAGGGGAGATGACGTTCCCCGCTCTCGCTCCACAAACAACAGCGATTAAAACACTGAGTCGAGAAACTTTGGTTCGTTTGGCAATCATTAAAGCAATTGGGGCAACCGTAATAACTGCAGCTGCGATAAATACTCCAACTGCTGTTAAAACTAAAGCGGATACCGTGATCGCTAGTAACGCTCTCGTTTCCCCCATTTTTGCAACAATCGTATTTGCAATGACATTGGCCGCGCCTGATTCTATTAACACGCCCACTAACACACCGGCTGCTAAAATTCGCAGGACGGCCGGAGTCAGTAATTGAGCTCCCCCAATCATGAAGTCCAGGGTACCCGTTAAACTAACCCCTCCCACGATTCCTCCAGCTAACGCACCTGCCATCATGGCATAGGGAGGATTAATTCTTCTAAATATCAACAAAATCGTCAGCGTCATTGCGACTAACACACCTACCAGATTAACTTCAGGGTTTATTATTCTCACCCTCTCTTTTCTTCATTGCAGACTTAAGTATAATTCTATTAATTCTGATGAAGTCCTTTACATTTTTTCTTCAACTGAACATAACATTCTATTATTCCTAATTGTACCATTTAACTAAATATATTCTAAACTCTATTCTCCTGCTCTTTATGGCGATACCAATAGAACTGAAGAATTGAATGGCAGAAATATCTTCCTCGGAACTCCAACACCAGTTGAGCAAGTGTACTTTGAAAGCCAGCTGATGATGATAAACAGCTTATGCGTAGCAGAAAATCATAGAAAGAAAGGAATCAGGCAAAAACTTACGAACTATGTATTTAATTTTCTTTGGACCTTAAAGTGAACTTCTTCACCAGACAAACGAAAAAGTAAATCAATAATCAATACTATTTTGACTATCCAGGTAAACGGCTGCTTCCGTCACGGAATAAGCCGGCTTAAGAAAAGAGACACTTTTTCTTTCAATATTACATAGTAAGCGATGAATATCCTCATCAACATCTTCGAATATTAGAGTATGTACTGTTTTTTCAAGTCTAATCCTCCCCATAATTATTTTCAATAATAGCAAAGGACCACCCTATATGCGGGTGATCCTTTGCCACGAGTACTTTCTTACACTATGCTAAGAAATTACCCCCGTTTCTTTGACCGTAACATTATATTCAACCTCTACATTAACTTTTTCGTAAATATTTTCCCATTCTTTTTCCTTCCAGTTTTTTCTCGTTTTTCTAATTTCATTTCCCAGCCCTATTGGATCGACACCCCATTCTTCAAACTGCTGAAGGATATGCTTAGCCCTGGCTTCAAGAAGTTTTTCCATCTCTTTGTCAATTTCATTAATCACTTTCTTTGTGCCGCCAGATCCTGAATATTCTCGCATGTATCCGTCCATATCAACTCTGATTTTTATTGTTGGAGTACTTCCTTCTTTTACTTCCACATGTTTCTTTGAAGAAATATTTTGCACAGAGGCTAATTCTCCATCATTGACTTTAAACGTGAAGGACCCATGATCAAACGATTCTTTAAGCTGTCTAAATACCATGGTGTCATAATTAAAATTAATCGTTCCTTTTAATTGATCGCCCTTTAAGAAACCGATGCCGTCGATAACAAAAGCGTCTTGCTCTTTTGTAAGGATGGGAAGAACAGGGTCCACACCTTCCTGATAATAATCAAATAAATAAAGGTGGAGATTTGTTTTAGGAAGAAAGTTTTGCTCTATATTATGACGAAATAACCGACCTAAAGTGACTCCTAAATCTTTGTTCGTAGGAAGTTGATTTCTCAATAAAGAAGCGCTTTCTTCCTTAGCTATAGCTACAAACAAACGCGTGCTAATGCTTGGGTCTCTTTGATAGGAGTCTAAATACTTAAACAGTCCTTCTTCAGCTAACTCCTTACTAAAAATGATAACTTCCGTCTGGGCAATGACCATCGGATTTTCTGATTTGCTACTTCCAAGATCAACGGCGTCTTTAGTGAAAAAACCTTCCGTTTCGTAGACCCTGTTAATAACTTCAATTTCCGACAGATAATAGGGTACAGAGATTGTGGCTAACACTTTATCCTCTTCTTCTTTATCAAAACCTATAACGGTAATCATAGAAATATCGTCTACAATACTTTCCTCTATAAAGCAGCCTGATAGAAAAACTAAACATGACATCGAAAGAAATGTGAAAAACTTCATATCTTATCCACCTTTTTGAATAATGTCATGAAATACATAAAAGGAACATATCCCCCAAAAAAGTAAAAACCGAATCTTGATGAGAAGGTATTAAGCATACTAATTTCTTCCCTTGTCTGAAAGAAGCTTACACTAATAAAGAGAAGGGCTAACACGACAAATAGTACGCTCTTTTGCTGTAGCTTTGGAAATATATGTTTCACACTTCGGCTTGCGGCCCATAACCATAAACATAATATAGGGACTATTACAATGAACCATGTGGTTACTCCTATATATTCAAATCTGGCCAGGAATGGAAATTCTACTACTTTCCATAAGGTTAAGGTAGTCCATTCTGTTTTTCTTAAATAAGGTTCTGAAAAATATGCGAATGAAATAATTCCGATAATTAAATAAGTAAGTACAGAAGACAAGTGTCCAAGTTGAGCCCATTTTTGCGATTTTTTACCCTCTTTAATAAAAGGATAAAAAAAGAAAATCATTTCAAATCCCAAGTAACTCAACACCATATTTCGTGTTGATATTCCTAATTCCTTGATAGTGAAATTTCCAATAGGCAATAAATTCCCAAAATGCGCATACTGTAAGGGAAAATAGATGGTAATCAACAAGAAACTTGGAATGGCAACCCCGAGAAAACATATCCCCGCGACTGAACGAAATCCCCCTTTAATGACATAAGCTACAAGAAACAAAATGAAGAAGGAAATCACCCAAGTATTTAGATTTTTAAACATCCATACTTGAACAATTTCAATATAGGACCGCAATACAGTCAAGGATAGCAGGAGAAGGTAGGCAATAAGAATCGCATTTATGAAGTTTCCCAGCCACTTTCCCAGCAAGGCTCTATTTAAGTAAATAATATCCATTTGGGTCCGATTCATAATAGAATAAATGAGCCATATATACA
This sequence comes from Halobacillus massiliensis, assembly GCF_900166625.1. Classification (GTDB taxonomy): domain Bacteria; phylum Bacillota; class Bacilli; order Bacillales; family Halobacillaceae; genus Halobacillus_A; species Halobacillus_A massiliensis. Next base: position 1,017,771 of record NZ_LT800499.1, on the reverse strand, counting down.
GATGAATGGCAAGTCCAGCTAGGATTACAGCCATCCATGCATCATATCCCATCCCCTGTACGATATATTTTTGAAATCCTAATACACCGACACCAATCTGAGTAGAGGAAATGATAAAAAAAGCGAAGAAGGGAGAGACTTTAGAGCTTTCTTTTACAGATATCGATCCTTCCATTATTACCCCTCCCTCTTATTCATAAATATCCCGCCGTTTTTTTAGCTCCTTTTTGATAAACCGGACTGGTTTCTGAGTTCTCAGATATTGAGGACGCATATTTCTTTCTTTTATAGTCAACCGGACGATTGCATCTCGAAAATCACCTAGTCGAAATGGATATATGGGCTCCAAGTAAGGTCTGTTTAGGGACTTTAATTGAATTAAATGAGCGATTATAAACCCACCACTAATCACTACACCTAATAACCCGAATAGACTTGCAAGTAGGAGAAGTGGAAATCTTATTAACCGAATGGTATTACCAATCGTATATATAGGCGTAGTGAAAGAGCCTAAAGCGCTAAGGGCTACAATAATTAACAGGATGTTACTAGTTAATCCGGCTTGAACGGCTGCCGTACCAATAACAATACCTCCCACAATACCTATCGTTTGACCGATTTTAGTTGGCAGCCGGGCTCCTGCTTCTCTCAGTAATTCAATAGTCAGTTCTAAAATTATGGCTTCCAAAATGGGAGGAAATGGTACGTTTCTCCTAGAAGTCACAAGGGTACCGATTAAGTCTTGTGGCAGGAGCTCATGATGGTACGTTAATACAGCTACATAGATAGGGGTGGCAATAATAGAAAGACATACGGCCATCACACGTATCAGTCGAAACATTGAGGCTAAGATCCAATGAATATAATAATCTTCAAAAGATGAAAAGAATTCCACGATACTCGTAGGACCTAATAACACATTTGGGGCACGATCCATAATAATAACAACCTTACCTTCAGCCAGACCCGCACAGGTACGGTCAGGACGCTCCGTATCGATAAGCTGAGGAAAGGGAGAAAAACCATTATCACTTATTAACTCGGATATATTGGATATACCATTGACAACATCAATTTCAATGGTTTTCAGTCTTTCTTCAACTGTTCTTACATTCTCTTCATTGGTAATGCCTTCCATGTAAAGCAGTCCTACTTTTGTTTTGGATAAAGTTCCAATTTTAAATTGTTTTACCCTTAACTGTGCATCCGGCAAGCGGCTGCGAATCATATTCAAATTGAGCTCATAGGATTCTACGAAAGCTTCCTTTGGACCTAAAACACTGAATTCCACTTCAGGGGAGGTAACATTCCGTAAGGATTTCAATTCAGCTCTTATCAGTAATCCTGTGGAAAGATCATTTTTAAATTGAACATAAATAAAGCCTCTAAATATTTTTTCCTTAATGAGATTAACATCTGACGTTTCCATGACCACTTCCACTGGTATCTCATTTTTTATTTTCTTTAATTCAGTCGATCTGTTTTTGGAAATGTAAGGAAGAATATCCCGATGTAAGATTTCTACATCAATTAAGCTTTTAAAATAGTTCACATAGTAGGTAACGGGTTTGCCTTCATTCTTGTAATGGATAAAATCAGCTGATTCAGCCAGCTCTTCTAATCCTTGTAAAATGGTTACGTTATCAAGATCTTTGTTACTATTGAATCTCACTAGTCATCAGCCTCTAGAAAACTTATATTGTTATTTATTGTGCGATAAAGTCTTCTTTATTATTCAATTCGCCTAAAGCTCCATTTAATAAAACTTCTTTTTCAGAATATAAGATCATCACTTTTTATCATTTACCAAAAGTTAGATAAGAGTTTTTAACAGCAGTCTATTCAGCGCGGCCGGTGATACGAAAAAAATAAGATCTATTGACGGGGTTATTTTACTCATACGGCTAAAGGTGGAAAATAAAAATCATACCGTCCCATGCATAATTGACTCCTTTCACCTCTATGTCCAACTGCATTTATGTAGATTTTCAAAAATTAAACTGCCAAGACCCTAATAGGAATTAGAGTCTTGGCAGTCTTGGTGTTTCAATTAACCTTATGTTTCTCCAAAAGGAGAGTGCTTATTACAATTGATGGTGTTTCATTTTTACTTCATTAATGCGATCACTGATTACTCGAGCACGCTTAGCCGAACGATCTCTAGCTTCTGGCGCGATTTTTTCAAATGATATCACAAATATCAACATGTTAATTCTCATCATATATTCCTCCTAAGTGTTTGTCACTAAGCGGAATCCTTCTCCGCATTTAACCAATTCATAAATTCAATCCTTAATAATAGTTCAGCCATTGGGTCCACTCCCTTTCTTAGATGATATTTTTAGTGTTTGCTTTTCGGTCAAGCCATTGTTCCTGAGCACTCGGTCGGTAACCGGGGAGCGGTGAATAACTTTGTTTTTTGTTCCGCGTCACACGAATAGTGAAAATAAAGAATTGCATGGTCATCATTGCTCACCTCCTTAAAATTGAAAAATTTTTATATCAAAAGAGTATAAATACCCTTTGATTCCATAAGTAAAAGCCACAGGTATCCCTGTGGCTTTGCTTTAAAGCTCTTCGTTTATGAAGGCGCAAAAAAGCCACAGGTGTCCTGTGGCTCTGCTTTAAAGCTCTTCATTTATGAAGATGCAAAAAAGCCACAGGAATACAATATGCATCACCTGCGGCTTTTATGAACCTATTTTTTAAAAATATTTAGGGTCTAATAAATAGCGCAGGTCGATTTAGTTGTACAGTCTTGTTCCAAGTTAAAGTGTTCATCGTTAAATAGTTCATCATTGGTTTCGACCTCGCTTTCTGTTAATTATTTCTTACTTTGAAAGTATATAAGAACTTTGCCTTAAAGTAAAGCCTAGTTTTCAAAAAAGTCGTACAAATGAAAATTTTCACCAGGCTGGTCGTCAAGTTCAAAAGCACTTTCCCTCTTTTTCATGTATATGATATTTATCTCAAAAGATGATGACTTCCCATAAAAAATTCGAAGAGGATTCGTTATTTCGGTGTAAAAGGCTTCAACAAGTGGCTGAGTCCTTTCAAAACACTCATGTTCGGCTGGGCAACGATCTTTTTCACCATCGAATTGTGAAGTGATTTAGTTACTAGATCCAGCTGATGATTACTCAGGCTTTCAATCCCTCTGCGGAGAACCAGCGAATCATCATAATCCTTATAGAGCGGTTTACACAGTTCTTCATAATCTCCAAGCCCGCAAATATCCTGAGCAGCGTAAATGCCGCTAAGAATAGCTCCCGTCTGGCCAAAACCTAAGAATGGTGTAATGGCTCCGAAACAATTGCCCACAAAGAACGTGTTGCCGATTCGAGGATACCTTGATTTTCCTATCATGTAATCGTTGATCGTAAATTCTTTTTCAATGATAATGTCCTGTTTCAGGGTCCGTGACGCTTGCTTCACCATTGTTTCCCAGAACTGATTTCTTTTTTCTACCCACTCGTCTTCATATTGGGGATAGACGAGCACGAGAGTCGCTTCTGTTGTGGAGTGAGGCAGCAGGTAACCCATACCTTTTGGAGCAAAGTGGTTATTGAACCAGGTATGTACCTCATTACGGACAAAATCCCCTTTAACGATAGCACCGGCAAAAGCAGAAGCGTACGCCACGTCAAATGGCTGAATTTGCTGTGTATCCTGTGGATCACCTGAGGCTAATACGACATGGGTATATTCTTTTGAGATATCTTCATGTGTCACATGATTGTCCTCATGGATTTTGCTGCGTACCAGCTGCTGGGCCAATTGCTTCTCATAGGCATCCTTATATTCGCCCCGCATATTGATAAAACCAATATTTCCTTCGACAAAGGCCGATTCGTTTTCAGAATGAACATATATTTTTTGTACATTACTAGACGGCTTTAAATGAATATCATAGGTTTCCGAAAAGAATTTCACCGAGTCATTGATGGGGGTGTGAAAAATAGGTGTCATTAATTCTGCAATGTCATAACGAAAACCTATTTCCATTCGTTGTTCAAATATATCAGCAGAATGTCCGTGCTTTTCCAATGTTAAGGCACAGGAAAGACCGGCAAGTCCTGCCCCGATAATCGCTATTTTCACAAGGCTTCCCCCTTTTTTCATAGTGTTCGTAAGGAGGAGCTTTTTATTCTTTGCGTTGTTAAGGAAATTAGGTGATTTCTTGTCTTTGGGGAATCATCCCACAGGATTAACCAAGATTGCGCAACACCATTACTGCAAGCTTTTTGGCACTATTTTGTTTACCACACCTTCTCTTCAGGATATATATGGAGTAGTGAAAGGGGTGGTTACTATTTCTGGAATATTCCTTGAATATGCATGGGTGTTTGTCGTGCTGATTGGACTGGAAGGTATCCTTGCAGCAGATAATGCCGTGGTTATGGCCATGATGGTCAAACATTTACCTAAAGAACAGCATAAAAGAGCCTTACTATATGGATTAGGCGGAGCCGTGATTTTCCGTTTTGCCTCCTTATTTTTAATATCCTTCCTTGTGGATATCTGGCAAATCCAGGCACTTGGTGCTGCCTATTTGATATATATAGCCCTTCGTAATCTGTGGAAAAATAAGAAAAAGAAATCAAGGGATACAGAGGGCCCTGGGAAGAAGCAGAACAATAGCTCAGGTTTTTGGATGTCGGTTTTAAAGGTTGAGTTAGCTGATATCGCCTTTGCCATCGATTCCATTTTAGCGGCTGTAGCACTCGCAGCAACATTGCCAAATACCGACTTTTCCTCAATCGGAGGAATGGACGGAGCGAAGTTTATAGTAATCTTTGTTGCAGGTATGATCGGAGTTGTTTTAATTCGTTTTGCCGCAACGTATTTTATCAGGCTGTTGGAAAATAAACCAGGATTAGAAAATGCAGCCTATGTCATTATTGGCTGGGTAGGTATCAAATTAGGTGTACACGTACTCGCACACCCTAATCTTAAAATCATCCCTGAACATTTCCCTGAATCCATCTGGTGGAAAGTGACCTTTTGGGGAATCTTGGTGGCGATCGCACTAGTTGGCTGGTTCTCCTCTTCAGATAAAAGGAAAGCTAATAAAAAGGAATCCTAAAAATAGGATTCCTTTTTTTACTGTCCTGATATCCATCTTTCTTTGCTAAACAACGATATTATTATGTAATTTACCAGTGTACTTGAAGTTTATTCCCATTGGGATCAAAAAAGTGGAAAAAGGAGTGTCCATTGTCTTCTTTTACATCGTCCACCTTCACTCCATTATCATGAAGATGTTGATGGAATTCGTATAATTCCGGGCTCGTAAATCCTATACTAAAAGCTGGTTCATCGTTGACGGTAAAATGGGAAAAGGTTTCATTTCCAGCAGGCACTAAGATAAGCAAAAGAGGTCCTTCATTCACCTTAATTATGGCATAAGGATCCTCAGTAATGGTTAATAATTGAAGGCCTAAAATGTCTCTATACCATTGAGCGGACTGCTCGAGATCTCGCACAGGAATTCTAATATAGTGAACTTGTTCAAGAAACGATTTACTCATAAACAGGCTCCTTTATTAATGAATTTTTCAAAAATAGACTTGCTAAAACACGGGCATTCTGAAGGTCTCCTACCCATTAAAAATGTTACCGTCAGGATCAAAATTCAGTTACCGGAAGTTTACAATCAGCTATTTTTTCAACCTGCAGCCATTATCTTTCCCTCCTTTATTAATGGGATATTTTAATATATATCTATTCTGGGACTTGTTGGTCATCTCCTCCTTTTTAAACAAAACGGTTCTCTAACCTGTACACCTCATACTCTTGTACAATCACAATAAAAAAACCGGATGCATGGACTGCATCCGGTTTATAATTTACTTATTAATGACAGGCTGTTGGTAAAGCTTTTTCGATATTAAAGTCTGGACAATTAGGAAGATCCCGCCTACGGCCCAGTACAACGGAAGAGCGGCTGGCGCTGAGAAGGAAATGACTAATATCATAATCGGAGATAATAAACCGATCAGCTTCATTTGCTTCTGCTGCTGTTCTGTCATGCCCATCATAGAAACGCGAAATTGAATGAAATACAATATTCCCGCAATAATGGCCATCGTCACATCTGGCTGTCCTAAATTAAACCAGAGAAACGTATGTGTCGCAATTTCATGAGAACCACGTATCGCATAATAGAATCCCATAAGGATAGGCATTTGAATAATTAGTGGCAAACACCCCATATTGAATGGGTTAATATTGTGAGTCTTATACAACGCCATCATTTCTGCTTGAATTTTTTGCTTGTCTTCTTGAGTTTCTGCGGCCTTTAAACGATTTTGGATATCCGTCATTTCAGGTTTGAACGCATCCATTTTCACACGCATATCCTGACTATTCTTAAAGGTTCTCAGCATAAAGGGCATTAAGACAAAACGCACCGCCAATGTAATGAGAATGATTGCCATGCCATAGTTTTCTCCAAAAGCATCGGCTACTATTTTAATTAAATCAATAAAAGGCTGTACCAAATAGTGGCCAAAGAAGCCATCCCCATTAGCTGTACTATTCGGTGAACATCCTGCCAACATTAAACCTAACGTACTGATAATACCTAATAAACGTTTCACTAACCATACCTCCTATATATTTGAAAGATTAACGGCAAATATATAGAAGGTAATGGTCTTCATCACCCGTATCGTCTTTTCTTCTAACGGTTCGTTGCAGCCACTGAATCATCTCGTTTACAGGCGACAGCATATGAAGACGTTCTTTCACTTCGGCCTGTTTTTTTTCTGCTATCAAATTGCGAGATACGAGATTTTGGGAAGGCTTTTTGACCATATGTCCCCATATGGTATCGATGGCCACCGTCATAAGAAGGCTTATATAAAGGGATAGAAGTAACAAATCATAAGATCCATCAAATAATTCCACAAATATGGTCATAGTAAAAACTCTTTTCTTCAGTTGTAGTTCCAAATCGTCTGATTATCTCTTTCTTACTACTCTATTCTCTATCATATATCGCTTTGCCAAAAATCGCAAAGGTTCTTTCTAATGGATCCATCCATGCTTTTTCCGTAAAAAAGCACAACTTTCTAAATTAGAAGTTGCGCATTGTTTTGAACAGCCTTGCTGATTTATAATCGTTCTCTCTACTTTCATTATACTCCTAATTGTCCATCATTTATAGACTACTCTTTCTATAACTCCTGATTTATACTTTTATATACAAATCCCAAAAATTAGAGGGGGTATGCATATGAAAGACAAAAAAGATGTCTTAGATAAAGGGCCTTTCTTTCATGGTACTAGAGCAAAACTAAAAATTGGAGAACTTTTAGTACCACAGCACTTATCAAATTACCAGGACAAAAAATCCAACCATATATATTTCACCGCAACGTTAAATGTGGCTAAATGGGGTGCTGAATTAGCAGCATCTAAAGCTAAAGAAAGAATTTATATTGTAGAACCATTAGGTGATTTTGAAAATGACCCGAACGTAACGGACAAAAGATTCCCCGGAAATCCGACACGCTCTTATAGGTCAAAATCTCCTCTGAAAATAATAGCTGAATTATGTGCATGGGAAAGACATTCCGATGAAGAAATAAATCATATGCTTACATCTTTAAAAAAGTTACGTGAACAAGGAAAAGCCGTAATTGATGATTAGTCTTTAACTTTTGTCACCAAGCATCGGATACACTACCGTTCCATCCTCTTCCACAATAGGCATCGCCCCCCACCGGCCAAGTTCATGACAGACCAGATCTGTTTTTCCTTTAGAGTCATTAATCAAATGAAAAACGTTCCAGCCATTTGCCTGCAGCCAATTACTGATCAGCAGGCGGTGGCACCTTGCCGGATGGCGCTCAGAGCACATATAGACTAGATTTTTCCCTTCGGCCTCTGCTTTTAAATCCTCCATCCCATCTTGAAACACTTTCGTTAATGTATAATCCGCATAATTATGGAATGAGCGATTGTTCCACCCCTCATTTAGATCCTCCCCAATCTCGCCTGACCGACTCCGTCTGCCACCGAGCAAAGGAAAATGCCGATATACGACCCCCTCTTTCTTAAGCCAATCTTCCATTCTTTCCTTATTAAACTGCGGGTATTTACGGCTGGCCGGGAAGGCCCGGATGTCAGCCACATATTCAATATCAGCAGCCTCGAGCATCTTCAGGAATTGCTGCTTTTCAAGATCGGAATGCCCGATCGTATAGATTTTCATAACCCTTTCCCCTTTGATATAAATTTATAGAATGCCTATACCCTTTTCACTTATCTTACAAAATCCTCAGTCTCTTCTTATTAAACTCTTCTGATCCATTCTTTCAACGCTTTCTTTACATAGGAGAATTGGGAACCTGCCAGTCTTCAAGTTTAGCCCCTAACCTTGAAGACTTAGGATCAAGATAAACTCACAGAAAGATCAACATCAATAGTAATTTTTTTAGCCGCCAGCCTCTCCCCTTCATTTCTTTTTCCCCCTAAAGAAATCCCTTTAGGTTGGACCCGTATGCTTGAAAACTCCCCTTAAATATTCAATTTCACGAATTCCAATAGTTCCTAAATTTTTATTCTCTTTTTTCTACAAATTGGATATCGAGCCAGAACAGTTCGCCCTTTTCTTGAATGATATTAATTATTGTGTCCATATAGATAGGCAGATTGACCTTTTTAACAAGATAAGGGTTTTCCCCCCTCATGATGGGGAAGTTCCCCGATTAATATTTAGCCCTTCGCTTTCTATAATTTAATTAACAAGTGTTAGGAATAACACAATACAAGCTGCGAAGGGGAATTTTAAGATGGCAGATACTGCTTTAAGAAAACCTTTAAAGACAACGCATTCCTTTAATAACGCGTTTGCATCTAAATTTGCAAAGTCAATGTTTATTACAATCAGCTTCCTTGTCGCTCTTTCCTTCATTGGAACGAGAATGTTCACACACGTGGATATGAATTTATATGGCTACATGGTTGGAACATTTGTCTTTATCGCTGGATTTTTCTATCGGTTTATCGCCTGGGGTGAAAGACCGCCTACGAAGATCATTATAAAAAAAGGAATGAAGTTGCTATTTCGTAAGTCAACACCAAAAACATCAGTAGAACATCTCGGCACTTACAATTTTATCTGGAATCGGGGAATTTACCGATGGACACAGCATGTAATGCTGGGATGGGGTGTAATTCTTTCTTGCTTAGTTACTTTTCCGCTCGTTTTCGGCTGGATGTACTTCACGATGGAAGAAGGCGGCTATTATACAGTCGTCGCTATGGGAGTCGACCTCCTGACAGTCAATGCTGATGGAATAATTGCTTTCTTTTTCTATAATGCCCTTAACTTTACTGCTGTTATGGTTATCATCGGTGTGTGTATGGCCCTTTACCGCCGCTTAAAAAACATGCAAGCGAGGGCTGAGCAAAAATTCATCTATGACTTTCTGCCACTTTATCTATTGTTATTCATAAGTATTACCGGTCTTATTTTGACGTTTATGAACGTGTTTTTACATGGTGAGGGACATTATGTTATGTCCATGATCCATCAGTATTCGGTGATCATTACATTAATTTACCTCCCTTTTGGCAAACTGGCCCATATTCCTTTCCGTCCGCTCAGCGTGTTTGCAAGAAATTACAGAGAGCATTATGGTGAGCAATCGATGAAAAAATGTAAGGTCTGTGGAGATGAATTTGTTTCAACCGAACAATCAAAGGATGTTATCTCCGTACTCGGAACTAATGATATTGACTTTAACATGGAAAAGGATGGTTTTAATCTTGCGGAATTATGCCTGCCTTGCCGCAGAAAATACCGTATCGCTAGATTTTCAGGATTTGCGACCCATAACGTGAAAACCAAGGAGGCCAATCAAAATGCCAAGGGATAAATTTTTCCGTGATATAGAGAATGTTAGACATCCTAATGAAAAATTGATTAAAACACACTGCAGCTATTGTGGGATGCAGTGTGGAATGAACCTGAGAGTGAACACGTTAAACAATAAAATTATTGGTGTGGAGCCACGGTATGACTGGCCTGTAACAGTAGGTAAAATGTGCCCGAAAGGAGTTACTGCCTATCAGCAGACAAACCATGAAGACCGCATTCTACGTCCTCTTATCCGGGATGATGCCTCGTTGAAAGGGACAAAAGAAGGATTCCGTGAGGCGAGCTGGGAAGAAGCTTATGACATGATTGCCGAAAAATTCAACAAGCTGCAAACCAAATATGGAAAAGATAGTTTGTCGGTATTCAGCGGTGTTTCTATGACCAATGAAAAATGCTATTTAACAGGAAAGTTCGCCCGGGTGGCCTTAGGCACTAGATACATAGACTACAATGGACGTTTTTGTATGTCGAGTGCTGCCGGGGGTTTCTTAAGATCCTTTGGTGTCGATCGCGGCTCTACCTTACCATGGACGGATATTCATGAAACAGACTGCTTGTTCATCGCTGGAAGCAATACGGCTGAATGCCACCCTACCTCTATGTTCCGTATTTGGAATGTTCAAGAGCGCGGGGGCTACATTATTGTAGTGGATCCAAGGGAAACACCTATAGCCAGAAGAGCAGATCTTCATCTTGACTTAAAGCCCGGTACAGACCTGGCACTGGCAAATGGACTTCTGCATCTATTGATTAAAAATGGCTGCACAGATGAAGAGTTTATAAGGAAACATACGAACGGTTTTGAAGAAACAAAAGAGGTCGTCGAGCAATTTACTCCTGAAACGACAAGCTTACTGACGGGAATCTCCCCTGACAAAATTGTAAAAGCAGCAGAGATCTACGGAAAAGCTCCAAATGCAGTGGTCATGTTCGCAAGAGGAATCGAGCAGCAGCATAAGGGCGTTGATAATGTATCCGGCTATACCAACATGGCGCTTGTAACAGGAAAGATCGGCAGGCCAAAATCCGGTGTGGCGACATTTACCGGCCAGGGAAATGGTCAAGGGGGCCGAGAGCATGGACAAAAAGCTGACTTGCTTCCAGGCTACCGCAAAATCACAAATCCAGAACACGTTAAAGAAGTGTGTAACGTGTGGGGAATTAATCCGGAAGAAATGCCTCAACCAGGTGTCTCTGCTTATGAAATGTTCGAATTGATGCAAGAGAAAACCATTCGCGGTCTTTACTTGCTGTGTTCTAATCCGGCAGTTTCTGCACCGAATTTAAACTTTGTACGAAAGGCCATGAAGAACCTTGACTTTATGGTATGTGCCGATTTCTACTTATCTGAATCAGCTGAATTTGCTGATGTCATCCTTCCCTCTGTCACCTGGGCCGAGGATGAAGGAACAGTGACTAACATTGAAGGAAGAATTATCAAAATCAATAAAGCTCAAGAGCCCATCGGTAAATCAAAACCGGATTGGCAGATGCAAGTAGAGCTTGCAGAACGTCTCGGCAGAGGAAAATATTTCTCTCATTTACAAACGGCCAAAGACATTGCTGAAGAATTCAGGCTGGCAACTAAAGGCGGAAATGCAGATTATTACGGAGCTACATGGGAGAAGATCGATCAACAAGACGGGGTGTTCTGGCCCTGTAAAGATGAGAATGACAAAGGGACACCACATATGTTCCTTGATAAAAAATTCTACCACCCTGATGAAAAAGCTAAAATTTGTGCACTCCCTTATCGCCCACCAGCTGAAGAACCGTGTGAAAAGTATCCATTACGTCTAACTACAGGCCGAGTAGTCTACCACTACTTATCTGGCAACCAGACGAGACGGATTCAATTTTTAAAAGACATGTGCCCGGAACCTTATGTAGAAGTACATCCAGAAACAGCAGCAAAATACGATATGACCCATGATGAAAGGGTGCGTTTATTTACGCGCAGAGGAAAAAGCACCTACAAAGTGAAAGTGACCGAAGCTATTCGTAAAGACACTGTGTTTGTCCCCTACCACTTTGGACATGAAGAGGCTATCAACTTGCTGACAATTGCAGCTCTTGATCCTATATCCAGAATGCCAGAGTTCAAAGCGTGTGCCGCTCAAATGGAGAAACTAGAACCTAAGAAGGTGCTATAAATGAAAAAAAGATTATATATCGAATTAGAAAATTGCATCGGCTGTCGCTCCTGTCTTGCCGCATGTACGCAGTGCGGCGGGCATGAACAGCGCAACAGAAATTATGTATATGATGTTAACCCGCATGTGACCCGGCAGACGATGCCTCTTATGTGCCTGCACTGTGAAAACCCTGCCTGTGCGAGGAGCTGTCCGGCTCAAGCGATTCAAATTCATGAAACGGGTGCTGTCTTATCCGCCCTCGTTGAAAAGTGTATCGGATGTCAAAACTGTACCATCGCATGTCCGTACGGTATTCCTAAGTTCGATGAAGAGCAAAACCTGATGTACAAATGCGACCTTTGTATTGATCGCACAAAAGACGGAATCCCGCCGATGTGTGCCAGTGTCTGTCCTTCCAACACTCTTCAATGGCTGACAGAAGATGAAATTGAAAGAAAGCAGCAACAGCATAACCTGGATAATGGAAAATGGGTAACAAGCTTGCCCTATCTCGAAGGGGCCACACATGTCAAAGTGAACCTTCCTGGAATATTGCAAGGTACGGAAAAACTCTTTTAAGGAGGAAGTATCATGACAGATCACAATAATAAAATTCCATTTGATGAAGACAATTACACACATAACATCAACCGGAATAATGAGCGGATGCTGGATCGCAGAGGATTCATGAAAACACTTGCAGGGGCTGCTGGAGTTTTCGCTATTTCCACACTTCCATGGGGAGCTGTTGCAGCAAAAGAGCTGATAGGCCTTAGTAATAAAGAATATCCTCATCAAAAAATAGCCGATGTGAGGGACGTGGCAGTCGGAGATTCTGTTAAATTTCATTTTCCAAGTGAGCATGACAGTGCGATACTAATTCGTTTGAGTGAAAATAAATATGTTGCTTATCAGAATGCATGTACCCACCTAAGATGCCCTGTCTATTGGGTCAAGGAAGAGAAAGAAATGATTTGTCCATGCCACCACGGCAAGTTTGATGCTGTTACAGGAGCACCAACCGCAGGTCCGCCAAGAAGGCCTCTTCCCGGAATTGAAGTGAAAGTGGATAACGGATCAATTTATGCCGTAAGGGTGAAACGCTATGAGGCGTAGTTATGCAGGTGTGCTTGTTCTCAGTGCCATATTGCTGCTGAACATTGTTCTCACACAACTAGTCGTGCATCAGTATTATTACGAAAATTATGGTGTCACGCTTTTGTATGCTGGCTTAAACATCCTTTTATTCCCGATCGCTTTGATTGTATATAGGAAGGAAAGAAATAAGGGGGACCGTTAGATATGATGATCAATGAAACCTATTTAGATTTTTGTTTCATCCAGCCAAAGACAGGCAGACTGTCTGTTACCGTCCAAGAAATGTTCCAATCGTTATTTAAGGGCCAGCGCCTTCATTGGTACCTGGATCATAAAATAGTGAATGATTTGGAAATTGTTGTAGCTGAAGTAAAAGGCATGAGTCGCTGGACATCAGAAGAAGAAGTAATCGATCACCTCGAAGAAAATGCAGGGGAAGACTTCTGGTCCACACTCAATGGCTACCAACTCTATGTCTATCCGGCAGGGAGGTGCGGAACTTGTGGGACCCATTAACATCGAAGATCTGAAGCCGTACATCTCTACCCCTGTCCAGGTTTGTATTCATGGGGATCAGGGAGAAGAAATGGCTCCCTGGGTAAAAAAAAGAATTAAGAAGCTCGCATTATGCCCTGACAAAACACATATCCGCATTTATTTCGATGATTTTTATTTTTTCGCTGCCCCTCTTACAAGCCGGGTAAAACAGACTGAAAATGAGTGGTCTGCTTATGATCAAGAAGCAGGACTATATTTTGTAATCAGAAGCGAGGAGAATAAAAATGAATAAAAAATTACAACTCCCCTTACAAACAATGAACCTGGTGACAGGTTTTATGGTCTGGGTGCTGATCTCATCTTTATTACCTTTTATTTCGGAAGACATTGCCATAGCTCCAGAGCAAATCGCATGGGTGACGGCAGTACCAGTGGTTTTAGGCTCATTATTACGAATACCGATGGGCTATCTTGCCAACTTACTTGGTGCTAGATTGATATTTATGGTTAGTTTTATTCTATTATTATTCCCTGTATATTTCGTGAGTATGGCAGACTCATTTGGTGATTTACTTATTGGGGGATTGTTCCTTGGTATCGGGGGAGCTGTTTTTTCGGTAGGGGTCACTTCATTACCTAAATATTATCCTAAAGAAAGACATGGATTTGTAAACGGAATTTATGGAGCTGGAAACATTGGGACTGCCGTAACCGCGTTCTCTGCACCGGTTGTTGCAGCTAATTTTGGCTGGTCCTTTACTGTTCAAGTCTATATGGTTTTACTAGGAATTTTTATTATTGCTAACTTTTTCTTAGGAGATAAAGACGAACCAAAAGTGAAAGCACCGCTAATTCAGCAGATTAAAGGAGTTTATAAAAATGAAAAGCTTTGGTTGTTTTGTTTATTCTACTTTATAACATTCGGTTCTTTCGTGGCATTCACTGTCTATCTTCCAAACTTCCTGGTAGCTAACTTTGGCCTTGATAAAGTTGATGCTGGACTTAGAACCGCAGGGTTCATTGCCATGGCCACTTTCATGCGTCCTATCGGCGGGTGGCTTGCTGACCGGTTCCAGCCACTCGTTCTTTTGATGTATGTCTTCGGAGGGTTTACGGTTGCTGCCATGCTCTTATCATTTGCTCCATCTATCAACTTATATTCAATCGGCTGTTTAACAATAGCTGCCGGTGCAGGTATAGGAAATGGGGTCATATTCAAGTTAGTCCCAATGTATTTCCAAAAGCAAGCCGGAATTGCAAATGGAGTCGTAGCTGCCATGGGAGGGCTTGGTGGTTTCTTCCCTCCATTGATTCTGGCCACTCTCTACTCCTTGACTGGACATTATGCTATAGGGTTTATGGCGTTATCCCAAATAGCATTGGCGAGTTTAGTGTTAGTCATCTGGATGTATTATCAAGATAAACTTTCTCTCTCCCACCAGGTGATGGAAACGACACCACTTGGTATGATGGTTACGAATAAACTCGGAAAAATTATTGCGGTCAACCCGGCTTTTACAGATCTGACAGGATACAGCACGAAAGAAATAATCGGGAATAATCCCAATATGCTGAAGTCCGGCAGGCAGACAGAATTATTTTATGCGGAGATGTGGAAATCACTCGAAACTAAAGGATATTGGCAAGGACAGATTTGGAATAAGAGAAAAGACGGAAGTCACTATTTAGAGTGGCTGACCATAAATGCAATCAAAGATGATGCGGGCGAAGTCATTCAATATGCTGGTGTTTTCGCTGATATTACCGAAGAAGAATCTCTCAGCGTGCCTAATTAAAGAGGAGGATGGCTATGGAGCTTAAGGCTGTTAACCAGGCGAGTACTTATATTATTCAGTCACAAGAAGAAGAAATTAAGAGAATAGCACTTGAGCTCCATGAAGGCGTCAATCAGAACCTGTACAGTCTCTACACAGGGTTAAGCTTTCTCGAATCAGGTATTAAAGAGCCACATTTGAAAAGTTATGCCAAGGAAATGGCGGTATTAATGGAACGTACGATCCAGGAAATCAGGCTCTTATCGGTAGAACTGTACCCTAATACACTCAATACCCTTGGTCTGCTCTCAGCTGTGAAAAGTTACTCAAAATCATTTACGAGTACATTTGGATTGTTGGTAGATATAGAATCAAATGGAGAGGAAACAGTTATTTCTGAATCTAAAAGTATGGCTGTATTCCGCGTTTGTCAGGAAGCTATGCTGAATATCGCTAAGTATGCGGATGTTTCAGCAGCTTCCCTCCAGTTTACATGGGAAAGAAAATCATTGAAAATAGAGATTATAGATACTGGAAAAGGTTTCAATTTAAAAGAAGTGATGGAGGGGCGCTGTACCGGTTTAGCTGCGATGAAGGAAAGAATGCTGCTTGCAGGGGGTCATTGTCATATCACTTCAGAATCAGGGAAAGGAACAACAGTGTCGATCTACCTGCCAATTCAGTGATAGGAGGGAAATCTTTGATAAATGTTCTATTAGTGGACGACCATGCCGTAGTAAGAATGGGATTGAAAATGTTATTGAATTCTCTTGAGGATATGGAAGTAGTTGGAGAGGCTTCTGAAGGCAATGAAGGGATTGAAAAAGCATTAGAAACAAAACCGAATGCCATTTTAATGGATCTTAGCATGCCTCATGGAAAAGATGGATTATCGGCTACGGCTGAACTGAAAAAACAATTGCCAGACACAGCCATCCTCATCCTCACCATGCATGATGATGAGGAATATTTATTCCGTGCGATACAGGCAGGAGCATCAGGATGTGTCTTAAAAAGTGCGCCTCATGATGAATTGGTTACCGCCATCCGCTCTGTTTGCAGCGGCAATGCGTATCTCCACCCTTCGGCCACAAAACGACTTATGGAAGAATATTTGGGTCATCTGAAACAGGACGAAACAGATACGTATCAGTTATTGTCTGATCGAGAAAAGGAAGTATTGACACTCATAGCTAAAGGATATTCCAATAAAGAAATAGCACAGCAATTGTTCATAAGTGTCAAGACCGTCGAAACCCACAAAGGAAATCTTATGGAAAAACTGCAAATGAAAACGAGACCCGAATTAGTAAACGTAGCTCTTAAAAAGGGGCTGCTCGGTTATGGAATTCAATAAGGGTAGTGAAGATATGGGTTATAGGAAAGAATGGATTCAATCAGAATGTGATACTTTAAAAAGCGCTATCCCTTGTGACTTCGCAGGCGTTGCTCTTCAGAAACCGGAAGGGCTGGATGTTACCTGGCCTTATGCAGTCGGGAACCGTAATGAAAAGTATAAATATATTACGGTGAGATATGGGAAAGGGATCGCCGGAAAAGTTATATCCAGCGGCAGCCCAATGGAAATTAATCATTTTCCAGAAAAAATAATGGGCAAATCGACAGATTATCCAATCATGCTGGCAGAACAGTTACTTTCCGCTTATGCCGTCCCTCTAGTATGGAACACATCGCTAAAAGGAGCGCTTTTAATCGGATACAGAGAAAAACATATAGTCACAGCGGAAGAAAAGAATAAGGTGAATGACATAGCACGTAAAATTGAGTCATTTTTATCTGAATGCCGGGAGGGATAACCATTGCCAAGGAGCAATCATTATCACCATTCTAAAGCTGAAACTTCTGAAGACGCAACGATCGTAGTCGATAAAGACGGGGTTATTCAATCGGTGAATGACATAGCAAAGAACTTATTTGAAATGGAAGAAAGTGAACCATGGATAAATGTTCAAAATCTATTACCCGAAATCCAATTATCATCGCTGGAACAAGGCAGTGTGGTCCGGTATTTTGGTATGCGAAAAGACGGACAAAAATTCCCTCTGTTTTTAAGGAGAAATACGTTCACGTTTCAAAGCGAATCTTATGATCTATTAATTATTAATACCAGTAAGGATCATTCCGTATCAGAATTAGAACCAAAAAAAGTTTTAAATGAATGGCTCGATATGAAATTTGCCCTTGATGAATCTACCATTGTTGCGATTACAGATCAAAGAGGGAAAATAAAATATGTGAATGATAAATTCTGTGCCATTTCTAAGTACTCAGAGAAAGAACTGATTGGTCAGGATCACAGGATTATTAATTCCGGCTACCACGACAAATCATTCATGCGTAACTTATGGCGAACGATTGCCAATGGAAAGGTATGGCGAGGAGAAATTAAGAACAGGGCAAAAGACGGTACACCTTATTGGGTGGATACTACCATCGTTCCCTTTTTAAATAATTTAGGAAAGCCTTACCAGTACTTAGCGATTCGAAAGGAAATCACCGAATTTAAAAGAGTGGTCGATGAGTTAGAAAAATCCATGCAAGAGCTCGTTGATTTTAAGTTCGCCCTGGATGAATCCTCTATAGTCGCTATTACGGATAACAGAGGCACCATTACTTACGTAAATGATCAGTTCTGTCAGATTTCAAAATTCTCACGCGAAGAGTTGATAGGTAAAGACCATTCAATTATTAACTCCGGCTACCACCCAAAGGAATTTTTTAAAGAGCTGTGGCGGACAATCGGACGCGGGGAAGTTTGGAAAGGTGAAATCAAAAATAAAACAAAAGACGGCCTGTACTATTGGGTCGATACAACGATTGTTCCATTTTTAAATGAAAAAGGAAAACCCTATCAATACTTAGCCATTCGTTCAGAAATCACTAAACGAAAAAGAGTGGAAGCAGAGTTACAGCATACGATGACAAGGATAATTGATGTCCAGGAGGAAGAAAGAAAAAGGTTATCCCGCGATTTACATGATGGAATTGGACAGAATTTGTATAGTCATCTTATTACGATTAGCAGGTTAAGTGCCGAAATTCACCATCCATTGATCGATCAAATGCGCGATGAAGCAACTGCTTTAATAGAGGAAGTACGGGAAATTTCCTGGGAACTGAGACCTTCTGTACTGGATGATTTAGGTTTAGTCCCTGCTATACGCTCCTTTTTAAATAGATTTTCTGAGCACTATGGAATCGACGTATTTTTTGAATGCGTACTTACAAACAGACTGGATAACCATGCGGAAATAACAGTCTACCGGATTATTCAAGAATCACTAACTAACGTACGGAAATATGCGGAAGTCGACAAGGCCTCTGTTACGATTCGCGAATGGGAAGATGGCGTAAGAGTAATGATTGAAGATAAAGGCAAAGGGTTTAATGAAGAACAACTATCGGACGGAGTAGGATTATTCAGTATGGAGGAAAGGGCCAGGTCTGTTGGTGGAGATTTACACGTATCTGCCCATCCTGGAGAAGGTACCAGGGTAATATTAGACATTCCTCAATGATTTTAGAGAACCAGTATGCGTGCTGGTTCTTTATTTAGATGTGGCTTAAAACTCCTGTTAAATAACGATTTTATGCTTGAACAAGAAGACTTGCTCAGTATGGCAGAGTACATAATGTATCTATCTCTACAATTGGAAGTGCTACCGGTCAGAATATCTATGTATTTTTCTCGATCTCAAAAACCAATCCCTCTATTTTTCTCCTTTTTTTATTTAATTATAAAGCCATATATGACCCTCCTTAGTTCATAAGCAGCCTCTTTAAAACAACAAAGAACACAATCCAACATGCTTGAATTGCGCCCTTTCGTGGCAGGTTGATCCACTATTTTATTTTTCACTATTAAGTTTAATTTTTGCCAAATAATCTTCTAATTGGTGGAACGTGACTGAAAATCCTTCATGGACCATGTCTTGTGAGTCTCCAAAGGCTTTAAGTTCCTCTTTGGCTGCTGAAATAGGAGTGACAATAGCTGTTACCGTTGTTTTTCCTTCGTTCTCGGTAAACGTTAGGGTATTAAGAGTTTCCAAAGGCCAATTTGCGTTAAAAGGAGCACGAATAATGTTACCTTTCTCATCAGAAAAGAAACTGGAATAAACAATTTTCTCTGGTACAATAATTTCACTGTACACAAACTTCACCCACATTTCATCACCGTCTGCCGGTTTCTGACTGTAAAGAAAAACACCACCTGTGCGGAAATCTGATTGAGAAACATGAAACGTCCATCCTTTTGGTCCCCACCAGTTCTGTAAATGTTCAGAGTCGGTGAATGCCTTAAACACAAGGTCACGCGGAGCATTGAAAGTGTGAGTGATTTTAACTTCAGTTTCCATTTTGCTGCCTCCCGCCTTTTCATTATCACTTTCTTGTAATTCCTGCAAATACCCGTCCAAGTTTTCAAATTTTTCTTCCCAAATATCACGGTATTCTTTCAGCCATAAGTCTAAAGCTTTGAAGGGCTCTAACCTCAGTTTGTAGATACGACGATTAGCTTCTGCCTTAAACTCTACCACTCCGGCTTCTTGCAATACACGTAGATGTTTGGATACTTGAGGCTGACGAATGTGAAGTCGATCTGCAATTTCCCCTACTGTCAGTGAGCCTTCGTGCAGTAGACCTACAATCTGCAGCCTACTGGGCTCGGCTAATGCGCTAAAAATTTTCGTTTTCATATCCATCCAAACACCTATCTCTTCATTACTAATATTCCTTACCAGGAATATACCACTTAAGGAATATTATGGTCAAGGAATTAATTATTAAGAAATAGTTTATACCTGATATAAAAACAAAGAGGAGCTATTATTCTTAACGAATAATAGCCCCTTTACTTTTACTTGGAACCTCCCCATCTTAACCACATACTTCACATTTTCTACAGGTTTTTACTTTGTTGAAGAAGCTTGGATTCTCCTGTACGTTCCCATTCTTCAACTGTTTCATAGGCTTTTTCGGGAGAATAACCTTTCCCTACAAGTACTCCCATAAGAATAAATTCTTGAAGAATGTGTAAGGCATTAATCCCTCTTTTAACATCTTCTAATCCTTCATTTACTAAATACTCCGTGTACTGTACCCACTCATCAGGAGTCCTGCCAAACACAGGTTTACTCCCATTACTATGACTGCTGCCTTCTTCCGCAGCCATTGCATCTGCTCTGGTCACATGAACAGTCCCAAATGGGTGATTAGGTGGAGCGTATATGGAGTAAAGTTTAAGCGGAGTATTTCCTGTATTAGTAACATTATGCCATGTTCCCGAAGGTATCATTATTGCGGAATCATCATATACATTTCTCACAAAATTTAAATCATCTTTACTCTTGCCCATTTGAACTATCCCTTGACCATGTTCAATACGCAAGAACTGATCAACATCAGGATGTATTTCTAAACCAATATCCTCGCCTGCATTTATACTCATTAAAGTAACTTGTAAATGTGATCCCGTCCATAAAGCCGTACGATACGTATTGTTTTGCTTTGTTGCTTCATTTATATTAATGACAAATGGGTTTGGTCCATGATCTGTATATCCATCATAGTTAGAAGGGCGCCAGGGTTCAAATCGGTTCGCATGCTCTGCCTGATTAGGAAAGGACCATTGCTTAGCATGGCTTTCATTGATGTACATCGGGGGATTCATCCCATAATAAGGGTTTTGATAAGGATAAAAATAAGGACCATAGTACATGTTTTCTTCATCCCTTCACAGTTTATAAAATTATGGTATGCACTTATCACGAGACGGTACTCCAAATAAGTTTCCTAGTTACCACCCTACTGCTGAATCTTTGAAACTAACATCACCGCTAAAGCAGCTCCATACCCCAGATTTTTCGCATCCTCATCAATCGTCCCTGTTCTGCGGTATTGTATTGGCGATATTGACTATATTTTCTTCATCAATTTTCATCCATTATCGTTCCTTTCACGATTCATTCCTGGATGTTCCTGAATCCATCCCCTTTACTTTGAGTATTCTTCAATTCATTCATTTATGACAATTAAAGAAATCATATGTATTTAAATCAATTTTATAACAAAACTCTCTTCATAAAGATGTGAACTTGGCTATAGATTTATCCCCCAATTCTTCCCGATTCTTAAGACGCAAAAGACGACTATTCTTTAGAATAATCGCCCCCTTTTCCCAAATACTTGTACCTTAATACTTATTAAAATGTTTAAATAATCTTCTGCTTTACTTAATATAGCCTTATCATTTTTAAAGAACCAATCTTCTATCTTCGTCATCCGGGATAACAGTTATAAATTGGTTGATATTCTGCATTATTCGAATTTTATAGGCGGATCACGATAAAGATCCCTTTTTTTCATATACTCGACAGCTTTAGTTTTATTACTTTGATTGGATACATATAATGCTTCATTTTTCTCTCTATAATATAAAATGAATTTTTCTTTCGAAAGAATCCCTTCATCAATTGCTTTTTTCACAGCACAGTTAGGTTCTTTCGTATGAGAGCAGTTAGTAAACCTGCATCTCTTCGATAATTCAATAATATCTTCATATCCATCGTCCATAGATGCTTGAAAATCAACAATTTCATTTAACTTCTTTTTAAATGTCATTGATTAACCCCTTACTGTTTTGTTATATTAACTTATTACTTTATTTCAATAAAATAAGAGATTAATCCTTCAGAAATATTTTTTAAAGTACTCTCAAATTCAAACCCTCAATATAAATGGCTACTATTTAAAGAAAAAGCTGAAGACCATTGATTGGTCTTCAGCTAATAGCTCCTTATTCTTTAATTTTCTCCTCACTTATATCTACTTAATATTTCGTCGGGAATATGACAATAATCATTTGGATATTTTGCTAACCTATCTTGATGTTCTTCTGCACTTCTCACGTAGTTTGTAAGAGGTAAGACTTCAACAACTATACGATCATAATCATTTCTCTCCGTAAGAAACGCCTTCGCCTCATTTAAGTGTTCAGGCTTTTCACTGTATACTCCTGTTCTGTATTTCTCGCCAACATCCTGTCCTTGTTTATTCAAACTGTAGGGATCAATAATCTCAAATAAATATCCCATTAATTCTCTGATCGTCACAATCGTCGGATCAAATTCTGTTTTTACACATTCGGTGTAGCCATCATAATCACCCTCTAGTGTAGAAGTGGTTCCATTAGCTCTTCCCGCTTCTGTAAACGTAACTCCCGGTAAAGTTTTTATAAAAGCTTGTACTCCCCATAAACATCCACCAGCCAAATATACGACTTCCATAGGAACTCTCCTCTTTGTTTTAAAAATTGCGTACCCCATTTCAATCTACCCTAACTCTGCAGAAAATTAATATTCATATTTTAAATCCGCTCTATCATAGAGTTTCTATAGTCTCTCCGGTTTTCCTTCATTATACTTATCTATCTTTCATTTGATGAAGCTGTTTAAGCAGGGGCTGCCCACTTTCTATTCCCAATTCATGAATCTTCTATAATATCTTGGATAATTGCTCCCTTTTCTTTAAGAGTTGAATTATAGTAAAGTCACAGACAGAAAAAATCGAGTGAAATGAGGAGATGATCATTGCAGGCAGGATATGCCTTTTAGCGAATCAACGAACGAAATGCGTAATCATCCTAGTAGTTTACTTTAAAAACTGAGGAGGAAAACATATGGCGCATAATGAATTGGAGGATTCCAAGTCCTCGAAAACGGGTGGAATGAAACTTCTGCTAACTTCCGCTGGTGTCAATAACTCGTCTATACACAATGCGCTCGTTGACATGCTTGAAAAACCGATCGCCGACTCTAACGCTCTGTGCATTCCTACCGCGATGTACGGACACCCCTGGGTCGGTCCCGGCGTCAAAGCCTGGGAATTCATCACGGGAAATTCCGAGAATCCCATGGTGAACCTGGGCTGGAAATCGGTCGGCGTGCTTGAGCTCACAGCGCTGCCAAGCATTGACGAAGAACGCTGGGTGCCGCTTGTTCGGGAGACGGACGTCCTGCTCGTCTCGGGCGGTGACGCTCTCTACCTGTACCACTGGATGAGGCAATCCGGACTGGCGGACCTCTTGCCATCACTGGATGTTGTCTATGTAGGAATGAGCGCCGGGAGCATGGTGATGGCTCCAAATATCGGTGAAGATTTCGTAGGCTGGCGTCCACCTAAAGGAGACGATCAAACACTAGGTCTCGTAGATTTTGCTATGTTTCCACACCTGGGTCACGAAATGTTACCAGACAATACTTTGGCTAATGCAGAAAAGTGGGCCGCCGGCTTGTCAGGGCCAGGGTATGCGATTGACGATCAGACAGCCATCAAAGTGTCCCATGATAACGTTGAAGTTATTTCCCAGGGGCAATGGAAGCTGTTCACCCCTTATCATTGAGAGGATCAGCCCATGAAAAAAGCCTAATTTCTTCACATTAAATACGGAGAAATCAGGCTTTTTTATATGGAAATTTTCTTAATCATCCGTATTTTCCTGGACGGTTTCATCAACTATTTTTATTTAGATTCCATAACAGCAAAGTAATTCTGTTCGTTGTCGGCAAAGTTAAACACTTTTCCGGCAGGCATATCTACAATTTCTCCAACCGTGATGTTCTGATTTGATAAATCGTCATGTAATTTCTCTAAATCATTGGTGAAAAACATTAAGGAAGGAGTATCGAGATTAAGCTCAGGATCCATTTCAGCTACTACTTTCTTGTTGTGTAAAATAAGGGTGGTTTCACAGTTTTTTGTTGGCGCAATTTCAATCCACTTCATTCCTTGCTCATTCTCTTCAGAGGAAATTAAGCTAAAGCCTACTTTACCGGTCCAAAATTTAACAGCTTCGTCCTGGTTATTTACATACAACATAATCTGTCCCACTTTATTAATCATACATTTATCCTCCTAATTATTAAGACTTATCTTACGTGGTGCATTCTGAAGCTCTTTTTAAAAGCATTTCACGCTCTCGTTCATTACTAGTAAGCGATGCCGCACGTTTGAATTCGACATGTGCTTCTTGCTTTCGGTTAAGTTTAAAAAGAAGGTCTCCTCTTACACTTGGCAGGAGGTGATAATCCTTCAAAGTAGGTTCCTCCTGCAACTCATCGACAATTTCGAGTCCAACTTCAGGACTAAATGCCATAGATAGAGCAACCGCACGATTCAACTCAATAATCGGGGATGGAGTTAATTGAGCAAGGGCGTCATATAAAGCTGAGATTCGCACCCAATCCGTTTCTGCTCCCGAAGGGGCTACAGCATGACATGCAGCAATCTTAGCCTGTAACGAGTAGGGTCCCAGTGGAACCCCAAGCCCTTCCGCTCGTTCAATAGCTGCTAATCCCCTTCGAATGAGCAAGTAATCCCAAAGTGCTCGGTTTTGATCTAAAAGAAGGATCGGTTCTCCTTTTGGATTTACCCTTGCTTTTAGCCGGGAGGACTGAATCTCCATAAGAGCCACGAGGCCATGAACTTCAGGTTCTTTAGGAACGAGTTCAGCAAGTATTCTTCCAAGCCGCAACGATTCCTGACAAAGCGTAGGGCGGAACCATTCTCCGCCAGACGTGGCTGTATATCCTTCATTAAACATTAAATATAGTACTTCTAGCACGGAGGATAACCGATTTTTAAGCTCACTTTCTTCATAATCCACAAAAGAAATGCGGGCTTCCCGAAGTATTCTTTTAGCCCTAACTATGCGCTGGGCTATGGTTGGTGTGGGGGTGAGATAAGCCTTGGCAATTTCTTCAGTCGTCAACCCTCCAAGCAAACGAAGAGTTAGCGCAACTCGCGACTTCGGAGGTAAAATAGGATCACATGTAATAAAAAGGAGCCTAAGCAGATCATCCTTAATATCATGCTCATCCACATCATCATACTCACACTTATAATAGGAATCATTGATGAGGCCAAGCTCTTTATGCTTTCTCTCACTTAATTTATCTCTTCGCAAATAATCAATGGCTTTTCGCTTGGCAGTTGTCATTAACCATCCGCCCGGGTTTTCAGGGATCCCTGATTTCTCCCAGATCTCGAGTGCTTGAACTAAGGCATCATGAGCAAAATCCTCTGCAAGCCCGATGTCCCGGGTGATACGAGCAACTCTCGCAATAACTTTAGCTGACTCGATTTTCCAAATCGTATTTATAGTACGATGCACATCGACGGATCCCACGTGTTGTCACCTCTCCGTTCTTTTACGCAGTTCCGAAACCTTTGACAAAGTTTGAGCATCATTCGTTAATTCCTGAGCTTCGAACACTTGGCGGACCTCAATTTCCCCTTCACCAAATCCGTGAGGGTCCGGCATTCGTAAGGCCCATTCGAAAGCCTCTTCTTTTGAGTGAACCTCAATAAGCGTAAAACCCGCAATCAATTCTTTAGATTCCGTAAAAGGACCGTCCATCACTTTTGGTTTCTTTCCAGGTTCAGGGTAAGAGATACGAAAGCCTGCGGAACTAGGGTGAAGACCTTCCCCTGCAATTAGAACTCCCGCATTGGCCAGTTCTTCGTTATACTTCATCATGGCATCGATAAGCTCCTGACTGGGGTGAACACCTGCTTCAGAATCTTTAGAAGCTTTAACAAGGATCACAAATCTCATCTGTTTATTCCTCCTTTGATCTTTAGGGAAGGATATTTCCTCCTCTATTATTTCCGTTCTCATTTACATAACGAATGAAGAATGCTGATTTCGACAAAACAAATATATTTTTCTTAAAACAATTATGAAACTTTTTTAAATCTAATTACTCGTTGGTCTATTGTTATCGCGGTATATGGAAAAAGAAAGATCATTCTTATATTTTTTTCTTGTCCCCCTTATCATATACCTGCTTTTAAATAGATTGGCCTTTGTTCCCACAAATTCTATATCAAAAAATTAAGACGATCACTTTGATTAAGCATCGCCCCAAGAATTGAATACGAGGACTTTTCTACCATTCAATAACTGTTATCGAACCCCTTATGTATGATGATTAAGTTGTTTTTCAGGAAGGATTTCTTCTTCAATTCTCTTTAGGATCCCCATCCCTTAATGTGTGTTTTCAAAATTAATTCAAAATAATTAAATCAGCTTGTTCCTTTGGAAATATTGATTTCATATAATAATCTTCTGCTCTCCAATATCTCTTTTTAAATTTTTCAACGTTCTTTCGGGTTTCCATACTTTCTCGATTAAACCTTTTTTCTCTTTCACAATCCAAAAAAACTATAAAGTCAAAGTAATTTCTCCACTCTTTTCTTTGAAGAAATACTCCTTCAATGATAATGAGACAGGTATCAGGTATGTTAACTAACTCTACTTTGCAGGTATCTGAATGGTAATGATATGTAAGGAGATGAAGTTCTTTTAATCCCTTAAGTTTTTTAAAGAAATTTTCTTCTAACCACTCGACATCCCATTGTAAATGGTAATACTCATACCACTCCTCGTAATTAGTGTTATACCTTCTTTTTCTTTCTACAATATAGTTGTCTATATGAAAAATACAAACCGAAGTTTTCCCTTTGAAATATTGCTCTATTTTTCTAGCAAATGTTGTTTTACCGGAACGACTTAAACCGTCAATCCCAAGAACCACCCTCTGACCATCTTCAACTTTTGGAAGTTTATTCATTATATCTTTCAAATCCATCATCCCCTACAGCTCATAAATTATTATGAACATCATTGTTAATAGTGTATTTGTTGAAGAAACTTGTTGTTTAGTTCACTATAGTACACTATAATGAACCGAATATATTGTCGATATTTCTATAATAAGGTTACGTGAGGCAGAAAAGTATTGTATAAAATAGTTCGCATTATTAACGGAAAGTCAAATCCATTAGTAGATTCGATAACGAATAAAGATAAAGTATTGAGTAACAAGAAATCAGCTGAGTTATTAGCAAGAATACTATATTCCAAAACCAAATTAGCCTATAATTGGGTAGTGGTAAACCATCCTAAATTTTTATTTTTGTTCATTCCATTAATTTAAGAGGAGATTATTTGTAAAATAACTATAAATACATATTGTTTTTTTCAGGATAACGGAACTATGAGGATACAACGCTTAATATTCAATTAGGGGAGTGACTCAAAAGTAGATGTGTGTGCTGTTATTATTATGAAGAACATTGGGATAACACATCTCTCCATAATAAAAACATCCCAATTATGCACTGCAGGAAGAATGACGACTTCTTAACCAAATCGCCTATTAAATTGTTTAGAATATTTAACATAAGTGAATTACATAGTATAGGGCTAGCAATAGTTAAAAATATCCCCATTTCAAGTGCTTTCTTAAGCTAGTTCTAACCATACAGAAACTTCTTACCGGAGCCCCCAGCTCCGGCTTTTTATTTTTTCTCAATTTCCGCTCTTCTTGCTGTGTACTAGAGGATATTTTAATAAGAAATTTGGAAAATTAGTTCTGGTAGGTACCTAATAAATGTTTATCATTTTACCATTGTGGGAATCCATTCCCAAGTCACAATTATAAGGAGACTCATCATGCAAAACCCAGAAAAACTTTGCTTCGAAAAAGATAGGACTAGGCTGTTTGAATTATTAAACCGTACGTTAGAGCGTGAAAAACAAGAAGTAATTGAGAGCAATATTTATAACCTAGAAGAAGCACTGGATTCCATTTAACTGCTAGTTGAAAGCTTAGACACAAACAAACCTACAATCTTACTTGCACCTCTATAAATCCCACCTTTTAACACTTTAGTTGAAACCCTATTCTAATCTTGCCATTTCCATAGGTTAGTCACTGCTTTTAGCAATCTACCTGTTCTTTTAAAAAAGCTGCCTTTTATAAAAAGGCAGCCTTTTTCACCTAATATTTATGCCTCACCCATCATCAGTCCTTCAATAGAGTGCCCTTGCACAATCACTTCAAGCTCGTCTACGAGCCTGCAATGCAAGTGTCGTTTTAAATCTTCAGGAAGGGTCTTGTAAAATTCTTTCGTAACCTGCAGATCATGTCTTTCATGGTTATTGGCAGTAGGGGCATCTACACCCAGTACTAAAACAGGTCGTGATTTATCCGAATGGTTAGTCGTACCTCTATGAATGGTCAGTGCTGATCTCACGGCGATATCCCCCATTTTCGGCATCTTTTGCTGGGCTTTGGCCTCATATCGTTCATAATTCTCTTTTGGAGGAAACATTTCATGTTCAAACTCACTGCCATCATCCCATTGAGTCCCAGGGGCGATTTCAAATGGACCCATGTCTTCTTCAACATCAACGGTTGTCATGTTAAAGGCCAGGGAATTTAAACGTCTACCTCTTGTTGTATCATCTGGAGCAGGGAAGTCACGATGCCACGGCTGGTTGACAGCGCCAGGGTTAGGAACATCGAAACCAATTTCTACAATTTTGTAGTCCGGCCCGAGTACCGATTCACATACAGTCTGCAGCCATGGATGGGTGACTAATTCTACAAAGCCGCTGATATCTTCTGGGTGAATTTCAACGTAATGGCGTTTAGGTCCACGCCCTACGGCACCACCTTCTCTTTGAAGGGCTTCGGCATACAGCTCATTGATTTCTTCACCAAGTTTTGCAGCAAATTCTCTACTGAAAGCTCCTTTTAATCCCATAATCCCGGGTCCGTACAATGCTCCTTGAATTTCACCAATATCATATTTTTTTGCTTCTTGGGTTTGATTTGTCAATTGAATGACCTCCTATTTATTAGTAGTTTCATAGATTCATCGTCGTCCAACTCTTATAAAGATAAGTATTGGTGCATAGACTTACTCATTGAGCACCCCCTTAAAAGAAGTTTTCTAAACAGCTGACCTTTATGTTTTCAACTTATTTGTGTTCATTACTTTAGCTTGAATGACAACTATGGCTACGAGGAACAAGCCTCGGATGACCGGCTGCCACCAGGAATCGAGTGTGCCGTCCAGGTTAATCACATTTAAGACAATTCCGAGAAGCATAACGCCTATAAAGGTACCTACTACTCCTCCTCGTCCGCCAATAAGTAGTGTTCCTCCAATGACGACAGCGGCGATTGCATCAAGCTCCCACATATTCCCGGCTACAGGCTGGGCGACTCCACCCAATCTCCCCGCCAGAACGATTCCCGCTAGTCCAGACAAACCTCCGCTTACTACGTAGGCCAAAACTTTTATTTTCGTTACCTTGATTCCCATGAGTTGACTTCCACTTTCATTCCCGCCAACTGCATAGGTTTGTCGGCCAAAGCGCGTATAGTGGAGGACATACCAGGAAAGAACCACCAATCCTATAAAAAGCCAGACGGGAAATGGAATACCTAGCAGCAATCCATTTCCAATATAATTAAAAATGGATTCAGTCTCTTGCGATACGATGACGGATTGTTCTCCTGTCGTGATATACACAATTCCCCTGACTCCTATCATCATGGCAAGAGTTACGATAAATGGTTCTAAATTTCCTTTCGCAATGATCAGACCATTCACCATCCCCAAAACAGCGGTAGCAAGAATTGGAACAACTATAGCTAAAACAAGGTTTAAAGAAGTTAAATACGCTGATAGAACCCCTCCAAGCGCTATTAAACTGCCCACGGATAAATCGATTCCACGGGTTAAAATAACAAATGTCATTCCTACCGCTACAATGCCAATCATGCTGTTCTGCTTTAGGACATTGATAATATTTTGGGAGGTTAGAAAGTTATCGTAATTCACACTCGCAAAAATAATGAGTAAGATTAAAGCAATTAAGGCACCCTGCTGCTGAATAAAGCTTACATTCAACTTAAAAGGAAATGCAGCTGTCATTTTATTTACTGCAGCTTTCACGTCATCCACCTCCCTTTTATTTTTTTCTTTGAATTAAAATTGCACCGATTATAATAAAAGCTTTAATCACAAGGGAGTAAGCATGGGGAATGTTATTCATAACAAAAGTAATTGTAATTAAACCCATCAGCAGCGCACCCATTACTGTCCCCCAAATATAAGGCTTTCCTCCCGTCATTAATGTTCCACCTACTACTACGGCGGCAATAGCATCTAATTCGATGAGTTCTCCGATTCGTGTAGCATCAGCTGCTGCTAATCTCGATGTTTCAATTAAGCCGGCTACTCCTGCTAACACGGCGGCAAGGCAGTAAACCATAAGTTTGATCCGCTTTACATGAATGCCCGATAGATTGGCAGCTTCTTCATTGTCTCCAATCGCTTCTACATACCGTCCA
Organism: Halobacillus massiliensis; assembly: GCF_900166625.1. Lineage (GTDB taxonomy): Bacteria > Bacillota > Bacilli > Bacillales > Halobacillaceae > Halobacillus_A > Halobacillus_A massiliensis. Next base: position 987,143 of record NZ_LT800499.1, on the reverse strand, counting down.
AATGTAGAATATTTTACTAATAAATAAATAACTACTGCTGCTGCAATTAAAATAATGACGGGCAGCGGAATTCCCGCCATTGTCCCTTTCCCAATGAATTCATATGAAGGATTCGAGAAGGAAATCAGGTAGCCATCGGTCATAACCTGTGCGATCCCTCTTCCTGCAATCATCATCGCAAGTGTAATAATGATAGGCTGAACGCCTATATAGGAAATAACGGCCCCGTTAAATAAACCAAACAACAAGCAGACTAACAGTGTACCTACGATAAGCACAAAGATGTTAGACCCTAGAAAAAAGGTAGAAGTAACAGCTGCTACTGCCATAACCGCCCCTACCGATAAATCTATTCCCCCTGTAGCTATTACAAGGGTCATACCGATCGCCACTAAAGCAGTTGTTGAAATCAGAATCAACAGGTTCCATAGGGATTGAAGCTCAAAGAAATTTTCCGTCACTATGATATTAAATAAAGCGAGCAGTCCAATTACGGAAGGTAAAAGCACTTGAGTAAGCGGAAAGTTTATACTTTTTTTGGCCTTAGGCTCACTTACTACTGCATTGGGATTAGCCATTCGTCAATGAAGCCTCCTTTTTATCGCAGGCATCACTTTCATTGGCAATAATAGACATAATGTTGTCCTGCGTCCTTTGCTCACCATCCAGTTCCCCCACCTTGATGCCATCTCTTAAGACAACAATTCGGTCTGTGTTTTGAATCAGTTCATCAAACTCAGAAGAAATCATAATTAAGCTCAGTCCATTGGCGGATAATTCATTCATTAAAGAATGAATTTCGGCTTTAGCCCCTATATCAATCCCGCGTGTTGGCTCATCTAAAATTAACAGCTGCGGGTTAAGCGCCAGCCACCTGGCTAACAGCACTTTCTGTTGATTACCTCCGCTCAAATTTTTTATTTTTTGCTCTGCGTGAGGGGTTTTAATGCCCAGCCTGTCGATATAATCTTCTACAATTTTGTCTTGTTTCTTTTTTGATACAAAACTAAACATTGATATTTTCGGAAGACAGGCTAAGGTAATGTTTTCACGCACCGACATGTTCGGAATAATCCCTTCTGTTTTACGGTTTTCCGTTAAGATCGCAATCCCTTTTTGAATGGCCTGCTTTGTATTATTCAAATCTACTTCCTTTCCATTTAAATGAAGAGTCCCTTCTTCCTTCTTGTTAATTCCCGCAATAATTTTAGCTACTTCTGATCTGCCTGATCCCAGCAGTCCGGCCAACCCGAGGACTTCTCCCTGATGGAGGGAGAAGTGCACGTTATGAACTTTTTTGCCTTTCTTTACACCTTCTAATTGAATGACGGTTTGTCCACTTCGTTTGTCTTGTGCCTGCCTGGTGTTGGAAAGAGCCATGACTTCCCCTTCACTTTTTCCAATCATTTGGGCAATCAGCTTCTGCTGGTTCAATTCCTCTGTTTTCCATGTCCCTATGTAGCTTCCGTCTCTTAAAACAGTGATTCTGTCACACATCTGATAGATTTCATCCAGGCGGTGACTTACAAAAATAATAGCGATTCCTTCCGAACGAAGCTGGTTCATCACCCGATATAATACTTTCACTTCCTGATCATCAAGAGATGAAGTCGGCTCATCCATAATGACCAGCTTAGCTTTCATGGATACGGAGCGTGCGATAGACACCATTTGCTGAACCGCTGTGCTGAATTCATTTACAGACTTTTTCACATCAACTTCGACGCCTATAGACTGTAAGATCTTACCGGCTTCTTTATGAGCTTTTTTCCAATCAATATTTCCCCATTTGGTCTTTGGTTCTCTGCCCAGCATCACATTCTCGGTGACGTTTAAATTAGGGATGAGAGAAACCTCTTGATAAATGGTGCTGATCCCGCCCTGCTGAGCTTCAATCGGAGTCTTAAAATTAACCTCCTGATTGTTGAAATAAATAGTGCCGCTATTCTTTTGATACACCCCGGTTAATAATTTAATAAGAGTGGATTTCCCTGCACCGTTTTCCCCCATAAGAGCATGAATTTCTCCGGATTTAATCTCGAAAGATACGTCGTTTAGTGCCTTGACGCCCGGGAACTCTTTGGTAATCTTATCCATGGTTAGAAGCGATTGCTCCGGCATTACTTCCTCTCCCCTCTTTGTTGGCTATTGCCCATCTCTTCGGCTGGAATTCTAATAAGCCTCATCCAAAAATTCCTCCGCATTGTTTTCATCGAAAAAGCGGTCCTCAATGATAATTTCTGTATCCACACTCTCTCCTGCTTCCAGCTTTTCAATGACATCAAATACAACAGGTCCAAAAAAAGGCGAGCTTTCTACCGTGGCTCCCAACTCTCCATCAATGATCGATTGCAGCGCATCTTTCGTCCCATCCACAGAAACGACGGTAATATCCTCATTAGGTGTGTAACCTGCAGACTTAATAGCATTGATGGCTCCAATCGCCATTTCATCGTTATGCGTATAGACCGCATCGATATTGTCTCCATTGGATTGAAGCATGCTCTCCATCACGCTTTGTCCTTCCGAACGAGCAAAATCACCCGTCTGAGAAGCTATGATCTCCATCTCAGGAGCATGCTCTTGAAGATAGTTTCTGAATCCTTCTGCTCGATCGATAGCAACTGACGCCCCTGTCGTTCCTGAAAGTTCTACGATATTACCCTCACCGTTTAATTCTTCTACCAACCACTCAGCCGCACGCTCGCCCTGCTTGATAAAATCAGATCCAATGAACGTTTCGTAATCTTCTCCTGCCGTTCCCTCGGCCAATCTATCAACGAAAATAACGGGCACATCTGCTTTTTTTGCCGATTCAAGAGCCGGTCCAAGACCTTTGTATTCACGTGGAGCTAAAATGATGTAATCGACACCTTGAGCGATCATATCTTCTATCGCTGAAAGCTGTCTCGCCGTGTCTCCCTGTGCATCTGTGTAGACCACCTTATACCCTCGTTTTTCAGCTTCCTCCCGAATACTTTCTGTTTCCGCAATCCGCCATGGGTTATTGTTTTCCATTTGAGAAAAACCGACCACCACTTCAGAATCGTCTTTTGCACCACTCGAATTGCTGCACCCCGCTAAACATAGGGTTACCACTATTAAAAATAAACAAATGCGATAACGTGTCATTTCAACCCTCCAATTTAATTCATGCTGGTTATTCCACATGTGAACTTCACCTTATAGGAAAGGCGGCTAATACGAATTTTGTTTCTGTAAGTAAAAGAATACGCTTCCATTTCTGAATTGTCAAAATATTTTTTATTATATTTTGTATTTATACAGATTTTATGTAATTAACAATTGTCGCGACGCCTGAACAGCCTCTATATAAAAAACTTTTAAAAATACAGACAATTGAGTAAAATAGAATAATACTAGATTAAATCGTCTTTTAATACGAATTATCTGTATTAAATGATACCAGGAGGTTTCATCTTGTTTGAATTATCGATAAAGAAGCCCGAAGAGCTGCGGAAAGTCGCTCATGCCTTATCATCAAAAGTAAGATTAGAAATTATAAACCTATTAAGTACAAAAAACGCAAATATACATCAACTGGCGGAAAGTCTGCATATTCCAGTTTCAACCGCTGCCTCCCATATAAAAGTGCTGGAGGAATCTGGATTAGTACTGACTGAACTCCGCCCTGCCAAAAGAGGGTCTATGAGGATTTGCACAAGGAATTTTAACGACATTCATATCCAATTAAATGATCCGAAAGAATACTTAAATGAATACGAGAGCTTTGATGTGGAGATCCCTATCGGACAATATGTAGATTACGAGGTAGCTCCAACTTGTGGAATGGCCAATCACGAAGGAAAACTCATTCCAGAAGATCAACCAGGCCATTTCTTCAGTCCAAAACGTACAAACGCCCAGATAATATGGACGAGAAAGGGTTACTTCGAATATAAGCTGCCGCTTGTTATCCCCCATGATAAGACAATAGAAGCCGTGGAAGTTTCAATGGAAATCTGTTCAGAAGCCCCACACTTTGACTCTAATTGGCCATCCGATATTACCGTATGGCTAAATGGGGTAGATATTGGCACATGGACCAGCCCAGGCGACTTTGGAGACCGTCCAGGTATATTGAACTCGAAGCTCTGGGCAGAAACGGATTATACTCAATACGGCACCTTAAAAACGTGGAAAGTTTCTAGAAAAAAAACGACTATTGATGTCTTCCACCTTTCCGATGTCACGATTGAGGATCTTGGATTGGAAAAAGAAAACTTCTTGAGCTTTAAGATTGGTATTAAAGAAGATGCGCTTCATAAGGGAGGGATAAATTTATTTGGAAAGGAATTTGGAGATCATCCGCAGGATATTAAACTAAAAGTAGACTATTCCTGAAATTGAAAAGATAAAAAGCCACACCTTTAACCGTTGGGTTAAAAGGTGTGGCTTTTTAAATTCTACTTTAGAAAGAAGTGAACAATGGATAGCACAAATCAAACATGGGCAGTGATTATTTATTTTACTTTTGAATGGCTGTATAGCCAAAAAAAAAAACAGAATAGTAGAACCACTCTATGAAACATAGCAAACACTAGCTTCTTAAGGTCCTTCTTACTGATTTCCAACTTTTGAATTTTGTATTAAGGACATGCCGCTTTTAATTGAATAAGTAGTATACTCTCGTTGTGTTAAACCACTTGATGATGTTCTTATTTATTCTCTCTTTGACTTAAAAATAAATAAAGACCATAATCAGTCCCTACGGACACATGACCCATTTGTCTTAACATCGCGGTCATATTCCCGCGATGATATGTCCCATGATTTACGACATGTGTCACTAGCTCTGACACACTCGTTTTCATTAAACCACCTGAAGGATTCTCAATTTCCATAGGTTTGTCTACATTCCCCTTTTGACTTAGGAACACCTTGTATCTCTCTGATAATTTTAAAAACATGTCTTCCATTTCATCTATTCCTTTTGACTCTGTTTCTCTTTTTTGCTGAGAAGCCAACTCCAAGGCATCGTTCATACTTTTACCATTAAAAACCTCTATCCATCCAAGATCAGATAGATAAACATGAGCTAATACATTTGATATCGAGGAGAATACACTTTTAATTTCTTGACGATACACCTCTTTTGGAAGCTCTTTTAGTCGGTTAAAAATTTGTTGGTTTGCCCATTCATTATAGTTATACAACTGTAATTCAAGCTCTTCCATTCAAAAATTCTCCCTTTCATATGTAATTTAATTCATATCTAATTATGAACGATATCCTTTTGTTTTCCAATAATTTCAATAAAAAGCTATAGGATAAATCGCAGCTCCTATTTCCGGTTTCTTTTACCCCGGTTGTTGATGATTTACCAGATACAGAAGCAGACACCTCCCGTTTCTGAAAGATGATTGGCGGCTTTTTATAATGGAAGAAGTCGATCCCTTTGTTACAAAACTTTGTGTGGTAGTTCCCAGTATATAAAACCTTCTTTAGAGAAAGTTCGCCTCATCCCTAACTTTTCTAGCACTCTTATGGATGCGATGTTTTCTAAAGAACATTCAGCCACAATTTTATTTACTTTTCCTGAAGCAAAAGCCCAATCCTTAATACCATTTACAGCCTCTGTGGCAAAACCATTGTTTTGAGCATCAGGGTTAATTCCATATCCTATTTCTACAACTTTTTGGTCATTCGGTTTCCCTTTAAAACCAGCATCTCCTATGACAGAGTTGGGATCTTGGTTAATAACAAACCAAACACCCCAACCTTTTAATTCAATATTATTCTTTAATTCATCTAAATGCATTTCAATATGAGGCCCCATTTTATATGTCCCAGAAAAAGTTTTGTAGCTTTCTGGAGTACAAGGGATCATCAATAAGCGATTCGTTTTAATTTCCAAATTCTTTTCCTCCTAATTACTTTCATAATACCTATTATTCTAAATTTTAACTTAATATTCCATATGATATTTTCAAACGGAGTCTTCCGGAATCCTGGTTAATACATAAAAAAGAAGCGGTTCCTCTATTTGTTTGAGAATCGCCCTCCAAATATATAATCCTTGATTTTGAGATACATTCAAGTTAGTTGAATTGTATTTTGTTCAAATTTTCACTAGGTACTCCTGCTTCTATGTAACTTCTTACCAGTTTCCAATCACTGTTTTCATTCTTTTTAGAGCAATTGCCCCTGTTTATATAGTTCAGAGTCGCCTATAGTAAAGAATCCCCCGGTCACACAATAAAAAGCAGCTGGTAAAATCCAGTTGCTTTAATATGTGAGCTATAACTAATATTCATAAAAGGTGCCTCTGATCATGAATGCTCACTTCACCGATCCACTCACCAGTCCTTCCACAAGGTGTTACTTAGCCTGGCTGGGGTACAACCAGTCTGCTTTTTTTACCAGGAATGGCCGCTGATCTACGGATGAAGATTTAAGTGCTGTCCCTCCCCACCATTTATTAACTAAAGGTGAAAGGCGTAAAAAGAATTTACGCTTGACACAATTCCCGCTATTATGTAATACTATATACCAGTAGTAAGTAATACTAAATATTTGTAATACAGAGTACTAAATCACGTCTAGATAAAAATGGAGGTAAAAATGAGTAACTTCAGAGAAATGATGAAGGGAGTACTTGAGGGCTGTGTACTTGAAATTATTAGTCGTGGAGAAACCTATGGCTATGAAATCACACAACAACTGCGAGAGCTTGGCTTCACTGATGTAGTTGAAGGTACAGTTTATACAATTACCATGCGGCTAGAGAAAAACAATCTGGTGAATATTGAGAAAAAGCCGTCCACTATGGGACCGCCGAGGAAATTTTACACCCTTAATCCAGCAGGGCAAGAGCATCTTAAAATCTTTTGGCAAAAGTGGGAATTTGTCTCAAGTACGATTAATGAACTAAAATACTAAATGGAAAAGGAGAAGTACTATGAATATTCTTGATAAAATTATCGGAAGTTTAGATGACAAGCGTGAATGGAGGGCCATGGAGGCACGTGCGAAAGCACTCCCTAGTGAATATCATAATGCTTACAAAGCGATTCAAAAATATATGTGGTCCACGGGCGGTCTGTCTGACTGGGAAGCGAGCAGTAGAATCTTTAACGGTATTCTTGACCTGTTTGAACAAGGTGCAGCGGAAGGGAAAAAAGTTACTGACCTCACGGGTGAAGATGTAGCCACGTTCTGTGACGATCTTCTGAGGGATGAAAAGACCTGGAAAGATAAATATCGCACGAAACTGAATGATACAATTGGTCGTGATTAACAAAGTATTTTGGAGCACTGGCTTCCAATGACCGTACCAAACTGAAAATATGTGACGAGTTTATTCTGTACTTTTAACTCACTGACTTTTGATTATGAAGGGATTATGGATAGAAAAATCAATAGGATATTACTGACTGAATAGCTGGGTAAGAAGAATGGTCACCTACACTATTCAGTTTTCTTTTCGCTCAGTAGTAAGTTATACAGAATATTAGTATCACTTATTAGTGTAGGTAAGTCAATCTAGCTGCAAATGATCGAGCAGTTTATTAATTGAGAAAGGTGAAATTCAATGCTTTCTAATTCTGGGTTAGCATGTGCTTATTATAAGGAGGAGAAAAATAATGGCGAATGCAGTGATTTCTTTAAAAAGTTTAGAAAAGTCCTTTAAAGACCAGAAAGTTTTAAAAGGCGTGGATATGGAGATAAGGCGGGGCGAAATTTTCGCATTGCTAGGCTCCAATGGTGCAGGTAAGACAACGGTGGTTAACATCCTCTCAACATTAATAAAACCTAGTGGAGGCAAGGCTAGTGTTTGTGGTTATGATGTTCAACGTCAACCGGATCGTGTTCGCGAGACCATAAGTTTGACAGGTCAGTTCGCAGCTCTAGACGGGATGCTTACTGGAAGGGAAAACATGATAATGATTGCCAGGTTACGTGGGGTATCTAATTCCGCTAAAGTGGCCGACAATCTGCTTGCAAGGTTCCGCTTGAGTGATGCGGCCAACCGACGTGCCGAAAAGTATTCAGGTGGGATGAAGCGTAGGCTGGACATTGCCATGAGCCTGATTGGAACGCCTGAGGTTATCTTTCTTGACGAACCAACTACGGGACTCGATCCCGAAGCCCGGATTGAAGTATGGAATACAATTAAGGAGCTTGCCGGCGGGGGCACAACCATCTTGCTGACGACCCAGTACCTGGAAGAAGCTGAACAATTGGCGGATCGTATTGGAATTTTACATGGAGGAAAAATTTTAACGACTGGTACTCTTTCCGAGTTCAAAGAGATGTACCCGCCAAAGAAAGTGGAATACATCGAAAAGCAGCCAACATTAGAGGAAATTTTCCTTTCGATTACTGGGAAAAAGGAGGAAATGTAAATGCAAAGTAGAACAGGGGTACTGTTAGTGCGTTTAATGCGAAATATCATGCGCAGTCCAGATACGATTATTACCGTAGCGATTACACCGATTTTGATGATGCTGTTGTTTGTCTATGTATTTGGAGGGGCTATTGAAACTGGCACAGATAATTATGTGAATTACTTATTGCCGGGAATATTATTAATCACGATCGCATCCGGAGTCGCGTACACTTCCTTGCGGCTGTTTACGGATGTAAAAAATGGACTGATGGCGCGTTTCGTTACCATGCCGATTAAGAGGTCGTCGGTATTGTGGGCCCATGTGTGGACCTCGCTTGTTTCCAACGCCCTTACAGTCGTGGTGGTTATTTTAGTTGCACTTCTGATGGGCTTCCGTTCCAGTGCTAATGTACTAGATTGGCTAGCGGTAATTGGAATACTTGGCGTATTTACGTTAGCGCTGACTTGGCTTGCAGTCATTCCCGGATTAACAGCAAGCTCCATGGAAGGGGCGACTGCCTATTCGTATCCGCTAATTTTTCTACCTTTTATCAGTTCAGCTTTTGTTCCCACCGAAACCATGCCTAAAGTTGTTCGTGTTTTTGCAGAGAACCAGCCTGTGACTTCAATCGTGAACTCAATTCGTGCTCTATTGTATGAAGGACCGGTAGGCCACGGAATCTGGATTGCGCTTGCCTGGTGTATTGGCATCATGGTCATCGCTTATATCATAGCCGGTGAAGTCTTTAAACGCCAGTTAGGGTAGGGGCAATAGTTCATTCTCATAATTGTCATGTTGCTAAGAAGCAAGTATTGGGATAGCGTCAGGAAAATGCGGATATACAACGTTAAGTAAACTGGAACATAGAAAAATCGGTTCCTTTATAAAGTTTAGGAACCGATTTTCTGATTCAGTTATTAAGCTAAAGCCCCCATTACTTGAAAACTCGGATTCGAGATATCTTTACTTTTCTTTTACTTTAGCACAACGTTAATTTATGAGAATTCAACCTAACTGGATACTGATTGTATATTTTTATAAACCTTTATCTTTTTTTAAATAATGGCTCTGTTAAAGTTTAATGTTGATAGACTACCGCAAAGTTGGAAGTTCTGTTTGGTTTTATAGAACTTTCAGCAAATTTGAAGCTTATTCATCCCATTTCAAAAGTTCAGCAATAACGTCAGAGCTACCGGGAAGCAATAATAATGCTAACGCCATTACTATAAACCCAATACCAATTACAAACAGAAAAATTACTATTTTAACTGAACGAGGCACATCATTTTTAAGTGCTCCAATTACAATTAATACAATTCCGATAACGAGTAAGAATAAATAATAAAATCCCATCAAGACACTCCTCATAATTTTTTCATCTTTAAAGAACATGTTCAGATATTGAATAAAGAAATAGTTTAATAGCTATTTGGGTAATTTAGATAATATTGTTTGTAGCTCTGTCAAATCGTCAATGACCATATCAGCTTGAGAAAGTTCATCTTCTCGTGCAAAGTCAAAGTTGCATCCAATTGAAACTAAACCATTATCTTTGGCTGCATTTATATCTGAAAGTCGGTCTCCAACTACTGCTCCATTAGTGATGCCGCATTTTTTTATAATGCTTTGGACTAAATCCGATTTATTCAACGATTCAATTTGTTGGATACTGAATGTTTCCGTAACCCATTCATCCAAATGATAATAACTGATAATCGCTTTTAAATACTCCGTTAAACCATTGCTTGCTATGTATATTGAACATTCATTCTCTTTTAAATAACTAAAGACTTCCTTTACGTTAGGATATAAAGCACCTTTACCATTGCTTATATTTTCAATTAGTCTTTCTAGAAAATAAGCATCTGTTTGTTCTCTTTCCTCAACGGAATGATTAGGTAACAGAGTCTCCCATACCTTTGGTAAAGGTACCCCCATAATTTCACGGTATTTATCAATAGGCGTTTCCTTATCCCATTTATTTAACGACTGTAAACGGCTAAAAGCATCATCCAGCGATAATTCCAGTATCTTATCTGTTTGAAAAAGTGTTCCATCCATATCAAAGATTAGTGATTGTGCCATTATCTTCTCTCCCTTTTAAAACATACTTATACGCATACCATTTTTATCCTTGGAATATCGTAACTAAATAACAATCTCTTGTTGATTATCCTGCCACGTTAGTGAAATAGCTATCGTCTATATTGGACAATCGCTCCCTAAACCTGAAGACTCGATATCAAGGAAATTAACCTTTTCTTATTTTATGGGGTAATCTTGAGATCTTGGTTTAAAAGGTGGAATGATGGGTCAACAAACCTCTTAACTCTTTCTCAACCTCAATCTTTAAATCATTGTTTTTTAAATCAAACAGGGTACCAGTCCCTTTATTGGAACCAGAGAAATAATACCAAAGATTTACGGTAGCTGCATAAAACTCATCATCGAATTTTTCACCGTCGTAATCAATCGCTATTTGTGAACGATATTCTTTTTCTAAACAACTTTCATGAGTTAATTCACCAAACTCATCACCATCAATGTCTCTTACAACCCAAATCATAAGATTCTTCATTTGATGATGTTCGAATTCCCTTTCATATTTCTTTGTTAAAGCTGAACATAATTCTTCCGCGAGCTCCTCTAAATCCCTTATTTTCTCCTTCATGTTTCTGTTAATATCAATTTGTGAAACCGCAATATAAGGATCATTATCTTTTGCATCTTTCTTTTTAAAAAGCACATATTTAATTTTAGAAAACATCCTTTACTACCCCGATCTAAATAGGTATCTATACCATTTTTTTCATAAAGATTGCACTATTATTTTCGTATGTAACTTAAATCAAATATCAAACAAAGTAAAGAGCGACCATCTAATATTAGATTAGCCGGTCTTCAATGTGATAAAGTCAATACTCAACTATATTTAGCCATTGACCATCGGGACCAATTGTTATATGAGGGATTTCGTTTGATTCAAATATTTTATAGAGATCAATATTTTTCTTGTTAATATTATTTAAATGATGAGATACATCAAACTTTGAAAAAACTAAAAAATCAATTGTTGTAGACCGTAAGTAAAAATCGTAAACATATTGTTTTTTACTATCCTGTACATAACCTACAAATCCAATGGTTCTAGGAAAGATCCGTAATAAAGGGAACTTTATCTTATTTACTATAATAAAATCAATTGACGGACCATTTATCAGTTCGTCTTCCCACCACTCAGGAATAATCGCATATATATAACAATCTCCCTTATATATATCATTGATTCTTTCAACAAACTCTTGTTCATCTATTTCCTCGTCAAGTAATATTTCCCTTACCTTAGGAACACGTCCCAACCTAATCCCCCCATTCATTCTAGATTCGCTCCCTTTAGTTGAAGACTCTAATTCGAGATAAACCGTTTTTTACTTTTCTTTTTACAACACTAGTATCATTCTTTCTTCCGTGATCAAGAATGTGTTGACACAACATAATTATAATTCTAAAATGACTTTAAAGTCATTTTTGACTCATAAGTCAAAAAGGAGGGTTTTCATGTCTGAAAGAATGGTTAAAAAGTTCAACAATAGAAATAGACTAATTCTAGAAGCAGCTGAAAAACTAATAAAAGACCATGGTTACCATCAAGTGAAAATGAGTGATATATCTGAGAAGCTAGATATTGCGAAAGGGACTCTTTATTCTCACTACCGATCTAAAGAGCAGCTAACCTTTTCCATTGTAAAGCCTAAAATAGACAACTTCTTAACTACTATGGAGCAAATAGATACAAGTACCCTTACTGAAAGCAAAAAAGTTTCCTCCTTCATTGAGAAGGGATTTTGTAGTGACTTTTTCCATTTTGTTTTATCAAGTTTCCCAGATATGGGAGCTATATTTAGTGAAGACCATAACTCAGAACTTAAATTAATTCAGGAAAAGATTATCAAAATCTTTGAACGTGTTATAGAAGAAGGAACTAAAAGCAAAACCTTTCAAACGAAAGCTTCCTCAAATTTTTTAGCCCTTCAACTAATGCAGTTATTTGATCCTTTGATTTATAAGACCCTAGTATCCTCAGGGACCATGAGTTCTAAAGAATTTGTAAATCAGTCTGTTACATTTTTTATGGGAGCGATTAATAATAAAGGAGAATTTTGAGATGAACTATAGCGAATTGAGAACTAAAGAATTTGGAGAAGTGTTTTCTGAAAATGAGTACTATAGCTTAAGGGAATCTTTGATACAGTCCTTTTTGTTTCTTGACGAATCAAATAAAGTTGAGGCTAAAAACCTATTAATTAATATATTTGGACTTAGTGATGAAGAGCTTAACGAGAGATCTACAGCTTTTATACACCATAATTCAAATAAATCTCTTCTTCTTAGTACAATAAAAACCGCAGAAGGTTGGGTCGAAAACTCAAATAATAAAGATATACCCGGCTTACTCAATTTAACTCATTCAGACATCGAGATAATGGGACCGAAAGGTTCTATTAGTGGAAGTCACCATTTAACTGATTGGATAGAGCGCGCCAACCTTCACCTTCATACCCTAAGACGCTTTGCAAAAGGGCACAATATAGTTCTCGAACAGCAAGGTACTTGGTATGATGAAAAAGGGCAAGAAAAAGGGCATAATATCGTCTTTACCTTCATGAGAGTTATTGAAGGAAAAGTTGCTTTCTTAGGAAGATACGACAATAAAGTTGAAGCTTTTCAAGTTAGTGAGTTAAATGACGGAAACCTGATTGAATAAAACAAAGAGGCTCATACAAAGAGCCTCTTTGTTTTAGAATTGCTCCCGATACAAGAACACTTGATTTCGAGATATTCTCGAGTATATCTCAAACTGACGCATCTGTTTGTTTAAAAACTTACTTAATTTTGTGTTGCGATTTCATACCCACAACACAAATACGGAGACACCAAGAAGGAAGAATGTAGTTATAAGTAATAGTGTAAAATATTCTTTTTTCTTGGTAACGAACTTTTCAACTAGTTCGACAGCATTAGATAATCCTAAAGAAAAAAGCATACCAAAAAGTAATAAATTCGGAAAATCAGTTGAAGTATCCGAACTCACTAATCCCGAAATAGATAGGAATAAAACCCTAACAGCAAAGAAAATTGTAAAAGCGCTTAATAGAACTTTTAAAGCTAAAAATAACTTATTACTTTTTCTGTATTTTTCTTGAATCCTGCTTACCAATTTCATATCTACCTCACCCCTATTCGACAACCTTGCCTTTTAACGAAAAGCTGCTCTCTTGTTGAACTATCCTGCACCGTCAGTTTAATTAATTCAATTTGCTATGATTATGTAATAAAGCTTCCTAATAGCCATACGAAATCAATTCAATTTAGTTTCATACATTCTATTATCTGAGTCTCATTCCTGTTAGCGAAAAAGCGATTGCTCGTATTGAACAATCGCCCCCTATTCTGTATTAAAGAACACAAATACTTATACCTTAACCTCATTGGGTAAAATCTCAAATATGCCTGATTAATTTATAAATGAGTTAAAATATTGACTAATTTTCCGAAAGGATCTCTAACATAAAAACGCCGAACTCCCCACGGTTCTGTAGTTGGTCCATAGACAATTGGAATTCCATTATCTTTTATACGAGTAAGCACTTCGTCTAGGTTATCAACTTCAACTGACAAATCAGGTACTGGTGTGCCAGATCCTCCCTCAGATAAAAAACTGATTTGAGTGGTCATTTTCTCATTAGATCCATAGGTTGCAATAAAATCAAGGTCCATTAGTTGATTAAGTCCTAATATTTCCTCGTAGAAGTGTTTTGCTTCGGAAGTGTCCTGCGTTTCAATATTTGCAACAATTCTCTTAACTATCAATTCTACACCTCCATGGTATTTTGAAGTTTAGTATTCAAGTTAACCTACAAACTTGCCTTTATATAGAATAACTTCAGGATTACTGCTCCAGAAACCTTCAAAAAATCAGCAAAAAAGATACAAGGTAATCATCCAATAATTTAGATCAATATCTCGAAACTGAGTCTTCCACAATCCTGCCCGTTAGAAAAAAAGCGATTGCTCATATTGAACAATCGCCCCGTTAGTTTAATAATGAGCCCATAATAAATGGTGCTATAATTAGTAATATAGAAGCAAAAAGAAGTGTAACGGAAACTGTTTTAGGCAATTTCTTTCTTCCCTTTCCGTTATACCAACCCAAAAATTGTAATTTGTTTCTATATAATACAAAGTATAAAACTAATATTGCTAATGCACCGAGCCACGAATAAGTTTCTGTTGGTTCATTGATTGTATAAATGTTTCCTATAATCGCCCCACCTAAGCCACCAAGTAGGACAAAAATAAGTATTACACGCAAAAGTTCTAATAAGGTCCTCATTTCTAATCTCCCACCTCTTTTATTAAAGCCCCCGTTTACGCAAGACTTGAATTCGAGATATATTCCTAATTTTTATCTTTTCTTACCGCCTCAATTTAAGAGTGGGCGTTTGCATTTACACTCTGAAGGTAATATGGATTATATATTAAAATGAAAGTAAAAGTTCGACAAGTGGAGAAATTAGTTTGGAATTAACTTAGATTTTAAATGAAGCCGGTAGAAAATGAATCAAGGTAGTATGCTGGAGATCGGGAAGAAAAGCCATAGCAATTGTTTGTAACTAGCCTAGGGAAACATACAAAAAAAGGGTAATATACAAAAACACTTGTTATTCATACAAGGTGCTGGTTGTTTTCCGAGGTTAAATGAACAGTATCATTCATAAAAGGGGCGGAAATCTATGATACTTCAACCTTTCATTTGAAGAAGGATAGCAGACAAATACAAAAATTGGCTCAAACTATGGGGAGAGCTTTTTTTCACGAGCCCAATTTTACATTTATTTTACCCGAACAAAAGAAGCATAACCTATCTCTGCTCGTTTATGTTTAGGGGACCAAGCATTGAATCCAATAGTGCCGATTATCCCTTGAGTTCCTTTTATCTCAATCCCCCAGCGTATTCCTCTTTTCTCCTTGTAACTATTTGCAAAGAAATATACAAATGCCTCTGCTTGTTCTATATTTTCCAAATTATCTTGTCCATAATACCGTGTTACATTTTCATTTGAAAAACAAGCAAATATACCTTCTGCATCATCCTTCGATATTTCTCTAAGTACCAACCTTTCTGTTTCTAATGTCGGAAACATTTTTTCCTCTCCTTCTCAGCTCTTAAGNCTCGAAGAAATCCAAAAACAAGAGCTTCCTGCCGTAATCACATTTGGCCTGATGGGAGAAAATATTCTGCGAGATGGCTACGAAGTAGAAGAAGCCTGCCGCTTATTAAAAGAAAAAGGCGCTCTTGTTGTGGGGATGAACTGCTTCCGCGGACCAGCAACGA
This sequence comes from Halobacillus massiliensis, assembly GCF_900166625.1. GTDB lineage: Bacteria > Bacillota > Bacilli > Bacillales > Halobacillaceae > Halobacillus_A > Halobacillus_A massiliensis. Next base: position 971,393 of record NZ_LT800499.1, on the reverse strand, counting down.
TGCAACCATATATAGAGAAAATACGTAATACGGTGGACGGTTATGTAGGTGCCCTTCCCATTCCTTACCGCACAACAGAAGAACACCCTACCTTCTTCAACCTGCCGGACGGCAGCTGTGCTTGTACACTTCCAACGGAAACAACGTTCCCAACGTCCCTGGATCCGCTATACACGAACAGGTATGAGCTTGCTGAGTGGGCCAAAGAAGCCCACAGTATTGGTGTAAACTATTTGGGACTCTGCTGTGGAGCTTCTCCGGCTATGCTTCGTGAAGTGGCAGAAACCGTCGGCCGTACAGCTGTAAACTCCACCTATTCCCCGAATATGGAGAAACACTTCTTGTTCGGCAGTGACGACACGCTGCAGGATCACATCACATCTTATAAGACAAAAGCATAAGTTAAAACGCCTGTCCAAAAATACGGTCAGGCGTTTTTCAAAGCTTTATTCTTTATTTCCCCAGCGACGGTTCCAAATCTTTTTATCCAAGATTCGCCCCCTTTACTGTAAGACTTGATTTCGAGATATTCTCGAGTATATCTCAAACTGACGCATCTGTTTGTTTAAAAACTTACTTAATTTTGTGTTGCGATTTCATACCCACAACACAAATACGGAGACACCAAGAAGGAAGAATGTAGTTATAAGTAATAGTGTAAAATATTCTTTTTTCTTGGTAACGAACTTTTCAACTAGTTCGACAGCATTAGATAATCCTAAAGAAAAAAGCATACCAAAAAGTAATAAATTCGGAAAATCAGTTGAAGTATCCGAACTCACTAATCCCGAAATAGATAGGAATAAAACCCTAACAGCAAAGAAAATTGTAAAAGCGCTTAATAGAACTTTTAAAGCTAAAAATAACTTATTACTTTTTCTGTATTTTTCTTGAATCCTGCTTACCAATTTCATCTCTACCTCACCCCTATTCGACAACCTTGCCTTTTAACGAAAAGCTGCTCTCTTGTTGAACTATCCTGCGCCGTCAGTTTAATTAATTCAATTTGCTATGCTTATGTAATAAAGCTTCCTAATAGCCATACGAAATCGATTCAATTTAGTTTCATACATTCTATTATCTCGAAACTGAGTCTCATTCCTGTTAGCGAAAAAGCGATTGCTCGTATTGAACAATCGCCCCCTTAAATGGAAGAAAGTTGATATATATTTGGTAACTCACAGTTTTATCACCCATACTATTGCTTTTCTTTACAAATATAAACGCCTACGTTTGTATTTTTATTTTAGAGAATATAAAGAAATCCACAGTACTTCTTTTACAAACTCTTTTCAACTTCTGATACCTTCTTTTTTCCCTTTCAGAGATTGTAGACAGCTCTCCTCATCTATCGATTCACCTAAAATTTAAGTTACCTTTTTCCAGCTTACTGGTTTTCAGCTTTCTGGGGTACCATCCACTCCTTTACAGGGAACCAAGCATAAAATAAGAGAAGATGAAAAGGAGGTGACTAATATGACCATTATTAACCGAATCAGTAATGGAGGATTTGAAACAGGAATACTTGCTCCTTGGATAACTTTAAATGCCTCTGCCACTTCAACTTCAAGTCATACAGGCACTTCTAGCGCCCTTTTATCCCCTCCAAGTAGCACAGCTATACTTTATCAAGTTTTTTCCGTAAGTGAAGGGGAAAACTTTGAGTTTCTTGCTTCCTTGGCAAGAACCAACGGTAATCCCAGCCCTCAACTATTAATCACTTTGACGTACTATAATGAAAATTTCAATCCCTTGGCCACAGGGTTAACAATCAATATACCGGGGGATAGACTTTCGGCAGTCGGAGAGTGGTTAGAAGTTTATGGGACTTCTTCTCCTGCACCAGCCGGCACAGCCAGCGGGGTTTTATTGATTCAAAAACTTCCTCGATCGGGAGGATCTAACGTCTATGTGGATGATGTGGCCTTACTGACGGTGGAAGCTATAGGACCAACTGGACCCCGAGGAGCGACGGGACCAACAGGAATTACCGGAACCATAGGACCCACAGGAGCAACGGGATCAATTGGACCGACTGGTCCCAAGGGAGAAACAGGACCACCCGGAGCCACAGGACCTGCTGGCCCTTCTACCCCGATTTCCGTTAATAATCGAATATATGTAGTAAACGAAGTCAGTAACACTGTATCCGTCATCGACGGATTTACCAATAGCATCATCAGAGAATTATTTGTGGATGATGGTCTTTCCCAAGTAGGCGTAAATCCTACCACGAACCGCATTTATGTAACAGCAGATTATTTCACTGACAATGTTTTCGTCCTTAATGGAAATACAAATACTGTCATTGATTCCATATCAGTGGGGGATGGCCCTATTGGAATAGACGTGAATCCTTTAACAAATGGGATTTATGTTGCAAACTCTGACAGTGACAATGTTTCCGTCCTTAATGGAAATACAGATACTGTCATTGATTCCATCTCAGTGGGAGATAGCCCTATTGGAATATGCGTGAATCCTTTAACGAATGGGATTTATGTTGCAAACTCTGACAGTGACAATGTTTCCGTCATTAGTGGAAATACAAATACTGTCGTTGCTACCATCCCAGTGGGTTCTTTTCCTAGTGGAATAAGCGTGAACCCCTAATAAGAAGTTTGTGGCTTTTCCTTGGCCACCTCTGATACATTTTTCTTTTCATTAAGAGCTTGCAAACGGATCTCTTCATCGATTCATCTAAAATCTTTCTGTTTTAATATAACATCTAATAATAATGGATTCATCGAAGGCCCAAAGAAATTGCAACAAAAAATGAACCCCAAAAAACTCTCACCTCCAAGAAATAAATAATCGGATAGATCTCGTCAACGCTTAAAATTCTTAATTTAGATAGCCCCTCCTTCACTTCTTGAATGGTTTTAAAATTCCCTAATACGTAGCTCACTACATTTACATTATAAAGATGACATTTTCCCTTCCTGGGCTTTTGATACTCTGAACAAGATAGCCATAGGCCTGCAGCAGATAATCCTGCCTCGTTTAAGCCATCATAGTAAGCTACCGGGTATCCCTCTTTCTTGTCTCCCGCTCCAATAAATCCATATTTGGTTTTCCACTTTATTTCACCCGGTAGATCAATTTCAGGAAATGACTGGCCTCGGGGGACGAAGTTAACAACTGGCTGGGTCTGAGGAAGAGTTATGCACCAGTCGTACGTCCGGGCGGAAACCTGCGCCTCATCCCCTGATTTACGTGGTATAGAAAAATTTGTACACATATTTTCACTCCTTAGTTTTCAAGAGAATCTACTCTTATTCTAATAGAGTATGAAGCCGTTTCATTACGGCTTGTACATTCGCCTAAAAGTTTAATCGAGAGTGAAGATGCTTTAATTTTTATCACTGAAAAGGCGTCATCTCATCAGCTGATTTTTGATAGTACATCTATCGATAAGAAGTGGCTTTTTCTACACAGCTGCCAAGCAGATTTAATCATGCCAGTCTGTCCCCTTTTGTTCTTCGCTAGCCAACCTAAGAGATTTTTTTAATTTTAGTATCGATTTCGGCTTTATAAAGTCTTTTGTAATAAATAAATGTACATAGTGCATAAAAAGGAGCAGCCAAACTAATAAAAGTTATTCCCGATTTAATTTCTTCTATAGTATAAAGATGAGAATAAAATAAAAAGTAAAATAGCCAAGAAATTAGTGAAGTTGATGCTATTAAATATTGAAATACTTCGTCTTTTTTTCTATCATCTTTTTCCCCACTCACCATAAAACCCCTTTCAAAGATGTTTATACCTTCGTTTACCTTATGTACGAGAGAGAAGGAGTATAGTTTCAAAATGCTAATCATCTCGGTTTCCCGCCACTAAAAATAAGTAAAAGGAGCAAACCTTTTCGCTGCAGGTCTGCCCCCTAAACTGGATGACTTGATTTATAAGTTCTTAAAAAAAATCGGTGTTCATTAAGCGCTTCTTCTGACTTCCCGGTCAGCAGATTTTATTACAAGTCCTTAAACACTTCTTCTTTCATAGCCCAAATCGCTGCTTGAGTGCGATCAAGAACTTCAAGCTTACTTAAAATATTGCTGACATGAGTTTTAACCGTTTTTTCTGAGATATATAGATCTTGAGAAATTCGTTTATTACTTTTACCTAATGTAATTTGATAAAGCACATCTTTTTCACGCTTCGTAAGTTTAAAGCGAGGATGTTCGAGTGGATCTCTTTGCATACCAGAGAGTAAATGCTGTGTGGCTATTGGATGGAGGTGTTTTTCACCTTGATAGGCTGCAATAATCGTGTTTACAAGCCTATCTGGGTCAATGTCCTTTAACTGGTAACCTGCAGCCCCTGCTTGAAGAGCTGGTATTACATGATCTTGATCGGAATAGCTTGTCAAAACAAGAACACGTATTTCAGGAAACCTTTTTGTAATTTCCTTAGTTGCCTCCACACCATCCATCACAGGCATCATCAGGTCCATTAGAATCACATCAGGCTTTTTTTCTTCCACCATGGACAGAGCTTCAGCTCCATTGTTCGCTTCTCCTACGACTTCAATGCTCTTCTGTGTATTTAAGAAAATTTTCAACCCTCTTAATACAATGAGATGGTCATCAACCAGTAATACCTTAATCGTCATTAACCTCACTCTTTCCTATTACACATTAGGGACCCATATCTTAATCTTAGTTCCTTCTCCTGGTTTGCTATAAATATCAAGTTCTCCATTTATATTTTTAATTCTTTCCTTCATACTAATTAAGCCGAGGGAAACGTTAGGATTCACCTTGTCTTGACGAAACCCACTTCCCTGATCCTGAAAAGTAACGCATATCCCCTGGTCATTTTCTTTGATTTGAATGACCATTCTTTGAACATTTGCGTGTTTCTTAACGTTATTCATAGCTTCCTGGCTGATTCGAAATATGGTTTCTTCAAAACGTTGCGACCAATTTGGTATACTGCTTAAATCTAAGGAAAGAGTTAACCCTAAGGAGGAAGCATATTTTTTCAATGCAGAAATTAATCCTTCTTCCAAGCCTATGGGCCGCAGCTGCCATATGAGTGATCTCATATCTTCCATAGATTTTTGAGATGTTTCCATTATTTCTTCGAGCAGTTCAATTAAGTAAGGATCATCTTTAGGGCTAACCTCTTTGGCTCCTCTAGCCGTTAAAGATAATGAAAAAAGCTGCTGGTTCACTGAGTCATGTAAATCCCTTGCTAATCTCTTTCTTTCTTCAAAAATGAGCCAATCGTGATACTTTTCCTTCAGCCGCAGGCTTTCGTAAATTAAAGCTATATGAACGTTTAAAGCTTGTAAAATTTCTAGGTCAACCTCACTTATATCAGAAGACAACGGCTCGGAAAAATATAAAGCCCCTATCTTTTCATCCTTAATCATCACAGGTAAGGCTATACTTTCAGGAGAATTTGTCTGTGTGTTGCGCTCTATCCTCGGCTTTTCCTTTTCAATAGCCTCTTGAATAAGAAAAAGTTCCTTATCCATCAGTGTCCCTTGAACGGGAAGTAAAGCCTTCGCGCGAATCTCCTCACCATGTATGGTGAAAAATCCAACGGTTGACCAGTTAAACGTTTTTCCCTGTTTGCTTACCTGCTCTGAGAGCTGATCAATATCTAAAGCTCCCCATAGAGTACGAACTACTTCGTTTAATTTTATGTAATGATCTGCACGCTTTTGTTGTTCCTGATAAAGACGGGTGCGCTTTACAGCTGTACCTATTTGAAAGGCTAAGGATTGGAGCAATGTGAGCTCGTCTTCAGTGAAAATCTCTTTATTTGGAGAAGCTACATTTAAAAGTCCAAAACTTTCTCCTCCAGCGGATAGGGGGATAGTCGCATGATGAGAAATTCCATTCGTATCCCCCAACTCGAACTTAATCGCTCGATTCAACCTCCTGCATTCGATGATATTAATCGGCCCATCTAATTTTCTATTCCAATAACTATTTAGACAATAGCAGTCTCCCTGACACATAGGCATTTTATTATCCCTGGTTAAAGCTGGCGGAAGGCCATAGTCAGCCACCAGTGTGAAGTGGGACTTCTTATCGCTTAAAAAAATCCAGCCAGCCTCTAACTCTGTTAAATCAAGCAGTTTCTGTAAAACAGTATCTAGCATTTCATGGAGATCGTTCGATCTATTTAATGTCTCCGCAATTACTTTAAGTGTCTTTAAGTCATCTCTATTTCCATAAGTCTGCACTTCATTTCACACCTCATTTATAATCAAACATTTCACGTTTATTTTTTTTGCTTTGGTACATTGCTGGTAGACTTTAAGTGTACATCCTATATATACGGATTGACGTCTTTGATTTATTAATGAGGCATCATTTATGCCGTAATACCATAACAGCATACCTTGATCAAATAAATCAGCAGCCCCGTGTTTTCCTTACAATTGATTGTATTTCGATTTTACTTCGTTAATGCGATCACTGATTAATCGGGCACGCTCAGCAGAGCGATCTATTTCTTCAGGTAGTTTTTTTTCAAATGATATCACAAATATCAAAAAGTTAATTCTCATCCTTAACTCCTCCAATGTACGATTCGTCCTCAATTGATGATTTTCAATTGAGCATTTAGGTTAACTTTAGATTACTCTAACTGGAAAAATTAAGGATCAGGGGAAGGTATGAAAATGGTTCCTACTTTAGGTTGAAAACATACGTTCGTTTTTCATCGATATCTCACTTTGTTTGTAAATCTTCTAAATAACTCTAAAAATTCCACGAAAAAGAAATGATCGTCTTTTATTCCTTAATAAAAAATAGTTGATTGTTATTATTTCATTATGTTATTATTAAAAGTTTATAAAAATCTTTATATGTGTTAAGCTTAAGGAGGTAGACACATACGGAGGTGGATTTTTTGTTTCTAATTGGCGATAACATTATATATCCAATGCACGGAGTAGGAATCATTCAAACCATAGAAGAAAAGGAAATCTCAGGAAAAAAACAAGAGTATTATGTCATAAAAATGGTAATAAGTAATATGCAAGTGATGATTCCTACAGGGAAAATATTGAGTTCAAGTATACGTCCAATTACTGACATAAAGGCGTTAAAACACATCATCCACATTTTTCAGAATGAAGAAACAGACAGAGCACTGCCGTGGAAACAAAGATTTAAAGTGAACACGGAAAAAATAAAAACAGGTAATATACAAGAAAGTGCTGAAGTTGTACGTGATTTAAAACGTATGAGGAAAGACAAAGCGCTGAACACAAGCGAAAAGAGAATGTTCGATAGTGCACATGAAATTTTGATTAGTGAACTGAAATTAATTAAAGGGATTACTGAACAGCAAATAAAAATCTTCAGTTAAAGTTAATGATAGTCTGGAAAATTCCAGAACCTTTTGGGGATATGATCCTTAGCAATGATAGTGTTTTACGTTATTAAGCTGCAATGGTTGTAAAATCGCCGCAGCTTTTTGATGTGAATTCATTATCTTCTCATCGTTTCACACTACATGGTTATAACAAAAAACGATTTTTTAAAAAGCATTCATGAAACCCTTCTCCTACTTCCTACATTGCCCGCCTCGTAAACATTCCCTTTCCCTCTTATTATAAGAAAACATGGCTGACCTGGCCATGCAGGTATGCTCTCCTTAAGTTGGTCCATAAATCTCCTGAAATTAAAGCCCCACTTCCTTCATTAAGCTGTAAATCCTTAACTATCGGCTCTTGGTTCAATAATTTCTTACTGAATAAAGAAAAAAGGCAATTATATTTAATAATCGCCTTTTTATAAAGATGAACATTTTATTCTGTTACTTAACTTCTACTAAAAGAGTTTCATATGGAAAAAGTACTATACCATCATATGAAACTTCTTCATCTGTATGGTTCATAATAAATTGGTACTCTTCTCCCTTTACTTTTCTACTATAGACTTCTACGCCTCGCGTTGACTCTTCAAATCCTATATGATGTTTAGTCACAATATTCTTCACGATCTTTCGAAGGCCTTCTACGTCTAATCCTCCTCCGATATAATAAGCTTCTCCGCGTCCATATGAGTTTCTTGTAACGGCAGCATATTCTTTATAAAAATAGTCACTATATCGATAGAGGACTTCCGCACCCTCGGGAACGATAAGATCTCGCCATATAGCCATATGACTTTCTTCTTCAGCCAGCTCATGTTCTCCTTTTACAGAGAGACGGTGTTCTGCTGTTAACGACTCGATTTCTTCCACTCGTATTCCCGCCAGATCTGCAACCGGGCCTGGTAAAGGCTGACCGAAGTAAATGGTATTATCCTTATCCTTTAAGCCCGCTCGGAATGAGAAGATTACGGTTCCACCCGCTTTTGCAAATTCTTTTAAACGGTTGGCTAAATCTTCATCTAACACTTGCATGGCTGGAACTACTACCACTTTATATTTTGAGAAATCGCGATCTGCAGGTATGACATCAAGTTTTGTATTTACATCATAGAAAGGCTGATAGAGACGCATGAACTCTTGTTTAAAATCAAAATCTTTAGTTTGGATTTGAGAACGCCACGCCCAAATATTATCGTAATCATAAAGGACGGCAACATCCGCTTCAATTGGTGCTTCTAATAATGGCTCGAAATTGCTCATCGTTTGAAAAACTTCCTGTGCTTCACGATACTTACGGCCATATTGGTTGTCATGGTCTACCACGCCATAGCAGAATTGCTCCGCCCCTCTCGTCATCCCGCGCCAGCGAAAATAAAGCATATTCGAACAGCCATGGGCAAATGCCTGATAAGACCATAGTTTTGCTTGGTTTGGTCGAGGAAGATAGCCGATGACATCATGGCCTTGTGCGCCAATTAATTCCTCTACAATCCAGAAATTTTGATCTTTTAATCCTCTATTAAAGTCAAGGGCCATCGCTATTTCTGCTGGAGGAATCGGCTGCTCTAGCCCTCCCCATACAGGGTAGTTATCATAGGACACAAAGTCCATCGGCTGTAAATTTTCCTCATGATCAAACCACTTATTAAAAAAGTCTCCCGTTGTATTTGTCGTTATTTCTTGATGAGCCCCTTTTTCCTCGCGGACAATTTCCGTCATCTCATGTGCAAAGCTGTTGAGTGAATACGAACGAAAACGCGCCCAATCTAACTTCAAACTAGGGTTATGTGTGGTAATCGTGGGTGCAGGAGCAGGGATTTCGTTAAAGTCGTTGTAGCTTTGCCCCCAGAAAATCGTCCCCCATCGTTCATTAAGTTCTTGAATATCGTTATATTTTCCTCTTAAAAATGTTTGGAATGCTTCTCTGCATGGCCCGCAGTAACAGTCGTCACTGCCTTCATGCCCAAACTCATTATCGACTTGCCATACGACAATCGCTTCTTCATTTGCATAATGCTTCACTAACTCACGAGTAATACGAGCACTGTATTGACGATAGACATCTGAATTGAAGCAATATTGACGTCTCCCGCCAAACTCTCTTAAAGTCCCATACTCATCTTCTGATAGAATAGACGGATACTTTTTAGCCAGCCAGGCAGGAAAGGTTGCGGTAGGCGTCCCAAACATAACCTTAAGATGATAGGCTTTCGCCCGTTCAATCACGGTATCGAAAAATGAGAAATCAAATTCTCCTTCTTTCGGTTCCATGAGATGCCAAGCGAATTCGCCAATACGAATCATATTCGCTCCTAGATTTTTAATACCGCTGAGATCTTCTTCCATTTGACTGGCAGACCAATGCTCTGGATAATAATCGACTCCAAAATAGCTCATTTTTAAACCTCCCGCTTTTATAGTAATGTCCTTATAAAATTCCTACCGGTGATAGGAGTGTATAGATAATAATCATGGCGACGGTTGCTGCAATTCCAACTGGATATACGAGCTTCCATGGCTGCATATCTACTTTTGATTTTTCTTCCAGATAGAAATCTTCATTTCTTGGATAAAGTTTTCCTATTAATAACATAAGTGTTGAACATATGACGAATAGAATAGCTAGGATATGAAGGAAATGCACCCCCGTATCCCATACGAGTTGAGTTGCTGCGTAAGTAGAGATAAAGACAAACAGTGATACTTTCGCTGCAATAGCTGGCACTCGTTTTGTTAAATAACCAACAATCATAATCGTTAAGATCGGCACGTTATAAAATCCATTGACCATCTGCAGGTATTGGAAAAAACCTTGGGGTACCAAATCGATTAATGGAGCAATACAGATAGCGAATAAAGCAATGGCCGTACCGAAATATTTACCTTTACGAACCACTTCTTTATCTGTTGCCTTAGGATTTATATAGGGCTTGTATATATTTAAAGCGATTAATGTTACGGATGAGTTTAATGCTGAGTTAAAGGAAGAAAGAATAGCACCAAATAATACAGCGGCAAAAAATCCTACGAAAGGCGTTGGCAAGATCTCATGAACAAGTCTTGGATAAGCATCTGTTGGTTCTAAATCAGGACCAAACATATTGAAAGCGATAATTCCAGGTAAAATAAGAAAAACCGGACCCAGCAACTTTAAGAAGGCAGCAATCAACACTCCTTTTTGCCCTTCTTTCAAGCTTTTTGCTGAAATCGCACGCTGCATAATATGCTGGGCCGTACCCCAATAAAACAGATTAACAAGCAGCATCCCTGTAAACATTGTGCTAAATGGCACAGGGCTTTCAGAATCACCAATGGAATTCATCTTCTCCGGTGAATCTTGCAGGATCGTGGAGAAGCCAGCACTAATCGACCCATCACCAAGCACGAATAAACCAATAATCGGAATCATCAAGCCGCCAATTAAAAGCCCAACACCATTAATCGAATCCGAAACGGCAACCGCTTTCAAACCACCGAAAATGGCGTAAATAGAGCCAACAATCCCTATCGTTAATACCGTTAGATATAAAGCTGGAAGTCTGCCTATGCCTAGAGTTTCCGGGATGTTGAATAATCCATTAATGGCAACGGCTCCAGAATATAAAATTGGTGGTAACAGATTAAATACATAACCAAATAAAAATAAAATGGTTACAATTTGCTTTGTGCCAAAATCATAACGATCTTCCAGAAAGTCAGGAATAGTTGTGATTCCACCTTTTAAGTATCTTGGTAAAAGGTAAAAGGCCACAATGACTAAAGCAATCGCAGAGCCTACTTCCCACCCCATGACAGCAATGGTGTCCGAATAACCTTGGGCGTTTAATCCAATTAATTGTTCTGTTGACAAGTTGGTTAGCATTAAAGACCCTGCAATCGTCCATGCCCCTAAGCTTCTTCCACCTAAGAAATAACCATCCTGCGAATTTAAGTCTTCTTTTCTCGTAACATAATACGAGATTAAAGCAACTAAACAAGTAAAAAATAAAAAAGACACGATCGCAAATAGATTCATATATTCTCTCTCCTTCTTAACTGGAATGTAAACTTTCTTCTCCTATAGAAACCTTGGGGCTCACCTGGAAAACGAATGATGCCTAAACCTTATGTACTCTTACGGTTTTGTTTTGCCATGATTCAAAAAATTGAAGTCGCTTACAACCATTTATAAATTAATTTAATTAACTATTTGATAACTTAACATAAGAAATATTCTTTGAAAAGCTTTTTTCAATTTATGAGACTCTGAACTCTATTTGTTCTCTTGTTCTATTCTTTTCGAGGTATATTTACGTTTAAGAAAAGGTGACTTTAAGTGGTGTTCTTGGGAGCAATATTCATGACTATCGGATTAATCTCAGGTCCCGTTGGATTATAAAAGGAAATCATTTTTCAGAAAATCAATTTAATGGAGTATGAACTTTAGGCATTGGAACTTTACTTCTTATGTTAATTTTAAGTTGATTCATTCAATATATAGGAATGCTTTTTACACTTATTGTTAGTTACTGAAGTTATCTCGAATTGACTTCTTCTCCGCTTCTCCCTGTAAACAAAAGGAAAAGGAGCAAATCCTTTTGTTTAAGATTTGCTCCTAATTTCCTTCCAAAATATACTTACGCTTCTTTGACCTTGTCTAAAGAAAAGCTTTTATCTATGAATGGTAATATCTTCCTTTAAAATATTACCTTAAGCATATTTCTAAACTCTGACTTTGTCCCCTGCACTTATCCATACATAGGCCTGCGAATAATAGGATATTTCTCATAAGAACAGTAGCAAAACAAAAAGGGATTCATCTCCAATTAAATTAAGCCTTTTCCTAATTAAAAAAGTGGATGAACAGCAGCCAATTCATCTGTATCTGTGCATTTCATATTTTTATCTACAATGAGTCTTGTTTGAAGTTTATAAACTTCCCCTTTTTGCAGAGGCGGAAGTTCTGTTGGCAGCTGGTAGTTGAAAGGGACCTCAATATATTCCTTGGGTTGAATTCTTTGCGCCATCAGTCTGGTAACCACGGGAGCTACAAACTCTAATTTTCCTCCTCTGGAAACTTTAATGAGATCACATTCAAGGCGCTGAATGCGGTGTTCTGTCCAGCCACCATAAAGAGAAAACGTCCCTTTAACTCCTGTTGGGTTCTGGGAATCAAGAATGAGATCGATTTTCGGCCGCCCTATTCTTAAAAAATCTAACAACATTTTTTTCAGTTTAATTGCCCTCCTAAAATATTTAAATAAAGCATTTATATAATGTTATGCCCTTACCTTTTTTTAACTAAACTTTTTGTCTACATCTTGAAGATTAATCTTCCTCCTATGATAGATTTTAAAAAAAGACCTTTACCGATAACAGGTAAAGGTCTTTCAACATGTTTATTTTCATCCCTTTACCTGAAATGGCAAAGGTCTCGCAAACAACATTAAGTTGCCAGTTTAGCCGGTGGCCAAGAGACCACGTATTGTCGACATAACTGTAAGCTACTCCCCTTTGGAGTAATTATAAGCTCTTCTTGAGCGCAGTCTATCCTCATAAACTGTAAACTTATCTTACTGTATGCCTCGATACTCGTCAACAGTTATGCTGCAGAAAAAGAATATATCCTCAAATCTCTTGATACAGTAGATTACCAGAAGGATCTCATGTTCCTTCCATCCTTCAATTTCCAAAAAGAATTCAAACGTTCACAAGTCGCTATGTTTTTAATTTGCTGCAATCATAAGTGTCCCTCTAAGATCCTCTCCGACCATTTAAGTTGTCTTCAATATAATCGTAAGCTTTTACCTTCCTTGGCTTGAAACACTCATAAGTACACACCCATTAAATTCTTAAGATCCTCTTTTGTAACTATTGTCTGAAACATTACACACCTCTAACTAAATTATTTTGATTAATGATAAAGAAAGATACCACCTCTTCAAAGAGGGGTATCTTTCTTTGCTGATTACTTCCTTAACAATCTCATACTGTTAAGAATAACTATTAGAGCAGCCCCGGTGTCACTTAACACGGCCATCCATAAGGTTAGAAAGCCTGGGAATATTAAGAGCAGCGCTGCCAGTTTCGTTAGTAACGAAAACCAAACGTTCTGTTTAATAATTTTCATGGCTCTACGACTCAAACTAATCGTATGCGGGAGTTTTTCCAAGTTATCGGCCATTAGAACAATGTCGGCAGTTTCCATGGCTGTATCTGTTCCCGCACCACCCATGGCAATACCAAGGTCAGCAGTCGCAAGGGCTGGAGCATCATTAATTCCATCCCCTACCATGGCAACGCTCTTTCCTTCATCCTGTAATTTCTTAACGGCGGTCACTTTATCTTCAGGCAATAACTCAGCAAAGTAGCGATCGACACCTGTCTCGCCCGCAATTTTTTTCGCTGTCCCTTCGTTGTCACCTGTCAACATGATCATTTCACCCATCCCAACTTGCTTGAGCTTTTGAATGGATTGGACCGTAATGTCACGAATGGTGTCCGCCACGGCAATGAGACCCAGAATCTCAGTCCGAGTACCTACCACTACAAGCGTGTTTCCGTGGCTTTGCAATGATTCGATGCGTTCTTCTATATCTTGAAGAGGAACTTCCATATCCTTGAAGAGCTTAGGATTTCCCGCAAAGTATTCCACACCGTTAATTGTAGCCTGCGCTCCTTTACCGGCAATGGCTTTGAAGTCTTCCCCTTGTTTCATACCAATATTTCGCTCTACAGCATAACTGGTGATGGCTTGAGCGATGGGGTGAGTGGAATGTTCTTCAATGGTTCGGGTGATTCCAACCAACTCTTCTCGATTGTTTTGAAGGGAAATGACTTCTGTTACTTTTGGTTTACCTTCTGTAAGTGTCCCTGTCTTATCAAAAGCAATCGCTTGAATAGCTCCAGCCTTTTCTAAGAATGTTCCCCCTTTGATAAGGACCCCATTTCTAGCTGCATTTCCAATCGCAGATACAATGGCCACTGGTGTAGAAATAACCAGTGCACACGGACAAGCCACTACCAATAGCGCAAGGCCCTTATACACCCATTCTCCCCACGAACCGAACCCAAATAAAGGCGGAACTACCATGATCAGTAGAGCAAGAGTAAAGACAATAGGAGTGTAGACATTTGCAAAACGATCCACAAATGCTTGGGTCGGGGCTTTTTTCTCCTGAGCTTCTTCCACAAGGTGAATGATTTTCGCAATCGTTGTATCTTCTACTGATTTTGTTACCTTAACTTCTAAAGATCCACTTTCATTGACTGTACCTGCATATACCGTATCGCCTTGCTGTTTATCTACGGGTAAGGATTCTCCGGTGATGGGAGCCTGGTTGATACTGGATGAACCTGTTAGAACTTCTCCATCCAGAGGAATTTTCTCTCCAGGTTTGATGACCATAATATCATGGCCTCCTACCTCTTCTACTGGTTTTCGAACAAGTTGATCCCCAGACTTAACCGTGGCTTCTGATGGAGTCAGATTAATGAGACTTCGAATCGATTCTCTCGTACGCTCAATCGAGCTGTTTTGTAAAGTATTCCCTAAGGCGAATAGCCATACGACGGTTGCCCCTTCAAACCATTCTCCAATGAGGGCGGCCCCAATAGCTGCAGAGGCCATGAGAACATTCATATCTAAGGAACCACTTTTAATGGCGTAAAAGGCGCTTTTCGCAGGCTTATATCCTCCAACCAGGATAGATACAGCATATAATATCGTAATTAACCCAGGCGTTACGCTGGTAAAAGAGCCCATAAAACCAAGAGCCAGGAATATACCGGATATAGTGGTGGTTGAGATTCCATTTTTCTTTTTATCAGAAGTCCCTTTCCTCTGGTTACTGATTGAATCTAAGGAAGCATCAAATCCAGCTCTTTGGACCTCTTTAATAATTTCATTTTGATTTGTCGTATGGTCAATTTGCATTTTTCCTGTCGAAAAATTAACCTGAACCTCTTGCACATGCGGATTTTTACTTAAATGCTTTTCAATCGTCATTGCACAGGAACCACAATCCATACCCTCGATTTTATACGTTTGTATATTACTGTTTTGGTCCAAAGGCTCAGCTTCAAAGCCTAATTTGCGAACCTGCTTAGGTATTTCATCGTGTACAGATCGGTCGTCTGCACCCACAGTCATTTTCCCAGTGCCATAATTAACTCGTACCGATTGGATTCCTTTGGTCTTTTGTAACCCCTTCTCAATAGTTGCTGCACATGAAGGACAATCCATTCCATAAATCTTATACTCGACGGTTTTTTGCCCTTCTGGCTGACTAGTCACTGCTTCCATTGGTTTATTTTTACTTTCTCCCGTACTGCAACAAGAGGAAGGGCTTTCTGTAGGTACTTGTTTGGTGTTTGTATCATTTCCACTGCATGTGGAAATAGCTGAATCCTCTTTCTCGTTTGTATCATTTCCGCAACATGTAGAAGAATTAGAAACTTCTTGCCTTCCTTTTTCAGAGCAGCAGGAACTATTTTCTTGGGTTTCATTGGATTTCTGTTCCGTATGACTAGAGCAACAACTTGATTGTACTTCCTTTTCTATACGACTCATCGGTAGGCCCCCTATCTATTGCAGTCATCCTTCTTTAGAGTGTAATAAAGCAATGGAAACTAACTGATGAACATGATCGTCAGCCAAGGAATAAAACACGAGTTTTCCTTCTTTGCGATATTTTGCTAACTTCATATTGCGTAATAACCTTAAATGATGAGAAGCCGTTGCCGTGGTTGAACCAATAATATTAGCTACATCACAAACACATAGTTCCTTCTCTAGTGTTAAAGCATACGCAATTTTCATGCGTGTTGCATCGGATAATGCTTTAAAAATCAGCTCCACACCTTCCACTTTCTCGATTTTCGGCTGTACTCGTTGAACAAGTGCTTCATCGTAACAAAAGCTATCACAAGTCTCTTTAGGTGCTTTCTTCATTACCTTTTCACTCATTTTTCCACCTTCATTCTAACGATTGTTTGAATATGTGTTTATAGTGTATTCTCTATATACTTCCAAGTCAACTTAATTTTTTTAATTGAGAACAGGTACAATAAAAGAGACTTCATTCTAAAGTCTCTTCTCCATAATAAGATAACAATCTTCCTCCTCGTTCTCTTCTAGAACACAAAACTGGCTATTATATTTTGAAAACGTGTTTTCCATTATTCTGTCCTATAATTGAATAATTTTTAAAGCGGCTATCTAAAAGTAGCGTTTTGCTTATAAACCAACATAAACCCGGATAACATTGACACCTCCTCAGCGCCGAGTTATCCGGGTTAAAATTCATCACATTAATCTAGAAATAAACACACTTGCCAGTCCAAAATAAATAAACAAAGAAATAATATCATTTAATGTCGTAATAAGCGGCCCTGAAGCCACGGCCGGGTCCACTTTTAATTTATCCAGAATTAGAGGAATGACTGTCCCAGCAATTGTTCCGATGATGAGTGTTATACAAAGGGAGGTGCCTACGACAAATCCTAGCATGATATTGTCTCTCCATATATAAGCAATGAGAGAGATAAGGATGCCGCAGATGACTCCAATCATGATTCCTACCCATAGCTCACGGAGAATCAGCTGGAGCGCCTGTTTGAGATCGACTTCTTCATTAATCAGGCCACGCACAACGACGGCGAGTGATTGTGTGCCGGTATTTCCTGTCATACCTGCGATCATTGGCATGAAAAAGGCGAGAGCTACGACGGATTCTAGTGTTTCTTCAAATCGGCTGATGATGCTTCCGGAAATCAGTCCGATAAACAACAGCAGCACAAGCCAGGGAAGCCGTCGAGCTGCTGCAATGTGCGGCTTCGTTTTAAAATCGATCGCCTTACCGGAAGCGGACAGTTTTTCAATATCTTCGTTCGCTTCCCTGTGCATGACTTCAAGGATGTCATCTACCGTAATGATTCCGACGAGCTTCTGGTTATTTTCAACAACAGGCAGGGAAACGAAGTCATACTTTCTGATCATTTGAGCGACTTCTTCCTGGTCTGTGAGGACATCGGTTGTGATGACTCGTTTGTTCATGATGTCTTCGATCTTGTCAGACATTTCCCTTAAAAGAAGATCACGGTAGGATACGACACCCGCGAGCCTCTTCTCTTCATCTATAACGTATAAATAATTTAAGTATTCGGCCAGATTGGCAAAATCTTTAAGCTTATCCACCGCCTCACGAACGGTATAGGTTTCAGGAATCCAAACATAGCGGTTGTTCATAATTCTTCCAGCGGTTTCAGGAGGATAATTCATCAAATGCTGAACAGCTTCGGATTCCTCATTATTCATTTTAGATAAAATGTTTTCGAGCTCATCTACTTCAAGATTATCCAATAAGGAAGCAACATCATCATTTTCCATTAAGTTAAGGACAGCCGACGATTTCTCCAGCCCGAGGTTTTGGATAAAATGCAGCTGTTCGTCTTGATCCAATTCTCTCATCAGTGCCGCTGCTTGATCTTCCCGTAAATATAGGCGGAATGGGTCCTGCAAATCTTCAGGAAGCGATACATAGTGATAAGCCAGATCATACGGCTGCAGTTCATCAACCAGGTTCTGGAAGTGCTGTTTCTCCCTTTTGGAAAGTAAACGTATCATTGTCAAAGTAGTTTCATGCTCTGTCATTGTATTCGACATATACTTATCCCTCAATACACTTTTATTTTTTATCCACCCTCTATTGTTGACGAATCGTCAACATCGAGTATTAAATAATGACCTCCACAGCAGGGAGGTGACCTCCGTCTAGTTAAGAATGATATTCCTGAATCATATCATTCACTTTATTGACTTCTTCATCGCTGACTTCCATGTAATAAATGCCGTCGATTTTCGTCCCTGTTCCTTGTAATTGGTAGGAATCCATCGACTTTCTCGTATCTCTGTAGTCCGTGAACATTTTTTGCATTGTGTTAAAATCCATATTCGTTTTCACATTGCTGCCGAGCACATCAAGGATGTCTCCAATTCTCGTTACAGAACCAGCAGAAGCTCCTTTATCAACAATTCCTTTGATCACTTTTCGCTGTCTTTCTGTACGTCCGAAGTCTCCATTTGGATCTTCATACCTCATACGGACAAATCCCATCGTCTGAGCGCCATCCAGTGCGAGCTCGCCTTGGTGGTAATGGAAGCCTTTATCCTTCCAATCAAGGTCATTCTGAACCGTAATCCCATCTAACGCATCCACCATATCCTGCATGCCTTCCATATTCATACGCACATAATAATCAAGGTTGATATCAAGCAGATTTTGTACCGTCTGTACCGCCATATCTGTTCCTCCAAAGGCGTACGCATGGTTAATCTTATCCATCTTTCCCGCCTGCGGACTGTCTCCCACCATCTCGGTACGAGTATCACGCGGAATACTGATCAGCTGACTGCGATCATTGGCAGGATCAAGCGTTAATACCATTAAGGCATCAGATCTTCCGGCTTCATCAGCACGGGCATCATCACCCATAAGTAGAATTGATAAAGATTCCTGGTTCTTTAATTTTTTCTCACCGATTACGGTGTCTATTGAAGTGATATCTTCACTCATCTCGTCATTGACCGTCGTTTTGGCATGGTTGTAATGATTAAGTGCAAAAATCCCCACACCTATCATAAGTACGCCAATGATAATGGATGGAATGATCCACCATTTCTTTTTCAAATTTTTCCCTCCTTCCTCTAATTTTTCATTATACATTTCTCTCCATTTAATTACTATATGTAAGGAAAAAATACTAGTCTTTATGCCTTCTATCATTCATATCTCCTGTATTCAATTGTAAAAATCCATGGCCGTAGGAATACCAATCACAATAGACCTTGGAAACTCAAATAAATAACTACTCCTAATAAAAGAATAAGATAAAGCACCAATTCTATTAGCGTCATTTTGTAATTCATTCGATTTTCCGCATATTTCCACTCCATTAGAGCTTGAAGCAGGCTTTCACTGATGAGATAAACAATAACCACCCATAAAAAATAGATAGGGTCAGGATAACCTATAAAACCTGTGACGATGATCATAATGATATATAAAATACGAAGAGCCCAGTCCCATTTCTTATGCACTTCATTCACAGGTTTTGCAAAAAAGCGACCCGCATCTGCTCCGAGCTTCCGCCTTAATAAGTAGGTACTCCCTATGATAATAAAGAAGCTAATGACAAGTACCAAAAGAAAAGACATCCAGTTCTCCGGCTCTATTACACTATGATTCATAGGCTTCCTCCTTAAATTGACTTTGCCCCGACTCTCTCATACCAAACTTAATTCGTCTACTGTTTTTTGCCATATTTTCAATAATGTAGATATTTCAACATAAAAAAGAGAGAGCAAGGTTTTCTTTGCTCTCCAAAAAAATTCACTCCACCGGAATTAACCGAAAAGGAGCCTCCGACTGAATGATATCCCCTTCCCCGCACACAAATACATACTCAGGTACTCCAAAGTCGCTTCTATTGCTAAGAATCGTATTTACGTCCGCATAGCCATCGCTGTTATACACGAAAAAATTGCTGCCTTCTCCAATGGGAACAGCTTTGTAGCGGCCGCCTTGCAAATCATGACCGACAAAAAACTGACCAGCCGGGAATTCCAAAGGCTCTTCCTTTTTCTCCTTAATGGCAGCTTCCAGTGATTCAATTTCACCCTGTTTCCCCTTAATTTCCTTATCCAGCGCTTCTTTTTCTTCCTTCGCTCCTTTTACTTTCTTTTTGAGAGCGTCCAGTTCTTTCTGTGTGTCCTCTTTCGCATCTACAACTGCAAGAGCTTCTTTCACTTCTTCCCGCTTATCTTGCAGTTTGTCTTTTTCTTCATCTAACTCTTCCATAACATAAGAAAGGTTCAGCTTTTCTTCCTTTAAGTGGGCTTCTGTGTCTTTAAGCTCGCCGCTTTTCTGTTCAAGCTTTTGGATAAGGTCTTCATAACCGGCTTTTTCTTCATTTAATACGACCGTTGCACTGGAATGTCCTATCCAGAAAAAGAGAAAGAAAACGGCAATACTTCCTGCAATTCCCCCTAAGATGTAATACGTTCTTTTTGTCTTCAGGAATTTCATCCACCGGGCCCCCTTTATGCTTGAACACATGCGCTTTTTTCGTAATGCCATAAAAAAAGTTATGCAGCATGTAGGAGGAAAAGACTAGGACGAAAAGTTAAAATTTCGCCCCTCAGCTCTGGTTCAGGAAACTAGACTAAGTCTACAATTATTCTTCATCCGTTTCCTTCCTCTTCCGTTTAAACGTATCATTATAAATACTTTTCACACTCTCTAGGGGACTCTCATCAATAAAGTAGGCAATAGCCGCTTCACTTAAAGCGTAAGTTCCGGCAAAAGCAATCCCGCCAGAAATCACGCTCCCTCCCCCAGGGATTAATTTCACCAATTTTCGGGCTGCTTGCCTTAAGGCAAAGCCTGAAGCTAGATTAACTCCTAATGCGCCTAGAAACTCCATCAGTTGTTTCTTCTTTAGTTTTCTTCCGCTGATAATGGCGATTGAACTAATCATGGCCATCTGTAAGCCTGTAATGATCGGCAAATCTGCGATAGGGATTGGATTTGCACCGACCGCGCTCGTCATGCTGGATACTAGTTTACCTATTTTCCTTGATAACTTTTTTTGGACGGCTTTTACCTTCGCTAACTTGGCAAGTACCACCTGGGCTTCGTTTGGCAGTTGTTCGATGAGGTAGTTCAGTAACTCATCAATATTCCAGCGAATATCATAGACGATTTGATTTTCTTCCATCTCAAAATAACTGCAAACGGGTATGACATTGACAGGAGTAGAAACCGCTTCTTCTAATTTAGTGGAAAGTACGGTGATCGCTTCGTTTATATTATTTTGTTTCACGTCATTATTAAATGGAGGTTGGTCTACAGACTTGGGTGATAACTCATCAACTTGAGTCACGACTCCAATAATAGGAATGTTGTATTCATGAATATCCTTAATACTATTTTTTAATGCTAAGAGTTCTTGTGTATCTTCATCGATTCTCGAACTCACTTCTTTCGCTTTTGTTAAGAAAAGAATAGCATCAGGACATTTATCTTTAATGGAGTTTTGCAGCTCTTCAAGTGGTGTATGTTCACTGTGATCCTGACTGGACGCTTCTCCTTCCCCTAATCCTCTGGTATCTAAAATTTCTAATGTTCCTGAATCTGAGGTGTAAGAATGCCACTTCCCTTTGGCCGTTTCCGGTTTAACGTCGCCAACGGCAGCTCTTTCTTCTCCAAAGATGGCATTAATTAAGCTTGATTTTCCTGCCCCTCTCCTACCTACAATAGCGATCCTTGCCGGCCGGGCATCTAGTAAAAAGCTTTTCAATTCCATGATTTCTGCTTTTATTTTCGCTTTCGTTCCTTTAGGAATCTTAGATTTTTCTAATTCTTTTAAAATAAAATCCAATAAATCATTCATTTGAGAATAACTTTCTATATTTTCCTTCGTCATAATAGACCTCCTGTGGGTAATGCTTTATATTTTTTCTCTCCTCAAAATTTTTAGCCATCCTTTCAAAGAAAATAAGTCCCTTGCTGGGAATTTTTAATCTTCTTTTTAATTACCCTTATCTAACACTTCCTAGACTAACAAACCTTCCATACTCCTTCTCAAACCCAAGCTTCACCGTCCCCACCGGACCATTTCGCTGCTTTCCAATAATCAATTCCACTTCATAATTCTCTCCCCCATCCCGCTTATAGTAATCGTCGCGGTACAAAAAACTGATCACGTCCGCGTCCTGCTCAATATTGCCGGACTCGCGCAAGTCGGACATCAGCGGACGTTTGTCTTTACGCTGCTCTACGCCACGGGAAAGCTGGGAGAGTAAAACGATGGGGATATCGAGCTCAAGCGCCAGCAGTTTTAGTTCGCGGGTGATGGCGCCGACTTCGAGGTCGCGGCGTTCGAAGCGGCCGCTTGCGGATAACAGCTGCAGGTAGTCGATAATAATGAGAGGTTTATCGCCATGCATGCGGATGGATTGTCTAATCGTTGCGCGAATATCCGAGACGGTACGGGTTCTTTCGTGGATGTGGAGGTTCCATTCGGCAATTTCGCCGACGGCGGTCATGCAGTTTTCGAAGTCACGATTGGAAAAATTGAGGCTGCGCCATTTCTGGGCATCGATTTCTCCTTCACAGGAAAGGAGGCGCTTCAGCAGGGCTTCTCTGTGCATCTCGAGGCTGAAGAGGTGGGTGCTGCCTCCGTTTTTGCAGTGGTGAGAAGCGAGGTTTAAAGCGAAGGCGGTTTTGCCCATCGAGGGGCGGGCGGCGACAATGATGAGGTCGCTTTTTTGGGTACCGCCTGTGAGCTGGTCGATGTCGTGGTAGCCTGTCGGAAAGCCGGTCATGTGGTCTTCTGGGGGATTGCAAATCTGCTGGCTGATGGTAAGGAGGGCTTCGTAGTTGGATACATCTTCACAAACCATCCCTTCACCAAGGTATTCTTCAAACCGGGCCATCAGCTGATTCAGCGATTCTTCGCTTGGGTTCTGGATATAGTGTGTGGCTTCTTCTTTCGTTTTGCGGTTTCTGTAGGCATCGAGGACGAGGCGCTGATGGTGCTTGAGGGTTGAGGTAGTGGGGATGGACGCGGCGAGCTCTGTTAAGTAGCTGACACCTCCGGCACCGTTAATTTTTTCATAAAGCTCGGTCGTGACGGTGACGATATTTACGGGCTCACCGGCTCTTTCAATCTTGCGAATTGCTTCGTAAATCAGGCGGTGGCGATGGTCACAGAAGTGCTCGCTTCGTAACGTAATGTCCTTTGCGAGATCTCCTTCAAGCAGCAGACTTCCAATAACGGACTGTTCAGCTTCCTCGTTATAAATCATGGGCTCACCTTCCTTAACAGCTCTTCAAACTTTTCTTGAAAAAGCCGCTTCGTCTCTTTCGGTACTCTGGCCGCTTCCTCATCCCAGCGCCGCATCTTTTCCAGGTAGTCATCCTTCTTCGGAGGATATGCAGCAATATCAGACAGTGTGGGCGGCAGGGGAAACTTAGAGGCGTAATGATACACCTTGTCCATTACACGTTCGAACTCCATATTTTCAAGCTCTGGTACAAAAACGGCCAGCTTTCGTTTCGTAATCATAAACTTCCCTTCATACAGCTCTTCAATCGTCTCCAGCACTTGTACAGCTTGTTCATATTTCATATGCGGCGCTCCTTTCTAAACTCATCAACCATCGCTTTTAGCTTGATCGCCCGGTCATCCTTTTTGCGGCTTTTACGCTCAGGTTTCGCTTCTACCCGCTTCACATCAGCGAGTGTCTTCACCTGCTGGTTCTCCCAGCGTTTTAAGATCCCTTCACAGTAGCTGAAAAACAGCTTGTTGTGCTCCACTGCAATCCTCATCGATTCGATTACCACTTCATCACTAAGCCGTTCACACCAGTCGGTAATCTTCTCCGCCATAAACGGAGTGATCATTCCGAGGTTTTGTTCATAAAAGGTATGCGGCTGACGGCTCCCTCCTACATTCTCTTTTCGTTTCCTTTCTTTTCTTTTAAATAGATCCTCCGCGCTATCCTTATTTTCATCCATCGCTTCTTCCTTCACCCTGTCCTTCGGCTCTTCCGCCGCCTGACTTTCCTTTACCTGAGAAATCATTTCATATGCAGGTGTTTTCGTACGGCTGCCTCCTTGAAAATGGATATACCCCTTCTCTTCCAGCTCTCGTCGCGCACGAAGAAACGTACTCTCCGGCAATCCAGATTTTACTAGTATTGCAGCTGTCGGCACGGAAAATTCCTGCTTCCATCCTGTCTTGTTGTTAAACTGCATCAGCAAATACCAAAGCACCTGGGCTGATGACGATACACCATTCAACTCCAGTTCATCATGAAATGCATTCATTTCCTTAATATAATTCATACAGTAACGCCTCCTAAATTGTTTTGGAGCATGAAAAAATACTCCGTCATATCTATAATCGAAAGATCGGAGCATTCAGGTGTCATAAATTTTAATTTTTTATAAAATTTTTTTCTGTGGAACTTTCTCGGGCTTCCAATTGACTGATTTTCAAGAAAAACGGACACTATAATGAACTTTTTTATCGCTATAAAGCCATATATACCAAGCATTCGACAGCTACTCTATCAATTACCAGTTTATTTCCAGGTATATTTACTCATTTTTAATAGAAATACTGTTTAAAAATGAGGTGATGACATTGCTGGAGATGATTGTACTAGGTTTTCTTATTCCATGGATTACCGCTATATATATTTACCGATGCGCACCGAAGATCTTCTTTACGATCGCTCCCATTGCTGCTTTAATAGCTCTCACCATTAATCAGCTTGGGATCCATGCTGGTGTATGGATTATCCATACTAAAACAGAAGTATATCTTCTGCATTCCTTATTTGTCGATTTAGGCATTATTACGGTTGCTGCCGTGTGGTTTTCCTATTTAATGATCTACCAGAAAAGAAATGCCGCTTTGCTGTATCTATGTTTTCCCGCCGGTATGACAGGTGTTGAATATGTCACAACTTTAATGAAGCTGCTAGAGTATGGGGATCAATGGAACTTTTTTTATACCTTATTACTATATTTATGGGGTTTTATAACGATTGACTGGATCTCTCGGAAACTGGTGAAGCTGGGGATTTTTCCATAAGAACGAGGGCTGGGAGTCTCCTAAACAGGATATTAATCCTCACTCGTAAATTATCATCAAATCCAAATTCTTTTCCAACAAAAAAAGCCCTCTGTCAAAGGCTATCATAACAAATCCACATCCTCGGATCCCTGCCGTGCCAGGCAACTTTTACTGCCTGGCAGGCCTCTATTTTCGAGCGAGCATTTACTGATCATTAACCACAGGGAGTGCTGCCTCACATTTTGCGTAGCGTCAAAACATTCGTGTCCCCATCATGCCATCTGCCGGCTGCTATCGTTTCATTGTCACTGTAAAGCAATTCCCTCTCGTCCCAGCAGCCAGACAGCGCAATTTCGTCTACTATGCCAGCGTCGAGGGGAGGGATGGTCTTGGACTCCTGTGCATTTAAACGCCAGATCGAGCAAATGAGTCTTTCGGAAAATACGGATACGGCAAACATCAGAAATAGTTTCCCTATACTCTTCATAATCCTTCCTCCTTCTAACCCCTATAGATTCAGGAGATTCTTTCTCCTTATTACGTAGTGTATCAGCAGGAGATTATGAAACTATTGGAGAAACGTAAATTTAACGTTTATCATTTTTTCCTCATTGTAAATTTTAGTGAGCAGAAAAAAGACAGCACTTATAAAAAGGCTGTCTTCTCCATTATTCTATTAAACTAAATGCTGCAGCTCTTTCACTACATTCTCCGGCTTTCGACCCGTAACCCCGGCTACCAGGTTCTCCGCCGCTTTCATTGCCATCGCTTCACGCACCTTGGCGGTTGCGGACCCGATATGTGGCGTTGTGACGACATTGTCCAATTGAAGCAGCGGGTTATCTAAAGGCATCGGTTCTTCTTCAAACACATCTAAGCCTGCTCCCCCGATGGATCCTTCCTGCAAGGCTTTGATAAGCGCCTGCTCATCGACGACCTGTCCACGGGCGGCATTAATGAAAATGGCGTCTTGCTTCATTAAGTTAAATTCCTTCTCTCCAATCAGCTGACGAGTCTCGTCTGTGAGCGGCACCATCGCTAATACAAAGTCTGATTTCTCAAGAAGCCCTTCCATCGATTCTCTCTGTAAGCCGTATTTCTCTTCGGCCTCTGGACGGGCGCTGCGGTTATGATACAGGACGTTCATATCAAATCCAAGGGCAGCCCGCTTGGCTACCTGTTCACCGATTCGTCCCATACCGATAATCCCTAATGTCGCATGATGAACATCTTTTGATAAAAAGTAAGGATCATCTAATTTGATCCATTTTCCATCTTTCACATATCGATCGAGATGACTGATTCTTCGAGCACTACTCAACATTAAGCCAAAGATTAAATCCGCTACAGTGTCATCAAGTACATAAGGCGTATGCGTGCCGATAATGTTGTGCTCAGCCATAAGATCTGTGTCTAACGTTTCATATCCGACGGCAATATGGCTGATGACCTTCAGGTGAGACGCCTTTTCTATAAAGTTTTCATCGACCTTCGCTTTAGGAATCATCAATCCATCAACATCCTGAATTTCTTTCATCAGGACATCTGTTGGAATGTTGTTTTCTTCCCTCCACATTTTGTAATCACAGTGTTCGGCGATATAGTTCTCTACTTCCTGTGAGACGGGTTTTGCTATGTAAACTTTTGGCTTCATTTTGCCCTCTCCCTCCACGAGTGTATACGCTTTATTGTACTCCACTTCACCGATCGGTCAAGAGATTAACCCCCTACTCCGCATAGTGTGCAAAGAGATGACTGCCGATTCTTTTATGAGAGATGGTATTGTCAAATATCCATTGGGAAGTCGAGGTGTGAGGATTGTAAAAGTATGTGGATCCATTACTTGGATCCCAGCCACGCCACGCA
Organism: Halobacillus massiliensis; assembly: GCF_900166625.1. Classification (GTDB taxonomy): domain Bacteria; phylum Bacillota; class Bacilli; order Bacillales; family Halobacillaceae; genus Halobacillus_A; species Halobacillus_A massiliensis. Next base: position 944,558 of record NZ_LT800499.1, on the reverse strand, counting down.
TCCTTCACTGCCTGGTAAGCATCCCTGTTTGGGCTCAACCCATACTGGCCGTTTGCTACAGGAGTGAACCCGTTCGTCTGATAAATCACACCCTCAATCGTTGAAGGAAACTCGGAAGAATTCACACGGTTTTTAATAACAGCTGCCACAGCCACTTTTCCTTCATACGACTCTCCACGTGCTTCTCCATTCACAATACGTGCCACTTTCTCCATTTCAACAAGGCGATAGGATGTTTGAGGTCCCAGCACTCCATCTGCAGATAAGTTAAAGTCTTGTTGAAACTGCTGGACTGCTGTTTCAGTTAATGTTCCAAAATACCCAGTCGGTGCAACATCCAAATAGCCCAGTTTCGTCAACTGTTCCTGTGCAGCTGTCACCGCTTGTCCCTGACTTCCGTTCGATAAAATAGATTGAGCCGATGTTTCTTTTGGGGAAAATGAAGCAGTAAATAATAGCATAGTAAATACGATCAAATATCTTTTCATAAACCTTCCTCCTTATGTAAAAGCCTATAGGCCACGTACCCTGTCGATCAGCCATAAAACGGATTAATGGATAAACAGGAGGAAAAGTCTAAAAGTATTGTCATAACAAGAGAAACTGTTATCCAATCATTCATTTGTTTATTTCCTAAGCCCTAGACCGAAAAAAAGCTCACTTGTTGAAGTTTCTTTTAAAAAACAGCGGAAATATCCAACTAGTGTAAAAACTTCACCCTGAGTTTATGGAACTTTCTGCCGTTGAAGAAGAAAATTCTGGTATGAGTAAAAATATGATGAAGAAAAGAAGACAGTTATTTGGGACTGCCGTTCGAAACAGACGGATAGAAATGAACCTCACTCAGGAAGAACTCGCAGAAGCAATTAGGGTCTCCCCTACTTTCATAAGCAATATTGAAACGGGGGATAAATTCCCTTCTATGGACAACATGTTTAACCTCAATGACGCACTAGGAGGGGAATGTATAATATTAGGTGTGAAGTTTCAAACCTCAAAAGAACACCTAACGAAAGATGAGAAGGAATAGGAAGAGAATGGCTCTTAAGAATTTATACCAAATGAAAGGAGCTGAATAAAAAAGCAACTATAAAAAGCCGCTTTCTCTCCATTCCATTCATTTTTAAATCCCCCAATAGCTAGAGGATCGCCTCTATCCACTTTATAAAATTACCAAAAACCCTAGCAGAGGATTATACACACTGATGATCCTCTTAATCACCATAATCCTACATTTCTAAAAATTCAAAATCCCTTGTTTTAAAAACCCCACCTTAAATAATCCTTTCAAAAAGTACAAATTTAATCCCAGATAAAAAATTTAATAGCAAATGGAGGAATCATTTAATGCGATATACGATCTTACATACTCAATTAGACGAAAAAGGTATGAGGAGCATACATATTTATGATAAGGAGAGTAAGTTCACCTTTCTTTATTACACAAATGAAATCATGTCCATTCCTGATAGAGAGATGCAACAGCTACTCATAAGGGATTGGGTGAATATAATAAAAGGAACCTATGATATGGATTTAAATATAGAAATGATTGAGTGCTTTAAAGAATATTATTTGAATTGATATTGGGGTTAGAACTCTATGGGTTACCAATCAATTTCTTCTGGGTAATGCACATTGAGCTGAATATCCTCTGGAGAGCATTGATATTTGTGTGCAGCTTCTAACACCACTTCCTCTACTTCCTTATACTCCTCCCCAGTTTCTGTTAACCGCTTCGCTATAATTGTTAGTTGTTTTTCGCGTTCTTCTGCATCCATATCTATAAACTTGCTGTTTAACACATCCACATATTGAGTGGTGTAGCCCTTTGTCCAGTAATCATTCTTATTCAGCAGGTTCATCATACGTGTATAGGAGGAAGCAGGAACCATAGAAGCTATTGCTTTAGCTATTTGAGATTGAAACATTCGAATGTGAGCTATTTCCTCCCTCCAAATATTCTTAAGATGCTCTAAGTAACTGCTTGTCTGTCGGGCGTTTTGGCCTGCATATTCCTTAATAAAGTCTTTGAGAGCTATCGTTACAAATAATAGCTCCGGCCATAGAACTTGAATTGATAATTAGAGATTTTCTTCACTTGCAACGATAGATAAGTGTCGCATTTTCTCTCGATCCAACCCATTTCCCACACGCTTAATCGAACGATTTCCCATCATAACATGACGGAGATCATAGCATATCCCCAGTACGCGAAGCCTTGCCCCATCATAAGCAAGTAACTCCCCTCTCTGTAGATACACACTCCCCCTCTGGGTGAGGATCCAAGTAGACAGCATAACTACTGTAGGGATAAGCAGCAGCTAAAGCTACCATGTTCGCTTCCAGAGGATTTAAATGAATATATTTGCTTGCTTCTAAGAAATACTGGTTCGTGTCAATTAACGTTGCATGGTACCTGCCTTGAAACAAGTGACCACTCACCTTATGCCGTTTATTAAAGTAAATGGCATATTTGTGTGCAAAGCTTTCATACTTTCTCCAGGGGAAAGATGCCGAGTTTCTTATAAAAGGTGGACATGATTGGTCATTAAACAATACGCATGAAGATGGAAAGGAAATTCTTTCTAGCACCAAACCAGCAGTTTTTTATATTCCTCAAAATCTGCATGATAGTAAAATAGATCTCCCCTTCGATTCCCGCGTGCCATCACGTGGTACATAGCTCCCGGATACCAAATCCTTGGTTTTCTCGCCATCCCCTTACCTCCTCAAAAGCTGTCCTTCGGTGTATTTAGTGTAAGCAATGATAGCACCGCCCTCAAAAACGGAATTTTGATTTTCCCCTGTCTGTAGTCCATTAAACTGCTAATTTGCCCGATACAAATTTACTTTATTCACGACAACAGATCTGAAACCGGAGGTCTTTGCTCTAATACTTATCAAAACATGGTTCCTTAGCAAATTTAACGTACAGGGGCAGATCACGAATTCCATAAATGCCTATATGCTGATATACACATATATAACTGATAAGAAGAACATAACACCAACCGGTCAATGGCGCTACGTCATCCTTTATTCTTCTAACGTAATGAGTGTCTGACCCCAAAATTCAGGAATTTTTTAGGGATTAATAGTTTTGTTAAATCCACTTCCTTTAGGTTCATTCTCTTAGTCATGAAGTCTTCAAAAACTCCAAAATTGTATTTCAATACTAAGTATTAATTTCCCTAAAAGTCTCGAATCATAAGCATTTTCTTTCCTACTAAGCTACCTTAACTTGTTTAACTAAGTTGCTTCCTTGAACTTTTATACTGCTGATAGTTAATGTCAGACCTAGAAGAGCAAAGAAAATACGATTGTCGTTAAAATCACCAGTTGTGTTTACGTTGATAAGTTGAAAGACAAGCAATAATATCACACATAGTTTTTCAGGGGTTATTTTTCTAATCCATACCATCCTAAATATTGCTAAAAAAGAGCTTAATAGCAAAACTAAGAATAAAATAAACCCAACTGTGCCCATTTCACTCATAAATTCTAAAAATATGTTATGCGGATAATTCCTCTGATCTATTCCTGTATATTCTATGGCGAAACTTCCGATTCCATTACCCATAAGAGGGGAATTAGAAAACATATCCCAAGCTACTTGATAACGTTCCAACCTACCTGATACTGAATTTGAGTTGCTTTGCTGATTGAATAAATAACCAATTCGAATAAGGAGAGTATCAATTGTTCCATTTCGGTACAAAACAAATCCAGCAATTCCTGCTAGAGGAATTAAAGGTAATAGTTTTAATACTCTTTTTTTAATCTTAATGTCTTTTTGTGTGAAGTCTAACGATAGGATAAACACGAGTAATACCGTAAACCCTAAAGCAATCAGGGCCATACGTGAACCTGTTAATAGTAGTACAAATCCCATTATTCCAAGAGCAAAGGCCGAGAACACCTTTTCTTTCTTAGAAGATCGACCGTAATAATAAAGAAGTAAAATTATGATTGATCCCATACCTGTTATTTTTGCTAACCCTAATACACTTCCCCCGGCAACACCAACTCTACCTACGTCTAAATTCGGTGAGTTGAAATAGCTCCACAAAACATACAAAGATACGCCAACTGCGATAAATAACAAATACTTTAGGAATTGTCTTAGAGATTGGTGATCCCTTACTAAAAAGAAACCACCTATAAAAGACCATCCTGTTAATACAATAAATTCAATTACTTTTGTTATTGCATAGTTTTCGCTCGTTGAGTAAAATATGCTAACTAACATAATTAAACATATCGCAGCATATAATCCTGAAGGAAATATAACTCTTTTAGGAATGCCTTCATATATACTTTTCTTTAATCCTGCTAGTAATGACAATAATAAAAAGATCGCTGTTAAATCCACAAATGCAGGCAATATATCATTAAAAGCCAGTTTGATCGTGCTTGAAAAAAGATAAACAGCGAATAGAAATTCACCACTCAAAAACATTCTCATAAACTTCATTTTAAAATCTCCCATGTGTTTGTTTATGAATGTCATTATAACAATTCATTCCCAACAATAGGAGATTTTTTTATTTTTAACCTTTGAACTTTCTAAATATAGTTGATCCAATTGATTTAATGTAAGCATAAAATGACCATCTTAATCTACTCCAACTAAATCATTATTAAACCATACTATTGAATATTTAAATTAACGATATCCCATAAACTGTATGCCATGTAATTCAAGCATCACCTGGATACTTCTATATAATAATTGTTTTCATCATATGTTTAGAATGACATTGGAAAAAATCAGTACGTCATTCCTCTCATGATTCTCCTCTAACATTTGGGAATACTTCATCTTTTTAAGGCTGAATAGTTTTCATTATATATTATACCAGGGACTGGTAAGACATAAAGTAGGTTACATTATGTTTGGAAAAGCTTACTTTTGCAGGCATTTTAATTTCCCCCAAAGTATCACCTAAGTCACTTAAGAAGGTATAGTATAGGTATTGAGAAAGGAATGTATTAAAGGACAAATAAAAAGGAGGCGTTGAATTTATGACTGTAACAGATAATTTAAATGAGATACAATCATGAAACACTCTAATTTACGTAAATATAATTTTTATACATCATATCTTGTAAGCTATTCAAACATTTAAATTTTCAATTATAATTAGTATCTTTTTACATTTTATACTAAAAAGATTTTCAAATTTTTTCAAACAATTACTTCTAGAGGTATTATTAGAATTCTATATATGATTAAATTAGGTATAGATCCTTAACATAAAAGATATTAATTTTAAGGAAACTATATTCTTACATATTATAGGAGGAATTTAATTGTCAAAAAAGCTTAAGGTTATGATTATTTTCGGCACTCGTCCGGAAGCGATTAAAATGGCTCCTCTCGTTTTAGAATTAAAGAAGAGAACGGAACAGTTTGAGCCTATCGTAACGGTAACCGCTCAGCATAGGGAGATGCTTGATCAGGTGCTTGATATTTTTAAAATAAAACCTGATTTTGATTTGAATATTATGAAAGACCGTCAGACGCTCGCACAGGTAACAACCCGTGCGCTTGAAGGGCTGGATGATGTCTTGAAGGAAGCGAAGCCGGATATCGTTTTAGTTCACGGAGACACTACGACGACTTTTGCTGCATCGCTTGCTGCTTACTATAATCAAATTCCAGTTGGCCACGTTGAAGCAGGACTGCGAACATGGGATAAGTATTCCCCTTACCCTGAGGAAATGAACCGCCAGCTCACAGGAATTATGGCTGATCTTCATTTTGCTCCAACGAATAAGTCGCGCGATAATCTGCTTGAAGAAAATAAGCCGGCTGACCATATTTTTGTTACGGGTAATACAGCGATTGATGCTTTAAACACAACGGT
>NZ_LT800499.1:933798-934978 GCF_900166625.1 Halobacillus massiliensis | reverse complement strand
TGAAAAAACGCGGGGCCCGCCAAATTCGTCTAATGTGTCTTGTGGCTGCGCCTGAAGGTGTAGATGCGGTAAAAGAGGAACATCCTGATGTTGATATCTATCTTGCAGCAATGGATCAAAAGCTGAATGAGAAAGGTTATATCGAGCCTGGACTGGGTGACGCTGGAGACCGCTTGTTCGGCACAAAGTAAGGAGATATTTTTATGGATAATCGACTCAAGGTCATGACGATCTTCGGCACTCGTCCAGAAGCGATTAAAATGGCTCCACTCGTTTTAGAATTAAAGAAGAGAACGGAACAGTTTGAGCCTATCGTAACGGTAACCGCTCAGCATAGGGAGATGCTTGATCAGGTGCTTGATATTTTTAAAATAAAACCTGATTTTGATTTGAATATTATGAAAGACCGTCAGACGCTCGCACAGGTAACAACCCGTGCGCTTGAAGGGCTGGATGATGTCTTGAAGGAAGCGAAGCCGGATATCGTTTTAGTTCACGGAGACACTACGACGACTTTTGCTGCATCGCTTGCTGCTTACTATAATCAAATTCCAGTTGGCCACGTTGAAGCAGGACTGCGAACATGGGATAAGTATTCCCCTTACCCTGAGGAAATGAACCGCCAGCTCACAGGAATTATGGCTGATCTTCATTTTGCTCCAACGAATAAGTCGCGCGATAATCTGCTCGAAGAAAATAAGCCGGCTGACCATATTTTTGTTACGGGTAATACAGCGATTGATGCTTTAAACACAACGGTCGATGAGGCGTACCAATCCCGGGTGCTGGAAAGTCTGGAAGGTCGACGCCTTGTATTAATGACTGCTCATCGCCGTGAAAACCTTGGCAGCAATATGAAGCAGATGTTTCGTGCGATAAAACGACTAGTAGAAACTCATGATGATATTGAAGTCGTTTATCCCGTACACTTAAATCCGGCTGTACGGGAGACGGCGGATGAGATACTAGGAAAAGATGATAGAATTAAGCTGATTGAACCACTGGGTGTCATTGACTTTCATAATTTTGCTTCCCGTGCTCACTTGATTCTTACCGATTCTGGGGGTGTGCAGGAAGAAGCGCCTTCTCTGGGCGTGCCTGTACTTGTGCTTCGAAATACAACCGAAAGACCAGAAGGAATTGAAGCAGGAACGCTTAAACTCGCCGGAACGGACGAGGA
>NZ_LT800499.1:726879-930503 GCF_900166625.1 Halobacillus massiliensis | reverse complement strand
GCTCATCGCCGTGAAAACCTTGGCAGCAATATGAAGCAGATGTTTCGTGCGATAAAACGACTAGTAGAAACTCATGATGATATTGAAGTCGTTTATCCCGTACACTTAAATCCGGCTGTACGGGAGACGGCGGATGAGATACTAGGAAAAGATGACAGAATTAAGCTGATTGAACCACTGGGTGTCATTGACTTTCATAATTTTGCTTCCCGTGCTCACTTGATTCTTACCGATTCTGGGGGTGTGCAGGAAGAAGCGCCTTCTCTGGGCGTGCCTGTACTTGTGCTTCGAAATACAACCGAAAGACCAGAAGGAATTGAAGCAGGAACGCTTAAACTCGCCGGAACGGACGAGGACCATATCTACAATTTGGCTCACGAACTTTTATCTGATCAGGCTAAACATGCCGCCATGGCTCGTGCTTCCAATCCTTATGGAGATGGACAGGCTTCTGCGAGAATAGCTGATTCTATCATATGTTTCTTCAAGGAAAATAAGGATTAATAATCTCATGAAAAACTTTCTCTAAAATAGATTTTTCTTCTTAAATTACTAAATCTACTTCATAGAATAAAAAACTACCTTATTTTTAGTTATAAGGTAGTTCTTATTGCATCATAAAATAATTTTTTAACTACCATTCTCTAAAGGAGATTAAAGCAGTATTAAACAGATCCTTTACCTGTAAAAACTTGAATAATTGTTTTATAGAAAATCTTCAAATCTAACCAAATGCTAAAATTGTCTACGTATAACAAATCAAAAGCTATTTTTTCACCATGATTGATATCACTTCGACCATTTACTTGGGCCATTCCAGTAATTCCTGGTTTAACGGATAATCTTCTTTTCTGAACAGAATTATAACATCTTGTAATTTCAATAATTTCTGGTCTTGGCCCTATTATACTCATTTCACCTTTTAAGACATTATAAAATTGAGGTAATTCATCTAAACTATACTTTCGAATAAAAGAACCTATTTTTGTAATGTTAGGATTAGTTTCTGAAGATGTTTTAAATACAAATTCATCTGGTACACCATTCACCCAATTATAAATGTTAGTAGTTTTTTCATTTTTTGCAGAAGGCTTATTTATCATAGATCTAAATTTATACATTTTGAATTCATTATCATTTAACCCACTTCTTCTCTGCTTGAAGAATATTGGGAAACCATCTTCAACGATGATAAATAAAGAAAGTATAATAAAAATTGGTGATAATATTAGCAAAGAAAAAATACTTACAATAATATCAAACAACCGTTTCAGAGTACTATGAAATGGTTTTCTTAATATTGCAAATGGACTCTCTGTCCTCTTCTGTAAGTTGTTCATCTTTTTTAATACCTCCTCTGCCATCCGCTATACCAATGATCTGTTTTGGATTTTTAATATTATCTAGTATGACTACCCCTTCAGCTCCAATAACTCCCCCTGCTACAACTTTATAACCATTTATAGTGTTTTTTCCATAAATATCTTTTAGAAAACTATTAGTATACTCCATACTTGATAGAAACTGGTAAGGTAAAGCCATTCGTGAGTCTAGCCTTGATATTGGAATATTATTGCTAAGCATTGTTCTTATAAATTGCTTACTAAAATTATTTATACCTCCATCAATTATGTAAGTATTATTATCTATAATAGGATATAAAAGATGCTCTTCTTCAAATTGCCCTGATAAAAAGGATATAACTAAATCTACTTTACTTTCAATAATTGGCACTTCACTAAAAACTTTAATTTTTTCATTAAATTTCGGGAGAAAACTATTTAAATTATCTACAATTAGTCTTTCCTTTTCTTTGGTTCTCCCTTTTATATACACGTTAGCTTGTCTTTCTGCTAACCTTAGCGCAATTTTCCCTGCTAAATTACCAGTACCAACAACTACTATTTTTTTGTTGTGAAGGTCATCATTAAAAAGATTACGGGTTAATAAGTCGCACGACTCTAAAGTTGTATCATTGGGTTTGATTGCAACAATCTTTGATTTCTTTATATGCTGCTTTGCAACTTCGTAAAGATTAATAAGCTGTTTTCTCTCAATATCTATAAATATACTATCTGCAATACCATCGAAATAATTAAGGGTCTCAATAAGATAATTTTCATTATTTATCATAAATGAGGACATTGCATTTTCTAATACCATCCTTCTAGGAAGAGTCCTAAAATCAATTGCATGTTTGGAGGTTGTATTTATACTTATACTTAATGATTTTGCGTTACTTTCTCTTAAAAAATTTGCTTCTAACTCTAACTTGTCTCGAATATCCATAATAACTCCCTTCATGTTTATACGTTATAAAAAATATAAATAATTCATTTTTATTCAAAGTTAGATTTGCAGGCTAGAAACCAAGGGTTTATAAGGTTTTTCTTATTATAGGTTAAAGAGGTATTCTCTCCCGAAACTTTAACTTTCCCTCCCGATGCCTCAACTATTGCTTGCCCAGCACCTGTATCCCACTCCATTGTTGGAGCATAACGAGGATAAAAATCAGCCTTTCCTTCAGCAACTAAACAAAGTTTGAGTGAACTTCCAGCAGAGATCGTTTCAACTTTCTCATATTTATCTTCTAGATCCTCGATAAATGCTTTAGTTTCATCAGACATGTGGGAGCGGCTGGCTACTACTTTAGCTACATGACTGTTCGGCTTCTCTAAGGGTAGGGACTCTGCATTTAATGAATAGTCCTTTCGAGTGTTAGATAATACAGAAGAAACCTTGTAAGCTCCCTTTCCTTCTTCTGCTACATACAAATCATCAAGGGCCGGAGCGTAGACTACTCCTTTTACAGGCTTCCCATCTCTAATCAGGGCGATATTGACGGTAAATTCACCATTCTTCTTAATAAACTCTTTTGTACCATCAATCGGATCGACTAACCAGAACTCTTTCCACTGTTTTCTTTCTTCATAAGTTAAGTGCCTGCCTTCTTCACTTAAAATGGGAATGTCAGGGTAATTTTCTTCTAATGATTGTTTAATCACTTCATGTGAGCGTTGATCTGCAATCGTTAACGGAGACTCATCTTCCTTATACTCGACTTCAAAATCTGTTTCATAAATTGCCATAATTTCTTTTCCTGCTTCTATTGCTGCTTGAATAATTTCCTTCATAATTTCTCCTCCTCGTATGCTTATTAAAAATCGCCAGCTACAAGAAAGCTGACGATTTTATCATTAGATGTACTGATTATCCTTCAAATAAGAAACTACTCTCTCGACAGACTCCTCAAGAGAAAGCTTATCTGTTTCTACTACGATCTCTGCATTGGCTGGCTCTTCATAAGGATCATCAATCCCTGTGAAACCTTTAATTTCTCCGGCACGAGCCTTCTTATAGAGCCCTTTAGGATCACGGTTTTCCGCTTCCTCAAGAGAACATTTCGTATACACTTCGATGAAATCTCCGTCCTCGAAAAGCTCACGTGCCTGGTCGCGGTCCTTCTGATATGGAGAAATAAAGGCTGTAAGCGTAAGGACGCCTGCATCGTTCATAAGCTTAGCAACTTCGCCGATACGACGAATATTTTCCGCTCGATCTTCCGCACTAAACCCTAGGTTCTTGTTTAGACCCTGCCTTACGTTATCACCATCTAGACGATAAGAATGCACGCTTAATTCAAATAATGCTTTTTCAACTTCTACCGAAAGTGTAGATTTTCCAGAACCAGATAATCCAGTAAACCATAGAACAGGACTCTTATGATTTTTATGCTGCTGACGATCTCGCTTAGTAACTTTTGAATCATGCCAAGTTAAGTTTGTTGATTTCATATATAATCCTCCTAGACGAATTGGTAGTAAACAATAAGTATAGACGTAACCATAACGAGAATAGTTAATGGTAACCCTACTTTGATATAGTCCTTGAATTTATACCCTCCAGGACCATAGACAATTAGATTGGTTTGGTAGCCGATAGGGGATAAGAAACTCGCTGATGCAGCAATAGCTACTAAAATAGCCATACCCATGGGATCGATACCTGAATCCATAGCAACTTCGTAAGCGATAGGGAACATAATGACAGCCGCAGCATTATTAGTGATAAATTCTGTAAAAAGGTTAGTCAAAAAGTAGACAACTATTAGAATAGTAATAATCCCTAAAGGAGCTAAGATACTTACAAGCTGGGTTGCTATCCAATTAGCCGTGCCAGTTTGAATAATGACATTACCTATACCTAGCGCACTTGCAATCAATAATAGAACTTGAAACTGTACAGACTGCTTGGCCTGTTTCGGAGTAATCATTTTAGTTATTAACATAATTCCGGCAGTAATGACCATTGCCTTGAAAATAGATAGGACTTGAAACGTAACTAAAGAAATCATAACCATTAACAAAATAAGAGCGAACCAGCCCTTAGATTCATTTTCATAAAATCTTTGATGCTTTACAGGTGAGGTTATATAAAAGTCCCTTTGCTCTTCAGTCTTTTCTCCAAAATCTTCCCCTGTAACCACAAGCATAAGATCTCCAGCTTTAGGAACAATATCGCCAATCTTTCCTTTTACTCTCTCATCATTTCTGTGAACTGCCATAACGGCTGCATCATACTTTTTACGAAATCTGCTTTCTTTAATGCTTTGTCCAATTAAAGATGACTGGTAAGAGACTACGATTTCATGCAGTTTATTACTTCCGTTCTTCAAATCATCTAGAGATAAATCCGTTCCTGTATCGAGCTGCAATCCTTTACGCTTTTGTAAATCGGCAATGGTCGAGATCATCCCAGTGAATATTAAACGATCATCTTGCTGAATCTTAGTCTTACTAGTGACAGGAGATATTTTCTTATCCCCACGGATAATTTCTATTAAATATAACCCTTTTAAATTTCGAAGCTCTGCTTTTTCAACCGTCTGATTTATATATGGAAACTCAGCGGTAACCAACATTTCACTTAGATAATCTTTAGTACTCTCACTCACTCTTTCAATTAAGCTACGGTGATTCGGCAAAACCTTAGGGCCTATGTAGACCAGGTATAAAAGTCCAAGGACGGTTATTGGTAACCCGACAATGGCTAATTGAAAAAAGAAGAAACCATTCATACCAAAATCAAGCATTAATCCGTGAATCACAAGATTCGTAGATGTCCCCATTAAAGTAATCGTGCCGCCAAGAATAGAAGCATAAGACAAGGGCAGGAGATACTTAGAAGGGGCAACATCATTTTCTGAAGCCCATTTACGCAAGATCGGTGTTAACGTAACGACTATTGGAGTGTTATTTAAGAAAGCTGAAAAACCTGAGACAGGAACAATAAGTCTGGCTAATGCCCCTTTATGAGTTTTGGCTCTTGCTAGAAAAGAAGATATGAGCCTTTCCACCAGGCCGCTTCTTTCAAAAACACCTGCGACGATAAACAGTAAAGCAACTGTAAGCATTCCTTGATTGGAGAAACCGACAAGAGCTTCGTCCGTCTCGATAAAACCTAATAAAATAAATAAAAACAGTGTAGAAAAAACTAATAAATCTGGCCGAGCGACTTCAAAGAAGAGCCCGATCAACATGAGTAATAAAGCGATGATCACTATGATCATTTCGTAAGTCATGCTAGATCATCCTTAGTTTTGTTTCATCCCTTTAATAAGCACATCAGCTACCTCAGGACGTGAGAATTCTTTTGGAGGACGCTCCCCGTTACGAAGCAGTTCACGCACCTTTGTACCACTTAAGTGAACGTGATGCTCTTTATCATGAGGGCATGTTTTAGCAGAAGCCATGTTTTCACAAACTTCACAGTAAAACGCATGCTCGAACTTAAAGATGCTGATACCTAATTCATCTTCATATTCAGAAATCAAGTCCTGTGCATCGTAAGTACCGTAATAGTCTCCTACACCAGCGTGATCCCGCCCAACAATAAAGTGAGTACATCCATAGTTTCTACGTACAATTGCATGAAGAATTGCTTCGCGTGGGCCTGCATAACGCATTGCTGCTGGATAAATGACTAAACGCACACGGTCTTTAACATAGTAGTTTTTCAAGATCGTTTCATAGCTTTCCATACGTACATCAGCGGGAATATCGTCTGACTTTGTTTCTCCAACTAGCGGGTTGAGAAGCAATCCATCAACTGCTTCCAGTGCTGTTTTTTGAATGTGCTCATGAGCTCGGTGTACTGGGTTACGAGTTTGGAATCCTACAATAGTCTTCCAGCCAAGATCTTTAAACATTTGACGAGTTTCTGCCGGATCTAGGTAATAATCTTCAAATCCGCCATGATCCGGGCGGTTTAATAGAGTGATAATTCCACCTAAGTACACATTACCCTTTTCAAATACTTTCTTTACTCCCGGGTGAGCTTCATCAGTAGTACCGTACACATTTTGTGCTTCTAGTTCTTTATCATATGTATACTTTTCTTCCACTTTTATTGTCCCATAAGTTATACCATCTTCACCTACTAAGGCAACCTCTTCACCAATACTAATTCCTTCTGCTTGAACCTCTGTGACTGGTAGAGTGATTGGAATACTCCAGACCGTGCCATCTTTTAAGCGAAGTTCTTTCACAACCTTTTCATAATCCTCTTGTCCCATGAATCCTTCAAGTGGACTGAACCCTCCAATTCCAATAAGTTCCAGGTCTGAAATTGTCCATTTTGAGATTGTAAGTGATACTAATTCGTATGCTTTTGCTAATGCCTTTTCTCTATCACTATCTTTTGACTCTAAATTGATAAGATTATTATTTAATTCTTTGACTCTCATGATTAATTCCTCCTCAAAATTTCTCTTAATTTTTTGATTGAATATCTTTATTTACTAAAGTTAGCATCTAAATCTTCTGATAACTTATTTGCAATCTTGAATCTTGAAAAATTATTATTAACATACCTTCTGCCATTTTCACCCATATCCATTCTAAGTTGTTTGTCTTTATAAATTTTATTAATAGCATCTACTAACGCTGTGTGGTCACCTGCCTTTATAGTCAGACCTCCTTTAGATTTTTCAATTATACTTTTTGCTTCACCCTCTGCGCTCAAGATAACAGGACAACCTACCCCCAATGACTCTAATAATTTGGTAGGAACGCTATCTTGCAATTTATCATTCTTAAGAGGAACAATACTTGCGCTGGCATTTTTCAGAACAGAAATAACACTAGAGTGAAGTTGAACACCGACAAAGTGGATGTTATTAAGGCCTAAGGCTTCACAAGATTTTTCTAAGTCTTTTCTCTTAAAACCATCCCCTATTACTAAAAATTGAATATCCTTATTTTTTTCTAGTTTTTTTGCAGCTTCCACGATTATTTCAAGGCCTTGAGCTAGTCCTATTATCCCTGCATAAATCAGTGTAAACTTCTCTTTTATTTGATAGTTTTTAACTAAATCTAAATTTTCTTCTTGAGTTAATACATCGCTATCAAAACCGTTACTTATAACACGTACTTTCTCCCCAGGTATACCTTTACTTAATATCTTAAGTTCTTTATTATTCGTTACTACAGTTACTAGATCTGATTTTAAATAAAGAAAGTTTGATATTCTGTTCATAATTTTAAAAATTAATGAGTCATCATCTAATTCTTCCATTTCAAGTGCTATATCTGGCCATATGTCACGAACATCAAATACAAATTTTGATTTCTTAACTTTACTTACTATATACCCTGAGAGAGCAGTGAATAAAGGAGGAGAGGTTCCAATAATGTAATCGTACTTACCTTTAGTAAACATAAATAAAAGAGATGAGAACATCAAACTGAAATAGTTCAATAACCTTACAAAAGAAGTTTTCTTTGGGGAAGAATATATGAAATAACGATGTATTTTTATCCCGCCAATAATTTCTTTCATATAAAACTTACGTTTGTATTCCTCAGTTTTTATTCCACTTGGATAATTTGGAAAGCCTGTGACAATTTCAACTTCATGGCCCAATTCTTGTAAATTTTTAGCTAACCCAGCTATTCTCTTGGTTGCTGGCCCTACTTCTGGCTCATAATAATGTGTAAAAAAGAGTATTCTCAAACTACTCACCTTTCTAAGAAAGACTTAAAACTTTATAGAGAAAAGTTTACTAAGATTAAAATAAAAGTTCTTATTATTAATTGTAACAGTAAGTAGTTCCTCACTAGCGTTAATACTGATAGGTTCATTATTGAAATTTATAATGTAACCAAAATAATTATCTTCCTTATCAGCTGTTAAAACGTACTTACTTATAGGTTTCTTTAGATTGAATTGTTCGGAATAATAACTCTTTGTCGCATTCCCGTTCTTATAGTTATTAGTATAACTATTACAAAATATAGGGTGTATTTTAAGAACTTGTTGTTTATTTTTTGTGTTGTACAAAATATTATCTGATAAGTAAAACATTGGGTGAAAATGAATATAGCCACTAGCTACTTTCTTATAAGTCGGAGAGAGTTTATCTAGAATAAGAATATTTTCATCATCTAAATATGCTATAAATCTACTATGTTTATCTCCCTTATAGTTATAATAACTTCCTACAAAAAAATTATAATCATTATAATTAATATCAAGCCCTTTATGATTATAACTTCTTTTTGCCACTCTAAAGGAATTCCAAATTTCGGATTGATCAATTCCTTCGTACTTAATTGTATTATGCGAATCTGTTTTTCTAAAATAATTTCTCCAAAATCCGTTCTCATATTCAAAAGTTCCTGAATTTACAATAATCGGGACTTCATCTATGGAAAGCTCATAACTTAAAGAATCACAGTGTCCATGTCCTGGAAGGTATTTCGGACCTATTTCACCATAATCTACAAGCATTTTTTTTGAACCACGCTCGAGTATCCTATACCCGCTACTATTAAAATTCATAACCTTATTTGGTGATATACCTAAATAAATATAAGAAGCTTCACAAAGTGCTAAATAACTTTTACTTATTCCATCTGCACTATCATTGAAGAAGGGAGTTTTCCCCATTTTGGTTTCAATAGAATAAACGCTATTAAGCATACGCTGTGCATATGGTATAAGAAGTTTAACGTAACGGTCATTTCCATTTTGTTTTAACCAATAGATGATTTTCAGTAAAGCTTCATAAATTACTTTATTATACATAGGACTTAATTCAAAGTGCATACCGTCATCTAGAATTTGTTCATCTAACTCTTGCATTAATAACTTAAAACATTTATCTGTAACTCTATATTCTTGAAAGAAAATACTCCCTAAAATAAGAGCTTTAATATTTTCAATATAGTGATTACCTAATAAATGCCTCTCTTTATTTCTCTGAAGGTAGAAATATTGGTCAAAAATACTTGTTCTTAACCCTCTCATAAATTCACTTTCAGGATCTTCATTCGCAGTGGCGAATTGGTAAAATATTATTAAGTTAGGTAATCTCATAGAAATAGTATAGGGGTCCCAAGAAAGGCTACTTTTATTTTTACTGTTTTTCAACCATGAATAAACAATTTCTTTCATCTTATTATAATATTTTTCATCATTAGATCTTTTATACTCATATAATAACGGAAGTAAGAATTCTAGATAATGTAGATTATATAACCAAAGTTTGTTGATTTCTTTATTATTCCACAAGCGCTCAATGTCTTCTTTATAAATCTTATTTATAAGAGTATAGGAATCCTTAAGAATACTAAAAGAATCAAACTTCACTAGAAATTTTGGTTCCATATCTAACTCTTTTAATAAATATTGGATATCAAGGTTAACCTTAATATTTTTTTTACTTTTTATTTTAGTTCTAGGTTTAACAGTGTTATATAAGCGAAAGAAAATTTGAGTTTTCTTTAGGTGGATTATAGTATGAAAATATTTTGCTGTACTTTTTCTCAAAGTTATCTCCTTTATCAACATACATTTCTTAGGCTCATATTATACTTTAATTTCTAAAGCATTAATTGTATATAAATTGTTAAAATTAAAATATTTAATATTTTGATCCTTCACTTTCATACAATTTTTCGTATCAAATATGATAGGATTTAAACTACTTTTCAAAAACTTCTCTTCATCTATTTGTGTGAATTCATAGTGGTCACTTAATACTAGTAAGCATTCGGCCCCTTCTATAACCTCATTAAAAGTAGATAATTTAAAAGGCGTATTTTCTTGTTTGACATAAGGATCATGTATTTTTACATTATAGCCTTTAGATATAAGCTCGTTTATAATTTCAATTGCTGGACTTTCTCTAGTATCATCTACATTGCCCTTGTAAGTGATTCCTAACACTCCAATATGACCTTTCTCTTGAAAAAATTTATCTACTTGTTGACTGATAAAACGAGGCATAGAATTATTTATCCTTCTTGCTGTTGAAATTAGTTCCGATTCTTCAGGAGCTTTTTCTATGATAAAATATGGGTCTACAGCTAAACAATGTCCCCCTACTCCTGGTCCAGGAGAGTGTAAATTAACTCTGGGATGCAAATTTGCCAATTCAATTACATCTAAAGCATTAACATTTAGTTTTTCAGAAATTTTAGCTAATTCGTTAGCTAGTGAGATATTTACATCGCGAAATGTGTTTTCCATTAATTTAGCCATTTCTGCACTCAATGCTTCTGTTTCAATAACTTGTCCCTTTACAAATGAACGATAAACATCTCCGGCTTTCTTAGCAGATATAGGATCATAACCACCAATAACTCTATTGTTATATATAAGCTCATTTAATATATTTCCAGGTAACACCCTCTCAGGGCAGTGAGCTAAATAAATATCCTTTCCTATTACCCAACCTTCGTTATGTAGTAGAGGTGCTATGACATCATCTATAGTGCGAGGTGGAATTGTTGATTCTATAATGATAATATCTTCTTTTTTCAAATAAGAAAGGATTGACTTAGTAGCTGAAACTAAATAAGATAAATCTGCAGTTAAATTTTCATTATGCGGGGTGGGAACTGCAATAATATACACATCTGCCTCACAAGGTTTTGTACCACCTCTTAGCTTTCCTTTAGCAACAACATCTTCAACTAGTGTACTCAGTCCAAATTCTTCAATGTGTACTTCACCATTATTAAGTGTTTCTATAACACTATGATTAACGTCAATTCCTACAACATTCCAATTATTTTCAGCAAATACCGCAGCAGTTGGAAGTCCTATATAACCTAAACCTACTACACAGAGTTCATTCTTCATTAATTGATCACTCACTTTCGTATTTGTAATTTTGCTAAAACCGAATTACCTCATAACCTAACCTTTAGAGTGCTTTATTACGCTTCAAATATCAATAGATAACCATCGTCTTTTTGTACACCTTGGCCATAAGCGTAAATGACAGAATCACCGCTGAGACCCTGGGGTAATATTAAGGAACCATATTGAAAATACTTCAAGTGCCATACATCTTTTTTCTGAGAATACAATTCCCTCCAAGACTCTCCATCTTTACTAATATAGATCTTTGCATACTTAGTTTTATTGATATCACTAGGTTCAACAACTGTAGACACAAGAAGGGTTCCCCCACATTCAAGTGTATAAAAAGCACTCCCTTCTATATTTTGAACTCTTTTTATAGTTTTAGAGTTAATATCGTATAGTTGAATATAATTTTGCTCTAATGGCGTGTCAGTAGGAATAATCAATCCATTTTCCATTGGAATAATGGCTACTGCCCGATACATTTGGGTACCTATTAATTCGGTGGATACATTTTTAAACCCGTCTCCAGTGAATAATATTCGACATTCATCCTCAATATCCCCTGTAAGTATCCAAGCTCCTTTTCTAAAAAAATCATAATATATCCCATGAACATGTCTGACACTTCCTTCAGGAAATGTATGTACTACTTGCCAAGTTTCACCATAATCATAGGAACCGTAAATATTCACCTCTTTTCTTTCTTCATTACTGAAATACTCACCAAAAAACAATCGCCCATCTGGGAAGTTACATATATTTAAAGGTCTACTTCCTCTTGGAATCGTAAATACTGTATTAAATTCTTTACTAGAAGGACCACATTTTATAATTTTCCCTCTTACTAACCCAATAAGAGATCCATCAGGCAGTTCATTTAAACCATGAAAGCCCATTCTAAATAACCTTCTGCTTAAATTACTAACACTTTTTAACCTATCCTTAATTGATGCTCTATACTTAACTACTTCTTTAAAAGAGTTTCCTCTATCTATTGTTTTTAATATTCTATAACCGTCACTAACCCATAAAGTTTCACCTTTAGTTAATAAGGGTTTTAAACCTTTTATTTTTTTAACCCTCATATTTTTTTCACACTTTTCACTCTATTCATAACATAAAGTCTTGAAAATATAGAGTATACAATTTCTAAAAACTTGATATTTATAAATTGGAAAATATTTATATTCTTAAATGAGTAGGACGGTGTGTACCTTTCATCTATAAAACTTTTCTTCAGAGTTTGCTCAATCAAAGATAAATAGTATTTACTTAAGTTTCCTTTCCACTTACCTGTGTTATTTTTTAGTAATGGGCCAATACTTTCTTTCTTCCATTGCATCTCATCGTCGCTAACTAAATTTTTAGCAGATTGCTGAAATTTTAACATCGTGTTTGTATACTCTACTCCTAAATGTTCACAAAGAGGTCTTAAAATACTTTCTGGTTCTTTTAGTAATTTCTCATAGGAGACTTTAATAAAATTTTCATTAAAAAGCATCTGTCCATATTTTTTTGCAAGTAATGATTGGGCTTTATAAGCAAAAATATGAGCGTATATACTTCTTCCTCTTGACCATTCCGCTTTCATTCTTGAAACAATAACATCTCTTGGGTCTCTAACCATATAGATTATAATAGCCCCTGGAAAGTACTTTTTGATAAGATGTAGTAACTCTATGTTTTTTGGGTCCTTATCTCCAACATACATCTTTTCTTGAGAATTTGCATAATCTATTAGTAACCTTTTATATACATCTATCAATCGCATAGAGTTGGTTGATTTATAATCTTCAAGTATTTTTCTAGTATCTATTTTCAAACGTTGAAAATATCTATCTTCTTCTATTTCTTTTATTATTTTTTTCTTATTGACCTTACTTTTTTTTTGGTTGCCCAAGTAAAATCTGAAAAAGTGTGTCTCCGGAGTAAAAGTAATATTTTCATGTGAATTCAATATACTTTGCAGCAATGTAGTACCTGATCTCCCAACTCCTACAATAAATAATGGTTTGTCAATATTGACTGCCATAACAATTCCTCTTTTCATCCTAGATATTATTTACAATCTTGCATCTGGCCGTTCATATCCCAAAAGAGAGGCATATTTCCCACAATGCTTGTCTATTATTTCAATTTCTTCCTTAGTTATTTCATTTAGGTATTGATTATTTAATTTAGGTTTAAGGGGGTACCATCGATTTTTTCTTTTTGATCCAAAAGGAATTACGTGATTTGGTTGTGGAAGCATATCTTCACTATATTCTAGATTTGCAAAATCACATATCTCTTTCATGTTATGTTGAGGCTCACTTAATATATCTTCAAACTTTAAAATCTTAAAATTATTCATATTTTCCCCATCTTCTAAGGCAGCCTTTATAGAATTGGCCCAATGTTGTGAAGCAAGCTCTAGAATTTCATGGAAAGAATATTTAGATTGGAGTCGTTTTAAACTATAAGCTTTTCCTTGAGCAGATCTAAAACATAAGGCGTATGGATCCCTGGTTATTAATATAAACTTAGGATTATATTCACTTAATACTTTATCTAAAAACGAAACTTTAACCGTGTTTATCTGACTTTTATCTGTGAATCTTACATCTCTCCTTTTAGCTTGTCTATATATTGTCCACTTTAATATATTTATATATTTTTCCTTATTTTCTTCATTTACATTCTCGCTAGTAAGACGATATTTATCAATTAATTCATCTGTAGCATATAACCACCCTCTTGGCTTATCAAACTCCGGATGGGGAGGGACTTTGTGTTTTATACCTGTAAATTCAGGCGGTAGGATCGGTCCAAGCACATTTTGTAATTCATCTGCTCCGGTCCAATATTTTGAATCTCCAGTAACTGAAACTACTTTATCATTCCTTCTTAACATCCTAGACACCAGAGACAACCCCCCTCCTTGAAGCCCTAAAAGAAATATAGGACTATTGAGGTTCAAATCAATATATTTTTTGTAATATCTAGAGAAGTCAACCATCCAATTATTTCTTTTATAAGCATAATATAAATTATTTGTAATTTCCTTAGGTAGAATTTTATTCATTTTTTACTCCTTTAATATTAATAGTATAAACTAGCGATTTTTTTCTTAATTACATCATAATTATACATTGGCTTAATTTTTCTGCAGTTTAACTTATATTCGTTGAGTTTAGGCTCATATATATTTTTGCTTAAATTATTAGTTAGTGCTTTCAAATTATCATAAGGAGTGGATATCCCAATATTGTATCTTTCTACAAATTTACCAAGTTCTGTATCTTCCGCTACTATTATTGGTATTTCACAATTTATTGCTTCGAATAACTTATTTGGAAGAGCAGTTTTAACATTTTCTCTATTTAAATCGTAAACCGCATATATCATATCAACTTGTGAATATAATTCGGATATATCTTTTGAATAATTATAAGCCCCTAAATATGAGACATGATGATATTCTCTTTCCAAATTTTTAACAAAATCAACTTCTCCTCCTGTTCCTGCTATTAGAACCTTAATACCCATATCCTTTGTTGCTTCTACCAACATCTTTAATTGATCTGGATAGCGTAGAGCACCAAAGAAGCCTATGGTAAAAGAACCGGAGTTTTTTTTGCAAAAAGAATGAAAATATTTTTCATTAGGGATATTTGGAATATAAATATATTTATTTTCTTCGGTTATACTTTTATAATAAGTAAGCCAATGATATTCTGAAGTCAAAACTAGTCTATCTATTTTTTTACACAATCTTTTCTCCATTAGCATATATAACTTTGTGATAAACCTTTTCACTTTGTTTCTAGTGCTAATAAACCTCGGTAAATCCCCGACCTCATAGATTATAGAAGTTTTTGAATTAAAGAATAATTTATATATAACGGATACAAATAACATATCTATCTTTCCACAATGTATAATCTTTGGCTTTCTCTTATTTAACTTTCTCAAAGCTTTAGGTAGAAACACTATAAATGGAAGTATTCTTTTAATATTATTTCTAATGGGAGCCGCAATTGTAAGTTTGTCTATATTTACTTGTTGATCAATTGAAAATGGTATGGATTTTTTCTGAGCTCTATCCCAATAAATTAAATTGATATCTGAATAATTGCACGCTTCACCAATTCTCTTGGTGAACCTTGGATTTGGGTTATGAGATAGCAAGAAGGTGATAGTCATTTTTTTACTCCTATCAATATTTGAGATTTTTACCTTAAACTTTGCTCTATCTATCAAGCAAGTTAATAACATAAATATAATTAATATGGGAAGGGTAAACTTCTTCTAACTAAGTGAAACACTTAATCCCCACTTAGAGCACTAAAAAAAGCTGCGCTTGAAAATCTTTCTTATCATGAATGTAAGAATAATACTAATAAAACTAGTATTAACATAAAGATTACCTATAATAATGATACCTGAAGAATTGGAAAGTCCGCCTTCTTTAGGTGATAACCATCCAGCACTCTTTAATCTACTATTTTTTATATCTTTTCTTTTTCGAAAATCCTTATATCACCTAATACAAAAAAAGTAAATACCGGGTATACTATTATTGATTATCAGAAGAATATTACAACCCTAAAATAAATCTTTGTTTTACTAACTAAATAGGTTTAGGTGGGTCAAAAGATAACATCAAGTAGAGTAAGATAAATAAATATAGTTGATAAAAATTTAATAAATAAAATAAAACATAATAAATTATTATACATATAATAAATCGCACATTGACTATGTTGTTGTTAATATCTCCACTAGAAAAGTACTATTATATAAAATAAAGTGTTAAGCTATTAATTATTCCTCAGAACAACTTCTTTTAAAACTTTAAATCATTAGTTCTGCTATTCGGGTGCTGAATAATATAATTAATTAGTAATATATTCATTAACACACTTACAAGAGAATACAAGCTTAAGGTTAAAATGATGCTTTGTAAAACTCCCCCTACTAAAATCGTTCCTACTCTAAGAGTAGTCAATATTATTTCATAGTTCATATGAAATTTTTGTAACTTTATTACTGGCACTATTACTACAGCGGGTATATTAATAAAGCTCATGAAGAAGGCAGGCATTAAAATTTGCGCATACACCCCTGCTTCTCTCCATTTAGATCCTAAAATTATTGAAAAAAGCTCAGGTCCATAAATTATTACTATAGCTGTGGGAATCAACCCTATTAAAGAAAGATAGATTGTAAGACGTTTAGTTATTTTATTAACACTTTTATTGCTATTATAGGTTTCACTTGCCTTCTGAAAAAAAACTTGTCTTAGGGATTGACCAATCATTCTGAGAGGTATTTTTAAAATTCTCTCGCTTAATGCATAAAAACCCACTATTGTTGAAGTAAAAAAAAACGCTAGTAATATAACTAAAATATTTTGAGAAAGAGAATTTAATAAAGCTTGGGGAGCACTAAAAATCGCAAATTCTTTATGCTTTTTAAATTCTTTAAAAACTCTCTTCCAACTAAGTATAGAAAAGGTTTTTCTCTTGTAAACTTTTTTCCCCATAAATATTACTGCAGCTGCTTGACCAATTGCCTGACCTCCTATTAATCCACCAGGACTTTTAATCAATAGCCCTCCAATAATTTGAACGATAGCCGTAAAAATAGATCTGTTTAACTGAGAATAAGTTAAAGTTTTAAATTCTTTTAGTCTTATTATTAATTGATTTAAAGTTTTAAATAACCCAAGTGTAAATACGCTAATTGGTAACCACCAAAGCATATTTATGAACTCATTCCCCCCTAAAAAAGAAGCTATTTCATTATCAAATAATGCAACTAAAATAAGCGTGAATAAAGTAATAGTAAAAATAATTAGTAAGGTTAGTATAAAAATATGAATAGCGGATCTTTTACTTTTAGGTATTTGGATTGCCAGTTCATACCTTAAAGCTATAATTACTCCCACTATACTTAGGATAGAAGTATAAACCGCAAAAACTCCAAATGCTTCAGGTTCATATAATCTACTTAATAAAGGAGCAACTAATATATTTATTAGTTGGGCTATAATAGTTCCTGACATAACTAAAGCTAAATTCCTTGAGAAGGATCCTAATTTAAGTTTCATAAAAAGTTAAGCACCTATTCTATCTCTCAGTTAGCAATTTTTTCAGCTTTATTATTCGCTAAGAGGATTACTTTTTCTTTTAAATCACTGTTATTTAATATTAAATAATTTTTTATAAGTTTATCAACTTTCTTAAAATCTACCTCTATTACTTTACCTATAAATATTTGTGGAAAAACAGGCTCACTGTTTATTTCATCTTCTCCTAACAACTCTTCATACATTTTCTCCCCAGGGCGAATTCCATTATATTCAATGCCAATCTCCTCTTCACTAAACCCAGAAAGAGAGATTAAATTTTTCGCTAAATCTACTATCTTAACAGGTTCACCCATATCCAAAACAAAAACCTCGCCACCGGCCGCTAAAGCACCTGCTTGTATCACTAATCTTGATGCTTCAGGTATTGTCATAAAGTATCTAGTCATATCAGGATGGGTTACTGTCACAGGACCCCCATTTGCAATTTGCTTTTTAAATAATGGGATAACACTCCCTCTACTCCCTAAAACATTACCAAATCGAACCGCAACAAAATTCGTATTACTCGATTTACTCAGCATTTGAATTACCATTTCAGCAATTCGTTTAGTTGCTCCCATAACATTCGTCGGGTTTACTGCTTTATCAGATGAAATAAGAACAAAATTCGGCACACCGTATGTATCTGCAGCTTCTGCAACATTTTTTGTACCAAGAACATTGTTTTTAAAGGCTTCTTTAGGATTAGCTTCCATTAAAGGCACATGCTTATGTGCCGCTGCATGATAAATATAAGTAGGACCAAACTCATGAACAATTTCAAAGATTCGTTCTCTGTCCTGCACATCTGCTATTGCTGTAATCAATTCCGTTTCGACGCCCAGCTGTTTTAATTCCATATGGATGGTATAAATACTGTTTTCTCCGTGTCCTAACAGTACAAGGCGCTTCGGTCCAAACTTAATCAGCTGCCTACAAATTTCAGAACCAATGGATCCGCCTGCCCCAGTAACGAGTACCGTTTTTCCATTAACCTCACTTGAAATCGATTGAATGTCTAATTCAACAGGATCTCTTCCTAATAAGTCTTCAATCGAAACATCCCGAATACTGTTTACAGAAATATTACCTAAAGCAATATCCTCGATCATTGGCAGTGTCTGTACATTCTGCACTACTGATTTTGATATCTGAATGATTTCTTTAACTCTTGCTTTCTCTGCAGAAGGCATGGCAATTATTATATGATTAACATGGTTTTTCTGCACGACTTCTTCTATAGCATTTGTGCCTCCTAAAACAGGAAGGTCATGAATTTTTAAGTGATGGATCGTAAAATCATCATCAATAAACCCAACAATATTCGTATTAATTTCATTAGAATTTTTCATCTGCCTGGCCAGCATCTGACCTGCTGACCCGGCTCCAATGATTAAACTCTGCTTGGCATGAGGATTGTTTCTAATTCTCTTCGCTTTCTTGCCCTTAGGATTTAAGGTAAAGCCGTATGTTTTGTAGTAACGCCACGTAAAACGAACACCACCCAGCAAGAGAATATGTAACATCCACGTGATCACAAGGGCTCTTGAATAAATACTGCCAAATGCTAAAGCCTGGACGATTGTTGTCGATATTATAGATAATGTTACAACAGTACTGATCCCAATTAACTCTTCCATGCTGGCGTAACGCCACTTTCTACGGTACATCCCAAAGAGACTTGAAAATAAATGATGGGTTAATAACAAGACAATTGCAGAGACTATCATCATCTGGTTAAATACTGTAACAGTGGTACTTAAAACAAAGTGTGAAAAGAAAATAGAAAATGAAACAATAATGGAATCAATCCCAATTAATGTAAGTAAACGTTTCCGAAAAGCTATGGTCATGAGATGTTCTCACTCCTTTCCTTATTAAAAAATTCCTAAGATTTTTTTCTTCCTTATTCGTTCCGGTGAGTCAGCAGCAAGAATATCTCCGCACACCACACACTCCGCATTTTCCGCAAACAAATAAACCATGGACATGCCATAGCTTTCTTTTAGTTCTTCATATGCATCGGTCATACAAAACCCGCGGGTCGTCGTGTTGTGGGCATCAGATGCAATCAGGTGGGTCAGGTTGGCTTCAATTAACTGGTGAGTGAACTTCTTAATATTTTTACCAAATCGTCCGGTTAAGCTGGCAGCTGTGATTTGGGTGTATGTTCCCTTATTCACAAGATTGTATAAAATATCCGGACTCTGGATAATTTGCCGGTTTCTCTCAGGGTGCACAATGATCGGCTGATAGCCCTCGACTTGGAGATCCAATAATAATTGCTTGGCGTATCTAGGGACGGCATCAGAAGGGAATTCGACAAAAACGTATGTCCCTTGATTGTTCAGCGTAAGTATTTCATTGTTACGGAGACCCTCGATCATATCTCCGTATATTCTAGTTTCCTGTCCGGGCAGAATGGTTAATGGGATATCTTCTTGATGTAGGCGTTGATTGAGTTCGGCGACTTGGCTGGTGATATAATGTTTGAAGTTCGTGTATGTCCCATTTTGGTGATGGGGGGTTGCGATGATTGTATGTATGCCTTCAGCTGCGGCTGCTCTTGCCATGTCCAGACTGTCGTCCATGGTCCTAGCGCCATCGTCCACACCTGGTAAAATATGACTGTGAATATCAATCAAATGTATATGCCTCCTTTCCCATTTTCTTGCTTCACCAATTGTTCACTTTACTGGATTAGAATGGTACAAGTATAGCATCATTA
The DNA here is from genome assembly GCF_900166625.1 of Halobacillus massiliensis. Classification (GTDB taxonomy): domain Bacteria; phylum Bacillota; class Bacilli; order Bacillales; family Halobacillaceae; genus Halobacillus_A; species Halobacillus_A massiliensis. Next base: position 910,503 of record NZ_LT800499.1, on the reverse strand, counting down.
CCTGATGATTTGAAGATGAGATTCATAGAATTTACACTGTTTTTGTCAGATTGGTATGAATTTCCCAGTAAAATCAAGGATTTTCCCTCGACAATTTTTTTCAATTTTAATATAGGTCTTTTTTATTAAAAACGCTTTCATCACCTTTCGACCGTCATAAAAAGGACTAAGCCTAATTTCCGGCTTAGTCCGCAGGTCTTTTTATTGAATTAAAAGAGTCCTAATACTTTCTTTTTCTTTACATGCTCTGGTGTTTCACTGGCCAAGTTTTGATTTTCAATGACATATTGGGCATTTTCCTGGAAGAAGTAGACCATCTCCTGTCCATACTCTCTCTTCACCATGTCATAGGCTTTCTTCATATGAAAGCTTCGGCTTTTCACATTATGGGCGTCTGAGGCAATCAGGTGTGCGAGATTGGCATCAATCAGCTGCTTGGATACCTTTTTGGCAGTGTTGCCGAATTTACCTATTAGACTTGCAGCTGTAATTTGAGAGAATGCTCCGTTCTTTACGAGCTCATACATGAGGTTTGGGTTTTCCTGAATTTTATGATTGCGTTCCGGATGAACGATCACTGGTTTATACCCTTCCATTTGAAGGTTGTACAACAAGCTTTCTGCATATCTTGGCACATCTTCAAAAGGAAACTCTACAAACACATAGTCTGTCGTCTCATTCAGGGGCATGATTTCGTCTTTTTTCAACCCTTCAATGAAGTCTCCATAGATTCTCGTTTCTTGTCCGGGCAGGACGGTTAAGGGGATATCCTGTTCCTGAAGCTTACGGTTCAATTCGCTTACTTGAATAAGGATGTCATTTTTATAGTTATTGAACTCGCCGTTTTGATGGTGGGGGGTGGCCAAAATCGTTGTTATTCCTTCAGCTGCAGCTTCCTTCGCCATCTCCAGGCTTTCTTCCATTGATTGCGCACCATCATCGACTCCAGGGAGTATGTGGCTGTGTATATCAATCATTGTAATCCCCTTCCTTGCTAGTTTTTTTCATAGTTACTTTTCTATTTTCATGCTACCCTTTTATATTTCCATACCTCGATAGAAGGTTTGTAAACATAGACGGGTGATTTTATTCCTCTTTCTCCTGAGTATTTCGCCAGCTCGTAAATTCCATAAATTCACGAAACTGCTGTTTCGTCAGTCCTAAGTCGACCGCTTCCTGTACGAGTCGGGTCCATTCTTGATCCAGTTTCTGGTCTTCTTGTCCTTGGAGGAGTTCATTAACCGACACTTCTAGAGCCTTAACGATCTCCTCTATGAAATGGATCGATGGATTTTTCTGGTTGCCGCGCTCAATGGAACTGATATATGATTTGGCAAACCCGGCTCGACTTGCCAGCTCGCTCATAGAGAGTCCCTTCGCTCTGCGGATTTTGTTAATCCGATCACCTATCAATCACTTCACCTTCTTTTCATGCGCATTTCTTTTGATGTCTTCATTTTCTCCTCTTTATTCCTTCACCACAAGAAACCAAAAGTTATAGATCTATATAACTACGAATATACCACAGGACGTACTTAAATCCAATATTTCCTATACATGTTTTTTATAGTGCACATATTGAAACATACGTACACTATAAAGCGCTTTTTCCTGAGTTTTAACTTGTTATACAGGCTTGTACATATAAGTAAAAAGACCTTTTTTCTTGATGTATACCGGCGGTTCACTGATCAATATCTCTCCATCAATAACGTTCTGTGTATTTTCTTTGAAGTTATACACTACCTCTGTACCGTATTGCTTACGGATGACCTGATAGGCTTCTTTTAAATGAAATTTGCGTCCTTTTGTTATCCCTGAACCGATCACATGGGCCAGGTTGTGCTGAAGCAGCACAAGGGCGGTTCGCTTGGCCGTACGTCCGAACTTTCCGACAAGGCTTGCGGCTGAAAGTTGTGCATATGCCCCATTTTTTATTAAGGTGTATAAAAGATTAGGTTTTTCCTGTATTTCCTTGTTACGCTCCGGGTGAACGATGATGGGCTGATAGCCTTCCAATTGTATGTTAAACAGTAAGTTTCCTATGTATGAAGGCACATGGTCATGGGGCAGTTCGATAAAGACGTATGGTGTGTCATCATTAATCGTCAGGATTTCTCCTTTTTTAAATCCATCGATCATATCTCCATAAACTCTTGTCTCCTGTCCCGGCAGAACGGTTAGGTCAATCTTTCGGAGTCGCAGCTGTTCATTTAGCGCTTTTACCTGAAGAAGGATATCTTTTCTATAGTTCATGCATGGACCACTGTTGTGATGAGGTGCTGCCACTATGGTATCGATTCCATGATACACTGCTTCCTTAGCAAGTTCAATACTGTCCTCCATTGATGGTGGACCTTCGTCAATCCCTGGGAGAATATGGCTGTGAATGTCAATCATTTTCCCGCTTTTCCCCTTTCACAATTTCATTTCCCTGAACCTTTTCTCTCTCTAAAATTCTATTTTTTTACATATTACAATAAGATTACGGCAGAATTTGTCGAAATTTAAGTGGAGTATAAAATTATTTGGAAGAAAAATGAAAAAACCCTTCATCTTTTTAAGATCAAGGGTTTTGAGGGATTAATGATTGCGGTTTCGCCACTTATTAAATTCTAGGTACTCTTTAAATTGTTCTTTCGATATACCGGAATCCTGAGCTTCCTGAACGAGAGCGAGCCAGTCATGATCAAGACCGCTGACTTTTTCTTCGTTATCGCCGTGCAGCAAATAGTTGATGGATACATTCAGCTCTTTCGATACTTTTTCCAGAAACTGAATGGAGGGATTGGATTGCAGGTTTCGTTCAATGGAGCTTAAATAGGACTTGGCAACCCCCGCGCGTTCCGCTAGTTCCGATAGTGACAGCTGGCGTCTCTTTCGCATTTGTTGTATTCTTTCGCCGATCATCGTCTTTCACCTCTTCCTGTATTCCCATCTATATTTTAGCATAGATGTTCTGTATAAAGCACATTTTTTATATAAGGACATTCTCCTCTTTTGTGTAAAGAGAGTGTAATGAAAGTCAGGAAATCTAGTCTTTTTCAACCAGATTTCTATGAACCTATCATTCTTTTAATATATTGGAAGATATTACGTCTATTATGTCCAGCTGTGATTTCAATTATACGGTGGAGGCTTTGTCGGTCATCTTCTTTCTGGACTCCTTATAATTATCGCGGATCTTCTGAACAAGCTTCTTATAGGTATCTTCCGATAATGCGATATTTTTCTGCAAAATATTTGGAGCGCCGCACTCGGCTTCACAGGATGCTTTATCCTTTCCGCAGAATATGACATTAGTCCCGGCTGTGAATAACGTATAGTGACAGATAAATAGTTGGAAAGCAGAACCTTCGTGCGTAATAGTATATCTTTCATAGAAGTAGTGCTTATAGCTGAAAGTTAAAGGCGATGGAGCTGCTGGGATCCTCTACATTTACTTTTAAAAATAATTCGACAGTTTTTACATTTTTCTGGTGGTAGTCGAGCGTTATATTTGTTGATAGTTATGAATGAGAGCGCGCGGTTGAGCACTATTGCGAAAGGATCAGGAAGAAAAAACAGGAAAATAGCCCAGGTTATATTTTGTCAAAAAAGGGAAATTGAGCAAACGAAAATTGGTTATTAATTCCTTTAGGATAGAGGGGTTGTTTCTAGTGAAGGGCTTACATCCGTTTGTCTATGAAAAACTACGAAATCTATTAACTGAGGAATTTCTAAAAGATACGACACTCTTCACAAGCTTCGAAGAGTTCATCCGCCTGCTGCCGGTGGCGATCAAGGATGATCCATTAATGATGACTAAAGTCCATGAGCTTGATTTGTTTATCGCCGATACGACAGCTTTTGCCAGCTGGGCGGAATTCCTAAAAGCGGCTATGGCAGATTATAGCAACCCGGGGTTGTGAGGTTTTCCCTATGCATAAAAAAGAAGGTGCCGACATGGATAGCGGCACCTTCTTTTTTAAATCGTCATTCGAGTATTAAGCTTCATAGCTGTTCATCGGAATTTTACGCTTAATTTCTTCCAAATCATCTTTGTCTGTAATCACTTCTGTCATTTTACGGACGAGTTTATTATATTGTTCTTCTTTGCCTGTCGTATGGGCGATATCGAGCAGTGTTGTGTACAGCTTCTCGCGATCGAGGGCATGAATGAAGTTGACTTCTAAAGACCGTGTCGTATATTCGGCAAATTCCCAGATCGACTCATGATCTTCTACTCTCTTCACTTTAGCCACCGCGCTGAGTACTTTCAGAATTTCCTCTGTCAGAATGACATTTTTACGAGCATAGTGGCGGATGGAAGCTAAGCCGATATAAAGATAATCCCGGAAGTTGAGGTTTTGAATAATGAGCCGTAGATCTCCCTGGTTGTCGGCTAAGTAAGGGGTAAACATCGCGATCTCGGAAATTTTAATAAGAAGATCTCCTATTTGGTAGACCGTCCGGGTCGCTGTTTTCGGATCATTGTTGCCAATGGCCCGAATTGCAATCTCGACAAGCTTATTAAAGCTGTATTCGATATCCTGCACTTCGTTTTGATTTCTTCCGATCTGAACTAAATCTAAATATTTTGCGACATCGACCGGGTCGTCTCCATACTTCCAAAATGTAAACAGCGGCGTTGATTCAAACGCATAGTTGCCGACTTTATATTCCAGCTGAATAATTACATTGTCTTTCTTTGCTTCTTTCACAATATTGATAAAATTAATTGTCTGAATATAGCCCGATTCCGCTACGATAATGGGCTGTCCCTTCGTTTCCGGGATCTGATGTGCGATCTTTTCTACATGATTCACCCTGTAATTATCCATTTCTCTCACGAGTAAATTTTTTGCGATAATGGTAGATTCCTGCTTCATATTATCCGTCATATTCGTAACCTGCAGCCATGTGACAATATGATTGATGAAGATAATAAACGTTGCCGTAGACACGACGGCAAGGATGGTGGCAATCATCGGAATGAAGAAGAAACTCGTTTCCTGGGTAATAAACAGCAGGCTCAGCAGAACATAATGAAAGCTTCCAATAAAGATGCCCAATGTTCTTTGAGTCACATTATTCATCATAAAGTTTTTTAAGATTCTTGGAGAAAACTGAGCCGAAAATGTCGTCAAAGCAGACAACACCCCATAGAACGTGAAGGTGGTCAGGGATAATATCCCGCTCGTCAGCGTACTCAGCAATGTCTGTGTGAGTTGATATTCAATCGAAATTGGTAAAGGAAGATACTGCGCCAAATTCCAATGCTGATCAGCCAGGGTGGCCAGGACAAACAGCAGGATGGCGGCCACTGTATAATAGAGCGGAGTCACCCAAAGATTGGCGTAAAGGATCATCTTTTTCGCCCGCGGAGACTCCCCCATAAATGCCTTCAGTTTCTTACGCGTTTTATCGAAAATCATATGAGCACCTGCTTTCTGTTGAATAAAAGCCAGCCTTGTCTGTCTCTTTGACTATTTCCTTCCCGTTCCTCTTATAAACAGAATTTTTTCATATTAATATAGGAAGTTTCTCGTCGCGTCCTATCCCCTTTCCAGCGTTTATTTAAATAGGTAAAGAAAATTTTTTTAACCGATAATGTTTAATTCCCGCCACCACCTGGTAATATACGAATATAACTTTAAAGGAGGTTTTTGAAGATGGCTAAGAATAATAATCAAAACACCAACAATGGAAAAATGAGTGTAGAAGAAGCCGGTCAAAAAGGCGGAGAAAAGACTAGCCAGAAGTATAATCAAGAACACTTTGAAGAGATCGGAAAAAAAGGCGGAGAAACTGTAAGTGACAAGTACGATCAGAAGCACTTTGAAGACATTGGTCAAAAAGGTGGCGAAACCACCAGCAAAGAGCATGACAAAGAATTCTATCAGGATATCGGCCAAAAAGGCGGAGAAACTGTGAGTGATAAGTACGATCAGAAACACTTCGAAGAAATCGGTAAAAAAGGTGGCGAAACCACCAGTAAAGAGCACGATAAAGAATTCTATCAAGAAATCGGCCAAAAAGGCGGCAATGAAAGAGCTCGCCAAAGTTCAAATTCTAACCGCTAATCAATCATAAAAAAACACGGGATGCTTAAGGGCATCCCGTGTTTTTTTGTTTTAGTATAGTTTTAATAGATCGTTAAAATTCTCAATCACTTCGTCGTACTCTGTGACCTGGCCAAACCCATACTTTGCATAGACGAAAGGAATGCCAGCCTGACGAGCAGCGTTCATATCTCCTTCTGTATCGCCTACATAAACAGGGTCTTTGAGATCGTTTCTGTCGATGATTAGCTGGATGTTTTCCCCTTTGGAAAGGCCGGTTCTGCCTGGATTTTCATAATCAATGAAATGGGGTTCCAAGCCGTGAGCTTCATAAAAAGCTTCAATATAACCGTCCTGGCAGTTGCTGACGATAAACAGCTTATAGCGTCCGGCGAGCTCTTTTAATACAGCTTCCACCTCAGGAAACAGCTGGCCGCCATGCTTTTTAATAAAATCTTCTTCAATGTCGCAGGCGTCGCTGATCAGCTGTGTGCGTTCCTCATCATCTAAGTGGGGAAAAAGCCTCCGGCCGATTTCATCCATCTGCAGCCCCATCGTGCCTTCAAAGTCCGGGCGGATCAGCTGGCGCTCGCCGCTTTTTTCTAAGTGGCTGTTCCAGGCGAGAAGTACGGTATCGATCGGGTCCCAAATGGTACCGTCTAAGTCGAAAATAATGCTGTCCATGTGGTTGATTCCTTTCTGTATTGAAATGGTTATTCTTATCCTATCATATGGAGAGGGGAAAGGCGTACGATTTGGGGAAGGTGATTGATGTGAAGATGAGCGTCTTATTTTAATAAAACTAAAATCTGGTTGGAGGCCGCACGTTTCATGACCCGATATCCTGAAGCAGCATGTGTCGCTATTCCTTCATCATTAGGCTGACAGTAGCCGCCTACTTTACACGTGCCATCATCCCGAACGAGAAGTTTGCCTATTAAACCGACGGCCACCCAATCTGGTTTATCCAGACGTGAAGAACAGTTTTGGGAAGAATCCCAGTTGGGATTGATCTTTTTCCTCATTTCTCTACGTTCTTCTGAAATTATTTTTCCTTCCCGATCTTCAACAGCAGGAATGACGACCTCTTCATAGATCGGCCGGTTCCACTCATCCAGCAGGTATTTGCTGCATTCAGGGTTTTCCGTATCCAGCAGAATTCCAGGGTTTGAGCTGGAAATACCAATGATATAATCATCAAGGCCTGTGGCTTTTCGGATTTTATCACTTTCGCCATCAAAGGTGATGAAGTAGCCTACGTCGATTGGCTCTCCGTCTGATGTTTCAAACATTTCTGCGTAATCGCAGGCGCCGGCAGCGGGATTAAAAGAAGCACCTGTTACGATGTTGTCAAAACAGGCATTCCCGTTGGAGAGAATTTTTGCCACGACTGTGCCGTTTATTAGGTACCAGGAAAAAGAAGGATCTCCGGGAGCTGGCCCCCCAATTTGCCCCATGACGTGAACACCTGATAAGCCATTGTCAGATGTTCGAAAACCTTCGACGTGCGAATAATTCCCTAGAGCGTTGGTATTATAACCTTCCGCGTGTGAAGCCACACCCCTGGCGATTGTTAATTGTCCTTCGGCATGAGACCCATAGTCTCCACTCGCGGTTGTCCCTACTCCTTCCGCATGGGAATACAACCCAGCAGCGGAGGTTGCATCTCCTTCGGCATGGGAAGCAAAACCACTGGCGGTAGTCCCTACTCCTTCTGCATGGGAGCCCACTCCACTGGCGGTACTTGAAGATCCTTCCGCATGAGAATAAGCAGCACTGGCAGTTGTGTTGTTTCCTTCCGCATGTGAGGCTCTTCCCGTTGCCTTGCCAGCCTCCCCTTCAGCGTGGGCGTTTAACCCCTGGGAAGAGTCGGCAGCATTCCCTGTTGTTGTATTCTGACCTTCGGCATGAGAGTTTTGGCCATATGCTCTTGTACCACTGCCTTCAGCGTGGGAAGTGGTTCCATTAGCGACTGTTCTATTACCTTCCGCATGGGAGCCACTACCTCCACTGGCGATGGTAAGCCATCCTTCTGCATGAGAACCGTAGTGACCACTCGCGGTTGTACTTATTCCTTCCGCATGGGAGCCATACGCTTCGCTTTTAGAGTTGTTTCCTTCCGCATGCGCTGCATATCCAACGGCAGATGTAGTATCACCTTCCGCATGGGAATAATCGCCACTTGCTGTTGTATTATTCCCTTCCGCATGTGATGCATTTCCACTGGCAGTGGTATAGTTTCCTTCGGCATGGGACGTCTCACCGCTGGCTGTAGTAGATACTCCCTCCGCATGGGAGCCGTCGCCAATTGCCGTTGTACCACCACCTTCAGCATGAGAGCTTACACCACTAGCTGTTGTACCGCTTCCTTCGGCATGGGAAGCATATCCATTAGCGATCGTAAAATACCCTTCAGAATGTGAACCATAGTCTCCACTAGCGATGGTTCCTACTCCCTCGGCATGGGAACTCTGCCCGCTTGCTAAGGTGGGAGCTGGATCATCATCTATATTGACCCCTCCTCCCTCCGCATGCGAAGCTCTTCCGGTGGCTGTGTTTCCCTCTCCTTCGGCATGGGCGTTCAACCCCATGGATAGGTCAATAGAATTCCCAGTTGTTGTATTTTGACCTTCAGTATGGGAATTTTCACCGTATGCTCTTGTGTCCCTTCCTTCCGCATGGGATGCTCTACCGCTGGCCGTGTTCCCCTCACCTTCCGCATGAGCGTTCAACCCCTGGGATGGATCGTCAGGATCCCCGGTTGTCGTATGCGAATTTTCGCCAAGTGCTCTTGTATTTCGCCCTTCGGCATGGGAAGCTCTGCTGGCGGCCACACTTTTCTCCCCTTCACTATGGGAAGCATAACCTCTTGCTGTGGTTTCTGCTCCTTCCGCATGGGAAACATCTCCGCTGGCTAAGGTTAATCCCCCTTCCGCGTGGGAACCAAACTCCCCGTTGGCGGTTGTACGATACCCTTCCGCATGAGAACTATAATCCCCACTGGCGATAGTTCTTTCTCCCTCCGCATGGGAAAATTCTCCACTAGCAGTGGTAGCATATCCTTCTGCATGGGAAGCATCTCCACTGGCGGTTGTTCCCCATCCTTGGGCATGGGAAGAGGTTCCACTCGCAGTGGTTTCACTTCCTTCTGCATGAGAAGCAAACCCTTCTGCAAAGGTATCCGTTCCTTCAGCAACTGAGCATCCATTTGCTGGATTTGTTCTTATACATGAAGTTCCGGTCGGCCCCGTTGGCCCTCTCAGACCAGTTGGTCCTCTCAAGCCAGTTGGTCCTGCAGGCCCAGTCGGTCCAGTAATACCTGCAACTTCCAATGTTAGTAGGGCTAAATCATCCACATAAACGCTAGATGAACCGGCTTGAGGGAGTTTTCGGATAGATAAAACCCCGCTGGCTGTCCCCGCTGGTGCGGGCGTAGAAGTTCCATAAACTTCTAACCACTCCCCAACGGCTGAAAGTCGATTCATAGGGATATTTATAGTAAAACCTGTACTTATCGGATTTAACACTTCGTCATAGTATGTCAAAGTGATAGATAGTGGGGGACTGGGATTACTATTTGTTCTGGCAAAGGAGGAAATAAACTCGAAGTTCTCTCCTGCACTGACAGTAAAAGCTTGGTTGAGTATGGCTAGACTGCCAGGTGGAGCTAAGAGAGCACTATAAGTCCCCGTGTGACTTGCCGTTGCAGTCACGGAAGCATTAAATCCCGTCCATGGAGCCAGAGACCCGGTTTCAAACCCTCCATTACTAATTCGATTTTCAATCATTAAAACTCACATCCTTTCCTTCATTTTTGAGAAATATTGCAAAATACTTCCTTTATTAGAAATATGGATTTATTAATTAGTTGCTTGGACGAATATGGAGGGAGGGAGTGAACAGTCATGTGTCTAGGAAGGCCTTATATATATTCATTAAAAAACCCCAATTGTTATCACTCAAACAATTGGGGGGGACGGTTTGTTTAGTTTCTTTACTGCTAAACTACTTTTCACCTTTTAAATTTAAGACAATTTCATAGGGGTACGTACCGACGCGCCTCTAAATCAAACCAGTCACCCTGAAGCAAGTATTATAGAAATGGCATAAATCTAGCATGCCGTGTTGGTTTAATAGAGTTCAAGCAGGTAGGAGAATTCCACTCATCCACTGACCTTGATAAAACTCCAATTCTCATAGAGGAAAGAAGTGCCAACCTGGTGATAAGTTCTTTTTATTACGTAGAGACACTTAGGATATTTATGAGCGAGGCATACTTAAATGAATTAAAACTAAGAGCTGGTTTGGCCCCAATCGCTTCATGACACGATACCCTGTAGTAGAATGAGTCGCCACACCCTCTGCATTAGGCTGACAGTACCCATCCACTTTACACGTGCCGTCATCACGCACTAAGATTTGACCCATCAAGCCGACAATGCACCACTCCGGCCGCTGCAACCGAGGGATATATTGTTGCTCAGGATTATATTCAGGGTTCAGCACCGGACGTTGAACAGACATGGAATGAGACTCAGTGTGCAACTGTACTCCATGTTCAGAGTAAAGCTCTTTCATTTTTCCTTCTTGTTTCCCATCCTCAAATTTCTCTTCGTGCTTTTCCAATACGTCTTCTATTGTACGGGAGATATTGTCTTTCTGGCTTTTATCCGTGTCTTGCCCAGGGCTGACTTTAAGGGTGACTTCTTTGTACTGGACGTTCCCCCAGTTATCGGTCTTATACTTCCCTTGCCAGTGAAGCTCTCCTGCATTTCCGACCACACCGGAATTAGCGGATACTACGCCTACTACATAATTATCTTCCTGGGTAGCTTTTCGTATCTTATCTCCGGCTAATGTCACGAAGTATCCAGGTTCAATGGACTTCCCGTCTGTCGTTTCAAACATCTCCGCATAATTAGCTCCGCCGCTGAACCAACCGACATCAGCGTAGGCCTCTCCGTTGTTTAAGATTTTTGCGGCTAACCCTTTATTATTATCATCGGTTCCATTGGCTAAAAACCAGGAAAACTCTCTTTCTGAATCTCCAAAAGCACCCATTATATGGGCTCCGGGATTTAACGCGTTTGTGGCAAAACCTTCCGCATGGGAAGCAGATCCACTGGCGGTTGATCTAATTCCTTCCGCATGGGAAGAGCCTCCCCTTGCGGTTGTTATAAAACCTTCCGCATGAGAAACGAAACCACTGGCAGTTGTATCGCCACCTTCTGCATGGGAAGCAGATCCACTGGCGGTAGTATATGATCCTTCCGCATGCGAATTATGCCCACTGGCGGTTGATCTCAACCCTTCTGCATGTGAAGTAAAACCACTGGCGGTTGTATATACTCCTTCCGCATGTGAACCATAAATCCCACTGGCGGTTGATTGATATCCCTCGGCATGGGACCCATAGTCTCCACTGGCAATTGTTCCTAACCCCTCCGCATGGGAACTAGATCCACTTGCTAATGTAGGAGCAGGCTGGTCATAATCGTCAATTCCTCCTCCTTCCGCATGAGAAGCTCTTCCACTAGCCGTGTTTCCCTCTCCTTCGACGTGAGAAAATGCTCCACTGGCTGTTGTAATAACCCCTTCCGCATGGGAAACGAAACCACTGGCGATTGTGTCTTCACCTTCCGCATGGGAAGCGAAGTCACTAGCAGTTGTATGATAGCCTTCTGCATGAGAATTACCTCCACTGGCCAGAGTTCCTCCGCCCTCAGCATGGGAACTAAAACCACTGGCTGTTGTCCTATTTCCTTCGGCATGAGAACGCTCACTGGCTATGGTGTTTACGCCTTCCGCATGGGAAGCGTAATCACTGGCTATTGTATTTACTCCTTCCGCATGGGAAGCGAAACCACTGGCTGTGGCAAGGTATCCTTCAGCATGGGCAACTTCTTCACTGGCAGTGGTGTAAGCTCCTTCCGCGTGGGAACCATAATTTCCGCTTGCAATTGTTCCTAATCCCTCCGCATGGGAACTAGATCCACTTGCTAATGTAGGAGCTGGATCACCGATTGGGTTAACTCCCCCTCCTTCCGCATGGGAAGCTCTTCCGGTGGCCGTGTTTCCCTCTCCCTCTGCATGAGAAGCAAATCCTTCCGCCGTCGTATCCGTTCCTTCTGCGACAGCACATCCATTCTCTGGATAAGTTCTGATACAGGTCTTTGGACGAAGGTGACATTTCTTCTTTGAATTATATATCCCCTCATATTTGCTGTAATTTGTTTGACTATGATGTACTGTCTTATGAATTCTCTGTTTTTCATTCACCCGGTAAAGTCGTTTATCTTTCAAAATACCACCCCTTTTTCACAGAGTATGAGTTTGTGAAAAAACGGAGCCAGTTTTTCCAGCGATTTTTAAAACAAGTAAAAAATGAGTGAACTAAAATTGAGCCTAATAAGATTTACCAGACCCATGGGAAGTATTTTTATGTACGAATTGGTTGGAACTGATCCCCGAACTTTGCATAAATTAAAGAAATAACAGCCGGGCGAGAGCCTCACCTATTACTGAGGAATCTCGCTTTAGGCCGCTTAGGAATCATACTATTTAAATAAAACCAAAACCTGATTTGGACTCACACGCTTCATCACACGATATCCTGCAGTTGAGTGTGTCGCCACTCCCTCAGCATTAGGCTGACAGTATCCATCTACGTGACAAGTTCCGTCATCACGAACTAGCATTTGCCCCATCAAACCGACAACGCACCACTCCGGACGTTGCAAGCGGGGAACATATTTTTGCTCAGGCTTCCAATCAGGGTTGAGAACCGGACGGCTGACTGAAAAAGAATCACGGGCTTTGGGGGAGAATTTTTCGAGTTTAGCGTAAAGTTCTTTTATTTTCTCCTTAGATTCCGTATCGAGCTTTCCTTCAAAATTCTGAGCCAAAAGCTCCTTCATTTTTTCGGAAAGTTTATTCGTCCTCTTTTTCTCCTTCTTGCCGGGAACCAGTTTGACCTCTTTATAGTGGACGTTTCCCCATTCATCTGCACTATACTTTCCTTGCCAATGAAACTCTCCTGAGTTACCGACAAACCCGGAATTAGCGGAGATCACGCCTAAGACATAATCATCTTCCTGAGTCGCTTTACGAATTTTATCGCCCTCTAATGTTACAAAATATCCTGTTTCAATGGATTTCCCGTCTGCCGTTTCAAATAACTCGGCATAATCCGCTCCGCCGCTGAACCAGCCGACATCGGCATACGCTTCCCCATTATTCAAAATTTTTGCAGCTAACCCTTTATTCGCAGGACTGGTGCCATTGGCTAAAAACCATGAAAAATCTTCTTCTGTATCTCCAAAAGACCCCATAATATGGGCTCCTGTATCTAACGCATTAGTAGCGAGCCCTTCCGCATGGGAAGATACACCTTCCGCTCTCGTATTATCTCCCTCAGCATGAGAAGCATTTCCGCTGGCGGTGGTTCTGTACCCTTCCGCATGGGAGCCAAAAACGCCGCTGGCTGCTGTTTCATAACCTTCTGCATGAGAGCCAAAGTCGCCGCTGGCTGTCGTTTCATATCCTTCCGCATGGGAAGCTAAAGCGCTTGCTGTTGTAGTAAAACCTTCAGCATGAGAAGCATTTCCTCTGGCAATCGTCAACTCGCCTTCCGCATGAGACACGATACCACTGGCTGTTGTAGCGCCACCTTCCGCATGAGATCCGACACCACTCGCTGTGGAAAGAAATCCCTCCGCATGGGAACCGTTATCTCCGCTTGCCGTTGTTTCCACGCCTTCCGCATGGGAAGCAAAACCTGACGCTGTCGTATCCGTTCCTTCTGCGACCGCACATCCGTTTTCTGGATACGTTCTAATACAGTTCTTAGGACGAATATGCCATTTCTTTTTTGAATGATATATCTTTTCATATGTGCTGTAATTTGTTTCAGTGGTGGGCACAACCTTATTTATTCCCTTTTTCTTATACACCTTGTGAGTTCGATCGTGTTTCATAAAAAACACCCTTTTTATCACAGTTTATGGGTTTAATGAAAAACTGAGACGGTATTTGTTCTTTTAATTAGAGAAAAGTGAAAATCACCGAATAAAGTTTGCATCTATGTTCTCTTACCAAGAAAACATCCCGCTTAAACGAAATTCATGGCCTATCAATGCTGATCTGCATACCGCCAATATCCCAGTGTCCCCAAAAAACCAATCATACTTGTCATAAGAAGAATAAAAACACTCGTTAATCCGATGACATTTCCATTTCCGTTCACATTACTAAACAATGCAGGAATAGCCCAGGGAAAATAACCTCCATAACCAATGGCCGCAATGATCTGGGAAAAGATTAAGGTGATAATGATAAATCCCAGCGGTGCTAAATAGCCCCGACCATAGCACGCAAATAAGGCAACGGGGGCACTTAACGTGATCGTTAAAAATGAAGTGATCGTTAAAACAAATAATCCGTGCTGTACAGCTTCAGCCGACCATTGAGGCAGACCGATGAGCCACCCCATAAGAAACCCAATCGCTATTACCCAAACCGTCAAGAGAATCGACCATATAAAGATGATGATAAATTTTGCTATGGGAACCTGGATCCGCGAAAAAGGCAGGGCCAGCAAGTCTTTTACGGTGTGCTCGGAATATTCGCGTCCAAACACCCAGCTTGTAATAAACCCAAACACAAACAAACCGCCAATTCCAATGCCTTGAGAAAGCAGCATAAAAAGAGACGGCCAATCCGCACTTCCGGCCAGCTGGGCTTTTGCACCCAATATGCCGGATTGCTCGGCAAAATCCGGGTGCTTTAAGATGAACATAAAGAAACCGGCCATGAGCGGCAAAAGCGTAAAGGCGGCGAAGACTATCCAGATTACTTTGGACTTTCGTGATTTTAGCCATTCAGTCCATAAAAGGGCGCGCATCTGCTGCATGAACATCCTCCCCTTTCTTCCCAATCACTCTTAAAAAGTAAGACTCTAAATCTTCCTCATCCAGCCACAGCATTTTCGGCGGATTATGCGCATCAGACAGCATCTTTGCGATTTGTTCCGGATGTTCAACCGCCCGTTTGTCTTGCGTTTCCAGCCTCCCTTTTTCATTTGTCCAAACCGTATAACCGCCCTCTCTTAATATCTGGGCAGCTCTCCTATTACCTTGGGTTTCTAAAACAAGCTTGATCATTCTCTGATCTTCCAGCTCCCTTTTGCTTAGCTCCTGGATGAGACGACCTTCATGGATAATGCCGATTTTGGAAGCTACCTTAGAAACTTCACCTAAAATGTGACTTGATATAAAAATGGCCGTACCGTTTTCATAAGCCAATTCCTTTAGCAATTCTCTAATTTCCACTATGCCGGCAGGATCAAGACCATTAGCGGGTTCATCCAGTAATAGGATTTGCGGCTGATGAAGAAGGGCCTTTGCAATGCCTAATCGCTGGGCATTGCCCATCGAGAGATATTTCGCTTTTTTATGCTCATAGGCGTTAAGATTTAGCCGCTGTATAATATCACTAACCCTTTTCACGCCCTGCATTTGTCTAAGGTGTGACGCGATTTCAAGGTTTTCTCTTACCGTAAGCTCTGGATAAGCATACGGGGTCTCGACCATATAACCTACATCTCTCCACATGTGATGACGACCTGGATTTACCTTCTGCCCATTAATAAAGCAGGCCCCGGACGTCGGACGGATCATCCCGAGCATCATCCGAATCGCCGTTGTTTTTCCCGCTCCGTTCAGTCCAAGAAACCCGTAGATCTCTCCTTTTTTCACACTCAATGAAACACGATCAACAGCACTCACATTTTTATAGCTCTTTGTCAGATTTTCCGTATAGATTACGGTCTCCATCAAGATTCCTCCTTGATCACCAGTCCATCTACAATAAGCCCTGCTAACAAATCGATCGACTGAGGATAAACAGATTCTCCGATTTCCTTTTTATGAAGACTCAAACAAAAGAGTCCTCGAAATAGACCGGCCAATACATCATCATCAATATCCTTTAAGATTCCTTCTTCCTTCCATTTAGAAGTCAAAAGCGACAACGTATCGGAATCCTTGTTAAAGTGAGCCTCCAGTTTTTCTTCAGGCAGCTTCCTTACAAGAGCAGCATGGTCATTCTCAAAGTAAAACTGACTGAACATAGGATGCTCATCTATCATGGTAAACGTTTGAAGAATTAAATCTTTAATCGCCTGCCTTGCCCCTTCTCCTTTAGGCAATTCAAATTGGACAAATTCCTTTTTAATCATTTCTTCTTCCTCTTCCAGGATTTCAAAATACAATTCTTCTTTTGATGTAAAAAAGGTATAAAAAGAACCAGGAGCAATGCCTGCTGCCTTCGTTAATTCATTGACACTTGTTTTCTTTAGGCCATACCGGGAAAAAAGCTGCTTCCCCTCGTTTATAAGAGTCTCTTTGATCTTCTCTTTCTCCTTTTGATTAAAACCTCTAGGCATAACTATCACCTCTACTATCTTTGTATATGAATAAATTATTTTTTTATTCATATATATTTTATGCCTGTCGTTCAAATAAATCAATGCCTTCCATATATATCCTAATGTCTGCTTCCTTCCTCAGGAAGCTTCTCTATTTTTCTTCTATCTATCAAATTTAAGACACCCGAATAGCCAAAAGCCGCGATAAGACCAGACCAAAAGAGGAAGCCTGAAGTGAAAAGTTTAGCAGCAGTAAACAAAACAAACGAATAATCGACAAACAAAAATAACATATAGGTATAGAAGCCGACGATGGCTCCCTTTTTCCAATTGATGTGCTGATGCTTTGACATAGATTTAAAGAACACAGATATTCCTCCAAGTATGCGATTTAGTTATACAAAAAGACGAGCCAAATATCCCATATTAGGAATAATAGACAAATAATTAAACTACTGTAAATGTGCCATCGTTTCTCACAGCTCCACCAAAGGCCAAGTGAGACAAGTCCAGAAAATAACACGCCGGACTGTACCTGTTGAAGAATTCTTTGCTGTTGGAAAAGGGTTAACAGTTCCTGTGCCTCCCCTTCAACAGGAACGGTGCTGACTTTCTTTCCATAACAGTTGTAGCTGATCACTTCATAGCTGGATGTTTCCTCGATATGTATCAGCTTCTTATGACCGAGCACTGGCAGATTTATAGAAAAGGCAGCTAACAAACCACCGATAATAAAAAGAGAGACTGCAGTTACTACTTTTCTATTCATACCCTTTCTCCTTTCTTTCTCTATTAAAATCGGATTGCCCTTTTATGATCAATAAGATACAATACATGACTACCGTCTATTTTCCTAAAATTGTATATAATTCCTAACTATAACATGCAAAGCCTGACCTTAAAAAGTTAAGAAAGAAGGGATGAAATGAAGCCGCTGTTGATCGTTACAGCTATTCTTATGTTCGCCGGTCTCATAACCGGCCCGTTTATATTTGAAAAATCACCTCGGCCCAAGCCTCCTACAATTGATACTGCAAGAAATCAGGAGATCCTTGAAGAGAGAGAATCAGCTCCTCTTCAGCCAACTGAGATCGAAGGCTCCATCGGGTACTCGCTGGAAAAAGATAAGCTTCACCTTACATATGATAACGGCGACAGCTGGACGGAGGTTCCTATTGAAAAAGATCAACTGTTTCAAGGAGAATATAACGGCAGCCAGGAGGAGCTGATGGAAGGAAGCTACGTGCTTACAAAAGACCGGGCCAGCTTTCTGTATGCCGCTGGTGAGACCGCTGTTCTGCTTACTTCCCTTGATAAGGGAGAGACGTGGGAAGAAACCGTTGTGGCAAACCAAATTTCCGGACTGCGTTTTAGAAAAATTGATTTTATTGAGGACTCCTTCGGTTATGCCGTACTTTCAGGCGGCCGCACGATGTCCAGTGAATTATCAACCATCTACCTCACTAAAGACGGCGGCGAGACATGGCAGGAAACAGAGAGTTCCGGTGTTCAGCGTCTCCTTTATGACGGCGGTTTTGTTGATAAAAACCTCGGTTTTCTTTCCTATGGCACACTTAATCCGGAAGAGCCGACACTGTATTATACCGATGATGGGGGAGTTTCTTGGCATACCTCTCACGTTGAAATTCCCGAGCAGTATGAAAGAGTGTTT
Source organism: Halobacillus massiliensis (assembly GCF_900166625.1). Lineage (GTDB taxonomy): Bacteria > Bacillota > Bacilli > Bacillales > Halobacillaceae > Halobacillus_A > Halobacillus_A massiliensis. The sequence continues at coordinate 892,361 of NZ_LT800499.1, read as the reverse complement.
GTTATGGCCAAGCTTCCTTTTAAGGAAAATGACCACTTAGCGGTTTATATTGAGCAGGGCCCTAATGGGGACTATAACGGCGGACTTGTCCAAGGGAAATTCATTTCTGCTGACAATGGTCAGACATGGGAATTTGATGAGGAGGTACAGCCCGATGAAATCACGGACTAAGCTTACGAAAATTTTAACAGGCGTGCTCCTTACAATAGCTGTCGGCCTCTTTTGTATGCAGGCCGCCTATCTGCTTTTTCATACGAGGTTTGAAGTTGAATATACCGATCTACGCCTCTTTTATGTCATAAATATCATTATTGTCGTCTGTCTCACAGTCAGTCTCTTTCTTGTTTTTCGCATGTCGAAAATCTGGAAAATCATCCTCCCTGTGCTCGCTGTCGGACTGATGACCTTTCAAATCGTCATGATGATGAACCAAAACGATAGAGTTCACCATGTGGTCAGCCTGTCGCCGGATCTTAAACAAATGTTAGTGCTCAAAGAAGATGTAGAAACAGGTCAGTCAACCTATTATCGAACCCGGTATGGCCTATTCGCCCGACCTCAAGAAAACCTGCCATATGAAACGAAGGGAGATTTCAAAGTAAAGTGGCTGGAGGATGATGTTGCCGCCGTTACCTATCAGGCAGCGGACGGGACCCTTCACCAGTACATCGGCACCTATGGTTATCGAGACAGCGGCATCTCTTATTCCTATGTCTCTTCTTCGCTTTCAGGAAAGTGGCGTGGGGAAAATGTGCAGGTAACTACCACACCAGAAGGTATTATTGTAGAGGACGCCGGGAAACCTCAACTGTATCCTTATGATGATATTGTTCAATTTGGGACGCTTGCGATCGTGTTGACAAATCAAGATGAAGCGGAATGGACAATTGCTTTAAATGAAAATTTTGCGAGCCACTCTAATGATCCGGATCCGCCAGAGGGAGAAATTACTCTTTATGAAGCTTCTATGGAAGAAAATGAGCCCGTAACTTTGGAATATGCTGAGTCACCTGAATTCTAAAGGAAAGAGGACGGAGATCTCCGTCCTCTTATTTTTCCTCAGTATGTAAATTTTTTCTAAATAAAACTCTGTCCTTGCCAGGGCCGTCATAATCTTCAAAGACAGACACTCCCTCCACTTCTTTATCGCCCTTCACAATCTCAAACCCCATTTTCGTATGATAAGCAATTGAGCCTTTATTTACAGGAGAAGTTACGGCTCTCACAATGCTTCGGTTTTCTTTACGAGCCGCTTGATAAAATTCCTCATACAGCCGCTTACCAATATTTCTTTTTCTATAATCTGGATGAATGCCGACAAAGTGAATATAAGCTTCTTCCTTGTTTGCTTGAGACATGAAGCCGATAATAAATCCAATAGTCTCCCTGTTTTGTTCTATTATAAAGCTTGAGTTTTGAAAGTGATCGAAAAATAGCTTAGGCAGCAAGCCTGACACTTGCCTGCCGCCCCACCACTCGTTGATTATGGGTGAGAGGATATAATAATCGGAGCTTTTGATATATCGAATGTTCAACTTAGAGACCTCCCTCAATTACGGAATTTCTGTATTTCTTCCATTAAAATCTAGCTCAATAAAGTGTGTCCGCTCTTCTTTTTCCGTATATCGCTAATAACCCTATCCCATTTATCAATAAAATACCTACGATTACTTTTACCAATAAAGCAATATCCGGCGCATAAGAAACAATTGTATGCCACGGTGACCCGAATATTTTAACTAAAACAGGAATCAGAATAATCCCTATAACAAGAGATAGTATGGCGATAGAAACCCATACCTTCTGTTTCCTCACTTTTTTTCGGGAGAATTGAATCATACTCCATAAAGAAAAGAGCCCTATGATGACTGTCGCTATCGCAGTGGACCACAGCATTTGGGAGCTGACTTTCGGCAATGGCTTTGCTTCTTGGTTCTCAATAATCGATTGAATTCCATCTCTCATATGCGCTGTTTGCATAACTTCTGAAAAATTATTCTTATTTGTGAGTAATATAAAAGCATAATCTTTAGCTTGACTGACAAACAACTCTGCTTTTGAATCCGGGGTTTCTCCTCCATGGAAAAGATAAGGGTCTTTTTCATTGGTGTTTATTCTCCAGCCCAAGCCATAGTAGGAGTCTCCTTTTCGATGGACTTGCGGAGAAAAATATAGGTCCGCAAACGGTTGAGATAATAATTCATCCGGCTCTAGCAGCTTTTGTAGAAACTTAGTCATATCGTTAAGTGTAGAAGCCATATATCCATAAGGAGCCCCGCTGTCATCAAACCAACCGTCACTTTTTAAAGGTTTTCCAAACCACGATTGAAATCCAGGCTGATAATCTAGTTTTAGTGCACTTTCATAAGTTGCTGCTGTTTGACTCATTCCTAAGTCGGCAAATACTGTTTCTGTCATGTACTCTTCAAAAGGCCGCCCAGATACTTCCTCAATTATTTTTCCAAGCAGCAAATAGTTGGCTGCACTATATTGATGAGTATCCCCCGGATTAGCTGTCAGTTCAGCTGGTTCCAATAATTCTACTGCTTCCGAGATTGCGTGTTTTCCTCTTAAGTTCTGATCCGCTATTTTAAGTCCATCATATGTGCTGATCCCACTTGTATGGGAGAGAAGCTGTTTAATCGTTATTTCTTTTTCGCTGTCCTTCTGTCCATAATCAAAAGCAATATAATTATCGATCGGGTCCTCCAGCTTAACTTCTTCCTTCTCCGCTAATTTCATCATCCCAAGGCTTGTCAGGGGTTTACTCACAGATCCTAAAGTGAAAACGGTATTATCTGTCACTGCCTCATCGTTACTTTGTACTCCAAATGATTGTTTGAAAGTAACCTTACCATCCTGGATGACTCCTAAAGCTGCTCCGGGAATATGGTATTCCTCCATAGCTTTTTCCATATACGAATGAAGACTTTCATTTTGACTACTTACTTCCTGGGCTTGAACAAGGTTAGGAATAAATAAAAGGATCAAACAAATCAATTTATTTATCATAGTGTCCACCTGCTCCTTAATTGTTTAATCAGCCGGTTTACTAGATCGTTAAGGAGTCGGCACATTCCTCTCCTTTTTCCTATTTATCTGCGGGATAAATAGAAGAACAAGCAGCAAGGCTAAACCTATAAGGAAGAAAACCATAAAGGAACTGATAGCGACAAACATTTCTCCTGTCGCAAGTCCTGAAGTGAGAGCAACAAAGAGACTAAATAAAAGGAGTCCGATCGCCAATGTATAAAGCAATGCCATGCTTTTTCTCATAGCATAATGCTTCATGGTCTCTCTAGTAAGCAGACTGTAGGTGACCAGTGCTCCTCCAATCACAATAAAGATGGCAGGACTAATCACAGATTCTCCAGGAAGACCCAAAAAATACAGCATCAAACTAGTCAAGACGCCAAAACACATAGTTAATATCCCGACAATTAACCCCACATTAGAAATTCTTGAGGACATAGAGGTATACACTTGTTTTCTCGTTGTATCTACTCCAAGGCGGCGCATATCTTCTTTAAGACCGCTTAAGTCTCCCATAGATTGAATGGCTTTTTTAATCGCTGCTTCTTCACTCATTCCATCCTTTTCGTAGTCCCTTACTTTTTCCTTAAGATTAACGGTTAATTCTTCCTTCAATTCATAAAGCTGTTGACTGGCTCCCACCCCTGAAAACTCCCTATCAAGGTATGTCTCCATTTTTTTATCAAGACTGCTTTGCCGCTTCATTCGCTTAGCTCCCTCCTTCAATAAGTTTGTTTAAGATTTCTTTAGCAAACTCCCAATCTCTTTTATTCTGATAGTAACGCTCTTTCCCCTCATCTGTTAGCTGATAGTACTTACGGCGTCCTCCCTGTGTTTCATCACCCCAATACGAAGTAATTAAGTCTTCTTTTTCTAACCGTCGAAAAGCTGTATAAAGAGTAGCTTCTTTCAGTTCGTATTGTCCGTCACTTAATTGGAGAATTTTTTTATAGATTTCATAACCATAACTATCCTGCTGGTTCAGGAGGTTTAACACAATGGTATCGGTATGGCCCCGTATCAAGTCATTCGAGATTTTCTTAGGCAACATTTTCCACCTCCATGGATTATAATATATAACATATTACTATGTATGTCAAAGTAATTTATCACACATAGTATTTATATTACAGTTGCTTCTTCTGATTTTGAAAAAATTAAGCTTTATAGAAAAGAGGCGATTATTCTTGTTGAATAATCGCCTCTCCTAGGGATGCTGGCGCTATGACCCTGCCTGGTCCTGACACTGGATCGAGTTATATGTATTTGGGAAAAACTTATAGATGGACACATACAACATTTTAATTTCAACAGCAAAGTACTGTGTTACACTAGTCCCTATTTCATACTTTGTGTTTCACTTAACTAGCGCTGCTCGAAGATTGATACCATACTCCATGTATCCTTTCAAACACGCAAGCATATATACCCAACCTTCTTTGTTGTCCAATAATTCATTCATAAGGTTTTCATTGCTACCCTCAAATCCTTCTTCATTGACCTCAACAATTGTACTGTTTCCGTCTTCTTGAACAAAATTGATAGTTACTTTATGATTATCTTCCGACTTAAAGACAATCTTTTTATGTTCCTGAAGTTCAATAATGTCTATATCACCTTGTGCCTCGTATTCTTCATATCTTAAAGTAATAGTCTTACCTTCCTCCCACCTTTCAGAACTTGACGAAAACCAAAAATTACCTATTAACTCAGGATCAACAAAAGCTTCAAAAATCTTATCGGCCGACTTGTGAATTCTCATTTTGGAGAGATTATTCAACCATCTTCAACTCACTTTCATGGTTTATGGTTTCTATACTTTTTAATCTACCCTATAAACAAATATAAACACCATCTACTTATTTCGAATCCATCTCTTCTAAAATTCTGCCTCTACTTATAACTAAACAGGCCAAACCTTTTTGATACAGTTTTATTCCTTTTCATAAAGACTCCTCTTAAACAATACTTCTTCGCTAATGATTCTTACTTATCTATTAATACCCCTTCAAAAAATCCACCCTATTAGGTAAGACTTCATTATTTTCGATTCTCTTCAATGATTCCACAAAGCAGGCTACCGCTTCATCCAGCTCTGTCACAGCTGATATGTGAGGAGTGATGACGATATCGTCTCGTTTCCATAGCTCGGAATTCTCAGGAAGCGGTTCTGTTTCAAGAACATCTAACACCGCATAACGGACCCTGCTGTTATTTAGCGCTTCAATGAGCGCTTGCTCGTCTACCGTATGACCTCTTCCTACATTAATAAAGGCAGCACCATTTAGATTGTTGAAAAACGAACGATTAAACAGCTTACTCGTTTCACTTGTCAAAGGCAATGTGCTAATAATCCAATCGGCCTGTGCAGTCAGCGTGCCAGCAGAGCTGGTGTCTGTCACTTTTTGAAAATACTCCTTCTGCCTGCCGCTGTGGGAGACGCCGAAAACGGCAGCTCCGAAGCTCGAAAATACTTTGGCAACCTCCTGGCCAATCTCCCCTGTACCAAATATAACAATCGTTTGGTCCTTCACCATTTGTGGAGTTTTGGGAGCCCACTTCTTCTCTCTTTGTCTATCCCCAAAGTAGTGATGAAATTGAAGCTCCCTTAATACATAGCTTAAGCAATACTCGCTTATTCTTTGTCCAAATGTGCTAACCGTTCGGGTTAGAAGGATATCATGTTCCTTCCACCCCTCCATTTCCAAAAAATTGTTTACTCCCGCATTAAAGGAATGGACCCATTTTATCTCGCCAAAGTGGAAGCCTCGGCATGGCTTGAAACCGACATAGGCATCTGCCCATAACAAATCCTCTTCTGTGATTTCATCCAAATGCTTAAAACGAAAGCTCTGCGGAGTTTTAGCTGGTAACTTTTCCTGAAATTCCTCTTCATAGTTTCCTGCCACCAGTATATTATGTATGTTCATTAGATTTCCCCCCTACTATTTATTAGGTAATGCTTCGAGATCACGTTCAATTCTAATAAGCATCCAATAGAAATGCACTTGTTCCCTCCTGGTTTACAATCTAAGGAAAAATAATAGACGAAATAAACTAATTAGCTGCAGGTCTTGAGGAATCCCATACATCTTCAACATCAAAGAATTGTTCTAGCACAACGTTTTCCCCATTCACCGCTTGCTTCATCCGTAAGCCATCCACATTGATACGGGATTGACGAAAGTATTGTTTTCCTAATTGAGCCCAGGCATCCTTTGAGGCGTCTACATTGGCATAATAATCAAAACCCTGATCTTTTAAAAAATTGTATTTATCATTGGAATAGGGATGCCAACTGCCAATGTCACTGCCAAATGCAAAAATAATAGTGTCTGTAGGTCCCACAAGGGGTTCCACTTCTTCTTTCCATTTGGAAGTATCCTTCTTTAATAAACCCAAGGATATTTTGTTTACATCAAGGTGTCCCCAACTATGAGAGGCAAATGTCCACCCTTCTCGTTTCATTTTATCAGCTACTTTTTTTGCTTGCTGCTGATCTTCTTTAATGTTTGGGTTGGGGTGATCACCGTTTGAACCATAGCCACTTTCCGATGTTTGATATCCGAGCACCCCATTGTATCCAGTTAACGCAATAATACCTTTCGCTCCCCGGTAAGAAAAATCAGGATGTTTGGCAACAAAATCATCCACAATAGGGACTAGATCATACGCCCCTTGAACGACTTGTCCCTCTTCATTTACGTAAGTATTGGTCACCTTCCCGTTATCGTCAATCGTTAAATTTTTTGCAAAGCCGTCATTTTTCATATATTCATAATAACTCACATCATCTTGGGATAATACCAACGGTTTTTTCCCCTCAGGTAAACGAAGTTCCTGAAAAACCATGTTCCCCTTCTTATCAAGTTTAGCAATATCATCAAGATCTACAAGGACATATCCTCTTTCGTATAAATGCTTTAGAATCTTCTTAAATTCATCAATGGTTACCATGTAATCTTGATAACCCTTAGACATGGAGTCCCCGTCAAATGCCTTCGATTCGTCAACTACCAATGAGTGAAAAAATAAATGCGGGATCTTGCTATTGTCTGGCCAGGTAATAAGTTCTTTCTTTTCGTTTTTGTATGTTTCCATAGCCTCTTGAATGTCTTTTGCTTTGTTTGTATCGGATTCATTTAATAGGGTTATAGCTTTCTCATAATCGTATTGTTGCGCGAAGGCTTTGGCTTGATGTAACAATTTTTTTTGTTCCTTTTTCGAATTCTCTTCTTTGGTCTGTTCTCTTTTTTCGGCAGGAGGAGGTTCTGTGTCCGATTCCTCCGTGACTGTTGGACGAGCATGACAACCTATCATAAGAGGCAGTATGAGCAAAATCAAAATCCAGACAAAATACTTTTTCACAAACACCACTCCTTGTATTTAACTAAATCTTCTTTACCAGCTGTGTCTGTTTTCGTTCGAGTATGTATTTCCCGCTCTATAACTTTGACGTTAAGAGATTTTCATTGTAAGAAATGCAATGACCTATGTAAGAAGGTAGTATTCAGTTTCAATTCTTTGGAGGATTATTATTGTTATTTCTACCAATTATTTCAAAATGAATCCAGAAACTCAACTTTTTCCATAACAATGAGACTTATCTTTGCTACAGATAAGCCCCTATTCTTAAGAAATATCAATTCATATCCGCTCTTAATTTGACCAAGTTATACCAACTTCCTCCACCATGTTTTGATTTAGACATGCCATGGTTATCAAACCTCAATTTTTCATAAAAAGATACTAACTCCTGTTTACAAGTTAAAGTAATTCCCTCTCTTTCATTTTCTATTACAATCTCTTCCATTCTCTCCATTAAATCTTTTGCAATCCTTTGATTTCTTGCTCTTTTGGACACTGCTAACCCTAAAACACTCTGATATCCTCCTTTTTTCGGATTCTTTTTAATTTCCGTAAAAAGATTATCGGTTATGTAAGGTTGATCAATAACAGGTCCATTAATATATCCAAGAATTTCCCTATCCCTTTCTGCCACAATAAAAGTATCAGCTATCAACTGAATCCTCTCCAACAATGTTTCTTTTGACGCAGCTTCTTCTAACGAAAAGCTCTCATTCTCAATCAGTAGTAGCCGTTCTAAATCTGCATCTTGAACATTTCTTAAAGAAATCATCTTGTTAAAACCCCATTCGTAACTGGATTGATTAATAAGAAAAGATTTTCCCTAACAGGTCTGGATAGCTTTCTTCCCCAGAGGCTTCTACAGTATTGAAGAAGGGGCTGAACTCCTTCTGAGAGTTAGCCCCTATTCCTTATTTATAATAATTCACAAATTGTTACTTGTAAGTTATCCATAATTTTTTTCTTTATATTTATATTTGGGTTTAGCCTTATCATTCCATTACGCTCAAGTTCTATTAGATTGGACCTTGAAATGCCAAGTATTTCTGCTAATAGTTTATCAATTCTAAGACCAAAATCATGTTTACAGGAAAACCTAATGGTAAGATGGTTCGTTTTTGATTCAAGCCTCTCTTCCCTTAACTCGTAACGTATAGTTGTATTCACTTCATTACATAGTTTCCGCAAATGATTGAATTGAAAAGCATAGTACCAGATGGTCTCTTTATCATTATTCATAAATTTGGAATATGTTTCAGCATTAATTTTATTTACATGTACTCTAGATAATATAGGGAAATTCCAAGTTCCCTCACAATGTGTACAGTTATAAACAACCCAAACATCCACCATTTTTTGATTTGCATTCACCCTGAATTTCTCACTACAATAGAATGCTGTATCCCTTTTACATTTACTACAGTTACGAATGACGCTGGGTATTTCCTGAGGAATAATCTCATAAGTTAATAATTCATTAACGCTCATACATCGCTCCTCCTATAATTCAGAGGAACGCCAATAACGGTTGAGTGGAGAAAGATTTCCCATAAAAAAAGGATACCTTATAGTAATCCCGCATGGAATTAAACAACTGTTAATCCCGCGTTCCCTGTAATGGTTAAAAATAGACACACTTCTCCTATGAATAAAAATAATAAGAAAAAATGTACTATTTAATTACTTTTTAACCATTACAAGTTGTTGGCAAATCTAATTCCACCTTCCATATTTCTCCCAATTCCACAATACCACGGTGGTAATCTGTGTCAATGCTATTCTCAAATAAATATTCTACCCCTTTTCTAAAAGAGTTGTTTTCGAGATACCCTGCATTAAAAGAACACTAACCCTATACTAGTCGTATAATAGAGGGGAAATACGTCTCTACTCTAAAATTTTATACTTCTTAAGTATTTTTATATAGAAGGTCGTTCCCATAAACCCTAATAAATAGATCCAAAGTGTCCAGAAAATGTTCCAACCATGAGAATAGATAATTTTACCCGCCCAAACCCCTACAAGCTCCATAAAAGCGGTAATGATCGTGAATAAAATAATAAGCAGAGGTGTATTGATTATTTCCTTTGCTTTTATATAACCAAACAAAACGGCCAATAGGGGGAAGTAACCGATTTTGAAAGGAAACGCTGGCAAAGAATGGTTCTGCTCATAAGTCGGAGTAACTTCCCAAAAAAGTCCAAAACCCCAATCACTGCCTACAAATGCAGTAGCTACCCCTAGTGGATACATCAATATGATTACTACTGGATTTTTTATGAATAAATAACCGATCGTTAACCAGGGAATAACTAGACCGACTACAATATTAATCCACATATTGGGAACTCCTTTTACTTATTTAACTTAATGTTCCCAGTCAGGAGTTATTTATTAAATAAGCTATGTCTCTAAGGTGTACTCCTTCGCAATTTCTACCGTTCGGTCAGTGAAATTAGGCATCTGGCTAATACCTCTTCTTCAGTTGACCATCATACATAAACTGGTCGTCACCAAATTCTCCATCCCTTTCAAAAATTCACTCCCCATTAATGACTGAAAGGTAAAACGGTATGTTTTAAAATTTAAAACCGAATTCATAAGAAAAGGCGTGCACGCGGCACGCCTTCCTCTAATTAATATTGAAAAACTTACAGCCTTTAAGATTTAAAGAACGGCTCCAATTATTCTTGAAGTTATATTTACCAGCTTTCAGTTACTCTAAATACAGCTCTGACAGTGGCCGTTCCACCTTCTAAATTCGATACGGCTAATGTTATTGGCAAATCGGTTGGCAAGTTAAAATCTAGGAGTAACGCTTTTGCTGTTACTCGGTCAGCTCCTCCGCCTCCTGAAGTAATCCCTTGAAAAACCACTTCTCCGCCTGTTATGGTTGTCGCATTATTGTTTACTAGCAATCCCGTTTCATCATTAGGAATATTGGTCGTGGCTGTTGGGTAATTGTTATACGTGCCGTTAACTGTCCCTCCTAAAATAACCTGATAGGCGATATCAAGTGAGGAAATAAGATTAATCTCCTCTAAATTTACTTCAATCGAATTCGCTCGTCCTGACCCTGCAGGAAATTCCGTTTTTCTAATAAAAGAAATAACAGGGGTTAACGTAGAAGTAACACCGGTCAACTGCCTTCTTTCAGACGTTACTCTAAATACAGGGTCATACCGTCCGATAATTCCGTAAGCTCTTCCACCAATATATAAAGTAAGAGGAGAACCTGTTCCATTATTGTCTACCTCAGCCCTAAGTGGCAGGTTGGGGTCCACAAAACTCGTTTCACCAATCGGTGTATACCTATGCACGGTAATTACTTCTTGTGCTAAGGTAACTGGGTTAGGAAGTACTACCCTAAATTCAATCACACCATAACCATACCAGGTAAATAAAACCTGATAAATGTTCCCCTCACTTAAATCGAGTGTCACACCACTCGGGCCTGTGCCATCTAAATTGTCTACATTCCAAGAGCCTTGGTTGATAATATCATCTGTTCCATCTCTGCGAACAGCTACAAAAATATCGGTACTTGTAGTGCCAAAAAAAGCACCATTCTCGCTATCATACATCCCCCATCGTACCACTTGATCTCCTGTAGGTGCGTCAGGCAGTCTCGCTCCAATTCCTGCTTCTCCGGCATACCCCGGTTCATACCGGCCACGCAAAGCACTTTCTAATATTGCAGCATCTGTCGAGCCAGCTGCTGTGCTTACTAAATATTCAGTAGCATCGTTAGATACAGATCCTGTTCCAATGGTTTCTACGATATCCCTTAAATCAGATAACCCGTACACAGAAGTAAGTTCAATAATTGGTGTTTTTTCGGAATTTCTCAGTTCATTAAACTGGGAGGACACATTAGGACCAACATTGGAAATGATTATATCAGCCATCTTACTCCCTCCTTCAGTATTTTTAATAAAATTACCATTCTTCCGTCACCCTAAAGGTTGCTACTACTGACCCAGAGCCCGCAAAGGTACCCACTGCTAATGTTATAGTTTCAAAATCTGGAAGTTCAAAGTCAAGCAGGGAGGCAGAAGCTAAAACGCGGTTATTGCCTGTGGCAGCTGCTGCTGCAAGTCCTTGCAGTACAACTTGCCCTCCCGAAATCGTAGTGGACGTAATATTAACCTGAAGAGCCGTTTCGTCAGTCGGAATATTGGTCGTGGCTGTTGGGAAATCTACAAACGACCCGTTGAGAGTTCCCCCAAGAATGATTTGATAGTATATATCTTCCTGAGTTACTAGATCAATTCCTTCTAATTCAACACTCACTGAATTAGGTCTTCCAGAACCCGCCGGAAATTCGGTTTTTCTCTGGAAGGATATCATTGGAGTCAGTGTAGTGGTTGCTGTAATTTGCCTTCTTTCTGAAGTCACCCTAAATACAGGGTCATAATTTCCAATAATGGAATACTGTCTTCCTCCAACAAACAATGTTAACGCAGAAGCTGTTCCTTCATTATTCACTTCTGCCCTAACTGGAAGATTAGGGTCTTCAACACTCGTCTGCGAGGTTGGGGAATAGCGGTGAACCGTTACAACTTCCTGAGCTAAAGTAACAGGATTCGGTACTACTACACTAAACTGGATAACCCCATACCCATACCAAGTGAAGTCAATCTCAAAAATATTACCTTCCGACAGATCTAGAGTCACCCCACTAGGACCTGTGCCATCAAGTGGATCAACATTCCATGAATTTTGCTGAATAAGGGTGTCCGTACCTCCTCTTCTTATTCCAATAAAAATTCCGTTTGCTACATTTTGGCCAAAGAAGAAACCATTTTCATCATCGAACATTCCCCACCTTACAACTTGGTCTCCAGTAGGAGGAGTAGGCAGCCTGACTCCAATTCCCGATTCTGCAGCAAAACCTGATTGATACCTTCCTCTTTCGGCGCTTTGAAGCACAGCAAAGTCTGCACCGTTCGCTGTTGTGCTTAAAACAAATTCAGTGTTATTCGTTCCCACCGTAGCACTTCCGCCTACTTCGGTGACATCTCTTAAATCTGATAACCCATAAACAGACGTTAATTCTATTAAAGGGGTTCGCTGAGCTGTTCTTAACTCATTAAATTGAGAGCTAACATTAGGGCCGACATTGGAGATAGTTGCTTCGGTAATACCAGTTGGTCCTGTTGCTCCTGTCGCTCCGGTGACCCCTGTCGCCCCGGTTACTCCGGTGGCTCCTGTGACTCCGGTGGCTCCTGTCGCTCCGGTGACTCCCGTGGCTCCGGTGACTCCTGTCGCTCCGGTGACTCCTGTCGCTCCGGTGACTCCTGTCGCTCCGGTGACTCCCGTGACTCCTGTCGCCCCGGTGGCTCCCGTGGCTCCGGTGACTCCTGTCGCTCCGGTGACTCCTGTCGCTCCGGTGACTCCTGTCGCTCCGGTGACTCCCGTGACTCCTGTCGCCCCGGTGGCTCCCGTGGCTCCCGTCGCTCCCGTGGCTCCGGTGGCTCCCGTGGCTCCCGTCGCTCCCGTGGCTCCGGTGGCTCCCGTGGCTCCCGTGGCTCCTGTCGCTCCGGTGACTCCCGTGGCTCCGGTGACTCCCGTGGCTCCGGTGACTCCTGTCGCTCCGGTGGCTCCTGTCGCTCCGGTGGCTCCTGTCGCTCCGGTAACTCCCGTGGCTCCTGTCGCTCCCGTGACTCCGGTGGCTCCCGTGACTCCTGTCGCCCCGGTGGCTCCCGTGGCTCCGGTGACTCCTGTCGCTCCGGTGACTCCCGTGGCTCCGGTGACTCCTGTCGCTCCGGTGACTCCCGTGGCTCCGGTGACTCCTGTCGCTCCTGTCGCTCCAGTCGCTCCCGTGGCTCCTGTGGCTCCCGTGGCTCCCGTGACTCCGGTGGCTCCTGTGACTCCCGTCGCTCCCGTGGCTCCTGTTGCTCCTGTTGCTCCTGTTGCTCCCGTAGCTCCTGTAGCTCCCGTAGCTCCTGTAGCTCCTGTTGCTCCTGTTGCTCCTGTTGCTCCTGTTACTCCGGTAGCTCCCGTAGCTCCTGTAGCTCCCGTGGCTCCAGTTACTCCCGTGGCTCCCGTGACTCCCGTGACTCCGGTGGCTCCTGTCGCTCCTGTCGGCCCAGTGGTACCTGTACCTTCAACCGTTAATAAAGCAACATCATCTACATAAACGTTAGATGCTCCTGCTTGAGGAAGCTTTCGAATAGACAAAACTCCGCTCGCTGTGCCGGCTGGCGCTGGAGTAGAAGTTTCATACACTTCCAGCCACTCCCCAACCGCTGAAAGTCTGTTAGAAGGGATATTTATACTTAAACCTACACTTAATGGATTAAAACTTGCATTATAATAGACCAAAGTGATTGATATTGGAGGGCTGGGATTACTATTCGTTCTTGCAAAGGATGAAAGAAATTCAAAATTCTCTCCTTCACTGATAGGAAAAGTTTGAGAGATAGTTGCTAAACTGGCAGAAGGTGCTAAAAGTGCGCTAAAAGCACCTGTGTGACTGGCCGCTGGCGTGACGGAAGCATTAAAACCTACCCAAGGAGCAAGTATCCCGGTTTCAAATCCTCCATTAGAAATTTGGTTAATAATCAATTTAAACTCACATCCTTTCATTTAAGTTTGGAAATTATAATAAACTTCCTTTAATAAAGATATGGTGTTTTTCTTTAATGGTTTGGACGAAAAAGGAATATATACTTAATATTTATTAAATTAAAAGGCTTCGGAGTAATAAGAAGCCCTAATTCTTGCTATTCAAAAACAATGATATTTATCGATCTGGTTCCAGCTGTAAAAGTTGATACGTTGGTATTACTTGCTAGATCTGCAAAAAGACGCACGATTTTTGGAGGTATAACAATGAACGAAGTATCAGAAGCAGGGACTTTCAGCCCTTTGACACGAACTCATTACTAATCTATTTTATCTACAGACGATGATGGTTGCCTACATGACGTATTGCATGATAAAGTTCATGAAAAATTCATTCCATAAAAAGAGAAAGATGTGATTGTATCCCCCCAGGCTATCGAAGCCATCAGGGAAAATAATATATTAATCGTGATTGGGGCAGACAAGGATATTAACCGTTTCGAGAAAAAACTAGTACTTGAAGATTAACTATAATAGAAATAGAAAGCACCTAAGAAAAGATAGCTCTAATGTATTGAGCTATCTTTTCTTAATTTAAACTTTGAAATTATAAAGAACAAACCCTTTTGTTACAGATTTTCCCCCGATAACGGAAGATTTAAAATAGAGGTATTTTGCATCTAACCTAGGTTATATTCTCATGGATGAAGAGGGTGAACGACTTACTTTATATCTTGCACCGAGTGCCTTTCAATACGGGGCAGGCACCACTCAGTGAGCATCCACACATCTGGCATGTATTTTCAAATAAATCAGAATCAAGTTTAAAACTTCTTTTCTAAAAATTCCATTGATTCTTATTTCGTTTTCCTGTATTGTAAAACGCAAGCGAAATTATCAACATCTAATTTTCAAAATGAATTCTTTATTTGATTTCTGATTAAGAATGCTTCTCATGTAACGAGGGCAACTGTTTTTCAAAAACTACATACTAGTAAAACTTATCCAGAGAGGTGTAGGGACTGGCCCTTTGATACCTCAGCAACCAGCCATTGGCACGGTGCTAAATCCAGAAGGTAGTAGTTATACCTTGAAGATAAGGAGACTCTTTATGCATAAAGGACTTCCTTACCCAAGGAGGTCCTTATTTTTTTCGAAGGAGATGATTACCATATGACCCAACAGGATTGAACAATTTTAGCCCGTATCCGACCGAAAGCCATCGTGCCTTGTAAAAGAGCACTTGCTTTCTAAAGATAAACTATTCTTATAAAACAGAAAGGTTGTTGAATGAAATGAAACGATCATTAGAACAAAGATTACAGGATGGACCCGTTATTTGTGGAGAAGGCTACTTATTTGAGCTAGAGCGCCGCGGCTATTTACAGGCCGGATCCTTTGTACCTGAAGTAGCCCTGGATAACCCTCAGGCACTAAAACAGACGTATCGTGACTATATGCTCGCAGGCTCTGACGTCGTCTTAGCCTTTACCTATAACGGCCACCGTGAAAAAATGAGAATCATCGGCAAAGAGGATTTATTAGAGCCGCTTAACCGACAGGCCATCCGTCTAGCCAAAGAGGTAGCCCAGGAGCACCCTGAGGAAGAAGCACTCGTAGCTGGGAACATTTCTAACACGAACCTGTTCAACCCGGATGATCCCGAAGCTGTTGAAAAAACAAGAAGCATGTTTGCGGAGATGATCGGCTGGTGTAAGGAAGAAGGCGTAGACTTTGTGAACGGAGAAACCTTCTATTACTATGAAGAAGCCTTGATTGCTCTCGAAGAAATCCAAAAACAAGAGCTTCCTGCCGTAATCACATTTGGCCTGATGGGAGAAAATATTCTGCGAGATGGCTACGAAGTAGAAGAAGCCTGCCGCTTATTAAAAGAAAAAGGCGCTCTTGTTGTGGGGATGAACTGCTTCCGCGGACCAGCAACGATGCAACCATATATAGAGAAAATACGTAATACGGTGGACGGTTATGTAGGTGCCCTTCCCATTCCTTACCGCACAACAGAAGAACACCCTACCTTCTTCAACCTGCCGGACGGCAGCTGTGCTTGTACACTTCCAACGGAAACAACGTTCCCAACGTCCCTGGATCCGCTATACACGAACAGGTATGAGCTTGCTGAGTGGGCCAAAGAAGCCCACAGTATTGGTGTAAACTATTTGGGACTCTGCTGTGGAGCTTCTCCGGCTATGCTTCGTGAAGTGGCAGAAACCGTCGGCCGTACAGCTGTAAACTCCACCTATTCCCCGAATATGGAGAAACACTTCTTGTTCGGCAGTGACGACACGCTGCAGGATCACATCACATCTTATAAGACAAAAGCATAAGTTAAAACGCCTGTCCAAAAATACGGTCAGGCGTTTTTCAAAGCTTTATTCTTTATTTCCCCAGCGACGGTTCCAAATCTTTTTATCCAAGATTCGCCCCCTTTACTGTAAGACTTGATTTCGAGATATTCTCGAGTATATCTCAAACTGACGCATCTGTTTGTTTAAAAACTTACTTAATTTTGTGTTGCGATTTCATATCCACAATACAAATACGGAGACACCAAGAAGGAAGAATGTAGTTATAAGTAATAGTGTAAAATATTCTTTTTTCTTGGTAACAAACTTTTCAACTAGTTCGACAGCATTAGATAATCCTAAAGAAAAAAGCATACCAAAAAGTAATAAATTCGGAAAATCAGTTGAAGTATCCGAACTCACTAATCCCGAAATAGATAGGAATAAAACCCTAACAGCAAAGAAAATTGTAAAAGCGCTTAATAGAACTTTTAAAGCTAAAAATAACTTATTACTTTTTCTGTATTTTTCTTGAATCCTGCTTACCAATTTCATATCTACCTCACCCCTATTCGACAACCTTGCCTTTTAACGAAAAGCTGCTCTCTTGTTGAACTATCCTGCACCGTCAGTTTAATTAATTCAATTTGCTATGATTATGTAATAAAGCTTCCTAATAGCCATACGAAATCAATTCAATTTAGTTTCATACATTCTATTATCTGAGTCTCATTCCTGTTAGCGAAAAAGCGATTGCTCGTATTGAACAATCGCCCCCTATTCTGTATTAAAGAACACAAATACTTATACCTTAACCTCATTGGGTAAAATCTCAAATATGCCTGATTAATTTATAAATGAGTTAAAATATTGACTAATTTTCCGAAAGGATCTCTAACATAAAAACGCCGAACTCCCCACGGTTCTGTAGTTGGTCCATAGACAATTGGAATTCCATTATCTTTTATACGAGTAAGCACTTCGTCTAGGTTATCAACTTCAACTGACAAATCAGGTACTGGTGTGCCAGATCCTCCCTCAGATAAAAAACTGATTTGAGTGGTCATTTTCTCATTAGATCCATAGGTTGCAATAAAATCAAGGTCCATTAGTTGATTAAGTCCTAATATTTCCTCGTAGAAGTGTTTTGCTTCGGAAGTGTCCTGCGTTTCAATATTTGCAACAATTCTCTTAACTATCAATTCTACACCTCCATGGTATTTTGAAGTTTAGTATTCAAGTTAACCTACAAACTTGCCTTTATATAGAATAACTTCAGGATTACTGCTCCAGAAACCTTCAAAAAATCAGCAAAAAAGATACAAGGTAATCATCCAATAATTTAGATCAATATCTCGAAACTGAGTCTTCCACAATCCTGCCCGTTAGAAAAAAAGCGATTGCTCATATTGAACAATCGCCCCGTTAGTTTAATAATGAGCCCATAATAAATGGTGCTATAATTAGTAATATAGAAGCAAAAAGAAGTGTAACGGAAACTGTTTTAGGCAATTTCTTTCTTCCCTTTCCGTTATACCAACCCAAAAATTGTAATTTGTTTCTATATAATACAAANCCTTTCAATACGGGGCAGGCACCACTCAGTGAGCATCCACACATCTGGCATGTATTTTCAAATAAATCAGAATCAAGTTTAAAACTTCTTTTCTAAAAATTCCATTGATTCTTATTTCGTTTTCCTGTATTGTAAAACGCAAGCGAAATTATCAACATCTAATTTTCAAAATGAATTCTTTATTTGATTTCTGATTAAGAATGCTTCTCATGTAACGAGGGCAACTGTTTTTCAAAAACTACATACTAGTAAAACTTATCCAGAGAGGTGTAGGGACTGGCCCTTTGATACCTCAGCAACCAGCCATTGGCACGGTGCTAAATCCAGAAGGTAGTAGTTATACCTTGAAGATAAGGAGACTCTTTATGCATAAAGGACTTCCTTACCCAAGGAGGTCCTTATTTTTTTCGAAGGAGATGATTACCATATGACCCAACAGGATTGAACAATTTTAGCCCGTATCCGACCGAAAGCCATCGTGCCTTGTAAAAGAGCACTTGCTTTCTAAAGATAAACTATTCTTATAAAACAGAAAGGTTGTTGAATGAAATGAAACGATCATTAGAACAAAGATTACAGGATGGACCCGTTATTTGTGGAGAAGGCTACTTATTTGAGCTAGAGCGCCGCGGCTATTTACAGGCCGGATCCTTTGTACCTGAAGTAGCCCTGGATAACCCTCAGGCACTAAAACAGACGTATCGTGACTATATGCTCGCAGGCTCTGACGTCGTCTTAGCCTTTACCTATAACGGCCACCGTGAAAAAATGAGAATCATCGGCAAAGAGGATTTATTAGAGCCGCTTAACCGACAGGCCATCCGTCTAGCCAAAGAGGTAGCCCAGGAGCACCCTGAGGAAGAAGCACTCGTAGCTGGGAACATTTCTAACACGAACCTGTTCAACCCGGATGATCCCGAAGCTGTTGAAAAAACAAGAAGCATGTTTGCGGAGATGATCGGCTGGTGTAAGGAAGAAGGCGTAGACTTTGTGAACGGAGAAACCTTCTATTACTATGAAGAAGCCTTGATTGCTCTCGAAGAAATCCAAAAACAAGAGCTTCCTGCCGTAATCACATTTGGCCTGATGGGAGAAAATATTCTGCGAGATGGCTACGAAGTAGAAGAAGCCTGCCGCTTATTAAAAGAAAAAGGCGCTCTTGTTGTGGGGATGAACTGCTTCCGCGGACCAGCAACGATGCAACCATATATAGAGAAAATACGTAATACGGTGGACGGTTATGTAGGTGCCCTTCCCATTCCTTACCGCACAACAGAAGAACACCCTACCTTCTTCAACCTGCCGGACGGCAGCTGTGCTTGTACACTTCCAACGGAAACAACGTTCCCAACGTCCCTGGATCCGCTATACACGAACAGGTATGAGCTTGCTGAGTGGGCCAAAGAAGCCCACAGTATTGGTGTAAACTATTTGGGACTCTGCTGTGGAGCTTCTCCGGCTATGCTTCGTGAAGTGGCAGAAACCGTCGGCCGTACAGCTGTAAACTCCACCTATTCCCCGAATATGGAGAAACACTTCTTGTTCGGCAGTGACGACACGCTGCAGGATCACATCACATCTTATAAGACAAAAGCATAAGTTAAAACGCCTGTCCAAAAATACGGTCAGGCGTTTTTCAAAGCTTTATTCTTTATTTCCCCAGCGACGGTTCCAAATCTTTTTATCCAAGATTCGCCCCCTTTACTGTAAGACTTGATTTCGAGATATTCTCGAGTATATCTCAAACTGACGCATCTGTTTGTTTAAAAACTTACTTAATTTTGTGTTGCGATTTCATACCCACAACACAAATACGGAGACACCAAGAAGGAAGAATGTAGTTATAAGTAATAGTGTAAAATATTCTTTTTTCTTGGTAACGAACTTTTCAACTAGTTCGACAGCATTAGATAATCCTAAAGAAAAAAGCATACCAAAAAGTAATAAATTCGGAAAATCAGTTGAAGTATCCGAACTCACTAATCCCGAAATAGATAGGAATAAAACCCTAACAGCAAAGAAAATTGTAAAAGCGCTTAATAGAACTTTTAAAGCTAAAAATAACTTATTACTTTTTCTGTATTTTTCTTGAATCCTGCTTACCAATTTCATATCTACCTCACCCCTATTCGACAACCTTGCCTTTTAACGAAAAGCTGCTCTCTTGTTGAACTATCCTGCACCGTCAGTTTAATTAATTCAATTTGCTATGATTATGTAATAAAGCTTCCTAATAGCCATACGAAATCAATTCAATTTAGTTTCATACATTCTATTATCTGAGTCTCATTCCTGTTAGCGAAAAAGCGATTGCTCGTATTGAACAATCGCCCCCTATTCTGTATTAAAGAACACAAATACTTATACCTTAACCTCATTGGGTAAAATCTCAAATATGCCTGATTAATTTATAAATGAGTTAAAATATTGACTAATTTTCCGAAAGGATCTCTAACATAAAAACGCCGAACTCCCCACGGTTCTGTAGTTGGTCCATAGACAATTGGAATTCCATTATCTTTTATACGAGTAAGCACTTCGTCTAGGTTATCAACTTCAACTGACAAATCAGGTACTGGTGTGCCAGATCCTCCCTCAGATAAAAAACTGATTTGAGTGGTCATTTTCTCATTAGATCCATAGGTTGCAATAAAATCAAGGTCCATTAGTTGATTAAGTCCTAATATTTCCTCGTAGAAGTGTTTTGCTTCGGAAGTGTCCTGCGTTTCAATATTTGCAACAATTCTCTTAACTATCAATTCTACACCTCCATGGTATTTTGAAGTTTAGTATTCAAGTTAACCTACAAACTTGCCTTTATATAGAATAACTTCAGGATTACTGCTCCAGAAACCTTCAAAAAATCAGCAAAAAAGATACAAGGTAATCATCCAATAATTTAGATCAATATCTCGAAACTGAGTCTTCCACAATCCTGCCCGTTAGAAAAAAAGCGATTGCTCATATTGAACAATCGCCCCGTTAGTTTAATAATGAGCCCATAATAAATGGTGCTATAATTAGTAATATAGAAGCAAAAAGAAGTGTAACGGAAACTGTTTTAGGCAATTTCTTTCTTCCCTTTCCGTTATACCAACCCAAAAATTGTAATTTGTTTCTATATAATACAAAGTATAAAACTAATATTGCTAATGCACCGAGCCACGAATAAGTTTCTGTTGGTTCATTGATTGTATAAATGTTTCCTATAATCGCCCCACCTAAGCCACCAAGTAGGACAAAAATAAGTATTACACGCAAAAGTTCTAATAAGGTCCTCATTTCTAATCTCCCACCTCTTTTATTAAAGCCCCCGTTTACGCAAGACTTGAATTCGAGATATATTCCTAATTTTTATCTTTTCTTACCGCCTCAATTTAAGAGTGGGCGTTTGCATTTACACTCTGAAGGTAATATGGATTATATATTAAAATGAAAGTAAAAGTTCGACAAGTGGAGAAATTAGTTTGGAATTAACTTAGATTTTAAATGAAGCCGGTAGAAAATGAATCAAGGTAGTATGCTGGAGATCGGGAAGAAAAGCCATAGCAATTGTTTGTAACTAGCCTAGGGAAACATACAAAAAAAGGGTAATATACAAAAACACTTGTTATTCATACAAGGTGCTGGTTGTTTTCCGAGGTTAAATGAACAGTATCATTCATAAAAGGGGCGGAAATCTATGATACTTCAACCTTTCATTTGAAGAAGGATAGCAGACAAATACAAAAATTGGCTCAAACTATGGGGAGAGCTTTTTTTCACGAGCCCAATTTTACATTTATTTTACCCGAACAAAAGAAGCATAACCTATCTCTGCTCGTTTATGTTTAGGGGACCAAGCATTGAATCCAATAGTGCCGATTATCCCTTGAGTTCCTTTTATCTCAATCCCCCAGCGTATTCCTCTTTTCTCCTTGTAACTATTTGCAAAGAAATATACAAATGCCTCTGCTTGTTCTATATTTTCCAAATTATCTTGTCCATAATACCGTGTTACATTTTCATTTGAAAAACAAGCAAATATACCTTCTGCATCATCCTTCGATATTTCTCTAAGTACCAACCTTTCTGTTTCTAATGTCGGAAACATTTTTTCCTCTCCTTCTCAGCTCTTAAGTGCAACACATCTTCTTCAATAATCATGCTCTGTTAGTTCAATATTTCCGTCTTAGAAATAGGAACCAACCATTGTTCAAGGTTAGCCCTCAATTATTTAAGACTCAGTACTGAGATAAACTTTGATTAGATTATTAATAGATCACCATGCTTAAGGTGCCACTCCCCGCTATCTAAATCTTCCTTCAGCCTATTAAGACAACTATTTACAGAACTAGGATTCCCCTTAGCAAGAGGCGAAGTTCCATTCTTAAATCCTTCTTTAAAATAGATTTCTAGCTTGTTCCAGCCTGAAAAGAAAAACAGATCCTTTAAGTCATTAGGATGGAAACGGCTTAACTCTTACAGCAGGCTCTAATTCTTCTAGTAAGTTTGAAAGAGTATGTAATGGGGGATGAATCGCTTTGGCTTATATTAGCTTCTTATGCCTTTACCATATATTTCTCCTACAATCACCGCTGTATTGAAAATAAATTTTATAGCCAAGTAAGACTTTCAATGGATAATTTCCATATTTTTACACTTTAAGAGAATTTAACTATATTTAGGGTTACAGAATAAGAAAAACTTTGCTTTCACCATTACAACTTGTTTTTCATAATCATAACCCGTTTAAGTAATTACCTTGAATATCGACACAAATAGAATATACTTTTCCACGCTATTTAGACTAATAGGCCGTCGAGAAATATTATCAGCCTAAATCAATGGTTTGCTGAGAAGTTATTCTATTACTTCTACAACAGTAAACATGCCGCCTGTATCACCATCCGCGTTCATGGTATGGTGGGGTTTATGGCAATGAATCGGTCATTTGCCTATATTTTCTGCTGTGAACTCAACATCCCAGGTTTCACCAGCAGCCACATTAATAGTATTCTTCGTGAGTTGTGCAGATTCATCAATGCGGTTGCCATCAGCAGCTACCACTTTAAAGTCATCGCCATGCATGTGCATTGGGTGAGAATTACCACTGAGATTGGTAAACCGCAGACGTATTGTCTCTCCTTTTTTCACTTGAATCGGTTTTGTATCCGGATAAGCTTTTCCGTTAATAGTGAACGTATTCGGCTCCATCCCTAGCGGGTTGATTTCATAGGCTTTTGAATCTTCGCCTGCTCTTTTCGTCACTTCTTCTTTCTCAGAATGTTCTTCCTTACTCATTTCGGACGATGGAGTGGCCATTTCCATATCACCATGACCTCCCGCGCCTTCAAGGGTCCATTCCTGAAGCATCATGACAATATCTTTGTCCACTTGCTGGTTCTGTTTTTTCGGCTGTATGACAAAAGCTCCTCCGAGCCCCATCAATTCCTGTTTGGACACATTGGTGTGCGAGTGATACATATAGGTGCCAGACTGTTGAAGTGTGAAGGAATAAGCAAAAGAATCACCTGGTTCAATGGTCGGTGTATCCTGGATAGAGGTTACACCATCCATGTCATTTGGGACCTTCAAGCCATGCCAGTGGACAGATGTTGCTTCTGGAAGGGTGTTCGTCACCGTAATTTCAACCTTATCGCCTTCTTCTGCGATCAATGTCGGACCCGGCGTGCTGCCATTGTATCCCCACGCCTTTCCCTGATAGCCACTGGTGAAAGTCTGTGTCACCGGCTCAGCTGTCAATTTAAACCGTTTGACTCCTTCTTCCTCTTCGCCGTGCAATGTTTCTACTCCTGGCGATTCGATCGGAGCCGATTTGGATGCTGATGCAGTGACATCGGTATCGGATGGTGAAGCCAGTGATAATTACCGGTATATAAATGTAGAACCTATTGCCACTAATGCAACCAAAATAATAATCCATTTTCTTTTCATAGTACTCTCCCCTTTTATAAGTTTTATCTCTTTAAATGTAGTAGGCATTTATCGAGAAACTGCGCATTATTTCCAGCATAGATGTGATAAATTTGTAGCAACATTGAAATTGAGGAATATTGATAGAGGTGTTAACAGAACGGAGTAATATTTGCTAAATCAACCATGGCCAGCCTTTCTGCACAAAAAATGCATATAAAGGGGATATATTAAAATGGTGAACTTTACAAACAATGGGGAAGAATGGGAGGAAAATCAAGATGAAAAATTTGAAGTTTCTTTTAATCGTATTATTTGGGGTTTTATTGCTTGTATTAGCTGCTTGCTCAGGGGGAAATGAAGGAGATCAGCAAGAAACGTCTGAGCAAAACGAAAACCAAACTGAAGAGTCATCTTCAGATGAAAATGCAGAGGAAAATTCAGAAGGCCATGAAGGAATGGAGCACTCAGGATCCCGTGAAATACCGGAAGGCCTGGAAGTAGCAGGAAATCCGGAATTTGAAGAGGGCAGCACAGCGATCATCCAGGCGGCTCACATGAGTGGGATGGAAGGAGCACAGGCTACGATTGTAGGGGCCTATGATACGGTAGCTTATTCTGTTTCTTATGATCCGACCAATGGCGGGGAACGTGTGGAGAATCATAAATGGGTCATCCATGAAGAAATTGAAGAGGCTGGGGAAAAAGCTTTCGAACCAGGGGAAGAAGTGACCCTTAGCGCTTCCCACATGGAAGGAATGGATGGAGCAGAGGCTGTCATTGATTCAGCTGAGGAAACTACCGTTTATATGATTGACTTTACTCCAACGGATGGAGGAGAAGAAGTCACCAACCATAAATGGGTTACAGCGAATGAACTTTCAGCTGAGTAGTATGAGCTCAACAGGAAGATTTTCCAGGCGAAATCAAAAGATTTCGCCCTTTTTTATGGCTGATAAAGTTTATAGGTATGTAAAAAGAGAGTTGTTACAGGATTAGAAATTATTGCTTAGATGAAATTTTGTTTTTTTATAAAATCTTACGCTTCATCTTTCTCCTTAAAATATAAAAAAATAAAAAGTTTGATTGCTATTTTAACTATAAAAAATTTAAGAGAAGAATAGATGTTTATCTAAGTTGCCTTCCTTTAACAAGAAGATTCCATACATCATTCCACCATAACCAGCACATGGTCATCTCAATGGTTGCTGCTACAAATTATAATAAGTCAAAGAATCTTGCTGGTAGTCCCCCAATTCTATGAGTACAATTTACTCTTACATGGTATGGGTATTTACTAATATTTCTTTCAAGACAAAAGCCTAGCACAAGTGCTAGGCTGAGCCCATAAATGACCTCATTTCAATCCAGTGTCCCAGCAGCAAAATTTCAATTTGGGTGTGAACCCTCTTGAAAACTCATTTATCATCTCTCCATCAGCATGATGGTCATTTTCATTTCCACTTTGTTCGTCATAAGGATGATGGTTATTAGAAGTTGAAAATTGGTGGGTTTTTCTCATAAATGCCTCCACGTTGGAAAACTATAACTTCCTAATTAGAAGTTATTCCTGAACATTTAAGAATAACTTACACCCCTAATTTGTTAAGAATCGAGAAAATTGATTTAGTTACTAGTATTTCTTCCTAAGGAATACTATTTGGAATTCCTATAAGAAAGATTGCATACAGATAAAATAAGACAAGCCAGAAAGGAGGGATTCATCATAACTATTGGTTTTTCATTATACACGCTCATTTTCATAATTTTACTTGGAGTCTTCTTAGTAATTTGGAAAGGATTTAAATATCACAAATCTATATCGAAAATGACTAGTAAGACAATTGCTATGTCACTGGGGATGAGTGTTAGTTTACTGGTTGGTTATATTCTCGGTGTAATTTTTAATGATGATTTATTCGTTTCTACTGTATTAGGAATAATAACGGGAATGTTTATTGGAATTGCTGCAGGTGTACGAACGGGGACGATTACTGTATTAGAAGGGGTATTTGCAGGAATTATGGGTGGAATGATGGGAGCGATGCTGGGCAATATGATAACCCCAGAGGATCGTGACTTTCTTTTAAAAATACTCTTCTTTATTTGCTTCTCAACCTTACTGGTTATGTGGATGGTCCTTGAAAATGAAATAAATAACAACAAGTCTTTATTTTTTACCAATCCACTGGTTACCATTATTATGTATGGGATAATTTTTCTCCTTATCAATCAATTCGATCCCTACCTTCCAGTGCCTGCTTCTAATGAACAAGAAATAACAACGCCTCCAATTAATGAAAAAGATGTGTATATTCAAGCAGATGAATTTAAATTTTCTCCTCAGGAGCAAACAATAAATGCAGGTGATCAGGTGGAACTAACACTATTAAATACAGGAACCATCGAGCATGATTTGGAAATTATAAACTTATCGACAGAGACAGTTAATACTAATCACGAACATGACCACAGCAATTCCTCACAAAATGTTCACGTGCACGCTGCACCGGGCGAAGAACAAAGAGTAACATTTATTCCTAGTGAAAGCGGTACTTATATGTTCGTCTGTACACTTCCTGGTCATCAGGAGTCCGGAATGGTTGGTACTTTAGAGGTATTATAAAATAGTGTTAAACCAAACGGTCAAATAATGTAATGAACACCCTGTCTTGTGTCAAAATTAACCTAAGACGGGGTGTTTATTATTTGATTTTGGGGGATTGCAGGAAGAACCCTCATTTATACTCCGTATTGAGGTAAACTTTTGATCGTAAGGAAAAAATTAAAATTAATTGTGCAGAGATTGTTTCAAAAATTCAACTCTCCTGCTTAATAATCGATTCGATCTATTTCAATCCCTGTTAAATAAAGAATGTAACAAATGCAACCCCTGTAATCATAAGAGATGCTGCCATAATAGATGTGTAAGTAATAGCCTTCCTATTGTTTATTTTAATGATTCCCTCGTACTCTTCATAAGTTATTTCACCATTAGCAAACCTTAATCCTTCTTCATGAGGCTTAATTCTAAAAAGGTGCCCTTCTTTGTCCTTTAAAGCTATTTCCTTAATAAGATCGGTGGATTCCACTTCTTGGCAGGTAAGATCTATATTTCTGCCCCCAGCACATTCAACCGTGATTGGGGAATATACCGAAGACTTTATTATTTGTTGATACATACGATAAGCTTGTAATTCAAAGACATTATTTGAAACACACATTTGACACAACTCCATCTCACTTAAGGCTTCACATCTTAGTAATGAAAATAGTTTTTTAGTAATGCATATTTGTTTGCATTGCGCAACTTTTTTATTAGACTATGTCAGATTTTATTTTTTGTCAATCCTGACTGCAATGTGTTCCTTCAATAGCTATCTCCCATCATTACTCTAATTAATGATAATTAAAAATTTCATACTAGTTAACAAAGTTACTTGTCCTAGAAACACGAATATTACTAGGCTCATTATAGACCTATAGCTCCTAATACTACTATCTCCTACCACTAAAAGACCCATGCGCTCGTTCTTAATTGTAAATACTTAATGCGTGACAAGAAAATACTTTTTTTCGAAAGACTAAGTCATAGGCTGGTTATTACTTATCTACTTCCGGTGTCCCCATTACTTTCGTTACATCTTCTTCGTAATAATTTCCAAAAGTCTCAGCAAATGCTTCTATAGAGTTGTAAAGCTCTGTTAGGTTATTATCAACTCCTCCAAATTCCACTAGAAGAGACCTTTCTGTTAAGTCTTGATTGTACACCCCATTTCCTTCTAGTTTAGTTTTAACAAAAACTCCCCGACTAATTCCAGGATAGTTCTTCTCAAGGGCATAGTTTAATTCTTTGGCGATCATTAAATTCTTTTCATAATTTTTGTTTTCTTTTCCTACTACGAAAAAGAGCCTGGCATACTCTACATCATTAATAATTTTAGTAGTAATGTCTTTGGATTGGGAATCCCTATGAATATCAATTAAATATGATATTTCCTCATTTTGCGCCAGAGCTTCAGTAACTTTTTCTCTAGACAATTCATAAGAATTGTTGTAATTCCAGTTTCTTTCTTTCAATTCTTTATCTACATCATCTTTGTTATGGATTACACCAATTCCTCTCCTTTCCAATTCATTTCTTAACCTTTCTCCTACCGCCACCACATTAGCCTCCTCATTTGTACTAGAAGCTTGCAGAGAACCCTCTCCGTTCTTTATTAATGGTTTGAAGGCTTCCCAACTATGAGAATGGTAAATATACACATTCTTTTCACTAACCTCCTCGGACTCTTTAGGCGGATCTTTTTCATGAGCTTTATCTAACTCCTTTTGATTTACTTTTTGATTTTCAAGTTCTTGACCTGTGGGAGGAGGAGACTCTCTTGGAAGGTTACCAATATTTGTTCCCTCTCCTGCTATAATAATTTCAGTTTGGTAACGCTCTAACCCTGGAATTTCTCTACCTAACAAACTTCTAAAGTCACCTATCTCTACATTAGTGGCCAATTCTAGCCAATTTATCGTTTCTTTATCTTCTTCAAAAGAATACATCCTTAATAAAGTTAATTCTTGTCCCATAAGAAAAAGGTAAAGATCTTCTGGAAAAATTTTAGAAAGGGATTCTACTATAGAAGACTCCATATATTCTTTAATATAATGGTTAGTAATAACAGATACTAAAAAGTAGCTTACAAATACACAAAGAAAAGAGGCTTTTACCGCTAGAATTAAATAATTCTTCTCCCTAATCACTATCTCCCCCGCCCATAGCATATTTTACAATTAAATCTATGAATATGCGGATTAGAATAGTACTTATTTAGATAGAATTATTTTTTCCTAGAGTCCTCTTCCAAATTATTAAGAATCTTTACTAATATCTCTTATATTGATATTAGAGACAAGGGATAAAGAGGAGGTTGAGATATTTGCATTTCGAAATTTTTCAATTCCTAAACAAAGGTGAGAGAAAGTATGTCATATATATCCCTTTCTAATTCCCTTTATACAAAGCCATTTGTAAATTACTGTGGAATAAAGAATTCTACATAAGATGTAATTAATCGGAGGGAGTGTTGAAACATCAAAACACCCCTTAGAGAGATTCTACTCATATAATAATAAATTAACGCGGTGATTAACTGGGGTATTTACATTAGGAACTTATAAAAGAAATTCCATGTTTTATCATATTTTATTGTTTCTACTAGAAGAGCCCGCCATACCTCCTATGAATATGATATAGACACTGAGAGGATTAAGGCTTTTGTATACCAGCATTTAGGTGAACCAGGCTCCGGCGATAGTGAAGATTCCTAAATCTAAAAATAAGGACTCCAGTAAAACAATTGTCGGCATATGTTTCACTTTCCATACTCCCATATGAATGCCTGCCTGCTTTAAAACAACCGCAATCAACGCGGTAAAAAAATTTTGGGTGCTTTTTTATATAAGTAAATGCCTATGATCCATAGAAAGATGAAGACTGCAATTATAATTAATACCATTTCTACCACCTTATGCTAGTACTGTGTCTTTTCTCATTTTTTATATTAGAAGAGATAATTTTTCAAATCCACTTTACCAGACAGTTTAAGACATTCAATTCCCAACCTTTTTATATTATCTCGAAACTGAGTCATCAAGTATACTGCCCTTATATGGAAGAACTACATTCAAAAATTCGATCCCCAGTTATTATTCACTAAACAGAAGAGCAAGAACTCCGCAAATTATTTTAAGCTTAGACATCCACTCTACACAGAGACCCCTATTTATCAATAAAAAACGGGCAAATAACTCTCTGCCCGCTCTAACCTTGTTGCCTCTATACATAAAAAACAAATTTCCCCAGAGTAATAAACCAGTAAAGAATCAGCTGCTTTCTGATGAGGAATCCCGCCCCTTCA
The DNA here is from genome assembly GCF_900166625.1 of Halobacillus massiliensis. Lineage (GTDB taxonomy): Bacteria > Bacillota > Bacilli > Bacillales > Halobacillaceae > Halobacillus_A > Halobacillus_A massiliensis. Next base: position 862,683 of record NZ_LT800499.1, on the reverse strand, counting down.
GTATTTCTCAATGATTTTCGAAAGCAATTACTCACACCTTAATTCTTAATATTCAGTTAATAACGTTCGACAGATCAATTTAAATCTATTATAATGAACGAAAATTTCCATATAAAGTAGGGATATATTGGACTTTCACAGTGACAGAGTTTGTGCGACATGCAAAACGAAAAAATCTTATGAACACTTTTTAGGCAAAGGCCAGGATTTTTTAAACTGCAAAGCTTGCCGCACGATAAAAAAGAAGAAGCGTCTGAAAGCAAGAGAACAGTTTTTAAACGAAGGAAAAATCTCCTGGGATCGCTTATAGTCTCATCTTCTAAACCTCCTCCCTCATTCCTAGTAATGGACACCGGACTTATTTTTTAAAGTTTGCAGCCGATACTATAAGTAGAAGGAGGAGAATGATGGTGAATACAAAAATACTTTTGCCAGTGTTAGCCGCTGCAGCTTTTTTAGGAATTTTTATTGTTTCCCTGATGAACAGGAACGAAGATTCATCAAACGCGGAAGAAAACGACTGTTCCGGCGATCGTTTCTGCTCATACGCCGAGCTTGCTGAGGTGTATGAGGAAGGAAAAGATTATGAAATTATGACAAACACAAACGGTGATCAGCGCTGGCTTGTCAGTGCTATCCACGGCGGCGGCATTGAAGCAGCGACTTCCAATCTCGCGGAAGCCATTGCCGGCTCTTCCTTCCCTTTTTATACGTTTAAAGGAAGATTGTCATCGAATAATTACAGCAACCTGCACATTACGGCCACCCACTTTGATGAACCCCGGGCTTTAAAAATGGCAGGTGCTGCTGAATCCAATATTTCTATTCACGGGACCTCAGGGAATCTGCCGCAGACAATGATCGGCGGGCTTGATGAAAACTTAAAAGACATCATCTGCCTTCACTTAAGAGAAAAAGGATTTGTCGTCACAAAACCTCCGGAACATCTGGACGGTGATCACCCGGAAAACATCGCGAACAGAACGAAGACAGGAAAAGGTGTACAGTTGGAAATTACCCGGGCACAGCGAGAAGCTTTTTTTAAAAACGGCGATATCAGCTATGCTTCCAGGAATAACGCCTCCAATCAAACCGAAACTTTTAAAGCCTATGCTGCTGCTATTCAGGCAGCGATGGATGAATATAAGTAAGTAAAACTCTTCACTCCTTGTTGGGGTGAAGAGTTTTTTGCTGGATAAACCCAACGGTTGACAATCCAGTTGCTACAGGCATATAATTTTGCACTAAGGAAAAACATTTCGCTAATGCAAAAAGGAGTTCCTGACAATGATGGATATGTTCAATAACTTTAGCCCTGTAATGCAAGCTTTTATAGCTTCGCTTTTCACCTGGGGAATGACCGCCTTAGGCGCAGCCCTTGTCTTTATCGGTAAGAAAGATAATCAAAAAGCGATGGATGGCATGCTTGCCTTTTCCGGGGGCGTAATGATCGCCGCCAGCTTCTGGTCTCTGCTGGCTCCCGCAATTGAAATGGCTGAAGCCAATGGAACCCCCTCATGGATGCCGGCTTTAATCGGATTTCTGTTAGGCGGCGTGTTCCTGCTCATGGTGGACCAGGTCATGCCAATATTAGAGAAAAATGATAAATTTTTATATGATATTAAAGATAAAAAAGCCAAACGGAGAACCGGACTTTTGATTTTTTCAATCACCCTTCACAATATTCCGGAAGGTCTTGCGGTTGGAGTGGCTTTCGGTGCCTTAGCGGCTGATTTCTCAACAGCCTCCCTTACAGGTGCCATGGCTCTGGCGCTAGGGATTGGAATCCAAAACCTTCCCGAAGGAACGGCTGTTTCAATGCCGCTGCGCCGGGACGGAATGTCTAAGAGGAAAAGCTTTTTTTACGGGCAGGCCTCTGGCATTGTAGAGCCGATAGCTGCTGTCGCAGGAGCACTGGCTGTTATTTTTATTGAGCCCCTCCTCCCTTACGCCTTAAGCTTTGCAGCCGGAGCGATGATTTTTGTCGTCGCTAAAGAAATCATCCCCGGTTCTCACGAAAAAGGGCATGCACAGATCGCTTCCATATGCTTAATGGTTGGATTTGCGGTGATGATGACACTGGATGTTGCATTAGGATAGAACGAAGGCCCTCCTTTCTATGGGAGGGCCTTTTCTGATGAATTTTCATTTCCTTTTTCACCCCATCTTGAAGGGAGAAATTACTCTTTCGTAATCTCCTCGATTATGGACATCAAAAGAGGATATAGCCCAAGCACAATGGTAAGTGCGATCAATGGATGGAATGTCGAGGTTAAAAACGGACTCAGCAAAATAAACACAAGGATATAGAGCAACCGTGCTATATCTTTTCGTTTCTCCGTTTTAGACAGCTCCGTCTTATTTTCTCCCATGTCTAAAGCTCCCCGCTCTTTTGATTATTCCGGAATCAAACAGTACGCTTAAACAATTGATGCGGCAGATCCCACAAATAAAACCCTACTCTATATAAGGGAGTTGCCGAGGCCTATAACTACATCGATAAACAGGATGAGCATGAAGCAGCCTGCCAATATGTAAAGTAAGAGATAAACCAGATAATAGCCTCTGTTTATTCTTTTCCCCAATGCGTCGATTAGAAACGTGAAGAGCAAACCGAAGACAAAACATTGAAAAAGGAAAACTAGAGTATCAAGCCGCTTATTTTCCCGGAGTTGGGCTCTTCATCCTCCGTTTTCGACGCTTCTCTTCTCCCTTTCAGCGGATCTCCCCTCTTTCGACATTCAGCCTCTCTCTTTCAGCTCTTCCCCCTCCGCTTTCGTCGCTTCTCCTCTCCCTTTCAGCGGATCTCCCCTCTTTCGACGTTCATCCTCTCTCTTTCAGCGTTTTTCCCTCCGCTTTCGTCGCTCCTCCTCTCCCTTTCAGCGGTTCTCCCCTCTTTCGACGTTCACCTTCTCTCTTTTGGCATTTTTCCCCGCCCTTTCGGCGCTTCTCCATCCTCTTTCAGCTCTTCAACAAACCGTATTCACTCCATAAACCCAAATAGAGCTCAAAAAAACAGCTTGGGATTCCAAGCTGCTTTTTCAATACTTTTATAAAAATAACAGTCCGAGCGATATAATGGTACCGCTTACAAAAAGAGTGATTAAACAGAAGCCCATAATGTCCTTGGCCTTTAATCCTGCGATTGCGAGTGCCGGCAGTGCCCAGAATGGCTGGATTAAGTTTGTCCAGGCGTCTCCCCATGCGACAGCCATCGCGGTTTTAGGCAGAGAGGCTCCTAACTGCTGAGCGGCATCAATCATAATTGGGGCTTGAACGGCCCACTGTCCGCCGCCGGACGGTACGAAGAAGTTGACGATTCCCGCGCTGATAAAGGCGAAGAATGGAAAGGTGAAATCATTGGAAATCGATGCAAAGCCTTCTGACATGAGAGCCGCGAGTCCTGAAGCGACCATCATCCCCATGATTCCTGCGTAGAAAGGAAATTGAATAATAATGCCGCCTGCTCCTTTTACCGCATCGGCCACTGAGTTTATAAAATTTCTTGGCGTGCCGTGGAACAGAATACCGAAGAACAAAAAGGCGAAATTTACGATATTAAGATTCAGTTGAAAACCGGATGTTAAGAGATAGTACAATAAAAAAGTGATTCCGAGCAGGCCGGTTACTAATGATAGAATTTTGCTGTTTTCCAGGCGAATGGCCGGGGTGTCCGCTGACGGCTCCACAGTAGCTGCTCCCATGCCGGACTCTTCCTCAAGAAGTGATCGGTCGATGGTCACCCGATCTTCTTTGCTTGGAGTCATTGCTCGATTCAAAATCGGCAGTACGATAAATAAAACGGCTACAATGGCCAGATTAAATCCGGCGAAAATAGTGGCTGAGGTTGGAATGATTCCGAGTGTATCCTGTGAGAAATGGTCAGGTGTGGCGATCGTTAATGGAATGGATCCTGCTAAGCCGCCGTGCCAGACGATAAATCCTCCGTAAGCGCTTGCAATTAAAAGCCGATAGTCGACGTCAGCTACTCTTTTGGCAAGCTCCTTCGCAAATAATGCACCAATGACGAGCCCAAATCCCCAATTGATCCAGCTTGCGATTAACGAAACTAACGTCACGTGAACGACGGCCTGACCTGGACTTTTTGCTAAGGAAGCCAAATTTCCGAGGCCTTTTTTAAAAATGGGACTGCTGGCCAGTACAAAGCCGGTAACTAAAATAAGGACCATCTGCATCGAGAAATCGAGCAGATCCCAGAAGCCTTCTCCCCAGTATTGAACCATCTGAACAGGAGAATTGTTCGTAAAAATCAACCCAAGGATAAATACTACAAAAGTTAATAAAATGACAAATAAGAATGGATCCGGTAAATAACGCTGCATTATGTAATTAGATCCTCTAATCGTTCGCTTAAGCATAGGCTCCTCCTCTAATTTATATTTTAATTTCCACCCCTCTACAACTTTCGACATCCGCTTTTGTATCCCTTCTTCTTTATGTTTTTTGAAAAATAAGAAACTCATGGTAAAAGACCATTCTTCCTCGTATACTTAAGATAAACAGTGTTTCTGGAAAGGACTGAACGATGCGCAGATATCAGTATTTTTAACCCCACACCAAAACCCAGAATTGGAGGTAAAAATATTGATTAAAGAATTTTACACGAACCGGCTCTATGTAAGAAGCATGACAGTTGCTGATTCATCCAGCCTGTATCCGATTTGGTCGGACCCCGATGTGGCCAGATTTATGAACGTCCATCCTTTTAAAAATGAGAATGAAGTAAAGGATATGATTACATATCTGAATCAGCTGACAGAAGAATACTCTGCGATTCGGTATTCGATCATTGAATTGAATACCCAGCAGATTATCGGATCCTGCGGCTACAATTCCATAGATTATGTAAATGCTGTCACTGAAATTGGGTACGATTTAGCTAAAGCTTCCTGGGGCAGAGGATATGCTACCGAAGTCGCAAGCGCTCTGATCCATTACGCCTTTACTTCCTTACAGATGAACCGGGTGGAAGCCAAAGTAGAGCCTCCGAACACGAACTCGATCAGAGTTCTGCAAAAGTTGAACTTTACTTATGAAGGGCTGTTACGGCAGGCTCAGCGTTCGAGAGGAAGATTTATAGATCTCAATATTTACTCAAGGCTTCGATCAGACCGAGGGTACATGCCTATATTTCGCTGAAATATAGGCTTTTTTAATAGACTGGGTAAATATGGTTTGAATCCTTTCTTCCTTTTTCTCGTATAAAAGGTGAATCTATTTTTCCCAAGGGGGTGAGTCCAGTGTTCTTTCGAATCTTTCACAAAGCAAATCGTCCCATGAAAATCGCCCTACTCTCAAGTTCCCTCTTATTATTACTTGCCGGGATCATCAGTCTCTTCTATTAATAGCTCAAGCTTACTTCGAAAAAGGCACGTTCAGTATGTTGAACGTGCCGCTGCATATCTTTTGTAATAAAAACGTTCATTTATTTGCCATGTCGCATATCCAAACAAGACACCGCCCAGCAGGAAAATCCCTAAAGTTAAGAGCAGCTTCGCTACCCAATCCCCAGCTGTGTATTGCAAAAACTGGAGACCGTTTCCTACTAACTGGCTATATAGAATAAATAATATTCCAGTCGACAGCCCCCAGCCTAGTATTCCGTAATTGATTATGTAATGCTTTTTTCCGTTTTCCCTGACTTTCTTCCATTTTTCCATTCGTTGATGAGATTTCACTGATTTTCCTCCTTCCTTCTAAAACTACTACTTTAGATTTATGTTACCAGCATTAAGGGTGTGTATTAAAGGAGTTGGATTCGTTATTTTAGAATCGAGTATAGTTATTAGAGAATGATAGGTAGTTATTTAAGAATCCCCCGCAGATATTTGAGAATAACGAGGACTTATTTAAGAATCCCACCCAATAAGAAAAACCCCGAGTAAATAGCCCCGCCAGACGTCTATGCTATAATGAAGGCTGTGTGTAGAAAGATTTTTCAGGAGGTTTTTTTATTGAAAAAAATAGCTATCGCATTTTTGATGTTTGCTGCGGTTGTTATAAGTGGCTGTTCGATGCTTGAAGGGGTAAATAACACCTTGAATTATGCCAATGAGGCCACAGAATATGCGAATGAAGTCAGCACTTTTGTAGAGGAAGTTCCTTCACTAGCTGAGCAGGCCGTAACAGATGAACAGGCCGCTGCCGATTTAGAGCAACGTATGGAAGACATGAAACAGAAGATAAATGAGTTTAATGAATTGGAAGAACCGTCCGTCGGAGCCGACCTTCATCAGCAGGTCGTCGATTATAACCATCAGGCTCTTAGTGGAATTGATGTTTATTTAAACAATATAGAAAATGGTACACTGGATCCTTCAGTGATTGAAAACACGGAAGTCTTCCAATCATTAAGCGAGATTTCCCAAACGGTCGATCAACTTACGCAACTGGTCGAATAAGGTTTTCCCATCACTACACTGGGCCTTAATTCATTAAAAGCCGCCGCTCCGATTATAGAAGCGGCGGCTTTTAATATTTCCTTCAGGAGATCTCCCCTTTGCCTAAAAGTTCTTTTCTCGCCAGCATGTGAGCGTGATGAATCATCTTTTCAATCGTCTGTGTGCGATGGTGTAAAATACGCACGACAATAGCGCTGGCCTCCATATCAGAGATCCCGAAGCGCACATGGGAGAAGTCTTCATACAAGCTTTCATACAACCGTGCCGCAAATTCACGGGAGGCTTCCGGATGAGAGATGACGAAAGAGCCTACATGGGTGTGTCCTTCCAGCTGCAAAATCCCTTCCAATTCCTCATCAGGTTCGAGTAAAAGGTGATCAAACAAAACGAGCTTGCCATTTTGATAGACTTTCAATCTATTGCGCACCCAGTCGTAGCGGAAGTGACCTCCATCTTCAGACCAGCCGGGGGTAATGATATCACTGTAAAAGAATGTCGCGCCAGGATCCATATATACGGTCGTGTTCTGTATAAACTTCGCTCCTTCGTACAGAATCAATGGGTCCATGCAGTATTCAAGAACACTATCGCTCTCCAAGTGGATCGCTGTCTGCTGTACTACGGGCTTCGAAGGTGTTTTATACACTTTTGTGGAGGCTTGACTTGTTACTAAAAGCTGCGCTCCTTCACTCAATGTAATACTCGTTCCGTATGTATCCCCGTCGACATATCCGCCGCCCACGTGGATCAGGTAGACAGACAGGGATTCATCCTCAAGTCGAACGGGACGCGTATATTTGAAGGCTCCCTCATAGTATCCATGAATGATCGTCCTCTCATGGCGCTTCTTCGCCTCAAGGCTGAGAAGGCCAGTCTCCCTCATGCTTTCAATCCTTTAAGGAAGGCGTTGGATTTAATCCAATCGATCACTTCATTGAGTCCTTCCTGTGTCTTTAAGTTTGTGAAAACAAAAGGTTTTTCTCTTCTCGCTTTGATCGTATCTTCCCTCATTACTTCGAGGTCAGCTCCGACAAATGGCGCCAAGTCTGTCTTATTAATAACAAACAAATCTGACTTGATCATACCTTGTCCATTCTTCCTCGGAATTTTCTCTCCCTGGGCAACGTCGATAATATAAATTGAGAAATCGACCAGTTCCGGACTAAAGGTTGCCGCTAAGTTATCTCCACCGCTTTCTACAAAAATCAAATCAAGATCATTGTGGCGCTCCTTTAATTCATCAATCGCTGAAAAATTCATCGACGCATCTTCGCGAATCGCCGTATGCGGACAGCCGCCCGTTTCGACTCCGATCACTCGGTCTTCCTCCAGCACACCGTTTTTTAAAAGAAACATTGCATCTTCTTTCGTATAAATATCGTTTGTAATCACTGCCATACTCAATTCATCTTTAAGGTCCCGGGTGATCCGCTCCACGAGCATTGTTTTTCCTGCACCGACTGGACCACCTACTCCAATACAAATCGGTTCCATCGTTTCCACTCCTCTATGTTGAATTTTAATTAAGACATGAATAGGCGCACATTCAGCCGCTCATGATGCATTTGGGCAATTTCCAGACCAGGACTTCCCGCTCCTAAATCGTCGGAAGACAGGTGCATAATAGAATCCACGGCATCCTTGATAAAGGGCTGCAGCTGTACTAAAATTCTTTGCCCGTCCGTCTGACCAATCGGTATTCCTCTGACTGCATTTTGTACATTCGAAGAAAGGTTGGTGAACAAGAAGGTTTCTATCGCCGCTTTTTTCGGAATGGCTAATGAATGATAAACGGCCGCCAGCACGACGGCTGGATGGCCATAGGCATTCTTTTTCTTAATGGCGGCTAAATATTCACTCAAACCAGGGGATGGATATAATTCCATACACAGCTTCGCCAGGCGTTCTCCCATTCTCCGATTGCCTTCTCTTGATTCCCTTGCTACACACGTTGTGAACAGCACGTGATCGATATTTATAAGCTCCTCACGAATGCCGTTCTCCAGACTTTCATAAGCCAGCCGGCAGGCGAGTCCGTCATTATAACTCAGCTGTTTATTCAAAAAGACGGTCAATGCCTGCTTGAAGCTCTCAGTTCCTGTCACCAATTCCTCCTGGATATATGTTTCAAAACCAAAAGAATGGGAAAAGGCGCCGGATGGAAACTGAGAGTCGCTGAGCTGCAGGAGCGGCATTAATCCGCTAGTCATGATGATGTCCGATATGGCGGAAGGGCTTCGGAACCTTCTTCTTTGCCCGATTGTGCGGCACCCCTAATTCTTGCAGCAATTCTTCAATCAAATAATCGTATTGCACGATCATTTCTTCGCCTATAAACTGGGCAGGTAAATGACGGTTTCCGAGCTGATGGGCAATATCCCCCATTTGCTGCATGCTTGTCGGGCTGATCACTAAGACATCATCTTTTTTCACAGAAATGACGACCATATTTTTTTCATCCATATACAACACGTCACCGTCTGAAAGCTCGTCGTTTTTCGAAAGCCTGACACCAATCTCATTGCCGTGATCTGTTTTCATTCGCTGAATCCTTTTAACAAGCTGATCGCTTTCTAAGTAGACATATTCGATATGGGGGGCGCGTTTCTCTAAAGTTGCTACGTTTCCAACTATGTGTTCAATAATCATCTTTTCACCTCAAAATAAGAAATATCGTTGAGCTAAAGGTACGGTTTCTGCCGGTTCACAATCGATAACTTCTCCATCCACTTTCACGACATATGTCTGTGGATCGACCTCTATCTTTGGTGTTTCTCCATTATGGATCATGGATCGCTTTGTTAACTCCCGTACATCGGAAATCGGGCGTACCTGCTTACGCAAACCCAATTTTTCATGAAGGCTGTTTTCATAAGCTATTTTTGATAAAAACGTCAGTGATGTTTTGTATTTGGCCTGACCGTGTGAACCGAACATTTCTCTGTAAAACACCGGCTGCGGTGTCGGAATGCTTGCATTCGGATCTCCCATTAAGCTGTTAGCGATCATTCCGCCTTTAATAATCAGCTCGGGCTTTACGCCGAAAAACTTTGGGTCCCACAGTACGAGATCGGCCAGTTTGCCCACTTCAACAGATCCGACATACTCGGAGATACCGTGAGTGATTGCTGGATTGATCGTATATTTGGCTACATATCGCTTGGCGCGGAAGTTATCTTTCTTCTCATGATCTCCCTCTAAAGCACCGCGCTGTTTTTTCATCTTATCCGCAGTCTGCCATGTACGAATGATCACTTCTCCCACCCGCCCCATCGCCTGGGAATCAGATGAAATCATACTGAATACGCCAAGATCATGGAGAATGTCCTCTGCCGCAATCGTCTCCTTTCGAATCCGTGAATCAGCAAAAGCGATGTCTTCAGGCACACTAGGATCGAGGTGGTGACATACCATCAGCATGTCCAAATGCTCTTCAAGCGTGTTGACTGTATAAGGACGTGTTGGATTCGTCGAGGATGGGAGGATATTATGATAGCTCGCCGCTTCAATAATATCCGGCGCATGTCCTCCTCCCGCTCCTTCGGTATGATACGTATGGATGACGCGGTCATTAATCGCATCAAGTGTATGCTCTACAAACCCGCCTTCATTCAATGTATCTGTATGTATCGCGACTTGCACATCATTTTGATCAGCTACCCGCAAGCATGTATCAATTGTTGCCGCAGTCGTGCCCCAGTCTTCATGAAGCTTCAGCCCTACAGCTCCTGCATCTATCTGCTCCTGAATGGCAGCTTCACTGGAGGAGTTTCCTTTTCCTAAAAAACCTAAATTCATCGGATATTCATCTGCAGCTGCCAGCATTTTTTGAATATTCCACGGCCCTGGTGTACAAGTCGTCGCTTTTGAACCCGTAGCCGGTCCTGTACCTCCCCCGATCATCGTCGTAATTCCTGACGTAAGAGCGGTTTCAATTTGCTGCGGTGATACGAAGTGAATATGCGCGTCAATGCCGCCGGCCGTAACAATCATTCCTTCTGCAGCCACAACTTCCGTAGAAGCTCCAATGACAATATCAATATGATCCATCAGCAAAGGATTTCCAGCCTTCCCAATCGCTGCAATCCATCCGCTTTTTACACCGATATCTGCTTTATAAATGCCCGAATGATCTAAAATTACGGCATTTGTAATGACAAGATCGACAGCCTCTTTGCTAGTCGCTAAAGGATGCTGTCCCATACCGTCCCTGATCACTTTTCCGCCGCCAAATTTCACTTCATCACCGTATGTTGTATAGTCCTTTTCTATTTCAATGAATAATTCGGTGTCCGCTAATCGAATCGCATCCCCTGTCGTAGGGCCGAACATTTCGGCATACTGCTTTCGTGACATTTTAAAACTCATATCTCGGCCCTCCCATTTACGAGATTGTTCAAGCCGTAAATCTTCCTTTCTCCGGAAAATGCTACAAGTTCTACTTCTTTTTCATCGCCAGGTTCAAAGCGGACGGCCGTTCCAGCTGGAATATTCAAATGCCTTCCCCTCGCCTGCTCGCGGTCGAATTCCAAGTAAGGATTCACTTCAAAAAAGTGAAAGTGAGAGCCGATTTGAATAGGACGATCTCCTCGATTTAACACGTTAACTTTGACTGTTTCTTTTCCTTCATTACAAAGAATCGATTCTTTTCGTAATAAAAATTCTCCTGGTATCATTGTGCAGCCTCCTTATCAGCGAATCGGGTCATGAATTGTTACAAGCTTTACACCATCAGGAAAAGTCGCTTCCACTTGAATGTCAGAAATCATCTCCGGCACCCCTTCCATGACATCTTCCCTCTCAAGGATCGTGGCGCCATACTGCATCAGCTCGGCAACAGATTTTCCATCTCTCGCTCCTTCAACGACTTCATATGTAATGATGGCGACGGCTTCTGGATAATTGAGCTCCAACCCTCTCTGCTGGCGCCGTCTTGCCAGATCAGCCGCCGTCACGACCATCAGCTTTTCCATTTCTCGAGATGTTAACTTCACATTAGCACCTCCTCTCTCTTTAAAAATGCCTTTACGGCTGGCCGTTCTCCCCTTTCATATATTCAACGACCGGACGAAACGCAATATATAAACCGGCAATAATTAACCAGGTAAACGATAAATACGTCCATCCTTTAAAAAACTGCAGGCTGTAGTTGTAGCCTGTAATGAACATAATCCCTGGAAACGCAATGATCAGCAGGGCTGTCAGCGTGAAAGCCCACCTCGTACACATCTTGGCGTCCTTACTTAGCTGATGCTCGTTTTCCTTCATACGCCCACTCCTCCTCTACGGTATCGTCGCTAGTCTCTTCATCATCAAAGCTGCGGAACTTATCTTTCAATGATTCAAAATCAAACTCTCTATTGGCGATTAGTGCATGGCCGATCGAAATCGTGCCGCTTACGAGAAACACGGTAATATTTCCAAAAAACATTGACTGAAGCTCACCGAGAGAACTTATACTAATTTCTCCAAAAAGAAGATTAGCTGAAGTGAGCCATACCATAACCCCGGCGATCAGCCCTGCGGAAGCACCATAGAAGGTCCCTTCGTTCGTAGCTTTTTTCCAAAGTAATCCAAGCGTGACAGGAATAACCGCCCCACTTACAAAAATACCCATCGCCATATAAACGAACCCCAATCCGATTCCGATTTTAAACAACAGAATTGACAGCAGCCCCATCATCAAGCCAAATCCTAACGTCACTTTACGGGAAACATTTAATAGCCGCTGACTGTTTGCTTTCGGGTTGATCGATGTCCTGTAAATATCTGTCACGATAATGTTCGTAATCGCAGTTAGTTCAGCAGCGCCTGTGGACATCACGGCCATAAACAACATAGCCAGAAACAAGATCGAACCAATACCGCCAAGCAGATGTGCCGCCATTTCCGGTGCAACAGCATCAGGTGTTGCAACCGAAAGTCCAAGACCTGCAGCACTTACTCCCAGAAATGTCGCAATCGCGAACGGGATGGAAAACCACGCGATCCCGCCGTATATGTAGGCTCTTGAGGCCGCACTATCTTTACTTGCAATGGCCCGCTGCCAGTACGCCTGGTCAACGAAGACCGCTCCGAAGTTTCCAATAATGTTAATCATTCCGAAAAACAAACCGGACACAGAGGCCATCGTAAGCATAGAAGAAGACTCTGGCATACTGCTCAGTCCTTCGTAAATCGGATCAATGCCAAACTTGACATAAACAACTGTCGCAAAAATAGCCAGGATGGCAAAAATCATAACTGTATTAAAGTAGTCCGCTACAAAAGAGGCTTTCAATCCACCTATCATTGTGTAAATCGTGAAGGTAAGAGGAATGAGAAAGGCAGCTGCATATATGTTCATTCCTGTAAGAGAATTCAATGCGATCGCACCGCCAAGTACGACCATGGATGTTACAAGAATGTTCGTCATTAAAGCAAAACAAAGAATTAAACGGTGATTTTTCTTATCAAACCGCTGGCCAATAAACTCCAGGAAAGTGTGCGCATTCGGCGCTCGTTTTTTCAAATGGATGGCAACGATCGCGAAAAGTAAAACTTGAATACAAGCACCCGCCGCATACCAATAAGGACCACTTATCCCATATTGATAGCCAGTAGAGGAAGACATCATCAGTGTCGCCGCCCACGTCCAGGCGGCAATAATAGAAGCACTTGCTAAGCCAACCCCGACACTTCTCCCAGCCGTACTGAACTGTTCCGCCGTCATCGCTTGCTTTCTTCTTCGCTGCATTACAAAAGTAATCAAAGTAAAGAACAATCCAAAGACCAACAACAAACCATAGCCAACGTAAGATGGTAACATAGGCATCCTCCAATTTTTTTAATATGTTGAATAATATAGCATATTCTGACAATTAAGCAACATTAAATGTAAGGAAACCTAACATATTCATGTTAAGGTAAGCGCTGCCATATATGGAATGTCCTTAGTTTAGCCTTTTTAGAAAAAAATAAAAAATCCCTTAAGTCTTTTGCTGACTTAAGGGATTTTCACTAGGATTCCTCATTTTCACATGATACTGACCAATTAAAAGCTAACACACTCACATTATCTTCTGTAATGGTACCGTCGCTCTTCTCGCATGTGGTTTTGGCTTCTATATAACCACTGTAGCTGGAAGCAGAGGCAAAAGTCAGTGTAATTGCAGCCCAAAAACCGACCACGCAATTTCTGACCTTTTTTGTTTTCACTTTGTATGCACCTCCAGAGTAAATCTATGTATTTTGCAACTATCAATCTTCGTGTTTATGATTTATCTACCCGGTAACTTAAAATTATTTGAGCCATCACAGCCCCTAACATACAAACAATATATATACCTATATGTATGATATGAGCGACAAAACCATATCCAATTGTTATCAGACCGAAGAGGCTTAAAAATATTCCATTGACCCTTCCGAATTTTTCTTTATTCATCACATTGCCTTCCGAATAACCCGCTATTAAGAAGTACATCCTTTTCTTCCAAACGAGGAAGCTTGACAGAATAAGAATAAAACCTATCAAGCTGAATATTACCGCCAACATGCTATCACCATTTCAAAGCACTATAAATTCCGCCAGGTACTCACCCCTGGAGCTCTTCTCTCAATATCGAATAGACCTTTAAATCATGAAACTTTCCTTTAGCAAAAAACCCTTTTCTTAACGTCCCTTCAAAAGTCATGCCCGCTTTTTCCATCACTCTTTGAGAACCGATATTTTCAGCCAGACACCTCGCCTGAATCCGTTCTAATCCCAGTTCAGTTATCCCGAATTCAATGACTTTCCTGGAAGCTTCTGTCGTTAAGCCTTGGCCCCAGAATTTATCGGATAAGACGTACCCGAGCTCTCCACTCCTATGTTTTTTATCGATGGATACAAAATCAATGGTGCCTGCCATTTTACCGTTTGCTTTCAACTCCATCGCCCAAAGCGCCTTTTCCTTATTTAAGTATCCTTCCAGAATCAAATCAATAAATCCCTCAGTATCTTCTTGACACGTATGGGTCTCCCACGTTACATATTCGGAGACTAATGGATTTGAACCATACGCGTACATATCGTTTACGTCTGATTTACTAATTTTCCGAAGGATCAAACGCTCTGTCTCTAATACTGGCAGGTTTTCCAACACATTTGCCACTTGGTCTCCCCCTTATTAATTTTATTTATTTGATGATCTACCACTTATCTAGCAGGAAGTATCCCCTCCAGCTCTAGAGCTATCAATCGTCTGTTTTATAAAATCTTCAAGGCCGCTCTCTTTGACATCGACAGACTTTTTTATACGGATACACCCTTTTCCATAATCCAAACCCGTTAAAAACTCTTTTGCCTTTTCTATTTTTTCAATATCGCCCACATAAAGACTTACATAGTTTTTTTGAGCGTTTAAGTGAAATAGTGGGGCAGAACCCCCTCCATATGAAAGCATTTTGTACTGGATTCCTTCCTTCAGCTCAGGACCATATTTTAAAATCCATTCTCTAACAATAAGAAGCTTCTCTTTTCTCCAGTCATCATCCAGAGCATTAAAATATTCCTGCGGGCTGCTTACTTCAAATTGCATGTCTCCTCCTCCTTCACGTTTCTTCAGGCGAACAATTCCCCTTCAGCCATATAGACATATACTGTTCCACTCTCATCCTCATATTCTTCTATAAACTTCATAGAAGACTTTTCGAGCAGACGAATCGAGTAAATATTTTCTTTGTTCACTTCAGCTCTTACTTTCTTTGCTCTTAAATCTATTAAACAATGTCTTAATAGACCTTCTAAAGTTTCAAGGCCATAACCTTTCCCCCAATGCTCTTCCAGCAGTCTATATCCAACTTCCAAAGAATCTACGGTGTGATTGATCACAGCGCATGCCCCTATTAATAAACGTGAATCATCGGATATTGTTGATATCCCCATAATTATTTTCGAGGGTTCAATCTGATTATACTCTTCTATAATATTCTCTAATTCTCTCTCATTTTCCTCTCTCGTTTTCGCTCTTCCAACTGTATGCTTCATCACTTTATAATTGCTTTGCATGTTGTGGAATTCATCAATGTCGCTTCGTTCTAATTGCCTCATCATTAAGCGTTCTGTTTTAAAATAAATCATATTCTTCCTCTTCTCTTTTTTAACGATACATATCAACTGAAAAATTAAATTACCAACCGAGCAAGACCACGCTATATCAACCGCTCTATTAGTGTAGGTATTTCATTTAATTCATCTATCACATACTCCGCTTCTACTTCACTCCATTGATGGTCCCTTTTCCAAACACCTTTCATGCCAGCGTGTTGAGCTGCCTTCACATCTTTTTCCGGATGATCGCCAATGAACAAACAATCTCTCGGGGGCACCTTAAGCCTTTCCGCCGCCCTATAAAAAATAGTCGGATCAGGCTTTTTCACCCCTTCCCATTCGGATATCAAAATGGCATCTGTGAGTTGGTCTATTCCCAAAGCTTGTATATTGTCCATTTGAAACTGGCCTTTTCCGTTGGTCACTATTGCAATTAGAAAGTTAGCTCGCCTCAACTCTCTCAGTGTTTCCAAGAGATCAGTAAACGGTACACAGTGTAATTTAAAATGATTTAAGTAATCCTGCAGCAAATCCTCCCAGGTTATTCCCCTGATAGACCATTCGTTTATAAGCTGTTTATATACCTTGTCCTTCCATACATAACCTCGATGATCCAGTTCAATAAATCTTTGTATATATTCTTCTTTAGGAATGTGATGCAGCCACTTATTCAACCGCTCGTACTGATGCTCTATAAAATCTTTCACCGATTCCTCCCTGTTTAATAAAGTTCCGTCTAAGTCAAAAATGACAGCTTTAATCATTGGCTCCTCCTGTCGTAACTAATCCTCTTGTTGTGTTACTTCTGCAAAAAAGAGGCATTCCCTCTCCCAGACATCATTCATTTGTATTATTTTCTAATTGACTAGACACTTAATGGTGTCATATAATTATGTTACCAATTGGTGTCCTATTTTTAAAAAAGGAGGGGAGGTTATGAATCAAACTCAGCGGGAACGTGACGTTTTCGTAGCCATTGCCGATCCTACAAGACGAAAATTAATCCGGCTGTTAGCAGAATCAGATGAACTGCCTCTATATGAATTAACGACTCACTTTCAGATGGGGCGGACGGCTGTTTCTAAGCATTTGACTATTCTTAAAAAAGCAAATTTAGTAGTTGACCGTAAAAAAGGCAGAGAGACTAGATTTAAACTAAATCCAGAACCCTTACAGGAAGTAAAAGACTGGCTGGCCTTTTATGAGAAGTTCTGGAATGAGAGTGCAGCCAAACTAAAAAGCATACTGGAGGAATAGAAAATGGCAGATTTAGCCTTGCAATTTAAGTTCAAGAGCTCCATTGATAAAGTATGGGAAGCTTTGACACAATCAGAAATTCTGGCCCAATGGGTCATGGAGAATAACTTCAAACCTATCGTCGGATACAAATGCCAATTTCGAAATGACAAAATTGATCTGGTCGTTGATAGTGAAGTGCTGGTCGTAGACAAACCTCATAAATTATCCTATACGTGGGTAGGCGGCCCGATCGACACTATCGTCACCTGGACACTAACTCAAGAAGGAGAAACCACTTACTTAAACCTTGACCACACAGGATTTGAAGAAAAGAATCAGGCGTATATGGGAGCGAAGTATGGCTGGGCCCATATGGCAGATCAGCTGAAAGAATTGCTTGAGGAAGCTTAAGAGTTCGACGATATCAATCCAAAAGGAGATTGAGGAATGAGCTTTTTAAAAGATAAATTGTCTATTTTTCAAAAAACTGAACTCCAGTTTCTAAAAAAGATCCAAGAAGCAGATCATGTTTACACCTTCATTTTTAAAAAGGAAGCAGACTTATCATGGAAGGCCGGGCAGCATGGATTATTCACGATTACACACAAGAAACTTAAAGATTCTATACGTCCCTTCACTGTAGCCTCCTCCCCTACAGAAGGTGTAGTTAAAATTACAACAAAGGTGAGTGATGAACAGCCAAGTGAATTTAAAAAAGCCCTGCTGGAACTTGAAGAAGGGATGACCATTACGATGAGCGGTCCTGTCGGTTCATTTTATATAAAAAAGAACTCCCCCACCCTATTAATGGCTGGAGGCATAGGTATCACTCCGTTTCGAGCAATGGTAAAACAATTAGTATATGAATGGCATACAGACAACCAGCCTGTAGAGATTCTGTATTTAGATAGTCAAAACACTCACCTGTTTAAGGAGGAGTTTGATCACATCGGCCGCGAAATTCCCATAGTCATCCACTACCTCGATTCTAGAAATGATCTCTATCAAAAAGTGGATCAATTTATTGCCACACATAAAAATAATGCGCAATACTTTATTTCCGGCTCCAAATCCATGGTTGAATCTATATCTACTCACTTAAAAAAGAAGGATGTCTCTAAACAAAATATTAATAAAGATACTTTTACAGGGATTGAGTAGACAGTAGCCGAAGTACGCCTTTGAAGCGGCGATAGAGGGCAGATGCAGCGAAAGAACCAACTGATACACCGATAAAGATCCTCGTAACGGCGAAAGAAACAGGAGAAGCGGCGATAGAGGGCAGATACGTCGAATAAACCCGCTGATCCGCCGATAAAGAACCTTGTAACGGCGAAAGAAACGGGAGAAGCGTCGATAGAGCATTGAAGTGACGAAAGAACCCGCTGATCCGCCGATAAACACTCTCGAAACGGCAAAAGAAACAGGAGAAGCGGAGATAGAGCCCAGAAGTGACGAAAGAACCCGCCGATCCGCCGATAAAGACTACCTAAACGACGACAAAACTCCCCAACTCCAGCAAACACAAAAAAGCTGTCGGGATCCCTTCCCGACAGCTTCCCCTATCCAATATTAGGTCCCCAGTTCATAATTCCCCGATGGAACCTTCTCCAAAAATCGATTAACCTCACCCACACTATATAGATGCAAATCATGCATCGCTCTCGTGCACGCGGTATAAAACAATCGGCGTAAACTTTCGTCACCATAAACCTGTTCTGAGGCATTATAAATAATGACTGCATCAAATTCGATTCCTTTTGCCAGGTAAGCTGGAATGACAACTACACCTTGTTCATACTCGCCTGAATTCTTTTTCACGAGTTTAAGGTTTTCAATTTCCCTTAGTGACTCATAGGCGAAGGAACTTTCGGAAGCTGATTTACATATGATTGCGATCGTTTGAGATCCGCTTTTTCGCAAGTTATCAACTTTAGAAATGATTTCTCGGTGCAATTCATCATAGCCGCCCACGCTTGTCAGTGTCGGATTCTCTCCCTCTCGATCAAAAGCTTTGATTTGTTCCCCTTCTGGCACAAGTTCACGGGTGAACTCTATAATCTGCTTAGTCGATCGGTAACTGCGCTCTAAGTTGATTCTTTCTGTATCCTCAGAACCATACAAGCTGGTAAGAGAACCAAAATCGGCAAAATGATTGGAGTGTGCGAATATCGCCTGATTAAAATCACCGAGCACCGTCATTCGCGCTCGTGGAAATAGCCTCTTGATAAACTCGAACTGAAAGACAGAATAATCCTGTGCTTCATCGATCAGCACATATTTAATAGAAGTATTGGACTGAAAGCCTAAAATAATTTCCTTCAGCAGCAGATATGGCGTGGCATCTTCGTGATATAGCCGCCCTTCCTGCATCATCGCTTTTGTCAGCAAGCAGATTTCTTCCCACTCAGCCGGAAGATCTTTTTTCTCCCATATTTCCTGACTTATGGAATCTTCAAAGATCTGTCTGTATAACTTTTTGACATGGATAAATTCAAGGTCCTCTACTTTTTTACGTAAAGATCTCAGTTTCTTTCGAACAATGATACGGGCCAGCAGCTTGTTCTCTTTATCATAAAAATCGAACGTATCTTCCTCGATATCTAATTGCTTATAAACCTTCTGCAAATCATCTTTGCTGAGCAGCTCAATTTCTTCCTGCACCCACTGCTTCTTCACTTCAGCCTTTTCCGTTTGATCTATCTGTTTCAATATCCACTCTTTCAGCTTGTCGATTCGATTATGAAAGCGAAGTGTAGTATTTTCGTTATAAAAATAGTCAGCGATTTGTTTAGATGTAACAATTGATTTGCCACGGAACTTAATCCCTTTAAAAATCATTCCGGATGATTCCAAGGCTTCTCGATATTTTCTGATTCCATCAAAAAAACTGTAGGAAGCTTTAAATTGAATACTTGCTTTTCTCGTTTGATAGTGAGGATCATCTGACGATTCCAGCAAATATTCCAATTGATCATAAGGATCCTCCACTTGAAAAGAATCATCCAGCCGGTATTCCAAATAACTCTGGAAGGTTTCCTGCTGCATATTTTCTTCGCCAAGTTCAGGCAGCACGTGAGATACATAATTGCTGAACATCGTATTAGGTGTAAATAAGATGATTTGGTCCGCCTTTAAACTTCCTCGAAACTTATAGAGAAAATAAGCGATTCGCTGAAGAGCAGCTGACGTTTTTCCACTTCCCGCCGCTCCTTGCACGATCAAAAGTCTCCCACTCAAGTTCCGAATAATCTTATTCTGCTCCCTCTGAATGGTAGCTACGATGCTTTGCATATGTTTATTAGAACCTTTACCGAGTACTCCCTGCAGGATCTCATCACCGATCGTAAGGCTCGTGTCGAATAAGGATTCAATCACACCATTGCTTATGTTATACTGCAACTTTTTCTCTAGCTCTCCCTGGATAGTTCCATCGGGAATCGTATATTCAGCCGGGCCCGGTGGATAATCATAATAAATACTCGATATCGGAGCCCGCCAATCGTAGATAAGGATGGTGTCATCTTTTTCATCCATGATCGTAGAAACGCCAATATGGATTTGCTCGGTATCGTCCGTTCCTTCTTCTGTAAAATCAATCCGCCCAAAGAATGGCGATTTTTCAATTCTTTTTAGTCTCGCCAGCCTGTCATAAGCATGGCGGTGTGTACTTTGGCTTACTGATAAATCCTGTGTCTGCTGCCGCATGCCGATAATCGTTTCAAGATAATCGTCAAACGTATCCATATTGATCTTAAGGTCATCCCAAAAATGCTTGCGGATATGGATCACTTCTTCTTTACGTTTGACCGCTTCTGCTTCAACCTCTTTGATTTGCTCTGCAATGGTTCCCATCACCTGGTCCAAGTACTTCTGTTCTCTTTGCATTTCTTCATTCAAGAAAACCACTCCTT
Source organism: Halobacillus massiliensis (assembly GCF_900166625.1). GTDB lineage: Bacteria > Bacillota > Bacilli > Bacillales > Halobacillaceae > Halobacillus_A > Halobacillus_A massiliensis. Next base: position 842,035 of record NZ_LT800499.1, on the reverse strand, counting down.
TTTAAAATGCAGATTGGGGGTTGACTCCAGATAAATATTGATTTATAATTAAAATAAGGAATACTATGATTCATTATAAAACAATGAAGAGTTACTGATTAAATGTACCACATCATTTATGTTAAAACAATATATTTTTTCGATTTCTGACTTAAAAACCAGCTGAGCGTAAAGCCCAGCTGGTTTTTTTATGTTTCATCTTTCTTTTATTTACCAGCAGTAAAACTGACATTACGACTATAAACAGAAATGATATCATCCCCCTTTCCTTTAATAAGAAGTTCCAGCAGAATAAGCCAGCGACATCCACTTCTTTTTAACATCCTCTGTTGGATTCTTTACAGTTTCATACAGCATTTCCACACGTGAATCCGCTATCCCACAGTATTTCGCTAAACCAACATTAAAATAATGATGTATCATTTGATCGTATTGCCATTTTTCAAACCTGTAAATCGGAGCTCCCGCTAAAGGCAACCATATTACTTTTTTATGAGAAAGCTTGTCAGGCCCGTAAGCAAAACCATAATTCCACACTCGATCTATATATCCTTTCATCATGGCCGGCATGTTCCACCACCAGAGCGGAAAAATAAATGCCAGTCCATCATAGCGTTTTAATCGATTCATTTCTCCTTCGACCTCTGGGGAAAAGGACTGGTGGTCTGCCTCCCAATCAGGTTCATCATCTTCCCAGAGCATTGGATTAAAACCGCTGCGATACAAATCAAAAATCTCAGTTTCATGACCGGCTGCTCTTAACCCTTCAACAAACTTATTGGCAACCACAAAGGTCAGGGAATTCTGCCTTGGATGGGTAACGACTGTAAGAATTTTCATTTATAGCCCTCTTTCCTGTTCGTAAATTGAAATCCCGGTACCTATAACATATAATAACTGTATCAATCAGTAAAATAGATATATTAGATAATATAGTTCAATAAAATTGATAGGTGAAGGAGATGTAAAGTTGGAATTACGTCATCTTATTACATTTAAGACCATTGTAGAGACAGGGGGCTTTAAGAAAACTGCTGATGAATTAGGGTATGCCCAGTCATCTATTACGGCTCACATTAAAGAAATCGAAAAAGAACTGGGTTACCCGCTATTCGACCGTCTGGGCAAGAAAATTGAATTAACACAGAAGGGAAGGCAATTCCACCCCTATGCTATAGAAATTATCGATCTTTATTCCAAATCGAAAGAGATTATAAAAGGAGGGAATGATCCTTCCGGAAAATTAGTGGTTGGAGCAAGTGAATCTGTCATGATCTATTGGTTACCGAAGATCATAAGAAAGTTTATGAAGGATTATCCTAAAGTGGAGTTAGTTATTAAGCCTATCCATTACACAAAACTATCTGAACAGCTAAAAAGCGGAGAATTTGATTTAGCATTATTAGTTGAAAATGCAGCTTGGGATCCTATCGACCTGCTCGTGGAGAAAGTTGTAGAAGATAAGCTGCTATTAGTGAGATCATCCAGTCCTTTCCGTGCGGAAACTATGCTTTTCCCAGAATATTCCTGCAGCTGGCGCTTTCTTTTTGAGGAGTATTTAAAAAGTGAAGGAAAAGAAGATGCTCTTAAAATTGAACTGCCTAGTATTGAAGCCATAAAGCAGTGTGTGCTCGCTGGATTAGGAACATCCATGCTCCCACAGTTCACTATAAAAGAAGAGCTGGAGAATAAAGAGCTGTATGGACATAGCACTTCTGAAGAATTTCCCCTGGCCATATATACGGCTATGCATAAGAAAAAGTGGCGTTCCCCTAATGTGAATGTGTTTTTAGAAACTATTGCTAAAGCATAAATTTTTCTCTATTTATCAAAACTTTTCATAGTTTTAACCGTTTACATCTTCATTTTTACTGTGAAATCGAATACGATGTTATTAACCAAACAAAAGGAGGCTATTACATGAGAAACATTGCCGCATTAACCGTATCAGCATATAAGGGTGGAACGCCTTCTTAAGTGTACGGTCCCTCTTATATGTGTTTTAGTTAAAAACACAATAAAGGGGTAAGCTATGAGTTTTCCAGTTAAAAAATTTCTTTCGTATTACAAACCGTATTTGCGTATTTTCCTTATTGTTTTAACTTGTGCGTTAATCACTTCTTCACTCACTCTGTTGTTCCCTTTACTCGTTCGCTATGTCACGAAAGATGTGCTGGGCGAAGGTTTAGCCGCCTCCTTTCAAACCGTCTTATGGATCGGCGGTCTAATGTTATTGTTAGTGATCGTTCAAAACATCGGAAACTATTTTGTCGATTATAAAGGGCACGAAATCGGGGCGCGTATGGAAAGGGATATGCGCAGTGAGTTATTTTCTCACATGCAGAGATTATCCTTCAGCTTCTATGATAAGCAGAAAACCGGTCAGTTGATGACTCGGATTACCAATGATCTGCTATTGGTTTCTGAGCTTTATCACCATGGACCTGAGGATTATGTAAAGTACCTCGTTCGTTTTACTGGGGCATTTGTCATTTTATTTTTTATTAATGCCCCCTTAACTATTGCCGTTTTTTGCTTTTTGCCGGTACTTGGTTTCTTTTCTTTGTATTTTAATAAGAAACTGAATATTGCCTTAACCCATAATAAAGAACGGATCGGTGATGTGAATGCACAGGTGGAAGACAGTCTTTCCGGCATACGCGTCGTTCAGTCATTCGCCAATGAGGCAGAAGAAATCAAAAAATTCAACAGAGAAAATGACCGGTTTTTAAAAAGCCGAAAAAGCACCTATCAAGCAGAAGCCTACTTTTTTAATGGTACAGAAGCATTCATTCAGCTGATCACAATTACAGTTGTCATCTTCGGTTCGATGCAGATCATGAATGCTTCACTTGATCTGCCTGACTTAATCACATTTCTGTTGTACATCGGGTTTATGGTCGAGCCGATTCAGCGTCTCACTCATATGAGCACACAGCTGCAGGAAGGAGTTACAGGCTTTCAGCGGTTTATGGAAGTTATGAATACTCCACCAGCCATTAAAAATAGCCCAGAAGCAAAGAGGGCAAAAAAAGTCCGCGGCCAAATCGAATTAAAAGACGTATCTTTTCAATATGATTCTTCGCTGACACCGGTATTTAACCATTTGTCTCTGAATATTTCGCCAGGAGAGTATGTAGCCATTGTTGGCCCTTCGGGAGCTGGAAAAACTACACTGAGCTTCCTCATTCCGCGTTTTTATGAAGTGACAGATGGAGGAATCTATTTGGATGGTGAAAATATTAAAGAACTGGACTTGGCTTTTCTGCGAAACAACATTGGGATTGTCCAGCAGGAGGTCTACCTTTTTGCAGGAACGGTCATAGAAAACATCCGATACGGTTTCCCTGAAGCCACAGATGAAGAAGTCATAACAGCAGCCAAGCTAGCCAACGCCCATGAATTCATTATGAATCTGCCTCAGGGATATCAGTCTGAAATCGGGCAGCGAGGTGTTCGTCTTTCAGGTGGACAAAAGCAGCGCCTTAGCATTGTACGCGTATTTTTAAAAAATCCGCCGATTCTCATCCTTGATGAAGCGACGAGCGCATTAGACAATGAAAGTGAGAGTGTCGTAAAAGAATCTCTCGAGCGATTAGCCAAAGGTCGAACAACTCTAGTGATCGCCCATCGACTTTCAACGATTCGTAACGCTGAAAGAATTGTAGTTCTATCGAAAGGCACGATTGTTGAAGAAGGAACTCATGAGGCTCTGCTCAAAAGAAAGGGTCCTTACTCACATCTGTATTCCAAGCAGTTTGAGGTTCAGGTTTAAAGAGGCAGAATAAATATAGAAAACGCGTGAAGTCATTATGGTTTCACGCGTTTTCCATCTAAAAAATATGTTTTAATTAACTATCTTAAGTCTACATATATCTTATATGGTCTGCAGGCTACATAGTATTTTGATTTATTTTAGGAGGGACATCTATTGAAATCTCAAATTTTAATGGGCGTATTGATTGGGATAATGCTATTTTTAGGAATTTCCATCGGACTTTATATCACAAATAATATCGTAATAAGTATTGGCATTGGTTTTATTTTAGCTGCTGGTACACGATTGGTTTATAGCCTATCTTCCCGATCGAAAAGCAATCCTTAGAGTTACTTTAACGATGCGATGGCCATGACCCTTGCATTTTTCTTAATTGAATAATTTGGCCGGTATGATAAGCATCGTGAAGCATAATGTCCAGTAATTTTCTCTCCAGTGATTGTTGCTTAAGCTCTTCCTCAGAAATGGCGCTCAATACTTGTCTTAACTGATGGTGAGCTTTTTCTGAGCGCTCTATGATACGCTTCCACTCCTGATCATTAGCTGGCTGTTCCGTAAGATAGAAGGTTTCATCACCGTCCAGATCATTTGTCCATTCGCGGCCTTCCAGGTTTGCAGCAAGTCTTTCTTTATAAAATGTCAGATGATTCACGTTTTCCCAAATCGACTTAACAGCCTCACCAGCTGGTGTCCAAACAGCCTGTTGAGCTGTAAGTCCTTCGATAGCATCGTTAAAAGGGGCATACCAGCTCTCTTCACTGAATGTGGAATCCAGCAGGTTTAAAAGCAAGTCAACTCTTTTCAAATTTATCTCCTCCTTGAATGATTAGATAGTTCTCCTTACTTTACTACACGAAAATGAATACTCGTTCTTTCTCCGCTCTCTCTTACCTTGATCTTTTCCAATTCTATCGGTGCCACGCCTATGTCCTCAAACAGCCTCATCCCTCCCCCGAGAAGAACCGGCATAATATCGATCTCCCATTCATCGGCAAGGTCTGCTTTTATACACTGGTGAACTACGCTTGGACCTCCGATAACGGTAACATCTTTATCTCCAGCCGCCTTTTTCGCCTGAGCAATAGCACTATCGATCCCTTGAGTGACGAAGGTAAATGTCAGCTCCTCCGTCTCTTTTGGATGTTTTTCCGGTTCTTTTCCGCAAAGGACAAATATAGGGACTTGGTATTCATAATTTCCCGCATACAAATCTGGATCAGCTGCCATATTAAAGGTGTTTCTGCCCATGACAACCGCTCCTGTATTACGTATCGATTCATCAAAAAACCCGCTTTTCTTCACTTCCTCCAGATCCTGATATAGACGAGCGACACTGCCTTCCCTGTCATTGATATATCCGTCTACTGACATGGTCATTCCTAACACAACTTTTCCCATAGAAAACCCTCCTTTGCGTTTATTGATGAGCCAAAAAAATAATCCACCCTGGAGCTGTCGACTCTTGGGTGGATTGCTTCTAACCATTTGCTGCTCCCCTATCAGAGAAGCTTCACAGGCCATAGATGTTGGCATAACAAAGGTTTGTGTATTCATTATTCTACATTTAAGCATAATTTTTCTTCACTTCCGCAAAATCTTCTCCATCGCTTTTCCCTTTGCTAACTCATCAACAAGCTTATCCAAATAACGAATTTCCTGCATTATTGGTTCTTCGATGTCTTCTACTCGAACACCACAGATCACACCTTTGATCAAAGTCCGGGAAGGATTCATCCGGGGGGCTTCCGCAAAGAAAGTCTCAAAGTCTGTTTTATTTTCCAGCTGGGCTTCAAATTCTTCCTGATTATACCCTGTTAACCAACGGATAATTTCATCGACTTCCGATTTCGTACGTCCTTTTTTCTCCGCCTTCGTAATGTAATGGGGATAGACACTGGAGACACTCATTGAATAGATCCTATGTTTAGCGATAATATATTCCCCCTTTTTCTCAAATCCTATGATACCGCTTTCTCTATGTCCTATTATAGCATATGTACGACCACTTATTGACTGACTTTACACCTCACCTCATTCTAAATTAAAACCATAGAGAGCATCTTCGCCCAGGTGCGGAAAAGCTTGTTTAGAAACTAGAAAAAGCCGGCTGTTTGGCCGGCTTCCCCATTTACTCTGCTGTTTTAGCTTTCAATGCTTTCATCGTACCTGTATGTACCCCTTCATGGTACAGCGTGAAATTTAGAATCGCTCCAACTGTCGGCAGTGATAAGAAGTCTCCTGCCGCTTCCTCATTCAGCTGTCCGTTGAGCTCTTCCTTCAGTTTAGACGGCTGTTCTTCAAGTTTCTGCTTCAGCTCATCAAGGGACGGGACATCGCCCTGCCAATCAGCTGGTTTTGTGCCTGGGGCAAACAACTCAAGGTATCGAGAAGGTGTTTCGATCGGCTTGCCGCCGTACTTAGCAATCAATGAGTTTTGCACGACATAAATGTGTCCAAGGTTCCAGCGGATCGTGTTACTAAACCCTTCCGGCTGTTTGTCCAGCTGATCCTCGTTAACACCGTCTACTGTCTTTAAAGTTGCTTTTCTGACCAGGTTAATCTGTTGAAAAATTTGTTCTTCGTTCATATCATCCTCTCCCTTCTTACCTATCATTCTAGCTTTCCCCTGGATCGTCCTCAAACATCCCGCCTGGATGTGCTGTTGTTATAGATCAAAGTATCATCACTGATGGGTAAATCTCGGTTCACGTTTTTCCAGGAAAGCCTGAACCCCTTCCTTCACATCTTCTGTACGGAATATATCGGCAAAGAGGCCGGCTTCTAGCTCGAGTCCTTGATCCAGGGACTTATCTATCCCCTGATTTACGGCCAGCTTAATGCTGCGTAAGGGATGCAGGGAGTATCGGGCCATTTTTCTGGCTATCGTAAGCGCCATTTCCATCCCTTGGCCTTGTTGAGCTACTTGATTGATTAATCCGATGTTCTGAGCTTCTTCTGCCATAATGGGATCCCCCAGAAACATGAGTTCTTTTGCTTTAGCTGGACCGACAAGTCTTGATAACCGCTGGGTGCCTCCGCCTCCGGGAAAAAGACCCAGCTTTACTTCCGGCAGTCCAAGCTTCACATGTTCTTCCGCAATTCTCAAATCACAGGCTAACGATAATTCGCAGCCGCCGCCGAACGTAATTCCATTCAGCATGGCAATTGTAGGTTTTGGCAAGTTCTCGATTTCATTTAAAACTTTATGTGTCTTCTGATTTTTCAGCTTCAGCTCTTCCGTTTCCATGTCCATCAGAGATGGGAACTCCTTGATATCTGCTCCTGCCATAAAAGCTTTCTCTCCTGCTCCTGTCAATATGGCCACAATAATATCCGGATCTTTCGCAATCTCTGCAAAGGCTTGCCCTAATTCCTTAGTAACTTGGGCGCTTAACACATTCATCGGTGGATTATTGATCGTAACGATCGCGATTCCTTGATTTTTTTCAAGCTCGACAAGTGGTGCCATTGTCATCAACTCCCTTAAGATTTTTCAGCTTTATGCTTACTATAAGACGATTTACGAAGAGGTCCTTTTAATATTTTTCCGGTTACTGTTTTCGGAAGTTCCTCGAGAAAACGAAAGACTCTCGGGTTTTTATATTTCGCCAGATTACGTTCACAATAGGCGGAGAGCTCCTTTTCATCGAGATCATTTTTCACCACTACATAGGCTACAATTTCTTCTCCAAACACTTCATGCGCTTCCCCGATTACCGCACATTCCACAACATCAGAATGGGAATAAAGCACCTCTTCAATTTCCCGCGGATAAACATTATAGCCGCCTCGTATAACCATATCTTTTTTCCTGTCCACAATATAAACATTTTTCCTTTCATCCTGATATCCTAAGTCTCCTGTGTAAACCCAGCCATTTCGGATGGTCCTCTCCGTTTCCTCAGGTTTCTTAAAATAGCCTTTCATCGCATTTTCTCCGCGAAAAATGATTTCCCCCACTTCTCCCTGTTCAAGCTCCTGTCCTTCCTGATCAACGATTTTAAGACCCACTCCAGCCACCGCCGGTCCTACAGAGCCTGCCACTTTTTCTCCCTGAAGGAGCTGCCTTGTGATCATAATGGTCGCTTCTGTCTGTCCGTACGCTTCAATGATGCCTACTCCGATTTCTTTTTGGATTCGTTCGACGATTTCTACAGGAATACTCGCACCTCCAGACCCAAAGATTCTTAAAGAAGAGTAATCGAATTCTCGAAGTTTGGGAGAATGAACGAACATAGTAAACATTGTAGGAACACCGCTAAAGATGGTAATGTTTTCACGATCAATCATTTCGAGAATTTTGTCTGGATGAAAGGACTCCAGAAAAATGCTCGCTCCTTTATAAAACGGGCACCACAGACCCGCCATTTTGGCATACGCATGAAACAGTGGAGAGAAACGATCATCCGGTCTTGTTCGTTAGTCCCCTGCACTTCGGTCATAGCGTTCGTCATCCACGTTATATTATGATGGGTAATCATCGCTCCTTTAGGGCTCCCTGTCGTTCCGGAAGTATAGATGATTTGGGCGGTATCTTCTCCGCTTCTTCGGACAGGTCCAGTGAATGGTTCGTGATCAATCAGCTCCATCCATTCAGCTTCTCCTCGAAAAGTAATCAATATTTTTGTTGATGTAAAATCACCTTTAGCCTCTTTTACTACTTCTGATCCAAGATCATCATAAATAAGAGCCTGAGACTCAGAATCATTCAAAGCATATGTCAGTTCTTTTTCCTTAAACTGAGGATTAAGCGGGACGGCGGTTGCTCCAAGCGTTAAAATAGCAAAATACGAAATGATATACTCCGGACGGTTTGTCATCAGAAGGCTGACATGCATATTTTCACGAATTCCCTTGTTTTTCAGACCGGTGGCAAATGATAAAACTTTTTCTTTGAGCTCAGCGTAGGTCATTGAATCATTTTCATACACAACGGCTGCTTTATTTGGCAGGCGATCCGCAGTGTTGAATAACAAGTGGACAGCGTTCATGAAACTCCTCCTCTAACCGGGTTATAATCCCATGTTTTTTGCAATGATGATTTTCATGATTTCATTCGTTCCTGCATAAATCGATGCAACCGGGATGTCTCTATATCTTCGCGCAATCTCATATTCTTCCATATATCCGTAGCCTCCATGCAGCTGCATGCATTCTCCTGCTACTTTTTTAGCCATATCGGTTGTCCACCATTTCGCCATGGACACTTCATTGACGATATCTTTACCTGCCATGTGCTTGATGATTAACTGATCGACAAAAGTACGGCCGATTTGGATTTCTGTCGCCATTTCAGCTATTTTAAATTGGGTGTTCTGAAACTTACTGATCGGCGTGCCAAATGCTTCCCGCTGTTTGACATAATCCATGGTCAGTTCGAGCATTCGTTCAGCAGATGTCATCGCCGCAATTGCAACCGTGAGTCTTTCCTGCTGCAATTTTTCCATTAAATAATGGAACCCTTTTCCTTCTTCTCCTAATAGATTTTCAGCAGGGATACGGCAATCCTCAAAGATCAGTTCAGATGTATCGCCGGCATGCTGTCCTATTTTATTCAGCTTTTTTCCTTTCTTAAAGCCAGGCACTGCTTCATCGACCGCATCGACGACAAGGAGACTGATGCCCTTATGCACAGGTTCTGCTTTCGGATCTGTTTTACAAACAACTACGACAAAATTAGACGTATAGCCATTGGAAATAAACGTCTTCTCCCCGTTGATAATATACTCATCTCCATCTTTCACGGCCGTCGTTCTGATTGCCGCCAAATCTGATCCTGTTCCTGGTTCAGTCATCGCCACTGAGGAGATTATCTCTCCTGTTGTACTTCTCGGCAGCCATTTCTGCTTTTGTTCGTCTGAACCGAAGGAAGCAATATAAGGCATGACGATGTCATTATGCAGCCCAGGTCCACTTAAGCCTGTCCCTACTTTTTCGAGCTCTTCTCCTAGCACGACTGAATATCCAAAGTCGGCATTCATCCCTCCATATTTTTCATCAAGCCATGGACAAAGGAACCCTAGTTCTCCTAGCTGCTTCCAAAATGAGCGGGGAAGCTGGCGTTCTGCTTCCCATTGTTCAAAGTTGGGGATCACTTCTTTTTCTAAGTACTTCCTTAGTGACTTGCGAAATATTTCATGGCTTTCTGTTAGAAAAGGTCTGTCCATTCCATCACACACTCCCCAGATATTTTATCTGTTGCATCTCTGGCCGCCCCCTCCCAAAAGGCTTGAAGGCTTAATTTTGAATGTACTTAGCTAGTAACCTTTAGATTAAACCGAAATATTTGAGGACATTCTTTCTTGGATATGCTGAAGGGACTGCTTCGCCTCTTCTTCCATTTGCATGAAAAGCTCTTTGATAGACAACACTTCTTTCACGAGCCCAACTGCCTGCCCACAAGACCAGATGCCTCCATCCAAATCTCCTTCAAAATAGACGCTTTTGCTCCGCTGTCCAGTAATTAGGGGGAGTAAGTCTTCCAATGTAGCTCCTTCCTGTTCCAGCCGGTCCACTTCCTTACTCACTTCATTTAAAGCCACACGAGAAGGACTTCCAATATTCCGCTGAACGACGATGGTATTTGTTTCATCAGCAGCGACCATCCAATTTTTCACATTGTCGTGGACAGGTGCTTCTTTTGTAGCCATAAAACGTGTTCCCATTAAAATCCCTTCTGCCCCAAGCGCCATGGCACTGACTAATCCTCTTCCATCTGAAAATCCTCCGCCGGCGATGATTGGAATATTTACAGAATCTGCGACTCTTGGCAGCATCACTAAACTACCTACATCACTCATCCCAGGGTGGCCGCCCGTTTCATTGCCGACGATAATCACGGCATCCACTCCTAGCTTCTCGGCAGATACGGCATATTTGACCCCCGGGACTTTATGAAGAACTATAAAGCCCTGCTCTTTAAGCAGGGGCATGATCTCTTTAGGACTTCGCCCGCTCGTTTCTACAATTTTCACATCTTCCTCTACCATGACTTCGATAAACTCATCATTAGGGGTAGCCGATTGACTTGGAAAAAGGTTTAAATTCACAGCGAAAGGTTTGTCTGTAAGTGCTTTTACTTTTTGGATTTCTTTTCGTAAATTTTCCGGTGTGCCTTGCGTTTTAGAGGTAATCGTTCCTAAACCGCCAGCCTCAGAAACAGCTGCAGCCAGCTCTGCTCTTCCTACTTGAAACATTCCTCCACAAATAATTGGATATTGAATTCCTAATCGTTCGGTTATGCGAGTTTTCATGTTATCCATCACCTTTCTATGATTGAACCTCTATTTTTCTTAGTTCGGTCTTCAATATTTTACCTGCCGCGTTTCGAGGCAATTCCTTCACGAACTGGACATACTTCGGCTTCTTATATCCCGCCAGTCTTTCATAACAAAAATCGATCACTTCTTCTTCTGTCATCGTTTTTTCATCACGCGTAACGACAAAAGCCTTCAAGGTTTCTCCCCATTTCTCATCAGGTACACCAATGACCGCAGCCTCCAGGATATCCCGATGGGTATAGAGGACTTCTTCGATTTCTTTCGGATAAATATTCTCACCACCGCTGATGACGAGATCTTTCTTGCGATCAACGACAGAAAGATATCCTTCTTTATCTACAAGAGCTAAATCTCCACTATGAAGCCAGCCTTCTTTAAACACTTCCTCTGTGGCTACAGTGTTTTTATAGTATTCTTTCATAGTGGTCGGACCCCGAAAGACGATTTCTCCCACTTCTCCCGGTGAAACATCGTTCATATTCTCATCTACTACACGAACTTCTACATTAGTAAAAGACAAACCAACTGATCCTGACTGAGTTAACGGATCGTCCGGCTTCAATGTCGTTGTACCTGGCGAGGTCTCTGTTTGTCCGTACGTATCATAAACTCCGGCATTTGGAAAGTAAGTCATCAACCTTTTCTTCAGCTCTAATGGGGTGGAAGCCGCTGCCGTACAAAGAATACGCAGGCTGCTTACGTCATATGTTTGGAAATTCTTTTGCTCCAGCAGCATGTTCCACATGGAAGGAACCATGAAGGCATAGCTGACTTTTTCTTCTTCAAAGGTTTGCAGGACGTTTTGAGGGTCAAAGTGGTTGGAAATGATCGATGTTCCTCCAATGAATAGAAGCATCGTTAAAGTAGATATTCCGCCGATATGAAAGATAGGTGTCGTCATCAATTGGATGTCATGCTTTGTTAAGCCAAATTCAAGATTATAATTCATGGCATTCATAAACACATTTTTATGAGTAAGAACGGCTCCCTTAGGGTGTCCAGTCGTTCCAGACGTATAGCCAATCAAGCAGTCATCTTCATCCTGTAATTCTGGGAGATTAACTTGATAGGATTCAGCTGAATTTGGGTAAGAAAGGGTGGAGAGGTGAGTATCGTTATAATTGGATTCTCCAACTAAAGCGATGTCTTGTAAGGAGTGTAAATCATGCTGTATGTATTCTATATTTGAAAGAAAGCGGCCATCCAAAATCAGCATTTTCGCATCAGAATCATTTAATAGATACTGAATCTCTTTTTCTTTCAATCGAAAATTTATCGGAACAGTGACAGCCCCTATTTTAGCAAGTGCAAAAAGACATTCGACATATTCCACTCCGCTGTACAGAAGAATGGCGGCCTTGTCTCCTTTTTGGATCCCATGCCTTTGAAACCATCCAGCAAGCTGGTTCACTCGATCGTTCAACTCTTGATAGGTTATCCTTACTTCCCCGCTTACTAAAGCAGCCTTATCTGGTGATCTTCTCGCTGAGCGAATCAACATCTGATCAACTAAGAGCTGCTTTGATCTTTTGAATTCTATCATCTGTTCACTCTCCTACATAGATTCATAGACTTGAAGGAAACTTTTATCGTGGTGCCATACGGATGGCGCCGTCCAATCGGATCGTTTCTCCATTCAGTAAGACATTTTCAAGGATAGACTGAGTTAACTGCGCATATTCAGATGGGCGGCCTAGACGGGAAGGAAAAGGAATTTGCGATTCTAAAGCGGTTCTCGCTTTTTCAGACAGTCCGCCGAACAGAGGTGTTTCAATGAGGCCTGGAGCGATGGTGACTACTCGAATCCCGCTTTTAGCTAAGTCCCGGGCAATTGGCAGTGTCATCCCGACCACTCCTCCTTTTGATGCACTATAGGCAGCCTGTCCGATCTGTCCCTCATATGCCGCAACGGAAGCTGTATTAATGATCACTCCACGTTCACCATCTTCATTTGCGGGTAAATCAACAAGTCTTTCAGCAGCAAGGCGAATGACATTGAAAGTTCCTATCAAATTAATTTGAATGACTTTTATAAAGTTTTCGTAATTATGTGCCTGCCCCTTACTGACTGTTTTTTCTCCCAGACCAATCCCCGCACAGTTGATGACCGTATTAAAGTGGCCGAAGCTTTCCTCTGTCTGGTCCAGTGCTTTCTTTACTTCCTCTTCACTTGTTACATCGGTTTTGATGAAAATAACATTCTCGCCCAGTTCTTCTACTAATCTCTTTCCTTTCTCTTCTGCCCTGTCAAAAATGGCTGCTTTCCCGCCTTTTTGAACGAGGTGTCTTACAGTTCCTTCTCCGAGACCAGAAGCTCCTCCAGTAACAACAGCTATTGAATCTTCAATTTTCATGGCCTATCCTTCTCCTTTTTGTTCAATTTTCACTATCCTGACTTACATTGCCTAATTCTTCGAGAATTTCCTCATTATGTTCACCGAGTATAGGAGGGTGACGTCTTAATTTCATCTTTTGTCCTGAGAATTTAATCGGTGTGTTGATCTGCTTCATAGGCCCTGCTTTTGGATGATTTACTTCCTCAATAATTCCCCGTTGTTTAACTTGCTCATGGTTCTCCATTTCCTGTGGTGTAAGGACAGGAGAAACGCAAGCATCAATTCCTTCGAAAAGGAAGGTCCATTCCTTCAGCGTTTTTTGAACCATCGCTTCTTCGATTTCGATTTTCATTTGCCGCTGTTCTTCTATCGGTGCCTCGAGTTGGTCTATCAACTCTTCCTTGCCGATCACCTCACAGAAGTTTTTCCAAAACTTGTATTCCAGTGCCCCTACAGAAAGGTACCTGTCATCTTTCGTCCGGTATACTTCATAACAGGCTTTCCCTCCGTTTAAAGTAAGCTCTCCTCGATTGGGTACCCGCTCAGGATCTGCCCATAAATCGGGGAGGATCGTCTGCATCCACGATATCGCTCCATCAAGCATGGAAACATCCACAAATTGGCCTTTTCCGGTTTTTTTGGCATCAATGATGGAAACTAATATCCCAATGGCAGCCATCAACGATCCTCCGCCTATATCGCCGATTTGAACAGAAGGAATCATTGGTTTTCCACCAGCTTCTCCCTGCAAATGTAAAAGTCCTGAGTAACTAAGGAAATTCAGATCATGTCCCGGCTCATGAGCGAATGGCCCTGTCTGACCATAGCCTGTGATCGCACAATAAATTAATTTTGAATTGTATTTTTTCAGCACTTCATATCCGAGCCCCAGCCGTTCCATCACACCCGGTCGGAAAGACTCCACTACTACATCTGCTGTCTTAACTAATTCAAGAAAAATCTCCTGTTCTTTTGTTTCTTTAAGATTAAGAGTCATACTGCGTTTGTTCCTGTTCAGTGAAAGAAACAGAGAGCTTTGATCCCCTACTTTAGGATCGTTCCACCTGGCGTAATCTCCGATCTCTGGGGCTTCCACCTTAATGACATCAGCTCCAAAATCAGCAAGTAATAACGAACAATAAGGTCCGGGCAATAGCCTCGTTAAATCAAGGACGCGGATTCCTTCAAGCGGCAAGGACACACAGCATAACTCCTTTCAAATAATCCCTTTATATGACAGCGCTTCCAAATACAATACTAACAATTTTCAGATTTTTATACAATACATTTATTTTTTGAACAGTAGTTTAAAAAATAACCAAACGACCTTGATTTTTCAGATTTTTTCACCTACGATTTAAACAGCTATTAAAAAAAGGAAAAATAGGTAGTTGGAGGGGGACCAATCATGTCCTTACGTGAAAAAAAAGCAGCGAAGAAAAAAGAAGAGATTTTAAGATCAGCGGCCTCCGTCCTTGCTGATAAAGGATTTCACGGTACGACTATGGAAGATGTGGCGGCAAATCTGCTGATGACTAAAGGATCGATGTATTACTATTTCAAGAATAAAGATGATCTTCTCTATCAATGTCATCAAATGATTATGAAGATGAGTATTGATAAAATTGAAGCAGCTGTTCACAGTCATTTAAGTCCAACACAGAAATTAAAAAAAGCTGTTCATTCACACGTACTGCTTGCTACAAGCGAAAAATCCATGTTTATGATGATGGATAAACCTACTCAAAACTTTTCAGGAGACCACCTCGATCATGCGCTTCAGCAAAGAAAAGAGTATGCCCATTATTTTGATGTGATTATAAAGGAAGGAATCGAAAAAGGAGAATTTGATCACAGTATCGATGTTCGCATGGTGCGATTTATTATATTGGGTGCCTTAAACTGGATTTTACAGTGGTATAAGGAGGATGGGCCTCAATCAGGAGAGGAAATTGCTGAGGCTTTTTCTGACCATTTAATACGAATTGTTGAAAAAAAATAACTCTCTTATAGAAGATACAGCCTGAAGTGGAATCTTTTTCAGCCATGTGCAGTCTGCCACTATAAACAGTCCCTCTCCTTCTCTTATTACCATTTTTTCTTCATTTATATAAAAACGCCTTCACCTTTCGTAACATGTACAAACTGCCCTTCTTCATGCCAATGAAGCGGAATATAACCATTTACATTTTCGGAAATCGTCCTTTCACAGCAAGCTATAGGTAATTAAGTAGTCCGGTGGTTTGTAAGTTCCTTTAACTTTCCATCTCATTTAAAATCTTTGATCTGCACATGGCCACTTCAATATCGTTATAATTTTTCATCAGGTTTGACTATTATTTCCGTAATTTTTTAACTATTATAGCATTATCGTTATATTATTGAGGTGGTAGGAAATGATACAAAGTCATCTTAGAAGCAGAGGGCTTCTACTCGTCATGGCAGGAGCCATTTTTTGGGGAGTAGGGGGCACAGTTTCCCAGAAGCTTTTTCAGGATCATTCTATTGATGTCAACTGGATGGTAACCGTTCGACTGCTGCTGGCCGGAATATTACTTTTGACTGTTCAATATGTGAGGAAAGATTTTTTCCATATTATGAGGATTTGGAAGACTAAAAAATCAGCTGTTCAGCTGATTACCTTCGGATTGCTTGGCATGCTGGCGGTTCAATACACTTATATGGCATCGATCAATCACGGGAATGCGGCGGTTGCCACGCTTTTACAATACCTTGCCCCTGTTATGATTATTGTTTACTTACTCTTACGTAAACTGACCCTTTTCACTAAACAGGATGTTATGACTGTGACTCTTGCTCTCCTTGGCACTTTTTTATTACTTACAAACGGATCCATTTCAGAATTATCGGTACCGGCAATCTCAATTTTCTGGGGGATATTATCAGGGGCATCTTTAGCCTTTTATACTCTTTACGCCATACCTTTACTTAAAGAATTTGATTCCCTTGTTGTTGTGGGATGGTCGATGGTAATTGGAGGGATAACCTTAAACTTTGTCCACCATCCGTGGCAAGCAGATTTTTCAAACTTTACACCGGAAATCTATATGTATCTCCTGTTTGTCATAATATTTGGTACGATGCTTGCCTTTTGGTTTTACATTGAAAGCCTGCAATATCTTCCTCCTAAAGAAACAAGTCTCATTGGAAACCTAGAGCCTTTGTCCGCCGTGTTAAGTATGGTCATTTGGTTAAAAGAACCTTTTGGGGTATTTCAATGGATAGGTATGGCTTGTATTATCGGCATGACTCTATTACTTGCACTTCAAAAGAAAGCTTCTTATGAAATAGAAGAGAAAAATGAACAATCCATCAGAGCTGAGTAAACGTTTTGGTGGATTAATTTTTCCTTTATTAACTGACGCTCAATCAGAAATCCATTCATATAAAATGTCCGGTAAGTTTTCTTCATTTTTATGTCCTCTGCCGATGACTTTAAATCCATGCTTTTCATAAAATCGTTGGGCCTTCTGATTTATTTCAAATGTATACAGTGATAATCTTCCACTTGATTGTACTTTTGCTTTATTAATTAATGTCTTGCCAATTCCGATTCCTTGATAATCTGTGTGAATATATAATTGGTTTATTTCGTTTTCATTATAGGCGATCATTCCAACTACCTGCTCATCCATTAGTGCTAACTCTATCTGATACTGTTCGGCTAAAATCTCTTGTACGAAATAGACGTGATCTTCGAAACTATGAATTTCCTTCTGACCAATCGCCAGCTCTTTACTTTTTCTCCACATCAACACCGTTTGTTCTGCATACTTAGGATGATACGGTATAATTATGACTTCGTTCTTGTTCACTAAAAAACCTCCTCAAGTCTTTTAGCATCAAAAGCCCCTTACCGACTCTCTTGAGTCAGCATGAGCCCATATATTTTGCGAGCTGTATTTACATTTCTTACCGTAACTTGTTTGTATAACTTTGAACCAACGATCCTGGACATTCCGCTTTTAGTTACATTTTTCTTATCAACAGACCAGAGGATGGCGCCTGGAACATATTTCACGTTATCAATGGTTGGTTTGATCACTACATTCTTCAGTACTGCTTCATTATCCACTTCATCCCATAAAAACAGAACATCACTTTTCATGTCTTTATCATTTTTCCAAGTGTCAGGAATTTCTTTTACGATTCCTCTGATATCCTCTAAACTGCGAACGACAACTTTAATTTGTAATCCGAAATCCTCAAGTATTACTTCTTCCAAAACACGTGACAGATCAGTTCTTGATTGTCCCTCTTTTGAAAAAATAATATTTCCTGTATTGATGTATGTGACGACATCATTCATTCCGGCTTTTTCAAAGGTTTGTTTAAGCAGCTTCATATCAATTTTGTTTCTCCCGCCAATATTTATCCCTCGAAGAAGTGCGACATAAATCATAATCAGCTTCCTTTCGTAATAAATTGACAGCTATCTCATCATTAAATGGCGAATAATACAGGAACACTCATAGCAACGGTTTTAAAAACTGCCTCCTCTTGTCTGCTTCCCTTATATTAATTATTATATTATCACCTTTTGGAGAAGAAGAATTCACTTTTAAATGATATTTAAAAATCCCATAAAGCCAAATTACTTTTATGTATAATACTTCCTTTTATATAAAAGGATTTTAATGAATGAAAAAACAGCACATCACAATAATAGGAGAGAACTTTTTATTTTTGAAAGGAGTAAACGAATGAAGAAATTAGTGCTGATGACATTAATTATGGTATTTATGCTCAACATGCTGCCTGGGGCCATGAGTGTCCATGCTGAAACAAAGGATAAATGTTTAAGCCAAGCTGAAGTAGAGTTCAAAAATGAATTCAGAAAACTTTGGATCGACCATGTGCTATGGACGAGTAATTATATTACTAGTGCCACAACAGCAGGAGCAGAGGATCAAAAGCAAGTACTATCAAGACTTTTGAAAAACCAGGAAGATATAGGTAATGCTATCAAGCCGGTATATGGTGAAGACGCAGGCAACAAACTTACCGATTTGCTTAAAGAACATATTATTATCGCTGGCAAAATTGTGGATGCAGCTAAAAGTGGAAATGTCGACATGGTGAATCAGCTAAACAAAGAATGGTATAAAAATGCTGATGATATAGCGGCTTTCCTTAGTGGGGCTAACCCTAATCTAAAAAATGAAGATCTAAAGAAATTGCTGTATCGGCATTTAGAATTAGTAACAGATGACTTAACCGCAAGCTTAGAAAAAGATTGGGATAAACGTATTGTGGCGATTGATGATGGGGTTACACATATCATCATGATGGCGGATGCTATCTCTGAAGGCGTTGTGAAACAGTTTCCAGAAAAGTTTAAAACAGAAACTTCAGCATAGTGCTGAAGTTTTTTGTGATAATTAAAATTTTTATCAGTATTTGGTCCTATCAAGGCTATAACATTGACAAGCGGTAATAACCATTGTAATATGTATAATTGCTATAATACCTATCAAATTACTATGTTATAAAAATAATAGGAGGAATGACATGAAAAAGTTATCATTTTATCTCATAACATTCACGTTAGTTTTGTTGCTTTCAGCTTGTGGCGGAAGTAATGAAAACTCAGAAGAAGGAGGCTCAGACAGTGCTTCTTCTGATGAAAACCTGTATGAGCAGATCAAAGAAAAAGGTGTTCTCACGGTGGGGACGGAAGGAACTTATCCTCCGTACACTTTTCATGATGATCAGGATAAGCTGACAGGATATGATGTCGAAGTGGCCCGAGAAGTCGGCAAGCGTCTCGATTTAGAAATAGAATTCCAGGAAACGAAATGGGATTCAATGTTTGCGGGCTTGAACTCGAAACGGTTTGATATGATCGCCAACCAGGTAGGAATCAAGCCTGACCGTGAAGAGAAATATGATTTCTCTACTCCTTATACGTACTCAACAGCCGTCTTAGTCACTAGCAAAGACAATAAGGAAATCAAATCCTTTGCAGACTTGGAAGGAAAAACTTCCGCTCAATCTTTAACGAGTAACTATGCAGAAATAGCGGAAGAACACGGGGCAGAGATTCAAAGTGTGGAAGGCTTTAACCCAGCTATGGAGCTGATTGCCACAGGACGAGTTGACGCAACAGTAAATGATCGTTTATCTGTACTTGACTACTTAAATCAAAAAGGTGACAATGCTCCCGCTCAGATTGTAGATGAAGCTGGCGATGCGGCAGAAAGTGCCATGATGTTCCGTCAGGGAAATGATGATCTGGTGGAAGCCGTAAATGGGGCGATTGAAGAAATGAAAGAAGATGGGACCTTAGCAGAAATTTCTAAAGAATGGTTTGGCGAAGATGTTTCCAGCCAATAATTTTTTACTAACTACAGCCACAGGCTTTGAGCGATATTTGGAAATCGCTCAAAGCTCTTTTTGGCCACTGTTGAAGGGTGCGTTGGTATACACCATACCAATGACGCTGATCGCATTCACAATCGGTCTCGTCCTTGCAATTGTCACTGCCTTATTTCGGTTGTCCGGCATTAAACTGCTGAGCGGTATTGCGAGAGTTTATGTCTCTATTATTCGCGGAACTCCTTTATTGGTTCAGTTGTTTATCATCTTTTTTGGACTTGGTTCTATCGGATTAAAAATAGACCCATTTCCTGCGGCCATCATCGGATTTTCATTAAATACAGGCGCCTATGCGTCAGAAATTATCCGTGCAGCCATCCTGTCTATACCGAAGGGACAATGGGAAGCGGCCTATTCCATTAATATGAATTATACACAGGCTTTAAAAAGGGTCATCCTACCGCAAGCTACAAGGGTGTCCATACCTCCATTGTCTAATTCATTTATCAGTTTAGTGAAGGATACCTCTCTTGCCTCCACTATTCTTGTTACAGAGATGTTCAGAAAATCACAGGAGATTGTGGCAACCACCTATGAACCTTTACTTCTATATACAGAAGCGGCATTCATTTACTGGGTATTATGCTTTATTCTTTCTCTCATTCAAGACCAAATGGAGAACCGACTTAATCGATATGTTAAAACATGAGGAGCTGCCATATGTTATCAATTAAAGATTTACACCTTAACTTCGGTACGCTTGAAGTGCTTAAGGGTATCGATTTAAATATAGAAAAAGGAAAAGTAATCGTAGTTATCGGACCCTCAGGATCCGGCAAGACTACATTACTGCGCTGTCTCAATGTCCTTGAAACTCCTTCTAAAGGAATTCTGGAAATCAACAATCAGAAGATGAACTTTTCAGAGAAGGTGCAGAGGAAAGATATAAGTGCCATCAGGCGGCAAACCGGCATGGTGTTTCAGACATACAATCTTTTCCCCCACCTTACGGCCCTGGATAACGTTATGGAAGGGCCGGTTACGGTGCAAAAAAGAAAAAAATCCGAAGTTCAGCCTCAAGCTGTGGAGCTTCTTACAAAAGTGGGACTTGGGGACAAAGTAGACTACTATCCCTATCAGCTTTCCGGAGGCCAGCAGCAGCGAGTCGGCATCGCCCGCGCGCTCGCTATGAATCCGGAAGTTATGCTCTTTGATGAACCCACCTCCTCTCTTGATCCGGAACTGGTAGGTGAAGTTCTTCAAGTGATGAAGCAATTAGCCAAAGAAGGAATGACGATGGTAATCGTGACACATGAAATGAACTTTGCCAAAGAAGTAGCGGACGAGGTGCTCTTCATGGATGGAGGACACATATTGGAACGCGGTCATCCGGAAAAAGTGTTTTCTCACCCGAAAAATGAGCGGGCCCGGCAGTTTTTAAATCTTTTGAATGAATAAATAGAAAATCTCCCCCCCTTTTCTGAAGCACATGAGAAAGGGGGAGATTTTTTTAGTAATCATTTTTTTCAGATGCCCTGGACCGGGGCTTCACTCAAATACTTGACGCACTTCAATCTGGCCTTCTCCATGTCCTTGCGGGTCTGGCATTCGCATGGCCCACTCTATGGCTTCTTCTCTCGACTTCACATCAATCAAAATGAACCCGGCAATCAATTCTTTCGATTCCGTAAATGGACCATCCGTGATCACAGGCTTTTCCCCTGGATTTGGAAACGAAAGGCGAATACCGTTTAAACTTGGATGAAGCCCTTTAGCTGCAACCCGGACACCTGCATTAACTAATTCCTCATTGTATCTTGACATCGCTTCCCTGAGCTCTTGGCTCGGGAGGTTTCCGGCTTCCGAATTTTTTGAGGCTTTGACAATTAACATAAACAGCATAAAAATCCCCTCCTTCTTTACCTCTTTATAGATACAACGAACGGGAAACTCCATGATCGACATATGGATTAAAAAAATTTTTTCCAAAGTATGATTTTATACATTAAGATTAGCTGTAGTTTGACTGAAAAGCTATCCATTATTTAATGGTTATCATTCCATTCAAACAGGCTCTTTATCGCCTTCTTAATTAAGTTTTGATTGAGGTAAACGTAAATACACGGCCAAAGCAGTTTTACACTTATATAATAAGACTTACAGGATACTATTGTCTTACTTCTGCAGGTTTAAATACTAAGCTTACATACCCTATCAATGAAAATCCCGCAAAGAGAAAATAGTATCCAAACACCCCTGCAATTAATCCTGAGAGTATCGACCCTAAAGCCTGTCCGAGAGCAAGGATTAAAAAGGGCACACCTAATCCTAAGGAAGGATTCGTTCTAAAAACTGAAATCCCCCACACAATTAAAACCCCTGTTACGAAAATATAAGCACTTCCGAATAACATCGGTGAAAGAAACCCTGTCATAGGGTGATCTGGGGAAATTCCTAAAAGAAGAGACGAAGTGGCAAGTATGAATACAGAAAGCCGATACGCCCTCTTTATACCAGCCTTATTGATTACCGTACCAGCCGTTCCTCCTAACAAACCCGCTGTCCCAATTATTACCCAAAACCACTCCCCGAGGTACTCAGGAGCACTCTCTACTTGGATAATAAAATCTCTGGAAAACGTCCAATAGGCGGAACTGGATACCCCTAACAATAAAGAAGCAAGGATTAATTGAGTTGAACGCCTCCACTCCTTTTTTGACCAGCCGGCTGCTTTTTCTTGTTCAGCTTTCTGATGCTTCGGCAGTACTTTATAATTAGTCAACAGCACGAGAACAGCGATGATCATAAACACTAAATAAGTTTCTCTCCAGCTATCTGTCATAAGAATCGCAATGATTCCGGTAAAGGCTGTGCCGATGCTTGTGCCGGAATTAATCCATGAATTCGTCTGATTCTGCAGCTTCCTCTCAATATGGCCGCTTACAATATCTGCATAGGGCGGGGAAGAGAGACCTGTACTCAACCCGGCTATAAAGATACCTAAACCAAGGACAGCGGGATTGGGTGATATGGCAATAACCCCTAGTCCTATTACTGATGATAAGCCGGCGGTTACAAGAATCGTCTTTGACTTCACTTTATTTGAAAATACCATGACTGCCACTATAGCTATACAGTAAGCCAAGTAGGACAAAGAGGAAATGATCCCACTGGTCGATTGCTCCATATGAATGGATTCGTTAATATAAGGAAGCATTAAACCATAACTAAACCTGGATAAACCGTAGGTTACCGCAATCATCGGCAATCCTGCCATAATTAATTGATGTGCCTTCATGTTTCATCCTCCTTTTTTATATAGAACGATCATTATAACAAATGTATAAAATAAAAATAGGGAATATCAGCGCCATCTTCTGCGCTATTCTCCCTATCTATCAATTTCCCTAAACCTGAATATTTTTCGCTAAAGCAAAAGCACTGGCTTTCACTTGCTCTAGTTCAAGTATTTGCACCATCGATGTAATTCCCTCCAGTACAACAGCCAGCTGCACACTGAGAGGTTTTGGAGAACCGAAAAGCGTTAAGTCCTGCTCAATTTTATGAATGAGTCTTGTTTTATGTTCTTTGCTTAGTGAGGCGATCTCTTCGTTAACACCCTCGTATTCCTGCTTAGCTCTTAAAAATAAACAGCCATTGTAACCCTCTTTTTCCATCCATTCAAGATGGGCTTCAATCAGAGAGTATATATAGTGCTCGATGCCCTTTTCTTTATGAATCCTTGCCTCTAGCAACTGAAAGTATTTATCTTCCCTTTGCAGCAAAATTTCCTTAATGAGCTCTTCCTTTGATTTGAAATGATAGTACATTGTCATTGTTGCTACTCCGGCCTGCTCAAGAATATTTTTTATTCCAATCGCATGAAAGCCGTGCTGATAAAACAAGTTTTGAGCTGTGTTTATAATATCTTCTTTTTTCTTAGACTTTTTCATGCAGTCCCTCCTTATGTAGAACGATCATTCTAAATTTAACATGATAAATCATATAAATCAAAGCCCCTTATTACCTGTAGGACAATTATTGTGATTAGCCCAATCCCAACTGTTCACTTTTGCAAAAACACTAGATACAAAGTCTGTACAGTGAAACCCCTTACATTATCCATAGAATGCGTATATAATAGATTCATAAGATGATCATCACATTCCCAACTGTATAATCTTGCAAAAACTTACACCTATGAGATAAAACGAGGGGGATCCCTATGGTACTGGATAAAAGACGTGCACATCTATTATCCATCATTCAACAGTCAACAGAGCCTATACCTGCTAAAGTACTAGTTTCAAAAATAAATGTATCTCAGCGCACCATTTATTATGATATTGACCAGATCAACGATTGGCTGCAGACGATGAAGCTGGAGCCTATAGAAAGTAAACATGGAGTAGGATTATTTTTACCAGAGTCTTCAAAATCAAAGCTGACACTTCATAAAGATCAGAGTTTTGAGGATTGGCAATACCAGTTATCCAAGCAGGAACGCGAGGTGCTCATAAAAGCGAAAGTTCTATTAGAGGAACGAGACGCCTCGATGCAAAGCTTTATGGATCTTACGAGTATGAGTCGCGGAACAATAGTCAAGGCCCTTAAAAAGATCAAGCAGGAATTCAATCAAGCTGGTTTGCAGTTGTACTACAAGAAAGGCTCAGGTTACCGATTGAAAGGGCCGGAGGAAGCGAAGCGAACAATGCTTTCCAATATTCTGGCCACAATCTTTTCGAATCCTGATTGGCTGAACGTAAAAAATGAAGTTCACAAGATGATTCAGCCGGAAGCCTATACCTCATCAGAGGAAACCGATCAGAAGCTATTAGTCAGCCACTTGCTTTTCGAAGCTGAAAGAGAACTTGGATTAACGCTGACAGATGAAATGGTTGAGATTCTTTCTTTACAGATCCTTGTAATTATAAGGCGAATTGAGTTACAGGAGATTATTTCTGTGCAGCCTGCGGAAAAACAGGTTCTCAAGCAAACAAAAGCTTATCAAGCTTCCTTGCTTATTACAAAAAGACTGGAAAACCAATTGGGAACTGCCTTCCCGGAAGATGAAGTGTGCTTTATTACCATGAACCTGTTGGGTTCTAAAGTCCATCATGATGATTTCAGCCGTTATACCGAGCGAGAACTGTCTGGGCTTAAAGAAGTCGTTCACCGGATGATCGCTGATTTTCAACTGTATTCCTGTGTAGTCTTCGATGACAAAGAAGGACTACAGGAAAACTTAATTTCCCATATTAAGCCGACCTATTACAGACTGAAGTATGGGGTGCAGATTGCAAACGATCTGGCGGCCACCATTCAGGAAACCTATCCAGACATTTTCCATTTGACGAAGCGTGTCATGCGCCACCTGGAACTGTATGTTGGAAAACCGATTCCCGATGAAGAAGCTGCTTACATTACTTTACACTTCGGTGGATGGCTTACGAAAGAAAAGAAGCAGGTAGAGCCAAAGCTCCGAGCTATCATCGTTTGTGAAAACGGGATTGGTACATCCAACATGCTTCGGACCCAGCTCGAGAACTTGATTGCCGGATTAGAAGTCATTACGACACTATCCATGAGAGAATTTCAAAATGGCCATCATGAAGCAGACGTTATTTTTTCAACAAATTATATAAAACCGAAGGACATCCCAGTTGTCCATGTACCAGCTATTCTGACCAACATCGAAAAAGAACGGGTTATCCAGCAAATGAATAAGCTTTTTGATGCAAAACCATCTGAAAAAGATCTAACCGATCAGCTGATGGATGTGATCACCCGCTATGCAACGATCCACCAGAAAGAAGAGCTCAAACAAGATTTAGCTTATCTTTTAAATCAAAATTCTCCGAGAAAAAAGGAGCTTAAAAAGCCTATGCTCAATGAATTATTAACAGAAAAAACTATCCAATTTAAAGACAATGTGTCGAACTGGGAGGAAGCCATCAAAACAGCTGCCCAGCCTTTGATCGATCAGCAATCGATTCACCCTCAATATGTGCAGGCCATGATTGATAATGTGAATGAACTAGGACCATATATTGTCATTGCGCCAAACATCGCTATCCCTCATGCACGGCCTGAAGCCGGTGTCGAGCAGCTTGGAATGAGTTTTCTCAGACTGAAAG
Source organism: Halobacillus massiliensis (assembly GCF_900166625.1). Lineage (GTDB taxonomy): Bacteria > Bacillota > Bacilli > Bacillales > Halobacillaceae > Halobacillus_A > Halobacillus_A massiliensis. Next base: position 816,165 of record NZ_LT800499.1, on the reverse strand, counting down.
ATCCTGTATATTTTTCTGAAAAAGAAAAGCATCGCGCCCAGTTAATCATTGTGCTGGCAGCGATAGACAATCAAACCCACTTAAAAGCATTAGCACAGCTTACAGAACTGTTATCAGATGAAGAAAATATTAAGAAATTAATCTCAGCAAACGACAGCCAAACCGTTTTAGATTTAATCTATCAATCTGTCGAAGTTTAAAAAATAAGGAGGAATTATTATGAAAAAAGTATTAGTGGTATGTGGAAATGGTTTAGGAAGCAGTATGATCGTTGAAATGAATGTAAAAGCAGCTCTAAAGGAAATGGGAAAAGAGGCGGAAGTTTCTCACACAGACTTAACGACAGCCAAAAGCGAGCAGGCTGACCTCTATTTAGGATCAGAAGATATTGTAGGAAGTCTTGAAGATGGAAATAAAAATGTTGTGAAGCTTAGGAACTTGATGGATAAAAATGAACTTCGCGAAGCTTTAGAACAAAATATCTAAATTTACAATAATAAAAAGGAGCGATCACCATGATTGATTTAATAATGAAGGATGTTTTAGGAACCCCAGCTATCCTTGTCGGCCTATTCGCTCTCGTCGGACTCCTAGTACAACGCAAAAATTCCGGAGATGTTGTTTCCGGTACATTAAAAACTGTAATGGGCTTTGTAATTCTTGGGGCCGGGGCCAATGTACTCGTCCAGTCCCTCGGTCAATTCACGAGCATGTTTAATGAAGCCTTCGCTGTTGATGGGGTCATTCCTAACAATGAGGCAATTGTAGCACTCGCCCAGGAAACCTTTGGTACAGAGACAGCGATGATCATGCTCTTCGGAATGGTTGTCAATATACTGCTTGCCAGAATCAGTCCTTTTAAATATATCTTTTTAACTGGACACCACACGATGTTCATGGCCTGTCTCATTTCTGTTATCTTGACCACTGGAGGATTTTCCGGTGTACCGATGATCATTTTTGGCGCCGTTATTTTAGGAGCACTTATGGTCCTATTCCCTGCTATGCTCCAGCCTTTCACACGTAAAATAACAGGATCAGATGACTTTGCCATCGGTCATTTCGGATCTTTCGGTTATTTAGTCTCTGCCTACGTTGGAGAAAAAGTAGGAAAAGGATCGAGATCAACAGAGGAAATCAAAGTACCAAAATCCCTCAGTTTTCTTAGAGACACATCTGTTTCAGTCTCCTTAACTATGGTTATCCTCTTCTTTGTCGTCGCCGGTGCAGCAGGACCCGCCTTCGTTGAAGGAGAATTAAGCGGCGGACAGAATTTCCTCGTCTTTTCCTTTATGCAGGGTCTTACATTTGCTGCTGGTGTATATATTATCTTAGCGGGTGTACGTATGCTCCTTGGTGAGATTGTTCCTGCCTTCAAAGGGATTGCAGACAAAATCGTCCCTAACGCTAAACCAGCACTTGATTGTCCAGCCATTTTTCCATTCGCTGGAAACGCTGTCATCATTGGCTTTCTTTGCAGCTTTATCGCTGGACTTGTCAGTATGCTGTTCTTACCTTTACTCGGACTAAAAGTCATCGTGCCCGGACTAGTTCCTCACTTCTTCACAGGGGCAGCTGCAGGTGTCTTCGGTAACGCAACCGGCGGCCGAAGAGGAGCCATCATCGGTTCTATGGCAAACGGTGTTATGATCAGCTTCCTGCCAGCCCTGTTATTACCAGTCCTAGGTTCTCTAGGATTCCAGGGAACAACATTCGGGGATGCCGACTTCGCTGTTGTCGGAATTATCCTTGGTAACCTGATTAATATGGTCGCTTCTAATATCACAGTGATCACGGCGGTCCTTCTAATCCTGGCTATCCCATTCTTTCTCGGCTTTAAGTCAAAAACCAAAAAAATAGAAGACGATTCAGATGCCGCTTAATCCATTCAAACACTCCCTTCCTATCTTAGGCAGGGAGTGTTTTTTAATTGTATTAATTTTTAACAGAATTTCCAATATGAACGTGCTTATGAATATCCTCTGTCCCGGCCTCCAGCGCCGTCTTATAGTACAGGCATTTATGCTCAATAACTTCCATCGTCTTCTTTAATTCTTCCATCTGTGCTTCCACATCGGCTTTTCTTTCCATAAACATGTCATACCTCTGCTGTAAAGTGCCATCACCCTCTGAACACCAATCTATAAAAGTTTTAATCTCCTTAATAGGCATTCCGGTAGATTTAAGACATTCTATTATTTTTAATGCACCAATATCCGATTCTTTAAACAATCTTGTTCCGTTCCCTGATCTTTCCACAAAGGGCATAAGTCCCTCCTTATCATAATAGCGCAAAGTATATACAGTCAGATTTAACTCCTTGGCGACTTCACTGATCGAATATGTTTTCATGTATTATCTCCTTTATTCTTTATAATATAGACCTCGAGAGAACTCTATGATTTGGCAGAATCTTACCATGGCCCTTATTTAAAAGTCAAAATCGCGAAGGGATAGAATCTGAGATTTCTAATGTGCTGGGAAAAGAATTTTCCAAGTTAATTCCTTGACCTAGAGTTAACTATAAGGCGTACCATTGTTTTACAGGAGAATAAAAGTATGAGAAATAATACTTCTCTTGAAAACTACTTATTGGAGGTTTTTTTACATGGTAAATGTTAAAGCCCGCGCGGTTGACGGACCCGATAAGTCCTTTCGAGCCGCTGAAATTAAACGTCGTGACCTTGATTCACAGGATGTGCTTATTGAAATTAAATATGCAGGTATCTGCCACTCAGATATCCATACAGCACACGGGGACTGGGGTCCTGTAAATTACCCTCTCGTACCCGGTCATGAAATTGCAGGTATCGTTACAGAGGCAGGACCGAACGTTACAAAGTATAAGGTAGGAGACCGTGTCGGGGTTGGCTGTATGGTCGACTCTTGTGGAGAATGTGAAAACTGCCGTAAAGGAGAAGAGCAATACTGCTTGAAAGGAAATGTTCCTACTTATGCCGGTGTCGACAAATACGGAGAGCCGACTCAAGGCGGTTACTCTACACATATTGTCGTAACCGAGGATTTTGTAGTTAAAATTCCAGATAACATCGAGCTTGATGCCGCAGCTCCGTTACTTTGTGCAGGGATTACTACCTATTCACCACTACATCATTGGAACGCTGGCCCAGGCAAAAAAGTAGCTGTTGTCGGTATGGGAGGTCTTGGTCATATGGCTGTTAAGATCGCACATGCTATGGGTGCAGAAGTCAGCGTCCTTTCAAGGACATTGAATAAAAAAGAAGATGGCTTACAATTCGGTGCAGAAGGCTACTATGCTACAAGTGAGCCTGAGACCTTCGAAAAACTTGCGGGTACCTTTGATCTCATCATTAACACAGTAAGTGCCAGTATTGACATTAATGAGTATCTCTCCCTGCTAACATTAGAGGGAACTCTTGTAAATGTGGGAGCACCTGCTGAACCATTACCCGTAAATGTATTTTCCCTTATCGGTCATCGCCGTTCATTTGCAGGTTCAATGATCGGCGGCATCCGTGAGACTCAGGAAATGCTCGATTTTTGCGCTGAACATCAGATTGCCCCTAATATTGAAATCATTGATGCCGATCAAATTGACGAAGCTTATGAAAGAGTTTTAGCTTCAGATGTGAAATATCGCTTTGTTATTGATACGAGCACCATTTAATTTGAATCTCCCAGGGTGGCCCTTGTAGGGCCACCGTTTAAAATACTCGCAGTCTCATTTAGATGAAGTATTAACGAGAGACTGGTAATAAAAACAGTAATAAAGTTCCCTACAAAATATATGGCCACAATAATGGCAGCAAAGCTGTTTTCTTTTAGTCCTATAGGGTATTTTCATACTAAGGAAGGTGCTTCTATGTTTTTTGTGGTAGGAACAATCATCATGTCTATCACCCTAACCTCTGCCTGGGTGCTTGGATTTTTTTATCCGGCCTGGAAGGAGCAAAAAGGAGAAAAAGTTACTGAAAATCAACTGCTTATTTATAGAGGTGTAGGAATAGCTATTCCATTAATGGCCTTTGTCCTCCTCCAGTTATTCACTGATTGATAGCAAATTCGGTCTATTACAAAAAATGATCACTTTCGTCTTTTACTTATTTACGAAATAGGTAATAAATTGGTTTCACCTCAAAACTTACATAACAAAGCGCTAAAAAAAGAGGAATGAGTGGAAATCATTCCTCTTTTTCTAGCACTTCCTTAAACCAGTCAATTTGTCCTTCCAGCATTTCACAACTGTCTCTGTCACATGTCTGAGACAGAAGTAAAAGCAGCCTATACCTCTCCCTCTCAAATAGGAGCTTCTCATGGTGTGAAATCATTATACAGCTCCTTGCAGTAGTATTTAAGTAATCCATTCCCACTACACACCATTTAAAAACGTGGCAAATGAGAAAGACACCCTATGACAATCCTCATAGTGTGTCTTTTTTGTTTGGTCTATATAGTTTTTTGATTATCTTATTTGTGTGAGGCTGTTGTCGTTCTGCCCGCATTCAGGGCACTGCATCCATACAACGAAAGCTACTCTTCTCGTGAATTCTTTTGGAATGATTTTTATAACCTGCATTTCATTGTGGTAACAACTCTTACATCGACTCTTTAATAGACTTCCTACTTCTAAGCTAAACATGATGTCCTCCTGCTATGTAATTATTATATTTAAATAATTACCCACAGTAGCAAAATTTTAAGCATTTTATTTTAAATAGAGACCCGGTTTTATAAACTCTTTTACGTTCACCTCATAAGCTGCCCGGATTCCAGACTCAATCGCTCCTTCAATCCACCCATGAAAAGAAGAAGTGTGTTCGCCAGCAAAATGCAGCCTTCCTTCAGGACGTTTGATAATATCGAAAAATTCTTTACCCTGTCCCGGAGAAAAAAGAGTGAAGCAGCCTGCCGAAAAAGGATTAAGGCTCCAATTAAAAGAAACTGTTTGCAAATATTCCTTATAGACAATGGTACCGTAAACTTTAGCCAGGTCACTTAATACTTCGCGAGTCATTACTTCTGGAGGCGTGCTCGACCATAAGAGCGCATCATCCCCCCATCCATAGCTGGCCAGCATTACCGCTGGCCCCTGCGTACCAATCCCATGACTGGGAACATATGAAAATCGTGTCGTTCGATCTGAAACTGCATTCCCTGCATGATTTTTCTCCCAAAAACGGCTTTTAAATTCAATGCCAATTTTCATAGCAGCCACATTTATTAATTCACGAATAATCTGCCATTTCTTAAAGGAAATCGAATCATACGGAATGACATCTACGAATTGAAAGACAGAAAATGGAACGGTTACAATTGCATAATCGCCATAGAAATTGCTCACTTCTCCGGTTTGTGGGTTTCTCGTCTGCACCCTGACCCCTTTCTGCTTCTGGTAAATACGCTCGACTTTCTGGTTTAAATAAATATTAGGATAAAGCTGTGGCAGAAAAGCTTTTGGAAGATGATCATTTCCCCCATCTATTTCTAAAAAATTCACAGTTTCACTGAAAATCGGATAAATAATATCCGTTAATATATCAACAAATGAAAAGTTCGGGAATCCTTCAAGTCCCAGCATTACACCAATGTACCGAATGGCAGTTACCGAGAGAGGTTTTCCTAATGGATTATATTGCAGAAAATTTCCTATTGAATATTTGCCATACTCCTCTTCCAACTGTTCACGCTCTTCAGGAGTACTTTGTTCATAGAGATAGAGAAAAGGCTGGACAGCTTCTAAAAGCAGTTCAAGCGCCGTCTTCCCTTTTTCATCCTCTTCTACAGGGAAATTTAAAATATCAGGGTTGGCCTCGTATTCTTTTCGAGTTGTTAAAACGTTATTTGTAAAAATCAAATCTTCCGGGGAAGAATTATTAAACACATGGACAGGAAGCTGAAATTTCTTAATATACTCCATCACCAGCTTATGATTGTCAGGTATTCTCATGGCCCCCATATCCAAATAGTTTCCTGGCTGAAAGGGTTCTCTAACGGTATAGATCCTGCCGCCAATCCGATTGTTACCTTCTACTATAACGACTTGGTGACCGGCATTTTTAAGCAGAGATGCTGCTGTAAGTCCAGCCATTCCCCCTCCGATAATGATCACTCTTTTAGGGATCGGTGCCTTATCAAGCCCTTCCCTAATGATAGAGAGCATATCGTGCGGGTATTTCAATGAACCTCCCTCTCGATCCCACATAACCTACACCCACTTTTTATTTTTACAATATGTAGGAATAATGGAATATATCACTTTCTTCCTGCCGATCAAATATATAAATCAGCAATCTTACAATTTCTTGAAGAGGGAAATATGGTACGATTATAAAATAAAAAGAATTTTCCGACGCTGCATTTATACCGAGATAATCTTGAAAGGGGCCAGTCTGAAGGTGAATACAAAATACTTAGATTTGCTTGCCGAGAAATATGATAGTGAAGAAAAAGTAGCTGCTGAGCTTATTAACCTTGAAGCCATTCTTAATCTGCCAAAGGGGACCGAACACTTTGTTAGTGACTTACACGGGGAATATCAAGCTTTTCAGCATGTGTTACGAAACGGTTCAGGCCGGGTCGAAGAGAAAATAAGGGATATTTTTAATGGGTCCATCTATGAAAGTGAAATTAATGAGATGGTAACATTAGTCTATTATCCTGAAGAAAAGCTGCAGATGATTAAAAACAGCTTTGCCAATGATCAAGAATTAAACCTGTGGTATAAGGAAACGATCGGACGGTTGATTAAGCTGGTTTCCTATGCCTCTTCCAAATATACACATGCTAAATTACGTAAAGCACTGCCCAGTCAGTTTGCTTATATTATCGAAGAGCTGCTGTATAAAACAGATGAATCCGCAAATAAGGAGCAATACTACTCTCAAATTGTTCAGCAGATTATATCTCTAGGACAGGCAGATAAGTTGATTATCGGGCTCGCCTACAGTACACAGCGATTGGTTGTCGACCACCTCCATGTCGTAGGAGACATTTACGACAGGGGACCAGAACCTGATAAAATTATGGAGACCCTTATTAATTACCATTCTGTCGATATTCAGTGGGGAAATCATGACGTTTTATGGATTGGAGCCTTTGCCGGTTCAAAGGTTTGTCTCGCCAATATCATTCGAATCTGCGCGCGTTACGATAACCTTGATATTATAGAAGATGTCTATGGTATTAACCTGCGGCCGCTTCTGAATCTGGCGGATAAATATTATGACGACAATCCCGCCTTTCGGCCAAAGGTCCCTTCTGATAAAACGACAGAGCATGAAAAGTTACAAATCACGAAAATTCACCAGGCGATTTCAATCATACAATTTAAGCTTGAAAGCCCGATTATCAAGCGCCGGCCAAACTTTAATATGTCAGAACGGCTAGTACTGGAAAACGTCGATTATGAGAACAATGAATTAACCATTCATGATAAAACATATCCACTGGAGAACAGCTGCTTTGCAACAGTTGACCCCAAGAATCCGGCTCAATTATTAGAGGAAGAACAGCAAGTTATCGACAAACTGTTATTTTCTCTGCAGCATTCCGAAAAGCTGGCCAGACATATGAGGTTTCTTATGAAAAAAGGCAGTCTTTACTTAAAATATAATGGAAACCTATTAATCCATGGCTGTATTCCCTTAAATGAAGACGGGAAGATGGAGAAAATGGTGATTGAAGATCAAACATATGCCGGCCGTGATTTGCTTGATATTTTTGAACGTTTTCTCCGATATGCATTCACCCATCCGGAAGAAACGGATGATCTGGCAACAGATATGGTGTGGTACTTATGGACAGGAGAATATTCCTCCCTGTTTGGAAAAAGAAAAATGACCACCTTTGAAAGATATTTCATCAGTGATAAAGATACCCATAAAGAGAAAAAGAATCCCTACTATTATTTACGCGAAGATGTAAAAGTCTGCCGCAGCATTTTAAAGGAATTCGACCTGGATCCTGACCAGGGTCATATCATAAACGGCCACACTCCAGTGAAAGAAATTGAAGGAGAAAATCCGATTAAAGCCAATGGCAAGATGGTCGTTATTGATGGAGGGTTCTCCAAAGCCTATCAATCAACAACAGGGATTGCCGGCTATACGCTCTTATATAATTCTTACGGCATGCAGCTTGTCGCCCACAAGCAATTCCATTCTAAAGAAGATGTGCTGACGAATGGAACGGACGTGCTATCGGTCAAGCGATTAGTGGACAAAGAACTTGATCGTAAAAAGGTGCGGGAAACAAATGTAGGAGAAGAAATGTTAGAAGAAGTTTCTATTTTAAAACGGTTAATGGAATACCGCTATATGAATCGATAGAAGAAATAAAGGAAAGGGGTCTGTTGTGTTAGATCCCTTTCCGTATATCATTTATCACCACTGCTGGAACCAATCTCTTCCTTTTTTGCAGCATGAAGTCTTTCTGTCCTATTAATCCCAGGAATGGCGGAACAATTTTAGATTAAACTAGCAGCGATAATGGGAATAAACAAAGCGATCACTAGACAAATAATGGCTGCTGCTTTTGACTGTTTAGTGATCCTTTCCTCTCCTCTATTATGTACATTTTCTATAAATGTAAGGGTAAAATAAAAACATAAAATAACAAAGCCAACTGTGAAAATATTCAACCATACGACCGGATCACCATTCATTAAGCTCCCTCCCTTCCTGTCTCTTTATTAATAAGAATAACGTCCTGCTAAGTAAATATCGACCCTTTATATAAAGGTTTATGTCTTTAAAACCCTGTCCAATACGGATTTTTAAAAAGTAAAAGATTAAAAGTAACTGACTCTTTAGTAAGGTGATCAAATGAATTTCTACCTTCCCATCCAGTCTCCGTTTCTTACAGGAGAAGAGGACTCCGATTATGTTTACCGAGAATATGCACCAAATCCAATGCTCCATCAGTATGTCGCCTGTTATTGGAGTCTGAATTATTATGCTTCAAAAAAGGAGAAAATTCATCGTATACTGCCAGATGGCTGTGTAGATATTATATTCGACTTAACGGCCCCCTCCCTGTCAAAGGCTGCGTTTGTTACTGGACTGATGACACGATTTGAAGTCATAAATTTTACAAGTAACCAGGAATTGTTTGGAATTCGCTTTTTCTCTAACTATTCACGATCCTTTATAAAGTATCCCGCTCAAAACTTGACAGGATACCAAGTGTTTCTTGAGGATATATGGGGGAAAGAGGCCCTTCCATTCACTCAAGAAGTTATGGATGCACAGGGAATGAAAGAAAAAATTGAAGTAGTAGAAGTTAAACTAATGAGCTTATTAAATAAGAAGAGATCCCTCCCCAGTCTAGACTTGCTTCAAGCTGGATTACAGTATATATACGAAGGTCGTGGCGGAAAGCCCATTCAATCCTTATCGCGAGAACTTAATTATAGTGAGAGAAGCATTAGAAGAGCTTTTAAAGAAGAATTAGGAGTCTCCCCTAAAGAATTCTCGCGCATCGTCCGATTTCAAAGTCTTTTAAAAGAGCTCTATCATCATCCTCAAGAAGAGTTTCTAAAGATTGCTTTAAAGTATGGCTATTATGATCAGGCTCACTTCATCAATGAGTTTAAGCAGTTTTATGGGATGGTTCCTAGTAGAGTTTTCCCGCATCGCAAATAAAATGTCCGTTTTTTACAATTCTGTTAGGATCTAAAAAAGTATGATTAATAGGAACATCAAACAATCTAGGAGGAAACCCAATGAAACCACGAGTATCAGTACTCACGCTGGCTGTTGATGATCTTAAGAAATCTCTGGACTTTTATAAAAACGGACTCGGACTTCCGACAGAGGGAATCATCGGAGAGGAATACGATAATGGCGCTGTAGCTTTTTTTGATTTGCAGTATGGAGTGAAACTGGGGATCTGGGGCCGGGAGAGTCTAGCTAATGAAGCAAATGTACCCACATCCCCAAGAAGTTCTGCGGAATTTACTATTGGACATAACGTGGCGAGCAAAAGGGAAGTCGATGAAGTTATGCAGCAGGCCGAAGCGGCTGGAGCTGAAATTACAGATCATGCTAAACATACTTTCTGGGGCGGCTACTCAGGCCATTTCCTTGATTTAGACGGTCACCTGTGGGAAATTGTATGGAACCCTGAATGGGAATTAGAGGACTAAATAGAAAGAAGCCAGATCACACCTAATGATCTGGCTTTTATATTATTTCTTATTTTTTTATTTAGATTAAGAACTCGAAAAGACAGCAGCAAAGACCAGCTTAAGCTCCCGCTTCTTCTTGTTCTACGGCATGCATATCCATAAACGATACTTCCCAAAGATGACCGTCTACGTCTTGAAAACTGCGGTAATACATAAATCCATGGTCCTGCGGCTCATTCGATGGCATACCACCATTTGATAAGGCCTTTTCAACGAGTTCATCGACCATTTCTCTGCTCTCTACTGCTAAAGCCAGGATCACTTCAGTACCTTGTGTTGAATCGACTACTTCTTTTTTAGTGAACGTCTTAAAAAAATCCTCAACGAGCAGCATCGCACAAATATTTTCCCCAATCACAAGGCAGGCTGCCTTCTCATCTGAAAAATTCGGATCAAACTCAAACCCTACACTCTGAAAAAAGTTCTTTGATTTTTCCAAGTCTTTTACCGGCAGATTGACAAAGATTCCACTTGATTGGAAAGCCATCCCTGGATCACCTCAAAATGTTTTTTGTCTCGCAGATGAGGATCTAGATGAAGGGGCTCCTCTGGAAGGAAGATTTCTACGATAGAAAGGGCGGGAGCAAATTCTAATTTAAATATACACTGGCTGAATCTACTTGTATACGTAGATTTTGATAAAGAACAAAAAAACTGTTCAACAGCTTTTTTGGAATTTCCCATTATTGCTTGTCTTTGAGTTCTTTCAATTCCCTCTCCAAATTATCTACTTTTTGATGTAATTCGCGATTGGGTCTCATAATATTCCTTATTATAATCACTATAAAACCAATTATAACCACAATGGTTCCGAGAAAAGCTACCCCTCCAAAAATTGCGAGATCCATGTAGCATCCTCCTCTTCAAAATCATTCCATTTCTTGAGGGCGACCTTTTCATAGAATCAGCACATATATAAGTACCATTTATTACTAGTACCAACCAATTCCATCATAACAAAAAAGCGGCCAGTTTAGTTGGCCGCTTTGTTTTCACTTATTTCTTTTTAACAGGAATCCATATTTCACTTCTGAAATTTGGTGAATGAATATCTTTGCTTTCATTCCAAAGGATTTCCGGACCTTCTGCCTGCTCGTAGCTAGAAGATGGAAACCACTCCGCATATATTCTTCCCCAAATATTTTGAAGCGTTTCCGGGAATGGTCCGACTGATTCAAATACAGCCCAAGTCGATGCCGGAACTTTAAGTCTTGAAAAGTTTACACGATCCGCATTTGCAGCTGCCACACCAATGTAATGATCAAGCTCCCCTTTTTCTTCCATTCTTCCTTCAGAAAAGTTTGTAGAAGCACTTAAAAGACCATAGGGTTCTGTATTAGAAATTCTTTTTAGCTCAGCTATTGTGTTATCGTCTAAGCTTTTCCACATAGCTGCAATTTCAGGATTTACACCGTTAAAAACTATAGGCACTCTCTTCTTTTTTCCAACAATGAAAAATTCACTCTTTTCTACAATACGAAAATCCATAGCGTTTCCTCCTTGAATAGTTAATTGAAAGGTCATAGGAGGATAGGATTTAAGCGAATGCTTATTTTTTTGAACCTCAGATGGGTTTATTCCGTGAAGATTTTGAAAGGCTCTCGTAAATGAATCCGGAGATTGATAGCCGTATTTAAAAGCAACGTCAATGACTTTTGTATCTGGCTCCATTAAATCAAAACCCGCTAAGGTTAATCTTCGTCTCCGTATATATTCGATTAACGTGATTCCAGAGAGATAGAAGAAGACTTTTTTAAAATGAAAAACTGAACAATGGGCGATTTGTGCAGCTACTTCAAGATCAATTTCATACTCTAAGTTCTTTTCAATATAAGTGAGCGCTTCATTCATTTCTTTTAGCGAATCCATCCTATCACCTTCCATTCAGTGATTATTTTATCAATGAAAAAACGAATGTACCCGACTTTCCATATACCAATTATGGCGGATTGGATTCACATGTTATCCTTCTCTAAAAAAGAGAGGTACTAGAAGGAAGCATTTTAATTCTTTCTCCTGCTTTTCTTCCACCACCACCGGAACGCTGCGACACCTATAGTGAATAAAAAGATCACAGCAAGGAGAAGAAAAAGCTCTTCTATAAGGGAGAGTCCCTTCATCCTTCCATAACTTGAAATAAAAACGCCAATGATCACACCAGGAATGAGGACGTATTTGTCGATTTTACGTGATACTAATGGTGTAAGAAAGAATTGTTTCATTTTTCCCCTCAACCTAAGGTCATCTTAGCGTACAGCTTCAGTCTTTAACGGAATAAACCTCAACATTCTGCCCATCTAATTGAATTTTCTTTTCTAATTCCATTCCTATTTTGCTTGCCACTCTTTTTGATGCCGTATTTCCAGACTGAATCAACGAGATCATTCTTTGTTTTTCTAGTTGCTTCACTCCATAATCTTTAAGAGCTCTTGCTGCCTCTGTAGCATATCCATTCCCCCACTGATCACGAGAAACCCAATATCCTATTTCGAGCTCTTCCGCTCCCTCTACTACCTGTGGTATCAGCCCTGCATGGCCTATTGGAATGTTGTCGTCCTTTTTTTCTATGATCATCAGCCCTGTGTCTGGTCCAAGTTTATATGTAGCATAAATCTTTTTTAGAAAGTTAAGAGCACCTTCTCTATCTCTTGTTTTCCCTTCACCTATATATCTCACAGTTTCAGAATCAGCTAATAAATGAAAGAGAAAGTCAATATCTTGATCGTTGTATCTGCGAAAGTTAAGCCTTTCAGTTTCGAGATTCATTCTCCCGCCTCCTTTACTTAATTAAACATAAAGTTTCCAATCAAAGCAGATAGAATGATTAAAACTATCCCGACAGCTATGAAGTATCCGATCAACCTAATAGGCAGCGGAAGTTTTCCATTTGTACTGTTTGGGAATCCTCCATGTTTTTGCTGGTGATCCACAGCATCATTTATCGGAATACTCCCAGGCAGACTTTTTCAATTCCCGGGCTTTCAACTGCCCATGCTAAAAGTTCTTGTATAAGTCGTTTTCCCACTCCTATGTTTCGATAACCCTCTGCTATCATCATTCCTAAGGAACCTGTATGCTGCAGCCTCTTACGATTATTTGTTTGAAAGACCAGCCACCCGACAATGGTTTCTTTATATTCTGCAATAAAAAGGGTCTCTCTTTTGTTTTGCTCAATTTTTTGTATCCAGCTTTTTGTTTCTTCTTTCGTTTGATTAAATTCTTCTGGAGCGGTAATTAAATAAATTCGTTCATCAATTACACGCTTCTGAACTTCAAGTATCCTTGCTGCATCCTCTGGCCGTCCTTCTCTAATAGTGATATTCCTTTTAATAACCTCCACATTCGCCACCTCCTCCACACTTCCATGCAAGACGCCAATTGGGATTACGTCTGTCCATCTAATTAAAACTGTAATCAATTAAGCAAGAATGCTGCCACAATAAAGCCTATGATCAGGAACAAAATTATTAATCCTGTTACTTTCCAGCTCATACTTCCTACTAAATCAAATAAGCTGCCACTAGAGCCTCTTTGAAAAGCATCATTTAAATTACCTGCCGAATTTTCCTTTGCCTCCTTTTGTTTTAAGGATTCCCTTTCTTGTTCAGGTGATTTCTTTTCACCCATAAGCTCCCTCCTTGAAGATTTAAATTAACCTAAATACACGACATGTCCATCTTCCTCTTTCGCCCTTATGACCACTTTTGCCCCAAGCTGGATTTCGTCATGCTCATAGCTCTGTTTTACTTCCTTGAACAGTTCGCTAATACTCTCTTCCAGTTGTGCAAGCGTCGTCTCTTTAGGAAGAGCTTTTGTTCTAAAAACTTCTAATGTTTTTATTGCCTCTTCGTAGTCCTTAGACGTTTCTTCTCCAAAGGCTTTCACTTCGAATTCCACTTTAATATCTCCCACGGTAAAAACCCCTTTCATTTTTTCTCAGCAATACAAACCATTTCCGAAAAGTCATTGAGAATCTTATGCTCGGGGTTTCTTTTTAAATCGTACTTCATTCTATTAAAACCCTGGTTATATTCTTCATCTGCAATAAGTGTAAGCACTGAAATATCTCTATTTTCAATGTGCCCTATATAGTCTGCTGCCTTTATATGTTCCATTTGATATATGCATTCAGTCTTTACTTCAAACCCTCTTAAAGAAAGCTCCCTAAAAATTACTTCATGAGTCCAAAACCTTTTATAATCCTCTAGCAAAGCAGCTGGAAAGTAATGATAGAGCCACCAATTCTTCATGCCATAAATATTGATATTATGCAATTTATATACTCCGTTTTTCTTTAAAACCCTATGAATATCATCTAATACTTTTTCTTTTTCCGTAAAGTGATGAAAAGCATAATAATTCGTTATGATATCAAATGTTTCATCTTCATAAGGCATGTTCTCAGCACGACCATGATTAAATACAACATCTTCTAATTTCTCTTTTGCTTTATCCAGCATATCTTGAGAAGCATCAAGCCCATACCAGTCCATGTTGTAATTCTTAAAGGAGGAAAGTTGATGTTGAAGGTAAATACCCGTTCCACAAGCAAGATCTAACAATTTGTATGTAGATTTAGGGTGATTATTTATAAAGTTTCTTACATCCATATCCATTTCTAGTTTTTCAAATCTGAATGGGTTGCGATCGTAAACTTGCGCTACTTTTGAAAAATCAGTGGTTTTCATTAAATAACCTCACCTCTTTTATTTTTAGTATAAATGTAGAAATCCACTATTCCACCTTAACTCCCCTTTGCAGACGCTTAAAACGATATATATTAAATACGATTCCTCTAATTAAAAAGTTTCTTTATTACTAAAAATACCTCTCCCTATTATTCTCGAAAAAAATAAAGACCAGACGATAATTAGCCCTATTCTGAATTATAAAAATATGTTAACTTTTTCATATTAAAGAATGTTCTGTATGATTACATAAAAGGACTTTATTATAGTTTAAGGAATGAAAAAATGTTGAACTTCATAGAACGACGACCTAGAGGTTTAAAAGAAACAAAGCTTACCATTATTATTCTAGCTTTACTATTAGTAAGTATCGTTACTGTAATCTTTGCGACAGGAATAGGGCCGGTTTCTGTCCCTGCCCCAACGGTATTAAAGATCCTTGCCAGTAAACTTCCCTTATTGTCTCATGTGATAGAAAGTGACTGGACTCAAGTAGACGAAAATATTGTATGGGGATTACGACTGCCTAGAGTTCTTCTTGGTTTATTAGTAGGGGCTGCCTTATCTCTAACAGGTGTTACTTTACAGGCATTAGTGCGAAATCATTTAGCCGATCCGTTTATTCTTGGTGTATCTTCAGGGGCCTCTGCCGCTGCTACGCTCGGTATGTTATTTGGTACCTTCTCTTTTCTCGGTACCTATTCCCTATCTATCAGTGCATTTTTCGGTGCCGCTTTCGTCATCATACTTGTGTATGCTCTCTCCCGGGTGAATGGAAAAATCAACATCACTCAATTACTGTTATCAGGTGTGGCTATAGGCTTGATCATGGAATCGATCACAAAGTTTATTACGTTAAGTGCCCCTAATGCCTTAGGATTACATAATGCTACGTTTTGGATGGCTGGCAGCTTAGCAGGCGCTAAATGGGGTTATTTAACCCTTCCCCTTCTGGCAATGATCCTGTGCATGACGATTCTATTAATCAATTATCGAGCGCTCAATGCCTTATTGGCCGGGGATGAAACAGCTGGAACTTTAGGGTTTAACGTAAATATCCTCCAAACCATGCTCGTTATAATTGCTTCACTATTAGCCGGTGTGACGATTGCCGTAAGCGGATCGATTGGGTTTGTAGGTTTAATGGTTCCCCATATTACTCGACTGTTAATTGGTTCTGACCATAAAAAAGTTCTGCCCGTCAGTGCTTTTATAGGAGGAATATTAGTC
Source organism: Halobacillus massiliensis (assembly GCF_900166625.1). Taxonomy (GTDB): domain Bacteria; phylum Bacillota; class Bacilli; order Bacillales; family Halobacillaceae; genus Halobacillus_A; species Halobacillus_A massiliensis. The sequence continues at coordinate 800,079 of NZ_LT800499.1, read as the reverse complement.
GTCTGGACAGATGTTGCCGCACGATTAATTATAGCCCCTGAAGAATTGCCAATCGGTGTTTTAACAGCCATTATTGGCGGTCCTTTCTTTATTTGGTTACTAAAACGAAAGGCTAGAAAATAAGGAGACTAACTATGAAACTACAGGTAGAAAACCTCAGCTTTTCATATAACGAGAGTACAGTTTTAAAAGACATCTGTATGAATGTTGCTCATGGAGAATTTGTTGGCGTCATAGGGCCGAATGGCAGCGGGAAGTCTACATTGTTGAAAAACCTGTATCGCGTGCTCAGTCCTGACTCAGGATCTATTTACTTAGACAATAAAAACTATAAAGATATCAAGGTAAAAGAAATAGCTAAAAAGCTAGGCGTCATTGGACAAGACAATACCTTACCGTTCGACTTTGCTGTAAACGATATTGTCGCCATGGGAAGAAGCCCTCATAAAAAGCTTTTTGAAGGTGACACGAAAGAAGACATACAAATCATCCATGATTCCCTTAAAAAAGTCGGGATGCAGGAAATGGCGGAAAGAAATTATCTCTATCTTTCCGGTGGTGAAAAACAGCGCGTCCTGCTGGCACGAGTGTTATCACAGCAGACAGACTTTCTTATCCTGGATGAGCCGACAAACCACCTGGATATCCATCATCAGCTTCGATTGTTTGATGTTATTAAGGATTTAGGCGTCACTGTACTTTCCGCCATTCATGACTTGAATATTGCAGCACTTTATTGTGACAGGATTTATGTCATGAAAGACGGATCCATTTATGCATCAGGAACTCCAGAAGAGATATTAACATCCGTAGTTTTACATGAAGTTTTTAAAATAAATACAGATGTCAGAATCCACCCTGTCACAAATAAGGTAATGATTACATACTTACCAGAAAGTATTATTCCAAAAGGAGAGGTCAACGTTGCTCAAAAGTAAGTGGGGATTATGGATATGGATTGGACTCATTAGTATAGCTCTTGCCGGGTGTGGAGAATCGTCAGAGGAAGAATCAACCGAAAATGCAGCTTCCGGCGATACAATCACTATTAAAAATTATGATAGAGAGCTGTCGATTACCGAAAAGCCTTCTAAAGTATTAACACTGGGACCCAATGCAACCGAATTATTTATAGCCTTAGGCCTCAGTGATTATGTGATCGGAAACAGCTTAGATAATCACAGCCGTGGAGCACTGCCTCAGTATGAAGAGGCATATGAACAGATTCCGGAATTAACTTATGGATCCGCTACGAGAGAAGCTGTCTTAACGAGCGGAGCAGATTTTATATATGGAATTGACTGGGAGTTTGGCGAAGAAGGCTTAAATATAGATGAACTAAAAGACTATGGCATTACAACCTATGTAAATAGCGCCTCCACTTTAGAAGAAACCTATAAAGAAATTAACGACATTGGTAAAATTTTCAATGCCGAAGATAAGGCAGATGCCTTTATCGCTGATCAAAAAGAAAGAATTTCTAATGTTGAAGATAAAGTCTCACAGGAAGATCCTGTCGATGTCCTCGTTTATGACAGCGGCGGTGAAGGAGTGTTCACAGCGGGAGGGACCAACTTTGAAACATTACTGATTGGATCAGCAGGTGGAAAGAATATTTTCGATGATGTAACATACAAACAATGGGCCACTGTCAGCTATGAAGAAGTATTATCCAGAGATCCGGATGTTATTGTGATTCATGATTATGACAAACCTTCCCTGGACCAAAAAATAAAAGAAATAAAAAACCATCCCGTACTCTCCCAATTAGAAAGTGTACAAAATGAAAATTTCGTAACGATTTCATTGGAAAGTGTTCTACCGGGAAACCGAATGGCTTACTCTATTGAAACGTTTGCGGAAGGCTTCTATCCAGATACTTTTGATGAATAAGTCAAGAAGGTCGATCACTGCGAGTGATCGACCTTTTCTAGTTTTTCCAAAAAACAAACCTATTCAGTACCGCTTTCCTGAATGTCTCTTAGAACATTGATATCAATTTTTTTCATTTGCAGCATTGCCGTCATTGCTTTTTCAGCAACCGCCCGATTTGAATGGTTGATCAGTTCTGGCAATTGATCAGGGACGATCTGCCAGGAGACTCCGAATTTATCCTTTAACCAGCCACATTGCTGTGCTGCTTCGTCTCCACCTTCAGACAGCTTTTCCCAGAAGTAATCCACTTCTCCCTGATCGGCGCAGTGAACGATGAAGGAAATGGCTTCATTAAATTTAAAATGCGGGCCTCCGTTTAATGCTACAAAGTTCTGCCCTTCTAATTTGATATCTACCGTCATGACAGAGCCTTCTTCCATTCCGTGTATTTCCTGCCCTGCATTCATGTAACGATGGACTTGTAAAATCTCTGAATCGTGAAAAATAGAGGTATAGAACTGTGCCGCTTCTTCCGCTTGATGATCGAACCAGAAGTTTGGGGTGATCTTTTGGATATTTCCCATAAACCGCTCTCCTCTCTAAAGAAATCCTTGGTATCTTAAGAGGAATTCCCCTATCCTCTTAATTGATTCTTAAAAAACAAGACCGTTTCTAACTCGTCTTCCCTGTCTTCGAAAATCCTTAATTCTTTCCCAACAGCAATAGCGAATTCTATATAGGCATTGCCTTCAGCAGTAATTAAGTTTTCACATACGGTCACGTCTTTTTCACTCATAAATTTTTCATTGAAATAGTGGCTATACTCTGGATTGTCATCAATAGATGTTGAATATTTTCTTTCCCGAAGCACCCCTGCAGCTGCTAGAAATGCCGGGCCTCCACAAATGGCTGCAACCTTTTTCCCTTGTTCATCAAAGCCTTTTACAAGGTTTACCAATCGTTCATCCTTATCAAACGGAGCAGGCTCACCTCCAGGGATAATCAGAATATCGAAGTCAGAGGGATCACAGTCTTCAATATTCAAATCAACCTTTATTCGAAAATTCCCTTTATGAGTAACTTCATCACTTAAAGCTGTCGTCCTAATCTGGACGTCTGAAATATTTAACATGTAGGATAGAGGACTGATCTCCCAATCGACATATCCTTCATATAAAAAGAACAATGCTCTCAACGTCTCATCTCCTAAAAATTTTTAGTCACATTAACGAAACGACCTGGTTTGTACCACCTTCATATTTTGTTTCATTCTACCAGCTCCTCTCCTATTTATTTAGAAAATTCAGTCAAGTTAATTTTACAGGATATCTATCTAAATGGACATCTTTTTTCTCATTACTAAAAAGACCCTTCTTCACTTTTAGAACTTCCATAGGTGGAACTTCCTCATCTCAATGCAGCAGGTTTTATTATAGTAGAAAAAGGATAACCAACCACTATAACTAAGACCTTATCCCAGCAAAATATTCATACCCAGGGATTAGTCTATAAGGAGGTTATTTTGTTGTGCAAACTGCACCTTTTATTCTGCTGATATTTATTGGCTATATTATTTTTACAATTGATAAAAAGCAAAAGAATTTCCCTGTACCTACCGTATTGCTTCTACTAGGGATCGGCTTGTCTTTTATCCCTTATTTTGCATCAATCGAAGTGACGAAGGATATGATTTATCACCTCTTCCTTCCTCCACTGCTGTTTTCGTCCGCCTACCGGTTTCCATCAAAAGGCCTTAAAAACAATGCCGGTATTATCAGTTTCCTTGCGACAATCGGGATTATATTAACAGTAGTATTACTTGGGGCAGCGATTTTTGTGTTAAGCGGTCCGTTTGTTTCGTTATCCTTTTTAGGCGCCTTAATGATCGCTTCTATTTTAACACCGACAGATCCGGTGTCTGTTACCTCGATCCTGAAAAGTTCGACAAGTAATGAAAAGCTGGCTGATGTGGTCGAAGGGGAATCGATGATTAATGATGGAACAAGTATAGTGATCTTCACAGTCCTGGCAGGCATGTTGACAGAAGCGAAATCATTTGAAGCTCTTTCGTTCTTAGGGGAATTCCTAATCGTTTCTATCGGCGGTACTCTCATCGGTGTGTTATTTGGCTGGCTCGTCAGCAAGGCTGTCCACTTCACTCATAACCGTGAGTATCAGGTGATGCTTTCGATTGTGTTAGCCTTTGGTGTATTCAATTTGGCGGAGGCTCTCCATCTTTCTGGTGTACTTGCTACAGTTTTCGCCGGCATTATGCTTTCCTTTGAGTTTGGAAAAGCGATCAAGGAAAATGACCTGCGTGATAAACTCGATGGTTTTTGGAATATTATTGAACTGACGGTATTAGCCTTAATCTTTCTTTTAATTGGCATCCAATCTGCCCAACACCTTATGTTTGGAGCCTGGGGATTTGCTATCATTATCTTTTTACTCTCACTAGTTATAAGGTTTGTTATTATCTTTGGTACCACTCAGCTATTCCCTCACTGGAGGCATAAGATCAATTCAAAAGAATCCATCATGCTCACATGGTCAGGTCTTAAAGGAACAATGTCCGTTTACCTCATCCTGGAACTTCAATCCAAAGGAGGAGGAGAAATTGATATGATTCTTTCTCTTGGATTTGCAGCGGTATTAATTTCTTTAGTCGTACAAAGCCTTGGAGTATACCCGTTATCTCAAAAATTAATGAAGTAATCATACCTCCACCTGGGATATTTCCTCCAAGAAACTAGAAATCTATGCTAAGATATTAGTTATTTACTAAGTGTGGAGGAAATAACTATGGAAATTACATTACTTCTCTCCTTTTTAGGTGCTGCCATACTGCTTACTTTGATGCCGGGTCCAGATAATTTATTTGTTCTTGCTCAAAGCATTTCGAATGGAAAAAATTCAGGGATTGCTACAGCTTTTGGACTCTGCACAGGCTTAATATTTCATATCTCTGCAGCCACATTAGGGATTTCCACCGTTATTTATCAGTCGGCAATAGCTTTTTCTATTGTTAAATATGCTGGTGCTCTATATTTACTTTTTCTTGCTTATAAAGCTTTCACGGCAAAAGCTTCTAATCTTAATGTTGAAGCAAAAGATACCTCAAATTATCGTTTTTTATATAGAAAAGGTGTCATTATGAATCTTCTGAATCCAAAGGTTTCCTTGTTTTTTCTTGCCTTTCTGCCTCAGTTCGTCAATCAATCGGCCGGAAATGTTACTTCTCAAATGCTTATATATGGCCTAATCTTTCTCGTTCAAGCGCTGGTTATTTTTTCAGCCATTAGTGTTCTCTCTGGACAAATTAGCCATTATCTTCGTAAGCATCCATACATTTCAAGAAAGATCAATATGGTGGAAGGTTCGCTCTTTGCATTTATCGGATTGAAAATCGCCTTTAGTGAAAAATAAAAAACCTCTCATTCTTAAAGGAAGAGATGGATTAGTAAATAGAAATCATCAAGTGGAGTAATGCCTGTGACGGCTAAATCAGTTGGATGCACCAATACTTTGGTGAAGGAATAGGCTAACCATACAGAGTTTAATTAGGAGGGATTACATGCCTGTATCCGTTGTATTCAATCAAATTGCCGTCAATTCCATCAACGAAAACGCCACAATTTCTACAGGGCAAAATAATCAACAGGACTGGAATTGGCAGGGGAAAAACAATTTCGCAGCTGGAATGCCTATTGGTTTTTTCATCGCACTCAATAATTTAAATGTACTCTATGACAATGATGTGATCGATACACCAAGCTTCAACCCTGAATATGGAAACCCACTTCCGAATATCCAGTACTAAGGGTTATGATGAATATTATTTTCGATTCCATCAATATTAATAATCTATCGGGAAACTCAGGTGTTTTTAATGGGGAAAACACTCAGTCTAATTGGAACTCCTATATTAAAAATAACTTTGGGCAAGGGAGTATTATCGGGAAACATAATATCTTTTATCAAAATGTGAATGTCGTTGAGGACAATGACCTGATCGATTTTCCCGTTAGAAAAGCTAAAGAAGGAAACGGAAATTAACCGTCCTTTTTTAGCTTTTCTTTTATCATTTCCTGCGTCCATTCCGGGAGCTGGTGTTCCTCACTATTGATCAGCATGTCGAGGATCGCTGAGTCATTTAATAAAGACCGGAGCCCTTCAATGGAATTGTTGTCTCCACTGATGGAGCCGAAGCCTTGATTGAGCTTCTGGTAACTTTCAAAACCGTTTGGTGCATTATTTCCGAAATTAACACATGACGCTCCCTCTACCGTTCCAATTCTGATCGTATGAATGAAAAAATTCGGCGAAAGCATGTATCTCATCCCTCCTTTTGATTAAAAGAAAATGAATACCCATCTTTCGTCGTTTTAGTTTTTGGACCATGTTTATCTGATTCTTCGATTTCCTTTTTCTTCTTACTCCCAATCGTGACCCCGAAGTTATTCCCTACGTTCAATGCCCCGCTCAAGTCTTCAATATCGATCTGATCCAGCTGGAAAGTGAGTTCTTCCAGCTTCGGGTGATGAATATCAACATGATCAATATGAAAATGATATTCAACTGGTTGTTTTTTTGCTTCTAACACTTGCTGTAAAAGAGAAATTTGCTGCTTCAGATTTTCAATTTCGCTTTTTTCATCCTTATCGGTCTTCTCGTCTCTATTTTTATTCCGTCTTGAAAACCACATTAAGGAAGTTCCTGTTCTATTTGATGTTTCTTAATGATATGTTTGTTATTTATGATGAGATTGTGATCACCGGAGATTGATCCGTTCCCTTCATAATTGCGGCCTTTTGAAGAGAATCCCTTTTGAAAATTATCACCTGAGAACACACCTGAGGAAGTTGCTACATTATCAATGGTGAAATTGTTAAATCGGATATGAGGAGTCATGATATTCACCTCCCAGTAATTCAGATAGCTGCTCTGGATCGGCAAAAATGATCCATGTTACGGTGGAGGAAATCCCATCCTTATTCTTCTTCCATATTGATCCTAATTTCATTAATTGGCTCTTTTTGTATTCGGATTTCGAGGAGCCCATTTTTATATCGAGCACTTATTTTTTCTGAAGAGTAATGAAAAGGGATAGAAACCGAGCGTTTAAACTTCCCTGTAAATCGTTCATTATGAAGCAGCTGGTCATGTGGTATATGATAAGGAGATTTAATTATACCCTCCAGTACAAGATTCGTTCCCTGTGGCTTAATTTGTATCTCGTTTAGCGACTGCAGCCCCGGCATTTCAAAAATAATAATTCCTTCTGTATCCGTCTCATACATATCATAGGACGGCCCTCGTTTTGGGATAACATGTGTGAGATCATTCCAGAAATCCTCCCCAAGCACTTGATCCACTTCATTGGAAAACTTTGACCAATCCAATTTCCCTTTTTTCTTCTCCATATTCCCACCCCTCATCTATTTATATGCCGTATTTGGAAATTCATGAAATGTGTGCAAGAGGACGAGGCTATTAACTTCATAAAAAAAGAAGGGAGACATTTAATTCTCTCTTCTTAATGGTTTCCCTCCCCTTTCTTAGAGGGTCAGACCTCCATCCACACTCAGCACGGTTCCTGTTACAAACTTTGCTTCTTCAGATGCCAGGAATGCATAGGCATTTGCAATATCTTCAGGCAACCCAATATCCTTTAGCAAAGACTTCTCCTTCATTGAGTTTAATACCTTCTCCGGCACTTTTTTCACCATATCCGTCAGTACAAACCCTGGAGCTACGGCATTCACACGAATATTATAGCGTCCCAGTTCTTTAGCCCAGGTTTTTGTCATGCCTATGACTCCTGATTTAGATGCTGCGTAATTTGTCTGGCCAAAATTCCCATGAAGTCCTACTACAGAGGAAGCATTTAATATAACTCCGCTATTTTGTTCTTTCATCTGTAAAGCAGCGGCTTGTGTCATATTAAAGACACCTTTGAGGTTCACATCTATCACGCTGTTCCACTGCTCTTCCTCCATTTTTAATAATTGAGCATCCTGAGTGATACCTGCATTGTTAATTAATACATCTATAGAACCAAATCGATTGATTGTAAACTGAATAGCGGCAGCTACTGATGATCGATCGGTTACATCTGCTGCGGTACCCTCTATTTTATCTCCGTATTCTCGAAGACGGCTTACTGCCGCTTCAGTCTCTTGTGTATTTAAATCGAGAATCACAACATTAGCGCCTTCTTTTAAAAACTTTATGGCTGTTGAGTACCCTATACCTTTACAGCCCCCAGTAATCATAACCGTTTGACCAGAAAACCTCATTATAAGCACCTCACAAAATCAATACGTTATTCATGCGTCTTTCTTTGCGAATTCTTGTTCATCACTTGTTACATTTTGATCAGATTGGTTCCTCTGTATATTAATAATCGTTTGTTTAGTTGATGGACTGATTTCTGCTGTGAAATAAGGCTCATAGCCTTCCACAGGTGACCTTTTTGTAGTAAAGACTATAAATAAAACACCTAATAAAGAGGCAGCTAAAGCAATTAAAAATGGATTGGTAGCACTCGCAAATTGCGCGCCGATATATGTAAAGAGTCCGATTAGCATGGACACATAGGCGGCGGCTCGATTCATTCGTTTCCAATATAACCCTAAAATTACGACAGCAAAAAACACCGCACCAAAGCCTCCGTAAACATAAGTAAAGCCCATAGCTAAAAACCAAGGTGGAGTAATGGCACTTATAACTGCAATCAAAGCGATTCCGAACATCCCAATCCTGAGATTCATATTAAATTTCTTCTCATCAACATTCTTCTTAGGGAAAATATTTAAATAAACATCGTAATATACAGAAGTCGCACAATGTAACAGCATGGAGTTTGCTGAAGAAACGGCTGCTGCACATAAAGCCACTAAGGTTAGAGCTCCCACTAAAGGAGGTGTATATTCCTGTATAATGACTGGAATGATATAATCTGTTGTCTGACCAGCAGGCAGGCTGGGTATTAAGGTTTTAGCACCTAACCCCATAATAATTAATGGAATAAAAATAACTGTTAAGACAAGTATTGAGCCCATGATTTGAAGAACAGCAACTTTAATATTTTTAGGAGCCAGCATTCTTGTGACCCAGTGCGGGGAGACTATCGAGCCTACAGCATTTGACATGAAAATGGCAAATAAAGCTCCTAAACCAAACGTACCTACTGGAGATATCATTGACCCTTCTGGAATGTCACTGCCGCCTATATTTATTGGGTTTGTCGTTGTAGAGATTGTATTCATGATGGTATCCCAGCCTCCAGTTGCCGCTAGCACTGCACCGCCGCCTAAAACGACCCCAACGACAATTAATGTCGTATTTAACGTATCGGTTGCTGCAACAGACCAGAATCCCCCAATACTAGTGAAGAGCAGAAAAATTAAAAAAGCGAATATCGCATACTTGTAATCAAACCCTGTAATTGTAGAGAAGACAATACCGAATCCAACTACCTGTAAATGAACAAATAAAAAGTATCCGATAAACATAATGGCACCGACTATTGTGCGTAAATGGCTGACTTTTCGAAAGGGTTCAAATCTCATATGAATATATTCTGGAAAGGTTCGTGCTGGAATTTCTGGTCTTCGAACTTTATAAGCAACTAAGGGCATGAGTGCGGTTGCCAAAAACCATCCAGCAACCCAGCCAATAATCGCAGATACGCCATTACTATATAAATAGCCTGGAACCCCCATAACTGAAGCCACACTAACCCATGTAGCTGTAGTTGTTCCGATCCCTAATAACAGTCCCATCCGATGGCCGCCGGTGGTGAAGTCAGACATAGATTCTGCTTGTCTTAGACTTTTGATGGATGTCCAAATAATAAAAGCAACATACAAACCGAGCACAATTAAATAGGTCATCTCCATCACTCCTCCCTCTTACTTATATTTAAAAAGCCTTCCTTTAGCTCCCCAGCGCTCTACCCCGTGACGCTCAATTCTATAGCACAAATATGTACCTAAAGTGAGCGAAAATATAATCGTACTCAACCAGATGATTAATGCAGTGAGCATGCCATTCACCACCTTTCTTAGGAATATCACCTTCACTTGAAGGCGCTTGCATATGATTCTAGTAAATGCTCGAACTTCGTTATGTTCTCTTTAAACACAGGAAGTTTGGTTTCTTCTTCAGCTTTTTTCACCAGCTGAACGACTAAATCATTAAAGGGAGTTTCTATACCTGTCTGTTCTCCTTTTTTTGCAATATAACCGTTAATGTAGCTGATTTCCGTTGTCCTGCCCTTCTCTAAATCTTGCAGCATACTGGCTTTAAGGTTTGCATGGGGGCCCCATACTTCCTGATAGAATTCCAGTTTATCTTTCACATCTTCTTGTGATTGCAATTCCAGCGTTCTAAAATCTTTCCCCTGCATGTTTTCGAGTTCAACGTGATGTGAACGAGCGACCTTAATCGTCTCATCAGCAATGTTTGCTAAGCTTTTCATAGCCACTGCATTATTTAATACATCTCCGAACGTACAGCCAAGTGCTGCTGACATTCCGCTGAAGGTCGCATTCATTAATAATTTAGACCACTTCACCCCTTGAATGTTTGTCGTAATCTCGCAATGTCCGACCTTGTCCAGAATTTTTTTCACTGTATGAACCCGGGCTGTTGGTTTTCCATCCAGTTCCCCAACATCAAACGCATATTTTTTCATAATGTGTAGCTCTGTAGTTAGTTCAGAAACACCAGGGCCGGACCAGGTCGCTCCAAATCCAACAACTCCGCCCATTGTTCTATTACTGCCAACTAAAGCGGCCACCTTTTCTTCAGGAACACCGTTTTGCAGGGTACAAACAATGCTTTCCTTATGAAGAAATGGAAGAATGGCTGTTAAGGAATCCTCCGTATAAACCTGCTTAGTAAGTAAAAAGACAAGGTCATAAGTATGACTTAAATGTTCCGGGTGGATGGCGGAGACGGGAATAGTTTCTTCTAAAAATCCAGTCACCCTTGCTCCATTTTGATTTAACGCCTCTACGTTCTCCGAATTTATATCGATTAGATCAACTTTATAACCGCCTTTCTTTATGAGCGCCCCAATAATTATCCCTAGTGATCCTGCTCCCAAAACTGCTATTCTCATGTTCTACCTCCTATGCTTTCGCTTTTAGGCTGCATACTTAAAATCTGTCTAGCTTCCTCTGGAGTAGCTACTTCTCTGCCTAATGTATCGGCCAGCTCTACAATGCGAGTTACAAACTGAGCGTTTGTCTGAGCCAGCTCACCTTTCCTAAAATATATACTGTCTTCCATTCCTACTCTTACATGACCACCTAATAAAATACTCATTGTATTAATGGTTAACTGATGCTTGCTTGCTCCAATGGCTGACCAAGTAGAGCCGTCTGGAATACTTTCAACCATATGCATCAGATTTTTCGGAGTAGCCGGCATGCCTCCCGCGATACCTAAAACAAATTGAAAATGAAAAGGTTCTTCAATCAGCCCTTTTTTGGCTATACGCAAAGCATTATGTATCATCCCTACGTCAAAAGCTTCAATTTCGGGTTTAATATTCCGCTTCTGTGTTTCCTCCGCCAGTTTCTCTAAAAAGCTAGGTGTATTATAAAAAACCCCTTCCCCAAAGTTCATTGAGCCGGCATCAAATGTAGCCATTTCCGGGTTTAATTCACATACACGCAGTCGTTCTTCTTCTGTCGTCTCTAATCCCCCAGCGGTTGTTAAGTTAAGAATGATGTCACACTTTTCTTGTACACGATCAATTACTTCCTGGTAAACCTTTAGATCCATTGTATTTTCACCCATAATATCCCTTACATGAACATGACCAATAGCTGCTCCCGCTTTCCATGACTCATAAATCGAATCTGCAATCTCCTTAGGTGTTAATGGCACGTAAGGTGTATGCTCACGAGTGGTCTGTGCCCCCGTTGGTGCTACTGTGATTATTAATTTTTCCATGCTAAATTCCTCCCAATAATAATTTAGAATTATAAAGCGCTTTCAAAATCTATGAAGAAAGTGGGACCAAATGATTGATCCCTACTTTATCTCCGTTCAATTAAAAATCTGCAATCAAATTTTCTAATTCAGTACCATAGTGTTCAGTAATTGTTTTCTCAAAATCATTGATCATTCGATTGACATAAATGTCATGCCTTATATAATTCCGCGTCGTTGAAACCATAACAGGATGACTCGATACCACGGAGTGAGGTGAATTCTCCAGGGACTGAAGCAAAATGGCCTTCCGATTGTCAACTACGAGTGAAAATTCTCCATTATGGCGCTCCAGAGCTAAACCCTCTTTAAAATGGGTGAAACTGATCCAAGGGACATCTACTGGCTTATCGTCAAAAACTAAAGTTACGACTTTTACTCCACGATGGTGTGTTTCTAAAAGAAGATCTTTCAATCCATTAAGCTCCCTTTTCCAGCAGCTTAAAATGATTTGTGAATGACATTCTTCAATAGCAGTCTTTACTACTTCCATGGAAGACTCATATCCCTCTACCATGAACAATTCCGACCAGTCAACATCACTGTTTGATGAGACCTCTGCAAGTGAATCATCTAAAAAGTCAAGCTGGTTCATAAAAGTGTCTTTCTTCGTTTTTAATAAATCTTTATACGGAAGAGGACTGTAACGCACCTGTTTTCCATTCTTCCCCCCAGAAACTGTAAAAACCAGTCCTTGTTCTTTCATTTTTTGCAAAGCTCCATATACTTTTGGAGCCGGAACCCCTGATAACTTCGCAATATTATTGCCGTTGGATGGTTGATTGCTAAGGAGAGAGACATAGATCTTTGCCTCATACTCCGTCAACCCAAATTCTTTTAATGTTCCTACAATTTCATTCATACGTTTCTCCTTTTACTACTTAAGTAGTATATATATTCCATAAATTACTTTACTACTTATGTAGTAAGTTTGTCAATTGTTTTCAGAATATTCCCTATTTACTTTTTCACACACGAAATTACGATAATAAAAAAACGACTATTCTAATTGAATAGTCGCTTCATTTATGGTTCTTCGACTCCTCTCTTAATTATTCTTTCTCTAATTGTTTTTCAAGCTGATAGCCGATAAATACAAGTGCTGATGCGCCCACTCCTATCATGACTCCATCCGTTGCTGCCCCTGCAAAGCCTCCAATTAAAACAAAAGTTGTTATTTTTTGCTTCATCATTGATGATCACCTCTTCTTTTCAAAACCATGTTGAATATTACTTTTTACACACTAAATATTTTCCCAGTAAACAAGCGGTTTAAAAGAATAATACTTTTATATAACTGCCTTTCATTGATTTTGCATATGCCGCTTCATTCATTTTCTTTACTTCATTAGAGAGCTGAGAAGCTTTCACTAAAGTTTCCCCATTAAAAACTGACGGATTGATTAAGCGAACCTTGCCTTTTCGGTAAATATCATAATCTTTTTCGTTTTCGATTGCCCTTACCTGTTGATGAAGACGTCTTAAATGGGCTTGGATTTCTTGATCATTCACAGCTGTTAGCTTTTCAATCACCGCTTCATCTTCTCCAAGAAAGTCATCATGTGTTAAGATTTCTTTATCCAGAGCAAGTTTTAACGTCTGCGCTAACACATCATTTCCATATACATTGAGGGGATCCATAAAGAAGTCGATCACTTCTTTATAATAGGTGCTGACAAACCATTGGGCTGCTTCAAGATCTTTGAGATACATTTTCCCTTCCACCACGACTACTTGCTTTAAAAAAGCGGCTCCCTCATGCAGCGAAATCTGGCCATATTCAAACATATCTCTTAATGTATAATCAACGCGGTCTGCACACAGTTCAGGTGCCGGCTGTTCAAGCAGCGTCCATTTCGAATCATCTAATAGTATATCTTCGTAATGGTAACCAAATTTGGCTAATATCTCAGGTATTTCAGATTTAAAAATTACAGAACTATAAATCATTTCATGGTAATCTTCGTTTTTATTTTTAAATACATAATCAACAACATGGGAAAAAGCAGTATGGGATACATCGTGCAGCAATCCCGCAATCTGCTCTTCAACAGAGCCTCCCAGCTTCCTGATTAAAAGCATAACACCGATGGAATGATCGTATCTTGTGACGTTCCATTGGTTATTAACAAGATAGCTTGCGCCTCCCTGATGAATTCCTTTTAGTCGTTGAACAGGTTTGCTATGTATTAACTCTTCCAGTACCTTTTCTACTTCAAACTCACCATAAATCTTGTCCTTAATTATCATGTAAATGACAGCCTTTCATAAAATCCGTTGTATTACTAAACCGCTTATTTTAATAATGTAATTCCTAAAATGTGATCAGAGAAAAGTATAAACTCTTCCAAAAACATAGGAGCATTTAGATTAGAAATGGGAGTAAGCTTGACTTCTCGTAAATAAATACAAGATGTAACGTTTATAAGTTCTTTATTGCTTATATCCGTTTTGGGCTCTTGTTCATAACTCCACAAAGAATTACCAAGAGGGCTCTTTTCTGCATTAAAATCGGATTCCTTAAGGTTCATTTCTCCCTCTACAATCAATGATTCTGTTACAAAGGAAGATCTTAATTGGTTATTTAGTTCGTTTAAATTTGAAGCTCAATACTTAATAATTTTTTAAAATCAACCATAGACTCAAGGCCTGGCATTTCTTTATCCCCCTACACTTGTAACTGCTAGACTAAATTCAACAGTTGTTTATTTTTTCTCGACCATAAAAGTGATAAAAGCTAATTTCGAAGATAATAAAAGCAACCACCTCCGCCTATAAATGGAGAGGGTGAAGAAATGGTTAAAAAGAAGATCACACATAATAAGAAAGTGATGATCCCTATAACAACTGATTTTTTCGCATATTTACTCAGTTTCTTATCCCTCCCTAAAGAACCCTTTCTTTTTCATAAAGATCATCCAGAGTGGTCAAAAAGCCATTCTCCTTCTATCGTTCCATATACTTACAGTTAACTCAATAAAAAATCGCCAAGTTTGTCAAAGAAATTATTGCAAAATATTCAATTGACATCGCACTCAAAGTAAAGTAAGCTTTACGTATAGCTAACTTTACATTAATGAGGGAGGACAAATGAAAAATTTCATCAGGGAGAAGCGTAATTTTATGGACATTACTCAAGAAGAATTATCCCTCAAATTAAATGTGTCCAGACAAACAGTGATTTCGCTTGAAAAAGGCAAGTATAAACCTTCACTTGTTTTAGCACACAAGCTCGCCCAAATTTTCAATTGTAGGATTGAAGATTTATTTATTTTTGAGGGGGATGAAAATATTGACTGAAAGTCTTTTTAACACCTTAGTTGCCCTTTCCGGATTAGGTATCGGTGTAGCATTTATTATCATTACTTATTTTATTAACAAGAGAATTGGTAAGAAAAATAGGTGGTTTGATGAGCGTCAGCAAAAAATAAGGAATCAAGCGAAAGCAAGTTCCTGGAACATCACATTGGTTGTGTTTTTAATTGCCTGGGCCGTTGTTATTGTTTACGAAGGTATTTCCTTTTCATTTTTCTTAATCGCGATTTTATATGTCCTACATTGTTTATCACTAATGGTAACAAGTGTTTATTTTGCCAGAAGAAATTAACCCTTAACGCCAATAAAGATACAGAACTCCCTCCATTCCTTATTGGCGTTTTCCTTTAAATCGGGGTTTAGTGAAATAAGCACCTAAAAACATAAAAAACAGTGCAGCTATTATTCCGGATGCTTCTTTATTTAACAGTATAGAAACAGGAATAGATAAAGCTCCCAAAATAAACGATAGTCTCACTAACATATTTGACTCCTTCCTAGTGGGATTCCCTTGTTTAAACTTACATGTCTAAACGTTATACACGGCTTATAAAGACATCCAATTTATTTATCTTTTCACTGATATTTTCAACGCTTCCAGAGATGTTGAAGCTTCCGCGAAAAAAACTCCTTTTAAAACAATAAATTCTTAAGAAATAAAACACCGTATAATAAAGAACCACCCACCAAAACAAATAATCCGACCATTAAGAATCCATATAAAAAACCTCTGGTCATTGAAAACAAATCCAGCCCTTACGATAAATGAAACAATTAGAACTACTATAGAAACCAGGATAAAGAAGAAAAACAATTGAGCGATCATATCCCCGATATTAAATTTACTAGTAGCTGATAATAATAGATTCATATGGAATCCTCTCCTATAGATCCTAAGTATATGCTGTTACCTCTCCTATGGTATCTTCTGACTCTCTGCTTAATACGATTTAACTTTTATGTGCTTTCAAAGAAAGTAAAAGAAACCCTAGCATGTGGAATTTGCAGCAGGAGTTCTAATTATGACATTTTTCGGTACTATGTGGGATTACACCGTAACAATGGGATTACAAGGTATTAGTTACGCTCCCATTTGTAATAAATCAAACCCATATCATTTATTCAGCTTAGTTTCTTAACCGAAATTTCACACTTAGCTTGAGGTCAAACTGGCTCTTCGAATCAGGATGGTTGAAATAAGAATGAGACAGGAGGCAGCTCCAAAAGCAGGAAACATAACGGTTGTCCAAGTAAAACGTTCAAGTGCTGTTATGGCCAAAGCATTCCTAATCATAAAGAGGACAAAAAATGTGACGTTTTCTTCCCATGGTCGTTGATAGGCTTTAGTTAAAGTGGGGCCGAAACCAAGCAATTCCACAGTCGTTAACAGGAGAACAGCCCAAAAAGGGTTCGAGGTGAAATACCAGAAAGGCAGAGCGGACAAAGTTAGCAGGAGAAACATCCAATCATACAGAGTAATCTCTATTTCAGTATTCCTACTGTATGCTAATATCGCGACGACTACAGTAATAATCCCAGATATACCAATGGGCCATGCCCCCAGGCCTCCACCACCCTGAATTTGAGCAAAGAAGACGATAATTGTAACAATCGACCAGATGACCCATGAGAAGTAATGCGGTTTAATTGAACCGCGAAGTGTCCCCAAGATATAAGGAAGAAATCCGATAAATGTAAGAATCGTTGCTGTTCCACTTAATATTTGTTTAAGTTCCAATGGAAATCACCTAAATTATGTATTTATAATTTCACTACTGCAACAGTAGGATAACATCAAAAAAATAATATAATTCTAGTATTTCTCATCTGGATAATAAGAAAGAGGCCGACCACGTAAGCGTGCCCGCCCTTTATTTAAATATTTACCCTTATTATATTACTTCAAATTTCTCTTCATAAGCTGCGCTATTTGCAAATTATCTTGGTTAGAAGTCTTCTCCAGGTTCTCAACAACTAATTTCTGCCGTTCATCAGAATGATTTTGACTTAATTTAGCTTTTCCTTCTATCTTATCTATTTTTATTTTGAACGCTGCAATTCCTTTGCTCATTCCTTCAATAAAGCCAGGCTCCAGATCACTTAAATGATATGTACTACCTGAAGCTTCATATTGTGTTACCAGGTCATTCAGTGATTCATAGATTACCTTACTATCTTCGATAAGCTCTAGTTTTCCATATACGTGAACAGTCACATAGTTCCACGTAGGGACGGCCTTAGTTGTCTCGTACCACGTTGGTGAGATATAGCAGTGAGGGCCTTGAAATACGGCAAGGACCTGCTGGTTTTCAGCATCCTTCCATTGTTTGTTGGCACGTGCAAAGTGACCGTACAAAGCATTCTCCGACTTATTTAACTTCAGAGGAAGATGAGTAGCACAGGGGTCTCCTTCATGTTGTGAAAATAATATGGCAAATCCGTTATTTTCGATAAAATCGTCTATTTCTTCTTCATTCTCCATTTTAAAATGTCTTGGTATGTACATAAACATCCCCCTTAAAAAGTATCTAGAGACTTTTGATCATTATGAGATCTGTTTGCTTATCATCTCCCATATAAAAAGAATGAGCTCCTGCTTGCTCAAACCCTAATTTCTTATAAAAGGCGATAGCCTTTTCATTTTTCTCCCAAACACCAAGCCAGATTTTCTTTTTATTATCTTCCCGAGCCATTTCCATCGCTTTATTAAACAGATATTTGCCAATTCCGTTTTTTTGAAATTTCTCTATGATGTAAATCCTCTGTATTTCAAGTGAGTCTTCTCCCATATCTTCCGACTGAGCGTCATTGGTATTGACTTTTAAATACCCGGCGGCTTCTTGTTCATAATATACTAAAAAGAATTGAGAAGACTTGTTCGTTAGTTCTTTTTCAACTTGAGTTAAACTAAAAGCCTTATCCAAGTACGCTTTCATGTGTTCAGGCGAATTCTGATCTTTAAAGGTTTCATAAAATGTCTGGGAACTGATTTCTTGAAGTGTTTGTGAATCCTCCAGCGTACATTTTTGCAGAGTTATCGTCATTTCCACTATACCTCTCCTTATCTAATAATTTCTTTTATTTCCTTTTTTCACAGATTCCCAGTCTTTTTCTACATTCTTTCGTACTCTTACAAGCAGACTGGAAAGAGTATCTGCTTCATGTTCGGAAAACCCTTTTAAGGCCACTGTATTGGAGTAATCGTTTTCTCTTTTTATAAAGGGATAGATATTTTCCCCTTTCTCTGTTGGAAAAAGTTTTTTTATCTTTTTGTTATGATCATCTTCTTTCTTTTCAATAAAGCCGTTCATTTCCAGCTTTTTTATAGCACGGGCAGCTGTAGTTCGATCAACTTTGATCATTTCAGCTAATTTTTCTTGAATGATTCCTGGATTTTCATATATGCGGACAAGGTACAAATATTGGCCTTTTGTAAGGTGGTATTCTTTAAATTCTATATTACTTATAGTGTCTAATGCTCTTGCGATCATGCCGATTTCACGAAGTATCTCTTTCATAATTGAACTCCTTATTTTGTTGTAAATGCAACATAATGTAATGTTAATTGATTTTTGTTGTATTTGCAATAAAAAAAGACTATCTAATGTAAGATAGCCTTTTAAAATATTTAAATATTCTTTTTAGATATATACCAGTCTATATAGTCGATGCCCTCTTCCTGGGCTCTTTGAGCTGCTTCTTCCTGTGACTTTGGTGGTGAAAGAACAGCTTGATCCCCTTCCTGCCAGTTTGCAGGAGTGGCAACACCATGTTCATCTGTTGTTTGCAGGGCTTTAACAAGTCTTAAAATTTCGTTCATATTTCTTCCAGTTGTCAGTGGATAATAGATAATGGATCGGATTTTTTTCTTATCATCGATTACGAAAACTGCCCGGCTTGTTTCTACCTGGCTTTCTCCCGGCATAATCATTCCATATTTTGTAGCGACTGCTTTATCCAGGTCTGCAATGACAGGAAATTCAATGTTCGTATGAAAGTTCTCTTCAATACTGCGGATCCAGGCAATGTGAGAAGGTACGCTGTCGACACTCAATCCGAGAAGTTCTGTGTTTAGCTTTTTCAGTTCAGGATAAATCTCTTGAAACCCGACAAACTCTGTCGTACAAACAGGTGTAAAGTCTGATGGATGCGAGAATAATACTAACCATTTCCCCTGGTAGTCTCGCAGCCTGATATTCCCTTGACTAGTGGCTGCTTCAAAGTCCGGCGCTTGGTCGCCGATACGTGGCATTGTGCTCTTTTGCTCTTCGACTTTTGTTTCTTCCACTTTCACCGCCTCCTTTTGGATAAATGTACGTACATAAGTACTTTTACCACACCCTGTAAAAACTAAATCTCTAAATCAATGAATGAATCAAAAGTATTAAGGTAAAAAAGATGAAGCTACCATTAGTTCCTTAAATAATCTATTAGGCTTTTCATGGCTGTATGTCCTTTATTAGTATGGATCAGTGTATAGGCATCTGGCCTTATTACGATAAGATCTCCTGTTTGAAGGCCAAAGGTTTGTTTCATTTCCCCTTTCCCGTCGATTAACACTCGGCCTGAATCTTCTCGATTTCCTGACAGATCGTTAGGGACAACGAAAAGCGGCATGAGAAAAGGACCTGCTTTCTCACGAAAGGAGTGGATCGACCTGTTCACCTGTTCCATCATCTTAGGCAGAGCAGTCTCCTCTGTATAAATAAGAAGCAGGCATTCCCCGCTTTGAAGATAGCTGTAGAGGTTTGTTTCTTTTTTTGTCAGATTGTATAGGGAAACGTCAGGAACCCGCATCCCTGAGATGTTGCCTTTTTTCTTTGCAAAAGCAGGGGGATAGTTTACGTTTAGCTGTGATAAATTCTCGACGATCTTTTTTTGAACAGCAGCCGAACGAAACAGTAACTTTAGTGCCTTATTTCTTAAAGAAATGAGTTTTCTATTTTGTAAGCTCATGCCTTTGAGCAATAGGTTCGTTCTTTGAATTACTTCTTCAGCTACAGGCCAGCGTTCCTCATGATAGGAATGTAAAAGTGCAGAAGGAAGATTATATTTCAGCACATACGCAATCTTCCAGGCTAAATTGGCAGCATCCTGCAGTCCTACGTTCATGCCCTGGCCTCCCAGCGGATTATGAATATGCGCCGCATCTCCAGCTAGAAAGACCCGATTATCCTGATAGGCAGGAACGTGACGGTGGGAAGCAGAAAAGGCCGACAGCCAATACGGGTTTTCTAAATTCAGCGTGCCTGGATATATTTTGTCCACCGTATCCCGCAGTTCTTCCATTGTGACTTCTTTTGGAAAGTGATCTCCCTGTTTCTTAAAATCAATTGCAATGACGCGAGTATATTTATCCTGAAAGGGGGCGAAAAATTGCAGCCCTCTCTCTGTTGTAAATAAGTGCGGATTTCCTGATAATTCTTGATCATCTATTTCTACATCACCCAGCATGACATGAACATTCTCAGATTTCCCTTCAAAGGGCATACCGAGAAAATGACGAACCGTACTGCGCGCGCCGTCACAACCGATTACATATTTGGCGGCCACCTTTTCCTCTGTATCTCCGCTCTTGATTACAGCCTCTACCCTGTCCACGGTTTGGGTGAAATCGATCAGTTCGGTCTTCCATTCTACAAGCCCCTTAGCCAACTCTTCTTCTAACAGTTTTTCAGTTTCACTCTGTGGCATTATACTCAGAAAAGGAAACTTCGTTTGATGACGAAGATGGGAGAGACTTATTTCAAATAACTTTTTCCGTTCATAGTAAAAGTGCAGAGAAGGAGTTATAAAGCTTTTCTTAACAAAACTTTCGGACATCCCCAGCAGACCCATCATTTCCAATGTTCTGGAATGTATCACTAAGGCTTTAGAATACTTTGAACGCCCACTCTTTCTATCAATGATCCGATAGCTTATGCCATACCGTTCCATTTGATTTGCCATCATAAGACCTGTTGGACCTGCCCCGATGATCAGAACCTCTGGGTTTTGCATCATGTTATTCCTCCTTGTTTACAAGTTGACTGGTCATTTTCTTAGTAGTTCAAGTAACGTTTCTGTATCTTCTTCATTTACCCGGTAATAATCTCCGTCACTATTTCTGACTGTCGCTCTGCCTTTAGTATTAGTCCATACATAGAATTGATGGATAGATACACTATTTTCCGGCTCATATAATTCAAAGAATAAATCAGGCGGTGCTGAAACCTTTTCTGGTGATTTATTCATACTTTCAAATTGATCAATTAGGATTTTTACCTGTTTTATTTCTTCCTGGGTTACTATTTCTTTATAAATTTCATGACCCTCAATTGTGTATTCCCCGTTTTCTTCTGTTTCTTCAATAACCGGGTCTCCCGCTCTTACCGCTTCCGGTTGTGAGTCACAACCGGAAATAACCAATACGATAAGAATTCCTAATATAAAATAACGCAATCTCCTCCTCCTTCTCCTTTAATTTCCAAATTAACACTTAGTGACAATATAGCATGCCTGTTTTAAGTAATAAACAGGGGGAATTCTTCCGTTTGTATGAAACGTTTTCAACCATGCTACAATAAGAATAATCAGGCTTTTTGAAAGGACGAGACAGATGTTTGAATTATTTCTTCCGATGCTTGAGCGGCTTGGTATTATCGTAACGGTGGCTTTTATCATTACGAGATTCCGTTTCTTCCGTGAGCTGATCGACCGTAAGTCGCTGAATCGTGACCAGCAGCTGATGGCGATTGGATTTTTTGGGCTGTTTGGCATTATCGGCACATATACAGGCATTACTTATGATACAAGCTCCCTGGAATTCGGACGATGGGCGACAGACTTAGTGGAAAGTGAAGCGATCGCAAACTCGAGAGTAATTGGGATTGTAACAGCAGGCTTATTCGGCGGCTATCGAATCGGTATCGGTGCCGGTCTTATTGCCGGCATTCACCGCTTCTCGCTCGGAGGCTTCACAGGATTTGCATGCGGCCTTTCCGCTGTCGTTGCCGGTGTAATTGCGGGCTTTTTCCATAAAAAAGATAAACCTTTGAAGCTGAAGACCGCTTTACTCGTCGGCGGTTTGGCTGAAACGGTACAGATGGGCATTATATTAGCCGTCTCTCAGCCCTTTGCACGGGCATGGGCCCTTGTCCAGGATATCGGGCTGCCGATGATTATTGCCAATGGTGTAGGATCTGCCCTTTTTCTGCTGATTATTAGAAATGTTTTAAATGAAGAAGAAAAAGCGGGTGCACTGCAGGCACAAAAAGCGCTGAAGCTGGCTGAGTCAACGGTCGCTTATTTAAGAAAAGGATTGACGAAAGATTCAGCTCAAAAAGCGTGCCAGATCATCTATAACGAAGTTCAGGTAAGCGCCATTTCGATGACGAATCAGGAACGGATTCTTGCCCATGTCGGACAGGCTGATGATCATCATAAAGCTGGGGAAGAGATTCAGACACATGCTACAAGAGAAGTAATTCAGCAGGGAATAATGATCGTCGCTAAGCATGAGGACATTAATTGCAGCCATCCTGACTGTCCACTCGGTGCCGCCGTCATTGCACCGCTTAAGAAAAGACAGGAAGTTGTAGGAACTCTGAAGTTTTACGTACACTCTGAAAAAGAAATTTCCAACGTCCTTCTAGAGCTGATCCAGGGACTGAGCGCTCTGCTTGGACAGCAGCTTGAAATTGCAGAAGCCGAAAAAGCGCAGGAGCTGGCAAGAGAAGCTGAAGTGAAAGCACTGCAGGCTCAAGTGAACCCCCACTTTTTATTTAATTCGTTAAATGTCATCGTGTCGTTAACTCGCACAGAGCCGGATCGGGCTCGTTCGCTGTTGATCGCCTTATCAAATTTCTTCCGTCAGAACCTGGGAGCCACTACAAAAACGTGGACATCCCTTCGAGAAGAACTAAAGCATGTGAAATCCTACTTGATGATTGAAGAAACAAGGTTTGTCGATAAACTGAAGGTTCATTACGATGTGGATGAATCTGCTCTAACTGTAAAAATTGCGCCTCTCACGCTGCAGCCTCTCGTTGAGAACTGCATTAAGCATGGAATCAAAGATCAGGATGAGAACTGTGAAATCACAATTCAAATCCGGGATATAGGAGAGAATGTAAGAATTACTGTACAGGATAATGGCAGCGGGATTACCTCTGAGCGCCTGGCTTCACTTGGTGATAAAGAAGTCCCGTCTGAAAAAGGAACAGGACTCGGCCTTGTAAATGTAAATAAACGGTTAGAGCATATGCATGGGGAAAAATCGAAGCTCCACATTGAGAGTCGGCTTGGAAACGGCACAACGATTTCATTTGTTATTCCTCATAAAGGAAAGGAGGTATCCGCTTAAAATGGGTTCGATAAAAGCACTGATCGTCGATGATGAACGCTTTAGCCGGGAAGAGCTAATCTTTTTGCTCAAAGCTTATGATTCCATAGATATTGCTGGAGAAGCTGATTCTGGAGAAACAGCTATTATGAAAGCCATTCAGCTCCAGCCGGATGTCATTTTTTTAGATGTGGAAATGCCAAAAATGAATGGCATGGAAGTTGCAAAATCTTTGCAGGAATTAAAAAAAGTGCCGGCAATTGTCTTTGCGACTGCCTATCCGGATTTTGCAGTGGAAGCTTTTCGGCATGAAGCCGTTGATTATTTACTCAAACCGTTTGATGAAGAACAGCTGGGTGATGCGATCACCCGCTTAGAGAAAAAACTGCAGCCGGCCGAAGAAACAGCTTCCCGGCCTTCCAGACTGGCTATTGAGGGAGATGATGAGATTCATTACCTCAACCCGGCGGATATCCTTTACGTTTACCGCGAAGAAAGACTTACGAAAATCGTTGAGAAGGATCATGTGTATGGAACAAAGTCGACTTTAAAAGAAGTGGAAGAACGTCTGAAGGCTTTTTCCTTTTTTCGCATTCACAAAAGCTATCTCGTTAATCTCGATTATGTTGATCGTTTAACTCCTTGGTTTAACGGAGCCTATCAACTTGAGCTTCGTGGTTTGAAAGATAAGCTTTCAGTAAGCCGCAATTATGTAAAAGGATTAAGAAAACAGCTTGAATTGTAAAACCGCTCCTAATTTGAGGGCGGTTTTTTTACATGTCAGTCTGAAAATTCGACATGTTAAACATAATCCGTCAAATGTAAGCGCTCTTTTGTTACGATCACTGTAAGCGATTACAGACATTATAAGGAGGAAGCTGTTGTGATTACGTTTCTAGCGAGTATTGCCCTTTTAATTGCAGGTTATTTTACGTACGGTAAATATGTTGAAAAAACGTTTGGTATAAATACAGACCGCCAGACACCGGCTTATACGCACGGTGACGGTGTGGATTATCTGCCGATGGGAGAAAAGAAGAATTCATTGATTCAGTTATTGAACATCGCCGGAGTCGGACCTATTTTTGGTCCAATTTTAGGAGCTCTTTATGGGCCTGTCGCCTTTTTGTGGATTGTGTTTGGCTGTATCTTCGCCGGGGCCGTTCATGATTATTTGACGGGTATGATTTCTATTCGTAACCGTGGTGCTCACCTTCCTGAGCTTGCCGGTAAGTTCTTAGGAAAAGTAATGAAGCACGTCGTGAACGCATTTGCAATTTTATTGCTAGTACTAGTAGGGACTGTCTTTGTTACTGCACCTGCTGATCTGCTGCACAATATGACGAGCAGCTGGCTGTCCCTGCCGATTATTATCGCAGCGATTTTCATTTATTACCTGCTGGCTACTATGCTTCCCATTGATAAAATCATCGGCCGCTTCTACCCGATTTTTGGAGCCCTGCTTTTAATCAGTGCGATTGGTGTCGGAGCTTCTCTAGTTATTACAGGCGCTCCTATTCCAGAGCTCAGCCTAACGAACATGCACCCGGATAATGCACCAATATTCCCGCTGTTGTTTTTAACGATTTCCTGTGGAGCTTTATCTGGTTTCCATGCAACACAAACACCCATTATCTCAAGAACGACTCAGAAAGAAAAACAAGGCCGCCGCATTTTCTACGGCATGATGATTGCAGAAGGAATTATCGCGATGATCTGGGCAGCCGCAGCTATGAGCGTATTTAACGGATCTGCAGGTCTTAATGAAATACTTGCTAATGGTGGCCCTGCTGCTGTTGTAAGCGAAGTATCTATTGCCATGCTTGGTGCTGTAGGTGGAACACTTGCTGTGCTTGGTGTTATTGTCCTTCCGATTACTTCCGGAGACACAGCGTTCCGAAGCGCCCGTATGATTATTGCTGATTATATTAAGGTTTCTCAGAAGAAAATTGCCAGCCGGATTTGGATTGCCCTGCCGCTGTTTGTCATTTCCTTCGTGCTGACACGTGTTGATTTCACATTACTGTGGAGATATTTCTCCTGGGCAAACCAGTCAACCGCTGTTATTGCCTTATGGGTAGGAGCCATGTACTTATTCCTATCAAGAAAAAATTACTGGATCGCTGCGATTCCAGCAACATTTATGACGATGGCGACTTTCACTTATATTCTTAATGCACCGATCGGATTAAACTTACCGATAAACGTATCGTATATTGCTGCCGCCATTATTACAGCAGGTATCGTAACAGCCTTCTTCATTGCTGCACGCAGGGGATTAAGTCAGAATATTCCTCTTGAGGAAGAGCTGAAGCCGACGGCCTGATGGGATGCTGCAGTCCAAACTATCAGACACAGGTAGAGCAGAAGGAAAATGAAGTGAATCAATCGGAAAATGATAATATTCCTATTTGGATGAAGATTATTAGTCTCACGATTTTATTCATAGCATTTGGCTGCTATTGGTTTTAGAAAAAGTCACCCATCAACTCTTTAGCTGATGGGTGACTTTTTAATATTTCCTATACTTTTTTAATCTGCTACAGTCTGTAAATCCTCTATTTCCTTCTCTACATACTTCACATCTTTTCTCGCATTATACCTTTCAGCTTTTTCTACTTTTGCCGCTACATTATATTCCGGAATCCCGGACGGCACGTCGTAGACTCCCTTAGGTATAAGGAAGTTACCTTCAGGAAAGTAAAGACCGATATTTCCTCTTGCAATATCAGCAAACCGCGCTTTTCCCTGGAAGGTACCGTGCTGATTATATACGACAACATGTTCACCATCAGTAATGTTATGTTCTATTCCGTCTTCTTCATTCATTAATACGTCATAACGGCCGAACGCGTTGAACGGGTCTGTTTCCTTATAGACCATCGAGTTAAACTGTTTGCCCCGGCGTGTTGTAATGTAGAAGGTTCCTTCCGGCTTGTTGAGGTTCGGGATATCAATTGGAATTAAGTTCCCGCGGCCGTCTGGTGTCGGACAGACTCCCCCTTCACAAAGCCATGCTCCTCCCCATTGAAAGACATCACCTTGTTTTTTCAAATGCTGAATGCCATCATAATCCGGATTGGCTAAAGCAATCTCATCGCGGATTTCCTGACCGCTCTTGAAGTCTACAAGATGAGCGGTTTCTGGTTTCACGCGCTTCGCTAGATCGATGTAAATTTTCCACTCGGCACGGGCTTCTTCGACTTCCTGTCTGTTTCCTTCGATTTCTGGTGAATAGTAAACCATACGCTCCGTTGAAGTAGATGTTCCTCCGCCTTCCTGCTCGAAGCGGGTTTTGGCCGGCAGTACGATAACGGCTTCCTTAGCTTCCACAAGTGTAGACGTGTTAAAGATAATGTCCTGATGTACACGGATGTCCAGTTGAGACAGTGCCTGTTCAATAAAATCCGGGTTCGGCATTGTTTCAAGGAAATTCCCGCCGCTCATATAATAGAGCTTCATTTTACGTTCATGATCATCGGGCAATGCGGCATTTTCTAATGACACACCGACAATATCGCCCTGCCATTTAGGAAGTTCAAATTTCCAAAGATCCTGAATCCGCTCCATATTTTTTGGATCCCAGCCGCCGCCAGGCAGTACGAATGGATCTGCTCCCATTTCACCGGAGCCCTGCACGCTTGAGTGGCCGCGAAAAGGCATGAGCCCTGCATGCTTTCTGCCTAAATGTCCACGAAGCAAAGCCAGATTGGCAACCTGTGATATGTTATCTGTTGCAAACGAGTGCATCGTTAAGCCAAGTGCCCATGCGTAGACGGCATTTTTACTGTTGGCTAACAGCTCAGCCAGCTCGATGATTCTTTCTTTTTCTACTCCGGATGATGTAACGATTTCTTCCCACGTCTGCTCGTCGATTTTCGCTTTTAAGATCTCGTAGTTGTTAACATGCTCTTTCACAAATGAATGATTGATCGCAGAACCGTGTTTGCTTTCCTCCATCTCAAACCAGTGCTTCATAATACCGTGCATAAGCGCGATGTCTCCACCGATATTCACCTGATAAAAGTCATCAGCGATTTTTGTACCAAACAGCGCGGACTCGGCGTTGGACGGGACCCAGTATTTATCCATTGCCGGCTCTTTGTATGGATTGATGACGATGATCTTCGTCCCTTTTTTCTTGGCAGCCAGCATATATTTCGTAGATACCGGTGAACTGTTGGAGGCAACAGAACCCCAGAACACGAGGACATCTGTTCCAATCCAGTCCTGATAGTTGGCACTGCTCGCTCCGATACCAACCGAACGTTTTAAGGCTGTCTTAGAGGGCGAGTGACAGATACGTGAAGCATTGTCCACATGATTTGTGCCAAGAAAACGTGATACCTTGGCGGCTGTATAGTACGATTCATTAGTAATCCCGCGGGATGTTAAGTAAAAACCGTACTGCTTTGGATTCAGCTTTCTTATTTTATCAGCGATCATGTCCATCGCGTCATCCCAGCTGATTCGGGAAAATTTATTTTCTCCTTTGCGGCGGATCAATGGGTATGGAATCCTGCCCAGCTGGCGCAGCTCTTTGCTTGAGTATTTTTTCAATTCATTAATATCGGCATGAAGAATGTCTTCCTGCATAGCAGGCATCGTACTCAGCCTTAAGACGTTCAGGCGGGTCGTGCAAATGTGCGGTCCTTTCAGTGTCTGATCCTGAAGGCCTGATACACCAAGAGCGCAGCCGTCACAAACACCTTTTGTCAGAATGTTTTTTGCATAATTGATGTTATCTTTGTTTTCCCACATGATTTTCATCGTGTCTCTAATATGCTTCGGCTTTACTTTTCCTAAGCCGAATGGTACGGGACTGACCCAATGCTCAGGCGCCGGTTTCTTTGATATTTTAATCGGTCCTTGGTGTTTGGTTTTCCCCATTTTCGTTCATCTCCTTGATTCTATTATATAAAAAACCACCGCAAATGGTTGTCCCAAATTAAGGAACTCATTTTGCGGTGGTTGAGTCTTTAGCAGGTTCGCTGCCAAGTGCCTAACCTTATTTCTTAAGTTCTTCTTCGAGGTTCTTATCGAAAATAAAGATCGACATGCCGAAGTCTTTTTCTATATCAATATCAACAAACAAATCAACAAGCGGGCTGCCTAAGAGCTCTTCCATTTCCACGGGACGGTGTTTACGGTACATTTCCTTAACCATTTCCGTCCGTGCCGCCCTCAGCATCTGCTTTCCCTGGTCGGCTTCTGCGATGAATTTTTCTACAGGAGATAAGTTTCCTTCCATCTCGCAGATCGCCCAGTTTTTGCAAAAAGTCGTAGTGATTTGTCTTGGTCCTTTTCCCATATGCTTCTTGCGAAAAGCACGGACAAGATTACTGAATTCTGCTTCGTATTTATTCACGATGCAATTCCTCCTGCTTATTGGAAACTATGCCGTAGCTTTCTTTTCGATATTCTGTGACTGGATCTTCTTAATGTCTTTTCTCATCAGGAAGGTAATGACTAACGCAACGGCGAACAAGCCGGAGAAGAACGTTAAGCTTCCTCCATAACTTCCTGTTGTATCTTTAATCCAGGCTGCAAACATTGGACCGACGAGGCCTGCTGCAGCCCACGCTGTTAAAATGTAGCCATGGATCGCTCCCAGCTGTTTCGTGCCGAAAAGGTCGCCGATGTAAGCCGGTATAGAGGCAAAACCTCCACCATAACAAGTGTACACGATCGCAAGCATTACTTGAAACAATATAACATGTGACGTTAAAGGCAGAACAGCAAATAATACAATTTGAATTGCAAAAAACGTCGTGTACGTGTTCGTTCTGCCCATGTAATCAGAAATCGATGCCCAGCCGATTCTTCCGAGACCGTTAAAAATCCCTAAAACTCCGACGAGAGCGGCAGCTTCTATAGAGGAAAGCCCGATACTTTCTTCAGCCAGCGGCTTCGCTGCCGAAAGAATAGCGATTCCGCAAGTAACATTAATAAAAAGCATGAGCCACAAATAGTAAAAACGAGGTGTTTTCACAGCCTGATTGGCGGTCAGCTGTGCTAAATCTTCTTTAACACTCTGCGTTCCGGCTGCCTGCTTTTCTTTCATTCCCTTTGGCATCCAGCCTTCTGGCGGCTTTTCTAAATACAAAGAGGAAGCTATCATGATCACGAAATAAGAAACTCCAAGTATGTAAAAAGTGTTCGCGATCCCGACAGTTCCAATGAGTGAATTCATAATCGGACTGCTGATCGTTGCCGCAAATCCAAAGCCCATAATGGCAAGACCTGTCGCAAGGCCGCGGCGGTCAGGAAACCATTTGACGAGTGTAGAAACAGGAGCAATGTAACCAACACCCAGCCCGATCCCGCCAAGTACGCCGTAGAATATATACAAAAGCGGCAGTGAACTAAGATCAACCCCGATTCCTGCTCCAAACATACCAACACCGAAAAAGGCAGCCGCAAGCAGCCCTGCTTTTCTGGGACCGTATTTTTCCACAAAATGCCCGAGAAACGCAGCAGATAAGCCTAGAAATAAAATGGCCAAACTAAACGTAAACTGTACCTGACTTGATGACCAGCCGTACTGCTCGACTAATGGTGTCGTGAAGTTACTCCACGCATAAACAGAGCCAATCGACAGGTGGATACCTACGGCTGAAGCAGCAATCAGCCACCTGTTTTTCACTTTTTGCACATTGTCCACTTCCTTTTTTTCTGGCTGTTGGAAGCCTTTAACACCCTTATACATAAAAAGAAGCAGTTTTTAAGAAGACAGCAAGTTTTGCTTTTCCTATAGAAGTCTGGCAGCTTCTCTTTGAAGGGTGAGACATGACTCCACACATAAAAAAACCGCACAGCTTCCTAAAAAAGAGAATGCCAAATAGGGTTTCTCTTCACTAGAAAGATGAGCGGTTAGTACATAGCAGGATTCGCTACTATTGGCCCAACAGCCGTATCATGTGTTTGTCGTTTAACCGGCGTCAGGGTCGCTGACTCGCATCAAACTTGTTACAACTTTATGAATTCTAATAAAGAATAGCATGAAATCGTTTAACCTGGCAATAGGAAATTGTCAATGCATGGCACTTGTTTTTTAGTGAAAATCAGGCTTACAATTGATACAAAATGATTAGAAATTAGGTGTGTAACCATGGATCAAAATATGAGTGTAAGCCGATCCATTACGAAATATGTAAAGGGAGAATGGCAGCAAGTCGAAGATGAAATCGCAATTGAATATCCCATTACCATATATATCAACGGTGAAGAATTTGCCACGATGGTCTGCTCTCCCACTCATCTAGATGAGTTGATCATCGGTTTTCTTGCCTCAGAAGGAGTGATCCTTTTTAAAAAAGAGATCGCGGGCCTTGAAATTGATCAAGAGCAGGGCACTGCTTACGTGAAGCTTCATTCCAAAATAAAAACGGACCAGCAGCAGTTTTCCAAGCGCTTTATTGGATCGTGCTGCGGGAAAAGCCGGCAGTTTTATTTTCAAAATGATGCCCGGACAGCGAAAACTTCCATGTCTAAGACAACTTTGGAAGCAGAAGAGTGCATTCAGCTGATGAGAAAAATGCAGTCCAACAGCCAGCTCTTTAAAAACACCGGGGGCGTCCATAATGCCGCCTTATGTGACGAGAAGGAATTGATTGTAGACCGAGCTGATATCGGAAGGCATAATGCTCTGGATAAGCTGTTTGGTTACAGTTTGATGAACGAAATTCCTGTACGAAATAAAGTGCTGGTGTTCAGTGGTCGAATATCATCTGAGGTACTGCTTAAGGCTGCTAAAATCGGTATCGGTATCGTGCTCTCAAAATCGGCCCCCACTAATTTAGCCATTGAGCTTGCAGAAGACTTAAATATTACGACTGTAGGGTTTATCCGCGGCGAATCGTTTAACGTCTATTCCCATCCCTGGCGGATTGTGCAGACTTCAGAGGCAGAAGACATTGAGCAAGAACAAAGCTAAGATAGTGGGGGCTTGAGGAAGTGTTGTTTGCCGCGACTTTAGGGATTTAGCCGCGATTTTGGTGAATTGGCCGCTATCTAGGGATTTAGCCGCGATTTTAAAAGCTTACCCGTGACTCTTTAAATTTACCCGCGATTTACCTCCTTACACTGAAAAAGTGCACCAAAAAAGGCGTCGGGGGACGCCTTTTTCTGTTGCTTCCGCTTAAATTATTTGCAGATAGAGAAGACTCTTTAATTTCTTCATTCTTCTCGAATTGATATAATAGAAAATGGAGACTATGTAAGGGAGGGAAGAAATATCCGAACACTTGTGATTATGATTGGGATGCTGTTGATCTGTTTTTCCTCGATCACTTATCCTAATGAAAAAATAAAATGGTTAACGTCCAGCTCACAAACAGATGAAACCCTTTCAGCTGTGCGTACGCTGGCTGATCACTCTGTCCTTGTGAATCAAAAGGTTTCTCTTCCACTCCCGAAAGATCCCAAGCCTCTATTCCACTTTCCTGATCCCTTTATGTATACTCAAGTATTTTCATCAGAAAATTTTAAAAACCCTCGGGTTAAGGAAAACTCAGAATTCACCTTAGCGGTTTACTATCAATCCAGCTACACATAATATATTCTCCGGTTCGCCGCAGCTGTTTTAATAATTTAATCTATTAATAATCACAAAGGAGAATCATACTACAACTATGTTTTTTAATGCTTTTGGAACTGATGCTTTTTTACTTCTCGCTGCTTTTTTGCTTTTTAGCGGTATTCTGGCTGCAAAATTTTCGAACCGGTGGGGTGTCCCTGCTCTTATTCTGTTTATCATTGTAGGAATGCTAGTTGGGAGCGATGGCCTCGGAATCGTGTACTTTGATGATGCCGGTACGGCTCAGCTGATCGGTGTGTTCGCCCTTGTGATTATCCTTTTTGAAGGGGGTCTTCATACGAAATGGGCAACGGTACGCTCAGTTGCTCTCCCTTCATTATCGCTGGCTACACTTGGAGTCTTATTTACTTCAGGGATTATTGGATACACAGCATACCTGATTTTTGATTTAACTTTGCTTGAAGGTCTGCTCCTCGGGGCTATTGTCGGCTCAACCGATGCAGCTGCAGTTTTTGCAGCACTTAAAGAACGGAACATTAAGGCAAAAATGGGGGCTACCCTTGAAGCCGAATCAGGAACAAACGATCCTATGGCCGTGTTTTTGACCTTATCCTTTATCGAGCTTATTACAATACCGGACCGTTCCATTTGGATGCTGATCCCTACCTTTTTCCTGCAAATGGGAATTGGATTAATCTTAGGTATTGTTTTAGGAAGACTGGCCTCTTTCTCTATTAATAGAATCAGACTAAGCTCAAGCGCTCTCTATCCTCTCCTATCTGTCGCTTTTGCTCTTCTAACTTATGGAATCACTGCTTTTATCGGCGGAAGCGGCTTCCTGGCCGTTTATGTCGCTGCTCTTGTCGTTGGGAACCGGGAGCTGACCTATCGTTATTCTATTTTCCAATTTAACGAAGGATTTGCCTGGATGGCCCAGATTGCTATGTTTATTATCCTTGGGCTGCTCGTCTTTCCTGACCAGCTTTTCTCTGCAGAAATTATGATCAATGGGATTATATTATCTCTTGTGTTAATTCTCTTAGCACGGCCAATCGCTGTATTTATCTCATTGATTCAAATGAAATACTCATTTAAAGAAAAGATATTTATTTCTTGGGCTGGCCTGCGTGGTGCAGTACCAATCGTATTAGCGACCTTCCCAATAGTAGAAGGGTTGGAGAACAGTCAAACGCTTTTCAACATCGTTTTCTTTATTGTTCTGACTTCCGCCTTAGTACAAGGCTCCAGCATTTCCTGGATCGCTAAAAAGTTAAACCTTGTTGGCCCGAAAAAAGATGTACCCCACCATTCCATTGAGTTAATTTCTATGGGAAAAGTCGCTGCTGAGATGATTCAATTTCAAACAAATGAAGAATCTGCTGTTGTCGGCCAGAAGCTTCGTGAACTTTCGCTGCCTAACCGTGCCAACATCAATGCGATTATAAGGGACAATCACGTCATTACGCCTTATGGAGAAACTGAGATTAAAGCAGGTGACTTTTTATATATATTGGTTGAATCCAAATATAAAGAGAAGCTTACGAAACAATTAGAACAAAAAAGGACACAGAGTAAAGCGGCTCCTTAAATATTTTAAAAAAGACAAACAGCCACAGCTGTTTGTCTTTTTTTACTTCCTTCTAATTCCGATCGTACGTCCTGCCTGCTTTGGTATTTCTAAATTTGCCTGAGTTTTATAAAAATCGGTAACGGTGTCAGCTACTTCCTGAGGGAACGGTGCACCGCGCCCTTGCTTTTGATCAATCCCCATTAGCAGTTCCTCTAATGTGGCCGTAGTTTCGCCCTGCTTATTTTTCATCTTTAAAAAAAGGTGAATTCGTTTAGAATCATAATCAAGAAGCTGTGGAGTAACCTCAAATTCTTCTCCTTCTTTCATCTCCTGCAAATAACATGTATGGGTTTCTAAAGTAAAAATAGTATAATTCCACTTTTTTCGTGCTTCTTCACTCAAACCGATGTAATCAATAAAAGCGTCCGTTGCCAAACTGAATGCATGATTATATTCCGCATCATTCATATGACCGTTATAATCGACCCATTCAGAAGGGACCGTTCTATTAAAAGAATAAGTCATCTTTCGTCCTCCTTACTTATGAGTTTTTACTGTTTCCTGCGGCCAGTATTCCTGGACAAGATCATAAAGGCGGATGAGGAACTCGTTTCTGTTTCGATCAAGCTCAGCCATTGTCATTCCGTTCGACTGTTCTTCGCATCCTGTCACCACTTTATTATAAAGTTCATCTGTCAGCTCAGGAGCTTCAAGCTTTGTCCAAGGTTTTTTCAAGGCTGGACCAAACTGCTTCAGCATGTGACGCATCCCGCCTTCTCCCCCTGCAAGATGGAAAGTTAAGAATGGCCCATATTGAGCATAACGGAGTCCTGCACCGTGAGTAAATGCTTTATCCACTTCCTCTGTTGTTGCAATTCCTTCGTTCACAATGTGAAGAGATTCTCTCCAGATCGCCTCAAGCAGACGATCAGCAATATGACCTTCAATCTCATGACGTACGTGGAGAGCACTCATCTTCATACTTTCATAATAAGTCTTTGCCTTCTCAATATTGTTACTGCTTGTCTGCTTTCCTGGTACAATTTCCACTAACGGCAGGATATAAACCGGATGGAATGGATGAGCAACGACAAAGCGTTCTGGATGCTGCATGTTTTCCTGCAGTTCAGACGGCTTGATGCCGGAAGTACTTGAGCCGATCAGTGCATCTGGTTTGGAATAATAGTCGATGTCCTTCAGTACTTTCTGCTTCAATTCTTCAACTTCCGGAACGTTTTCCTGAATAAAGTCTGCTTCTTTAACCGCTAGTGATAAATTTTCAGTAAAGGTTAAGCGGTCTTTGGATGCTCCTTCTGCAAGGCCGAGGCTTTCCACGTATGGCCACGCGTGTTCAACCGCCTGACGCATGCGTCCTTCCGCACCTTCTGCCGGATCTGTCGCGATTACATCATGGCCTTGTGAAAGCATACGGGCTATCCAGCCATTACCGATAACTCCTGTTCCTACTACTGCTATTTTCATACTTATTTTCCTCCCCGTGGATTTCTTAAGTTGTAAAATTCGCGTGCTTCCTCGGGTGTCATTGGCTCAAGGTCCATACCTTTAAGCATAGTCACGGCTTTGTCGACAAGCTGTTCGTTCGTTGCCGGCACTCCTTTAGACAAGTAAATGTTGTCCTCCAGGCCGACACGGATATTTCCACCAAGCATCGCTGTCTGTGCCGCAATGGGCATCTGCATACGACCAATACCAAATGCGGACCAGTGCGCATTCCCCGGCAGACGGTTCTTCAGATAAAGAATGGTTTCTGCATCTGCTGCTGCTCCCCATGGAATACCAAGACAAAACTGAAACATTGGATCGCCATCAATTAAGCCTTCCTGTACAAGCTGATTAGCAAAACGAAGATGACCTGTATCAAAACATTCGAGCTCAGGCTTTACACCACTCTCTTGAATCATTTTCGCCTGATCACGAAGCCAGTCGGTCGGACTCATGTAAATCATATCTCCAAAATTTGTGCTGCCGCAGTCTAATGTACACATTTCCGGGAGCAGCTCTCCTACCGGCTCATGGCGTTCTGAAGGGGTTTGAATATCTGTACCATCTCCACCGGCGGCAGGCGTGTTTAAGCTCGGGATAAAATCTCCTCCCCCACCGGAAGTAATATTAATGATCACATCTGTTTCAGACTCGCGAATACGGTCAACGATTTCACGATAATGGTCAACATTATGGCTGATACCTCCTGTTTCAGGGTCACGTGCATGCACATGAGCAACTGTCGCTCCCGCCTTAGCAGATTCAATCGCAGATTCTGCAATTTCCTTTGGTGTCACTGGTACGTTTGGATTTTTTTGAATCGTGTCTCCTGCGCCTGTAACTGCAGAAGTTAGCAAAACTTTATGTTTCATTCAAAAGATCCTCCTTTGAATAGATATTTGTTCAATGATTGAAAGTATACCAACCAGACTGTTTATATTCAACCATTCCTTCTAAAATTCTCCCTGCCTTTTTAAAACAGCTGCTGCCCAGCTTGTATAAAGATAGACATATAGAGAAATTCAAGCAATTATATATGAAATTAAATGATCACTATTGAAATTTAGTATAAAAGCCTTATAAATCTATTTATCTCTTATATGATTACATATCCGCTTCTAAGCTACCCAATCCTCACTTTGAATAAAAACCGTCTGGATAGTACATTTTTAAATGTTGTTACTAAGCAGCGGAATTTAATAAGGGGGAATGTGTTTTGAGTAAACATCTCATAGACTGGAAAACTTTTTTCGGTGCACTGTCATTGCTCGTGATTGTGGCTGTGCCATTAATTCTTTTTCCTGTAGAAGGTAAGGAGATTGTATTAGCGGTAAACGATATCATGACACAAAGAGTAGGGTTCTTGTTTTTATCTATAGGTTTAATCATGCTGCTCTTTCTTCTATTTATAGGAGTCAGCCGCTATGGAGATATTAAACTGGGAGATAAGAAGACGAAGCCTGAATTCAGAACATCATCGTGGGCCGCCATGCTGTTTACAAGCGGAATTGGAACAGGAATACTTTACTGGGGCGCTATTGAGTGGGCGTATTATTATCAAAGCCCTCCTTTTGGACTTGAGGCTGGCACGAAGGAAGCAATCCAATGGGCGTCCACTTATGGCTTCTTCCATTGGGGCCCGATCGCATGGGCGATGTTTGCGATCCCGGCTCTGCCGATCGGATATATGTTTTTCGTTAAAAAGGTGGATGTATTTAAAGTGAGTGAAGCCTGTCGACCCGTGCTTGGAAAGTATACAGATGGTCCGGTAGGAAGAATTGTAGATGTACTATTTATGTTCGGACTTTTAGGAGGAGGCGGAACAGGACTTGCTCTGTCTGCACCTATCATTTCTGCAGGTTTAAACAATTTGTTTGGCCTTCCGGATAATCTTGCTACACAAACCGTGGTGTTATTTATTTGTACACTGATCTTTGGGTTTAGCGCTTACTCAGGTCTGCAAAAAGGCATTCGCCGTCTCAGTGATATAAACCTTTGGATGGGTTTTGTTCTGTTAATCTTTATTTTCTCTGTCGGTCCTACAACCTTTATGATGGAGGCGACCGGAACTGCGCTTGGACGGATGATGGATAACTTCTTTACGATGAGCCTTTGGACTGAACCTTTTAATGATCTCGGCCCGTTTGAGCGCACAGGTTTCCCTGAAGGCTGGACTGTCTTTTACTGGGCATGGTGGATTGTTTATGCTCCGTTTGTCGGCATGTTTATCGCACGTATTTCAAAAGGCCGTACGATCCGCCAGGTCATTTTTGGTACGATTGTTTTTGGAAGCCTGGGAACCATTCTGTTCTTTGGCATTCTCGGTAATTTCTCCATGCATCTAGAATTGACCGGACAATATCCTGTGATTGAAGTCATGAACAATCAGGGAGACGCAGCAGCGATTGTCGGCACTTTAACACAGCTGCCGTTCTCCAAAGCAGCTATTACAATCTTTACTTTGCTGGCCGTTGTTTTTCTTGCAACCACTTATGATTCTGGTTCCTATGTCATTGCTTCCGTTACACAGAAACATGTCGAAGGAGAGCCCGTCCGGTGGAATCGTTTGTTCTGGGCATTAGCCCTATCTGTCCTTCCGATTACGTTTCTGTACCTCGGAGGATTAACGACATTGCAGACAATCAGCATTATCGGAGGTTTTCCTTTATTATTTATTCTGCCGATGCTCGGCTGGTCCTTTGTCAAAATGGTCAATCAGGATCGCGAAGCAAACGAAGGAAAGGAAGACAAACGAGATGCCTCGTAATAATGAGAGAATAAAAAAGTCATCGGCCATTTACCGGCCGATGACTTTTTTAATAATCATTTGAATATGTCAACTCCTGGAGTCGTTCCAGCACTTTTTTTCTTAAACTCGGATTCAACGGACCGAGGCCAAAGATTTCGGACAGCCACAAACCATCAACAGCAAGCCTGAGAATGGTGGCATCCACCTGGTCTATCCCATCATGCTCGATATGATTCTGCCAGTCTGCATATGTATCTTGTAATGGTTTGAGCAGCTTAGGATTAATGCCCTGAGCTGCCAGCATACCAGCGCTGATCGTTTCATTCTCCACACTCTTTGCATGCATTACATTAATGAAAGACCGGGCCCACTTTCCGTTGTCATCTTCTTCCTCTTCTACAAGAGATTCTACATTATGCCGGTAAATATCATCCATATGCTGCACAAGCCCCTTAACGAGCGCTTCCTTAGTAGAAAAGTGATATAACAGTCCACCCTTACTAACTTCTGCGCACTTGGCAACGGCATCCAATGTTAATGCATCACTGCCTTTTTCCTTCACAATTTTAGCGGCAGCTTCTAAAATCTTTTCCCGCTTCGATTCTCTCGGCATGATCATTCCCTCATTTATCAAGACGTTTTTTCCTAATAGTATCAGTAGTTTTCACGTTTTTCAATTGTCCAACAGGAAGATTTCCCCTTCCCATTTTTGCAACAATTCATCACACTAACATTTTTGATAAATATAAAAAGATTAGAATTTCAGTAAGTTATAAAATAATGGACGATTGATGACATTACAAAAGCAAACCATCATTATTTCTTATTATTTCCTTCATTTATAATAGACTGAGAAGCAAACCTGGCCATTAGAATCGTATCATAATACTTACCATCAGAAAGCCGTTTGTCTTTCTTCAATCTTCCTTCGATTTCAAATCCTAAATTTTTATAAAGCTCTATCGCTTTATTATTGGTTTCCAGTACACTAAGCGTCATTTTCTTAAGATCGATAGAGTCTACCCAGCGTATCGATTCTTTTATCATGTTCTTTCCGATTCCATTTCCCCAATATTCTTTTAAAATTCCGATACCAAATTCAACTTTATGTATCGTTCTTTTTAAGTTACTGCTTTCACATCTTGAAAAACCGACGACTTTCCCACTTACATCCGCTACTAAAAACAAGTGATGATCAAGTTCTGTGTCTCTAGTAATGAGGTCTTTAAAACCTTGCTCATCAATATACCCTTCTCCTTGTACTCTATCGAGATACTCGGTTTCTCCATCGATTTCCAGCCTCACTTTGGCGAGACTTTTGGCATCAGATTCTACGGCTGATCTAAGGGTATAACATACTTTTTCTCCCTGATACACTTTAGGCTCAATTTTCAAAGCAGCCTCTCCTTACACTTTTATTCCCGCGCCGCAAAGAGGAATAATTACTTTTTCATTCATACTGCGATTATACTTTAAAAATCCTGCATAATTGGCCGCTGTTGTCGGCTCCACGTAAAAACCTTTTCCCGCTAATACTGACCGGGAATGGGCAATCTCTTCTTCATCTACTGTAAGGAATTGTCCATCTGTTTGACGTACAGCTTCTAAAATAGTGGCTGCTCTTGCCGGTCTGGCAATGGCGATTCCTTCAGCAAGAGTCCCCGTATTTTCAACTGGTAGAGCCGCTTGCTCTCCACTGGTAAATGCTTTAGCAATCGGTGCGCAATTCTCTGCTTGAATTGCTATAATTTTTGGCAATTTATCAATCAGCCCGTTTTCCAGCAGCTCTTTGCATCCATAATAAACGCCCAGCAGCAGTGTTCCATTACCCACTGGAATAATGAGCGTATCCGGCATTTCATCCAGCTGCTCCCATATCTCATAGGCGTACGTTTTTGTCCCTTCATAGAAAAAGGGATTATACACATGACTTGCATAGAATTTCCCTTCTTCCTCAACGGCCCGCTTAGCTGCTTCGGCTACATCTTCCCGTGATCCTTTAACGACACGAATATCGGCCCCATGTGCTTTAACTTGAGCCATTTTCTTATCAGAAGTTCCTTCACCTAGAAAAATGTCACACGAAATATTCGCTCGCTTTGCATAAGCCGCAATCGCTGTTCCGGCATTTCCGCTGCTGTCGGCAATGACATGCTCTACCCCCATTTCTTTCGCTTTTGAAATTAGTGCGGCAGCCCCGCGGTCTTTAAATGACAGTGTAGGCATCATGTAATCTACTTTTACTTGAACATTCTCTTCTAAAGGAATTAAGGGAGTGTTCCCTTCCCCCATCGTTATGTTTTTCCAAAAGGTTCGATCAATTGGCATGGCTGCATTGTAACGCCACATCGAAGGAGTATTCTTATCGACCATAGAGGCAGAAAAAGATACATTACCTTTTATAAGGTCGAAAACTCCCCCGCACGTACATTTCCAAATGTACGGATTAACTTTATAAGTCGTTCCGCAAGTATGACATTGATAGTGGACGTTCATCGAAAACATCTCCCTTTCTGCTTACTAAACGATAAATTTCGTAAACCAGGCAATGTATTCCGCTCCTGGAATGAACAAAAGCTGAGCGAGCAGTGTGCCAAGAAAACGTGAAGCTACCATCATTAAGGAGACATTTTTCAATTGTAAATAATCTCCTCGTTTATTAATGACATCATCGGCCATAACCGAGATTTTGGGGTCTATAAAAATAACTAGTAATATCGTGGCGATTCCATTAATTAATCCAGAGGCCATTATTGCAGTCGATGCCCGCTCTGGCGCCAGAAGAGCAGCATACAGCGCAGACAGGACCCCGATCGTGTAAATCGAAGTAACGACCATATTGACGAGAAACAAACGTTTAGGTATCTGCTTAAATGATATCCCTTTTAAATATTTACTTGAAGGCCAATGCATCTGGTGAAGCCCGCGTTTAATATATTCCATTGAAAAAATAGTTTTAAATAAGGAGGGAACTGAACCTCCCTTTTTTGATAAATGAATGATCGATCGTGAGAAGAGGGCAACAAACGTTGGGAGCAGTACCATTCCGAGCAGAGTACCGATAGTTGATGCTCCAATTATGAGACGATACTGACTTTCCACAAAACCTAGTGTATTTGTACTTGACGCTGTATCAACAAGGCTCCCGGTAAATGGCTGCTGCATCATATTGGCCATCCTTGAGACAATTACCATTAAGTTAAACAAAGAGAGAGCGGAGGCGATCAGCCCCACTCTCGCTCCAGATAGCCGCACAGCATAGGCTAATGTTTCAATCGTATGGATGATTAAAATAAACAGCGCGATGTAAATCACTTTCTCAGTTATAAACTCCATCGTAAGCCTTCTTCCCAATATCTATAATATGGAAATTTTATCATAGATGCAGGAAAAAAATATGTAAAAAATAAGTATTTACTCCCCTTCTGAAAAATGCAACGTCATCTTTCTCTCCTTGTCGACAATAATTTGTTCGTTCTTATTAAGCGTAATTTTCAATGGATATACCGACACCTTCTTATTTGAAAAGATCCATCTACTGGTTTTTGATCTCTTGTTTTCATGTTACAATAAATCACCAAATATTTCCTTACGGCTAACTATTGGAGGTTCTCTATCTTGGGAAAAGTTATAGTTTTCTTTTGTTCGTTTCTTCTATTAACTGCATGTCAATTTGGGGACGACAGCCCGGACAAAGAGGTCATCGATGAACTTAATCCACGACCTGCCGTTTCTTTTACTTATGAAGGTGAAGAAATTGATGCAAAAGATGTAAAAAGCTGTTTTAGAAATAAATGTGCAGATGAGGGAGCTGTGACCGGCAATCTGAGCCGTAATGATTTAACACGTGGACTTGATACGTCCGAAGTTAAAAATGGAGATTCCATAAAAGTTGAAACTCAGGGCATAGAGCCATCGGAGGCTTCCTATTCCAACATGTTTACACGCGGAGGAGCAAGGAGTTCAGAGGA
This sequence comes from Halobacillus massiliensis, assembly GCF_900166625.1. Classification (GTDB taxonomy): domain Bacteria; phylum Bacillota; class Bacilli; order Bacillales; family Halobacillaceae; genus Halobacillus_A; species Halobacillus_A massiliensis. Next base: position 758,226 of record NZ_LT800499.1, on the reverse strand, counting down.
CCATATACTTGAAAGAAGAGAAATCGAGGTCAATGGCACAAATAAAGAAGATGGAAAGGAAAGTTATGTTATTTATTTAGAATGGACGAATGAAGAAGATGAATTTCTTGGATCTATGACCAAAGCGTTTGAGATTGAAATCGTAGATTAGTTGTGTCTTAATTTGCCTATGAAGGGACGATGAGAATGACAGCTTTTGAACAAAAATTTCAAGTTAACGAGATGATCTTAAACCAAATGAAATATGAGGATTGGCCGCAAGTCCGGAATATCTACCTGGAAGGCATTCAAACAGGCCATGCCACCTTTGAGCAGGAAGCTCCATCTTGGTGTAAATGGGACGCCAGTCATATGGTAGACGGGCGCATTGTGGCTCGAAGAAAAGGAAGAGTCATTGGATGGGCGGCTTTAACTTCAACTTCGAGCCGCTGTGTTTATTCAGGAGTAGCGGAAGTCACCGTCTACGTGGCATCTGATTATAGTGGTCAAGGAGTCGGTAGTGCTCTGCTCGAAAAGCTGGTGGATGAAAGTGAGAAGTTAAATATCTGGACGCTTCAGGCAGGCATCTTTCCCGAAAATAAGGCAAGTGTCGCCGTGCACAGAAAAGCTGAATTTGAGATCGTCGGCTTGCGTAAGCGACTTGGGAAAATGAATGGAGTGTGGAGAGATGTCCTGCTGCTTGAAAGAAGAAGTGAAACAGTGGGAATCGATTAATGCAAAAAGGAGGCTGCCCGTGTAGACAGCCTCCTTTTTCTCTAGCAGCAATTACTTAAGCCTAATAATACAAACTGCTCTCCTTGTTTATCTAACGTGACCTCTTTCACCAAATCCTCTACTTGAGGATCGATAGCCAATTGGATGCCATTAACTTCCTTGATTTTATCTGTATCTTGAGCAGATTCTAGAGATAGACCTATTTGCGGCCCGCAGCAGCCTCCGCCTGCTGAGAAAAGTCGAACACTTTCTGCTCCCTGTTCTCCTAATAGATTAATTAACGTTCCCTTCGCTTCCTCAGTAATCTTCATTTATTGAGGCCTCCTCTGTTATAGGGTTTGACTCCAGTCGTGTACAGCTTCACCTTCGAGAAATCTTTCTGTATCCATTGCAGCCATACATCCGGTACCAGCCGCTGTGATCGCCTGTCGATATTTCTGATCCTGTACATCCCCGCAGGCAAAGACACCTGGAATATTTGTATTCGTCGTTCCCGGTTCTACCAGAATATAGCCTTTTTCATCCATATCCAGTTTCCCCTTAAGAAATGCTGTATTGGGATTATGACCGATGGCTACAAATATACCATTGGTCTCAATTGTCTCCTCCTCCCCTGTTTCATTGTCTCTTACCTTAAGCCCGGTAATTTTCAAGTCGTCTGATACCATTTCAACGGGGGTTTTATTTAAAGCCCATGTTACTTTTTCATTACTCTTAGCACGATCCTGCATAATTTTGGAGGCTCTTAGTTCCTTGCGACGATGAACGACTTGCACTTCGCTTGCAAATTTAGTCAGGAAGTTAGCTTCCTCCATTGCCGAGTCTCCTCCACCGACAATGATGACCTTTTTTCCTCTAAAAAAGAAACCATCACACGTCGCACATGTGCTGACCCCTTTTCCGATGTTCTCTTTCTCCCCTGGGATTTCAAGCAGTTTAGCTGATGCTCCCGTTGAGATGACTAACGATTCAGTTACGATCTCTCCCAATCCATCTACAGACAGTTTGAAAGGCCGATTTGCCACATTTACATCCGTTACCCATCCTCGTTTAAACTGGGCACCAAACCGCTCCGCCTGCTTTCTCATATTATCCATAAGCTCAGGTCCCATAATTCCTTCAGGAAAGCCGGGAAAGTTTTCTACTTCTGGTGTCAGTGTTAGTTGCCCCCCAGGCTCCGGCCCTTCAATGACCAGGGGATTCATGTTCGCTCTTGCCAGATAAACAGCAGCAGTCAGACCAGCCGGTCCTGTGCCTAAAATCACTACTTTTTCCATAATGATGCCTCCAAAAATTAATGTGTAGTTAACTGCTTCAGCTTTGAATAGCCAATACTCTCTTCAATATTCCATGGAATAATATAAGCTTCTTTCGTCAGCTTCTGAACTTCCGTAATCCATTTGCCTTCTGTACTTGCCCGGCCTGACAGTACAGGATCTTTCGTCCCTGCTTCATACAGGCTTTGGTTTATCACCCAGCACTCAGGCTTAATACGCGCCCTTTCCAAATCCTTTTGTAATCTAGAGGATTCAAGAACTGGGGTTGCTTCAGCTAATGTCACAATGACAACACTGGTTTCTTGAGGGTTTCGCAGGCGAGGAAGCAATTCTTTCACACTGTCCGGAACCTCACCGGTGGAGCGCGTAAGTTCCTTATGATAATCCTCCGCTGACTCCAAAAGAAGCAATGTATGTCCGGTGGGAGCTGTATCTATGACTACGATTTCATCCTTACATTTGGCCACTTGTTCGGCAAAGGCACGAAAGACAGCGATTTCTTCTGTACAAGGGGATTCGAGATCTTCTCTCAAGTAGTCTAAAGCATCCTCATCGAGACTATCGCCTGCTTTTCCCAAGACTTCTTCTTTGTACTTGTTGACTTCTTCCTTGGGATTAATCGAGCTGACCGTTATCCGATCATTCTCCGTTTCTCCAGAAAAGATATATTTTAAATGGGAAGCCGGGTCTGTTGTCGTTAAATGTACGTTATGGCCTCTTTCTGCCAAGCCGACAGCCAGCGAGGAAGCTACCGTTGTTTTTCCAACACCGCCTTTGCCCATCGTAAAAATGACTTTGCCCGGGTTGTTAGAAAGCTTTTCAACGAGATTCCCTAATTCAGGCAGCTTGCTTTTTACCTCTACCTTCTCTTCTGCTTGAGCGGGTAAGTCGTATTGCTTAAAGAGATGTCGAAGACTCCCATATCCCGTTAAGTTATAAGAAACGAGCGGGAGGGAATAGATGACTTTCTGGTTCAGTTCAGCCGGCATACTCCGAAGTGCTTTTTGCTGACGATTGTAATAAGCGGTTGAGATATCGTCTTCCGGCAGATGAGATCTCAATAGTCCATTCACTATAAGAAGCTGGTTGGTTACTCCGATGTTTTCCAGCTCCTGTGCTGAACGGTTGGCCTCTGCTAACGAAGCGGCTTCCGGCCTAGTCACTAAAATCAACGTTGTTTTCTTGTAGTCTGACAGCTCTTCCACCGTCTGTTCATATAGCTTCTTCTTTTCCTTCATGCCGGATAAAGGCCCAAGGCAGGAGGCCCCGTGAGTGCTCTCCTCCAGGAACCCATTCCAGGCTGTTGGAAGGTGAAGAAGCCTTAATGTATGGCCGGTAGGGGCGGTATCAAAAATAATATGATCATACTGACCGCTGATTGAACTGTCAGAAATGATGCTGGCAAATTCATCGAACGCAGCCATCTCGACCGTACAAGCTCCCGATAATTGCTCCTCCATACTTAAAATAGCTGACTCCGGCAATAGTTCCCGGTAAGGACCAATTACCTTTTCACGAAGCTTTTCAGCTGATTCTTCCGGATCGATATTTGAAGCGAATAAACTCTCTACACCTGGAACTGATACGGGTGTGTTTGTCAACTCAACTTCCAATACATCCTGCAGGTTGGAGGCTGGATCTGTACTTACGATCAGAACTTTTTTGCCTTGATCAGCTAAGTGGATCGCGGTCGCGCATGCTGTTGATGTCTTACCGACCCCTCCTTTACCCGTGAAAAATAAAAACTTCGTCTTCACAACGGTATTTGGATTAAATGGTTGATACATATTTCTCACATCCTATGATTTCAGCTGGCTTATATCTATAGTTACAGGGTTCTGCTGAGGCTTTTTCTTTAACTCTTCTGCTTCAATTTCAAACCATTCGGACAGCTGAGCATTTGAAGGATATTTAGATTCCAACACGATTTCCCCATCCAGCAGGACAATAGGAAGTGCTTCAGCTCCCTTTTCGCGAAGAAAGTTGGTTACTTTTGGATTTTCCGTGAATTTCCCAGGTTCATCGGCTAGATTGTATCGTTCAATCGAAAAATCTTTTTTCTGTAATGAAAAAACAGCGCTGGCTACTCGTGTTAATTCCGGATCAACACTTGGTCCACACACACCTGTAGAACAGCACATCGCCGGATCATAAATCTCAAGCTTATTCATTATTACCCCTCCACAACTAAATAATTATATGCTTATATATAAAATAGTAGAGCAGCCAAAACTTCCTATGTTTTGGCTGAATCCTCTTTTATTTACCCGTTTCAGCAAAGCTCTGGATTCGATCACTAATCTGGTCACGGACACGCTGGAAAACCGCCCATTTTTCTTCATCTGTTCCTTCCGCTTTCGCCGGATCGTCAAATCCCCAGTGGAAACGAGTCACGTGCGGAGGTGTCATTGGACATTTGTCATTGGCATCGCCGCAAAGTGTGATCGCATAGGCCGCGTTATTTAAAATGTCCGGATCGATAATATCAGAAGTCTGGTCAGAAATATCAATATCCACTTCTTTCATCGCTTTAACCGCATTAGGGTTTAAGCCGTGAGCTTCAATGCCGGCAGAGCGAACCTCATATTTATCTCCAAGATATTTCTTCCCAAACCCTTCAGCCATTTGGCTGCGGCAAGAGTTTCCTGTGCATAAAAAGTATAAAACTGGTTTTTTTGTCATGTTGATTTCTCCTTTATGGTAGATAATAAATTTAGATGATCAGCAGCCACAGGTAAAGGCCGACTAACGTAATAAATAGGGTAGGCACTGTTAAAATAATTCCCACTTTAAAGTAATAACCCCAGGAGATTTTCACTCCTTTTGTAGAAAGCACGTGCAGCCAAAGCAGTGTCGCTAAGGAACCGATCGGTGTAATTTTTGGTCCTAAATCTGATCCGATTACATTTGCGTAGATTAAAGCTTCACGTATCGTGCCTGAAGTACTCGTTTCAGCGATAGCTAAAGCATCAATCATAACGGTCGGCATGTTATTCATGACCGATGACAGGATTGCCGCAATAAAGCCCATCGAAATGGTGGCTGCGAATAATCCCTGATCCGCTGTGTATTGAATAATACCAGCTAACACATCGGTCAACCCGACATTACGAAGACCATAAACAACAACGTACATCCCAATCGAGAAAAATACAATGGCCCAAGGCGCACCTTTTACAACTGTGGTAGTTTCAACAGCTGAACTCCTTCTTGCCATTATTAAGAAGAAGATCGCCACAATACCAGCGATGATAGATACTGGAATTTCAAGCGGCTCACTTGCAAAATAGCCGATAAGCAGTACAGCAAGAACCGCCCATGATAATCGAAACATTTTATGATCCTGAATGGCCTTCTTCGGTTCTTGAAGCTGACTTAAATCGTAGTCCGCGGGAATGCTCTTCCTAAAGAACAGGAACAACACGAGAATACTAGCTCCAATTGAGAAGAAATTCGGAACGATCATCCTTGATGCGTATTCAATAAAACCAATCCCAAAGAAGTCTGCAGATACAATATTCACTAAGTTGCTGACAATAAGCGGCAGTGAAGCTGTATCAGCAATAAACCCGCTTGCCATTATAAACGGCAGAATCATCGTTTCTTTAAAATTGAGGTTTCTTACCATAGCAAGCACAATCGGTGTCAGGATTAATGCTGCCCCATCATTTGCGAACAAAGCTGCTACAACGGCTCCGAGAAGAATCACATACACAAACATTTTCTTCCCGTTTCCCTTAGCAATACGGGCCATATGTAAAGCGGCCCATTCAAAAAAGCCAATTTCATCAAGAATTAAAGAGATGATAATAATCGCTATAAAAGCGAGCGTGGCATTCCAGACAATTCCCGTCACATCAGCAACATCCTGAAAATTAACGACACCAAATAGTAAAGCGAGTATAGCTCCCCCACAAGCTGACCAGCCGATTCCTAAATTTTTCGGCTGCCAGATCACTAATACTAATGTTAAAAGAAAAATGAGACTTGCAATAATCGCCAAATCCAAATACACTCCCTGTTAGTCACATTGGATCCGTAATCCCTCTTGTTCCAATGCCCTTAATTTCTCCTGCTGATCAGGTATCTGTTCTAAAATGTGCAGAATGAGCGGGTATGTTTCATGAGAACGGTTCATAGAATAAAAAATCCACTGTCCTCTCCGCTGTTCCTTAACAAGACCTGCATCTCGAAGCTTTCTCAGGTGCTGACTCACAGAAGGCTGGCTCATTTGCAGCACTTCTACAAATTCACAAACACAACACTCACTATCCTTGATAAGCCCTAAAATCGTTAAACGCGTTTTATCTCCTAACAGCTTTAATGACTTAGCGGCATCTTCTAACTCAATTACTGTTTTCTCCATTCCATCACCTCACCTTTCGATCACCATCATTATATTAGCATATACTTATATATGCAACAACAAATCTCTTTTATTCATTAATCAATTTTTTTTGATTATTTAACATTGACTTTCTGCATAGACTGAAATATGCTTAATACATCAAAAAAAATTGATGTAAGGAGGGAATGATGTGAATAAAGAACTTCCTTTAACTGATGTATCTTTAGAAAGTACGTTTAGTAAATATGAAAAAAAATTTAAGGCTTTAGCTGATCAGAAACGACTTCATATTCTTCATGAAATTACTGAACATGGCGAGGTATGTGTGTGTGATCTCTCTGAAAAACTGGAACTCCCTCAATCCAAACTGTCCTACCATTTAAAGATTTTAATGGATGCCGAGTTGATTGAGAAAGAGACGAGAGGGACATGGAGCTACTACACCTTAAATCATTCAGAAATCAACCATCTGTTATCCGAAGAGCTTTGCTGTTTGTTCCGTCGTGATTAATTTTTTTATTTAATAAATCAAAAAAAATTGATAAAGGGAGAAATGGTAATGAATATTCATATTGGCTTAAATGTGGCAGACCTTGAACGATCAATAAAGTTTTATAATAAGGTCTTTGATGAACCTCCAATAAAACAAAAAGCCGACTATGCGAAATACTTACCGAAGAACTTACAGCTCAATTTCACATTGAATGTGCGCCCGAATGTAACAGGAAACCAGGTGGGACACTTTGGAATTCAAGTCGAAAAACAGGAAGACATAGACCATCATAAGCATCGCCTTGAGAAGCTTGGATTTTTCACGCGGGAAGAAAAAAATACGAACTGCTGTTATGCCCTGCAGGATAAATTCTGGATTACTGATCCAGACGGCAATGAATGGGAATTTTTTTATACGAAGCAGGATGCTGAAGAAGTTACAACTGAACGGCATTGCTGCAGTTGAGGAGGATTAATTATGTTTAACGTTTATGCCATGGCTAAAAGGATCGAGGAATTGAAGGAAAATCCAGAGGATATTATAGAAATCTCCAAACTGAAAAAACCGTTCACTCTATATAAGCTAAACTCTAAAAAAGTTAACAAGCCAGCAGTCTGCTGTACATCCTGCTGCTGAGAATTCCCTCCTCAAAGTCTTTGGCTTTGGGGATTGAAATTTTTTAACAAGATTGGTAAGGTTTGAAAGGAAGTTCATCGTTAAGAATTACATAAGTGTTTTCACATGTTGAAGAGGAAAGGGGAGAATAATATGAAAAAAGCTGTACGATTTGCAATGGCTTTAGCCGCTGTACTTGTCTTAAGCTTTGGAAGCTTTACGGGTACAGACTATGTGAACGCAGCAGAGCAGTCATCTAAAGAAATGATGGGCTCTACTTCTTTTGGGGGGTCCTATAAGGATGGCGAAGTTGGATTTCAGGCTGGCTGCGCTCTTTCCGAATGGCTCGGCTGGTTTGAATGCCATGAATCTCAAGTTGATTGGAAGTAACATATAACATCGAAAGGACTGCTGATATGGCAGTCCTTTCAATCTTTAAAGACTAAACTGGTCGCCTCATGCTTTTACCTTCTAACACTTCTTCATATATAACTTGAGCTCTTCCGGAACATATCCATCTACAACCGCAAGGCAGGTTTAAAAATATAGCTTTGATGAATACTGAAAATAGGACAACAAGTCGTTATCCAATGGATGTGTTCACTTAAAGAATCCCCTTTACTAAAAGCTCACTTACTATTGAATGTTCAGCTGGTCATAAGGTGAATGTTAATCCATTTCCACACTGTTCATTTCCTAAAAAAGTAGCTCATCCTTTGAAACCGCTATTTATGAACATTATGTGATATCTGTTGCAATTTTCAGCTTTATAACTTACTCTATTAGAATTATTTTAAAAAGGTATATGTTAATTATTAACATTGAATAAAATGATGATCTCTTCGGTTAAATATGGCGATATATAGTTTTTAGCTGCTCCTGAAGGCACATTATAGAGACTTAAATATATATCATTGGAGGTTATGCCATGTTTAATAAATTGAGAAGCTTTTTTAGTTCTAAAAAGAATATAACTTATACAGTAGTTATTGCCATGTTCTGGCTGAAGATGACATTTATTCAAGGCGGAGTATTTGCTTTAAATATGGAAAATATAAATCAATCGGCGATCCTTGCCTTTAATCCTCTCAGCAGTATTTTCCTTTTATTTGGACTGGGGATCTTGCTGGCCGGGCGTAAAGGGCTGCTTGGCGCCTATATCATAGGTTCTATCCTATTATATGCAAATGTGCTATTCTACCGGGAATATAATGATTTTATTACGATTCCGATGCTCGGTCAGGCAGCTAATCTCGCAGGACTTGGCGGCAGCATATCAGACATTCTCTCAGCATCTGATCTCCTGCTGTTTGTCGATGTTTTTGCAGCGATTTTTCTCTTGTTTTATTTAAAGCCGTCACGTTTCCAAAGCTTTATGCCTAGACGAAAAGAAGGCTTAATCATGGCTATGATTGCCATTCCTTTATTTATCGTCAACTTAGCTTGGGCTCAGACTGAACGTCCAGAGCTTCTGACTCGTGCTTTTGACCGGAATTTATTAGTGAAGAATATTGGGGTACTGGATTATCATGTTTACGATACGTTGGTACAAGGTCAGACAAAAATGAAGAAGACCTTTGCTGACAGCAATGAACTGGTGCCGGCATTGAACTATATTAACGAGAAAAAGGTAGAGCCGAATTCTGAAATGACAGGAGTAGCAGAAGGGAAAAATGTGATTGTTTTATCCCTTGAAAGTACGCAGACCTTTGTCGTTGATAATACATTAAACGGTGAAGAACTTACTCCTTATTTTAATGACTTAAAAGAAGAAGGAGCCTATTTTTCAAATTTCTATCACCAGGTAAAACAGGGACGAACTTCAGATTCAGAATTTTTGCTGGATAACTCATTATACGGGCTGAACCGTGGGGCAGCTTTTTTCACCCATGCTGGAAATGAGTATGAAGCTACTCCTGAAGTACTTGGAGAGAATGGTTATACCTCAACTGTTATGCATGCCAATGATGGAACATTCTGGAACCGAAATACTATGTATGATTCCCTTGGTTATGACGAATTTTTTGATAAAGAAGATTATGATGTGACGGAGGATAAATCCTTCGGCTGGGGCTATTTAGACGAGTATTTCTTTAGTGATTCTCTTGATAAGATGGAAGAATTGGACCAGCCGTTTTATAACAAGATGATTACATTAACGAATCATCACCCGTTTACACTTCCTGAAGAAAAGAAACTCATTGAAGAAGGAGATACGTCAAGCGGTACATTAAATCGTTATTTCCAAACGATCCGTTATCAGGACGAAGCGTTAAAGCAATTCGTTGAAGACTTTAAAGCTTCTGATCTTTACGATGATACCGTGCTTGTTATTTATGGCGATCACTTCGGAATTTCTGAAAACCATCAAAAAGCGATGGGAGAATATTTAGACAAAGACATCAATGATTATGAGCAGTTTCAGCTTCAGCGTGTCCCTCTCCTAATGATTGGAGAAGGTATTGAGCCTAAAGAGTATGACACGCTCGGAGGACAAATTGATTTACGTCCGACCATTATGAATATGCTCGGTGTACAGGATGAAAACCCTGTACAGTTCGGACAAGACTTATTTAGCGAAGAACGCGATGAAATGGTCATTACACGCGATGGCAACTTCGCAAATGAAGATTATGTCGGTGTCAATGAAGCCTGCTATGACCGTGAAACAGGTGAAGAAGTAGAAGCAGACTTGTGTACGCCTGGGTTTGATGAAGCCGAAGAAGAACTCGGTTTATCCGACTCCATCGTATATGGTGATCTTCTTCGCTATCTTGACGAAACAGAAATGATTGAGGAAAAAAGTAGTAACAACACAGACAAATAATTAAGATTCGGCTTGCAAAGAAACCTATGTTTCTTTGCAAGCCTTTTTAGATTTAGCCGGAACTTATAAAAAAGCATACCTTTAAGTTAAGGCATGCTTTTTATTCCCCCATCTTAACCAGTAAGAATATCTTCCTTAGGATGCTTGATAGAATCTGTACTTTGTTTAGCAAAAGCGAAGGCAAAAGTTAATGGCCCTAATTTACCAATCAACATCGTTAAAATTAAAGTGATTTTCCCGACTAAAGTTAAGCTGCCTGTCAGTCCCATGGAGAGACCAACTGTACCAAAAGCCGAAACACTCTCAAAAACGATCATGAGAAACGGCGCATCTTCCGTCAGTTCCAAGATAAAAATAGTAACGATGACTACACAAGCACTTCCAATCGTTAAAGCTAACGCCTTTAAAACAATGTGGTAAGTTAAGCTTCTATTATAGATAACAATATGTTCCTTCCCTCTAAAAAAGGAAAACGTAGCCAATAAGAGAGTTAAAGCCGTCGTTAATTTTATTCCCCCTGCTGTTGAGGCACTTCCTCCCCCTATAAACATGAGCGTAATCATAAAGAATAGGCTGGACTCTTCCATCTGCCCGATATCTAATGTGTTAAAGCCAGCTGTCCTTGGGGTTACGGCCTGAAAATAGGCGGCCTGGACTTTACCTAAACTGCTTAAGCTGGCCAGTGTGTCTGGATTATTGAACTCCAGGACAAAGATCGTTAAAAAACTAAAAAGATTCAAAGCGAGTGTTCCCACTACCATTAATTTAGTTTGCAGCGCCATGTGCTTAAACTCTTTACTCTTCCACAAATCAAAAACAACTGTAAAACCAATTCCTCCAAATATAAATAGCACAGAAATAATAATATTTACAAATGGATCTACCACATAAGTGGATAAACTGTCAGACCAGATGGAAAACCCAGCATTATTAAATGCTGAAATAGAATGGAATATGCTCGCATATATGCCAGGTCCCCACCCCATTTCCGGAATCCATCTGGATGCAAGAAATACAGCAGCAATTAACTCTATAATGATGGAGAAAAACAGCAGCCGCTTAGCTAGAATTACCACTCCGCCAATAGAAGATTGGTTTAATGTTTGCTTTAAAAGAAGCCGCTGCCTCAGCCCGATTTTTTTGCCTACTGCAATGTAAATAACTATGGCAAAAGTCATAATTCCTATCCCGCCAAGCTGGATAAGAGTCAGTATGACGAGCTGCCCAAATAGGGTAAAGGCTGTTCCTGTATCCACAACCGCTAATCCTGTTACGGTCATAGCTGAGGTGGCTGTAAATAAAGCATCAGTGATAGTTATCCCTTCCACAGTTGCTAAAGGTAGTTTCAAAAATAAGGTTCCTAATAGGATTAAAGAAATAAATATAAAAATAATTACCTGGGGAGGATTGTATGAGCTCTGCTTCATCATCTTATCTCCTGCTTTTTTTTATAAAGTAAATATTATTCTACTCTATCTTATGTCAGTTCTAAAGATAAATAAATAAAATTTACAATCGAGATACGGACTCTCCCGCAGTTAGTTAAATTCTGCTATTTCTTCTATTTAAATTATTGCCTATCAATTACTTCATTATATCTGAATCCATTTTGTCATGGACGTTTATCATTTTTTCAGTTCCCATAATAGCTCCCCTTCTTCTTTTAGCTTCATATAGGGACAATGGACTCGTTTTTAATGAAGGCTCACTGGGAATTGTCTCCTTGAATTCAAGTTTAAAGGAGGCAGCATTTCATGAAACACTTTTATTCCCTAACCTTCGTTTTAGCACTCAGCTTTTTGTTAGGTGCTTGCGGTGCATCTGAGAGTCCTGATAATTCTTCCGAAGAACCAGCAAGTGAACAAGAGAATGCGGAGGATAATACCGGTGAGCAGGAAGAAAATGATTTAAGCGCTGGGGTAGACTCTGTCATTCAATCTGTTGAGGAATTAGGAACTAACTTAGAACAAGACTCACCAGACATCAATTCTATCAATGAACAGGGAGAAATGCTTGAGGAAGATTGGGACCAGATTGAAAAAGATGTAGAAGAGCAATATCCTGAGCGGTATGCGGAAACAGAAGAAAGCCTCTATCCTCTGATTGATGAAGCTAAAAAAGACGAGCCGGATGTAGAGAAAATGACGGAATGGGTGCAATCTACTTCTGACAGTTTGAATACCCTTAAGGAAGAAATCGACTCAGGGCAATAAATGACGTCAGCCTTCTCTGTAGACTAAAGCAAATCAATAAAGAGCTGCCAAATTGGCAGCTCTTTTTTTAATCATCCATAAACATAAAAGCAACTTACCCACATAACATGAAACGATGCATTTTAACCTTTATTTAATGATATTAAAAGAAAGGAAGCGAAAATTTGAATAGGAACCATAAAACAAATAACCAGCAGCGTAAAAAAGCAGCGACTGTTAGAACTTATCAATCAAATTCTAATAACCAGTCTAACGATCATGGAGTACGGTCTCCTCAAGGTTATGACTTTTATCCATCCAAGTGGAACCACCCGCCGAAACCACTTGGCCACCAGGGCTAAACGATTTTATTTGGGGAAGAGAAACGATTTATTGGGCAGACTCAAATGCCCCTTACGATAAGTATGCTGATGGAACACCTGTAAAACCATTTAATTCTTTGCAGGACGCCATTAATGCGGCAACAACAAGTCCTTATGCCGTGGCTAACGGTATGAAAGCTCGTCTAATTATTCTTATTGCATCCGATTCTAGATTTGACGAGAATATAATCATCCCTCCAGCAAGACACTTACAACTCCTGGGTTTAGGGCCTTGCGTACTTGGAGATGGTGCAGGAGAATTCTTTGCTTCTACCACTCCTCGAAACATTACTATCCAATCCAACCCAGCTAAAGAAGCCTATTACCCCAATAGCGCGAGACCAGTAACCGTTATTGGGACCTTTGATAATGGAACATCTATAAGTACTCACACTAATTACACTAACGGAGCTATCATTAGCGGAAACGTTACCTTTCAAAATACAAATCCTTCTCCAGGTGATGACTCAACACTTATAGAATTCCAGCTTTTAAATGCTAGAGTGCAAGGCAGTGTCAGAGCAGATCCAGTTCATCCACATAGAGGAACAACGAATACCTATATGTACCACAGCAGAGTCAATACCGTGAACAATCCCTGGATCAGAATTCAGCGCATGGTAGATTGCCGTTCAGATGGGACAATGACAATCTCTGGGTATGCAAATATCGAAAATTGCTGGATTCGAGGAAATGTAACCGCAAATGCCGGGAATATATTAGACCCTGGAGATATTCCTCCTATCGGTGTCTTTAATACACAGTTTGATCGTCCAATTACCTGGACTTTTAATGATCCTGTTCCTGCTAACAGGGTCCTTTATATCGATCCGGAATCTAATTACTATTTTAATTTATCAGGTTCTGCCATATCGGGAGGAACTAAACAAGTTCTATTTGACCTTGCGTAATAATGAGGTATGAAAGAAATAGGAGTCGATTGTCCTCATGTCCTTAAAGGAAATCAGTTTCGTATAAACTGATTTCCTTTTCTTTGATTTCTTGAATAAACGAAATAGGTTCAGGGAATACACCAAGTACATTTTTTATGTCTTCAAAAAGAGGTGAATATATATGGCTTTTGTATTTCTTTTGTTTGCAGTAATAGGGGAAGTTTTCGGAAGTACAATGTTAAAACTGTCAGATGGCTTTCGCAAGCTGTCGGCAAGCCTTGGCGTCGTTGCCGGCTACGGAATCGCATTTTATTTATTATCTTTGGCTTTAAAAACTCTGGCACTGGGAACAGTTTACGCGATATGGGCCGGGCTTGGGACAGCATTAACTGCGGTAATTGGTGTCCTCCTTTTTAAAGAGAAATTGAATGTTCGAAAAGGAGTTGGTATTGCCGGGATCATTCTGGGAGTTATTCTACTAAATGCATCCGGCAGTCATTAAAGAGAGGTGTTCTATTATGAATCGGTACGTACTATTAGGTATAGCGATTATATCTGAAGTTTTTGCAACAGCCATGCTGAAGGTTTCTAATGGCTTTAGTGTACTACTGCCGTCGATTGGAGTCGTTATTGGATATCTCCTTTCGTTTTATCTTCTTTCGCTGGCACTCCGGGTAATTCCGTTGAGCCTGACATATGCCATCTGGTCAGGTGCCGGTGCTGCACTTAGTGTTATAATTGGAATAATTTTTTGGGGAGAAGCGGTAGATCTGTTCAAATTCGCGGGGATCGCCCTGATCATTGGAGGAATCGTGCTGCTAAACTCCTCAAAGACTTCCGCATCTGAAGAGAAAAGAACCGTTACAACGGGTTAAAAAAGTCGTGAACTTCTGCTATTGAAGTTCACGACTTTTATTTTTTATTGATTACCGTTTTTTACCCATTCAGCTATACTTACTGTACGCTTCACCTGGTGTTTAACCGCTTCTTCTACATTTTCAATCATTTTCCCATCTTGACCGACGGTAACGCTCGTTCCATAAGGATTACCACCGGCACCAAATAAAACGGGATCTGTATAACCGGGTGCTGCTATAATCGCTCCCCAGTGCATCATTGAGGTATAGAGGGAAAGAAGTGTCGCTTCCTGGCCGCCATGCGGGTTTTGTGCAGACGTCATCCCACTCACTACTTTGTTAACCGTCTTGCCGCTTGCCCACAGTCCTCCTTGTGTATCGAGAAACTGCTTCATTTGTGAAGGCAGATTTCCGAAGCGTGTCGGTATGCTGAAAATTAAGGCGTCCGCCCACTCAATATCCTCGGAAGCCGCGGTCGGAATCTCTTTTGCTGCCTCTACTGTCGCCTTCCAAGCAGCATTTGCATCAATGACAGATTGGGGGGCAAGCTCTTCTACTTTTAACAGCCTTACTTCACTCCCTGCTTCTTTGGCAGCTTCTTCCGCCCATTTAGCAAGTTGAAGATTTGTTCCACCCATGCTATAAAAAATAACAGCAGTTTTTACGTTAGACATATCATCCATCTCCTTTTGTTTTCCAAATAATTTACTAAAAAAACTCACTTTTCTCCCCCTTCCCAAACCATTTCTCTCTTCTTCATCTTCTCCTAAAATAAAAGACTTCATTAATTATCACGAATTCGAGATATTGTTCAAAAAAATATATGCGAGAAATTATAATCATATGTTATTAAATATATTTCGAATTCGAAATAATTATATATCTATGGATGATTTCTGTCAACAGAATTAATTTATTGATACCAATTAGGAATGAGACTATTAAAGTTTTCATGATCTGCCATTACTTCGAGCGACCGTTCCCGAAATAATTCCTTTTGTACATGGCTTCCCTTCTGTCCCCAAACAAGAGCTGATACAATGTGCATGGCACTATATAAAGTAAATAATGACCAAAATTCTTCGTCTGGTTTTCGATTTTTATGATACCCATCAATAATTCCTTTCGTAAATTCCTCACTGATTTGCTTCGAAAAGAAGCCCAACTTCTGAAGATCATGAACAGGGTCTCCCCAATCCATTCGTTGAAAATCAATTATTCCTCTAAACCTTTTATTTATTATTAAAATATTTGAAGGATGAAAATCATCATGTTGAAATGTATTTTGCCTTCCTTCCATTAGATGTTCATTTTTACGAATATAGGTGAAAAGTTTATCTTTCAGTTTTCGATCAATATCTATGTTTTCCAATTGAAATAGATATCGATCACTTTTTTTCTTTTTAACAGTTGACCATGCGGGATATTTTGATGGTGCAGGAAGCTTATGCATTTTTTTCAGTTCTATTCCAGCTTCAAATCCACTGAGATACTGATCCTTAAGATTAAGATGCTTTAACTCCGCTTCTGCATCCTTTCCAGGAAGATAGGTAAGGAGCATATACGCTTTATCTTTTAAAAGTCCAAATTCTAATGCTTTTGGAACGGCCTCTGAAAACTGGCTTAGCTGATGGATTGTGTCGAATTCTTCCTTCCTTTTAGAAATATTATTCTTAGGAAAAATTCTCAATAAACAGCGATAATCAATAATGTATTTCTCATCACTTGAGAACCCTTTCTTAATTTTCCTTATGGTAGCTGCTCCTTTTATAGAGGGAATCGCTTCTATAATTAGATTCTCCATCTAATCCTATCCTTTCTGTTAGAAACCATAATGCTTGTTGTCAGCACCAATAAAAACAAACGACACCCTCCTACTCTTATACAGTTATGACCGAATGACATGTACGGTCAGCAGCATGATAAAGGAAATCCCTATCATACATGCAACCAAAATCCATGCGATATGCATGTTCCCTGAATCAATCGCTAAGTAAATAGCGGTGGGAGCTGTTTGCGTTCTCCCAGGAATATTGCCTGCAAACATAAGGGTGGCACCAAATTCACCGAGTGCCCGCGCAAAGCTTAAAATTCCTCCGGCAATAATTGATTGAATGGCGAGTGGAACTGAGACAAGCATAAATAATTTAATGCCTCCAGCTCCATCGACCCGGGCCGCATTTTCTATATCCTGATCAATCGATTCAAACCCTGTTTTAGCCGATTGGTACATAAGCGGAAAGGCTACTACGGTTGAAGCGATTACGGCGGCCCACCATGTAAACATGACCGGCTGATTAAAGAGCCATTCGATGAACCGGCCGAACGGACTGTTCCTGCCAAAAATAACGATGAGCAGAAAACCGACAACTGTCGGCGGCAGTACTAAGGGTAAAAGGAAGAATGTTTCAAGCACGGCTTTTCCTCTGAACTTTTTATTCGCCATAAGTCTCCCAAATAAAAGCCCTGTAATAACGACAAAAATAATGGATACTGATGCGACCTCTAGCGAGAGTTGTACGGGTGACCAAAATTCAGCTCTCATTTTCTTATCCTGCCTTCTTAAAACCGTAGTTTTCAAAAATTTCCATCGTCTGTTCGCTCTGAAGGTACTCATAAAAAATCTGGGCTTGTTCTTTATGAGAACTATCTTTAATCAATCCCACTGGATAAATTATCGGGGCATGACTGTCTTTATCAGCTGCAGCCGTAACCTTAACTTCAGAAGAGGACTGGGCATCTGTTTGATAAACAATTCCGGCATCAACATTACCAGTTTCTACGTATGTAAGTACTTGGCGGACATCCTTCGCGAAGATAATTTTCTCTTCGACCTCATCCCAGATGTTTAACTGTTTCAGGGTTTCTTTTGCATATTGTCCTGCAGGCACGGATTCAGGGGTTCCAATTGAAATGCGTGCGGCTTTGGACAGGTCTGTAAATGTTTGAATATCTTGATCGGAATCTTTAGGCAGAACGAGAACGATTTCATTCTTAAGCAAATGGATGCCATCTGCCTCATCAATACGTTCTTCTTCCACCAGCCGCTCATACTTATCTTCAGCTGCTGAGAAAAAAATATCGGCGGGAGCTCCCTGTGAAATCTGCTGCTGTAATGAGCCCGAGCCCCCGAAGTTATATTTAATGGATATATCAGGATGT
The DNA here is from genome assembly GCF_900166625.1 of Halobacillus massiliensis. Lineage (GTDB taxonomy): Bacteria > Bacillota > Bacilli > Bacillales > Halobacillaceae > Halobacillus_A > Halobacillus_A massiliensis. The sequence continues at coordinate 740,465 of NZ_LT800499.1, read as the reverse complement.
TCTTTTTCGAAATCTTCACCGATCTCCTTCAAAGCGTCCTGGAGACTTGCTGCTGCTGAAACGGTTAATTCTGTAGGAGAGTCACCTTCCTGTCCTCCTGTTGAGCAGCCAGCTAGCACTAATAGGAAAATAAAATGGTAAAAAGCCTTTGACTTGAACATGGTGGATCTCCTTTACTGGATAGTTAATGATTCGTCCATTATAACAATTCATTCCCGCAATGAATATTGTCGCTTACCGAATGACCGTTTTCTTTTTCTGACTTAACGTAAGACTATCCAGTAAAACATAGCCAAATACAACTCCGGCAATTACTGGAAGAGATGTATATTCATTGGCCACCGCCATTTCGTAAGGTAGGACTCGGCTCAAGTAGTACATTTGAGAAATTAAGAGTGCCGGCACTCCCACGGCTGAGAACTTTATCCAATCATAAGTTCGGACTTTCTTTTTCTTCATTTCTAACAATAATTCTGGCAGCCGCAGCAACAATCCTATTACGATGGGAAAGATTACTGTAAAGATAGCTGCAGCCTTCGTGGAAGCTGCAACCCCAAAATTTTGTTCCTCTGTAAGCTTAAATCCGTAGTACGAAAAGACGATCATTAACAAAGTCAGAATTAAATAACTGAAGAATCTTCTCACAGTCCTGCCCCCTAACGTTTTTAACAGATAGAATATCGTAAGAAAACGCTAAGGAAAATGTTCCTTTTTAATGCAAATAATTAATCGCTTCCTAAGTAGAAACCATCGAACAACCTGCCTCCATAAGGCTGCAGGACACGATCCACAATTTCAATAACCTTATCCTTCTCTCCTGTTCTAAAGAATAAATCAAAAGCATCAGCAAATTGTTCTGTAAATCCAGGATCATAGCTACTTAATGATCGAATCATCCATTTTGATTTCCCTGTCCACTGCCGGTTAGTTCTTAGTACAAATTCAGCGGCCAATTCTGCCAGCCTGCCGGCAATAAATATCTCTTCTGTCCGATTCCTGCTTCCGATCAAATCATCCAGGACATCTGTAAGGTAATATTGTTTCAATTTTATTGTCTCATCTGTCCACATTTCAGGGCCTCTCATTATTAAATCTTCCGCCTCTTTTTTGATAGAATTTATAATTCCTGAATCTTTAAGGACGATGCCTTCCGAAATCATGCGCGGCATAGATGGTGTTGCCTGATCGCAGTCGCGTTTAAAAAAGATCTTGTAGGAGGTTAAATTATGAATAAAAGTTTCTACAGGCCACCCGGCGTAGAATAAAGATTCCCTGTAAGATGAGGGGATATCTGCTGAAAATATGACAAGATCAAGGTCGGAAGTTTGAGTAGCTTCTCCTCTAACGATACTCCCTGCCAGAACGGCTGCTTTACAGTGAGGAAAACGTTGATGTATCAGCTGGCGTGCAGCTTCTAATGGATCCAGCTTTTTCATTCGGAACTTTCACTCCTTTATGGTCGAGATATAAAACGGTAGATCAGGCTTTAATCTGTCCTCAAATGTTTCTGTAGGAAACTCAAATTTGCGGCTTGGATCAGTAATTTAAATCGAGCCTTTATCACGTTTGTCCCGTGGCCTACCTGCTTCAAGCTTCTCTTTATCTAAATCTTTCTCCTCAATAGAGAAAGCAGTGTAATTCCGCGATTTCATGTCGAGGGATTACTTTTCCTTCATTCAATGCGCCCCTCATGTCGAAATAAGCTGTCGTTTTTGCTTTTATCAGCAGCTCGGCATCCAACACTTTTTGACAAAAATTCATCGACGTGTCTAAATTTGATAAGGAGCAGAGAGAATGGTTAATTCCTTAATTTTCGTAAAGTTTAACCTAGCTCCTTTTAATCAAATCATAATATGTAAAAATTGCCCTTACAGCATACCATAAAGAGTGTCTGGCAGGAGTGAATATCGTGTGTGTAATTTGGCAGAAACCGGTATACTAAGAAGTAGATCATAAAGGCGGTGAACAGAACAAATGAATGAGTTGGTGGAACGTTTTGAGCTGGCTTTTAATCAGATTCATCAGCACTTAAAAGAACTAAATAATTATCCAAAAAACGATAATTTTGTGGAGTTATTGAACCGTTCACAGGATCACAGTGTGATCAAAGAGCATATCGACCATCTGAAGCAGTACGCAAAACTTCGTAATGCGATTATTCATGAAAAAGTGCGGGAGGATTATTATATTGCGTACCCCCATGAGGAAGTTGTAGAGGAAATTGAGAGGATTAAACAAACGTTTGATCAACCCCCGTTAGCTCTTGATATTGCTACATCTCCTGTTATTTTCTTCTATTATGATTCAGAGCTTCGTGAGGTACTCAACAAGTTCAGGGATTGGGAGGTTTCACAGTTTCCCATTTATGACCGTACGAACGAAAAGTTTCTCGGATTGTTGACAGATACAGGGATGCTTCGTTACCTCACTCGCCGTCTGGACGATACGGGCCAAATATCGGTAGAGAATGTGATGGCTGGCGATGTGCTTGAAGACGAAAATGTATCTGAGATTAAGTTTTTACCTAATACTGCAACGGTTTTTGATTTAGAAAACTTATTTGAGCGCAGCTATCAGGAAGGCCGGAAACTGAAAGCGATCGTCGTGACAAAAGATGGATGCCCGCAGAGTGAACCGATTGGGATTGTTACAGCCTGGGATTTAATTAAAGGGAATGAAGGGACGGCCTCAATAGATGAATAATCAGAAGGGTGCTGTTAAGGACTTTTTCTCTTATATAAAAGCTGGTCTCCCGGCAAAGTGGGTCGTTGCAGCAGCGTTGATACTCAGCCTGCTTGAGACAGCAGCAAGCCTCATCGTTCCTCTTTTTACGAGAGATCTTGTCGATCAGCTGGCAGGCGGTGGATTAAGCACCGGATTGATCATCTTCCTCGGGGTTACTTTTTTAATTCAAACCGTATCCGGCGGCTTTTCTTACTATATTCTTGCATATACGGGTGAGCATATTGTGGCATACATTCGTCGCAGTCTATGGTCACATATCGTTCGACTGCCAGTCTCATATTTTGACGAGCATGAGTCAGGAGAGACGATGAGCCGGATCACCCAGGATACGACCACTGTTAAGAACTTAATCTCAAACCACCTCGTGTCGTTTGTAACAGGAGTCATTACAATTATCGGTGCCGTCGTCATTCTTTTAACGATCGACTGGCGGATGACGCTGATTATGCTGAGTTCTGTTCCTGTGGCGCTCTTCGTCCTAATGCCGCTCGGACGAATTATGTATCGTGTTTCAAGAAGGCTTCAGGATGAGATGGCAGCTTTCAGTGCAAACCTGGGGCGTGTACTTAGCGAGATCCGCTTAGTAAAATCGTCTAATGCCGAGGAAGCCGAGACCGAAAAAGGCTCCCAAGGGATTGGACGGCTGTTTACATACGGTTTGAAAGAAGCAAAAATACAGGCGATCATTTCCCCTTTCGTTACGACAATTATTATGGTGGTCTTAGTCGTCTTAATCGGATATGGCGGTGTGCGGGTAGCTTCTGGAGCCCTCAGTGCCGGCTCACTTGTGGCTGTTATTATCTACGTTTTCCAAATTATTGTGCCATTTAGCCAGATGGCGACATTTTTTACAGCTTTTCAAAAAGCGATGGGCGCTACTGAGCGAATTCAGGGGATTCATCGTATCCCTGTTGAACGGTCGTCAGGCGAGGATGCTTTCGCTAACGATGGACTGAGGTTTCAAAACGTATCGTTCAGCTATAAGGGTTCTGAACGGGTCATCTTAAAGGGTGTCAGCTTTACGGTACTGCCCGGCGAGACGGTAGCACTTGTCGGTCCAAGCGGTGCTGGAAAAACGACGGTTTTCTCATTGATCGAGCGGTTTTATCCTCCGACAACAGGTGAGATTACAATCGGGGAAGCTGATCTTAAGACGATCGGACTTGAAAGATGGCGGCGGGCGATCGGCTATGTGTCACAGGACAGCCCTGTAATGTCTGGAACCATTCGAGATAACATCTGCTACGGACTGAACGAAGCAGTATCCGATATCAAAGTGCAAGCAGCGCTCAGGCAGGCGAATGCTTATGACTTCGTTATGAGACTTGAAGATGGTATGGAAACATGGGTCGGTGAACGCGGTATCAAATTGTCAGGCGGTCAGCGGCAGCGGATAGCGATCGCTCGTGCACTGCTGAGAAATCCGGCGATTTTACTGCTTGATGAAGCGACCTCTAACCTTGATTCTGAATCAGAAGCAGCGGTACAGGAAGCACTGCGCACGCTGATGGAAGGAAGAACGACACTGGTGATCGCCCACCGCTTATCGACCGTAGCGGATGCCGATCAGCTGCTCATGCTTGAAGATGGAATGATTACTGGTAAAGGCAGTCATCATACACTTTACGCTGAGAATCACCGCTATCGTGAGCTCGTGGATCAGCAGATGCTGTAGGTGAGCGGGCGGCGCTCGCACAGAAAAAATCCCTGGAGAATTTTTTCTCCAGGGGTTTTCTTTTATTTTACGGTTTTAGAAGGCTCAGACTCCGTCCCATCAAAGTAAACGGTTGTCACATAGTATGATTGGCCATTGGCTTCATCTGCTGTAAAAGATTTACGTTCATGGGCAGAAATACTGCCCACATGAGTAAAATTCTCCCCATCACCTGACTGATAGACACGATATCCTGCAACACCTTCTACTCTCACGGCATGCCATTTTACAAAAGAGCCGCTCACTTCTATATTTTTCGGTGCCTGAATATCAAATTCTTTCTCGGTGTTTTCATCTTCTGTCACTGATTGAAGTTCTGTATAGACGACCAATCTTTCTTCATGTGTTCCTTTTTGTCTGTTAAACGTACCTGTGCAAGTAATCAGATTAAGATTCTTCTTGTCTGTCCTGCCAAAAATCTCGTCAATCGGTGCATCGTTTGCCGGATAGCTTTCCAGTCTCTGAACGGTATAGATCAGTTCTGTCCCTTCTTCATCTGTTACGATGATTTCATCTCCTTGTGCGAGCTGATCGAGATAGAAAAATACCGCCGGACCCTTTTTACTGTCAACATGACCAGCAAGGACAGCATTTCCTGTTTGTCCAGGCTTCGTGCCCGGTTCAAACCAGCCGACCGTTTCTGTTCCCTCAGGAACGCCCATTTGTCCATTCTCTAATATGCCTACCTTTTCAATAGGCGCATCGACATCTATCGCGGGAATTTTCACTTGAGAGGGAGTTAGTCCTCCCTCCTCCTTATTTTTCTGCTGAAACTTCTTCAAAGTTTCTTTATCATTTAATACAGTAAATTCTTTATCGAGCGGCTGGTCAGATGGTTTTTCAGTGGATGGAGGGGTCAGCTCATCTGAATTAGCAGAAAGCTCTCCCCTCTCGTTTTCCTGCTCGCTGTCTTCCACCATCCATGTAGCAAATACGTTGGTACTATAGGCTGTAAGCAGAAGGGCAGTCAAGCCTACTAAGGTAAAATAGATTTTCCACTTCATTGCCCTTCCCTCCGTTACGCGCGTTTTTTAAGCATAAGGCCGCCGCTCACTAAAGCTGCTGCTGCAAAGGCAACCCAAAGCCATGTAGTCCCGGCTTGATCAGCTGTGCCTCCAAACCCAGTTTTCGGCATTTCTTCAGGCATTTCTTCTTGTGCGAATTGATCCGGCATTTGTGTCACAATGGCGCCGCTCAGTGTTTCACCAATTCCAAAAACAAATCCGTATCCACTGCGGAATGTATCATACGCCATGTCATAATCTCCTGCTGCATACTGATCAAAAGCATCAATTACTTGGGATTCATGCTCCCAGATGGCTTCTTTTGCTGCGTCAGCTGGAAGGTTCCCTTCTGTAGCAGAATCAAGGAATGCACCGAAATCTTCAGCAAACATTTGCAGTCTCTGTTCGGCATCGCTGCGTGCTTCCTCATTTTCTTCAAGGACAGCAGTTACAAGATCAGACTGTGCATAGATGTGATCTTCCTGCCATACCTTTTCAAACTGCTCAGCGCCTTCCTCTCCATAAATGGAAGAAATCGCTGCTTTAAAATCCTTCGTGTTCATATCTTCTGCCCATGTAACAAAATCATAATCAGCTGCCTGGTCAAAACCTTTCTGCATTTCCAGAGTTGCAAGTGCAAAGTGTTCAGCAGCAAGGCTGTTTAAATCTGAACGAAGATCGACTGCTGGTGTATCGGCTTTTGTATTTTCAAACTTGTCCGGCATTTGTGTAGTAATCGCTGTAGACAGAGCTTTACTAATGTCGAACATGCGATGAAAACCTTCACGATAAGCCCCATATGCTTCTTCATATTCTTCATTTACGTAGTGGTCAAATGTGTTAATTACGTCCATTTCATGTGCCTCAAGAACTTCCGCAGCTGCTTCCTTAGGAAGATTTCCTTCAGTTGCGGTTTCTAAAAATGAACTGAACTCATCTACGAATTCATCCACTTCTGCTTCTGCCTGCTCACGCATTTCCATATCATCATTTTTTTCAGCTTCTACAAAATCTGGCGAATAATCGTTATGATTTACGAAAATTTCTTCAAACTGAGCAGCACCCTCTTCTCCATAAATGCTTGCAATCGCCGGTGTCATATCTTTGGCGTTCTGGTCAAGTGCTGTATAGGCCTGCTCCGCATCCTCACTGTCTTCATAATCTTTCATCATAGCTGTTACAGCCAAGTGGAAATGCTCTGATAACAGCTGGTCAAGGCTGGCACGCAGTTCAGCGGCTGGAGTATTAACTGTGGGATCTTTGTGATCCTGTGCCATAGCAAACGTCGGAGTTAACAATAGGACGGCCATCAAGATTAAGACTACTTTTCTAGCAATTTTCATTTTTTCTTCACTCTCCTTAAGATTTTTATGTTTCTTGCCTAGCTAACGTGGGCAGTTTTATTTTGGATCACTATTTTTATAATTTTTTTGAAAGATTTTCAAGGAAGCTGTCGTGGCAGGTAATTTTCATGAGGATAAAGATGAATTTGGAGGTTTAAACAATTAATTTGAAAATCTGATGCAGATTAGATAAGGAGTATTAGCTGATTTTCGACATCGGGTAATTTCCACAAATTATTTCCGAGGAAATAATCTATTTCTCGCACAAAATAAAATCCCCGTCGAAACGGGGATGATCATTTTTATGGCTGAATCTCTGCTGTTGTATTTGGTGTATTTTCAGTTTCTGTCTGTTTGCTGTTGAAATTGTCGATGTAGCTTCTTTCTTCGTCCGACAGGGTATCCACTTGCTTGAAAGTGATCATTCCAGCAATTACGAGAATAAGCAGTAGAATCGAACGAGACTCAGTGAATATTTTCTTTAACATATATCTCTCTCCTCATTGTTATTGTGATGATTTAACTTGCCAGGCACCGCTTCGTCTGCTGTCAGCAGCTCCATACATTCTATTGTTCTCGCGGTCAATAACCAGACTCTGAAGCGATCCGTAGAATTGATCAGAATCATATACTTGCTGCAAGTAGCCTTTATCCGTAAGCTGCTGTTTCAGCTCAGGGGATAAACTTTCCGCGAAGGCTGGTTCCATAAATATTTCTTCCTCTTCGATATAAAATCTTGGCTTCTCAACGGCTTCCTCAAGCGGCTGTCCAAATAACAAGTGTCGGGTTAAAACATCTGTTAACATCATTGGTATCCGCTTACCGCCTGGCGATCCAATACCCATTACCGGCTGCCCGTCTTTTGCAAGAATCGTAGGTGAAGTATAACTGCGAGGGCTTTTTCCTGGAGCCGGCGCGTTGATTGATGAGTCTGATTCACTAAAGTTTGACAGCTGATTGTTCAAAAAATATCCATCAACAAATTTTCCAGAACCGAAAAAGTTACTGAGTGTATTAGTTGTCGATACCATTGTCCCTTCTTGATCTACAATGACAAAATGGGTAGTGTTGTCATGGTCCTCCTCATCCGCTACACTGTCGTTGATCTTCATATCTTCTGTAACATTTCCCCTGGAAATATTAGCTGCCAGTTCCTCAGAATAAGGCTTGCTTGTAAGAGCTGCTCGATCAACAGGTGTAAATGCTGGATCAGCGATCGTGCTTAAACGGTCTTCATAGCTTTGCTTTATTACTTCACCGAGGAGGTGCATATACTGCACTGAATCCTTCTGAACAGCTCCAATTTCAATATTTTCCATCATTTGCAGGGATTGAATCAGAGTAATTCCGCCAAATGGAGGCGGTGCTGATATAACGTCATATCCGGCAAAGCTCCCGGTCACAGGCTGCTCCTGCTTCACCTGATACTGGGCGAGGTCCTGCTCCGTATAGGCAGGGTTGCCGTCCAGGAAATGCTGGCCAAGCTGATTCTGATAAAAACTTGCAGCTCCTTCATCACGTATGATTTTCATCGTCTCAGCCAGCTGTTCCTGTTTAATCTCAACTCCCGGGTTAACAGCTGTTCCCTCAGGATAAAGGTGCGGCAATTCTCCTAGAGGCATACGAAATTGGGCAGCTGTCAGCCGATTGTGCAGACTGTTATCTACTTGAAATCCCTGCTCGGCAATGTCAATTGCCGGCTGTATAAGCTCGCTCATTTCAAGCTTCCCGTAATGTTCATTGATTGTTTCCATTCCTTTAACGAACCCGGGAAGACCGACGTAATCGCCTGGCACTTCACCGCTAAGAGGAGCATTTTCATTATAAACATAGGTCATCGGCTCCCCTCCTGACGGATATATGAGTGTTTCACCACCACCACCAATACCGGAACCATAGGGCTCAACTACGCCTAAAACATAGGAAACAGCGACGGCAGCATCCGCAGCTGTTCCTCCTTTTTCCAATACTTCCATACCAGCTTTAACTGCAAGCGGATGTGAGGCACTCACCCCATAGCCTTCTGATGTATTGATTTCCCCTTCTTCCTCTAAACCGTAGTCCGGATCCTGGGAGAAAATAGAGTTTTCTGGTGACACCCCTTCTACCTGGTAATACATAAACATGCCGCCGATGACGATAATCGAAAGAACGGTCATGATAATTTTATTTTGCATGAGCATATTCCCCCTTACTTACGACATCGGAATGATCGACATCAATAACGATACGGCTGCCATCTTTCGACCAATCGGAAGGCTTTAAGTTTTTTGTCAATTTTCGCTGAATCACTTTGCTGCGATATTTGTTGCTTTCTGTCAAAAGAGCGGGCTGAGTTTCTTCGATAAAAGCCGGGTGAATTTCATAAGAAGCGCTCCCGTCCTCCTGAAGATGATATTGGACGATTGCTGATTCCTTTGTTCGCGTCCAGCCCTGGTCGAAAATAAAGTTGCCCAGACTGTAAAAAATCATCGTATCGTTATATTTTTCGATCGGCGAAAGGACGTGAGGATGTGTGCCGAAGATCGCATCCGCACCGGCATCTGCCATGGCATGAGCATAGTCGCGCTGCTTCGGTTCCACTTGATGTTCATATTCTTTTCCCCAGTGAACGTTGACGAATACGAGATCTGCATTCTCATCGGCTTCCTTGATTAGCGGCAGAAATGTTTGAGGATCAGCACCGAGCACACCGCCGCCTGACTCTCTTGCCCGTGTACTGGAATCTAAGACGTCATTAAAACCAAGGGTTGCTACGGTAATTCCGTTGTATTCGGCATAATGAATCTGTTCAGCTTCCGCCAGCGACTGGCCGGCTCCTACAAACCCTATTTCTGCCTCATTAAATGTTTGGATTGTTTCTGTCAGCCCCTGAACACCGTAGTCGAGCGTGTTATTATTGGCCAGATTTGCGACCGTGAAGTTGGCATTTTTTAAGGCGGTCACTGCCTCTGGCTCCGTTTTAAAATTATAAGGTTTATCAATCGGCGCCGCGTTTTCCTCCGTCACAACCGGATGCTCAAAGTTACCGGCAACATAGTCGGAGTTCTCCAGCAGTGGACGCACATTGTCAAATAGGTAATCGTAGGATTTTTTACTCGTTACCTCTGTGACATAGCGGCCGAACATCATGTCACCGACAAAGGATGCAGTGAACATGGATTCTTTTTCCTCAACGGCTGCAGCTCCGGGTTTCAGCCATTCATTTAATGGATAGATAATCGCTGTTACGACAAGAATTGCCAAAAAAGTATGGATTGATGCACGCTTTTTATGCCATTTGACTTGTTTGAGGATCTTTTCCTTTGCGTCTAATTTATTCTTCATATGGCCCACCTTAAAATAAGAAATACGTAAACATAATTAAAAATGTCAGACCGCTCAATAGAAAAGTGCTGATTACCGTCGGAAACAGCCCCTGCTTCTGAATCGTGTTTGCAATCAGTCCAGGAACAATAACCCCTATTCCTCTCAGTTCATGAATTTCAAAAGGTATGATTGGGAAGACGAGATCAAGCAGCAGTTTAATTACAATCCCTACGGTCAGCATTGCAGCAAACTTCCGTCGTCCATAAAGAATTGAAATCCGCCCGATTCCGTGCTGGACGATAAAGTATGTCAGAAAGCTGATGAGAAAAACGGTAAGCATATACACTGGCTGATCAAAACTGAGGGCTAGATAGCCGGGCACAATCAAGCCTGCTGGCAAAATCCCCGTTTTTTCTGTATAAATCAAACTTAAAATTACCCCTACAACTAATGAAATATATAAATCAGACCCGAACATTGTTGGTCTCCTCCCTAACTAACGACTAATTCTTTATTGGTTGTTTGTTCAGTACGAAATTTTCCAATCAACGGTTCAGCAGCTCCATGAATGTTGCCTACTCCATACACAACTTTCTCTTGCAGGTATGGCTGAAGTACCTTCCAAATGTCTTCGGTGGAGCGGCCCTCCATATTCATCAGATACTGTGCAGGGATTTTGTTTTCCTCATATGCAGAAACGATCGGGTCTGTCACCTCTCCAATTAAAACAAGCCGCTCGGCCTCAAGATGTGGCAGCACATTTCGCGCAAACTGTTCTGTTCGATCGACTCGATCCTCTCGGCAGTTCATAATGATAATGGGATCATGGTGCGGGTAGCTTGTCGTCTGGATCCGTCTCCAAATATTTAATGTAGAGGCAGCATCATTCGCCGCAAAGCCATTGACAAAAAAACACGGATTTCGTTTATCCATAAAAGGAAGGATACGCATGGCTCCAGGGTCAGGCTGAGCTTTCAGCATGCCTTTTAGTGCGGTCGCCTGATCGATATTCAGAGCTTCAGCGACAGCAAGAGCAATAGATGCGTTATCGGGAAACACCATATAATCAAACTTTTGCAAGTATTCATCGGTAACTTTTGAATTATCAGCCATAATGACTTTTGTATGACGCTTTCTCGCAATTCTTTTAAAGAATGTTGTATACGGCGAGTCTGTAAGTATTAAATGACCGTAGTACGGAATGGTGGCTGTAAAAGCTTCAGCTACTTCATCGGTTGTGGGCCCCATTACATCAAGATGATCTTCGAGTACATTGACGATAACCCCGACATTTGCCTGCAGCATATGTTTCTGAAATGTCATCTGATAATCTGGATTAACAGCCATGCATTCACTTACAAGCGCCTCAGCCTTCAGCTTGCTTACTTCTTTTACTACTTTTTTTTGCTCGCTGATATTCGGACCTTCAAGCCTGCGTTCGATCGGCTTTTCTTCTGAAGTATTCCAATAAATCATTCTCGCTGATGTCCCGGTCGTCTTACCGACCGTTTTTAAACCTGATTCTTTTAAGACACCGGTAATTAAACGGGTCACCGTTGATTTCCCGCGAATACCATTCACATTAATCCGGACGGGAATTGAATGGACCGCCCGCTGGTGCCTCCATTTCTCAAAGATGCCTAACAATAAAGCCGTGGTGAGTGCGATCGGTATCAGTAGCATCCTGAATATGAACCCCTTTCTCCTCTATGTATCTTCAAAGAAAATCTATCATATGACTTTGTAAGTATCTTTATATTTTTGTAAATTCCAGGTAAAAACTTTCAAAGTTTTGTAAATTTGCTGTGAGTTTCCTTAAAATTGATCGGAAAGTCTGTGCTGTGAAACGGACATGGAATTTAACCGTGCCACAGAGTAATGGTCTTTTATAAAAATAACTGGGGTAATTCTCGCGTTTTGTTAGAGGTTTCATTAATAATGTGTGGTATTCTCAAATAATAGGACGGTATTCTTAAATAAAAAGAAAGCATTCTTAAATAACAGGGCAGTTTTCTTAAATAACGACAGCTTTGCCAGATTGCGGAGGAATTAGATGGGATATGGCAGCTTTACAGAATTGAAAAAAGATAATGTGGAGGAGCACGATTTCAAAATCTCCAGCATCGTTCAACCTTCACATATTCTCATTCTTGCCATTCATGGCGGAGGGATTGAACCGGGATGTTCAGAGCTGGCTTATAAGACAGCTGAACTGGGCTCCTGCTCACTTTATTGTTTAGAGGGTGTTAAGTCCAAAGGAAATTACGATCTTCATATTGATTCCACTTTATTCGACGAACCTTCCGCTCTCAACATATGTAAACAAAACTCTTACACCCTTTCCTATCACGGCTATGAGGAAAACTATAAAAAAATGACACTTGTCGGCGGAAGGGATTTTAGTCTTAGAGAAAAAGTATACGAGGCATTAATCTCTGCCGGCTTTCAAGCAGAGATTATGCCTGACAGCAGCCCGCTCGCTGGTATCCATCCAGACAATATCGTTAACAAAAATAAACGGGGCATGGGGGTGCAGCTCGAAATCAGTACTGTGCAAAGGAATGCATTTTTTGAGAAAAACACTCGAATTGGCCGCCAGCATACACAGACGGAAGAATTTCAAAAGTATGTACGTGCAGTGTTCGACGCAATTAAAGGTGCCACAGGTACAAAATAAAGGACAAAAAAAGTGGAGCTTTCTATCAGCTCCACTTTTCTTATTTAGTATCCCAGCTTCCATCACGCCTTGGGTCGCTGGCTCCATGAATTTTTCTATTCTTGTAATCTACTACCAGCCCCTGTACACTTCCAAAATCTGATTTCTTATCAAGATATTCAACATCTATCCCGTATTTTTGAGGGTCTTCTAGGAAGGTATACCCTCCTTCAACATACATTTTGTTTTCGTTGAGGGCTAAGAACAACCTCGGTTGTTCGACAGAGTCTTGGACAGGTTTATTAAATTTTATAATATCTACAAGCTGCTGGGAAACCATTGATGTAATCTTATGACCACCGGCGGCACCAATGCCGATGACAGGCCTGCCATCTTTCGCAAGGATTGTCGGCGTAGTATAGCTGAACGGACGTTTTCCGGGCTCCGGACAGTTCGGTGAGTTTTTCTGATTGCTGAAGTTTTTCAGCTGATTGTTTAGGAAAAATCCACCGACATACTCCCCTGAGCCAAAGGCATCACTTAAAGTATTCGTTACAGACACCATCATGCCGTGTTTATCTACTATAACGAAGTGTGTCGTATTTTCATGGCCTTCTAGATCCGCATCTGTATCCAGTTTAGAAAGACTCTGTTTGGAGAGATCTTTTCCGTCTGTGACACCAGAGGCCAGTCTTTTAATATGAGGCTCTGAGAGCATCTTCTTAACTGGGACTTTTTCAAATTCAGTGTCGCCTACTTTTTCTTGGCGGTCTTCATAGCTGGCCCGGTTGATCATACCCATGGCGATTGCATAG
>NZ_LT800499.1:687786-723609 GCF_900166625.1 Halobacillus massiliensis | reverse complement strand
CCTCCCGATGGCGGGGGCGGTGCAAAGACATCATACCCGCCAAACCTGCTCTTGATCGGCTTTTTGGCTTCTACTTCGTAAGACTCCAAGTCATCTTTATCCATTTTTGATTCTTCATCATTAATGGATTCAGCAATGTCTCCGGAATAGAACGCGCTCGTGCCATCCTGCTGTATCGATTTTAACGTTTCTGCCAGCTGCTTTTGTTTAAGGACTTTCCCTGCCTCAATCGGATCACCGTCTGGATACATATGATCCAGTTTTGGCATACGATCCTTCTCCTTTTTCAAATAATTATGAAGAGTATTTGAGACAGCTGCGCCATTGCTGGCAAAATTTATCGAGGGTTCAATAAGCTTCTCCATTTTCAGCGTTCCAAAATCATTGTGTACCCGTTCCATACCTTTAACGAAGCCGGGCACTCCTGTTCCACTTTCAGGAACGTTTTCTGAGTCGGGGGCTGTCTCCCTGTAATCATAAACGACCGGGGCTTGTTCACTACCTTTTTCAGGATGTATAAGCATTGTGCCTCCCCCGCCAATTCCTGATCCATAAGGCTCGACCACACCCAGCACATAGCTTACAGCTATGGCCGCATCAGCGGCATTGCCCCCCTGGCCCAGAACCTTCATTCCTACCTCTGTCGCAATTTCACTATCGGAAGATACTCCATATAATTCATCTTTTTCAGGCATTCTATCATTCAAAGTAAATTCCTCAGATTGTTGTTCATCCCTCCCATTGCTGTTTTGCACAAAAAAATACAGCAAAATAACAGCAAAGACACAGAGGATAATGGAATAAAAATGTTTTCTCTTTAACATATCCTATATAATACCAATTAAAAAGAGGACAGCTGTAACTGATAAACCGATCGCGGCATCTTTTGTTGTCCTTTTTTTATGATCCTTTATTGTTTTAAGCATCCACTGACTAAGGGACAGTTTATATTCTTTTTTTACTGCTCTCTTTTTTTTATTATTTAAAATAGCTTCCATGTTAAATTCCTCCTCCAATATAGGTTGATAATGTCACAATACCGAAAGTAACCGCACTTAAAAGCAGTGTACTTGCCGTTGTTGGGAGTACTCCTTGTTTCTGAATCGTATTAGCAATTAAACCTGGAATAATGACCCCAATCGCCATCATTCCTTCCACAATCGCCGGTGTAGAATACATTGGGACGACAAGGTCAAATACGATAGTCAGCGTAATACCAACTGTTAACATGGCAGTAAACTTCCTTCTCCCATAAAGGATCGTAAACTTGGCAATTACTTTCATTACAATCAAATAGGTTAGAAAACTAATCATAAAGACCACGGCTATACTGACAGGAAATGTAAACAGCATCGCGATATAACCTGGAACTACCAGCCCTGCCGGTAAAATTCCTGTTTTTTCTGTATAGAACAAGCTGAGAACGATCCCAGCCACTAAAGCTAAATATACATCTGAAGCTTCAAATATAAACATCGTGAACTCCTCCCTATGCCGTTACTCTTTCTATTTTTTTTGTTCCAGCCGTTTAACAAGTTCTTCCGCTCCGCCATGAATGTTACCCATCCCATAAATTGTTTTTCCGGCCATATACGGCCCTAAGACTCTGACAATTTCCTCTGTTTCGTATCCTTCTAAATCGAGCAGGTTTTTTACTGGCAAAGCTCCATTCTTATAGGCATTAACAATAGGTGATGTCGTCTCTCCCATTAATATTAGAGTTTCTGCAGGCAGGTGTGGAAGTACCTGGTTGGCAAACTGTTCCGTACGATCGACACGATCCGAGCGGCAGTTCATAATCACCACTGGGTTTTCAGTCGGGTAACTCAACTGCTTGACACGTTCCCAAATGTTTAATGTGGATGTCGGATCATTCGCAGAGAATCCATTGACTAAATAAGTGGGATTATTATAATCTCCAATCGGCAGAATCTGCATGGCCCCAGGATCCGCCCATGCTTCGAGCATTCCTTGACGGGCTGTTTCATGATCAATTTCCAATATATCGGCTACAGCCAGAGCAAGAGCAGCATTTTCTGGAAAAACCATATACTCGAACTTTTTCAAAAATTCTTCGGAAACGAGCGATGTATCGCATACATGGACCTTCGTGTTTCGCTCAGCCGCTATTTCTCTAAAGTATGGTACATAGGGGCTTTCATTTACAATAAGATCTCCGTTATAAGGGATCGCGCTTCCAAAGGAATCTGCCACTTCTTCAAGAGTTGGTCCGAGAACATCCATGTGATCCTCAAGGACGTTAACGATTAGCCCAATGTTCGCTTGGAGCAGTTCTTCCTGGAATATAATTTGATAATCCGGTTTAACCGCCATACATTCACTAACAAGGGCATCAGCGTTCAGCTGCACCGTTTTATCAAGAACCTTTCTCTGTTCGCCGATGTTAGGTCCTTCCAGCCTGCGCCTGATTGGCTCTTCCTGACCATCAAACCAGTACAGCATTCTAGCATCTGTTCCCGTTGTTTTCCCTACAGTTTTATAGCCAGCCTTTTGCAAGACTCCCGTAATTAACCGGGTTACCGTCGATTTCCCGCGGATGCCGTTGACATTCACCCGTACCGGGATGCTTTCAACATTCTTCTTGTTTTTCGCCTTTTCCTTTGCTCCTAGAAAAAAAGCAGCTAAACCGAGAAGTATAATAATGGTTAATGCAATTTCCATGCTTTCCCTCCATAAACTTATTTGTGATCCGATGCCAAATATACTAGAGTTTCACCGTTTGTAGGTTACATGAAAGTAAAATTATGTATTTATTAAGTTAAAGTATTTACTTGCATAAATTAGGGCTAAAACCCTTCGTTTTCAAAAAATTCAGGAATAATAAACTGTTATAAAATGATATTTCAGGTTTCCCAAAACCTAAAATCATAATGAAAAACCTTAAAAGTACATCGTTATGTAATCTAATAGTCTTATGACAAAAAGAGGGAGAATCGACGAAAATAATAATTTCATGTAAATCGACTATTAAAATTATAGTTTTTTACTATACATAAGATGAAACTAAATAAAAAAGTGGAGCTTTCTATCAGCTCCACTTTTCTTATTTAGAATCCCAGCTTCCATTCCGTCTTGGGTCGCTGGCTCCATAAATTTTTTCATTTTCATAATCTATTATCAAACCTTGGACACTTCCAAAGTAGGTCGTACTGTCGGAATAGCTGACGTCGATCCCGCGCTTCTCGGGGTCTTCCAAGAAGACGTGGTTACCTTCGACTTGAAGTGTATTCTTATCAAACTCAAGGAATGACCGGGGTGCTTCGACAGAAGACTGGACAGGTTCATTAAACTTGATCATTTTGACAAGCTGCTGGGCTACCATGGATGTAATCCTTTGCCCGCCAGAGGCTCCGATACCAATGATAGGGTTGTCGTTCTTGGCAAGGATCGTTGGTGACGTATAACTGAATGGACGTTTCCCTGGTTCCGCACGATTCGGTGAGTCTTCGTTGTTGCTGAAATTTTTCAGCTGGTTGTTTAGGAAAAATCCATCCACATACTCCCCAGATCCAAAGAAGTTACTTAACGTATTTGTCACCGATACCATCATACCGTTTTTATCGACAACAACGAAATGTGTCGTATTTTCATGATCTTCGAGGTCTGCATCGGAATCAAGCTCTGTCAGGTATTTATCCGAGATCTTAGTTCCATCGCCAATATCCGACGCGATGGTCTTAAGGTGATCCTCAGAGAGCATTTTTTTGACAGCTACATCCTCAAATTCTGGATCACCTACGTTTTCCAGGCGGTCCTTATAGCTCGCTCGATTAATCATTCCCATCAGCATGGCGAAATCAGTCGGTTTCTCTTTCGCCTCTTCGATCTTCAGCATCTCGGCCATTTCGAGGTTTTGAAGCAGCATAATACCTCCCGATGGCGGTGGCGGTGCTAAGACGTCATATCCGCCAAACTCACCCTTGATTGGCTTCTTCACATCTATTTCGTAGGATTCAAGATCATCTTTATCAATTTTTGATTCTTTATCGTTAATGGATTCAGCGATGTCTTCAGAATAGAATGCA
The DNA here is from genome assembly GCF_900166625.1 of Halobacillus massiliensis. Taxonomy (GTDB): domain Bacteria; phylum Bacillota; class Bacilli; order Bacillales; family Halobacillaceae; genus Halobacillus_A; species Halobacillus_A massiliensis. The sequence continues at coordinate 719,563 of NZ_LT800499.1, read as the reverse complement.
CTTGGTCCGTCCTGCTGAATCGCTTTTAGCGTTTCTGCCAGCTGCTTCTGTGTTAGAATCTCTCCGGCTTTAATCGGCTTACCGTCTGGATACATATGATCCAAACTCGGCATGCGGTACTCCGCGTCCTTTAACCGATTGTGGAGTGTTTGGGATACCGCTGCTCCATTACTGGCTGAATTTATCGCTGGTTCAATAAGCTGTTCCATTTTCATCGAGCCAAAGTCTTCATGTACACGGTCCATGCCTTTGACAAATCCAGGCACTCCCGTTCCACTTTCAGGAACGCTTTCTGAATCGGGCGCTGTCTCCCGGTAATCATACACGACAGGAGACTTGTCACTGTCTTTTTCAGGGTGGATAAGCATTGTACCTCCCCCGCCAATCCCTGATCCATAAGGCTCGACTACACCTAGTACATAACTGACGGCAACGGCTGCATCAACGGCATTGCCCCCCTGTTCCAACACCTTCATTCCTACCTCTGTTGCAATATCGCTATCTGATGTCACACCATATGCGCCAATTTCTTCTTCTGGCATAGTATCGTTCAGGGTAAAATCATCTGACTGACGTTCGTCCGTCCCATCACTATCCTGAATAATCAGCAATAGTAAAATGACGGCAAATAAGCTGATGATGATGATGTTGAAACGGTTTTTTTTCAGCATTTTTCTATACCATACCGATTAAAAAGAGAACGATTGTAATGCCTAAACCGATCGTGGCATCTTTCGTTGTCCTTTTTTTATGCTTCTTAATCGTTTTGAGCATCCACTGGCTGAACGTCAACTGGTCTTCTTTTTTTGCCGCTTTCTTTCTCTTTCTATAACTTAAAGTTGCTTCCATTTTCTAAATTCCTCCTCCTATAAAACTGGAAAGTGTTACAACACCGAAGGTTACAGCACTTAATAGTAAGGTGCTTGCCGTTGTAGGCAGGACGCCCTGCTTCTGAATCGTATTTGCAATTAAGCCTGGAATAATGACCCCAATCGCCATCATTCCTTCCACAATCGCTGGTGTAGAATACATAGGAACGATCATGTCGAATATAATAGTCAGCGTAATACCGACCGTTAACATTGCAGTAAACTTCCTTCTTCCATAAAGAATCGTAAACCTCGCTATTACTTTCATCACAATCAAATAAGTTAAGAAACTAATCATAAAAACAACAGCAATACTGACTGGGAAAGTAAATAGCATCGCGATATAACCAGGCACTACCAGCCCAGCCGGTAAAATGCCTGTTTTTTCCGTGTAGAACAAGCTGAGAACGATTCCAGCCACTAAAGCTAAATATACATCTGAAGCGTCAAATATAAACATAGTACATCCTCTCTAAGCCGTAGCTTTATCTACTTTTTTCTGTTCAAGTCGTTTAACAAGTTCTTCGGCTCCGCCATGAATGTTACCCATTCCATAAATAGTTTTTCCAGACATGTATGGACCTAATACTCTTACAATCTCTTCTGTTTCATATCCTTCTAGATCAAGGAGATTCTTCACTGGCAGTGCACCGTTTTTGTAAGTATCAACAATTGGCCCAGTCGTTTCCCCCATTAAAATCAATGTCTCAGCTGGAAGATACGGCAGTACTTGTTTTGCAAACTGTTCCGTACGGTCGACACGATCCGAGCGGCAGTTCATAATCACAACAGGTTCATCTGTCGGATAACTTAACTGCTTAACTCGCTCCCAAATATTTAAGGTGGATGTCGGATCGTTCGCCGAGAATCCATTAACTAGAAATGTAGGGTTCTCTTCATCGCCAATCGGCAGAATCTGCATCGCTCCTGGATCCGGCCATGCTTCAAGCATTCCTTGACGAGCTGTTTCATGATCAATCCCCAATACATCAGCGACAGCTAGAGCAAGGGCAGCATTTTCCGGAAAAACCATATACTCAAATTTCTTTAAAAAGTCTTCGGAGACAAGCGATGTATCGCAGACATGCACCTTTGTATTGCGCTCAGCCGCAATCTCTCTAAAGCGAGGTACATAAGGGCTTTCATTCACAATTAAATCACCATCGTACGGGATCGCGTTTCCAAAGGAATCTGCCACTTCTTCGAGAGTCGGCCCGAGAACATCCATATGATCCTCAAGAACGTTGACGATTAGTCCGATATTCGCCTGAAGCAGTTCTTCCTGGAAAATAACCTGGTAGTCCGGCTTTACTGCCATACACTCACTGACAAGTGCATCTGCATTCAGCTGTACTGTTTTCTCAAGAACTTTCCGCTGTTCGCCGATGTTAGGTCCTTCCATCCTTCGCTTGATCGGCTCTTCCTGGCCGTCAAACCAGTACAGCATTCTAGCATCGGTTCCTGTTGTTTTTCCAATCGTCTTGTAGCCAGCCTTTTGCAAAACCCCCGTGATTAAACGAGTCACCGTCGATTTTCCGCGGATGCCGTTAACATTCACCCTTACCGGGATGCTTTCGACATTCTTCTTGTTCCTTACTTTTTCCTTAACGCCAAGGAAAAAAGCCGTAAACCCTAGCAGTAAAATAATACTCAGTGCGACTCCCATGCTCTACCTCCAATAAACTTGTATAATTAATAAGCCGTTGATCAATATACTAAAGATTCCTGTCTTGTAGGTTACATATGGGTAAAAAAATATATCATCTCAATTACAACAAAAATCGACAAGAAACTTCATAACCAGGATGGACACACTTATTTTTCGAAAAATTCAGGATTAATTTATCCATAAAGTACCTTTTTATAAGTAATATAGAACTATTTAAATTACATATTTACCTATATTGTCAACACTTTAATGGGTTGAAGGATATAAAGTAGGAAATATTTCATTGAAGTAACATTATGTTTCATTTCTGATATTAAATAGTTAAAAAATGGTTTTAATGCCATCAGATACCTTTAAAAACAGTTTGCAGCCCCGGTTCAAAAGACTCTTTCGGATAAAAATCTGTTATAAAGCACATAAAAAAAACCCAACGGTTCAGAACCGCCGGGGTCAAAAGCAGGATTAAGCTTTATCTCGTCTTCTTCGAAAAAAACGGTTAATTTTTTGGGAAAGGTCATCAAAATAAGTGTAAACGACTGGAATTAAAATAAGCGTAAAGAAACTGGAAATTGTTAAGCCAAAAATGATAGTAACGGCTAAAGGCTGCTGGGCTTCTGCTCCCTGTCCGATACCGATTGCCAGGGGCACCATACCCAGGACAGTGGTGAGCGTCGTCATCAAAATTGGACGAAGACGGTTGGGGCCAGCATCTAATATCGCTTCGGTCCGATCATAACCGCGCCGCCTTAAAATGTTGATATAATCAACGAGTACGATAGCATTATTTACAACTATTCCCGCGAGCATTATGATCCCGACAAAAGCCGGGAGACTAAACGGCAGACCGGTTACTAACAGGCCTCCGGTGACGCCGATAATTGTAGCAGGCAGGGAAAACATAATAATAAATGGAAACAGGAAGTTTTCAAACTGAACGGCCATGACGGCATAGACAAGGAATATGGAAAAGATCAGGGCCAGCGCAAGGTCACCAAAGGCTTCCTCCATATCCTGGGCCTGTCCTCCTATTTCAAACGTATAGCCATCTGGAAAATTAAGACGTTCCAGCTCGGCCCTTACGTCTTCTGTTACACTTCCAAGGTCGCGTCCATTGATTTCTGCTTCGACATTTACTTGCGGCTGCTGGTCTTCCCTCTGCAGGGTAACTGGTCCCTGTACTTGTTCTAAATCAGCAATAGATGCCAGCGGGATTATATTTCCTGCCGGTGTCTGCAGCGACATACCTTCTAAATCAGCGATCGTTTGACGCTGATCTTCGGGAAGAATTAATGTTACATTAATCTCTTCACCGCCTTCACGGTACCGGGTAGCAACCTGACCGGTGAACGCCGTCTGCACCTGGGAAATCACCTGCTGTTCTGTAAGTCCATACTGTGCTGCCTGTTGATGATCGACATTAATCTGCATCTCAGGTCGTCCTTCATCTGTGCTGGACTCCGGGGTGCTGACACCTTCAATATCTTCCATCATATAAACAACTTGCCGGGACAGTTCATCAAGTACTTCATATTCATTCCCATTCAGCTGCACTTGTAGAGGTGCTCCTGTACCAAGGCCTGCTTCTAGCTCGCTGACGGCAATTTCCGCACCTGGAACGTCTTGAAGAGTTTCATCTATATTCTGCATCACCTGCTGGGTTGTACGTTCCCTTTGGTCAGGCGGTACAAGCTGGAGAGTATAATCTGCACTATCATTAGAACCTCCCCCAGGGCCGCCAAACATTCCTCCGCCAATCGTCAGATAGCTGACTTCAATTTCATCGCCGAAGTCTTCCAGTCGCTCATTAATAGACGCTGTGGTTTCCTGCGTGCTTTCAAGCGAGGTGGCTGCCGGCATATCAACCGAAATCGATATTTGACCCTGATCCGATGGCGGGATAAATTCGGTGCCGATCCAAGGGATAATGGCAATCGAGCCGGCGATCAGCGCAAGTGTCACAGCAACTGTCGTTTTCCGCCATTTAAGGACACGCTGCAACAGGCTACGGTATTTCTTATTTATATAATGCAAGAAACGATCAAACCAGTACCGCCGGCCGCTCGTCTGAAGCGGTTTAGTCAGCAGCTTCGAAGACAGCATCGGAACGAGCGTAACTGATACAGCCAGGGACGCAATCATTGCAAAGGAAATCGTAAGCGCGAGCGGGGTAAACAGCTCGGATGCTATTCCTTCTACGAAAATGATCGGCAAAAAGACAACTAATGTCGTTGTGGCGGAGGCAATAACGGCTGGAGCCAATTCAGAAGCACCGCGCTTTGCCGCTTCGATCATATTGAATCCTCTCTGCCGGTAGCTGACGATGTTCTCTAAAATAACGATTGAGCTGTCAACAATCATCCCAATTCCAAGAGCAAGTCCGCCCATTGTTAGGACGTTAAGCGTCTCACCTGTAAAATACATGAGAATAAATGTAGAGATAATCGCAATCGGAATAGAAATCCCAATAACGAGTGTCGCCCGTAAGCTTTTTAGAAACAGCATAAGGATACCAATAGAAATAATACCGCCGATAATAATATTGAGCACAACACTATTGATGGAGATTTTTACAAATTCACTCGTATCGAGAATAATGGATGTCTTCACATCTCCTGGTAAATCCTCTTTTATTTCCTCGAGTGCCTCACTTACATTGTCTGCAGTTTCCACAGTATTGGCATCTGTCTTTTTCAAAATCGACAGGGCCACGGACTGCTGACCGTTTACCTGTGAAACATTGTCTGTTTCATAAGTTTCTTCTACTTCGGCAATCTGGTCTACCGTCACCTGGGCTCCTGAAGAGGATTGAATGATTGTATCCTCGATATCCTCAATCGATTGATACTCACCTTCAATACGAATCTGCAGGTCTTGATCCCCTTTTTGAATCGTGCCGGCAGAATCAGACTGGTTTGAAGCATTGAGTGCCTGAATGATTTGATCAGAGGTAATCTCATAGTTGGCCATTAGAGACTGGTCGATTAAAATATCGACTTGACGAGTCTGGCCGCCCTCAATATTAATGGATGCGACCCCTTCCTGACGTTCAAGCTGAGGAATGATCTGGTCTTCGGCCACCTTTTGAAGCTGTTCCGGTTCGGCTCCTTGAAGGCCAATCGTCATAATCGGCAGCTGCTGGGGGTCAAATCGGAGAACGCTTGGTTCTCCGGCTCCTTCAGGAAGAGCTTCTCTTACTTGATCCACCCGCTCCCTCACTTCAAGCAATGTACTGTCAAGATTTGTTCCTGTACTAAACTGCATAAAAACAAGGGAAGCGCCAGCCTGGGATTGAGACTGCAGCACTTCCATTCCTTCTATCGCACTGACTGATGATTCAATCGGCTGACTGACAAGACGTTCAACTTCCTGCGGGGCTGCCCCATCATAAGAAGTAGAAACAACAGCAACAGGTAAATCAATATCCGGATATAAATCAATCGTAAGCGATCTAAGAGAGACGAATCCCAGGGCGAGGATCGCTGCTACGACCATTATAACTCCGACCGGACGTTTAACTGAGAGGTTGACGAGCTTCACTTAATCGTCCTCCTCTTCCATGACTTCTACCTTCGCCCCGTCTTCAAGTGTCAACTGTCCGCTAGTAACCACTACATCTTCAGCTTCAAGATCTCCCTCAACAGCACTTCGATCAGATTGAGCTTCGACAACTTCTACATCAACCCGCTCAACTTGGTCCCCATTTAATCGGTAAATAAAAGACTGACCGCTCTGCTCGCTAACTGCATCAGTTGGAACGATGAGTGCATCCTCCACAGATGTTTCAGGCATAATGAAAGAAGCCATCATCCCTGGTTTAATGTTTTCCTCATCATTGCTGACTGTAGCTTCAACAGGATAAAGATTTGTATCGTCAGGTATGGAAGGAACATAATCAATGGTTGAAGTAAACGTTTCATTCAGCGACTTTATCTCTACTTCCAGCTCTTCTCCTACTTGAAAAAGAGACAGCTGGTCACTTGTGACTGAGGCAACAATTGTCATTGGATTAAGGCTCGTAATTGTCGCAAACGGCTGCTGATTGGTTACGTTATCGCCTTCACTTGCTTCCAGGGTGGTGACTACCCCTGTACGCGGCGCGGCTACGGCTTCATTTTCCGTTTGCGAACGGGCAGCTTCAAGCTGCACCTGAGCCTGCTCTAATCCCAGCTGTGCCTGTTCTAAAGCCTGTTCAGACTGGGCTTCAGCCTGCTTTGCCTGTTCCAGCCGGACTTCTGCTTCTGCCTCTGCTTGGGAAGCCTGGCCTTGAGCGGAACCTGAGACTTGGTCAAGCGTTTGATTAATGAATTGGCCAGCCTGGTCTGCACGGCTTTTTGCCTGCTGATACATCGATTCAGGAATGGTTCCCTCATTGACCAGTTCTTCGGCTTCATTTGCCAGTTCCCGGGCGTCATCAGCCTGCTGCTGGAACGCCTGTGTGGGAACATTCCCACCTGCCCCGGCCGTTTCACGGATTAATTCAAGCTGCTCTTCTGCCATCTCTACTCCTTCGACAGCCTGGTTATACTGTGTTTGGGCACTTTCCAACTGTGATTCTGCCTGACGGACCGCCACCTCCTGAAGTTCTACCTGGTTCCCCTGATCTCCAGGATCAACCACTCCAACGGTCTGTCCTTTCTCAATTCGGTCTCCCTTTGCTACATTAAGCGTAACGAGTTCTCCAGGAGCGCTTGGCACTACTGGAGAGCTCTCCCCGGGAGCAGCTCTCCCCGTTATTTTACGATCAATAACAAAGTCTCCCTGCTCAACTTGAGCGGTTTCTACAGGCGTTATCCGTTCTTCTGTCGTTTCTTCACCTTCATCCTGGCTGCACGCTGTTAAAGTAATTAGAACAGCTGCCAGTAAAAGGAGGCTGAACATCGTACGTCTCATGAGTTGTCTTCCTCTCCTATATATGGCTAAAAATCATAAGTGACAATCGGTGACTGAGTGGTCATAGATATGGATAATGTTACTAGAATTCGAGGGGGTATGCAAGGTTCCGACAAAGAAGGGATGTGACAGTTATATGACCATTTGAAAAGGTTTTCGTTAACATTGGAAATAGTGCAACAAAAAACCGCCGGCAGCATGTGCGGCGGTTATGTATACATTTGAGACGGTTATAAAAGACTGTGGCCAAGTTGGCAGACCACAAGCTCGATTTTTTTCACTTCCGGCAGGTCTTTATAATCTGGGAATTTTTCATTGAAGTGATTAATCAGCGGCCTTACAGCTTCATCTTCCAGCAGTTCTCTATATGTTTTAAAGGTATGCTGGTATTGGCCGATGTAGCGTTTCATCTTTTTATCAAATCCGGAAAGATGATAGGTGGATGAGAAGTCAAAGGCTTTGGCAATGTCACTGTCATAAGACGGAAATGCAGGATTAATGACGTGCAGCATTGCCGCTGCGAGTGGGAATTGCATCGTTGGGTTGCCTTTATGATTTTTGATTTCATAAAGACGCTTTGTAATCTGAACAATGCTCGGCCGTTCTTTGTCACGCTGTTCTTCCATCACTTTAAAATACTCTTCTTCAAATTCATTAGTCAGACTTGGGTTATCCAGTTTGAAGAAGTAGCGAAAGATGAATTGATAGAGGGTATCATCTGGTATATAAGTATGTTTAAAATTCTCGTGGAGATAGGCGTACACTTCTACCTTTTCCCGCGTAATTTGATTGACGACTTTCTCTTCTTCATCAAACAGTAGTGGTTTTAAGTCTGAAGCAGTTCTGTATTTCATCGGAAATCACCTCTCTTCCCCTATTCCACACTTTCTAATAGGGAAAACTTTTTTTTAAGGATAATTGCTGTTATTTTATATTCTAGCTGAATAAACAGGGGTATCACAAGGGATGTGACGTTTTTTTCCGTTGATTTCCAAATTTTCTTTCTGCTTTTTTCAACTTTTTTCCCTACGGTATGAAAGAAGAGATTTATATCAGATAATTCTTCTAATGTTCCTTCCTCAAAAATTAAAAGCCGCTTCAGGAAATGAAAGCGGCTTTTAATCCTATTGGTTATCGTCTTTATTGTTGTCGTCGTTTGCACCATCCATGGTGTCTTCGTTCGTATTATCGTTATTATCCATTTCATTCTCATCTTCCTGGATGTCATCTTCCATTTGCTGCTCATCTTCCTGGATATCTTCATCCATTTGATCCTCGTCTTCCTGGACATCATTTTGCATTTGATCCTCATTCTGCTGATCTTCCTGTGCCGGCTCTTCTTCTGTTGCACAAGCACCAAGAAGAGAAATGGCAAACATCGCTGTAAGTAGTTTAAGTAAAGCGTTTTTCATAGGTCTTCCTCCTTTTGTTTAGATGTTTTCGGTTGCTAGTTTGTCCATGTATTAGGAGGATTATGCAAAAAAAGCCGCCCATTACGGACGGCTTTTTATCTGTTTTATTTAAGGGCAAACATTATTTCAGCTTCACAGGCGACTTCACCATCAACGCTGGCTGTTGCTTTACCTTTGCCGATCGGGCCCTTGAGACGGACGATCTCAACTTCAAGCTTCAGGCGGTCTCCCGGCTTTACTTGTCGTTTGAAGCGGCATTTATCGATTCCTGTAAAAAAAGCGAGCTTCCCTTGATTTTCTTCTTTTTTCAGCATAGCGACAGCACCCATCTGTGCAAGCGCTTCTGTAATCAATACTCCGGGCATTACTGAGTAGTCGGGAAAATGCCCCTGGAAAAATGGTTCATTTATCGTTACGTTTTTATAGCCGACCGCTCGCTTTCCTTCTTCAATTTCTTCCACCTGATCGATCAACAGGAAGGGATAGCGATGGGGGATAATTTCTTTAATTTGCTGAATGTCTAGCATAGAAATGCTCCTTTCCGTACAAACTACTCCTATTATAAAGGCAGCCTGCTGAAAGGACAAAGTTTTTCTGTGACAGGTTTGATTTCGTTTGTTTTAGGAAATGGAATGAGAAGATCATCATCTAAAGAAGGAGGGACAATCATGCTTTGGACTATCGTAGTTATTATACTTGTCGTCTGGCTTTTAGGTCTTATGCTCGACATAGCCGGCGGTCTGATAAACTTATTGCTTATTGTAGCAGCCATTATTATTATTATGAAACTTGTTCGCGGCAGAAAAAAACCGTAGCGGCCCTTATGCCAGCTGCGGTTTTTATTGTTTGTTTCTTTTTTCCTCAATCAGGACGACATTTGCTGCTGCCTTGTCAGTGTCTGCTCTGAACTGCCGGCTATCTGTGTCTGCCTGAGATCCTGCAGGGTAATTCCCGGACTCAGCCAGAACGTAAACCAGGAGCCTTCCTTTATAATCGGATCTAAGTCAAAAAGCTCAAATTGGCAGTCTGCCGTAATCTGCCGCAGCTGATTTTTTGTAGGAAGTGCAAAAAGGTTTGAATGGGCAACAAAAAAGCTGTTGAAAGCCGAAGAAAAGGCCTCGCCATGTTCTGTTTCACTTATAGGTGTAATAACAGAGATCAGCCCGTCTTTCGATAAGTAACTGTTCAGGTGATCAAGCAGCCCCTGACGTGAATCTGGATGTATATAATGAAAAATATTATGCAACAGGATGACATCAGCTTTTCCTTCTTCCGGTCTCCATGAGTGGATATCGCCTACATCAAAGTGGACATGCTCATAATTCTGTGACTTCTCACGCGCTTCTTCAATGACAACCTGATTAATATCAACCCCGATCATCTCCACTTCCGGGTGCTCATCGGCTAATTTCCGTAAGTAGCCTCCATGTCCGCAGCCTAAATCAACAATACGAGTGACTTGCCGGTCAGCGATCATTTTCTTAATCTTTTTGATAGCGAAATGCTCGAGAAGTGAAGAAGTTTCTGCCACTATCCCTCCATGACGCTCATGATCAAACCGAGCTCTCTTCTCCGATCTCATGTACTCCGGATAATTCAGCAGTGTCGGCATATGAAGCTCCATAATTTCTTTGAGCAGAGCTTTTACTCCTGGTGAAACGTTATTTCCTACAAGAGAGGCACAGCGCCTTTTCGATGTGCGAAACGTCTGGTTCGGGCGCCTTTTTAAATGCTTAACGGCTACCCCTACGTTTGTCCATGAAGCGAGCAAATCAATTGGAAATCCCGTTTCTTTGCTTACGTCTTCCACTGTACGTGCTTTTTTAAAATGGTGAAATAAGTCCAGCTCTGCCCCTACGTAAGCATGCCAGACCGGAAGAAAAGATTCGTTCTTTTTCATCCATTTGCGTGCCTGTATAGCATGGATCCATTCATTCATATGATGACTCCTTCTTTTTTAAAATTTCCATGGATAATCTTCCTTTTCATGAAATAACCTGTTCAGCTGTTTCTGATCGGAGATTGTTTTCCTCCTCGGTGGCAGCACACTTCCTTGAATCGCACGGTCAAGCAGTGAAAAATCCCACATGCCAAGGCCGGAAATATTCAGCATCTGCTTCACATGAAGCTGGTCATCATCATAAATGCGCTGGACCGCTCGCATTCTCAGCTTTCTCCACCATGGATTGGGAAAGGAGTAAACGAGTGCAGACATATGACTTAATGCCAGTAAAAATGAGACACGCGGCTTGCGTACAGATTCATAATAGTGCAAATACTGGTGGAAGTCCTTGTTCTCTTCTTTGCACCAGGCGAGCAGTTCCCCTAAAATATCAGCATCCTGTATGGCAAGGTTCATCCCTTCTCCCGCCATAGGATGGACGGTATGGGCTGCATCTCCTACCAGAGCCAAGTTACCCGATACATAGCGGTCAACATGATAGGTATAAGGAATCATTAGCTGAATATCCTTCCAGTCTGTTATAGCTTTAACGGTTTGTTTCAGCTCGGGTTCCAAGTCGCCATATGCACGATACACATATTCCAAACCTTTTTCTTTAATTCTTTTAAATTCCCCGGCTTTAATTAAATAAACAGTTCTGACTTCATTATCAGGTAATGGAAAAAGCCCGAGAAAACAGTCTGTAGTTGTGATGATTTTTCCCTTTGTAAAAGTTTCCGGACGAGGAATCGTCACTGTTAAAAAGTGATGATTGTACTCTTTGCGCTTAATATTTACATTCATCGCTTCCCGCGTTGGAGATGAGCGTCCCTCTGCTCCGATATAGACATCCGCTTCTATGTTTAGTGTTTCTTTTTTCTGGCGGACTTTAGCCATACCCTTCTCAAAGCCTTGAAACCGCGCTCCTGGCAGGTAATGAAAGTATTCCTCATATTCCTGCGCTTTTGCTCGAAGGATATCTTTCGTCATTTCATGGGGGACCATCAGGGCATGGCCATAAGGACTGGCTACTCTGCTGTAATTCAGCTCAGTCATCTGCATGCTCTCAGGCTCCTGTCCATGACAGTGTTTAATCTCCTGAAAACGGAGCTGATCGATAATGTGGCCGCTGGCTTCGATTTGTTCGAGAACATCGATACGATCCAGAATTTCCAGTGTTTTGGGCTGCAGCAGTTCACCTTTATAGGCCCTCGACTTTGATTTCAGCTGCTCGGCAACCGTCACGTGTACCCCTCGGCTTGCAAGCTTCGCGGCTAATGCCAGACCGCCGACTCCTCCCCCTGCAATAAATACCTCGGTTTTCACCAGCTTTTTCCCTCCCCCTGTTTTTTCTAATACTGAGTTAATTCCACAAATTGGGTCATAAAAAACCTAAAGAAATCCTGGATGTGTTCCAGCGAAAAGCTATAAAAAATGAGCTCTAATTATTGATTTTCAGCCTCTTTCCCTCTTGTAGACCTTTAATCTTAAACCCTCGTTTTTACGCGAGCACTGTCGGTATTTTTCTCACTTGACGACAATCTTTGTTGAAGGAAATGGGATTCTCCTATCGAAATAGATGTTATAAAACCAACATGGAGGCTTGAGCAATGAAAAAATACCTGATTATATTTGGTTTAACGGCAACCCTAATCGGCTGTTCAGCAAGTACAAGTGCTAATGAAGAAAAACCAACCCAGCAGGAACTCGATGAACAATTAAGAAAAGAAGCAATGGCCGTTGATTATGTAACAGTTTCCGGCGGTGAAGTGGAAGTTGGCGAAAAAATTTCGATCTCAGGAGCTATTACAGCCGAAGAGACATCTGAAGACAAAAGCAGCTATGTAGTAACAACTGAAGAAGAAGGCGGATATGGTACATATAATGTAGAAAATATAGACCCAGACGCTAACTATGAAACAGGCGAAATCGTAGAAGTTTATGGAACATTCCAGGGAACAGATGATGCAGGCACTCCTATTATTGAAAGTCCGGTCATCGATAGTGTTAAATAATTTTTCCAATAAAAAAACACGAGCTCCGAAAAAAGCTCGTGTTTTTCTACATACCTGATATAAAATCGATAATTCTCTGCCATGTTGACCATTTCAGGGCATCCAGCGGCTCACCGTCTCCCAGCACCCCATAACCGATCATCAATCCTGCTGCAAGAGCGATAACACTAAGAACGACGACTATTACAATTCGCAGCCAAATGGGAATTAAACGGCGCCGTTCTGTTTTTAACCGCTGATCCTTTGGCTTCTGCTCTTTCTTTTGTTTTCTTAGTTGTTTCTCCTCTGTTGCCATTGACATATTCTCCTTACATTATGATCTTAACTGATTGACGAGCCCCATCATCTGATCGCCCATTGAGATGGAACGGGTATTAAATTCATAACCCTTCTGTACGGTTTGTAATTCTGTTATTTCCCGGGCTAAATCAACATTAGATGATTCGAGCATTCCTGTTACTATTTGGGCGTCTGCCTGCTGTAAGATTCCACCAGTATCCATATTCTCTGGAAGCTTGAAGTGGTTCCCACCCACAGATTCTAATACTCCTGGACGAATAGCTTCCATGACACCAAGCTGCCCCTCTACAGCTATCGTTCCATTCCGTGTCACAAGGACGGCTCCATCTTCTCGAAACGTAATATCCTCTGCATTTCCTTCGATCACAATCGGCTCTTCATTCACTCCAAGAATCGGATCTCCCGCTGAAGTAGTCAGCAGCATATTCCCATTTTCCAGTACATTTAAATAAAAGTTTCCCGCTCTCGTATATTCAGTCTTAAGACCAGCAGAAGACTCCTTTTGTACCTTGAACAGGTGGTTCTCCTGTTTTAAGGCCGTATCGAGTTCTCTATTTGTCTGTTGAAAAGTCCCACGCGTTAAATTGAGGTTTGTATGACCAATTTTAGCTCCAGCCCCAGAACGGATGCCGTTTGGTGTCAGCCTGCTGTCTTCTGCCTGCACATTGGATTGGTTATTTATCTGCTGGGTGAGCATGGAGGAGAAGTTTGATTGTCTGCTTTTGTAACCGGTGGTGCTTGTATTAGATAAATTGTGTCCGATCTGATCAAGCTTATGCTGCAGCTGTCCCAGCGTATTGGAAGCCTGGATCATTGAAAGATTCATAGTCTTTTACTCCTCACCCTAATTTTCCAATATCATTAACGGTCCGCTGCAGGCTCTGATCATAAGCTTTAAGTGCCCGCTGGTTCATCTCGAAGGTACGGTACGTATGGATCATTTCTGTCATCGTCCGGGCCGGATCAACATTTGAACCTTCAAGAACCTTCTGGCGGACTTCATAATCAGCTTCCGTCTCGCGCGCGTTCTGAGCGTCGCCTTCATCAAGTCTAAATAAATTATTTCCTTCTTTAATCATATTCAGCGCATTGGGGGTGTAAGATAATCCAAGAAGAACTTCTTGTCCACCCATATCCATTGTTCCATCACTGCTCACCGTAAAATCAAGACCTTCTGTCTGAATAGGATGGCCATTATTATCAAGGACAAAATATCCTTGATTTGTTGTCAGGAAACCCTCGCTGTCTATAGTAAAGTTCCCATTCCGGGTATAACGGATCTCTCCGTTTTCATTTTGTACATTAAAAAAGATAAACCCTGTATCATCAGGTAAATTGCCATTTAAAAGAGCCAAATCTGTCGTCTGGCCTGTCTCCCTTAAATCGCCCTGAGAAAATTCAGGCACGGTTTCCTGCATGTAAACACCAGTGTTTAGAGTACCTGCAATGTTTCGAACCGGAAGCTTAAAACCTCCCTGGCTTGTCGAAATCGCGGCTGCACCCATTTCCTGTATGAGTAACTCTGGAAAAGCCCTCAAGGTTCCTGTATCTGCTTTGTATCCCGGGGTGTTTGAGTTAGTCATGTTGTTCGTAAGTGTTTCCTGCATACGCTGTCCGGCAATCATTCCGGACGCAGCCGTGTAAAATCCTCTCAGCAAGACGATCGCTCCTTCTTATAAACTTATGAACCGATTTTATTACGCGTAATTTTATCGATGTTATCCAGCATAATCCCTGTACCTTTTACGACACAGTCCATTGGATCTTCCGCTATAAAGACTGGCACCTTCAACTCTTCAGCCAGCAGCTGATCGATTCCGTGGAGAAGCGCGCCTCCTCCTGTCACAATAACCCCCCGGTCAATAATATCTGCAGACAACTCAGGCGGAGTCCGCTCAAGTACAAATTTTGCCGCTTGAGTAATCGATTGTACAGACTCGTGAAGCGCACCTTCAATCTCTTCAGAATTCACCGTAATCGTACGGGGCAGACCTGTCACCATATCACGTCCGCGAATATCAATTTCCTCATTGCGGGAACCCTTAAAGACTGTTGCTACTTCCATTTTAATATTTTCCGCCGTACGCTCACCAATTAGAAGCTTGTACTGCTTTTTAATATAATTTAAGATTTCGCCATCGAACTTGTCCCCAGCCATTTTAATAGAAGAAGCCGTAACAATATCTCCCATTGAGAGTACGGCTACATCCGTCGTCCCGCCACCGATATCGACGACCATGTTACCGCTTGGCTGGAAAATATCCATTCCGGCTCCAATTGCTGCCACCTTAGGCTCTTCTTCTAAATATACATTTTTGCCGCCAGACTTCTCGGCCGCTTCACGAATCGCTTTCTGCTCAACTTTTGTAATGTTCGTCGGGCAGCAAATCAGCATACGCGGCTTAGATAAGAAGCCTTTGACATTAATCTTCTGAATAAAGTGACGCAGCATCGCTTCAGTCACATCAAAGTCAGCAATCACACCGTCTTTCAAAGGACGTATAGCTTCAAAGTTTCCTGGCGTACGACCCACCATTCGGCGAGCTGCTTCACCTACCTCCAGAACCTTGCCTGTATTCCGGTCCATTGCGACAACAGAGGGCTCATTCAGGACAATGCCCTTCCCTTTAACATGTATAAGTACATTGGCTGTACCTAAATCGATTCCAATATCTCTTGCAAACATCGTGAGTAGATCCTCCCTATTTCCCAAAAACGATTTCCTATTGCTATACTCTAAAGCCGCACATCTAATATTATATACTATCATAAATTTGCAACATTCGTGTAATATCTTAAGAAAAAAGTTCCATATAGGGAGGGGGTAAATCGTCGGGAGGATGCCTTCCACTAACGTGTGGTTTCAGCAGGAGAATCTTTGCCAAGCGTCTGGTATTTCATCCGGGTAGCTTCGCCTCCTCTAAGATGCCGGATGTCTTTATGGTGCTCTAAGATTTTTTTCACTTCTTTAGCAAGGGAAGCATTGATCTCCGGAAGCCTCTCCGTTAGGTCTTTATGCACGGTGCTTTTGGAGACACCAAACTCCTTTGCAATCATACGTACTGTTTTTTTCGTCTCTACAATGTACTCGCCAGTCTTGATTGTCCGTTCTTTGATGTAGTCATGCACATCTCTCGCCTCCTGATATTGACTATCCAAGGGGGTGGTTGAGACGGGTTAGGGTTTTTCTCTGTGTTGGATTGAAAGCTCTTGTTGTATCACCCTGGATGGTACCGAAAGTTCGGTTATGACCATTCTATTATTTAAGATGTGCAGTTATGCGCTATTTTAAGGTGCCATGTTGCTTGTTTTTCGTTTTATGTAACAGGTTAAGAAAATTTCCAGCTCTCAGGAGAATGATTTTATATTTGAGGGAGATAATCAGAGAACATGGGGAAAATCAATCAGATCTAAGGAAAATAAAAAAATGGAGACCGAAACAGCCTCCATTTTTGGCACATGAGATTTTTCTAAATCTTATGACTGAGTATCTTCACTGGAACCTTCATCATCTAAAGATGGCTCATCAGCTTCGTTAGTTCCTTGATCTGCTTCATCTTCTGCAGGTGTGTCTATGTTTTCATCTGATTGATTTTCTTCAGATCCTACACTATCTTCACCTTCAACAGCATTTGTGGACTCTTTAGCTTCATCAGCTGTTCCATCCTCTTCAGCTGCAGCTGCAGTTTCTTCTTCAGCAGCAGGAGCTTCAATTGTACTTACGGCTTGTCCGAAGAAAGTCTCAGGGTTAACAGGCTCTCCGTTTTTGCGGACTTCAAAGTGTACGTGTACTCCGTTATCTTTTCCAAAAGTACTTTGTCCAGATTGACCAAGTACATCGCCCTGTTTCACATTATCTCCAGATTGTACCTTTACTTCAGTTAGACTTGAATAAACAGTAGTTACCTCATCACCATGAGTAAGTTCGATCACATTTCCGTATAGCGGATCTTCTTTCACTTCTGTGACTGTACCGGAAAGAGAAGCTGTGACATCAAATGCTTCGCCTTCACCTTGTGTAATATCGATACCTTTGCTCTGATAATACTTATTGTTGTAAAGGACTAGTGCATTTTCTTGTTCTTCATCACTTGCTTCATAGTCGAAATACTTCGTTACGACAGTGGCTTGATCCTGATCGGATACCGGCATCTGAAGGTTTTCGTTTTGGGAGGTTACCGGTACAGATGGATTCTCCTGATCAACATAAACATCGTCTTGACTTTGTCCTTCTTTGAACTGGTCAGCTACTTCATTAGAACTTTGCTGATACCAGAACACTCCTACTAGTACAAGAGCTGCAACGCCTAAATACAAAGCAGGGAACAACCATTTCTTGCGCATCAAGCGTTTGAACTTTAATTTAGTTACGCTTTTCTTTTCCTCTCTCATGTTCATCACCTCAGGAGTCATTCTGAACGCTTTTTTGGAAATATATACATCCTGATGAAAAAATTTATTTTAGAGGAAAATTGAAACAAGAAGGGCACAGCTTCAGTATTTTGTATGGTATCAAGTTTAATCATTTAAAAAGGTACCAGGCACATCATGAGCCTGATACCTTTTTATCAATCCATTCTGCCTTCTTTGGCTTCGAGCGGCCGTGCAGCTGTTTGTTTGGTAACTGGTGTTATTTCTGTATTTTGATAGTAGTGTTTAATAATTTCTTTATAACTCTTTCCGTCTTCTGCCATCCCGTTAGCTCCATATTGACTCATCCCTACACCGTGACCGTAGCCTTTCGTTTTGAAAATCAAGTGATCTTCTTTTTGTTCAATTGTAAAATCACTGGACGGCAGTTCAAATTTTTCACGGATCTCACGGCCGGTAAAGGTTTGATTTCCAAATGAAACGCTAGCCACTCGACCACCATCTGTTTTTGTGAGCTTTAAGTTGCTAAGCCCATTTTCCACTTGAACATTAAGAGAAGCTTCAAGACTTGTAATCGGCACAATCTTCTGGTCTGTAAATTTAGGAGACTTCTGATCCCACGGACTTTCTACACTTTTCAAATAAGGAATTTCATTTTCCCAGTAATCTTCAGAATTCTCCGTATAGCCGTTGCTTGTAGAGAAGAAAGCCGCTGTAATCGGCTGTTCTTTATAAGTAATAATTTCACCGGCTGTCTCCTGGACAGCTCGAGCAATCCTCCCCATATTCTTATTATAATCGTGCTCCCACTGCTTCTTCAGCTCTTCTTCATTTTTATATACTTGATGCTGAGTCGTGTCCGTTACATCTGCCTGATTGGAAAAAGGTTCTTCCTGCACCAGGTGCTGTGTAATGTAAGTACGTGCTGCCAACGCCTGAGCTTTTAGAGCTTCTATTTGAAAATTTGCCGGCATTTCAGAAGCAACCACCCTTGCTACGTAAGATTCCAATGGAACTTCCTCAACTTGTTGAGACTGGCTTCTCAGAACTTTGATTGAAAAAGGCGAGAGATTTTCTGGAATCTCAGTTGTGTATTCTTCCTTCTTCTCCTCGGCAGGCTGAATAGTGGCCGTGTCATTTTTACCGATGTATGGTACGACGATGAGGGCTGGAATAAATAGAATGCCCACAAAAATACTGATAATTGTAATAATCCCTACCTTATGTTTATTTCTCATATACCGTCCTCCTGAAACGTTAGTAGACCTCTCTACTAAAAATATATCCAGTTGGACCCTTTAATAGAACAAAAAAAGCAATCCCCATATGACTAAATGGGGATTGCCGTGGATATAATGATGTTATAAGGTCGATACAGATTCACTAGGTTCTAATTCTTCAGCAAACTCGGCTTCATTGACGCGCTCAATATCAGCGCCTAGGTGTGCAAGTTTTTCAGCAAATTCTACATACCCTCTGTCCAGATGCTTTAATTCTGTGACACGAGTATACCCTTCGGCAATAAGTCCTGCCAATATAAGAGCGGCTCCGGCACGTAAGTCCGTTGCCTGTACTTCAGCACCTTGAAGATCAGCAGGTCCTTTTATAAACACACTGTTGCCTTCGATTTTCATCTTTGCATTCATACGGCGAAATTCTTCGACATGCATGAAGCGGTTTTCAAAAACAGTTTCTGTAATAACGCTGGTTCCTTCTGCTCCTAACATTAAAGCCATCATCTGGGACTGCATATCTGTTGGAAAACCAGGGTGAGGCATTGTTTTAATGTCAGTGGATTTTAACTGCTTCGGTCCAATAACCCTCAGCCCGTCATCTTCTTCTTCGATCACAACACCCATTTCTTCCATTTTCGAAATAACTGGGCGTAAATGTTCTGGCAAAGCTCCTTTTACAAGGACATTACCACCAGTAATTGCAGCTGCTACCATAAACGTTCCTGCTTCGATCCGGTCTGGAATAATGTTATGAGTAGTGCCACGAAGCTTGTCGACACCCTCAATGCGAATAGTTTCCGTACCTGCACCAACGATGCGGGCACCCATTTTGTTTAAGTAATTGGCAAGGTCTACAATTTCTGGCTCTTTAGCACAATTTTCAAGAACCGTCTTACCTTCTGCTAGTGCGGCTGCCATAATGATATTTTCAGTAGCACCTACGCTGGGTACATCTAAATAAATCTTAGCGCCCTGCAGACGACCGTCTACATTTGCTTCAATAGTACCGTTCCCAACTGTAATCTCAGCTCCCATAGCTTCAAAGCCTTTTAAGTGCTGATCAAGGGGGCGAGAGCCGATTGCACAGCCGCCGGGAAGGGCAACTTTTGCGTGTCCATACCGGGCTAAAAGTGGTCCCAATACAAGCACAGAAGCTCTCATTTTGCGTACATATTCTATTGGGGCTTCTGTTTTTAAATCTCCAGAAGCATCAATTGTTACTGTTCTACCATCCATATGAACATCCGCATTCATATGTCTTATTACTTCGTTAATTGTATAGACGTCAGCTAAAGCTGGTACGTCATGTAAAACACTTTTTCCTTCACTTGCGATTATACTTGCTGCGATGACAGGCAGTACGGCATTCTTTGCACCTTCAGCTTTTACAGTGCCTTTAAGCTGCCTTCCACCACGGACGATGATTTTTTCCAAGGTTCATTCTCCTCCGCGTCCATATTCATTATTATTAATATTCAGCAGTTAGGATGGGTGTGCCAATTGTGACGACCGTCCGGTTGCCCAAATTTCGAGTGCCTATCTGGATATTCATTGGGCCCCCCGGTAAATCAATGGCCTCTCCCCATCTCGTTGTATAGCCGGATCTGCTGGTCCAACTGTCTTCAATGGATTGCTCTACTGTTGCTATATTGAATGATTGCTTAAATTTCTGATAGAATAAAACCTCATCCATATTACCATTCTTCTCTGCTTTAACGTATGAATATAAAGAGACTTTATCGGTAAATACATGGGCTTTCACTCTATCGATCAGATGTTCCATTAATTGCGCTGCTAGTGGTGCTGTACCCCCTGATGATGACGTGTAAACTACCTCAAATGACTTCCTGTCATTTTTCGGCACGATTACGGTAAATGTTTCGAAACCTGAGTTTCTTTTATGACCGTCAGTAAAGATAAGCTTGCTTGCTTCAGCGCTGTTCTCTTCTCTAATATGAGTGGATTGAAAGTAATGTCTAATTGCTGATTCAACTGCTGCTAAATCTTTTATGTTCATTGTCTCTTTTAAAGTGATATTTAATTCCCTAATCTCAAGCTGCTCACCCTCAGCGAAAGCCGCCATTTCGATGAGCGGGGAAACTTCGCTCCAGCCTTCAGCCGTTCCCTGCGGATGAACACCTATCCCTAGGACTACAGCAACAATTGAACAAATCCAAAAAAACTTCATATGTATCTCTCCCCATTCTCCCTTGTATAACTACAAGTTTGAACATTGAAAGAGAATTTCATACGAGTAATCTGACGACAACTTTTGACAGGTTTTCTCTTTTAAAAAAGATAAGCGATGCTGTTGGACCAGCGGATTAAATCTATAAAGAAGCTGCTTACCGAAGTGGCGATCGCGATTGTTATCAGAATCATTAACACCCGGATCTCAAACACACGTCCTTTTCTAAAAAAAGCATCCAGGTTTACAGCCTGAAGTACTTTCCACGTGATGATAATAAATATAATGTGCGACGTCATGCTAAGAATCGCTTCTTCTACAAAATATTGTTCCATTAAGGTCCACCCCATTTACGTGGTTTACCAGTTCAACACACATACTCAAGAATCACATGTTTCTGTTTATTTGTCAATGAACAAAGACGGTCATATCCCTGTAAATGTGTGACAAATATGTGAACATTATCATTCGACAAAAAAAACTCAAATAAGGCAGTATTTATTATTTCCCGGGGAATAGTGACACTTTCCACAGGGGCCTGCATTGTTCGTTTATACAATAGCTGAACTAACATTTCAATATATAGAAAAACTGCTTTCTTTCGAAAGCAGTTTTAAAAATTATTTTCTTTGACGTCTAAACGGTTAATGGCTCGTTTGAGGGCGAGTTCGGCTCTTCTAAAGTCGATGTCAGATTGTTTTTGAGCGAGACGCGCCTCAGCACGCTCCTTAGCTTTTCTTGCACGGTCAACATCGATTTCGGAAGGCTTTTCTGCCGATTGCGCCAGGATAGTCACCTTATCTGGACGGACTTCGAGGAATCCGCCGCTTACAGCGATGCGCTCGGAGCTTCCTTCTTTTTTAAGGCGAACGGCGCTGATGGTTAAAGGGGCGACCATGGGGATATGTCCAGGCAAGACGCCGAGTTCCCCGCTTTCCGCCTTACAGCTAACCATTTGATAGGCGTCTTCTAATACCGGGCCATCAGGAGTGACAACACTCACCGTTAGTGTTTTCATAGCATTTCCTCCTTAGGCAGATCATAAGCGCCTGTGTCAGGCGTCCGAAAAGAACGCCTGAGTGACACTTGCAATGATATGCTTATTGCATTTCTTTTGCTTTTTCGACGACTTCCTCGATGCGGCCGACAAGTCGGAATGCATCCTCCGGGATATCATCATGCTTACCTTCAAGAATCTCTTTGAATCCTTTTACTGTTTCAGCTACAGGCACGTAAGAACCTTTTTGACCTGTAAACTGTTCAGCAACGTGGAAGTTCTGAGATAAGAAGAATTGCACACGACGGGCACGGGATACGGTCAGTTTGTCTTCATCAGACAGCTCATCCATACCTAAGATTGCAATAATATCCTGTAATTCTTTATAACGCTGAAGTGTCTGCTGCACTTCACGTGCTATTTCATAGTGTTCCTCACCCACGATATCTGCATCAAGGGCACGGGACGTAGAAGCCAGCGGATCCACGGCAGGATAAATCCCTTGCTCAGAAAGCTTACGCTCAAGGTTAGTCGTTGCATCTAAGTGGGCGAATGTTGTCGCCGGTGCAGGGTCTGTGTAGTCATCGGCAGGTACGTAGATCGCCTGAATCGATGTTACGGAACCTTTATCTGTAGATGTGATACGTTCCTGAAGCTGACCCATCTCTGTTGCAAGTGTAGGCTGGTAACCTACGGCAGATGGCATACGTCCAAGAAGGGCAGATACCTCAAGTCCGCCTTGGGTGAAGCGGAAAATGTTATCGATGAAGAACAGTACGTCCTGTCCTTGCTCATCACGGAAATACTCAGCCATAGTCAGACCAGTCAGAGCCACACGCATACGTGCTCCAGGCGGCTCGTTCATTTGCCCGAATACCATCGCTGTCTTGGTGATTACACCGGAATCTTTCATTTCGTAATAAAGGTCGTTACCTTCACGAGTACGCTCTCCAACACCGGCAAACACGGAAATACCGCCGTGTTCCTGGGCAATGTTGTTAATAAGCTCTTGAATTAATACCGTTTTACCTACACCGGCACCACCGAACAGACCGATCTTACCACCTTTAACATAAGGGGCAAGCAAATCTACAACTTTAATTCCTGTTTCAAGAATTTCAGTTTCTGTTGCCAGGTTTTCAAACTTAGGAGCTAGACGGTGAATCGGATCACGACGGACATCACTAGGGATTGGATCGTCCAGGTCAATTTTTTCACCAAGTACGCTGAATACTCGTCCAAGAGTTACGTCTCCTACTGGTACGGAGATCGGTCCTCCTGTATCGAATACATCTGTTCCACGCTGGACACCTTCTGTAGAAGACATGGCTACTGTACGGACAGAGTTGTCTCCAAGGTGAAGGGCAACTTCCAGGGTAAGATCAACGCTTGCTTCATCTTCAGATTGTGCAAAATAGCTAACTTTTAATGCGTTATTAATATCAGGGAGATTGCCGTCATCGAACGTTACGTCGACAACGGGTCCCATGATTTGGGTTACGCGTCCTTTACTCATCGATTTCCCTCCTTACTTATCGTACAAATCCAAGAATTTTATTCGAGGGCAGCTGCACCGCCGACGATTTCTGTAATTTCTTGGGTAATGGCTGCTTGGCGGGCACGGTTATAGGAAAGTGAAAGGTCACCAATTAATTCATCGGCATTATCCGTCGCACTCTTCATTGCTGTCATACGGGCCGCGTGCTCACTAGCTTTACCATCAAGCAATGCGCCATAAATCAGGCTTTCGGCGTATTGCGGAAGTAATACTTCGAGAATCTCTTCCTGGCTCGGCTCATATTCGTAAGAGCTTGTCGAACCATTAGAAACTGATTGTATATCTGTTAACGGCAGTGCTTTTTTCTCAGTAACTTCCTGAGTCATAGCACTGACAAAATGATTATAGTAAATGTATAGCTGATCGATTTCACCATCTATGAAAAGCTGAACGGTTTCCGAGGCAATATCTTTAATATCAGCGAAGTCCGGCTGGTCTGAAATGCCGGTAATATCTTTCTCAACAGGCATATTACGTTTGCGGAAAAAGTCACGGCCTACTCGCCCCATAGTAATCACAGTATATTCATCTGTGGAGGTATGACGCTGGCGGATTTGCTGATAAACTTTACGCAGAACACTGCTGTTATAAGCTCCCGCCAAGCCGCGGTCAGAAGTGATGACAAGATACCCTGTCCGTTTGACCTCACGGTTTTCAAGCATGGGGTGACTGGCATTACCGCCGCCTGAAGCTATACTCGCCACTACTTCCTGTATTTTCTCGCTATAAGGAACGAAGGAACGGGCATTTTGCTCGGCACGGTTCAATTTTGAAGCTGAAACCATTTCCATTGCTTTTGTAATCTGCTTCGTTTTCTTCGTAGAATTTATCCGACCTTTAATATCTCTTAAGGATGCCACGCTGTTTCACCATCCTTTCTAGCTGGCATGATCTTTTTGCTTTACTTATTCAGAAACTGCAAAAGATTTCTTAAATGTTGTAATAGCATCTTTCATTTCTTCCTCGTCCGCTAACTTTCCAGTGGAACGGATCTGCTGAAGAAGTTCTTTACGATTGTTATCCAGCCAAGTATGGAACTCTGTTTCGAAACGAGTAACATCTTCAACTGGAATATCATCTAAGTGTCCTTTTGTAAGGGCAAAAATGATCATAACCTGTTTCTCAACAGCTAGCGGCTGGTGAAGCCCCTGTTTGAGTACTTCTACTGTACGTGCCCCGCGGTTTAGTTTAGCCTGAGTGGATTTATCCAGATCAGATCCAAACTGTGCGAAAGCTTCAAGTTCACGATAAGAGGCAAGGTCAAGACGAAGCGTACCTGCTACTTTCTTCATAGCTTTAATCTGAGCCGATCCTCCAACCCTGGATACAGAAAGTCCTGCATTGATCGCCGGACGTACCCCTGAGAAGAAGAGGTCAGACTGAAGGAAAATCTGTCCATCCGTAATTGAAATTACGTTTGTTGGAATATAAGCTGAAATATCACCAGCTTGAGTTTCTACGAAAGGAAGAGCTGTAAGTGAGCCTCCGCCTTTTGCATCACTAAGCTTGGCTGCACGCTCAAGTAAACGGGAGTGCAGGTAGAATACATCCCCTGGGAATGCTTCACGGCCTGGCGGGCGGCGAAGAAGCAAGGAAAGCTCACGATAAGCTGCTGCCTGCTTGGAAAGGTCATCGTACACAACAAGCACGTGCTTGCCATTGTACATAAACTCTTCACCAAGTGTTACACCTGCATATGGTGCAAGGTATAAAAGCGGAGCCGGCTGAGAGGCACTTGCTGTTACAACAATCGTGTAATCCAACGCGCCATGACGGCGAAGTGTTTCCACTGTTCCACGAACTGTTGATTCCTTTTGACCAATGGCTACATAAATACAAATCATATCCTGGTCATGCTGGTTTAAGATTGTATCGATCGCTACAGACGTTTTACCCGTCTGACGGTCACCGATAATAAGTTCACGCTGTCCACGGCCAATTGGAACAAGGGCATCAATCGCTTTAATCCCTGTTTGAAGTGGCTCATCTACTGATTTACGATCCATAACTCCCGGAGCCGGGGATTCAATCGGACGAGTCGTATTTGACTCAATAGGTCCTTTACCGTCAACCGGCTGCCCTAATGAGTTTACAACACGGCCCAGCATCCCTTCTCCTGTAGGAATCTGCATGATACGGCCAGTACGGCGAACTTCGTCGCCTTCTTTAATATCTGTAAATGGTCCAAGAATGACAAGACCAACGTTACTTTCTTCCAAGTTTTGTGCAAGTCCCATGACACCGTTTTGGAACTCAACAAGTTCCCCTGCCATGACGTTGTCAAGGCCATGCGCACGTGCGATACCGTCCCCAACTTCGATGACTGTACCTACATCGTTGACTTCAATATCTGATTCATAGTTTTCAATTTGCTGCTTAATCAGTGCACTGATTTCTTCAGCTTTGATGCTCATGCCATTTCACCCCTATCGTCTAAAATTCGGAGAAACCAGCTCACGTTCGATACGGCTGAGCTTCCCACTGACAGAACCATCAAAAATGCGATTTCCGACACGAAGACGGATACCTCCAAGAATAGATGGGTCGATCACATTTGTCAGGTTAAGTGACTGTTTGCCTACTTTTGGTGCAAACGTGTCTGAAATACGTTTTTTCTCGATGTCCGACAAAGGGCTGACAGAATACACGGTAGCATCTGCAATCCCCTTCATATCATTCATTTTCAAAATAAAATGGTCGGCCATATCTGATATGATTTCCTCACGGTGGCGGTCGATCAACAACATCATGGTGTTTATCGTCTCTTTAGAAAATCCTTTAAGAGTCCCTTTTAACATCTGTTTCTTCTCATCCACACTTAAGCGAGGGTGTTTTAGAAAGCTGTCAAGCTGTTTGTTGTCTTTGAAAATTTGACGCAAGGCACGTAGTTCGGATTCAATCTTATCTAACTTAGACTGTTCCTCTCCGATTTGAAAAAGAGCGTTAGCATAACGTTTTGCAATGATTGTTCCACTCATCGCTCTTCTCCTGCCTCGTTAATATATTGATTGATAAGCTCCTGCTGATCTTTTTCCGAAAGTTCTTTCTCAATCACTTTAGAAGCAATCATTACGGACATAGAAGCCACTTGATCTTTAAGTACTTGTACTGCTTTATCACGTTCTTGCTCAATTTCCTGACGGGCAGATAATTTCAAACGCTCTGCTTCCTTGCGGGCGGATTCAATAATGCTCCGTTCCTGCTGGACAGCCGTATTGCGAGCATCCTCAATGATATTCTGTGCGTCTTGACGCGTTCTTTTCAACTCTTCCGCTGCTTCCCTATGTTGTATAGCAGCTTCTTCACGGCTTTTCTCAGCCGTTTCTATTTCATTTGCAATATGATCTTCACGTTCTTTCATCATGTTCATTAAAGGTCCCCAGGCGAACTTTCTTAAAAGAACGAGAAGGATGATGAAGAAAAACAGCTGAGCAATCATGTCACCCACTGCAAATCCTCCAGCACCGAGAACAAAGTTCGATGTATATCCCAGCACAGTTGTCACTCCTTTCCACAAAACCAGATAGCTACTCATTTAGAAAAAGCAGAAAATATAGCTAGTCATTTTAGAAACTTCGGCACCTGCCGAAGTTTTAATCTTAGTCATCAGGGTATTTTATCCCCGTTAAGGTATAAAGGAAAAGCGAAGATTCACGAATATGAACTTCGCTATTAGCTCTTGTATAGTTATTGACCCATTACGATAAATGCTATTACAACACCTATAATCGGCAATGCCTCTACTAGAGCGACACCAATAAACATTGTTGTTTGAAGAACACCGCGTAATTCTGGTTGACGTGCGATACCTTCTACTGTTCTCCCTACGATTAAACCGTTACCAATACCTGCACCTACTGCTGCAAGTCCTACTGCTATTGCCGCTGCGATTAGACCCATTGAAAAATCCTCCTCTTATTTTTTAAGAATAATTTATGTTTTTTTATTAATGGTCATCTGCCACTTTGTGAGACATGTAAACCATTGTCAACATAACAAAGATAAACGCTTGAATGAAACCAATGAAAGTACTAAAGCCCATCCAGGCAATCATTGGTACTGTAGCTCCTAAGAATCCAAGGAAACTTGTTGTAGCCATACCAACTAGTAAAGACAAAAGAATTTCCCCTGCATATATATTCCCATATAAACGCAGCCCAAGAGTTAATGTATTGGAAAATTCCTCTAGAATTTTAAATGGAAACAAAAACGGTAATGGTCTAACGAATCCTTTTCCGTATTCCGCTCCACCTTTTAACTTCACTCCGTAATAGTGTGTTAACACTACCACCATAACGGCTAACGTAAGCGTGATCCCCGGATCTGCTGTAGGGGATTTCCACCACAAGGTGTGACCTACCACTCCGTTAGTAATTACTCCAAGCATATTTGATACAAATATATAAGCAAACAGTGTTAGCCCTAAAGGTAAGAATAGACGCCCAGTTCGCCAATCCATATTTGAACCGATAATGCCCTTGATAAAATCAATCAGCCATTCCATAAAGTTTTGGAAACCTTTCGGGTTGCGCTGCATATTTCTTGTTGCTGCTACCCCTAGAATGAAAACTATTAATGAAGCAACAAACATCATTAATAAATTAGATAAGTTGAAACTCAACCAAGGAATCCCAAACGCGTGTTCCCACATCGGTGATTCGTGATTCAACCTTCTCACCTCTCTTCCATCATGTTAATCTGTTGAAAAGGTAATCTATTAAAATGACAAAATAGGCTGTCATTAAGCCCAAAACTACTGAAATCAAATGGAAATGTTCTTCAAATTGTAGGGTGATAACTACAGCTAAAGCTGCAGTTGCCATTCTTGTAAGCGTTCCTAAACCTCTTTTTGGCTTGTCCGTTGTGGAGGTCTCGCCAAACTTTGTAATTTTCTTTTGCATCAGCCAGAGGTTATAGAAACTTATGGTGCTTCCTAAAAGAAGCCCGAGGAAAATCGGTTGCCAGGGTGTAAGACCCCAACCTAGAACGAGAATTGCTAGAAGGTAGAACATCCATTTTCGCTGACGGGTCATCATCTGTTGATATTCTTCCAAGTTAATCGTCTCCCGTTATCGATCGAACTAAATGAATGGTTCCGTATGTACCGCTGCCGATTCCGAATAACAGTCCGATGATTAGAAATAACGGAGCTGTGGAAAACTGGCTATCAACCCATTTCCCTAAAAAAACACCACCAATCGCTCCTCCTGCTAACTGGGACAAAATGACACTGACAATAGCCATTGCCTGGAAAGGGGACTGTGAATGTTTCATTTCGACACCCTCTTTTCATTATTAAAAAAGAGATGCAGGTAAGTATGAAAACCTTATCATTCCACACTATGTAAGAATACAATAGGGGTGTTTTCATGTCAATCTTTTGTGAGGAAAAATACAATTGTCCGACACGGATTGCTCACATTTTTGTCACAATTAGGAACCTCGTGTCTCCCCCCCTATTTTTCAAAATAAAAACAGCCGCGTTTGGCGGCTGTTTTTACATCTGAACTTGAAAGTTTGAAGTGAATTTTTCCCTGTCAATTTCGACAGTCACTACAGCTATATATGGACCGGAAAAATCTTCATCCATTCGGAGATCGACTTCCCCTTCATTTAGTCCTTCCTGCAGATCGTTAATTTCCATAAGCCGGCCTTGATGAAGCAGCGTTCCAGCCCTATACAAATCAATCGATACGCTATCTGCCTCTTCAGTTAAATGAAAACGATAGGATAAGTCGCTGTCGGTCTCCCAATCCTTATATAGCTCCAGACCCGAAACTTTTTCATAATCTGCCGTCTCCATCATAAACAAATACGGCACGTGATAATCCTTATTATCACTTTCGATACGCAAATAGCCTTGATGCACTCCATTTTTAACAAACGACTTATTCATTTGAACTTCCAGAGGAACTTCCTTTTCTTCTCCAGGGGACAATGTAAAACTTTTCGGCAGCTGCCACATCAAGCCTGTCTGCTGCTTAGGTTGTGGAAATCGAAACGTCTTTGTTCCGCTCCCCATATTTCTTACTGTCACGCTTACTTTTTTCCGAAAGAAGTTATCCTCCACCCTGCCAAAAGAAAGAGCCCCCGGGCTAATCCAAACCTCAGGACTCAGCGCCTCCTCCGGATTAACGTAACCCGCACCCTGCTCTGTCGGCAAAAACTCCCCATTCTCTTTTCGTAAGAGTTCGGCAGAGCTCATAATCGACTGTTTTATTTCTCGAGGAGTCCACTCAGGGTAAGCTTGCTTCAGAAGTGCTGCTACGCCTGCAATATGCGGTGATGCCATACTCGTTCCCTGTAATGACTGATAACCTCCGGGTACTGTACTAATTACATCGACACCTGGTGCGAGGATATCCGGCTTCATACTCCAGTTGGCTGTTACCGGACCACGTGAGCTGAATGGAGCAATATCGTAATTCGTTTCCTCAGTCTCTGTTTCAAGCCACTGATCCTCGTTGATTCCTTTTTCAATGAGCCACTCTCCCTGTTCTTTAGTCACCGCTGCCACAGGAATCGGCAGGTCCAGTCCTTCCATCGATCCATACAATGGTTCATCACTGTTATTGATAATGATGACTCCCTCTGCTCCACGCTGGTAAGCAGTTTGTGCTTTTTCAGCAAAGGAAGTATCCCCCCGCCTCATCAACACAATTTTTCCTGTCACACCAAAAAAGTCTTCATTTGAACCATTAAATAACGGCATCTTTTTAGTAAAAGTCCAGGGTCTGGACCCCTGAAGGAGCAGGACAGGAATCTCCCGTCGTTCTCCTGGTATTTTTAATAAAGGCTTCTCAGAAGGAAGAGCAGCAGCACCAACCGTTATGGCAGACGGGGAAGTAGCAGGTGAACCGACTGTCCATGGGTTCGGCCCGGCGTTTCCAGCAGCTACTACAACTGTCGTCCCCAGCTCAATCGCTTTATCAACCGCTTTTGTCGTCGGCCAGTCCGGACCATTCACGTCGTTACCGAGCGATAGGTTTATAACATCCATGCCATCTTCCACCGCTTCCTCTATCGCAGCTATTACCTGGACTGAAGAACCCATCCCGCCTGGACCGAGCGCCCTGTACGCATAAAGTTCCGCATCAGGAGCCACCCCTTTCATATCGCCGTCCGCCCCAATTACTCCCGCTACATGCGTTCCGTGAATAGTAGCTCCTTCTTCCATCGTTTCCATCGGATCATCATCAAAATCAACGACATCAAAGCCTCCCTGATAGTTAACTTTTAAATCAGGGTGATTGTAATCCATCCCTGTATCAATCACTCCTACTTTCACCCCTCGGCCGGTAAACTCTGTGTCTGGCCGGATGAAGTCTGTAGTAAGCGTTATACCTGATTTATATGCAAGAGGCTCCGCTTGAGCTTTATACATTTGTACAGGATACGGCTGAATCCCTTTATGCACGCGTATCATTTTATCAAGCTCTCCGGGCAAGCCTTTTACAGCCACTCCATTAAAAATAGTGTCATATTCCGCCACAACTTCAAGACGCGGCAGCCGGGCTTCCACCTGTTTTTTAAAGGTAGACACATCCATCTCTTTTAGTTCCACAATAATCGTAAGTTCTTCCTCTGGATCAGGCTGGCTGAATCCCATTAGAACAGCTGCCAGCAGCAGAAAAACCGAGATTTTATACCGCATAACGTGTCTCCTTTTTTGAATAGTGTGTGTTAGGAGAAGCAGCGTTATGCAAAGATAAGTTAACCGTTTTAAGAATTGCAAAATGCGAACGGTAAGACTTGAAATTAAAAAAATCAAGCTCTATAAAATAGAGCTTGATTCAGCTGTTGTTATTCTGTTTTGAAAGGCTCGGGTTTATCTTCCCGCTGTTTAAAATAAAAGCGGAGCGCTTCTGCAATCCGCCTAGAAGCCTGTCCATCTCCATAAGGATTGGAAGCACGAGCCATGGCGGCATGTTTAGCCTGATCAGATAAAAGTTCGTGAGCCAAATTATAGATACGATCCTCGTCCGTTCCGGCGAGTTTAAGCGTTCCTGCTTCAATTCCTTCTGGTCTTTCGGTTGTATTTCGAAGCACAAGTACAGGCACGCCCAGAGAAGGCGCTTCTTCCTGCACACCCCCAGAATCGGTAAGAATCAAGTGAGCACGGGAAGCAAAATTATGAAAGTCAATGACACCCAGTGGTTCAATCAGCTTAATTCTGTCATCTTTTCCTAGTATCTCATCCGCCGTCTCCCGTACAGCCGGATTTAAGTGTACGGGATAAACGACTTCAATATCATCATGAGTTTCTACTAGTCGTTTTATCGCACGAAACATCTGCTTCATATTGCTGCCAAGGTTTTCACGGCGATGAGC
>NZ_LT800499.1:683902-685614 GCF_900166625.1 Halobacillus massiliensis | reverse complement strand
TTTTTCAGCAAAGGAAGTACCCCCCCGCCTCATCAACACAATTTTTCCTGTCACACCAAAAAAGTCTTCATTTGAACCATTAAATAACGGCATCTTTTTAGTAAAAGTCCAGGGTCTGGACCCCTGAAGGAGCAGGACAGGAATCTCCCGTCGTTCTCCTGGTATTTTTAATAAAGGCTTCTCAGAAGGAAGAGCAGCAGCACCAACCGTTATGGCAGACGGGGAAGTAGCAGGTGAACCGACTGTCCATGGGTTCGGCCCGGCGTTTCCAGCAGCTACTACAACTGTCGTCCCCAGCTCAATCGCTTTATCAACCGCTTTTGTCGTCGGCCAGTCCGGACCATTCACGTCGTTACCGAGCGATAGGTTTATAACATCCATGCCATCTTCCACCGCTTCCTCTATCGCAGCTATTACCTGGACTGAAGAACCCATCCCGCCTGGACCGAGCGCCCTGTACGCATAAAGTTCCGCATCAGGAGCCACCCCTTTCATATCGCCGTCCGCCCCAATTACTCCCGCTACATGCGTTCCGTGAATAGTAGCTCCTTCTTCCATCGTTTCCATCGGATCATCATCAAAATCAACGACATCAAAGCCTCCCTGATAGTTAACTTTTAAATCAGGGTGATTGTAATCCATCCCTGTATCAATCACTCCTACTTTCACCCCTCGGCCGGTAAACTCTGTGTCTGGCCGGATGAAGTCTGTAGTAAGCGTTATACCTGATTTATATGCAAGAGGCTCCGCTTGAGCTTTATACATTTGTACAGGATACGGCTGAATCCCTTTATGCACGCGTATCATTTTATCAAGCTCTCCGGGCAAGCCTTTTACAGCCACTCCATTAAAAATAGTGTCATATTCCGCCACAACTTCAAGACGCGGCAGCCGGGCTTCCACCTGTTTTTTAAAGGTAGACACATCCATCTCTTTTAGTTCCACAATAATCGTAAGTTCTTCCTCTGGATCAGGCTGGCTGAATCCCATTAGAACAGCTGCCAGCAGCAGAAAAACCGAGATTTTATACCGCATAACGTGTCTCCTTTTTTGAATAGTGTGTGTTAGGAGAAGCAGCGTTATGCAAAGATAAGTTAACCGTTTTAAGAATTGCAAAATGCGAACGGTAAGACTTGAAATTAAAAAAATCAAGCTCTATAAAATAGAGCTTGATTCAGCTGTTGTTATTCTGTTTTGAAAGGCTCGGGTTTATCTTCCCGCTGTTTAAAATAAAAGCGGAGCGCTTCTGCAATCCGCCTAGAAGCCTGTCCATCTCCATAAGGATTGGAAGCACGAGCCATGGCGGCATGTTTAGCCTGATCAGATAAAAGTTCGTGAGCCAAATTATAGATACGATCCTCGTCCGTTCCGGCGAGTTTAAGCGTTCCTGCTTCAATTCCTTCTGGTCTTTCGGTTGTATTTCGAAGCACAAGTACAGGCACGCCCAGAGAAGGCGCTTCTTCCTGCACACCCCCAGAATCGGTAAGAATCAAGTGAGCACGGGAAGCAAAATTATGAAAGTCAATGACACCCAGTGGTTCAATCAGCTTAATTCTGTCATCTTTTCCTAGTATCTCATCCGCCGTCTCCCGTACAGCCGGATTTAAGTGTACGGGATAAACGACTTCAATATCATCATGAGTTTCTACTAGTCGTTTTATCGCACGAAACATCTGCTTCATATTGCTGCCAAGGTTTTCACGGCGATGAGC
>NZ_LT800499.1:676706-677886 GCF_900166625.1 Halobacillus massiliensis | reverse complement strand
TCCTCGTCCGTTCCGGCGAGTTTAAGCGTTCCTGCTTCAATTCCTTCTGGTCTTTCGGTTGTATTTCGAAGCACAAGTACAGGCACGCCCAGAGAAGGCGCTTCTTCCTGCACACCCCCAGAATCGGTAAGAATCAAGTGAGCACGGGAAGCAAAATTATGAAAGTCAATGACACCCAGTGGTTCAATCAGCTTAATTCTATCATCTTTTCCTAGTATCTCATCCGCCGTCTCCCGTACAGCCGGATTTAAGTGTACGGGATAAACGACTTCAATATCATCATGAGTTTCTACTAGTCGTTTTATCGCACGAAACATCTGCTTCATATTGCTGCCAAGGTTTTCACGGCGATGAGCGGTCATTAATACAAGGCGTCGACCTTGCAGACTTTCCAGCACCTGGGAGTGGTATGCCTCATCAACCGTTGTGTTTAAAGCATCAATCGCTGTATTACCCGTAACAAAAATATGGTCAGCCGGCTTATTTTCTTCAAGCAGATTATCGCGCGACTTATTCGTTGGAGCAAAATGAAGATCAGCCATAATTCCTGTGAGCTGGCGGTTCATTTCCTCAGGGTAAGGGGAATACTTATCCCATGTTCGCAGTCCTGCTTCAACGTGGCCAACTGGAATTTGATTATAGTAAGCAGCAAGCGATGCAGCAAAAGTCGTCGTAGTGTCTCCGTGAACTAAAACGATATCCGGCTTCGCTTCCTTCAAGACATCATCCAGCCCTTCAAGCGCACGGGTTGTTACCTGTGCGAGCGTCTGACGGTCTTTCATAATATTCAAATCAAAATCAGGTTTTATTTTAAAAATATCAAGCACCTGATCAAGCATCTCCCTATGCTGAGCGGTTACCGTTACGATAGGCTCAAACTGTTCCGTTCTCTTCTTTAATTCTAAAACGAGTGGAGCCATTTTAATCGCTTCTGGACGAGTGCCGAAGATCGTCATGACCTTGAGTCGATTATCCATAAAAATATCTCCTTACTTTGTGCCGAACAAGCGGTCTCCAGCGTCACCCAGTCCAGGCTCGATATAACCTTTCTCATTCAGCTTTTGATCCATTGCTGCAAGATAGATATCAACATCAGGATGTTCCTCTTTTACCGCATCTACACCTTCAGGCGCAGCCACAAGACACATTAGACGAATTTGGCGGGCCCCGCGTTTTTTCA
>NZ_LT800499.1:544694-673128 GCF_900166625.1 Halobacillus massiliensis | reverse complement strand
ACCGTTGTGTTTAAAGCATCAATCGCTGTATTACCCGTAACAAAAATATGGTCAGCCGGCTTATTTTCTTCAAGCAGATTATCGCGCGACTTATTCGTTGGAGCAAAATGAAGATCAGCCATAATTCCTGTGAGCTGGCGGTTCATTTCCTCAGGGTAAGGGGAATACTTATCCCATGTTCGCAGTCCTGCTTCAACGTGGCCAACTGGAATTTGATTATAGTAAGCAGCAAGCGATGCAGCAAAAGTCGTCGTAGTGTCTCCGTGAACTAAAACGATATCCGGCTTCGCTTCCTTCAAGACATCATCCAGCCCTTCAAGCGCACGGGTTGTTACCTGTGCGAGCGTCTGACGGTCTTTCATAATATTCAAATCAAAATCAGGTTTTATTTTAAAAATATCAAGCACCTGATCAAGCATCTCCCTATGCTGAGCGGTTACCGTTACGATAGGCTCAAACTGTTCCGTTCTCTTCTTTAATTCTAAAACGAGTGGAGCCATTTTAATCGCTTCTGGACGAGTGCCGAAGATCGTCATGACCTTGAGTCGATTATCCATAAAAATATCTCCTTACTTTGTGCCGAACAAGCGGTCTCCAGCGTCACCCAGTCCAGGCTCGATATAACCTTTCTCATTCAGCTTTTGATCCATTGCTGCAAGATAGATATCAACATCAGGATGTTCCTCTTTTACCGCATCTACACCTTCAGGCGCAGCCACAAGACACATTAGACGAATTTGGCGGGCCCCGCGTTTTTTCAAGGAGTTAATCGCTTCAATTGCAGAACCTCCCGTTGCAAGCATCGGATCAATAACGATGAGTTCGCGTTCTTCAATGTCACTTGGAAGTTTTACATAATATTCGACAGGCTGAAGGGTTTCAGGATCTCTATATAGTCCAACGTGACCGACTTTAGCAGCTGGAATAAGTTTGATGATTCCATCAACCATTCCAAGTCCCGCACGGAGAATAGGAACAAGACCAATTTTCTTCCCTGTTAAAACTTGTGCTTTAGCACTTGGAACAACAGGTGTACTAATTTCCACTTCTTCTAAAGGCAGATCACGAGTGATTTCAAAAGCCATTAACGCCGCAACTTCATCAACCAGCTGGCGAAAATCCTTCGTTCCTGTCTCTTGTTTCCGTATGTACGTCAACTTATGCTGAATTAATGGATGGTCCAATACGTATACATTTCCCATGTCAGTCACTCCTTTTAATTTTATGCATCCCTCAAATTGTACAGAAAATGATGATAAAGAGCAAGGGCTCTACTTGTTAGGAAAAAATGGAACTTCTTCTGTTTTTAGCACTTTAAAAATGCTGATGCTGTTGATGGGTGCTTTTCTATCTATTTCGATGTTGCTCCTTTTCGTGGTTCCTCCTCTTTTGGGGCGCTTCCTCCTCTCCTTTCGACGTTTCTCCTCTCGCTTTCGACGCTTCTCCGCTCTTTCGACGCTCATCCCCTCTTTTTCGACGCTCATCCCCTCTTTTTCGGCGCTTCCTCCTCTCCTTTCGACGTTTCTCCTCTTGCTCTCGACGCTTCTCCGCTCTTTCGACGCTCATCTCCGCTTTTTCATCGCTTCCTCCTCTGTTTCCGGGGTTTCTCCTCTCACTTTCGATGCTTCTCCGCTCTTTCGACGTTCATCCCCGCTTTTTCGGCGCTTCCTCCTCTCTTTTCGACGTTTCTCCTCTCGCTTTCGGCATTTCTCCGCTCTTTCGACGCTCATCCCCGCTTTTTCGGCGCTTCCTCCTCTCTTCTCTACGTTTCTCCTCTCGCTTTCGACGCTCATTCCCTCTTTTTCAACGTTTCCTCCGCAATTTCTTCCTTTAAACTAAAAAAACTCGCCCACGAGGGGCGAGTTTTTCCTTACATTACATTATGGCGTACTTGGCATTAGTGATTGATAGAGTGGGAAGCGGGAAGTTAACTTTTCAACGCGCTCCTTCGCTTCTTTAAGTTTATCTTCGTTATCATGGTTTTTCAGAGTAAAGGCGATGAGTTCACCGACTTCTTTCATCTCTTCTTCTTTAAAGCCTCGGCTTGTAACAGCAGCAGTTCCTACACGAATACCGCTGGTAGTGAATGGTCCTTCTGGATCGTAAGGAATCGTATTCTTATTAGTGGTAATCGCTACAGCGTCGAGTGCTTTTTCAGCGACTTTTCCTGTTAACCCAAGTTCACGAAGGTCTAATAGAAGGAGGTGGTTGTCTGTTCCGCCGGATACAACGCGGACACCATTCTCCACAAGAGTTTCTCCTAACTTCTTCGCGTTTTTAATAATTTGACGGGAGTATTCCTTAAATTCCGGCTGAAGAGCTTCTTTAAAGGAAACCGCTTTGGCCGCAATAATGTGCATTAACGGGCCGCCCTGCATGCCTGGAAATACGGATTTGTCAATTTTCTTAGCGAACTCTTCTTCACAAAGAATCATACCGCCACGTGGACCGCGAAGAGTTTTATGGGTAGTAGTTGTCACAAAATGAGCATGTGGTACCGGGTTTGGATGAAGTCCGGTAGCAACTAGTCCAGCAATGTGAGCCATATCCACCATTAGGTAAGCTCCTACTTCGTCAGCGATTTCTCTAAATTTAGCGAAATCAATCTCACGAGGGTAGGCGCTTGCGCCGGCAACAATCAGCTTAGGCTTTACTTCTTTTGCTTTTTCAAGAACAGCCTCATAGTCAATGCGCTCGTCTTTTTCTGTGACTCCATACTCTTCAAAATCGTAAAGAGTTCCGCTGAAGTTCACCGGACTGCCGTGTGTCAAGTGACCACCATGGCTCAGGTTCATCCCAAGCACTGTGTCGCCCGGCTCCAGGATGGTGAAGTAAACAGCCATATTTGCCTGAGCTCCAGAGTGAGGCTGGACATTTACGTGTTCAGCTCCAAATAATTCCTTGGCACGATCTCTAGCCAGATTTTCAGCAACATCGACATACTCACAGCCTCCGTAGTAACGACGGCCCGGGTATCCCTCTGCATATTTGTTCGTCAATACAGACCCCATTGCTTCCATGACAGCTTCTGATACGAAATTTTCCGAAGCAATAAGTTCAATATTGCTTTGTTGACGATCTTTTTCATTTAAAATCGCTTCATACAGTTCAGCATCCGAACGTTTTACATGTTCCATCGTAAAAATTCCCCTCTCCATTTCCATGATCCTGTTGGACTATCATTCATATACGGCTCTGGCACCGCCGATTAATGGCGGACGTGTGCGAGCCACCGTAACGTGGGCCTGACCAATTGACTTCTGTTCAATTCGAAGTGGTACAGCAACGCGTCTGAGGTGCATCCCAATTAACGTATCGCCGATATCAACACCGCCTATAGCCTGTACGGTTTCCACGAGCACCGGATCCTCCATATGCTTAAAAGCATAGGAAGCCATGGATCCACCGGCCTTAGCCACCGGTATTGCAGAAACTTCCGGAAGTCCGTAGGTTTCCTGAACCTCACGTTCAATAACGAGAGCACGGTTTAAATGCTCACAGCATTGGAAAGCGAGCTTGGCACCAGAATGTTTAGAAAACTTCTTCCATTCTTCAAAAAGTACCTCGGCAATTGCTTCACTGCCTGAGGTGCCAATTCGTTCACCGGCTACTTCGCTTGTAGAGCAGCCAATAACAAATAACCCGTCTTTCATATGACCGGTTTCCAGCAGCTGGCGGGCAACTTGTGCAACATCCTGCTGAATTGCCTGAACTTCTGCCATTTTTGGCCATCTCCTTTTCATGATGAGTAGGCGTAAAAACACATCCGACGAACAACAATCACACTTTGCCTTCCATTCTATTACTTATTTTCATATTCGGCAATCTTATTCACACGTTTTTCATGGCGGCCGGCTTCAAACTCTCCTGTTACCCATGTTTTGGCTATCTCACGGGCGAGCCCAGGTCCGATCACGCGTTCTCCCATGCAGAGCACATTCGAGTCATTATGCTCACGAGTTACTTTTGCCGTGAAAAGGTCATGAACTAACGCAGCGCGAATGCCTTTGACTTTGTTAGCAGCAATAGACATTCCGATTCCTGTTCCACAAATTAGGATACCTTTATCGAACTCACCGCTGGCTACGCGCTCAGCTGCCGGTATAGCGTAGTCTGGATAATCGACGGATCCCTCACAGTCACAGCCGATATCCTCAAACTCAATATCCAGCTCTTCTAACACTTCAGAAACTTCCCGGCGCAGGCTTACTCCACCGTGGTCGGATGCTAAAATGACTTTCATCCTGCTGTCACTCTCCTCTATCATCACATTGTCCATATTATAGTGACAGGTCAGAAGATGTCTGTCAATTATCCAAGATATTCAGTTAGCGCTTTCAGAATGGGAAAAGGGAAGGTTTTTCAGGGGTTTTTTTAGGGGGAAAATAAATGTGTCCTATTCAGGGATAATGAACAGGACGTTTCGTTTACGATTATTTATTTTTACTCGTTAGCTTTTTCACAAGTTCATTCAATGTTTGATTAAGCTCATCCCGGGTCTTTCGGTACACTTCTATGTTTTGGCCATACGGATCTACTATGTTTAAATTTGGAAGCTCATGCTCCGCTTTTTGAATCGCCTTTATTTCATCAGCGAGCTCTTTCAGTAAATGCTGTTCAAGCTCTTCCTCTGTTAAATCTTCACTAATCTGACTTAAAATCCAGGCTCTTTTTTCCTCAAGAAGCGTGTAGAGATCAGTTAAATGACGCCATTGATCTTCACTAATGTAAACATATTCCTTTAAGGTAAAAAATTTATCTTCAAATTCTGGATACTGTAGTGCAAGTGTCTGTTTATGACTCTCAGTCATCGATAATACAATGTCCGCCCATTCAAGCAGTTCTGAATCGACTTGTGTCGATGTATTATCAAAGCTCAATCCAAACTCTTGCAGCACTTCTATAGCGTTATCAGCAATTGGTTGATTTGCCCCGGCAAATATTCCCGCTGACTTGATTTCTGCATCGTGCTCTTTAGCTTTCATAAGCGTTTCGGCCATTGGGCTTCGACACGTATTCCCTGTACAGACAAAAAGGATATTCATCCGTGGTCCCCCCTTTTTCTATCATATCCCCTATTTTAACACACGGCAGTTCTCCAAAAAACTTTAAAAAATTGCATAAAGGCCTAAGGCACATAATATGCTGCCGCCAAACAACTCACTATAGGCTCCGACAAAGTTCGTTGCTCTTCGGCCGACAAAGAAACCGAGCCAGGTAAGAACGGTACTCATAAAGCCAAAGGCTAAAATTGCGAAAAGTAAGCTGGCGTTATGAAGGCCCAGGCTGAATCCAACCGGAAAGCTATCAATGCTCACACTAAACGCAAAAATCCACAGGCCGATACCAGTTACTGAATAGCTGGATGAACTTTTCTCTGAAAAAGAAGCAAAAACCGTATAGGCGCCGATGGTAAGCAGAAGAAATCCGCCAGCAGCAGATGCCCATTCTGTTATATTTTCAAACAGCCATTTTCCAAGCAAAATTCCAAGGCCGGGCATGACCATATGCAGAAGGCCTACTAATAGTCCGGCCAACCCGATATATTTTAATCGGACGGACTGCATCCCCATGCCGAGGGACACAGAAAAAGCATCCATACCCAGGGCGATTGATAATAAAATTAAAGATGTTATGTTTTCGATTTCCATTGAAAAGCCTCCTCCTCGGACATGCTAATGTAGCGTATGCGCCGAGAAGGAAGCATATGATTAGTGCTGGATGATTTTATGGGACGCGGCTTTTTTTAGGCGGTTCATAACAGCGGCACCTACTCCTGTTTCTTCAAAAGTTTCACATAAGATCAGGTCGACTTCCGCTTTTTTAAAATGACGAAGCGCACGGTAAAGTTCTCCCGCTATTCCCGCTAAGTCTCTGCGTGTTCCACAGGCAATGATAGATTCATGGTCAAGTTCGGCAGCAAGCTCAGAACTCGCAATGACTCCGATGCGTTGACCTTCTTCCTTCAACTGCTGCAGCTGTTCTTTAAAGAATCCGGCATCTCCATCGATCAGCCAAAGCGGTGATTCAGGAGCGTAATGAGTATATTTCATTCCTGGTGATTTCGGCTTCTCGTTATGAACGTCTGCTAAAGCAGGATCTACAATGATGTCAGGTACGATTTCCCGAAGGTCTTCTTTCGTCACTCCTCCAGGCCGTAAAATAATAGGAATCTCAGTTGTACAATCCACAACTGTCGACTCCACTCCCACCCCGGTAGGACCTCCATCCAGAACAGCAGAAATTTTTCCTGCTAAGTCCTGCATTACGTGTTCTGCGTCTGTAGGGCTTGGACGTCCTGAGAGATTGGCACTCGGTGCAGCGAGCGGAAGTGCAGAAGCATGTAACACGGCCAATGCTACTGGATCATTTGGCATTCGAATCGCTACTGTGGTTAAACCGGCCGTCACATTTTTAGCTGCCCTGCCGTTACTTGGCAGAACTAGAGTTAATGGGCCCGGCCAAAAAGCGGACATCAGCTTGCTCGCAATTTCCGGAATTTCTGTCACAAGCTGAAAAACCTGACTCGGATCGGATACATGAACGATCAGCGGATTATCCGCTGGACGGCCTTTGGCTTCAAAGATTTTCTGAACAGCCTCTTCATCAGCGGCATCAGCTCCTAATCCATAGACAGTTTCCGTAGGAAAAGCGACGACCTGCTTGTCTCTTAGCAGTTCCGCCGCTTCCATAATTGCTGGATTCTCTTTATCAATAGGTGTGGATAATTTCCACAATTTAGTGTTTACATTCATGCCTGAAAGACTCCTTTATTCTTTTCCACTACGTAATATTATGAATAATTTAATTAAAATTCGCAAATTCAGGCAATATTAACAGGATATCCTCAACTTATCCACTGATTTATCCACATATCCAGAGGCAAATTAACGGATGTCGTTGAAAATAACTCACACTATTCACAGGTTATTCACAATTCTATGGCCTTATGTGAATAACTATTGCACTTTCCCACAACCAGGTGTGTATACCCACAGCTGCTCTTTTTGATCACGAAGATGAAACTTTTGATACTCTAGTAAAGTATTGAGTTCTTTGGAATGACTCTTCACATGCAGTTCATGTACCTTTTCTTCTTTCGCGAATACTTGAATAAGTTCAAAAACGTAAAGGATGCCTGTTTTTGATACACTTCCATCAAGCTCCAGCTTTCTGAGCCATCTAACCCCATTCCCTTTATCTTCCAAAATAAACGTTCCTATGTTTTGCTGTTTCTGCTTAATCGCATATTTGTTTGGTTTTCCATTGTTTATTTTCTCAATGTACACTTACATCCCCGCCTTTCTCTACCACTCTATGAAATGGCGGAGGCTGTTATGCTAGGAAAACAATTTATTCCATAGTTTCACAATAAAGAATTCGACTTCTTCCGTCTGTTCCTCTTGAACCTCAGCACCCTGCTCAGATTCTTCTATTTCAGAAATTTCTGATTCAGATGCTTCCGCTACAGACGCGCCATTCGAAAAATCAAGAAAGCATAGCGGTGGAAATAACACACACCACCAGTTATCTCCTTCTCCTTCGCCAAGTGTAATTAAAATCGCTTCATATTCACCGGCGGGGTATATATAGGATCCGTACATTTTTGTGGGAAATTTAACAGATGTGCCGTACTCCACCTGATAGCTTTGCTTAACTCCATAGTCTGCCACAGTCTCTCCGACGATCGCTTCAATCTCTCCTAATCGATCTTGGATCATTGTTCTGGCTGCTTCAATGGATGTAAGAGATTCTACCCATGTCGTGATTTCTTTATTTACTCTGTCACGTACTTCTCTTTTTAATTCCTGATCGTTATCATTGTTACTGTCTGCCAGTATACGTAAACGGATGGCATCATCCGGGATAACTTGATATTCAGCTCCACTCACCTTATCTTCAGGTGTTCCATATAAAAGAGATGACACTGTAATAAATATAATAAGCATTGGTATGATTGCGTTTTTCATAAAAATTCCTCCCCTGTTGATAACCATTGTGGCCCGGGGAGGAATGTTTTAAACCTATGAAACTTGAATTGCAAAAATCATTCGGTCTCTGCCGTTTATATCCTGTAAAACCTCGACTTGATAGTTTCCTAGAATAGTGTAAATGAGCTCCGAAACGGGTTCGCCCTGCAGATGACCAATCTCAAAAGCGATCAGCCGCGGCTGCTGCTCGCGCTCTTTTACCTGCTTGAGAATAGACTTATAAGCTGCCAGTCCGTTCTCATCAGCAAAAAGAGCCAGGTGAGGGTCAAAATGTTCAACCGTATCCTGCAGCTGATCCGAACGGTCAATATAAGGAGGATTAGAGACAAGGACGTCCACTCGATCATCCTTTAAAGGCTTAAGAAAATCTCCTTCTCTCCACTCGATTTCTGCCTTCATCTTGTCGGCATTGGCTTGCGCGGTCTCCAGAGCCTCCGCTGAAATATCGCTGGCCAGTACGCGGCGATCGGTTTCAAGCTTTAACGTTACTGCAATAATACCGCTGCCTGTACCAATATCTGCTATGGTGTTATCAACTGGCTTGAGACGTTTCAGCACTCCTTCTACAAGCTCTTCGGTTTCCGGCCTTGGGATCAGCACAGATGGATTCACCGTAAACTCACGACCATAAAAGTGGGCATAGCCGAGCATATGCTGAACAGGCCTTCCTGTTTCCGCATGCTCTTTTACTTTTTTCACAAAAATCCCCTTCAGATTCTCAGGAAAGGGATCTCTCCCATAGGCGAGCATCATCGAATAGCTCAGGTTAAGCAGATCTTCAAGCAGGTAATCCGCCA
This sequence comes from Halobacillus massiliensis, assembly GCF_900166625.1. Classification (GTDB taxonomy): domain Bacteria; phylum Bacillota; class Bacilli; order Bacillales; family Halobacillaceae; genus Halobacillus_A; species Halobacillus_A massiliensis. The sequence goes on along the minus strand of NZ_LT800499.1, from coordinate 664,340 downwards.
CCCGTGGTTCACGTTCATATTTTGTTAAAAAAATAGAAGCCCAGCGGCGGGCTTCTTCAATCGTAGTAAAATTCATCGTTATTCTCCGATCGCTTCCAGCTTCTTCGCCTGCTCTTCCATAAGCAAAGCATCCAAAATCTCATCCATATTTCCTTGCAGGATCTGGTCCAGTTTTTGAAGTGTAAGCCCTATACGGTGATCAGAAACACGCGACTGTGGGAAATTATATGTTCGAATACGCTCAGAACGGTCTCCCGTACCAACAGCGGATTTACGCGTTTCGTCCAGTTTCGCCTGTTCTTCACGCTGGAACTTATCATACACACGGGCACGAAGTACTTTCATAGCTTTTTCTTTATTTTTAATCTGTGATTTCTCATCCTGACAGGAAACAACGATACCGGTAGGCTCGTGAGTCAAACGCACAGCCGACATTGTTGTGTTTACACTCTGTCCGCCCGGTCCGCTTGACGCAAACGTATCGACACGAATATCTTTATCGTGAATTTCTACCTCTACCTCTTCTGCTTCAGGAAGCACAGCTACTGTCGCAGTAGATGTGTGAATACGTCCACCGGACTCCGTTTCAGGTACGCGTTGAACACGGTGGGCCCCATTTTCAAATTTCATTTTAGAATAGGCACGGTCCCCTTTAATCATAAAGATAATTTCTTTATAACCGCCTACTTCATTTGAGGTGGACTCAATTACGTCAATCTTCCAGCCTTGAGACTCTGCATATCTTGCGTACATACGGTATAAGTCTCCTGCAAATAAGGCTGCCTCGTCACCGCCTGCAGCCCCGCGGATCTCGACGATAACATTTTTATCATCATTAGGGTCAGATGGAAGCATAAGCACCTTAAGTTTCTCTTCTAAATCTGTTTTTTGTTGTGACAGCTCAGAGATTTCCTCTTTTACCATTTCTGTCATATCATCATCCAGATTATCTTTAAGCATGGCTTTCGCATCATCCAGCTGTTCAGCGACTTCCTTATACTCACGATAATTGGTCACTGTTTCTTCTAACCCGGACTGTTCTTTTGAATATTCTCGCAGTTTGTTTGTATCAGAAATTACTTCAGGATCGCTGAGCAGTTCATTTAGCTTTTCATAACGATCTTCAAGAGTTTGTAAACGTTCGATCAATGGTATGCACCTCTTTCTCCATAACAGTACAATTATATTATAGAGCCGTATCGGTTACAACCACGTCAAGAAAAAGGGGAGAGAATACACTCCCTACCCCTCTGTTTTTACAGATACATCGTAGCTTGGAACCGCATCCTGAATCTTCTCTGCAAGATCCAAAGTCCACTGCTCTTTTTCATTATCCGACAATTTTTCTTCCGTGGATACAGTTACCCACGCGTGGTTGTTTTCCATAATAATTCTTTGTACATGAACACCGGGTACTGTGTGAGCCGCATTGCGGATCTGATCCCGATCCTGCTTTAGGCCCCACGTCTCACCCACACGCTCAATGGAACGCGGGTTATTTGTCTGAGGTCCCGGGTTTTCTGGAACACTCATATTCATAATATCCTGACGGTTTGTGTATCCTTGCATTTCACTTGTATCATAACAGCCTGCCGTTATAAAGATCAGACCCATTGCTATTAGGAAACGAAGCATAAAAAATCACCTCTTCTCTTTTTTCTAGTTTGACCGAGAAGAGGGTGATTATGCTTTTTTATGGCTGGCGGTTTATGGGTAATGTACAGCAGCGGAATGAGCCTCCGGACTTAATGATTTCAGAAAAATCCACTTCCAGTACTTCAAACCCTGCTTCACGCAGCTTCTCATTTACTTCGTTATTCTGCGGAAGGCTGATTACTTTTCGGCTGCCAATTGACAGGACATTCGTGCCAAGGTGAAATTGTTCCTCCTCCCCGACCTCTAAGCATTCAAAGCTTTGCTTTAAAAGATCGGCATCCTTCTGTTGAAAAGCATCCGGGAACAACAGGGCTGTTTTTTCATCGACGATGTTAAACGCACAATCTAAATGTAAAACATCCTCACGCAGTTCCAGAGGAATAATAGTGTAGGAAGGCAGGGTTTTCTGAAGCTGCTCGGCTGCAGAGAGCTTCGTCCGTTTGCTGATCCCGACATATATATTCTGTCCATTAATTACGACGTCCCCGCCTTCAATGGAAGGGCCGGTCAGCTGCGTATAAGTCAGATCCATTTCTTCTATAAGTTCAATAAGAGGCTTAATTTCTTCTTTCCTTAGGTCACTGGCCAGGGAAGAAATATATAAATGCTGCCCGATACAAAAACCGATATCCCTTGTAAAAACCTGTTCATTAAAATTCGGGTGAGTAGGAATATAACCTACGTTAACCTGATGATTCTGCAGGAGATTTACGAACTCCTCATGCTGCTTTAAAGCAGTATCTACATCAATATTTTCAGATGCATAATGCCTTTGTGTTTCATTAATAATTTCGGTGATTTTCATATGTTCCGGCTTGCTCACTAAGACATTGATCAGTCTGTCATACTCTGTATTACAGCCCATGGATTGATTTGAGTTCGTATTTATCGTCTGCATCGCTTTATTCCTCCATCGCCACACGAGGCGTTAGTTCTCCTTATATTTTCACTAAAACCTATATAAGCTAAACCTGTTTTTACGTGCCAATTTTATCTGGGATCATTAAAAACCCTACTAATTATAGGATGCGCGAAGAAATCTGTATGTATTCTTTGGAATACTGTTTTGATGTACTCGTTCACAAATCCTTGGATAAAATCATACCAAACAATCTTATTGAGATCGACCTATATATGTCTTTTATTAAAAAAAGCTGACCCGCTAAGTTTTTTAACTTTCGGGTCAGCCTCTGCCAGTTTTAACGATACGCTTCAACGTGCTCTTTTATTTTCGGTTGCCTGGGTTTGTTAGGCACTTCGTGGTGATGGCGACAGCGTGGTTCATAAGATTCCGAAGCCCCTACCATAATAATCGGATCATCATAAGAAGCCGGCTTCCCATCGATTAGACGCTGTGTACGACTAGCTGGTGAACCACAGACCGGGCAGATGGCGTTAAGCTTCGTTACACTTTCACTCAAGGCCATAAGCTCAGGGACTTTACCAAAAGGTTCACCGCGGAAGTCTGTATCAAGTCCAGCGACAATTACTCGAATGCCTCGATCTGCCAGACATTCCACGACTTCTAAAATATTTTCATCAAAAAACTGTACTTCATCAATCCCGACGATATCCACGTCTTCTCCCACTTCAGGGAGAATATCAAAGGAATTCTTTATAGGACGAGCCAGTACTGAGGTTCCGTTATGAGATACAATGGAATCCTCTTTATATCGGTTATCGATTGCAGGTTTAAAAACGCGTACAGACAGATTTCCATATGTAGCACGGCGTACCCGGCGGATCAATTCCTCAGATTTTCCGCTGAACATACTTCCACAAATAACTTCCACCCATCCACTCTGCTTCATCACATACACGTCAACTGTCTCCCTTCTCCTCGTTGAAACACTTCAATAAAAAAGCTCTCTCTGGCCGACCATTATGATCGACTCAGGACAGCTTTCCATCATACGTTCTTTATTTTATCTGAAAGACACAGGTCTAAACATTTTAAAGCTTTTATTAAACATAATTAGTGAATTTATCGAATTCGCGGGTAAAACTCATATTTATATGGCCAAATTTAAAAACCGCGGCTATTTTTAAAAAATCAAGGCTAAACCTTAAAAATAGCGGATAAATTAAGCCAAGCTTTTCTTTCAATAAAAAACAGGCAAACGGTAAGAAAATTTGCCTGTTTTTGTTCAAAATATTCAAGGAATGCATAAGCACCCATTGATCATTATGAAAGGTTATATTTTTTCTTAAAGCGATCCACACGGCCACCAGCTTTGTCAGCTTTCTGTTTGCCTGTGTAGAACGGATGAGAATCTGAACTGATTTCTACACGGATTAGCGGGTAAGTGTTGCCATCTTCCCATTCAATTGTCTCGCTGGACGCTTGAGTAGATCCGCTTAGAAACTTAAAGTCAGAACTGGTATCTAAGAATACGACTTTACGGTATTCTGGATGAATTCCTTCTCTCATGTTCTTCCACTCCTTTTTGCCCTGAATCCCTAAGATACAGAGTTATTGTAAGAGCCTTCGAAGGTTAGTCGATACACCTTGTACTGAAACTCACATAGAATGATTATATCAGCCGTTGGTAATCAATGCAACAGCTTATCAGGGATTATTTTCGGCTGCCTGCCTTTGCCGGCTTTCCTTGCATTTCCTTGTCCATCAAATCAAAGAATTCTTTGTTGTCTTTAGACGATCGTAATCTTCTTAAGAAACGGTCAGTAAAGTCGTGAGAATCTGACATCGTCTTACGGATTGCCCATACTTTATCCAGTTCGGCTTTTTGTAAGAGAAGTTCCTCTTTACGGGTTCCGGATCTTACAATATCAATGGCTGGGAAGATCCTCCGCTCAGCCAGACCGCGGTCAAGGTGAAGTTCCATATTACCCGTCCCTTTAAACTCTTCATAAATAACATCGTCCATACGAGAACCGGTATCGATTAAAGCAGTAGCTAAAATGGTTAAGCTTCCGCCTTCTTCAATATTCCTCGCAGCTCCAAAGAAGCGTTTTGGACGGTGAAACGCCGCCGGATCGATACCTCCTGATAACGTTCGCCCGCTTGGCGGAATGACGAGGTTATAAGCACGTGCAAGACGGGTAATGCTGTCCATTAATACGATAACATCACGCTTGTGCTCCACTAAACGCATCGCCCGCTCTAAGACGAGCTCAGCTACTTTAATATGGTTTTCCGGCACTTCATCAAACGTTGAGCTTACTACATCTACATCAGGAGCTACGTAGCGCTCAATATCAGTTACCTCTTCCGGCCGCTCATCGACAAGGAGGATAATCAGCTTAGCATCCGGATGGTTCGTTGTAATACTGTTGGCCATTTGTTTAAGAAGCATCGTTTTACCGGCTTTCGGAGGGGCTACAATGAGTCCCCGCTGGCCATAGCCGACAGGTGACATAATGTCGATGATACGTGTGGAAAGTTTTTTACTTTCCGTTTCAAGCTTCATTTGGCGATCTGGATACAAAGGAGTAAGGGCCGGGAAATGGACACGCTCCTTGGCTGTTTCCGGATTCTCCCCATTCACTGCATCTACATGAAGAAGACCGTAATAACGTTCGTTTTCTTTTGGAGGACGCACTTTGCCTGACACTTTGTCCCCGTTTCTAAGATCAAAACGACGGATTTGTGATGCTGAGATATAAATATCCTCTGCACTCGGTGAATAATTGATTGGACGCAGGAAACCAAACCCTTCGGAAGGGATAATTTCTAGAATGCCGTCCATGAATAAAAATCCATCTTTTTCAGCCTGAGCTTTTAAAATCGCAAATATTAACTCCCGCTTTGTCAGCTTTGCATAATAAGAAACTTTGAATTGCTTTGCTAACGCGTAGAGTTTTTTTAATGTCATTGTCTCTAAGCTTGATATTGTTACTTCTGACAAAAAAATCACCACTTTTATTAAATTTTTCTATAAGGATTAGAGCGAACTTCCGGTTCATCAATGGGCAAGAGTGACACTGAAAAGGTTTTGAAGATAAAAGGAAGGTTATCGAAGCTCAATGAAGATACTTTTCTATTGAAACACTATACATTTTACAACTTGTACGGTACAGGATTCAAGAATTTTTAACAGGCAGGTACATAACGAGGCTTTCCGATAAAGAAGAAAGAAAGCCAGTTTCCTGGCCTTCTGCTTTTATTTGATCACTAAATTAGGTTTTTTCTTCAGACTGTGGTCTCCGTCAATAAAGCGTACAGTTCCGGATTTTGCCCTCATCACAAGGGTTTGAGTTGTCGCTTTCTGCCCTTTAAACTGGACACCCTGGAGAAGTTCTCCATCGGTTACGCCGGTCGCTGCAAATATAGCGTCCTCTCCTCCGACAAAATCTTCCATGTAGAGCACTTTGTTGACGTCTTCAATCCCCATTCTTATACAGCGGTCAAGTTCGTCATCATTTGCAGGTAATAGCTTACCCTGAATTTCTCCCCCTAGACACTTTAAAGCGACTGCAGCAAGAACGCCTTCTGGAGCACCACCGGATCCAAATAGAATATCTACACCAGTATCGTCAAAAGCTGTATTAATCGCTGCGGCCACATCACCGTCAGAAATCAGTTTAATACGCGCGCCAGCATCCCGGATCTCATGTATTAACTGCTGGTGACGCTTACGATCAAGAATCGTCGCCACCACATCCTCAACATCTTTACCTTTTGCTTCTGCCACAGCTTTTAAATTATCAGCTACTGTTGCGTTGATATCAATTTTACCTACCGATTCAGGACCCACCGCAATTTTATCCATATACATATCTGGTGCATGAAGAAGCTGGCCATGATCAGCAATAGCAATAACCGCCAGTGCATTCCATGTGCCATTCGCAACAATGTTCGTACCCTCTAAAGGATCAACAGCCACATCTACACGAGGTCCATAGCCATTTCCGAGCTTCTCCCCGATATATAACATAGGAGCCTCGTCCATTTCTCCTTCTCCTATGACCACTGTTCCTTTCATCGGGATGGTGTCAAACACATCACGCATAGCTGAAGTTGCAGCGTCATCCGCTTCTTCTTTTTTCCCTCTCCCCATCCAGCGAGCTGACTTTAAAGCAGCTGCTTCTGTTACTCTTACTAGTTCCATTGATAAACTTCTTTCCATGGTTCTTCTCCCCTATCTTATAAATAAGAATTATCCTCATCTCCCCATGGAAATAACAGTATAATCATATGCTAACGGCTTGAGTAAGCGATTACAATGGAAAGTTCAGGTAAAAGAGGAGCTCCTCATACTCCTCTTTATAACCTGTATCTCATAATTTTATGCGTTTCGTGTCTATCAGGCCGTTTCCACTTTTCTTTTTGTCCAGCTGCATCGGCCAGACACTCGCGTCATATGCAATCTCCCTGCATCGGCTTAAAAGCTGCCGATTACGGCAGCTTGCTTATGCGTTTCGTGTCTATCAGGCCGATTCCGCTTTTCTATTAAGAATTCTGGAATTGTTCTACTTCTTCTTGGGACATTTCTTCATACCAGATTTTAGCTCCGAGTTCGATGAGCTTGTTCGTGATGTTCTCATAGCCTCGTTCGATATGATCAATTCCCGTAATTTCGGTAATGCCGTCAGCCATCAGGCCAGCAATTACCAGGGCTGCTCCTGCTCTGAGGTCGGATGCTTTTACTTTCGCCCCTTCAAGTCTGGCTGGTCCTGTGATGATAGCAGATCCGCCTTCTGTTTTTATCGATGCATTCATTCTTCTTAGTTCATCGATATGTTTAAACCGCGCAGAGTAAATAGTATCTGTTACAACACCTGTCCCTGTGGCCTGTGTCAGCAGGGTCGTAAACGGCTGCTGAAGATCAGTTGGAAAACCTGGATAAACAAGTGTCTTAATATCAACACTCTTTATCTTTTTCCCGGGATTTATATAGAGCTGTTCTTCGTTTTCTTCAATCGTTACGCCCATTTCTCTCAACTTGGCTAAAAGGGATTCAAGGTGCTGTGGAATGACATTATCTATAATCATTCCGTCGCCTTGAGCGGCCGCCATAATCGTATACGTGCCAGCTTCAATGCGGTCCGGAATAATTGTATGCAGACAACCGTTCAGTTCTTCTACACCTTCGATTCGGATAACGTCTGTCCCGGCTCCTTTGATTTTAGCTCCCATGCTTGTCAGCAATGTGGCTACATCAATAATTTCCGGTTCCTTCGCTGCATTTTCAATCGTTGTTTTCCCTTTAGCTTTTACAGCAGCTAGCATAATATTAATCGTCGCGCCTACACTTACAACATCCAGATAAATACGCGCACCGCGAAGCTCTTTCGCCCGCAGGTAGAGCGCTCCCTGTTCATTAGTTATTTCAGCACCTAAAGCTTCAAATCCTTTGATGTGCTGATCGATTGGACGAGGACCAAGATGGCATCCTCCTGGAAGACCGATGACCGCTTTCTTAAAACGACCAAGCATCGCTCCCATGAAATAATAAGAAGCACGCAGCTTTTTCACACGTCCATTAGGAAGAGGCATTGAAATCATTTGAGAAGGATCAATTTCCATCGTATTTCCGTCTTTGTTTACTTTTCCACCTATTTCTCTTAAAAGCTCGGAAAGTGTCTGCACATCTGAAATGTCAGGAAGTCCTTCAATTGTTACGGTAGAATTGGCCAAAATCGCAGCTGGCAATAAGGCAACAGCACTGTTCTTAGCACCGCCTACACGGACTTGTCCACGTAAACGGGGTCCGCCTTCAACTATTAATTTTCTCATGAGTAACTCCTCACTTTACAGGGTAAAGATTATGACCTTAGTGTATGCACTTTTTTCCAATTGACTCGTATTACTTTTGATTATTCCAGTCATTGAGGAATTTTTCAATCCCCTGATCTGTAAGCGGATGCTTAACCATCTGTTCAAATAGTTTAAAAGGCACAGTGGCAATATGGGCACCATTTAATGCCGCTTCTGTAATGTGCATCGGGTGGCGGACAGAGGCTGCAATGATCTCTGTATCAATCGCATGACGGTCAAAGATCTCTGAAATTTGAGCAATAAGTTCTATACCATTTTGGCCGATATCATCTAATCTTCCTAAAAAAGGAGAAACATAGGAAGCACCGGCACGTGCCGCCATAAGGGCCTGGTTTGCATTAAAAATTAAGGTTACATTCGTTTTTACATTTAAGTCACTCAATGCTTTAACGGCTTTTAAGCCTTCTAAAGTCATTGGTACTTTAATCGTTATGTTAGGGGCAATAGCAGCCAGTTCCTTAGCTTCACTAAGCATGCCTTCTGCATCAATTGAAATAACTTCAGCACTTACTGATCCTTCCGTTACTTCTGAAGTAATCTCTTTTAAACGATCATGAAAAGAAACCCCTTCTTTAGCAACAAGGCTTGGATTTGTCGTTACTCCATCAAGCAGTCCTAGGGCATTAGCTTCTTTAATATCAGAAATGTTGGCAGAATCGATGAAAAATTTCATTTAAAAAATCCTCTCCTTGGAAGTAATTTGTCGAATGTTGGCGTTTTCATATATGTGGAAAAGGAAACCGCTACAGGGTAACGGCTTCCTTCTTGAATCTTTTATGCTTTTTGAGAAGAACCAAACTCACGCATTTTACCTTTGACCGTTTCTTTAATAGCATCGCGTCCTGGTCCAAGATATTTACGTGGATCGTATTGTTCAGGCTGGTCAGCAAGAACTTCGCGAACTGCTTTCGCCTGAGCGATCTGGTTTTCTGTGTTTACGTTAATTTTTGCTGTACCAAAAGAAATAGCTTTCTTGATGTCAGCTGTTGGAATTCCAGTTCCACCATGAAGCACAAGCGGCTTATCCACAAGACCCATGATTTCTTCCATTCGGTCAAATCCAAGGTTAGGCTCCCCTTTGTAAGGACCGTGTACAGAACCAAGGGCTGGAGCAAACACATCAACGTTTGTCTCATCAACAAGCTGTTTACATTCAGCTGGAATAGCATATGCAGCTTCTGCGTCATCAACGATAAGATCATCTTCCTGTCCACCAACACGTCCAAGTTCTGCTTCAACAGAAACTCCGTGGATGTGAGCAAGCTCGACAACTTTTTTCGTTACGGCAATGTTCTCTTCTAATGGATCATGAGAAGCGTCAATCATAACTGAAGTAAATCCAGCGTGGATAGCCTCTGCACATTTTTCAAAGCTGGATCCGTGATCTAAGTGAATCGCAACTGGTACAGTTGTACCATATGAATCCATAAGAGATTTAACCATAGCTACAACTACGTTGAAACCGCCCATGTAGCGGCCTGCTCCTTCGGATACCCCAAGGATTACAGGAGATTGCTCTTCTTCTGCAGCTTGAAGAATTGCTTGAGCATACTCTAAATTGTTAAGGTTGAACTGGCCAACTCCGTAGCGTTTTTCCTTAGCTGTTTCTAGCATTTCTTTCATTGAAACTAACGGCATGAAAGATCCTCCTTTAATATATGAAACTTATCTATACCAACATATAAGGTTCAGAATTGTACCGTATATATGTCTGTAAGCTCTTTTCACAATTACTAGAATACCAATACCGTTAGAAAGGTGCAACATCCATAACGCATAGTTAACGCTTACATTAGAAAAAACTTTTATTTTTATGATTGAATTGTATTTGAGACCAGTAAACGGAGCTCATGAATATCAAATGGCTTGGAAATCACTTCCTTTACAAAAGAATATTGGATACCATCAGCTATGGATTTATGAGATAACCCTGTCATTATTAGTACAGGACGATGCCAGTTATTTTCCTCTAAATATGTTAGTACTTCATTTCCATTCATTAACGGTAGCTTATAATCCATTAAGATTAAATCCGGCTGATGTTCGACAGCTTGATCGCAGGCTTCTTTTCCTGTTTTTGCTGTAATGGTTTGATAGCCGTCCGCTTTTAGTAATTCTTCAAGCATCATCCTGATCCCTGGTTGGTCGTCTACTACTAGTATCTTGTTTCCCATCAGTTCTTTTCACTACCTTTCCATAACATGGCTCCCCTGTACCTATTTAGTCTTTTTGCCTAACCACTTCTACACTACTATCCAGTAATCCTGCTTTTATGGAAAATTAATATAGTGGAAGGGTTAATAAAAGTACATAATTCCTGCTTATTTTTTAAATTTCGCGTATCGTGATTTGTCATAAAACCTATTTTAGGGTAGAAGAGTGGCATTATATGTTCCTATTGATAAAGTGTTTCTTTTTAATATTTGGGGATAAAACGAGCCAGGGAAATCACTCACTCCCTTTTAAGAGGGAAAAGGTTGTTCCGTTAATTGTAATAATAGAAAAGCGGCTGAGAAACAACTCGTTATACTCTCGGATCTCACTTAGGCTCTATCTATTGAGGATGTTTTTTCATCCTGGACTGGGAAAAGACGGTTCCGTTTATCAAGTGCGGAGAAAAGCGGCTGGGAAATGACTCGCTTTCCGCGGGGAGCCGGTGAGCTAGCTCGCTGCACTCGCGGATCTCACCCTTGGCTCTATCTCCCTGCAGGAGTCTCGCCATTCCTTTTATTTCTGCTAATTACTGCATGGAAGATAGACGGTTCCGTTTATCTCGTTTGGAGAAATGAGGCTGGGAAATAGCTCGCTTTCCGCGGGGAGCCGGTGAGCTAGCTCGTTACACTCGCGGATCTCACCATGGCTCCATCTCCCTGCAGGAGTCTCGCCATTTCCCAGCCTCTTTAAATTTAATGGGGGAAACGGAACGCTGTAATCTCAGTAAGCTCTCTCATGGTATCGATCCTTTCTTCTTAAATGTTCCGTTACTCAAAAAAAACATATAGGGCCAGGGGAAACGACGAGACTCCTATGGGAGGATAGAACAGGGGGAGATCCCGGAGGGCAAAAAGCCCGAGGAAGCTCACCGTTCGCCCATGGAAAGCGAGGTGTTTCCACAGGCCCGACCCTCTTTATCATGGTAAACGGAACAAGGGAATTTCCTTCAAATTTCTAGCGGATTTGTCCTCGCTATTCCAATGTTTCTTTACTTTAATAAACATAAATTTCTCTCGGCTCTTTTCAAATCAAAAACAGTATTTCACAAAACTAAAAAGCCCCAAATGCAAGCGAAGGCATCTGGGGCAAATTTTTATTTCTCTTTCATTACTGCTCCGATGAAACCATGGAATAATTCTTGAGGACGAGTTGGGCGTGACTTAAATTCCGGGTGGAACTGGCTGGCCACAAACCAAGGATGATCCTTTACTTCAATAATTTCTACAAGACGTCCATCCGGGCTTGTCCCTGAGAATACAAATCCTTTAGCTTCCATCTGCTCACGGTAGTGATTGTTAAACTCGAAACGATGGCGGTGACGTTCGTATACTACTTCTTCACCATACGCCTCTATCGCTTTTGTCCCTAACTGCAGGCGGGAAGGATAAATTCCAAGCCTTAGGGTGCCTCCAAGATCTGAGACTTCTTTTTGTTCAGGTAGAAGGTCAATAATCGGATGGGGTGTGGATGGATCAATTTCAGCAGAATGTGCTCCTTTTAAGCCAAGCTCATGACGCGCAAATTCCACGGTCGCCAGCTGCATACCTAAGCAGATGCCAAGGAAAGGAACTTTGTTTTCTCTGGCATAACGGATCGCTTCAATTTTACCTTCAATGCCACGGTCTCCAAATCCGCCCGGCACAAGAATTCCGTCAACATCCTGCAGCTGTGCCTCTACGTTTTCCCGTGTTACATCTTCAGAATTGACCCATTTCACTTCAATATCCGCATCGTAACTGTAGCCTGCATGCTTTAAGGCTTCTACTACTGAAATGTACGCGTCGGGAAGTTCTACATATTTACCCACAAGACCGATAGTAGCTTTTCCTTTCAGGTTTTTCACCTGTTCAACAAGTTTATGCCATTCATCCATGTCTGCCGGCTTTGTTTCAAGACCGAAGTGCTGACAAGTTATTTCATCCAGTTTCTGTTCCTGCAGAGTAAGAGGTACATCGTATAAGGTGTCAGCATCTCCTGCTTCGATTACAGCGTCTTTATTAATGTCACAGAACAGTGCAATCTTTTCTTTCATATCTTCAGAAATCTTCATTTCTGTACGCAATACAATGACATCAGGCTGAATACCAAGAGAACGCAACTCTTTTACACTGTGCTGTGTAGGCTTTGTCTTCATTTCCCCTGCTGCTTTTAAATAAGGAACGAGCGTACAATGAAGGTACATGACGTGTTCACGGCCGATATCGCTCTTAATTTGACGAATGGCTTCCAGGAATGGAAGTGACTCAATGTCTCCAACTGTTCCGCCGATTTCAGTTATGACTACATCTGCATTCGTTTCATGGCCGGCGCGGAACACACGATCTTTGATTTCATTCGTAATGTGCGGAATAACCTGAACCGTTCCTCCAAGGTAATCACCGCGGCGTTCCTTTTTAATTACATTGGAATATACTTTCCCTGTTGTAATGTTACTGAACTTATTTAAGTTAATGTCGATGAAACGCTCATAGTGACCAAGGTCAAGGTCTGTTTCTGCTCCATCATCTGTTACAAAGACCTCACCATGCTGATAAGGACTCATCGTTCCCGGATCTACGTTAATGTACGGATCAAATTTCTGAATCGTAACCTTAAGGCCACGGTTTTTAAGTAATCGTCCTAATGAAGCAGCTGTGATTCCTTTACCTAAGGACGAAACTACGCCGCCTGTGACGAAGATATACTTTGTTGCCATGATTTATCCCTCTTTCTTTCCATTAATTATACAATCTCTTATAAGGTGTAAATTTATGTGTCATCTTCCTAAATTTTTTTAGACAGGTACATGACAAAAAACAAAAAACGCCCCCCAGTACAGGGGAGCGTTAAACGTTCGATAAATTAAAGAGCCCAAATAAAATAATACTCATTCAGAAATCGAAAGTCAACCTTAGGATTCGTCTTCCTCGTCTTCATCACCAATGAAGTTTACTTCATCGCTGTTTGTCAGACTGTCATCTTCATCGTCATCTTCTTCATAATCTTCATCGAACTCGTCAGAAACATCTTCATCAAGTTCAAGATCCTCATCAGCAAGATCTAGATCGTCATCTAAATCTGATTCAATTTCATCATCGAAACCTTCCACACCTAGCTCATCTTCCATGATATTAGCCGCTTTTTTCTTCTTCTTCTTTCGTTTCTGCGGCAGGGAGGCAATTTCTTCCTCAAGCTGCTCTACTGGATACCAGCTTTTCAGTCCCCAGCGGTTAGTACCGATGGTCATGAAGCCTCCGTCCACGTTTAAGTCTGTGTAAAATTGGCTAATATTGGTTTCTTTTTGTGCAGCCGTAAATCCTTTTAAAGCAGCAATCTGCTCAAAGATTTCATTAAAATCCATAGCTTCTCTTTTCTCATCAAGGATCGCTGTAGCAAGATTAATCATTGAAATTTCTTGAATTTGTTCATGGTTCATTTCCTTTATAGTCACGATCTTTGCACTCCTTTATCCATCCGCATTCTTAGCAAAAGGCACAAGAATGCCTTATCATAACCTCCATTATATGGTTAGCTTTAGTAAAAATCAATCCCAAGTCGATGTTATTTGGTCGTTTGGACTTTTTGTCGTAAAATAAGAAAAGCAGAAAATGAAAAAAGGAGAGAAACAGATGCTGAAATCACACCCTTTTAATTGGATCGCAACCATTATTCTCGTCCTTGTTGCCGGTGTATGGCTGTTTATGAATTACGGATACATTGAAGAGCATCACCTTAAGGATGCTGTAGTCGAATCTAAGTCTGAAGGAGAAGAAGGTAAGTATATTAAGGTAGATGGAAAAACTCTGCTCGTTGAAGAGGAGAGCCTCTGGATGATGGTTAAAGAAAAAGAAGCTTATGAAATTATTTATGAATCCTACGGCACGAAAACCCCATACGTCGTAAGTATCGACCAGGCCGCAGATGAGGAACACTTGGATGGTGGTCATTAATAAACTCGCTTTCTCAATTGAGAAAGCGAGTTTTTCTATTATCCTTTATTACCAGAAGTTACATATTCCTGCGGTATTGTCCTCCTACTTTATATAGAGCGTTCGTAATCTGTCCTAAGCTCGCCACTTTAACCGTCTCCATCAGCTCAGCAAAGATATTCCCTCCACCTGCTGCTGTGTCCTGAAGACGCTGTAAGGCGGCGTCTGTTTCGCTTTCATGGCTCTTCTGAAAGCTGCGGAGCTCGTTGATTTGATGCTCTTTTTCTTCCTTTGATGCCCTGGCAAGCTCCATAGAATCAATCTCTTCCTCTGAAGGAGGATTTGGATTCAAGTATGTGTTTACACCGATAATCGGCAGCTCACCTGAATGCTTTTTCCCTTCGTAATAAAGGGATTCTTCCTGAATTTTACCCCGCTGATACTGACGCTCCATTGCTCCGAGCACACCGCCGCGGTCGTTAATCCGTTCAAACTCCTGCAGAACGGCTTCTTCGACAAGGTCTGTCAGCTCGCGGATAATGTAGGATCCTTGCAGAGAGTTTTCATTTTTCGTTAGACCGAATTCTTTGCTGATAATCATTTGAATGGCCATCGCCCGGCGTACGGACTCTTGAGTCGGTGTTGTAATCGCTTCGTCATAAGAGTTTGTATGCAGGGAATTACAGTTATCCTGAATAGCTATTAACGCTTGAAGTGTTGTTCGAATATCATTAAAATCGATCTCTTGTGCATGAAGCGAACGTCCTGATGTTTGAATATGATATTTCAATTTTTGGCTGCGTTCATTTGCATCGTATTTATTTTTCATCACGATCGCCCAGATTCTTCTCGCTACACGGCCGAGAACGGTATATTCAGGATCTAAGCCATTGGAGAAAAAGAAAGATAAATTTGGCGCGAATTTATTAATATCCATGCCGCGGCTTAAATAATACTCTACATACGTAAAGCCGTTCGCAAGCGTAAAAGCAAGCTGTGTAATCGGATTCGCTCCGGCTTCCGCTATATGATAGCCGGAAATAGATACAGAATAGTAGTTTCGAACCTGATGATCTATGAAGTACTCCTGAATATCTCCCATCATTCTTAAGGCAAATTCTGTAGAGAAAATACAAGTGTTCTGCCCCTGATCTTCTTTTAATATATCGGCCTGTACGGTACCCCTAACGACGTGAATCGTATCTTCTTTAATCTTTGCCGCCTCTTCCGCATTTGGCTCCCGCCCGTTTTCTTCTTTAAACTTATTTAATTGCTGATCAATGGCCGTATTAAAATACATAGCAAGGATGATGGGAGCCGGGCCGTTAATCGTCATCGATACCGATGTAGAAGGGGCGGTTAAATCAAAGCCGTCATACAGCTTCTTCATATCTTCAAGGGTACAGATGTTTACACCGCTCTCTCCGACTTTCCCGTAAATATCCGGACGCTCATCGGGATCTTCCCCATAAAGGGTCACAGAATCAAACGCAGTGCTTAGACGCTTCGCCTCATCACCTTCCGATAGATAGTGGAAGCGGCGGTTTGTACGCTCAGGCGTTCCTTCACCAGCAAACTGGCGCTTAGGATCCTCACCTTTTCGTTTAAACGGAAATACTCCTGTTGTAAAAGGGAACGCTCCTGGGACATTTTCTTTAAGAAGCCATGTCAGTCTATCGCCCCAGTCCGCATAGTTCGGAAGCGCCACCTTAGGAATTTTTAATCCGGATAAACTCTCTGTTGTAATATCCATCGTAATATCTTTATCACGCACTTTAAATGTGTACGTATCTCCACTGTAACGTTCATGCAAAGCATCCCAGTCATTGAGCAGTGCCGTTGAGTGGCGGTCAAGTTTTTCTTCATGTGCTTCAATAGAAGATATGATGGCCGGCTGGGTCTCTTCCTCCTGCAAAATTTCTGCAGCACCTTTTAACTGGTACAGCTTACGTGCCGTTTCTGCCTGCTCCTCTGTATGTTTATGATAATCCCTTACAGCCTTAGAAATATCGCGGAGATATTGCTGGCGCTCATTTGGAATAATCACATTTTGCTTTTCTACCTTTTCCACTCGTTCAAGCTGCGTATCTTCCTGCCAGTCGAAGCTCTCATTAAGTTTATCAACTATACCGGCAAACAGTGTGTTTGTGCCAGGGTCATTGAACTGGCTAGCGATAGTCCCGTAAACTGGAAAATCTGAACTGTCCGAATGAAATAGCATGTGGCTGCGCTGGTACTGTTTCTTTACTTGGTTCAGCGCATCTTCCGACCCTTTTTGCTCAAATTTGTTGATTACAATAAAGTCAGCAAAATCAATCATATCGATCTTCTCAAGTTGAGATGGTGCCCCGAATTCAGCCGTCATGACATACATCGACAGGTCAGTCACATCCGTAATAGCTGCGTCTCCCTGACCGATTCCGCTCGTTTCCACAATAATTAAATCCATACCCCCGGCTTTCATTACTTGAATGGCTTCTTCTACCGCTGTTGACAATTCAGAACGTGCTTCACGTGTAGCCAGTGAACGCATATACACACGAGGGCTGAAAATCGCGTTCATACGTATCCGGTCACCAAGCAAGGCACCTCCTGTTTTCTTTTTCGTCGGGTCAACAGATAAAATTCCGATCTTTTTGTCGGGAATTTCATTTATGAAACGCCGGATCAGCTCGTCAGTCAGAGAGCTCTTTCCGGCACCCCCTGTTCCCGTAATCCCAAGTACAGGAATTTTTTTCTCCGTCACTTTTTCGATAGCGCTTTCAAAAGTGGCTACAGCTTCTCTTTCCTGCTTTGGCGTGTTTTCCACATACGTAATGAAACGTGCCATAGCCTGGTGATCACCGCTGACTAAGTCTGAAACTGCACGTTCCACATCGTGAATCGGCGGTATAAAATCACACTCTTCCATCATTTGATTAATCATGCCCTGAAGGCCCTGTGAACGGCCATCTTCAGGAGAGAAAATTCTCGCCACACCATACTCATGGAGTTCTTTGATTTCCCTTGGAATAATGACGCCGCCTCCGCCCCCATACACGCGGATGTGTCCTGCCCCTTTTTTCTGAAGCAGGTCCACCATATACTTGAAGTATTCTACATGTCCGCCTTGATAAGAGCTGATCGCGATTCCCTGGGCATCTTCCTGGATGGCTGCATTCACTACATCCTCGACGGACCGGTTGTGACCTAAATGAATAACTTCCGCTCCGGTCGCCTGAAGAATTCGACGCATAATATTAATGGAAGCATCATGACCGTCGAACAGGCTGGATGCTGTAACAAAACGAATAGGATGCTTTGCCTTGTAGACTTTTGGCTGTTCCATATACTCTCCCCCTTGATAGGTTAATTGATTGAAGGGAAGTCCTTCGTTTTACAAACAAAATCATTGCTTGCTTTAGACCCCAACTATAAAAATTCCCTTATATTAATTCACTCTGTTTAATATTCAATCCCTGAAGCAGCATTTGAATCTGCTGTTCTGTATAGGATTCCAAGGTAAACGTCCTCTGGAGAATCCAGCGCCTGAAGCCCCACATCTGTCCCTGGATAAAAATATTATTTGCCACAAGCGCAGCCGTTTCATCTGATATCGAAATCGGCAGACTGCTCTTTATTACTTTTTCCAGCATAGCAACCATCTCGCGTTCCTTCTGAAGGACATAATCCTTTGCATCTTTAGGAAGCGATTTAACTTCCTGATACATCACGAGAACTTCCCCCTGCATTTCATCCATAAGATGAAAATAAGCCCGAACCGCTTCTACTAAGCTGGCTGTACTCGTTTGATTTTGAACGATCGAGGCTTCCATTCTTTCTTTAACACGCTCATAAATGGAATCACAAACAAGAAAAAGAACATCCTCTTTTGTGCGGATATATTCATAAAGAGTACCGATGCTGAAACCCGAGGCTTTCGCAATCTCCCTGGTCGTCGTTTTATGAAACCCTTTTTCAGTAAAAAGAGAGACAGCTCCTTTAATCATTTGTTCACGGCGTTTTGTTACAAGGGCTTCATCTTTAATTGAAGAGTGGACCTGTTTTTTTGTCATCCTCTTTCACCCTTCCATCCTTGGTACCAAGAGCGTGCCAGCTCATAAGGATCAGCGGCCGGGTCTTCAAGCTGTTTAAGTTTCCCGGTCTCTTTTTCTATTTTAATCTTTACGTCCCGCCAGATTTCTTCACGAATCAATTCATAGACCTCCAGCCGCAGCTGCAGCTGTCTCCGTTTCTCCCCCTGGTCTGTTTCATATAGATAGTCATAGTGGCTGGTCATTCCCTGCCACAGTTCTTCCATTCCTTTGTTTTCTGTTGAAATGGTTTTTACAATCAGTGGATGCCATCCTTTAGGCTGAGCAATCATCATATATTCCTCAAGGGTTGCCTTAAGCTTTACCACCCCCGGCAGATCGGCCTTATTGATCACGAATAAATCGGCAATTTCCATAATTCCGGCTTTAAAAATCTGCAGCACATCCCCACTGTTTGGGGTAAGGACGAGACCAGTCGTATCCACGACTTTCATAATATCCAGTTCGGACTGTCCTACACCAACGGTTTCCACTAAAATGACATCAAACCCGTAGGCATCGCAGACACGTATCGTATCCTTTGTTGCCCTTGCTAATCCGCCAAGGCTGCCGCGTGTAGCCATACTGCGGATAAAAATACCCGGATCAAGAAAGTGCTGATTCATCCGTGTTCGGTCACCGAGCAATGATCCGCCGCTGAACGGGCTTGTAGGATCGACAGCAATAACCGCCACCGTCAAATCTTTCGACCGCAGGTGAGTAAGCAGCCGATTGATGAGTGAACTTTTTCCTGCTCCTGGAGAGCCCGTAATTCCGATATGATGGGCTTTTTTCTGTATGGAAAAAATATCACTCATCAGCTCAAGTTTTTCTTCATGATCATTTTCAATCATCGTGATGGCACGAGCGAGGGCCCGCATGTCCTGTTGTTGAATTTTTTCAGCTAATATATGCATGCCCGGGCCTCCTCTCTCTTATTTTGTCACCATTCGGCCAATCACAAGTCGCTGTATTTCATTTGTTCCTTCATAAATCTGAGTAATCTTTGCATCACGCATGTAACGCTCTACTGGATAATCTTTCGTATAGCCGTAGCCGCCGTGAACCTGGACAGCTTCTACTGTAATCCGCATGGCAGCATCGCCTGCAAACAGCTTTGCCATAGCGGAAGCCTTCGCGTAAGGCTGGCCGGCAGATTCCAGGTAAGCCGCCTGATACGTAAGCAGCCTGGCCGCTTCAATATCTGTTGCCATATCTGCAATCTTAAAGGAAATCCCCTGATGCTGTGCAATCGGTTTACCAAACTGCTCGCGCTCTTTTGCATAGTTTACTGACTCATCCAGTGCCCCCTGGGCAATTCCAAGCGCTTGGGCAGCAATGCCATTACGCCCTCCATCAAGTGTCATCATGGCAATCTTAAAGCCCTGGCCTTCTTCTCCAAGCAGATTTTCTTTTGGAATCCGGCAGTCTTCAAAAATCAGCTCGGTCGTAGGAGAGGAACGGATACCAAGCTTCTTCTCTTTCTTGCCGAAAGTAAACCCAGGTGTCCCCTTTTCCACGATAAATGCACTAACACCTCGACTGCCTGCCTCAGGATCCGTTTTAGCAAATACGACGTAAATATCTCCTACTCCCCCATTGGTAATCCAGACCTTGCTTCCATTCAAGACATACTCGTCGCCGTCAAGCTTCGCCATTGTCCGCATGGAGGATACATCGCTTCCAGCTCCTGGCTCAGAAAGCGCATATGCCCCCAGTTTTTCTCCTGTCGCCAGCTGGGTAAGAAACGTTTTCTTCTGCTCTTCTGAACCAAACTTATAGATCGGCCAGCTCGCCAGTGAAATGTGCGCAGACAGTGTAACGCCTGTGGATGCACAAACTCTCGACAATTCTTCAACAGCAATGACGTAACTTACGAAATCTGATCCGATGCCCCCGTATTCCTCTGGCCACGGAATTCCTGTTAAACCGAGCTCCGCCATTTTATCAAAGATTTCTCTGTCAAACCTCTCTTCTTCATCCCGTTCAGCAGCTGTCGGTTCTACTTCGTTTTTCGCAAAGTCCCGCACCATTTTTCGGAGCATTTGCTGTTCTTCACTTAATGTAAAATCCATTTGTTTTCCTCCTAGTCTTTCGTTAAATGATTACTTATAACAATGCGCTGAATTTCACTCGTTCCTTCGTAAATCTGGCAAACCTTTGCATCTCTGAAAAAGCGCTCAACTGCATAATCTTCCGTATATCCATAGCCGCCGTGAACCTGGACAGCCTCAATCGCCGTATCCATTGCTGCCTGTGAAGCATATAATTTCGCCATTGAAGCTTCTTTTGCACAAGGCTTCCCGGCTCCCTGCAAGGAAGCAGCCTGGTAGACTAATAGTTTTGCCGCCTCTACGCTCGTGGCCATATCAGCAAGTTTAAAGGAGATCCCTTGATGCTGGGCAATTGGACGTCCGAACTGTTCCCTTTCCTTCGCATAAGCTACAGCATGCTCAAGTGCTGCTTCTGCAATTCCAAGAGATTGGGCCGCAATTCCGATCCTTCCGGTATTTAAATTGGAAAGGGCGATTTTAAAGCCTTCCCCTTCCTTTCCAAGCAGCTGGGAGGCCGGCACTTTACATTGGTCAAAGCTTAAGGAAACAGTACTGGACCCATGCATTCCCATTTTTTTCTCCGCTTTTCCAATCGTAAATCCGGGAGTGTCCCGCTCAACGATAAAGGCACTTACACCTTTGCCGCGTTTTTCATTTTTGTTTGTTCTTGCAAAGACAATAAATGTATCAGCACCGCCGCCATTTGTAATAAAAATCTTTTCACCATTTAAAATATAATAATCTTCTTTCTTCTCAGCACGTGTTTTTAAGCTTCCAGCATCTGACCCCGCACTTGGCTCCGTTAATGCGAAAGCTCCTAAATATTCTCCAGAAGCAAGCTTTGGAATATACTTCTGTTTCTGTTCTTCATTTCCGAAATAAAGAATCGGGTTTGTACCTACAGAAGTGTGTACGGAAAGAATAACCCCCAGTGTAGCACTCACCTTCGAAATCTCATGAATCGCCATGACGTAAGATGTATAATCCATTTCTGAGCCGCCATATTCTTCAGGAATAGGAATCCCCATAAGGCCCAGCTCTCCCATCCGCCTTACAAGCTCAACAGGAAAGCGATCTTCCTTTTCCATCTGTTCAATTGCAGGAGAAACTTCTTTTTCTGTAAAATCTCTTATCATTTTCCGAAGCATGCGCTGCTCATCCGTAAACTCCAAGTGCATCGTTCTTCTCTCCCTCATTCTTATTCATAGGTGTAGAATCCGCGGCCGGATTTCTTACCAAGCCAGCCTGCTTTAACATATTGCCTTAACAAGGGACAGGGACGATATTTGCTGTCGCCAAATCCATCGTGAAGTACTTCCATAATATATAAACATGTATCCAGACCGATAAAATCAGCCAGCGTTAACGGCCCCATCGGATGGTTCATCCCAAGCTTCATGACCGTGTCGATATCTTCTACGGAAGAAACCCCTTCATAAACCGTGTAAATCGCTTCGTTAATCATTGGCATTAAAATCCGGTTGGAAACAAACCCAGGAAAATCGTTTACTTCTACAGGTGTTTTGTTCAGCTTCTTTGCCGTATCCTCAACAACCTGGTATGTTTCATCACTTGTCTGAATCGCCCGGATAATTTCAACAAGCTTCATGACAGGTACAGGGTTCATAAAATGCATCCCGATTACTTGAGAAGGGCGCTTCGTAACAGCCGCAATTTCTGTAATCGGAAGCGAAGAAGTATTGGAAGCAAGAATGGCATGTGATGGTGCAATTTCATCCAGTGCTTGAAACACCTTTGTTTTGACATCCATATTTTCGATGACGGCTTCAATGATTAGATCACAGTCTGCTGCATCCTTTAGATCGGTTGTACCGCTTAAGCTGCTGAGTGCCTGCTGCTGCTCATCTGTTGTCAATTTTCCCTTTTCAACAGCTCGGCTGAGTCGTTTATTAATTCCGTCCAATCCTTTTTCTAACGCTTCTTCTTTTAAATCATTTAATTTCACGTGGATTCCGGACTGGGCAAAAACTTGAGCGATTCCGGCTCCCATCTGTCCGGCTCCGATTACCATTACTTTTTCAACTGCCATTTATCCACGACCTCCTACTTCAATCAGCACAGCATCTCCCTGCCCGCCGCCTGAGCAAATCGCTGCAATCCCAAGACCGCCTCCACGGCGCTTTAATTCATAAGCAAGTGTTAAAACAACGCGTGCCCCACTCGCTCCAATCGGGTGGCCTAACGCAACAGCCCCTCCGTTAACATTGACCTTCTCATGGTCAAGACCGGCGATCTTACCGCTTGCGAGAGAAACCGCGGCAAAAGCTTCATTGATTTCGTATAAGTCAATGTCATCGGCTGTCTTTCCTGCTTTTTCGAGGAGCTTATTAATCACAAGTCCTGGCGTCTTCGGAAAATCGTGAGCTTCTACAGCAATTTCTTCGTGAGCTAAAATGGTGGCAAGCGGCTGTACACCGGCTTCCGCTGCTTTCTTTTCAGACATTAGAACCATCGCGCAAGCTCCATCATTTACCCCCGGCGCATTTCCAGCCGTAATCGTCCCTTGCGGATCAAATACCGGACGCAGCTTAGCCAATGCTTCTACGCTCGTATCTTTACGCGGGGCTTCATCAGTACTGATGACTTTCGGATCTCCCTTTCGCTGCGGTACTTCAACAGCTACGATTTCATCAGCTAATTTGTCTGCAGATGCCGCGGCACGCTGATGACTACGGTAGGCCCATTCGTCCTGTGCATCACGTGTCAGCTCTAAATCCTCTGCCGTCCGGTTTCCGTAGTTCCCCATATGAACACCTTCAAAAGAACATGTGAGACCATCGTGTACCATCATATCTTTCACAGGGGAATCTCCCATCCGCAGTCCCCAGCGGGCTTTCGGCATGAAATAAGGAGCATTGCTCATGCTTTCCATACCGCCCGCTACAATAATGTCTTCTTCCCCCAGGCGAATGAACTGGTCTCCCATTGTGACACTGCGCATGCCAGAGGCACAAACTTTGTTCACTGTCTCTGTTTTAACTTCCCATGGAATGCCCGCTTCTCTGGAAGCCTGGCGGGATGGCAGCTGTCCCTGGCCGCCTTGAAGAACAGTGCCCATAATAACTTCATCCACATCCTCTGCATTCACATTCGCCCGCTTGAGTGCTTCTTTAATTGCAATACCGCCCAGCTGAGCAGCTGTTAATGGTGCTAACCCGCCTCCAAATTTTCCAAAAGGTGTTCTCGCTCCTGAAACAATTACTGTTTTGCTCATAAGTATAGTTCCTCCTCTTTATTTATCTCTCTTCTATCCAGCTCTGGCGCCTAGCTGCTCGAGGTCATAAGTCAACGATTACGGGAAGATAGACCACTTCCCTCCATCGCTTGGCTTATGCTTGTCGAAGCTGACCAAGGCGCCTCCGCTTTTCTTTTGTCCAGTTCCGGCGGCCAGACACTCGCGTCATAAGCAATCTCGGCGAAAGACAGCCGATTCCGGCATCTTGCTTATGCGTTTCGTGTCTACCAGGCCGCCTCTACTTTTCTTAGTAAACGCTTTCAATTATATGGTGATTGAACGCTCGCTCAATCTTCTCTCATAAGGAAAGTGTACAAAAAATTCTGTACACTTTCCACTGGTATTTTAGATTTTGGTCGATTTTTGCAGATTCACCGCCAAATTCAGGTTTTCGCGGCAAACTCTTTAAAAATCGCGGTCATTATAAGATTTTAGCGGCTATTCTTCTAAAATCGCAGCGAAGTCAAGGTACTCGCGGGTAAATCATTAAAGACAGGTTTTAATAAGTTCTTAGGCTGATGTCTTCTCTTCCTCTTTAGCAGGAAATATGGATTTAGCCAGGATTTCAGCGATATCCATTGTGCTTACTTTATCTTCTACTTCTTTTGCTTTTGTTCCATCGGAAAGCATTGTCAGGCAGAATGGGCAGCCGCTTGAGATCATGGTCGGTTCCACTTCTAGAGCCTGTTCTGTTCTTGCTACGTTTACGCGGTTTCCTGATTTTTCTTCCATCCACATCATACCGCCGCCGGCTCCACAACACATTCCGTTGGAGCGGTTGCGTTTCATTTCTACGACTTTGACTCCAGGAATCATTTCAAGGACTTCACGCGGCGGCTGATAAACTTCGTTATATCGGCCGAGGTAGCAGCTGTCATGGTATGTGATCGTTTCATTCACTTCTGCCTCAGGCTTAAGTCTGCCTTCCTTCAACCACATGGATAGCATTTCGGTATGGTGATAAACCTCTGCTTCAAACCCTAAATCCGGGTACTCATTTTTAAAAATGTTATAGGCATGTGGATCAATCGTAATAATTTTCTTCACGTCATTCTTGTTAAATTCTTTAATATTCTTTTCTGCAAGCTCCTGGAAAAGAAATTCATTTCCCATCCGGCGTGCGGTATCGCCAGAATTTTGTTCTTTGTTTCCAAGAATTGCAAACTTTATACCGGCTGCGTTCATCAATTTAGCAAAAGCCATTGCGATTTTCTGGCTGCGATTATCATAAGACCCCATAGAGCTCACCCAGAACAGATATTCGAAGTCTTCCCCTGATTTTTTCAGTTCTTTCACTGTTGGGATATGGACATCCTCTTCGGCATCCCGCCAGTTTTCCCGATCTTTTTTAGAAAGGCCCCAAGGGTTTCCTTGACGTTCGATATTCATAATCGCGCGCTGGCCGTCTGCATCCATCTTTCCTTCTGTTAATACGAGGTAGCGGCGCAGATCAATGATTTTATCCACGTGTTCGTTCATTACTGGACAGGCGTCTTCACAGTTTCGGCAAGTTGTACACGCCCATAGTTCTTCTTCTGTGATCACGTCTCCGATTAAATTCTTATTGTTCACTTCCTCAAGAGCAGCGGCAGCTTCTCCCTCTCCTTGTGCACGAGTCATTTGGGCAAGCGTATTACCTTCTGTGTTTGAAAAAGCATAGGCCGGAACCCAGGGAGCTTTTCCAGTTACGGCAGCTCCTTTTTCCGTCAAATGATCTCTCAGCTTAATGATTAGATCCA
The DNA here is from genome assembly GCF_900166625.1 of Halobacillus massiliensis. Classification (GTDB taxonomy): domain Bacteria; phylum Bacillota; class Bacilli; order Bacillales; family Halobacillaceae; genus Halobacillus_A; species Halobacillus_A massiliensis. The sequence goes on along the minus strand of NZ_LT800499.1, from coordinate 638,698 downwards.
TAGGTGACAGCATTTTACCGGAGCCTGATGCCGGGCATACATTCGTGCAGCGGCCGCATTCTACACAAGCATAAAAATCAATCATCTGTAATTGATTGAAGTCTTCAATTTTTCCAACACCGAAGGAAACATCCTCTTCATCAGCTTCTTCATCAATTTCAAAATCAATCGTTTTCAGCTTCCCAGGAGGATCCTGACGGCTTAAAAATGTATTGACTGGTGCAGCAATCAAGTGTGCATGCTTTGACTGCGGTACATAAATCAGGAATGTTAACAGGATCAGCAGGTGAATCCACCACATAATGAAAAATACAGTAGCAGCAGCAACCGGTGGAAGCCAAGCGAAAGCGTTTGCAATAACGGACGCAATTGGTTCGGTCCAGGCACCTTCATGACCATGCCAAATCATACCCATTCCATTACCGATTAGAACAGTTGCCATTAATCCACCGATAAACAATAAAACAAGACCAGACTTAAATCCTCTTTTTAAGCGAACAAGCTTTTCAACATAACGTCGGTGAAAAGCCCACACAACTGCAACGATAATCATAAAAGTGACTAGTTCCTGAAAGAACGTAAATCCAGGATAGAAAAATCCAAGCGGCAAGTGTGAATCAGGAGCAAGTCCTTTCCAAATAAAGTCGATGGCTCCAAATTGCACGAGAATAAAACCGTAGAAAAACATGACATGGATAATGCCGGATTTCTTGTCCTTCAAAAGCTTCTTCTGGCCAAACACATTGACCCATACGCGTTTCAGACGATCTTTAATCTCCCCGTCAAATTCAAACTTCCGGCCCATTTTAATGTAGGCGATTCGTGTACGCACGACGCTTACGAATAAGTATAATCCGTAAATGGTGACCGCAAGGAATAAAATCCAGTTGGCGATTAATAACGGACTCATCTGCTCTCCCCCTCTGATGTTCATTGTCGAACTAATATTCTGAATACTATAGCTTTATAATAAGTTATGAATGAGCATTCAGTCAACTAGTTTCCGAAATTTTTCATATGCCTAATCCGCTTTTTTTTGGGCAAACTAACTTTATCCGCTTTATAAGGAGGAAACACGCATGATTTTTACTCTTATCCTTATTTTCATTGCCGTTATCATCTTATTAATTATTTTAGATTTTAAGCTGGGGCGAAAAGATCATTTATCCAAACAGCGAGCTTTTAGTTTTGAGAAAACACCCGGAGATTATATTTTCTATATAAACGGCGCACCCTTCTATGAAGCGCTGATTCAGGATATCCATGATGCCAAAGAATACGTTGATGTCCTCTTTTTTATCGTTTCAGCTGATGAAACCGGGCTTCAATTTCTGGATATATTAAAAAGAAAAGCAAGAGAAGGTATCCGTGTCCGGTTATTTGTCGATCGGATCGGGAGTTTAAAAATCACCAAAAAAATACGCCAGGAGCTTAGGGAAGCCGGCGTACAATTTAAATTTGCGGAAGTCCCCCGCTTTCCTTATTTCTTTTATAAACTAAATCGAAGAAATCATCGGAAGATTACTGTCATTGATCATAAAATCGCCTACACCGGCAGCTACAATATAGGAAATGTATATTTGGGAGGCAATGCTGATTTTTATGACTGGCGTGATTATCACTTTCGAGTGACTGGCCCTGTCGTAGCTAACTTGCAGAAAATTTTCTCAGATGATTGGGGAGATACTGATACGAATGAAAAAGTGCCGCAGACAAAGGCTCCTCACGATTTAAAAATTACTGCAACAGACGGGAATCAGCTGGAACGACAGCTGATAGAAATGATAACAATGGCTGAAAAAGAAATTTTAATTGGAACGCCTTATTTCATCCCTACGAAAAAAGTCATGGATGCTTTAACATCCGCCATTGCCCGTGGTGTTCACCTGCACGCGATGATCCCGCTTAAACCTGACCACCCGCTCGTACGCGAAGCCGGCCTGCCTTTTTTGTATAAATTATTCCGACTTGGAGCGACTGTCAGTTTATTTGACGCCGGCTTTTACCATGCAAAAATAATCGTTATCGACAACACGTTTGCGGATGTCGGTACAGCAAACTTTGATCAGCGCAGTATGTTTTTGAACAAAGAAGTAAATGTCTATTTCTATGATCCTGCTTTTATCACAGAGCTTCGTAACGCCTTTATGATCGATGCGGATGATTCCCTGACTATGGATGAACAGTGGATAAGAAAAAGAGCATTTACTATCCGTCTCAAAGAGCAGATCGCAAAGCCCTTTCTCCCCCTTCTTTAACGGAATACAGAGGCAAGCATAGGTCCAATCCACAGAAAAAATTTAAAACCTAAATAGATCCCCACAATCCCGGCTATCCCTGCAAAAGCAGGAGGTGCCGGAATGGGTAATTTTATAGCCGCAAAAAGGAAACCGACAATGAATCCTGCCAGTAACGCTAGTATAATTTCTTTCATTGATTTTTCCTCCTTATCAACCTGGTAAGAGATTTTACTTTCGATCCTCTCACCACAAAAAAGCCGTTCCACACATTATTATGCTGAAACGGCTTCTTTTTAATTACATTTGCTCAGGTGCAGCAACACCAATTAATGTTAATGCATTTTGTATAGTGGTGCGTACAGCTTTCATTAGGGCAATTCGAGCTGACGTACGTTCCGGGTGCTCCCCATCCAGAACTTTTTCTGCATTGTAAAAGCTGTGCAGATTAGAAGCAAGATCGAAGGTGTACTGTGTAACACGATGCGGTGTACGCTTCTCGGCTGCATCTGCCACGACCTGAGGAAATTCACCCAGTTTCTTCAGAAGGTCTTCTTCTTTTTCTGAAGAAAGATGACTGCCATCAAATTCGCCTGCTGCCAATCCTTTATCAATAGCCTGACTGAGCATTGTGCAAATGCGGGCATGTGCATACTGAACGTAATATACAGGGTTTTCATTCGATTGAGAGCGGGCAAGGTCCATATCAAAATCGAGATGGGAATCAGCTGAACGCATAGAGAAGAAATACCGCATAGCATCAATTCCTACTTCCTCCATCAGCTCCCGAAGCGTTACGGCTTTTCCGGTACGCTTACTCATCTTCACCTTTTCCCCATCCTGAAACAGATTCACCATCTGGATAATTTCCACTTCAAGCGTATCCGCACTATAGCCTAAGGCTTGAATCGCAGCTCTCATTCGAGGGATATAGCCGTGGTGGTCGGCTCCCCAAATATTAATAAGCGTATCAAATCCGCGATCAAGCTTATTTTTGTGATAAGCAATATCAGGCGTTAAGTACGTGTACGATCCATCATTTTTAATCAATACACGGTCTTTGTCATCACCAAACTGGGTCGTTTCAAACCATGTAGCGTCATCTTTTTCATATACATAGTTCTTTTCTTTCAGCACCTGAAGGGCATCTTTTATCTGTGTGCCTTTATAAAGCGATGTCTCAGAAAACCATTCATCAAACGGCACCCGGAATTCTTCCAGGTCATGCTTAATCCGATCCAGTAAAAATTTCAAGCCATAGGACCGTAAGAATTCTATGCGCTCTTCTTCCTGTACATCGACCCATTTGTCTCCATCTTCATCTACCAGCTTTTGGCCAAGATTAATAATGTCCTGACCGTGATAGGCATCCTCAGGCATCTCCCATTCTTTGCCGAGTGCCTGCATATAGCGGGCCTGAACGGAAAGCGCCAGATTATTCATCTGGTTGCCGGCATCGTTAATGTAATATTCGCGAGAGACATTATAGCCGGCAGCCTCAAGTACATTACAAAGAGAATCGCCGACAGCTGCTCCGCGGGCGTGACCTAAGTGAAGCGTACCTGTCGGGTTGGCAGAAACAAATTCCACCTGGATCTTATGGCCTTTTCCTGTATCTGTACGGCCATAATTTTGACCGGCTTCAATAATCGCAGGAACAAGGTCTGTTAAGTACTGATTGTTCATTTTAAAATTAATAAAACCTGGTCCTGCAATTTCGATATCTTTGATTGAAGCCTTTGAGCGGTCAAAGGCTTCCACAAGTTCTGTGGCAATCTGACGCGGGTTTTTCTTCGCTATTCGTGCCAGCTGCATAGCCATATTCGTCGCATAGTCACCGTGAGATTTATCTTTTGGCTGCTCCAGGACCACATGAGGCATTTCTTCGTCTGTAGCTAATCCGGCCTGCTTCACAGCCTGTACAATTTCTTCCTTCAGCTTCTGCTCTGTCTGCTCGACAATATTCATTCACTTTCCTCCTCAAATAGTAACGTCAGCCGATGACGCTGGGTAACCTCGTGGTTCAGCGTCATTTGATAGCTGATAAACAGTCGTCCCTGCTTGGCTTCAGCCAATGGCCGGTATTCAATCTGATCTGTAAATGTCTTCATATGAAAATCACCATACGTATGGTGATACAAATTCTCTGTCTCCAGCTGTTTTTGAAACACCTGGCGCATATCAACTCCGCCCGTTCGTTTAATACTGACATGACCGGGCTTTACGGTTACCATTGTTTGAATCGGCTCTCCTTCTTCTGGATGTTCGGTAAACTTAAGAACCTCCGTTTCTCCTCGAGAGAAGTATTGTCCAGGTTCAGACATCGCCATTTCTTCTTTACGGCCCGAGTCCCGAATTTCCGTAACAAGCTTGACCCGTATATTCTTACCACTCATTTTATCTCACCTCACGTACATCCTTAACCTTTTTATTATAAAAACTTGACACTAAAAACTCAAGGTTTATTCCAATAAGCTTGACACATATCGTTCGACTGTGTCTAATTCTGTAACATAATCAGGAATAGAAAAAGCCACATATGCCAAAATCACAGCCGCACTCAGGCCGACAAACCACTTATACGGAACCACCTCTTTAAAGGGACGATATTCCTTGAAAATGGAAAACAAAATCAGCGGAAAAAACAAAGAAAGTACAAGCAGATCCTGCTTCCAATGGGCCTGAACATTACTTACCGCTATTTGAAACAAGAGCGCGTTCGACATGTTCTCGTTAAAATTAACGGTCGTCTGTTTCGATTCAGTGATTCCCTGCTTGATAATAAGTTCCGGCTGGTTCAGCTCATAACTGTACCCCGAAGGATTCCAGTTATAATTAAACGTTAATACGAGCAGTATAGCCATAATCATGGCATAACCTGCCGTAAACGCGATAATTTTATTATTCATTACAGCATTTACTCCTTTAGTTATCTGTTTCACCGTTGCAGCGAAGTTTGTATGTGTAGCCGCCAGCAATTACTGGCTGCCTCCTTATCCCCCTAAATAGAAGTCAAATTCACCGGCAAATATACTTACAGCCATAGTTAAACGCTATAAAAAGAATCCGCTGCTCTTTTTCAGCAACGGATTCATTCTATCATTTATTTCACAAACCCTAAAAGCATTTCACGTACAAATTTGCTGGCGGCTATTGCTGTCTGTTCTGTAGGATCATATGGAGGGGCTACCTCCACAAGGTCACAACCAACTACTTTTACATCCGAGCGCGCAATTTCATGAATGGCGTGAAGCAGTTCCTTGGATGAAATCCCACCTGCTTCTGCTGTACCTGTACCTGGCGCATAAGCAGGGTCAAGTACGTCAATATCGATTGTCACATAAACCTTTTCACCGGCCAGATCTGGAAGAACTTTTTTCAAAGGTTCAAGTACTTCATAACGGTACATGTGCATGCCGCTTTCCTGTGCATACTGAAATTCTTCACGCATACCTGAACGAATCCCAAACGAATATACATTCTCAGGGCCAATCAGCTCACATGCCTTTCGGATTGGAGTCGAGTGAGAAAGAACCTCCCCCTCGTACTCCTCTCTTAAGTCAGCATGTGCATCTATATGGATAATTTTTAAGTCGGGGACTTTTTCATAAAACGTTTTAATGACGGGCCAGCTGACAAGGTGTTCCCCGCCAAGTCCGATTGGAAACTTCCCTTTTCCAAGAAGATCACTCATGAACTCTTCAATTATGCCAAGGCTCTTCTCCGCATTTCCAAAAGGAAACATAAGGTCTCCAGCATCGTGGTAAGCCACTTCTTCCAGATGCTTATCTAAATAAGGACTGTACTCTTCCAAGCCTATGGAAGCTTCGCGGATACGATTGGGACCGAAACGCGAGCCCGGGCGGAAGCTGACTGTATAATCCATTGGCATTCCATAAATTACGGCCTGGGCGTCATTCTCGGACGCTCGGCTCATTATAAAAACCTTCCCTGAATAGGACTCATCAAAATAATGGGGCATGCAGGATCCTCCTTACTTCGTTAAATCTTTTACAAATTTAGGAAGCGCAAACGCCGCCTTGTGGAGCTCGCTTGTATAGTACTTCGTATCAATATCGGTAAAACGTTCAGCTGGAACTTGTTTAGGGTCATAGATTTTACTTCCCATTGTAAACGTCCATAGACCGCTAGGGTATGTCGGAATATTGGCCGTATAAATATTAGTGATCGGAAATGTCTCCTTAATATCGCTGAACGCCTGTTTAATTAGATCTGCTTTAAACCATGGATTGTCCGTCTGAGCAACAAAAATGCCGTCCTCCTTTAAGGCCTTGGCAATCCCTTCGTAAAAGCCTTTAGTAAAGAGATTAACAGCAGGGCCTACCGGTTCAGTGGAATCGACCATAATCACATCGTATTCCCTCTCGCTTTTGGCAATGTGCATAAACCCGTCATCCACCTGTACATCAACACGCGGGTCCTCAAGGGTGCCTGCAATTGAAGGCAGATACTGCTTGGAATATTCAATAACTTTCCCATCAATTTCTACAAGCACTGCTTTTTCTACACTCTCGTGCTTTAACACTTCACGGATAACACCGCCGTCTCCTCCACCAACTACAAGTACCTTTTTCGGACTCGGATGAGTAAATAAAGGCACATGTGCGATCATTTCATGATATACAAATTCGTCTTTCTCTGTTGTCATAACCATATCATCGAGAACGAGCATATTGCCCCATTCCTCTGTTTCAAGCAACTCTAAGTCCTGAAAGTCTGTTTTCTCTTTATGCAAAGACCGATTTACCTTCGCTGTAATTCCGAAGTTTTCGGTTTGTTTTTCTGTAAACCATGTAGCCATCTGCTGACTCTCCTTTCACATTTCGCCAAACAAATTATAGTGGAATTTTTTTAAAAAGCAAGCACATGTTTATTTTACTTGTGATTTCCACATAATAATAGCAATTATAACAGTCAGGAGAATAGGATAATGCTATTATTTATTCGTTTAACTTGGAAATGGGTGCGCCGCAGTTTTAAAACGGCGTTTGCTCTATCTGTAATCGGCGCGATTGGTGTGCTGGCTGTGCTTATCTATGCCATAATGCTCGGACCTCCGTCACTGAACAATATGCCGGACACTGTGTTTTATAAGGCGGACGGTAAAGTAATGGAAGATGCCCGGGCTCGTGAGAACCGCGAGTGGATCAGCCTTGAAGAGATGAATGAAGAGCTGGTCGACGCTACACTGGCGATTGAAGACCACCGATTTTATAATCACTTCGGTTTTGATCTTAAAAGGATTGCTTCCGCCGTCTTAACCGATATTAAATCAATGAGCATGGTAGAAGGAGCCAGTACAATCACCCAGCAGTATGCACGAAATCTTTACTTAACACATGAGAAAACATGGACCCGTAAAGTTAAAGAAGCAATGTATGCTGTCCGTCTCGAGCTTTTCTATGAAAAAGACGAAATACTGGAAGGCTACCTGAACACGATCTATTACGGTCATGGAGCTTACGGTATTGAGTCGGCCAGCCGCTATTATTTTAATAAGAGTGCCAAGAACCTGACACTTGCTGAAGCGACAATGCTTGCCGGTATTCCTAAGGGACCAACCTACTATTCGCCGCTTGCCAACAAAGAGAATGCAGAAACACGGCAGGAGCGGATTTTAACAAGAATGGGAGATCTTGAATACATTACGAGTGATGAAAAACAGGAAGCAGTAACTGCATCCCTTAATTACTATGCCCACACAGAAGATGAGAAATCAATCGCTCCTTACTTCCAGGAAGAAGTAATGCGAGAGGCAGCTCGTCTGCTCGACCTGAAACAAGAAGAAGTCGAGTCAGGAGGCTTTCATATATACACAACATTAGTGGAAGATCATCAGGAGCTATTAGAAAAATCGGTGGCAGAGGAAATGAAGCAAAACGATGAAATTCAGACAGCCGCCGTCGTGATGGACAACTCCACCGGTGCCGTAACTGCAATGGTTGGAGGAAGGGATTATAAAGAGGGTACTTATAATCGAGCCACACACTCTAAACGAATGGTGGGTTCCACAATTAAACCTTTTTTATACTATGAAGCTTTAGAAAACGGCTATACTCCCCTTACAATGCAGGAAAGCAAGCCAACTACTTTTAAACTCGACAATGGGGATGTATATTCGCCCAGCAATTTCAATAACTACTATGCTGATGACGAAATAACAATGGCACAGGCTCTCGCTTTATCAGATAACATCTATGCCGTAAAAACGAACGTTGATCTTGGACCTGACAAGCTGGTTAAAACACTCCAGGATTTCGGATTGAAAGGAGACGTGCCCGAGGTTCCTTCTCTTGCTTTAGGGACAGCCTCTATACCTCTTTATGACATGGTAGCTGGCTACGCAAAGCTCGTAAATGGATCTTCAAGTGTCCAAAAACATACCATCTCGAAAATCACTGATCAGCAGGATAACGTCTTATACGAATATGAAGCCAAGAAAAAAGGAAAAAAAATCGATAAGGATACTGCATTTTCCGTAACACATATGATGACGGGGATGTTCGATCCGTCTTTGAATGGGTATATGAGTGTAACCGGTGCCACAATCGCTGATCAGCTGACTAGAACGTACGGCGGTAAATCAGGAACTACAGATACAGACAGCTGGATGATCGGCTTCAGCCCGGATTACGTGATGGGCGTATGGAGCGGTTATGACGATAACAGAGAAATGACGAAGACACGTGACCACCAGTATTCAAAGGAAATATGGGCGAAGTCCATTGAAGGAATACACAAGGATCTCCCGGCCGCAACATTCACTCCGCCTTCTAAAAAATTAAAAGGCGTTTACATCAACCCAGAATCCGGAAAACTATCCAGTCCGGCCTGTCCTGAAGAACGACTCGTTTATTTAAAAGAAAAGGACATTCCTAAAGAGACATGTGAAGGTAAAGAAATCGAAGACTCTGATATTAGAGAAATCGAAAAAGAACTCCAGAACGATCCTTGGTACAAAAACGTTATAGATTGGCTGTCGTAATAGCAACTTAAAAAAAGACAGAGAAAACGACCGGCTTTTGCCGGTCGTTTTCTCTGTCCTAGCATACATGTATAACCCATGTGTTCCTTAATAGTATTATTCGAGCTGGTTTCTAGTCAAGATAACAATTCTAGAAAGTTCGTGAACATTTTGTGAACATCTTGTGAACCGTTACACAATTTTAATATCAGAGACGACTTCCAAAGGGAAAGTACGCGTTTCCTGAGTGTCAACCAATACTGTTTCCACTGTACGTTCCTGTTTATTTACACGTGTAACTCTCAATGGCCATACGTCATAGCCAAATCCATTATGAACCCGCAGTTCCACCGTCAGATCATCATGGAGAGCACGCTGAAGAAGGAAATCAATTTCGGCTGCTTTTTGTTCGTCAAGGAGCCCCTTCTCCACCCGTTCATCTTCTTTCCATATCTTTTTAATCATTTCAACATGCTCTGGAAGCATAAGCGATGTCCATTTAATAGAACCTCTGTCACGGCTTTGCATAGATAACCCTCCGTTCGCGAACGTTTGTTCTTATTATAGCACGCACGTTCGCTTTTTACATGAGTTATTTAATGGAAATTTAGGAAGACGATTTTAGAGAGATTCCGTTCCGTTTGCCTGAATATTGAGAATCGGGCCTGGGTGAGATCCGCGAGTGCAGCGAGCTAGCTCACCGGCTCCCCGCGGAAAGCGAGTCATTTCCCAGCCGCTTTTCTCCAAACGTGATAAACGGAACCGTCTTTTCCCAGTCCAGGATGAAAAAACGTCCTCAATAGATAGGGCCTTAGTGATATCCGCTGATAGACAGGATTGTTTTTGTAGGTATTTCCAAAAAGAAAAACGCCTCTTTTGGAAAAGAGGCGTTTGTTTTATTAACCATCGAGACTGTCTTTAAGAGACTGATCGGTGTTTTCCCATAATTCAGGTTTGAACTCTTTTAAATAATCGCCGAGAATCTTTTTAGATTTCTCATCCATATGATCGACTACAAATTTTCCTTTTAATGATTTATCCATATGGTTCACATGCTCTGGAAGCAGCTTATAGCCACGACGTATTTCACGGTCTACAACGAGTTCACTTCCTGCTACTCCGTAATAAGAAGGCTTGCCGTCTCGGTAGTCAACCGTTACCCAGGCGATCCAATACAGCTTTCCATTAGGTACTTCAGAGCGGTCGGTTAAAAAGCGGATTCTCTTTTCAACTGCACTTCTTGCATGCAGGGCGCCCATATCTACATAAGCTTTTTCTTCATTAGGATCTACGATAACGGGAGTCATATTTTCTAAACTGATTGACCCCACACCGTATCCCCCGTGACCATCGGTAGAGTCATCTTTTATAATTGTAAACTGATTTTTCTTTTTATCCTGTTTCTCATCACTTTTTTTAAACTGTTCAAATTCTTTCATCTCGATTAAATCCTCCTTCATGAAGCTGCTCCCCTTATTTTAACATAGGAAAAGTTCTCTTTTCATAACAACGATTCTTCTCAGATTCAAAATTTTTTTGCGAAAAAAGCAGGAATTTGATGAAAAGGATCGAACCTTATTAAATACACAGAGATTTATTTATAGGTATTAAAGGGGAGAACGTCATGCCGATTATTACGGTACAGCTGCTCGAAGGGCGCACCGACGAACAAAAGAAAGCGTTAGTCGAACGCGTGACAGACGCAGTAACAGAGACAACGGGTGCCCGTCAGGAAGCGGTAACAGTAGTTATTGAAGAAATGAAAAAACAAAACTACGGTGTTGCCGGAAAACGCCTCATTGATTAAGTCTTGAGCTCTTAAGCGATTATGCTTAAGAGCTCTTTTCATTAGCCCTGAACAAAGCCAAGTTCATTTCCATCTGGATCACAGATCGTAAATTTTCTGCTTCCATAGGGGGTATCCATCAACTGTTCAACTATTTCCACTTTTCCTTTCAACTGCTCCCATAATCCGTCAACATCCTTGATGTAAAAGTTGAACCGTCCAGTCGTCGAAGCGCCACCTTCCATTAAGGCAAAAATGGCCCCTCCGTCACTTTCGAAATGCGCATAATTCGGGTTCTCCGGAGGCCAGACAGCTTCCACTTTGAATCCAAGATATTCTTCATACCATTTAACAGCCTGTGTTAAATTCCCCACATTTATTCGGACATGTTCGAGCCTTGTTTTCATGAATGTATCCTCCTTAATCAAACGTTTGTTTAATTCTTTTTTTTGCAGCTTCACTAATAAAAACAAACTTCTCCGCTTTCGTTATGTCATACACTTGAGAACTGCTTTCGTGAAGGTTCTTTTTTTGAAACGAAATTCTTTCTTTCTTTTGTTTAACTGGTACTCCGGCCCTTCTAAGCTGAACTTCTTTAATTCCCTGGATGATCCCCTGCATAGAAATAATTAATATCATGAATGCAGCCAAAGGCGGAATAATGTACCACCAGTGACCGGTCATTAAGGCCTCTCTAGAACCACCGATCAAGCCGGACCATTCATACGTCGTGGATTGAGGCGGATCAGGCCTTAGTGGATCAAAAGATAACTTCGTACCTCCAAAATAAATTTCGAAGACCCCAAGATGAATGAAAATAAGCAATGTCTGGATAAACTGCTGTCCAAAGATAATGACGATCCTCGCCTTCAAATGCGGCAGCAAATGACGCCAAATTAAGTGGACAGAGCTTCCTCCTAAAACCTTAGTACTTAGCACAAATTCTTCTCTCATCATCAGCTTCATTTCGTTTCTAAATAAAATGACGAGCAGAGGAACTGCCAATACAGTTAAAATCAGCCCCTGATAAACAATTCGCTCTGTTTCTGTTGTGGTAAAACCGTCAACTGGCATCATAAGCACAGGAAGCAACAATAAATAGGCTATTGCCGTTATTGGAAGGAAATGTATGCCGTCGACCACTTTACTGATTACACGCTGCCATCCCTCCGGAAGAAAAAAGGTGTACGGAATCGACAGAATGAAACCTAAAGCAACTCTTAAAAATGCAATCACCAGCGCAAACAGCACGGTGTATTTTGCCCCTGTGAGAAGCTGATCAAAAATACTAAACCCAAGAATATCCGTGCCCAGAAAAACGTACTCAGGAGAATGAGGAGCAGCACTCACAAGCTTCCCTTCATCGTTTTCGATATGATAAATCTTATCAACAAGAGGATCAGCGGTTAATGTGTAAATAAGGCTTGTCATTGTAATTAAAAAGATAACAGAGAAGCCCGCCAGGAATTTAGGATTTTTGAAGAGCACCACTGTTCCCTGGACAATCTGTTTCCACCAGTCATTATGTCTGGTTCGCTTTTGAAAGCGGCCTATAAAAGAGTTCATCTTAAGATCGGTTTCTTCTGTTATCTTTTGTTCTTTGAAAATAAAGAGTTCTACTCCCTGGTAGATAATAAAAAATGGGGTGAATAACATTAATAGAATAACCATCGTAACTATCGGTCGAAAGTCTGAAACCAACGCGTTAGTAATTGCATTTATATTAAATATGTATTCTATAATCATAAGGCTTGATAGTGAGCTCCAGATTACGACTTTGGATTGATAAAAAGTGCTCTTAAGAATATTTCGCAGCACATGCCGCATTAAAATAAACGATTTTGTCAAACCTTTGCTTTTCGCTAATGATACATAAGATTTTGCCATTTCCTCTTCCATTTGAAGGAGAAGAATCTTGTAAAGAGTAACAGCAGGTAGTACAGCCAGCGTAATTATAGGAAGTAAGTAAATTTTATCATCACGAAGTGTGAGAAAATCTATTAACAGAATATCTGTTTTTTCGAAAAACCAGACGATAAAGAATTGAAGACAAAATGCCAGCAGCAAATCAGGAAAAGCTTCTAATAAGTCAATGATTCTTTTAAACGGGAATTTTATTCTATCAGGCAGAAATAGAACCCCAAATGCCAGAAGTAAAGCTGTGACTACCGCTATAATCATGGCACCGGCAAAGATCGTCATCGAATAAAGATAAAGCTCCCATAAATACGGAATTAAGGGCTTTGTCTCACGAAGTGTTTGATATACCCACTGCGAGGGATCAGCCATGCTCTCAATGAGCATTCTTCCCTCATGGAAAAAAACTTTCAAATTTAGAAAAGATCCTCCCCTAAACAAAGACGGAGCAAGACTAATAAAAAAGATACCTGCCGCCCCTAATATGTAATACAAAATAAATTTGATTACTTTCATTGGCTGCCCCCTCTCCAAACCAAAAAAAGATACACTAAAAGGTTAGTGTATCTTTCTAACTTTATATTAATGAATACCTCGCAGCTTTTCAATAAATTTCCAGGCTGTTTCAATATCTTCTTCCGTATAATTCTGTTTACTCTTAACGGAAAACACCTTTTCCGCCACTTCATTTTTCGGCAAGTGTTCGAAAAACAGCATGGTCGAAACAAGCTCCAGAAAACGTGAGCTTTCTTTATTCATTGCTTCTATATGTTCATTAAGCGGAGGAAGTGCCGTTTCATAATGTTGCAGGAATTTCCGTCCAGCTTCCATAACTTCATAGCGGTACTGGTAATAATTCTTTTTCTCTTCTTTCGTTTCCTGAATAAAACCCAAATTACACATTTCTTCAATACGAAGCGTTAATTCTTCTGAATAAGGACCATAAAAATGAAATTCATAACGTTCTTCAAAAGGTACTTTACACTTTTTAAGTATGTAAATCATTTTCTGTAATCTTTTCCGTCCGATAATCGGTTCAGAGCTAGAGAAGAACTGCATCAGCTTTGCATGATTCTCCAACATCATTCCCCACTCCCCTGTCCATACAATATTTCCAAAATCCGTTTCTTCGTCTTACTTCGGCTGGACATGGCTGCAAGCATGTCCTCAGGCACATACAGCTTGTGATCTGTCCGCTTTTTACCGGAAATTGATTCGACGATTTCCGATAATCTGGATAACTCTTTTAATTCGTTATTAGGTTTTAGGAGATGGATCGGCAGTCTCTCCTCTTCTTCACCTGGCCGATAGAAATCATACGGCAAATCAGAACTTGAATCAACCACTAAATAATAATCAGGATTTATTCCCGCTTTGTTGAAAAGCTTATAAAGCTCCATCCATTCGGCCATCTGCAGGTTTGGATTGAATTCAATATATTTAAACAGACGGCGGTTGACGAACCGGTCACACAAGTCAGATAGAATCTCATCTTTTTCTTCCATCCACATTTGAAAATAATAAAGCACAATGGACTCATCCAGTGCCAAATATTCCCTAAGCGAAGGGCTTCCTTTAAAGAATGATAGAAAATGGATCGGTTCCAGCTCAAACTCATACCGGTCTTCATACAACTCTTTGGCACGATGAAGAATTTTTGATAAAATCACTTCCGCACTTCGAGTGACGGGATGGAAATAAACCTGCCAGTACATTTGATAACGGCTCATAATGTAATCTTCAACGGCATGCATACCACTTTCTTTTACAACGACCTGATCTCCCATAGGACGCATGACGCGCATAATACGCTCCATATCAAAATGGCCATAGCTGACTCCTGTAAAATACGCATCTCGCTGCAGATAATCCATACGATCGGCATCAATTTGACTGGAAATCAAGCTTACGACCAGCTTATTACTGTAAGTTTTATTAATTACGTCCGCTACATGCTTAGGAAAATTCCTGCTTACTCTGCTCAGCACTTTGTTAACCTTCGTATCCCCAAGTAAAATAGCCTGGGTAAAATCTTCATGATCCAGTTTATATACTTTTTCAAATGAATGAGAGAACGGTCCATGTCCTAAATCATGAAGCAGCGCTGCGGCTAAACAGAGCAGACGTTCTTCCGAATTCCAGTTCGGGCGATCTTCAAAATTTCTAATAATTCGACGCACGATTTCGTAGACGCCTAGAGAGTGATTAAAACGGCTGTGTTCCGCGCCATGGAACGTTAAATAACTCGTCCCCAGCTGTTTAATCCGGCGCAGGCGCTGGAATTCAGGCGTTCCAATTAAATCCCAAATCACCCGGTCCCGTACATGGATGTAACGGTGAACCGGGTCTTTAAACACTTTTTCTTCACTTAATTGTTCATCACGATATGCCATAGTCGACCCTTTCCTTACGACATTTTCCCTTATTATATACTTTATTGGAGGAACATGGTACCTGGGATTGTTTTTCCCTTTTTTGGCCTCAGATACACTTGTTAGCTGCAGGTCTCGTTATTCTTTCTTCCGTTACCTGGTATCCCTTCTTATACTTCTGTTATAATGGTGCTGGTTATTATAAAGGAGAACGATTTCTTATGAAACAAATACATCATTTACTGCGGCCGGACACCTGTCGCTTCATCGATCAAAGCAGTATGGGTCCCACGTTTTCAGCGCTTCAGTCATTTGCTGTTGACGATGCGTTAGCCATTTCCGTTGGTGAGCAGAAATCCCCGACGGCAGCACGTCTGTGGGTTCATCACGACACCATCGTACTTGGAATTCCTGACGCCCGGCTTCCTCATATTTCCGAGGCAGTGGATTACTTAAAACAGGAAGGCTATCAGGTAGTCGTCCGTAATTCTGGCGGTCTTGCGGTCGCTTTAGACGAAGGTGTACTCAACCTGTCGCTTATTTTTCCCGACTCTAAAAAGGTTAACATCCATGAGGGTTATGAAGCTATGGTTGATTTTATCCAGCATTTGTTTGCTGACCTTACCGATGAGATTGAAGCTTACGAGATTACCCGCTCTTACTGCCCTGGCACCTACGACTTAAGTATAGACGGCAAAAAATTCGCAGGCATTTCCCAGCGCCGGGTGAAAAACGGTTCAGCGGTACAAATTTATCTGGATATCACAGGCAGCGGTGCGGCACGTGCCAGCCTGCTTAAAAACTTTTATGAGATCGGGCTTAAAGAAAGCCCGACCCGGTTTCAATACCCGAATATCGATCCGCGCGTTATGGCGTCATTAAATGAACTTCTTGGAGCAGACTTAACAGTAGCTGATGTCCGCAACCGAATTCTCTTCCAGCTGAACGACTGGTGTGGGAAAATCATCACAGATTCATTAGAGGGAGAAGAGATTGATCATTTTACGAAACGCTTTGAACAGATGATCATCCGCAATAAAAAAGCACTGGAGCAGATAGAATAAGCTTCAGTGCTTTTCTTTATTTTGAGCTTGGCTTCCAGACAGGAAGATCTCTAAACTTAATATTGCCAAATTTAAAGGGTAAATCTAGCGGTGTTTTCTTTACAACTGGTACAGTTTCAATGGTTTGGAGAGCCTCCGCCATCCGGTTGTCTGGAATTGCTCCTAAATTGTGCTTGATTGCATGTAGAGATACATGAGAAGGGATAGCCTTTATGATTTCGTTAATAGGCGGGTGCCAGCCTGAAATCAGAGTCTTATAACCGGTCTGCCCATCCCTATCCCATTCGATAACAAACTTAGGATAGGAAATCGTCTGAGACACACGCTCCCCTCTCACTTTAGAAACAATTCTTGTCGCCCGTCCAATGTATACATTCTTCATATCCACATACGAAATCTTCTCTTCCACTTCTTCATTTTTAGTTGGCCAATGAATTTTTTCATAAAGCCCATTTTCTTCGAAGCTTTGAGTAATACTGACGGGAATTTGATTCTTCCCGGATTTCAAGGTAAAAAAGAGGATAACTGCCATAATTAAAATAATCACTCCAAGATATGCTCCCATTTCCACCTCTTCTGCAGTAAAAGCCCACAGCATAGCTCCCGTGATTAGTCCAATAACCGCTCCCAAAACGTAATTCATTGCTTTTAGTGCGTTCAGATGCCCTTGTTTTATTTCTGCTTTAAATGATAGTGGTTTCGTTTCCATAATCTTCTCCCTGCTGCATCAAATATTCAACTGATACTTTTGTTCATTTCGTTTGTCATTTTCTTAAGATAAAGTCCGATTAAAGACCAAAAAACAAAGTAGATGGCTATAAATATTACCGTACCTATTAGAAGAGCCCCCAACGTAAAAGGCACCCACCCTGTAAAAGCAGAGATGGTATAAAACACGGCTACCGACAGTAGAAAATGAAGGGTCGTCTGCTTAAGCAGGCTCCAATTTTCCACTTCAAAAAGTAATGATGCGAGACTAAAATAGACCCCCATCAGTATACTTCCCAGCATGTTCTTCCAGATTATATCTACACCTGCCTGCACATCATTAACCATCATGATAGTTAAGGCGGCAAATGTAAAAATTCCGGAAAAGCCAAGACCGATGAATACTCTTTCTACGATTTGATGTCCCATTTAGTTTCCTCCTCCTGTTAATTTTTCTTTTAAACTTCGAACATAACGACGAGATACATATTCTTTATTGCCTGAAGTAAAGTAAACACAGAGGTTTCCATTAAAGGATAATTCAAATCTTTCAATATGACGGATACTGCCAATCACAGACTTAGAAAACCTTCCAAACTGATAAGGTTTTAAAAATTCTTCTACTTCATACAGCTTCATCTTAAGTTCAAGGCTTCGGGAGCCAATTTGAGCAAACACTCTCCCGCTTTCCGAGTATACATACTCAATATCTTCGGGTGAGAGAAGAACAGACTGGGCTCCTTCCATGCCAATCAAACGTTTGCGCTGAGATCCATTGATTAATTGAACAAGCTGCTCCAGTTCTTCACTCCACTCTTTTGCATGAATGGTGACAGACAGCTGCTCATTGTTTCCATTTAGATCAATTTTCACATTCACCGTTTTCACCTCGCTTACTTTACTCTAATTCCATTGTAAGCAGAAATTTCCTTCTTTTGCTTGAATTTCAACAAGCGGCTGCTTCTAAGAGATAAGCGGTCAAAAGCTGCTTTTGAAAATGAAAGATGTTATCGTTCTGAGCTTGAAAATTTCATGTATAAAGCAAATTTGAGCATAAAAAAAAGCCCGGAGGATCATACCTCCAGGCTTATCCTATTAAATTTTACAGGGACTGGGCCGCTGTGATAATGGCAAGCTTGTAAACATCATTTGCATTACATCCGCGGGACAGATCGTTAACCGGCTTGTTTAAGCCCTGAAGGATAGGTCCTACGGCATCAAAATTACCTAAACGCTGAGCAATCTTATAGCCGATGTTTCCAGCTTCCAGGCTAGGGAAGATAAACGTGTTCGCTTCTCCTTTAAGCGGAGAATCCGGCGCTTTTTTCTCAGCAACGGAAGGAACAAAGGCCGCGTCAAACTGGAATTCGCCATCAATGACGAGGTTAGCGTTCTGCTGTTTGGCAAGCTCAACGGCTTCACTTACTTTTTCCGTTTCCGGGGAATTAGCAGAGCCTTTCGTTGAAAAGCTAAGCATGGCAACTTTTGGTTCAATATCAAAAAGAGCTGCCGTATCTGCACTAGCTAGTGCAATTTCCGCTAAATCCTGGCTGTCGGGTGAGATATTGATCGCACAATCAGCGAAGACATACTTCTCTTCATCACGAACCATAATAAAGACACCTGAAGTCTTTTTGATTCCCGGTTTTGTCTTAATAAGCTGCAGGGCCGGTCGGACAGTATCGGCTGTCGAATGGGCTGCCCCGCTGACAAGACCGTCTGCTTTATCCATATGAACAAGCATAGTACCAAAATAGTTTCCGTTTTGAAGAATTTCACGTGCCTGTTCTTCTGTTGCCTTACCTTTACGGCGTTCTACAAAGCTTGCTGTCATCTCTTCAAAAGCTTCGTAATTTGCTGGATCAAGTATCTCAGAACCGGAAATATCCACACCGATTTCCTCCGCTTTCTGTATTACTTCTTCTTTATTTCCTACTAGTACAGGTTTAACAAAACCTTCGGCTCCTAACTCACTTACCGCGGTCAGAATCCTTTCATCCAAAGCCTCTGGGAATACAATTTTCTTACTATTCCCACTCATTTTATCTTTTAAAGTATCAAATAGGTTACTCATGAACGAACCCTCCATTTCTTCTTCTGTACTATATGATAAGATGTTTTGTGTTCAATGAAAAGTGTTTTGATAGGAAATTTTCGCATGAAGCGATTACATCTTCACTTTACCCTTTTTTTATGTTCACAATACTTTCAAATTAGCAGAAATGATTAATAAACCAGAGGTATGTTATATTAAATAAGGATGAAATGATAAAGAACCAATACAATAAAGGAGCGATCACACCATGCCAGAAACGGTAGTAACAATGGATGGATGGTATTGCCTTCACGATTTCCGTTCCATCGACTGGACTGCTTGGAAGCGCGCAAGCAGTGAAGAGCGTGACCAGGCTATCAGTGAATTCCACCAGCTGATCGAAAAATGGGAAGATACAGAGAAAAGCAAGCAAGGAAGCCATGCATTGTACACAATTGTTGGTCAAAAGGCAGACCTTCTTCTCATGATTTTACGTCCGACAATGGAAGAGCTGAATGAAATTGAAACGGCTTTTAATAAATCCAAGCTCGCCGAATTTACTACTAAAAATTATTCCTATGTTTCAGTTGTCGAGCTTTCTAACTATATGGGTAATGCGGATGAAAACGACCCTGAAATTCAGGGCCGCCTTAAACCGATTCTTCCTAAATGGAACCATATTTGCTTCTACCCGATGGACAAGCGCCGTCAGGGCAATGATAACTGGTACGTTCTTGAAAAAGATGAACGCGCCAAGCTTATGTATGAGCATGGGATGACCGGCCGTCAGTATGCCGGAAAAATCCGCCAGATCATTACAGGTTCTATCGGATTTGATGACTGGGAATGGGGAGTCACTTTGTTTGCGCATGACGTCTTGAATTTCAAGAAGCTTGTTTATGAAATGCGTTTTGACACGGTAACTTCCCGCTACGGCGACTTTGGATCTTTCTACATCGGAAATATCCTGAAAACAGATGAGGTTGCGAAATTCTTACACGTTTAATAATTGTGAAAAGGCTGCCGAAAAGCTATCGGCAGCCTTTTATTTAGTTTTTTACACTAGAGAACCGTTTACCTAACTTAAAAAAAGAGTTGGCCTGGGGAAAAGTCAAACAGTGAGCTTCCTATGATATTGCACTCCAGAATCTCCCCTTTTCTATTTTGATCGGGTCCGTTTAATGGAGAGAACCGGGACTGGGGAAACAACTCGCTTTCCATGGGCGAACGGTGAGCTTCCTCGGGCTTTTAGCCCTCCGGGATCTCACCCTGTTCTATCCTCCCATAGGAGTCTCGTCGTTTCCCCTGCCCCTTTATGTATTTAGAGTAACGGAACATTAACGTAAAAGGCTAAGGGTAGAGGATTTCCCTCCAAACATAGTGTTCCGTTTATCCCGACAACGGTAAAGAGGCTGGGAAATGGTGAGACTCCTGCAGGGAGATAGAGCCAAGGGCGAGATCCGCGAGTGTATCGAGCTAGCTCAACGGCTCCCCGCGGAAAGCGAGCTATTTCCCATCCGCTTTTCTCCAAACGAGTTAAACGGAACCGTCTATTTTCCATGCAGTAATAAGAAGAATAAGAGGATTTGCGAGACTCCTGCAGGGAGATAGAGCCAGGGTGAGATCCGCGAGTGCAACGAGCTAGCTCAACGGCTCCCCGTGAAAAGCCAGTCATTTCCCAGCCGCTTTTCGCTACACGTGATAAACGGAACAGTCTTGACTCTACTCAAAATGAGAAGAGCAAATGCACCAATGCCTATACAGCTTTCCTCTGAATACTCACACTTCCTCCTATATATAACAGAACAAAGCTGAGTCCGACCGCCAGAAGCAGGGATCCCGCCGGCATTGTGAAAAATCCACCATCTTCAGCCTGCATCATAATAAACGGCTGAACCCAGGGATACCAGGGGCGGAACATTTCAGAGTTAGCAACGAGCATATTGGGGATGGTTAAGATGACATTCAAGGTAAAAGGAGCTGCAAAGCTGGACCAGATCGCCGCGAACCAAAGGGTAAGAGCAATTAATGGCATTGTTGCGATCAATCCCCCTATTAAACATTTAAAAAGGATATCTACCGGAAGTCCTCCCCCTATCCCCTGATAAAGCCCTGCTGTAATATAGACAATCGAAAACATTAATTGGTTAAGAGCTACAAGTCCAAAGACGATCAGATATTTTGCCAAATATACATGCTGCCTGGCAACCGGCATACTGAACAGGCGCCTCCATCCACCACTTTGATGTTCATAGCGGCAAATAAATCCTGAAAACACACTGATGATCAGCGGCAGGATTAGTAAAGAATGTGCCGCTCCCATCATTACGAGAAGATAAGCCCATCCTTCTTTACCTTCAACTGGAAGGTCAACAGTAAAGCCGATTATTGCAGCAAACAATGGGCTGATAAATAATAGACTCCATACTTTTGTTCTTTTAATTTTCAACCATTCAGAAGCTAATAATGAACGAACCATCAGGCAATATCCCTCCTTTTAAAATCAATTACTCCGGCCGTTAAAATAACGATGCCCACCAGCAGCCCAAGTCCTACATAAGGAAGTGGATCGGCATCGGGGAAAATCATCGGCCATCTCCAGATCACCCACTCAGGTACGCTGTAGGAATAAGTGGAAAAAACGGCTCCGAAAATCCCAATTGCCAACGGACCAGCTTGATTTTTCTGTACGATAGACATCCACAACTGAATGGCCAGCACAGGTAAACCTGCAAAAAAAGGATAAAAGCTGTTTTTTAACACAGCTGCCGTTTGAAATTCCCACCCAAATCCAAGAGCAAGTCCTAAGGCGATGCTGCCTATGAAAAGCAAGATCGAAGAGATAAATATCATGCCCGCTGTTACGATAAACTTAGAGACAAAAACATCTCGCCTTTTTACAGGAAGAGCCAGCAGCTGCTTCCATGCCGTTTCTTTATGCTCGATCGAAGCCATCTGTGAAGCTAAGATCGTCATCCCAAGAAGCAGGGCCGGGGCAACGAACATATTGATGCTTTGAAGCAGTGTGGCCCATTGATCATCCGTTCTCGATGTAATCCACTCATAGCGGACACCGTAATTAACAGCTTGCAGGGCAATGACACCGAATGGACCGAGGAAGACAAGAAACCAGAACCATTTTCTTTTAATTTTTAATAATTCAGCTTGCAGAAGATGAACCATAGCTCTCCTCCTCTTCTGTTTTCGTTAAATCCAAGAAAATGCCTTCCAGCGATTGGCGCAGCTCTTCCACTCGATAAACAGGAAATTTTTCCTTAATCAAAGCAGCTACCAGGCCAGACACTTCTTCATCGGTTCCGCTTTCTGTAAAAATATAATCTTCTTCCGCATCCACGACATAACCATACGATAGGAGTTTCCTTTTTGCAGCTTCTCCATTACCTACTCGCAGACGGATACGAGGCTGTGCTTTATTTTTCAATCGTTTAATGGAATCTTGATAAATGAGCTGTCCTTTAGAGATGATGCCTACCTGTGTAGCCATTTGTTCCACTTCGCTTAATAAATGGCTTGAAATCAAAATTGTCATGCCATATTTTTCAGGGAGAGATTTGATCAATTCCCTGATTTCATGAATACCTGATGGATCAAGTCCGTTTGTTGGTTCATCAAGAATAAGAAGCTCCGGCTCCCCAAGCAGTGCGGAAGCTATCCCAAGACGCTGCTTCATTCCAAGAGAGTACTCCTTAACAGGCCGATGCGCATCTGCTGTTAAACGGACAACTTCAAGAACTTCATTTATTCTGGATTTAGGAACCTGCAGAATCTTACGCAGTGCCTCGAGGTTCTCTCTGCCGTTTAAATGATCGTAGTAAGAAGGTGATTCTACCAGGGACCCTACTTTTTTAAGAATTTCAATTTTAGTTGCCTTTAAGTCCTTGCCAAAAATATGGATACTGCCGGAAGTTGGTTTCATTAAACCAAGGAGCATTCGGATGGTTGTAGTTTTCCCAGCTCCATTAGGTCCTAAAAAACCGTAAATTTCCCCTTTCTTAATCGTAAGCTCTACTCTGTCCACTACATTCATCTGTTTAAAAGTTTTTACTAATCCATGTGTTTGAATTACTGTTTCACTCACTATTATCACCTCACTTTTATCCTAGATCTTCCAATTTAAAAACTGGGAGATGTTTTGTTTAAATTTTGTTTAAATTTGCCTAAAAAAAAGATGCCAGTTTTAACAACTAGACATCTTTTCGGGCAATCGTAATGCGTGTTCCCGCTTCACTCGAATTAATGATTAAATGAAGTTTCATTTCGTTTACCATTAATTCAACGATTGAGAGACCAATTCCGGCACCGTCTTTACCTTCAGACCCTTTCATTCCCGGCCCTCGATCCTCAAGTGTAATCTCATTTTCTTTAACACCTATTCGTGTGTATTTACCTTCACTTGCATAGCGGATCACATTCTGCATTAAGTTATCAAAAATTCGTTCCATCCACTTTGGATCTATTTCCCAATATACAGGGTCGCTTGTAACCAATTCAATTTCGATCTGATGCTGCTCAAGTGTCGGATACCAGTGAGCCGCAATTTCTTTCATCATTCGGTTTACTTCTGTCTGTTTTGGATGATAAGGATACCTTTTCCCTGTGAGAAGTGTTAAGGAAAGCAGGTTATCTATTAAATGGCTGAGGTAATCAATTTTTTGCTGAACCGATGCTAATTTCTCCTGCGATTCTCTGCTCGTAATTTCTCCGCTGATATCCGACAGTGAGGCACGGATCGTTGTTAAAGGAGTGCGCAAATCATGTGATAGATTAGCAATCAGGTCCCGCCGGATTGTCTCTTCCTGTTTCTCACGCTGCCTGCCTGCTTTAAGCTTTTCCACCATTCCGTTAAAACTATGCTCCAGCTGTCCTATTTCATCCTCATTCGATATCGTAACAGGCGAGGGAATGCCATTCCCCCCATGTTCTTCCATAGCCTCCTTCAACCTCAATAGTCGTTTATGGACTTTTCTAAAGAAAAACCACGACAAGGTCATAAATCCAAGCATGACGGTAGAAATACCAAGAATATATGCGACTGTGTACCATTCATCCAGCCGCTGTACAGGCGGACCGATAAAAAGCCGATCAATTTGTGTAACCATAAATCCCTGGCCAGCCGCTTCATCGCCAATAAAAGCAATCACAGTAAACGGGTCAGCGCCATAGTTATCCTTCATAAATTCAACGGTATAAGAAGAACTCCACTGATCCGGAAGATTTTGATCGTAGTTCATTATTTCCTGAGTCACCCCGTCCCCATTCACCCAAAACATACCGGCTTCCGGGAACTCTAAAGACAGCTCCTTAAGCTTTTCGTTGATTTCTTTCGGCGAGGCGCCGTTAAGACGGCTTGCTTCCTCATGCCACCTCTCTTCATATTGCTCGGCACTCCCGTAAGGTTCATCTGTATCTTCTAACATAATACCTGGAAAATAAACAAGTAATGAGGCAAGCGGCAAGGAAATTGGCAGGGCCAGAACAGCAAGTAATATAATAAATAAATATTTAACCTGAAGCGACTGCAGCCATTTTCTCATCCCCTCACCCGGTAACCTATCCCGCGAATGGTTTCAATAATTTCCGGAGATGAGGGATCTTTTTCGATTTTTTCCCGAAGATAGCGGATATGGACCATAAGTGCTTTATCACCATCCCGATAAGGCTCTCCCCACACCCCTTCGTAAATTTGTTCCTTTGTTAAAATCTGGTTTAAATGCCTGAGAAAATACTTAAAGATATAAAACTGTTTCCCTGTTAGTAAAATTTCCTGGGATGTTTCCTTATTTTTAATGATCTGCTGGTCCAGTAAAACGGTTAAATGGCCGATGGAGAGAGTCTCATTTGGCGTTCGATCAAACTTCCTCATTTGAATTTCTATCCTTTTGATTAGTTCCTCAGGGTGAAACGGTTTCGTCATATAATCATCAGCAAACTCTAATCCTTCTAATTTATCATCAATCGCTGTTCTTGCGGAAAGCATAATAACGGGAAGCTGTGGAAAGTTCCTTTTTAACCGGCGTCCTAGTGAGAAGCCGTCCAGCCCCGGAAGCATGACATCCAGCACGGCCGCATCATATTCCTCCATATTGTCTGGAAGGTTATGGCCTGAGCGGTACCAACTCACTTTAAAGTCATTCTCTTTCAGCTTCCTTTCTACCCATTCTCCGATTTCGGGGTCATCCTCTATGTATAGCACTCTCATTTTTCAACCTCCTTATGGATCATCCTTCACCCTGTATTTTACAATAATCCGTGTTTATATGTTTTACCTTTCTCTTTTTTTATACATATCCTCCCCAGACCCGTACATATAGTTTTAGAGAGTCAGTTTTAGACGGGGAGTGAGGTGCCAGCATAGCTGCCGGCCAAAAAAAATTATGGCTGTTTACAAAAGCTGCTTCTGAAAAAGAGCCGGGTAGAAGGTAAAGCAGCCGGCATAAGTCATTAGCTTGCGAAAATGACACCCAGCAAACACCTTGGGGTGGAGCCCCGGAATGGTAAACATTCAATCACACTGTTATGCTCCCACACGATCAAACTGTCCAACTGTTTATTAATTATGTTAAGGAGTGATCAGATTGGCTAATAATCAGCAGCAGGGATCCCAAAACTCACAAGGTGCGCAAGGATCCAATGGAATGCAAGGAATGCAGGGGACCAATGGAATGCCCGGAATGCAAGGTATGCAGGGAATGCAGGGAGGGAACGGAATGCCTGGCATGCAAGGAATGCCCTACAACCCTGGATCTTACAGCGGAGGAGCCCAGGGCTTACAAGGGGTGCAGGGAGTCCAAGGCATGCAGGTGCCTTATATGTCAGGCGGCGGAACTCAAGGCGGCATGCTGCCTATGGAACAATCTTATATTGAGAATATCCTGAGACTGAACCGAGGCAAAGAGGCCACTGTTTATATGACCTTTGAAAATAACACGAAGTGGAATGCTAAGATTTTCCGGGGAATTATTGAAGCTGCCGGACGTGACCATATCATTTTAAGTGATCCGCAAGACGGTAAACGGTACATCCTGCTTATGGTTTACCTTGATTACATTACATTTGATGAAGAAATAAATTATACCTATCCATTTAACGGCGGCGGTTTAACTCAATACCCTCCACGGCGTTAATATGATGAACTATAGAAAGGGGTGATCGGGTGCGACATCCCTATGCAGCTTTTATCCAATTGCAGTATGGTGCTATTCTCGGTGCTGTCATCCTTGCTTTTGTCGCGCTATTCAACTTGGATCATCAATGGATCATACTCCTTATGTTTTATGTACTTACGATCAGTTTGCTTATCGAGGCTTTTGTAGAATATAAAAAAGAGCAGCTGATGATAAGTATCAGTCAGCTGCTTCGTGCGATTATTCTTTTTATATTTACCACTATTCTTTATTTTTTTTAAATATAACGAATAACTGCAATTCCCAGCAAAATCCAGCCGATTAAGAAAGATAAGCCTCCCAGCGGAGTAATCATAGCAAACGTCTTAATTCCAGTCGGCGCATAAATATATAGACTTCCTGAAAATAGAATAATCCCAACCAAAAAGAACCATCCCGCTCCTGTCATCAGGCCGGTCTGGATTTTGCTCATTAATAAGCCCGTTACAAACAGCGCCATTGTGTGAAACATTTGATAATCTACCGCTTTCTCCCACTGGCTCAATCCTTTAGCAGATACTTTCCCTTCTAATCCGTGGGCACCGAATGCCCCTAACGCCACGGATAAAAAGCCATTTAAAACGCCCAGCAGTAAAAATATCTTCATCATATGATTTCCCCCTTAAAAGTCAAAAATTGACGAGCCATTTGCCTCATCATGCCCGGCTTCTTTATTATCTTCTGATGCTTTGCGTACAGGAGCATCACTTCCCATCATTCTCCTAATCTCTTCTGCTGTTGGTTCCTGAACCGATCCTTGTTGTTGGGAGCGGCCGGATAGGGACGACGAAGTTTCCTGATCAAGCACCAGATCAGCTAATAGACGAACAGCCCGCACATGCTCGCGAAGCTTGTGGTCGTCTTCATGATTAAGCATCGCTTCTTGTATCTCACTCGACATCTTTTTTAAAATAGATTGATTTGATATGGCCATATATTGAAGACTCCTTTTGTTATGATGTAAAACATCCGCATTTATCATAACATGTCAGAGGTACAGATGTCTTTTACGTTTGTTCATAAAAAAAAGCCTTTAATACGGAAGGTACATCCGTATTAAAGGCTTTTTCCACTTACTAGTCGCTTCCGGTAATCAGCAGGTCATCCTGTAATACCGTCAGCCGGGAATAGGGGGTAACTTCCTGTCCAGGTTTGGTATCTACTATCTTAATAGTGCCGCTTATTCCAACCGCAACTTCTACTAATTCCTTATCTTCTGTTTCGATCAAAAACAATGGTTCCCATTCATATACATACGAATCTTCACCGATTAGAACATCTTTAATCGAGCCATAGCAAGGACTATACACCTGTTCCAGCACTTCTTTCATAATTTCTCTCCTTTATTAGGTGTTAAACTTACCATTTAATCTACTCTATTCTTTAAGTGCCCAAGCCATGCTTTAAATTAATATGACATTGTGAATATTTGATTAAATATGGACGTGAAGCAAGAGTATATGAATACCAAAAAACCCGCACAGGGACTTCCCCGTGCGGGTTTTACTTTTGAAATTGTGAATCCTTTAAGTGTTCCATTATTCTCTTGCCTTTAAATTAGACCAAGTGAATTTAAACAGACGAGGATAATCCCAATCGGTGCAATATACCGTACTATAAAGTACCATACTTTCCCAATTGCGGACCCGGTAAAATCTGTCGCTTCGAGCGCCTGCTCTTTAGTAAAATACCAGCCTACAAAGAGAATCATCGCCAATCCGCCGAGCGGCAGGAAAATATAAGAGGCAACATAATCCATGGAATCAAGAATATTCATTTCTCCAAGCGGCGTCACACCAGCCCAGATACCAAATCCTAAAGATACGACAATTCCAAGCACAAACATAATCGATCCCATCAGGATACTTGTAAACCGACGTGACCAGTTACACACCCTCATGAAGTAAGCCGTCGGCACTTCTAATATGGATACTGATGACGATAGAGATGCAAGAATTAATGCAAAGAAAAACACGATTCCGACAATGCCGCCAAATGGAATTTGTTCAAAGATCGTTGGCAGCGTAATAAATACAAGCGGCGGCCCTGAAGCAGGATCAATACCAAATGCAAAAACCGCTGGGAAAATAACTATCCCCGCCACTACCGCAAAAAAGGTATCCATAATTCCAATTCCAAGTGTGGCCCCAGGCAGCTTCTGTTCTTTTGATAGATAGCTGCCATATGTCAGCATGGCCCCCATCCCGATACTCAGCGAGAAAAAGGCCTGACCTAAAGCGGCAATATAAATGGATGGATCACTAAATGCTGACCAGTCGGGTGAAAATAAGAAGGCGAGTCCTTCTGAAGCTCCTTCAAAAGATATACTATAAAAAGCTAATATAATTAATATAATGGCTAGTAACGGCATAAAGATTTTATTAGCAGACTCTATCCCTTTTTTCACTCCGCTCACAACGATAAAGATAGTAAATGCCATAAAAAGCGCTGTCCAGAACAATGGCTGCCAGGATTGGGAAATAAACGATCCAAACTCCTGCTCGTAGCCCCCTGTGGGAACGGAAGCCATACTCCCTGTGACATACTGGACGAAATAATAAATGGCCCACCCAGCTACTACACTATAAAAACTAAGGATTAAAAAAGCACTCATCACACCGAAGAATCCGGATAAATACCAAGGAGTCCCAGGTGCCAGCTTCTGAAAAGAGCCAACAACATCGCTCTGAGCCTTACGTCCGATACTGACTTCTGAAAGTAATAACGGAATACCGATCAAAAGAACACAGACAAGGTAAATTAATAAAAAAGCGCCTCCCCCATTGTTACCAGCTACAAAAGAGAAACGCCATATATTGCCCAGTCCGACAGCGGACCCCATGGCAGCCAGCATAAAACCTAATCTGGATCCCCAGTTCTCTCTAGTCATTAGTCAATCATCTCCCTTCAATATACTTCTAATTCTAAATATTTCTCAGCATACCATACTTTATTCACAGAAACGATATGAAATTCTACTTTTCAGCGATTTTAAAGCTTAACATCAAAATAAGAGGGCAAATTCTTTGATTTCCGCAGAATTTCTAATGATTTCGACTGAAATTGCATGCATTTTGTTCCAGTAGAAGAAGCAACTACAGTACATCCTCTTGGAAAATGGGGGTTCCATGCAGTAAAGAAATAGCCGCAGTTAAAGTAATTGATTTTTCCCATAGGGAATTCTTCCTGCATTTAGTATGATAGAATCATACCACAGGAAAATCTACTACTCTAGGATGTGAACAACATGAAGCAATGGTGGGGAGCCTACAGTACTCATAGATTTGAATTGTTTAGTTACAGTCATTTCATCATGCTTATCTTTTTCACAATAGGCACCTTATTTCTGCTTCTATATGCTCAACAAATCAAGCGAGAAACTCTCCCTCATCATTGGATTAGATGGATACTCTTCAGTCTTCTGCTAATCTGTGAACTGAGTTATCAAATCTGGGCTCTGGCCCACGGTTTCTTCACAACAGGTCTCTACCTGCCGCTGCACCTGTGCGGCATTGCTTCAATTATCGGCATGATCGGCCTTCTCACCTATCATCCTAAATTCATTCAATTGAACTACTTTATCGGAATCGTCCCTGCCCTGTTTGCTTTAATTACGCCTGACTTACCCTATGATTATGAGCATTTCCGTTTTTGGAAATTTTTTATTCAGCATATGGCCATTGTATGGACTAGTATCTTCCTGCTTCTCTCAATTAAAGTCCCTATCCATTTAAAAGTAACTTTAGAAGCTTATTTATATCTTCTAGGCTATGCTGTAGTTATGGCACTTTTTAATAAATGGATGAACACAAATTATTTGTACCTTTCTTATCCTCCCATGGAAGGTACGCTATTAAACCTTTTAGGTACGGGATTCTCTTACCTTTTTAATTTATCTTTAATGGCCCTTAGCTTTTTCTTCTTATTATTAGTAATCTATAAAGGAAGCTATTTGTTGAAAAGGAAGTGATCGAATGGAGATCCGAAGAACGACAGATTATCGCGACTTTACTGAAATTCTAAGCCGGTGTTATCCGGTTATGGGATTGACCACAGAAGAAGATAAACAAAAAGCTGCCGAACACCGCGAGAAGATGGAAGCCTATGAAAACGTCAGCCATTACGGTGTGTATGATGAAGATCAGCTGCTTGGCGGCTTTATTCAATATGCATTTCCAATGAATGTGTATGGTCAGACGCTTCCTTCTGCAGGTGTAGGCACATTGGCTGTGGATCTTCCTTATAAGAAACGGGGCATTGCGAAGCAAATGATTACACATGTCATAGAGGAAGCAAAGGACCAGGGATTTCCCCTTGTCCAGCTTTATCCGTTTCGTCCTGACTTTTATCGTAAAATGGGCTTCGGTTCAGGTCCTAAGCTTCAAGTTTATCGTTTCGCACCTGAGCAAGTACCTTTCCAGGAACAAATAAAACCTGTCGACGCCCTGAACTCTAATCATACCGAAGAAATAAGTAGTTTCTACCATGACTGGGCACAGGATACGCATGGAGCTTGTGACAAGAAGGACTATGAGTTCCGCTACATCTCAGCAGCTCATACTCACACGATCGGCTATCGGGAAAACGGCAAGTTAAAAGGTTATCTCGTGTATGAAATGAAACATGAGACGGGTTTTCATCAAGAGCTCAAAGTCATTGACTGGTTTACCCTTTCAAATGATGCCTTTCACTCATTTATGAATTTCTTTCATAATCAGAAAGACCAGGTTGATGTGATCACCTT
This sequence comes from Halobacillus massiliensis, assembly GCF_900166625.1. Lineage (GTDB taxonomy): Bacteria > Bacillota > Bacilli > Bacillales > Halobacillaceae > Halobacillus_A > Halobacillus_A massiliensis. The sequence continues at coordinate 607,666 of NZ_LT800499.1, read as the reverse complement.
CCCTACTTATGATGAAGACATTGCTTTCTTTTTAAAAGACCCGCGTTACAAGGCTGATCGAATGATTCACAGACTGTATCATAAAACTCATGAAACAGGGACAGGTCTTATGTATCGAATCGTTGACCTTCCGCTCTTTATGAATTACATTTACGATCATTCATTTGGGCCGGCAAGTGTCACCATTAACTTTATTATTAATGATTCCTTTTCAAATCAGCAGCAGTCTTATTGTTATACTTTTAAGAATGGACAGGCCTCACAAGCCGACAGCAGCACGCCATGGGCAGTCAAACTGTCTCTTGATATTGCAGAGCTCTCTTCCCTGCTGATGGGGTGTATCTCTCTTGAAAAGCTGCTTGATTACCGAAAAGCAGAAATTGATGGAAGTGAACAAGGAATAAAGCAAGCCATTAAATTATTTGCTTTTCCTGAAAAACCAGTCAGCTGGTCTTTTTTCTAATTTAAAATTTCACAAAATAAAAGCTTGTAGAAAACATGAGTTCTCTACAAGCTTTTTCTTATAATATATACGGTAAGTAAACAATGAGTATGATAAATACCCAGATAACATCGACAAAGTGCCAATAATAGTTAAAAATCTTATGCTTTTCTTTAAAAAGCGCTTTTGGAACACGATTCGCTTTTAGCTGTCCCATAAGCAGCAGCATCCACCCTATACCAAAGGCGACGTGGGACGCATGAAGACCGACTAATACATAAAACGATGACAGGAAATTATTTTCTGAAATCGTATGTCCCGAATGCGCATATTCGTAAAATTCATAAATCTCCAGTCCTAAGAAAACGGCTCCCAGCACAAAAGTAATAATGAGCCCTGTCCAAATCTTCTTCCTGTTCCCGGTTTCTAATCCCTTCTCTGCAATCAGTAAAGTTCCGCTGCTTGAGAGCAAAAAAGCAGAAGTCAGTACAACCATTTGCCATTCAAAAACATCAGAAGGCTGGGCTCCTTCAGCGGGAGGAGTAAAAATAAAATAGGTAGCGAAAAGAGTCAGAAACATAACAGCTTCTACAACAAGATAGAGAAAGAAGCCAAACCGCTTATCTTTAAAAAGCTCGTTAGATATATGCTCACTCATTGTCTTCCTCCTCACGATAGGCTTTTGCCCGTTCATCTGTCAGAGACCTGAGAATAAAGAAAGCCAGCGCCCCTGCGCCAAAGATGATTTGCAGCCATACCCAGTGATAAATAAATGCTACAGAGAAGGCCATTAAAACAATCGACAGTATGAAGGGCTGATACGTCTCGATGGAAATCGGCGAGGGCCGCGGGTTTTCAGCAGGCTCCATTTCTTTTTCATCATCCAATTTTCTATACCAGTAGGCATCAATTGATTCAACTTTAGGTATAGGATGAAAGGGATGTTCGGGAGCGGGAGAAGCAGTGGTCCATTCCAACGTTCGTCCGTTCCAGGGATCATTCCCCGCCTTCAGGCCAAACCGATGAGTCTTATAGATGTTGTAAACAAAGAACAACATACTAATCCCCATGACAAATGCTCCGATTGAACTAATGAAATTGTAAATAAATACACCATCTTCCCAAGTATAAGTGTACACACGCCTTCTCATCCCGTTAAGTCCGGCAAAGTGCTGAGGTAAGAAGGTTAGATGAAAACCAATCAAAAACAGCCAGAAATGCCAGCGGCCCAAAGTTTCATCAAGAGTCTTGCCGGTTATTTTAGGATACCAGTAATAAATTCCGGCAAATACTCCGAGTATAGTCCCGCCGACCATGACATAATGGAAATGAGCCACTACAAAGTAAGTATCATGGTACTGGTAATTTGCGGCTGCAGAAGCCAGCATTACTCCTGTAACGCCGCCCATCACAAAGGTAGGGATAAACCCAAGCGAGAACAGCATAGGAGTTCTAATTTGAATGACTCCCTGCCGCATCGTAAACAGCCAATTAAATACTTTAATGCCTGTAGGTACAGCAATTAACATGGTCGATATAGCAAAAATGGTATTCGCTAAAGCACCCATGCCGACAGTAAACATATGGTGGGCCCATACCATAAACCCTAATAGCCCTATAATAGCTAACGCAATAACCATCGACCGGTAGGCATAGACACGCTGTCTCGAGAACGTAGAAATGACATCTGAAAAAATCCCAAAAGCAGGAAGAATGAGAATGTATACTTCAGGATGGCCGAAAATCCAAAATAAGTGCTGCCAATAAACCGGTGATCCCATCTCACCTGAAAAGAAGCTTGTGCCATAGTACCTGTCAAACATCAGCAAGACCAGGGCTATGGTCAATACAGGGAAAGCAATGAAAATAAGAAAAGAGGTCATTAAGGTAGCCCATGAAAATAAAGGCATTCTTGTCATCTTCATTCCCGGCGCTCTTAATCGCAAAATAGTAACAATCATATTTATAGCCGTAAATATTGTCCCAAGACCTGATATCTGTAATCCAAATATGTAAAAATCATTGTTAGGACCCGGTGTAAACTGCTCGGTAGAAAGCGGTGTATAGGCCGTCCAGCCAGCATTAGGGGCCGCATTAAAAAAGAACGACATGTTAAATATAATTCCACCCGCTGCAAATAACCAGAAGCTGATCGAATTTAAATAAGGAAAAGCTAAATCATTGGCACCAATCTGTAAAGGAACCCCGATGTTCATCAAGCCAATCAGCAGCGGCATAGCGACGAAAAAGATCATAACGGTTCCATGTGTAGTAAAAACCTCATTATATTTATCCGATTGAAAGACCCAAAAATCGTTATTCGGCACAGCCAGCTGTGTTCTTATAAATAAAGCATCCATGCCTCCCCGGAAAAAATAAAGAATGGCAAAAAGAAGATACATCGTTCCTATTTTTCTATTATCCGTAGTTCTTATATATTCAAGAACAATCGGCCAATATCTCCTCTTTGTTACCCACCATAATAATAAAGGGCCGACAATGGCCATAAGAATCCATGTTGCTATAACATCTGAAGGTATATCACCAAAAGGGAGATTCATAAACGGCACCTCATTTCATTAGTTATCTTCACTAACCCATGCTTCAAACTCTTCCGGTGAAACTACCTCCGTTGTAAATCTCATTTTGGTATGTTCAGTTCCGCAGAATTCCGCACAAGTCCCCTGATAAGTACCAAATTCTCTCGGCGTAAACGATAACCTCGTTTCCTTATTAGGACGAACATCCATTTTACCTGCCAAATTAGGAATCCAGAACGAATGGATAACGTCCGTAGAATTTAGCACAAACACCACTTGCTGGTCTTTTGGAAGCACAACTTCGTCCGTCGTAACTTTTCCATTTTCATAAGTGAAATTCCAAGAGAACTGCTTTCCAATAACATCTATAACCATCGCATCTTCTGAGGTTTTTTTTCCTTCAGCAGCTCTATCCGTTAAATTGTATGTAGCCGTTACTGTAGGCACCGCTATGATAGCCAACAGAACAAAAGGCAAAATGGTATAGGTGATTTCCACCCATTTTTTCTCTTTCCGGTCTTTCGGGATTTTCCCTTCTGTTTCCGGTTTCATTAAATACTTTGTTAAAAAACGAACAAATAAGATCATAACGACAATCAAAACGACGACCATAATGACAAAACTAAGGAAAATTAAATCGGAAAGCGTTTCAGCAGTATCACTTTTGGGGTCTAACACTCTTAAATTACATCCGGAAAGCAGAGGCAGCAGAGTTATTAATAAAAGGAAAATTTTTTTCATAGGATTCTCCTCACTATCTATTTGAAAGGTTAGTTGTCCTATTGCCTAAAGTTCTTCCCATGAAACGTTATATCCGTATAAAAAAAGATCACCTTGGGCAGGTGATCTTCAGGTGAAGTTTTAAACAATGTGGAGTCTCATCATCCCCCTTAGTTTATCTGTAAGCCATATGGCTGTTCCGTTTATTGAAAAAGTTTAAAGAGGCTGGGAAATAGCTCACTTTCCGCAGGGAGCCGGCGAGCTAGCTCATTGCACTCGCGGATCTCACCTTGGCTCTTCTCCCTGCAGCAGTCTCGCCATTCATTTGTCTAAATTATTGAGGAAGGAAAAGGCTGTTCCGTTATCTGTAGTAAGAGAAAAGCGGCTGGGAAATAACTCGCTTTCCGCGGGGAGCCGGTGAGCTAGCTCATTGCACTCGCGGATCTCACCTTGGCTCTTCTCCCTGCAGCAGTCTCGCCATTCATTTGTCTAAATTATTGAGGAAGGAAAAAGCTGTTCCGTTATCTGTAGTAAGAGAAAAGCGGCTGGGAAATAACTCGCTTTCCGCGGGGAGCCGATGAGCTAGCTCGTTACACTCGCGGATCTCACCTTGGCTCTTTCTCCCTGCAGGAGTCTCGTCATTTCCCAGCCTCTTTATCATTAGTTATATAAACGGAACGCTGGAGTTTCAGAAACCGCTTTAAAGGAATTAGGCTTCTCTAATCCAATGTTCCGTTACTCTACAAAACATAAAGGGCCTGGGGAAACGGCGAGACTCCTATGGGAGGATAGAACAGGGTGAGATCCCGGAGGGCGAAAAGCCCGAGGAAGCTCACCGTTCGCCCATGGAAAGCGAGTCTTTCCCAAGGCCCGGTTCTCCATATTCAGGTAAACGGAACAGAATTCTCTTTAATCTAAGAAGCCTTTAGGGGAGTAAAGAACAAGGGTGAGATCCCGGAGGGCTAAAGCCCGAGGAAACTCATCGTTCGCCCATGGAAAGCGAGTTGTTCCCCCAGGCCCGGTTCTCTCCATTAAGTAAACGGAACAGAATTCACATATTTTGAGAATCATCTAAGCACAAACAAGGATGCGATTCCAAAAGTCTTTTGCCGGGAAACGAGCGATTCGCTTATGGAAAATAAGTCTTTTTCCAGGCTTGGTTCTCTCCAAACTACCTTCATAAACTCTCCTTTTGCTGATTCTGAATTTTTTCCAGTCGCTCCAGCCTGGCTTCCAGCCGTTCATATTCCTCCCGTGTGACAAAACCTAAGTTTTTCAGCTGTGTTTGAATACGGGACTGAGCCTGTTCATTCCAATCGTTGTTTTTCTGCTCGCCCTTTTCCGCCCAGTCATTTAATATTTCTCTGGCTTCTGTTGGGGAGACTTCTCCTTTTCGCACCATATCACTAAGACCTTTCTCAACCTTTTCTTTTCCGCTGATTGCCGCTCCAAGCCCTAAGTAAAAACCTTTTCGCAATAAATTAGCCATTATAAATTCCTCCTTCTTATCTTCTAATCCTTTTTATTAAAAGAAAGTGACGGATACTGATAAGGATAAAAGTCACGGCTCCAACAACCACAGCGGTCCAGCCTATTGGAAGATAAGACCGCCAGTCCGTTTGATCTAAATAAAGGGTGACCCCAATCCCTCCTATGAGAAGCATAAAAGAGATCAAGGAATAAAATAGATAAAACTGATGAAAAAGCTTTTGCTGATGGATTTCTGTCTTCCACTCTCTTTCTTTATCACCGTCTTCTAAATACTCGATAAGCGCCCGGGGAAGCGACATCAATGGTTTAACCGTATCCTTTGCGACTTGTTTATATAGTGAAAAGCTCGAATCCTCACCCGTCATCCATTTTTTAATTACAGGCCTCCCCCACTCAACTAAGTCAATCTGAGGATAAACAGAAGTAAGGACACCAACAATGATCGATGAAGCTCTGCCTAAAAAAGCATAGTCGGCCGGCAGCTGGATTGGCTGTTCTTTTACGAACTCCTGAATATCACTCAATATGTCAGTCATAAGATGAGCATCAAGCTTATCGAAATTTCCATCTAAATACATATCTGTTGTTTGCTTAATCAGCTTTTTGATCTGCTCCGTGTCCGCATTTGGAAGCAGGAATTCCATTTCCCAGAGAGCGTCAATTACACGGTCATAATCATCAAGAATAAATCCCTGAACCATTAAGCGAAGGGAAGTTGCATCGCGCTGCTTGATTTCACCAACCATACCGAAATCAAGCAGAACAATTGTACCATCAGCTTTTAACATAAGATTCCCTGGATGCGGATCTGCATGAAACATCCCTGCAAACATAAATTGTTCAACAGATAGATCAAACAATAGCTTGGCTGTAGCTTTACGATCAATCTGATGACGTTGCATGAAGTTGATGTCTGTAACTTTCGATCCTTCGATCCACTCCATCACTAAAATTCGTTTTGTTGATAAACCGCTGTAGTATTCTGGAATATAAACTTTTTCAAAATCATGCAGCTTTTTCCTGAAGTGATTGCCGTTCGCAAGTTCCGTTGTAAAATCCAATTCATTCGTAATCACAGCCACTACTTCACGATAAAGTGCTGGTAAATCTGCCTTCTTTCCATACCTAGTAAACTTAGACAAAATAAAGAACACAATTTTAAGAGCTTTAAAGTCCATTTGAAAAATTTCACGTACCCGATATCTCTGTACCTTTACAGCGACAGGAGTTCCATCGAGGAGAATGGCTTTATATACTTCTCCAATCGAAGCAGAAGCAACCGGCTTTTCATCAATGCTCTGAAATACTTCCTCAAGTGTAAGGCTCCAATCTCTTTCCATCGTTTTTTTGGAATATTTAAAAGGGACAGGTTCGACACGATCAACAAGCCCCTCAAGCTCACGTATAAACGAACGGGGGAGCAGATCCCCTCTTGAGCTTAAAAACTGCCCGAACTTAATCAGCAGTCCCCCCAGTTTTATAGCTTTTCTGCGGTATTCCTCTGCCTGCTTTGCCAGCAGCCTTTCCCATTTCTGTTTTGTTTCCTGGTCCCAAATTCTATGTGTATGTTTAAACCAAAAGATTTGGATGAGGAATTTCAGCGACATCCACACGATCGTTGTTACACGGTAAATGGGTATGTATTTGGCTCGCTGAACCATCTCATCCCCTCCTCTTCAGCTTGAATTTTTAGATTATTTATACAATTTCCTTATGACTTCCCCCTTAAACCTTTTGATAACCAACACTTAGTTTTTGTCGAATTTTATGGAAAAAATAGATATTTTTACCTATTAGAAGGATAAAAGTATGACGAACTAAAGAACTTTATTAATTAAAAATCCTTCCAAATTACTATTCTAAATATTTTGAATATTTCATTCTTAAGTCTTATAATTAATATTGCGGGTTTCGAAATAAATTACAGGAGGGGTATATGGACATGAAGAAAAAAGTGACGGCATTGCTTTCAGTTGGTGCATTAGCACTATCGATGTTTTCTCCAGCCGCTGTCAGTGTCAGTGCAGAAACGGAATATAAAGACTGGAATGCAGAGCGGTATGGCGATCGTATTGATATTGATGGTCAATTGAAAAAGCAATCTGAGGAGCCTGGCTTCAAAAAAGAGGCCAATCAAAAAGTTGAAAAAGAGGCAAAAAGCAACGAATTCGATGAAGAAGAACTTTCAGCCCAGAATGAAAGTTCTGACAGTAACTTTACATATGATGGAGGAACAAAATCTTTCCTTAACCGTGACCTTGAGTTCAAGGATTTCACATTACGAAGTGTAGGAGAACATGTAGAAGTATGGGTCGCTGATGATTTATCCTTCCCCGAAGAAGATGAACGTCCCGCTCACGAAATTACACAAGAGCAGGTGGATACACTAACAGCTGAATTTGACAGCAACATGTATCCTGTTGCTACAGACTTCTTTGGCAGTCCTGACAGCCTGGATGGGTCAAACGCTGAATTGGAAGACTTAGGTATAGTTCCAGAAGGCTATTATGAAGGAGACGGGGATAAAGTTCTTCTTATGGTAGATAACGTAAAAGACGACAACTACTATGATCCGGAATATCCATTCTTCGTAGCCGGTTTCTTCTGGCAGACTCTTGAGAATTATACAGACCGTAATATGATTACGATTGATTCCCGTGATTGGGATACTCGTCTGGAAAATACATTTTTTGGGACAACCATTCATGAACTCCAGCATTTAATTCACTCTGATAATGACAGTGACGAAACTTCATGGCTGAATGAAGGAATGTCGACATTCTCTGAGTATTTAGGCGGCTATGGTCTTGATAGCGGATCTATTAACTTCCTGCTTGATCATCCAGAGAACTCCCTCACAAGCTGGGATGAGCATGTAGGTGCAGAAACAGGACCGGAAACTATTGCAGACTATGGATTAGTCCAGCTATTCACTCTCTATAACTATGAAAGATTTGGACAGGAATTTATCCGTGATGTAGCAACAAGTGAATTAAACAGTATCGAAAGCTACGAAAAAGCTTTTAAAGATTTTGGCATCGATGTAACCTTTAATGACGTATACCAAGATTTCACTTCAGCTCTTGTATTAGATGATACTAAATACAAAGGCGGCATCTACGGTTTTGAGAACATCGACCTGCGGGATCTGCCGGTGGAAGATGGCCAGAAGCGCGGCATGACGGTGAATTTTGAAAAAGCCAAAGAATACGAGAAAGACGGTGTCCCTGCCTGGGGTACTGATTTTAAAGAATTTAACATTGAGCCTGGTCAAAAAGTAAAAGACTTTACATTCAACGGAATTGACTTTATGCCTATTCAGTGGGAAACAACAGAAGATCCACTTGGAAGCGGCGATCAGGTCTTATGGGGCGGTGAAGGAGACGAAGCTGACAACAAGCTCATCTTCGAAGCAGACCTGACAAATTTAAATACAGCTACCCTCACATTTAATCATTACTTAGATATTGAAGAGCAGTGGGACTTCGGAATGGTTCAAGTTTCTACGGATAATGGAGATACATGGACCTCTCTTGAGAATGAAAATACCCGCTCCGATGTAGTCGAACAAGGCTATCCTAAGATTAAGGAAAATGTTCCCGGTTTTACAGGTTATACAGATGGTTATGTGAATGAATCATTTGATCTAAGTGAGTATACAGGCGAAGAAATTCTTGTTTCTTTCCGTTACTTAACAGACTGGGGTTACAACGATGCTGGCTGGTTCATTAAAGACATTGCTGTTCCTGAAGCAGGAATTTCTTATAACGGGAATAATGACATCCAGGAGGACTTCGTAAACGAAAATGAACTGAAGGAAAACTACGTAAATTATGGTGTGACTTTTATTAAAGAAAACCCAGGCGGCAAACACGAGGTAATCGAAGTTGATCCATTTAATGTAACTCAAGAGGATGCATTAAATATTAAAAAAGCCTTCCGTCCTGGCAAAACATATATGACCACCTATTATGCAGCTCCACAGGATGAATTGAACCCAGTCCCTTTTGAATATGAAATAAAATTTAAAGATAAAGGACATGGCAAAGATCATCCTGGCAAAGGAAAAGGTAAACATAAGGACCATCCTGGCAAAGGCAAGGGGCATGATAAAGATCACGGAAAAGGTAAAGGCAAGGATCATGACAAGGGCCACGGGCACAGATAATCATTAACTGAAAAACCAACCAGTTCCCGCACTGGTTGGTTTTTCTAATGATCATCTTTACTCCCCTTCCCTCTTATGTCATGCTCGAAGTAAAGATAAGAAAGGTGAGATTGTGATGCAGATACGCGAACTTGAAGTAAAACAGCTCCATACAGTTGCTGAATGGTTACATACAATGAACGAACAGGATCATCATTACGTTGCCTGGCAGGCATCCGATCCTAATGAAATATTTGAACAGATTTGGACACTCACTCAGTTCCAGGAGCCGCTGGCTTATGTAGCCTGGGAAGAAGATGAAGTGATTGGCTTTCTCGGGATTCTCCCATTTTTTGAACAAAAGCTGTGCCGCCTGCTCGGTCCGTTTTCTACAAAAAAAGGCGAAGATGTAATTGAAAGTCTTTGGGATAAGGCATATCTTACGATGCAGCTGCACTTTGAATATGTAAAAGTAGCTTGTTTTGAAGCTAATGAAGAGCTTCTGGCTTTTACAAAAAGGCATAATTTCGAAAAATATAACACTGAAAAAACACTGGCTATTCACTCCATCGATTATTCTCCATCACATGAAAAGAATACAGCAATTGAAGAAATTCAGGAATATGATCATTCAGCTCTCAGCAAGCTTCATCCATCGGCTGCTTACTATACACTGAATGAAATGCTCGAACTTTCTACAAAAGAAGGAAATAAACTGTGGGGTTTTAAAGAACAAGGTTCTTTAGCGGGCTATTTATACTTTGAAAGTGTTACACAAGAGGAAGGAGAAATCTGCTTCGTAAATGTAGAGCCTTCTACTCAAAGCAAAGGAATCGGTACTTCTCTCATTGATCATGCCCTTCAATACGCCTTTTACGTATTTGACTTAAAAGCTGTAACGATATCCGTGCGTATCCATAATGAGCGGGCAGAACAGCTTTACAAGCAGTGTGGATTTGAGGAAATCCATACCGTCCACGCTTTTCAGAAAGAATTAACTTCCCAGCCTGGGCTTTATCACTAAATGAAAGGAGCGGGAATTATGAGGCAGGATATTGAACGGGTTTTAAAATATCTGGGTGATTCCTCCCCCGTAAAAGACATTCATCAAATCAGCGGTGGAGATATTAACCAGGCTTTTTATGTCGCGACTGCAGAGCGCGAATATTTTATAAAAGGAAACAGGAACGTACCCTCTCACTTTTTTAAGGCCGAAGCAGAAGGCTTAAGGTTAATAGAAGAAACAAAAACGATAGCTGTTCCCGATGTTTACTATTATGACGAACCGAAACAAGGAGAAACAGCACTGCTTGTCCTGGAGTGGATCGACGGGACACCAGAAGCCCATACAGGTGAAGTCCTTGGTAGAAAATTAGCCCAGATGCATACACATCAAGCTGAAAATTACGGCTTCGGCCACCCTACATTCGTAGGAAAACTCGATCAGCCTAATGTATGGAAAAACACTTGGCTTGAATATTATCGCGACTGCCGGCTAAAAGAACAGCTAACCATAGGTGTTAAAAAAGACACCCTCCCTCTTTCTAGACAGCGAAACCTGGAATGGCTCTTGGAAAACCTCGATCGGTTTATTCCAGAAACTCCTTCCTCTTCGCTGCTTCACGGCGATTTATGGGGTGGAAACTATATTACGGGAAGTCACGGAGAGCCTTACTTAATAGATCCGTCCGTTTTATACGGAGACCCTTGTTTTGAACTTGCATTTACAGAGTTGTTCGGCGGATTTCCTGACGATTTTTACAAGTCCTATCAGGAAGTTACACCACTTCCTTCTGAATATAAAGAGCTGCGTCCCCTCTACCAGCTTTTTTACTTGCTCGTCCATCTAAATCTTTTTGGAGAAACCTACGGATCTCCTGTCGACAAAATCCTGAAAAGGTTTACAAAAATTTAAAGGATTTTCCTCATTTTCAGCGAATAATGATAAAGGCAATATTTTCTATTGGCATTTTATTAAAATCGTATTAAAATTAAAAATGCTGTATAATTATTCTTTACATTAGACGGGAGAGCACTATTTTATGAAAGCAAGTGATTATAAAGCTTCTTCTCATTTGAAATTTATCATACCATCATTACTCGGGATACTACTCTTCATGGTCCCTTTCTATGATTCAGGTTCAGAAAGTGTCACAATTTTAATAGCTATTCTAGCAACATGGGTTCAGGAAGTTCTCGTGGACTACTTATCTCTTATTATGATGTTTATTATATTGCTTACTGCAATTCTTACATTGGCCGTCAAATTTGTCGGTCCTGATAAGCTGGATGAGACCCCTTTTTTCAAGTCTCTTTTTAATGTTCCTGCCGTATGGGTCATTACAAGAATTTTAGGGGCAATTTTTGCCGTTATGGTTTACTTTCAAATAGGCCCTGAAGCAATTATTTCTGAAGATACAGGCGGATTGCTGCTGGACAGCCTTCTCCATGTCCTATTTGCTGTATTTCTTTTTGCGGGATTATTTCTTCCCCTTCTTCTTAATTTCGGTTTACTTGAAATGTTTGGCGTACTTCTTACGAAAATCATGCGCCCGTTATTCCGCCTTCCGGGAAGATCTTCTATCGACGCTTTGGCTTCCTGGCTCGGCGACGGCACCATCGGAGTCCTGCTGACAAGTAAACAGTATGAAGAAGGTTATTACACGAAACGTGAAGCAGCTGTAATCGGTACAACCTTTTCCATCGTTTCCATAACTTTCAGCTTAGTCGTTATTTCAGAAGTCGGACTTGGCCATCTGTTTATTCCTTTCTATATTACAGTAGCAATTGCTGGCCTCATAGCCGCTTTGATTATGCCGCGTATTCCGCCGCTATCAAGAAAAGCAAATACGTATGTTACAGAAGAAGCGGCTGCTATAGAGGAAACCGTTCCAGAACAGCATAATGCTTTTACTTACGCATATGCTCAAGCCGTTGATCGGGGAAGCAAATCCAGCGGGCCAGTCAAATTCTTCAAAGATGGCGGAAAGAATATTCTCGATATGTGGATGGGTGTTGCGCCGATTGTTATGGCTCTCGGTACGATTGCTTTAGTAATTGCTGAATATACCCCGGTATTTACCTGGCTTGGTTATCCGTTTATCCCGATTCTGGAGCTTTTGCAGATTCCATACGCACAGGAAGCTTCTGAAACGATTTTAGTCGGCTTTGCGGACATGTTCCTTCCTGCTATTATCGGTTCAGGTATTGAAAGTGAAATGACGCGTTTCGTCATTGCCTCTCTTTCCGTTACACAGTTGATTTATATGTCAGAAGTCGGTGGCTTGCTGCTTGGTTCAAAGGTACCTGTTGGACTGAAGGATCTTTTCATTATCTTCTTGCTGCGTACGATTATTACCTTGCCGGTTATTGCTTTAATCGCACATATTATTTTTTAATAGTTTATAATTACAGCCGTTCCTATACAGGGACGGCTTTTTATTATGTTGGATTAGATAACAGATTAGATTAAATTCCGTATAGGATACACTATTGGAGAAGAACTGTTCCGTTTATCTCGTTGTGAGAAACGAGGCTGGGAATTAGCTCGCTTTCTGTGGGAGCCGTGAGCTAGATTGTTGTACTCATGGCTCTCTTTCTTTCCTCTTTTCTGAGAAGGGAATAAAAGAACGTCCCGTTTCCTGTAGTTGGAGAAAAGCGGCTTGGAAATGACTCGCTTTCCGCGGGGAGCCGGTGAGCTAGCTCGTTGCACTCGCGGATCTCACCTTGGCTCTTCTTCCTGCAGGAGTCTCGCCATTTCCCAGCCGCATTATCACTAATAGCGGAAACGGAACACTATATTTGGGAGAAAAACCTCTACCTTTGTCCTGTTATGTTAAGGTTAAGTTACTCTAAAAAACATAAAGGGCCAGGGGAAACGGCGAGACTCCTATGGGAGAAGAGAACAGGGTGAGATCCCGGAGGGCTAAAAGCCCGAGGAAGCTCACCGTTCGCCCATGGAAAGCGAGTCTTTCCCCAGGCCCGGTTTTCTAATACATAGTAAACGGAACTCTCTTTCCCTTTAATTGAGTATTAAAGAAGCTTCCTTGGAAATAAAGAACAGAGGAAATCCTGGAAGCAAAGCCCGAGGAAGCTCACCGTTCGCCCATGGAAAGCGAGTCTTTCCCCTGGCCCGGTTTTCTAATACATAGTAAACGGAACTCTCTTTCCCTTTAATTGAGTATTAAAGAAGCTTCCTTGGAAATAAAGAACAGAGGAAATCCCGGAAGGCAAAGCCCGAGGAAGCTCACCGTTCGCCCATGGAAAGCGAGTTGTTTCCCCTGGCCCGGTTTTCTATATCAAATGTAAACGGAACTCTTTTCCCGCCGTTTAAGTGAGAATCAAAAAAAGCCTTCTCGAGAGCATAAGAACCGAGTGAAATCCCAGCGTTTTGAAAGACAAAAGCCGCTCCTTAAACGGGAGCGGCTTTTGTTAGGCTTTTTCTAACTGGTCTTTGAAAACCTGGGCGATCTCATAAGTGGAACGGTGGTTTTGGCCTGTAACGAATTGGCCGTCGACAACTACATAGCTTTCTTCTGGTCCTTTGGCTTCGTATTCGGCTCCCGCTTCCTTCAATTCGTTCTCTAACAGAAATGGAACAGCTTGTTCCATCTCGACTGCTTTTTCTTCTTCATTTGAAAATCCAGTCAGTTTAACATTTTTTACAAAGGATTGGCCGTCTTCCCTTTTCGTTCCAACAAAAGCCGCTGGTCCGTGGCAGATGGACCCTATCAGCTTGTTATTTTTTGAAAAATGGTTAAGAAGGGACTCAATTTCTTTATTGTTTGGGAAATCGACGGCCGCACCATGTCCTCCACAAAAGAATACGGCATCATAGTTCTCCGGATTGATGTCTGACAGCTTTTTCGTATCGTTGATCGGCTCCATTACCCCGTCCCACACATCGGGGAGTTCATTAGTATAACTGTTAGGATCAATTGGTATTTTACCGCCCTTAATACTGGCTGCCGTGACTTCGTAGCCTGAGTCCTTCCATTCTGTAGAAGGTTCAACAAACTCTGATAGCCAGAGGCCCGTATCCTTTTCATTCAATTTCTCTGCATTTGTCACAACCATAAGTATTTTTTTCATAAAAAAAATACCTCCCTTCTGTTTGGTATTTTCCCACAAGGAGGAAATTTTAACCGTAAAGGGAGGTATTTTTGTCCAATTTATTCCTTTATTAATTCGTGCGATAGTGATCGTTATTAACTTGAGTCCACTGTTTTCTAAGAAGTTGGAATCGTCCTTCAATAATTGGCTGTGTAAATGTTCGAATCGTACCTGTAGATAGCAGGTAAACGATTAAGGCTGATAGTATGGCATACGCCGCTACATCAAATACATTATTAACCTGTACCCATTCCATCTGACGAAGCAGTTGAACAATAAATCCATGGAGGAGGTATACATAAAGCGTCTGACCGCCTAATTCAGTAAGGCTGTAATGCTTGTTAGGCATCAGTGACATCAGGCTCATGCTCATAAGCAAGGCTACTAGATATACACCAAATCGGTAAATACCGCCAAGTTCCGGCGCACCAAGCGTCTCATATGATTTAGAGCCAAGCAGCCATCCGGAATCAAATTCAGGAGCAAACGCAATAAATACAGCAACAGCCGTCATAATGCCAACGCTTGCGATTCGGATTGCCGGCCGTCTCCAGCTTTTCACCTGTTCCTTTGTCAGCCAGTAGCCGATCAGGAAGAATGGGAAGAACACGAAAGTTCTTGATAAGCTGAATTCATGTCCGATATTTCCGAAATAACCTACACCTACCCCAATTGCGATGGATAGAGTAATTCCAAGTAATGCAGGGATTTTCTTAAATATCACTAGCAGTATGTGCCAGCAGAATAAACTGAATAAGAACCATAGCGACCAATGAGGTGTAAATGGCGCATTCAGCCATTCAGATTTTCCGATAAACAGAAAAAACAAAGTATAAATCGTTTGAAAAATAAGGTAAGGCAAAATCAGTTTTTTTGCCAGCTTTAAGATATAGTTTTTGTTTCCTGAACCTTTCGCAAAGAAGCCGGCTAAAAAAATAAACGCTGGCATGTGAAAGGTATAAATCCACATATATAAAGTATTCATTCCATCTGAGCCACTAATCGTCGGCTGAATCATATGACCGAAAACTACAAGAAAAATAAGTAAAACTTTTGCGTTGTCAAATATAGCATCCCGCTTCATTCATCTTCACCCTCTAATTTTCTATACTTTATATTTACTCACTTTTATATTATTTAAAACCTGTCCTCTCTTTTTTTAACATATTTGAAATGATAAATACTCTTTTTTCATCATGATTTAAATAAACCGTAACGAAGATGTCAAAACTGTAACAAAACAGAATTAATTTACACCCCATTTCTACAATCCCTGTACTCTAATCTATTGCAACCCGCTCATAAAAAAAGCGGGCTTAGAAGCCCGCTTGTCCTTCCTTTATTCAAATTCAACCGCCCACTGTCCTTTTCGGAAAATAGGTTCGAACTCTCCTTCTTTTGTCTCGCCATCTATGTCGAGCTCTGCTGATCCCATCATAAAGTCTTCATGTACGATACTATCATTCACTCCATGTTGATCCATCTGCTCCTTACTCATCGTGGATCCACCTTTTACATTTGTCGGATAAGCTTTTCCTAATGCTAAGTGACAGGAAGCATTTTCATCATACAGCGTGTTGAAGAAGATGTGACCGGATTTGGATACAGGTGACTCATTAGGGACAAGAGCTACTTCACCAAGACGCTTAGCTCCGTCGTCCGATTGAAGAAGGTGCTTCAAGGTTTCCTCTCCGGATTCTGCAGAGTAATCGACGACTTTCCCATTTTCAAAAGTAAGCGTAAAGTTCTCAATCAAGTTTCCGCCATAACTCAGGGGCTTTGTGCTGCTAACCGTACCTTGTACTCCGTATTTATGCGGCATAGTAAAGACCTCTTCTGTCGGCATATTGGGGTTGAACTCTACCCCTTTCTCTGATTTAGTAGAGCCTCCATGCCAGATATGATCTTCCACAAGACCAACTGTCAAGTCAGTGCCCGGAGCTTTATAATGCAAACGCTTATACTGTTTCTGATTTAAAAACTCTCGTGCTTTTCTCAGTGTTTCGTTATGCTTTTCCCAGGCTTCTACAGGATCGTCCTGATCTACTCTGGTAATTTTAAAAATCTGCTCCCACAACTTCTCTATCGCTTTTTCCGCCGATTCTTCTGGAAACACTTTTTTTGCCCAAGCTTCTTGAGGATAGGCGACGATAGACCATGTTACTTTATCATTCATCAAATAATCACGGTAGCTGCTTAGAGCTTCACCGCTCGCTTTCGTTGCTTTTGAGATTCTTTCAGGGTTTACGCCCTTTAATAAATCCGGGTTCGGCCCATAAACGGTTAGAATGGAGTACCCATCCTTCGCCATTCCTTCCAGTGCATCAACTTTCCATTTAGGGAAATCTTCCAAAACACTGAGCGGCGCATTTTTCATCTTCATATAGCTTACCATTTCATCATTCCACTCAATGTGAACATTCTTTACTCCCATTCCGTAAGCTTTCGCAGTAATAATACGGACAAAATCTGCCGCTTCTACAGGAGCGTTAATAAGCAGCCCCTGCTCCCTTTGCAGGTTCACTCCTTTTTTCAAAGCTAATGTGGCATATTTCTCTAAATTATGCTGATGTGTTGTCATCGTTATTCCTCCTATTCAATCATTTACTACTTCAAATGTTTCAATCGTTTCATTTGAGCTTCTTCTGTCATTTTTGGGGCTCATATAAAGTTCTTGTCAGAATAAGAAACCAGTAAAGCTATGTAATTCAATTTCCCGAGCATACAGCGGGGTTGTTTTTTGATCATAGCGCTTTCCGAAAACAACTCTCACTAAAACATATTGCCTATCTAGTATGAAAACAAATTGGTTTCACCTATTAAAAATACCCTACTTTAAAGGGGTCTAATCAAATCACATATGAAAAACCCCCTAAGTCAGCTTAGAGGATTTTACACATGTTCAGTTGCAGGCCCGAACTGAAACTAATCTTAAACTTCAAACTGGCGGTTTAAGTTAGCCATTTCAATCGCTGCTGTCGCTGCTTCCCAGCCTTTGTTTCCAGCTTTTGTACCTGCACGTTCAATAGCCTGTTCAATTGTATCAGTTGTAATTACACCAAAGATTACAGGAACACCGCTCTGAATGGAAGCCTGAGAAATTCCTTTGGCCGCCTCTCCACATACATAATCAAAGTGAGGAGTAGATCCGCGAATAACGGCTCCTAGCGTAATCACAGCATCATACTTTCCTGAGTTTGCCATTTTACCGGCAACCATAGGAATTTCGTAAGCTCCCGGCACATAGGCCGCTTCCACATCATCTAAATCTACTCCGTGTCGTTTTAGAGCATCTACTGCCCCTTCATAAAGACGTCCTGTAATAAAGTCGTTGAATCGCCCGACAACGATCCCTACTTTTAATCCGCTGCCTACTAAGTTACCTTCCAGCTTTTTTACCATAATTTATTCGCTCCTTTAATTTTTTCATCTTTTTAAATTTCCTTCTTGTCGTTCAATCTTTCTGTTTTGCTTATGCGTGTCGTGTCTACCAGGCCACTTCCGCTTTTCTACTGGCCAGTTCCGAGGGGCAGGCCTTCGCGTCATAAGCAAACCCATTGCGTGGCATAAACCGCAACTACATGGTTTTGCTTATGCGTTTCAGGCCTAAACGGCCCCTCTCCACTTTTCTACCTAATAATGAAAGAGGTGGCCCATTTTGGATTGTTTTGTTTTGAGGTAGAGTTCGTTTTCTTTTCGTGATGGCATTTCAATTGGAACTCGTTCGACGACTTCGAGGCCGTAGCCGCTTAGTCCTGAAATTTTTTTCGGATTGTTGGTCAGCAGCTTGATTTTGGAGATACCGAGTTCTCGTAAGATCTGAGCACCGACTCCATAATCCCGCAGGTCAGGGCCAAAGCCCAGTTTTTCATTAGCTTCTACTGTATCTAACCCTTCCTCCTGCAGCTTATAGGCAAACATTTTATTCAGAAGTCCAATGCCTCTGCCTTCCTGACGCATATAAAGCAGCACACCATGTCCGTTCTCTGAAATCTGACGTAATGCGTTGTGAAGCTGCGGCCCACAGTCACAGCGGTAAGATCCAAACACATCTCCTGTGAGGCATTCGGAGTGAACACGTACGAGAGTAGGCTCTCCTTGTTTCACTTCACCTTTAATTAAAGCAATGTGTTCTTTATTATCAATATCATTGCTGTATGCTACAGCACGGAAGTCTCCGTATTCTGTCGGAAGCTTGATTTCCACTTCGCGTTTTACATGATCTTCGTGCCGGTGACGGTGCTGAATTAGATCAGCGATAGTAATCATAGGAATATCAAATTCATCAGCCATTTCCCGTAAATCAGGCACACGTGCCATCGTACCGTCATCCTTAATGATTTCACAAATTACTCCAGCCGGCTTAGCTCCCGCTAGTACAGCAAGGTCTACTGCTGCTTCTGTATGGCCGGCTCTTCTGAGCACTCCGCCTTCTTTAGCAATCAGCGGGAAGATATGGCCTGGTTTTTGAAAATCCTCTGGTTTTACTTCTGGGTTCAGCAGTTCTTTAATGGTCATGGCCCGTTCATCTGCTGAAATCCCTGTCGTTGATTTTTTATGATCAATGCTTACAGTGAAAGCAGTACCGTGCGGGTCGCTGTTATTGTTCACCATCGGCAGCAGCTCAAGCTTTTCCGCTAACCCTCCGGTGATCGGTGTACAAACAAGGCCTCTGCCTCGAGTGATCATAAAATTAATCATTTCCGGTGTCACATGTTCTGCGAGTCCGATTAAGTCTCCTTCATTTTCACGGTCTTCATCATCACAGACAATGACCAGTTTTCCCTGCTGCAGCCGTTCTATAGCTTTTTCAATTGTATCGAACATAGGGAGGCTCCTTCCATTATGCGAATCCATTTTCTCTTAAAAATTCTTTAGACATGTTTGACTGCTTCGTCTCTTTCTCCTGTCC
The DNA here is from genome assembly GCF_900166625.1 of Halobacillus massiliensis. Lineage (GTDB taxonomy): Bacteria > Bacillota > Bacilli > Bacillales > Halobacillaceae > Halobacillus_A > Halobacillus_A massiliensis. The sequence goes on along the minus strand of NZ_LT800499.1, from coordinate 588,302 downwards.
GAGAAAATGAGCAACGTATTTCCCAATCATGTCACATTCTATATTGACCCGGTCCCCCGGCTCTTTATCTCCTAAAACCGTATGGTCCATTGTGTGAGGAATCAGTGAAATTGTCACTCTGTTCTCATTGACCACAAATACGGTCAGGCTTGTCCCGTCAACAGCAATAGACCCTTTATATACAAAATAATGAATAAGTTCATCAGGTAACTCTATTTCATAATACACCGCATTGGATTCCGGCTTCTTGCTTACGATTTGTCCAGTTCCGTCTATGTGACCGGAAACAAGATGACCGCCAAAGCGGCCTCCCGCAGCCATCGCGCGCTCCAGATTCACTTTACTCCCCTGCTTTAACTCATGCAGGCTGGTCGCGCGGTAAGTTTCAGGCATAATATCAAACTCAGCACTCTGATCAGTATAACTGGTTACGGTTAAACACACGCCGTTGATGGAAATACTGTCTCCTAAGTTGATATCCGATAAGATATCTTTCGCTTGAATACTGATTTCCATAGCCTCGGTTTTCGTTTTGATTCCTTTTATTGTGCCTATTTCTTCGATGATTCCTGTAAACAATTAATGTCCCTCCCTTTTCACTGCTGTAATTTTTATATCTTTTCCGACCATTTCGGTAGAGGTAAATTCGAACTCTTCTACGCTTTTTAAACTGCTTATCCCTTTTCCAGCAACGGAGGTCAATGCTTCTTTACCGCCGATCACCATAGGAGCCATATAAATGACTACCTCATCCACATTACCGCTGCGGACAAACGCGTCTGCGATAGTTGCTCCTCCTTCAACAAGTAAGGAAGTCATGTTTCTTTCTCCTAAAACTTTAAGCACATCCTCTATCTCAATCTGCTCTGTTTCCAGCTTTATTACTTCTACATGGGACTTGGATGGAAAAGCATCAATCTTTTCGTCAGCCACCTGTGCCCCTGTGAAAATCCAGGTAGGAGCGGAATTATCAGCAATGAGCTGAGCGGCCGGCGGTGTACGGAGGTGAGTGTCCAGGATAACGCGGACCGGCTGTTTTCCGCCTCCTTCAAGACGGGTCGTTAATTTAGGATTGTCCATTAAAACTGTATTCACTCCTACTAAAATAGCGGCCGACTGATGACGGTACATGTGGCCGTCTTTTCTCGCATCTTCACCTGTTATCCACTGACTCTCTCCAGTAGAAGTCGCGATTTTCCCATCCATACTGATTGCTGTTTTCAGCCTTACATAGGGACGTTTCTTCTGTATAAAATGAAAGAAATCGGTGTTAAGCTCGTCAGCTTCTTTTTGCAATATACCCGCCACGACCTCAATACCTGACTGTTTCATCAGCTCAATCCCTCTTCCGCTTACTTTAGGATTGGGATCGTTGGAAGCAATAACCGCCCGCTTAATTCCGGCATCAATCACTGCCTGGGCACATGGAGGAGTTTTTCCATAATGACTGCACGGCTCCAGAGTCACGTAAATATCAGCTCCCTTTGCCTTTTCTCCAGCCATTTTTAAAGCGTGAACTTCAGCATGAGGCTCTCCCGCTTTTACATGGACACCGAGACCGACGACCTGGTGATTTCGTACAACAACGGCGGCCACTGATGGGTTAGGGTTTGTCTGGCCGACCGTCGTTTTCGCCATTTCTAAAGCCATTCGCATGTAATTTTGATCGCGTTCCATTGGCTCACCTCCGCTTTTAAGAAAATAAAAAACCCCGAAGAAGATACACTTCTCCAGGGCAGTTTGATAAATCATTCATTATGAAAGTACGCCTAATAGAGGGCACAAATCCAGAAAATTCGTACCAGAGGCGTTCTGCTTCCTTCTCCCATCCAGACTTTCACTGTCGGCTTTGGAATATTCACCAAATCAGGGGGAAACGCAAATAGCTGCTGCTTCCCCGTCGCGGGCTCGGAACTTAACGTTCATTACCGCCGGCTGGGACTTTCACCCGACCCCGAAGGAATTTATTTAGTTGTATTACTATTAATATAATAGAAATACGGCAATATCGCAATCCATTAGGGTTTAGTTTGTGAGAGATTGCTTAAAGCACATAAAGACCTTCTATGAATTGTTAAATTGCATTGAAACTATCCTAAAGGGGATATCGTAAGTATATTAACCGTTTTTTTAAGGAGCTGTGAGAATGAAGGTTGTTTTAGCAGCCATTATCGTGTTTGGAATGGCAGCCGGTTTCTTTAGCTCACCACATATGTATATAAGCACCTTCTGGGTGTTTTTAGGCTTATCCGGTTTGATAGGTGTGGTAACAATGGGCAAAACACTAAAAGAGCTTTTCCGTACAATTTGAAAAAGAAGCTGAGGAGATGTAAAAAACCTGTTCATTTTTTGAACAGGTTTTTTAGGATGATTGTTGTATTTTGATATTTCCTATCCTAAAGAAAGAAAATATCCGGGATACTGTACACTCCTATTAGATAATAGGGGATCTGGCGCAAACTAAAATCAATCCCTTCCTTAGTTTTGCAGTTTGAAGTAATTCTTTATTCCATAACCTTATTTACCGCTAACCGATCAAGAAATTGATACCTTGGATCGAGCTGCAGCAATTCAGAAACCGTTACAAATTTATATCCTTGTTTTTGCAGCTCCGGCAGAATTTGTTTTAAAGCCATCACGGTTTGAGATCGGTTTCCTCCCCCATCATGAAAGAGAATGACATCGCCATTACGGGCATTTGACAGAACTTTTGCCGCAATCTTGTCAGCTCCCGGACGTTTCCAATCATACGTATCCTGATGCCATGACCACATGACAACTTTAAACCCCTCCTGATCAGCCGTTTCAACGATCCGATCATTATAATACCCCCCTGGAGGTCTAAACAATTGAGCTTCCTTATTTGTAATTCCTTTAATCACTTCGTTTGCTTTATTCAGATCATGCTGAATGACTTTGGAAGTTACTCCTTTTAATGTCCCATGATCATACGTATGGTTGGCTATTTCATGGCCGGCAAGAGAAGTTTGTTTAAGAATCTCCGGGTTTTCCTTTGCTCTTGTACCAACTACAAAAAAAGTAGCCTTTGCGTTGTATTGGTCCAACACCTCTAAAATCTGTGGCGTATAATCACTGGGACCGTCATCAAATGTAATCGCTATGGACTTAGAAGGAGTAGCCACGTCCCATATGGCCGTTCCCTTATTTTCATAAAAATATCTTGAGTGTGTCTGCTCAGAAGCCTGAGCCAAGGCTTGATCTGCCGACACAAATAATAAGACAGCGGTTGCGAGCAAAACATAAATATACTTCATCTTTCTGCCACCTTGTTTATGCTTTTTTAGCTTGTAACTAATATTACATTTATTTTGCTCATATACTCCCTGTATTATTTAATAAATTGCTGTGGCCGATTAAAAATTACGGGATAAAAAATTTATAGTATTTTTATAATTATTATTTAGATACTGCGATGTGAAAGGAGATTTTTTAATGAAGCCTGCTGTATTTATACATTCCTTAATATCCCGTTCCCGGGAGCATAAAATATTTGATATGGCGGCTCAGCTGGCATATTATCTACTGCTTGCTTTGTTTCCTTTTCTCATTCTTTTGTTTCACGTACTGCGTCTTTTGCCGATTTCTCCAGGAAATGTTTTGGAAATCATCCAGCCTTATGCTCCCGCAAGTTTAATGAATTTAATTGAAACAAATCTTTACGCAGTGCTGGAGAACACAAGAGGCGATTTACTCTCCATATCCATGATTGTGACTTTGTGGCTGGCGTTTATGGGAATGAGTGCCCTTATCAGAACATTGAACACTTCATTTCAAGTTCTGGAAAATAGAAGCCTAAAGAAATCAATCGCCATCGCCCTTTTTATAACGATGGGATTAATGCTTGGGGTCACCATTTCATTGGCTTTATCTGTATTTGGTCAGACGATCGGAGTCTTTATGATCTCCAGTTTTAATGTATCGGTCACTTTTTTAAATGATTGGAATATCTTTCGTTGGGGGATAAGCTTTCTTGTATTAATGGGGATCTTCAGTTTTCTTTATCTCGCTGCCCCAAACATCACGCTGCGTGTTAGAGACGTCCTACCTGGGACACTTTTTTCAACGATTGGCTGGCAATTGGCTTCTCTAGGTTTTTCTTATTATATTAGTTTCACGGATTATTCCATTATATACGGGAACCTGGGAACATTGGTTATCTTAATGATTTGGTTTTATATTTCTGCCCTTGTCGTGTTAATCGGCGGAGAAATTAATGCCGTTCTTTTAAAAAGGTGATCATTACTTCTCCTTTATTTCTCACTATCACGCCTCCCCTATTCCTTCATAATCTGGCTATAAGAGAAGGGGATATTTTATGGCTTATGAATTTGATGCTATTGATTATGTAATACCATTATTGGAGATTATTACCATCCTTATCGTAGAAGAAGATAATCCGGTACTCGGGGTGGCTTTTATCCTTTTACTAAAAACTGTCACCGAAGACCTGCTTATTCGAATCATGTTTATTTTATTAGTTATCGTTTTAGGTAGGCCTGAATTTTAAATAAAGAAAGCGGTGAGAGAAAATTTTCTTTCGCCGCTTTTTCGTTTCAGGTAGGACTGACTATATTACCTTTTCCTCCAACAGGCTGAATGGGAGACGACACACTTACTCCATTTAAACTTCTTATAAAGTTCCCTGTATTTAAAGAACCTGAACCTACAAAAGTTTCCCCTGTTTCTCGTGGAGAAATATAAAAAGAGTCCCCCATATTTAAAGTTCCACCGCTCACACTATTAATACAATAAGGTCCTATTATGGCTGGCATTTTCATTCATCCTTTCCCTCTTTTTTATGACTTTATGTATATGCGCTTCTGGAGAGCTTTGTTATTCACCCTGTATAAATCAGTACTCGGCGTTGAACACTACATAGTATCAAACATGAATTCAGGTGACTGACTATGATATATATTTACAATGACTACGGCGGCACCCATACTACTTCTCTAGCTGCTGCCTTTCATTTAGGATTGCTAAAACCTTCTCCCCACCTGTCTAAAGAGGAAATACTCAATGTTCCTTACTTTAACAAGCTTACAAAAAAAGACTTCGGACGTTTAATTTTTCACGGAGAAGATGAAAACGGCGACCGTGTTTACACGATAGGAAGAAAATCGTGTAAGTTTCTCGTACCTGCCCTGGAGGATTTGAGCCTGATGTTATTTGAATTATTTCAAGAGAAAGAGCGGATTATCTTTTCAAATACCTCTCCTACTGTTCCTTTTGTCATGACGATTGGAGGAGGTTTATCGAGAGGACTGGGAATTGACAGCTTAGGCGTTCCGCTGCTTATTAAAGGTGCTCAAAGGTGTAACCCTTTAATTAGTGAACTGGTGACCCATACTAAGAAAACCGCCTATTCCTCAAGTTCTAAAGAAATCATTACTTTGAAAAATGACCATTTTAAAATTCAAAATTGGAAACCGGATAGACAGCATTCCCCTCTACAATCATAATTCACCTATTTTTATAATTCTGCATAAGATACCGAGGAATTTAAAGGAGGGGTATCCATGTACGATTATTATTATCCGAGTACAGATTACAGGGCGGAACATGAGGCAAACAGCCAGTCTGTCAAGGACTTCTGTCGCAAGCACCTGTATCAAATGGTCCAGGTTGAAACCAATGAAGGCGGAATGCATACAGGATTGTTACACAGTTATGATAACAACAATATGTATCTTTTAATGCCTTCCGGCCATCAAGGACAGCAAGGCCAGCAGGCTGAGGGAATGAACGAAGAAGAGAGCCGTTTGTTCTTTCCGTTTTTCGGTCCCTTTGGCTTGTTCGGCTTTCCTTTCTTTGGAATCAGACGTTTTGGTCCTTTTTATCCTTACTGGTGGTAAAAAAGAAACAGCCCGCTGTGTGTGTTACAGGGGCTGTTTCTTTTCTTTTTCTCGTTAACCTTACACGTCTGCCCAACAGCTGCATATAGTAACCGTATCGAGTATCAGGAGGGATATCCGTGGCATCCTTTGTTAACATTTTCAGCATTAAAGTGAACAGTATTGCCAGTAACGGTTCCTTTAATATTGGGGAAAGCTTTCATAACTCTCCAACCGCAAATACGAAATCCCAGGGACAGAACTCATCATATGGTGATATGGCACCTGCCAGCTCAGGAATGGAGAATGTCTTTATAGATCCAGACTTAAATGATCAAGGCGAAATCGCCAACCCTACCAATACGAATTCCGGTCAGTTCTAAGGAAAGGAGGAAACATTCATGCCTTTTTTAATTAACATTTTTAATATGAAAACGAACGGGGTCACCCAAAACGGAAATATTGATATTGGAGCGACCGTTCATAATAGCCATACGGCAAACTCTAAATACTTTGGTGCCAACTTTTCACTTGGAGATTGCGCTCCAGCCTGCTCCACTATATTAAACGGGGTACTGGACACTGATGTAAGTGATCAGGACCAGGTGGCTAACCCATCCCAGCCTTATACCATTCAGGTTTAATGGCTTTCATTTTCTGGTAAGGAGGAGAAAAACATGGAGATGGATCGTTTGCAGGAATGGATGAAAGTGGCTCAGCAATATCAAGGAAACAGCGAATTTTGGACTCGTATTTTTGATAAAGAAAGCAAAAATCCTTTCGTAGATAATTTTATAAAGGATGAGCCGGATGATGACCTGAGGTTAAGGGATTTTCCAAGATCGGATATTTACATTACAGATACCCATATCGTCGTAATTATTGAAGTGCCAGGGGTACGTAAGGAGGACCTTCACCTCTCCTGTACAGGTTCAAAACTCTTAATCAATGTAAAATCGATTCCTCCCTTCCAAGGGGTTACCACTGTTTTAAATGAACGAATTTACGGTGAACATGAACGATCCATCGAGCTGCCGGAAGCCATCGACAGCAGCCAGCTCCATACCTCCTTTAACAATGGTTTATTGGTCCTCAGTTATCCACGTCATCCCGAAACATTCACAGATATCACCCTGGAGTGATATCTCTTTATTTAGCAGGCTGATCAGGAAAGGAGAGATCACGATGGGGAAGTCTTTCTCAGGTAAAGAAAACGTCTCTGACTTGATCAGCCGGCTCAATCAACTGGAACAAGCCCAGGAAAGGCAAAAACTACATATTCGGCAACTGCAATCTGCCAGCAAGCATAATAAAACATCCGCTGATTTTGAAAAACTGACAGCAAAACTGCTTCAATCTGTTGATGAGTATCTGGTTCAAGTGACCTCCAGATATGAAAAAGAATTAGCTGAACTGCGTAAAAGAGTACAGCAGCTGGAAATGCAGGTTCAGAATTCCGGTAAAAATGAGTCCATTCCCCATAACTCAGGGCCGATTTTTATCGTCGATCATTTAAAATTAGATAAGTTAGAAACGAATAATAACTTTGGGCAGCTAGGGATCAATGAACTGAGCGGAACGTTGAATATCGGGAATACAGAAGAGCAAAAAAGCAAGCATAAAAAAATAAAGCAGCTATTTAACTGAAATAGCTGCTTTATTACTTTAAACTGCTGTTCTTAAAAACACAGTATATACGGCAGAAGCTGTTATGGTAGGAATGGCATAAAGAGAAATGGCATCCGTTCTAAGAACAGCATCTCCTGGTGTGACTGTAGTCCATGTGACTGATGCAGGGACAGCGGCATATGCTCCTCCATTTGACACAAAAACTGGCTGTGGACCAACCTCTGTGGCATGAATTGAAAATTTAATAGTTCCACTTAAGGTCGTAGCTGTTGTTAATGTTATGGTTGATATGATGGTCCCGGCCGGAGGAGTAACCGAATTATTAAAAACGTTCCTGGTAACTTGGAAAAGGTACTGTCCTGGCTGTAGGTTATTTACGTTTATAGCTGCAGAGAAAGCTACTACATTTCCAGCTCCTGCTGTTACATAAGGGATAGCATTTGATACGGCTCCAGGAGAACCGGCAATTCGCTGGAAACCACTCCCTACTGTTCCTCCAAATAAAATTGGTTTTGTCGAAAGCGTAGAAACCGGTCCAGTCGCTCCAGATGGCCCTGTTGGCCCCCGGTCTCCCTGTGGTCCTGTTGGGCCGGTCGCTCCCGTGGCTCCCGCTTCTCCCGTTGGACCCGTGACTCCTGCCCCGGTCGGGCCTGGTGGTCCTGTTGGGCCGGTCGCTCCCGTGACTCCCGCTTCTCCCGTTGGACCCGTGACTCCTGCCCCGGTCGGGCCTGGTGGTCCTGTTGGGCCGGTCGCTCCCGTGGCTCCCGCTTCTCCCGTTGGGCCCGTGACTCCTGCGCCTGTCGGGCCCGGTGGTCCTGTTGGGCCGGTCGCTCCCGTGGCTCCCGCTTCTCCCGTTGGACCCGTGACTCCTGCACCGGTCGGACCGGTTGGACCGGTTGGGCCGGTTGGGCCGGTCGCTCCCGTGGCTCCCGCTTCTCCCGTTGGGCCCGTGACTCCTGCGCCTGTCGGGCCTGGTGGTCCTGTTGGACCGGTCGCTCCCGTGGCTCCCGCTTCTCCCGTTGGACCCGTGACTCCTGCACCGGTCGGACCGGTTGGGCCGGTCGCTCCTGTGGCTCCGGTCGGACCGGTGACTCCCGCACCAGTCGGACCGGTTGGACCCGTTGGGCCGGTTGGACCGGTGGGACCCGGTATTGTACGTATCACTCGTGCCGGCTGCGGCTGCGGTGGCCCTTTTGGCGGACAAAGTCCACCGCCTGTTGGACAGCAGATTACTTCCTCGAAGCAATCCGGTGCTAACCTGTTAATCTTAGCTTTTCTTTTCATTTTTTCACCCCCTCCATCCAATGTATTCTTTAATCTAGACAGGGTCACGGCAACCATCATCAGTTTTATCGCTCTTTTTTGTGTGTTTTATCTATAGACGTTTTTACCGGAAATATAGACAAACGCCTTTCCCAATTCTTTTTCACCACATAAAGTAACGTATCGAGTAAAAAAGGTGGTGAGGTTATGGGTTACGGATGCGGATTCGGTGGTTATGGCGGATGCTACGGTGGTTACGGATATGGCAGAGGACGCGGTTTTGCGTTAATCGTAGTTCTTTTCATTCTATTGATCATTGTTGGTGCTGCTTATTGCAAATAAGGGTAACTCCTTATTAACATAAACTTTATAAACCTTCATCCTTTCGTACATGGGCACTTTAAAAACCAGAGCGCACGCTGCTCTGGTTTTTAAATAACCTTTTAAGCATAATGACCTCCAATTTTCTTGCTTCGATCAGGAGTAATCCCCGACTCCGTGAAGCTGCTGGCTCTTAAGATAGCCATCGATCCGTATTTATCACGGATTTCATCCATCACTTTTCCAATATCTTTTTGTTTCGGCCGGTCATCAAAAAGAGTAAGCTGGGTAGCGATGTCTTCCTCAAGGTTTGTCAGCGTAACGCTCGTTCGGCGAATCTGGCTCTCCCCGTCATAAAATGTGCGGAACAGACGCATGCAAATTTGGTACATATCCATCGTAATATTCGTCGGCTGGTCGATGGACATGGAACGACTGAAGCCGCCCCCGTACTCACTTGCATATGCGACAGAAAGGTGGACAGTCCTCCCCGCACGGCTGTCTCTCCTCGCCCGCCGGCAGGCTTCTTCACACAAATCAAGAAGTACCGTTGACAGTTCATCTCCCGCATAATCACGCAGTAGTGTAATTCCGTGGCCGTACCCTTTCTGGTCCGCTTTTGTAAAATTACCAATCACAGGACTGAGGTCGATTCCCCATGCATGCCAATGAAGCTGCTCTCCCATCACTCCGTAATGCTTTTTCATATACTTTAAAGGGTACTGAGCGAGCTGTCCGAGCGTTGTGATACCCAGCCTGTTTAGGTTCCTCATCATTCGGGAGCCAATACCCCAAATATCTTCAATCGGTATCGGCCACAATAGACTCTTTACATGTTCATAACGGCACTCCGCAATCCCATCCTTCGCCTTTTTCGAATGAATATCCATCACTACTTTTGCTAAAAATTTATTATCACCAATTCCAATCACACATTCAATTCCGAATTGATCCCTGATATTATCCTGAATCATCTGGGCAATCTCTCTCGGGAGACCATATAACTTTTCAAGTCCATCGATCGTTACCCACAGCTCATCCACTGAATAGACATGAACAGCTTCAGGCGGAACATAGTTCATAATCATTTTTGTAATCTCAGCGGACACCTTGAGATAATCTCCCATATGCGCCTGGGCAATCACAAGCTGAGGGTCATCCGGCAGTTCGAAAAAACGACTCACATTGCTGATCCCGTGCTTTTTCTTCAATGCCGGAGAGGCGGCCAGCACAATACTTCCGCTTCGATTCGGATCTCCTACCACCGCGAGCAGTGCCGTTTGTGGGTCAAGTCCGCGCCTAGTGCATTCCACACTCGCATAAAATGAGCGCATATCAATACACAGTACATCATGACGAGGATAAACTGAATAATCCATTTCCTTCACTCTCCATATTTACGAACGTTTGTTCTTATTATACCCACTCTGGAAAATTATTAACAGAGGAGATTTTATCCAAGGAGGGGAGATTTTGATGAATTTCAGAGTAGGTGATTGCCCACGTCTACGCTTTGACACTTGCTTACAGCTCTTTTCCTGGCTCTTTCGACGTTTCTCCCCTCCCTTTCAACTCTTCTGGACTCTTTCGACGCTCTACCTCTCGCTTTCGCCTCGTCTCCTGGCTGTTTCGACGTTTCTCCCCTCCCTTTCAGCGCTTCTGGACTCTTTCGACGCTCTAGCGCTCACTTTCGTCTCTTCTCCTGGCACTTTCAACGTTTCTCCCCTCCCTTTCAGCGCTTCTGGACTCTTTCGGCGGTCTATCGCTCGCTTTCGGCTCTTCTCCTGGTTCTTTCGAAGTTTTCCCCCGCACTTTCGACACTTCTCCCCTTTTCCATGGTTAAAAATCTGCCAAATATGTTGTAAAAGAGGACGCAATCAATTAAGATATGAAACAACAGCTTAGGAAAACGTTTGCGCAAACGACGGGTTATGGAATAAATATAAAATAATCGTTTTTTAAAAGTGAGGTTTTAGAATGGAAAAAGTTTGGTGGAAAGAAGCTATTGGGTATCAAATCTATCCTCGCAGCTTTCAGGATTCTGATGGGGATGGAGTCGGCGATATTCAGGGAATGATTGAGCGACTTGATTATTTAGAGGATCTAGGAATTGATTTTATCTGGGTATGCCCTATGTATAAATCTCCTAAAGATGATAACGGATATGATATATCTGATTATCAGGATATTCTTGAGGAATTTGGAGGCATGGACGATTTTGACGAGCTCCTCTATGAAGTTCATAAGCGTGGGATGAAGTTGATCATTGATCTTGTGTTGAACCATACAAGTGATGAGCATCCGTGGTTTATTGAGTCCCGTTCGTCCAAAGAGAACCCTAAGCGCGACTGGTATATTTGGCGTGACGGGAAAGATGGGAAAGAACCGAATAACTGGGAGAGTATTTTTGAAGGGTCGGCCTGGGAATATGACGAGAAAACAGATCAGTACTATCTGCACCTCTTTTCAAGGAAGCAGCCGGACTTGAACTGGGAAAATGAAGAGGTTCGCGATGTTTTATTCGATACCGTCAACTGGTGGCTGGAAAAAGGCATCGACGGGTTCAGAATTGATGCGATCAGCCATATTAAAAAGCGGGAAGGATTCCCTGACCTTCCGAATCCTGAAGGCAAGCCTTACGTGTCGTCTTTCGATATGCATATGAATCAGGAGGGCATTCATGAGTTTTTGCATGAATTCAAGGACAAAACGTACGGAAAGAAAAGTGCCTTAACTGTAGGGGAAGCTAATGGCGTTAGTGCGGAAGAAGCATACAAATGGGTCGGCAAGGAAGGCAAAATGGATATGGTGTTTCAGTTTGAGCACTTGGATTTATGGGATCAGGAGGCAGAGCAGCAGCTTGATGTTGTTGGACTTAAAGAGGCTCTCACCCGCTGGCAGAAGGCCTTGGAAAATGACGGCTGGAATGCTCTGTTTATTGAGAATCATGATAAAGCCCGTGTCGTTTCTACATGGGGAAATGATAAAGACTACTGGTATGAAAGTGCAACTTCCATGGCCACGATGTATTTTCTCATGCAGGGGACACCTTTTATTTATCAAGGACAGGAGATCGGCATGACGAATGTCGCCTACCCTTCTATCGCGGATTACGATGACGTAGCTGCAAAAAACCTTTACAATTTCAAAAAAGCAGATGGGTTTACAGACGAAGAAGTTCTGCCTATTCTATGGAGCACTTCGCGTGATAACAGCCGTACCCCGATGCAGTGGAGCGACGAACCGCAGGCTGGCTTTACTAAGGGCACCCCATGGATAAAAGTGAACCCAAATTATAAAGAAATCAATGTTGCTAAACAGCAGCAGGACGAAGATTCTATTCTTTCTTATTACAAGCAGCTGATCAAGCTTAAGAAAAAGTATGAACTGTTTACTTACGGTATTTACAACCTGCTTGATCCAGAGCACCCACAAGTCTACGCCTATACACGAACTCTTGATGATCAAGAAGCGCTTATTCTTACCAATTTAACGGGAGAACCTGCTGTTTTTGAAAGTGGCGATCCATTGAAAACGGACGACCTGCTGCTTTCCAACCAAGCAGTCTCGAAAGAAAAAACGAGCTCTATTAAGTTAGCTCCATATGAAGCTAGAGTCTATTTATTATAAAAAAATCCCATGCCCTGGTGCTGCCCCCAAAAGTTAGAATGAAAAACTAACTTATCGGAGGCCCCAAGGCGTGGGATTTTATTTAATGCCTGTTTCCGCCTGAAGCTCAAGCTCCACATTGCCGGCAATTGCTTTTGAAATCATACAGCTCGTTTCTGCTTTTTCCACGAGCTGATTTAATTTTTTCAAGTCTCGCTCCCCGGCATCCTTCTTAAGGAAAACTTTTGGACGGTGGATAATTTTTTCATAGGTGAAGATCCCATCTGTTACGTCCACAATTCCTTCAGAGTCCATGCTCATTTCCGCTAAAGGCAGCCGCGCTCTCTCTATCATTGCTCCCAGACTGATAATATAGCAGGTAGCCGCAGCGCCAAGCAGCATTTCATCCGGGTTTGTCCCTACGTCTGGTCCATCCATTTCTTTCGGAATGGAAATTTCCGTCTTCAGTTTATCTGCTTCAATGTACCCGACTTCATTGCGGCCGCCGGGCCAATCGGCTTTTAAATGAAAATGATGCTGTGTCATAAACCATTCACTCCCCATTACTGTCTTCCCAATCTTTTTTAAAGCGTGCCATTTTCGTATGCAGCTGTTCAAGCATTTCCAGTACGCGATTGTAATCGTCCATATCTATTTGTTCAGGATCCATCGTGGATACGACTTGATTGAGCATATGAATACGATTTTTCACATATATAAACTGGTCGGCAGAGTTATTCGCAGCTTTTCCCATCCATATCCTCTCCTTTCGTATTCTTTTTCACAACTATACCAAATTTTCACAAATAAAGTGGTATTTCTGCTCAAGTATCAGAAGCTCGATTAAAATTGAAAAAGCTGCCGAAGAATTCTCGGCAGCCTCTTCCCACTTAAGCTTCAGCTTTCTTTTTACCTGATAGAAACCATCCTGCAACGGCAATTCCAACAAGGACGGTATAGAAAGTAATCTTCCACGCTGTTGAATGAGCAAAGTGTTGGTCTAAAATTTGAATGTTCGGATGAGCCAGTGTATAGACTACCAGTTTAACCCCAACCCAACCGACAATAACAAAGGCCGCGATTTCTAAGCCCGGACGAGAATGGAGCAGATTAACAAATACGTTGGCTGCAAACCGCATAATAATAATACCGATCATTCCGCCGGTCAATATAACAGCAAACTGACCGCCATCAAGACTTCCGACATTAGGAAGAGGTGTTTCCGGGAGTACGACAGCGAGGGCAACCGCAGCTAAAATTGAATCAACAGCAAAGGCTAAGTCGGCAAGCTCCACTTTAACTACAGTCATCCAGAAGCTGGACCCTTCCTTCTTATCTTCAATATGTTCCCCTGGGTTGTCTTCCACAATATTCTTTGTTCGCCACTTATCATATAAGTGCTTACCTGAAATGAATAATAAGTACGCGGCACCAATGGCCTGCACCTGCCATACATCAACAAGAAAAGAAATAACAAATAATGAGGCAAAACGCAGGACAAATGCTCCTAATAGTCCATAAAACAAGGCTTTTTTACGCTGTTCTTCCGGCAAATGTTTTACCATGATCGCCAAAACAAGGGCGTTATCAGCAGCAAGGATTCCTTCTAAACCAACGAGTACTAGTAATACCCACCCATACTCGATCAATAACTGTGCGTCCATCTTTTTCTCTCCTTTTTTTCAAAAAAAATGATCCCTACCACGAAGGTAAAGATCAAAAAAACAGACCTTTACCCTTAAACGTGGGTAAAGGTCTCGCTAACAACGTCCGTTGCCAATAAAGCCGGGGATTTCTCCCGTCATGACGACTTTACTGTTTAAAGCTACTCCCCTTTGGAATCGCTATATTCTTTTCTTATCATAGCACGGAAGCGCAATTTGTCAATTTATTTTTTATAAACCTTTTCCCTTCCTTCATTATGCGAAAGCAGCGGCTTATCTATTCATTAGTTTGAAGCTTCCATCCGCAAGAAGACGGCTAATCTCTACAATTACGCGCGATGCTTTTTCCATATTCTCTAACGAAATGTATTCATATTTTCCGTGAAAGTTTTCCCCGCCGGTAAAAATATTTGGAGTCGGCAATCCCATATAGGAAAGCTGTGAACCATCCGTGCCTCCCCGGATCGGCTCGATAATAGGAGGAATGCCGAGGTTTTCCATTGCCTGCCGTGCTGTATCCACGATTTCTTTTACCGGTTCAATTTTGTCTCTCATATTGTAATACTGATCTTCAAGATCTGACTCAACGGCAGACTCTCCGTATTTGATCTGTAAATCCTGGACAATTGCATTTAATTCAGCTTTCTTCTCTGCAAATTTCTGTTTATCATGATCTCTGATTAAACAGTAAATCTCTGCTTTTTCTACATCTCCATTAAAAGAAACAATGTGGTAAAACCCTTCGTAATCACTTGTATGCTCGGGTGCTGCTTCTTCAGGCAGCTTATGAATAAATTCCACGGCTATCTTAGAAGCGTTGACCATCTTTCCTTTCGCTGTCCCCGGATGAACGCTGTTTCCATAAAATTTAATCTTGGCAGCAGCCGCATTGAAGCTTTCATATTGCAGTTCTCCAAGCGGTCCGCCATCGACCGTATAAGCAAAGTCTGCTCCAAATCGCTCTACGTCAAATTTATGAGGGCCTTTTCCGATTTCTTCATCCGGCGTAAAGCCGACACGGATTTTCCCGTGCTTAATTTGCGGGTGCTGAATAAGATAATTCATGGCGGTCATAATCTCCGTGATTCCCGCTTTATTGTCCGCTCCAAGCAGTGTATTTCCATCCGTAGTAATGAGCGTATGGCCTTTGTATGTAGAAAGTTCTTTAAAATCTGCCGGCGATAGTGTCACCTTCTCATTTAATTGAATATCCCCGCCATCATAGTCCTCCACTACTTGAGGATTTACATTTTTCCCGGTAAAATCTGTAGCTGTATCGATATGGGCTAAGAACCCAGCAACCGGGACATATGTCTCGGTATTAGCTGGAAGGGTCGCCATGACGTAAGCATGGTCATCTATCGTAACATCTTCCATTCCCATTTCGTTTAGTTCATCTACAAGTTTTCGAGCCAGATCCCATTGGCCTGCAGTGGAAGGTGTCTCTTCACTGTTTAAATCAGACTGTGTATCTATTCTTACATAATCCATAAATCTTCGAAGTAATTCTTTTTTCATTAAAAATCATCCTTTCTGATGCTTTTGTGTACGAAGTCTCTTTTTGACCATTATACTAAAGTTTCAGTTATTCTTAAGAGCTAAACCTTCTTTCTTATTGTATACTTTACTGTAGTAGATTTTGGTTATTGCTTCCTTAAAAAGGGTAACGCCTGTTAACAAATTTTTTAGGCGAAGGTGTGAGTTCATGATTCATAAACGTTGGTTTCAAGTGTTAGTGGTCGGTATTTTACTAAGTTTATTTATTTTGCTTCTTCATGAAATTAGCTTTTTCTTTCAGCCATTCCTTACATATGCTGCGGCTATTGCTTTTCCGCTGATAGGCGGTGCAATTTTATTTTACATTTCACGGCCGTTAATGCAATTGTTAGAACATTATAAGGTGCCGCGTCTTCTGGCAATCCTTGGTGTGTTCCTGGCATTTATACTGGCCGGTTATATCATCGTACAGTTTATCGCTCCGATTGCACAGGAGCAGTTTTCCCGGCTTGTTGATAATATTCCGCGGATGGCGGATATGATTACGGAAACAATTACGTTATGGCAGCAGAACCAGGACATTATTCCGAGCCAATTTACGGATTCGCTGGACAAAGTTACAGAATGGCTGCAAAGCTCACTGGATGCTGTTCCCGGTGTTATTGTAAATGTAATCAGTCAAATTGTAAGCTTTGTGCTTGGGCTTGTGCTAATCCCATTTTTCCTTTTCTTTATGCTGAAAGATGGAGAGAAACTCGTGCCGTTTATTACACAGTATCTTAAGCCCAGAGCTGCAGCGAGTTTTAGAAAACTTGCCCACTCCCTTGACCATACGCTTCACTCTTTTATCATCGGTCAATTAACCGTCAGTGTCTTTGTCGGGATTATCCTGCTTGTCGGTTACCTAATTATCGGTTTGGAGTATTCTTTAACACTGGCACTATTCGCAATGTTAATGAATGTTATCCCGTTTATTGGACCATTTATCGGCGTTCTGCCAGCCATACTTGTCGCGCTGTTCCAGGATCCAATTATGGCTGTATATGTAGCCATTATCACTTTAATCGCTCAGCAGATAGAGGGTAACCTTATCTCTCCTAATGTAATGGGAAAGGCTTTACACATCCATCCATTAACGGTGATCACCGTTATTCTGGCCGCCGGAAGTCTTGCCGGGTTCTTAGGCTTACTGTTTGCCATCCCTACTTATGCCGTTATAAAAGCTATAATCAGTCATTTTTATGAGGAATGGCAGGAACGCAAAACGGTATAGAACACTTTTAAAAATCCCGCTATCTTACATAGCGGGTTTTATCTGTTTCACTTCTTTAAGAAAGGATGAAATATTTATGGAGCAAGCTTCCAATAAATTATGGACAAGGCCGTTTATCTTTTTAATACTGGCGAACTTGTTCACCTTTATGAGCTTTCAAATGCTTTTACCTAACCTCCCGCCTTACATAGAATCTATTGGAGGCAGCGGGCTGCAAATCGGACTGGTCACAACAATGTTCTCTGTTGCCGCTATTCTCATTCGCCCTATAACTGGGCATATCTTAATGACACAGAAACGAAAGCTTCTCGTCATCATCGGGGCTGTCTCTTTACTTGGGATGACATTGCTTTACCCGGTTACACAGATTGTTGTGGCACTCTTAATCATCCGGTTCGCCCACGGACTGGCCTGGGGATGGTCGACAACCGTCAACGGGACGGCCGCCGTAGATATGGTGCCTCGCCGGCGGGTAGGAGAAGGTATGGGCTATTTTGGGCTGTCCATTACCATCGGGATGATTATGGCTCCAAGCTTAGGCATTTATTTGTATCAGAATTACGACTTTAACTTACTTGTCTGGATCTCGGCTGGCCTTGGCATTATTTCAATCCTTTTATTTGGCTTCACCTCTTTTCAGACACCAGAGAGTGTATACCATAATCGCGAGCTGAAGCCGCGTTTTTCTTTCTTTGGTTCTCTGATTGAGAAAAAAAGCGGATATCCCGCCATAGTTACGTTTCTTACGACATTCGGCTATGGATCAATCGTTACTTATATCGTTATTTTCGGTGTGGAGCAGGGATTAGACGGCGTGTTTCTCTTTTATTTTTTTAATGCACTATTGGCGACATTAGCCCGCCCTATCACCGGCAAGTATTTTGACAAGCATGGTCCGTGGAAATTGATTATGATTTGCTCTGCCCTCTCCTTTGTTGCGATGTGGATCCTGGCCTGGGCCGATTCAAACATGGATTTAGTTATAGCCGGCGCTCTGTTTGGAGCAGGCTACGGCTCAATGATGCCTGCATTTCAAGCCTGGGTCATTTCTAAAACGACCGTTGAAAGAAGTGGGATTGCCAATGGGATGTTCTACTCCTCTATTGATCTTGGCATCGGGTTAAGTGCTTTTGTTCTTGGTTTTATATACGCCTTTGTGGAAACAGCCACTCTATTTAAAATGACCAGTTTTCTTTTTATTGTGGTGATTTTCTTAACATGGAGAGATTATAAAGTTCAAACAGAACCGTGGCAGCACCCACAATAAAAAACCGCTTCCTTGGCAGGGAAGCGGTTTTTTGCTGCGTGTTCTTAAGACATCCCTCTAAAACGACGAAGGAAGGTTTGCAGCCGTTCATTGTCTGAGTGCTCAATTACTTCGCTAGGTGTGCCTTGCTCTGCGATGACCCCCTGGTCAAGAAATAACACCTTGTCCGCAACATCGAGGGCAAAATCCATTTCATGGGTTACGAGAATCATCGCCATCTCGCCTTCTTCCGCAATGTCACGGATAACTTCTAATACTTCTCCAACAAGCTCAGGGTCAAGGGCAGACGTTACTTCATCAAATAACATAACTTTAGGACGCATAACCAGAGCTCTTGCCATGGCTACACGCTGCTTCTGACCACCTGATAATTGATTCGGATAGTTTTCCAGCTTATCGCCCAGTCCTACTTTCTTCAGCATCTCAATAGAATGCTGTCTTGCCTGCTGCTTATCTACTTTTTTTACATGAATAGGAGCTGTCATACAGTTTTCCAAAATCGTCATATGCGGAAAAAGGTTAAAATGCTGAAAAACCATACCTATGTCACCGCGCACTTCTCTTAAATGCTTTTCATTAGCCTCTACCATGGAACCGTTCTTATCCATCTTCCAGAGGTTTTTATCCCCAACGATGATATCTCCTGAAGTGGGCTCCTCTAAAGTCATCAGCATTCGGATAATCGTTGTTTTCCCAGAGCCGCTTGGCCCTATAACAGCGACTTTTTCTGCTGGTTTAATATCAAGATCGATTCCCTTTAAAACTTTTACATCTCCAAAAGATTTATGAACATCCCGAAACTTTACAATAGACTCTGTCATTATGTCGTCGCTCCTTTGCTGCTATTTAATGCTTGTTTTTTATCGAATCGCCGATTCATTTTCTTCTCAAGCTTATTGATAAGAATGGCAGATGGATAGCTTAGTAACAGAAACAGCAGCGCTACTATAGTCAGCGGCTCCAAATAAGTCCAATATTGAGCGCCGTAGTTATTTGCCATCTGTAGAATACCGACAACCCCGATGGTTGATGCAAGAGGCACTTCCTTAAACATAATGATTAAGTAATTACCGAGCATTGGTATTGTTGGAGGTATGGCCTGCGGCAGAATAACCTTCGTCCATTTCTTTCCTGTGGAAAAGTTCAGAGCTTTAGCAGCCTCCCACTGTCCTTTATCCACCCCGTCAATCCCTGATCGGTAGACTTCTCCAATGTACGTACTAAAGTGAAGCCCAAGACCAAGTACAGCGCTGGTAAATGGAGAGAGTGTCATCCCCACTCCAGGGACGAGCGGCCACGCATAGTAAATAAAGAACAATTGAATAAGCGGTGGTGTAGAGCGGATAAACTCCATGATCCACGTTACTAACCAGTTAAAAGGCTTATTAGGAATTCGCCTCAAAAAAGTCCAGAAAAAGCCGAAAATAAGGGCAAATAAGTAACAGGTGAATGTAAGACTAATTGTTATCCCTAAACCTTCAAGTACAAAGGGCAGCGCGTCGAAGAATACTTCCCAACTCCATTGGTTCATGAACTGGCCACCCCTTTCTTAGAAATGACTTCGGCCTTACGAGTTAACCAAATAATTGGCAGCGCAAGGATAAAATAGAAGGCAAGCAACAGCATGTAAACCGTTGGGGCTTGAGATAAATCATTGCTGCGTAGAATATTTCCATAATATAAAATATCGTTCATACCTATTAAAAAAACCAAGGATGTTGCTTTAAGCATTTGAATTAAATAATTACCGAATTCAGGAAGCATCATTCTCACTGCCTGAGGAAAAATAATAAACCTCATTCGTTGGAAACTAGACATATTTAAAGCGGTTGCTGCCTCTGATTGTCCCTTGTCGACAGATAATATAGCACCCCTGACTATCTCCGACATATAGGCTCCATAGTTTAATGCAATCGCTACAACACCAACCACCCAGTTACTGCCGAGTTCAATTCCAAACAGCATAGGAACCGCATAATATAACCAGAAAAGCTGCACGATTAATGAAGTACCTCGGAAAATCTCTACATAAAAGGCAGTTATATTACGTATAATCACATTGTTTGATAAACGGCAGAGACCGGCAATAAAAGCCATTAAATATCCTAAGATTGCTGATGCAATCAAAACAGACACTGTTACATTAATTCCTCGCATCAACTGAGGGAAAATTTCTGTTATCGCACTAATAGTGATCACTCCCTATCTTGGTAAATGAATTGCCATTTATAATTGTCCTGCTTAAACAAGAGTGAACTCATAAATCTTTCTAAATATAAAAAACATAGGGTCACTCCTCCTCAAACATGGGAGGAAGACCCTATGAAACATTTCTCAAATCTTAAAATGGAATTAGTAATTTTCCCCACTGCACACAGACTCTGCTGTTACTTCATCCACTTCTACCATGTTTCTTTCTGGGTCAAATCCGTTTTTCTCTAACAATTCAGCGATTGTTCCATCTTCCTTTAACTCATTTAGTTTCTCATTATATGCATCACGTAAATCAGTATTATCCTGACTGAAAGCAGCAGCTCCGTAGCTTGGAACGCCTTCAATATCCGGCTGTTCAAAGTCGTCTACAAACTCAAGTCCATCTACAGTTTCCAATGCCATTTTTAACGTCATTTCTGTAGCCGTTGTTACATCTGCACGATCTGACTGTACAGCAGAAAACGTGGCAGGAATATCTGATGCGGTACTTACTTGATCTTCACTTACACCAGTTGTATCTAAGTATCCAACTTCTGTTGCACCTGACATAACAGATACTCTAATATCAGGGTTGTTGGCAATATCTTCATAACTATGAATATTTAAAGGGTTTCCTTCTTGAACGACAATTCCTTCTCCATAAACCATTTCAGGCTCACCAAAAGCTGCTTGTTCACAACGGTCAGGCGTGATCGCCATCCCTGCTGTAACAACATCAAACTGGTTGGCTTGAAGCCCGGAAATAAGTGAACTGAAGTCAGCCAGCTTAGAATCCATATTCTCTACGCCCAATTCTTTAAAAACAGCCGCTGCAATGTCCACTGCGGCCCCTTTTAATTCTCCGTCTTCTTCATAGGCGTACGGCTCTTCATTAGCAAATCCGATTGTAACGGTTCCCGATTCCTGCAATTCTGCTAATTTCCCTTCCCCGCCTTCTCCACTTTCGCCTTCACTATCATTTGACCCACATGCCGTTAAAACAAATAAAAATAGAACTGTGACTGATAAAAAAATAAATTTTTTCATTTCACAAGAGACCTCCCCTAGATATAGTTATCTTTATATAGGTATAAAACACTCCTATACGGCTTATAGAACTTCATAGACCAAGGATGGAATCAGAAGTGGTTTTAGCCTAGTTACTATAAATGTTACATAACATATGATAAACCTACAAACGGACTAAAAACCGATATGTGACTGTAACTCCGCATATTTCCCTCTACCTTAAAAGATTTGGCTTTTATTTTTCGTAAAGGTTACAAATACTTCAAAAAGGTTACGAATAATCAAATTTCTCAGTATTTTCCGAAAAATATATAAGAATTTTTACCTATAACCTCTTTATAAATGGTAAATCATTTCTCCCCACTTGATACTATTAAGAAATCCCTGCTGTTCACTTACTATTAAAAACCGTGGAACACTCACTCGTCTCCTTGTAAATTGCTAACACTACTCAGCCATCTTAAGAAAATTGCTACATTTGCGCCTCCCAGTTTACCATCTCCCTTCGTTTCTTTATTTACCTCCCATCGTTTTTAAAATCGCTGTTTAATATGTAATTATCAAAAGCTTCATAGATTATGTGTAGCCAGTCTGCCTAGTGACAAGATTATTGGCAGGACACACCTTTATGAAACTAATTTAAAGAACTTTCTCTATAAGAAGTCGGAAGATCCTTTTTTAAAATTAAGGAAGGTCTGCAAATTGGACTATTTCCCTGGCTGAGTTTATTGCAAAAGTGTTGAGTAAATTTTACCATATTTTATTCAGAATTTTCAAATCTTTGTTGAACCGTGTCTAGTAATCTACAATGTAATTAAAGGAGTGATGATGTTGACTAAGCAGGAAATAAGAGATGAGATTGCCGCATTGAAATCTGACTATATCCGTATTCAGTCAGATTTGGAAAAACTGGATGCCAACGGCGGGAATGTAGAGAATGCAGAAAAACATCTGGCGCGAATGGAAGACCAGTTAAAAGAATTAAAGCAGCAGCTCAAAGAAGCACCTGAATAAAAAAAGTCACGATCAATGATCGTGACTTTTCTAATTTCCTGGCTATCTTCTCATCACCAGAGAAACTCCTATTCCGTTTACTGAATATAATAGCTCACTTTCTCTCCTCAATTCAGAGAAGGGAAAAAGGCTGTTCCGTTTACTGGGGTAGGAAAAAAGCGGCTGGGAAATAGCTCGCTTTCCGCGGGGAGCCGGTGAGATAGCTCGTTACACTCGCGGATCTCACCTTGGCTCTTTCTCCATGCAGGAGTCTCGCCATTTCCCCGCCTCTTTACTGTTGATGGTATAAACGGAACGCTGTAGTTTCAGTAACCGCTCTAAAGGAAATAGTTTTCTCTTAATGTTCCGTTACTCTAAAAAACATAAAGGGCCAGGGGAAACGACGAGACTCCTATGGGAGGATAGAACAGGGGAAGATCCCGGAGGGCTAAAAGCCCGAGGAAGCTCACCGTTCGCCCATGGAAAGCAAGTGGTTTCCCCAGGCCCGCCTCTCTTTATCAAGGGAAACGGAACAAGGGAATTTCCTTCAACTTTCTAACTTTCTATCGGATTTATCCTCACTATTACAATGACTCTTTCCTTTATTTCTTTCCATTCCTCTGATTTTCTATTTTCTCACGAATTTTCTCTTTCTCTTTATTCGGCGGGGTTAAGGATACGATAACATCCCCAGTTTCCACCTTAGGCTGGCTTTCACGAGTGAAGAACTCAATTTTCTTAGAAGGCTTTATTACAAGAAACATCATAGCTCCCTCATTCATGTTCTTCAGATAATCCATATATTTAAATTGCTGAGTTATCGTTGTTTTCCTAAACACATATCCTTGCTTGACGAGACCATTTAATTCTTCCCATGAAGCTGATTCCCCTATCAGCACCTTACCGCCGATTGTACGGCCAAGGGATTCTAAATCATCGCCATTTTCCTTTTTCTCTAAGCTCAGCTGATACACATTATTTCTTCCAAATGTGGGGACAAATGTCGTACAGACAAGAGCATTATAAGAATCAAATTCTGTTGCTGACAGCAAGTATTCATAAGGTGTCATCTCAAGATGATATTCTCTCTGCTCTGATAAAATTTCCCCATGGTATGTCTTTAACCCTTTTGTTCTGGCATTCATTAGTCTATCCCATGAGGAATCGCTGATCAAAACAGGAATTTTTAATTCATCCAGTACACTGGCCAATCCGACCGTAAAAGGACTTCCCCCTACCATTAAAACTCCAGGTGGACCCTCCATGGACAAACCAAGCTTTTTCGAAAGCCAGCCGATGGAAAAGCCGTGGGCTACTACAGTTGTAAATACTAAAGCAAATGTAAGTGAGATTAAGATAGAAGCCTCTTCAAATCCCGCATCAAGCAACACATTTGAAAAATAACTTGCTACTGTCAGTGCTACAATTCCTCTTGGGGCAATCCAGCTGACTAGCAGCTTTTCCGACTTGTTTAAATCGGTCCCCATAGTCGATAAGAAAATCGACAGCGGGCGGACGATAAACAGCATGAGCAGCACAAAGCCGATAATCTGCAGATTAAATATTTCGAGAAGTGTTTCCATGTTTAAAGACGCTGTAAGCATCACGAAGATCGTAGAAATAAATAATAGAGAAATATTCTCTTTAAAATGACGCATATCGGAAATTGAGGAGATACGCATGTTGGCAAGTGTCATCCCCATGGCAGTTACAGATAACAGTCCTGTTTCATGTGTCACTTCATCCGCCAGCGTAAAGCAGAGAATTACAGCCGCAAACACTACTGGGGATTTTAAAAACTCAGGGACGAATCCTCGTTCAAACATAACGCCTGTTCCTTTTCCTATACCATAACCTAATAAGATAGCAAAGATAGAAGCAAGGAAAAAGGTGACCAGAGAAGAGATCGTGCCGTTATGGCCAATTAGAAATTCTATAATTTCAAACGCGAATACAGCTAGAAGTGCTCCTATCGGGTCAATAATAATGCCTTCCCACTTCAATATTTTGGCAGGTCTTGGCTTTAGTTTAGCCTGCCTCAGCAAAGGAAGGATAACCGTTGGGCCTGTAACAATAAACAGGCCGCCAATGACGAACGCTACTGCCCAGGGCAATCCGGCCACATAGTGGGCAGCAAAGGATCCGGCAATCCAGCTAATAAATGCACCGATCGTAACAATTCGAAAGACCGGTCGTCCTAAACCTCTAACTTCTTTAATATCCAAGTTTAAGCTTCCTTCGAATAATATAACAGCGACCGCTAAAGATATTATCGGACGGAAAAGTTCTCCAAAGTCTGCCTGTGGATCAATTAAGCCAAAAATAGGTCCTGCCAGCAGCCCGGCGATTGACATAATGACAATCGCTGGAAGACGGAATCGCCATGCCAGCCATTGGGAACCGACTCCCAAGACCCCTATTAACGTTATATTCAATAACAATGAATCTATCATAAAAGAACCAACTCTCCATTAATGTTCACAACTTATATATGACAACATTCTATAGACGGTAAACGCCTATGTAAAATCATAAAGGTTACGTTATCTATTTTCCTTATAATACACCTTCCAGAAAGTACTAAACCATTTTTTCAAAATTTACTAACAAATACATTGACATAATTTTTTGACATTGGTACGATTACGGCTGTGACAAAAGTGACGTCTAGCTTATTATTGGAATTAATTGTCTTCTTCAACCCATATAAGAAGCGCTTTCTGGCAAATTTAAAACTTTTGAGAGGTAATACATCATGAAAAAAAGAGATACTGTATTCATTGGATTTATGCTGTTTGCTCTGTTTTTTGGAGCGGGTAATTTAATATACCCGGTAAGCTTAGGAATGGAAGCCGGGACTTCTTACTGGCCGGCGATTATCGGCTTTGTTCTTACTGGCGTAGGGCTTCCAATCATTACGGTAGCTGCCATTTCCCTTGTAAAAAACGGTGCGATCGAATTAGCGGGAAGAGTTCATCCCATGTTCGCTATTATTTTTACATCTATTATTTATTTAGCAATCGGTCCGTTCTTCGGGATTCCCAGAGCTGCCAACGTGGGATTTGAGATGGGTATCGCTCCCTGGACAGGGGGAATAACTGCGACAGGCTTACTGCTCTTTACTATTGTTTTCTTTATACTTGTCTTTATCACAAGTTTAAATCCAAGTAAGCTTGTTGATACAGTGGGACAGTATTTAACTCCCGTTTTGTTTATAGCCATTATCGGCTTAGTCATTGGCAGTTTTTTTCTCCTTGACGGTCAAGCACAGCCGCCCGCAGAAAAATACAGCAGTCAGCCGTTTTCCTCAGGGTTCATTGAAGGTTACTTAACAATGGATGCTATCGCAGCTCTTGCGTTTGGGATTATAGTAATCACAGCTTTAAGGGAGCGTGGTGTTACAAGCCCTAAAGAAATCACATACCGTTCTGTGCAAGCTGGATTAGTAACCGCAGCAGGACTTACTGCTGTATACATTTGTATTGGCTGGATTGGGACGAAAATGGCCTCTGAAGGCACTTACGAAAGTGGAAGTATGGTATTGTCTGCTGCTGCTGATCTTATGTACGGGAATATTGGCACACTGCTTATCGGTGTCATTGTCTTGCTTGCGTGTTTCACAACATGTGTTGGTCTGACCGTGGCCTGTGGTCAATTCTTTTCTAAAAGATTTTCACGTTTTTCTTATAAAGCAGTGATTACATTCATTACCATTGTTAGTTTTGCTATTTCTAATTTAGGACTGAACGAAATCATTGCATACTCTGTTCCTGTTCTCGTTTTCCTTTACCCGATAGCGATCGTTCTCGTTATCCTTACGTTTATCGGAAGATTTTTCAGCCATTCACCGTATATTTACCGGGGAGTTGTTTTCTTAACAGCTGTCGTCAGCCTATATGACGGCCTGGTTGAATTCGGATTACCCATGAGTTTTGCTGAACCATTTATTACTTCCCTGCCATTTGCTGAATTTAGCTTAGGCTGGATTATACCAGCACTAATTGGCGGTTTAGCCGGCTGGGTCATTTCCTTCTTTAAGGCACCGAGAACTTCAGAACGGTATCAAAATTAATATCTTAAAATAGATTAATAAGGCAGAAGAAGGGGCTTCTTTTAAAGGAGCCCCTTTAATGATTGTTAAAGAACTCTTTCTACGGATAAATTGTTTACGTTTCCTTTAATGAAGAGAATCGGGCCTGGGGAAACCACTTGCTTTCCATGGGCGAACGGTGAGCTTCCTCGGACTTTAGCCCTCCGGGATCTCACCCTGTTCTATCCTCCCATAGGAGTCTCGCCGTTTCCCCCGGCCCTTTATGTTTTTCGGAGTAACGGAACATTTAAGAAGATAGGATCGTTCCCATTAGAGAGCTTACTGAGATTACAGCGTTCCGTTTTCCCCATTAAATTTAAAGAGGCTGGGAAATGGCGAGACTCCTGCAGGGAGATAGAGCCAGGGTGAGATCCGCGAGTGCAACGAGCTAGCTCACCGGCTCTCCGCTTAAAAGCGAGCTATTTCCCAGCCGCTGTTCTCTCCCTACAGTAAACGGAACAGTCAGTTTCCCCTCCAATAATCAGCAGATAAAAGAGAGCTGTCCAGACTCCTGCAGGGAGAAAAGCCAGGGTGAGATCCGCGAGTGTAACGAGCTAGCTCACCGGCTCTCCGCTTAAAAGCGAGCTATTTCCCAGCCGCTGTTCTCTCCCTACAGTAAACGGAACAGTCAGTTTCCCCTGCAATAATCAGCAGGAAAAAGAGAACTGTCCAGACTCCTGCAGGGAATAGAGCCAGGGTGAGATCCGCGAGTGCATCGAGCTAGCTCACCGGCTCTCCGCTTAAAAGCGAGTCACTTCCCAGCCACTTTTTTCTACATGTGATAGATGGAATTTCTCTATTCTCTTACTCCAGTAAACAGAACATCCATCTATAAATTAGACATTAGAAAAGCGCGCGATATTAGTTATAGGCCTAATATCACGCGCTTCTTAATTTACTGTTTTTGATGTCAATTACTGTTCTAACAGCGTAACGCTTACCTTAACATCTGATTTTTGTCCCCCGCCTCGATACACTCCTTGAAGCGGACTCACATCGGCATAGTCACGACCTGTCCCGATACGAATGTGGTTTTCAAGAGCTTCCACATTGTTGGTAGGGTCTAAACCAAGCCAGCCGATTCCGGGAACCATCACTTCCACCCAGGCATGGGTCGCAGAGTCGCCGACGAGGGCGGAATCTTCACCTACATACAAATAACCGCTTACGTAACGTGCTGGAATTCCTTTTGCCCGTAAGACACCGAGCATCACATGGGCATAGTCCTGGCATACTCCTGCTTTTAACGGCCATGACTCAAATGCTTTTGTACCTACATGTGTAGCCATACCGTCATAAGCGATGGAACCATTTAAATAACCCATTAAGTCTAAAGAGAACTGAATTGGGTCATCCACCTCTCCGCCTACAGCTTGAACGATTTCATCGACCTGTTCTTTGTATAAAAAAGTATAAGGCGATTCGTTAATATAGTGAAGATAATGGTCTTTAAACAGTTTCGAATTAAAAATATTACGCATCTGGTCTGAATATTTCAGCATATATACGAGCGGGCTCTTTTGAATATTGACTACAGACAATGTTTTTACCATTAGTTCATTGTGCTTATGAGATATAAAAAATGATTCCACGTGATTTCCCCATATGTCTATATGTTCTTTCGTAGTTGATACAGGGTTAATTTCCGTACGATAAGACAGCAGCCGCTGGCATTCATCGCTTCTCGGCTTCAGTCGAATATCATTCATGCTTTGATCAACCATCGTATCATACCGGAACAAGTTGGTATGCTCAATTTGATACTTCATATTCTTACTCTCCTTTTCCCCTACGTTTGAGTAGCACGTACAGGATTAACCAGATAATATGTCTTTGAGAAAACATAGCTGACTTTATGGCAATCGTCCTGGAACTCATCAAGGTATACCATGAGTTCTTCCATCGACAATCCTGAAATATCTGTATGTCTTATCTTCTCCTGTATATTCATCAGAAGTTGAAATAATTCCTCGGAATAATGGGATCGTTTGCCTGACTCTAAATCTTCCACTGCATTGATGATGTGATCCACACAATAACGAATGGAACGTGGAAATCTCTCTTCCTCCACAAGAAAGGTCAGTACTTGCTGAGGGTTCATCGTCGGTGGATGATCCTTAATAAAAGAGTCATAGCCATTGACAATTTGCAAAGCTGTCAGCCAATAATAATACGATTGCGAGTCCGTACTATTTTTCTCTCGGATCGTTTTTTCACAAATGACATTCAAGATTCTTGCTGTTTTCTCTGCCCTCTCTATCCACTTACCGATTTTTATAAAAGCATAGGGAATGCCTCTCGTCATCGTGGATTCAATAATTCCCTGGCACGTCATCGACATATTAATAACATCTTTTAAATGATTTTGAATGACAGGAGGAATTAACGGCTGTTCTGCTTGGCTTCTCTTCTCTAAATAAAAGCGGTTGATCAGCTGCCACAGAGCATCTGGAATAATATCACGACTGGCTCTGGCATTTTCCCTCGAAAAATTAATGGTATTTTGTATGGCATTCATATTCACCGGGTTTAACATTAAATAGTGCAGGATGGTCTCTCTGTTTAGTCTGTCGTAATGACTGAAATATTCTTGTTTAGAAGCACAGATTTCAAGAATTTCCTCCCAGTCCTTGTCTACTATTTTTTGATCCGAAGACTCAAGCATATGAATCATCTGGGCGCTTAAAATTCTGGCATTGTTTTCAGAACGCTCAATATTCCTCGACATCCAATATAGTGAATCTGCTGTTCGGCTAAGCATGGCCGTTCCCCCCTTCGGCAAGTACCCACGTGTCTTTTCCGCCGCCTCCCTGTGAGGAATTGACTACAAGAGAGCCTTTCTTTAGAGCTACACGTGAAAGTCCTCCAGGAAGAACATGTGTATGGCTGCCATTCATTACAAACACTCGTAAATCAACGTGACAAGGATAAAATTCCCCTTTTTGAAAGGCTGGGGCTCTGGATAATTTAATAGTAGGCTGGGCAATATACTGATTTGGAGTTTCAATGATTTTTCTGCGGAAGACCCTTAGCTCTTCTTCTGTAGCATGAGGACCAATAAGCATATCGTACCCTCCTGAGGCTCCTACGTTTTTTACAACAAGCTTTTCTAAATTTTCAATGACATATTCCAACTGTTCAGGATCACGGAGAAAGTAAGTCTCTACATTCTTTATAATCGGGTCTTCATTTAAATAGTACTGAATCATTTTCGGGACGTATGCATACATCGCCTTATCATCAGCCACTCCATTCCCGATTCCGTTTAAAATCGCTACATTACCTTTACGGTAAGCCCTCAGCAGTCCGGAAACACCCAGAGCAGAATCCGGTCGAAATGCTTCAGGGTCTAGAAAGTCATCATCAATTCTCCTGTAGATAATATCTACACGCTTTAGACCACGGATCGTTTTCATATAGACGATATCATTTTTAACGATCAGGTCTCTCCCTTCCACTAGTTCTATACCCATTTGCTGTGCCAGGAACACATGATCGTAATACGCTGAATTATACATGCCGGGTGTAAGCAGGACAGCACAAGGCTGAAAGGCGATCGAATTGCGCGGGGCATGACTGAGCAGGGCACCATGAAGCTCTTTAAATTGAATTTCCAACGATTGAACAGAGTGCTGGAAAAATAGTTCCGGATAAACTTGTCTCATTACATAGCGATTCTGGAAAACATAGGACATACCAGAAGGATTTCGCAGATTATCTTCAAGAACCCGATATTCACCGTGTTCGTCCCTGATTAAATCAATACCGGCCAAAAAGATATGATTATTTAAAGGAACTTCCAACCCGGACACCTGTTTTTCATAATAATATAGATTATCACGGATAAGCTCTTCCGGGATGATGCCATCTTTTACAATCTCTTGATCTTTATAAATATCGTCTAAAAAGTAGTTTAAAGCTTTCATACGTTGTTTCATGCCTTTTTCGATGGTTTTCCATTGATCTTCGGGAATAATAATTGGAACAAAATCAAAAGGCATTGTTCGTTCGGTACCACCTTCGTCGTTGTAGACAGTAAATGTTATACCTTGCCGCAGGAAACTCAGCTGAGCCGTCTCATGTTTCTCTCTCAATTCTTCTTCTGGGGTATCGGAGATTAACTTATAAAAAGATTCGTAGTGCTCTTTAGGACGGCCCGATCCATCCACCATTTCATCAAAAAAAGAGCCTTGCTGATAATTTTTTAACATAGATACTCTCTCCTCCCATGACTTCTATGTAAAAACTATACCCCCATTTTTATAGAATAGTCAAAAAATTACATAAGATTTTTTAAAAAGCCAAAATTTTTCGCAAAAAATCGCAGAAAGTGAAGAAAATGCGAGAATACAAACAGCAGGCACTCTTATTTTCCAAGTACCTGCTGTCGATCACCAATTTTTATACTATTTCCGTTCAAGCTCATTATTCCTTTAGCACCGTTCTTTTTTTATATCCATCTAAATTATATGTGGCTGAGAAAACTTCATTGATTCGTTCACAATGCTCCTGGAATCCATTAAGAAAAACCAGGAGTTCCTCAATAGTCATTTCAGAAACTTCTGACCGCTTAATCCCTCTTTGTGTATTCGCCAGCAGCTGAAGTAATTCTTCTGTATATTGAGGTCTCTTTCCAGAGTTTAATTGTTCGACAGCATTTAAGGTATGTCCTAGACAATACTTAATGGACCGGGGAAACCGCTCTTCTTCAATTAAAAAGGTGAAGACTTCATTAGGCTCCAGCGTTAATTGGTGCTCCATAATAAAAGAATCATACCCATTGACAACCTGGAGAGCATGCAGCAAGTGATCAGAAACTTGTAAACCTGTATTTTCCTTTAACGTCTTCTCACATATTACCTTTAATGTGCGTGCTGTAGTATCAGCCCGTTCTATCCATTTTCCTATCTTTACAAAACTATATGGTTTTCCCCTTAACATTGCAGATTCAATAATCCCCTGAAAATTCGTTGACATATCAACGATATCGTACAACTCACTATGGATATTACTTGAATTTAATGGCTGCTCCAGCTGATCCTTTTTCTCTATATAAAAACGATTGAGCAGCTGCCAGACAGAATCTGGTATAATAGTTCTGGATGCCCTTGCATGCTCTCTTGCACTTCCCAGTAAATTAATAAGAGAATCTTTATTTTCCCGGCTCTGTGTAAAAAATTGTATGATACTCTCACTATTTAAACGGGAGTAATGGTTATCATACTCGCCTTTAGAAGCACAGATTTCAAGAATAACTTCCCAGCTGCTGTCCAGTATATGCTGTTCTGAATCTTCCAGCATATAAATCAGCTGACTGCTCAGAGTTCGCGCATTATTTTCAGATCGTTCAATATTTCTGGACATCCAATATAGGGAATCCGCAACTCGACTAAGCATAATCCTCTCCTCCTTCTGCATTTATTACCCAGATATCCTTAACTCCGCCTCCCTGAGATGAGTTCACTACAAGATTATCTTCCTTCAAAGCCACTCTTGAAAGCCCTCCCGGAAAAACGCTCGTTTTCTCCCCTTTCGTCACAAAGATTCTTAAATCTATATGCCGGGGCCGGAACTCCCCTTCCTGGAATGCCGGTGCCCGTGACAGCTCAATCGTAGGCTGGGCAATATATTGATTAGGGGTTTCCTTAATTTTTTTCCTGAATTCCGTAATTTCTTCTTCTGAGGCATTAGGACCAATCAGCATATCATCTCCGCCGGAAGCCCCTACATTTTTTATGACTAGCTTCTCAAGGTTTTCTAACACATACTCTCTCTGCTCTGAATCTCTTAAGAAATAGGTTGTTACATTATTAAGAATCGGCTCTTCTTCCAGGTAAAAGCGAATCATTTCCGGCACGAAAGCGTAAATCGCCTTATCATCTGCCGCACCGCTGCCCACACCATTTAAGATGGCTACATTTCCCTTTTTATAAGCCTCCATAATCCCTGCTGCACCAACTTCAGAATCTGAATCAAAGGCTTCCGGGTCTAGATGCTCGTCATCAAATCTTCGATAAATGATATCCACGCGCTCTAAGCCGCTGGTCGTTTCCTTATATACGATATCATTTTCAACGACAAGATCACGTCCTTCTACTAATTCAATCCCCAGCTGCTTTGCAAGAAACACATGATCATAATATGCAGCGTTATTTACACCTGTCGTTAACAATACGGCATGCGGCTGAGATGGTGCATTACGCGGTGCATGGCTGAATAGATCTTTTTGCAGCTCTTTAAACTGGTTTTCCAGTGGCAGGATGCTATATTTATAAAAAAGTTCTGGATACACTTGTCTCATAACATGACGGTTTTGATAAACATATGAAATGCCTGAAGGATTACGCAGGTTGTCCTCCATCACACGGTATTCGCCATTTTCATCACGAATAAGATCAATTCCCGCTATAAATATGTGGTCGTTAAAATGAGTACCTGAAACCTGCTCCTCATTATAATAGACGCTATTTTCGAGCAGCTCTTTCGGTACTACTTCTTCCTTAATAATCCTCTTTTCACTATAAATATCTTTTAAAAAGTGACTTAACGCTTCAACTCTCTGTTTTAGTCCCTTTTCGATTTCCTTCCATTTCTTCTCAGGAATAATGATCGGAACGAAATCAAAAGGAAGTGTCCGTTCAGTACCATACTCGTCCAGTGTGAAAGTGATTCCTTGTTTTAAAAAGTTTAACTGTGCTCTTTCCTGTCTTTTTTGCAATCCTTCTGCGGAAGCCTCTGAAATGATGTCGTTAAAAACTTTATAGGGGGCTTTAGGGTTGCCTGATGAATCCATCATTTCATCGAAAAATGATTCTGCTTGATAATTGATTAACATGTCTGACTCACTCCTTTTCACACCACTACAAAACTTTACCCATATAACAAATTTAATACACAAAAAAATTAAAAACGCCTATATCTTCTCATTACAAGAGAAGATATAGGCTAACAACTACTATTTTTATTACTTTATTTTTATGACAATTTTCCCTACCGCATGGTGACTTTCACTAAGTCTATGAGCTTCCCTTAAGCCTTCTTCGCTTAGAGGGAAAGTGTGGCCGACTTTTGAAATCATTTCGCCTTTTACCATTAGATTCCCGAGCTGTGCAAGCTTTTCACCATCAGGTTCAAGCCAGACAAATTCAGCTTTTACTCCATGCTTTTCTGCTGTCTCTTGATCTGGAGGCTGAACAATGGAAGCGAGTCGTCCACCTTCTTTTAGAATACTGTAGCTTTTTTCCTGAATGTCTCCACCCAGGGTATCAAGAACAATATCAAAGTCCTCCAGCACTTCTTCAAAGTTTTCCTCTTTGTAATTAATAAAACGATCAACGCCTAATTCTTCCACCCATTCCTGATTTTTGCCGCTGGCCGTTGTTGCTACATAAGCACCAAAAGACTTCGCAATTTGAATTGCATAGTGTCCAACCCCTCCGGAACCGGCATGGATAAGAACTTTATCGCCTTCCTGTATGCCCGCTGAGTCGACTAAACACTGACGGGCGGTTAAGCCCGCCAAAGGGACAGCTGCCGCCTGTTCATAAGAAATTTCTTCAGGAAGATGGGCCAGCACATGCTCATCAATTGCGGCATATTCCGCATAGGTGCCAAGCCGGGTCAATTCCGGACGAGAGAATACTCTGTCACCTTCTTTAAACTTGCTGACATTAGCTCCTGTTTTTCTAACAATACCTGCAGCATCCCATCCTAAAATAATCGGAAATTCAAAATCGACTTTTTCTTTTAAATACCCTTCTCTCAGCTTCCAGTCAATTGGGTTAATTGAAGTCGCTTTAAGTTCAACGAGTACTTGATTATCTTCTATTTCCGGGATCTGCATCTCTTTTTCCTTTAACTGTTCCGTGCTGCCATATTTTTCTATTACAATAGCTTTCATAATACCTCTCCTTAAAAAGAATCTGTGTTCAAATATTTTTTCCCCTATTCCTCGAATTAAAACATGATACGATAAGGGGAGCATAAGCAAAGGATGATCTACAATGATAGAAAAAGCTCAGCAGATACTTCAGGAATATTATGGATTCCCTTCTTTCCGCCCTGGGCAGGAAGAAGTTATTCATAACGTTTTTGAACAGAATAACACACTTGCTGTTATGCCTACGGGAGGCGGGAAATCCCTTTGTTACCAAATTCCTGGCCTTACTCTTGAAGGTACGGCTGTTATTATATCTCCATTAATTTCTTTAATGAAAGACCAGGTGGATGCCCTTCTTTCCTATGGCATTGCCGCTACGTATATTAACAGCTCTCTTTCTTTTGAAGAACAGCAGCAGCGCATGAATGATATAGAAAGAGGACGATATAAATTTGTCTATGTAGCTCCCGAGCGCTTTGATTCTGGAAGCTTCATTTCGACGATAAAACGAATCAATCTTTCACTGGTTGCATTTGACGAAGCTCACTGTATTTCCCAATGGGGACATGATTTCAGGCCAAGCTACCGTTCCATCGTTCCCAACCTTCAAAAAATACCAAACCTGCCTGTTGTAATGGGGTTGACTGCAACAGCCACCAGGGAGGTTATTGCGGATATCCAGCAATTAATCGGTGTTACAGAGGAATCAGTTGTTAATACCGGATTTGCCAGGGATAATCTTTCCTTTCGTATTATTAAAGGACGGGATAAGCGTGACTTCCTGTTGGAATATTTAAAGCAGCGTCCAAACGATTCAGGTATTATTTATACATCCACAAGAAAAGACGCTGATTTCCTGCAAAACTTTCTTGAAAAGAAAGGGTATGCCGCCGGAAAATATCACGCAGGTATGAGCGAACAGCAGAGGCAGCGGGCACAAACTCAGTTTGTACAAGATGAAATCACAACAATTGTCGCAACAAACGCATTTGGAATGGGAATTGATAAATCTAATGTGCGCTATGTTGTCCACTATTCGATGCCGATGAATCTGGAAGCATATTATCAGGAAGCCGGACGGGCCGGGCGGGATGGTGAACACGGGGACTGTGTTTTATTATTTTCCGGACAGGACATTCACCTTCAGCGCTTTTTAATTGACCAGTCGATGATGGATGAAGAAAAGAAACAGGATGAATACAGGAAACTGCAGTCGATGGTGAACTACTGCCATACCCACATGTGCCTTCAGGAATATATTCTTGACTATTTCAAAGACCCTTTTGATTACAAGCCGTGCGGCAAGTGCTCGAACTGCCTGTATGAAGGGGAAGAAGTAGATATGACCCGGGAAGCTCAAATGGTTCTATCCTGCGTCAAGCGGATGGGAGAAAAATTCGGAGCTGGGTTAACCGCAAAAGTTCTGCGCGGCTCATCTGACCAGAAAGTCAAACAGTTTAGATTTCAAAAGCTGTCGACATATGGCATCTTATCCAGCTACACAGAAAAACAGCTTTCCCAGTTCATTAACTTTCTTACAGCCGAGGGGCTGCTTGACCCCGGCCAGGGACGATACCCGGCCTTAAAGCTGACCGAAGCCTCTGTTGCCGTTTTAAAAGGAGAACGGGAAGTACGTATGTTGGTTGAATCCACGACTTCTCCTGAGGAAGAAACAAATTATGATCGAGATAAATTCGAAAAACTCCGCCGTTTAAGAAAAGAAATTGCCGAGGAAAAAGACCTGCCTCCATATGTTATTTTCTCCGATGCTACATTAAAGGAATTTACCATTTACCTTCCGGAAAATCGTGAAGAAATGCTTAACATTAAGGGTGTTGGTGAACAGAAATTTGATCAATACGGGGAAATTTTCCTTGAAATACTGAGCCCATGGGCTGAAGAAGCGAGTGAGCGTCCTTCTCCTCCAGCTTCTCAACCATCCTTTAAAAAGAAGGATGTAAAAATTTCCGGCGATGGACCAAGCCACGAAATCTCTTATAAGCTTTGGAAGGACAATAATATTACGATTGAAGAAATTGCCACCCAAAGAGATATGACGGTGCTTACAGTTGAAAATCATATTTTCCGCTGTATCAAAGAAGGCGCTGAAGTAAACTGGGATGAATGGTTTTCTCCCGAACAGGAAGAGGCTGTTCTGATGGCTCACAGTAAGGCAGATGAACACCGTCTTAAACCTATAAAAGAAGCACTGCCCGAAGGTTACACGTACCGATTAATAAAAGCGGTGTTAGTGAAACACGGGTATGCCGGCTGAATTCAGGAGGCGATGGAATGAATCGAAGTGAAATTAAAAAGCTTGATGAACAGGATAAACTCCGTACTTACAAAGATGAATTTTATATTAAAGAGGGTTCATATTATATGGATGGCAATTCCTTAGGACTGCTTTCGAAAAGAGCAGAAAAAACAGTTCTTACTTCATTGGAAGACTGGAAAAATCACGGCATTGAAGGATGGATGTCCGGTGAACAGCCCTGGTATTATATGTCTGAAAAAATTGGTGAGATGACCGCTCCCCTGGCAGGAGCACTTTCCCATGAAGTGATAAACACAGGCTCTATAACAACAAACCTGCATCAACTTCTGGCCACTTTTTACAAGCCAAAAGGTAAACGGACAAAAATTTTAGCAGATGCCCTGAATTTCCCATCAGATATTTATGCTCTCCAAAGCCAGCTCAGCCTTCATGGCTATTCACCTGACGAACATCTCATCCAGGTGGGCAGCAGCGATGGCTATACTTTAAATGAGGGAGATATTATTGAACAGATGAGTGAAGAAGTAGCGGTCATGCTGCTCCCTTCCGTACTCTATAGAAGCGGCCAGCTTCTAAATATAAGAAAGCTCACTGAAGCGGCACACGACTACGGAATTATTGTCGGTTTTGATTTAGCCCATTCTATTGGAGCACTTCCACACAAGCTTCATGACTGGAACGTCGACTTTGCAGTCTGGTGCACCTATAAATACTTAAACAGCGGTCCTGGCGGTGTCGGGGGATTGTATGTTCATGAAAAACATCTGGGCCAGAAGCCCGGCCTGGCCGGGTGGTTCAGTTCCCGTAAAGATAAACAGTTTGATATGGACCATCACCTAACACCAGCCGAGACGGCGGGGGCCTATCAGATTGGCACCCCCCATATATTAAGCTCAGCGCCTCTGCTTGGTTCACTGGAAATTTTTCAGGAAGCCGGCATTGACGCTATTAGAGAAAAATCTCTAAAACTGACTAAATTGATGATGAATTTAATTGAAGAACACCTGCAGGGCACATTTACGATTGCCAACCCAAGGAAAGACGAATCGAGGGGCGGTCATGTAAGTCTTATTCATCCGGAAGCTGCAAGCATTTGCAAAGCGTTAAAAAGCGAGGGCGTTATTCCTGACTTCCGCTCACCAAATGTTATACGGCTCGCCCCTGTTGCCCTGTATGTGTCCTATGAAGACACTTATGAAATGGTCATGATTTTAAAAGAGATTATGGAACAGAAGAAGTATAAGCAATTTAAGAATGAACGAGATGTTATCGCGTAAGGAGGAAAAAAATGAAGTGGATTGATATTTCTATGAGTTTAAACAGCCAGACCCCACCATGGCCTGGCGATGAGCCATTTCAGTACAAGCTCACTTGGGCCATGGAAGATACAGGCTCTGTAAACGTTGGCCAGTTTCAGGCAAGCAATCATATCGGTACACACATCGACGCACCATTTCATTATGATAGTAACGGAGAGAAAGCTGCCTCCCTTCCTCTTGACCGCTTTGCTGGTGACGTACTTGTTATCAATATGGAAAATAAGGATAAGATATCAGCCGCAGATCTTGAACCATTTGATTATAAAAATGTGGAAAAAGTAATCTTTCGGACTTTAAGCTGGAAAGACCGTTCGGTATTCCCTTCGTCTTATACAGTTATTGGAGAAGACGCCGGCCCGTTTTTAAAACAAAAAGGCGTACATCTGATAGGAATAGATACTCCATCGGTAGACCCTGAAACGAGTAAAGATCTTCCAGGACATCATAGTTTATATGGTGCAGATATTTTAATTCTTGAAGGATTGGTGCTAGACCATGTTGCTCCGGGCATTTATGAGCTTGCGGCATTTCCTTTAAA
Source organism: Halobacillus massiliensis (assembly GCF_900166625.1). GTDB lineage: Bacteria > Bacillota > Bacilli > Bacillales > Halobacillaceae > Halobacillus_A > Halobacillus_A massiliensis. The sequence continues at coordinate 549,605 of NZ_LT800499.1, read as the reverse complement.
GATGGAAGATGCAGACGGAAGCCCTGTAAGAGCTGTGCTTAAACAAAAATCGTAACAGTTGGGCTGTTACTGATGACCTGCAACATTAACTCGTAATATTAAAAATCCCTTGGCGAAAATATTAGCCAGGGGATTTTTATATAACCTTTTACTTATTATATTGTTCCTTCCACATCTGCTTGGCAACACGCGGAGCAAGCCAGACGGTCGGCAGCAAAATAAGCGAAACCGGAACAGCTGTTACAACGATAAAGTTCTGCAGCTGGGTAATCCCGCTGTCGCCTGTAATAAGAAGAATAGAAGCAATGGCCCCCATAACTACTGACCAGAAGATACGAAGCCACCTTTTAGGGTTACCTTCCCCCATAACGGCCATGGCAATCGTGTAAGACATCGAATCACTCGTCGTTACTACAAAAAGAATCGTTAATAGTAAGAACAATGGTGAGATAATGGAAGCTAACGGAAACTGTTCCGTAATGGCAAACATGGCCGCATGGTTGCCTGCTGTATTTAAAGCTTCAGATACGGAACCTGGATTTTGCAGTTCAAAGAAAATACCGGAACCTCCAAGAATCGTAAACCAGAAAGTAGAGATCACGGGAGCAAAGATGGATACGGCTGTAATTATTTCTCGAATGGTACGTCCACGGGAAATGCGGCTTACTAAAATCGCCATCATCGGGCCGTAACCAATAAACCAGCCCCAAAAGAATACGGTCCAGAGGGACAGCCAGTCTTTATCTCCTCTGAATGTACTCATAGGGATAAAGCGATCGACATAGAAACCAAAGGAAGAAATATAGTGGTTGATAATAAACCCACCTGGTCCAACAATCAAGATAAATACCATAAGTCCTATCGCTAAACGAACATTGAAACTACTTAAAAATTGAATCCCTTTATAAAGACCGGTCACAGCAGAGATCGTAGAAACTAATACGACAGCAAAAATAATAGAAAACTGAGTGCTGAAACTATCAGGGATTCCCATTAACTCCTGTAACCCGTAGCTTGCCTGCAGACCAAGAAAACCAATGGGTCCGATTGTCCCTGCAGCCACGGCAATAATTGAAAAAGCATCCACTAACGTACCAAACCAGCTGTCACGCAGTTTTTCTCCGAAAATAGGATACAAAAGCGTACGGGGCTTTAACGGCATCCCTTTCTGATAATGACCATACATCATAATGACTGCACTGATTGTACCGAGAATAGCCCAGGCAAGAAAGCCCCAGTGCATAAAGCTTTGAGCGAGTGCAGGATCTACGGCAGCCGCTGTCCCAGCTTGAATTCCACTTTCGGAAAGATAGGAGGGAACCGTTAAAAAGTGGTACATCGGTTCTCCGGCTGCCCAAAAGACCCCCCCTCCGGCAAGCAGTGTTGCCATAATAATAGACAGCCACTTATACAAACTGAGCTCCGGCTTCTCCAAATTACCCATTCTAATTCTTCCATATTTGGAGAAAGCCAGCCACAGACCAACGAAGAATGTAGCGAGCATTAATAACTGCCAAAACCCTCCGAAGTATTTAGCTGACCAAGCGAACGTCTGATTAACAAAGTTCTCAATCCAGGAAATATTAATAAGAGCAAAAACGACAAATAAAATTAAAGACCCTCCACTTATAATAAAGACGGGCCAGTCTATTCGACTGCTTTGTTTTTTATTCATAAGGCACTCCTTTTTTCTTTTTAACACAAGTCTCTACCCTACCACCTTCTCGACTAGTATGTAAAGAAATAGAATTTTCCATACAAAGAGGGCTGGCTCCAACGAAAAGTGGAATCAGCCCTGTTCTTTTATAAAGATGGAAGCAGATCATTAAGTTTTCCAACCATAACTATTTCTTGTCTTTTCCTGCAATATCGTCACGATCTCTATGCCGGCCCTGGCAGTCCTTACACATCATCATCTCTTTTTCCTGGCGCGACCTCAGAATAATTCCACAGCTGCTGCACTTTCCTATATCATTAGGGTTCGATTGGAAACCCGGCAGTTCACCTTCGATTCCTGGCATGATTGATCCTCCTTTAATGATCTAGTTATTCCTTATATACCCCTTTTACCTTTCCTCAATCCTCGTCTATTAACCTCGCAGCTATCTGACCTGATAACGTCACTCCAAGTGTTCCTCCGCCGGGAAAAGTAGTGTCCCCGCATTGATAGAGACCGGGCACCCCTGTCCGTGCAGAATAACTGCGCATCCAACTGAAACGTCCTTCGGGAGCATATCCCCCTACTTTTCCAAGGTCACGCCTCAACCATTTCTGAAAAGTAACAGGTGTGCCTGGAAGCACGATATCTAACCCTTCGTTGAACCCATTGAAATAATGATTCACGGTTGAGAGGAGCTGTTCTGTCATTAACTGTTTCCTTTCTTCATAAGCTTCCCTCTCCCACCACTGCTCAATATGGGTATGTGTAGATAAAGTAAATGAACGCTTCCCTTCAGGAGCCATCAATGGATCTGCGGAGAGTGAAAGTAAAAACTGACCGCCATCATGAAGCGCATCGGGATTGTGCGGATCAATAAATTGATGGTAGAACGAGTCTGAACTTTCAAAAACGCTTTCTTCTACTCCGCCATGAATAATAAAGGCTCCCCATGTTTTTCGTTTCTCTTCTTTTCTTTTTCCTACATAAGACTGGTTCCTCAGCTCTTCATCCACTACAGATGAAAAATTATGAACAGAATTATTTAAAATAATCTGTTTACTATAGAGGACCTTCTCTCGCTTCGTAAACAGCTTGAAATATTCTCCTTCTTTTTTAATCGAAGTGATCGGATGCCTTTTAAAAACATCACTTCCCTGCTGTTGGATATAATCACTCCACTGTTCAGCTACCACAGCAAGCCCGCCATGTACGGCAAAAGCTCCCTTATGAAACGTCTGAAGAGCTGTATACCCTAAGAAGGCCGGGCAGAAGCCGACACTTGTCTGAACACTGTCCATCAGCTCACCGTTTAAGAAAGTGACAAAAAGCTGGTGATCTTGAAGTTTGTACTTTTTCAAACGATCATAAACGGTCTGGCTCATAAACGGAACAAGTTTTACTGTTTCTTTATCTATTAAAGGCAGAAGGTCCAGCCAGTCTTTCATAGTTTTGGGAGGAAAAGCCGGCTGTTTGTTGACTATACGATCGACGAGTTCCCCGACCTTAAAGACCTCATCATAAAAAGCTTTCACTTGCTCTTTTATCTCTGGAAATTGTTTGTCAATCTCTTCGTACCAACGATGACGATCTCTATAATAATGAACCGTCCGGTCAGGAAAGTGGATGTCCATGATGTGATCAAGCAGTGTCATGGGAGGTTTGGTTAATCCGAGAGAATCATAGAAACGGTCGAAGATTCCTCCGGGTTCAAAGCCCATGCCTACGGTTGCTCCCGATTGAAATCGATATCCTTCGCGTTCAAACTTTCCAGCGCTTCCTCCGAGCTCGTTGGATGCTTCAAAGACAGCGACCTTATATCCTTTTCTGCTTAGTTCAGCTCCTGCTGCAAGGCCGCCAAATCCTGCGCCAACAATCGCTGTGTCATATACTTGCATTTTTTCCCCCTCTTTTCTTTAGGAGGTCTATTCCCTTATTCGAAGCGTTTAATTCTACCTTTCTGGTCCATAACAAAAAGGCTGTCGATTTGCCTCGACAGCCTTTTATATTTCCATGGAGCTTCTTTTTTTCTCAAGAGGGTGTGTTCCGTTTGCCTGAATATGAAAAACCGGGCCTGGGGAAAGACTCGCTTTCCATGGGCGAACGGTGAGCTTCCTCGGGCTTTTCGCCCTGCGGGATCTCACCTTGTTCTATCCTCCCATAGGTACTCATTGCGTAGGTTAGAGGGTTTAGGTTACACCGTGACGATTGAGGAACCAAAGGTATCTTAACTCCACCCTCCAACTCACTAGCCATTTGTATAAGACGCTCTCCTCGAAAAAAGAAGAATGAGCTGCGTCTACTTTAGTATTGCCATTTTTCCATATTATAGAACTTTATTTTCATGGTAGGAGTCTCGCCGTTTCCCCTGGCCCTTTGCGTTTACTAGGAGTAACGGAACACTGAGTAAGAAAAGATCATTTCCTAAATAGCATTTACTGAAACTACAGCGCTCCGTTTATACCACCAATAATAAAGCGGTTGGGAAATGGCGAGACTCCTGCAGGGAGAAGAGCCAGGGTGAGATCCGCGAGTGTAACGAGCTAGCTCACCGGCTCCCCGTGGAAAGCGAGCTATTTCCCAGCCGCTTTTTTCTTACTCGATAAACGGATCAGCCCTTTCTCTATCACCTTACCATTGAGAAAAGCGAGGCAAGGGAAAGATTCCCGGCCTGAGCAAAACAGTCTCTTACAAATTAAAACTCAATCGCCCAGCTTCCTTTTCTCATAACTGCTTCTTTCGTGCCATCTTCAAGATAACCATCGATGTCGAGTTCACCTGATCCCATCATAAAATCTACGTGGCTCAGGCTGTCGTTGACACCGTTTTTATCCAGTTCTTCGTTACTCATGTCAGACCCACCTTCCACATTGTTCGGGTAGGCTTTTCCTAAGGCCAGATGGCAGGAGGCATTTTCATCATAAAGTGTATTATAAAAAATCAGACCTGACTGGGAGATGGGTGATTCATGAGGAACAAGCGCCATTTCCCCTAAGTGTTTTGAACCTTCATCCGTATCCAGAAGATGACGAAGCGTTTCTTCTCCATGCTCTGCCTTAAAGTCCACGACTTTACCATCTTTGAATGTGAGTGTGAAATTATCAATAACGTTGCCGCCATAATTTAATGGTTTAGTGCTCGACACATGACCATTAACACCGTATTTATGTGGAGCGGTAAACACTTCTTCTGTCGGCATGTTCGGGTTAAAGGTAACCTGTTGTTTCTCGGTTTTTGACGCGCCGCCTTTCCAA
>NZ_LT800499.1:407196-542650 GCF_900166625.1 Halobacillus massiliensis | reverse complement strand
ACTCATTGCGTAGGTTAGAGGGTTTAGGTTACACCGTGACGATTGAGGAACCAAAGGTATCTTAACTCCACCCTCCAACTCACTAGCCATTTGTATAAGACGCTCTCCTCGAAAAAAGAAGAATGAGCTGCGTCTACTTTAGTATTGCCATTTTTCCATATTATAGAACTTTATTTTCATGGTAGGAGTCTCGCCGTTTCCCCTGGCCCTTTGCGTTTACTAGGAGTAACGGAACACTGAGTAAGAAAAGATCATTTCCTAAATAGCATTTACTGAAACTACAGCGCTCCGTTTATACCACCAATAATAAAGCGGTTGGGAAATGGCGAGACTCCTGCAGGGAGAAGAGCCAGGGTGAGATCCGCGAGTGTAACGAGCTAGCTCACCGGCTCCCCGTGGAAAGCGAGCTATTTCCCAGCCGCTTTTTTCTTACTCGATAAACGGATCAGCCCTTTCTCTATCACCTTACCATTGAGAAAAGCGAGGCAAGGGAAAGATTCCCGGCCTGAGCAAAACAGTCTCTTACAAATTAAAACTCAATCGCCCAGCTTCCTTTTCTCATAACTGCTTCTTTCGTGCCATCTTCAAGATAACCATCGATGTCGAGTTCACCTGATCCCATCATAAAATCTACGTGGCTCAGGCTGTCGTTGACACCGTTTTTATCCAGTTCTTCGTTACTCATGTCAGACCCACCTTCCACATTGTTCGGGTAGGCTTTTCCTAAGGCCAGATGGCAGGAGGCATTTTCATCATAAAGTGTATTATAAAAAATCAGACCTGACTGGGAGATGGGTGATTCATGAGGAACAAGCGCCATTTCCCCTAAGTGTTTTGAACCTTCATCCGTATCCAGAAGATGACGAAGCGTTTCTTCTCCATGCTCTGCCTTAAAGTCCACGACTTTACCATCTTTGAATGTGAGTGTGAAATTATCAATAACGTTGCCGCCATAATTTAATGGTTTAGTGCTCGACACATGACCATTAACACCGTATTTATGTGGAGCGGTAAACACTTCTTCTGTCGGCATGTTCGGGTTAAAGGTAACCTGTTGTTTCTCGGTTTTTGACGCGCCGCCTTTCCAAATATGAGACTTCGGAAGCTCTACTTCCAGTTCCGTTCCCGGAGCATTGTAGACAAGCTTTTTATATTGCTTATCATTTAAATATTTACCCACTTTATCCAGTGTAGCGTTGTGTTTTTCCCATGCAGCCACAGGATCTTCCTGATCCACACGGACAATGCTGAAGATCTCTTCCCAAAGCTTGTCTATGGCTTCCTCTTCTGTTTCATTTGGGAATATTTTTTTTGCCCATGCCGGAATAGGGATGCTGATAATGCTCCACTGAATACGGTCATTCATTGTATAACTGCGGAAGTTCGACATTGCTTCTGCTCTTGCTTTGTTAGCGGCAGCTATTTTCCCTGCATCGATTCCTTTTAACAAGTCAGGATCGGTTGAGCGGATCGATAAAACAGCCGCACCTTCTTCTCCGAAGAAATCAAACATTTTCTGCTCCCATTCAGGCACTGTTTTTAGTACTTCTGTATCCGCATTTTCATAACGAAGACGGGACAATTCATCATCTGCCCATACTACGTTTACATCCTTAGCTCCCATCTCATAGGCTTTTCTTGCCACAATTCTTGTAAACAGAGCTCCTTCGACTGTAGAGTTGATCATCAGACGCTGATCCTCTTGCAAATTCACTCCTGTTTTCAGGGCAAGCTCGGCATATTTTTCTAATTTTTCCTGGCTCGGAAACTTCATCATATATCTTCTCTCCTCTTTATGTAATAACATTGTATCCGCTCTCATTATTCCACATTTTACGTTATTTCACAAAATGTCTGATGTTTTCAGACGAAAATAAAACAACCTGGGGCTGACTCCTCAGGCTGTTTATTCTTCTTCCATTTCCTCAATAATTATAGAAAGCTCTTCCCAGCGTTCCATTTTTTGTTCCAACTCCTGATCATGCTCTGCTTTTTCTTTCGATAACTCTTCTACCTTGCTGTAATCGGCGGCCGCGGCAGCCATTTCTTTATTAATCTGATCGATTTTCTCTTCGATGGCTGCTATTTCATCTTCTATCGACTCCCATTCCTGCTGTTCACGATAAGAAAGCTTCCGCTTACGGTTGGAACGGCGAGTCGCCCTTTGAGCCGAGAATGACGGTTTTTCTTTTGTTTTTACAGTTTTTTCAGCCTTTGTTTTCTCTAAATATTCGGAGTAGTTTCCGTAAAATCGCTCTACTTCACCTTCCCCTTTAAATGCAAGCAGCTTCTCTACGACACGATCTAGAAAATAGCGGTCGTGGGAAACGGTAATCACAACTCCCGGAAAATGTTCGAGATATTCTTCCAGTACGCTCAGCGTCTCTGTATCAAGATCATTGGTAGGCTCATCCAAGAACAATACGTTCGGCTCAGTCATAAGAACACGAAGTAAATATAACCGACGTCTTTCTCCACCGGACAATCGCTGAATATATGTCCATTGATGGGAACGCGGGAATAGAAATCTTTCAAGCATCTGCTCTGCTGTAATGACCTCGCCCTCAGCTGTAGTAATCACTTCAGCAGCTTCTTTAATATATTCAATGACCTTAAGGGACCCATCAATCTCTTCATGATCCTGTGTATAATAACCTATTTTCACAGTGCTTCCTACAGAAATTTCACCATGGTCAGGAGTGACACGGCCTGCCATAATATTCAGCAGTGTCGTTTTTCCGGAACCATTTGGCCCTATTATCCCAATCCGTTCCTGAGTGATCACCAAATAGTTAAAATGTTCAAGGAGAGTTCCTGCGCCGTAGGTATGGGAAATATTCTTTAGTTCAATTACATCATTACCAAGGCGGGTAGACCCGATAGACATGTCTACATTACTTTTTTCATTAGTAAAGGTCTGGTCCTGCATTTCTTCTACTCTCTGCTTGCGGGCCTTTTGTTTAGTTGTTCTCGCTTTTGCGCCACGCTTCAGCCAGGCAAGCTCCCGTCTTAACGTATTTTGATGCTTCTGCTCTGCTTGTCTTTCCCATTCTTCCCGTTCCGCTTTCTTTTCTAGAAAAGTTTCATAGTTTCCCTGGTAAGTAAATAACCGCCCTTTGTCGAGTTCATAGATTAAATTGCTGACTCTATTTAAAAAGTAACGATCGTGAGTAACTACTATTAAAGCCCCTTTATAATGGGACAAATATTCTTCCAGCCATTCAATTGTTTCATTATCAAGGTGGTTTGTCGGCTCATCCAGCAGAAGCAGATCGGCCGGCTGTATAAGGGCCTTTGCAATGGCGACACGTTTCTTCTGGCCACCGGAAAGCTGACCGATTTTCTGATCAAATATCTCAATACCTAGTTTGGTTAATATCGTTTTTGCGGCAGTATTGGCTTCCCATGCTTCTGTATGATCCATCTTCTGCTGTTTTGACATCATTTTATCCAGAATTTCAGGATTTTCGGGATCTTTAGCAAGCTGCTGAAGGACTTCTTCATATTCTCTGATCGCTGTCATAATCTCTGAATCGCCATAATAAATCTGCTCTAGCACTGGCAGCTCTGAATTAAGTTCAGGCTCCTGGGTCAAATATTCGATGGCAAAGTCTTTGGCGTGCTTTTTACTTCCGGTATCTCCGGATTCTATTCCGGCAATAATTTTTAAAAGTGTCGATTTGCCTGTCCCGTTTACGCCAATCAGACCGATTCTTTGGCCGTTTGATATGGTAAATGTTAGATCATTAAATAAATCTTTATCTCCATAGCTTTTGCTCAGCTGTTCGAAAGTTAAAATGCTCATTATGTTCACCCTTTAATTATCAATCTATTACTACTTTATCACAGGAGAAGTGGTTCTTTGAAAAAAGGGGTCTTCTCAGAAGCTGAAGTTTTCATAAGTAACTTCAAAAAAATCTCTTGATAAACCAAAGCTTTTAATGAAGAATGGAATCAAAAAAGACTGCAGGAGAACCATCCTCCTTACAGTCTTTACTTGCTTTCATTTTATTTGATAGCTTCTTTCTCGGAAGACTGGTCTCTTCTCCAATATTCCATGCCATCCACTCCCGGCAGATGATCCTGGTAAAACACCGGATCTTTTCCTTGCTTACGTTGACGTGCATAATCTTTCAATGCCGCATAGGCCACTTTTGAAAGCATGAAAATGGCGAACAAGTTAATTAATGCCATAATCCCCATCGTAAGGTCAGCCAGAGACCAGACAAGCCCAAATTCAGCAACTGCGCCAAACATAACCATAGCCAATACCGCTAAACGGTAAATCAACATGTAGCTGGAGCTTGTTTTAATAAATTCAATATTCGTTTCACCATAATAGTAATTCCCAATGATAGAACTAAAGGCAAACAAGAAGATCGCTATCGCTATAAAGATAGCCGCCCAAGTGCCAAGCTCTGTTTCAAATGCAAGCTGAGTGACCTGAATACCATCCAGATCAGAATTGAAGTACTCTCCGGATATTAAGATTATTACAGCAGTTGCACTACAAATAACAAGAGTATCCACAAATACTCCTAGTGTCTGGATCAATCCCTGCTTCACAGGGTGAGAGACCTCAGAAGTTGCGGCTGCGTTGGGAGCACTACCCATACCTGCTTCGTTGGAGAAAAGGCCTCGCTGGACACCAATTAAAATCATACCGCCAAATGTACCGCCGGCAAACTGCTCAAATCCAAAGGCACTTTGGAAGATTAAAGAAAACATTCCCGGTATGGCTCCCAAATTACCGACTACCACATAACCTGCTAGAATAATATAGAAAATTGCCATAACTGGGATGATAATTTGAGTAACCTGAGCAATTCTCTTTAAACCGCCAAATATAATAAGTGCTACGATTACCGTCAAAATTCCGCCTAATACCCATTTATCCATATTAAAAGATTGTTCAAAAGCGAGACGGATCGTATTGGACTGCACAGAACTGAACACAAGTCCATAAGTAAATGTAATTGTAATTGCAAAGATAATTCCGAGCTTCCTATTTTTTAATCCTTTTTCCATATAATATGCCGGACCACCTCTGTACTGGTTTTTCTCCGGCACTTTAAATATTTGTGCTAAAGTACTTTCAATAAAACTCGAAGCTCCTCCTAAAATAGCCACGAGCCACATCCAAAATACAGCACCAGGCCCACCTATCGTTATAGCTGCCGCCACACCAGCTAAGTTCCCTGTACCGACACGCGAAGCTGTACTAATAGCGAATGCCTGGAAAGGAGACGTTCCCTTCTTGCCGGATGTTGAGATGGCCCGTTTATCAAATAGAACTTTGAACATTTCCGGAATATAAGTAAACTGTGCAAATCCAAGACGTATGGTAAAAAATAATCCAAGACCTAATAAAACAATAATAAGGATGTATTCCCAGATAATGGTGTTTAAAAATGATATTACGCTCTCCAAAGCGTCCACCTCCACTGACTGTAATTAATTTACAATGATGATTTATTTCCCTTCTTCAGGAACAGTTAAACACCTGCCCTATGATACTTTATCATAATTTGCAATATAGGAAATGTACTCTAAGGATCTTTTTTGGAAAATTCATCTAATTGCAAATTACCCTCTTGACATTGCCTTTTAATCAAGTAAAATATTGAATTGACATTGAAAATCATTTTCAATTAAGAATATTACATATGAGGTGAGAGATTTGAAGAAATGGATTTTATTTAGTTTATTGTTTCTTTCCGCTTTAGCATTAGCCGCTTGCGGCAGCAGCCAGGAAGATGACTCTTCTTCAGAGGGAGAAAATGAAGAAGCTCAGAAAAACGAGGATGCTGGTGAGATTAACTTATATACAGGGCGCCATTATGATACTGACCAGGAGTTATATGATCAATTTACTGAAGAAACCGGAATTAAAGTAAATGTGATCGAAGGTAAGGATGATGAATTAATTGCCCGCATGAAGCGTGAAGGAAAAGCCTCTGAGGCTGACCTACTAATCACTGCTGATGCCGGCCGCCTGCACCGTGCAAAAACTGACGATCTACTTCAGCCTGTAGAAAGTGAAGTTTTAAATAAGAATGTTCCTGAAAAACTTCGTGATGAAGAAAATGAGTGGTTCGGTCTTACAAAACGTGCACGTGTGATTGTTTATAACAAAGATACAGTTAACCCAGATGATATTAAAACGTACGATGACCTGACAAAAGATGAGTGGCAGGATAAAGTACTCATCCGTTCTTCTGAAAATATTTATAATCAGTCATTACTTGCTTCTATGATTTCTCTTGAAGGTGAAGAAAAGGCCAAAGAATGGGCACAAGGAATCGTAGATAACATGGCTCGCGACCCTCAGGGCGGTGACCGCGATCAGGCAAAAGGTATCGCTGCAGGTGAAGGCGATGTTGCTGTTATGAACACTTACTACCTTGGACAGATGCTTCACTCCGAAGACGAGTCGGAAGTAGAAGTAGCCAAAAACCTTGGAGTTATCTTCCCTAACCAGGATACAACAGGAACTCACATTAATATTAGTGGTGTCGGCCTTGCGTCGAGCAGCAAAAATACCGAAGAAGCTCAGAAATTCATGGAATTCCTTTCTAAAGAAGAAGCTCAAGGGAAATTTGCCGAAGCTAACTATGAATATCCTGTAAACGAAAACGTTGAGGCTTCCGAAACTCTTAAAGAGTGGGGAGAATTTAAAGAGCAGGACTTAAACCTGGGCGAGCTAGGTGAAAACAATTCAAAAGCTATTCAAATTATGAATGAAGTGGGCTGGAAGTAATCCGCCCCTCCTCTGCCGTCCTTTATAAAAGGACGGCCTTTCATGTATATACAATAAAGCTCTAGACCTGATATGATAGAACGGTACGCTTTTTATACAGGTATATTTTTTAAAGGACGTGTCCGTTTTGAAGCTTTTCCGAAAACTTCCAGGATATATGAACATGTGGACAATACTTACCATGTTAATCGTTGTCCTCATTTTACTGCCAAACGTCACGATACTCATCAGCTTCTTCACTGAGAAAGCTGAAAACTGGCCGCATATACAGGAATTCATTCTGCCCAATCTATTAAAAAACACCAGCCTTCTTATTATATTTACAGGCTTCTTATCAATTGTTATAGGGACAAGTCTTGCATGGCTTGTATCGGCATATGACTTTCCTCTAAAAAAGTTCTTCAAGTGGGGGTTAATTCTCCCGCTGGCGATTCCCCCTTATATCGCAGGGTATACGTACAATGGCATGCTCAGCTATACGGGAGTTATCCAGACGACTTTGAGGGAAAGCTTTCATCTGAAGATTAATCAGGATTATCTAAATATCCTTCACCTTCCAGGGGCTGTTTTCATATTTACATTATTCCTGTTTCCTTATGTATACATGATTACCAGAGCTTTTCTGCAAAACCAGTCGGCTTCCCTTATTGAGAATGCAAGACTGCTCGGCAGAGGGCCTTACTCTATTTTCTTCCGTGTCGTGCTCCCGATCTCAAGAGGAGCTATCGTTGGCGGTGTGAGCCTCGTGCTGCTTGAAGTACTAAATGATTATGGTCTCGTCCAATATTTTGGTGTCCCTACTTTCAGTACAGCTATCTTTCAAACTTGGTTTGGAATGGGAGATTTAAACGCAGCCATTAAACTCTCAGCTACACTGATGTTTATCGTCTTCGCCATTTTAGTATTGGAAAAGGTCCTTAGAGGGCGTAAAAAATATAGTTACTCGACAACTAAGGTGCGACCGCTGAAGCCGATAAAATTAAAAGGGGTTAGAGCCTGGACTGCCTTTGCCTATGCTGGGTTTATTTTTGCCGCAGGGTTTATCATCCCGACTGTCCAGCTAGGAGCCTGGATGGTTTTAACCTTTGAAAAAATGATGTCTTCTGCCTTTTTTGAATTGATTAGAAATTCTCTGTTTGTTTCCTTTGCAGGTGCAGCCATGATTACAATATTCGCAGTAATTATTGCTAATTTTGCCCGAATGCATTACAGCCTTGTTTCCAAATCGGCCGCTCGGGTAACAATTTTAGGTTATTCCATTCCCGGTGCTGTCATTGCAGTTGGGATCAGCACTGTGTTTATCGAAATTGACAACCTGCTATTTGAAATTTATGAAATGGCCGGGGTGAACACATCCTTATTTATCAGTACCAGCTTATTTATGTTAATATCAGCGTATGTGATCCGTTTTCTGGCGGTTTCCTTTAACTCGATTGAAGCCGGTTTTGACAAAGTCGGCAATAAGTTTACAGAAGCCTCCCGAATGCTTGGGATGAATGTAACAAAGACCTTTTTCAAAGTCGATTTAAAAATGATCAGGGGACCTCTTATCACTGGTTTTATCCTAGCTTTTATCGAGATTATTAAAGAGCTTCCGCTGACTTTGATTTTGAGGCCTTTTAATTTTGAAACACTCTCCACAAATGCTTATCGTTACGCCAGTGATGAAAAAATACATGAAGCTTCCCTGGCATCGATTATTATAGTTGTTATCAGTGCCATCGCCATTTATTTCTTTCACCAAGTTTTAGAAAAGGAGCCGAACTGATATGTTCATTCAAATTCAAAATCTCTGTTTCAACTATCCCAATTCTGCTCATAAGACGATTCAGGACTTCTGTTTAGAGATTGAACAAGGCGAAATCATTTCAATTTTAGGAGAAAGCGGCAGCGGGAAAAGCACGGTTCTCCGATTGTTGTGCGGACTTGAAACGCCGAGCGGCGGAAATATTTTGATCAACGATAAAGTGATGACCGACGACCGGCATTTCATTCTGCCTGAGAAACGCGGAATTGGCATGGTATTTCAAGACTATGCTCTTTTCCCCCATATGACAGTAGCTGAGAACATTCAATTCGGGTTAAAAGGATACAGTCGAAAAGCGAAAAAAGAACGAACAGAAGAAGTATTGGCCCTTGTAAATATGGGCAGCTTTGCAAAACGTTTCCCGCACGAGCTCAGCGGCGGACAGCAGCAGCGAATTGCTTTAGCACGAGCGCTTGCTCCAAACCCTTCCCTGCTATTACTTGATGAACCTTTCAGTAATTTGGACGCTGACCTGCAAATTAAGATTCGCAGTGAATTAAAAGAGATTATTAAAAAGACAGGCACTACTTCCATTTTCGTTACCCATGACCGTGAAGATGCGCGAGCAATCGCTGACCGCATCATTACAATGCGGGATGGGGCTGCCTATGAATGGGAATCTCTATGCACAACGCGCGAGGATGAAGTGAAGCAGCGAGAGCTTGTCCATGCTCAGAATTAATGGAAAAACCCCTAAATCCCTTACAAGGGATTTAGGGGTTTTATTTTTATTTGGTCCAGGGAAGATCTGTCCCGAACATTTCAGCCAGTTCCTTCGACTCTTTCCTTCTTGCTTTTCGATATTCATGCCTTCTAGCAGCACCCTCGTGAAGCCATTTCTCTTCTTCAGACTCAGGCTTGACAGGCGGTACCGGCGTCGGCTGGTTATTTTCATCCACAGCGACCATAGATAAGAATGCAGTCGTACACACCTTGCGATCACCTGTCAGCAGGTTTTCAGTAATCGCCTTAACAAAGACCTCCATTGATGTATTGTGTGTCCATGTGACGAAGGCTTCAAGGCAGATCGTATCCCCTTCAAACACCGGCTGCAGAAAATCAACGGAATCTGTGGAAGCCGTTACGACCGGCTTACGGCAGTGACGAACAGCAGCGATTGCCGCCACATCGTCGATATGAGCCATCAGCTTCCCGCCAAATAATGTTCCATGACTATTCGTATCAGGGGGAAGAACATGAGAATTTTTTACGGTTAATGAATGTTTACATGATTTACTTTCCATTTCTCGACCACTCTTTTCTCTTTGGGTATCCAGTTATTATATCATTTATGGTCAGGGTGGCGCTTTGGCAGTCTAATTTCAAAAACTGCGCCAGATCCCTCTTCATTGTTCGAGGCACTAATCGTGCCGCCGCTTCTCTCGATAATAGCTCTTGAAATCGCAAGCCCGAGTCCTGTCTCTCCTTCTTTCCCTTTAATAAAACGCTGGAACAGCTGAGGCAGCAGATCTTCGGGAATTCCCGGACCGTCATCGATCACTTTAATAGAAAGTACATCTTTTGAAACATTTGAAATAATATCTACACGGGTATTAGCATGCCTTATCCCATTCCCAATAATGTTAATCAAGGCTTGAAGCACTCTTTCCGGATCAACATAACTTGTAAACTTGTGATAGGAACGAGAATGCAGCACAACTCCCTTTTCATTGGCCAGCGGATATACACGATCCTGAGCCTGGTCTGTCAAATCCGCCAGATTCACTTCAGACGGCCGATAGACATCCTCACTGCTGTCCAGCTTAGCAAGCAGAATCATCTCATTTACAATTTTCTTCAGCCTTTCCGTTTCACTGACCATTACATTGAGCCCGCGTTCAGCGTCCTTCCCTTCAAAAATCCCATCCCTTATCCCTTCCGCATAGCCTTGAATCGACATTAGAGGGGTTTTTAGTTCATGAGAGGCATTTTGAAAAAATTGTTTTTGTGTATTAATATAACGTTCCAGCTCTTCAGACATGTGACGGACACTGCGCTCTACCTCTTTAATTTCGCCTGTTGATTGTACAGGCTTCACTTCACTGAATTTCCTCTGCTCGATCTTCTTCACTTCCTGCTTCAGCCGGCTGAGCGGCGTAACCAGCCGGTTCGTCATGAAGTAGCTGACCGCCAGTGCAAGCAGAAGCCCAATTACAATGACACGGATCATCCGCTGGGCGAATGCGTTTTGCACAATCTGAAGATCATCTAAAGGTGTGGCCATAACTAGAATTCTCTGCGCACTGTGAGGGGCGAAAGCAATCGGGTAGACGACATAACTCTCACCATTACTCTCCCAAACCTCCTGACTGGCAAGTTCATCTTCAAACCGGTTCATCCAGTCTTCCGCTGTTTCTGAAGGTAAAGTACTGAACAGAACCTGTTCCTCGCTTAAATCGAACAAAAGCAAAGGATAGTTCTGATCCTGTACAAGCTCCGTCAGCTGCGACAGCCTTACCGATGTATCCTCTTCCTGACTGACCTGGTTTAATAAAAGCGCGCGTTCCTGCAGCTGACCTCTCTCATCTTGAATAAGCATGTCCATTAAAAGGGAGTAAATATAAAATGCAGAGATCGACATGACAATGAGGATAAGCGCAGCAAACGCCGCATTTAATTGATATTGAAGCTTCATCGTTAACTGCGGCTCCCGCGAAGCCGATATCCATGGCCCCAGACTGTTTCAAGCGGAAGCTCTTTCATCTTTTTACGCAGGCGTTTTACCAGGTCATCCACGGCACGGTCGCTTCCGAAATAATCATCGCCCCACACTTTGACTAGCAGTTCTTCACGGCTGTAAGCCTTGTTCTCATGCTGGGCAAGAATTTTTAAAAGCTCATATTCTTTCGTTGTGACTTCTACTTCCATCCCCTGAAAATAAGCACTCCGTTCTGTTTCATTTAAAACCAAATCACCAGATTTGATCTCTTCCATATCCTCCTGGGTGTCAGTCTGCATGACACTCCATCGCTTAAGCTGACGTTTCACACGGGCCACCAGTTCACGAGGACTAAAAGGTTTCGTTAAGTAATCATCCCCGCCCAGCTCAAGACCTAAGATTTTATCTACCTCTTCATCTTTTGCGGAAATAATAATGATCGGCACCTCTGAGGTCTGCCGAATTTTTTTACAAAACTCATAGCCATCCATGCCAGGAAGCATTATATCAAGCACCCATAAATCAGGAGGAGAAGTCTGGAAAAAGTCCCATGCTTTTTCCGCCGTATTCAGTGTTTTTACTTCATATCCTTCTTTATCTAAGTAAGCTTTAACAATATCACGAATATTTGGATCATCTTCTACTACTCCTATGGTCCGTTTCATGGGGCATCCTCCTCTATATAAGTTCTTCTTCCCATTTTCGCATAAAATCATGTAAGAAGGGAGCATTCCACACTTTTTACATATTTACACCAAAGGGCTGCCATAAGTGCGGGGTATAGTATGAACTGTAAGAGGGCATTCGTTGAAAATGCTTGATCAAGAAAATGAAAGGGGTCATTGTTCGTATGAATAGTGGTGAAAAACAAGTCATCAAAAAAAATCGTAAACGGTCCGGCTTTGCTTATGCAGTATTAGGAGCTATCATTGCGGTTTTCTTGATTACAGCAGTTTTCCAATGGAGGGGAATCAATATCTCCATTAGTACAAACGAACCCTCTGCCCAGGCTGATGAACTGAATCTTGGAAAAGACCAGGAAGAAGTCACTCAAGCCATCAATGAGACCTCCGAAGCCGTTGTTGGCATCATTAACAGTCAACAAGGTATGCAAGGTAGCGAAAAAGCCGGTACAGGATCCGGGGTCATCTATAAGAAAGATGGCGGTAAGGCTTTCGTTGTCACAAACCATCATGTAATTAAAAATGCCTCCTCCCTTGAAGTCGTTTTACATGACGGAACGAAAGCAAAAGCCAAATTGAAAGGAAGCGACCCCTATACAGACCTGGCCGTTTTAGAAATAGATGGCAAGCATGTTGAACAGGTTGCTAAGCTAGGATCACCTGGAGATATTCAGGTTGGTCAAACAGCCATAGCTATCGGTAACCCGCTTGGCATGGAATTCGCCGGATCAGCCACCAAAGGAATTGTCAGCGGTCTGGAGCGTAATATCCCCGTAGATATTAACGGTGACCAAATACCCGATTGGCAAACCGAAGTGCTCCAGACTGATGCCGCGATCAACCCAGGAAACAGCGGCGGTGCGCTGATCAATTTACAAGGCGAAGTCATAGGGATTAACTCTATGAAAATCGCCCAGGACCAAGTAGAAGGCATCGGCTTTTCGATCCCTATGGAAACCGCAAAGCCAGTCATTGAGGATTTAGAAAAAAATGGAGAAGTAACTCGCCCTTACATGGGCATCCAGTTACAGGACGTTAGCCAGATTCCTAGTTCAGTTCTGGAAGGGGAATTGAACTTGCCGCAGGACGTAACCCAAGGCGTCCTAGTCGGTGCTGTGGAAGAAGGCACTCCAGCCGCTGATGCCGGATTGCAGAAATATGATGTCATTACGAAAATTGACGGACAAGAAATTGATTCGTCCATGAGTCTCCGCCAATATCTTTACAAGGATGTTGACGAAGGTGACAGTGTAACATTAACGGTTTACCGTGATGGTGAACCAATGGAAGCTTCGCTCAAGCTTTCCTCCCAATAATTAACATATACCTCTCTTTCTTGAGTGCCCTGAATGGGGCACTCTTTTTTTTGCGGTCATTTGGCGGTGTGCTGTGCTCGCTTTCGGCTCTTCTCTCTGCTCTTTCTACGCTTCTCCTCTCCCTTTCGGCGCATCTCCCTTCTTTCGACGTTTCCACGCCCGCTTTCGGCCCTTTTCTCCGATCTTTCGGCGCTTCTCCTCTCCCTTTCAGTGTATCTCCCTTCTTTCGACGTTTCCTCGCTCGCTTTCAGCTCTTCTCTCCGATCTTTCGACGCTTCTCCTCTCCCTTTCGGCCCTTCTCTCCGCTCTTTCCACCCCGCTTGCAATTTCATCTAATAAAAAAAACTGCCTCCATAATAGAGACAGTTCTTTTATAAGATCGGCGACAATAGCCGTGCAATAGCTTCTTTGAATCGAATCCACAGAGACCGCTTTTTATATAATTTATAAGTCAGTTCCGTTGAATCTACGATATCTTCCTGAAAACGATCAGTAAGCTCATTCGCGATTTGCGGGTGATATAAGAAGGCATTTACTTCAAAGTTAAGACTGAAGCTTCGCACGTCAATATTGGCTGTTCCGACAGAGGCAATATTACCGTCAACGACGATTGTTTTAGCGTGGAGAAAACCTTTTTGATATATATAAACGGTAGCCCCCGCTTTCAGCAGTTCCCCGACGTTTGAAAACGTAGCCCAGTAAACAAACGGATGGTCCGGCATTTTAGGAATCATTATCCGAACATCGACACCTGATAGAACGGCAATTCTTACGGCATCCAGCAGGCTGTCATCCGGAATGAAATAAGGGGTTTGTATATATACATATTCTTTAGCCGATAGAATCATTTTTATATAGCCTTGTTTAATTTGTTCCCATTCCGAATCAGGACCGCTTGACACAATTTGCATCGCTACATTGCCATTTGCTTCGGCCTGGAAGTAACGCTCCTGGTAATGTATATCATCGTGGGAGGCCTGGTTCCAGTCAAGAATAAACCGGGTCTGCATGTTACTTACAGCTCCTCCTCTTACACGAAGGTGGGTGTCCCGCCAGTAACCGAAGCGTTTATTAAAGCCGAGATATTCATCTCCAATATTAAATCCGCCAATATAGCCAATTTTACCGTCAATGATAGCCAGCTTACGGTGGTTACGATAATTAATTTTCATATTGAGCTTAGGGATGAGCGGCGGAAAGAAGGATTCCACTTGTGCTCCTGCTTCCTTAAGTTCTCTAACGAATTTCCGTTTCAGGCTGCGAGAACCCATATCATCATATAAAAGTTTAACTTCTACGTTTTGTTTTGCTTTTTCAATCAGTACATCAGCGAGGCGCCGGCCAAGCTGATCATCACGGACGATATAATAAAGCAGATGAACATGGTCCTCTGCGTTCTCGATATCTTCAAGGAGAGCATGGAATTTCTTTTGACCGTCGGTAAAAACTTCAACTTCATTATCCTGTGTCAGGAGCGCATCGTTATTTTTCAAATGCATGAAAATTAAATCTTCGTATGGGACGATGGCTTCGTTTTCCACTTTTAGCGTCTGCTCTTTGATACTGCGCAGCTGCTCCTGTACTGCTGTAAGAAGTCCCAGCCGGCTCTTCTTATCCCATGTAAAGATTTCTTTATGACTTAAACGCCGTCCAAAGATTAAGTATAAGATAAATCCTGCGACCGGAAGAAATAAAAGAACCATCAGCCATGCCCATGTTGAGCTGGCATCTCTACGCTCGAGGAATATGACCGCTAGTGCAAGTAGAACGTTTAATACAATAATGGTACTAAATATATAAGGAATAAAATTTACATATGGAATAATGTCCAACTCGGTCACACCCTTTACTTACGACTTCTGTATGGAGATATGTTTAAAAGATTTCCCTTTAATTCAGGATTCAAACAGAATTCCTTTATCTCTAAGCGCCTTCAAGGCTTCTTCCAAATGGTCTTCATCGGCTGCTGCGATTGTATGGGAATGAATTCCTTCTGTCAGCTCCAACAGATAAGCAGCTTTAGAGGAAGCAATTCTGTCGAGGAAACTCTTGACGTCTTTGCGGCTTGCAATTTCAAGCCTTGCTTTTAAATCACCGTACACAGGATGTTCAATCAGTACATCAAGAACATGGACACCGTGATCTACCAGTATATTGAGCTCCTCTTCTGTCTGTTCAGCCGTATGCTGAACGACAATAGTTTTTTTAAAAAGGAGCTGATCTCTCGTTTCTGCCATATAAATATATCCCTGGCTTGTAGCCATAATTGGCTCTCCACTCGCTTTAAGAAGAGAGACATCCCCAACAATTACCTGTCTTGTCACATTCATCTGTTCAGCTAGTGTCCCTCCGGTAATTGGTTCCGACCTTTCTTTTAATAAATTTAGTATCTTTTCCCTTCTATCACTGGCTTTTAACTTAGAATCCCGCATATTATGACTCCTTCATACAAATTATAAGGTCTCATTATTTTAACATATTAACTAAAAAAAAGACGCCTTGTTTAGGCGTCCCCTATTGCTTCCATTTGATACCCTGTAATCCTCCACTGTTCCACAGAAAAAACTGTTTTTCCAAGGGAAGTAAAAAGAATGTCCGGGTCCTCAGTGTCGGGATATATCCTAGAGGTAAATGTCTCTTCTCCATCATTTACAAAAATCTCAAGCGAAGATGTATCAATAAAAATTCTTAAGCTCCGCAGCCCGTTGTCCAGCTTTACGCGTCGGAACTCTGTCTTCGTTTTATCTTCTAAATGAGGGCGGGATAATGTGAGAATAGAATCGTTTTTCGTATAGCTAAGGGAAACATAATGGAAAAATTCTATCGCAAACTGATCGTTTAACTCTTCGACTTCTACTCGCAGTTCTACCGGACGACCGCTAATGCCTCGGACAGCGTTTTGATCATTTTCAATCGATATTTCTGAATGAAGAAGCACGGCTTCCCTCATAGTCTCCAGCTCGCTTAATGGCTCCTGGATAATCTGGCGGCCATTCCACTTTAATTCTCTAGGAATGGTGAGGGCGTGAATCCAGTGATTCTGAACCGTTGGATGAGCTTGTTCAAATTGATCAGGCACCCCCATCCAGCCAATTAGAATCCGCCGATCTTTTTCATCTCTAAATGTCTGGGGGGCGTAAAATTCAAAACCACGGTCCAATTCTTTAAATGATCCATGTGTAAACACGGCATTCTGTTCGTTTAGTTCACCGGCAAAGTAGCCGCTTTGATAGGTGTTGGCAAAATCCATCCCATCTGCCTCCAGGCCCTGAGGCGAAACGATTAAAATATCTTGGCCGTCTAATGTAAACATGTCCGGACATTCCCACATGTAACCGAAATCTTTTAAACCATTTTCATATGAACCGGCAATCGGGCCAAGAAAATCCCATTCTTTCAGGCTTTCGGATTTAAATAAAAGCACTTTTCCTTCTTCTTTATCTGTTTTACCACCAACCACCATATACCATGTACCGTCTTTCTTCCATACTTTAGGATCACGGAAGTCAGCGATTTGAAAACCGTCTGGAATGGAAAGGACAGGTCCTTGCTTATGAAAATGGATACCGTCCTCTGAAATGGCAAGGCACTGATATTCTTCCTGTTTGCCATTATCTTGAATAACGTTTCCCGTGTAAAACAAATAAAGCTGATCTTCCACAATAACGGCACTGCCTGAATAACAGCCATCTTTATCAAACCATTCTGAAGGAGTTAAAGCGAGCCGCTCATGGCGCCATTTAACAAAGTCTTCCGTTATGTAGTGTCCCCAGAATTTTTCACCATGACCTGTTTTAAAAGGCATCCACTGATAAAACACATGATACTCGCCCCGCCAGTGAACAAGCCCATTAGGATCATTTAACAAACCGGCTGGCGGCATAAGGTGAAAGGATAACCGGTAGGGGTCGTTTTTTACAGTTTTCTCCTTTGCAAGCACTTCTTCTTTTACCTGCTGTCGCAGAAGTTCCTCATTGTTCAACATAAAACCTCCTGTTCGATATGCTAAAAGAACCTAACGAATAACGTCAGGTTCTTTTAGCAGGTTCAAGTTTCCATTATTTTGTTTTCAGAGTGATGATGCTTGTCTCTCCAGCCTGTACAGAATCGCTGTAGGAAGGCTCAAAGTTTTCTACGATATCGTCGTAATTTGTAATCACCACAGGAGTAATTGTACTCTTGGCTTTTTCTTCAACCAATGCTGTATCAAAAGTAATTAGATGATCACCAGCTTTTACTTTATCTCCGGTTGTAATGTGGCCTTCAAAACCTTCCCCTTCCATAGAAACTGTTTCGAGACCAATGTGAACGAGTACTTCCACACCAGATTTTGTCTTAATACCCACGGCATGGTTCGTCGGGAACAGCTGAACGATCTCACCATCAACAGGGCTCACTACTTTTCCATTATCAGGCTGAATAGCCACACCGTCTCCCATCATACGCTGACTAAATACCGGATCTGGAACTTCATCTAAGGAAACAACTTTCCCGCTAAGCGGGGCTACCAGGTTTTCTTCTACATTTTTATTACCGCCAAATAGTTTTTTTAACATACAAAATTCTTCCTTTCTATCAAGCTGTTGGTATTTTTCAGATTCCCTTATTAATCACCTGTAAACCTAATTATATGTAAGGCCGGATAGAACATCCAGCCATATGGGTCTATGACTAGGCATCCAATATATGGAGAGCCTGCAGCAGATCTTCCCATATATCTTCCCAGTTCTCTAAACCTATAGAAAGTCTGATCAATGACTCATCAATCCCCATCTTATCCCTTTCTAACTTAGGGATCAGGGAATGGGTCATTGTGGCCGGGTGCTGAATTAGTGTTTCAGCGTCTCCCAGACTAACAGCTATCCGGATCAATTTCAACTGATTAATGAAGCCCATAACAGCTCTTATATCGCCTTTAATGGAAAAAGAAATAACTCCTCCGCCGCTTTTCATTTGTTTCTGGATGATCTTGCGTTCAGGATGGTTTTCATCTCCAGGGTAATAGACAGCATTTACGGCAGGATGTTCTTTTAATTTTTTCATTATTTTCTCGGCATTTTCGCTATGTCTCTCCATCCGGACAGGCAATGTCTTCATCCCTCGAAGAAGCAGCCAGGCATCAAAAGGGGCCATGATGCCACCTATATCTTTCTGAACGGTAGCCGCAAGGTTCTTCATAAACTCTTCTTTTCCAACTGCGAGGCCGCCGACCACATCTCCATGCCCGCATAAATATTTGGTTGCACTGTGGACGACGATATCACATCCAAGCATAAGAGGCTGCTGTAAATACGGAGACGAAAAGGTATTATCTACCACCACAGGAATTCCCTGCTCTTTAGCCACTTTAACCACCATTTCAAGATCAATGATACGCATTGTTGGATTTATCGGCGTTTCTATAAACAGGCAGGAAGTATTCGGCTGAATCATCAGTCGTAATTGTTCTGCTGTCCTCATCTCGCAAAAAGAAGAAGTAATTTGATATTTTTCTTCCATCAGCTGCAAAAGACCATACGTACATCCGTAAATTCCATTTGTACAGAGAATATGATCCCCCGTTTTTGTAAGTGCCGTTAATACTGCAGAGATAGCAGCCATACCAGAGGCGAAAGCAAGACCTTTTTCGCCACCTTCCACTGCAGCAATCCTGTCTTCTAATGCCTGGACAGTTGGATTACCTAGGCGAGAATAAATATAGCCATCTGTTTCGCCAGCAAACCTGCGGGCGCCTTCTTCCCCCTCAGGGAATGAGAAAGTGGATGTTTGAAAGATAGGGACGGACAGACTCCCATGATAGCTGGAAGCCTGACGGCCGTGAATATATTTTGAATCTGATCGATAGTTCATCAGGATACCTCCTTCCCTATCATCCTATGCGAAGGCCTGCTAGGAAAGGAGTGCAAAAAGTAAAAAATGAGGACATCTTTTTCTAATCTGGAAAACTTCGATTTAATGCAGCAAGAAAAAAGGGCTGGACTCGCTCACTTTCCAATGGATCCGGTGAGCTCGCGGATCTTACCTTTGGCTCCTTTCTCCTTGCAGCAATTCGTCAGTTCCCCTACTCTGACTTTAAGAGTAGGATAAGACTGTGCCGTTTATCATGTTTAGCGAAAAGCAGCTGGGAAATAACTCGCTTTCCGCGGGGAGCCGGTGAGCTAGCTCGTTCCTCTCGCGGATCTCACCATGGCTCTATCTCCCTGCAGGAGTCTCGCCATTCCCCAGCCTCTTTACCGTTGATGGTATAAACAGAACACTATGTTTGGAGAAAAATCCTCTACCTTTAGCCTCTTACGTTAATGTTCCTTTACTCTAAAGAATGATAAAGGGCCAGGGGAAACGACGTTTGGGAGGATAGAACAAGGTGAAATTCCAGAGGGCTAAAAGCTCGAGGAAGCTCACCGTTCGCCCATGGAAAGCGAGCTGTTTCCCCCTGGCCCGTTTTTTATATCAAGGTAAACGAAACTGTCTTCTCCTTTCAGTTAGAATCAAAAAAGCCTCCAGCGGAATAGTACATCAGAGTGAGGTCTCTGTGGCTATACCGTCAGGAGGCTGGCTTTTCTTTCTTTAAGAAGATAAATGTAAGCTTTTCTGCTGATTAGCTTTAACCCTTCTGCCATGAAGAGCAAAATATAGAAAGACAGCAGCAAATACAATGAATGAACTGTAAAAGTAAAGAGAAGAGAAGCCGATTCCGGCAGCTGCCAAACCAACGATATAGGACCCCATTCCTACCCCGGTATCAAATATAGTAAAGAAGGTAGCTGTAGCCGATCCTGCACGCTCCGGTACTTTTTTTAGAGCGATTGTCTGCATACACGGTACCATTGTCCCCCACCCTAAACCGATTAAGCCGCCGGCTGCCAGTAATGTTACTGGTGAAGAAGCCATACTTAATAAGACTAAGCCAAGACCAAAGATGATAATGGATGGAATGACGATGACATTTTCTCCGTATTGGTCAAACCATTTCCCGGTAAAAGGTCTTGATAATAAGAGGACAATCGCATAAACCATAAAAAAGTAGCTTGCTGATTCTTCCAAACCGAGTCCTTCTGCATAGACAGACACAAATGAAAGGACAGCTGCGTAAGCAAGGGCAACGATCGCTCCTGTGATGGCAATCGGGATGACTTCCTTTTCAAACAATCCACTTACCTTTGGCACCATGCTTTCTCTATCAAACGATCCCTTTTCTTTCACTTCAGAATTCCTTAGTAATCCTCCGGTGATTAAAGCAATGCCCGAAGCCACTAGACAGCTTATAAACATTACAGAATAGCTGAAGTTTTGGATAAGGGTTAATCCTAAAAAGGGACCTACAACCATAGCGAAGTTCATGGACATCGCAAAATACCCCATGCCTTCCCCTTTTCTTTGATCTGGTACTACATCAGCTGCCAGGGCTCCTAAAACAGTCGTGGCCATTCCAAAACCAACGCCGTGTAAAAACCGAATCGCTAGCAGAAGCGGCAGTGACTCTGTCACCATATACAGTCCGGAACTGATGAAAAATATAATAATCGATGTGTATAATACCGGTATTCGTCCAATTGTTTCCACCCAATGGCCTGACAGAGGACGAATTAAAATCGCTGCCAGCAAAAATACCGTAATTACAAGTCCTGCGGCTCCTTCTCCTCCGCCAATACCTTTCATAATATAAATGGGCATCGTCACAAACAAAAGATAAAATACAAGAAAAATAAAGAAATTACTAATCCAGACATTCATAAAACTCCAAGTCCATAATCTCGCTCGTTTCGTAGTCAATCTATTTTTTTCCTCCTTGTGTGCGAATGATTGTGGTAAGCGACATAACTAAATGATCCAGTTCCTGCTTGCTGCTCTCTCCAAACTTTTCTATCAGACCATCCTCTGCTGATTGGATCGCTTGCTGCCACCTTGGAAAATTCGCTTTTCCTTCAGAAGTAAGAAACAGTTCATTCCTTCTTTTATCTGAACTGCTGGTTTTTCTGATGTATTTCAATTCTTCGAGCCGTTTGATCGTTCTCGACAAAGGCGGAGCTTCAATGTTCAGCCTTTCCTTTAACTCTGTCTGGGTAAGCGGCTCCTGCTCATGCAGCTGATAAATAACCGCCCAGTGCGACATATAAATAGGTTCATCTTTAAGTGCTCGATTTAAGTATTGATTCACATCCCTGGACAGCTGCTGAATGTGGTGAAAAACAAGTGACAATGAATAACCTCCAATCAATCATTACCTAGGTAACTAAATAACAAAAAAATAAATCCGTACATCGGCATCTTTTACACAATACCAGAAGTTTCCTTATTCGTCCAATCTTTTTACATGTTTTCCCTTGATTAGGACAAACTGAATAGAAAGTTGGAAATAGGAGGATCTTCAATGAATGACAAACTAGACTGGTCTCACCCTGAATCGCTATGGAGAAAGAATGCCAATCTTCCTTCATTTGAACCCCTGAAGAATTCTGAAGACACGGAGGTTGCTGTAGTAGGTGGAGGAATTACCGGGATTACCACAGCCTATTTACTCGCTAAAGAAGGTAAACAGGTTGTTTTGCTAGAAGCTGATCACTTACTAAACGGAACAAGTGGACATACGACAGCGAAAGTAACAGCACAGCATGATGTAATTTATGATGAACTGATTCAGCACTTCGGTGAAGACAATGCGGCTCTTTATTACAGAGCACAGGAAGATGCTATTTCTTCTATCGAAAAAACGATCCAGGAGCTTAATATTTCCTGTCAGTGGAAGCGTGAGGATGCTTATTTATATGCAACTACCTCTGAAGGGGCACTTAAGCTTGAGAAGGAAAATAAAGCTTATGAACTTTTGGGAGTAAAGGGCGGACTGGTTGATAAAGTTCCTTTTCCCGAACAGACAACCGCAGTACTGGCGATGAAGCACCAGGCCCAGTTCCACCCTGTCCAATACTTAACAGCTCTTCTCGAAGAATTTCAGAATCTCGGCGGTAAGGTTTACGAGAAAACAAAAGCCGTTAAAGTTTATGAAAAAGACCGTATCGAAATTGTAACTGGACAGGATGTCACACTTACTTGCGATTCACTTATTATCTGCTCTCACTTTCCATTCCATGACGGGAGAGGGTTCTACTTCAGCCGCATGTATGCTGACCGTTCTTATGCCATAGCTGTTGAACCTGAAACCGAATGGAAAGGCGGCATGTATTTATCAGTCGACACCCCATCCCGCTCTGTCCGATCTGCTGAATATGACGGCAGACAAGTACTGATTATTGGAGGAGAAAACCATCGAACAGGTGAAGGCGGAGAGCATTTATCCCACTATGAGAAGCTTGAGGATTTTGCTCAAAGGATGTTCGGTATAAAGAGTAAGCCTTTTAAATGGTCCGCACAGGATTTAATGACGCTTGATAAGGTGCCTTATATCGGTCCTATCCAAAAAGGAAATACACGGATTTATGTAGCGACCGGGTTTAGAAAATGGGGGATGACAAACAGCAGAGTTGCCGGGGAATTGATTACCGATTACATCATGGGACGGGAATCCCTTTACCATTCTCTGTTCACACCATCACGTTTTAAAGCTGATCCGAGCATGAAAGCATTCTTGAAAAATAATATGAATGTAGCTGGACACCTTATTGAAGGTAAAATTGAGCTTGTCGGCACCCGTCCACAAGCGCTTCTTAAAGGAGAAGGGGCTGTCGTTCAATGGAAAGGTGAACGTGCTGGCGCTTATAAAGACGAAAATGGCGAACTTCATGTGTTAGACACGACCTGTACACACATGGGATGTGAAGTCGAATGGAACAGTGCCGAACACAGCTGGGACTGTCCATGCCACGGCTCTCGTTTCTCTTACGATGGTCACGTTATGGAGGGGCCGGCGAAACATCCATTGAAAAAAATCGCCTACAGCGATACTGATGAACTTCGCCACCTTCCAATTGAGGATTACTACGAACAGGGTTCCACAGACCAGCCGTAAAATAATTATAAAAAAGGATCTCAAGCCTGCTTTGTTCAGCATCTTGAGATCCTTTTTTACTGCCTGTAAGCAATTTCCTTTTCTTATATCCTTTAGTTGGCTAAAATAGCCTTATTGATATGAGGAAAGGATATATGCATATGATTGAAGACAACAAGCTGGGAGTCATCTATACGACAGGTGCTTATATTCTCTGGGGATTTTTGCCGATTTACTGGAAGATAATTCAGCATATTTCTCCATTTGAGATATTAGCTCACCGCATTGTCTGGTCTGCTGTGTTTATGGCTGTTGTTATACTATTGCTCAGAAAACATAAGCAACTGGCAGCGGAAATCAAACAGCTTTTTCAAAATAAACGAAATCTGATCGGTATTACACTGGCCTCGATCATGATCAGTGCGAATTGGTTCACTTATATTTGGGGAGTAAATAATAACCATGTGATTGAAACAAGTCTCGGATATTACATTAATCCGCTCGTCAGTATTCTTTTAGGCATGATCGTTTTAAAAGAAACTTTTTCCCGCGTGCAGTGGGTCGCCTTTTTCCTGGCTGGAAGCGGCGTATTGTATATGACACTTCACTTCGGCTCTGTGCCGTGGATTGCGTTAATGCTTGCTTTTAGCTTCGGACTGTATGGACTGCTCAAGAAGCTCGTTCCGCTTAACGCAATGTTTGGTCTTATGATTGAAACCTTGATTGTCTCTCCTGTGGCTCTTCTTTATTTGGCTAATGTCGAAGGCTCGTGGGGGAATATGGAATGGTTCTCCTGGACGACTGTATTTGTCTTAGGTTCAGGGATTGCCACCGCTATCCCTTTATTGCTGTTTGCCGCAGGCGCAAAGCGAATCCCCCTTTCAATGGTCGGATTTTTACAATATTTCGCACCGACTATTATGCTGATTCTAGGGGTCTTTTTGTATAATGAACCTTTTACAGACGTTCATGCCGTGTCCTTTACGCTCATTTGGTCCGGCCTTGCTGTTTATACGTACTCACGGATAAAGCGGATGCGTAAATATGAAAAGATTGCGAGTTAGACCCACAGTTTCGTACCGTGGGTCTTTTTCCTATTCTTCCCTTTCGTGTGCAAGAGCCGTTTCTATGGCATTTCCCGCATCATAACCGGATAAAAAAGCACTTTCTAAACGTGTACGTCCTGCTGAATCATCTGGCCGCAGGAAGGCATCTCCAGCGGCATAAAGATTTTCCTCCAGCTTCATAAAAGAAGCATTAAAGGTTTTTGAGGCTTGAGCATATGGCCAATATTCAAGCACCTCCTCATGAAGGGAATCCAGTGGCAGATAGTTCTTTATTTTACTTTTTATTTCTGTAAGGATTTCTCCTGCTTCTCTGCTGTTATGATTTTCCGACCAGTCCGCTGTCATATAAACGCTGATTAGACATGTTTGAGAGATTCCTTTTTTAAAATGGTCTACAATTCTCTCAACTCCTTCAGGCAGATCTTTATCCAAGTGACCTGAATCTGGAATAGTTCCCGAAGAATCCAGATGAAAAATCCCTACATATGTAGGTTTAAATACTAGGTTAGAAAAAGATTCAGCTTCTATCCCGGAATTTCTAAGAAGGTTGACCATCAGCGGCGCAGGCATCGTAAGGAGGACGCGGGCAGACTTAAAAGCTTTTCCATCAGCAGTCTGAATCTGAAAGCCTCCCCCCTCTTTAACTAGCTTCATAACTTTAGTCTGATATTTAACTTCACAGTTATCCGCTAAATGCTCAGCCAGTCTCTCCATCCCATTCACACTTGTATAACGGGGATAGTCCTCCCCAAACCAACGCTTGATCCAGCCTTTATTCAGCCACTCATCCACACTTCTTTGGAAAGTTTCCGTTCGCACAGTAAAAAACTGGGCACCATAGTCCGCTTTTCCACCCTTGATCTTTTTTGTGGCTGCACGTCCGCCAGCCCGGCTTTGCTGTTCGAACAGGATGATCTTTCTCCCTGCTTTCTGCAGCTGGACAGCAGCTGTTAAACCTGCAAATCCTGCTCCAATAATTGCCACATCATACATCTGCAACTCTCCTCTTCTTTTATTCAAAATTCAGGATTGCTATAAGTTTCATATATCATCCTGATTCTAAACCTGCTATGGTAATAATAATTATGCTGAAATTCATAAGGAGTTTACGATATGGAAGATAAGAAAGTACTCATCATCGAAACATCGATCAAGCTGTTTGCCAGTAAAGGATTTACGGCGACCTCTGTGCAGGAAATCGCAAGTGAATGTAATATTTCCAAAGGAGCTTTTTACCTCTACTTCAAATCAAAGGACGCTCTGCTTCTTGAAATCTTTTATCATTATTCAAAAGAGATTCAGTTAAAAACCGAAGAAATCCAGTCTTTGAAACTGGACCCGAGAACGAAGCTTATTAAACAGCTCTCTGTTACTTTTAATGAGATTATAAAGCACCGTGATTTTATCATTATGCAGATTCGTGAGCAGGCCATTCCTTTTAATAAAGATATCGAAACATTTATGCAGAAAATGAGATTTGACACTTACTTTTTTTACAAAAACGGACTGTTGGCCATTTATGGAAGAGAGATTGAACATATCATATGGGAGATAACTGTCCTGCTCCAGGGAATATTTAAAGCTTATGTAGATCTAATCATCGTTGAAGGAGTAAGATTTGATATTGATCAGCTTTGCCAATCAATAGTAAAACGAATGGACTTTCTTGTGAAAGGATTTTCTCAAAGCGGCGTCCAGCCCATTATAACCAATGAACTGATGAATGGAGTCATCCCGCAAGGTTTTCATAATAACCAGATAGACTCCATAATTCACACCTTGGAAACTATTGAAAAAGAAAATTCTACTGAGAACATAAGAGTAACCTCTTCTGTTCTACTGGAAGAAATAAAAAGCGACAAGCCTAGGACGGCTGTCATTAAAGGAATGCTTTCTAACCTGGAAAACGAAGAGGACTTCAAAGGAATCGCTGGGCAAATTCGAACGTCCTTTCTAATCTAAACGAAAAGGATCTTAGACTGTCGAAAAACGATCGACAGTCTTTTTTTATATATTTTTTGCGCCTTACGATTCGATCTCGTCTAACACAGGGTAAACGGACTCTACTCCTTTTTCAGCTACCATACAGGCTACGCCTAGAGGAGTCGTCCAAAAGGATTCAGGAATATACGGATTTTTTAAACCTGCCGGCTGAAAAAGAGCCCGGTATATCCGCTTAAGGTGGTCCTGGGTAACGGTACGGTCAGTTTCTCTTTCACCTCTTGCCATTAAAAAAACGTAGCGCATCGATTGAAACAAATTGTCACCCGGCATAAAGGTGTATTCTTTAAAGAGCTTTAACTGCTTCTGTGTTTCTTCTTTCAAACCTGATTTAACCGCTAAATCCTCCAAATGTTCGTATAAATGGCGGTAAACCTGCTGAAATATACGGCGTTTTTCTTCCTGCATCACTTTATCTGTATAAATCTCCTGCAGCTTTAAATAAGCGGATTCTTTCGTCCAGTTCATCCATTCTCCTCCTTTAATCTAAAATTTTCTGCATCTTGTACTACCGAGCCATACAATTCAGGAACATCTGCAGAGCATTCCTTTAAAAGGCCAGGTAAGGATGGAATAATTTTATTCCATACAGTCGGATTTGCAGCCATCGCCTGAAACAAGGTTTCTTCCTCGACTGTCCATGACCTGCGGGACTGAATATAATCAAGGGTTAATCGATAGCCTGGAGAAAGATTTTTATCTCTCTCTTCCTGAAAGGATTGAACGGCATCCTCCCACGGTGTACCTTGCTCAAAAGCTTTAATGGCTTCTGCCAGAAGGAACACCTGCATAAAAGCATCATTCATGCCTAGACCAGTACTTGGGTCTTTACTGTGGCCGGCATCGCCGATGAGTGCCCATCCCTTCCCTCCTGCATGGCGAAAGAAATTTGCTACACCGGGTGTCCCAATAATATCTCCCTGTAAAACAGCATCTTTCATTCTCACGCTCATCCCGTAATAAGACCGATAGATTTCTTCAAACTTCTCTGGATGCCTGGCCATCTGCTTAAACTCTTCCGGCCAGACTTCCAGTCCTAAGCAGTCAATCCCCGGCTCCATCGGAAATAAAAAGCCGATTCTCCCTTCGTTTAAGAAAATTTCCGTAGTGGGTTCCATCAGCGGTT
The DNA here is from genome assembly GCF_900166625.1 of Halobacillus massiliensis. Classification (GTDB taxonomy): domain Bacteria; phylum Bacillota; class Bacilli; order Bacillales; family Halobacillaceae; genus Halobacillus_A; species Halobacillus_A massiliensis. Next base: position 515,288 of record NZ_LT800499.1, on the reverse strand, counting down.
TTATATTATGATAATACCCATAAAACACCGGACGTATGGCAGAGTGATGCCCATATTTTTCAGCACCTGCCAAATCTGCAATCTTAGAGTTCCTTCCATCTGCTCCTACTACGAGATCTGCCGTTATATTTTCTATATTTCCTTTTTTATCAGCTGTTACAACACCTGTCACCCGGTCCCCGGTTTTAAGCAGATCAACGACTTGCCGGCCTTCTAATAATTGAACATTAGGAAAAGAAAGGGCTTTTCTAAGTAAAACGTGATCTAAGTGGGAGCGTCTTGGAATAAGTGTATAGGAAGCACGAGGTCCTTCTATAAAGCTGTCACCGATATATGTACGCATTCGGTTGATTTTACGAAGACCTGATGCTTCTACTTCCTTGAGAACACCGAGCCTGTCCACATAATCTAAATGAGATAAATGGTGAGTGGATAATGTGTCACTTGGAAAACTGGCTTTATCAATCAGAGTGACTTTTTCCCCCATTTCTCCAAGGATTATGGCAAGACTGGCCCCGGCCACACGCGCTCCTGTAATAACAATGTCTGTCTGTTGTTTCATCGTCCTGCACACCTTTACAATTGATAGGCTTAGCGTAACGCTTTTCCCCTATTTAATCCACTCAAAGAGCTAATTAAAAAAGCTCCCTAACTAAATAGGAAGCTTTTCTCATTAATATTTAATTTCATCTTCAATTTCGTGGTTTTTATCTAGAATAAGCACACGGCTTGGTTTGTTCTGTTCTGCCATTTCTTTTGCTTTCTCAACGGCTGTATCGCGCTCAGGATACTCATCTGTCGGCGCTACATCTTCAATTTTCACAAACCATCCTGTTACATCTTTATTCGGTGCTACACTATATTCTTTCATGCTAAAATCTCTCCTTCAACTTATTTTCGTCTTACTCGGTATCTTCCCAGTGTGGTTTTTCTTCAAACATGAAGTAAAGCTTAAAAATAGTTTGACAATAAATAATTCTCATTCTATAATTCGTAACATACCTTATATGGACGACTAATTTAATAACTCTTATCTAGAGTGGCAGAGGGACTAGGCCCTGTGACGCCCGGCAACCTTCAAGCAGAGACTTGAAAAGGTGCTAATTCCTACAGATCCATGAGATCTGAAAGATAAGAGGAGGAAGCCTAAATAATCAAACCCTCTTCTTATTTTCAAGAAGAGGGTTTTTTATATGCAATAAAAGTTTTACAAGGAGGTAGCCTGCGTGTCGATTAAAAATATATCGAACCAAAAAACAAATCAAGCCGTGACACTTCATAATTTCACCTTCGAATCAGGAGACACTCTCTCAGAAGTTGAGCTTGCTTATGAACGATCAGGACCCAAGGACGCGCCCGTTCTTCTCATTTGTCATGCCTTAACCGGAAATCAGTACGCTGTTGGTACAGAAGACAGCCCTGGTTGGTGGAAAGGAATGATCGGTGAAGGTTGTCCGATTAATACAAATAAATTTCAAGTCATCACTTTTAATGTCCTCGGAGGCTGCCACGGATCAACTGGACCCGCAAGCATTAATCCTGAAACTAATGATTATTATCGACAGCAGTTTCCTCCTGTAACTATTAAAGATATGGTCCACTCCCAGTATGCCGCTCTTTTGCAGCTCGGAATCGATCACGTCCATGCCGTTATTGGAGGGTCATTAGGCGGTATGCAGACACTTGAATGGGGATTGTTGTATCCAGACTTCATGAACCAGCTCTTCTGCATGGCAGCCACCCCTTATTTAAGCGACTACGGAATTGCGTTTAACCATATCGGAGCCCGGGCCATCCAGGATGACCCCTCTTTTAAAGAAGGATACTATGACCGGACAGACCGCCTGAATGGATTTGAAATTGCAAGAATGGCCGGTATGGTGACTTACCGCAGCGGTACGCTCTTTCAGAAGCGGTTTGCAAGAAGTCAGACAGAGTCTCTTTATAACATTCAGTCCTACTTAGACTATCAGGGAGAAAAAATCAAACAAAGATTTGATGCTAACAGCTACCTCTATTTGCTTGAAGCCATGAATCACCACGATATCAGTCATGGCCGTGGCAGTCTGGAGGAAGCAGCAGGAAAATTTAAAGCAGAGCTGTACACCGTCAGCTTTGAGCATGACCTTTTATATCCAAAAGATCTTATCGAAACCTTCAGTCGTTATGTGCCAGGCGGTACCCATCACCATGTGAACACTGATTTTGGCCACGATGGATTTCTTGTGGAATTCGATGAGTGGGGTTCATGGGTCGAAGAAAAATTAAACAAGGAGCAGTGAAAGCAGAATGACGATTAGAGCAGCTATCCTCGGTTTCGGTACCGTAGGTGAAGGCATCCACGATATATTATTAGAAAAACATCAGGAACTAGAGAAGCTAACCGGCGATCACATAGAAATTTGCGGAGTACTCGTCCAGGATCTGAAGAAGAAGCGGCCGATAAAAGAAGACACCTTTTTGACAAATCAGTTTGAGGACATTCTTTCCGTTCAGCCTGATATCATTTTTGAAGCAACTGTCGGAGAAGAACCAAGTTTCACTTATTTGTCTAAAGCCATTGCTCAAGGAATCCATGTAGTCACGGCTAATAAAGTGATGTTTGCCGCTTATGGTCCTTCCCTGTTAGCTCAGGCCCACTCTTATGTTGGGATCGGTTATGAAGCTACCACGGCTGCCGGAACACCGGTCATTGGACTTCTTTCAAAATTAATGCAGGCCAGTCAAATTACAAAGGTAGAAGCTATTTTAAATGGAACTAGCAACTACATCCTGACAGCTATGCAGTCGGAAGGAAAGCCTTTTTCAACTGCCCTTAAGGAAGCCCAGGAGAAAGGCTACGCGGAAGCTGACCCTACAAATGATATCGAAGGTCACGATGCGTTTTATAAGCTGATGATCCTAAGCCAGCTTCTTTATAACAAACAGCCGGACTGGAATACCGTTCCACGTGAAGGGATTGCAGGCCTTCAAAAGGAAAATATTGAAGAAGCAAAGAGAAAAGGCGAAAAGATCCGCCATGTTGCCACTCTCACCTATAATAGAGGGGAAATTCAAGCAAGTGTCCGCCCTGTCTCCTTCCCTTCTTCACACGGACTTTATTCCATTGAAGGAGTGGATAATGCCATTACGGTTGAAAGTGATATCGCGGGTTCAATTACTCTTCGGGGGCCTGGTGCGGGCAAAAGTTCTACTGCAAGTGCAATGATTGAAGATGCGGTACAAATCCTGCAAAATCAGGCGGCAAAAAGACCACAGTTAAGCCATTAAAGCGGGCGAACGGTGAGCTTCCTCAGGCTAAAGCCTTCTGGGATCTCACCCTGTTCTATCCTCCCATAGGAGTCTCGCCGTTTCCCCTGGCCCTTTATGTTTTTTGGGACTAACGGAACACTGAGTAAGAGAAGACCATTTCTTTTAGAGGATTACTGAAACTACAGCGTTCCGTTTACACCATCTCGGTAAAGAGACTGGGAAATGGCGAGACTCCTGCAGGGAGATAGAGCCAGGGTGAGATCCGCGAGTGCAGCGAGATAGCTCACCGGCTCCCCGTGGAAAGGGAGTCATTTCCCAGCCTCATTATTTTCTCAAAGTAATCGGAACAGTCTTTTCACTTCTGAGCAATGAGAAGAAAAAGGGAAATGGTGAAAAAAGTCCCGAGACGCTTTTTTTCAAACGTCAATAGCACAAAAAAAGCAGCTCCGAATGAGCTGCTTTTTTACTGATCTGCAAGCCAGGAAGTTCTGGCCTGTGCATATTGGGAACGCAATAAATTTTCAATATCTGATTTATTAATTTGTATACTTTCTTTATCAATCGCATATTCTTTCTGCTGAGCTTCTGAAAAATAAATTTCAACCTTATCCCCTTTTAACGCAACATTCGAAAGAAGAGGAGATTCTTTCTCCACAGACAGTTTCCCTGCATTTTTCAAACTAGAAGGAAGCGGACTTTCTGTTTCTTCTTCAATAAAGCCGGTCAGTTCTTTCGTGTAAATGGCCCTGTCTACAGAAAAAATACTGTTTAAATCAAGACGTTTCCCTTTATTTTTATCAAAATTTAATATTGTCATTGTTTTTTCAGGCTGAGATCCTACTTTAATGACCTCAGTCATTTTCACAACAAATAAACGTTCATCCTCATGGAGAATGTCGTAGTCTACTTTCAAGCTGTGGCGCTTATCCTTAGCCGCTTCGTAGCTTTTCTTTTTAAAAACATCTTTCGCCAGATTAACATAATCGATCACTGATTGGTCAATCTGGTCGTTAGGCGTCTGGGGATAATCAATGGATATCTCGTATGCTTCCATCTCTTCTTGTTCATGTTCAGTTATAATTTGGTATGGAGCAGCACCGGAAGCTGTACTAGTCTTATTATTGTCAGTATCAGCCATTGTTATTGAACAAGCCGCTAATAGTATTACACCGAGGAGTGATAAATATATATTAATAGGATTCATAAACTTCCCTCTTCAATTTGTTATTAATTCCAACAAATAGTGTAACATAAATGTAATGATTAATTAACGGTTTTGTTATAAACAAATGGTTTGTTTACTAAATTTTCGTACGAACGTCCCATAGTTCTGGGAAAAATCGGTGGTCAAGAACTTTTTTAAGGTACCCTACCCCTGAGGATCCGCCTGTCCCCATTTTGTGTCCTATAATTCTTTCAACTGTTTTCATATGACGGAACCGCCACTGCTGAAGCCAATCCTCTATGTCCACAAGCTTTTCTGCAAGCTGATATAAATCCCAGTAAAGCTCCGTATTTTTATATACTTCAGCCCAGGCCGCTTCTACGGATTCATCTGCTTCATAAATTTTAGTAAAGTCACGATTAATCAGCTGTGGGTTAATATCAAACCCTGCGGTTTTAAGCCTCTCGATTGCCGCATCATAGATGCTTGGTGCCTCATACGCCTGCTTTAACTTTTCATGCAGATCGGGATCTTTTTCATATATTTTTAAAACATGAGGGGTTTTGTACCCTAAAGCAAACTCAACCATACGGTATTGGTAAGACTGAAACCCTGAAGCTTGGCCAAGTTTATCCCTGAATTGAATATATTCAGCAGGTGTAAGGGTGGAAAGGACATCCCATGCATGAATAATTTGTGTTTGGATTTTTGAAACCCTTGAAAGCATTTTGAAGGCTTCCTGCAGCTCCCCCTCCCTAATGAGGTCTACAGCTGCCCATAATTCATGCAGGACAAGCTTCATCCATAATTCGCTTACTTGATGGATGATGATGAAAAGCATCTCATCATGATGATCGGAAAGTCTTTTTTGCGCATCTAACAGCTTGTCAAGCTGTAAATATTCCCCGTAAGTCATACGATCTTTAAAATCAACATGTACATTCTCATTGCCTGTCTTTTCTTTATGTGTCATTTCTCTCATCCCTCTTTAAGATAGTAATCCCCGTTGCGGAATATGTGTTGCTGTAATCGGCAGAACTTCTGTGTAAATTAACCCTTCATACATCAGCAGTGTCCCAAATAGAGGGTGATCGACATGTACATGTACATGATGAGCCTGCTCGTCTTCGTTATAGTGTTCATATAAGGAAGTTGTGATATTTTGAAATTTTAAAGAAGAACCTTTTATATGAATATCTTTTGAATGGATAAGGAGGCCGCCTTCTTTTGAAACATCAACATCAAGTTTTGTATATAGTCTGCCGGATTTACCAAGTTCATTTACAATTGCTTGTTCGTTCTTATCATAATACATGGCCGCATCAAATCCGCGTATGGTGTACGGAAAGAAAAAGCGTCGGACGTAACTAATTGTTTCGTTCCCGTGTTCATCTTGATAAGCATAGTTTTCCATTGTAAAAGGCACTTCTCTTCCACGTTCAGCAAAAATTAAATGATCGTGTGCGCCTATATTCAAAAACGGGCGCAATGGCCAGGTTGTTCCTCTGATTTCAGACATCCTCCCCTGTCCCAGAAGCATCAGATTCTGATCGCTGGTCACACCAAATTTCCTTTGAAGCTCTGGATGAAGCTGACTGAACTTTTCTCCGAGAGCTTTTTCGAAAATTGATCTCATGGCAGATTCCCCCTCGTATATTTACTTTATGTAAATAAGGGCTGTCACATAGCCCTTACATAACCTCCTCAGCAAATTCACTGATGGAATATCCTTTTTGCTGCTTCATCAGCCATCCTTGCTTTTCTAACTGCCGTAAAAGCCGTTGAATGTGCTTTTCCGGCCAATCTGACAGAAGGCCGAACCAGCGTGTTTCATGCAGGTGCAGACGTCGAATCTTATTTGTTGACTTGCCGGCTAATACTTGCACGAGAGTGTGAGCTGGATAATCTGTTCCATAGTAATGGATAAGATCAAGCATCTGTTGAGCTGCAGCATACTTCAATTGAAGCCCTTTAATTGAAATAATTATATCGTCTTCCTGATAAGCAGCTTCATTTAACTTCTCGTGAAGCTCCTGCAGCATATGACTGACAGCTGGTCCTAGATCTTCCGGCAGCTGGTTTTCCCACTTTTCTGCTTGTTTTACCATAGCTACATCTGCGAGTTCGACTTGAGCCAGCCAAATCAGGCTGGATGGAAAGGATTCAACCGGCAACGTTGAATTGCTTAGCTTTTCATACATTTCCAGAAGAGGATAAGCAGTTATAACAGTTTTATCAACTTGCAGACGTTCAATCTGTTTAGCGAGGTGCAGAGCTTCTGTCAGCTGGCTGCTGACTTGTTCAAGGCGGTTATTTAGAAATGACAGCTGCCGAAGCTGTTGTAATAAATCAGCATTTTGATCAGCTATATCGTTGAACTGTTTGTGAATCGTTTTTATGCGACGCAGTGCAAGCTTGTCATCAAACTCATTTTCCAAACGGACTTCATTCGACTCTGGAAAATAATAAAATTGAACACCACACGAATCACACGTGTAATTTATCTTTTTTTCTTTTGCATTAAATGTCAGAGTTTTTTTATGATCACACGTTCCCTTTTCTTCATTTAGCCATTGGTTCGGCAGTGAAAGGAACGGCCTTAAAGCAATACCGGCCCGGTATCTCCAGAATGAGATGTCCTCAGGGTATTTTAGAAGAGAAATCAGTGCCGACTGTTTCATTTGTTCCACAGCTGTTACAGTTTCTTTCTGTTCTTTAGCTAATTTAACGATGGGATGGTGGTGATAGGATGAAATAATTTTCGAAAGCCAGTAATTTCTGTCTTTTTTACTGATTTCAGCTAAAAATAAATAATCATCAATAACTTCCCTGACATGCTGATCCAGCTGATCGGCTGACAGGACAGTGATATTTTGCTCATAAACATATTTAGAATCCATGGGAAGACCGTGCTCTTCAGGCAGGCTGTTCCATAGAAATAATTCAGGTTTAATTAAGTGAGGGTATATCATATCGTCTTTTAGAAATGAAACAGGAAGGATCGATTTTCCCTTAATATTCAAAAAGTCCTGTAATGATTTAACATTCAGTCCTTTCTTTTCTACATATTCAGCAACAGCCTCATTTAAACGCGATAAGATGCTTCTTTCGAATTTATGGCCAATTGAGCGAATATGCTTGTTCTTTTTCCCAATGGGAGTAAGAACAATATACGGGTAACGTTCGTCTTCATGTGTCAAGGTACTAGGCAGTCCCATAATGATTTCCCCTTTGTAATGGAAAGATATATTTCTATTATAGAAAAAGTATGAAAACATACCAATGATTATTGAAGAAATGGGCTCATAAAACTCAAAAATTCCACTCTTGTTTACTTTCTTCATTCATCGGTATCTTTCCTTCTTCTTGTTATTCCCTAAACAGAAGAAATCAAGCGCTGATTCATCGTTCCAGTTTATAGTACATAAACTGGAATAAAACAATTGGTAAAGAAGGTGTTATTCGTGTTTCCTCCTTATAAAAAACTAATTATTTTTTACCTTATTCTGCTGGCTTCTTTCCTTTGGATCCTTCTATTTAAATAGCCCTTCCTCATTAGGAAAGGCTATTTGATCAGATTATGTTTAAAAGCATAAATTACGGCTTGTGTACGGTCCTGCACATCTAATTTGGACAATATGCTGCTGACATGCACTTTTACTGTTTTGAGAGCTATAAATAATTCAGTGGAGATCTCCTGATTGCTTTTACCTTCTGTCATCAGCAAAAGGATTTCTTTTTCCCTGGCTGTTAAAGTTTCGTGTGGAGCTTTTTTATGTGATGTACGCATTTTGTTCATAATCTTGCCAGTCACTTCCGGTTCTAAAATAGACTGACCCTCATAAGTAGCCCGAATCGCATTAGCAATCTCACCGGCTTTAGAAGTTTTAAGCATATAGCTTACCGCTCCGGCTTCTAGAGCAGGATAAACCTTCTCATCATCAAGGAAGCTTGTGACTATTATGATTCTCGCTTCCGGCCACTGACGGATAATTTGACTTGTGGCTTCTATTCCGTCCATTTCTTCCATTACCAGATCCATTAAAATGATATCCGGCCTAAGTTCAAGCGCCAGCTTTACGGCTTCTTTTCCATCATCAGCTTCCGCAATTACATCAATATCTTTTTGCGAAGATAAATAAGCTGAAACACCAATCCGTACCATTTCATGATCATCAGCAAAAAGAACTTTAATCATCGCCATTTCCTCCTTTGCTCAGGAGAGGTACTTTCACTTCAAGCCTCGTCCCTTCCCCTTCTAAACTAACCAATTTTAAGCTGCCGCCAATTTCAACAGCTCTTTCCTTCATATTCTGCAAACCATACGAGCTTGCTTTGGCGTCCTCTGCTTCAAACCCAACCCCATCATCGATGACTCGTAAAATGACGTTTTCATCCCGCTGAATCAGCATAACTTCAAGCTTGTCGGCTTTAGCATGTCGCAGTGTGTTTGAAATGGCTTCCTGTAAGATCCTGAACAGATGATCCTCAATCCCTTTATCTAAATTGAGAGGTTCAAGCTTCCAGTCGACCTTCATCGGGACCTTTTGTGTAAGCTCGTCTAAAAGTTCTTTAGAGCCTTCTGATAATGATTTCCCTTTTAAAGCGACAGGACGCAAATGCAGCAGCAAAGCCCGCATTTCAAGCTGTGATTGATGAATCATATTTTCAATCATGGAAAGCTGCTGTTTTAATTCATTGTCTTTTTGGGCGTCTTCGTTCTCATTTACTGCTGACATTAGCATAGAAGCGGCAAAGAGCTGCTGACTTACAGAATCATGAAGCTCCCTTGCCAGACGGTTTCTTTCTTTAAGCACAACTTCCTGCAGGCTTTCCTCTCGTTCTTTTGCCCGCTCTGTTGCAAGGCGCTGAGCTGTTTCTGCCTGCTTATTAAATTTATCTTCAATTTGTTTCATTTTTTCCTCTATCGTTATAAGCTCCCGGTAATCCTCCCCGTCATAAGCGACAGGATTTCCTTTATGAATTTCATCGAGCTGATGCTCTACATAATGAATTTTTTTCTGTGACTGAAAGGCCAGGCCTCCGCCGGTCAACACTCCGGTCGTTACCGATAGGACCACAACAAGAAGGATATATGGCATGTCGAGGATTCTCTTGTTCCATAAATCTGTCCAATTTTCGAGAGGAAAAGCGATAAATGTAATCATCAAAAGAGTGAGTGCAAACCCAAAAGCTAAGAGCAGACTCATACCCAATTGTTTCTGCCAAGTACTCATACCCGCTTCACCTCTATATCACCGGAAACTAGAGATGTAATGATTTTCACTCTCGGCTTTTTTGTTTTATAGTGTTCCGTTTGAAAGCTCACCATTTGGTTTAGGAGCTTGGCTTTTTGATACTGAAAGATAGCTGCCCTACCAAGCAGAGCACTGTGATGGATCGATACCTCGACCTCATATGGCACATAAATATGAATATTACCAACAAAATGACGAATGGAGATCACGGCCTCATCATCAGGCAGGACGGTATGACTTAAGTCAACAATTCGATCTCCAAACCCTCCGTGAATATTAATATCATGCCACCTGTATGAATACTCCGGAGTGGACTGTCCTCCAAAAAACTTTTGCTCAAAAATCGGTGAAGTCTCAGAATTTAAAGGAGTGTCATCCCTAATAACCGGCTCAACCTTTTGAGGAGTATTTTTGGAACGATAATAATTTATCAAGAGCATACCCAGCCCCACAAGAATAAGAAAACGGATCGCCATCATATTTAAAATGGTGAAAAAGACGCTGACAGAGCCAATCCAAAACAACACTTTCCCCCATAAAGATCTATAATTTTTCCAACCAAAATAAATGAGAACACCTGCAAAGATAACAGAAAAAATAAGTCCTCCGTTATAAAAGACAATCTCTAAAATAAGGAGGACGGCTCCTATAATTAAAATCGTATTAATCGTATCGGTAGATAATCGCTTAAACATAAGAGCCCTCCTCCTTTCTAGGTGAATTATGTAAAAAGACGCAGGTTTCTGCGCCTTTAATCATACCATGACTTATTAATTGGAAGTAACGCTTGTCTCTTCCTTCATATCTTTCTCAAGCTTTGCAATTTTACTATCAAACGTACCGCGATAGTAAGAGCTGTTCACCTTATATTCCATATCCTCAATATAACGGTCAAGCTCGGCAAACCGTGAGTACGGCTTGTCCGCACTCTCTTCAATCACCTGGTTCATCCGATAATGAGCGCGCGCTATATTTTCCCTCCCCATCAGTTCCATTCGTTTTAGCTGCATGTCCTTAAGCTTATGCTTCATCACTTCATATTTTTTCTCAAGGGTTTCCAGCTGCTCCATGGACTCAAGGCGGGACGCTTTAAGACGTTCTGCTCTGGCCTCATACTCCTGCTGCTCATTTACTGCGAACTCATACATAGATGCTTCACCGGCTTTTTGAGCTATTTCAGCCTGGCCCTTACGTTTCTCTGCCATGTCCAGCGACTTTTGAAGTTCTCTTGAAAATTCATCTTTTAGGCGATATTGGCGTTCTACCAGTTTACGTACCTTTTCTGTCTCTTTTTCACTTTCACGTAAATACTGATTAAGCATTGCTACTGGATTCTTCTGCTCCTTTTGGTCAAGAGCCTCATGAAAATCTGCTGAGATGGTGTCCTTAATTCGTGTAAATAAATTTGCCACTTCAATCTCTCCTTATTATTTGTTTAATTCAGCCCACTGCTTTTCAAAATTAACAAACGGGTCATCCGTCTTAACGGGGGTCTCTTCCTGACTTGTCCAATTTTTAAAGATCCAATAAATTGCGTATAAAGCTGCTAAGCCGATGACAGCGTAAATATTAGACATAGCTACACTTAAAATGATCAGGCCTAATATTAACCAGCCAATTTTTCCGGCTGTTGAATCACTTCTCGTAAATTTCTTAAAGACAATGTACAGCAGCCAGACACTAACACCGAGCAAGATCATTGGCCCTAAGTGAGCCAGAGCCACTGCTAAAGCGATCAAGCCTGCTGTAAACAGCAAAAACTTCTTCATATCCTGTGTCCCTCCTTTGCTTTGTTAATTTCATGATAGCTGTTAAGTAGGCGGCACATAATGAGCTGGAGATATATTTTAGACTAAGACCAGAGGCGTATTTTAACATTAGGGTCGCTTTTCTTAAGAGATTGTTCTGTTTATCAAGTACCGAGAAAAGCGGCTGGGAAATGACTTGCTTTCCCGCGGGGGAGCCGGTGAGCTAGCTCGTTGCACTCACGGATCTCACCCTGCCTCTATCTTCCTGCAGGAGTCTCGTTATCGCTTCTTTTTCTTCTTAAAGGTGAAAGAGAAAGAGCTGTTCCGTTTATCAAGTACGGAGATAAGCGGCTGGGAAATAGTTCGCTTTCCGCGGGGAGCCGGTGAGCTAGCTCGTTGCACTCGCGGATCTCACCTTGGCTCTATCTCCCTGCAGGAGTCTCACCATTTCCCAACCTCTATACCATGAGGGTATAAACGGAACACTATGTTTGGAGGAAAATCCTCTACCTTTAGTCTCTTACGTTAATGTTCCGTTACTCAAAAAAATATAAAGGGCCGGGGGAAACGGCGAGACTCCTATGGGAGGATAGAACAGGGTGAGATCCCGCAGGGCTATAAGCCCGAGGAAGCTCACCGTTCACCCATGGAAAGCGAGTTGTTTCCCCAGGCCCGGTTCTCTTTATTAAGGCAAACGGAAGAAGGGAATTTCCTTCAAATTTCTAACTTTCTACCGGATTAATCCTCACTATTACAATGTTTCTTTACTTCAATAAACATAAAGGACCAGGGGAAACGACGAGACTCCTATGGGAGGAAAGGCTCTCTATATTTATGTAACCGGAGCCGCTTGATCATGACCAGCAGGAAACAATTCTCTCTAAAAATAAAAGCCTGAATCTGTTTAAGATTCAGGCTTTTTCTCGATAATTTTCAGCTGTCTTGATGTTTTCGTTAAAGTTTCATATCCTTCAGAGGTGATAAGTACATCCTCTTCCAGACGAACACCGCCAATAGAAGGATCATAAATTCCAGGTTCAATTGTAAACGTCATGCCCTCTTTTAAAGTGCCATCATTTAAATGACTCATGGAAGGGAACTCATGGACATTAATGCCCAGGCCATGACCGACTCTGTGAGGGAATAACTCGCCGTATCCGGCATCCGTGATTACTTTTCTTGCTGCATCATCAAGATCGCCGATGCGGGTGCCTGGTTTACAAATCTGAAGAGATGCTTCAAGAGCTGCAAGCACCGTCTCATATATTTCCTTCTGTTTTGGAGAAACCGACCTGTAAGCAAAGGTCCTTGTAATATCTGAAGTATACCCTTTCCAAACTACCCCTAAATCAAAAAGTACAAAGTCTCCATCTTGCAAACGTCGTCTTCCCGGGTTTCCATGTGGCTGGCCTGACTTTTCTCCAAAAAGCACCATTGTAGAGAAAGACATGGCAGGGACACCTTTCTTCTTTAATTCAAATTCAATTCTGGCCAGGACTTCCATCTCTGTTATGCCTTCCTTTAGTGCATCCAAACCAGCCTGAACTCCGACATCCGCAAGCTCTGCCGCTTCTTTAAGAATAGAAATTTCTTCCTCATCTTTAACTACACGCATTTCGTTTAACTGGCCTTCGATATCTTTTACTTCTGGTTCGTTAAATAAAGCTAAAAAGGATTCACTGCGTCCATAGGATAGTACTTCTTTTTCAATTCCAACAGACTTTAAATCGGCCGTGAACTCTTCTCCCATTTCTCCAGCCATAAGCTTCCAGGGGTTTTCGTGATCGGCATATCCTATTACTTCCCCTGACCAGCCTGCTTCTTTTAACTGACTGGTTTCCATTCCGGGGACAACAGCGATCGGTTTTCTATCCGGAAAAACAAGTAAACCGATTAAACGCTCGTGTGGGTCGGTAAGAAAACCAGTTAAGTAAAAGAAATTCTCTGGAGAATTTACTAAAGCAGCATCAATAGAATGTTCTTGTAAATATGTAACTACCTGATCAATTCGTTGTTTCATAATAGCTCCCCTTTTTTCATTACTCTTATACCAAATGATAGCTTATCAAGGACAGTGTGCCAAATCAGGAATATATGAACGCTTTTCGACTCTTTCCCCCTCTTCGTTTCTTTTGTAAAAAGGGTTTAGTATAATGGCAGAAGAATAAGCAATTGATGGAGGTTTTTGTAAGTGGATCGTACTCGTTTTTTTGTTCGTACATCAGCTATATATGCTCTTATCGGAGCTTTTATAGGGTCTCATATGGCAGGCGGGGGAGGCTATCAATTATCAGCTATTCATGCACACATATTAGTAGTGGGCTGGCTTTCACTCTTTGCCTTTGCCATGTTTTATAAAGTATTCAATATACCTAAAGATTCCAAGCTGTCAAAGTTTCATGTTTGGAGTTCTTTCATTGGTGTTTTCGGCCTGACTGCTGGAATGTGGCTTTATTATACTCAGCCGATCAGCGGACTTGAGATCTTTAACTTGGTTTTCTTTATAGTTGGCGGTACTGTATTAATGCTTGCATTTATCGCTTTTGCGATTATGGCATTTACTTATGGCAAATGGATAACAGAAGAATAAAAAAGAATGAGCTTGCTGATCAGCACTTCTGCTGTCAACAAGCTTTTGTTTATATTAAAATTCATACCGAATGAGACGATCGTCGTTGGAATCTGCATTGCCGCGGCCATCTGTATTATTCGTGATGAAATAAATGGCACCATCGGCCAATTCCACATCTCTTATCCGTCCATAATCATTTGTGACCACTTGATTATCTTCTCCCTGCAGATTCAAGGTGCGAAGTGCGCTGCCTCTAAGGGAAGCAATATAAATTTTATTATCAACTATAGCTATTCCTGAAGGTGCCCATGTATTATTTCCTGTTTCAAATAAAGGAGATACAAGTCCGTCTCCTGTTTCATCTCCTACAATCAACGGCCAGCCATAGTTTTTCCCTGGCTCGATTCTATTTATTTCATCATGATTAGAAGGTCCGTGCTCGGAAGCATACAGTTCACCATCCTCGCTCCAGCCCAATCCCTGGGGGTTGCGGTGGCCATAACTGTATACATAGGAATCCTCCTCAGGGTTATCATCAGGAATATTTCCCGTAAACGTCATCCTTAATATCTTTCCGGCAAGACTACCTTCATCTTGAGCGAGTGATTCTTCCTGTGCATCGCCCGTCGTAACAAAAAGAAACCCTTCAGGACTTATTTCAATTCGCCCGCCATTATGAAAGTTATTCCCTGGTATTTCTTCAATCAGAATCGAATCTTCTCTCCACTCCCTGTCATTATAAGTTAACGTAATCACCCGATTACCAATCGAACCTTCCTCTGTTTCATAAGTATGGTAAGCAAAAGCGAGGTGGTTATTTTGAAAATCCGGATGAAGCTTCAGACCGAGCAGCCCGCCTTCCCCTATCTGTACAATCGGCTCCTTCGTCTCAACAGGTTCTCTTACTACTTGTCCATCTTCCACTCTCGCAATTGTTCCCTCACGTTCACTAATAAAGAATTGGTTGCCATCTGCCTCAATATCCCAAGGTGATTCAAGATTCTCAGCTGCAATTGAGAACTCTCCGCTGTCCTGCGTATCATTAGCTCCCTCATCTGATTCTTCATTCGATTGGCAGCCCGCAACCAGGACAGAAAACATCCATAAACTCCATAATTTTTTCATGACGTCCCCCCTTCTTTTATGCCGATTATACAGGATATGGAAAGAGGGTAAAAAAATAAACTGCCCATTTAGGAGCAGTTTATTATAATCCGTATCCAATTTCACTTTTATACGGCCTGACGTAAAGGTGTACGTTTTAATATTCCTTTTTCCATGCGATAACCAAAGGAACCTGCTAATATGGCAAGGGCAAAATCTTTAATAATAAACGGAACCATACTTGACCATGCAAGAACATAAGGCATGCCAGCACCTTCGCCCATCCAAAAATTAAAGGCTAAGTACATTCCATTCACTCCAATAATGTAATTGAGCGCTAGTCCTATTAGTGATGCAGTAATATACCTTCCAAAAGTCCGTTTCTTTTCTACGACAGCTCCTGAAAAATAGGCAACGGCAATAAAAGATAAAATAAAGCCGAAAGTTGGTGTAACTACAGTTGCTGCTCCTCCAGAAAAGCCAGCAAATATAGGAACTCCTGCTAATCCTAAAGCAGCATAAACAAGCATAGAAAAAGCACCCATACGCCGTCCAAGAATTATACCTGCTAAAATTGCAACAAAAGTCTGCAAGGTTAGAGGCACATTTAAAATAGATAAAAATGGGGCGACAGCGGTAATATTTGCTCCAACAGCCATCAGAGCTACAAATAGGGCTCCAATTGTAAGATCATATGTAGACATACGTGATTGACTCATAAGGCTTCCTCCTCAGCTATTCTATTTCAAGAATAGCGAGGAGTCGCACTTATGTCAACCTTTTAATTTATAGGTTTACTTAACTGGCTCGTGCTTCTTTTATTTTCTTTTGTTTCTTTTTAATATCTACTTTAGTAAGGATAGAAACAGCAAGTGCAACTAAGAATAGGCCAGCAAAGTAAACCATACTGCTTGCATAACTGCCTGTTACATCGTTCATAAGAGCAGCAAACTGCGGGCCTGCTAAACCAGCGGCTGCCCAGGCCGTTAAAATATAACCGTGTATGGCTCCAAGCTCCTTCGTACCAAACAAATCACCGATAAACGCAGGAAGTGTAGAAAATCCCCCTCCATAGCATGTGTATATAATTCCAAACATTATGACAAACAAGGTGACTGATCCTGTCATCGGCAAAAGAACGAAAAGAGGAATCTGCAGAACAAAGAAAATGATATAGGTATTAGATCTTCCAATGTAATCAGATGCAGATGCCCAGGCAAGACGTCCTGCTCCATTAAAAATTCCCATAATTCCAACGAGTGAAGCAGCTGCCGCAGCACTCATCCCCACACTGTTTTGAGCCAGCGGCTTAGCTGCAGAGATAATCGCAATTCCACAAGTTATATTAATAAAAAGTATGATCCACAAGTAATAAAATCTTGCAGTCTTTACTGCCTCATTTGCTCTTAAATTAGCTAAATCCTGTGACTCTACGTCCTTGTTTTCCTGTGGCTTATAACCAGACGGTGTCCATCCCTCTGGTGGTCTTGATAAGTATAGAGATGATAAGATCATGATTACAAAATAGCTGGCGCCCAAAATATAAAAGGTCAAGGCAATTCCAACAGATCCGATTAGAAAGTCCATGACCGGGCTGGCGATGGCTGCAGCGAATCCAAATCCCATAATTGCCATACCCGTAGCGAGTCCTCTCCTGTCAGGAAACCATTTGACTAATGTGGAAACAGGGGCTATGTATCCGACCCCAAGACCAATTCCTCCTAACACTCCATAGAAGAAATATAGAGTCCATAACGATCCGATTTGGACAGCGAATCCTGATCCAAATACTCCAATCCCAAAAAATATGGCAGCGGTAATCCCGGCAACTCTGGGACCATACTTCTCTACAAACCAGCCTAAGAAAGCTGCTGACAAACCTAGGAATAAGATGGCCAGACTAAATGTTAATTGAACCTGCTGGGAACTCCAGCCGAACTCCTCACCAAGCGGAGAGGTGAAATTACTCCAGGCATAGACTGAGCCGATGGATATATGTATCCCAACTCCACCAAGAGCGATTAACCATCGGTTTTTTACTTTTTCAGATGACATAATTGACCTCCTGACTTTTTTGTTACTTTTAACCCATTACCAAAAAAAGGACCTTCGAAACTCCTAATCTTCAGAAATTGAAAAGAAGAGCAGACTCATTTGACGAAATCTGCTCTTCTTTAATTAATATTCGACAATATAGATTAATATTTCCCAGGAAATGATTTATCGGATCACTCGAAAATCCTTCCATTCTTCCGGAAGCAGCTGCAAATACTTCCTCGAAAGAAAGCGATCGTCGATTAACTGGATCATTCCATAGTCTGTTTCTGAGCGAATTAACCTTCCACCAGCTTGGAGAACTTTGTTCATACCGGGGAAAACATAGGAATAGTCGTAGCCATTTTTACCTTTTTCATTAAAATAGTC
This sequence comes from Halobacillus massiliensis, assembly GCF_900166625.1. Taxonomy (GTDB): domain Bacteria; phylum Bacillota; class Bacilli; order Bacillales; family Halobacillaceae; genus Halobacillus_A; species Halobacillus_A massiliensis. The sequence goes on along the minus strand of NZ_LT800499.1, from coordinate 497,765 downwards.
TTTAATCAGCTCTTTCTCAAAGCTTCTTGGCGCGAGCCCTATTCCTACTACAGCCACTCCATTTAATCGATTTCCCCGCAAATCGACTCCTTCAGAGAAAACCCCGCCCAGTACAGCAAATCCGACAAGCTTACCGTCTTCGACAAACTGAGCCAGAAAATCATCACGTCTTTCTTCTGTCATCCCCTGCTCCTGTTCAACAGTTACTATATCTTTATATTTTTGAAATTCTTCATATATCATCCGCATGTACTGATAGGAAGGAAAGAAAAACAAGTGATTTCCTTTAACCTTGTTCACCTGTTCATACAAGCGCTCAGCGATCTTCCCCGCTGTATGTTCACGATTTTTATACCGTGTGGAGACCGGGGAAATGACCGCCTCAATTTGTTCAGAATGATACGGTGAAGGAAGACGTAAAATATAATCTTCTTCCCCGCCGCCCAGCATATCTTTGTAATAAGCAAATGGTGATAAGGTAGCTGAGAAAAATATATTGGCCCTGAAAGGCTTTACGACTTGTTTTAAAACTTCTGAGGGGTCCAGACAGAATAACTTAAGGGAAGTATTATTGCTTTCTGTTGTTACTATCTGCTTAAAATGGTCATCTGCGATTATAAAAATTTTCAAGAAATTTTGGGCTGAAAAATAACATTCAAGCAGAGCTTCAGATTGTTCTTCATCCCGGTCTTCTTTTAGCTCTACTTCCGCAGCCTCTATAAACCGCTCAAGATTTTCTTCTAATGCTCCTGGAATTTCACTAACCGTTCTTACTTTTTCGTCATGGTCAAGGGCCTGCAAATCCTTCTTTACGGCTTTAGCCGCTTTTTTCAAGGGTTCATTAGCTTCCCATTCTTCTTCTATCTGCCAGAAATCGTTTTTCTTAATTTCTGCAGAATACATTTCTCTGGCCCTCTCTACCAGATTGTGGGCTTCATCAATCAGAAGAGCCGTTTTCTTCTTCCGCTCTGGAAGCAGCCTTTTTAAAGAGACTCTCGGATCAAAGATATAGTTATAGTCACCGATCACAACATCTACCGAGTCGCTGAGATCCAGAGAAAATTCAAATGGACATACCTTATGTTTTCTGGCATACCTTTCAATAACCTGACGAGTGATTTGAGTTTCATTTCTAAGTATATCGACCATTGCTCCATTAATTCGATCGTAGTATCCTTCAGCAAACTCACAATGCTCAGGCTGACAGATAGATTCTTCTTTAAAGCATATTTTATCCTTTGCCGTAATGGTCACCGATCGAAGCTTCGCCCCATTCTCCTCCAGAAGCTGAAGTGATTCCTCAGCCGTCAAGCGTGTGACTGTTTTGGCTGTTAAATAAAAAATTCTTTCGTACTCACTCATGGCCTTAATTGCCGGAAATAACGTAGACATTGTCTTACCAATGCCTGTAGGAGCCTGTGCATATAAATTCCTTTTTTCCTGGATCGTCCGGTAAACGGCTCCTGCCAGCTGACGCTGGCCTTCTCTATATTGGGGAAAAGGGAACTTCAATTCAGAAATAGACCTTTCTTTTTCTTCTCGTAATTGTGCAATTAATTTAGCAAAAGAGAGGTATTGGTCAATCGTTTGATTAAAAAATATTTCAAGGTCACTCAACGAGTAAACCTCTACAAATTGTTTTTTCTCTCTGGACTGCTTCTGAACATAAGTAAGCTGAACACGGATTTCCGCCAGCTCTTCCTGTTTTGCATAAATGTAAGCATATCCTTTTGCCTGTGCCCAATACACAGGAAACTCATCGCTTGTCATTTCTTCAAGGGGGCGTGATGTAGACTTAATCTCATCGATAACTATTCCATCTTCTGTCTGTAAAAGACCATCACAGCGTCCATGAACAATAATAGTAAAATCCCCCAAATCATAGTCGTATCGTAAAGGGACTTCTTTCTTATCTGTAGGAGCGTATTGTTTTTGGACAGCCTGGTGAATAGCTGTTCCTTCGGTTAAAGAAGTGCTCGTTCGAAACCCGTTATCAATGCTTCCTCCTTTATGGACGTATTCCATAAGCTCTCTGACGGATATCTTTATCTCTTCTCCCATCATGAATGCCTCCTTTCTTCAAAATTTTCCAATAAACCGACATCTAATATCTCTGATGTTCGAATGTCTATTTTATCTTTTTAAATGATATAATATAATTTAAAGGTAATTGTGCCTAAAAATGTATTTATCCATAATATAATGATAAGCGAACTTATTTATAAAACAACAGGTGTGATCATAAATGAAAAAAACTAAATGGCTGACATTGATGATCTTTTCTCTATGTTTCTTAGCTCTCATCGTGATCACTCTCATATACAACCCTGTTGAGAATGAAACTCAGGTTATTCCTGAACCTTCTCATGATCAGGAACAAGAAGAGGAAAACACCGCAGATGGGGTTGAGAATCCAGTTGAAGAACCTGCAGAAGAAACGGTAGGCGATGAGCTTCTCGAAGCATTCTCAGGTGTTATTGAAAATGCCAGAAACCTCTTCCTCCGTAATGATTTGAATATAGTGGCTATCGGTGATTCACTCACTCAAGGAGTGGGAGATCGATCCGAAAATGGTGGATATGTAGGAATTTTAGAAGAAAGTTTCAGAGAAAGCAACCAGCAGGGCGATTTTACGATTGAGAACTACGGCAAGCGCGGTGATCGGACAGATCAGCTGCTTAAGCGTATGGAATCTAATGAAATGATTTCATCGCTTGAAAGTGCAGATATTGTACTCATTACTATTGGTGCTAATAACGTCATGCAGGTGATTGAGAACAACTTCACCAGTCTGAATTATAATGATTTCCCTCCCGCACGCGCAGATTATGGAGTGGAACTTGAAGAAATTTTCACTAGAATTGAAGATGCTAATCCTGATGCCTCCATTTATTTAATCGGTTTGTATAACCCGTTCAATCAGTATTTTGACCATATCCCTGCTCTCGCACAGATTATGAACGAATGGAACAGGGAAAGTCAAAATGTAATTGACGGGCGCGATAACATTACCTTCATTCCCATTAGAGATATATTTGAAGGTCATGAACAGGAGTTACTGTGGGAGACCGATAACTTTCACCCTAACGAACGGGGGTACAAACAAATGGCCGAGCGCGTGTTAGAGTATATTCGGGATGATATCGAACAACCAGAGGAATAATTAGGTGGAATGTGTTATGTTAAAAAAACTTTTCTTCAATAACAGATGGAAAACTTCATTCTTTATCTTAGCCTTTGTGAACATAGCTGTCATTGGGGTGCTTCTTTCCCTTGTTTTTCTTCCCAGCTCTTATACTCTTGTCAATGTAGACCGTGAGAAGGAAGATACAGAAGCCGAATTTACAGTCGTCAGTACAAAAGCAAACATGGAGCATCTAGCAAATGAGTATTTAAAAGAGCTTTCAAATGATACGGTTTTTAACTACTCTATTTCACTTGACCGAAATGTTACGCTCAAAGGCAATATTCGTGCCTTTGAACAGACGATCCCGATTAAAGTGGAACTGGATCCGCAAGTACAGGAGAACGGTGACCTGGTTCTGCAGCAGAAAGGTATATCCTTAGGACAGCTTCCTCTGCCTAACCGTAAAGTCATGGAATTTGTGGCAGATAATTATAAATTACCTGAATGGGTTACCGTAAACCCGGGAGATGAAAATATTTATGTTGCCGTCACTCAGATGGATACGGGAAGCAACTTTGATGTAGAAGTGGAAAGGTTCAATTTAAACGCGGATCAGCTGGCTTTTAAAATATCCTTTCCAGACCGTTCTTTCGGCCTGGCTGAATCAATTATAGAACAAAAGTTTAAACTTCAAGACACAACCGAATAAGGGGTTGTGTTTTTCCTGCATTTTTTCTATTTCATCTGAATGCTGCGGCTATGTTAAACTATTAGTTAGACAAACGTTAAAAGGAAGTGACCTTATGCGCGTCGTAAATAATATAGCTGACCTTATTGGAGATACTCCACTTTTAAAATTGAACCGAGTGACTCCACAAGGCGGCGCTGACATCTATTTAAAACTTGAACAATTTAACCCCAGCGGCAGTGTGAAAGATCGAGCTGCCTATAATATGATGGTACAGGCAGAAAAAGACGGCTTGTTAAAAGATGGTTCCACGATTATTGAGCCAACCAGTGGAAACACAGGAATCGGGATTGCCATGAATGCAGCAGCCCGCGGATATAAAGCTATCCTTGTAATGCCTGATACTATGACACAGGAACGAATCAACCTTTTAAAAGCCTACGGTGCTGAAATCGTCTTAACTCCAGGAGATGATAAAATGCCGGGGGCAATTGAAAAAGCAAAAGAGCTAGTAGAAAAAACCGATAATGCCTTTATGCCGATGCAGTTTGAAAATTACGCGAACCCCGATGCCCACCGGCATACAACAGCAACAGAAATTATTGAAGCTATGAACGAACTTGGCAAGCCCCTGTCTGCCTTTGTCTCAACGGCCGGAACCGGAGGTACGATTACAGGTACCGGCGAAGAGCTCAAAAAGCACTTTAATGGATTGTCCATTCATGTAGCAGAACCAGCCGGATCTCCTGTTTTATCCGGAGGAAAGCCAGGCAAGCATAAACTTGTGGGGACAAGCCCGGGATTTATTCCATCGATTCTGAATGAAGAAGTCTATGACGAAATCCTTCAAGTAACAGATGAACAAGCGTATGAAATCACAAGACGCTTAGCCCGTGAAGAGGGGCTATTAATTGGTACTTCAGGCGGAGCAGCCTGCTGGGCAGCTATTGAAGTTGCTAAACGTAAAAATCCAGGCGATGTGATCGTATGTATTGCACCAGATACAGGAGAAAGATATTTATCAGGTGATTTATTCCGTAACTAAAGAGCAAACCACGTTCTTAATATAAGAACGTGGTTTTTTGTTTATAGAAGACGAATTTAAGGAAAACACGCAATATATGACACATTATCTTAAATCTTTACAGCCTGTATAAGTCTCTAAAGCGCAAATGCCATCCTAAATGATACGAAAGAACGCGGCAGCCAATAATCACCACAAATAAAAGATAAATCTCCACAATACTTTCCAGGTTTACGATTTCAAATCCGACCGCCAACCCTACAGCTAATGCCCATACAGCATAAATTTCTTGATGGAGAACCATAGGACGGCGCTGAGCGAGTACGTCTCTCGTAACTCCTCCCCCCACTCCTGTCAAAATGGCTGAAAAAACAATTCCACCTAGTGAAAATCCCTGAGCAGCTGCAAATGCAGCCCCTTGAATCGCAAAAGCAGATAAACCAACAGCATCTGAATAAATATTCCACCTGTTCCAAAATAAAACCCAATTTTTAGGGAATACATACACTATAGCAATTGTTATTAATGCCACATAAAACAAGTAACCTTGTTCCCATACATGCACTACTGGTACATCCAGTGCTATATTTCTAATAATACCTCCGGCAAATGAAGTAGCTATTCCTAATATAAAAGTTCCAAATATATCATAACGTTCACTAAGAGCAACAATAGCTCCACTAAAAGCAAAAGCACTTACAGCTATGATATTGAGAAATTCATTTGTCATTACGCTGCACCTCGGCTATTAATTTATTAAGACTTAGACTATCATAGCAGAACTTCTAAATATTAGATATTAAGCTTTTCCAAAAAGCCGGTCCAATATATCGACAACCCTTGACATAAAAGGAGATTTAGAGATTAAAAGAAGTTAAAAACAACAAAAAGAAAATGTCGGACTCATTTGTTGCAAACTGCCACAAGGTATTACCGTTATGAATTAGAATAAGTTACTAAGGACTATGACTATGGACATATTGGGTGTGAGAAAATGAGAGACTGGCTCATTCAGCTAAGAAAAAGTAAAAATTTCACTCAGCAGCAAGTAGCAGACGGAGCACATATTGATAGAGCCTATTACGCTCAAATCGAAAGTGCTACTAGAAATCCTAGTATGACTGTAGCTTCGCAAATTGCTAATTTCCTTAATATTAATCCTTCTCTTTTCTTCTCCGAGCATTTAAGCGAACCTTTTATAGTGGCATTAACTAATTCCCCTATTGTAGTAGCTCACTGCGATTTGGAGTTAAGGTATACGTGGATCTTTAATCCACACCCTGATTTTAATGCTGTACTTATCATAGGAAAGAGTGATGTACAGATAGATGATAACGATGGCGCGAAAGGACTTATGAATTTAAAAAGAGAAGTAATTGCTACTGGTAATTCTGTCCGCCGCCAAATTACTTTCCCATTGACGACTGGAAAAAAGGTTTATGATGTCTATGGCCAGCCGATATATAACCAAAAAAAAGAGGTTATAGGGGTGGCTACTGTTTCTACAGAATTACAAATTTGAGTGCAGGGGGCGGATCATTGATTAAATTGGATCACTTACCACTTCGCATCCTAAAGATCACTTACCAAAGAGCATTAGAACTGGAATTAGACGATGAATTTGTTGAATGGATATACACAGAGGTTAAGAAAAGAGAGAAAGAAAAGTTTGAACGCTGGCGGGAAGCGAAACTATAAATGACTTACCGTTACCTTTAGAGCAGCAGATTTGACTGCGCTCTATTTTTCTTGTACAATTATCTCGAATTCAAGATAAAGGAGGCTGCAATTATGGAGATTAAAGGAATCCATCACGTTTCGGCCATTACCGCAAGTGCACAAAAAAATTATGACTTTTACACACAGGTTTTAGGATTGAGACTTGTGAAAAAGACGGTTAACCAGGATGATACCTCCATGTATCACTTATTTTATGCAGACGCTAAAGGAAGTCCGGGCACCGACCTTACATTTTTTGAAATACCAAGAGCTGGCCGCACTTACGAAGGAACTCACAGCATTTCTGCCACTTCGCTTCGAGTGAGAAATGACGCAGCACTTCTTTATTGGAAGGACAGGCTGGAAAAAAATAACGTAGATCACGAAAACATCAAAGAAGTCATGAATAGAAAGTTCCTAGCCTTTCAAGACCCTGAAGGCCAGCGTTTACATCTTGTATCGGACGAAAATAATTCAGGCGTGGCTTCAGGAGACCCATGGGTTCACTCTCCTGTTCCCCTGGAGTACGGAATTACAGGGCTGGGACCTGTCCATTTAACGGTAAAAGATGCCTCTCCAACACTAAAAGTATTAAAAGAAGTTTTGGGCTTTAGAGAAGCTGGTACAATAAATGGGCGCCGCGTTATGGAAACTGGAGAAGGCGGCAGTGGAGCAGAAGTTCATATTGAAGAGCGCCCTGACCTTCCAAGAGAGAAACCTGGACGAGGCAGTGTGCATCACGTAGCCTTTCGAGTAGCAGATGAAGAGGAATTAGCAAAGTGGCATACCATTATTGAAAGAGCCGGATTCCCAAATTCCGGCCTCGTCGACCGCTTTTACTTTAAATCACTTTATTTCCGTGAGCCTAATCACATTCTTTTTGAATTGGCTACAGATGGTCCAGGGTTTGATACGGATGAAGATATTGATAAACTCGGGGAAAAACTCGCCCTTCCCCCATTTTTAGAAAATCAAAGAACTGAAATTGAAGCGAAACTCGCTCCAATTCATACAAGACCATAAAAAAAACTGTTGATGGCTGCCCATCAACAGTTTTTCTTTTTAAGCATGTAACCGATCTTTTAACCAGTTGATCAATCCGCCTTTTTCCATCATTTCTAACTGTCTGGCAGAAAGAGCATGCTCTAACCTTATCTTTATGCCTTTGTCTTTTACCTCTGCTTCGATACCTTCCTCCTGATGAATGGTTTGAAGAAGATCTCTGAAAATAAGCACGTCCCCTTGCTCGAGCTTGTCATAATCTTCTTCATTTTGGAAAGTAAGAGGAAGGATGCCAAAGTTCACAAGGTTCTGCCAGTGAATACGAGCAAAATCTTTTACAATGGCTACCTTCATGCCTAAATAGCGCGGAGCCAATGCAGCGTGCTCCCGGCTTGAACCTTGCCCATAATTCGTTCCGCCCACGATGGCATGACCAGATTTCATGTTCTCCTTCATCGCTCTGTCGTAATAGGTTTCATCTACGATTTCGAAAGTGAATTTGCTGATTTCCGGGAGGTTGCTTCGGTATGGAAGAACTCGTGCCCCACCAGCTAAAATTTCATCCGTTGATATGTCATTTCCCATTTTCAGCAAAATTGGCAGTTCCATTTCATTAGACATAGGCTCCATCTTAGGTATGGAAGCGATATTGGGTCCTTTTACTAGCTCTTCTCTTGCTGCTTCTTCAGGCGGAAGAGGAGAATCCAGCAGCCCAGTATCTACCGTAGGCTCGTCCAGCTCTTTTATTTTAGGATATTTAAACCCTGCATTCCGCGGATCGGTAATTTTTCCGTTTAAAGCAGAAACAGCTGCTGTTTCCGGACTGCATAAAAAGACGCTGTCCTCTTTCGTGCCTGAACGTCCAGGAAAGTTCCTTGGTGTCGTCCGCAGGCTGTTGCGGCCGGACGCTGGTGCCTGCCCCATGCCAATACAGCCGTTACAGCCAGCCTGATGCAGCCTGGCTCCCGCCTGCAAGTAACTGGCGATATGTCCTTCTTTTGAGAGGTCTATTAAGATCTGGCGAGATGTTGGGTTAATATCCAGGGAAAGACCATGAGCAATCTTCCGGCCCTTAACAATTTCTGCGCCAACCGCAAAGTCACGGTAACCAGGATTTGCAGAGGATCCAATATAAGACTGATAAATAGGTTCACCCTCCACTTCACTTACAGGCACGACATTTCCAGGACTTGAAGGCTTGGCAATCATAGGTTCAAGACTTGATAAGTCCAGCTCCTCTTCACGATCATATGTCGCATCTTTATCCGCTTTCAATTCAATCCAATCTTCTTTTCTTCCCTGAAGCTTCATGTATTTTTTTGTTTCTTTATCAGACGGAAAAACTGTAGCCGTAGCGCCCAGTTCTGCCCCCATATTTGCGATAACGTGCCGATCCATTGCCGATAGGTTTTTCACTCCAGGACCATAATATTCAAAGATATGATTTACACCGCCTTTTACACCATGACGGCGAAGCATTTCGAGAATGGCATCTTTCGCGCTTACCCATTCTGGAAATTCTCCCGTTACATAAACACCCCATATTTTCGGCATTTTTACGTAAAAAGGCTCACCGGCAATGGCCATAGCTACGTCAATTCCACCGGCCCCCATCGCCAGCATTCCCATACATCCATTAGCACAAGTATGGCTGTCAGATCCTAATAATGTGCCTCCCGGCTTCGCTAACCGCTGCATATGAACAGGATGACTTACTCCGTTACCAGGACGACTGAAGTGTAATCCAAACTTTTTGGCTGCACTCTCAAGGAACAAGTGATCATCCGGATTCTTGCTATCTTCCTGTATCATATTGTGATCTACGTACTGAGCGGAGGCTTCCGTCTTGGCGCGGTCAATGCCCATTGCTTCTAATTCAAGCATGACCATTGTCCCTGTAGCATCTTGTGTTAATGTCTGGTCGATTTTCAGCCCGATCTCAGAACCAGGCGTCATTTCTCCTTTGACCAAATGGTCTTTAATTAGTTTCTGTGTTACGTTTAACCCCACGATTCGTTCTCCTCCTTCTTTATAATTATCTATTTTCCTATACCATTTATACCCTTAATTTGGTATATTTACTCATGCACACAGGAATCCTTTCTTCACTTTCCTGTTCTTTAGACCTGGTACTTTCCCGTATAATTTGTTCTTTCATGGCTAAAATCTGTGAAAGTTGGTCCTTTTTTACCTACTTAAGACTATGAAAATAGCATGACTTGGGAAACCTATTTATATAGTTGAAAAATAATCATCGAACGTGTATTCTGAAAATAGATTTGGAGATAAAATAATCTACAAATCGACAGTTGATCAACTAGGTGTGTGTGAAAATGGAATATGGTAAAGCGCTTCGGTTTCATCGTGTTAAACAAGGTTTAACACAAAACCAGCTCGCTGAAGGCATCATTTCGTCTGCTTACCTTTCTAAGATAGAAAATGATCAGACTATGCCTGCCATTGAAGTCTTGGAGCTGCTCTATGAACGGCTTGGAATTGACTTTAATGATCCTGCAATCAACCATCCATCAAAGGAAAAACTGTTGGAATGGTATGAAGCGATCGTACATAAGCGCACAGACGATGCCAGAGAGCTGCAAGATGAACTCCTTCAGCAGAAGAGTATGCTCGAAAACCATCAATTGTATGTTTTCTATGAACTTTTCCGCATCCGATACTTGCTTTTAAAAGGTGAGGTAGAGGAGGCTTATGAAGCATGGGAAAATATTAAGCAGCATAAAGATACATTTGATGAAGAGATGGCGTTTTATTACCATTTAATCACCGGGTTAGTTATGTATTATCGCGGAGATTTTGATAATTCTTACGAGGAGTTATTGGAAGCCAAAAACCATAGTTCTGCTATTGAAGTGAAAAATTGGGAAATAAGTGACCTATTCTATCTTTTAGCACTGGGCACAAGTCAGCTGAATTTTATTTCCGCCTCAATATTTTATACAGAACAGGCACTGGAGAGATATCAGTCTCACTACGACCTTTCTAGAAGTGCTGATTGTCATATTATATTGGGCATTAACTTTAGCAGACTAAAAAATTATACGAAGTCCTTAGAGAATTACGAATTAGCGAAAAAAATTGCTTTACAGACTGATGATTACTTTCAATTACGTTTAGTTTTTATTAATCTGGGAGTTTTAGAATCTCGAAGAGGAAAGCATGAAGCCTCAATTAATAATTATAAAAAAAGTTTAGAGTATCCATTTGATAGAGAGGCAAAGTTTGAATTATTAAATGCAATACATGGTCTGGTTACAGAACATTATAAAATGAATGACTTGAATGGATGCAGTTACTGGGTGGAGGATGGGTTTAAAAAATTGCTTACATATCCTTCGACAGCTCATAAATTGCACTTTACTTTTTATCAACTGCTTATAGAGGATTCACAAGATATCGAGAGTTTTTTAGAAGAAGAAGTTATTCCTTACTTCAAGGAAAAGAAGAACCATATTTACATTATTCGCTATTCAATGTTTCTTTCAGACCTATTGGAAAAAAAGCGAATGTACAAGAAATCTTCAACTTACCTTAGGTTAGCAATTCAATTGTTAAATAAACATTCTCACTTAGGAGGGATCATTCTGTGAAAAAATTATTTGCTGTCTTAGCAGTTGCTATACTGTTATCTTCTGCCGCCGCACCTATTGTATATGACAGCGCAGAAGACACATGGCCTAGACCCTTGATTGAACAAGTTTAAGTTTATTTTTCAATGTGTGTTAATTAATAACACCTCCCCTAATCCTATACCTATAAATCTTTTACCTCTGCTTAAATAGCAGAGGTCTTTTTTTATAATAAAATAGAGCTGCCCGTCATGAGCAGCTCTTCGTAAGCTTAAGAAGCGTCTTTAAACTTTTTCCAGGCCCCAAATCCGCCTTTTAAGTTTAAAACACCTTTAAATCCATTGGCCTGCAGGATGCTCGCAGCAATGGCTGAGCGCACCCCTGACTGACAATGCACAATTGGAGTTTTTCCTTCAGGGATTTCATTTAAGCGATCGGGAAGTGTACCTATCATCACATGGATAGCCTCCTCTATATGCTCTTCATCCCATTCCTCCTGAGTTCGAACGTCTACCACTACATAATCGTCACTGCTCCTGAAAGTTGAATCAAATTCTTCGGGAGTAATGTTTCGGTAGGTTTCTAATCCGCCTATCTGCTCAAGTTCTTTAACATCTGTATATGCGGTTAATTGGTCGAGACCAATAGACTGCAGTGTTTGATTAATTTCTTCCAAGTCTTCCTGCTCGCTAAGGATTACAATATCTTGATCATAGCTGATCAGCCAGCCTGCCCAGTTGGCAAATCCTTTATTGATTGGGATATTTAATGTCCTCTCAATATGGCCTTTTTGAAACGATTCTTTTGGCCGTGTATCAATAACGGCTGATGTACCAGCTGCTTTTTCACGCAGCTTAGTAATTTCAATTTTTTCAAGCTCCGGTACTTCCTTCAGCAGCGCTGGTCCTTCTTTGTTTAGTTTTTTCATTTCAGAGAAGTATTTAGGAGGCTCAGGCTGTCCATCAAGCAACTCTTCTGTGAAGTCTTTTTCATTATCTTTCTTAAGTGCCCAGTTGGTTACTTTTTCATAACCGACCGTTGAAGATGGAACAGCTCCCAGCGCTTTTCCGCATGAACTGCCTGCACCATGGCCCGGCCAAAGCTGAACGTAATCAGGAAGTTCTTTAAAACGCTCCAGGGACTTATACATTTCTTTGGCACCTTTCTTTGAGGTGCCCTCTGCCCCTGCTGCTTTTTCGAGAAGATCCGGACGTCCCACGTCACCGACAAACACAAAATCTCCTGTAAAAATCCCCATAGGTACGGAAGCCCCTCCTCCTTCGTCTGTTAAAAGGAAGGATAAACTTTCCGGAGTATGACCTGGTGTATGCATGATATCAAGCCGGACTTTTCCAACATAAAATTTATCTCCGTCCTTGAGCCATTGATGATCATATTGATCGGCATACCGGTATTTCCAGTCATCTTCTCCTTCATCAGAGAGATAAAGCTTTCCGTTCACAGTGTCTGCAAGTTCCCTTGCTCCTGATAAAAAGTCTGCGTGAATATGAGTTTCTGTTATGGAATGAATCTTAAGATTTTCTTTCTCAGCTGTTTCCAAGTAAGGCTGTATATTTCGAGCTGGATCTATAACTAAAGCTTCGCCCGTCTTTTGACATCCTACCATGTATGACATTTGGGCAAGTTTTTCATCAAAAAATGATTTAAAAAACATTGCAGCATCCCTCCGCTAAATTAGATTACACAAATGACATACCCTATAAGGTATTTAAATAAACAATGATTTAAGCAAAATACTCGCGAAGAGTTTTTACTGGAGTGTATTCTTTTAGAGGACTGTACACTAATTCTGCATTCGTAATATAATTTATTTCCGCAGCGTCAATTTCTTCATAAGGCAGGCCTTCTACAGAATCCTCAAGAAACCACTTCACTTCTTTCATCATTCCGAGAACACTTCGATTATCTGTTTTTGTAAAAACAATTTGCTCAGTCGAATCAAGCATCTCTTTTATAATATGTTCTTCTATTTTTAAAAGCTGAAGCAGTTGTTTGAGTGATCCTTTAAAGACGCTTTCCAAATTTTCAAACTGCTGCTTTCGAAGTCCAAATAAGGATAGAGTAATCCCCGTCTCATCATTCATGAAAATTAAGCATTTTCTCCGATTTAGTGTAATGAGATTGGCGTGCCATTTATTAATTTTCGGAGTTTCTTTGAATGCTTCAGGATTCTGAGGTTCGATATTTAATTGTTTTGCCAGCTTTTGAGTTAATCCTATAGTAATCATAACTGCTCCACCTCTCTTCTTTGTGTCTATTACCCGCATTATATACTTCCTCATATAATTCAACAACTTTTACATGAAAAGCCCGGGATTTCGTTGCATCCCGGGCTTTTCATTCTTATTTAGTACGTCTTGCAAAATCCACAAATTGAAACTTATCGGGCCGGTGCCGCGACTCTGTATATTGAAACAATGTCGCATCCGCAAGATAAACATAGCCGCGAATAACAACCACCTGGGAATGTTCTTTTACGTCAAGCAGCTCTTTATCTTCATCCGTGACAGGTTCAACAACGATCTCTTTTTTCGCAAAGCTGATTTCAAGTCCGAGTTTGTCTTCAAAATACTCGTAGAGAGAATTTTCAGCTGTCTCTTTAGTCAGCTCCGGCACGATATCTGAGCGAATGAAATCCTTATCGAGGATAATCCTCTCCCCATTAATTACACGGGCTCTCGTAACTTTCCAAATCTTAATGGAATGGCTGCAGTTTAATCTTTTTTTCAATTGATTATCTGCATTCTGAAGGTAAACTTCGTGAACGATCGTTTTAAAATCCTGACCTAACTGCTCCGACAGTTCTTTAAAACTCGTCAGCCCAGATACCGGAAATTCAAACTTGCTATGGTCGAGCACAACGGATCCTTTTCCTCTTACCTTTTGAATATAACCATTTTGAGAAAGAAGATTTAACGCTTTGCGGACCGTCTCTCTCGAAGTAGAGAACTGTTCAGTTAGTTCGTGTTCGGATGGAAGTGTATCCCCTGCCTTATATTCACCTTGCTGGATTTTCTGTACTAACTCATTATAAATAAGAATAAATTTATTTTTCATATTTTCTTCACCGTTTTAATCCTATCACTTCGACGTGAAATGGTAAACGATGGATTCGTACGGTCGTAAAATAATGTTCTGATACTCCTTAGAAGACTCCTCATAATTACTGATTAATATTCTTGATTCGCCCTCAAGCTTAACGTCTGCAGGCAGCTGGAATTCTGTTTCTTCCCCGTAAAAATTATTAACGACAAGCAAGGCTTCATCATTGGATTTTCTAGTGTATGCGAACACCCGGTCATTCTTTTCATCAATTAATGAATAATCACCATAGGTAATGATGTCATGGGTCTTGCGCAGTTCAATCAGCTTCTGATAATAAGTGAAGATCGAATCTTGTTTCCCCATCACCCGTTCAGCATTTATTTGATCATAGTTATCGGCAACAGGAATCCATGGAGTTCCCTCTGTGAAGCCTGCCTGTTGACTGCTGTCCCATTGTACAGGAGTTCTCGAGTTATCCCGTGATTTCTGTTTAAGAATTTCTAGAATCTCTTCTTCCTGCATACCTTTTTCTTTCATAATCTGATAGGCATTCAGAGATTCAATGTCACGATATTGTTCAATGGATTCAAAGTTTGGATTTGTCATTCCGAATTCTTCTCCCTGATAAATATAAGGAGTCCCCTGCATCATGTGTATCGTTGTTGCAAGCATCTTTCCTGACTCCTCAGGGTAATTCACATCATCTCCAAATCTTGATAAAACACGGGGCTGGTCGTGGTTGCACCAGAACAGAGCGTTCCAGCCGCTTCCTTTATGCATTTCTTCCTGCCATGTAGACAGAATTTGTTTTAATTGAAGGAAGTCAAACGGTGCCTTTGTCCATTTCTCCCCATTTGGATAATCCACCTTTAAATGGTGGAAATTAAACGTCATACTCAGCTCTTTACGTTCAGGAGCTGTATATCTGATACAATGCTCAATCGTTGTAGAAGACATTTCGCCCACTGTCATTAAATCATAAGGACTGAACACTTCTCTGTTCATTTCCTGCATATATTCGTGCACCTTAGGACCGTCTGTATAAAACTTACGGCCGTCACCTGGGGCAATGCTTCCATCATCATCTGGAAACTCTGGATCTTTGGATATAAGGTTAATTACGTCCAGTCTGAATCCGTCGACACCCTTCTCTCCCCAGAATCGCATCATTTCATAAAGATTTTCTCTTACCTCAGGGTTTTCCCAGTTTAAATCGGCTTGAGTGACATCGAATAAATGCAGATAGTACTGCCCGGTTTCCTCGTCATACTCCCAGGCATTCCCGCCGAATTTTGACTGCCAGTTCGTTGGCGGTCCGCCGTCAACAGGGTCTTTCCAAATATAGTAGTCACGATAAGGGCTGTCTTTGGACTTTCTGGATTCTTTAAACCACTTATGATCAGTAGATGTATGGTTAATGACAATATCCATAATCAGCTTCATTCCGCGCTTATGGGTTTCATGAAGCAGCCGTTCAAAATCTTCCATCGTTCCATATTCCTCATGGATGTCGTAATAATCGCAAATGTCATAACCATTATCATTCTGAGGTGATTTATACATCGGGGTGAGCCAAAGGACGTCAACCCCGAGTGTATTTAAATAATCAAGCTTTTCGATAATTCCCTGGATGTCGCCCACACCATTTCCTGTTGTATCGTTAAAGCTTTTCGGGTAAATCTGGTATATTACTGCTTTTTTCCACCAGGTTTGTTCAGTCATATATGAGCTTCCTCCACTTCTATATTGAATCTTAGACGTCTTTTTTGCGTTTGGCATACAGGTAAGTTGCGACTAACGGAAGGATGATTACAATCGCCATTCCCACTAAAAAGTCCAACCAGTAATCCGATACGATCGAGAAGATCCCCGGTATGCCACCTACACCAATAGAGTTAGCCAGGACACCCCGTGCTGAAATATACAAACCAGCAATAGCTGATGAAGAAATTGCTATGACAAACGGGTACTTAAAGCGCAAGTTAACCCCGAATAGTGCCGGCTCTGTAATACCTAAATATGCAGAAACACCTGAAGATAAACCGAGCCCTTTAAGCTTTTCATCTCGTGAAGCAAGCATAATAGCAAAGGCTGCAGAACCTTGGGCAATGTTTGAAAGGGCAAGCATCGGCCATAGGAATGTTGTGCCTGTACTTCCAATCAGCTGAATATCAACCGCAAGGAATGTATGGTGCATACCTGTAATTACCAGTACTCCATACAGTCCGCCATAAATTAAGCCTCCAAGTGTTGCAAAGCTGTCAAATACAGCTACAAGACCATCTGTAATAAAGTTTCCGATAGCAAACGTTACGGGTCCGATAAACATGAAAGTTAAAAATCCTGTTACTAACAAGGCGACAGGTCCCACAACTAGCAGCTGGACACTGTCAGGAACTCTTTTTCTTAGAAATAGTTCAATTTGTGTTAACACATAAGCGGCTACAAGTACAGGAAGCACCTGACCCTGATAGCCAATCTTCTCTATCTCCCAGCCAAATAAGTTCCATGTCGGAACGCTTCCTTCTTCTACTGCCTTTCCGTAATCCCAGGCGTTGAGCAGTTCAGGGTGCACAAGAATAAGTCCGATTACAATTCCAAGAATTGGGCTTCCGCCAAACCGCTTAACTGCTGACCAGCCAATTAACCCTGGTAAAAAAGTAAAGGCTGTATTTGCAATAATTATAATCATATTGGCAATGTCGGCCCATTGCGGATATACATCGATGACCGACTGATCATCCCAGAAGATTCCAGTTGCTGTTAATATGTTATTAATCCCAAGTAGAAGACCGGCTGTAACGATGGCAGGTAAAATAGGTATAAAAATATCAGCTAACGTCTTAATGCCTCGCTGCAGCGGGTTCATTTTTCCTTTAGATGCTTCTTTTACATCCTCTTTAGATGACTCTCCAATACCGGCAAGTGCTACTAACTCTTTATAAACTTTATCAACCGTCCCTTGTCCAACGACGATTTGAAATTGTCCATTCGTTGAAAAGGAACCTTTGACTGCATCTATCTTATTTAACTTCTCATCATCTACGATTCCTTCATCATGCAAAGCTAAACGCAGACGGGTTACACAATGAGTCGCTGCAGAAATATTTTCTTTACCGCCTATAGCTTCAAGTATTTCTGCGGCTTGTTTTTTATGATCCATTCATCTTCCTCCTAAATGTAAAATTGGCATCAGACTATATATACAGCAGCCAGAATGTACAGGTTATTTCCTAGAGAAACCACCTCCATTAATAGTTTTCAACAACCATTAACCGCTTACATTATGTCACAAAATAATAAACTTGTATATACAAAAATCTACTTAGATTATAATTTGTATATACAAGTTTTGCAACCGTTTTTATTAAAATACTTTTTATTAATATTACCTTCCCGATCTTTCTCTTATTTACACATAAGCAAATCCCTTAATTCGATTGTTTATTTATTATATAATTAGGGTGTCGAAATAAATATGGAAGAAGGGATTTATACGGTTATTCCGGAAGATCAGACAAAAAGAAATGTAGCAATTATGTGGTTTGCTAACTTCTTTGTTGCAGGAAGCATCACTATGGTTCTTCCTTTCTTATCTTTATATATTGATGAGCTTGGTAACTTTTCAAGTTCTTATGTACAGACATGGTCAGGATGGGTGTTTGGGATAACCTTCGTGACCGCTTTTCTATTTTCGCCTATTTGGGGGAAAATTGGTGATAAGTACGGAAGAAAAAATATACTGATTATTTCTGCAGCAGGGTTAGCACTATCTGTCTTGTTAATGGGATTCGTTACATCCGTATGGCAGTTATTTCTTTTAAGGTTATTCATGGGAATCTTTACAGGATTCATTCCTATGTCACAGGCTTTAATCTCCACACAGACGCCTAAAAAGGTAGCCGGACAGGTACTTGGAACTCTGCAGACTGGGAGCATTACAGGGACTTTGCTCGGTCCAATGATTGGCGGTGTCATTGCTGACTCTATCGGCTATAGCACGACTTTCCAATTTGTATCTATTTTTGTATTTC
Source organism: Halobacillus massiliensis (assembly GCF_900166625.1). Taxonomy (GTDB): domain Bacteria; phylum Bacillota; class Bacilli; order Bacillales; family Halobacillaceae; genus Halobacillus_A; species Halobacillus_A massiliensis. The sequence goes on along the minus strand of NZ_LT800499.1, from coordinate 479,518 downwards.
TCTCTGCTTTTATAGTTCTTTTCGGAATTCATGAACAGCGTATGGAATCAGAGGATCAGAGTGAGAAATCAAGTTATACATCTAAAGAGGTAGTCTCTCACATTGTAAGACAGCCTGTGCTGCTTGTTGTTATGGTTCTTTCTTTATTTATTCAAGTCGCACATTTCAGCATTCAGCCTATCCTTTCTTTATATGTAGAAGACCTTCACGGCCCTGCGAATCTGGCCCTTTTCTCTGGTATTGCTTTTTCTGCAGCAGGCCTTGGAAACCTTTTGATGGCAAGGCGCTGGGGAGCTATCGGAGATCGAATTGGTTATACTAAAATACTCGTGATCCTGCTGTTTATGGCAGGGCTTGTTTATTTTCCGGCCGCCTTTGTTACAAACATTTGGCAGCTCGTGATTTTGAGGTTTTTACTCGGAGTATCTATCGGAGGCATTATCCCTGTCCGCACGGCTTATATTCGTCAAAAAGCGCCTATTGCTATGCAGGGTGAAGTCCTTGGCTATAACACAAGCTTGCGGTTCCTCGGAAATATTATCGGCCCGGCAATGGGTGGAATGGTTTCCGGTTTGTACGGTTTTTCAGCCGTATTCTTTATTACGAGCGGCCTGTTAATCCTCTGCGGTGCTGTATTATTATTCACTTTACAAAAAAGGTCACCTGCTGTAAGCCGGCAAACCTCATCTGTCTAATTCAAACCGCTTTGTGTTAATATAAGTGTATATACACTGGGCAGGGGGCTTTTTATATGGAGAAAGCATTAATTATAATCGATTATACCGTGGATTTTGTGGCAGATGACGGAGCATTAACGTGCGGGGATCCTGGACAGCGCATTGAGAACACTATTACACAACTGGCAAAGAATTTTCTGGAGAGCGGCCTGGTCGTTTTCGCTGTGGATGTTCATGAGAAAGAAGATCCCTATCACCCGGAGGCTAAGCTTTTCCCTCCCCACAACATTCGCGGAACTAAAGGCCGTGACTTGTTTGGAAGTGTGAAAAATGTCTACGAAGATAATAAAGCGAAAGACCATGTAATGTGGATGGATAAAACGAGATACAGTGCTTTTTGCGGCACGGACTTAGATGTTAAACTCCGCGAGCGCGGCATTAATGAACTTCACCTTGTTGGCGTCTGCACGGACATTTGCGTGCTTCATACAGCCATGGATGCTTATAACCTCGGCTACAAAATTGTTGTTCATAAAGAGGCCGTCGCCAGCTTTAATCAGGCGGGACACGAGTGGGCGTTAGGGCACTTTGAATCTGCCCTGGGAGCATCTGTACAATAAATAAACCGCCCGCTTTGGGCGTTTTTTATTTGTAAACAATTTACAAATGATTGGCATTTGCTATTCTTTACAAAATCGAATATTATGGACTATGGGAATTTATGAAATTTAACTTAATGTTATACACATATAGGAGGAATCATCATGAGCTCAAAAGATTACCGAGTTCTGTTGTACTACAAATATGTTGATATGCCTGACTATGAAGAATACTGTGATAATCACTTAAAACACTGTAAAGATCTTGGTCTACGCGGCCGTATCATCGTATCTCCAGAAGGCATTAACGGTACAGTTTCTGGTACAGTGGAACAAGTCGAGCAATATATGGATTATGTACGTTCAGATGACAGGTTTGCTGATATGCACTTTAAAATCGATGAACATGAAGGACATGCCTTTAAGAAAATGCACTGCCGGGTAAAACCGGAACTTGTTAACTGGAGCATTGAAGAAGACGACATCGACCCTAAATCCTTCGGCGGTAAGCATTTGAAGCCGAAAGAGTTTTATGAAATGCTTCAGGACGAAGATACAATTGTGATCGACGGTCGAAATGAATATGAATATCGTATCGGACACTTCCGCAACGCCATTAAGCCTGACGTTAACCATTCCCGCGAATTCCCTGAGTGGATCGCTGAGAATGCCGATAAGTGGAAAGATAAGAAGGTTCTTACCTACTGTACAGGCGGGATCCGCTGCGAAAAGCTGACAGGCATCCTTATGAAAAATGGAGTCGAAGATGTATACCAGCTCGAAGGCGGAATTACGAGTTACGGCAAAGACCCTGAAGTGAAAGGGCAGCTGTTTGATGGAAAAATGTATGTATTCGATGAGCGGATCTCTGTTCCAATTAACCAGGTCGAAGAAAAAGTAGTCGCTAAATGCGAACACTGCGGCACACACGAAGATCGCATGATTAATTGCAGCAACCCTGTATGTAATCGTCAATACGTCTGCTGTAAGGATTGCGAAATCGAGCACCATGCAGCATGTACAACAGAGTGCAAAGAACACCCGGAGAACCGCTGGGATGCACAGCGTCAAAAACAAATCGATAAATACGACAGAATTTCCGGTCAATTATAAAAAACTCGCTTAGGGCTTCTAAGCGAGTTTTTCTCTTTTCAGTTTTCTTCCGTCAATAGCATAGTCTGCTGCTATCAGTACACCAGCAAATACCCACTGTGACCAATAGTGCATCGTGACACTAGTGATAATTTGATTAACAATATAAACAGCCGCCCAGGCTAAGAAGAAAGAAATTGTCAATTTGACATGAAAGTAGACATTTCGGGGAAGCTTCATCGCGTAAAGCAGAATACTTATAAACTTTCCGAGAGCTCCCAGAAGAAAACCGACTAAAATCAACAGCATTGCGAACCATACTAACGCACGTCTCGTTTCGTAAGTAACGTCCGTTAATTGGAAAATACCGGTCATGAACAGTAAAAATGTAAAGAATATCATAAGAGATGCTAATAAAATGACCGCAAAAAGGCTTAAAATGACAATGGTTCTTGTTTTCCTGTCAAGCTCATTAAATGGTCTCTTTTTCGCCATATGTTTCATTCCTTATTTACCTTTTTTACCATAATGCAAGCATACATACCCTTCACTTTCAATAAGTTGTCCATTTTCTAAATAAATTCCAGAAGAATCATCAATCCCGTAGCCCAGCTGTACTTCAGCCGATTTGACAGACTTAATCAAATGCTGTTCATCGTTCCATCTCAGCAAATGTACAGCGATGATACAGTCTTTTAACAAGCCAAGCCCCTTTTTATAGATAACTTTATGTTGTTCGTTGTCTTTAGCAGAAATCACGCAGAGCTCCGGCATAATTAAGGCTCCCGCTGAGAACCCTGCCACAGGTACACCCTTCGCATAGAGACTCTTAATGATCGAATACAGCTCTGTCTCAACAACATTCTTTTGATATTGTGTGGTGTCTCCCCCGCCGATTATGACGCCGCCTGCTTTTTGAATGAGGTCAAGCTCCCCCTCATCAAAACTCTCTTTCAAGGGAATAAACGTAAAAGAAACCGAGCTGTCTAAGTCCAAAAAAACATTTGTATAAATGTCCTGGTATTCAGAAATCCCCATTGTTTCCCTCTCAATGTAAAGAACAACAATAGAACCTTCACCTGTAAGTGATAAATATCTTTCAGCAAGACATCCTGGCATAGGCGGACCTCCGCCAGCTAAAAACAAATGGCACATCGTGTTCACCTTATCTTTTCCGAAAGGCTGCATGATTTGTAGAACCAATCCCCCTGTCAAAGGAAAGGGCCACTTCAATAGCAGCGGTTACAAACTCTTTTGCTTTACGGACAGCTTCTTCCACAGATTTCCCTTTGGCCAGTTCCGCTGTGATAGCAGCTGAATACGTACATCCAGCACCGCTCGTATGGATGGTGTTCACCCGTTTGGATTCAAGCTCAATCATCTGCTCACCATCAAATAAAATATCGACAGCCGGATAGTCTTCAAGAGAACCTCCTTTAACGAGAACATAATCAGCTCCAAGCTTATGAAGCTCACGGGCGGCCCATTTCATTTCGTCGGGAGATTGAGGCACCGGTGCATTTAATAAACGACCAGCTTCCATTAGGTTAGGTGTAATTACTAAAGCAGATGGCAGCAGCTGTTCGATAAGTGTTGTAATCGCTTCATCCTTAAGAAGCTGTGAGCCCATTTTTCCAATCATAACCGGATCAACGACGACCTGTTTTATTTTATAATCTCGAATCAGTCCGCTTACTGTCTGAATAATATCTTTCGTAAAAAGCATCCCTGTTTTCAAAACATCCGGTCCGACATGTTCAAAGGAGGCATGAATTTGTGCTTCCACTGCTTCAAGAGGCTGTGTAAAAATCCCCCTATCAGTTATAGAGTTATTGGCAACAAGAGCCGTAACCGCACTCATTCCATACACATCAAGCTCCTGAAAAGTTTTAAGGTCTGCCTGGATACCCGCGCTTCCTTGAGCTGCGGATCCAGCGATCGTTAACACGCGTGGTATACTCATACATAGACCTCCGTCCTTTTATAGGTTTAAAAAAAGTGTACCAGATTTTGCTATATTAAATCTACGAAAGCACTGCAAAAGGGAGCTGTTTTTTTATGAAGCCTTTTACAGAAAATGCTCTGGCTGTCATCCGCTCCATTCCTGAGGGACGGGTCATGACCTATAGCCAGGTGGCTGTTAAAGCAGGAAGTCCCAGAGCCGCAAGACAGGTCGTCCGTATACTCCATTCGATGAGCCGGAAACATAACCTTCCGTGGCACCGTGTCATTAATGCAAAAGGAGAAATTGCTATTAAGGATGAAGAGGCTGCTTTTGAACAACAGCTGGCCCTTGAAATGGAAGGCATCACAGTCATCAATCGAAAAGTCGATTTAGACACATACCAAGCGAAAGAATAAAGAAGGTGTTCTATATGTTTGAAGTCAGAGATTATCCTGAACTGTCATGGTCATTGTCAAGGCATAAGACAATGCTGACATGCCTGAGAAAGTATGCTTATGATTACTACATTTCTCATAACGGCTGGCTGTCAGATGCAGATACACTTGCACGCCAGACCTATCGCTTAAAGAAAATCACAAACTTGGAAATGCACTTTGGAAGTGTACTTCACGATTTAATCTATCAGATTATCCAGCGAGTTTTGCAAAATAAAGAGATTCCTAGTGAGGAACGCGTCGTCGATGAGATTCGGCACCATTTAAACCGCGGATTCATTGAATCTACGAAAAAAGAGCACCTGTGGCAGCATCGGCCCAAGCATTATACAATGCTTCATGAGATTTACTACAGTCAGACCAATACACTTCCGCCCGGGAAAATCCAGAAGATTACCGATCGACTGCAAACAACGGTGAAAAACTTTTTCGCCAGCACTTCTTTTGCTGACGTGTTAAACAAGAAGGATATGCGTTTTCTCGAGTCGGAGAAATTTCGTTATATGAAGGTCAACGGGATCAAAATTTTTATTGTGATGGATTTAGTATATCAAGACCTGCAAAATAACCGCTGGATTATCGTTGACTGGAAAACAGGAAAATCATCTGAAGAAGACCGCAGCCAGCTGGCTCTCTATGCTTTATATTTGAAACAGAAATACAATATTTCTTCTTTAGAAGATATTATCATCCGAAATGAATATCTCCTTGACGGTAAATCAGTCGAGCACACATTAACAGAACATGATGTAATGAATGTCCAGCGGCTTTATAATATCAGCATTGAGCATATGCAGTCTCTGCTGGCTGAACCTGAAAAAAATGCGCCGAAGTCACTTGAATCCTTCCCTATGCAGTCCAATCCCAAAATTTGTTCGATGTGCAACTATCAGGAACTTTGCTTCCCAGCATCTTCGGATGTTTAGAGAATACGCCAACAGGCTAAACATTTAGAAGACGCATAAAAAGAAAGGGATGTATTTATAAATGAAAGTACTTGTAGCAGGAGCAAACGGAAAAACTGGTAGTCTACTTATTCAATTATTAAAAGAAGAAGGACACGAGCCTTATGGAATGGTTCGAAAAGAAGAACAGAAAAGCAATATTGAACAGCTTGGTGGTATTCCTGTACTGGCAGACTTAAAAAGCGATGTCGGCCATGCAGTCAAAGGAATGGACGCCGTCATTTTTGCAGCAGGCTCCGGTTCCTCCACTGGCCCTGATCAAACAGAAGCCGTAGACCGTGACGGAGCGATTAACCTCATTAAAGCAACAGAAAACTTCGGAATTAAGAAATTCATCATGCTTAGTGCTATGAACGTTGACGAGGCAGACGAAGCTGAAGGAAACTTTAAACTTTACCTTGAATTGAAAGGTGAGGCTGATGAATATTTAAGAAGTACAGAGCTTGATTACACGATCGTTCGTCCAGGCGGCCTTACCAATGAAGAAGGCACTAGCAAAGTGAAGGTCGGCGATAAAGTGGAAAAAGGCGAAATCCCTCGTGCCGATGTAGCGAAAACGATTATCTCTTCACTGCAGGAACCGAACGCGTATCACAAAACATTCGAGCTGATTTCCGGCGATACTCAAATTGAAGAAGCATTGAAAAATTTATAAAACCAGTCACTTATTTTGTACTGGTTGAACAGGCTGTCGGGGAAAAAATCCCGACAGCCTTTTTATGTATGCCGTCTTCCTTTCGACGTCCCTTCCTGCTCTTTCGACGCTTCTGCGCTCCCTTTCAGCTCTTCTCCTCGCTTTCGGCGGTTCTCCGCTCCCTTTCAACTCTTCTCCTCGCTTTCGGCGGTTCTCCGCTCCCTTTCGACTCTTCTCCCTGCTCTTTCGACAGTTCACCCTCTCCCCCGCCACTTACAGCTTTCTAATACCATAAACCTAACTAAATACTTACAAAGAAAACAAAAATTATGATAAATTACCTAATTTATTCACTTTTCAAATAGTTCTTTTGGTATAATAAATATAATATTTATGAAGAAGAGGTGGTTTTTAATGAAAGGTCAATTAATTAAACAGCACCGAAAATACAAAAAATTAACATTGGAACAGTTATCGAAAGGCATCTGTTCCCCATCCTATCTCAGTAAAATTGAACGTAATAATTTTAGAGCAAGTGATGAAATTTACCGACTGCTGAGTGATAAGCTCAATATCAAATTGGATACCTTTAGTGAGAAATTTGATAAACGGATCTATGACCAGCTGATGCAGTGGCATGAAGCGATTAAGCTAAAGGATTTAGAGAATGCGGAATATCTTTATATAAAATGCCAGGCAGAGCTTCAAGCGAATCAAAATTTTGAGCTTGTGGGCCTTTATAAGGTGATTCACTCTCGCTACATCCTTACTACTCAAAAACAGCCTCTCCCAGAGGATGTTTTAAATCAACTCCACGGAAATTACTCTCAATCTTCCTATGAATACCGTTTTTTATATTTCAAAACGGTAGGGATCCACTATTTTATAACTGCCGATTACAAACAAGCTATAACCCATTTACACTCAGCTGAAGATCTTTTAGAACAGTTTTCGCTTAGTGACCATGAGCTATACTTCCATCTCGCTCTTACTTATACTCATCTTCATATGTATGTAGAGTCTAATTACTATGCGGAAATTGCCCTCGAAGGGTTTCAGAATTCGTTTAACTCTCCAAAAGTAACTCAATGTTATATGCTGCTGGGCAGGAATTATAGCTCTCTGGATGTTCAATCTGCGGCTGAACGCATTTTTTTACAGCTTCTCCGTGTTCCAAAAAACCAGCTGAGCCTTTCCGAACGTGGAAAGATTTATCATCATATGGGCTTCATTTATTATCATCAGGAGAAATATGAAAAAGCTCATGATTTCCTCCATAAGTCATTAGAGCTGAATCAAACAGAGAAAGCTGCTAATTATTTTCTGCTTGCCAAAACGTCCTTTTGGGGTAATTTTGGAGAAACCTCTATGTGGAACTACATATCTCTTGGAGAAGAAGAAGCGGTCAATACAAACAGTTTAAAATTTGAACATAAACTATTTGTTCTAAAACAGATCATACTGAAAAAGACCGACGAAGAATCTTTCATTGAAAAACTTGAGAAAGAAATCCTGCCTGATTTTCTCCGTCTTGATGAATTCGAGGATTACAAAGAGCATCTGGAACTGCTCGGTGATATTTATTACAGAAAACGTCATTACAAGAAAGCCGCGACGTTTTTTATGGAAGCCAATCATTATATATCCTTACAGAAAAAGAACCTCCGTTCCAAAAAGAAAAGGTCAGTCCAGTAAATGGACTGACCTTCCTATTACATTCCTACTAAATTCTTCTTCCAGTTACGAAATTCCAAATCATCAAATTTATTTGCCATACGCGTCTCATTAATAAAGAACAGAGCATCTTCAAGTGAACAGTTAACATCTGCTTCACAATTTATGCGTGCCAGCTTTCTTGAGAGGTGAAGCATTTCAAGATCCTGCTCAATCTTTGTCCTCTGCCCTTTTGTAAGCTGATCCATATTCTCCAGGATGCCTTCAATCGTTTTATGCTGAATCAACAGTTTTAGTGCGGTTTTCTCCCCGATTCCTTTTACCCCGGGATAGTTGTCACTGCTGTCGCCCATTAACGCTTTTAAGTCTACCATCTGCTGGGGGGTGATTCCTTTTTCTTCATAAAAAGAATCCTCTCTATACTCAGCATAATTTCCATATCCTTTTTTCAGCAGAAGTACAGATACATTCGGCTGAAGGAGCTGAAGCATATCCTGATCACCTGTTAAAATGAATACTTGGGAATGCTCGCTGTATTCACGGCTCAGTGTTCCCATGCAGTCATCTGCTTCATACCCTACCTGCCCTATATTCGGGATATCGAGAGATTCGATCACTTCTTTTGCGAGATCAAATTGAGGAATGAGTTCTTCAGGAGGAGCGCCCCGATTTGCTTTATAATCCGGGAACATATCATTTCTAAACGTTTTGCTCCCCATATCCCAGCAGCATACTACATGTGTCGGCTGATACGTATCGATTGCCGTAAATAAATGCTTTACCATTCCGTATACGCCATTTGTAGGAATTCCTTTACTATTTATCATATAATAATTGCTCATAGCTGTAGCATAAAACGCCCTGAAAAGAAGGGCCATTCCATCAACGAGCAGGATTCGATTGGTTGTAGTCATCTATCTTTTCTCCTTTTCGTTCCTTGATTTAATAGATTCATTATAACAAAATTCTCTTATTCTATGCAGGAGAAAAACTAACCATTTTGATTTCGAGAGGAAAGTTATCTAATAATTGACAAAATTCAGGGACAGTGATAATTTCAAAACAAGTGCATGGGAACATTTTGACGCTTATTGTAAGCGTTTGCACTAAAACGTTGAAACAGGAGGAATTAATCGATGGTTTATGCATTTCCCAATACGGAAGGATCAATTGTACATTTCAAAGACCGCTATGATAATTTCATTGGCGGTAAGTGGACACCACCAGTAAAGGGTCAATATTTTGATAATGTTTCACCCGTAACAGGGAAAAATTTCTGCCAGGTTGCCCGTTCAACTGAAGAAGACATTGAGCTTGCCCTGGATGCGGCACATAAAGTGAAAGATGAATGGGGGAAAACGTCTGTTACCGAACGTTCCCTCGTTTTAAACCGAATTGCGGATCGTATGGAAGAAAATCTGGAGCAGCTGGCGGTAGCAGAGACATGGGAGAACGGAAAAGCCGTCAGGGAAACACTGAATGCAGATATTCCTCTGGCTATCGATCACTTCCGCTATTTTGCTTCGGTGATACGTGCGGAAGAAGGAACAATTGGCGAAATTGATAACGATACGGTTGCTTACCATTTTAAAGAACCGCTCGGTGTGGTCGGTCAGATCATTCCTTGGAACTTCCCTATTTTAATGGCTGTTTGGAAAATTGCTCCTGCCCTGGCAGCAGGAAATGCCATTGTTCTCAAACCTGCGGAACAGACTCCTGCCTCGCTTATGTACTTACTAGAATTAATTGAAGATTTACTGCCGGCTGGTGTTTTGAATGTTGTGAACGGCTTTGGTTTAGAAGCTGGAAAGCCGCTTGCTCAAAACCCTCGCATCAATAAAGTAGCGTTTACCGGTGAAACAACAACCGGACGCATGATTATGCAGTATGCTTCTCAAAATATCATACCTGTTACATTAGAACTTGGCGGCAAATCTCCTAACATCTTTTTTGAGGATATTATGGATAAAGACGATGATTTCTTAGATAAAGCGATTGAAGGCATGGTTATGTTTGCCCTTAATCAGGGGGAAGTCTGTACATGTCCTTCCCGGGCTCTTATTCAGGAATCCATTTACGACAAATTTATGGAGAGAGCTGTTGAACGTGTTAAAGCGATTAAGACTGGCAACCCGCTTGATCCTGAAGTAATGATGGGAGCACAGGCTTCCTCAGAGCAGCTAGATAAAATTCTATCTTATTTAAATATCGGTAAAGAAGAAGGCGCTGAAGTTCTTGCCGGAGGCGAACGCAACCAAATGGATGGCGATTTTTCAGAAGGTTACTATGTTCAGCCTACGATGTTTAAAGGAAATAACGAAATGAGAATCTTCCAGGAGGAAATTTTCGGACCGGTCCTCTCTGTCACTACGTTTAAAGATAAAGAAGAAGCCATGTCCATTGCCAACGATACATTATACGGTCTGGGAGCAGGAATCTGGACTCGTGACATAAATACAGCCTATCGCTTTGGACGCGGTATTCAAGCCGGTCGTGTATGGACAAACTGTTACCACTCCTATCCAGCACACGCTGCCTTCGGAGGCTATAAAATGTCCGGCGTCGGCCGCGAAAACCATAAAATGATGCTCGGCCATTATCAGCAGACGAAAAACCTTCTCGTCAGCTACAGCCCGAAAAAGCTTGGATTCTATTAAAATTGAAAGTCAGTGGCCAGCGATCATGTTTGCAAATTAGATGACAAACCCTTTTTAGCAGCATGAGATCTCATACGGCAGCTGGAACGCCTAAAAGCTTTTATGTCTTACTTTTAATGGAGGTGACTTACCCGCCATGGTAGAAAGAGTAACGGCTACAGAAGAAGCCCTCAAGCTTATTGATACGCTCAAAGAAAAGCATGGTTCCCTTATGTTTCACCAATCAGGGGGCTGCTGTGATGGAAGTTCGCCGATGTGCTATCAGGAGGGTGATTTATTAATTGGCAGTCAGGATGTATTTCTTGGAGAAATTGGCGGAGTTCCTTTTTATATCAATAAACAGCAGTATGATTACTGGAAGCATACACAATTAATTATTGATGTAGTGGAAGGCCGTGGAGGAATGTTCTCCTTAGAAGGTGTAGAAGGAAAAAGGTTCTTGTCTCGATCAAGAGCTTTTACGGATGAAGAATATAAAGAATTGAAAGCTGCAGAGATTTAAGAAAAAGGAAGCCTGATGCAGGCTTCCTTTTTTATGTACTACTCTCTTTCTTTTACCAGCTTCAAGACGTCATCTACAAGGGATTCCATCTCTTGAAGCCCCACAGAAGGACTATCCAAAAAAACACGATCCATTCTTTCTTCAGCGTTCTCCGGCTTAATGTTCATAGCCTCAAGGGACTGCTTTTGCCACTTATATTCAGGATGATGAACATACATAAAGTTTAGTCCAAATAAAATCCCCATCAAGTTTGACTGCACAGAAGACAGCACCGTATAAAACATCAGCCAGTCTTCCCGTTCCAGAAGCGCCCGGCTGTTATTCCAGCGGTTTCCCAGCTCTGAATATTCTTCGCACATGACGTCACTCAGTTCTTCAGGATAGATGAGCACTTTTGCTTTTAAACCATCGAGCAGCTCTTCCCCATAGAGAGGCAGACCATAATGAATGGAGGCGGTAATACATTGATCCTTTATATTTGTATTAAATTCTTTTGTAACTCTTTGAATACTCTTCACCACAGTTTCAGTAAGGAAACTGCTGATTTCTAATTTTATCCCTTCTATTCTATAAGTTTCCGACCATTCTTCTTCCTCATAATCATGAAACTCTATAATTTCACCTTTTACTTCATTTATTACAGATAAACGATCATCTTTGTCAGGTGCTTCTGCCCATAAAATATTTAATTCAATATCTGAGTATTCATCCGCCCATCCTCTGGAGACAGAGCCTGCAATATAGACAGCTTCTACTTTTGGATTCTTCTCATACTCCTGAGCAGCCGTTATGGCTAATTGTTTAAAAGTCATAAGTTCTCTCCAACCTTTTTAGAGATTTTTAAATATGTGGAACAGAGCTGAAATTATGTAAGTTACATCCACCTTATCAAAATACTGACTATATGGCTATAAAGATTGAGAGATTCATTGCAGGGGCTTACCATCTCTTTTTCTTATACACTTCTTTTTTCCTAATTTCACGACAGCCATTTCGCTCGAAAACCTTCAACATTGGGATATTATGCATACTTGTTGCTCCAATATAATAAGAGGCAGAGAAATCTTCCAACAATTTCTTAAGAGCAGCCAAATGAATTTCTCCAGCCAGCCCTCTCCCTCTAAACTCAGGAAGCAGCCCAAAGTAAAAAAGACGTCCTTCCTCTGTTGTTCCAGGTTCTATATGCGGCATACATGCTCCTGCTATTTGACCATTAACATTAACGACTAAACAGGAATCCCTGTAGGTCCTCCCTAATTCTTTCTTCACACTGCCCATTTGTTCATCGATATTTATAGGACCTGTGTGATTTAATGAACCCTGCATCGCCTGCACCCAAACCATCTTGAAATCTCTCTCCTCAAGCCTTACCCATTCTATATTATGTTTCTCCCTAACACGCAGTTTTTCTAATGAATGATAAAAATAGATTGTAGTATCGGTATAGTAATAGTTTCTATCAGACAGCTTGTTCACTACGGAGCGGCTGCGGTGAGGACTCAGCATCAGTGATATGTTCCTCACCTCTTCACTTTCTAATTGATCTAGAACTTTAAACAGCTCAACATCGGTTAAATGGTCGGCCTCTTCCACTGCGATAAAATTATCCCCGTACACAACTTTCATCAACCCTCACCTCTCTTAATAAATTTTTTGTAAGCTGATTATTTTAAAAACACCCGTGATCCAAGATAGAATAGAACTCATCCACACTTTAAGGAGTGATAGATGTATGAACAAAGAAATTCATTTAGTGAAACGGCCGGAAACAACCCCGACCCATGAACATTTAAAAATAGTAGAAACAGAACAGCCATCACCTTCTGAAGAAGAAGCGCTTGTTCAGATGCTGTATATTTCCGTGGATCCTTATATGCGAGGGCGTATGAATGATTCCAAATCCTATGTGGATCCATTTCAGCTTAATGAACCGATTGCAGGTGGTGCCATTGCACAGGTGGTTGAATCAAATTCTTCCGACCTGGAAAAAGGTGATATTGTTACAGGCGCACTGGAATGGAAGGAACAGCAGACGATTAAAGCCGGACAGGTGAGGAAAATTGATCCATCCCTTGGTCCTGTAACGGCATCCCTCGGAGTCCTCGGTATGCCAGGATTAACAGCTTATTTTGGACTGACAGACATAGGAGCTCCTAAAGAAGGAGAAACGTTAGTCGTTTCCGGAGCCGCTGGAGCTGTAGGATCTACAGTTGTCCAAATTGGAAAAATTTATGGCTGCCGCGTCGTAGGAATTGCTGGTACAGAGGAGAAAACCAAGTATCTGAAAGAAGAACTCGGTGCAGATGCTGTTATAAACTATAAAGAAGAAAATGTTTCAGAAGCTCTGGAAACAGCTTGTCCAGATGGTGTGGACATTTACTTTGACAACGTAGGCGGTTCCATATCTGATGCGGTTTATCCAATTCTAAATAAATTTGCCCGAATCGCCCAGTGTGGAGCGATTTCCTCCTACAATAAACCAGGCGATCAAGGCCCTCGCATTCAAATGCATCTCATTAAAGCCAGCGCTCTTATTAAAGGATTTATCGTAGGCGACTACCAGGAGCGCTTCAAGGAAGGATTCAGCCATTTATCTGAATGGGTGAACGATGGAAAAATCACTTATAAAGAGAACATCCGAGAAGGGTTTGAAAATGTTCCAGACGCGTTCTTCGGACTATTTACAGGTGAAAATATCGGGAAACAGCTCGTCAAGGTAGCTGACCCTGAATAATACAAAAGAAGCACAGTTTCCCCTGTGCTTCTTTTTAATGAACTGCACCAATTTCTGCCAATGCCTGTTTGAGGTTGGCTCGTGTTTTGACTTCCCGAAATTCCATCCCTTGCTCAACGATAGAACGAGCAATTTCCGCCCGTATACCGGTTAATGTCGTTTCTACTCCTACAAGCTGAAGGGAATGTGTTACTTGAAACAAAGAATATATAACAGATTTATCAATAATAGGCACACCTGAAATATCAATAATTAAATACTCAAGCTGATGCTTTGTACTTTGTTCTAAAGAGGTTTCCATAATGAGCTGGGCTCTGTCTGGATCAATTTCTCCCACTACTGGCAGAACAGCGACTCCATCAGCTATTGGAACGACCGGCACTGAAACTTCTCTCAGTCTTTCCTGCGCGCTTATCATTTTTTGATTATGATGATCCATATAAATCTGACTTAACCGCATAATAATCTTATCAATTAAAGGATTAATAAACTTGTTCACATCAAGTATCGTAATGGCATGAAACTTCTTACCATCAAGCTCCTTATCAAAAGTACTCCAGACAGCATTACGATAATGACCTACTACAGAGATCGCTTCACTAAGCGGGATGCCGCTTTCCACTGAGAATTCTCCAGCTTTTCTGGCCCATTCTATGACTTTTTGTTCTACAAGCTGATAATCCTCTGTTAACGCTTCAGCAAGATAAAGAAAAATTTCTTCTCTGAAGGAAAGCACCTTATCCCTTGTCACTCCTTCAAGCATCAGCCTTTGTTTGTAGCTCTCTCCTTCCAGTTCGATCAGCTGCTCAGCGAGCATAGAGCGGTGTTCAATAACTTTATCACCAATATATTTCAATTCATCTTTCATACCAATAAATACCTCGCTCCTAAGATGTATTATATTTACATAATAATTTTTTTTCATATTTTTGTAAATGGAAGAAGTGAGGTTACTTATACCTAGGTGTCTGATAGCGGCCGAACCACTCATAACGGTGTGAAGAAAACCATCGGTAAAAAGCGGGCCCTATCATGCTTAAAGGTGGAAGGTAGCTAATTAATCCAAGAAAAGACACAGGAGGAAGCTGAATCAGGAGAACGCGAATCGCATCGAAACCCGATCTGACTTTTCCTTGTCTAGTTAACATATGAATTTCTTCCGACAAACTCTTCCCTGCTAGATAAGGGTAATTCCTGTTTTTTTCCACTTCCTGTATGGACACCCATTTAATAATTCTCCGCCAATCGAATCTCCTGAGAACTTTTTTCAAATAATAGCAAAATGGACACTGTGCGTCGTAAAATACGATGTACTTCAAAGAATGCCTCCTTATACGAGGTGTATTCGTACCCATCCCCTGACCCCATTGACCATCCAAATTTCGTCCAAGGAACAGAGGTCCTTTTTGAAAATAATCTGTTCTTCTATAATTCCTTGGTTTAATAAGCTTTCCCGACATGTTCCTCTTAATAACCCAGATTTTACAGGAGGTGTTAAAAATCTTTCGTTAGCTTTAACGACGAGGTTGCCTATCGTGAATTCAGTCAGTTCCTCATCTTCATTCCATAATAACACAAGTCCGTTCCGTCCTTTTTTTCGGGTGTTATATACGTCTCTGTAAGTGGTTTTATGATAAAGAAATGGATTGGATGGATCGACAGGAGAATCAGCTAAAAAAGCCTCAGCTTCCGTTAAATCTTCTGTAATTTCGGCAGCTTCCGTAGCTATCCGTCCATTTTCACTGACGAGCAGCCTTACCTTATAGGCTCCGTTCTTATAGTCTTGACTCAATTGGTCAATCGTCTTTCGTAACTCTCTTTCATCAAGAGTATAATTAAAGTACTGCGCTGTCTCTTTAAGCCGTTTTATGTGATAAGGAAGCAGTGAGATTGCGCCGTTTTCAAGCCTCATGGACTCCAACAGCTGAAAATCAGGGCGTCTTTCACTCAGCAGACGGGCTTTCATCTGCAGTTCTTCATATTCTCCGTATGGTGTGGAATCCCAGGTAATACCTCCTCCCGTTCCAAATACAGCCTTGCTGCCATCCAGCATTACCGTCCGGATCGGCACATTAAATACTGCCTCTTTCTCAGGTGTTATATATCCGATTGCTCCACAGTAAACTTCCCTTGGAGACTGTTCCAGACCCGCGATATACTCCATCGTTCGAATTTTAGGAGCCCCCGTTATCGAACCGCATGGGAATAAAGCAGAAAAAATCTCCCACAATGTTAGATCTTTTTCCACTTTTGCTTCTACTGTAGACGTCATCTGATGAACCGTTGGATATGTTTCTACCTTAAACAGACGGCTTACGTGAACAGACCCCGGTACTGCTACTCTTCCTAAATCGTTTCGCAGCAGATCTACTATCATTAAATTTTCGGCTTGTTCCTTCTCTGACTGCCTTAAGAATGATTTCAGCTTTTCATCTTCTTCAAGAGTGCGTCCTCTCTTAGCCGTCCCTTTCATTGGTTTTGTTTTCAAAGTATTTCCGGACCGTCTAAAAAAAAGCTCAGGTGAGGCAGACAGTATTTTCCGGCCATCTCCCAAATCTAAATAAGCCCCATAACCGGATTTCTGATTAGCCGCAAGCTGACGATAAAAAGAAAAGGCATCTCCTGAAAAGTCTGCGGAAAGCCTAGTTGTATAATTCACCTGGTACGTATCCCCTGCTTCAATAGCAGCTTTTATTTGCTGAATTCCCTCTTGATAACTTTCAAAATTATCTTCAAGCGTCCAGTCAGAGACTTTATATTCAGCCGACGTCTTTGTCTTCCCTTGCTCTTCAGGCTTATTAAATACTCCAAACCAAACAAGAGGCCAGCAGGGAGATTCATGGACTTTATATGCCTCATCGAAAGCTGGTGCTGCTTCATAGGAAACGTATCCTGCAACATAATAACCTTCCTGGAGGTACTTTTCTGCTTTTTTAAAAGACGTCTCTACTTCATTTATAGAACGAGCAATAATGACACAAACAGGTTCTGCGAATTCGATTCTCTCTTTATCACCTTTGAAATTTTCAAAATCAAATTGTAGCTTCGGCAGATTCATAGGGTGACCTCCAGCTGGCAGGACATAGCTCTTTGATAAAAATTTTGAAGGATCTCAAATCCATATTCAGTCATGATAGACTCCGGATGAAACTGAATACCTTCAACAGGATAATGAATATGCCTTACCCCCATAATCGCTTCATCTTCTTCACAAGCGGCACTTACCTCTAGACATAAAGGCAGACCAGACCTTGAAGCCTGTAAGGAGTGATAACGTGTCACTTTAACCTTCCCTGGCAAACCTTTGAAGGCCGAACGGTTATCGTGGGTGATTTCCACTACTTTTCCGTGCATCGGCTGACGGCAGTTTTCGATTTTCCCGCCAAAGAATTCAACGATCAGCTGGTGTCCAAGACACACACCTAAGATAGGAATATGTTTATGAAAATGCTCAAGGACTTCGCGGCAAATCCCAGTTTCTACCGGCGTTCCCGGCCCAGGTGACAAGACGATGATCGATGGAGCCATTTTTTCCACTTCTTCAATCGTGATGTCAGTGTTGCGAACAACCGCTACCTCCTCAGTCATCTGCTTAAAATATTGAAATAAATTATAGGTAAATGAATCATAATTATCGATTAATAGAATCATCTGCTGCAACACCTTCGCTTTTCTCATGTCGTCAGCCTTTATTATAACGATCTTTTTCTTATTTTTCACCGGTCCATTTCTTCTTATTAATGTCAATAATGACGAAACATGGAACTTAATGCAGCAGTTTTTTGATTATTTCGTCAAATAAATTGAAAATTATAAAATTACCGTAGTATAATAAAACTACATGTGTAAGCGCATACAACAGATTAGCTTACATTGACATTTAAGGAGGGGTTAATATGAGTGCGATCTGGCTTGCAGTAGCCGGAGGTATTGTCTTTATTCTGGGTTATAAGTATTATTCCAAATTTATTGCAGAAAAGATTTATCGTCTGGATCCTAACTATACGACGCCTGCTCACAAGTATAAAGATGGAGTAGACTTCGTTCCGACAAATAAGTTTGTATTGTGGGGACACCATTTTACTTCAGTGGCTGGGGCCGCACCCATCGTAGGTCCTGCCATCGCTGTTTACTGGGGCTGGCTGCCTGCAATATTATGGGTACTTCTCGGTACCGTCTTTGCAGCGGGGGTTCACGACTTTGGTACATTGGTATTGTCTGTACGTAACAAAGGACAATCAGTTGGAACATTAGCTAACAAGCTGATTGGCCAGAGAGCTAAAATACTGTTTTTATTTATCATTCTTCTGCTCGTATTAATGGTAAACGCAGTGTTTGCCTGGGTTATCGCCAACTTATTCATCTCTTTCCCTGCAAGCGTACTTTCTGTATTTATCCAGATTCCTCTGGCGATCTGGATTGGATACCGCGTGTATAAGAAAAGTGGCGGTATGCTGCTTCCTTCATTAGTAGCACTTGCGATTATGTATGGAACGGCTATTATTGCCAGTTACTTTCCCGTGCTGCAAATCGACCTCGTCCGTTACTTTGGAGGAGAAGGAGCTGCTGGAATATTTGGACTTGATGCCACATCTACAGCTTTCTTCCTTTGGATCATCGTGTTAATGGTGTATGTATATATTGCTTCTACTCTGCCCGTCTGGAAACTGCTGCAGCCGCGTGATTATATTAACTCACACCAGCTTGTCGTTGGTTTAGGATTGTTATATTTGGGGCTGCTTTTTACAAACCCTGATATTACAGCACCTGTTACTAATTCGAATGCGGATACTTCCTGGTTTCCACTTCTCTTTATCACAATTGCCTGTGGTGCGATTTCCGGATTCCACGGTCTTGTATCTTCAGGAACATCTTCCAAGCAGTTGGATAAAGAAACAGATGCCCGCTTTGTGGGATATTTAGGAGCTATTGGTGAAGGGGCTTTAGCCTTAATTGCGATTATTGCCGTAATTACTTTCTTTCCTTCTACTGCTGAGTTTACAGCCACTTACAGTGGATTCACAGCAGCAAACGGTGCCGGCTTAGGGGTATTTATCCAAGGGGCCAGCGGATTGGCTGCAGGACTTGGAATTCCGGCTTCTGTAGCAGCTACCATTATTTCAGTAATCGTAGTAAGCTTTGCTGCAACAACATTAGATTCTTCTGTTCGTTTAATGCGCTATATTATTTCCGAGCTGGGGATGGAATATAAAATCAAGCCGCTTACTAAAACTCATGTGGCAACAACTACAGCTGTTGTCTCAAGTGCGGCGCTGACGCTAATCCCTCAGGGACCTAACGGTTTCGGTTCAGGCGGTTACCTGCTGTGGCCGCTGTTTGGAACATCCAACCAGCTGCTTGCAGGGATCAGCCTGCTGCTCATTTCCATCTGGCTGAAGCGCCAGGGCAGAGCCTATTGGCCGACGATAATTCCGATGGCTTTCTTAATGTTTATGACTTTATACGCTATGGGAATCCAAGTATTAACCCAATGGGCACCATGGGCCGCTCAAAGTGACTGGCTGCTGTTCACTTTCGGCTCTATTATACTAGTATTTGCCCTGTGGATTCTTGTGGTTGCTGTGTCTTCTATTATTAATAGTAATCAGAATAAAATTGAGAAAAGTGCTTAAAACCAAAGAAAGCCGCGCCTAAATGTGCGGCTTTCCTTTTGTCTGTCCTTCCCTTATTGCTTCTCAATGATGATTGAGCTGGTTTCTCTTGTTTTGTCTTTAAGAGAGGGAAAAAGGAGGTTCCGTTTATCTCGCTTGGAGAAACGAGGCTGGGAAACGACTCGCTTTCCGCGGGGAGCCGATGAGCTAGATCGTTGCACTCGCGGATCTCATCCTGGCTCTATCTCCCTGCAGGAGTCTCGCCATTTCCCAGCCTCTTTAACTTTAATAGTGAAAAACGAAACACTGTATTTTCACTAAACGTTCTTCTGGAAAAGATTTTTCTGACCCAATATTCCGTTACTCCAAAAAAACATAAAGGGCCTGGGGAAACGGCGAGACTCCTATGGGAGGATAGAACAGGGTGAGATCCCGGAAGGCTTTAGCCTGAGGAAGCTCACCGTTCGCCCATGGAAAGCGAGTCTTTCCCCAGGACCGATTCTCCGTAGCCAGGCAAACGGAACAGGTTGAAATCCTTACGACGAAATAGATTTATAACTATAGATAAGAAAGGTGATGGCAATGGTCGAGGTTATGATTATCCGAGCGGAAAAGGAAATTGGATTAGGCTGCTGTGGCGGCATCTGCAGTGACGGCCTCGTTGAAATGAAGGATGAATTTGCCCACCATGAGGATGACCGACAACGTTTAGGAAGGCTTTATCGAAAATTGAATGATCACTACAACAACCCAGTAAAAGTCACCTTCCTCGATCCGAGGAACCTGCTAGCGGTTTATCATTACTTTTACACTCATGTGAAGAAGAAAAATATAACCCCACTGGCAGCGATAAAGAATTTGTTTCTTCGCGTGAAATACAATGCTGTGTTTGTCAATGGAGTGTATATCGAAGAAGAATTATCTGACGATTATGATACACTGATTAAACAAATGATAATGTAAGGTTGTGAGGGAATGCCTAAAAAACTATCATTGAAACGAATTTTTGAATTGTATGATGAAATATTGAGCCTCCCCCATAAAAACGAAGTCGCCAGGGAACTGAGAGATGAAGATGATCTTTTTCTTCTACTCATTTATTCCGATATGCTTGGGATCCCTAATCCGGCTTTTTATTACACGCTAGAGCTATATCCTTATATCATTGAAAAATTTCACGATTGGCATCTGCGGATGGGCATGGAAAAGTCCCCACTCGATGGTATAAGATGCTGTTAAAAAGGAAGGCGAATTCAGATGAATGAACTATTGCAAAACAAAATCCTTTTTATCGGCGGGAAAGGCGGTGTTGGGAAATCAACGTCTTCTGCTGCGCTGGCCCTGGCACTGGCCCGAAGCGGCAGCAGGACACTGATTGTATCTACAGATCCTGCCCATAACTTAGGAGATATCTTTCATAAAAAAATCAAGCATGACAAAACACCTCTTGAGCCTAATCTTTGGGGCATTGAAGTTAATCCAAACCGGGAATCCAAGCGATATATTCAAGGAGTAAAAGAGAATTTAGAGGGTCTCGTTAAATCCCGTATGGTGGAAGAAGTTCACAGGCAGATCGATATGGCCAGTGCTTCTCCGGGAGCCGATGAAGCAGCTCTTTTTGACCGGCTGATCTCAATTATTTTAGAAGAGGCGGATGAATTTGATAAGATAGTATTTGATACAGCTCCTACCGGCCATACTATCCGTCTGCTGACACTTCCTGAATTAATGAGTGTCTGGATTGATGGCATGCTGGAAAAGAGAAAGAAAATTAATGATAATTATACACAGCTTCTTAATGATGGCGAGCCTGTTGATGATCCCATTTATGAAATCCTGCAAAAACGGAAAGAGAAGTTTGCAGCTGTACGCGAAATAATTTTAGATTCCAAACAGACCGGTTTTATCTTCGTGTTAATTCCTGAACGCTTACCTATTTTAGAAACAAGACAAGCCATCCGGCAGCTTGACCAACACCACCTTCACATTAAAACACTGATTGTTAATAAGGTGCTTCCGGATTACGCAGATGGCGAGTTTCTTGCTAAAAGGCGAAGACAGGAAAGAAATTACCTCGATGAAATTGACCAAACATTTAAGAAACAACGTACTATTCGAGTTCCTTTATTCGAAGAGGATGTATCTGACATGGACAAACTGTCTAAATTTGCAGACTATCTTCAATCTATAATCAAGGAGGAAACGACGTAATGAAAGCAATCGTTCATGAAAAAACAGAAGGCCTTGAGGGGCTGTCCCTCAAAGATTTTAATCAGCCTGATATAGAGGATAATATGGTGCGGGTGAAATTAAAAACCGCAGGCTTAAACCGCCGTGATATTGCAGTCACAAGCCGCCATAAAACCGACCAGCCTCCTCTCATTCTTGGCTCAGACGGTGCCGGTGTTATAGATTCTGTCGGTAAAGGCGTAAGGTATATGGCACTTGGAGATGAAGTTATCATTAATCCTGGACTTGGCTGGAAGAAAAACAGCGATGCTCCTCCTGAAGGCTTTGAAATCCTCGGTTTGCCTGATCACGGTACTTTTGCCGAATACATTACCGTTCCCGCAGAAAATGTTGAACATAAACCGAAGCATTTAACATGGGAAGAAGCCGGCGTTCTTCCTCTTGCTGCACTTACGGCCTATCGTGTTATGTTCACAAGAGGGAAAGTAAAAGAAGGCGATACGGTGATGCTTCCGGGAATCGGAAGTGGTGTCCTGACATTTGCCCTTAAGTTTGCAAAAGCAGCCGGTGCCCGCGTTATCGTTACTTCCCGAAGCGAAGAAAAGTTAGAGAATGCTAAAAAGCTCGGGGCAGATGCAGCCGTATTAACACAATCTGATTGGAAAGAAGAACTTAAAGATGAGTCTGTTGATTTGCTCGTGGAAAGCATTGGTCAGGCAACTTTTAATAAATCATTGGAAATTATCCGTAAAGGCGGCACGATTGTCACATTTGGAGCTACTACTGAAGATGAGGTTACGATCGATATTCGTAAGTTTTTCTATGGGCAGTACAATCTCCTCGGCTCTACAATGGGAAGTGTAGAAGAATTCAAAGAAATGATCCAATTCATTGAAAAACATAATATTAGACCCGAAGTCGATAGAATGTTTAATATCTCCGAATATAAAGAGGCTTTTTCCTATTTAAGAGACACGAAAAATTTTGGAAAAATCGGTTTCACAATATAGAATTCATTATCAATCACCCTTGTGACTGTTCGGCCCACGGGTGATTTTTCTTCTTTATAAATAAAGTGAGTAGAAAAGCCATGCGAATCTGCAACATTTCTCTTAAATCCATTGCCAACAGTTTTTTTACATTATAATATTAGAGTAAATTCATACGGCTTTGGTTGACTGTAAGAGAAAGGGTGTTAAAGGATGAAGCTCCTGATCGTGGATGATGAACCATCCATGCGTGATTTAATGAAGAGCTTATGCGAGAAAGACGGACTGTATGCAGATACAGCCTCCGATGGTCGTGAAGGGCTCTATTTATTTAATAAAAATCATTACGATATTATGATTGTCGATTATCATATGCCCATTATGGATGGATTGGAGTTCGTGAAAAGAGTTCGGCTCGAAAACCAACAAGTCCCCATCCTTGTATTAACAGAGGATGACCGTGAAGATGTGGCGGCTCAGTTCAGGCAGGAAGGGGCTACTGATTTTTCATTAAAGCCGATAAAACCTCTGGATTTAATCTCAAGAATTCATCTTCACATACAAATTGTGAATATGAGAAAACGTCTGGCAGTTGAAGAAGACGTGTATACAGCAAAAGGCATCAGTAAAGAAACCCTTGACTCTGTCGCCTCCTGTTTAATGGAAAATGATACTCCTAAATCAGTAGATGAGATTTCCTCAAGTGTCGGTCTTGCTTATCCTACCGTGTATCGCTATTTGATGCATTTACTTGAAGAAGGAAAAGTAAAACAAGTCATCCGCCATCAGAAAATCGGAAGACCTAAGAAGTTATATGAGTGGTATACCCATTAGGCTGTAAGCTCTTCTCTTTGGTTGAGAAGAGCTTTTTTAATGAAAACTTGTGCAACTACAGATAATTTGAGCCTTTTAGACTCCTTCTCCCCTCCCTCATTTCCCAATAACAACCCCTCCACATCCATGTTATCATATAATTGTGACAATTCAGAATTACATACAACATTTACCCGGGTAGTTGATGTGATCGAAAAGGAGGAAGTGGATGAAGAGACAGTGGAAGTGGATTAGTTTAATTTTTATACTGACACTAGCGTTAACTGCAGCCTTTGGTGGAATGGTAAGTGCTGATTCAAAAGAAAGCCGTTCGGACTATTTAATCAAGTTTAAAGGTGATGCCGTTACTGCATCTGTCCAAAGTCTTGGAGGAGACGTCGATCATCAGTATAAGTATATGAATGTTGTAAAAGCTAACCTGCCTGAGCAGGCTGTTAAAGCTTTAAAAAACAATCCAAATGTTGAATATGTGGAAAAAGACCATAAAGCAAAAGCATTAGCTCAAACCTCCCCGCCAGGTATTTCGCAAATAAATGCTGATGTTGTTCAGAACACAGGGAATACGGGGAACGGTGTCAAAGTTGCTGTTCTTGATTCAGGCATTGAATCCGGCCACGAAGACTTAAATGTCGCTGGCGGTGCCAGTTTTGTCAGCTCTGAACCTGATCCATTTGATGATCTAAATGGGCACGGAACCCATGTGGCAGGTACGATTGCCGCTGTCGATAACAACGTCGGTGTGCTCGGAGTTGCTCCGGATGTGGACTTATATGCAGTAAAAGTTCTCAATGGTGAAGGAAGCGGCGCCTATAGTGAAATTGCCGCAGGGATCGAATGGGCAATTGCTAATGACATGGATGTCATTAATATGAGCCTTGGAGGATCTGTAGGTTCTGCTGCACTTAAAGAAGCCGTCGATAATGCCTACCATAACGGTGTTCTAGTTGTAGCCGCTGCCGGAAACTCTGGAAAATTTGGTCCTTTTAATACAATCGGCTATCCTGCTAAGTATGAGACAGCTATGGCTGTAGGTGCTGTCGATAGTTCCAATCAGGTCGCTTCTTTTTCAAGCCGAGGAAATGAACTTGAAGTTATGGCTCCTGGTGTGGATATTTTAAGTTCTGTACCTGAAAATGATTATGCTTCATTTAACGGTACTTCTATGGCTGCACCACATGTAGCTGGTGCCGCTGCACTCGTACTGGCAGATGACGACAGTTTAAGCAATCAGGATGTTCGCGACCGCTTGAATGAAACGGCTACTCCCCTTGGCGATTCATTTGATTACGGTAACGGACTCGTGAATGTGGAAGCCGCTGTCCATTAATGATCGTTGACCCCCTTTTAATAAATATATATTCAGCCGGCCTTTCCTTTTGGAACAGCCGGCCTTTTTTATGGATTTTTTTATTTACTGAACTTTCACCTTTCCATTCTACTAGACGCCTTCCCCTGCTTCATCCTTATGATATTATAAAAGAAAAGGAGGCGGGTCCATGCTC
Source organism: Halobacillus massiliensis (assembly GCF_900166625.1). Classification (GTDB taxonomy): domain Bacteria; phylum Bacillota; class Bacilli; order Bacillales; family Halobacillaceae; genus Halobacillus_A; species Halobacillus_A massiliensis. The sequence continues at coordinate 454,457 of NZ_LT800499.1, read as the reverse complement.
AACTACTATCATCATTTATCTACGCAAGTCTACGACATAGATAAACCCATTGGATTCTCTTTTGGAGATGTGGAATTTTACAAGAGTCGTCTGGAAGGAGTCTCTGGGAGGATACTGGAGCCGGCCGCAGGAACAGGAAGAATTCTCATCCCCTTATCACAAGCAGGCTTTGAAGTTGAAGGATTTGATCTATCCAGTGCCATGCTGGAAGTCTGCCGCAGAAATTGCGAGAATCATAAAATAAATCCTCGCCTTTTTCAAGCTGATATGACTACATATTCAAAGGAATCCTACTATGAAGCTGTAATTGTTCCCACAGGAACGTTTTTACTCTTGCATAAACGAAAGGATTCGTTAAAAGCTTTACATCAATTTTATAAAAGTCTCACCCCGGGCGGTAGTTTGCTGCTCGATCTATCTATCCCGAAGGACTTCCCAATCGGTAAAGTATCCACTCGCACCTGGAAGCTTGAGAACGGAGATGTGATTTCTCTTGAAAGTAAGATGACAGCACACAATGTCTTTGAACAATACACGGTCTCTCATAACAGGTATGAACGCTGGAGCAACGGAGAACTTGTCCAAACAGAACTCGAACGTTTCCCTATGAGGTGGTATGGCGTGGAAGAGTTCAAACAGATTCTGAAATCGACCGGTTTTACAGAGGTTACGGTATCAAGTGATTATGAATATGGCCGCTCTCCATCAGCATCAACAGAGATTCTTACTTTTGAAGCAATAAAATGAGTTAGTGGCTAGTCTTACTCTAATTCTATTTCTACGTCCATTAGGAATGACGGTTCCGTTTATCAAGTAACGGAGAAAAGCGGCTGGGAAATGACTTGCTTTCCACGGGGAGCCGGTGAACTCCCGGACCTCACCATTTCCCTTGGTTTACCTCACTTTTATGAAGGAAAATGGCTGTTCCGTTTGCTGGAGCAGTAAAAAGCGGCTGGGAAATAGCTCGCTTTCCGCGGGGAGCCGGTGAGCTAGCTCGTTGCACTCGCGGATCTCACCATGGCTCTATCTCCCTGCAGGAGTCTCGCCATTTCCCAGCCTCTTTACCGGTGATAGTTAAAACGGAATGCTGTAGTCTTATTAATCTTGAGAAGAGATAGTCTTATCTCACTAAATGTTCCGTTACTCCAAAAAACATAAAGGCCAGGGGAAACGGCGAGACTCCTATGGGAGGATAGAACAGGGGGAGATCCCGGAGGGCTAAAAGCCCGAGGAAGCTCACCGTTCACCCATGGAAAGCGAGTTGTTTCCCCAGGCCCGGTTCTCTTTGTCACGGTAAACGGAACCGAGCAGCATTGCATCTCCACGTTTAAGTGAGAACCTAATATTAGAAAAAAGAGAGAGGCATGATGGTAGTGCACCCCGGAAGTTAGAGTGAAAAATCTAACTTCCGGGGTGTTTTCTATGGCAAAGTATAGTAAGGAATTTAAATTGAAGGTGGTAAGGGAATATCTTCAAGGACATAAAGGATACGTTTTATTAGCTAAAAAGTACTCCATTCCTAGTGATGCTCAAATCTTACGTTGGGTTCGTGCTTATCAAGCATTTGGAGAAGAAGGGTTAAAAAGGAAGCATTCCAAACAAGTCCACCCTGTCCAATTCAAGATGGATGTATTAAACTTTAGGAAACAGACAGGAGCTTCTCTTCAGGAGACTGCGATTGCCTTCCAACTGAACAACCCTGCTTTAATTGCGAGCTGGGCCAACATATTTCAGAAGGAAGGGAGCGAGGGCCTCCAGGAAAAAGCGAAAGGACGGCCTTCTATGTCAAATAAACCTAAGAAAAAGTTACCCAAAACAGAAAAAGCACCAACTCGGGAAGAACAATTGGAACGTGAAAATGAACTCCTACGTTTAGAGAATTCTTATCTAAAAAAGTTAAAAGCTTTTCAGGAGAATCCGGATGCCTATCTCGAAAAGCACAAGCAGCGCTGGTATTCGAACTCAAACAAGAAGGATTCAAAGTAAAAGACGCTTTACGAAGAGTGGACATTCCTGAAGCCACTTATCATTACCAGAAGAAGCAGTTACAGAAGGAAGATCCGAATAAAGAGTGGAAAGAAATAATTACGAAACTCTTTCATAAGCACAACGGGACATATGGCTATCGCCGCATTGCTTTCGAGCTTAGAAATCAGGGGTATAGGATCAACCATAAAAAAGTTCATCGGATCATGGGTGAGCTCGGATTGAAGTGTGAGAAATTCACTAGAAAATCCCGGTATAAATCGTACAAAGGTACAGTTGGGAAAGTGGCTCATAATCGATTAAAACGCAGGTTCCACACGCCAATACGGCTCCAAAAATTAGTCACAGATGTGACGGAATTCAAATGTGCAGGAAATGAGAAGCTTTATTTAAGCCCGATTATGGACTTATTTAATGGGGAAATTGTCTCTTTTGGAATTTCTAAACGACCAACCCTGGACCTTGTTTTAAAGCCGTTGAATGAAGCAGTGTCGAACGGAAGCCGAATACCGAACAACCATCCACTCCGATCAAGGCTGGCATTATCAACATAACACGTGGGTGAAAACCTTAAAGAAACATCAAATCTTTCAAAGTATGTCCAGAAAAGCAAACTGCGCAGATAACGCAGCGATGGAGAATTTTTTCGGGATTCTCAAACAGGAAATGTATTACGGAGAAGAACTGGTTTCTTATGAAGAGCTTAAAAGAAAACTTGAGGGATATGTGAACTACTATAATAATGAACGCATAAAAGCAAAATTGGCTGGTTTAAGTCCCATACAATACCGAACTCAAACCAGCCAATCAGCTGCATAATAAAAACTCTAACTTTCAGGGGTCACTACCGATTCGCCTCTCTCTTTGTACAGGTTAACTTCTCCGGAGAAATTCAAAGAATTCCGCAAATGCATTGAATATAGCGATAGATTGATAAGTAAGCAGACTAAGAGAGGTTATCGAAAAAAAGACCACAAACAGATAGCGGGTCGTATAGATTCCATGTAACCAACTCAAATAGAATTCCTCCTTTAGAAAACCTGAGGCTCTTAGGCCAAGAATAAATTTTCCTAATTAATATCTATGCCAGCTCACTGTATTTATTCTGCCAGGGACGCGCTTTTTCAAGCTGGGCTGCCAGTTGAAGAAGGGTAGCTTCATCACCAAAACGCCCCATGAAATGAGAACCGATGGGAAGGCTATTACTTCCCCAATATAAAGGTACACTCATCGCCGGCTGTCCGGTCACATTTGCGATTGGTGTTAAGTGAGCATATTCAGCAGATACCTTCAAAATATCATCTACTGTCTTTTTCTCTCCATCATAGCATCCTAATGGAAGCGGCGGCTTGGCGTTTACCGGATGTAGAAGAACGTCATACTTCTGAAAAAATCGGTGCACCTTCACACTTTCATCAAACAAATACTGCCGTGCTTCTTCATACTCAAAGACTGAGTAGCCATCCGCCTTTTCAATTAAGGAATAAAGCAGTCGTTCTGTAGTTTCGTCGTTAACCTCTTTACCGTTCATCTGTGCAGCATTTTTCACGGCCAGTGCCCCGCCGACGACCCAAACTGTAACATAGGCATTCATAAAACGGTGCAAATTAAAATCTGGATAAGCGATTTCGACGTGATGCCCTAATTCTTCGCAAAGCTTTGCCGTTGATTCTACAGCCTGCTGCACTTCCTCGTCGATATTCAAATCCGCTCCAAAGTCTGCCATATAGGCAATCTTTAATGGCTTGGGATCCCTCTCTAAGTATCTTTCAAATGGCCCTCCTAAAGGCGGTGTCGAAAAAGAGTCTCCGAGCTGCGATCCTTCAATGACATTCAGCAGTAAGGCACTGTCCCTTACTGACCGTGTCAGTGCATGGTGAACAGATAAGCTGTTGATTCGCATTGACAATGGCGATCGGCCCCGTGTCGGTTTTAATCCAAACACCCCGCAGCAGGAAGCTGGAATACGTATCGATCCCCCGCCATCGCTGCCGTGTGCAAAAGGTATCATGCCGGAAGCGACAGCCGCTGCCGCTCCTCCACTTGAGCCTCCTGGAGAAAAATCAGGATTCCATGGGTTTTTCGCAAAACCTAAAAAGTTGGACTCTGTGGCCGGTGTAAAGCCGAATTCCGGAGTGTTTGTTTTTCCAATAATGTTGAGCCCTGCCCGTTTGTATCTTTTCACGACTTCATCGTCTGTGGAAGCTTTAAAGCCCTTCATTATTTTACTGCCAAAAGAGACAGGCTGCCCCTCCACGGCATTTAAATCTTTTATTAAAAACGGAAAACCGCCAAACCTTCCCCTGTTTTCGTCATACTCATCAGGCATATGATCAAACATCGTATGGACGACAGCCTGAAGTTCCGGGTTCTTTCTAATGATCTGTGTTTTATAGTATTCGTTTACTTCGCTCAGTTTGATTTCTTTATTTCTGAGAAGCTCTAATTGAGCTGTTCCATCTAGGCTTTGAAACTCTTCCATCCTATTTCCCCCTATAGATCAGGTGAATAGATTCTTCCATGACTTTCAAGTATCTCAGCGTCTCGTTATGAAGCTCAGTCAGGGAATCTTTTTGTCCAGCTGCTTCCATAAACTTTTCAACCTGCAGGCGATATTGATCACCTGTTTCTATGAGTTCCTGCACGCCTTTCTCGTTTCTTAATGTAATTTTACCGATATGGTCCTGCTTATCAGGCCGGTAAGCATCGTGAACGTTGATGGACCCTTCTGAACCGATCACCTGGTATTCGTTTCTTCCTTCTGCTTCAAAGCTGCAATCCACTTGGACAATGATGCCATTTTCCAAAGATAAGGAGACGCCAGTCGTAAAGTCTACCCCGGACTCTTCATCGANAATCATAAAATAAATCCTCGCCTTTTTCAAGCTGATATGACTACATATTCAAAGGAATCCTACTATGAAGCTGTAATTGTTCCCACAGGAACGTTTTTACTCTTGCATAAACGAAAGGATTCGTTAAAAGCTTTACATCAATTTTATAAAAGTCTCACCCCGGGCGGTAGTTTGCTGCTCGATCTATCTATCCCGAAGGACTTCCCAATCGGTAAAGTATCCACTCGCACCTGGAAGCTTGAGAACGGAGATGTGATTTCTCTTGAAAGTAAGATGACAGCACACAATGTCTTTGAACAATACACGGTCTCTCATAACAGGTATGAACGCTGGAGCAACGGAGAACTTGTCCAAACAGAACTCGAACGTTTCCCTATGAGGTGGTATGGCGTGGAAGAGTTCAAACAGATTCTGAAATCGACCGGTTTTACAGAGGTTACGGTATCAAGTGATTATGAATATGGCCGCTCTCCATCAGCATCAACAGAGATTCTTACTTTTGAAGCAATAAAATGAGTTAGTGGCTAGTCTTACTCTAATTCTATTTCTACGTCCATTAGGAATGACGGTTCCGTTTATCAAGTAACGGAGAAAAGCGGCTGGGAAATGACTTGCTTTCCACGGGGAGCCGGTGAACTCCCGGACCTCACCATTTCCCTTGGTTTACCTCACTTTTATGAAGGAAAATGGCTGTTCCGTTTGCTGGAGCAGTAAAAAGCGGCTGGGAAATAGCTCGCTTTCCGCGGGGAGCCGGTGAGCTAGCTCGTTGCACTCGCGGATCTCACCATGGCTCTATCTCCCTGCAGGAGTCTCGCCATTTCCCAGCCTCTTTACCGGTGATAGTTAAAACGGAATGCTGTAGTCTTATTAATCTTGAGAAGAGATAGTCTTATCTCACTAAATGTTCCGTTACTCCAAAAAACATAAAGGCCAGGGGAAACGGCGAGACTCCTATGGGAGGATAGAACAGGGGGAGATCCCGGAGGGCTAAAAGCCCGAGGAAGCTCACCGTTCACCCATGGAAAGCGAGTTGTTTCCCCAGGCCCGGTTCTCTTTGTCACGGTAAACGGAACCGAGCAGCATTGCATCTCCACGTTTAAGTGAGAACCTAATATTAGAAAAAAGAGAGAGGCATGATGGTAGTGCACCCCGGAAGTTAGAGTGAAAAATCTAACTTCCGGGGTGTTTTCTATGGCAAAGTATAGTAAGGAATTTAAATTGAAGGTGGTAAGGGAATATCTTCAAGGACATAAAGGATACGTTTTATTAGCTAAAAAGTACTCCATTCCTAGTGATGCTCAAATCTTACGTTGGGTTCGTGCTTATCAAGCATTTGGAGAAGAAGGGTTAAAAAGGAAGCATTCCAAACAAGTCCACCCTGTCCAATTCAAGATGGATGTATTAAACTTTAGGAAACAGACAGGAGCTTCTCTTCAGGAGACTGCGATTGCCTTCCAACTGAACAACCCTGCTTTAATTGCGAGCTGGGCCAACATATTTCAGAAGGAAGGGAGCGAGGGCCTCCAGGAAAAAGCGAAAGGACGGCCTTCTATGTCAAATNCGGAAGTGGTGTCCTGACATTTGCCCTTAAGTTTGCAAAAGCAGCCGGTGCCCGCGTTATCGTTACTTCCCGAAGCGAAGAAAAGTTAGAGAATGCTAAAAAGCTCGGGGCAGATGCAGCCGTATTAACACAATCTGATTGGAAAGAAGAACTTAAAGATGAGTCTGTTGATTTGCTCGTGGAAAGCATTGGTCAGGCAACTTTTAATAAATCATTGGAAATTATCCGTAAAGGCGGCACGATTGTCACATTTGGAGCTACTACTGAAGATGAGGTTACGATCGATATTCGTAAGTTTTTCTATGGGCAGTACAATCTCCTCGGCTCTACAATGGGAAGTGTAGAAGAATTCAAAGAAATGATCCAATTCATTGAAAAACATAATATTAGACCCGAAGTCGATAGAATGTTTAATATCTCCGAATATAAAGAGGCTTTTTCCTATTTAAGAGACACGAAAAATTTTGGAAAAATCGGTTTCACAATATAGAATTCATTATCAATCACCCTTGTGACTGTTCGGCCCACGGGTGATTTTTCTTCTTTATAAATAAAGTGAGTAGAAAAGCCATGCGAATCTGCAACATTTCTCTTAAATCCATTGCCAACAGTTTTTTTACATTATAATATTAGAGTAAATTCATACGGCTTTGGTTGACTGTAAGAGAAAGGGTGTTAAAGGATGAAGCTCCTGATCGTGGATGATGAACCATCCATGCGTGATTTAATGAAGAGCTTATGCGAGAAAGACGGACTGTATGCAGATACAGCCTCCGATGGTCGTGAAGGGCTCTATTTATTTAATAAAAATCATTACGATATTATGATTGTCGATTATCATATGCCCATTATGGATGGATTGGAGTTCGTGAAAAGAGTTCGGCTCGAAAACCAACAAGTCCCCATCCTTGTATTAACAGAGGATGACCGTGAAGATGTGGCGGCTCAGTTCAGGCAGGAAGGGGCTACTGATTTTTCATTAAAGCCGATAAAACCTCTGGATTTAATCTCAAGAATTCATCTTCACATACAAATTGTGAATATGAGAAAACGTCTGGCAGTTGAAGAAGACGTGTATACAGCAAAAGGCATCAGTAAAGAAACCCTTGACTCTGTCGCCTCCTGTTTAATGGAAAATGATACTCCTAAATCAGTAGATGAGATTTCCTCAAGTGTCGGTCTTGCTTATCCTACCGTGTATCGCTATTTGATGCATTTACTTGAAGAAGGAAAAGTAAAACAAGTCATCCGCCATCAGAAAATCGGAAGACCTAAGAAGTTATATGAGTGGTATACCCATTAGGCTGTAAGCTCTTCTCTTTGGTTGAGAAGAGCTTTTTTAATGAAAACTTGTGCAACTACAGATAATTTGAGCCTTTTAGACTCCTTCTCCCCTCCCTCATTTCCCAATAACAACCCCTCCACATCCATGTTATCATATAATTGTGACAATTCAGAATTACATACAACATTTACCCGGGTAGTTGATGTGATCGAAAAGGAGGAAGTGGATGAAGAGACAGTGGAAGTGGATTAGTTTAATTTTTATACTGACACTAGCGTTAACTGCAGCCTTTGGTGGAATGGTAAGTGCTGATTCAAAAGAAAGCCGTTCGGACTATTTAATCAAGTTTAAAGGTGATGCCGTTACTGCATCTGTCCAAAGTCTTGGAGGAGACGTCGATCATCAGTATAAGTATATGAATGTTGTAAAAGCTAACCTGCCTGAGCAGGCTGTTAAAGCTTTAAAAAACAATCCAAATGTTGAATATGTGGAAAAAGACCATAAAGCAAAAGCATTAGCTCAAACCTCCCCGCCAGGTATTTCGCAAATAAATGCTGATGTTGTTCAGAACACAGGGAATACGGGGAACGGTGTCAAAGTTGCTGTTCTTGATTCAGGCATTGAATCCGGCCACGAAGACTTAAATGTCGCTGGCGGTGCCAGTTTTGTCAGCTCTGAACCTGATCCATTTGATGATCTAAATGGGCACGGAACCCATGTGGCAGGTACGATTGCCGCTGTCGATAACAACGTCGGTGTGCTCGGAGTTGCTCCGGATGTGGACTTATATGCAGTAAAAGTTCTCAATGGTGAAGGAAGCGGCGCCTATAGTGAAATTGCCGCAGGGATCGAATGGGCAATTGCTAATGACATGGATGTCATTAATATGAGCCTTGGAGGATCTGTAGGTTCTGCTGCACTTAAAGAAGCCGTCGATAATGCCTACCATAACGGTGTTCTAGTTGTAGCCGCTGCCGGAAACTCTGGAAAATTTGGTCCTTTTAATACAATCGGCTATCCTGCTAAGTATGAGACAGCTATGGCTGTAGGTGCTGTCGATAGTTCCAATCAGGTCGCTTCTTTTTCAAGCCGAGGAAATGAACTTGAAGTTATGGCTCCTGGTGTGGATATTTTAAGTTCTGTACCTGAAAATGATTATGCTTCATTTAACGGTACTTCTATGGCTGCACCACATGTAGCTGGTGCCGCTGCACTCGTACTGGCAGATGACGACAGTTTAAGCAATCAGGATGTTCGCGACCGCTTGAATGAAACGGCTACTCCCCTTGGCGATTCATTTGATTACGGTAACGGACTCGTGAATGTGGAAGCCGCTGTCCATTAATGATCGTTGACCCCCTTTTAATAAATATATATTCAGCCGGCCTTTCCTTTTGGAACAGCCGGCCTTTTTTATGGATTTTTTTATTTACTGAACTTTCACCTTTCCATTCTACTAGACGCCTTCCCCTGCTTCATCCTTATGATATTATAAAAGAAAAGGAGGCGGGTCCATGCTCAACTACTATCATCATTTATCTACGCAAGTCTACGACATAGATAAACCCATTGGATTCTCTTTTGGAGATGTGGAATTTTACAAGAGTCGTCTGGAAGGAGTCTCTGGGAGGATACTGGAGCCGGCCGCAGGAACAGGAAGAATTCTCATCCCCTTATCACAAGCAGGCTTTGAAGTTGAAGGATTTGATCTATCCAGTGCCATGCTGGAAGTCTGCCGCAGAAATTGCGAGAATCATAAAATAAATCCTCGCCTTTTTCAAGCTGATATGACTACATATTCAAAGGAATCCTACTATGAAGCTGTAATTGTTCCCACAGGAACGTTTTTACTCTTGCATAAACGAAAGGATTCGTTAAAAGCTTTACATCAATTTTATAAAAGTCTCACCCCGGGCGGTAGTTTGCTGCTCGATCTATCTATCCCGAAGGACTTCCCAATCGGTAAAGTATCCACTCGCACCTGGAAGCTTGAGAACGGAGATGTGATTTCTCTTGAAAGTAAGATGACAGCACACAATGTCTTTGAACAATACACGGTCTCTCATAACAGGTATGAACGCTGGAGCAACGGAGAACTTGTCCAAACAGAACTCGAACGTTTCCCTATGAGGTGGTATGGCGTGGAAGAGTTCAAACAGATTCTGAAATCGACCGGTTTTACAGAGGTTACGGTATCAAGTGATTATGAATATGGCCGCTCTCCATCAGCATCAACAGAGATTCTTACTTTTGAAGCAATAAAATGAGTTAGTGGCTAGTCTTACTCTAATTCTATTTCTACGTCCATTAGGAATGACGGTTCCGTTTATCAAGTAACGGAGAAAAGCGGCTGGGAAATGACTTGCTTTCCACGGGGAGCCGGTGAACTCCCGGACCTCACCATTTCCCTTGGTTTACCTCACTTTTATGAAGGAAAATGGCTGTTCCGTTTGCTGGAGCAGTAAAAAGCGGCTGGGAAATAGCTCGCTTTCCGCGGGGAGCCGGTGAGCTAGCTCGTTGCACTCGCGGATCTCACCATGGCTCTATCTCCCTGCAGGAGTCTCGCCATTTCCCAGCCTCTTTACCGGTGATAGTTAAAACGGAATGCTGTAGTCTTATTAATCTTGAGAAGAGATAGTCTTATCTCACTAAATGTTCCGTTACTCCAAAAAACATAAAGGCCAGGGGAAACGGCGAGACTCCTATGGGAGGATAGAACAGGGGGAGATCCCGGAGGGCTAAAAGCCCGAGGAAGCTCACCGTTCACCCATGGAAAGCGAGTTGTTTCCCCAGGCCCGGTTCTCTTTGTCACGGTAAACGGAACCGAGCAGCATTGCATCTCCACGTTTAAGTGAGAACCTAATATTAGAAAAAAGAGAGAGGCATGATGGTAGTGCACCCCGGAAGTTAGAGTGAAAAATCTAACTTCCGGGGTGTTTTCTATGGCAAAGTATAGTAAGGAATTTAAATTGAAGGTGGTAAGGGAATATCTTCAAGGACATAAAGGATACGTTTTATTAGCTAAAAAGTACTCCATTCCTAGTGATGCTCAAATCTTACGTTGGGTTCGTGCTTATCAAGCATTTGGAGAAGAAGGGTTAAAAAGGAAGCATTCCAAACAAGTCCACCCTGTCCAATTCAAGATGGATGTATTAAACTTTAGGAAACAGACAGGAGCTTCTCTTCAGGAGACTGCGATTGCCTTCCAACTGAACAACCCTGCTTTAATTGCGAGCTGGGCCAACATATTTCAGAAGGAAGGGAGCGAGGGCCTCCAGGAAAAAGCGAAAGGACGGCCTTCTATGTCAAAAAAACCTAAGAAAAAGTTACCCAAAACAGAAAAAGCACCAACTCGGGAAGAACAATTGGAACGTGAAAATGAACTCCTACGTTTAGAGAATTCTTATCTAAAAAAGTTAAAAGCTTTTCAGGAGAATCCGGACGCCTATCTCGAAAAGCACAAGCAGCGCTGGTATTCGAACTCAAACAAGAAGGATTCAAAGTAAAAGACGCTTTACGAAGAGTGGACATTCCTGAAGCCACTTATCATTACCAGAAGAAGCAGTTACAGAAGGAAGATCCGAATAAAGAGTGGAAAGAAATAATTACGAAACTCTTTCATAAGCACAACGGGACATATGGCTATCGCCGCATTGCTTTCGAGCTTAGAAATCAGGGGTATAGGATCAACCATAAAAAAGTTCATCGGATCATGGGTGAGCTCGGATTGAAGTGTGAGAAATTCACTAGAAAATCCCGGTATAAATCGTACAAAGGTACAGTTGGGAAAGTGGCTCATAATCGATTAAAACGCAGGTTCCACACGCCAATACGGCTCCAAAAATTAGTCACAGATGTGACGGAATTCAAATGTGCAGGAAATGAGAAGCTTTATTTAAGCCCGATTATGGACTTATTTAATGGGGAAATTGTCTCTTTTGGAATTTCTAAACGACCAACCCTGGACCTTGTTTTAAAGCCGTTGAATGAAGCAGTGTCGAACGGAAGCCGAATACCGAACAACCATCCACTCCGATCAAGGCTGGCATTATCAACATAACACGTGGGTGAAAACCTTAAAGAAACATCAAATCTTTCAAAGTATGTCCAGAAAAGCAAACTGCGCAGATAACGCAGCGATGGAGAATTTTTTCGGGATTCTCAAACAGGAAATGTATTACGGAGAAGAACTGGTTTCTTATGAAGAGCTTAAAAGAAAACTTGAGGGATATGTGAACTACTATAATAATGAACGCATAAAAGCAAAATTGGCTGGTTTAAGTCCCATACAATACCGAACTCAAACCAGCCAATCAGCTGCATAATAAAAACTCTAACTTTCAGGGGTCACTACCGATTCGCCTCTCTCTTTGTACAGGTTAACTTCTCCGGAGAAATTCAAAGAATTCCGCAAATGCATTGAATATAGCGATAGATTGATAAGTAAGCAGACTAAGAGAGGTTATCGAAAAAAAGACCACAAACAGATAGCGGGTCGTATAGATTCCATGTAACCAACTCAAATAGAATTCCTCCTTTAGAAAACCTGAGGCTCTTAGGCCAAGAATAAATTTTCCTAATTAATATCTATGCCAGCTCACTGTATTTATTCTGCCAGGGACGCGCTTTTTCAAGCTGGGCTGCCAGTTGAAGAAGGGTAGCTTCATCACCAAAACGCCCCATGAAATGAGAACCGATGGGAAGGCTATTACTTCCCCAATATAAAGGTACACTCATCGCCGGCTGTCCGGTCACATTTGCGATTGGTGTTAAGTGAGCATATTCAGCAGATACCTTCAAAATATCATCTACTGTCTTTTTCTCTCCATCATAGCATCCTAATGGAAGCGGCGGCTTGGCGTTTACCGGATGTAGAAGAACGTCATACTTCTGAAAAAATCGGTGCACCTTCACACTTTCATCAAACAAATACTGCCGTGCTTCTTCATACTCAAAGACTGAGTAGCCATCCGCCTTTTCAATTAAGGAATAAAGCAGTCGTTCTGTAGTTTCGTCGTTAACCTCTTTACCGTTCATCTGTGCAGCATTTTTCACGGCCAGTGCCCCGCCGACGACCCAAACTGTAACATAGGCATTCATAAAACGGTGCAAATTAAAATCTGGATAAGCGATTTCGACGTGATGCCCTAATTCTTCGCAAAGCTTTGCCGTTGATTCTACAGCCTGCTGCACTTCCTCGTCGATATTCAAATCCGCTCCAAAGTCTGCCATATAGGCAATCTTTAATGGCTTGGGATCCCTCTCTAAGTATCTTTCAAATGGCCCTCCTAAAGGCGGTGTCGAAAAAGAGTCTCCGAGCTGCGATCCTTCAATGACATTCAGCAGTAAGGCACTGTCCCTTACTGACCGTGTCAGTGCATGGTGAACAGATAAGCTGTTGATTCGCATTGACAATGGCGATCGGCCCCGTGTCGGTTTTAATCCAAACACCCCGCAGCAGGAAGCTGGAATACGTATCGATCCCCCGCCATCGCTGCCGTGTGCAAAAGGTATCATGCCGGAAGCGACAGCCGCTGCCGCTCCTCCACTTGAGCCTCCTGGAGAAAAATCAGGATTCCATGGGTTTTTCGCAAAACCTAAAAAGTTGGACTCTGTGGCCGGTGTAAAGCCGAATTCCGGAGTGTTTGTTTTTCCAATAATGTTGAGCCCTGCCCGTTTGTATCTTTTCACGACTTCATCGTCTGTGGAAGCTTTAAAGCCCTTCATTATTTTACTGCCAAAAGAGACAGGCTGCCCCTCCACGGCATTTAAATCTTTTATTAAAAACGGAAAACCGCCAAACCTTCCCCTGTTTTCGTCATACTCATCAGGCATATGATCAAACATCGTATGGACGACAGCCTGAAGTTCCGGGTTCTTTCTAATGATCTGTGTTTTATAGTATTCGTTTACTTCGCTCAGTTTGATTTCTTTATTTCTGAGAAGCTCTAATTGAGCTGTTCCATCTAGGCTTTGAAACTCTTCCATCCTATTTCCCCCTATAGATCAGGTGAATAGATTCTTCCATGACTTTCAAGTATCTCAGCGTCTCGTTATGAAGCTCAGTCAGGGAATCTTTTTGTCCAGCTGCTTCCATAAACTTTTCAACCTGCAGGCGATATTGATCACCTGTTTCTATGAGTTCCTGCACGCCTTTCTCGTTTCTTAATGTAATTTTACCGATATGGTCCTGCTTATCAGGCCGGTAAGCATCGTGAACGTTGATGGACCCTTCTGAACCGATCACCTGGTATTCGTTTCTTCCTTCTGCTTCAAAGCTGCAATCCACTTGGACAATGATGCCATTTTCCAAAGATAAGGAGACGCCAGTCGTAAAGTCTACCCCGGACTCTTCATCGATATGTGAAATGGCTGTCACTTTATCGACCTCCTCATCCATGAGATGAAGAGCGGAATGGACACCATAACAGCCTACATCCCATAAAGCTCCGCCTCCTTTTGTCCGATCAAGCCGAATGTTGTAGCCGTTACGATCAAAGTTAAAGGAAAAGCCTGCTTTAATCAGGCGCACCTCCCCAATTGCCCCTTCATTAATAAGAGATTTGACTTTCTCATGCTGGGGATGAAATTGATACATAAAAGCCTCCAGAAAAAGAACGCCATGCTTTTCGCATGTCTCTATCATTTCTTTCGCATCTGCTGTAGTCAGGGCAGCAGGCTTTTCACATAACACGTGTTTTCCAGCCTGTGCTGCTTTTATTGTCCATTCCTTATGTAAATGATTAGGCAGTGGTATATAAACCGCTTCTATTTCTTGATCTGCAAGCAAACCTTCATATGTACTGTAAGTTTTAGGAATATGATACTCTTCCGCAAAATCTTTCTCTTTTCCACTTAAACTTGCCACGGCAAAAACTTCGGCTGTCTCTGTCCTCTGTAAAGCTGGAATCAAAGCCTTTTTAGCTATGTTTGCTGCACCTAAAATACCCCACTTCATAACATAATTCCTCCTTGGATGGATTTACTAAATTATAACATCTCTTTCCCAGGCCCTTTATTTAAAAACCTGAATCTAAAAAATTATTCCCCAAACCTTATAAGAGGCTTACCATCCAATAAATACGTAAATTTCCAGAACCCTCCCCTTTCTGTCAGTGAGTGATCTGGTTTATTTTAAGAATTTCCGGGAAATCTACTATCAAAATCACTAGGGGATGATGCATTGGTAAAGGCTCTGCGCTCCTATCCGTTGCTGTTCGTTGCTCTGATTATTTTGCTGGCGGTTATTCCTTTCTTCGAAGCCCAGTATGTGCGTGCTCTTATTGCCTTTTTATTGGCACCGCTGCTGATTATTTATGGCAATAACCAACATCTCTGGTTTCGAAAGTCCTTTCGCTGGGTCGTCCGCTTAAGTCATAGACTTGTCCTCAGTCTGCTCATATTTTTCATTGGAATGCTGGTAAGCTATGAGCTTTCCAGTCTGGTCCATCCATTGCTGGGATATGGATTACATCTCCTTCTTCTTAGTGTAAGTGCTGTGGTTTACTGGGCGCCGCTTCTTGTAGCATGTCCATTTGATAAGCCCCGGCCATTCGCTGACAGAGCAGCTTATTATTCACTGGCAACCGCACTGTTTATCCTCTACCATCAGGGAACGTTTGTTTATTATGAGGGAATGCCGACACTGCCATTTATGGTCATTGGCATGACGGTTATGATGGGGGCGTTTCTTTACTTATTTATTCAATGGTTTCACTCGGAAAAGCATATAGACAGACCGACCGTAAAAGGGTATGTGGTGTCCCTTAAAAAAGATAACCTATAAAAAAGACAGGCTCCTTATGGGAACCTGTCTTCTTATCTTGGAGTCATAAACATTTGCGTCCAGTACGTTCCATAAGAGCCTTCTCCTTCAACATACCCTACGCCAATATGAGTGAATTCTTCTTTCATAATGTTTTCCCTGTGGCCTGGGCTATTCATCCACCCATCCATAACCTGCTCGGGAGTCCGCTGACCGGCAGCAATATTTTCTCCGGCTGACCAATATTTGAAATCATATTGATCCATCATTTCAAACGGTGAACCGTAAGTAGGGGACGTATGATCAAAATAAGACTCATCCGCCATATCTTGTGATTTCATACGAGCCAGGTCGCTTAAACGCTCATACATTTTCAGCGGCTCTAAGCCTTCTTTCGCACGCTCTTCATTTACGAGCTCCACCACTTCTTTTTCAAATTCTGAAGGATCCTGCTCCATCAGGCTTTCAGCAGGCTCACTGCCCGATTCTTTAGAAACTTCTACATTGCCCTTATTTCCTTCACTGCGGTTTTGAGGAAAGTCCTCTTCTGGAATGCTTGAAGGGTTAAAAAGACGCTCAAGGTTTGTCTTAAATTCTTCGATCGATATATCCTGTTCAGAAAGCCACCCTTTGAAATTGCCTGTCCATTTCTCTATTGTGGCTGTATGATTTTCTTCCGATTTCCATAGCTGATCTGCCAAGGCAGGAGTAGCTACAGATACTATAAACAAGACGGCTAGAAAGACAAAAAGGTATTTTCTCAGCATTGATGTCTACTCCTTCTTTTTGCTTACTATAAGTATTTCAAAATGAGTCAGCCGCGGCAAGTATTCCTTCCTACATTATGCGTGAATTCCGCATGTAATTCACGGGAATACATCCATATATTAGTGTTTTCCCGGTGACTCTATTCCTAAAACTGTATTCTACTTGTTTCGAAGTTCTCCCCGATAGAGTGTTCTTTCCTGTAAGGTGAAATTATAATCACGGGCAAACTTTTTAAGGCGCTTTTCTTCCACCTGGTTTACAAGTGAGACCACCGTACCGGATAAGGCACCAAGACGAGCGGTGCGGCCCGCCCGATGTATATAAGAGGTACCTGATTTAGGCACATCAAGATTAACAATATAGGTAATATCCTTAATATCAAGACCCCTTGCTGCTACGTCTGTTGCTAGCAGCAGCGGATATTCATCTTTCCTGAACCCTTTTAAAGCTTTCGCCCGCTGCTCTTTCTTCGTATCACTATGCAACATCTCCAGTGGAAGCTTCTTAAACTTCAGCTTTTCAGCATACACATTTAAATTGGCAATATCCTGCATAAAGGCCAACCCTTTAAACCCTTTGAGATAGGCAAGCTTTCGGAGTAATTCTACTTTATCACGGTCTTCACAGAAGATATAAACATGTTCTACATCAGGCTTCAGCTGCTCTTCTGCTACCTGGACAATCTCCGGTTCATCCATAAAAGCTTTTGCCGTCTGCTGAACTTCTTCAGGAAGTGTTGCTGAAAAAAGCAGAACCTGCCTGTCTTTTTGAGTGCTTTTCACAATATCTTCCACCGTTTGTCTATGTTCCGGGACGAGGAGCTGGTCTGCTTCATCGAAAACAAGTGTTTTGATTTCATGAGCTTTGAGCTTCTTCTTCTGCATAAGCTCATAGATCCTTCCTGGTGTTCCAACTGCAATTTGAGGCTTTTTCTTAAGCTTATCAATCTGCCGCTTAACGTTCGCTCCTCCAATTAAAGCAATGCTGTTTATGCCGCTGCCCTTTGCCCAGTTCTGAATTTCCTGATGAATCTGCATGACAAGCTCATGGGAAGAGGCTAAAATGAGGACCTGTGTATGTTTTTTGTCGGTGTCAATCTTCTGAAGAAGTGGGAGCAGGTATGCTAATGTTTTTCCACTTCCTGTTGGAGCCTCTGCGATGACGTCCTTACCTTCAAGGATAAATGGTATCGTCTTAGACTGAATTTGAGTGGGTGCTGTAAAACCTGATTGCTGCCATGCTTCTTTAGCGAAATGCTCCATTTCTAAAAGCCAGTTTGGCTGTGATGTATTCATGAATATATAATCTCCTTCTCATAAAAAACAGGTCCCCGCCCATGCCTATGGAAAGAGACCTTGCTTCCGTTCATTTATTATTTATATTATACCATAATCTATTGTTTTTCGATATAATGCTTCATATTTTCCAAATGGTTCTCGTCTTCTTTCTTTATCATTTTTTTAATAAGGGGTTTAAAAAGAGAATTTCGAAGCCCTTCTGTAGATAACTCTCCTTTAAAGGTAACTCTCGTCCCCTCTGATGTTTCAAGAAAATGATAATGGTAGCGAAGCTCAAGGCCATTCTGTTCGCTCTGTGCTGTAAAGCTTTTCTGAGGTGAAAATTCGACAATTTCGATAACAGCTGCCGCTTTTTTCCCTCGAATTTCCCTTACTTCCTTAAATTTATAGCCCTCGCGCACAGGTCCTTCCGTTAAAGGCTCTACTTTAATGACCATATCCATAATTTCCGGCCTTTTAGTAAAATCAACTGCTGTGTGAAAAACTTCATCCAGAGGCTTCTTAATAAGTACCTGCTGTTCAAGGAAAGCCATTCTTTTCCCTCCGATTCCAGTGATGTGTTCTGCTTACATATTCGCGATTCATCGTTAAAAACCTCTAAGATTAAACAAATATTTGCTATAGAAAGTCCCTTGAAGAAGATAAGCTTCTCTCAAGGGACTGGATTTCAATCAAAACATATCTGGATTTAATAATTGAGGGATGTGTGTAGCCACTCCAGGGATAAAAGCAACAGCTAAAAGGACAACCAGTACGACGGCAATGTAGGGAATAACCGCCCGAAACGACCTTTCAATCGGCAGCTTCCCTATCTTAGCTGCCAGCAGCAGACATAACCCATACGGAGGTGTAACAAGACCGACCGCCAAAGTCATTACTGTAACCAACCCTAAGAGGACTGGATCTATACTGAACGTTTCCGCTACAGGAAGGAGAACCGGGATAAACAGAATCATAGCCGGAATCGCGTCCATAAATGTTCCTACAAATAGGAAGAAAGCAATGATAATCAGCAGAAACAGCCATTTGCTGTGAATATTATTACTGAAGAACTGTTCCGTCCAGGCAGAAAGCTGATAATAGCTAAGAAGCTCTCCAAGTCCATTGGCAGCCGCTAAAGCAAATAGCGACAGTGAGCTTAGCATAAGCGTGTCTTTAAGTACTTGAGGAAAGTCCTTTAATTTCAAAGTTTTATAGTAAAACATCGCGATAAGAATGGTATAGATGCTGGCAAAAGCAGCCGCTTCCGTTGCAGTGAAAACCCCTGACACTACTCCTCCAATTAAAATTACAGGAGTTAAAAGCGCTGGAAACACGTCTAAAAGCTGCTTGAAAAACTTTTTAAAAGAGGCTCTTTCATAAGTTGGATAATTGTTTTTCTTTGCCATGATATAAATCAGAAGCATCATACCTAGTCCAATGGCCACTCCAGGAATAATACCTGCTAAAAACAGAGCTCCTACCGAAACATTTGTTAATCCGGCGAAGATAATCATGGGAATGCTTGGCGGAATAATTACCCCAATCGTAGAGGAGGCAGCCGTAACTCCAACAGCTGTCCCTGTTGAATAGCCCTGCTTCTTCATACTTGGAATAAGAATTTTCCCTACTCCGGCTGTATCCGCCTGTGAGGCTCCGGAGATTCCGGCAAATAGCATGGAGACAATTATATTCGCATGTGCAAGCCCGCCGCGGATATGGCCCACCATTGTAAGAGAAAAATCAATCAGCTTCTTAGAGATCTGGCCGCTGTTCATAAGGTTAGCGGCCAGTATAAATAACGGTACAGAAAGCAGAACAAACGAATCGAGACCGTTGATCATTTTTATAGGAAGCAGAGCTTCCGGTGTATAAGGGATCGTCAAAAATCCAGCGAGTGCTACAATTGCGATAACAAAAGCAATAGGAATGCCTATAACTAATAAAACGATAAATATCCCGAGCAATGTAATTCCAATCATTCAACCGCCTCCTCGTTATGAAAGTTTTTGAAGTTACGTATCATGTGAGCAGTGGTATAAATAACCATCGTCCCTGCCATAACCGGGATAGATATCCACACATAGCCCATTTTCATTTCAGGCAGCGACTCCCAGCGAAAATCCCAGAAACTGTCGACTACAATAAGACCATAGTAGAAAAGAGCACTACAGAAAATAAGCAGAATCGTATCATTAAATAAATAAAGAGACTTTTTCTTTTTGCCCTTTAACTTGTTTAATAACATATCAAACTGAAAGTGCTCTCTCTTATTGAGCATGACAGCAGCCCCCATCATAACGGACCAAATAAAAGAATATGTCGCCACATCTTCTGTCCACATCGCGGAAACTCCCATGTAGCGGTTAATTACCTGCAGTACTGTCGTAACAAAAAATATGATTAGAAACAATATTCCAATCCCCAGTTGTATGCGTTCAAGCCATTTAATAAACATTGTGTGAATCCCTCCTCCTGTCACGTTATTGTCCAGCTAATGAACGGATTTTTTCCAGCAGATCTAACGCTTCAATTTCTTTTGCCGTTTCTTCATGAACAGGTTTTGCCAGATCAATAAATGGCTGACGGTCAATCTGATTAACCTCTGCCCCTTCATCTATCGCCTTCTGTTTGTATTCCTCTTCCTGTTCCATGTCGACTTCCCGCTCTTCCTTCGTTGCGGCTTTTGCCGCTTTCCTAATGATTTGCTGCTGTTCTTCTGTATAATTATCAAAGGTATTGCCATTCATTAAAAGAAACCTTGTTGTATAATCATGACCGGTTTCTGTAATGTATTTGCCGTTTTTCGTTTTATGGTGATTCTGCTGCACGAAGTAAGGGTAAGAGTTTTCAGAAGAATCAACGACTCCCTGTTGCAGGGCCTGATAGAGTTCACCCCAGGCTACATTTGTCGGAATGGCTCCGGTCTTCTCCCAGTAGTCCGCAATTGCTCCAGAAGTTTGGGTACGAAAGGTCATTCCTTTAAGGTCTTCCATGGTTTCAAGCGGTTTCTCCCCGTAATAGTGACGTACTCCGGCACTCCAATACCCCATCAGTTTAAAATCATTATCAGACTTCTCATTGATTATCCGGGCAACCTCTTGTCCGACTTCTCCATCCACTACGTTTAACCAGTGCTCATAGTCTTCAAATATATACGGCATAGCGAAAAGATCGATCTCTCGAATACCGGTCTGTGCCATAAACCCTGGAGATACGAGGACAAGGTCGGCTCCGCCAAGCTTAAGCTTTTCAATTAATTGTGATTCAGCTGTCCCAATCGTTCCGGCGTGAACCTCTACCTCTATCTGTCCATTTGACTCTTCTTCAACGACTCTCTTAAATTCTTTCATCCCAAATTGATAAGGATTGTCTGGAGATGTCTGATTATGGGCAGCTATAATTTTTATTTTTCCATCCTCATCTGTCTGTCCACCTGCATGAGTGCTGCACCCTGCCGCAAAGGCAAGGAACAAAAAACCTGCAACTGCTAAGAATAAATTCCTCATTAAGGTTCCCTCCTCTAGTCGTCATCATTGAATCCGCTTACATCTATTGGTAAAAATAAAACCATTGGAGAGAGGACTTTCCGTCCTCTACTCTAAATTGGCATGTCGTCCAGTCATTTGTTCATTATCTGTTTTGCTGGAACGATTTATCGTATCAATCAAGACGGCATCGAGCAGTAAATGAAGCGATTGGTCAAACTGATTGCCAAGCGGCTGAATCGTCGCTGGCTCTTCTGGAAGTCTTTTTTTCGTAGCTGCAGGAATGATGAGTATATTTTCGCTGATTTCTGTCAGCAGGGAATGACGATTTGTCGATACGGCAAACACTTCTGCTCCAGCGTTCCTCGCCTGCTCTGCATACTGACAAATCGATTTCGTTGATCCCGATCCTGAAATAGCAACGAGCAAATCGCCTTTCGTAATACTCGGAGTAATCGTTTCCCCGGTTACATACACTTCATATCCAGCATGCATTAGCCGCATTGCGAAAGCCTTACCCATAAGCCCGGATCTTCCTTCACCTGTCACAAAAATTCGGGAAGCTTCTTCTAATGAATGAGAAAGACGTAGAGCCTCTCCCTCTTCTACTTGATCAAGAACTTGCTGGATTTCATTTGCTACTGTATGAATCGTCTGTTTCATAGGAATGGATCGCCTCCTTTATTTGCTGTGCTGCCTGTCTATAGTTTTCCTGTTTTGTAATCGCCCCGCCGACAATCAGTGTGTCTGGTTTGAATGGCATAACGTCTGGAAGAGACTCCAGGCTGATACCGCCGGCCACTGCTGTCTCAAGCTCAGGAAAATCCTGAACGAGCTCAAAGATCGACTGATCGATTTGGCCGTTTTTCTGCATGTCCTTTCCGAAATGAAGGCTGACTAAATCTACGCCGAGATCGCGAAGCTCTTTCATTCGCTTTTTATCCTGAAGACCTAGCAGATCTACCATTACCCGCCCCTTGCAGGCTTCTGCTTCTGCAAGCATATCCTTAATCGTCTGATCGGCAGAAAAAGCCATCACTGTCGTAATATCGGCCCCCGCCTTAAAGGCTTGCTCAGCTTCGTGCTTTCCTGCATCACATGTTTTCATATCTGCAACAATGACAGCATGGGGATACCGGCTTCTCACTTTTCGAATAACAGCCATTCCGTACTCTTTAATCACTCCGGTTCCAATCTCTATCCAGTCGACAGAATCCCGTGTTTCTTCAATAATCTCCATACACTTTTCTTCTTCCAGCCGGTCCAGAGCTAATTGAAGCTTCATATGATCACCTCTCAATCAATTCTTTTTCTCCAAGCTCCATAAGCACATCATCAAGCTCAGGCAGCCCTTCGTTATCGCCATACACACTGACAACCATAGAGCCGATGATATTGGCAAATTTTAAAGTGCGTTCAAGTGTCCATCCTTTTAACGTCCCATATATAAATCCGGCATCAAATCCGTCACCGGCTCCTACTGTATCCACTACTTTTCCAGGCGACACAGCTTCCTGGTCTGCCCATTGGCCATTGCTATGGACGATCGCTCCTTTTTCACCTTTTTTAACAGCCACTGTCGTAATGCCAAGCTGATTACAGTTCGCTATCAACTGATTAGGTTCATGGGTGTTAAAAAGAAGATCTGCTTCTTCTTCTCCTGTCAGAAGAATATCAACATAAGGAAGAAGTTCACTAAGACCGGCTTTAGCTTCTTGCTTTGTCCAAAGCTTCAAGCGGATATTAGGGTCTAAAGAGATTTGAGCTCCATGGTCCTTCGCAATTGTAATGGCTCTTTTTAGCAGTGGTATGTTTTTCTTCGGATCAATCGCTGCGAAAACACCACTAATATGGAGAATTCGGCAATTCCTTAAGGCTTCTGTGTTTAACGTATGCTCTGTTAATGCATTCGTCGGGGAATTCTGGCGGTAATAAAACGTTTTGCCGCTGCCATCTTCACGAATTTCTTTAAAATTCAAAGATGTCGGATAACCGTCTACAAGCTCTACATTGGAAACATCAATTCCTTCCCCACGGGCGAAATTGCGAATAAATTTTCCAAATTCATCGTTCCCTAACCGGCTGATCCATCCGGTGTTAAGGCCTAAGCGTGCACAGCCAATCGCAAAGTTAAATTCGGCTCCTCCCGCTTTTCTCTCAAAAGAAGGTGAAAACCTCATCGGTCCTGTCTGTACCGGGTTAAATGTAATCATTGCGTCTCCAATAGTTAAAACATCGTACTTCATTTCCTGCGGCCTCCTTGTTTGACCGAATCACGGACCATTAACGTTGGTTCAAATCTGAAGTCCGGACGATCATCGGTTGATTGTTTCTTTTGAATTTTATTCAGCAGCAGCTCCCCGGCGGTTTTCCCCATTTTAAAGGTTGGCTGTGCCACTGCGGTTATTGCCGGAGTATAAAAACTGGCATATGGCACGTCATCAATACCGATGATGGACAGATCTTTTGGAATCCTGACTTTATGATGTTTAGCAAACTTTAGAATTTCCTTTAATATAAAATCATTTCCGGCAATTACAGCCTCCGGCGGATTACTTTGAAACATTTCATTCAGAGCTTCCTCAATCTGCTCCGGCTGAATACTTACGATCAAATCTTCTCGAATTGGAATGTCGTTCGCGAGAAGAGCTTTTTTATAGCCTTCTATTCTTTCAAACCTTGGTGTGACATTATCTTTAATAGAGGCAGTAATCATAGCGATACGCTTGTGGCCATTTTCCATTAAATGATTGACTGCAAGCTGTGAAGCTTTTTCATTATTAAGCATTACAGATGAAACGGGTATGTCGGGAACAGGTCTGTCGATAAAGACGACCGGATAGTCTTCCTTTAGCATCTTCCTGTAAAGCTCCCGGTTATTGCCTGTTGGAAAAATGATCAAGCCGTCTACCTGTTTGGCTCTCAGCATTTCAATGTACTTTTTCTCTTTTGCCGGATCATCGTCCGCGTTGCAAATAATCGTATGAAAGTCAGAAGAGTGACAGACATCTTCAATCGCCCGGCTCACTTCTGTAGAAAAATTGTGGAGAATGTTAGCTACAATCACACCGATTGTTTTTGTGGACTTCTGTTTTAAACTGCGGGCTACAATATTCGGCTGGTACCCCAGTTCCTCAATGGCTTCTTTAATTCTTTCCTTTGTCTTTTCGCCCATATAGTCATATCTTTTATTTAAATACTGTGACACCGTGCTTTTTGATACGTTGGCCCGTTTGGCAACATCGGCCATTGTCACTGATTTCATAGGAAAAACCTCACATTATACATTTTCATTACTAAATCGGTTTACTAAATCGGTTTAGTTTTATTAGTTCTTAGTTTATATCTTATGAAAGCGTTTTACAACCCCTTTTTTATAAAAAATTTATCCTTCATGTTAAAATGAGACTAAAAATTTTAGGAGCAGATAATGATGGAAAAAACTTTAGATCATATAGGAGTAGCTGTCCGCCGAATTGAAGATGCCATTGGTTTTTACAAAAATGTACTGGGCGCCGAGCTCATCGACCGTTATCGCAGTGAAGCGAAAGGCGTTGAAAGTGAAATCGCCATTATGGATATAAAAGGAGAGCGCACCGAGCTGCTCTGTCCGACCAATAATACGACATCCCCAATTGCCCGGTTTATTAAACAAAAAGGAAAAGGTGTCCACCATATCGCTTATCGCGTAGATGATCTTGAAGAAGCTTTATTGGAGTTAAAGAAACAGGGAATCCGGGTGATGGAAGAAACTCGCCGGACGAACAAACACGGAAGGCGGCTTATTTATTTGAATCCGGCCGATACAGAAGGCACAATTATTGAATATTGTGATTACCCAATTGAAAAGTAAATCAACTTAATTTTGGTTTATATGCATAGTCAGCCCCTTCTTCACTAAAGCTAACGAAGATAAGTTAGCTGTGTAAAGAGGTGGCTGTATGGAATGGTTGTCGGTACTTCCCTTTGTTTTTGTCATAATAGCAGCCGTTTGGACGAAGCAGGTAATTCCGAGCCTGCTGTTGGGCGTGGTGGTTTCGGGTTATTTAGTAGAACCCCATTGGCTGAATGGCATGCTTCAAACGGTACAATTTATAATGGAAGGCTTGTCGGATGAAGCCAACTTAAAAATTATTATGTTTTTATACGCTTTCTCCGCCCTGATTGGCCTTATTCGAATGGCCGGAGGCATTAAAGGATTTGTTCAGGCAGCGACAGAACGGATTAATAATAAGCGCGGTGCTTTTATGCTGACATGGCTTTCCTCTGTTGGTACTTTTGCGGCCCCAAGCTTTCGTATTGTTACGATAGCCCCTGTTATGAAAGCTATGCGGCGGAAAATTCCGATGTCAAAACAGGAACTGGCCTTCGTCATAGAAACGACGGCTACACCGCTTGTAGTGCTGATTCCGGTAGCTACAGCATTTGTCGGGTATATGACTTCTGTTATCGACCTGTCGCTTGAGCAGGCGAATATGTCTGGAGATTCCTATTCGCTTTTCCTGCAGAGCATTCCGTTTAATTTTTTTGCTTTCGCCATGCTGATTCTAGGTTTTTATCTCAGCTTTTTTCACCGAAGCAAAAAGAAAGCTAACGATAAACCGAAGACGGGTGAAAATAAACAAGAAGAGGAAGATGATCGCTGGGAAGACTGCCACCCTGCTGTTATGAAGGATCTCCCGGCTAAGCCGTGGAACTTAATCGCTCCTCTCATCAGCGTAATTGCCCTCACTTTCATTTTTATGTATGCGATAGGAGTGGAAAGCGGCAAAAGTGGTTTTGGTGCCCTTATTAATGATGGCGTCCTTGATGCCATGGTGCTGTCTGTTGTCGTCACCATAGTCTGGCTTGTTGTCTTTTTAAAATTCAAAAAAGAACACTTGAAAAAGATGATGGACGGCTTAATCGATGGTGGAAATGATATGATGGCTGTTATCCTTCTTCTTGCAATGGTCTGGGGATTAAGTAAAGGAACAGAAGCCCTCGATTTTGCGGGTACGATCTCTCAGTCATTCAACTGGATTCCAGCCAGCTTTGTTGCGGTTGTAATTTTTGTAGTGGGCTGTGGTCTGTCTTACTTTATCGGTTCGGCCTGGGGCACGTGGGGGATCCTGATGCCTATTGCCCTTTCTATAGCTGTTACAGCTGGGAGTTCTATTCCTGTTACAATTGGTGCCGTTTTTGCGAGCGGAACGTTTGGAGCTTTTTCTTCCCCGCTCAGTGATGATACAAATACGTCTGCAGGGATTTTGGATTTGAACACAATCGAATATGCAAAGTTCAAGCTGCGTCCGGCATTGATTGCGGCAGGTGTGGCAGCGGCAGGATATCTGATCCTCTCGTTCTTTGGCTAGGAATCCATCCATTGGCAGGAGCTTATTTCCCAAAGGTGAGTAACCGGAACCGTACTTAAAAGAATGGTTCCGATTACCTTAGGAGAGAGAATCGGGCCTGGGGAAACAACTCGCTTTCCATAGGCGAACGGTGAGCTTCCTCGGGCTTTTAATCTCACCCTGTTCTATCCTCCCATAGGAGTCTCGCCGTTTCCCCCGGCCCTTTACGTTTTTTGGAGTAACGGAACATTTAAGAAGATAGGATCGTTCCCATTAGAGAGCTTACTGAGATTACAGCGTTCCGTTTTCCCCATTAAATTTAAAGAGGCTGGGAAATGGCGAGACTCCTGCAGGGAGAAGAGCCAAGATGAGATCCGCGAGTGTAACGAGCTAGCTCATCGGCTCCCCGCGGAAAGCGAGCTATTTCCCAGCCGCTTTTCTCTTTTTACAATAAACGGAACCGTCTTTACCCCTTCTAAACATGGGAATGGAAGGATCCTACTAGAAGATAGTGGCAGGGCGTGATCCGCGAGTGCAACGAGCTGGCTCACCAGCTCCCCACGGAAAGCGAGCTATTTCCCAGCCTCGTTCCTCTTTCTACAGTAAACGGAACCGTCTTTACCTTTTTAAACCTGGGAAATGGCAGGACTCCTACTGGGAGATAGTGTCCGGGCCGTGATCCGAGGGTGCAACGAGCTGGCTCACCAGCTCCCCGTGGAAAGCGAGTCATTTCCCCAGCCGCTTTTATCCATACTTGATAAACGGAACAGACAGATAAGATAAAATACGAAAACCCCCACCGGAAACCGGCAGGGGGTTCATTCATTAAATGACTGAAAGCAAAATCGCTTTTTGTACGTGCAGACGATTTTCCGCCTGATCAAATACGACAGATTTCGGACCATCAATTACAGAGGCTGTCACTTCTTCCCCTCTATGAGCAGGAAGGCAGTGCATAAAGTGGACATCTTCCTTTGCATGTTTCAGCAGCTCGTCATTGACCTGATAGCCATTTAGCGCTTTATGGCGCTCCTCAGCTTCTTCCTCCTGCCCCATGCTTGCCCATACATCCGTATAAACAATGTCCGCATCCTGAACAGCAGCAACGGGGTCATTTTCGATTTTTACAGATCCCTTGTTCTTTTTGGCTGCTTCTTCCGCCTTCTTAACGATCTCTGGATCCGGCTCAAATCCTTTAGGGGCTGACACGACAACTTCCATGCCCATCATGGCAGATAAAATCATTAGTGAATGTGCGACATTGTTGCCATCTCCCAGGTAAACGACTTTCACTCCTGCTAAGCTTCCCTTTAATTCAAGGATAGTGAAAATATCAGCGAGCGCCTGACATGGATGATATTTATCGCATAACCCATTAATGACCGGAACCGTCGCATGCTCTGCCAGTTCTGTCAGCTTTTTATTAGAAGTTGTACGATACATAAGGGCATCCACATATCTGGATAAGACCTTAGCGGTATCTACAATGGTTTCCCCTCTTCCCACCTGAATATCACGTGGGTTTAAAAATACAGCATGGCCTCCCATCTGTGTCATGCCTACTTCGAAGGAGACACGAGTACGGGTCGAGGACTTTTCAAAAATCATGCCGAGTGTTTTTCCATTTAGCATGCTGTTATGAGGGTTTGCTTTCAAGTTCTGTGTGTTGGCCAGAATTTGCGAAACTTCCTCTTGTGAAAAATCAAGCCATGTCAAGACATTACGCCCTTTTAAGGTTTGGGGGCGTGTGAGAATTTCTTCCATCAGCTTCATATTATACGCACTCCTCTTTTTTTAAACTTCCTGGCAGCGGGGCTGGCTGATAAGGGTCCCCACTGAGTGAATCTATATAAGCGTTAAAGGTATCAGCTTGACTGAATACGGTAATGCCGCTCTTTAATGCCTGT
The DNA here is from genome assembly GCF_900166625.1 of Halobacillus massiliensis. Taxonomy (GTDB): domain Bacteria; phylum Bacillota; class Bacilli; order Bacillales; family Halobacillaceae; genus Halobacillus_A; species Halobacillus_A massiliensis. The sequence continues at coordinate 426,232 of NZ_LT800499.1, read as the reverse complement.
ATTCTCTTTTCAGCCGCTTCCTTTGTGTTCTGATCATTCATATAAACTTGAGCTTCTTCCGATTGAATCCAATCCGAAAATTTAAGGTCGCTCGACTTTCCTTTTACAAGCTTAGATGTTTCGATTAAACAGACTTCTTCATTCTCAAATGGACTTGGCAGGTGTTCAAACACTTTAGCCATTGCTTCTGTTACCGTTTGGCCTAAGCACATGCCTTCTCCTGTAGATAGCATATTAGCCCCCAGCTTATGGTCCAGTTCAGGAAGCGCGTGAGAAGAAAACAGGGGATATTTGACGGCAATCATTCCGAATTCCGGCTGCTTTATCTCTTTAAGGTTTAATTTAGGATCGTCGGTTAAGCCTTTTACGGCAAGGTCGATCATGGAGACTTCCGATACTTTACTAATAATAGGTACTGTACGGCTCGCACGTGGGTTAACCTCCAGTACATAAATTTCATTATCAGTAAGCAGGAATTGAATATTCATCATCCCTTTGTATTTCACCTTTTGAACGATACGTTTGGCGTATTGAACGAGTGTTTCTTTTACCTCTGGCGACAAATTCTGTGATGGGAATACGGCCATACTGTCTCCTGAGTGAATACCGGCAGGCTCTACATGCTCCATAATTTCGGGAATATAAACATGCTCTCCATCTGCTGCAAGATCGACCTCTGCTTCTTTTCCTGTCATAAACTGATCCAGTACGATCGGATAATGGTGAGCTTCCGTTTCTTTTAAGGCTTCCTCCAGCTCTTTTTCGCTGTTTACCTTGAACATGCCCTGGCCGCCAATGACGTAAGATGGACGGCAGAGCAGCGGGTATGAATAAGAGGCTGCCGCTTCTAAGGCCTCTTCCATACTGTGACATGTAGAACCTGGGATGTGCGGAATATCAAGTTCCTTCAGCATCGTGTAAAATTGCTCTCGGTCCTCAAGCTGAGCGATAGTATCTACACTTACGCCGGCCAAAGGTATCCCTGCATTTTCAAGCTCTTCTGCAATGTTAATCGCTGTCTGGCCGCCAAACTGTGTAAATACGAGATCCACGTTTTCATGCTCGACAATCGATTGAATGACTTCTTTGTTAATTGGATCAAAATATAGCCGATCTGCTGTTGTATAATCCGTGCTGACGGTTTCCGGGTTATTGTTAATCATAATTGTCGTCCAGCCTAGTTTTTTCAGGCTTTCAATGGCTTTTACGGCACTATAATCAAATTCGACACCCTGACCGATTCTAATCGGACCTGAACCTACAATTAATGCTTTTTTATTCCCTGTCAGCGGCTGTATTTCATTGTTCCCTGCATAAGTGGTGTACACATAATTGGTGGCTGCTTCAAATTCAGCGGCACATGTGTCTACCATTTTATAGCCAGGCTTGATGCCGTACTCTTCTCGCGTTTTCTTTATATGATGTGATGTTACCCCGCTGTGGCTGGCAATTTGCTCATCTGTGAATCCATAGATTTTCGCCTGTTTTATTAGATCGTTGTCCAGCTCGCTTTGCTTAAGCTTATTTTCCGTATCAATCAGGTGTTTGACCGTTTGCAAGTAAAATAAATCGATGCCTGTCACTTGATGAATTTCTTCAATCGTCTTCCCTTTTCTTAAGAGATCCTGAATCGCGAAATAGCGTAAATCTGTAGGTTTAGTGAGATGATCATAAAGCTCTTCCTCGTTAAGCTCTGGTATCGACTGGTCCAGGGAGGATACTGCTTTTTGAAAAGCCCCCTCCAGTGTCCGGTCGATAGCCATAACCTCACCTGTCGCCTTCATTTTTGTGCCAAGCTTACGATCGGCTTTTGAAAACTTATCAAAAGGCCAGCGCGGGAATTTAACTACCACATAGTCTAAAGCAGGTTCAAAGCTTGCGTATGTTGTACCAGTTAATGGGTTAATCAGCTCATCGAGCGAGTAGCCAAGCGCCAGCTTTGTTGCCATTTTTGCAATAGGATAACCTGTCGCCTTTGAGGCAAGAGCTGATGAGCGGCTTACCCGGGGATTGACCTCAATGACGTAGTATTTCTTGCTATAAGGATCCAATGCAAACTGAACATTACAGCCTCCAATGACTTCGAGAGCTGAAATTATTTTAAAGGCAGCGGTACGCAGCATTTGATATTCCTGATCTGTAAGCGTCTGGGACGGAGCAGCTACGATAGAATCTCCGGTGTGCACCCCGACGGGATCAAAGTTTTCCATATTACAGACACTGATACACGTACCTTTCGCATCACGCATTACTTCATATTCGACCTCTTTAAAGCCGGCAATACTTTTTTCTATAATAACCTGACCGATCGGACTGGCTTTTAAACCGTTATGGACCAGGTCCTTCATTTCTTCAAGATTATCGGTAATCCCGCCACCACGGCCTCCTAAGGTATATGCTGGACGGCTGATGATTGGAAAGCCGAAATCCTCCGTAAATTGTACAGCTTCCTCTACACTTGCTATTACTCGGCTTTCAGGAACATCCTGCCCTAGCTCATGCATCAGCTCACGGAACAGTTCGCGGTCTTCTCCCTGCTGAATGGAAGCAACACTAGTGCCGAGAAGTTCAAGATTGTATTTTTCAAAGATTCCATGTTTATTCATTTCAACCGCTAAATTTAAGCCTGTCTGTCCGCCCAGCCCTGCGAGCACAGCTTCAGGCTGTTCTTTTTGAATAATAGCTTCTATACTTTTCACAGTCAGTGGTTCACAGTAGACGGTGTCGGCTACTTCTGTATCTGTCATTATCGTTGCTGGATTATTATTAACGAGTACGACTTCGTGACCGTCTTCCTTTAAAGCCAGGCAGCCTTGTGTTCCTGAGTAGTCAAATTCAGCTGCCTGCCCGATAACAATTGGTCCTGAACCGATGACGAGTACTTTCTTAGACATATACTTTTGCTCCTTTCGCCGATGACATCATAGATAGAAATTCTTCAATAACCCACTGAGCGTCTTCCGGTCCCGGATTTGCTTCGGGGTGAAACTGGGCGGTGAGAATCGGCTTTGAAGGGTGCAGTAACCCTTCCACTGATCCATCGTTTACATTTATAAAACACGTTTCAAGCACCGTACCGGCAAGGCTGTCACGGTTAACGACATAATTATGGTTTTGCGATGTGAGAAATACTTGACCGGACTGTAGGTCTTTTACCGGGTGATTGGCCCCTCTATGGCCGAAGGCAAGCTTCTTCGTGTCCGCCCCGAAAGCTAGAGCAATGACCTGGTGTCCCAGACAGATTCCAAGCGAAGGATATTTCTCAAGCACTGCTTTTATTTCGGGTAAATAGGGAGAAGCGTCTTTAGGGTCTCCTGGTCCGTTAGAGAGCACCACCCCGTCCGGCTGAAGTTTATGCACTTCGTGTATTTTCGTAAAAGGAAACACAGTAACCTGGATGTCTTCCTCAAGCAGCTTATCAAGAATGGATGTTTTAAATCCGAAATCAATCAGCGCCACGCGCTTATTCCCTGTTCCATATTTTTTTATTTTCGGATCATGAGCCTGGAAAATCTGTCCTGCCGACTTTGTATCAGATGGCTTCACCGTTTTATTGGCGAGCACCCCCTGGCAAGATCCTTCTGTCCGAATCGCTTTCGTAACTTCTCGTGTATCTACACCAGTCAGGAAAGGGACATTCCATTTATTCAAATAGTCCTTTAATGTCATCTCTGCCTGATAATGAGAGACTGAATCTGAGCATTGAAACATCACTGCACCGCTCACCTGCGGCTGCACGCTTTCTGAGTCGGCTTCATTAATGCCGTAATTTCCGATTAGGGGATAGGTGAAGACTACGATCTGCCCGCGATAAGAAGGGTCTGTTAAAACTTCCTGATAGCCTGTCATCCCTGTATAAAATACAACCTCCCCCTCAATAGGAGCCTCCCAGCTGTTCGAGGCTTTGCCTTCAAACACCTGACCTTTTTCTAATGTTAGAAACCCTTGCATAGTTCCACCTCACCGTATATTTATAAATTAAATAGTATATTAATTCATTGAAACCCGTAAAAAAACTTTGCAGGGGGCTTCCCTGTCAAAGTTTAAGTCCGGCTGAACTCTGTACTTAAGACTTTTTTCAGCAATTGAAGCGCCTGATCAAGTTCCTGGTAACTGACCGTTAATGGAGGCAGAAGTCTGATAACTTTAGGTCCTGCTAAAACAGCCAGCAGTCCGTTTTCACGCAGCTTGTGAACATACTCGATGGCTTCTGATTCAACCTCTATTCCGATCATCATTCCTTTTCCCCGAACTTCCATTACTCCCGGGAGACCTTCCAGGTTCTCTTTTAACAGTTTCATAAAATAAGTGCTCTTTTCGTTCACCTCATGCAGAAACTGATCTTTGAAAATGGTAGATAACGTTGCTTTCACTGCAGCTGAAGCCAGCGGATTCCCTCCAAATGTCGAGCCGTGGGAGCCTGCAGAAAATGATTCCTTTAAGTAAGCTTTCCCTGCCATAGCGCCAACAGGAAAACCGCTTCCTAGCCCTTTGGCTGATGTAATAATATCAGGGGAAAGCCCGTAATGTTGAAACGCAAACGGTGACCCCGTCCTCCCTGCTCCTGTCTGCACTTCATCTATAATGAATAACGCTCCTGTTTCCGCACACTTTTTCTCTATCGCCTTTAGAAAGGCTTCATCAGCTTCTATGACGCCGCCTTCTCCTTGAATGACTTCAACCATAATGGCTGCTGCACCCTCTCCCATTAGCTCTGCCACAGCAGACTCATCATTAAATGGGAGGTATTCAAAGGTAGGCAGCAGGGTTCCAAAGCCTTCCTGTATCTTTTCCTGGCCGGTTGCGCTCATCGTCGCAAATGTCCTGCCGTGAAAGGACTGTTTAAATGTAATGATCTTGTCATTCCCTGTATGCTTCCGAGCCAGCTTAATAGCTGCTTCGTTAGCCTCAGCTCCGCTGTTACAGAAAAAGGCATAGTCAAGACCAGAAGCTTCTGTAAGCAGTTGAGCCGCTTCTTCCTGAATAGGAATTTGATATAAGTTAGAAACATGCCATACCTTTTTCAGCTGTTCCTCAATGGCTTCTTGGACAACTAAAGGGCGGTGGCCTAAATTACAGACAGCAATACCAGAAACGAAATCCAGATATTCTTTTCCGCTGTCGTCCCGGACAACCGTCCCCTCTCCGGACTCAATCGTAAATGGAAACCGATTGTAGGTCGGAAATAAACTCATCGAACCGCTCCTTCCGTTACCTCATGGTAAATCGTTGTTCCTTTAATCATTCCATCTTTCAACAGTGACTGTTCTCCACTGACAATCAGTACTTCTTTTAACTTTTCAGATAAAGCATCAATCGCTGAATTTACCTTTGGAATCATACCGCCGTATATGACCTCTGTGTCTATTAATTGGTGAATCTCATTCGGCGTAATTCGCTCGATCATTGTTTCACCGTTTAAAATACCAGGTACATCTGTAACAAATAAAAGCTTCTCTGCCTGCAGGGCATCCGCAACGGCAGCAGCTGCGACGTCGGCGTTGACGTTAACGGTCTGACCATTCTCCGTAACTGCAAGCGGGGCTATCACCGGAAGGTAGCCAGTTACAAGAAGCTGATGGATCAAGGCTGTGTTGACTTGTTCTATATTTCCTACGAGACCCAGCTTCTCCTGATCTACAAAGCTTGCTTGAAGAAGCTGACCGTCACATCCTTTTAATCCAAGTGCTGAAACGCTATGTTTTTCAAGAGCTGAAGTTACTTGTGCACTGACTGTACCTCCGAGTGTCATTTTCACAACTTCAAGAGTTTCAGGTGTTGTTTTACGCAGGCCATTATAGAATTCTCCTTCAATCTTCAGTGCTTGAAGCAATGAAGTAATCGCCGGCCCGCCGCCATGAACGACTACACAATGATAGTACTCCGATAATAAAGCAAGACTTTTGTAAAAGTCTTCACTCAAGCAGTCAACCATACTGCCTCCAATTTTCACGACGATGACGGGTTTATGTGCGATAGCTGGCATTGATTTTGACGTAGTCATAGGTCAGGTCACACCCCCAGGCTGTTCCTGCTCCATTGCCCTGATGCAGGTTTATTTGAATCTTCACCTTGTCCTTCTTCATATCTTCCTTCGCCTGTTCCTCAGAAAATAGATGCGGTGTACCTTCACTAAAAACGAGCTGCTTGCCAATAAAGATATCACAGCGATCGGCTTGTACTTCCGCTTCACTATGGCCGATAGCCCCAACGATTCTACCCCAGTTGGCATCCACTCCATACACTGCCGTCTTTACTAAATTCGAGCCTACAACCTTTTTGGCAATCGCTCTAGCCTCTTTGTTGGAGTTGGCTCCTGAGACATTCACTTCAATCAGCTTCGTAGCTCCTTCACCATCTTTAGCAATTTGTTTCGCTAAATCTTCACAAACGAGTAAAAGGGCCTGCTGGAATTCTGCCCACTGCTTATGTTCTGGATGTAATTCCTTATTTGCAGCTTTTCCATTTGCAAGTGCTAGCACCATGTCGTTTGTCGATGTCTCTCCATCAACCGTAATCTGATTGAACGATTGATCAATACAATGACTTAAAGCAGTTTGTAAGTGTTCAGATTCGATCTTCGCATCTGTCGTTATAAACCCTAGCATTGTGGCCATATTGGGATGGATCATTCCAGATCCCTTAGCCGCACCAGCAATCGTTACCGTCTGCCCGTCGATCTCTACCTGGAAACAGGAGGATTTTTCACAAGTATCTGTTGTTAAGATTGCCTGTTGAAAAGCATGCGCTTCCTGCTGGTTAACCTCTACTGCCTTTGCTCCGTATTTTATTTTTTCCATATCCAGCTGCTCTCCAATTACTCCTGTTGAAGCGACAGCTACATAATGAGATGAAATTTGATAACGCTTCGCCACCAGCTCTCGCATTTGATAAGCGTTCAAGAGACCTTCTTTACCCGTACACGCATTAGCAACCGCACTGTTGACCACTATGGCTTGAATCTTCTGTTCTTCTGCTATACTCTCCTGTGTTACCTTAAGCGGAGGAGCTTGAAAATGACTCTGCGTGTAAACGGCCGCTGCGGAGGCGGGCTGCTCACTCATTAATAATCCAAAGTCATTTTTTGATCGACGAAGCCCACAGTGCACTCCTCCTGAAACAAATCCTTTAGGCGAGGTTACCGTCCCCTCTTCCACCTTCTTGATACTGCCTGCGTCCGTTAGTTGAATCAATCGCTCTCTCCCTTTCTTTTACCTATTATGGAAAGACTGGCACAAGATCCAGTCCTGTCGTTTCATCAATTCCTAAAATAATGTTCATATTTTGAACGGCCTGACTCGCAGCCCCCTTCATCAAATTGTCAATGACTGAAACTATTGTCAGACGGCCGGTTCGATCATCGAGAGTTATTCCGATATCACAGTAATTCGATCCATAAACATCGCGGGTACTCGGGAAATCACCAAGCTTTCGAATACGGATAAACGGGTGAGACTCATAAACCTCTTCATACAATGCGTGAATATTTTCCAACGATACTTCTTTGGCCGGTTCAACGTAAATCGTTGCCATGATTCCTCGTGTCATCGGAACTAAGTGCGTAGAAAAAGTTACCGGTTTTATCGTTTCATTCCAAATTTTAAGCTGCTGCTCAATTTCAGGAATGTGTTTGTGCTGATTCACTTTATAGATTCGGAGATTTTCCTGCGTGTGTGCAAAATGAGTGACTGCATTGGCATTTTTCCCTGCCCCGGAAACACCCGACTTTGCATCAATTATGATGGTGTCAGGATCCGCTATCTCGCTTTCTACAACAGGTCCAAGCCCTAACAATACGGCGGTTGGATAGCAGCCGGGATTTGCAATCACTGATGCCTGCTTTATGTGTTCTTTATTCCATTCCGGAAGACCATACACTGCTTCATTAATAGCTGATTGTGGTGCAGCCTCCTGTTTATACCATTCTGTATAAACTTCAGTATCCTTCAGCCTTAAATCTCCCGATAGGTCAATTACTTTAGCTTTACCGCCCGTAAGCTGAGGTGTCAGACCACTTGAGACCCCGGGAGGTGTCGCAAGAAAGATGATATCGAGCTGCTTCATTTTATCTGGATGAAGCGGTTGAAGCTCATATGATTGATTATTCACGTGAGTGTATATTCCTTCAAAAAACTCACCTGCCTGGGAAGAAGAATACAGATGAATATTTTCTACATTTGAATGTCCGTTTAACAGCCTGAACAGCTCTACACCGCCATATCCTGTTGCGCCCACTATACCGATTTCCAATCGTTCATCACCTCTTTTATCTGTATGTATAAATATTATAAATATCGTATATTTATGCTATTATCACTCCTGTAATAAAATCTGTCAACCGTATTTTTTGCTGTTTTATGTCATTCAAATAAATAAATACGACAGCCGCCTCTTAGTAAGCGTTTACAAAAAATATAAAAAAAACTGCACGGGTGCTGTATAAGCACTCCATGCAGTTCTTTAATGTTGAACATCAAATGATTGAAAGATTCCTTTTGCCGGAATCTTGAATACTTCCCGTCCCATCAAATGATTGATTATTACTTTGTTACGATGTACAGCCAGTCCAAGATTAGTGGAACCTACACCATGGGAATGGGAAATCCCGCTGTGTACATAAATTTCATTAGGCACATCTTTTGTTTTCTTTAATCGGTAATCGGCTTCTACTTTATATCGGCCACGGTCATCCCATTCAAGAAAATCCTCTAAGTAATGGATAAACTCAGGGATATTCGGCTGATAACCTGTAGCTGTGATCACTACTTCGCTTTCGTGCTGAAAGGATTCTTTTTTCTGCCAGTGATAGCAGTCCAGTACGTAACCGTCTCCTTTCTGCTTAACACCATTTACCTCTGTTAATACTTGCAGCCCGACATTTAACTCATCATCCCCAATAGAATACTCATAGAGAAGATTATAAATATCTTCAATCGTATGGTTGCTGATCCCTTTATAATACAACCCTTGAGTAGCAAAAATCTTATCTTTATCCTCCTGGGGAAGCTTGTAGAAATAATTGACGTAATCCGGTGAAAAGTGCTCCAGACTCAGCTTAGACTCCTCCATAGATGCAAAACCCGAAGATCTGGTAATCCAGTCAAGACGGAAGCCGTGCTCACGCTGCTCTTTCAGCAGCTCACGAAACGTTTCTGCCGCACTCTGGCCAGACCCTACGACCGTTACAGACTTTGCAGCTGTGCATCGATCCTGATTTTGTACATAGTCAGCTGTATGGAAGACATCTTTATTCGAAAGTCCTTTAAATGACTTAGGCATAGCCGGTACGCTCCCTGTTCCCATAACGACATGCTTTGTTCTGTACGTCTTGGAATCACCTGCATTGTTCTCAACATCTACAAGGAAATAGGATTCGTCTTCCCTTACATGCTGAATGGAGGTAACACGGTACCCGAATTTACAGCTGTCCAATCGATTGGCTGCCCACTGGCAGTAATCATTATATTCCCTGCGAGGAATATCAAGACGCTGAAGAAAATAGAACTGATACATACGGTCATTTTCACTAATGTAATTTAGGAAGCTGTGTTTATTAGTAGGATCAGCCATTGTGACGAGATCCGCTAAAAAAGGAACCTGCAGCTTCGTTCCTTCGATTAACATCCCCGGATGCCAGTCGAAGTGTTCCTTTTTTTCAAAGAATAAGGTATCTGTCTCATCTATCTCATCCAGTAAAGCAGCGAGGCTTAAATTAAAAGGTCCAATTCCTACCCCGATTAAGTCATATATTTTTTCATCCTGCTGTGCCATTAATTGTTCACTACTCCTTTTTCTGAAAAACGTCCTATGTTTCCAGAACTTTTCGCTTTTCTCATGTTACCATAATCTTTTTAAAAACAGTAACAGCGATCTTAATCCCTTTTTTAGCATTTACTATTTTTGAAATCTATGCAATAAATAAAACAACAAAAAAAGCGCGGTTTCTCACCACGCCCGAAGCAAGGAAAATTACGATTGCTGGCTGTTCATTTTCATAATTCCTGAGAAGAGAAGCAGAACCGCTCCTAAACCGATCAATACAGAATCCGCTTCCTCAATCGGCAAGTCGATACCAAAAAGCCACAGCGCACCCCCACACAAAAATAACAACCATCCGGCAACCGATATTTTCCGCTGCATATAACCCCTCCTCGTGAACTTGTTTATTATAAAAATTGTAACATGAATTCAAAATGAAACGAATTTTCTTACTAGACGTAGAGAATAACAGCAATTAAGAAGGAGATTTTGAAATGGCTTATTTAAAACATGTTCATAATCGCAAGGATTATCTGCCGCTTCTCCTGTTAGCGGATGAGAATGAAGATATTATTATGGAGTATATTAATGAAGGTGAAATGTATGTTATCCAATATCAACAAAATAATATCGGTGTCTGCCTGTTTACGTTCCCTGAAGCCAATATGGTCGAAATCAAAAATATAGCTTTAAAGGAAGGTGAACAAGGGAAAGGAATAGGTAAGGCAGTCATAGGTGAAGCCTTTCAACTTTATAAACAAAAAGGATATGCCCGCATGATTGTAGGGACTGCCAATTCCAGCCTGGCTAACTTAAGCTTTTATCAAAAAGCTGGATTCCGATTTGAAAGGATACGTAAAGATTTCTTTTTAAGTTATCCCCACCCGATTTTTGAAAATGGAATACAGGCCCTTGATATGGTTGTATTCTCGAAGGATTTACATGAAGGAGATGGTAAAAATGAAAAAGAAACTGTACAAATCCACAAGTAACAAAATGCTGACAGGTACCCTTGGCGGGATTAGCGAGATTTATGACATTGATGCCAGCCTGCTGAGAATTTTATATGCTGTCGGTATTTTCTTAAGCAGCGGCTTCCTGCTTGTCGTATATATTGTAGCCGCTATTATTATGCCGACAGACCAAGAGGCACAGAAATAGCTTTCCTGGTTTATGCCTGTCCCGTTTACTATAGTTATGAAAATAGAGGCTGGGAAATTACCCGTTTTTTCTCAATTGTGATAGAGAAAGAGCTGATCCGTCTACTATTGAAAGGCAAAAGGGGCTGGGAATTCACTCACTTTCTGTGGAGAGCCGGTGAGCTAGCTCGTTTCACCCTCGGATCACGCCCTGTCACTATCTTCCAGTAGGAGGCCTGCTATTTCCCATTTTTAGAATGGGTAAAGACGGTTCCGTTTACTTTATAAAGAGGAACGAGGCTGGGAAATGACTCCCTTTCCGCGGGGAGCCGGTGAGCTAACTCGTTACACTCGTGGATCTCACCATGGCTCTATCTCCCTGCAGGAGTCTCGCCATTTCCCAGCCTCTTTTACCATTGATGGTATAAACGGAACACTTTTTTTGGAAGAAGATCCTATACCTTAGTCCTCTTGCTTTATGGTTCCGTTACTCTAAGAAAACATAAAGGGCCGGGGGAAACAGCGAGACTCCTATGGGAGGATAGAACAGGGGGAGATCCCGGAGGGCTAAAAGCCCGAGGAAGCTCACCGTTCGCCCATGGAAAGCGAGTTGTTTCCCCAGGCCCGGTCCTCTTTATCACGGTAAACGGAACAATAATCTCCTTAATCTATGAAACCTTTACAGGAGTATAGAACAAGGTGAGATCCCGCAACCAAGACAAACGAAACCCACTTTCCATATATATTAGTACCAGAAATGAGATAGGAGAAGTGGGGGTATTCCAAGCAGAAGCCTCGCATGATTCCGCTATCTACTCTTCTAAAAATTTATCTATTTCCTGTTTAACAGTCGTCGCTTCAGAACCAATGATAATTTGAACATTATTTTTATCTATTTTAACCACACCGTGAGCTCCGGTTTGTTTAATTTTATCTTCATCGACTACACTAACATCCTTCAATTCAAGACGCAGCCGTGTCATACAGTTATCGTTGACGATGACATTCTCTTTTCCTCCGATATACTGAAGAATTTTCTTCGCCATATATTCGTGATTCGAATGAGTAAGCTCTAATTCTTTCTCTTTTTCTGTTGATTCTTCCCCGAATTCAACGTCTTCTTCTCTTCCGATTACCGGGATATCCCGTTTAATAATTACGAAGTAGAAGGTAAAGTAATAAAGAGCGAAGAACGCCAATCCTACTGGGATAATCATCAGTCCGTTGTCTGATAGATTTAAGTTAACGACATAGTCGATTATTCCGGCACCCCAGGAAAATCCGTGGCGGATATGCAGTAAATAAAGCACGGCTCCTGCAAGACCTGTATAAACGGAGTGAATGAAGTAAAGCAATGGAGAAGTGAATAGAAATGTAAACTCAATTGGCTCGGTGATCCCTGTTACAAAAGAGGTGGCCGCACCTGAGGACATTAACGTTTTCGTCTCCTGTTTTCTTCTCTTTGCAGCTTTAGTAATCGCGAGAGCAATCGCAGGTACTCCAAACAGCATCGTTACGAAAAATCCGCCAATAAAGTAACCAGCCGTCGGGTCGCCGCTTAGAAAACGGTTGATCTCCCCTGCTACCACTTCTCCTGAAGCGGTTTCATAACTTCCTAAGCCAAAGTAAGTGTAGGTATTCAATACATGGTGCAGTCCAAACGGCAGAAGGAACCTGTTTAAGAATCCGTAGATGAAGACACCAGCGGCTCCAAGATTAACGAGTGTTTGTCCAAAAGAATCAATGCCTGATTGAAGATATGGCCAGACGAGAGACATGAGACCTGCAACGGGTATCATTGTGATTATAATCATCGTAATCGGGAATTTTTCTCCACTGAAAAAAGCAAACATACTTGGCAGCCTGGCATTTTTAAACTTGTTATAAATAAAAGCAGCAATTAACCCGGCCATGACTCCGCCAAATACACTCATATTCAGCTCTGGATCCATGATCTTTAAGCCTTCTTTCAGCACAATGATGGCTAGAAAACCTGTGAGTGCAGGGATCCCTTTATCCTTCGTTCTCGCGAGTCCCATGGCTATCCCTATCGCAATTAAGGCATCCATTTGTGTAAGGATGACTCCTGAAGCCTGAAAAAGCGGAATATTAAGCATATCCTCAGCGGTTAAACGAAGCGTCAGACCAGCAATAGGCAGGGCAACAATTGGAATGAGCAGCGACTTCCCTAACTTCTGCATAAAGCTTTTCATCATTTCTCCCCCTTATTAATTCAGAACAGTTCTATGAAGAACATAAAACTGAACCTATTAAAGCTCCTCAAATGTCGTTAATACAATGTCGACTCGTGACTCTATCAGCTTTACTCTGTCTGGATCCGTTAAAAATTCAACTTCATCCACCCTCGGATAAGTAAATGAAGAGGTCGACAATAGTTTTTTGTCCAAATAAGCCGGATGGGCCATTACCTCTACTGATTCTGATTCCGCAAATAGTTCGTCAAGTGCTGCTTTATTCTTCAAAGAGGTTTCGATTAGATAAGCAAATGAATCTGTCGTTTTTATCTCTTTTTCTATAAGATCCTTTGTCTTCTCCGTATCCATGTTGTTTCTAACAGGCAAGCTGTATTCTTCAGCCAGCCTTAGAAAAACCTCCGGCATCTGCCCAAATGAATTGATATGGTGATGGCTGTCTAAATGAGTCGGTGTTAACCCGTAAGAAAGAAATTTCTCGATTTGTGCTTTCCACTCTTTATACACTTCATCATAATCAATCGTAAAAGCACCTTTATAAAATTTTAAATTTCGAAAGTCCCCATTGGAATCCACAATTGTTCGATGGCTGTCAAGCAGCGGGCGCCCGCAGGTCAGGACTAAGTGAACACCTACCCCAAGGTTTGGATTTTCTTTAGCCAGCTCAGCGGCATGGTCCCGTCCCGGCATGTTTGTCATAAACGTCGTAGAAGTTAACACACCATTTCGGTGAGAATCGATTATGCCATAGTTCACCCCCCTTGAATATCCGAAGTCATCTGCGTTAATAATCAGCTTTTTCATACATTTCACCTCAAGCCCCGTTATTTAAATTCCGGCCAGTATCCTTTATTAGCTTCCAGCATATCGTCCACAACCGCTTTTGCTTTGTCTACATTCACGACGGTACGGTTTAGAGTTAGAGCTTGTATTAGTTTCTGTCTGCTCTTCTCAAAATATGAATCAACGACAAGCTGCTCGTAGGCAAGCTGTCCTTCGATTAAGCCTTTATAGAAGAGGGGGATTTCGCCGACTGCAAATGGTTTAGGCCCTTGACTCGTCAGCAGGCTCGGCACCTCCACCATCGCCTCTTTCGGCAGGTTTGGAATAATCCCGTTATTTTTAACAATGACAATAAATCTTTCTGCCAGATTATAAGCGAGTGATTCAGCTGCCCTTACCATGAACACTCCATGAATATCGACATGAAGATCAGCATTCTCGGCTGTCCCCTCTTCAATAATCTTGTCACAGGTATCGTGGACACGTTTTTGTCTTCCATCGATAACCTGACGGGCCCTCGTATGGTCAGGATCTTCTTTCTCAACCATCTGGTTTGGATACAAGTAATACTGTAAATACGTATTTGGTAAAAACTCAGGAAAGTCGATCAGCATTTTCCTCGCCTGCTCAAAGGTCTTCTGCCATGACACATCATTAGCGATTTCCGTATCTTCCGGTGTAAACCCTGTTTCAATGATTAAATTTTTCAATCGTTCGGTATGGTCATTGCCTTCTTTATCATAGATTTTTGTAAACCATCCAAAGTGATTCAGTCCGAAGTATTCAGGTACAAGCTCCCAGACGTTTACCTCTAGCAGCTTTGCATAGCTGATCATAATTGCGATCGGCATATCACATATATTCAATAACTTTTGATCGTTTGGAAATTCTCTTTCTAATGCCACCGCTACGATGGCGGCAGGATTTGTATAATTTAAAATCCAGGCATCTCCCGAATATTTCCGGATGTCTTTCACAAGCTGAATCATATCTTTAATAGATCTAATTCCGTATGCCATGCCGCCCGGACCGCAAGTTTCCTGCCCGACGACTCCATGCCGTAATGCAATTTGTTCATCCTGCTCTCGCATCGCAAGCCCGCCTGTACGAATTTGTACAAACACGAAGTCTGCACCCTCAAAGGCTTTCGCTTTATCTGTTGTATAAGAAAATGATTCCAGTTCTGGATATCTTTCTTTTAATAATATTTCTGTGGCTTTCGCATTTCGCTCCTGCCGCTGTTCATCAATATCGTAAAAGACAATCTCTTTTAAAGGGAATCGATCTTTTTCTTCAATTAGGCTCATCATCATTCCCATGGTGTAAGTACTTCCACTTCCTGCTACTACAAGACGCTGTTTTTTCATGCGGCTTCTCCCTTCAAAATTATGTGTTAATTCAGTTATATCATTAAAATAATACAAATTCAATACCGAATATGTTTTAATTAGTATTATTAAATGTTTAGGGATAAAATACCGTAGAAGAAAACATCGATTCTCATTAAAATTAATTTCAATAATGAATTATGTAACAAAATGGTTTATAGTTGTATTAAATAACAATACAAGTTGTTGATACTTCCAAGGGACGGTGAAAGACTTTGAACACGAGTTCTCCCCTATATAAACAAGTGGCATACCAAATAAAAAAGGACATTGTCTCCTCAAAACTAAATAAAGATGAGGCCATTCCTTCTGAAAATAAATTAGCGGTTAAATATGACGTAAGCCGCGTAACGATCAGACAAGCTATTCAGCTTCTAGTGAAAGAAGATATTCTTTACAAAGTTAGAGGAAGCGGTACCTATGTAAAAAACACAAAAATCGAGCATGATATTTACCGGCTGCAAAGTTTTACAGAAGAGATGCTTCACCTTAACCAGGAGCCGACTAACCAGATCCTTGAATTTTCAATGCAGCAGCCAAAAGACTCTATTCGTGAGACACTTCGTCTTCTAGAAGGAGAGAAGGTCTTCTTTATCCGTCGTCTGCGCTGTGCTGATGAAGAACCGATGATTCTTGAAGAAACTTACATGCCTGTGTCTTTATTTCCTGATTTGTCAGTAGAAGTAATGACAAAATCAAAATATGAGTATGTCGAACGAAAAGGATATGTTATTAAAGAAAGACAGGGAGAAATCCTCCCGATGACGCCTGATGAGGAATTAAAAGAAATTTTACATTTAGCCAATGACTCTTCTATATTATCGATGAATTTATGGGCCTACCTGGAAGATGATACGGTTTTTGAATTTACTAAGCTTTATTTTAGAAGCGAAAAGTATACGTTCAAATTTACTTCCAAACGATTTTAAGGGAGGAGGAAGACAAATGAAGTTGATAGAAACAGCGTCATATGAGGAAATGAGTCAAAAAGCCGCAGGAGTGATTTATGAACAGGTTAAAAGCAAGCCAAACACTGTGTTAGGATTAGCTACCGGCGGAACTCCTTTAGGGACATACAGGGAACTCATTCACTTGCATCTTCAGAAAAAGGAAAGCTTTCAAAAGTTTTACACAGTAAACCTTGATGAATATGTAGGGCTGGCCGATGACCACCCACAAAGTTATCACACCTATATGGATGAGCACCTATTTCAGCATCTGGATATTCCTGCTTCTCATACTCATCTGCCTCGCGGACTTGCGGAAGATTTAGATGGTGAATGCAAAAGGTATGATCAGGTGATTAAACAGCTGGGCGGAATTGACCTTCAGCTGCTCGGGATTGGCCAGAATGGACATATCGGGTTTAACGAGCCAGGCACTTCATTTAACAGCCGAACCCATGTGGTTGAGCTGACGGAATCCACTCGCAAGGCAAATGCAAGGTATTTTTCAAATAAAGATGACGTCCCCACTCACGCAATTACGATGGGTATCCAGTCCATTATGGAGAGCTCGGAAATTTTATTGATTGCTTCAGGAAAAAAGAAAGCAGAAGCTATTCTTCGTCTGGTCGAAGATGAGATTACGGAAGATTTCCCTGCTTCTGTCTTAAAAAGACATCCGAACCTTACTTTAATTGCTGACTATGAAGCCATGTCATTGCTTAAATAAAAAAGAGTCAGGGCAGCTGTCCCTAACTCTTTTTTATTAATTCATACATCTTCTTTTGAAGCTGATGACTGCTCTTCTTCTGATTCCTGCTTTTTACTTTCTTCAGCTGGTTTAATGTTAAGTTTCTTTTCTAATAAGTCCTTATTTAAAAGTACTCTTTCATCCTGAGGTCTATATTCACGTGCTTTCTCGTTATGGTAATAAGAATTTTCAAAATCCTGAAGGTTATAATAACAAACGCAAAGCTGTAGATGCGGATACCACGTAGAGTATGCAGGGTATTGAAAACTCCAGCGATTTGGATCTGACTTTAAGGTAGTCGCGAGCTCATACCAATAAATTGCCGATTGGAAATCTCTCTTCCTCTGAAAATTATACCCAATTCGGCTGCAGGTTTCTGCACGAGGAGTTTTAGAAAACTTAAAGGATTCGTATAAAGATTCCAATTCTTTTTCAAGATTATTGGTAAATCTGTAGCAATCCGCCCTGTTAATACAGGCGTAAACTTTATCCTCGACCCAGCCGTCACTCATTGCAATATTCTTTGTATAACTTTTAATCGCTTCCTCGTGATGTCCGTTCTCCCTCAGCTCATTACCATAATAAAACCAGTCCCTGGCACTGAAGACATCTCCATTTTCGATTTTCTTCTTGTAAATTTCCAGGTTTCTGCCCACGGAATGCTTGATTTTTTTATGGGTAATCGCAACATCGGAATTTATTATGTTTCCATAAACATTTAAATAATTATGGGCATCCCCGCCCCATTTAAAATTTTTACTCGTTTTGACTAACCTGTTTCTGCGGTACTGAAGGGTTACATTGCCGAATTCATCCGTCCCGGCATTATAAAACATAGAAACCGAATCAACCGATGGATCGAGCGTTTCTTTAAGCTTCTTAAATTTTTCCCGGTCTTCTTCGAGGATGACATCATCAGCATCCAAATAAAGAATATAATCCTTTGTTGCATATTTAAACGACTCATTCCGTCCATCCGTAAACTTTCCCGTCCACTCAAAAAAGAAGACTCGATCGGTATACTCCTTAGCAATCTCTACCGTTCGGTCTGTGGACCCCGTATCTACAATATTGATCTCATCTACAAGGTCTTTCACTGTATCAAGACACCTGGCTAATACCTCTTCTTCATTTTTGACCATCATACATAAACTGATCGTCACCAACTTCTCCATCCCCTTTCAAAAGTTCACTCCCCATTAATGTATGACTAACAGGTATAAGGGTATGTTTTAAAACCTAATTCATAAGAAAAGACGTGCACTTGGCACGCCTTTTCATGTTTTATTAGTAGAATACGGTAACATTTAGATCCATATTACTAACAGTCACTGTAGCTGTATTTGAGCTTGTAAAAATTGATCTTAAGTCGTAGGTAGCAGTTCCACTATTAGCTGGTTCATCTACGCAAGTACTATACATCGGGAAAATATGTGTTCCCTCAGTAATTGACCTCTGAAGCTCCCTTGTTTCAATTAAATTTCCGTCTCGATATACCCCAACTTCAAAATTAAAAGTTAAGTCGGTCGAAGCAGTGACCTCTACAGATAATGCAAAATCAATTTTAACCGGTTTTCCTTCCGTTACAGAAGCGCTAGTCAACTCTAACAGTCGAATGTCCTCAGCATTTAATACTGTAATTCCATCAAAGATTGTAATAGGTCCGGCGTTTTCAGCAACTAGAATAGCTGCTGCCGGTGGTCCCGTCGGTCCAGTGGCTCCTGTTGGTCCTGTTGGTCCTGTTGGTCCTGTGGCCCCTGTCGCTCCCGTGGCTCCGGTCACTCCTGTAGCCCCAGTTGCTCCCGTGGCTCCTGTTACTCCTGTTACTCCTGTTGCTCCAGTTACTCCGGTCGCTCCAGTTACTCCTGTTGCTCCAGTTACTCCTGTTGCTCCAGTTACTCCTGTTGCTCCAGTTACTCCGGTTGCTCCAGTTACTCCGGTCGCTCCTGTTGCTCCTGTAACTCCTGTTGCCCCTGTAACTCCTGTTGCCCCAGTTGCTCCCGTGGCTCCCGTGACTCCGGTGGCTCCCGTGGCTCCTGTGGCTCCCGTGACTCCCGTG
>NZ_LT800499.1:0-403154 GCF_900166625.1 Halobacillus massiliensis | reverse complement strand
GGTCGCTCCAGTTACTCCTGTTGCTCCAGTTACTCCTGTTGCTCCAGTTACTCCTGTTGCTCCAGTTACTCCGGTTGCTCCAGTTACTCCGGTCGCTCCTGTTGCTCCTGTAACTCCTGTTGCCCCTGTAACTCCTGTTGCCCCAGTTGCTCCCGTGGCTCCCGTGACTCCGGTGGCTCCCGTGGCTCCTGTGGCTCCCGTGACTCCCGTGGCTCCGGTGGCTCCCGTGACTCCTGTTGCTCCCGTGGCTCCTGTTGCTCCCGTGGCTCCTGTTGCTCCCGTTGGCCCAGTGGCTCCGGTGGCTCCCGTGGCTCCGGTCGCTCCAGTTACTCCAGTGGCCCCTGTTGCTCCTGTCGCTCCGGTTACTCCCGTGGCTCCGGTCGCTCCAGTTACTCCGGTGGCCCCTGTTGCTCCTGTTGCTCCTGTCGCTCCGGTTACTCCAGTGGCCCCGGTCGCTCCAGTTACTCCGGTTGCTCCCGTGGCTCCTGTAGCTCCCGTGGCTCCTGTAGCTCCCGTGGCTCCGGTCGCTCCTGTGGCTCCGGTCGCTCCAGTTACTCCGGTGGCTCCGGTGGCTCCGGTGGCTCCTGTGGCTCCGGTTACTCCTGTTGGTCCTGTAGCTCCTGTAGCTCCCGTGGCTCCCGTTACTCCCGTGGCTCCGGTTACTCCTGTTGGTCCTGTAGCTCCTGTTGGTCCTGTGGCTCCCGTGGCTCCAGTTACTCCTGTAGCTCCGGTGGCTCCCGTTACTCCGGTTACTCCTGTAGCTCCGGTGGCTCCCGTGGTTCCGGTGACTCCGGTCGCTCCGGTGACTCCCGTGGCTCCAGTTACTCCCGTGGCTCCTGTGGCTCCGGTGACTCCGGTCGCTCCAGTTACTCCGGTGGCTCCTGTAGCTCCTGTCGCTCCGGTGGCTCCCGTGGCTCCGGTCGCTCCCGTGACTCCGGTGGCTCCCGTGGCTCCTGTGGCTCCCGTGACTCCCGTGGCTCCGGTGGCTCCCGTGACTCCTGTTGCTCCCGTGGCTCCTGTTGCTCCCGTGACTCCTGTTGCTCCCGTTGGCCCAGTGGCTCCGGTGGCTCCCGTGGCTCCGGTCGCTCCCGTTACTCCAGTGGCCCCTGTTGCTCCTGTCGCTCCGGTTACTCCCGTGGCTCCGGTCGCTCCAGTTACTCCGGTGGCCCCTGTTGCTCCTGTCGCTCCGGTTACTCCCGTGGCTCCGGTCGCTCCAGTTACTCCGGTGGCTCCTGTTGCTCCTGTCGCTCCGGTTACTCCCGTGGCTCCGGTCGCTCCAGTTACTCCGGTGGCTCCGGTCGCTCCAGTTACTCCGGTGGCTCCCGTTACTCCGGTTACTCCCGTGGCTCCCGTTACTCCTGTAGCTCCTGTGGCTCCTGTCGCTCCCGTGACTCCCGTCGCTCCCGTGGCTCCCGTGGCTCCCGTTACTCCTGTGGCTCCTGTAGCACCAGTTGCTCCCGTGACTCCCGTAGCTCCCGTGGCTCCGGTCGCTCCAGTTACTCCGGTGGCCCCTGTTGCTCCTGTCGCTCCGGTTACTCCAGTGGCCCCGGTCGCTCCAGTTACTCCGGTTACTCCCGTGGCTCCCGTTACTCCTGTAGCTCCTGTGGCTCCTGTCGCTCCCGTGACTCCCGTCGCTCCCGTGGCTCCCGTGGCTCCCGTTACTCCTGTGGCTCCTGTAGCACCAGTTGCTCCCGTGACTCCCGTAGCTCCCGTGGCTCCGGTCGCTCCAGTTACTCCGGTGGCCCCTGTTGCTCCTGTCGCTCCGGTTACTCCAGTGGCCCCGGTCGCTCCAGTTACTCCGGTTACTCCCGTGGCTCCCGTTACTCCTGTAGCTCCTGTGGCTCCTGTCGCTCCCGTGACTCCCGTCGCTCCCGTGGCTCCCGTGGCTCCCGTTACTCCTGTGGCTCCTGTAGCACCAGTTGCTCCCGTGACTCCCGTAGCTCCCGTGGCTCCGGTCGCTCCAGTTACTCCGGTGGCCCCTGTTGCTCCTGTCGCTCCGGTTACTCCAGTGGCCCCGGTCGCTCCAGTTACTCCGGTTACTCCCGTGGCTCCCGTTACTCCTGTAGCTCCTGTGGCTCCTGTCGCTCCCGTGACTCCCGTCGCTCCCGTGGCTCCCGTGGCTCCCGTTACTCCTGTGGCTCCTGTAGCACCAGTTGCTCCCGTGACTCCCGTAGCTCCCGTGGCTCCGGTCGCTCCAGTTACTCCGGTGGCCCCTGTTGCTCCTGTCGCTCCGGTTACTCCAGTGGCCCCGGTCGCTCCAGTTACTCCGGTTACTCCCGTGGCTCCCGTTACTCCTGTAGCTCCTGTGGCTCCTGTCGCTCCCGTGACTCCCGTCGCTCCCGTGGCTCCCGTGGCTCCCGTTACTCCTGTGGCTCCTGTAGCACCAGTTGCTCCCGTGACTCCCGTAGCTCCCGTGGCTCCGGTCGCTCCAGTTACTCCGGTGGCCCCTGTTGCTCCTGTCGCTCCGGTTACTCCAGTGGCCCCGGTCGCTCCAGTTACTCCGGTTACTCCCGTGGCTCCCGTTACTCCTGTAGCTCCTGTGGCTCCTGTCGCTCCCGTGACTCCCGTCGCTCCCGTGGCTCCCGTGGCTCCCGTTACTCCTGTGGCTCCTGTAGCACCAGTTGCTCCCGTGACTCCCGTAGCTCCCGTGGCTCCGGTCGCTCCAGTTACTCCGGTGGCCCCTGTTGCTCCTGTCGCTCCGGTTACTCCAGTGGCCCCGGTCGCTCCAGTTACTCCGGTTACTCCCGTGGCTCCCGTTACTCCTGTAGCTCCTGTGGCTCCTGTCGCTCCCGTGACTCCCGTCGCTCCCGTGGCTCCCGTGGCTCCCGTTACTCCTGTGGCTCCTGTAGCACCAGTTGCTCCCGTGACTCCCGTAGCTCCCGTGGCTCCGGTCGCTCCAGTTACTCCGGTGGCCCCTGTTGCTCCTGTCGCTCCGGTTACTCCAGTGGCCCCGGTCGCTCCAGTTACTCCGGTTACTCCCGTGGCTCCCGTTACTCCTGTAGCTCCTGTGGCTCCTGTCGCTCCCGTGACTCCCGTCGCTCCCGTGGCTCCCGTGGCTCCCGTTACTCCTGTGGCTCCTGTAGCACCAGTTGCTCCCGTGACTCCCGTAGCTCCCGTGGCTCCGGTCGCTCCAGTTACTCCGGTGGCCCCTGTTGCTCCTGTCGCTCCGGTTACTCCAGTGGCCCCGGTCGCTCCAGTTACTCCGGTTACTCCCGTGGCTCCCGTTACTCCTGTAGCTCCTGTGGCTCCTGTCGCTCCCGTGACTCCCGTCGCTCCCGTGGCTCCCGTGGCTCCCGTTACTCCTGTGGCTCCTGTAGCACCAGTTGCTCCCGTGACTCCCGTAGCTCCCGTGGCTCCGGTCGCTCCAGTTACTCCGGTGGCCCCTGTTGCTCCTGTCGCTCCGGTTACTCCAGTGGCCCCGGTCGCTCCAGTTACTCCGGTTACTCCCGTGGCTCCCGTTACTCCTGTAGCTCCTGTGGCTCCTGTCGCTCCCGTGACTCCCGTCGCTCCCGTGGCTCCCGTGGCTCCCGTTACTCCTGTGGCTCCTGTAGCACCAGTTGCTCCCGTGACTCCCGTAGCTCCCGTGGCTCCGGTCGCTCCAGTTACTCCGGTGGCCCCTGTTGCTCCTGTCGCTCCGGTTACTCCAGTGGCCCCGGTCGCTCCAGTTACTCCGGTTACTCCCGTGGCTCCCGTTACTCCTGTAGCTCCTGTGGCTCCTGTCGCTCCCGTGACTCCCGTCGCTCCCGTGGCTCCCGTGGCTCCCGTTACTCCTGTGGCTCCTGTAGCACCAGTTGCTCCCGTGACTCCCGTAGCTCCCGTGGCTCCTGTGACTCCCGTCGCTCCCGTGGCTCCTGTGACTCCCGTAGCTCCCGTGGCTCCTGTGGCTCCTGTCGCTCCCGTGGCTCCTGTTGCTCCTGTTGCTCCAGTGGCTCCTGCCGGCCCAGTGGTACCTGTTCCTTCAACCGTTAATAAAGCAACATCATCTACATAAACGTTAGAGGTTCCTGCTAGAGGAAGCTTTCGAATAGATAAAACACCGCTCACTGTCCCGGCTGGGGCTGGAGTAGAAGTTCCATAGACTTCTAACCACTCCCCAACGGCTGAAAGTCTATTCACAGGAATATTTATAGTGAAACCTGTGCTTAACGGATTCAAACTTACATCATAGTACGTTAAAGTGATGGATATAGTTGGGTTGGGGTTACTACTTGCTCTGGCAAAGGAGGAAAGAAATTCAAAATTCTCCCCTTCACTGACAGGGAAAGCTTGGTTGAGTATGGCTAGACTGCCAGGCGGAGCTAAAAGTGCGCTAAAATTACCTGTGTGACTTGCCAATGGAGTGACGGTTGCATTAAAACCTACCCAGGGAGCAAGTGACCCTGATTCAAATCCTCCATTTAAAATTCGGTTCTCGATCATTTAAACTCACCTCCTTTCATTCATAGTTTAGAAGCAAATATACTTCCTTTATTAAAGGTATGGTGCTTTTCTTTAAAGGTTTGGACAAAAAAGAAATAAATATTATTTATATTAAAAAGCTTCGGAGTATTCCGAAGCCTTAGTTCTTACTATTCAAAGACAATGATATTTATCGATCTGGTTCCAGCTGTAAAAGTTGATACGTTGGTATTACTTGCTAGATCTGCAAAAAGACGTACCGTGTAAGTCTGTGTTCCTGTTCCTTGATCACTATCAAGCCAGGTGAGATTTGGAAGCTCAGTGAAAACATCTGGTGTTGCACCAGCAGTACCTGCCCCGGTTACAAAGAATGTTGTAAGCAGGTCATCATTCCGGTATAGGCGGTATTCGAGTGAATATTGATAGGCACCTGGATCCAAGCTAAAATTAAATACTTGAGCCATTGAATCTATCTTCAATGTCTGGCCTTCTATAGTGTCAACATTCACTGTAAGAATTGTAGTTTCTGTATCAGGATCTATAACTATAGCTCCATCAGTTGATTGAGACCCAACTATTTGACCAATACCTGGCCCAGTTGGACCTGTTATTCCCGAAGGACCGGTTGGTCCTGTTGGTCCTGTTGGTCCTGTTATTCCTGGTGGTCCTGTTGGACCAGTTGGACCGGTAACTCCTGCTCCTGTTGGGCCTGTCGGACCGGTTGGACCGGTAGCTCCTGTTGCTCCCCCTGGAGGTCCCTGTATCCCAGTTGGGCCTGTCACTCCTGTTGGACCTGTCGTTCCTGTAGGTCCTGGGGCGCCGGTTGGACCTGTCGCTCCTGTTAGGCCTGTTGGACCGGTTGGACCCGTTGGACCCGTTGGACCCGGGACTCCCGTTGGGCCGGTGGCTCCTGTTGGGCCGGGCGCTCCTGTCGGACCTGTCGCTCCTACATCTTCAGCTTCTAAAAGTGATACATCGTCAACAAAAACAGCCGGTGTATTTAAAGCGCTTGATGGCTTAGAAATAAGAACCTCCGCTTGAGTGGTTCCTGCAGGCGCTGGACTCGTAGTAAGATATACTTCTAACCACGTATCATTTGTGATGATCGGTAATGCTCCAAAATCTACTTGGGCATCCAACCCATAACCAAGGAAGTTATCAAACGCATCTCGGAAAATAACTTGCAGAAAAATATATGGACTGTTTGCCGTCGTTGATTTAGATAAAGAAACCAAAAACTCATAACTTTGTCCTTCACTTGCTGGTACGGTTTGAGAAAGGTAGGCTGGGGCAACTCCTGCACCAAATCTTGCTGAAAAATCACCCGTATGATTTTCACCAGAGATGGTTGTATTAAAGGAATCCCAACCTGTTAAGTCTCCTGTCTCAAAACCGCCATTAAAAATTAAATTGTTAATAGACAATTGTTTCCCTCCTATCATAAAACAGATATTTCAATAAAAATTTGTGCTATTATTGAAACTCCAGATATCTTATGTCTAAAGTGATTGGCGTGAGTAGTGAAGCTATCCCTATTTTCAAAAAATGTTTCTATCACACAGAGACAGAACTACTAGAAAATCATTGAATGCTTCATTTAAAAAAGCCGAGTGAATAAATTATCCACCGGCTTTACTTCGTAAAACTCTTGCAGGACTCCCCACCACTACACACCCTGCCTGAACATCTTTTGTAACGACCGCCCCTGCTCCTACAATGGCATTCTCTTTAATTTCAATTCCAGGAAGCAATGTGGCATTATTTCCGATTTTTGCTCCTTTTCTTAAAATAGGTCCTGCATGGGGAGAGCCTCCGCTCCCCATATATTTATCATTAGATGTAGATACACAAGGTCCCATAAACACTTCATCTTCAATGAACATATCTGCCGTTACATAGCATCCTGTCTGAATCGTTACTCTTCGGCCAATTTCAGTACTGGTTTCTATAATTGCATTCCTTCCTATTATACTGTCTTCCTTTACTGTGACTTTTTCTCTAATACTCGCCAAATCACCTACAAATACGCCATTTTCTATCGTACTTCCACAGTAAAGGACACAATTAGCTCCAATTGTTACTTCATCTCCAATGACTAGAGGCTTCAGCTGAGAGGATGGTTTTCTGGCCATTTTTTTGTTGGTCCCCGGCATCTTGCCAATTACACTGTGGTCATCAATCCTTACAAAATTTCCAACGGAGGTATCTTTTTTTATAACGACATGATGACCAATCGTGACTCCTTCTCCTATGGTGACTCCCTGTTCAATAATCACTTCTTCTCCAAGTTCTGCATTTGCTCCTATAGATGCTGTTGGATCTATCATCCATCGCTCCCCCTCTTTTTCATATCTCCAGTTGAAAATTGAGTGATTGGAAAATAAACAGGTGTCGTCATTTGATGGGATTTATAGATACCAAAGATAGCTTCCAATGCCCGCTTAGCTTCTCGCGCGTCAGCCACTAACTCAATCTCATCGTCAAGAACACTTTCTACAAAGTTTTGATACATATAAAAACGGTCCTCGTGATCACTGCTCAGTTTCTTTAATATTTCTTCCATTTCAGGATGGCCCGAAACATGGCAGCGCACGACCTGATTAAGCCCTGCTCCTTCAATACTAATCGTTCCATGCTCACAAAACAGAGAAAGCCCAAACCCTAAGTTATTAGGCTGTGTAACTGTATTAGCCTCTATAATACCTTTCGCCTGATTCTTAAACGTAAAGACAGCAGCGGCCGTATCTTCCGTTTCCTTTACAGGCAGATAATGACCGAGATCGCCATAAACAGAGTTAATGTCGCCAAGAAACCAAATCAAAAGATCCACTAAGTGTATGCCCTGATTAATCAGCATGCCTCCATCTGTGCTCCATTTCCCCCGCCAAGATGCCGACTTATAATAGTCAATGGATCGGTTTAACCGGAGAGAAGCGACACCAAGGTAAGGGGCACCAAGCTTTCCGTTATCAATTAACTCTTTCACCTTTGAAATCAACGGCCTATACCTCATCTGGTGACAAACCAGCACTCTTTTGTTGTGGACATCTGCGAGTTTCACTATTTCTTCTGCATCTTTTATGGATAAAGCCAATGGTTTTTCAACAACAACATGCTTACCGGCTTGAAGAGCTTCTTTCACCATACGGGCATGAAGACTTGATATAACAGCAATAATGACAACGTCAATGGAAGAATCGCCAAGCATCTCCTCATAATCCTTAAATTTTGAAAGAGAGTTTGACTGCAACGATTCCTGCTGGTGAAACTTTTCCATTTCATCCATTCGTTTAGTGTCCAGATCACTTAAACTGATCAGCTTTAAATTTTTAACCTTAGCTATTGTCGAGATATGCTTTTGGGCAATGTATCCGCAGCCAATTAAACCAACCCTCAGCATGAGGAACACTTCCAATTATTAATCGCAGCAATCACTTGATCCTGGTGACTTTCCTCTAAATATGGAAATATCGGAACAGCCAGTAAACTTTCTGATAGAGTTTCAGAGACGGGATAATCTCCTCGTTTATTGTTATACAGCTGAAAAGCTTTCTGAAGGTGCAAACATTGAGGATAATAAACTCCTGTAGATATTCCTGAGCGGTTAAGGTATTCAGCCAGTTGATCCCTCTGATCTGTTTTCACACAATATAAATGATATACATGGCGATTGTGTGAAGCATCTTTAGGAGTAGTTATTAAGGGATGTGTAATGAAGTCATTATATTTAGCAGCAATCTTTCGGCGTTGCTCATTCCATTCATCCAGATGATTTAAACAGACAAGTAAAACTGCAGCATGTATTTCATCTAAACGGCTATTATGGCCAAGAACATCATGATAATACTTTGTCACACTTCCATGAACACGAAGCATACGAATCTTTTCTGCGATATCTTTATGAGAAGTCAAGATGATGCCTCCATCACCCATCGTTCCTAAGTTCTTTGTTGGAAAGAAAGAAAAACATGCCGCATCTCCCAGGCTGCCGGCTTTCTCACCATGATGTGAGGCCCCAAATGCCTGGCATGCATCTTCTATTACATACAAGCTATGTTTTTCAGCTATTTTATTTATTTTCTTCATATCAGCACACTGACCGAAAATGTGAACAGGCATGATCGCTTTTGTAGAAGATGTTATTTTTTCCTCAATCTTTCCTGGATCAAGGGTGTAATATTTATCTTCCACATCCACAAAAACCGGAGTGGCTCCTACTCTTGCTATTGCTTCTCCTGTCGCAAAAAAGGTAAAAGGAGTGGTTATGACTTCATCCCCCTTTCCTATATCAAATGCTTCAAGGGTCAATACAAGGGCATCGGTTCCGTTTGCCACACCTACCGCGTGATCCACACCTGCATAGTCAGCTATTTTTCTTTCTAATTTGTTAACCTTTGGGCCTAAGATGTACTGGCCACTTCTTATTACTTCCTGTATTTCAATCAAAATCTCTGCCTCATTTGCCTGAAACTGCTTCTTTAAATCAATAAATGGCAACATTTTGATTCTCCTTCTCTTTTGTCGAATCAGTAAACTCCCTAATAAGTTATTGAACGCCACCCATACAGCCACGGCTAAATGATTTTCATCTGGTGCGGAAGCCTGTTTTATATCCGCCTACTCACGCTATTTATAAACGTTTCATATAAAGTAATAGATCACGGACTTATGAAAGGAACATGTTTAAATGACATCGATAAAGGAAGAATCTTGGGAGGGATCAGCGCCTTCACTCACTATAGGTTTGGTAGGGCTGGGCTACGTAGGTCTGCCAGTAGCTGTCAGCTTCGCCGAAAAATATAAAGTGATTGGATATGACGTAAACCAAAAGCGTGTAGATCAGCTGTCCCGGCATCAGGACATAACAGGAGAAGTAACCAGGGAGCAGCTTAAGAAATCTTCCATTCACTTCACTACTGAAGAAGAATACCTAAACACGTGCGGATTTATTATTGTAGCCGTTCCAACTCCAATAAGTGATGACTTAGAACCTGATTTAACAGCAATAAAAAAGGCATCTGCTGTAATCGGACGAAACCTTTCTAAAGGTACCATTGTTGTCTATGAATCGACCGTTTACCCAGGGACGACAGAGGATGTGTGTATCCCCATACTCCAGCAAAATTCTCAATTAAAAGCAGGGAGTGACTTTTTCGTCGGGTATTCTCCAGAACGAATTAATCCAGGAGATAAAATTCACACATTTAAAACAATTAATAAAGTCGTCGCCTCTCAAGATAAAGTTTCCCTTGAAAAAATCACGCACGTCTATCAGAGCATTCTGGAAGCCGAGGTTTATCAAGCCCCTTCCATTAAAGTGGCAGAAGCAAGCAAGGTCGTGGAAAACACACAAAGAGATATAAATATTGCTTACATGAATGAGCTGAGTCACATCTTTCATTATATGAATATCGATACGTATCAAGTACTTGAAGCAGCTAATACGAAATGGAATTTCCTCCCCTTTATCCCGGGGTTAGTAGGAGGACACTGTATTGGTGTTGATCCTTACTACTTAATCCACCAGTCTAAAAAATTCGGTTATGAGCCCTCATTCTTAATTTCCGCCAGAAAATTAAACGACAGCATGCCTGCTTTTATCACGCAGTCATTAATTCAAAGAATCATTAAGGAAAAAATGAATGTAAGTAATTTAAAGGTGGCCGTTATGGGAGTTACTTTTAAAGAAAACATCCCAGATTTAAGAAATTCAAAAGCATTAAAAATTGTGGAATTGCTGAAAGATTATAATATTGATGTAACAGTATGTGATCCGGCAGCCTCTGAAGAAGAATTGGCAGCTTTAGGTATTACGGCTGTGTCTATGGCTGATCTTCAACCATCAGATATCGTAATATTGGCTGTTTCTCATGATGTATTTCGACATCTTAGCAAACAGCAATTAAAGAAATTAATGAAGAGTGAAGCTTCTGTACTCGTTGATTTAAAAGGAGTGCTCAACGGGGATATATTGGACACTTTTAACGTGTGGAGGCTATAAAAAAAACATCTCTTATGCGAAGAGATGTTTTTTTATTCTGCTATCTTTTCTTGTTTTGAAGAATATGCTTTAGAACCGACCGTTTTAATACTTCTTCATTTTTTATTTTTCTAACAGATACATTATTATTAACAGCTGCTCTTTGTTCTTTGTTTTTCTTTCTTAATTGCGAATAAAGAACGGGAGGAATCTTATTCGGAAGGGAGGCTGATTGACCCATACCTGCTTTTATTACAGGTGGTCCCGCCTGACCAGGAAGCTCTTTTGAAACCGGCCTGATTTTAATCGGGTGACGGAGAGAAGTGTTCTTTGTGTTATTAGCCTGATTCTGAGAAGGAAGGAAAGCTTTTTCGGCTCTAAGCTTTTCCAGCTCAGCCTTCACTTCGGCCAGCTCCTGCTGCAGCAGCTTAATCGCCTCCTGCTGTTCCAGGATGATGTCATCTTTGGCAGGGTTTGAATCCGCAGTTTTTACAAGGTCATCAGAAAGTTGCTCTAATTTTTTTTCGTCCATTTATAATCCTCCTAACTGATGATCATTTTTATTTCAGCCTATGGCGCATTTAAAAAAATTGTGATGAAACAAAAGCTCTCTCTAGATATCTGGCCTATTTTGGACGTTTTTCCTGAAAATAGACATTTATAACGTAACATACAAGGGTTTTAAACATATCCTGTTACTGAATCACGAAAATGAAAAGGAGTCGATGACATGCAAAGTCAATCACTACAGGGAGCCCAGGAACTCCTCTGTATAAATGCAGAAAAAGTTTATGACTGGGTAATTCTTCAAGCAAGTGTTAACCAGACCGTCCTTGCAGCGGCCTTTGACGTATTACCGATCGATCCATGTGCTGCTACAGTCAGTGGACTTTCGACCAGATGTTTTTTAGTAGACGAGAACGGAGATCCTCTTCCTACAAATGCTGAAGTTGATGTTGTAGAAGTTGGAGAACGTGAGGACCGTACATTTGTAATTGACGGAGCTCTTGTTACATTGCAGAGAATTACATTTATCAAAACCCTTTCTCTTGTCGTAGAATTTAGCGGTTTTGATGGCACTACTCCATTTGTAGAACAAACCAGCCCAATAACTATAGAAATTCCTGAGACTATTTTCCTTTGTGCTCCAACAGGAACTAGACTCGTTGTAAGAATTTCTGATGTTGATTGTAATGTAGCCGTCAACTGTACGGAAGAAACTTTAACAAGTGTAGATATCGTGCTGAACTTGTGTCAAAGTATTCAAAGTGTTGCAGATGTTACTCTTGAACTTGTGGCTGATTTCTGTGAGCCGCGCGACATTCTTATTGAGCAGTGTCCAAACCCAACAATTCCGCCGCAATGTCCTGTTTTATTCCCTGGCAATGGCGATAACGGTAATGGTAACGGATAATTTCATAAAAACTTTTAGGCCGCTCCAGGTTAATGGGTAGTGGCCTTTTTCTTTTCTACTTTTCCATAACAATAAAATAAGCAATCATCGGACCATTTGATTTAAAATCCTTATGGG
The DNA here is from genome assembly GCF_900166625.1 of Halobacillus massiliensis. GTDB lineage: Bacteria > Bacillota > Bacilli > Bacillales > Halobacillaceae > Halobacillus_A > Halobacillus_A massiliensis. The sequence continues at coordinate 391,245 of NZ_LT800499.1, read as the reverse complement.
TTGTACAAAGCAGCCGATAGACTCCCGGCTTGTCAAACTGAAGGTCAAATACCGTCTCACTCCCCTGTTTTACAACCCCGGCCTTGTCCAGCCCCTCAATGATAAAAGGATGCTCTTTGCCGTTCACCCCTAGTATACTGACCTTCAATAGTTCATCTTCTTTCACAAAGATAGTTCCTGGATCCCAGCGGTATGTTTCGATCGTTTTTCCTTCAGGTGTTTTCGCCGTAAATTCGCCTGTGACTATTTGAATCGGACGAACACCGTTTCTTTCCCCGCCGTTAAATACAGGGGTAGAATCGCTTAGAAATGAACTCCCCACTAACAGTGCCGCTGTTAAAATAATAATGGTGCTCAAGGTGAAGATCACCCGTTTCCCAGAAAAAACAAACGCCTTCTTCACGATCATCGCCCCTTCCCTCACAACAATATATGCAGGTTAGGCAGGAAAACTTGTCTCTTTTTTTTAAGCGATCATTTATAAGTGATTACTCACTTTACAATTCACATGAAACTCATTATTATAAAAGTGAGTAATCACTCACAAAAAGGAGGTCATTTTTATGGAAAAATCGGTGGATTTACAGAACGTTTCTCACCGTTTCAGTAAAAGGTGGATTGTGAAAGACATCAACATGACCATACATCAAGGAGAAATCTTTGGTTTATTAGGTCCTTCAGGGGCTGGTAAAACCACTCTTGTCAAACTGATGACAGGTCTACTTCAACCTTCTAAGGGAAATATTTTTGTTCATGGTGAAGAAATGCCTTCTTTAAAGCAGATGAAGAGTTATGGATTTATGGCTCAATCAGATGCACTTTATTTAGAACTGACGGCCAATGAAAATTTAAACTTCTTCGCTTCCATATATCGTTTACAGAAAAACACTAAGAAAATAAGAATTCAAGAGGTAATGGAACTTGTGGGACTAAGTGAATATTTGGACCAAAGAGTAGAGACCTTTTCAGGAGGAATGAAACGCCGACTTTCATTAGCTGCAGCTTTACTTCATCAGCCTGAGCTTATTGTTCTTGACGAACCCACAGTAGGGATTGATCCCGTATTAAGACAATCTATTTGGGAAGAACTGTATCGTTTAAAACAGCAAGGAGTCACAATAGTCGTAACCACTCATGTTATGGACGAAGCAGAAAAGTGCGATCGTCTGGCCATGCTGCTCGATGGGCGGATCATTGCTCAGGACCCCCCTCACCTGCTCAAACAAAAAGTTGGTGCTAAGACAATTGAAGATGTTTTTTTATACTATGGAGGTGATACAAAATGAATACTTGGACAGTAATGAGCCGTATTCTTTCACAGTTTCGCCGGGATAAAAGAAGCATGGCCTTAATGATTATGGCCCCTATTCTCGTCCTCACCTTAATGTGGCTCGTATTAAACGGTAAGCAGGAAAAATTCCATATAGCTGCCGTAAATGTCCCTGACAGCATTGTGGAACAAATCAATAATGATGATCTCGTCTTGACGAGAATGTCGAAAAAGGATGCAGAAAAAAGTTTATCAAACCAGTCAATCGAAGCGGTGTTTGAATGGAAAAAAGAAAGGCCTGTTATTACCGTAGAGGGAAGTGACCCTAATACGACCTCCTCCATTCAAAAGATACTTCAACAGTCATTTTCAGAACCAGATCATCTCCAGCCGGATTTCAAGTTCCTTCATGGCGCCGCGGATCTGGACTTATTTGATTATATAGGACCGGTTCTCATAGGTTTTTTTGTTTTCTTTTTTGTATTTATTGTCGGAGGTGTTTCATTTTTAAGGGAGCGTACGCAAGGGACATTAGAGCGAATCCTTTCCACACCTTTGAAACGGTGGGAGCTCGTCCTCGGATATTTATCCGGTTTCGGACTCTTTACCATTTTCCAATCCATTTTAATAGCCGCCTATACTATCTTCGTACTCGATGTTTTTATGGACGGAAATTTCTTTTATGTGCTATTAGTCACTTTCTTATTAGCTTTATCCGCCCTTAGTCTTGGCACCTTATTATCCGCATTTGCGAAAAATGAATTTCAAATGATTCAATTCATTCCTTTAGTTATTGTCCCTCAAGTCTTTTTTTCCGGACTTTTCCCAATAGAAGGGCTGTCACAGTGGCTTCAGGCAATTGGCAGAATCATGCCGCTCACATATGGGGCAGATGCCATGCGAGCCATCATGCTTCGCGGAGAATCGCTTCAGGATATCCAATTAAACTTGTATATTTTACTTGGTTTTATCCTTCTCTTCACTACCCTTAACATAACAGCCTTGAAGAGATATAGAAGGCTATAGTAAGATGGTTTCAATAATAAGGGGGATACTATGAGTGATTTAAATGATTTACTTCATATTCTTGAAGAAAGCGGTACAAAAACAACTCCTAAACAAGCATTAATCTTACAAGCTGCCGTAGAAATCTTTGCTGAAAAGGGTTATGCTTCAACTTCTACAAGTGAAATCGCCAGTAGAGCAGGCGTGGCGGAAGGAACAATTTTCCGACACTACAAAACAAAAAAAGACCTGCTAATATCGATTGTTACCCCAGTAATGGCCAGATTTACTCTGCCTGTTTTCGCTTCACATTTTATAAAAGAAGTTTTTGAGAAATCACCGGAAAACCTGGAAGAACTTCTTAAAACGCTCATTAAAAACAGGTATCATTTTGTAAAAGATAATGCCCCACTTTTGAAAATTATGCTGCAGGAAGTCGCCTTTCACGAAGAACTTCAAGTTCAGCTTCAGACGACTTTTTTACAGGAGGTTTATCCCCGGTTTGAAAGAGTAATTGAACATTACAAGCAACAAGGAATTATTGTTGATTTTCCATCCTCCTCAATTATTCGAATGGTTATGACCACTGTCATTGGTTTAATGGTTACTCGTTTTATCGTAGCTCCCCAGCTCGAGTGGGAAGATGAAATAGAAATTGATCGGACCGTTCATTTTTTATTATTTGGACTTTCCTCTCAATAAAAAGCCGCACATAAATGCGGCTTTTTTAAACAGAAGCTTTATCGGCCTGCTGTGTTTTGACAAGGTCGGCATAAAAACCGCCAAGCTGCAATAGCTCTTTATGATTCCCTTTTTCTGTGACTCTCCCGTTTTGTAAAACAAGAATTTGATCAGCCGAGCGGACCGTATTCAGCCGGTGAGCAATAACAAAGCTCGTCCGCCCTTTCATCAGCTTTCTTAACGCATCATTAATTTTCAACTCAGTTACCGTATCAATGCTGCTTGTCGCTTCATCCAAGATAAGAAGTGCGGGGTCGGCGAGCATGGCGCGGGCAATCGAAAGCAGCTGCCTCTGCCCATGGCTGACACCCTTGCCGTCGGAATCAAGCATTGTATCATATCCATCAGGCAGCTGCATGATAAATTCGTGAGCATGAGCGGCTTTTGCTGCTTGCTCAACTTCTTCATCCCCTGCCTCTAGACGACCATAGCGGAGATTTTCCCTTATCGTTGTGTTGAACATGACCGCATCCTGCAAAACTACGCCCATCTGGCTTCTTAAACTGCTGCGAGTGATCTTTTGAATGTCGGTCCCATCGATTTTAATCGTTCCCCTATCGATTTCATAAAACCTGGAGAGGAGAGAGATAATGGTCGTTTTCCCTGCACCTGTAGGGCCGACCAGTGCCACCGTTTCCCCTGGTTTAGCATGAAAACTGACATCTTCAAGCGTCTTCTCCCCTGTTTTATAGGAAAAATCTACACTTTTAAACTCAATATCCCCACGGATACCAGGCAGCGGTTCAGCCTGCCGCTCATCCTGCGCCTCTTCTTCTTCATCAATCACCTGAAAGACCCGCTCAGCCCCGGCTACTGCAGATAAAATCATGTTATATTGGTTGGCTAGATCATTCAGCGGACGAGTAAACTGTCGGGAATATGTCGTAAAGGTTACGATAACCCCTATAGAAATATGGCCGTTTAACGCGAGCAGTCCTCCGGCACCGACGATAATGGCAAAGCTGACGTTGTTTAACATATTCATGAGCTTCGGAATAAAGCCGGAATACGTCTGCGCCCAGTAGCCTGAGGATCGCAGCGCCTCATTTTTTTCTTCAAACTCCTCCATCACCCGCTCTTCCCGGGAAAACATTGAAATAATCATCTGTCCTGAGAACATTTCTTCAACATATCCATTAACATCACCGAGGTTCTTCTGCTGATCCTTAAAATATCGCCCCGTTCTTTTTGTGATCCACTTCATTCCGAAATACATCACAGGTACAATCATTATCGTCAATAGTGTGAGCAGCGGACTAAGCCAGAGCATAATCATTAACGTTCCAAGAATCGTAAGCACACTGGTTACAAACTGAACAACGGCCGTATTAAGCGTACGGCTGACGTTCTCAATGTCATTCGTCAGGCGGCTCATCAGCTCGCCCTGCTGATATTCCTGATAAAATAAAACCGGCAGTTTTTGCAGATGGGAAAATAAGTGGTTTCTCACTTCAAATACCGTATTTTGTGAAATACCAATCATCCAGTAATTCTGCAGCCATTGAAATAACGAATGAAAAACATAAACAACGAGCAGAATTCCAATCATCGTTATCAGCGTGTTACCGGCGGGATCAGCAATCACCCGGTCAACAGCGACTCCGAGAAGGTAAGGCCCTAATAGAGAAAGAACCGAACTGATAAACAGGATAATAATCACACTGTAAAACAGCTTTTTCTCTCGCGCCATATACTTCCAAATACGTTTTATCGTAGTTTTCATATCGTCAACTTTCGGCGGCTTCGTTCCAATCCCATGATGATGACGGATTGGTGCACGGTTATTTCTTTCTGCCATTACATCACGTCCTCCTGCTGGGATTGGTAAACTTCACGATAGTATGAATTTTTCTCAAGCAAGGTTTCGTGTACACCTTGAGCTAATAGCTTTCCTTGATATAAGATGAGTATTTTATGAGCTTCTTTTAAGGAGCTGATCTTCTGGGCAACCATCAGCACAGTACAATCCTGCTTTTTCAGCGTTTGAAGCAGCCTGGCTTCCGTATGGGCATCAAGTGCACTTGTGCTGTCGTCTAAAATTAAAATCTTCGGCTTCCTTACGAGCGCCCTGGCAATGGAAAGCCGTTGTTTTTGTCCTCCGGAAAAAGTTACACCCTTCTGGCCGATATTCGTATGATACCCATTTGGAAGTGTAGTAATAAATGAATGAATTTCAGCTTGTTTTGCAGCTTCAATTACTTCGTCGTCTGAGGCCTCTTCTTTCCCCCAGGCAATATTTTCTTTAACCGTTCCCGAAAATAGTTGAACCTCCTGTGGGACGAGACTGATCTGCTGTCTAATTGACTTTATATCTAAATTTGAAATCTCTTCATTATCTAAAAGCAAGTTACCGCTGTCCTTTTCCAGCAGACGCGGTATTAAGTGAAGCAGTGAAGACTTGCCTGAGCCGGTTTCACCTAATATTCCGATGGTCTGTCCTGCTTCCGCTTTAAACGAAATATTTTTTATAGTCGGCATATCTGCATGGGAAAATGAAACATCTTCAAACGTAATAGCCCCATGTAAAGCTGTCTTTTTCCCTGTTTCCTTTAAATAACCAGATGTGCGCTCTTCCAGTACCTCAACTACACGATTAGCTGAAGCATTCCCCCTGGAGAAAACCATGATTAAAAAAGAAAAGATGGAAAATGTGAACATGATTCTAGTCGCATAGTTAATGATGGCTACGACTTCCCCAGCCTGCGCGCTTCCAATATCAAGCTGAACAGCCCCGACCCAGAGAAGTATCAGGATGATAACATTCATACCAAGCATAATGACAGGCATTGCTGTTTCCATCAGCCAGAGCGCACGTTTATTTTCTTTTAGAAGCGGCCTGTTAACACGATCAAATCGTTCCTCTTCATACGATCCACGGTTAAAGCCCTTAATCAGCCGTATACCTGCTAAATTCTCGCGAATGACCGTATTTACCCCGTCGAGCTTTCTTTGGACATTTTTAAAAAGTTTTACACCGCGAATTAACACCCAAAAAAGAAAGGCGCCCAGCACAGGAACGGCCATAACGAGAATGAGCGCCAGCTGGACGTTTACCGTAAACGCCATAACGACAGCAAAAATAATAAACAGTGGAGCTCTTAAAGCAATCCTCATCAGCATCAGTACAAGGTTTTGAATTTGCAGAATATCGTTAGTGATCCGTGTCACCAGGTTAGGCGTTGAATAGTGTTGAAAATTTTCACTCGCAAAGGACTGAACTTTTTTAAAGAGATCACGTCTTAGATCATGGCCTACACCTTGACTGACGTGTGCGGCAAAATAGGAGTTAATAATACCCGCAGCAAAAGCGAGGAGTGAGAGCCCGACAAGGACGCCTCCCCAAATAGAGATCGTCGTGTAGTTTTCCTGCATGATCCCGTCATCGATAATTTTTGCCATTAACAGAGGCTGTACCAGCTCCACGGTTAATTCTATCAGCATAAGAAGTATCGCAATTATTGCGGAAAATTTATAAGGCAGAGAATATTGAAAGATTTTTTTCATATGAAGGGCCTCCGATAGAGATAGGTTCTTCTTAATTATACTAAATATTAGAATGAAGATAGAACTGAGAGGTACTGATGAATAGGCGCGGTATAAAAAAAGAGAGGCATTTGCCTCTCTTTAATCAGAGTGTGATAATGTCCTTTGTTAATGAAACCGTAATATTACATGGCTTTCGCATTGAAAGAAAAAAATCAGGCCTTGTTCTAAAGGTTCTGGTGAACTATCCCGTCGTTCCTGTTCCTTTTGGGATAATAGACGGTTCCGTTTATCTCGTTTGGAGAAAAGCAGCTGAGAAATAGCTCGCTTTCGGCAGGGAGCCGATGAACTAGTTCGTTAACTCGCTGATCTCATCTTAGCTTCATCTTTCTGCAGGAGTCTCGCCATTTTGGTGGCTCTTTCTTAATGATAAATAGAGAAAGAGCTGTTCCGTTTACCGTACAAAGAGAAAAACGGCTGGGTAATAGCTCCCTTTCCGCGGGGAGCCGGTGAGCTAGCTCGTTGCACTCGCGGATCTCACCACGGCTCTATCTCCCTGCAGGAGTCTCGCCATTTCCCAGCCTTTTTACCGTTGATTGGGTAAACGGAACGCTGTAGTTCAGTAACCTTTCTTAAGGAAATGGTCTTTTCTTACTCAGTGTTCCGTTACTCCTAATAAACGCAAAGGGCCAGGGGAAACGGCGAGACTCCTATGGGAGGATAGAACAGGGGGAGATCCCGGAGGGCTGAAAGCCCGAGGAAGCTCACCGTTCGCCCATGGAAAGCGAGTCTTTCCCCAGGCCCGGTTCTCTTAATTCAGGCGAACGGAACATGCTTCTCCTATTTTTAAACCAACAAGCTAAGAAAAGAGAGAGCCTCGCTTTATTTATCTGCAGGATAGACGATTCCCATTTGCTTACGTGCCTGCTCCAGAATATGAGAAGTAATTAATGAAGCCTCGTGTGAATTAATCTCCGACTGCTTCTCGCCGTTTTCAATTAATTGGATGAATTCCTCAATCTCATAGTACATAGGAGGAAAATCATTCTCATTATCCAAATTTTCCGTAGTTCCATCGTTATAGCGGATATATACTCCCGCAGGCTCAGAGATATTTGGGATGATAATCACACCCTCTTCTCCCTGAATTTCAGATGGACTGTGGGAATGGTTTATTTTCGAATGTATGATGACAGCTTCCATATTTGGGTAAGCAGCCAGCAGACTTCCTGCTCCATCCACACCAGATTCTAATTTGACCCCATTGGCTAAAATCTTCTCAGGCTTTCCAAAGAGAACTACCATAGGATAGATGCCATATACCCCGAGGTCCATAAGCGAACCATTGGAGAATTCAGGATTAAATGCGTTAAGCACCGTCCCTTCCCGATAGGCATCATAGCGGGAAGAATACTTACAGAAATTCCCGACATACCGCCTGACTTCCCCTATCTTGTGGAGGTTTTCCTTAATCCTTAAGAAGCCGGGCATGAGCGTTGACTTTACGGCTTCCATAAAAACAACACCGTTTTCCCGGGCCGCTGTAACCATTTGATCAGCTTCCTGCTCATTCGAAGCAAGCGGCTTTTCACAAAGGACATGCTTTCCCTTCGACATAGCGGATATGGCATGTTTCACGTGAAAAGAATTTGGACTTGCTACATAAACGGCATCGATTTCCTCAGAATCAACGAGTTCATCGATAGCGGTAAAGGTAAGGGAGGCTCCATATTCACTGGCGAATTCTTCCGCCTTTTCAGAAGTTCTCGAGTAAACCCCTTTTAGTTCAAAATTGTCTAAATGACGGCCTGCTTCAATCATATGTTTTGTAATAAAGTTAGTACCAATTGTGCCAAAACGAACCATATGTATAAAATCTCCTTATGCTAGTTTTATTTTTATTATAACAAGATTATATTATGTACAAAGTACCGATGAAAAGTTTCGGTACTTTTATTCCTTCTGCATCTGCTTCCATCCAATTTCCGCCAATACTCTCTGCCCTTCTCTGGAAGGATGGACGTCTCCAGGAATGATATATTCTGGATGGCCTTTAAACGCATGGTAAGCGTCCACCAGCTTAATACTGGTAAAGTGACTTAGGAGTTCTATCAAAGAGCTGTACTGGTTATTTATGAGCTCTAAAGGCTGTTCCAGATCCTCTCCCTCGGCAGGATACGGATTGTACAAATTATAAACGAGAATCTCGCCTTCTGTTAACTGATCCAGTTCTACAGCTATTGAATACACATTATACAAGAGATTACGCACTACATAAGCGATTTCATCCATTTTAACCCCTTGAATACCTTTATGCTTCTTCAATAAGTTTAACAGGTCATTCCCGCCTATATATAACACCACGTAATCCGCCTCTTTTATGGTTTCCCTGAACAGCTCATTTTCGCGAATGGCAAAAAGCATTTCCTTCGAAGTCAGGCCAGGTATACTTAAATTGGTAACCTCCAGGTTTTCTTGTTTTCCAATCAAATACGGAAAAGCATCACCAGGAGGGCTGATGTTTTCTGTCGTCAGATTGTATCCATATGGAATAGAATCACCAATCGCTACAAGCTGCTGGGAAGATTCAGCCCTTAGCGAGGAAGGATAAAATAAACTTATGGAAAAGAGGAAGCATAGAAGGACACAAACCTTTTTCATGCCTGCAGACTCCCTTCTTACTTTTAGTTTCTTTTTTTTAGCATTCCTGTTTCCGCTTTAAATCAGTCACAGTTATTTCTTCCAGTTTTACAGCAAAAAACCCCTCAAGAAAGAGGGGCTTTAAATGCTTATTTTGTTATAAAAATCTGTGTCCAATAGTTTCCATTTTCTGAATACCCTACACCGATTTCTTTTAAGTCCGGATCTAAGATATTTTTGCGGTGGGATGGACTGTTCATCCAGCCATTGACAACTTCTTCTGGAGAACGCATACCATGGGCAATGTTCTCAGCCGCTTTTTGGAAGTCAACATTTTTGCTTTTCAGCATTTGACTAGGATTTCCATATGTCGGTGAATTATGGGCAAAATAATTATTTTGCGCCATATCGTTTGACTTCATTTGCGCTACATCATCCAATTGTTTATTAAGACTAAGCGGTTCTAGTCCCTGCGCCCCTCTATGCTCGTTCGTCAGTTCGATAACATGCTGTTCCGCTTCGCTCAGTTCTCCACGGCCCTGATTGTCCACTTCCACACGCTGATCGGCATTCGGCTCTTCCATGCCATATTGTCCGTGGGGAAGAATCGCACCTCTTCCTTGATCAGGAAAATTGTTTCCACGGAAGTTTACATCATCCACCACACGTTTATCGCCTACATCCTTAGTGCCAAATGATACTCTATTGTAATCATAGGCACTTCTATCCATCGTTTCGTTGTTGTTCGTACCGCAAGCAGCCAGCATCATAAGGATGAAGGTGCTAAAAATCACTTTTTTCAATGAGGTTTCCTCCTAAGGTTTTCTCCTTTATAATTTGCTCGATTTCAGGGAAAACTCTCCTTGAAAAAGCAGGAAGAAGCGGTGGAGTCTAGTCGTTCTTTTAATTCGGCTCTACTTAAAAAGTAAAAAAGCCGCTGAATTCAGCGGCTTTTGCTATATTAAAGCAGGTTTTCCTGCAGTCTAAATGATACAACCTTAGCTTCTGTCATAGCTTCGATCGCGTATTTAATACCTTCTCTGCCTACTCCGGATCCTTTCGTTCCGCCAAATGGCATAGCATCTATCCGGTAATCACTGCTGTCATTGATCATGATACCGCCGACGTTCATATTCTTGATGGCATAGAAGGCCTGGTTGATATCATTTGTAAATATACCGGCCTGCAGTCCGTAGTTTACGTCATTGGATCTTTCCACAGCTTCATACAGAGAATCAATTGGGTAAATGAGAACAACAGGGCCAAAAATTTCTTCTTTTGCAATCTTTGCGTCTTCGGAAACATTGGTTAAAACCGTCGGTGCATAAAAAGCACCTTCACGATAGCCTCCTGCTTTAACGATCGCTCCTTTGCTGACAGCCTCATTCACCCATTCCTCAACCCGCTTCGCTTCCTTCTCTGTAATCAACGGACCGACATCTGTCCATTCATCCATCTTATCTCCAATTCTCAGCTCTGTCGTCCGGTTAATAAAAGTGGTAAGAAACTGTGGATATATCGACCTTTCCACATATATTCTCTGAACACCCAGGCAGTTTTGGCCAACGGCTGCAAAAGCACCGGACACTGTGGATTGAACCGCATCATGAAGGTCTGCGTCTTTTAACACAATGACAGGTGAATTGGAGCCAAGCTCCATGCAGACTTTTTTCGCACCGGCTTTCTCGGTGATTTTTTCACCGGCTGAAGATCCTCCTGTAAAAGATATCATTTGCACTGCAGGGTGTGTCACAAGCGTATCTCCTAATTCTCTTCCTGAGCCAGTGACAACAGATAAGAACCCTTCAGGAAGACCTGCTTCCATAAATGCTTCTGCCAGCTTAATGGCACTGAGAGGCGTTACAGAAGCCGGTTTTAAAACGACGGCATTCCCCGAAGCGATCGCAGGACCAATTTTGTGGGCGACCATATTCAGCGGATCATTAAAAGGTGTGATCGCACCAACAACCCCCACTGGAAAGCGGTAAAAGTATCCTACTCTGTTTTCACTGCCTTCATTCTGATCGAAATTGATCGTTTCACCGTTTATTCTTCTGGCTTCTTCTGCGCTGATTTGAATCGTTTGAGCAGCTCTCTTTACTTCACCGCGGGCTTCATTGATCGTTTTGCTTCCTTCTCTAGCAATGATCTCAGCAAAATCTTCCGCGTGATCTCTCATATACTGGGCTACTTTATTTAGGATGGTCATGCGTTCGTGAACCGGCCATACTTTTGTTGAACGATACGTACGCTCTGCGGCTTCTATGGCTTCCTTCATCTGCTCTTTGGAAGCTGCCGGAACACGTGCGATCAGAGCGTTATCCTGCGGGTTGCGAACCTCAAAAGTTTTTTCACCGGCTATCCATTTCCCTCCGACTAACATCTTTTTTGACAAAATCTGTGTATGCATCGGATCACCCCATCCTAATTAATTTTCGCGAGCTGATTTGTTTTCTGATAATGAATGAGATCAATGAGTAAAGAAAAACCTGTTTCCTTTAAACCGGCGCCTGCTCCTGTCAATAAAATAGGACCTGCTAAGTCACACTGATAGAGAATAGCATTGGTCGGACCGGAAACACTGGCTAAAGGATCTGATGCTTCAATGCACTCAGGCTTAACAGAAGCTTTCACTCCTCCATTAACCTTTGTAATATCAGCGATGAGTCTCCATCGTTTTCCTTCTTTCAGAGCCGACTGAACCTGCTCCTGGCTCATATTCGTAATGCCTTCACATTCTACTTCTGTATGAGCAATCGGTACTCCCATAATGTAATTAGAGAGAATCGCCGCTTTATATCTGGCATCATATCCCTCTACATCACTAGTCGGGTCGGCTTCGGCATATCCCAGCTTCTGCGCTTTAGAAAGCGCTTCTTCATAGGATTGGCCTTTTTCCATTTCTGTTAAAATATAATTTGTCGTCCCATTTAAAATTCCTCGAATACTTTTGATTTCATTGCCTGCCAGCGTTTCAACCGGCATTCTCAAAGCCGGTGTTCCGCTCATAACTGTGCCTTCAAAGCCGAAAAATTCGCCTTTCTGCTCTGCCAGTTCGCTCAGCTCCTGATAAGCAAGGGCAACTGGCCCCTTATTCGTTGTAACCACGCTCTTATGGTGTTCAAAAGCCGTTCGGCAGTGCGTAATTGCAGGTTCACCTGTTTTTACGTCTGTAAAGGTAACCTCCACAATAACGTCGGCGTTTGTCTGAATGATCGTTTCGATACTGCTTAATCCGGTAATGACTCCTGCTCCTCCTGAATAGGCTTCAACGGTTCCTTTCTGCCTGACTGCCTGAAGCAGCTGTTCGATATCAAGTCCGTCCGGATCATAAATCGATCCTTTCATCATGTCTGCTACTGCTACTACTTTTGCATCCAGCCCATAGTCATCCAGAAGACTTTCTCTGCGCTCCAAGAGAATTTCAGCAAGCGCCTGGCCAACTCCGCCAAATCCAACAAACGCAATATTTGTTGTCATAATCCCCCTCCTTCACTAGATAACAGAATCTCTGCACTCTTTATAAAAATCTTCACACCATCCTCCATAGCTGCCTCATCAATATCGAACATCGGGTGATGAAGTCCATAAGCTTCTGCAGGACCGCTTCCGAGAAAAAACATCGTACCGCTTATACGGTTTGTTATATAACTAAAGTCTTCACTGCCCATTCCAAAAGGCTCCTCCACCTGATGAAACCCTTCCGCCGCTTTTCTGATAATTTGATTGAGGGCGGGCTCATTGTTTAATGCCGGCTCTCCCTTTTGCACATGAAGTTCAAAATCTCCGCCTAACGTTTTCACAATAGATGCCGCCTGCTCCACTTCTTTAATCAGCTGATCCCGTACAGAAGCTAAATAAGATCGCATCGTTCCCTTAATGGTTACAGTATCAGGGATGACATTATTGGCTTCGCCACCATGAATTTGACCGATGCTTAATGCACTTACTTGAAGCGGATCAACTTTTCTCCCATTTAAGCTGTAAAGGGCTTGTAAAACAAAGCTGCTCATCCAGATCGGATCTTTAGATTCATGAGGGTAGCCTCCGTGCCCGCCGCTGCCTTTAATGATAAGCTCAAACTCATCATTGTTAGCCATGCTGGGCCCGTCATGAATTTGAATACTTCCTCTTTTTCTCCATGGACACATATGGAGGGCGATAACAGCATCCAAGTCATCAAGGTACCCGGAATTCAGCATTTTCACAGCACCTGTTTCCCCAAGAGCGTCACAGCTTTCTTCTGCCGGCTGAAAAATGAGCTTTATCGTTCCCTTCAGCCTTGAGGTCGGATAGCTGTCGGCCAAAACTTTGGCCAGCCCGAGTAATATTGACGTATGAGCATCATGCCCGCATGCGTGCATAATACCTCGTGTCTTTGATACATAGTTATGGGAAGATTTCTCAGCAATCGGCAAGGCATCCATATCGGCCCTGAACCCAATGACTGGCCCTTCCCCAAAATTGAGGGTGGCGATAACGCCATAACCCCCTACTTTGGTTTGAATATCATAAACTTTAAATCCTTTTAAGACTTCTTCAACCTTCTCACTCGTTCGTTTTTCCTGAAAACTCAGTTCAGGATATTGATGAAAATGACGTCTCCAGGAAATTAATTGAGAAAGCAGATTTCTCGATGCCTTTTCTGCGGTTCTCACAGCCCATTCCCCTCTTTAGTTCTGCAGCACTGCCGCAGGAAGGGATGTAAAGGCTTCTGTAAGATCTTGTTTTAAGTCCTCAATGTCTTCAATACCGGCTGAATAGCGGATAAGCCCCTCTGGAATTCCCATAGCTGCACGCTCAGCCGGCGTACATTCCACATGACTTGTAGTACGGGCAGGACCTACTACGGTTTCAACCGATCCAAGGTTGGCTGCACGGTTCGCATACTTGAGCTTAGGAAGCAGGTGACGAACCGTATCGACACCGCCTTTTACTGAAAAGCTAAGCATGCCGCCAAAGCCTTTCATCTGTTCTTTTGCAATTTCATGGCCCGGATGTTCAGGAAGCCCTGGATAATTCACACCTTCTACTATGTCAAAGCCTTTAAGGAATTCAGCGATCTCCATAGCGTTTTTATTTTGTTTTTCAATACGGAGGTGCAGGGTTTTCATTCCGCGAAGCAGAAGATATGCAGCCATCGGATCAAGTGTTGCCCCGTTGATTTCTCTATAGTGATACACCTGTTCCACAAGTTCCTTGCTTCCACAGAGGACGCCGCCTAATGCATCAGCATGCCCTCCCAGGAACTTCGTGGCACTGTGCAGAACGAGGTCCACTCCTAAATCAAGTGGATTCTGATTAACTGGTGTTGCAAAGGTATTGTCGATCACTACAGTGGCTCCTACTGTTTTTCCAGCCTTCGCCATCCGCTTAATATCTGTAATTTTCACCGTTGGGTTTGTTGGTGTTTCTAAATACAGAACTTTACAGCCTTTGGCCACTTCACGCTCGATTGCTTCATGATCCCCTGTATCACAAAGAACTACTTCGATCTGTTGTTTTGGAAGAAACTCTGTAAAAATTTTATTTGTACCGCCATACGTGTCTTTAATAGAAATAATTCTGTCACCTGGCTGAAGAAAAGTACCGAGTGTATTACTAATCGCAGCCATTCCTGTAGAAAAACTGGTTGCCGCTTCAGCATTTTCTAAAATCCGTACTTTCTCTTCGAAAGCACCGACAGTCGGATTCGTATTTCGGCCATAAATATGTCCTTCTTTGTTTCCGACCGCAACTTCATACCATTCATCCATATCGTCATATCCAAAGGAAACACTGTGCACGACCGGCACCTGTGTAGCTCCAAAAGCGAGTGCGTCTTTTTCTCCAGCCCAAATTGATTTTGTTGCGAATTTAGCGTCTTTCATGAATATCTTCCTCCTTATATTCCAGTAAATGATAGGCATAACGAGCAATTACTGTATCCTGCACACCCGTCCCTGTCAGATCACAAATGGTAATTTGATCTTTGCTTGAACGGCCTTGCCTATGGCCGGAAGTAATTTCTCCCAGCTCAATAGGAGTCAGCCCTCCAGAGTGAATCTCCCTTAGTTCTCCCAATCTTTTTGACTGCTCGATGGTGTCACAGACAAAGAGATCAGCTTTATCAATCGCACTTGGTTTCAGTTCTTTTTTATGTTCCGCATCGGAACCCATAGCCGTAACGTGAACACCAGGCGACAGCCAGTCCCCATTCACGATAGGTTCAGTAGATGGAGTCGTGGTCACAACGACATCACTGTTCCTGACAGCTTCTTCAGGAGTATCCGCTGTCTGTACTGATATTCCGAGTGTATTCTCCATATCCTGTTTAAAGCATGACGCTTTCTTTTCGTTCCTGCCATATACAATGGCCTTTTCAATAGGACGAACGGCCAGCAGCGCCTGCAGCTGATAACGTGCTTGGGCACCTGTGCCGATAATACCAGCTGTTCTGCTGTCCCGACGGCTGAGATAACTTGCTGCGACAGCTCCTGCAGCAGCTGTTCTTAAATCTGTCAGCAGCCCGTTGTCTGCAAAAATGGCCTGCGGTTCTCCCGTTTTTGAATTTAATAAAATCATCATCCCATTAGCACTGGGCAGCCCGATTTCTGGATTATTGAAAAATCCTGAAGAGAGTTTGACAGCAAAGCTGTCAACTCCTTCGATATAAGCAGATTTAATATCTACTTCGCCATTATGCTCCGGGACATCTATCCTCATAATCGGCGGCATGGTTACCCGCTTTGTTGCCAATGCTGTAAATGCTGTTTCCACTTCCTGAATGAGGTCTGTATCCAGTCGGATCACACGCTCAATTTCATCTCGTTTATATAACTGAATTTTCATCGCCCCCTTAACTGATTTGGTCGCCGCTGTTTACCTCGAAGATCGATGGCTCGCTCTTTACGATCAATTCCTGCGGGTAGGTCGTGAACCGTTCACAACCAGTCTCAGTTACACGGAAGGTTTCACTAATTTCAATACCATCATAATCAAACCAAAGGGCAGGAATAAGGTGGAACGTCATATTCGGCTGAAGTACCGTCATATCTCCTTTTCGAATACTGGCCGTATGCTCTCCCCAGTCTGGCGGATAATTCAAACCGACAGAATAGCCGAGCCGGGATTCCTTTTCAAACCCGTATTTTTTAATCGACTTTCTCCATACTTCTTCAAGATCACTGCACGTAACTCCGGGCTTAGCCGCTGTGAGCACATTTTCTATTCCTTCAAGAACAACCGGCGCTAAAGCACATAGCTTCTCACTCGGTTCACCGATTGAAACAGTTCGTGCCAAAGGGACATGGTACCGTTTGAAGCAGCCTGCCAATTCAAGAATCACAGGACTTCCATCTACAAACGGCCGGTCTGACCATGTTAAATGCGGAATAGATGTATGGTCGCCTGTCGGCAGCAGCGGAACAATGGATGGATAATCTCCGCCAAACTCCGGTGTCCCCCTTACAAGCTGGTAGTAGATGTCAGCAGCCGTATCACACTCTCTCTGTCCGGCCCTTATGCTATCTACTCCCTTCGCCATTGCAAGATCAGCAATGATCGCTGCTTTCTTCATATATTCAATTTCCTGGTCTGACTTCACCATTCTTACGTAATTCACAAGTAAAGAGGCGTCGAGAATTTTAGCATTTGGAAGGCCTTTCTTTAAACGCTCCAGTGCCATTCCTGTAAAATAGTAATGATCCATCTCTACACCAATCGTCCGGTTTCCCTGACCAATTTGTGTCAGGATTTCTGAAATGAAATCCATCGGGTGATGGGTATTGGAATGAACATAATAATCAGGGTAAGCAATCACATTTTCTTCATATATCCAAGTCGTCGCTCTGGCACCATTTGCGTCCTGAAGGCGTCCGATCCAAATCGGCTGAGGCTCATCGATGACGATTACGAGCATCTGATGAACATAAAAAGACCACGCATCATAGCCTGATAAGTAATTCATGTTCGCCGGGTCTGTAATCAGAAGAACCTCTATCCCTTTATCAGCCATCCTTCTTTTCGTATCCTGTAAACGCTGGTGATATTCTAAAATATCAAATGGCAGTACCAATACGATCCCTCCCCCATTATCTGAATATTTTTATTTCTAATTTCATTCTATTCATTTGTGTTTTTCTATGTAATGTAAAAAATGTATGAAGTTTTTCTTTTGCTTTTTATACAAAAATGCTTTTTCAAAACCCTGGACTAACCTTCGACATTTATCAGCTCTGTTTGACGGTAAAAATAAGGATGCCGAGAAAAATCTCGACATCCTTTTGGTTTATTTTTGTCTTATTTTTTTTGATTGGAAGAAGCAAATTCATAGGAATGCATGTATTTTTAATGTCAGAAAAAGTGCTTTTCTGGTTACCGAGAGTAGAAAAAAGCGGCTGGGAAATGACTCGCTTTCCGCGGGGAGCCAATGAGCTAGCTCGGTGCACTCACGGATCTCATTATCTCCCTGCAGGAGCCTAGTAATTTTCACTATTTTATACACATATTTGAGGAGGGTAAAGACGGTTCCATTTACTGTGAAAGAGAAAAGCGGCTGGGAAATAGCTCGCTTTCCGCGGGGAGCCGGTGAGCTAGCTCGTTGCACTCGCGGATCTCACCACGGCTCTATCTCCCTGCAGGAGTCTCGCCATTTCCCATCCACTTTACCGTTGATGGTGTAAACGGAACACTATTTTTGGAAGAAGATCCTATACCTTAGTCCTCTTGCATTATGGTTCCGTTACTCTAAGAAAACATAAAGGGCCGGGGGAAACGGCGAGACTCCTATGGGAGGAAGAACAGGGTGAGATCCCGGAAGGCTTTAGCCTGAGGAAGCTCACCGTTCGCCCATGGAAAGCGAGTCTTTCCCCAGGCCCGGTTCTCTATGCCATGTTAAACGGAACAGTCTACCCTTTTAAGTGAGAATCAAGTATTCCAAGCTTTTTCACAAAATAAAAAGCCCGCGAAAAATGCGGGCTGAATAAAGAATATATTCCGGTTTAATTTTCTCCAAACATAAAAGTCCGGTGATGGAACGATATCGTAAAGGCAAGGCCGGCCGCTATTAAAAAGGCCAGCACCGAGCTTCCCCCATAGCTGATATACGGTAGTGGAATTCCCGTAATCGGAAGCAGCTGAATGGACATCCCTATATTTTGAAACACGTGGAAGGACACCATACAGATAAGCCCGACCATAACATAACTGCTGAACTTATGATTGGCTCTTGAGGCAATAGTAGTCAATCTGTAAATAAACAGGAAAAAGGCCAGTAGAACGACACAGCTCCCTAAAAATCCATACTCTTCACCAATGATGCTGAAAATAAAATCCGTTTGAGCTTCCGGAAGATAAACTTCTCTCTCTCCGAAACCTTTTCCATACATCTGCCCTGATCCAATGGCTCTCATCGCTCTAATAAGCTGAAAGCCTTCAGACGAGCTGTACTGTTGAGGGTTCAGCCAGGCATATATTCGACCGAGCTGATACGGCTTTACTCCTAAGTATTGATCGAGAAGCTGCGGAAATTGAATCGCCATCCAAATGACGGTTGTGCCTACAGCTCCGATTCCGCCAAATATCGGCAAAATCACACGCCATCTCACTCCGGAAATAACGATCATTCCCGACATGATGGCTATAAACACAAGGGCGGTCCCCAAATCAGGCTGCTGCATAATAAGCAACAGAGGCAGCGCGGTTACACCGACAATTTTCCCGAGCAGCATTAAATCGTTTCTTAAATCCTTTACTCGTGATTTCTCATTGTGTTCCGTTACGACATTTGCCAGAAGTAAAATAGTAGCGACTTTCATAAACTCTGATGGCTGAATACTTCCCAAACCAGGGAAAATAAACCAGCTTTTTTGCCCCTTGACTATAGGCGCTATAGAAGCAGGAGCAATCATTAATACCAAAAGGACGACGAGACCAGCAATAAAGAGAGGCCAGCTTATTTTTTTGTAAAAATCAGGTTCAAAATAAAGCATACCTGCTATAACTGTAAAACCCGCAATATACCAAACAATCTGCTTGACCATAAAGTTATCATTATATTGAGGACTTTGCTGAGCGCTATATAAAGCTAAGCAGCTTATTGCTAAAAATAAACACATCGTAAAAAAAAGCTTCCAATCGAAGCGTTCTTCGAAATTCGTCATATTTCCTTCCCCCTTTCTCAGGGACTCACGCCTTTCATTTCATTATGTCTTTGTACCAAAGAGAAGAAGGAACAACCAGCCTTTTACTATCTTTGATTCATAAAACATTTTACCATATAGGAAGGAAAGTGGAAGATTTTTTATATGTAAGAACCGCTCCCTATTTTAAATGGCCATGTTACCATATAAAGGTACATATTTCCATCTGGAAGGAGACTCTTTTGTATGAAACCACTCCAGTTGTCCCCCTTATACAAACGCTTTTCCAAGGAAGCCCAAAAAGGATCAAGTGTATTGTATAGTTTTTTATCGGAAAAGATCGCGGAAGATGAGGAAATTCTGGAACTTGCGGCTGCTGCTAACAAAGATCAGCCCAATCCTAATCTGCTTCTCGGTAGTGTCCATTATCTTCTTCTTCAAGGAAACAACCATCCTCTCCGTAAATATTTCCCAAGCCTTACTTTACATCCTCTAAGAAAAGAGGAGGCTTTCCTTGAATTTAGAGATTTCTGCCGCCTTAATGCCAGTGAAATACGAAAACTTTTAAAAAGCAAGCTTGTTCAAACAAACGAAGTGGGCCGATGCAGTTATCTCTATCCTTGCTTTTCTTATGTACATGAACAGTTCAATAAGCCGCTAGCTCTTATTGAAATTGGGACGAGTGCTGGCTTGCAGTTATTATGGGATCATTACCGCTATTGTTATGATGGCATTATAACCAGCGGTACTCCTAATGCTAGTGTGACAATTGAAGCTGAGATTAAAAGTGGGACATTTCCTGTGCTGCCAGTCCTGCCACCGCCGGTTTCTCACAGATTTGGAATTGACCTTCACGTTAACGATTTGAAAAATGAGGAAGATTTAGCATGGCTGAAAGCTTTAATTTGGCCGGAACACCATGAAAGAAGAGAACAATTTTTAAAAGCAGCGCAGATCGTTCAGCAAAACCAACTGCAGTTGATTGAAGGAAACGGTGTGGACTTGCTTCCGGAAATTATCGAACAGATACCCGATGATTCTATCGTTTGTGTGTTTCACACGCATGTAGCCAATCAGATTGTAAATGAAGTAAAATATCAGCTTGAAGAAACGCTCAAACAGATCGGACAATCAAGAAACATCGTACATTTATATAATAATATGTGGGATGAAAAACTTCATTTAGATATGATTATAAATGGAGAAACTAAGGAACTCGTTATTGGAGAAACCGATGGTCATGGCCGGTGGTTTACATGGGAATTTCTAAGGAAATGAAACGATTTCTCTTCTTATTCGTATAAGGAATATCAAACGTTTTAAAGAAAGGAGCCTGTAGGGTGAATCGTTCTCAGTGGCTTCTCTATTTTGGTTTACTCATTTTTGGTATTTTCGGTGGACAGTTCGTCATACGTCTCATGAGAGATGGCGATTTTTTTATCGCTGAGTTTATCATAGGCTTTATAGGCCTAATTTTATTAATTATTTCATTATGTACTAAAAAAACTTACCATCATGGAAAGGAAGATTTCGAGTGAAGGGGTTTCTAGTATTTATCACTAGTTTCATTATATTATTTTTTATTTTCCAGACGGTCGCTGGAATATTGTTAACATTTTCATATGAACCTCCCCTATCTGAACCAGCTGTACACACAGCGGTCACCTCTTTTGGAAACGTGAATTATCTTCCATTTGTTGTTTCCTTGATGTCTGCCGTAATCGCGTACGCTATCGTCCACTTAAGACGCAAACCCCAAATCGCCTAAAATTCAGCCGTTAAAGGAGGCCGTCGTATGGAACGCCATCGAGTTCTCGGCGTAAAAGTTGATGAGAAAACCCGCTGCGCTCACTACCATACAGATATTGATATTATTGCTATTAAATTTTATTGCTGCCAAACCTATTATTCATGTTACTACTGTCACGAAGAAGCAGCTGATCACCCTCCACAGAAATGGCCAAAAGAACATTTCAATACGAAAGCTATACTGTGTGGAAACTGTCAGAATGAATTAACGATTGAGCAATATATGAATACCCCCCGCTGCCCCAGCTGCCGCCACCCATTTAATGAAAAATGCAGCTTACATTATCCGCTGTATTTTTCCATGGAGTAAGGCTGTCGATAACCGCTCGGCAGTCTTACTTATTCCCTGTTGTATCCCTCCCGCCCCTCCATTTTTCTACAGTTTTTAACTCTTTTTTCCTCATTTGTTATAAAAACCACTTTAAATTTGAATAATTTGTGTCTAAAATTCATCAGAATCGTGATCTTTCTTTGACATTTTTGTTAACAAACTCTAAAATTCGACCGATTCTGCTATACTATTTTCAGCGCTTAATAATATTATTGAATTTATTTCATAATCTTTCAGCTCTTCCTTCAAGGGCTTTTATTTATGAAATGGATTCCAACGATAACATCTATTGTGTAAAGGAGTGTGTCAACACGTGAATATAAAAAGATGGCTGGCTTTTCTGCCGCTTGGTCTTGTCATTTTTCTCAGTGGCTGTAGCGAAATGATGGTTCTTGATCCTAAAGGACCTGTAGCTGAAAGCCAGAGAGATTTGATTATGTACTCAATCTATTTCATGTTATTCATCGTAGTTGTAGTATTTGCCTTATTTGCCTATTTGGTATTTAAGTATCGTGACCGTCCGGGCCGCGGTGATAAAGACTATGATCCCAACCAGCACGGTAATACCAAGTTAGAAGTTGTATGGACGATTATTCCTTTTATTATCGTCATTGCTTTATCTATTCCTACGGTTACTCTTCTATATGATCTGGAAGAACCGACAGTTTCTACTACTAATGAAGAGCCGCTTGTAATTTATGCGACGGCAGCAGACTGGAAATGGTTTTTCAGTTATCCGGAAGAAGGTATTGAAACCGTTGATTACTTACACATCCCAACCGATCGGCCGATTGAGTTCCGCCTCTCCTCAGCTGATTCAATGGCCGCCCTATGGATTCCTCAACTAGGAGGAATGAAATATAATATGGCCGGTATGGAAAATAAACTCTATCTTCAAGCAGATGAAGAAGGAGTATATGATGGGCGAAACTCTAACTTTAATGGTGAAGGCTTTGCAAAACAAACCTTTGAAGTTTACGCAGAAAGCTCCGAGGACTACGAGAGCTGGGTAGGGCAAGTGCAGAATGAGGCGCCCGAGCTCACGGAAGACCAATATATCGCTATGCTTGAACCTGGCCTTATGGAAGATACAGCAGAATTTTCAACGACTCACCTTGAATTTGTAGATCATGGAACTAACGAAGGCCGTGATTATGCGATTAATCAGCACCTTGATGCTTACAGTGAGCTGATGCACTTGGCAAATGACAACGAATACGTCGGATTTCATCCTGAAGAAGACAAGCTGGATAACGACGATGAAGACAAAGACAGTGATCATTAATACTGAAAGAGAGTTGGTGACATCATGAAACTCGATGAGTTTTTTGTTACAGGCGAACCGCTCATATACGGTGGGATGGTTTCCATCGTGCTCGTTAGTTCCGCCATCATCTTCATCCTTACTTATTTTAAAAAGTGGGGCTGGCTATGGCGAGAGTGGTTAACGACTGTTGATCATAAAAAAATTGGAATTATGTATATCTTAAGTGCTTTAGTCATGTTGTTTAGAGGCGGCGCTGACGCCCTAATGATGAGAACACAATTAGCCTTTCCTAATATGAACTTTTTAAATGCACAACACTATGATGAAATCTTTACGACCCATGGAACAGTAATGATCATTTTTATGGCAATGCCGTTCCTCATTGGATTAATGAACGTAGTTGTACCGCTTCAAATTGGAGCCCGGGACGTGGCGTTTCCATTCTTAAACGCCATGAGTTTCTGGTCCTTCCTGTTTGGTGCTCTTTTGTTTAATATTTCCTTCGTTATCGGGGGATCACCTGATGCAGGCTGGACAAGCTACACTCCTTTAGCGGGGGCAGCGATGAGTCCTGGTCCAGGCCAGAACTTCTACCTGATGGGCTTGCAATTATCAGGGATTGGTACATTGGCTACCGGTATTAACTTTATGGTAACCATCCTTAAGATGCGTGCACCAGGAATGAAATTGTTCCAAATGCCGATTTTCACGTGGTCTACTTTGGTCACATCCTTTATTATTGTTTTCGCGTTCCCGATCTTAACAGTAGCTTTAGCTCTTATGACGATCGACCGTATTTTCGGTGCACAGTTCTTTACGCTTACGGGTGAAGGAATGCCGATGATGTGGGCGAACCTGTTCTGGATGTGGGGACACCCAGAGGTTTATATCGTAATTCTGCCGGCTTTTGGTATTTTCTCTGAAATTATTGCAACATTTGCGAGAAAACGCCTGTTTGGATACAAAGCGATGGTTTGGTCTATGATTTTAATTGCTGGATTAAGCTTTCTCGTTTGGGTACACCACTTCTTCACAATGGGAGCTGGAGCATTCGTTAACTCTGTATTCTCTGTTTCCACTATGTTAATTGCTGTACCGACAGGGGTTAAAATATTCAACTGGCTTGGAACCTTATATAAATCGAAAATTAAGATGTCAGTCGCCATGATGTGGTCTCTGGCGTTTATCCCGAGTTTTGTTATGGGTGGTGTCACCGGGGTTATGCTCGGTATGGCAGCCGCCGATTATCAGTTCCATAACACGTATTTCCTAGTAGCACACTTCCACTACGTGTTAATTGCAGGTACCGTATTTGCCTGCTTCGCAGGTCTTGTGTACTGGTATCCTAAGATGTTTGGTCACCAGCTTAATGAAAGACTTGGAAAATGGAGCTTCTGGTGGTTTGTTATCGGCTTCCATGTATGCTTCTTCCCTCAGTATTTCGTTGGTCTTGACGGAATGCCGCGACGGGTATTCTCAATTATTCCAGAATGGATGCCGCTCAACGTTATTTCAACCGTAGGTGCTTTCGGAATGGGTGTTGGTTTTGCGATCTTCGTATTTAGCATCTATTACAGTTACCGAAACAGCCCGCGCGAAACAACTGGCGATCCATGGGATGCGCGGACTTTGGAATGGGCAACACCTACTCCGGTTCCATTCTATAACTTTGCGACTGTCCCTCATGTAAATGATCATGACGCCTTCCTTGAAATGAAGAAAAAAGGCGTTACGACATTTGAAGAGGACCAGCTTGAACCGATTCATATGCCAAGTAATTCTGGAAAGCCGATCATTATGATGGCATTTGCCGGCTTCGCCAGCTTTGCCCTTATTTTTGAATGGATTCCACTAGCCATTGCCGGCTTAATTGCAGTGGTTGTCTGTATGGGGATCAGGTCCTTTGATTATGATGACGGTTTTTATGTACAAGTTGATGAAATTAAGCGGACAGAACGCTCAGCAAGGGGGTTACGTAAATGAGTGGCCACGAACTTAAATCAGGACCATTAGAATATCGAACTCTAGAAGGACGAATGGGAATTCTCGGCTTCTGGATCTTCCTTGGAGCCGAAGTTGTCCTGTTTTCCACCTTGTTTGCCACGTATGCTGTACTGTTCGGACGTACGGCTGATGCACCGGTACCTGCTGAGCTGTTTGAACCAGGAATTGTACTAGTTATGACATTCCTCCTTCTCATCAGTAGTTTCACGTGTGGCATTGCCATAAGCGAAATGCGAAGAGGAAACCTAAAAGGCCTTATCATCTGGCTTTCCATTACGCTGGCTTTAGGACTGGGATTCCTTGGCTTTGAGATCTTTGAATTCGTTCACTATGTACACGAAGGGGCTTCATTACCGTCCAGTGCTTACTGGTCTGCCTTCTTCGTCCTTGCAGGAACTCACGGGCTGCACGTTACTTTAGGGATTGGCTGGGCCATTCTCCTGATGATTCAATTAAAACAGCGGGGAATTACACCAGTAACAAGCCGTAAAACATTCATTGTAAGCTTATACTGGCACTTCCTTGATGTCATTTGGATTTTCATATTTACAGGCGTGTACTTGATTGGGATGGTGTTATAAATGGCAAATCAATCTAAACGCGTACCGACACAGCACATTATCGGCTTTCTAGCATCAATTGGTTTAACGTTTCTTGCCGTATGGGCAGTGTTGGGTTCAGATATGCCGACAACATGGATCGTTATTTCCATTATGGTATTGGCTGTTCTTCAGGCTTGTATACAGCTGTTCATGTTTATGCACATCACAGAAAAAGCAAGCGGCGGCGGCCATGTCCCATGGAATATGATGTTTCACGGATTCGTACTGGCAGCCATAGTAGTAGCAGGCTCCCTATTCACGATGTCCTTTGGATTTACACATAACCATGACGATAATGGCGGACACAACGATTCTGACAGTGAACAGCACCAGATGGACCAGGAAGAGCATGAAGGCCACTAAAACGAATCAGGCGGTGAGGAACTAATGGAAAAAAATAAAGATATCTATCCACACCAGGAGATGAACTTATTACCCTGGAAGCATGTATTAGGCTTTACGCTATGTATTATACTGACAGCCTCAGCTCTCTGGGGAGCTTTCTATACCAGTTATTCACCAAAATTCGTTCTTGTTCTTCTGGCAGGCGTTGCTTTTGTTCAGGCTGTTCTTCAGCTTTATCATGTACAAGTAAAGCGGACAGTTAGTTAAATAAAAACCCCTTTTCCATTTTAGGAAAAGGGGTTTTTATTTATATCGGTAGAAGAGGAAGTCCCTCCCCTTGAGATTAAATATTACTCACCTACTATTTTGCTGAAAGGCGCTGGTGTTTTTACAAGGTAAATCACATACATAATATAGGCCACTTCTGCCGCAAACAAGCTCAAGTAGAAGAATACCCAGAGATATGAGAAGGCTCCAGGAGCAATATTAAATGTCGCTTCAAGAAAGTACAGCCACATCCCCACAAGCAGGACGCTCTGAACAATAGCCAGTGTAAGCTTATTCATCTGGATTAATAAAAATGGTGTAATTGTGGCGAGAAGCATGAACATAAAAGTGATTCCCACAGCAATCATCTCCTTACGTAAATGTTTTATGAAACCGCATTCATATTATTATATTTAATTGTAACAAATTATTCCTATTATTGTCACACATTTTTCACAAAATATTATTGATTTTTTAAATGGACTGCATAAAAAAAGCTGTCTCTCTATAATTGAGAGACAGCTTTTTTTATATCAGGAGCCATTGTGACGGCTGTAATAAAGGATACACCTTCCGCTCCGGCTCTAATCACATCTTTAGCATTGTCTTGTGTAATCCCCCCGATTCCAACGAGTGGCACATTAGGATAAAGACTTTTAACGCGCTGGATCCATTCAACGCCTACAGCTTCTTTAGCATCTACTTTTGTAGACGTTTGATAGACCGGACCGGCTCCAAGGTAATCGATGACATCGACAGGGCTTCTCTTAAGCTCTTCTTCATTAGAAATGGAAAGACCGATAATTTTATCGGGATAAAGCCTTCTAAGCTCTTCGGCAGGCTGGTCATCCTGTCCAACATGAATGCCGTCTGCTTCTAAGGGTTCCACTAATTCCATGTCATCATTTACAATAAATAAAATATCATGGTTTCGACAAAGCTCACGGAGCCTTTGACCAAGCTCTAATTTTTTATGACCCGATAAAGATCCAGGTCCTTTTTCTCGAAATTGAAAAGCAGTAATTCCTCCGTCAATCGCATCCTGTAAAATTTCCTCAGGAGGCCGTTCACAATTTTGAGAACCCATAATTAAATATTTTCTTAACTGGTCTGTAAGACACATCCTACGCTTCCTCCACTTTTGTTAAGTCCATAGAAAGGGCGTCAATAAACCTTGCCGCAAACGTTCCAGGACCATTTACATTACGGTGGCGGGCCGCCTTCTCAGCAGCAAGACCATAAAAACGGACAGCCGCATGAGCTTGGTCTAAAGGAGAACCGGATGTGGAAAGACAAGCGGCTAAAATAGAACCGAGCAGGCACCCGGAACCTGTAATTCTGCCAAGCCATTCATGGCCTGTCTCATTACGAATCACTTCGCTGCCATCACTGATAACATCGGTTTTCCCTGTAATAAGCGCAAGCGTATCGAACTGTTCGGATACTTTTTTTGCAACTTCTTCTTCATTTCCTTCACCGACTGAATCGACACCTTTCGTTTCCACAGAGACACCGATGATATGTGCCATTTCACCCAGATTTCCTTTAATAGCTGCCGGCTTCACTTCATTGATAATTCTTTTAAAAGCTTCTGTTCTAAACTCGGAAGCTCCTACTCCGACAGGATCAATTACGACAGGAATTCCTTTTTCATTGGCTGCCTTACCTGCCAGAATCATCGCTTGAAGATGCTGTTCTGTTAAAGTGCCAATGTTGATCAAAACCCCATCCGATAAGCGGGCAATATCAGCGGCATCCTCTACAGCCATTGCCATAATCGGTGACCCTCCAAAGGCGAGAAGACCATTGGCACTGAAATTCATGACAACCTGATTGGTTAAATTATGAATCAGCGGCTTGTTTTCCCGGACTTCGTTAACCAGCTTAATTGTCATCTTTTACTCCCTCCCTGCTTGCAAAATGGTTGGTTGGACCGTTTCCTTTTCCAAGATTAAATGAATAGCGTATCGCTTCCGTTACAAACTGTTTTGATTTTTCAACAGCCAGTGGAAGCGGCACCCCCTGACCTAGATAAGCTGTAATAGCTGCACTGTAGGTACACCCTGTTCCATGGGTGTTTTTTGTCTCAATCCGTTCACTTGAGAAGGTATGCATATTAGACCCGTCAAATAAATAGTCCACGGCTTCCCCTTCTAAGTGTCCTCCTTTGACTAAAGCAGCACCTGCCTGGAATCTTTTACAAATCTCTTCTGCTGCAAATTTCATATCTTCTGTGTTTTTTATTTTCACACACAGTAAAAATTCTGCTTCTGGTATATTGGGTGTTACTAATGAAGTAAGAGGAAGCAGGTGTTCTTTCAACAGGCTTCTTGCCTCTTCATCGATAAGAGAATCACCGCTTGTGGCTACCATAACAGGATCCATTACATAAGGAGCTGACGTTTGTGGAATCCAATCAGCGATGACTTTCATCATTTCATTGGTGGCGATCATTCCTGTTTTAAATCCATCTATCGCAATATCATCAGAAACAGCTTTAAGTTGGCTTTTTATAAAATCTGCAGGCAGGTGATGGACATCCTTAACACCTGTTGTATTCTGCGAAACGACAGAAGTTATAACACTCATTCCATAGCTTTGAAGTTCCTGAAACGTTTTTAAATCAGCCTGAATGCCGGCCCCTCCACTTGGATCCGTTCCTGCAATAGTTAATGCTGTAGATACGCGTTTCATCGAATGTTCACCTCTTTACCTTCCGGCCATTCTTCACAAGTGAAAGCCATGTCCCAGAATTTCCACTCAAGCTGGCAGCTTTTACGAAATGCTTCTTTCATCCGTTCACGATCAGTTTCTGAAGCTTGTTCGGCCAGTTCATCGAGGCGTCTGCACATATTTTCAGATAATGTTTCAAATTCTAAGTCTGCGTAAAATTTAATCCATGGGTAAAATTTATGCTCTTTAGAGGGTTGGTACTTTTCCATGAGATGCTGCCCTATTTCAAGGTAAGTCCACGGACAGGGCAGGACAGCTGCAATAAGTTCTCCTAAGCTGCCGTTTAAAGCGTGATGCTCCATATGCTTTACATAATGGTCAGCTGTCGGCGGGAGCGGATATCCGTGAAGCTCGTCATATCCCACGCCTATTACTTTGCAAAAATTTTGATGAGGATGTGTTTCACTATCCAATGTGAAAGAAATCTGTTCATTAAAGTATTCAATGTCTTTACGATCTGCCGACTTAGAAATTCCAATGCCGTAGATACGCATAAAAGCATTCAAATATTCATAATCGGCTTTAATGTAATGGGAAATGGACTCATCAGGTACTTCTCCTTTACCAATTCCATCAACAAACGGGTGCTGAAAAATCGCTTCGAATATATCATTGTTTTCCCTTCTGAGATCTTCTGTAAAACTCATACAATTCTCCTCCTTTTAGTGTGAAAGCTGTGGAATTTTTGCCGTTTTCAATATTTTTAATGTGACGAACCACCCAAGCAGTGATCCGCTGATGCTGCTGATTAGAAACGATGGAACAAAAGCAAAGGCACCTGCAGGACTTCCCATTAATACTTGTGCAAAAGGGACAGCAAACAGGGCACCTATCACTCCTGAACCGATAACTTCCCCTACAGGTGCGGCTCCTTTCCGTTTTAGCCACTTGTAAAAACATCCGGCAAGCAAGGCTCCCACCATGCCTCCTGGAAAAGCAAGCAGTGTTCCCAGGCCCAGCAGGTTTCTCAGTAAACCAATCGTAAACGCTATGCTGACAGCGGGGATCGGTCCTAAGGTGATGGCAGCCATAACGTTTACCGCATGCTGTACCGGATAAGCTTTGGCGATCCCTGCCGGAAACCATATCAACTGAGCACTAAATGTGCCTATCGCCACGAATACAGCCATCGTCGTTAATAAACGAGTGCGGCTCATTTACATCCTCCCTTCTCTATAAGGGGGTAAGAATTCTAAAGGAGAAAGCAGAAAAAGCCAGCTTCTCTAGAGGAGCTGGCTTATGTATAAGTAATAGACAGTTACGTCACTACTTCCCTCCGCTGGTATTAACCAGATCAGGTGCATAAGAGTCGGAAAGAATTGCTTTCCTCTCAGCCCAAGTTGGGCCCCCCTAGTAGTTTAAAAAATATTCAATTGGATGGTAATATCTTATCAAAGGTTCTTTGATTTGTCATGAAATAAGGTGTAACATTTTGTGAAAGAGCTTTAAAATGGGTGTAAAGTCTAAATTGTTTCACCAGATTTTTATAAAGGAGTCTGCACAATGAAAAAATGGGGATTACTATTGCTCTTACTTATTGTTGGGTGCAGCAGTCAGGAAGGAACAGAAGAGCCTGCAGATAAACAGCCGGATAACGACACCTTTTCTGGATATGTTATGGATCAGCAGGAAAACAGTATCCTCGTTGTAGATAAAATTGAAAATAACGGGGGCTCACCGATTTGGATTACAGGGGTCGAAAAGGACATGTGGCTTGGTAAATTTGTCGAAGTCACTATAGACGGCCCTGTTGCCGAATCTTATCCAATGCAGGCAGAAGCCGGGGAAGTCAGTGTCCAGGAACCTGAAGATACAGAAGGTGCCGACTTAAATGAAAATCAGGCTCTTGCCAGTGCCTTGTCTGAGGTAGACCGCGGCAATGCCCTTGCTGTTGAAAGTATGACTTATGATAAAGATCAGGACCAATGGGTGATCAAAATGCGCTCCACCGTTACGGAAAGCGGAACAGAGAAAGTCATGGTTCCCGATCGAAATTTCGAAGGCTAAGAGCTTAAAAGGGGCTATCCTTACAGTCTTTCAAAGACTACAGGACATCCCCTATCTTTGCTCTAATTTTCCACTTTCTTCAGCATCCAAAGTCTTACACTAAGCTCAAGCAGAAACATATCATCCGCATTTAAAAGCGAGAGCCCTGTCAGCTGTTCGATGTTACGCAGCCTGTGGAGCAGCGATTGACGGTGCAGGTTTAACGCACGCGCTGTCTGGCTGACATTGCTGTTGTATTTGTTATAAACAATAAACGTATGAATCAAATCGGTTTGCCGTTTCTG
This sequence comes from Halobacillus massiliensis, assembly GCF_900166625.1. Classification (GTDB taxonomy): domain Bacteria; phylum Bacillota; class Bacilli; order Bacillales; family Halobacillaceae; genus Halobacillus_A; species Halobacillus_A massiliensis. Next base: position 360,336 of record NZ_LT800499.1, on the reverse strand, counting down.
GTCATATTCAATTAGCTTATGAAGCGTATTTTTAACAATTTCTTCAATTTCCTTCTCATGACTTAAAGCCATAAGCAGCCGATTCATACGCGTGTCGCTGAAAAACGTTCGTTCACCCAGCTCATGTTGCTGACGGCCGATGTTAAATGCAGTAACTGCTTCATTATAGCTTTTGTTAAAAGTATAAATTCCGTCTTTATTCATCGATATTCCCCAGGAAATATTAAGACCCGCCAACAATTCATTCAATCGCCGCTCCACTAAATCAAGAAATTGATTAGCAGTTTCAACATAGGAGCTGCTGTTATCAGCTTCTAAAAAGACGATGACCTCTCCATCTTCAAAAGTCGCCATTGTTCTTCTTTTCAGCACATCTCCCGCATGTGCTACTTCTTTTTGAATATAGTAGTTACGGCTGTGCATAGAGGAAGACAAAACGGAATGCTCCGATCCTTTAATTAAATCATCGGCTGCTTTTGAAAAGCGAATCTCACCGACAAGGCAAATATAAGGCTTGCTTAAGTCATATCCAAGCAGCTGCGCTTTCGACTGAAGCTGTTTATCCATCTCAATATCTTTTTTAGCTAAATCAAGCAGAAAATTGTCTTTAAGACGAATTTCCGTCATTTCAATCGCATTTTCTTTTACAAAATACAAAGCACAGGCCGTAAGAGCATGTTCTAAAATATTTAAATTAGACCATGTCAGCTCACCCGTTGTTTCTGGTTTAAAAAGCAGGTATCCCTGCTTTTTATAATTGGATAAAATCGTCAGCTGATAGCAGCGGTCTTCTCCGATTTGAAACTCTTCGATATAGTGATAGAGTGGATGATCTTTAAAAGGTGTTTCTTCTGAAGGCAGAAGTTTATACTCACCTTCCGCATCTCCGTTCAACACATCAATCATATGTCGTTTAAAATAATAATTAGCTCGGACAATTTTATTATGATCGCTGATCGCGACAGGAATATTAGTATTCTCATAAACGATTTTCATAATTTCCTGAAGACCTTTTCCATTCAGTACACAGTTGATGAGCTCCTGCCTGATTTGTTCTGCCTGCTTTTGCTCCAGTTGTTTCTTCTCATTAATTTCTGATAATACATCATGAAGCACATCCCCAAAGCGGACTTCCCATGGCAGTTCCAGTACTATAAACTGCTGCTCCTCAGCAGCTTTCAATACTCTGTCCGGAATCTTAAAAAGGTGGCGGCCTGTGGCAAATGCCAAAGCTGAAGCCCCCGAATCAATGACATCTTTCACGTAATCTTCAAGCGCCTCAGGGTCATCACTGCATCCTATGCCTGTACTTAATACGAATTCATTTTTTCTCACAAAATTCTCGACTGGCGTTTCAATAACGGATATCCATTCTATTTCTCTTTCGCTAAGCAGATGATTTCCTGATAAAATCTTTGCCGGCGCCATTACAGGCAGCTGTAAAACCTCTCTTACTTGCATTCCCATGTTACTGCCCCCCCACCGATTGAATTTATAACAAATCGCAAATGGCCTGATGATCGACATTATTGCCGCTGATCAAGATGACAATATGTCTGCCTCTTTGATCATCTTGGTTAAGCGCATGGCTCACCCCGACGGCTGCAGCTCCTTCTACGATCATTTTATGATATTCCATCATAAAAACCATTCCTTTTTTTATTAATTCTTCCGATACAAGAACACTTTCATCGATATAATCCCTCGTTAAGGTGAACGTATAATCATTATTCGGACCTAGGCCCCCAAGCAGGCTGTCGGCTAATGTAGCGGACTCTTTCATCACTACTGGAGCTCCCTGCTTTAAGCTTTCATTCATGACCGCAGACCCTTCCATAGATACACCCTGGATTATAATTTCAGGTACCATCTCTTTGAGTGTATAAGCAATTCCGGACAACAGTCCTCCACCTGATAACGGAATAATCACTTCCTCTACTTCCGGGCATTGTTCCATTATTTCAAGTCCAATGGTCCCCTGCCCTGAAATAACATAAGGATCATCAAACGGTTTTATAACAGTTACCCCTTCTTTTCTTTCAAGTTCATAGCACTCGGCTTCCGCATCATCTTGATTCTCTCCAACAATGACCACCTCGGCCCCAAGTCTCTTCAGCCTGTTTACTTTCTCCTTCGGCACTCGATTTGATATAAAAACGACAGCTCTTATCCCAAGCTGTTTAGCAACATAGGATACGGCTATTCCGTGGTTACCGGTAGAGAAGGTTGCTACTCCTTTTGCTTTTTCTTCATCAGAAAGCGAGAGAATCTTGTTAGCTGCACCTCTTAGTTTAAAAGCGCCTGTCGGCTGATAGTTTTCCAGCTTGAGGTGGATATGATTTCCAGTTTTCAACGAAAGAGCCTCCGAATATATAAGCGGTGTCCGTTCAATGATTGGATCAATCCGTTTCTTAGCCTTCCATATCTCGCGTAGTGTAATCGACATAATATGAACCTCCTCAGTTCTGATTATTCTGATAAAAACATATAAAAAAAGAAGACCGCACGATAAAGTACGACCTCTTCTTATTTACGGCTTAACGATCGGTGTATAACGCTCTCAAGCCTGTTTGGAACAGAATCAACGCTTGCTTCAAATACTTCTTCACGCGGTACAGCAGACCAGTCCAGTGAGAATCCCGCTTCTAAAGCAAGACAGCGGGCAAATTCCCTTAAGCTTCTTCCATTCCCCTCGCGAAATGGATGCAGCACGTTAATCTCTGCCATGTAATATGCTAATCGACCGGCCAGCTTTTCACGGTTCATATGCTCCCAGTCTTCCTCAAGCAGTTCAGAAAAAATGGGGTCTGCAGCTTCCCTGATAAATTGGGCCTGGGCGAAAGAAAAACCGCCCTTCGTTATATTTTCAGTTCGAAGCTCCCCGGCAAATGGATACAAGCCTTTAAATAAGCATTCATGTATCCGCTGTAAATGCCGGAGATCGAACTCCCCTTCCACCGGTTTTTCCTGCAGTTCGGACAGCCGCTGGGCTGAAAGTATGTTTTCCATACTCTGGAGCTGACGATCATCTTTTATATCATAATTATTGATAAGAATGGATGTTCCTTCATAGCAATATCGTGATTTGCCGCTTCCATACCTGGACTCAGGCATGACGGGCTAATTCCAATGCTCGCTTTAAAAACTCCTTTTCAGTGATCGAGCCTGTTAAGCGTTTCTTTACAAGGCTTTCTTCCTTTTTCGTCAACTGAAGACCTTCAATAGCCATAGAAGCTTTAGCAGAATGGATTAAGCTTTCAGCCTGCTCGTTTGTACGAAACCTCATCAAAACAACCCTCCGACCAAATTAGTCTATTATTATTATACTACAAATTCGCGGTTTTAGACAGGGTTATTGTTCGACAAATGGCTTCATAATAGGGATTTAAGACGTTTTTTTCTTGCTGGTCGTTTTCTTTTTGGCGGCTGTCTTTTTCTTCGGTGCCACTTTTTTCGATTCTTTCGTTTCTTCCAATGATCTTTCTAAAGCTTCCATCAAGTTTGTTACATTTGCTGGCTGAGGTTTTGTCTTGGCAGTTGTAACCTTTTCATTGTTTCGCTTCGCTTCAATTAGCTCTAATAAAGCTTCACGGTATTCATCCGTATACTTTTCAGGTTTAAATTCCTCTGTAAGCTGGTCAATCAGTGAGATAGCCGTACTGATTTCTTTTTTACTTAAGTCTGTTTCTTCAGGTACATTAGGTACGTCTGAAGCATTCCTTACCTCATCCGGAAAATGAATGGTTTCCATAATGAGCGTATTATCATACACACGAAGAATCGCCAGCTGTTCTTTCGAGCGGATAATAATTTTAGCTACACCAATTTTACCTGTATCCTTTAAAGCCTGCCTTAACAATCCGTAAGCTTTTGTGCCGCCTTCATTCGGGGATAAGTAATAACTGCGGTCGAAATAGATGGGATCAATTTCTTCAAGCTTTACAAAATCTAATATTTCAACCGATTTATCCTCCTGCTCCCGCTTTAGGTTCTCTAAATCTTCTGGATCCAGGACGACAAATTTATTTTTCGTATATTCATATGCTTTCACAATTTCTTCATTCGCCACTTCTTTTTCACACACCGGGCATCTTTTTTTGTATTCAATCGGGGACTTACATTCATCATGCAGCTGTCTCAGCTTCACGTCTTTATTGTCTGTGGCTGCATGCAGTTTCACTGGAATATTTACAAGACCAAAGCTGATCGTTCCTTTCCACATTGTATGCATATTCGACACTCCTTTTTGGTTAGGATGTGCCTTCTTCTATTTTTTATGACTAATTCAGGCATGTATGCGTCAAACTAACCGTACAAAAAGAAGGTGAGTAGAAATGTTTAACCGCCCCATGCTGCCTACCCTGTCAGATAATGCTCCGAAATCTAAGGAATGGAGTTATGAAATTAAATACGATGGCTTTCGCGTCCTTCTGGAGTGGACAAAGAAAGGCATTACGCTGACGAGTCGAAACGGGAAGGATTTGACGGCTCAGTTCCCTGAGATCACCAATCCTGATTACATGGAACCTCCTGCAGATCTCCCGCTCATTCTTGATGGAGAGCTCGTCATCTTAAACAATCCATTTCAAGCCAATTTCGAACACCTCCAAATCCGTGGACGTACGAAAAGAAAGGATAAAGTAGATAGACTTGCATTGAAACGTCCGGCAACATTTATGGCGTTTGATGTTCTTTATTATCAGGATGATCGCACTGGCACACCTTACATCGACAGAAAAAAACTATTAAAAAAAGTGATCAACTCAGTAAACCATTCTCATATCCAAGAAGTACAAGCTTTTAAGAATTGGACAGAAATATATGAAACAGCTTTTGAGCACTTAAGTGAAGGCATTGTCGTTAAAAAAAATAATAGCAGCTACACTTACAACAAAAGGTCGAAACATTGGTTGAAAATTAAACTGTGGCGAACAGTTTCAGGGTTTTTGTCAGAATATTACCCGGGAAATAATTATTTTACTGTCGAAATATTTGCTGAGGATAAACAAGTTCCTTTAGGGAGATTTAAAAATGGTCTTTCTAATGAACAGGGAGAAACGCTAAGGACATTTTTTAAAGAGAAAGGGGAAAACTGGCGCTTATCCCCCAGTATAGTAGTGGATATTCACTGTCTTGGTGTTGAAGACAGCGAATTCAGGGAGCCGCTGTTCAGTAATTTTCGGTTCGATTTAAAGCCTGGTGAATGTACAGTAGATAAACTAAAGTGGGATCTTGCTCTCCTTCCTGAAAATGTTGAGTTTACGAACGAAGATAAACCGTTATGGCCTGGTGGTATCCGGAAAAGAGATTACTTAGTTTATTTGAGGCACGTGTTCCCTTACATGAAGCCTTTTCTTAAAGAGAAAAAGCTGACCGTGATCCGCTATCCTCACGGTATAGGGGATGAGTCTTTTTTCCAAAAGCATTTGCCTGAATATGCTCCTGATTATGTGAAAGGATGGAAGCAGAGCGATGGAGAAACAGCCCTGAGAGCAGATGAGCTCTCCCCGCTTCTATGGCTTGGAAATCAGGGGGCGTTAGAGCTTCACCTGCCTTTTCAGCGGGCGGAAGCCGAGCACCCGGATGAAATTGTCTTCGATTTGGATCCGCCTGACCGCTCAGCTTTTCCCCTTGCTGTCCTGGCCGCTCAGCTGCTCAAATACCTCCTCGATAAACTAGAGGTCCACAGCTTTGTTAAAACATCAGGAGGAAAGGGACTGCAGATTCATATCCCTATTACGGAAGGCAGTTTGACTTATCAAGAAACAAGACAGTTTACCGAGAAGCTTACCTCTCTTTTAGTTAAAGAAAAACCAGATTTCTTTACGACTGAACGATTAAAAAAGAACCGTGGGAATCGTTTATATATCGATTATATTCAACACGCAGAAGGCAAGACGATCATCGCTCCCTATTCAGCCAGAGCAACAAATGAAGCTAGTGTAGCCACACCGCTTTTCTGGAGTGAATTAACTGACCACCTCTCACCCTCTGATTTTACGATTCAAAATGTGATCGAAAGGATTTGGGACAGAGGCTGTCCTTTTGAAAGTTATGACCTATGCCGGGAGCTGCAGCCGTATGAAACGATGAAAGAACTTTAGTCTTTTAAAAAATAAAAAAGGACGCCGGGGCGTCCTTTTTCACTTATGGAGTTCGGCTCTTTAATTTTTCTCTCAGCTTAAACTTCTGAAGCTTTCCGCTGGCGTTTCGCGGCAGTTCATCGACGAACTCATAACGTCTCGGTCGTTTATAACGGGCAAGACGGCTGCTCGACGTACAGAATCTTTCTAACTCCTCCATCGACAGCTCCCCTTTTTTCACAATATAAGCGACGACCCGCTCTCCCCACATTTCATCAGGTTCTCCGATAACGGCAGCATCGACGACATCAGGATGATCAAACAAAACATCCTCCACTTCACGAGAATAGATGTTTTCACCGCCCGATATGATCATATCCTTCACGCGGTCACTGACCCATAGATAACCTTCCTTATCGTAAGAGCCTATATCACCGGAGTGGTACCAACCCTTATACATTGCTTCTTCTGTAGCCTCAGGCCGTTTGTAGTAGCCGTTCATCGTACTCGGGCCGCGAACGACAATTTCCCCAAGCTCTCCCGGCAGGCAGATATCGTCAGGATCAGCCGGCCCCCCTTCTCTCGTTCGAACTACACGAACTTCATGATTTAATATCGGGCGGCCCGCAGACCCTGCTTTTGTTATTTGTTCATCTTCCATAAGAGCGGTAATCGCAGGCCCCATTTCTGTCATCCCATAAGCCTGTAGAAGCTGAACCCCTAAAGCATCATGCAGCCTTGTCGTTAAGGCAGGAGCCATTGGGGCACCTCCGTATAATCCCTGCCTCAATGTTTGAAAGTCAGCCGGATCGAACTCTTCCTGCAGCACCATATTCCACATGGTAGGCGCTGCAAATAATGTGGTGATTTGTTCCTCTTTTACCGTCTCGATCATTTGTGCGGCATCAAAGTGATGGAGAATAACACTTGTGGCTCCTATCAGCACCCTCGGGAAGAACGCACAGTGAAGCTCAGCACAATGAAACATTGGGGCGACGGATAATCCTCTGTCATGAGGAGTAAGCCTGAGGGTAGCCGTAAGTATTAAGGCTTGGTCTATCATGTCTCTGTGGGTATGGAGAACCCCTTTAGGAGCCCCTGTCGTACCTGAAGTATACATAATAGCATAAAGGTCATCCTCTTCTACTAAACAGTCCGGGCGTCTCACCAGCTTGTCTCTCGTCCTGTCATAGTAATTTTCTGCGTAAGAAAGATCATTTTCATCAATACACCAGAAACTTGTGTCCGGCATGGCTTCGGCGGTTTCTTTTACAGAGGCTGATGTAGCTTTTTCAAAAAAGACGACTTTCGGTTCAGCATCTCTTAATATATAATCAATTTCCTGAGAAGTGAGCCTGAAATTAATCGGATTAAAGACAGCTCCTATTTTCATACAAGCAAACAAAACTGTAACAAATTCTGCCGTGTTAAATAAAACGGTGGATACACGATCACCTTTATCAACTCCATCGCTAAGGAGAGCGTTAGCGAGTTTATTCACTTCTTCATCCCACTGCTTATAAGTCCACCTTGTTCCTAAACGTAAATCTACGAGAGCTTCCTTTTCTGGATACTTGGATACCGTTTGTTCAAACATACTTTTTAAAGTTGGCCCCATTGTTTCCCCTCCGATTTCATTTAGTCGTCTTTTAACTAGCCGCTTATCCGTTCAATAACCATGGCATTCGCCATACCTAATCCTTCACAAATGGCTAAAAGCCCATACCGGCTTTGTGATCGTTCAAGCTCATGAACTAATGTGGTCAGAAGCTTCGTACCTGTGGCACCTAGAGGATGTCCAAGGGCAATTGCTCCGCCATTCACATTTAATCTGCCTGCATCGGCCCCTGTTTCTTTCAACCAATACAGCGGCACAGAAGCAAACGCTTCATTCACTTCAAATAAATCAATATCACTCAGCTGCAGTCCAGCTTTCTTTAAAACTTTCTGAGTAGCAGGCACAGGTCCTGTCAGCATAAGTGTCGGATCTGAACCGACAACAGAACGCGCGATAATCCTGCAGCGCGCCTTAAAGCCAAGCTCTTCCGCTTTTGTTCGCGACATTAACAGCACAGCAGAAGCCCCGTCACTGATCTGACTTGCATTTCCTGCAGTAATTTTTCCATGCTCCTCAAAGGCTGGTGCTAAGTCAGCCAGCGTCTCCACAGACGTCCCCCTTCTCGGTCCTTCATCTTCCTTCATCATGAGAGGCAATCCCTGTCTGTCCTGTGTTTCAATCGGGAGAATCTCCCGTTCGAATCGCTCTTCTTTCATCGCGCTAAACGCTTTTTCATGACTTCTTACTGCAAACGCGTCAAGCTCTTCTCGGGGAAAGCCTGCCTGATCGGCAATTCTTTCTGCTGATAATCCCTGATTAATCATTTCGAATTGATCTGTAAGCTTTGCGCTGTAGTTCACACCTTTCATATTAGAAAACATAGGCACCCGGGACATGCTTTCCACCCCGCCAGCTACAACTATATCCATATCCCCACAGGCAATAGCCTGAGAAGCAAATTGGACGGCCTGAAGACTGGAGCCGCACTGACGGTCAATGGTTACTCCCGGCACTTCTATAGGAAAACCTGCGATTAACGCAGAAATTCGTGCTACATCTCCTCCCTGTTCCCCAACCTGGGATACACATCCTGCAATAACATCATCTATTTCCTTTGCATCTAAGTTCACACGGTCAACAACTTCTCGAAAAACTCTGCCCAGCAGCTCGTCCGGCCTTATCTCACTAAGAAGACCTTTTCTTTTTCCCACTGGTGTACGGACTGCTTCTACGATGACAACTTCATTCACCAGATACTCACACTCCCTCTGTTTATTCGTTTTATCTTACTTTTATAAATTAAAAAACCTCTCTCTATATAGTTCTTGCTATAATCCCTTTTTCCTGCCAATAAAGAAAGCGTTTTCTTTGCAGATTTAGAATGAATCTGCAATTTGGTACAGGTAGTGAGGAGATAGTAGCGAAACGGTCCCCGTTATTTAAGAATCAATCGATGATATTTAAGAATTACCGATAGGTATTGAAGAAAAAGAGCAGGTGCCGTTTTCTGATTTACAGATAGACGGGCCGGAGGGAAAGACTTGTTTAGTTCGAGCTGGCATCATGGCTCCCTGCTTAAAAGCAAGTAATTACAAAGCAGCTTTTTACACGCACAAGGGAAAAATAAAAAAGCACAGGATCGGCCTGTGCTTTTTAAATAGGAGGAGACTTTAGGTAGGGTGTTATTATTTTATGAGTATCCCCGCTTATTTATAACTTATTGCTGAGCAGTTAATAATCGTTCAATCGCTTCGGCTACACCATCTTCATCGTTAGCCGAAGTAACCCAGGCTGCTTCTTTTTTTACATCTTCCTGAGCATTGCCCATAGCGACTCCTAAGCCTGCTTCGCGAATCATCGCCAAGTCATTTAAGCTGTCTCCGACGGCCATTACGTTTTCCATCTTAATATTAAGACGTTCGCATACCTTCAATAAGGCGGCCGCTTTATTAACTCCCGCTGGGTTAACTTCGATATTTGTAGGGCTTGAGTTTGTAACCTCTAATTGATCATTGGCATTTAACTCATCAAGAATAACCTGCCGTACTTCATCATCTTCAATATCAAAACCAAATTTAAGCCACTGATATTCATTAACTTCTTTTTCAAAAGGGCTGTCCGAGTTAAACTGCCCTTCTACTGTAGAAGACCAGAAGTGTACATTGTGCTGTTCTCTGAGTTCCCAAAGGCGGTCAACAAGCTTAGGCTCCAGAAGTGTCTGATCCACAAGCTCGAACTTCTCATTGTAAATTTCACCGCCATTGATTGTTACTATATAAGATGAGCGTCCCAGCGACTCAGCAATCTCCCGGCATCTGTCTAAGGAACGGCCCGTACTGATCACTACATGAATTCCCCGGTCTTTTGCTTTTTGAATAGCTTCTTTTGTTGCTTCACTGACAATGTCGTCTGAATTAAGAAGTGTTCCATCCATATCTAATGCGATTAATTTAATCTCTGATTCCATCTTCGTGTCACGTCCTTCTTTAATGCTCCCCTTATTCTAATACAAATAAGCTAAATGATACAGTTATACAGACTAAGTTTTTCAGGTTATTTACGATTAATTATATACATATACGGGTATATTTTTATAGAAGTAATAACTTTAGGAGGCGATTAAATGTTTGATTATACTGTAGAGACTTCAAAAAATATGAATGATGCCGTAGACAGTCTGACACAAGAATTAAAGGATAAACAATTCGGGGTATTATGGACATTTGATATTAAAGATAAACTTCAGGAAAAAGGACTGGATTTCAATAAGGAATACAAAGTGCTTGAAGTGTGTAACCCGAAGGAAGCCCAGAAAGTATTAACCGAGAATCAAATGGCGGGCTACTTCCTCCCATGTAAAATGGTAGTATATGAAGACGGCGGGAAGACGAAAATCGGCATGCCAAGACCTACCTCTTTAATCAGCATGGTAAATGACGAAAAGCTTGAAACCATTGCACAGGATATTGAAGAGCGGCTAATAGATTGTATGGATAAAGCTGTTTAATAATAATAAAGGGCCAAGGAGTAATATTCGATTACTTCTTGGCTTTAATGGTCTATAGGAGGAATTTGCGACGATTTTCCATCTCTTTGTGAATATAAAAATGTACCTCCAGGGGTAAGTGCGGCGTAAAAGATATCCTGAAAATTTGTAATATTATCTTTTGCTAATTGCTGACGCAGCCAGTTTTCATCTCTGCCCATTCGGTTCAGTAAATCTACCTGTACATAACCATCCAATATGACAGGAATATCATATTCTCCTTGCACTGGCCGGAGACCAAATTCTTCTTTAGTCACCCACTCTTTCCCTGTTTTCAATTTAGCCGATATACGTCCATTCGCTTCTACAACCGCTATTTCGACATCCTTTACTGTGAAAATATTTTTTTCTCGAAGCAATTGAATAATGTTATCGATAGAAAACTTTACTTTTTTCATATTTTTATCAACAAAACGACCATTATATATAACAACTGTCGGCTGAAAAGTAATCATTCTTCCAAATCGGGGGGAATTTAATTTCAAATAGGTGATCAACCGATGGAGAATCGCGATAGCTATCATAGCAATTACCGTATGAATATGATTAATTTTTGGATCAGCTATATCTGCTCCAACAACGGAACCAAGCACTAGTACAACAAGAAAATCAAACACAGGGAGTTCACCCATTGACCTTTTCCCCATGTATAAGCCGATCGCAAGGAGCAGCGGAAGTATTGTAGCAATTCTTCCTAATACCTTCACACTTTCTAATAGAATATCCATCGTACAATCCTCCTTCTCTTTTATCGTAACCAAAAAGTTTATTTTTAACTGTTGACATTATACCTCATGGGGTATATTATGTGTCATGTGATCATTTTAAATAAAAACAACACTTCCAAAAAGGGAGGCTCATATTATGGAATACAATACAGCTGTTAAAAACCGCATCAAACGGATGGAAGGTCAACTGCGCGGAGTTCTAAAAATGATGGAAGAAGGCAAAGACTGTAAAGATGTCATTGCCCAGCTGTCCGCTGCACGAAGCGGGCTTGACCGCACGATCGGTCTTGTTGTCAGTGAAAACCTTGCCGCTTGCATTCAAGAGGCTGAGGACGAAGAAACAAAAGAAGAATCAATTAATGAAGCTGTTCACCTGCTAGTTAGAAGCAGATAAAATTTTTTATCTTTTCATATACCCATACATGTATATGTATAATTAATAAGGAGGAAATATTAATGTCAGAAACAAAGAAAACTAATATTATTTTATTCAGCGGAGATTACGATAAAGCGATGGCAGCTTATATCATAGCCAATGGAGCTGCAGCCTATGACCATGAAGTGACGATTTTCCACACATTTTGGGGCCTTAACGCCCTTCGAAAAGACGGTCATGTCGCTGTGAAGAAAAACTTCCTTGAAAAAATGTTTGGAAAAATGATGCCGAGAGGCGCAGACAAAATGGGTTTATCTAAGATGAACTATGCCGGTTTTGGTCCAAAAATGATCAAAAATGTAATGAAAAAGCATAACGCAATGCCTCTTCCAGATTTGATTGATATGGCTCAGGAACAGGATATAAACCTGGTTGCATGTACAATGACAATGGATTTACTTGGACTTCAGAAAGAAGAGCTCCTCGACCATATTGAGTATGCGGGAGTCGCTGCCTACCTTGGCGAAGCGGAAGATGGACAAGTTAACCTGTTTATCTAATAAAAGGAGGAATTGAAGTTGAAAACAATTACACCAAAAGAAGTTGAAAAAGCTTATCAGGATTTAAACATTATTGATGTTAGGGAAACATCAGAAGTGGCTGAAGGAAAAATTCCAGGAGCCGTAAATATACCCCTTGGTCTATTACAATTTAAAATGAATGAATTAGATTCAGCTAAAGAGTATATTATGGTCTGCCGATCTGGAGGCAGAAGCGGCCAGGCCACGCAATTTCTTGAGAAGCAAGGATATAAAGTCTCCAATATGGATGGCGGTATGATGAACTATGAAGGTAAAACAATATAACAGGAGGATGATGTAAATATGGCTATTAAAGCTGATCAACTTTTAGATGCAAAAGGTTTAGCATGTCCTATGCCAATAGTAAAAACTAAAAAAGCAATCAAAGAACTTAAACCCGGCCAGGTGATTGAAGTGCAGGCGACAGATAAAGGATCTACGGCTGATATTAAAGCATGGTCGGAGAAGACCGGCCAGCAGTATTTAGGAACCCATGAGGAAGACGAAGTACTTTATCACTACATTCGTAAATCGTCGGATGAAGAGAAACAGGAAAAGAAACATCCGCAAGTAGTGGATAATGAATCAATTGCTTCTCTTTCGGAAAATTCTTTAATCCTTGATGTCCGCGAATCTGCAGAATATGCATTTGGACACATTCCTGGTGCTGTTTCCATTCCACTCGGAGAGCTGGATATACGTGTCAATGAACTGGATAAAGAGAAACAAATTTATGTCGTTTGCCATACAGGGAACCGCAGTGACATGGCGGCTCAAAAGCTTTCTGATCAAGGGTTTGAGAAAGTTTATAATGTAGAACCAGGCATGAGTCAATGGAAAGGCGAAACTGTAAAAGAAAACTAAATTTTTTTAACTAAAATAATACCTTAGGGGGTAATAAAAGATGACAGTTAAAGCTATGACAGCTCAACAAGTGACTAATAGTATTTTTAATAATAAACCGATGTTTATTTTAGACGTGCGTAACGAAGATGCTTTTAAAGACTGGAAAATTGAAGGTGAAAACCTTTCCTACCTGAACATCCCTTATTTTGAACTTCTGGATGGTGTTGAAGAGATTATGGAACAGCTGCCGAAGGATGAGGAAATTATAGTAGTGTGTGCGAAAGAAGGCTCATCCGTAATGGTTGCTGAAATGCTTTCAGAGGAAGGAATAGATGTCTCTTATCTTAAAGGCGGAATGAAAGCCTGGAGTGAATACCTCCATCCCGTTAAAGCAGGAGACTTGTCTAACGGCGGAGAACTCTATCAATTCGTCCGTATCGGAAAAGGCTGCTTATCTTATATGGTCATTTCTGAAGGAGAAGCAGCAATAGTAGACGCCACTCGTATGACGGATATTTTCACACAGTTCGCGGAGGAAAAAGGTGCCACCATTAAGCATGTCTTTGATACTCACCTTCATGCCGATCACATTTCCGGTGGACGTACTATTGCTGAGCAAACAGGAGCAGCTTACTGGCTGCCCCCTGAAGACGCGGAAGAAGTAACGTTTTCTTATGAAGCTCTAAAAGACGGAGACGTTGTTCAAGTAGGTAATACAGAAATCTCAATTAATGCCCTGTATTCACCCGGCCATACGAAAGGATCTACTTCTTTCATCATTGATGATCAATACCTGCTTTCAGGAGATATCCTGTTTGTTGATTCCATCGGCCGTCCAGACTTAGCTGGTAAAGCAGAAGACTGGGTACAAGATTTGCGTGATACACTTTACGACCGCTATAAAGAATTATCTGAAGCGCTAATTGTACTTCCTGCCCACTTTATGATCATGGAAGAACTTAATGATGATGGTACAGTCGCTGAAAAGCTGGGTACGCTCTTTGAGAAGAACCACGGCTTAAACATGACGGACGATCAAGAGTTTAGAAAAATGGTTACAGAGAATCTGCCGCTACAGCCCAATGCTTATGAGCAAATCAGAGAAACAAACATGGGTAAAATTAACCCGGAAGCAGAAGAACAGCGCGAAATGGAAATCGGCCCTAACCGCTGTGCGGTTAGATAAAAAACAAATCAAATCACATTATCGGAGGGATTATCAATGAATTCTACAAAAATATTAGATGCCAAAGGCTTAGCATGCCCGATGCCCATAGTAAAGACAAAAAAAGCAATGAAAGAACTTAATACAGGAGACATTTTAGAAATTCACGCAACAGATAAAGGCGCAAAGAGTGATCTTACAGCCTGGGCTAAGTCTGGAGACCATGAGCTTCTGCAAAGTGAAGAAGAAGCAGATGTGCTGAAATTCTGGATTAAAAAAGGCTAAGAAAGAGGAACCTGCACAGGTTCCTCTCTCTATTTAGGAAGGTGTGGAATCAAAATGGAAATAGGATTAATAATAACAATATTTATTATCGGTTTTATAGGTTCTTACGTATCTGGAATGTTAGGTATAGGCGGCTCAATTATTAAATATCCTATGCTTTTATATATACCTCCTCTTGTCGGAATGACCGCCTTTACAGCTCATGAAGTTTCAGGAATCAGTGCTGTTCAAGTATTTTTTGCCACGATTGGCGGAGTATGGGCCTACCGTAAGGGCGGCTATCTCAATAAACAGCTCATCTTGTACATGGGTGTGAGTATTTTAATTGGAAGCTTCATCGGAGGTTTCGGCTCACGGTTTATGCCGGAATCAGCTATTAACATGGTATACGGTCTGCTTGCATTAATTGCTGCTATAATGATGTTCGTTCCTAAAAAAGGAATCGATGATATTCCCTTTGATCAGGTTACATTCCCTAAATGGCTGTCTTCTGGTCTGGCATTAATCGTCGGTATAGGAGCTGGAATTGTCGGGGCTGCCGGAGCCTTTCTGTTAGTTCCTATTATGCTCGTCGTTTTAAAAATACCAACGAGAATGACGATTGCTTCTTCACTGGCTATCACGCTGATATCTTCTATTGGAGCTACTATAGGCAAAATTACAACAGGGCAGGTTGATTATACGGCAGCACTTATTATGATTATAGCAAGTCTTCTTGCCGCCCCTCTAGGAGCGAAAGCAGGAAAAGTGATGAATACGAAGGTGCTGCAATCGATTCTTGCCATTCTGATTCTGGTTACAACTATTAAAATCTGGTGGGATATTTTTTAAACAGCCCTTAGACCAAAAAAGCTTTCACTCTTATATGAGTGAAAGCTTTTTTGGTTCCATTTGTCCTCATATAGAAGACCGGTCTGTAGAAAAGGCTCTCTTTACGTGTGCCAACGGTGAGCTTCCTCAGCCGGGATCTCCCCCTGTTCTTTTCTCCCATTGGAGTCTCATCGTTTCCCCGGCCCTTTATGTTTATTAGTGTAACGGAACCTTACCGTAAAAGGACGAAGGCAGACGATCTTTCTCTAACCATAATGTTCCTTTTACACCGCCCCCCGATAATGAGGCTGGGACATGGCGAGACTCCTGAAGGGAGATAGAGCCAAGGCGAGATCCGCGAGCATAACGAGCTGTCGGTTCCCCTCTTTTAAAACAACAGAGCAGCCTTTCTCGAAATACTAAAAAGCCTTCACTCTTTTTAAGAGTGAAGGCTTTTATATTACTTATTTGTTTCTTCAGTTTTTTCGCTCTCCATTTCCTCAACGACTTCTGTTTCATCGAGGTAACGCAGTAAGTCTCCGTATATAATGGAGTCAGACAAGGCCAGCTCTTCTTGTGCTTCTTCAAATAGAGGTGCACAAGCTTCACCTTCAACTGGTTCCCCTGTTTCACGGTCATAGCATTGGTCTTTCACACCTACATATTCTTCATTAGCAAAATCCCCATCACGAGTAATCATCATCTCTCGTCGATCCTCACTAAAGAGATCCTGACCGAATTGAACCGGGTTATCGTCTTTTATTCCTAGAAGGTTCATAAGTGTCGGACGCAGATCAATCTGACCACCAACTGTATCATACTCTTTTCCGTCAATTCCTTCACCTAAGATAAGAAGCGGTACTCTCTGAAGCTGGAATTGCTCATAATCATTAATATCTTTATCCAGATATTCACTCATCGCTTGAGTATGGTTCTCGGAAATACCTTCATGGTCCCCATAGATTACTAAAATTGTATCATCATAAAGATCAGATTGCTTAAAATCTTCAACGAACTGTTTTAGAGCTTCATCCTGGTAGCGCATTGTCTGGAAGTAACGATTCAATGTACCACTTGAGAAATCGCCTTCCTCAATATATTTCTTATCTTCAGGCAGTACAAACGGGTGGTGATTCGTCAATGTGATCATCTTCGTATAGAAAGGCTGTTCCATTTCTTCCATTTTATCTAATGAATCCTCGAAGAAATATTCATCCAAGTAGCCCCAGCCATACGATTTATCTTCTGTTACTTCATAATCAGCTTTTGAATAAAATTTATCATAACCCAGGGAGTCATACATAACATCACGGTTCCAGAATGATTTATCATTCGCGTGCATGCTTGCTGTATAGTAGCCATTCTCTCCTAACAATTCTGGGGAGGCCTCATATTCATTGCCTGCATGAGTAAAGAAGGCGGCTCCACGGTTCAAACCATATAGGGAGTTCTCAGTGATAAACTCAGAGTCTGACGTACGGCCCTGCTTGACCTGATGATAGAAGTTATTGAAATACGCCCCTTCTTCTTTTAATTCATTAAAATAAGGGGTGATTTCTTCACCATTTAGTGTGTTGTCTACAACAAATGTCTGAGTACTTTCAAGCGATATCATGATGACATTCTTGCCTTCTGCGGCACCCTTCATCTCTTTGTTTGGCGTTGTATGCTTCTCATTTAAATAGTTAATAGCAGGGACTAATTCGTTACTATCAGCAAATGTTTTCTTCATTTCTGTTTGGCCTTGAAGCACAATATCATATACATGATAGTTCATTACACCGATATATTTAACAAGCATATTGCGGTCAAAAGCCCGCTCAAGTAAATCTGTACGCTCAGTTTCTGCCCATGCAAGGTTTACAAGAAAAAGAGGAATTGCAATAACTGCTAGGATTAAACCTTCCCTGCGTTTGGGTATAAAGAAAGTAAAACGAGAAGGTTTTACATAGAATAATAGAAATACAGCGACAAAAACATCTACAAACAATAGAATGTCAGAAATAGATAGAATGTTCGTAATACTGCTGCCTAATCCTGCTAGGTTAGCGACCTGTCCCAGCATTGGAATTGTAATAAAGTCATTGTATTCACGATAAAATAGAACGTTCACATATAGAAGTACAGAACCAAAAATATAAGTAGCTAATAAACCCTTTCTTCCAAAAAGGAACACACCTAAACCAAACAGTAAGAAAATACTGCTCAGCGGGTTAAATGCAAGGATAGCTGCTTCATTGGAGTTCTCTACTCCCAGCGTAAAAATGCTTCCTTGTATGAAGTACATCTTCGCCCAGAAAAGAGCGATGACTAAAGTGTAAATTAAAATCTTTTGTTTATAATTTCCATCTCGTTTGTCTCGTTTGGAATGTTTATTTTTTGTAAACATAGTAAAACCTCCGTTAATTTTGCACTCACTTATTTTACCTTATATCCCCTATTTTTTGTACTTAAAACGATCGAGTTTTAATAAATTGAAATAATTGTAACAAAATGTACTCAGTTTTGTCACAAACATTAGTAGTTATGGCCTACACGTGAAAAAAGCCCTTTTCTCTAAAGGCTCTCTCATCCCGTATGGCTGGCGTTTTACTTAAAAAACTTATAATGCAGTGTCTTCATTTTGAGAATTTCAAAATAAGCAAACGTAACTACATATAGAAAAATCTACTTTAGATTCCTTTACTCAAGCAATTTAAAGAGTAGTAGAATAAAAAATAGAGTATCCGTCCATTATATACCAATTAATATAGATAATAAAGTTTTTTCTCAAAAATATCCCCTTTATAGGATTCCAAATGTAAATATGGTAAATTTGTATTTAACAGAAATTAACAAAGAAGGTGGCTCTCTATAAAAAACAAAAAACTCAGATTCATAGGAAACAGTACTGTATTCGCAGCTGTAACTGCAGGGCTCGCCCAAATTGAAATCCCCCTCTCCCTCATTCCTATCAGCGGACAAACCTTGGCTGTTGGCCTGACGGCTACTATTTTAGGCAGCCGTCAAAGTGCAGCAGCTATGGCTGAGTATGCCTTAATTGGCGCTGTCGGTTCACCGATATTTTTAGGTTTCAGCGGTGGGGTTCAAGTCATTACAGGTCCAACAGGGGGATATATTATCGGATTCATAGCTGCAGTTGCCATAATTGGTATCATTTTAGAAAAAACCTGCTTTACTATCCCCGCGGCATTAGTTGCAAATACGGCGGGAATGTTTGTCACTCTTTTCTTTGGAACGATATGGCTGAAGATCCACCTCAATTTTAACTGGAACAGCGCGCTGGCAGCCGGTTTTTACCCCTTTCTTATTGGAGGTTTTGTTAAAGCATTCCTGGCAAGCTGGATCGGTATTAAAGCCAGAAGACGTCTTACTCGAATATCCTTGCTATCGGACAGCCTTTTTAAAGCCGCTTGACCACCTATGTAACTTCTAATATGAATACTCTTTTTCATTTTTTGATAGAACAGGTAAAAAGTTGTGTATTTCATTGTAAAGGAGAGGTTTGGTTGAAGAAAATATTACTAATCATTTGTTGTCTTTTCACAACAGCCTGTGGGGATCAGCCTCAGATTGCCCAACCCCATTCCTACTCAAATATTACTCCCACATTAAAAGAAAAAGGATTTACAAGCAGAATCAGCATTTCGGCTGTAGGAGACCTTTTGCTGCATGATCGGGTATACGAAAATGCAGAAACAAATGGTGGATATAATTTCATGCCGATGATGGAGGACGTGAAGCCTTACCTCGAAGATACGACTCTTACTATCGCTAATCAGGAAACAATGATTGGTGGTGAAGAAATCGGCTTATCCAGCTATCCCAGCTTTAACAGTCCAAAAGAATTTGGCACCCAAATAAAAGAACTAGGCGTTGATATCGTCACGCTTGCCAATAACCATACGCTGGACCGGGGCGAGAAAGCCATCAAGGAAGCTTTAAGTCATTGGGACTCAATTGGAATGGTGTATACGGGGGCCTACAAAAATGAAAAAGACCGCAGCGAAATAAGAATTGTGGAAACAGAAGAAGGTATTGATACAGCGGTGTTGAGCTATACATATGGAACGAATGGTATCCCTGTTCCTAAAAATAAGTCTTACCTAGTGAATCTAATAGATAAAAAGAGAATCGCAAACGATGTAAAAAAAGCCCAGAAACTAAGTGATATAACCATTTTAAGTCTTCACTTTGGTGATGAGTATGAACCTTACCCGAACGATTATCAGAAAGATCTTGTGCAATATGCAGCAGATTTAGGTGTCGATGTCGTAATTGGCCACCATCCTCATGTTCTTCAGCCTATGGAATGGGTAAAAGGAAAAGGCGGACATCAAATGCTGACAGTCTATTCCCTGGGAAATTTTTTCTCAGGACAGGAGTCACATGAAAAAAGGATAGGAGGGATTATGAAATTTGATGTTCTAAAAGAACAGGAGGAAACAAGCATAGAAAATCCTCGTTTTGTGATAACTTATGTAACTTCCGAAGACAAAGAAGCTTTTAAGGTTATCCCATTACATAAAATTTCGAAGGAACTTCTTCCAAATAAAGAGAAAGTTATGACTGATACAAAATCCCATCTTTCACAATGGCTGCCTGAATTGACATTTATAGAAGAGTGAGCCATTCCCATGATATTTACAAACTGAGAAACTTTCATTTCCAGCAAAAAAAGCCCCAGCAACGGGGTTTTTTTAGTTCTTTCTCTCTTTACATTGCCCATCCCCACTGAAAACCAGCGTAATAAAACTCTGGCGCTAACTCGCTACAACCATGAATCTCTCCTATGTAACTGGGGTGTGTAATATGGTATATTTAGACTAGGAGTGATGATCATGAATAAATCCGTATGTCCCCGGTTCGAAAGAGCAATAAAAATATTAAGTCAGCGTTGGACAGGACTTATCATTCACCAACTACTGGATGGCAGCAAACGTTTCAAGAATATTGAAACGGCTATCGGTATCAGCGGCAAAGTATTATCCGATCGACTTAAGGATATGGAACAGCAGGGATTGATAAAACGTGAAGTTTTCGCTGAGACGCCCGTTCGTATAGAGTATTCTTTAACGGAAAAAGGTCAATCCTTAACACCGATTATTAAAAATATAGAGTCATGGTCCCAAGAATGGATGGATAATGAAGAAGATTCAACACATATAAAATAACGGCCATCTGTATTGCTTCATTATTTTTCATTAATTTCCCGGGAAATAGGCACTCATGTATATTCTTTTCCTTTATACACCATAATAATAAAACAAGGAATACGAAATAAAGGAGAAGAAATCTATGAAACCTTATTTGTGTCCCAACTGTAAAACCAACCGGTCACGATTTAATAGAATTAAGCAAGTTTCCACTTCTATCCAGCTTGATCCCCGTTCTGGAGAAGTAATTTCAGAATGCAGCAATGGTCAGCTGGCGTCGTATCATATGGATTATCAGGGACCAGAATATAAAGTTCAGTGTGGAGCCTGCGGTCTTATTGAAGATGAGCGCACTTTCTTAAGCTTCGCTGAACATAACCCATTGACTTAGTCCATCTTTTTGAAAAAGTTAGTCCGCAAATTAGAAAGCCCCTGGAGTGTTCTCCAGGGGCTTTCTTTTATTTATTCATAGCTGAAAGGAAATCTCCAAGTGGATCTTCATCTTCTTCCTCAAAATCATTATCTTTTGCAGTATGAAGGTCATCCTGAAGGCTATCTAGATCTAAGTCGTCCAGATCATTATCATCAAATTCCTTCTCAACAGTTAAAGATGAAACCTCTCCGGCCTCTTCTTCTTTGCTTGAGGCCTCTTCAGTAGGAGCTGCTTCTTGAAGAAACAAGGCATCATCAATATTGACAGAATTACTGTTAAGAGAAGCCAGTAATGTCATAGCTCTTGTAGGGTCACTCATTAATTGATAAATTATGCTCCCCATCAAAGCTTCGGAATGCTCATGCTTCATCCAGTTACGCTGCTCTTTCGTGAGCTGGCGGGGGAGGGGAATCGTAACGGTTTCTTTCTCTTTTGTTAAAGAGTTGGTAACCCCTTCCATCACAAACTGCGCGATTTTGCTGGAGAAGTTTCGCCGTTCCGTTTCTTTAAGATCGGAAAGCTGTTTCAATAAATGATCAGGCGTATCAGAAGGGACTCTGAACGTAATCGACTGCCCCCTCTCTATAGCCCTCTTGCCATTGCTCATCTAATCACCTTACTTTGATGCTGCTTTTTCTTTTTTGTCTTTCATTGGCTGTTTAGCCCTTTCAGATTTTCGCATAAAGTCTGAGATGAGCTTGTAATATGCATTTGCCATCATCCAGATGCTTTCATTCTCGTCTTCGAAAAAGTCAATGTTGAACCCATCAAGCTTGTTGTTTAAGGATTTAATATAATCTTTCAATACTGCAGATCCTCCACCTACAAAATAGCAGATTTCAGACTGGGAGTTTTTCTGCCATACATTTCTTAAGAAACGGTACTGTTTCTTCGCAAGCTCCAGAAGAATACGGTCTGTAATGTCATGGACGCTTGTACGGCTACCTCTTACCATGATATGATGACGGTCATTTTTTCTTGTAATGATATCGACTACATCACGACGGCTGTCAAGCTCAACTCCATGTTTTGTCAGGATTTCATCACGGATCTGCTCCAGCGACTCTGCTACACCAAGGTTAAATCCTTGTGCTTTATCATCATCTACATTGCGGTTACGGATAACTGCAATATCTGTAGATAACCCGCCGATGTCCTGAATTAAAATCTGCTTGTCTATAAGTTCTTTGTTGATAATGTTAAGGTCATTATCCATTACAAGATTTACATATGCCGCAAAGCCTTCAGGATATACTTTCACTTCGTCAAACTTAATATTTACTTTCATCCCCTGATAACGAGGAGTTACGAGGAATTCCACCTGGTGTACGGAGCCAAGCAGCTGAGAACGGTACCCTACATCTTTGCCTTCTTTTACTTCTCGAAGCGGAAGTCCTGTGCCTAATGTGTAATTCGCTTCTATTACATTATTTTGAGCTGATTTAGCATCTTTATCTGATACAGCATCTAGAGCAATTGAAGCAAACAGCATAATAAGTGTCTGGTCTTCCTCAGACTTGCTGCTTCCTGGATCCAGTTCAGTAGAGTTATCGCTTTTAGCTGCAAGATTTCCTACACGGTAAATCGCGTTGTTTTCCTTTAATGCAGGAGAATGAACACGAATATGTAAGTTATCAATCGGCTCCTTCTCATCTAATTCCTCAATTCCAATAACCGGACGATCTTCTAAATCTCTTGCAATTACATTTGGGATATATAGTTCTGATTCTAATTTGCCGAAATTCGCTTTTACTGCGTCATTCCCCACGTCAACTGCAGCAATTCTAGTTTTTGTCATATAAATAGTTCTCCTTTAATAGAAAGATTTGCTAGTTTTTCTAGCTATATATTAAACATATTAGATCTGAACCTATTAGTCAATGTGACTATTTACGTGTTCGTATTTGCATACAAATATACATTTTTGTGTACAATTGTGTACATTAACGTACACACGAATACAAAACTGCACGCATACCTATAAATCAACATGCGTACTAATTTGTTTGCAAGTATACATAAATGAATGCAAATGAATGCAAATATGCATACATAAATACATTTTTGTACGCAAGTATACATAAATGTAAACATAAAATATATTTTGGCATAAAAAAAGCTGCAAAATAAAAGCAGCTTTTTTTTAAGTAAGTTTTTGTATAAAAAGAACTTTGAGATAGTTTCCTTCTGGAAAAGAGGGAATAGATTTAAAATCATGAGGGAGAGAGTATTCTTCGATAATTTTATATTGATGGTCAGAGTCTTTAAAAGCACGATCCACAAAGGTTTTAAATTTGTTCATATTAAATTTACTACAGTTAGTAGAGGCAACAATTGTCCCCATTGATTCGGTAATAGAGATGGTTTGCTGGAGAAGGGCTGTATAATCCTTTTCAGCCCTGAAAGTTGTCTTCTTAGAGCGTGCAAAGCTTGGAGGATCGAGAATGACTAAGTCAAAACTAAGGTTCTTACGGTTGGCATATTTATAGTATTTAAAGACATCTTCTACAATAATATCGTGAGCTTCATAGTCTATACCATTTAAACTGAAGTTCTCTATAGTTTTGGCATAACTGCGGTTGGCGAGATCAACGCTGGTAGTGTGAGAAGCGCTGCCAAGTGCCGAAAAGAGGGAGAAAGCTCCTGTATATGAGAAGGTATTAAGTACTTTTTTCCCTTTAGAATAATGATCTCTAATTCTTTTTCTCACTTCCCGCTGGTCAAGGAACACACCTACCATTGCTCCTTCATTTAAGTAAATGGCAAAATTAACGCCATTCTCCTTAACTATAATTGGGAAATCTCCTCTTTCTCCGGTAACAAACTCATCATCATCAATGTACTGACCTTGTTTACCGAACCGCTTCTTCTCATAAATAGCTTTGTATTCTACCAGGTTTTCCAAAGATTGAAGTACGAAAGAACGAAAAGCAAAAATTCCTTCACTATACCAGTTAATTAAATAATACCCATCAAAATAATCAATGGTCAGGCCGCCTATCCCATCGCCTTCTCCGTTAAAAACACGAAAAGCCGTCGTTTCGGGATCATTATATAGTTTCTTTCTAAAATTAACTGCTGTCTGAATGGCTTTATGAAAGAAACCCTGGTCTATTGCTTCTTCTTCCTTTTGTGTCAGCACCCACCCAATCCCTTTATTTTGATGACCATAATACCCCCGGCCGATAAACTTTCCTCTTTCATCTGTCAGCTTAATGATTTGTCCTTCTTCCCGTAGCAATTTAATATCAGTAATAGCGTTCTTTGAAATCAGGGGATAGCCCTTACGATATTTTCCTGAATGGTTTTGTTTGACTTTTAAAATTGTTTCACTGCTCATAGAAGTCTCCTATTCTTTGTCATTAACCTATATGTTAATGATTTTGAGTTAGTATATCAAGGCAGATAGACAATATGAAAAGAAACCCAGAATTCCAATCTCATTGAATTAAACAAGCGTTGAAGAGCAATTTCGTAAGACTATCCACTACTATAGATAACTCAGGCAAATTCTTTTGAGTCCCGAAATAATCCTGATACGATGAATTGAAATAAACCTTACAAAGGAAGATTCTAATGACCAATAAAAAACTTCAAGATATAAAATACTCCGTTCTTGATTTAGCAGCTGTTAAAGAGGGAGGCAATGCCGCTGAATCGTTTCAGAATTCAGCTGATCTAGCTCAGCATGTGGAGCAATGGGGCTATACGAGATACTGGATGGCTGAGCACCATAACATGCCGGCCATTGCAAGCTCTGCTACAGCAGTGGCGATCAGCCATGTGGCTCACCATACTTCCACAATTAAAGTGGGCTCTGGAGGCATTATGCTTCCTAATCATGCTCCCCTGATCATTGCAGAGCAGTTTGGAACGCTTGAGACGCTTTTCCCCGGCCGAATTGACTTAGGCCTCGGACGCGCTCCTGGAACAGATCAAACGACAGCATATGCGCTGAGACGCCACTTAGACAGCAATGCAGAGAATTTTCCCGCTATGGTTGATGAACTAAGGGGATACTTCAATCCTGAGCTTACTACCGGTATCCGCCGTGTTCGCGCTTTTCCTGGTGAAGGACTCGATATTCCCATTTGGCTGTTAGGCTCCAGCGGCTTCAGTGCCCAACTTGCCGGCCGTCTTGGTCTGCCATTCTCTTTTGCGAGCCATTTCTCCCCAAACAATACATTAGGAGCGCTGGATTTATACCGCAGGAACTTTGAGCCTTCTGACACGCTTGATGAACCTTATGCGATGGTCGGGGTTAATGTAATTGCTGCAGATACTGATGAGGAAGCTGAACGCCTTGCTACATCTCTTTATCAGCAGTTCCTGAATATCATCAGGAACACGAACAAGCTGCTTCAGCCTCCGGTGGATAATATGGATGATATTTGGATGGAGCACGAAAAGCATGCCCTTCAGCAGCAGCTTGGGGCATCTGTCATCGGCGGTCCTGAAAAAGTGAAAAAACACCTTCAAAGTTTCCTTGATGATACACAGGCTGATGAAATGATTATTGCTTCTCAAATTTATGATCACGAAGCCAGACTGCGATCATATGAGATTGTATCAGAAATTGTTAAATAATTTTTTAAAACCCGGGATAGCACTTTTCCCGGGTTTTTTATTAGTTATAATTAAACTAAGGGGGTAATCGAAGTGAAAGAATTGGTAGGAAGATGTGCAGCCTGTGATAAGAAAGTGTACTGTGAGGATGGCTTTTTAAATGGGGTAGTTAGTGAAGACCGCAAGCTTCGTTGCTTTGCCTGTGAGGAAAAAGAAAAGAGCTCCCGTTAAGGAAGCTCTCTCGATAGACTGGTTAAATAGTTACAGACAGTTTCTATACCTTTTGTATAATTCTCTAAATGAAAGTGCTCATTCGGAGCATGAAGATTCTCTGTATTCAAACCAAAGCCCATCAGCACCACAGGAGCGTCGAGAACGCGGGCGAACACTTCAACGATAGGGATGGATCCTCCTTCTTTAGGAAACAGCGGACGGACCCCGTATACCTTCTCATAAGCATCTGCTGCTTTTTGTATCATAGGATTATTTGAATTCAGGGAAACAGGATGAGCTCCAATCAATTTCTTAATATCCACTCTGCTTCCTGCAGGCTTAAACCTTTCCACATGCTTCTGAATACTTTCATACACTTTATCTGGATCCTGCTCACCTACAAGCCGGCAGCTGATCTTTGCTACCGCTTCACCGGGGACAATGGTCTTTAACCCTTCTCCTGTAAACCCTCCGCCAACACCGTTAATTTCCAGAGTCGGCCTTATGCCTGTCCGCTCATTGAATGTAAACCCTTCTTCCCCATCCAGTTCATCAATTCCAAGCTCTTCTTTTAAAGAGTTTTCATCAAAGGGAATTTCAGCCACTTCTTTTCTCAGTTCACCTGTCGGCTCTGCCACTCCTTGATAAAACCCTTCTACCGCTACTTTTCCTTTTTCATCATGCATGGAATCCAGCAGGCGGATAATAGAATGAACCGCGTTAGGTACGCCTCCTCCATAAGAGCCGGAATGCAGGTCGGTATTCGCTGTCGTAAGTTTTAATTCTAAAGCAAGCGCCCCGCGAAGCGATGTCGCGATTGCCGGCTGGTTTTTATTAATAAATGATGTATCCGATATCACGACAGCATCTGCCGCCAGCTTGGTCAGGTTTTCTTCAATAAAGGGAGACAGATTAGGGCTGGCGACTTCCTCTTCCCCTTCGATGCAGAACTTCAAATTTACAGGCAGTTCTCCATTGTTTTCTTTCAATAAAAGCTCTGCAGCTTTCACATGAATCATCAGCTGCCCCTTATCATCGGTAGCCCCACGTGCAAATATCTTACCATCGCGAATAACGGGCTCAAACGGAGGAGTTTCCCATAGCTCAAGCGGAACAGAAGGCTGAACATCATAATGACCGTATACTAAAACAGTTGGTTTCCCTTCTGCATGAAGCCAGTCTCCATAAACGATAGGGTGCCCTTTCGTTTCAATCACTTCTACATTCTCGATCCCCATCTTTTCTAATGACCCTGCCAGCCATTCAGCTGCTTTTTGAACATCCTGTTTATGCTCGGACAAAGCTGAAATACTGGGAATTCTGAGGAACTCTTTCAATTCATCAATAAATTGATCTTTATGTAATTGAACTAACTCTTTCATACTCTAGGCCTCCTTTTTCTTCTCTCTATTATATAGAAGATACACTTATAATAGAAAGTACCTCAATCCTCCTATTGTCTATGATGTACATAATAAAAGGTTAATGCATCACCTATAAAAAACTCACCGGCAGGAATTACCGATGAGTTTTCGCTGAAGGGGCTTCTTGCCGAGCTGATTTAAAGAAAGAAACTCCCATTAACAAAATGACAATAGAAAAAGGGAAAGCTGCAATAATCAGGACATTCTGCAAGCCTGTTGTTCCTCCAAAGTAAACAACTGTGGCAGCCATTGCTGAGAGTGCGATTCCCCAAATTATTTTCACAGAACCTGCAGGATTCAGTGAGCCCTCCGTGCTAAGCATCCCCAGGACAAATGTCGCTGAATCGGCAGATGTAATAAAGAAAATGGCCACAACGAAAATCGTAATAATCGACATTAGAAATCCTAAAGGATATTGATCAAGCATTCCAAATGTTGCCGTCTCCATTGGAAATTCAGAAATCGCCGCAATGCCTTTTTGTTCTAAATCCATTGCGGATACACCAAATACAGCAAAGAAAATAAAACAGACAACAGAAGGAACAATTAAAACCCCAAGCATAAACTCTTTAATGGTTCTTCCTTTTGATATTCTGGCAATAAAAATCCCCACAAACGGAGACCAGGATATCCACCAGGCCCAATAAAAAATCGTCCAATTGTTAATCCATGTCCTGTTGTCATTATTCAGCGGAGACAGACGCAGGCTCATATTAAAGAAATCTGTTAAGTAAGCGCCCAGTGTTGAAGTAAACATATTTAAGATTAAAACAGTGGGCCCAATTATAAACATCATAATCATAAGTAAAAAACCAAGACCCATATTAATGTTACTTAAGTATTTAATCCCACGACTGATCCCAGACCAGGCTGAAAAGATAAAAAGGATGGTAGCTATAAAGAGGATGATGAGCTGAAGGCCAAACGTATTGGGTAGATCAAATAGGAAAACGAGACCTTCTTTTATTTGAGCAGAGCCGAATCCAAGAGTAGAGGCTACCCCTACTACGGTAGCTACTACGGCTAATATATCAATCATCTTCCCTGGCCAGCTGTTCATTGCCTTTTTCCCGAATATCGGAATAAGAGTAGAGCTGATCAGCCCTTTATATCCTTTATGAAATTTAAAATAAGCGAGTGAAAGTGCAACGACTCCATAAACAGCCCATGCGTGAACACCCCAGTGAAAGAAAGAATACTTGAGAGCATCCTTCATCGCTTCATCTGATCCGGCTTCTTCTATCGGTGGTGCTAAGAAAGCATGAGAAGATGGTTCGGCTGTGGTCCAAAACACTAGTCCCATTCCCATTCCAGCACTAAACAGCATCGCGAACCATGTAGGCAGACTAAAGGCAGGAGTATCTCCCTTTTTTCCCAGCTTAATCTTTCCCAGTCTAGAAAAAATTAAATAGATGCAAAATAGAAGCATTAAAACAACAATAAGTAAGTAATACCAGCCAAACTGATTAGAAAAGAATCCAGTGATACTGGTTGTATAGGTTTGGAGTAAATCTGGGGATATTGCACCAAATATAACAACGGCCCCGCAGATAATAAGAGAAATCCAAAAAACGGTTGTTACCTTTCCCAATTCATCACCTCTAAATATTTTTTAAATTTTTCTAATCCCCTGTTTATTATAAACGAAAGAGGTGAACACGTAAAAAACTCAACCCCTAATGGGGGTTGAGTTTTCTCTCGTTTTTATAGCATTGATAAAATAAATGATATGACTACGATGGCACCAATAATCATTAATATCGTTCTAAGCATCCTGAATCCTCCCTGCAAGTTGTTTACTACTACTACTTACTTACCTTATTTATCTCTTTCTCAAACAATAAATATACGAATTCCTTCAAAATTCTCAGATCGAGCATAAAAAAAGAACCAGACTGGCATCCAGTCTAGTTCTAAGGGAACTGATTTATGGTAAAACAGTGGAACCCATCAAATAACGATCACACTCCCGTGCAGCTCCTCGTCCTTCATTAATGGCCCAAACGATCAGGCTCTGGCCTCTGCGCATATCTCCTGCAGCAAACACACCTTCTACATTTGTTCTGTAGTCTTCATGCTCGGCTTTAATAGTAGAACGTTCGGTCGTTTCCACTCCGATTTTTTCAATTAAATCCTGATCCGGTCCACTGAAACCAATGGCAAGCAGCACAAGGTCAGCTTTCCAAACTTTTTCTGTACCAGGAATTTCGCGACGTTCACGGTTGCCCTTCTCATCGAAGATCAATTCAACATTTACCGTGTGAACTTCTTTTACGCGGCCATTTTCATCTCCGACAAACTTTTTCGTCATGACCGCATATGCACGCGGGTCGCGCCCTAAGTTAGCAGCGGCTTCTTTATGTCCATATTCCACTCGGTGCACGATTGGATACTGCGGCCATGGATTTGTTAAATCATCACGGTCTTCCGTTTTCTTATCGTAGATATCAAACTGAGTCAGGGTGCGGCAGTTGTGTCTGACAGAGGTAGCCAGACAGTCTGTACCCGTGTCTCCTCCTCCGATAACAATAACGTCTCTGTCTTTAGCAGAGATATAATTTCCGTCTTTATGGTCAGAATCTAAAAGGCTCTTCGTGTTGGAGTGAAGGAAATCCATTGCATAGTGGATTCCTTTTAAGCTTCTTCCATCTACATCGATATTACGGTGTACCGTAGCACCGCCGCAAAGAATCACAGAATCATATTCTTCACGAAGACGGGATACAGGAAAATGACGCCCGACTTCTGTGTTCGTTACAAACTTGATGCCTTCCTGCTCTAAAATATCGATACGGCGTTTAACTATGGAGTATGGAAGCTTCATCTCAGGAATTCCATATGTTAATAATCCGCCTATACGGTCATTACGCTCATAAACCGTTACAAAGTGGCCGGCTTTATTTAACTGATCCGCAGCTGCTAAACCGGCAGGACCTGATCCTACAACAGCTACATGCTTGCCCGTACGCTGTTTTGGAGGCTGAGGCGTAACCCAGCCGTTTTCAAAGCCTTTTTCAATAATTGAGCGTTCTACTGTCCGAATGGCTACAGGAGGCTCGTTAATTCCCAGCACACAAGCTCCTTCACAAGGGGCCGGACAGGCGAAACCTGTAAATTCAGGGAAGTTGTTCATTTCGTGTTCTTTTTTCAAAGCTTCCTTCCACTGACCGTTGTATACAAGGTCATTCCACTCAGGAATTAAGTGATAGACAGGACAACCTGTTGTAGATCCACTTATCTCCATTCCAGACTGGCAGGTAGGCACGCCGCAGTCCATACAGCGTGCTCCTTGTAATTGTACTTCTTCATCAGACAGAGGAAGTGTATAGTCCTTCCAGTCTTGCGTACGCTCGGCAGGATTTCTTTCCTTCAGCGTCTGCCGGCTATATTCCATAAAACCAGTTGGCTTTCCCATCGAATCCCCTCCTGTTGTAATTTAGTTGGCTTTCACTGGTTCTTTTGTGCTTTCTTCAAAAGCGGTCATCTCAGCGTCAAACTTATTAAGTCCGCCTTCTTTAAGCACTTTAATTCTCTGCTGCATTGTAAGGTAAGCTTCAGGGATGACTCGCTTGAATTTAGGAAGTTCTTCTTCCCAGTTATCAAGAATTCTCTGTCCTTTAGGACTTCCTGTATACTCTACATGCTGCTGGATCAATTTATATAGTTCAGTAATTTCTTCATCATCTTTTAACGGGCTCACCTGGACAAGTTCCGTGTTGCATTTAGCAATAAAGTTATCTGTTTCATCAAGTACATAAGCTGTACCGCCGGACATACCCGCTGCGAAGTTTCGGCCAGTAGCGCCTAACACTACTACTTTTCCGCCTGTCATATACTCACAACCGTGGTCTCCGACTCCTTCAACAACTACTTCCGCCCCACTGTTTCGGACAGCGAAGCGTTCGCCTGCAAGTCCGTTAACAAAGGCTTTTCCTTCTGAGGCACCATAGAAGCATACGTTACCCGCGATCGTGTTCTCTTCAGGAGCAAAGGTAGACTTCTTGGAAGGACGAACGATGATTTTACCACCTGAAAGTCCTTTTCCGACGTAGTCGTTGGCGTCTCCTACAAGTCTCAATGTCATTCCTTTAGGAATAAAAGCACCAAAGCTCTGTCCGGCAGATCCTTTAAACGTAAGATCAACCGTATCCTCAGGCAGACCTTTTTCGCCGTAGCGGCGGGTAATTTCACTTCCTAAGATTGTACCTGTTACACGGTGAATGTTTCGAATGGAACCTGTACCTGTAAAACGTTCACCTTTCTCCATTGCATCATTAAACATCGGCATAAGTTCTTCCACATCGAGGGCTTTATCTAAGCCGTGATCCTGTTTCTCTGTAGCGTAACGGCCAACGTCTCCACTGGTTTCTGGTTTGAAAAGAAGAGCAGACAAGTCCACATCTTTTGCCTTCCAATGATCAATGTCTTTATTAATTTCAAGAATATCTGTACGTCCGATCATTTCGTTAATCGTACGGAAACCTAGCTCTGCCATAACCTCTCTGGCTTCCTGTGCGACAAAACGCATGAAGTTTGCTACGTGTGCAGGGTCGCCGTTATATTTCTCCCTTAACTCTGGATCCTGTGTAGCAATACCAACAGGACATGTATTTAAGTGACAGACTCTCATCATGACACAACCAAGAACAACAAGCGGTGCAGTAGAGAACCCATATTCTTCAGCTCCTAAGAGCGTAGCGACTACAACGTCACGGCCTGTCATCATCTTACCGTCGGTTTCAACAACAATACGGTCACGCAGACGGTTGAGCATAAGCGTCTGGTGAGTTTCGGCTAAACCGATCTCCCACGGAAGCCCAGTATGTTTCAGGCTTGTACGAGGGGCAGCCCCTGTACCTCCATCATACCCACTGATTAAAACTAAATCGGCACGTCCTTTAGCTACACCGGCGGCAATCGTTCC
The DNA here is from genome assembly GCF_900166625.1 of Halobacillus massiliensis. GTDB lineage: Bacteria > Bacillota > Bacilli > Bacillales > Halobacillaceae > Halobacillus_A > Halobacillus_A massiliensis. The sequence continues at coordinate 328,142 of NZ_LT800499.1, read as the reverse complement.
TACACCGACAGCGGATACGAGTTTTACGCTGATACGAGCTTTAGGGTTGGCGTTCTTCAGGTTATGAATCAATTCAGCTAAGTCTTCAATGGAGTAGATATCATGGTGCGGCGGCGGTGAAATTAATTCTACACCTGTAGTAGATCCACGCACCTCGGCAATCCACGGATAAACTTTTTTACCAGGCAGGTGTCCACCTTCTCCAGGCTTTGCACCTTGAGCCATCTTAATCTGAATTTCATCTGCATTTACAAGATAATGACTCGTTACCCCAAAACGACCGGAAGCTACTTGTTTAATCGAACTGCGGCGTGAGTCTCCGTTCTCTTCTGGCGTAAAACGGTCAGGATCTTCCCCGCCTTCTCCTGTATTGCTTCGGCCGCCAACACGGTTCATAGCAACAGCAAGAGCTTCGTGTGCTTCCTTACTAATGGATCCATAAGACATGGCGCCAGTTTTAAATCTCCTGCAAATTTCATCTACAGACTCCACTTCCTCAATTGGAATAGATGGACGCTTTTTAAACGAAATCAAGCCTCTTAATGACTGCAGATTGTTCGTTTCATCTGTGAGCATCTCAGAGTAAGACTTAAAGAGATTATAATCATTCGTACGGCAGGCATGCTGAAGTGTATGAATGGTCTGTGGATTGTATTGGTGATCTTCACCATTTGCACGGTATTGATAATCATCACCTGCATCAAGCCCCTTATCACTCTTACGCTCATCACCATACGCCTCAGCATGGCGCATCAGTACTTCTTTTTCAATCGTGTCAACACCAATACCTCCAAGACGAGAAGAGGTGCGGGTGAAGTAGCGGTTAATTACATTAGGGTGAATACCGACAGCTTCAAAAATTTGAGCTCCACGGTAACTCTGTATAGTGGAAATCCCCATCTTAGAAAGCACTTTAATAACACCGTCTGTTACAGCATTAATATAGCGGTTAACGGCAATTTCAAGCGTATCGGTTTCTAAAGATCCTTTATCCATAAGGTCGCTTAATGATTCGAACGCAAGGTAAGGATTAATTCCTTCTGCTCCGTAGCCCAGCAATGTTGCGAAATGATGGACTTCACGCGGTTCACCGGATTCAAGCAGGAGGCTCACTTTCGTACGTGTGCCTTGTCGTATGAGGTGATGGTGAAGACCGGAAACTGCAAGCAGAGCCGGAATGGCAGCATTTTCTTTGTTGACTCCACGATCAGATAAAATTAATAAAGTGGTACCATTTTCGATCTCTTTATCTGCTTTAGTAAATAATTCTTCAAGAGCATTCTCCATTTTGTTTTCGCCTTCTTTAGCTTCAAACAAAATAGAAAGTGTACTTGCTTTAAAACCATCAAGGTCCTGTTGGCGCAGCTGCTCCAGCTGATCATTTCTCAGCAGCGGAGTTGCCAGGCGGATCTTGCGGCAGCTCTCAGGCTTAGGATCCACAAGGTTTCCTTCTGCCCCAATTGTTGTTTCAACCATTGTAATAAGTTTTTCTCGAATGGCGTCAATCGGAGGGTTGGTAACCTGTGCAAACAGCTGTTTAAAATAGCTGTATAGCAGTTGAGGCTTTTTCGAAAGAACAGCTAGCGGGGAATCATATCCCATTGATCCAACAGGGTCTTTTCCACCGGATACGAGAGGCTTCAAGATTTTATTCAGCTCTTCAGTTGTATATCCAAAGGCAAGCTGCTGGTCTATTAAGCTGTCAATTTTATGCCCAGGCTCTTCTACCGGCTTCGGTAGCTCTTCAAGATCCATCTTATATTCTTTAAGCCATTCGCCATAAGGCTCCTGGTTAGCCACATCGAGTTTAATCTCTTCATCAGGAATAATTTCACCTTTCTCAAGGTCGACTAAGAGCATTTTCCCTGGATGAAGACGATCTTTATAAAGGATATCATCAGCAAAAATGTCCAGGGCACCAACTTCAGAGCCAAGTACAATCATGCCGTCTTTTGTAACATAATAACGAGCTGGACGCAGACCATTACGGTCAAGACACGCACCGACTTGCTTTCCATCTGTATAAGCAAGGGCTGCCGGTCCGTCCCATGGCTCCATTAAGCAGCTGTGATATTCATAAAAATCACGTTTCTTAGGATGGATGGAATCATCATTCGCCCAAGGTTCTGGAACCATCATCATCACCGTATGAGCGAGAGAACGACCAGATAAATATAAGAATTCAAAAGCGTTATCAAACATGGAAGAGTCACTTCCGTTTGAATCGATGACAGGAAGAAGCTTTTCTAAATCTTCATCACTAAAGTGTTTGGAGCTGCAAAGTTCCTGTCTAGCTCTCATCCAGTTTACGTTTCCGCGAAGGGTATTGAATTCCCCGTTGTGAATCGTATAACGGTTCGGGTGAGATCTCTTCCAGCTCGGAAATGTATTTGTACTGAAGCGAGAGTGCACAAGGGCAAGGGCTGTCTTAAAGTCCGGGTGATTTAGGTCAATATAAAAAGAGTCCAGCTGCTCTGGAATCAGCATCCCTTTATAGACAATCGTTCTGGAAGACAGGCTGCTGATATAAAAATCATCATAGCCTTCTTCTTTCGCAATTTCGATTTCAGCACGTTTTCTAATAATGTATAGACGACGCTCTATTTCTAAGTGCTCCGTAATTCCTTCCGCTGGAGCAATAAACGCCTGGCGGATAAACGGCTTTGTTTTCTTTGCATCTTTACCGACAAAGGAATCGTTGATAGGTACAGTCCGCCAGCCCAGGAAGTGCTGCCCTTCCTCTTCAACGATTCGTTCAAACACCTGCTTACAGCGCAGACGAGACTTATGATCTTCCGGGAAAAATATCATTCCCACTCCGTACTGCCCCTCAGGAGGAAGCTCAATATCTTCTTTCTCACACTGCTTCTCGAAAAAATAATGAGGAATTTGTGTTAAGATTCCTGCTCCATCTCCTGTACTTATATCGGCCGCCTGGCCTCCGCGGTGCTCTAAATTACAAAGAATAGTAATGGCGTTTTCTACGATGCTATGTGATTTTGTTCCATCAATATTTGCAAGCATCCCAATGCCGCAAGCTTCATGTTCGTTCTCAGGATGATATAATCCTTGTGGGATTGGATATCCGTGTTTTTGCATATATGTTCCCCCTCATTAACTATTCATCGAAGTTCTGCACAAAAGTGACAAAATTCTGTTTTTTTCAGTTTGTATACAGTATAGCATGAAGGACAGCACTTTTCACGTAGATAATGCGATGACAGAGGGTTTCTCACCCTATTATCAGAATTTTTCAACTATTTAAATTTAGCTGAAAACGCCCGTAATGATTGGATTTTTCAAAAACTAATAAATTATTGTAAGCGTAATCATATTTATGTAAAAAAATTTAACAATACTCTTCTTAGACCTTGAATTTTTGGTAAAAAATTGCACTTTATACAAGAAAACCGTCAATTTATGTATAATTAATCACTAAAATACACAAAGGGATGTGCCAAATGAGAATAAGGGACTTTGGAATTAATATAGGCAATCTTGAATTAGGGACTAAAAACTCGATTACGGATGTACACGGAGTTACGGTAGGTCATGTTACTTTAAATGAAGGTCCTATTCAAACAGGAGTTACGGCTATCCTACCTCATCAGGGAAGCATATTTGAAGAAAAACTGATCGCCTCCTCACATGTCATTAATGGATTTGGCAAAACAATGGGAAGTATTCAGTTAGAAGAACTCGGTACACTAGAGACACCAATTGTTCTTACCAACACATTAAGCATCGGGACGGCAGCAGATTCTGTTATAAACTTTATCCTGAGAGACCACCCCCAAATCGGCCGGACAACCGGCACTGTCAATCCTGTTATTGGAGAATGCAATGATATGATTCTTAACGATATTCGGGCACAGGCTGTTAAAAAAGAACATGTTCTACAGGCATTAACTGAAGCTACTACCCATGTAAAAGAAGGATCAGTTGGAGCAGGAAGAGGAATGGTGTGCTATTCCTTAAAGGGAGGCGTAGGTACCTCTTCAAGAATTATCCGGCTTCCCCACGGATCCTATACAATTGGGGTATTAGTGGTCACCAATTTTGGCCAGTTAAGTGATCTTAAAATAGGCGGACAGCCTGTTGGTATACAGCTGGCCGAGATACAAAAAGGTGAGGAAGGTACGGACAAAGGTTCTGTTATGATCATTTTAGCTTGTGATTTGCCAGTAACTGACCGTCAGCTTAATCGGATTCTTAAGCGATGCTCAGCCGGTCTTGCGCGGACAGGAAGTATTATTTCTAATGGCAGCGGGGATATAGCCTTAGGGTTCTCAACATTTACAAAGATTCCTCATAACCCTATTGGCCGTCCCTTATCTATTGCTTCCATCCACGAGGAAGAAATAGACCATGCTTTTCGAGCGGCCGGTGAAGCTGTGGAAGAAGCTGTCCTGAACTCGCTCACTGCTGCTGAGCCAGTTACAGGAAGAGACGGGAATTACCGCGCATCCCTTAGGGAATTGATGCAGAGTTATGGGATTACTTTAAAAGGATAATATATTCCTGTAAGCGTCTATTCACGGGAAGAGAGAAAGTTCCGTTTTGTGGCTGGGAAATAGCTCGATGCACTCGCGGATCTCATCCTGGCTCTTCTCCCTCCAGAAGCCTTAGTTTGAACATTGAGGGAGGGCTGTTCCGTGTCTCTTTCCTTTCTTATGAAAAGAATAAGCTGTTCCATTTATCAAGTACGGAGAAACGCGGCTGGGAAATAGCTCGCTTTCCGCGGGGAGCCGGTGAGCTAGCTCGTTACACTCGCGGATCTCACCATGGCTCCATCTCCCTGCAGGAGTCTCGCCATTTCCCATCCTCTTTACATTTAATGGGGAAACGGAACGCTGTAATCTCATTAAGCTCTCTAATGAAATCAATCCTCTCTTCTTATATGTTCCGTTACTCAAAAATACGTAAAGGGACAGGGGAAACGGCGAGACTCCTATGGGAGGATAGAACAGGGGTGAGATCCCGGAGGGCGAAAAGCCCGAGGAAGCTCACCGTTCGCCCATGGAAAGCGAGGTGTTTCCCCAGGCTCGATTTTCCATATCCAGGTAAACGGAACAAGAGAATTCCCTTCAACTTTCTAGCGGATTTGTCGTCCTCGCTATTCCAATCTATCTTTACTTTAATAAACACAAAGTGCCGGGGGAAACGGTGGGACTCCTATGGGAGGGTAGAACAAGGAGAGATCCTGGAGGGCGAAAAGCCCGAGGAAGCTCACCGTTCGCTCATGGAAAGCGAGTCTTTCCCCAGGCCCGGCACTCACTTCTCAAAAAGCTGAGAATTAAGAAACATTCTAAACAAAAAAAGCTAAGAACAAAACAAAAACCCTGCCCCCTCTTTATATAGAGGAAACAGGGTCTTTTCATATTATGATGCAGTTTTCTTTTCTTCTTTTTCAGAAGGAAGAATAAGAGACTGCGGCTTGCATTTCGCCTTTGTTAATTCTGAGACGAAAAAGATCATTGTAAATGCAGAAATACAAGCAAGCGTACGGAATGGGAATAATACAATCCCGTCCTCAATCATTGGATAAGGCAGAAAGGCCGGCAATCCTAGGGCAGGCTCTCCCCCGCCAAGTCTTAAGAAGAGTGCGGTAACAAACCCGGCGATGGAACCGTATAAGTTCGCATTTTTATAAAACAACGCCATCGTTAACTGTGGAAACAGTACGGTATAAACTAAGTCAGATGCCAAATACCATAAGGTATAAACACTCTGAACGTTCAATGCGATAATCATCGCACCTACACCTACAATAATAATTGTCCTCTTAATTACCTTCTTAAGCTTTTCGTCGTCAGCTTTTGGGTTAATTAATGGACGATAAATGTTCCATGAGGCCATTGAAGAGGCAGATAGAATGGAAGAGTCCATAGAAGACATAACGGCAGCGGCTAGTGCCCCTAACCCGATTGCGGCAACAAGTTCAGGAGTAAGATACCTAAGCACATGTGGAAGAATAACAGATGCATTGTCTGGTGTTGGAAGCCCCATACCAGCCCAATCAATGTTAAACCCTACAACTCCTATAAGTACGGCAGGAACCGCTGCGATCAGGCAGACAACACCTGCAGTAATAGAAAGCCACATAGCTGTCTTTTCATTTTTTGCAGAAAGTACACGCTGGAAGTAAACTTGCCATGCGATACCACCAAAGATTAATAGTAAAGCAAAATCCAGCCAGTTCCAAAAGTAGTTACCCCACTCCGGATCGCTGAGTGCATCCATCGGAGGAAGTAGGTTTGCAAAAGAACCAAGCTCTGTGGAATAGTCACCCCATGCGCTGCCGAGACCTCCTGCATGTCCTAGGGCAAATGGAAGTACAAGGAATAAACCTATTAGCAGAACTGCCATTTGGAAAAGGTCTGTATAGGCTACAGCCCACATCCCTCCAGCTACAGTGTAAGCAATCGCAATAACTCCAGAAAGAATAATAGATGTTGTGAAATCAATATTTAGAATCGTTCCGAAAGTAGTACCTAGAGCGGTTAAGATCGCTGCACTCCAGAACATTTCTCCCAATAAGGCAGGAATGTACAAGACTCCAGCCATCTTCTTTCCAAAACGCTGCTCAAGTGGGTCAATAATTGTCATGAACTCATAACGGCGCATTTTCCTGGCAAAGAAGATACCACCAATAATCAAGCTTAAGGCATATCCCCATGGGGCTTGAGCCCAAACTAAACCATCGACATAAGTAGATTCGGCCGTACCATTAATATAACCGCCGCCCACCCAGGTTGCAGCCATTGTAAACATTGCTACACCTAAAGGCATGCTTCGTTTGGCCACCATCATGTCAGAGAGAGAGTTTGTCTTCTTAGATGCCATAACGGCTCCGATGTAATAAACCGCCGCATAGAAGACAATCATAGCGATAAAGCCGCCCCACTGAATATCTTCACTCGTAAAAGCGATATAAATGGTAAACACAGCCATAATTGCACCTAATATAAGAACGGCAGAGTTCTTTTTAATAAATGATTGATTCGATTGATCTTGCATCAGCTTCACTCCTATCAAATTAACAGTCGTTTTTTGAATATTCTGTATTTTATAAAAGACGTACGTCTCTCTTGAATAACATATAGTTATTCAGGAAAGGCGCATAGTTCTTTATTTATTATTTTCTTCTTCTTCAATTGGAAGCTTATCGAAAAGCTCACCGCTATCAATCGCAAAGACCAGCTTTTGCAGCCAGTGATAATAAGGAATGGAAGATTCCAACTGTTGATAAACGAATAAGGCTTCTTTACGGACTTCTTCATCGACATTTTCTTCCGCTAAAACCTTATCCAGCTCTTTTTTGGCTTTTTCGATGGCACTTAAGTTTATTTTAGCTTCACGAAGCCATTTTTTCGTAAAAAAGCTGGCAAAGAACTGAAAGAAATCCTTCTCCGCTACATATGTTTGTCTGCGGGTTCCTTTACGGAAGGTTTTTTTTACGACGTCATAATCCTGAAGTTTTTTAACTCCAGTGCTCATGCTTGGTTTGCTCATGCCAAGTTTTTCGCGCATTTCATCAAGGGTCATATCTTTTTCAAAATACATGGTCCCATATAAGGTTCCTGCACTTCGGGTCACTCCATATAGATCCATCGTTTCCGCAATTGAATCAATGACCAGTGATTTGGCCTCATCAATAGAAGCACGTGCACTCTCCTCCTGATTCTCAGCCATTTGTAACCTCCTCTCGGCCATAGAGTTAAGTTTGTTAAGTTTTTTCTTTACAAATTATATCTTAACGAATAATTTCAGCTTGTCAAAATTAAATATTCAAAAAAACGCACTAAGACCTATCAGCTCATAGGTTATAGAAATTTTTATTTTTTTGCCCGCTTATTATTCTTTGACAAGAATTCTCGAAGCTGATAAAGTAAAAACAGTTAAAAACGTTAAATTTTTTCTTAACAATTTTTACGATTGGTTTAAAAGGAGTGAAAGTAAAGTATGGAAAAACAACGCATGTTTATTAATGGCGAATGGGTAGATGCCATTTCAAAAAATACCCGGACGATCATTAATCCTTATAATCAAGAGATTGTTGCCGAAGCAGCTGAAGGCGACGAACGTGACACTAAAAAAGCGATTGAAGCTGCCCGTAAGGCTTTCGATCAAGGTGACTGGGCAGAAACTCCGGCTAAAGAACGTGGGGAAATCGTTCTTAAGATTGCCCAATTAATTAGAGAGAACAATGAAGAACTTGCACGTTTAGAGACGTTCGATACAGGTAAGACGCTTGAAGAAAGCCGTGCAGATATGGATGACATCGCGAATGTATTCCTTTACTTTGCCGGTCTTGCTGATAAAGAAGGTGGAGAGGTAATCAACTCACCGTTCCCGGATTCTGATAGTAAAGTGGTACGCGAGCCTGTAGGGGTGTGCGGCCAGATTACTCCTTGGAATTACCCGCTGCTTCAAGCTGCCTGGAAGATTGCTCCGGCACTGGCTGCAGGAAATACCATTATTGTTAAACCGAGTGAGATCACTCCATTAACTACAGTTAAAGTATTTGAACTAATGGAAGAAGCCGGTGTTCCAAAAGGTGTTGCCAATCTCGTGCTTGGCCCTGGCCACAACGTCGGTGCTGAACTTGCTTCAAATACGGATGTCGACTTAATTTCATTTACAGGCGGTATTGAAACTGGGAAAAAAATTATGCAGACGGCCAGCGTCAACGTTAAGAATATCGCCCTTGAATTAGGTGGTAAGAACCCGAATATCGTATTTGCCGATGCTGATTTTGATACAGCTGTCGATCAAGCATTAAACGCGGTATTTTTCCATGCGGGACAAGTATGCTCTGCAGGTTCCCGCCTGCTTGTCGAGGACAGCATTCACGATAAATTCGTTGAAAAGCTTGTAGAACGCGCAAGTCGAATTAAGCTCGGTAATGGCTTCGACGAAGATACTGAAAGTGGACCGCTTATTTCAAAAGAGCACCGCGATAAAGTAGAAAGCTTTGTAGAAATCGGTAAACAAGAAGGTGCACACCTTGCGCTTGGCGGCAAGCGTCCTGAGGATCCTCAACTGCAAGACGGATTCTTCTACCTTCCAACTATCTTTACAGGCTGTACATCTGACATGAAAATTGTTCAGGAAGAAGTATTTGGACCTGTATTAACAGTAGAAAAATTCTCTACGAAAGAGGAGGCTGTATCTCTTGCTAACGATACTATCTATGGTCTCGCTGGTGCTGTTTGGTCAACAGACATCGAAAAGGCAGAATTTGTAGCAGCTAAACTTAGAATGGGTACAGTCTGGATTAACGATTTCCACCCATACTTTGCCCAAGCTCCATGGGGCGGCTATAAACAGTCCGGCATCGGCCGTGAACTGGGTCGTCCAGGTTTAGAAGAATACACGGAAACTAAACACATTTTCAGAAACAAAAAGCCTGAAGCTATTAACTGGTTCAAGTAGTCCTCCCTTTAAGGGCTGATTTAATCAGACTCCACAATTAATATAAAAGGCCTCCCCCTTTTTATATAAAATAAAGGGCTGTCCTGAAGTCTAAACAGACTTTCCAGGACAGCCCTTTTTGTGTATGTTTTGATTTTCAATTATTACAGTAGTGAGTTCCGTTTGCCTGAAATAAGCTTCCACAGGCTAAAGCCTTCCGAGAGCTCTCTTTTTTTACTTAAAGTGATCTCACTCGTTTATTAAGACACAAAAAAGAACTTCCGATTTTGCGGAAGCTCATTTTAATCGTATCAATAGTAAGCTTTATTAAAAAACAATAGTTTTATTCTCATGAACGATCAAGCGGTCTTCTAAGTGCCATTTCACTCCACGCGCCAGAACACTACGCTCTATGGACCGCCCCATTTTCTTCAAGTCATCTACACTGTCCCGATGATCAACGCGCATAATATCCTGTTCAATAATCGGCCCTTCATCCAGGTCATTCGTTACATAATGAGACGTCGCTCCTATCAGCTTTACTCCTCTTTCATGTGCACGCTTATGAGGGTTTGCCCCGATAAAAGCAGGAAGGAAAGAATGGTGAATGTTGATTATTTTAAACGGGTGAGCCGCTACAAACTCAGGCGTCAGGATCTGCATGTAGCGCGCAAGCACGATGACATCAATTTCATGGTCCTTTAAAAGCTGAAGCTGCTGTTCTTCCACCTGCTTGCGAATATGCTTATTCGCCGGGATGTGATAAAAAGGCAGGTTAAAGGATTCTACCAGTTCTTTTGCATCTTCATGGTTACTGACAACCATTTGAATGTCGGCAATCAGGTCACCACTCTGCCATTCGAGAAGAAGTTCACGCAGACAGTGAAGCTCTTTTGAAGCAAAAATTGCCGTTTTCTTAATATTATAGGCTCCTTTTAGTGTCCACGTCATATTAAACTGATCACCAATTTCTTTAAACTTCTCTCTCAAAACACTTTCTTCTTGAGGAAGCCGAGGTGAATCAAATTCGATTCTCATAAAAAACAGGCCGTTATGCGGGTCTGTCGTGTACTGATTTGATTCAATAATATTGGCCTCATGTTTATGCAGAAACTGAGTAACAGCTGAAACGATTCCTGGCTGATCCGGACATTTAATTAACAGCCGTCCAGTATGCTTGTATTTCTCCTGATAAGAGCGGATTTGTTCTTGGATATACGAGTTCATATTGATTATCTCCTTTGTTTCATTGTTGTTTTAAGCCTGGTGTTTTCTTTTTACCGAAGAAAGGATATGAAGGCCCTCCCTGTATTTAGCGACCGTTCGCCGGGAAACCTGAATATGGTGATCCTGGTGAAGCTGTTCTTTAATTTTCTGATCAGATAACGGTCTCCGCTTGTCCTCTGCCTTAATGTATTGCAGGATTAAGTCCTTAACATGTGAAGAAGAAACATCCTCTCCTTGCGAATTAGAAAGACGAGAAGTGAAAAACATTGTAAGCGGTATAGGACCTGCCTCAGTTTCGATATATTTAGAAGCAATAGTACGACTGACTGTTGATTCGTGAATATCGAGCTCATCAGCGATTAACCGAAGCGTCAGCGGCTTAAATGGCCCTCCCCCTTGATCAAAAAAGCTGGTCTGTTTGTCCACAATGCTTTGTGCGACCATTTTCATTGTCAACTGCCTTCTATCAATACTCCTTAAAAGCCAGGATGCCTGATTGTAAGCCTCTTTTATAAAATCTTCACCGAGATCTTTATAATCACTGTATAACGAGTTAAAACGTACCTTTGGCAGGATTCCATCATTGATATGAACCTCATAGCCGCTGGCTGATTTAATTAAATAAAAATCAGGAATAATGTATTCCGGACGTGAAGCTGAAGGAAGCAGCGGCCGCGGCTGAAGCTCTTTAATGGCCGAGACAGCCTCTTCAACCTCTGTTAAGTCTACTTCCAGCTGCTGAGCTAAATATTTATATTTCCCTTCCGCGACATCTGCCAGGTGATCACTAACCAGCTTTTTCATAATGGGAGCTAAAGAATGTACATCTTCAATTTGAAAAAGCAGGTATTCTGTGAAATTTCTGCAGCCTAAACCTCCGGGGTCCAGCTGTTTGAGCTGTTCTACGCTTTGATGGACCTGCTCTTCGGTAAGTTGGAAAAGTTCAGCAATTTTATGCAAAGAGTATGGGAGAAAACCATGCTCATCGAGCGTTTCAATCAGCAAGAGAAGAATTCTTCTTTCTTCAGAGGGGCGTTCTAAAAACTGAACCTGTTCCATTAACATTTGGCGCCAGTCTTGTTCCTGATCAGGAAAGTCTTCCACATCCCCGGCTTTTGCTGTATAAGAGGCGGGCTGCCTTTCTTCTACTTCAAGTAGCGGATTCTCTGAAGCCTGATCTCTTATAAATTCAACCATGTCCTTAGCAGAATATTGTAATAAGGAAATAGCCTGGCGCAGCTCATTCGTCATTTTCAAACGGGTCGACTGATTATGGCTTAACTCAAGCTTCATGCTGCTCCTCTTTTCCATTTTGTCGTTATGTTTATTTTCCTTGATTTTACGCTGATTTTCAAGTTCTCCTTACAGCTGAAGTTCATTTAAATAACTTTGCCCTGCAGGAGTAATTTCCGTACCCGCTCTTCCTTTTTTCACATTTACATAGTCCCGTTCTTCAAGTTCCTTTATAATCTTTCGTACTTGCTGTTCAGAAAGCGGACTTTTTAGTTGGTAACTCCGCTCGCTTATCTTCTTCCTGCTAGCGCCTTTATATGAATTGTTTAGCTCAGATAAAATAGATAAGACGATTTCATGCTTTTGCAGGTAAAGCTTTCCTGGCTGTTTAACCTTTTCCTTTTCGTGCTGAAAAAACTCCGATTGAGGCAGATCTTCACTTGAAATCTTCTCACCTTCGGATACGGTGATTAGATAGGAAATTGTATTTTGGAGCTCTCTAACATTTCCGTACCAGTTGTAAGATAGCAAATGATCTATTAAGTCCGGACTTATTTGCTTTTTCCTTTCTCCATTTTCAATGAGAAATTGCCGGACAAGAATAGGTATATCTGATTTTCTTTTTCTAAGTGAAGGGACTTGAAGGTATAGTACCTTTAGGCGATGATAGAGATCCTCTCGAAACTTGCCTTCTTTTATTAATTCCAGAAGATTTTTGTTTGTTGCTGCAATGACACGCACATCAATAGGAATATTTTTATTGCCGCCTATTTTTCTTACTTCTTTCTCCTGTATCACTCTAAGCAGCCGGGCCTGAAGCTTCAAACTGATATCACCGATTTCATCAAGAAAAATCGCGCCTCCGTCCGCTTGCTCGAACAATCCCTTTTTCCCGCCTTTTTTTGCCCCTGTAAATGCCCCCTCTTCATAACCGAAAAGCTCACTTTCCAACAGATCTTCAGGCAGGGCACTGAAATTAACAGCCAGAAAGGGCTCCAGTTTTTTTTCAGAATGATTATGGATCGCACTAGCAAATAATTCTTTCCCTGTTCCACTCTCACCTTCAATTAATACTGGCAGATTTGATTTGGCCAGTTTTTTAGCAATCGATTTCGTCTGTTCAATTAACGGGCTGTTCCCGATTATATCCGAAAAGTGATACTTTGCGATATATCCTGTCCTGGTAAGCTCTTTTCGAGCGGCTTTTTCCATTGAGATCGTTTCATCTGTATTTTTAAAAATAAAAATTATACTATTTGTATCTTCCCATTGGCAGCGATACACCATTACATTATAAGTATTAACTGTAAAAAACCTGCCCTCTTGCTGTGGCTGTAAAAGAAACTGTAAAAGATCATGCTGATTAAAAAGCTGTGAGAGATTTTTTCCTTCCGCCTGTTCAGAAGAAATACCCGTGTATTGCTCCATAAATGGATTAAAGACAGTAACTTTCCCATTATGATCCACTGCCATAATGCCATCATTCACTCCGTCAACAACCTGTTTTAAATGTTCATTTAGAATCTCGGTTTTATGGTTCATCTGAACAATTTTTTTACTAAGTTCAATAATTTTACCCGTATAGCGGCTGGATATCAAACCTCCCAGCTGCTCCTTTAAATGAAAGTGTTCCAGTATATCCATTAAAGTAGTAATATCGATCAGCCGTACACCGACATCCACAATACGTTCTATTCCCTTCGGTATAATAGGAACCTCTCCAGGAGTCACCGCCACCTTTACCTTTTTGAAACCTTTGTCTATCCCCGGGTAATAAGGGAAATAGGAAACATGGTTTAATCCTGTTTTTTCCAGTGTATCTATCATCTGCTCGGTCATCTGCCGTGAATCATTTACACATAGAACTTTAGTTCCTTCAGGAAGGTGGAGTAAGCCTTCAATATACTGATAATTTATAGCTCTTTCTGCTGTCAGGGTAGTACAGTCCTCCCCTGCAATATGACCAGTTTCTTTTTCAATCTGGTCTGAAGAATAAACAATCAAGTCTTCAGGAATGACATCTGGTAAAAATTCATCTGCTGCAAAGCTTGTAATCTCAATGAATTCTCCCATTATATCTTTTAGCTGCCTGTGAAGAGCGACTTTCGTTTCCAAGGTACCCGTAATAAGTGTTAAATGTTTGTTCATACTTTGCTCCTTTTGGTTACTACAGTAAGAACCTTTTATAACCAATTTAACACAATACCCTCTATTACCCTTGGAATTTTCAGAAAATAAAGTTGGCACGGAATTTGCATATTTAAAAATAACAAAAGTAATGGGGGGATAAAATTGCAAAAAAGAAAAAAAGCTTGGGAAATGCCGCACACGTACGTCATTATATTTTTCGTCGTATTATTCGCTGCTATTCTCACCTATATTGCACCTGCAGGAACATTTGAAACAGAAGAAGTAACCTATAACAATTCTGGTACGGAGGAAACGAGAACCGTATTAATCCCCGATAGCTTTTCAACAGAAGAAGGTGAAGCCGTTAAAACTACTTTATTCGAAGGTGGAGGAGAAACAGGCCTTCTTAACTATGTTTTTGAAGGACTTGTCAGTGGTGATAAATGGGGATCTGCTGTTGGAGTCATCGCTTTTATTATAATAATTGGCGGTGCTTTCGGTATTATTATGAAAACGCGAGCCATAGAAGAGGGCATTCTATCAGTAATTGATAAGACAAAAGGAAAGGAAGCACTCATAATACCCATCCTGTTCTTTTTATTCTCACTTGGTGGAGCAGTATTTGGGATGGGTGAAGAAGCCATTGCCTTTGCGATGATTCTAATTCCTTTAGTTATTGCCCTCGGCTACGATGCGATAACGGGGGTAATGATTACTTATGTGGCTACACAAATTGGATTTGCAACCTCTTGGATGAATCCTTTCGGTGTGGCTATTGCTCAGGGAGTTTCAGATGTCCCTGTACTGTCGGGATCCCCGTTTCGCATTCTTATGTGGATTGTTTTTACAACAATAGGGACGTGGTATACATGGCGATATGCAAATAAAGTGAGAAAGAACCCTGCCAGTTCTCTCTCATATACCTCAGATGAATATTTTCGAAAGGACTTTGAACAGAATGATCTCAATGTCAATTTTAAAAAGGGACATTTGCTTGTTATTCTGACCGTTGCTGCAGGTATAAGCTGGATTATCTGGGGAGTCATCGAGAATGCCTACTATATTCCGGAAATAGCGAGTCAATTTTTTACCATTGGCCTTGTTGCCGGTATTATTGGAGTTATTTTTAAATTGAACAATATGAGAGTGAACGATATCGCTGAAGGGTTTGCTCAAGGAGCAAAAGACTTGCTTCCAGCTGCGCTGGTGGTAGGAATGGCCAAAGGAATCATTATTATTCTTGGCGGGGATGATCCAGCATCAGCTTCTGTATTGAATACTATTCTCCATTCAGCAGGCCAAATATTTAACGGTATGCCGGAAGTGCTTTCCGCCTGGTTAATGTACCTCTTTCAATCGATCTTCAATTTCTTCGTCGTTTCTGGTTCTGGCCAGGCAGCCTTAACGATGCCGCTTATGGCCCCTCTTGCTGATATCGCAGGTGTCACGCGGCAGGTCGCAGTCCTTGCCTTCCAGCTGGGTGACGGGTTAACAAATATTATAGTACCTACCTCCGCTGCTTTAATGGGAAGTCTTGGAGCAGCCCGTCTGGACTGGGGGTTGTGGTTTAAGTTTATTATAAAGTTTCAGCTGCTCTTATTTGGCTTATCCAGCCTGTTTATAATAGCGGCCGTTTTGATTAATTTCAACTAATAGATAGGAGATACTTCTATGTTAAAGCTCATCAAAAAAGTTAAAATTTATAAGCCGGAATATATAGGTATAATGGATATTCTAATTGCTGATCAGCGCATAGCCAGGATCAGTGAACATATAGACATTAATCCCAGCGATTATTTAGAAGTTTTAGATGGAACCGAAAAAATTCTTGTTCCCGGTTTTATTGATGGCCATGTCCATATTGCAGGGGGCGGTGGAGAAGGAGGATTCCATACGCGTACCCCTGAACTTAAACTTACTGATGCTACTCTTAGTGGCGTGACAACGATCGTTGGTGTCATAGGCACTGATGGAACTACTCGGACTATGACTAATTTGATAGCCAAAGCTAGAATGCTTCAAGAAGAAGGAATCTCCTGCTACGCCCATACAGGCTCCTACCAGGTACCCGTGCGCACTCTTACAGGGAAAATAGAAGACGATCTTCTATTCGTTGACTTGTTGATAGGGGCAGGGGAAATCGCCATTGCGGATCACAGGTCTTCACAGCCAAGCATTTCGGAGTTAGCCAGAATTGCTTCCCAGGCACGGATTGGCGGTATGCTCGCCGGCAAAAAAGGAATTGTCAATATTCATATAGGCGACAGTCCATCCCATTTAAAACTTATTGAACGAATTGTAGAAGAGACAGATATACCGATCACTCAATTTTATCCAACACATATTAACCGAACAAAAGAACTTTTTGAAGCTGGCATTCAATTTGCTAAGAAAGGAGGATATGTAGATTTCACGACTAGTACAATTCCTAAATTTTTAGAGGACGGGGAAGTAAAGTGCAGCCGTGCTGTACGGGAAATGCTTAATGCCGGTGTTCCAATCGAGCAGATGACGTTTACCTCTGATGCCCAGGGCAGCCTGCCTGACTTTAATAAGAAAGGAGAACTAATTGGGTTGAAAGTTGGAAAAATAAGTTCTCTGTACGAAGCCTTTCTCGATACCATCAAGTATGGAATTGATATAGCAGATGCCTTAAAGCTGATCACTTCCAACCCTGCTCGTATTCTAGGTCTGCAAAATAAAGGGAAAATTGAGGAAAGTAAGGATGCAGATATGGTGCTATTAGATGAAACTACCCTTGAAATTGATACAGTTATCGCGATGGGACAGATTATGGTTCAACAAAAAAAGCCAATGGTTACAGGTACATTCGAATAAGAAGGCCTTGCTCCTTTAAATTCATGTAAACAGAACTGTTTTTCTCCTTTCTCTAAAACCTTCAAAAGGCCAGCCCATAACGGGCTGGCCTTATTATTAATGCATATGACGCAGAAGCATGGATTCTGAGGGTTGAAGCGATAGAGTGAGTTTGTCGTCTTTTGCTTTAAAAATCCGCTTTTTATTCTCCAGGTGCTGCCATTTCCCCTTGCGTGCAGGCAAGGTAAACTCAATGGATTCGTGGAGATTTCGGTTAAATACGTAAATCAGATGCTCATTCGCTGCTTCATCTCCGAAATAATCTACATTATTATCAATCGAGCGTTCAAATGCATAGATGTCCTGATGAGGGGCGTAAGCATTCCAGCTTCCCGTCCTCAAGGCTTGATGATCCTTTCTCCAGGACCCTATGGTTTTATACCATGAGAGAAGTTCTTCATCTTCTCTTCCCCACGGGTAAGGTTTGCGATTATCCGGATCACTCCCTCCGGTTACTCCCGCTTCATCGCCGTAGTAAAGAGAAGGAACTCCTGGGAAAACATAGAGCCATAGACTAAGAGCTTTTACTTGAGCGTATATCGTTTCTTTGCGCTCTTCCTCTTCCATTTCCTCAGGCAGAAAATTATCAAGCATCGTTAGGACTCTCTCCACATCATGACTGGAGAGCATATTCATAAGCGAGAAAAAGTTCGCCTTTGGGTAATGTTCCTGCAACGTCTTCAGACGTCTATGAATATAGAGAGCATCCACTTCTCCTTGTACAAAACCTAGCATTAAATCACGCAGGGGATAGTTCATTACAGAATCAAGCACCCCGCCAAGGAAGTATTCCCGTCTTTTTCCATGTCCTATTTTGTTAGTAGCATCCTCCCAGACTTCACCGAGGAGCACGCTTGAAGAATTCTTCTGCTTAATTTGCTGATAGATCTGACGGATGATATCATCCGTTAATTCATCGGCTACATCAAGCCGCCAATGGTTTAGTCCGGATTTCTGCCATGTTTTAAGGACGCTGTCTTTGTCATGAATGAGAAAATTCTGAAAACTTTTTTCATCCTTGTTAATCGTCGGCAGTGTACCTACTCCCCACCAGGCTTCATATTCATCTGGAAAGCTATGAAACTGGTACCACGGATAATAAGGAGAGTCTTGTGACTGATAGGCTCCCAGGGAATCATATTCTCCTTTTTGGTTGAAGTAGATACTGTTGCTTCCTGTGTGATTGAATACCCCATCAAGCATAACTTCCATTCCAAGCCCTTCGGCTTTACGAATCAGCTCTTCAAAGTCTTCTTTCGTTCCAAGAAGGGGGTCAATTGAATGGTAATCGCCAGTATCATACCGGTGATTGCTTTCTGCTTCAAAAATAGGATTCAAATATATAACCGTTGTACCCAGGGATTGAATATAATCAAGCTTTTGAATAATGCCCTGAAGTGTTCCTCCAAAAAAATCCCAGCGTACAACTCCTCCGTCTTCATCGCGGATATAGTAGGGATCATTTTCCCAGTGGGAGTGCATGAGGCTTGTTTTCGGCGCCTTGCTTAAATCAGGCGGCCCCTCTCTGTAAAACCTGTCGGGGAATATTTGATACATCGTTGAATGACGCCACCATGACGGTGTATCATAATCGGCATCATAGACTGTAATCTGCCAGGAAGGAGGCACCTGCTCGTAAAGTGTCCCTTCCCCGCTTTCTTCAATATTTACCCTGCCATAATAAAAGCTCTTATCCTTTGTCACAATTTCAAAATAGTACCAAACAAGCTGAGGCTCCTCAGGCATTTCGATTGTAGCTTCAAAAGAATTGTTCTGGTGTTCTTCACTATAGACATCCATTTCGATGGTATGTTCTTTATCAGTTTTATCGTAGATGTAATGAAGCACAACACGCGAAACATTCTGACGGTTCGGCACGTCAATTGTAAGTGTTACATTGGATCCTTTTGGGGCAGCCCCAAAGGGTTCTCTGTATTTTGGGTCGAAACTGTTATGATAAACATCCATCTGCTTCACATGCAGTCCTCCTTCACACTTATTTACTTTAACACCCCGGATGACTCAATATTCCAAATGTCTGTTGCATACTCCTGAATCGTGCGGTCACTTGAAAACTTTCCGGATTTTGCGATGTTAACCAGACTCCGCTTCGTCCACTCTTCCGTCTTCAGATAGTCCCTGCCAATCTGTTCATGTGTAGCCATGTAGCTTGGAAAATCTTTGAGAAGGAAATACTCATCGTTATATGTGATCAAGTGGTCATAGAGATCCTGGAATTCATAGCCGCCTTTTGCAAATGGGCCGTCACCCACCAGGAGATTAACTGCTTTCTTCACGCTTTCCTCCTGCTCATATACTTCATAGGAGCGATACGCGCCATTATTGTAGAATTCCAATACTTCCTCTGAAGTCAGACCAAATGTGTAAATATTCTCATCCCCAACAAGGTCATGAATCTCCACATTCGCCCCATCCATTGTGCCAAGTGTGAGTGCCCCATTCATCATCAGCTTCATATTTCCTGTCCCAGAGGCTTCTTTACCAGCTGTGGAAATTTGTTCACTAACGTCTGTTGCCGGGATAATACGTTCGGCCAGAGAAACGGAATAGTTAGGCATAAACACTACTTTCAAAGTCTTATTCACCGCGGGATCGGCATTCACTACATCGGCTACCGTGTGAATCAGCTTAATGACCTTCTTCGCAAAATGATAGCTTGGCGCTGCTTTGGCCCCAAATATAAAAGTACGAGGAGTTATTGAAAGATTAGGGTTTTCTTTTAATTGATTATATAAGTGCATGATATGAAGCGCGTTAAGAAGCTGGCGCTTATACCCATGCAGACGTTTAATCTGCACATCAAAAATAGAAGTCGGATCTATGTCGATTCCGTGGAAGCTTCTAATAAATTCAGCAAGCTCTTCCTTTTTCTTCAGTTTAATTTGCTTTAATTCATTTAAGAAGGCTGAGCTATTCTGATAGCTCAAAAGGTCCTGCAGACGTTCAGGCTGTGTCTTCCACTGTTCACCAATCGATTCTGTAATTAAATCCGAAAGCGGCCGGTTTGCATGCATAAGCCAGCGCCTGTGAGTAATGCCGTTCGTCTTATTGTTGAACCGCTCCGGGAATGTATCATAAAAGATTTTCATTTCCCGTTTCTTCAAGATCTCTGTATGAAGCTTAGCTACCCCATTGATGCTGTGGCTTCCTACGATGGAAAGGTGTGCCATTTTCACATAACCGTCTGCTATGATCGCAAGGCTGGCAATTCTGTCAAACTCTCCAGGATGCTTTTCCCATAGAGACTGACAGAAGCGTTCGTTAATCTCCTCGATAATCATAAAAACTCTTGGAAGCAGAGAGCGGACCATATCTACAGGCCATACTTCAAGGGCTTCACTCAATGTTGTATGATTTGTATACGAAACCGAAGATTGTGTAATCTCCCAGGCTTCTTCCCATCCGAGTCCCTTATCGTCTAACAGTATCCTCATTAATTCAGGAATGACAAGGGCAGGGTGCGTGTCATTGATATGAAGCGCGGCGTGATTATGAAAATCGCTCCACGGCAATCCTCGACGCTCAAAACGGCGTACGGCATCCTGTACTCCTGCAGAAACAAGGAAATATTCCTGCTTCAAGCGAAGTCTCTTGCCATCTTCATGTGAATCATCAGGGTAAAGAAAGCCCGAGATTTCCTCAAGTGAGCGCTTGTGGTCGAGAAAGTTTTCATAGTTTTCATCACGAGCGGATTTAAGAAGGGTATCCACTTCAGTAGGCTCTGCCGACCATAAACGCAGCGTGTTAACGGTCGTATTGTTATAGCCCGCAACCGGAACATCATACGGCATTGCTCGTACCTGCTCGTAGTTATTCATTTTAAATTCCAGCTTGCCGTCTTTTCCGGCAATCATATCTACTTCTCCGCCAAAGTTAACACTTACGGCTTCTTCCGGCCTTTTGACTTCCCATATATACTCTTTAGAAAGCCAGCCATCAGGAAGTTCTACTTGATAGCCATCGATAATTTTCTGGTCAAACATTCCATACTTATAGCGGATGCCGTATCCATGCCCAGCGATGTTTAAGGAAGCCAGGGAGTCTAGGAAACATGCTGCCAATCGGCCCAATCCTCCATTCCCAAGACCTGCGTCGCATTCCTGCTCTTCAAGGTCGGTGATGGAAAACCCGAGGTCCTTCAGCCCATTTTGAACGGTATCGTACAGCTGCATATTGATAAGATTATTTCCAAGTAAGCGCCCCATGAGGAACTCCATGGAAAAGTAATACACCTGTTTCTCCTGGTTCTCTTCATATTGCTTGTTCGTCTCCAGCCAATTCTTATTAATTTTGTCTGAGAGCAATGAGCCAAGAGCCCGATAGGCATCGTCCTCTGTTGCTGATTCTACTTTTTTCCCTAAGCTTGTTTCGAGTTTTTCAGAAAATAACTGTTTAAATTCCTCTTTACCGCTGAACATACGGTCTCCTCCATTCATTCCCTCACTACTCTAACGTTGCCTCATACAATTCGCTGTACCTGCCTGCAGAGTACTTCCATGGGAACTGGCTTTTTCCCATGTTTTTTACAAGCTGCTTCCAGGCGGCTGGATCATTATATATTTCTACCGCCCGGCGGATTGTAAACAACATGTCGTGAGCGTTATAGTTGGTAAACGAAAATCCGTTGCCTTCTCCAGTCGTTTCATCAAATGGCTGAACAGTATCCGCCAGCCCACCTGTCTCGCGTACAATCGGCGCTGATAAATATCGGAGAGCGATCAGCTGGCCGATTCCGCAAGGCTCAAAGCGTGAAGGCATTAAAAATAAATCACTTGCTGCGTAAATCTGACGGGAGAGGGAGTCACTGAACATAATATTCGCGGACAACTTTGTCGGATACTTGGATTGTGCCCATTGAAACAAATCCTCATACTCTGTTTCCCCTGTCCCTAAAACAACCATCTGTACATCTTCAGTCTCCAGTAATTCACTGATGACTCTTGCCACTAAATCAAAGCCTTTTTGTTCAACAAGACGGGAAACGATCCCAATCATAGGGACATCCTTCCGAACGGGTAAGCCTAACTCCTCTTGAAGCCACATTTTGTTAAGAGATTTTTTCACAAATGAACTGCGATAAGGAAAAGCTAAACTTTGGTCTTTTAAAGGATTGTATGCTTGATCATCGATCCCATTTACAATTCCTGTTAAAATTTCTGAGCGCTCTCTAAGTACTCCATCTAGGTTTTCCCCATAATAAGGTGTTTGAATCTCTTTTGCGTATGTTTCGCTCACTGTTGTGATATGATCCGCGTAATTAAGCCCGCCTTTCATGAAATTAATGTTCCCGAAAAACTCCATCCCCTCAGCTGTCATCATGTTTTCATCAAAGCCAAGCAGATCATAAAGCACAGCATCTGGATAAATTCCCTGATACTTTAAATTATGAATCGTAAAAACGGTTTTCATATCGTGAAAATAAGGATTGTTACCATAATGCGTATGAAGAAGCACAGGAATCAGTCCCGCCTGCCAGTCATGGCAGTGCAGCACATCAGGCTTCCAATCCATTTTCCTTACCATTTCCATAATCGCTTTATTAAAAAATACAAATCGTTCCGCTTCATCGTCATATCCGTACAAATTGGAACGCTTAAAGTAATATTCATTGTCAACAAAGTAAGTAGGAATTCCTTCGTGTTCTATGAATTGCACTCCGCAGTACTGGTTACGCCAGCCAAGTTCGACACCGAACGTATCCAATGTTTCCATTTTCATTTTCCATTCATCATCCATAGTTTCATATTTGGGAAGAACGACACGTACATCGTGTCCCTGCTCCTTTAAAGCGTGAGGCAGGGAACCGAGTACATCGGCTAATCCTCCAGTTTTTACAAAAGGGGTACATTCTGAACCAATCATCAACACGTTCACTAACTTCCACTCCTTTACTCATCAAATAATGAAAAAAGGCTGCTGGACACAGACGTTCAGACAGCCTTTTTTATCCTATTTACATCTTTTTTCGTTTGGCGACGACAAAAGGTTTTTCAGGAGCCCCTATCAAGGTGCGGCCAGGCGAGATTGAACAATCCTTATCTAAAATAACGTTTTCAAGCACAGCATTTTCTTCAATATCACACCTCTGCATAATAATTGAATTCTTTATTACAGCGCCTTTTCCTACCCGGACTCCTCTGAATAAAATACTATCCTCGACCTCTCCATTGATAATACAGCCATTGGCTACCAGGGTATTATTTACGTTAGAAGAAGCCATATATTTAGAAGGAGGCTCATTCTTCACCTTTGTATAGATTGGGGATTCTTCTTTAAATAATTCATCATGATTTTGTTCATTGAGCAGCTCTTTACTATTTCTAAAGTAGCTTTCCACAGAGTTCACTAGTGAATGATTCCCTTTATACTCATACGCATGAATGTTTATGTCAGGCAGCCTGCCCTTAATGCCGTCAAGGAACAAATGAGAGCACCCGTGGGCAATGCAGTTTTCTACAAGATAATGGAGATAATCTTTTGAAAGGATATACATATCCATATAAACATTTGTCCCCTGCTGATCATTGTGAATCGCCATCACTCGGTTGCTGTCATCGAGGGTTAGTTTATGAGAGAGGTTGTACTCTGGATAAAGTTCTTTCACCTTTTTATAGACAACCGTGACATCCGCTCCAGATTGTTTGTGAGATTCCACTACTTCACGGTAATCTATATTACATATATTCTGTGAACCAGAAACGACTACATAATCCGCATACGTGCGGTTAATAAAATCAATGTTGTTATGAAAATGCTGGAGATCTCCCCGTGAAATATCGGTCGGATCATTCCAGTCCGGCGGAAGGATAAATAATCCTCCGCGCTTACGGTCTAAATCCCAGGCTTTCCCCTGTTCTAAGTGGTCCATAAGCGACCGGTACTTTCTTCTCGCAAATACAGCGATAGATTCTATCCGTGAATTGGTCATGTTAGAAATTGTGAAATCTATCAATCGATAACGTCCGGCAAAAGGGACAGCCGCTCCGCAACGAAAGTAAGTTAATTCTTCTAGTAAGTCTTGTTCATGGTCCAAGTTAATAATTCCTGCGATCCGGTCCATACCTTCACCCCTTATTTAATAGTTGCATAGCTTGAAGCCATTACGCTTCCTTCTTCTGCAATTAGTGTAATCGCGCTGTTTGGTGTCTCGTCCCCGATAATAGCACCGTCTTCAATAACACTGCCCTCAGAAATAATCGCGCGGTTAATTTTTGCATTCTTTCCGATCTTTACATTCGGCATAATGACGGAATCCTTCACTTCCGCCCCTTCATCTACACGTACTCCATAAAAAACAACCGATGTATCAATGTTTCCGTAGATGCGGCATCCTTCATTAATAAGAGAATTCTTTATAGTTGCTTTTGATGAAATATACTGGGCCGGCTGATTAGGGTTCTTAGAATAAATACGCCAGTTGTTATCACTTAAATTCAGCTCTGGTTCTTCACGGCCTTCACGTAATAAATCCATATTGGCTTCCCATAAGCTGTCAACTGTTCCGACGTCCTTCCAGTAACCGTCAAACGTATAAGCATTTAGTAATCTGTCGTCCCCAAGGAGGGCAGGAATAATATCTTTACCGAAATCGTGGGAGGAATGCTCATTTTCTTCATCCTCGATCAGGTAGCGTCTTAATACATCCCATTTAAAAATGTAAACACCCATGGACGCCAGATTACTGAGCGGAACCTCAGGCTTCTCATCAAATTCTATAATTCTTCCATTATCATTCGTGTTCATAATGCCAAATCGGCTTGCTTCGTTCCATGGAACTTCAAGAACAGAGATGGTAGCGTCCGCTCCTTTGTTAATATGATCTTCCAGCATATCGTTATAATCCATTTTGTAGATATGATCTCCTGAAAGGATAAGAACGTGTTCAGGATCAAAGCGGTCAAGGAAATCTATATTTCTGTAAATCGCATTTGCGGTACCTGTATACCATCCTCCTCCTTCAGCTTGCATATAAGGGGGAAGCACCGATACACCCCCGTAACTTCTATCCAGATCCCATGATGATCCAATTCCAATATAACTGTTTAAAATGAGGGGTTCATATTGAGTAAGAACACCAACGGTATCGATACCAGAATTCGTGCAGTTACTAAGTGGAAAGTCTATGATTCGGTACTTTCCTCCAAAATAGACGGCAGGTTTGGCAATCTTTTTCGTTAATGATTTTAATCGTGTTCCCTGCCCACCCGCTAAGAGCATAGCTACACATTCTTTACTTTTCATTGTTTGTCCTCCTTTGATGATGTTTTTCGTTTGAGGAAGCTGACGGCAAGTGGAGGAATCGTCATTTCCACATGCTGGCTTTGTTCTTGCCACGATTGTTTAATTGTAGATAATGGGAGGGCGTTGGTCTGACCAGATCCCCCAAAGTGAGTGGCATCACTGTTGAAAATTTCCTCGTATTCTCCTTCTTCAGGAACGCCCACCTTATAATTGTGGTAAACCTCCGGAGTAAAGTTACAGACTACGATAAGCTGATCCGAAGATTTACGGCTGTTTCGGGCGAAGGAAACGATGCTCTGCTCAAAATTATTAGGATCAATCCAGAAGAAACCTTCCTGTTTATGATCCAGCTCCCACAATGCCGGCATATCCTGATAAAATTGATGAAGCTGTTTTGTGTATTCCAGGGTGGAAGCATGTGCTTCATAATCCAGCAGTTCCCAGTCGAGGTCTTCTAAGTCTTTCCACTCATCAAATTGACCGAATTCTGTCCCCATCATGAGCAGCTTCTTCCCTGGATGCGCGTACATAAAAGCAAGAAACGCCCTTAAGTTCGCAAACTTTTTCCAGTAGTCCCCCGGCATTTTATTAAGAAGAGATTTCTTACCATGAACCACTTCATCGTGAGATATCGGCAGGACAAAATTTTCAGAAAACGCATAAAACAGAGAAAATGTAATGAGATGGTGGTGATGCTTTCTGTATATAGGGTCCATCTCAATATACTTGAGCATGTCATTCATCCAGCCCATATTCCATTTGTAATTAAAACCCAGCCCCCCTATGTATGTGGGAGCACTGACCAACGGCCATGATGTAGATTCTTCAGCCATCATTAACACGTGCGGTACTTCTTCAAAAATTGCTTCATTCAGTTTTTTAATAAAAGCAACCGCTTCAAGATTCTCACGGCCCCCATGTTCATTTAAATCCCACTGGCCATCTTCTTTCCCAAAATCGAGATAGAGCATACTGGCGACCGCATCTACTCTCAAGCCATCCAGATGAAATTCTTTCAGCCAATAGATAGCGTTGGAAATTAGAAAGCTTTGGACTTCATTTCGGCCAAAATCAAATGTTAAGGTTCCCCATTGGGGCTTTTCCGCTTTTCTTGGATCCTTGTATTCATACACCGCTTCGCCATCGAACATTCGCAATCCATGTTCGTCTTTGCAAAAGTGGGAGGGAACCCAGTCAAGAATTACGCCAAGTCCATTCTTATGACACTCATCCACGAAATATTTAAAATCATCTGGAGTGCCGTATCTCGAAGTAGGAGCAAAGTAACCCGTCACCTGGTACCCCCAGGAGCGGTCGAAAGGATGCTCACTGATTGGGAGCAATTCAATATGAGTATAGCCAAGCTCCTTCACATACGGAATGACCATTTCGGCGTAATCCCGGTAGTTATAGTACACTTCCTCTTCGATATTCTTCCACGACCCGAGGTGAAGCTCATATATCGAAATAGGAGTTTCATAGATATTTAAGCTTTCCCGTCTCTTCATCCACTGCTTGTCACTCCAATCATATTCAGTCAGAGGGTAAACAACTGAGGCGGTGTTGGGTCTTACTTCACTGGAAAAGCCGTAAGGATCAGCTTTTAATCGAAGATGCCCATGCGGGGTTAATATTTCATATTTGTAAATCGTTCCTTTTTCAAGCTCTGGAATAAACGCTTGCCAGATGCCATTATCATTAACCTTTTTCATGGGGTGTTCCCGGCCGTCCCACTGGTTAAAGTCTCCAACTATACTGACCTGTTTGGCATTCGGCGCCCAAACGGCAAACCGAATCCCTTCTTTCCCATTCTTCTTATGAGGATGGGCTCCAAAGAGCTGATAACTGTATCGAAGATTTCCCTGGTGGAATAAATAAATATCGTGCTCAAATGCTGTTGTGTCTAACACGCCATCACCTCCTGCTTCATTTGCTTATTACTAAGCATAAAAGGTTAGTGTAACGATATCAATTAAATTTTGTTAAAAATATCTGAAAATTATGTCTGGTTTTGTCGAGATATGAATGAAAGCGCTTTATATTACTTTTTTTACCTAATTTGTATTGTCTGAAACCTTTTAATGGAAAAAGGTTTATTAATTTATCAGTCTCTTAGAATTTTTCTATTTCGGAAGATCTTTTTTTACTAATCAAAAAAATTCATTTATTCCCACTTAAATCTATCACTAAGCTCTCTCTGCATAATCCTTACAACGATTTCGTACAGAGCAGAAACTGTTCCGTTTATCATGTTTAGATAAATGCGGCTGGGAAATAACTCGCTTTCCGCGGGGAGCCGGGGAGCTATTTCGTTGCACTCGCAGATCTCACCATGGTTCTTCTCCCTGTAGGAGCCTCGTTATTGCTTCATTTTCTTCTCAATGGCGAAAGAGAAAGAGCTGTTCTGTTTATCAAGTACGGAGAAAAGCGGCTGGGAAATAGCTCGCTTTCCGCGGGGAGCTGGTGAGCTAGCTCGTTGCACTCGCGGATCTCACCCTAGCTCTATCTCCCTGCAGGAGTCTCGCCATTTCCCAGCCTCTTTACCAGTGATGGTGTAAACAGACCATTGTATCTAGAGGAAAATCCTCTCTCTAGTTTTCTTACCTTGATGTTCCGTTACTCTAAGAAAACATAAAGGGCCGGGGGAAACGGCGAGACTCCTATGGGAGGATAGAACAGGGGGAGATACCGGAGGGTTAAATCCCGAGGAAGCTCACCGTTCGCCCATGGAAAGCGAGTTGTTTCCCCTGGCCTGCTTCTCTTTATCAAGGTAAACGGAACAAAGGAATCCAATTCAACTTTCTATGGAATATGTTCTCGCTATTCCAATGTATTTTTACTATAAACACAAAGGGCCGGGGAAAGTGGAGAGGCTCCTATGGTAGGGAAGAATAGGGTGAGATCCCGGAAGGCTTTCCCTGAGAAAGTTCAGTGTTCGCCCATGGAAAGCGAGTCTTTCCCCAGGCCCGGTTCTCTCTACCATGTTAAACGGAACCATTTGCCCTTTAGTGAGAAACAAAGTACCCTCCATGGAAAACAATGATCAGGGCTCGTTCCGAAATATTCTAACCGGAGGAAGCCGTTTCCCAAGGCCCGGTTCTCTCTACCACGTTAAACAGGACAATCTATTTAAAGCAAAAAAAAGAAAGCCAAAATCGGCTTTCTATCAGCAGGGTGGTATAGAAGTTTTCCATATTAACCTTTAATTGCCCCTTCCGTCATTCCTTTAGCAATCCGCTGCTGGAAAATGGCGTATAAGATAATAACAGGTACGATCGCAATAACAAGACTGGCAAAAAGCGTTCCCCAGGCATTTGTATACTGGGCTTCATTGCTGATATAGTCGATGGCTAAAGCGAGCGTATAATTTTCTTCTGTCTGCAGGAAGATAAGAGCCATAAAATATTCATTCCAAAACTGAATAGCATTCATAATTGTAACTGTAATAATCCCTGACATAGATAAAGGTGTAATAATCTTTAAAAGAATGCCATATGGGGAAAGGCCATCCATTGACGCGGACTCCTCCAGTGATTTTGGAATAGTCCCCATAAAGCTAGTAAGCACAAAAATGGTAAAGGGCAGCTGACTGACTGCATAAACAATGGCCAAACCGTAAATATTATTCAGCAGGTTAATCTGCTGAAGCAAGAAAAATAAAGGGATCCATCCGAGCACCATAGGAATCATCATCGCCGACACATAGATGATAAAGAGAATGTGACTCCCTTTAAATCGGACTCTTTCTATTGCATAGGCCGTTGGAATGGCCATCATTAAAGTTAGAACAGCTCCAAGCACAGTGACGATCAAGCTGTTAAAAACGCTCGTATCGATATTAAAATCGGACCAGGCCTGAATAAAGTTATCGAGCTTGAATTCTGCCGGCAGCCCCCATGGGTTAGCATAAATTTCACCATTGGATTTAAATGAACCAATAAACATCCATAGAATCGGATATAAAACAGCAATTGACCAAAGGATGAGCGGGATTCGTATTCCTGCTCTGCCAAGTATTTGACTGACACTTCTTTTCTTATGCACAGGTTTTCCCTCCTTCCTAATATTCCACACGCTCACGTCTCATAAAGAATTGAAGAATGAGAACAGTGATTAATGAAAAAATGAGAATCATTACTCCAATTGTTGCACCATAGCCGAAGTTATATTGCTTAAACGCCTGCTGGTACAAGTAGGAGCCCATGACATGAGTGGAGTTATTAGGTCCGCCGCCAGTCATAACCTGGACGATTATAAATGAGCCATTAAGTGTAGTGATGACAATATATAGAATAGAGATTTTAATTTGCGGCCAGACGAGCGGCAATGTAACCTTCCAAAACTGCTGCCATTCATTCGCACCGTCAATTTCCGCCGCTTCATAATAACTTTTTGATACGTTAGCAATGCCGCCCATCAGCATCAGCATAAACAAGCCAATTCCTGCCCACACAGATGGCAGCACTAGACTTGGCAGGGCCCAATCTTCGCTTCCAAGCCAGGGGCGGGTCCAGCTTTCAAGTCCAATTGCTTCAAGACCAGAGTTAATTAATCCAAGGCTCGGGTTATAAATAAAGGCCCATAAAATACCGATAACCACTACAGACATGATATTGGGAAAGAAGAAGATAATCCGATAAAACGGAGCTTCTTTTATCTTCAGCTGTGTTAAAGCTACGGCAAAGAAAAGAGCCAGTATCATGATCCCTACAACCTTTGTGATGACTAAAAAGTAATCGTGGTAGATTGTGCGGGGAATTATACTGTCATTGAACAGCCTTATGTAGTTGTCAAATCCAACGAAGATTTTAGCTTGCGAGGCACCTGACCAATCAAAGAATGAAGAATATAATCCATTAAATAATGGATAGAGAGTAAAGATTGAAAACATAATGAATGTCGGAATTAAACAAAAGGCTAAAAACGTATATTTTTGTTTCTTAGACTGTACCACCCAATCACTCTTTCTTTATGAAATAAGATATGGAATATAAAGGCGCTGCCTCTATATTCCATATCCATCAGTCACCTAGTTGCTGTTACGGTATTGTTCTGCGGCTTTCTCTGCTTCTTCCGTAAATTCTTCAGCGCTAATATTTCCAAGCATTAAGGATACAAGTGCATTACTGATCGGCTCTTCCAGATCTGCACTCATTGGGTGAGGCTTATTATTCAGCTGAACTTTCTCAGGATCGTTGATCATTTCGTTTGCTTCAATCAAGTACTCTGGTACTCCTTCACTTTCTGCAAGATCCACACCATTTAAGTTCATAATGGCTCCGGTATGCTCAGAGAATGATTTTGCATATTCTCTTGTGAATACGAACTCCACGAAAGCTTTTGCAGCTTCAGGGTTTTCTGCTCCTTCCGCAATTGCCAGCGGACGCAGGTCAGGGACGATAGAGAACGGCTCGCCCTCGTTCTGCATTGGAGAAGGAATAAAACCAAATGTAAAGTCTTCAGGCACATCATTCTTCATTTCATTTGGAAGCCAGAATCCTACTGGGATAAAAGCATTTTTTCCGAGCAGGAAGTCCATTTGAGACTGGGTATGGTTCAGTGCGCCAAATCCATCATCAATGTATCCCGCTTTCTGCATGTCTTCTACTTTTTTCATAACTTCAAGGACTGGCTCACTCGTCCATGCACCTTCAGCTCCTGTAATAACATCTGTAAGAAGCTCATCCCCTCCAGCTGCGCCAAACGCCGGATATAATACACCTCTTAAGAAATAATAAGGATGCTGACCTGTTGTAACAAAAGGTGCGATATCTTCACCTTTCTGAATCTCGCCCATCGTACTCATAAAGCTGTCAAAGTCTGATGGAACTTCATAACCCTTATCTTCAAACATGGCTTTGTTGTACCATGTGCCCCACGTATCAAACACTAAAGGAAGGGAGTAAATGTCACCATCATAAGTAGCTGGTTCTACGAGAAAACTATCCATAAGAGGGTCGCCTTCGACTTCCAGTTCTTTCACCCAATCGGTTAAGTTCATTAACTGACCGTCTTCCACCATTTGCGTTTCACTCGAGCCTGCTCCATCGATATAAACAACATCAGGCGGATCGCCGGAGACCCAGCGCGATCTCATTTCCTCATTAATATTAGGTCCTGCATGTTCCACGACGGATACATCAGGATACTCTTTCTGAAAGTCTGCAATGACTTCTTTCCACCAGGAATCGCCGTAACCACCGACAAAGTATTGCAGTTCAAGCTCCCCGGAGACTCCTCCTTCTCCAGACCCTTCGGATGAACCTCCTTCACCTTCAGAAGAGGATTCATTGGATGAACAGCCCACGACAAGAATCAACATTAATAATCCTGTCCATAATAAAGCCTTTGGCCCTTGAAACAGCTTCTTCAAAATACTTCCCCCTTTTAAATAATTGTTAAGTATATGAAACGCATCAATAGCTGAAAAAGGAGCTGCTGATGTAGTTTCTGAAGTTTACGTGCGCTGCTGATTTACTATTTTAGCGATTGCTTCTCTTACATAGCCCTTTGCTTCTTTAATCGCCTGCTCGGCTTTCTCACAGCTTGCCCCTGTTTCAATCATGACTACAGCCGGCTTTACCTCATGATTTGTTTGCTTAAGGGCATTCTCTGCTTGTTCATAACTTGCATTGGTAATCTCCATGATCGTATGTTTAGCCCGTTCCATCAGCTTGTAATTACTGGCGTGAACATCGACCATTAGATTTTCATGAACTTTTCCAAGCTGAACCATTGTAGTCGTGCTGATCATGTTTAGGATCATCTTATGGGCAGTTGCTGCTTTCATCCTTGTAGAACCTGTCAGCACCTCCGGCCCCACCACTACTTCGATATCGCAATCCGCATACTGGCTGATCAGTGAATTTTCATTACATGAAAGTGAAATAGCGTACGCTCCGATCTTTTTAGCGTATTTTAAGGCACCGATTGGATATGGTGTCCGCCCGCTGGCTGTAATCCCAATGACTACATCTCCAGCCTTAAGATCACGTTGTTTCAGGTCAGCAGCACCCTGTTCCTCATTATCCTCAGATCCTTCTGCCGCGTTGAAAAAGGCGTCACTTCCACCGGCCATTACGGCCTGAACCATGCCTGGAGGTGTCATAAAAGTGGGAGGGCATTCTGAAGCATCCAGCACTCCCAATCTTCCACTAGTACCGGCTCCTACATAAAACAGCCGTCCTCCCGCAGATAGAGATTCATAGATTTTCTCTATTGATTTATTAAGTTTTGGAAGAACGGTTTCTACGGCCTGGGCTACTTTTTTGTCTTCATTGTTGATCGTATGTAAGGCTTCCATTATTGTCATTTTATCCAGGCTGTAACTATTTTTGTTTCTTTGCTCTGTTGTTAATTTCGATAACTCCATGCGCCCGATCTTCTCCTTACCTTTAATATCTATGGTTGGTTTTATATATTGAAGATAATGGTTCTCTATGTAAACGCTTTAATATAGTATTGTAAAAATTGCGACAATTATGAAGGTATCTTTATCATATTTCCTTTGAATTATTTTGTCAATAATATGTTTCATATTTAGAAATTTTATTTCACTAAATATGGTTTGTATATAGAAAAAAAGACTGCCGAGCTAACGCTCAACAGTCTTTCCTTTTTATTCTTCTGTTTCATCTTCTACAAGGCCATCCTGGTCGGCAATCTGCCATGTCCCAAGACGTCTGCGGTCACCGCCGCCGTACATTTCTTTCGTATTTCCTTCTGTTCGAATACCGAGACCTTGAACCCCTCCATAGTAGAGCGGAGAGTTATGTTCAATTACTGAATAATTCAGTTCATTTCGCAAAATATCCACTGATTCAGGGGCGATCATATTTTCTAAATGAACAACATTATCTTCGGTATAGAAGCGTGATCTCATAATTGCATCCTGAAGTGACAGCTTTTCATTATCTTCGGTTAGACCATATTCATACTGAAGGATCGTTTGGAACAGCATTGCCGGGATTCTGGAACCTCCTGGAGATCCAAGTCCCAACACAGCTTCTCCATTTTCTTCAAATATCATTGGTGAAACAAAGGAACGCGGACGTTTCCCC
This sequence comes from Halobacillus massiliensis, assembly GCF_900166625.1. Classification (GTDB taxonomy): domain Bacteria; phylum Bacillota; class Bacilli; order Bacillales; family Halobacillaceae; genus Halobacillus_A; species Halobacillus_A massiliensis. The sequence goes on along the minus strand of NZ_LT800499.1, from coordinate 294,936 downwards.
GGCTGATATTCGTTCATCGATCCTTCTGCGGTATCGAAGTTATTCAGCTGATTATTCCAGAAGAAGCCGTTAGAATAGCGGCCTGAACCGAAAAACTCTCCTAATGAGTTTGTCGCAGATGCCATCATGCCGTCTTTATCTACAACTACAAAGTGTGTCGTGTTTCGAGAATCTTTGAAGTCATTTGGACTGCTGAACCAATCGTTAGAGCTGGTCAATCCGTCTCCATTCTGGAACTCTTCCTGGAAAAGACTGTCCACATAGGCATCAGAGGTCAATTTCTGCTGATCGACATCTACAAACTGAGGATCACCCAGTGTCTTGACTCGATCTGAGTAGACCGCGTCTGACATTTTGTTGATCAAATGGATGTAAATAGGCCTCCATTGAGGATTATTTATTAAATCCTCCATATTTTCCGGAGTCCCATTTTGTAAAAATTCTGGGAGCTGGCCATTTTGATCAGCAAATTCCTGGTTTATGACCTCGTCCAGATTTCCTTCTAAATCCTCTATCATTTTTAACGCCTGGATGACGATAATACCTGATGTCGGTGAAGATCCAGCATATACTTTCTGTCCTTTAAACGTTCCGGAGGGGGCTTCTCGTTTGGCTACCTCATAGGAAGCCAGGTCTCCTTCCTGCAGACCAAGTTCAGCTGTCAATTGTGCACCGAGCTCCCCACCGTAGAAGCCGTCCGCTCCCTGCTGCTGAATGACCTTTAAGGTATCAGCTAACTCCTGTTGAACGAGTGTTTCATTCATCGCAATTGGCTGACCCTGCGGATAATACAATTCCTGTTGTGCTGGAGGCATATCCAGATAACGGTTTGAGCTCTGAATCTGCTCATTAAAAATCCGTCCAACGGCGAACCCTTCTTCACCGTAAGTAACCGCCTGATCCAGCAAGCTTTCCCACTTTACATTTTCGCCATAGTCTTCATAGAGAGCTTCCATTCCTTTTACAAAACCAGGAATGGCCACTCCCCGTTCGGGCCAGGATCCGCTCACTGGAGCTGCCTCACGGTAATCATATGTCATGGCTTGTTTTCCTGGTTCATGAACAATCATCTGTCCGCCTCCGCCGATTCCTGACCCATAAGGTTCAACTACACCTAATGTAAAGGAAACTGCAATCGCGGCTTCTGCAGCATTTCCGCCATTATTTAGTACTTCCATTCCTGCTTCAACAGCAAGAGGGTGAAGGGCACTTACCCCGTAGACGAATGCATTATCATCCTCTGTGTCTACTTGAATCGTATCAGAGGTCTGCTGGTCCTGATAAGGCTCGCGAAAAGCATCAAATTCATCTTCGAAATAATAGTTCCACGCTACCAGGCCGATAAAAACTATGATAGCGGTAATGTTAGTAATTCTTAAATAAACTTTGTAATTTTTCATGAAGCAGACCCCCCGTAATCAAGTACGCCTGCTTTCTCTACATCAATTTTTAAGCGGCCGTCTTCCACACGCCACAGATCTCTATCTATTTCTTTGCGGAGCGTGCGGTATATTCTGTAATCACGATATGGTTTTAAAATTCCTGATGTCTCTCTCGGTCTTGTATCTGAAATCTGCATTGGAACAAACGATAAATCGACACTTCCATCGTCAAGGAAATCAAGCTGTGCCAATGTTGATTCTTTCGTCCGTGACCATCCCTGGTCAAAAACAAAATTCCCTAAACTGTTCATCACAAGAGACTTATTATTTGCTGTTTCTACAATACTTACCGGCTCAAGAACGTGGGAGTGGTGTCCAATAATAATATCAGCGCCTATGTCTGTCATCAGCCAGGCTAAATTCTCCTGCTCACGGCTGGAGCCCACCTGATATTCTTCTCCCCAGTGACTGTGAACAATAACGATATCAGCCTGTTCTTTCGCTTCTCTAATTCTATCCTGGAGGACATTTAATCCATCATTCGTCAATACGCCGCCTACATAATCACCGGCACTGTATCCACTAACATAGACATCCGTAAATCCCAGGATAGCGGCTTTATAGTTCTCATTAATATCAAAATATTTGATTTCACCAGCATCCTTAACATCTTCCAGGTGCTCAGGATTTTCTACATCACCCCGGGCCTCCCCGGAATCGAGTACTTCCCCAATCCCCAGCAAATCAAGATCAACGGTCTCCATGTGCTTTAACGTTTCCGTTAAAGAGAGGTTTCCATAATCCATCGCATGGTTGTTCGCCATGTTAACGGAATTAAAGCCGGCATCCACAATTGCCTGCTCTGCTCCTTTATTTGAATAGAGATGAATGTTTTTATTATGAAGCTCATAATCTTCCATCTGGCTTTCTATTTCCGGGTTCTCTGCATCTATAATAGGTGATTCAAAGTTTCCCGTTGAATAATCAGATTCCTGAAAATATGGTGTTACATAGTCAAAAACACGACCGATTGATTCACCGCTTCTGTCAGCTGCTTCCTGAACGTGCCGCCCGAGCATCATGTCCCCAACCATAGAGACACGGTAATCTACATTGTCAGGTCTCGTATTAGAAGGCGGCTCGACTTCATCAATTTTCCCATGGGCAAAAAAAGGAATGGCCAAAAGCACCGCTAGAATAATAGAATGCGGTAAAGCTCTCTGCCGGTGTTTTTTAACCCACACCTGCATAAATGACTTTAATTTTGATTCTTTCATAAATAAACTCCCCTAGATCAAGTGATAGACCGTAATACAAACAAAGGTAAAGAAGGCAATCACGAAAGTAGAACTAAACGTAGGAATGACACCCTGCTTTTGAATGGAGTTGGCAATCAATCCTGGCACGATAACTCCAATCCCCCTGAGTTCCATTACCGGAAACGGGGTTAGTGGGTAGAGATAGTCCATAGACATCTTTAACAGTACGCCTACTGTCAGCATAGCAGCAAACTTTCTCCGTCCGTATAAAACTGTAAACCTTGAAAGCACCTGCGTCACCAGCAAATATGTAATTACACTGATTAAAGCTACGACAAGCACATACATGACCTGGTCAAAAATTAAGGCAATATACCCGGGGACAACTAGTCCTGCCGGGACAATGCCTGTTTTTTCTGCATATAATAAACTTAGTAAAACCCCTATGACAATGGCTATATATAAATCCGTACCGAACACTGTACGTCCAACCCCTTTATTCTAATACTTATTGGCCTGGAAGCTGTTCTTAGCTCCAGTGGCAGAGTAAGAGTATTTCTCTTCTTTCTCTTCCTCTATGAATACTTCTTTGATTTGAGCAGGCGAGCTTTCTCTTGCTTCTATGGCTTCTGCCAGCTCATCCCCGCCTCCATGAATGTTTCCAATACCATAAATGACGGCATGAGGAGGCAAGCCTTCAATGTAATCCAAGGCTTCTTCTACTGGCTGCTTCTCCAGATTCACCATATATTTTGTTAAAATCTTTCCTTCATCATAAGCCGTTAAAATCGGATGAACTTCTCGTCCGATTAAAACAAGACGATCTATATCCATTTTCGGCAGTACTTTTTCAGCAAATTCGATGGTTCTCTCTACACGGTCATGACGACAGTTTACAACAACCGTGACGTCTTCCGTTGGGTAACCTAATTCTTTAATCCTATTCCAGATATTAAGAGTTGAAGTCACATCATTAGCCGCAAATCCATTGAAAAAGTATTTCGGAGCATGTGGATCGCCTAAATGGTGAACCCTCATCGCTCCGGGATCAACAGGTGCTGTGAGCATACCCTGCATGGCCGTGTCTCGATCTATCCCTAATATGTCAGCTACAGCTAATGCCAATGCAGCATTCTGAGGAAAGATCATAAACGGGAACTTCTTCAAATACTCTTCATCTATCAAGCTTTCATCAGCCACCACCACTTGACTGCCCCGCTTTTTCGCAATCTTTTCAAAGTAAGATTGGTAGGGTGTTTCTGGTATAACTACATATCCATCGTACGGAATGGTAGAACTAAACGCTTTAGCAATATCATCTAATGTAGGACCCATAACATCGAGATGATCTTCTATCACATTTGCAATAATAGTAATATTTGATTTGACAAGTCTTTCCTGAAATACTTCCTGGTATGTAGGATTTACCGCCATACACTCACTCACAAAAGCGTCGGCTCTCTTCCTTACAACCTTCTTGACCATATGCATCTGCTCGCTGATGTTCGGACCTTGAAGACTTCTAACAATAGGCTCTTCTTCTTCCTTATCCCAATAAAACATACGGGCAGAAGTTCCGGTCGTCTTACCAACTACTCTATCACCGTTCTCTTTTAAAATCCCCATTACGAGTCTGGTAACCGTTGATTTCCCTCGAATACCGTTCACTAGAATCCGGGTGGGAATCCTTTTTAACCGGCGGTCCAATGACTGTCTCTCCCGAAGCCCGAAAACAATGACCAAAACCGCAAAGATCATCAGATATACTAATTCACTCATAGAACTTTCCTCCCAGATAAAGATGAGCTGTCTTGAAAAAACGCTCGCCATTCTATCGTAACATAATATCTAGTACCTAGTACCCTATAAATTTCACAAACAACCAATATTTTTCCAACTATATAACATTCCGCCCCGCTTGCCGGTTTTTGTCGGTTTTAGGGGCAGTTTACAAAAAATTAAATATTTAAATTATATGAAAAAAATAAAAATCTCAGATATATTAAACTTTAGGTCGCAAAAAGAGAAGATGAATCTGCCGGTTTACATAAAAAGGTACGAGCAATCCTAAAAGGGCAGGCGGAAAATAAATCCCTGCTCCTATCACGAGATATCCAAACAGGCGCAGCCAGTTTTGCTGTCTTGTTCTTTTTCTAAGATAAATCTGTGTTCGAATCAACAGGATCTGCTTCAGGTCAATTAATCCCCATACTGCCATACATCCTGTTTGAATAATTAAAAACAAACTTATTTCTTTAATACTCCACCCTGTAATAAAGAAGACAAACAGCAAAGGAACAAGCCCCCATGCTCCCCACCGAAAGTAGCTTTCCTGCCAGCCTTTCTCTTCAATAGGTACAACAGACAATAAAGGATGTTCAGTAAAATGATTGATGAATAAGCTTCCAGAAATCTCAACATACACAAATAACGCTATGGGACATGCAAAGTAAATCAGCCACGACGCCTGATGTGGAAAAAGGCCGATTACAAGAAGGCAGATGCCCATTGTTTTCCATATATAACCGAAATTCTGCAGAAAATAACGCCGCCACATTCTGTGATACAGCTGGTAAATGGTGGTAAACCTCTGTTTGGCACTACGGCTTCTGAAATAAGTCTGGACTATTCCATACCTTTTCGGCGGTCTGATATTTACACTTGTCATCTGGCTGATTAAGCGTATATTCCAAACCCTTGCATCATTCACCTCAACGACTCTTCCCCAATTTACCCCATGAAGAAGACGCGGAAGCAGGTAAACATTTACCGCTAATAGAATTAAACCCAGGCATAAGCCGATCCATGCCTTATCCCACTGAAAGGACTCTGTCATTCCTCTCATCCCGGCTACAAAAGCCAGTATGAAAACCACCCACAACAGCTTTTTCCATTTTGAAACAGAATACAATTTCCATTGAACAACGATCGTTAAAGTAAAAAAGAGAAAATAAACGGCAGCCATTCGAAATGTAAATGAATTAGTAAAAGGCGTCATGATCCCGATAATGGCCGCCAGCCCAAAAACAGCCAGGAGCTGCCAGAACCCATATACTAAAGCCATGTGCCAAAGCATATCTTTCCGAGTATGAGGAAGCATGCTGAGCTTTAATTCAGAAGAGGTAAAAGTTAAACCTGAGTGTGTGAATGACTGGAGAACGGCTTTTACGAGCAGTGCTGAAGGAAGAATCCACAGCCACTGTTCCACTCTCATCTCCCAGCTTGCAATAACAGGGAGAAAATGTGTCAGCCAATCGGCCAGCATAATGAGAAACACCATTCCGAAGACCACCATGTAAATAAAAACCGTCCAATCAAAGACAAGCCTGAACCCTTGTTTATAAAGATCAAACTTTTTTTTAATACGTTGACCACGGACCCATCTGTACACTTCCCATGTCGAAAGGTTCATCAAGATTCCCTCCGATCCAGTGTCTCAAAATTTTCAATGGCTCCTGAATCAGAAACAGACCCGCCCGTCAGCATAACAAATTCATCAGCCAGATTTCGTACTTTGTCAAGCTGGTGAGTTGTAAGCAATATACTTGTCCCGTCATTTTTTCTATCTTGGAGAACTTCAATAAGAGAGGCTCCTGCGTATACATCCAGCCCCATAAACGGTTCATCTATTAAAAGGAGGGGAACATCAGGGAGAAGCGCGCAAATAGCCTGTGTTTTCTGTCTCATTCCTTTAGACAGTGCCTCCGGGTATTCATCGAGTTTATCAATCAGTTCAAAAGTCTCCGCGTAATGATTGGCACGGGGAATAAAAATTTCATCTGGAATGTCATAACTTTTCTGATAAAGCTGAAAGTGCTGAAATACAGTCAGTTCAGGCAGAAGAAGCGGTTCTTCCGGGATATAACTGTATTGATATTTGTAATCTGCATAGTTTTCATCCTGATCCATGTCATTAATTTTAATGCTTCCTTCAGAACGTTCCAGACTGCCGATGATAGCTTTCATTAGAGTCGATTTTCCAGCACCATTATGACCGACAAGCGCTGTTATGACACCTTTAGGGACCTCAAAAGAAATGTCTGAAAGAATTTTTTCCTCCCGTATATAGACATGACACTGGTTTACGCGGAGTACGGATTGATTACTCATTTTGGTTTCCTCCGTGACAGGTTTTCTTATAATACGAACGAAACCAGCTGCGGGTTTCAGCATCAAAAGGAAAATATTTGAAGACTTCTTTTTGTTCCATTATCGGAAAAGAGGTTCTGTTTGCTTTTTGAAAACCGGGGCCGGGGAAAGACTCGCTTTCCATAGGCAAATGGTGAGCTTTCTCAGGTTAAAGCCTTCCGGAATCTTGCCCTGTTCTTCTTTCCGATAGGATTATCACCGTTCCCCGGCTATGATTATAAGTATAAACGGTCTTTTAAAATTTCTCGTGCTTCTCCCCATGAACTTTACGAAAATTTAACATTCTGTTACCACTATTATCGTTAAAGAGGCTGAGAAATGGCGGGACACGCAAGCGAATCAAGCTAGCTCGCCGCTCAAAAAGGGAGTCATTTTCCGTAAGCTTCATTTAAATAGGAAGCTTTTAAACTAAATGAACAAAAAGCTATTCACAGAACACCTCATTTTCCATATACCCTTTTACAGCTGATAGAACCCACTAACTATATTATTCAAGAAAAAGTTTACACACTGGCTATGGAACGAAATAAAGAATTAGTATATGGTATTAATATCTAGTGAAAAGGAGGGAGAACAATGAAGATTTTAGTGATTCACGGATCAACAAGACCGAATGGAAATACGGAAACACTAGCCATGCTCGCGGTTCCTCCTGATGAAACTACTCATGTTTTTTTAAGGGATCATCAGATTACCCCTATTAAGGATGGTCGTCATTCAGCAGAAGGATTTGAGCCAATCACTGATGATTTCAGCGATATTTTTGACCAGCTGTTAGAACATGAAGTCATTATATTTGCTACACCGATTTACTGGTACAGCATGACATGTGTGATGAAAACCTTTATTGACCGCTTTTCACAATCACTGCGTGAAGAAAAATATAAAGATTTTAAAGAGAAGATGCAGTCAAAGTGGGTATATGTAATTGCTGTTGGCGGGGATCAGCCTTCTGTCAAAGGGCTTCCGCTCATTCAGCAGTTTGAATATATTCTTCAATTCTTTGGAACCACATTAAATGGTTACATATTAGGAGAAGCCAATAAGCCTGGCGAAATCCATAATGATAAAGCCGCTTTACACACTGCTTCCGCATTAAAAGAAAAACTCAGCCACACTTAATATCTTATAACACAGGCAGAGGACGAATTAGAAATGTCTAAATCGTCCTCTACGAGCTTTCCTGTTCTTCATGATCCTTCCAAAGCAAAAGCCGGATCCGGTCTAAATCTACAACTTTGTAATAAACATAGGTTACTTCATCGAGATCAATTAGCCCTGTAAATTGTCCCTGTTCCATAAACTCCTCAATTTCATGCAGTGTATCCTCGGAAAAGTGGAGACACATCCCTTCCACAATTGCTTCCCTGTACTCCAAATCCTTCGATTCTGAATACAGCTGCCGCAGAGCCTGTAAAGCTTCATCCGTTTTTATCTGGATAAGAACTTGAAGAGGGAGTGTTTCCTCTTCCATCTGGCAAAGTGGATAAAGTTCTTCTATAACGGCACTTGAATGATAAGTACACAGTGTTTGGGCAGCCATACCCCGGAGAAGAATATCTTCACTGGTCAAGGCTTTTACTAATGGATATACATATCGATCATCAGGGAAGTAACTAAGCGCATAGGCGTTCATTGCAGTATGAAAGGAAGTGGAAGGCGATTGAAGAGCTTCTTCTAACTCACCAACCGCTTCTTCTCCATCCATCCAGTTTTTCTTCACCATATAATCAACAGCCATTTTAGCTGAAATTAAAAATTGCGGTTCATAATTCTCATCGAGCTTTCGAATAATTTCCGTATAAAGTGGATAAAGTTCGTTTTTTGTATTACAAGAGAGGATTTTTTCATAGTAATCCCACACGTCATTCGTTATAAAGGAGTAAAGCTCATCTTTATACCGGGCTAGAACCCCAATGTCTATCTTCTCTATCAGCGGCTGAAAAAAATGAGGATTTTCTGAAGCCTTCAGGGATACTGTGAGTTCCTGTACAGCTTCTTCTTTAAGAGTGATTCCATTTAACCAGGATATATAAGGAAACCAGCCGTTCTGCCTGCTATTTCTTAAACTTTCGGCGATTAGTCGGTCAGGTATACCTGCCTGTCCCCTTAATGAAAGCATAATAATTTTCAAGACTGTTTCATCACTTGTATTCCAGTAAGGCTCTACCCGTTTCAAAAAAGAATCCATCGGCTTTCACTCCTATTCCTGCTTGCTTCTAGTTCCACACCTCATCAGCAATTTCTACAACATGGCGCAGTTTTGCCCACTGCTCCTCTTCCGTTATAATATTCCCTTCTTCGGTTGATGCAAATCCGCATTGAGGGCTTAAACAAAGCTGTTCTTTAGGTACAAGCTGAGCGGCTTCTCTCAATCGAGCTTTGATTTTCTCCTTATCTTCAAGCTCGGGAAATTTTGAAGTAACAAATCCAAGCACCACTTTTAAATCGTCCCGTTTTACTTGCTTGAGCGGCTCTAATCCGCCTGAACGTTCCGTATCGTATTCAAGGAATAACCCATCAACATTCAGTTCATTAAACAATGTCTCTGAAATCGTGTCATAGCCTCCTGCCGCTGTATAGGTTGAGCGGAAGTTCCCGCGGCAGATATGCATCGTAATAACCATGTCTTCGGGTTTTTCAGCTATTGATTCATTAATCGCTTGAATAAAAAGCTGTAAAAGCCGCTCAGGTTCCTGCCCGCGGTCTTTTATCTTCTGACGTCCTTCCTCTGAGAAAAAGGCAGCCCAGGAAGTATCGTCAAGCTGAAGGTAGCGGCAGCCTTCGTCATAAAAAGCCTGAATCGCTTTTCGATAAGCTTTCGTAAGATCTTTTAGGAGCGATTCATCATCTGAGTAAACGTTTCTGTCGATTTCGCCCCGGAAAACGAGCATATTCGGGCTCGGAATTGTAAATTTCGCGACATGATCCGGTCCAACTACAGAATGCAGAAATTTAAAATCTTCCAGCATCGGGTGCCTGTCAAAGTCTACTTTATCAATTACCCGGACGGAATGAGCTTTCGTTTCTACCCCTTTAAACTTTATTCCTTCTTCAGGTGTGAATCCTTCTACCCCTTTTAATCCTTCAAGGAAGTCAAAGTGCCACCATGAACGGCGTAAATCACCATCAGTAATTGACTGGAGGCCTGTCTGCTTTTGTTTTTCAACAAGCTTAATAATTTCTTCATCTTCTATTTTACGCAATTCTTCTGCAGATATCTCTCCCTGCTCTTTCTGATTTCTCGCTTCCTTTATTCGATTCGGGCGAAGAAGGCTTCCCACGTGGTCTGCTTTAAACGGTGCCTGTTCTGTCTTAATCATGTCTATCCTCTCCTCTGAATGATTTTCCACAAAAAAATCTCTTCTTTATAAATAAGAAGAGACCGTTTTATGTACGTATGACTCTTCTTATCTTTCAGGTCCAATCACCTGGAGGAATTAGCACCTTGCGTTAAAAACACAGGTTGCTGAGGCGTCTGCGGGCCATACCCTCGACCTCTCTTGATAAGAGATTAAATTGTAGTTTCTATCGTATCAAATTTCCCCTGGGAAATAAAAGGAAATTTAATCTTTAGGCGTTAAGTCTCATCCGCTCTTCGACTTGTTCAAAAGTCGGCATGCCAGACTGTGCCCCAAAACTCTCTACACAAAAAGCAGCAGCTGCATTCGCAAACCCGATCGCCTGCTCTACAGCATAGCCCGCCCCCAATGAAAAGGCAAGAGCCCCGTTGAAGGTATCGCCCGCTCCTGTTGTATCCACTACTTTTGCAGGATATCCCGGAATAATCAGCTCCTTAAATTTTGCCCCGATCGGACCTAAGGTCATAATCAGCTGGTCATAAGAGCACTTAGAAAATAATAGAGAAGCTTCCGGCTCATTTGGTGTGATATAGCTGCACTTCTCCCATACAGTCTTAGCAAGAGGCACAGCGGGTGCAGGATTTAAAATAAATGGAACCCCATGCTTATGACAGTAATCCGCCGTCCATTCTACCGTTTCAATCGGTACCTCAAGCTGACTCAGGACAACATCGCTTTTCAGCAGTTTTTCTTTAAAAGAGTGCACAAATCAGGAGTTACTTCCTTATTTGCACCGGATATAACCATTATCCGGTTATCCTTGTTCGTGAGCAGGATGTTGGCCACACCCGTTGCCTGTGTATTTGAAGACCCAATAAACTCTGTATTTATGTTTTCCTGCTTCATATGCTGGATTAATTGTTCCCCGATAGAATCATTTCCGACCTTGCCTATTAATGAAACGTCAGCACCAAGACGGGCCGCTGCTACGGCCTGATTTGCTCCTTTTCCCCCGGGCTTCATGGAAAAAGACTCACCGAAATTCGTCTCCCCCTGATCCGGTATTCTCGAAGCCGTTGTAAGGAGATCCATATTGAGGCTTCCTACGACTGTAATAGCTGGTTTTTTCATAAATCGACCTCCCCGAATAATAAGTCCCTCTTATTATGTCGAAAAAGCTCAAAAATAAAAAGACCCTGATGCTTTTTATCAGGATCTTACCCAATGTTACATTTTATATAAATGAGAAGCATCTAAATTTCTTACCGTACTTTCTCCTGTTAAAGCAAGCGTAATATCCAGATCTGCTGTTAAATTTCTCAGCACTTCCCGGACACCGCGCTGCCCTGCCACTGCTAAGCCATACATACAAGGGCGCCCGACAAGCACCGCTTTCGCTCCGAGTGCCAGCGCCTTGATCACATCAGCCCCGCGCCGGATCCCGCTGTCCATTAACACGGGGATTTGATCTTGAATAACTTCCTGAATTAATGGCAGAGCATGTAAGGCACTAATTGCCCCATCTACCTGGCGGCCCCCATGATTAGATACGATGACTCCATCCACCCCATGTTCTAAAGCGAGCTGTGCATCTTCAGGGTGAAGGATGCCTTTTAACAGAATCGGAAGAGTGGTATGTTTACGAATAAAAGAAAGCTCCTCCCACGTTAGGCCAGGATTTCCGAAGGTCTGGGTCCACTGCGTAATAGCAGCTGTGGGATCTTCCTTTGGCGACTGTGAAAGGCGGGAGCAAAAAACAGGATCTGTAAAATAATTGCCTACACCTTCGCCTGCTAAAAACGGCAGATATACATTTTTTAAATCATTCTCCCGCCATGCCATCATCGGGGTATCTAACGTAATAACGATCGCTGAGTAACCGGCATTCTCCGCCCGTTTTAGAAAGCTTGCAGTCACCTCGGGGTCTTTATTCCAGTAGAGCTGGAACCAGCGAGGTGCTTCACCGATAGTTGTTGAAATCTGCTCCATAGGCACCGTAGCTGCTGAGCTCGTTATGTAAGGGATACCCATCTCTGCGGAAGCTTGGGCTGAAGCTAGTTCTCCATCTGGATGAATAATCGACTGAACGCCTATCGGGGCTTGTAAAATAGGAAACTTAAGCGAATGGCCAAGAAGTTCAATCGACAGGTCCCGTTTTTCTACATTACGGAGCATACGAGGAATTATTTTCCATTCATCAAAAGCCTGAACATTGGCTTTTATCGTACTTTCTCCGCCGGCTCCTCCGGCTACATAATAATAAGGCCCATCAGCTAATACTTCACGTGCTTTCTCTTCCCACTCTTCAAAAATAACAGGCAGCCTGTCAGGGTCAGGGTTATGCATCGTTTGATACACTTGAAATTGAACTTGGTTTCCGTGATTTCCCACCGTATTCCTCCTCCATTATTGTTCTACATCCATAATATCACACATAATGAAAACCCTTACAAATTAAACAAGACAGCTCCTATTTATACAGGAACTGCCCCTCCATCTCTTAAACAGGGCCCCAGTTAATCAGAACAGCAATGCTTAACATAACCACAGCAATAACCATCCATATAAGCAGGAGCGGAAGCATCCACTTTGCCCATTTAAGCCACGGTACACCGGCAACAGCCAGACTGGCCATTAGTGGGCCGGATGTCGGAAAGATACTGTTTGTAAATCCATCACCGAACTGATATGCCTGCACGGCTACCTGGCGGGTTACTCCCACCATATCTGCCAGTGGAGTCAAAATAGGCATGGCAATCATCGCCTGGCCGCTTCCCGATGGGACGAGGAAGTTCATCACTCCATTGGCGGCAAACATCCCCATAGCTGCCATTATAGGTGTCATGCTTTCAAGCGGCACTGCTAAAGCATTTACAGCAGTATCGAGAATCTGGGCATTTTCCATAACAATTAAAATAGCCCGGGCCACACCGATAATAAGCGCACCATAGACAAGCTTTTGACAGCCATCAAGAAACGTTAAAGCGATCTTATTGTAATTCATCCCGGCAATTATGCCGCATACTAAACCGATAATAATAAAGAAAGCAGCCATATGGTCTGTCGTCCACTCGAATTGAATGGTGGCAAAAATAAAGAAAGCTAAAGCCAGCCCGACAAAGCTGAGCATCAGTTTATGCCTCATCGTAAAAGGGGCCTTTAAATCTTCCGTTGAAGAGCCACTTTTATCTAATACGCCAATCAAGCTTCTCGATGGGTCATTCAATATCCCTTTCGCATAACGCCACGTGTACCAGATGGTAACCCCTACAATTACGACAAATGCTGCCAGTCGAAGCGCCATTCCGGAAAACAACGGCAGATCTGCAATTGACTGAGCAATTCCGATCGTATAAGGATTCATAAATCCAACATTAAACCCTGCAAAGGTCGCGCCAAATGTGATAGCGACGGCCACAATTGCATCAAGCTTCAGAGCCCGGGCGATGATTACACCAATGGCTACAAATGGAATAACGGCATTAGCGATTGCCCCGACCGCTCCTCCTATAGCAAAAAGCAGGGAAACAACGCCGATTAAAAAGAATTCTTTCCCTTTCGTCTTATGTACAGCTTTTAATATCCCGCCTTTTATGGCTCCCGACCTTTCAATCACTTCAAAGGCACCACCGGCAAACAAGACGAGGAAAATTAAGCCGGCGGACTCTACCATCCCTCCCTGCAAAGCAAGGAATATTTCCATAAATCCAGTCGGTTCACCATCTACTGATGAAAAGGTGTCCGGAATGACCCGCTCCACCCCATCAACCGTCTCTCGATCAAATGTACCTGAAGGAACAAAATATGTAGCGGCAACAGCCAGTAATAATACAAGAAATAGAATGACATAAGTGTCAGGCATTTCCCATTTTTTCCGCGGTTGGCTCTCAGGCTGTGAATCTTCTTTTTCTAATCCCAATCTCTATCCATTCCCTTCTAAAAAAGATAGTGTCAATTATGGAATATTTTAAAAATTAAGTCAAAACTCTTCACACCCATGATAAATGTCATACCTGTCACCTGACGTTTATGTCTTACATTACTTACATATTTTTAATATGCTTAGAAGACAATAAAGAGCAAAAAAGGGGTTATCAAATGAGCCAACGTAAACAGGCACAATTAAAAAAAGACGTCTCATCCTTTGCCAAGGCAGATAATAAAGCCGGCATTCTTCAACTAATTAATACAATCGTGCCTTTTGTGATTCTTTGGATTCTTGCTTATCAGAGCTTATCGGTTTCTGTGTGGCTGTCCCTGCCATTTTCACTTGCAGCCGGAGCCTTTGTCGTCAGAATCTTTATCATCTTTCACGATTGTACACATATGTCCTTTTTTAAAAATCAAAAAGCGAACCGAATCATCGGAAATATTACCGGCATCATTACCCTCTTTCCTTTTGAAAAATGGAAAAGAGAACATTCGATTCACCACGCAACAAGCAGTAATTTAGATAAACGCGGAACCGGGGACATTTGGATTATGACGGTAGAGGAGTATAAAAAAGCTTCTCTTAAAGAACGTCTCACTTACCGTTTCTACCGCAATCCGCTCGTTATGTTTGGTTTAGGACCTCTTTATCTGTTCTGTCTTACCAACCGCTTTAATCGTAAAGGACCAAAGAGGAAAGAGCGCCTGAACACTTATTTTACAAACGCAGCGGTCGCCATACTTTACAGCCTTCTTATTTTCATTGTCGGCTGGAAGGCATTCTTACTGATTAATGTTCCGATTTTGTATATATCCGGCTTTCTTGGCATCTGGCTTTTTTATGTACAGCACCAATTTGAGGATTCTTACTTTGAAGATGAAAAAGAGTGGGATTTTGTTAAAGCAGCTGTTGATGGAAGCTCCTATTATAAGCTTCCGAAAATCCTGCAGTGGATCTCCGGAAGTATCGGCTATCACCATGTTCATCACTTAAGCCCAAGAGTTCCAAACTATAAGCTTGAAGAAGCTCACGAATCGACACCTCCTCTGCAGAAAGCAACGACGATTACGCTCGCCTCAAGCCTGAAGTCACTTCGTTTCAGGCTGTATGATACGAAAAACAAATCATTTGTCAGCTTTAGAGAGGTAAAAAAACGTAATCAGAAAGTATCGATTAAGAATCCGAGTTTTGAGAAATAAATAGAGAAAGCCCTATTCCTATTCCAGGAATAGGGCTTCTTTTGTTAAAATAAAGAGACCTACAAGCAAAGGAGAACATTATGCAAAACTGGTTTCAAATTATCCCTAAGAATACGGGACTCAGCACATATATATGGATTATCTTTTGTTTACTTCCTTTCTTTTTCATAGTCCGTTCATCATCACTCCTTGAAATTTTCTTTGGAGTTTCGATGATCCTGGTGTTTTTCCTGGCTTATCGACTGTCCTTTATATCCCATAGCAAAAGTGTCTATGTATGGGTCAGCCTCAAAATGGTGATCAGCGTTACGATGACCCTGCTTTATGGTTACATTTACTTTGCCCTTTTTCTTGCCTTTTTCATCGGAAATATCCCGCGGCTGTCAGGATTTCTGACACTATACATTGTTAACCTTGTCACAACGCTTGCCGCAATCACCACTGTTTTTCTTACTCAAAATGAAGCCCTGTTTCCACAGCTTCCTTTCATTATTATTTGTGTGATCGGAGTGATCCTGCTTCCATTCACCGTGTATTACCGGATTAAGCGGGAGAAGCTGGAAGGGCAGCTTGAGGATGCGAATAAAAAAATTGCCCAGCTGATGGTGGTTGAGGAAAGAGAACGAATCGCCAGGGATCTTCACGATACCCTTGGACAAAAGCTGTCATTGATTGGGTTAAAAAGCGATCTTGCCGGCAAGCTTGTGGAAAAGAAACCAGAAGCGGCCCAAAAAGAAATCCATGATATTAACCAGACAGCACGGACAGCCTTAAATGAAGTCCGAGAAATGGTCTCAAGTATGAGACGTGTAAAACTGGAAGAAGAAATACTGCGAGTCCGGCAGGTGCTGGAAGCAGCCGGAATCAAATTTTCCGTTGAACAGCTTCACTATTCTCCCCTGCCTCCTCTCGTGGAGAATGTACTGAGTATGTGCCTGCGGGAATCGGTCAATAATGTCGTAAAGCATAGTGACGCGACGGAGTGCTGGCTGAGTTTTCAATTAACACCAGAAGATTTTGAAATGCGTGTACAGGATAATGGTATTGGCTTTAGTAAACTTCAGGTTTCACTCGACGGCCACGGGATTCAAGGAATGAAAGAACGTCTGGAATTCGTAAATGGCAGTCTGGAAATTGCTTCTCATAACGGGACAAGAATTACCATTAGTGTTCCTTACCTCAATCAAAGTCCGAAACAGGAGGAAATGCTATGATTCGTATTATTATTGCCGAAGATCAGCGAATGCTGCTGGGGGCGCTCGGTTCTCTGCTTGATCTGGAAGAGGACATGGAAGTTATCGGAACAGCAAAAAACGGGAAAGAAGCCTGCGATTTAGTCAATGATCTAAACCCTGATGTCTGCATTATGGATATTGAAATGCCTATCAAAAATGGTCTTGATGCAGCAGAAGAACTGAAAGATCATAAATGCAAGGTGATCATATTGACTACTTTCGCGAGGGCCGGATATTTTGAACGCGCCCAGAAGGCGGGTGTCACTGGCTATCTGCTCAAAGACAGTCCGAGTGAGGAGCTTGCCCATTCAATTCGTAAGATTATGGAGGGACAGAAAGTATTTGCTCCTGAACTGATCGATGTCGCCTTTGCTGAAGAAAATCCGTTAACCGAACGTGAAAAACAGGTGATCCAGCTGATGGCCGATGGAAAAACGACGAAAGAAATATCCAAACAGTTATACATTACAACAGGGACGGTAAGAAACTATATTTCAGTCATTTTAGACAAGCTCGAAGTTTCCAATCGAATTGAAGCGATTTCCCGCTTCCGGGACAAAGGCTGGTTTAAATAAAAAAGAAGGCAAAGAGCCTGTGTGCTCTTTGCCTTTTCTTATTCCTCTTCATAATCTTCAAGCATATGAATACGCTCCATCATTGTAGGGTGGCTGTAACGGAACCACTTGACGAGCAGCGGAGGGTTTACCTCACTGAGGCCGTTAACGGTCAACTCCTGAAATGATCCGATGGCAGCTTCCTTGTCCTGCGTCATTTCAATAGCATATTCATCTGCTGCCTTTTCTGCCTGCCGGGAAACCAGCAGCTCAATTGGAGTGGACGCAATCGAAAGCGCCGTCAGCAGTACTAGAAGAACAGGCAGTGATGATATATCAGAAATACTTTTAACTCCAAAGTCCCTTCCCCACTTTGTGATAACCTTTATGAGCAGTTTATACGTTAAATAGAGACCGATGAAGCTTGCGAAAATAACCCCTGCTAAGTTCATATACAGATGATTCATCACATAGTGGCCGATTTCATGAGCCATGATAAAAAGTGTTTCTGTATCATCTAAACGGTTCAGTGTCGTATCCCATAGTACAATCCGCAGATTATCACCGATACCGTTGACATACGCGTTCATGCTGTTAGTCTTTTCTGACATATCTACTTCATACACATGATCAGCCGGCACATTGGCTTCTTCTGCCAGTGATAAAATTTTAGTTTCCAGCTCGGCATCCTTCAGCTCGGAAAATTCGTTATAAAGCGGATCGATAACTACAGGCTGGATGTACATCATGAAAGCCAAAAAAGGTATTAACAGCCCCCACCCATACAGCCACCAGCGCTTTGGTGCTTTTCGAATCAGCATATATAACACGGTTACTAAAAGTGCCATCATAACAAAACCTATCCAGAAGCTGATCAGCTCATCTTTCATCCAGCTTGAAAAGGTTTGAGTAGAAATTCCATAAGCAGATGACAGCCGGTATCCCACAAAATCAAGCGGAAAGCTGATCATGTAAACGACGGTAGAGAGCAGCAGAACAAAAATCGGAATGTTAACAATAGAAAAGCGAGAGACCTTTTCACCAAACTGTTTAAAAACAGGCGACCAGCCGAAAACGAGAATGGCTATATATATAAGCAACTCGAGAGGAAGACCTATGAAGAACAAAAGGTTTCTGTATCGTGAATATTCTTCACTCAGAGACATTTCCTGTGCTGTCATAAAGGTCGCTGGATCAGCCGCCGAACCCTGATAGGCTTCCGGTACTCCAGGTGTTGTCCATTGAAACAAATATAAATAAACAACTAGAATATATATAGGAAATAAGATAAACAAACCGATCATTAACCGCTTTTTCATTCGCCTTCCCCCTAAACCCTTTTTACCGCTTACTATTACTTGTACGAGTTCTCTACTTATTTATACCACTTTTTATAAATTTTGATCTGGGAACATAAAAAAAGAGAGGTATGGTACCTCTCTTTTATGCGGCTGAATGAATTAAGATAGCCGCACTCGCTTTTCACGGGGTAACGGTGAGCTTCTTCAAGCCGGGAAACTCATTCCCGTCATGATCCCATCTATGCTGCACGTGCCCTTCTCTGCTTCCTGCGGTGGCGGATGA
This sequence comes from Halobacillus massiliensis, assembly GCF_900166625.1. Taxonomy (GTDB): domain Bacteria; phylum Bacillota; class Bacilli; order Bacillales; family Halobacillaceae; genus Halobacillus_A; species Halobacillus_A massiliensis. Next base: position 276,341 of record NZ_LT800499.1, on the reverse strand, counting down.
CGTTTATTTCGGCTCCGACCATTAAAATAATGCCTGTGATAAAGAACCACAGCATAAGGATAATCACTCCTCCAAGACTTCCGTATGTTGCGGAATAGTTGGAGAAATTACCTATATAAAAGGAAAACCCAAGAGAAGCGACCTGCCAAAGAACGGCTGTAATTATGGCTCCAGGAATAATCTCTTTAAAAGGAAACGTCTTATTAGGAGCAAAATGATAAAGAGCCATTAAACTAAGAGTCATGACTACAATACTAATAACCCAGCGAAGCACCTGGAATAGAACAACAGTCTGCTCCGGAAGATTTAAAAAGCTGCTGATTGTCGATATAATGACTTCCCCAAAAATTGGCAGTGCAAGCGCTACAGCAATAGTGACAATCATTCCTATTGTCAGAAGCATTGACAGTAAACGAACCTTAATAAATGAACGGGTTTCTTCCACATCATAAGCGATATTGGAAGATTGGATAAAAGCATTAACACCGTTTGAAGCGGACCAGAGAGTACCGAGTATACCTACGGTTAGAAGTCCTCCATTCGGCGTCTGAATCAGTTCAAGAATATTATCCTCTATCAGACTTGCTGTCTCTGAAGGCAGGGTACTGTTCATAAACTTCATCGCTTCTTGAGGACTGATATTTAAATAGGGCAAAATGGATAACAATAAAATTGCCAGTGGAAAGATAGCCAATAAATAATAATAAGCCTGGGCTGCACCGAGTAATGGTACATTATCTTTTTGAAACTCTGACACTATACCTTTCACATAATTAATAATCTTCTTCATGAATCAGAAGCCTCCTCTACAGTTGTACTTTTCTATCCCCGAATTTCCTCCATTTGTAACCTTTTCCTCTTTTTTTTAAAAAATAAATGAGCTGAAATCTTTATTCCGAGTAAATCACCCTATATAATAAACATTAAAAAAGGAGTGCCCCTATGAGTATTCCAAAACCGCTCGTACAGCTGAATCAATCGTTTATTATCTTAACTGTCGGCGCAGGACTGCTTTTTTATCCGGCCCTGCTGCTGCTTCCTTTTATCAATGGAGTTTATACTCTGATTTCAAGGAAAAATCCTGTTATTATGCTCGGGAAAAACTTTCTAAATAAGCCGCTAAATCAATATCAGGCAGAAGACAAAGACCAACAGCTCTTTAATCAGTGGATCGCTACAATCTGCATTGGACTTTCCATGTTGTTTATTTTTACAGGCTGGTCCGTTATCGGGACCATCTTCGGTATAATGGTCATTGCTGCTGCAGGTACCGCTCTGCTCGGATATTGCATCGGCTGTACGATTCGCTACCGGTATATGATGTGGAAATATAAACGTAAACATGCTTAAAGTCTTCATTCAAAAAAGATGGCCTTCCACCCTTTTGTGGAAGACCATCTTTTTTTATACATCTGTAAACGGCAATTTAACTCTTTGCCCCTTGCTATCAAATCGAGTGCTGGTAGAGTATTTTTTTAATTTTCTCCTTATGTAAAGAAGTTCCGCGGAAATTTGTGCAAACGGTTGTCCGAATTACACGCACAACTTAAGTTCTATCTTACCAAAACCTATTGTTATTTAATTACAATTCACATTATAATTAATGCAAGCGGTTTCATAAAATTCATAAAGGAGAGGTTTTATTGGTTAAAAGAAATGTTTATCTTTTATTGGCTGCATTACTTGGTTTTAGTATTTTCTCACCTGAGTCAACAAAGGCAGAAACTGGAGAAAATACGGTCCGTATCCACTACGACAGGGATGATGCTAACTATAAAGACTGGGGGTTATGGTTGTTTGAAGATGTAGCTGTGCCATCCGAACAGTCAGGGCCATGGCCGACAGGGGCTTCCAATTTTTCTAAAGACCAATCAGGCGGACAGGGAGCTTACTTAGATGTAGAGTTAAAGGAGAATGCAAAAGACCTGGGTATGGTAGTTGTTAATACGGAAAATGGAAGCAAAGACGGAAATGACAAGGTATTTACTAACGTCAGTGAATATAAAAACCTCTATATTCGTGAGGGTGATGATACGGTATACACAAACCCAGAATACCTTCCAGAAATAGTACTTCAATCAGCCCAGCTGGTTAATGAAAAAACCATAGAAATTCACTTCTCTTCAGAGGATGGACTTAATAAAGACTTGATTCGTAAAGAGTTAAAGATTAGAGACAAGGAAGATAAGGCAATCTCTTTTAATGAAATTGAACTATCCAATGACGGAACAATAAAAGTTACAGGTCCATTTGATATGAAAAACTCCCCTTACCGTATTACCTTTAAGGAAAAATCTGTTACAGCCAATGTCAGCTGGCGCTATATCGATGATACATACGGTTACGATGGAGACCTCGGTATGAAACTAAACAGCGACGGAAGTGCAGATATGAAATTCTGGTCACCCGGAGCTGAGCGTACGTCTATTAAGCTCTATGATAAAGCCGACCAGGATAAAGTAATAGCCAATGTAGATATGCAGCCCGGGGACCGCGGGGTATGGTCTGTGACTCTAGATGAAAATACTACAGGGATCCATGATTTAACCGGTTATTACTACCATCTCGAGATTGAACGTGATGGTGAAACAAAGATTGGCCTTGATCCTTATGCTAAATCGATGGCTTCCTGGAATAGCAGCAAAGGGGACTCCATTGGAAAAGCCGCGATTGTTGACCCTTCTTCTATAGGACCCGAACTCAATTATGCTGATATTACAGCCTATGAAAAACGTGAAGATGCCATCATTTACGAAGTTCATGTCCGTGACTTCACTTCAGATCCCAGTATAGAGGGGGAACTCTCTTCACAGTTTGGTACATTTGAAGCTTTTATCGAAAAGTTAGATTATATTGAAGACCTTGGTGTGACACATATCCAGCTGCTACCAGTTATGAGCTATTTCTTCGCAGATGAAACTGCAAATGGAGAGAGAATGTTAAACTACGATTCGCAAGATAATAACTATAATTGGGGGTATGATCCACAGAGTTATTTTTCTCCAACCGGTATGTATTCCGAGAACCCCGCTGACCCGGAACTTCGTATAAAGGAGCTCAAACGTTTAATCAATGAAATCCATAAGCGGGATATGGGAGTTATTTTAGATGTCGTTTATAACCATACTGCCGATGTAAATATCTTTGAAGATTTAGTTCCTAATTATTATCACTTTATGAATGCTGACGGCACACCTCGCACAAGCTTTGGCGGAGGACGCTTAGGGACTACTCATGAAATGTCGCGAAAAATCCTGGTAGATTCTATTAAATACTGGGTAGATGAATACAAAGTAGATGGATTCCGATTTGATATGATGGGCGACCATGACGCAAAAAGTATACAGAGGGCCTATGATGAAGCAGTGAAGCTAAACCCAAATATCCTGATGATTGGAGAAGGGTGGAGAACATATGCCGGTGATGAGATCAGCAGCGATGTACAGCCTGCCGATCAAGACTGGATGACCGATACGGACAGTGTCGGAGTTTTTTCTGACGATTTTAGAAATGAACTAAAATCCGGCTTTGGAATTGAAGGGCAGCCTCGCTTTATTACAGGAGGCGCGCGCAGTATCGAGCAAATTTTCAATAATATGAAAGCCCAGCCTTATAACTTTAAAACGTCTGACCCGGGAGATGTCGTTACTTACATCGCAGCCCACGATAATTTAACGCTGCATGACGTGATCGCCCAATCCATTAAGAAAGATCCTGATAAGGACGCTGAAGAAATCCATAAGCGAATTCGCCTCGGCAATTCAATGGTATTAACTTCTCAAGGAACTGCTTTTCTTCATGCCGGTCAGGAATATGGAAGGACAAAGCAATTTAGAGAAGTGACAAACGAAGCTCCTTATAAGTCAACGTATATGGAAGATGAACAAGGAAATCCATTCACCTTCCCTTACTTTATCCATGATTCTTATGATTCTTCGGATGCAATCAACAAGATAGACTGGCAAAAAGCCACGAACGAAAAAATGTACCCTATTCATAATGTTACTCGAAAGTACACAGCCGGACTTGTTGAACTCCGCAGATCAACGAACGCTTTCCGGTTAGGTACAAAAGAAGAAGTAGATTCAAATATTAAACGGCTTAACATACCTGAAATTAAAGAGAATGATCTGGCCCTTGCTTTTAAAGCTGAATCTACAGATAACACAGGAGACTACTTTGTCTTTATTAATGCAGATAGCAAAGAAAGAACATTTACGATGAATGACTATAACTTAGCGCCTGGAAAAGTTATAGTTGATGAAGATGAAGCAGGATCAGACAGGGTAAGCTCCCCTTCTGGTTTCAGAAAAAATGCCAAGGAAATTAAAGTGGAACCGCTGACGACAATCGTAGTAAAATGTGATCAAAAAGCCAGCAGTCCGTGTGAAAAGCCAAGAAGAAAATGAAAACAAAGAAGCTCCCGGTTTTCGGGAGCTTCTTTGCTTTAAAGATTTTCGAAAAATACCCGAAGCACATCTGCTCCTCCGATCATCGTTCCCAATGAGCTTCCAAGATTAGCTAAAACTACAATTAATAAAATTCGGGTAACTTTGTTATTCCAAAACCCTTTCACACTTGTAACATCCTCGGCAAGTGTTTCAAAATCACGCACATTCGGGCGTTTGAAATAGGCCTGGACAATTCCGGCAAACCACCCTGCTGCAAGCAGCGGGTTTAAGGATGTAATCGGCGCCGCTACAAATGCCGTTAATACAGCAAGCGGGTGTCCAAGTGCAATGGCAGCTCCTAACGCGGAAAACGAACCATTCCAAAGAATCCAGCTAATCGTCTGCTGTGTTCCTGCTGCCGGATTTGTATAAAAGGTATAAGCGATAATCGCCAGAATAATAACCGGGATGGTCCAGCCAATAATCTTCGGTGCTTTTGACTTTGGCGGCCTTTGATTCAGTTTCTTTAAATCATGCTCTTTATGAATTTCTTCCTTGATGCCCGGGACGTGAGCAGCTCCTAACACAGCGACAACTTTTTTCCCTGGCGCATCTTTAATTTTTTGTGATAAATACTGATCACGCTCATCAATTAGTGGTTTCTTAAGACGAGGGAAGTTATCAGAGAAATCCTGCAAAATAGAATTCAGCATATCCTGTGTCTTCAGCTTTTCGAGTTCTTCTTCAGAGATCTTCTCATTACTGAAAATACTAAGCATCACCTGAGTGAGAAGCTTGGCACGTCCACCCATGCCTAAATTCCCCCAGATCCGCGCGAACGTTATCTGGATATTTCGGTCAGCGAGTACGAGCTCAGCTCCAATTTCATCAGCTGATTCAATCCCTTGAATCATCTCCTGGCCGGCCTGAATGCCAAGCTGTTTGGCCATTCGCTTTTGAAAGGAAGAAATGGCCAGGTTCATGAGCAGAAGCGTAGCTTTTTTATCTTTAATGATTTTAAAAATATCTGTCTCTCTCCAGCTGTTGCCTTCTTTAATTGATTCATAACGCTGTTGATCCAGCTCAACACAGACAGAATCCGGTCGTTCATATTCAATAACCTCCTTCACCTGCTCCGCGCTCTGGCGGGACACATGGGCGGTTCCTATTAAAATCAGTTCTTTATCGTTTAAATGAATCCTTGTAATGTTCTCTTCACTAATCGACATCTATACCCTTCCTTTTGAACATCTATGGGATTTTCTTTCCTATACCTATAGTAAACTAGATCGAAATAAATGAGAATTTATTTCTTTCTTCTTTTCCTATTATAGGGAAAAGCCCAGGAACATAAACTTTTCCCATTATATTCAAAAAAAGTACGATTTACCCCTTGTAGTTACGCTTAATTTTTGATATAGTTCAGGCAACTAAATATTTCTTTCTTCAAATATGAAGAGAGGATAGAGGTGCGAAGACCATTAGTACACAATGCGAGGGGATGAGACCCTGGGACCATTGTGAAAAGGGGGATTTGCCGAAGCTGGAGAGAGTCTCATAATCTCATAAGGCTGGTTCTGTTATTGAATAAGTACAGGACTGTCATATAGGAGACTATATGGAGGGCTATCTGACGCGGAAACGATTATAAGAAGTTGTTTCTCAGCAGCAGCGTACCCTCGCTGTTGCTTTTTTGTGGTTATACCTTAACGTTAATGGCCTGTCACCTTCATATTAAGAACAAAAAATTTTACAAAAGGGTGTGTAATTATGAACTTTGGCCAAGTGTTAACAGCCATGGTGACTCCGTTTGATGCAAACGGCGAAATTGATTTCAACGCAACGAGGGCATTAGTCAATCATTTAATTACAAACGGTTCGGACGGTTTAGTAGTCGGTGGAACGACAGGAGAATCTCCTACACTGACAAAGGAAGAGAAAATTCAGCTCTTTCAATATGTCGTTCAAGTCGCGAATAATCGTGTCCCTGTTATTGCCGGTACCGGCTCTAACAATACGAGAGCATCTATTGAACTTACCCAGCAGGCTGAAAAAACAGGAGTCGATGCAATTATGCTCGTCACTCCTTATTATAATAAACCTTCACAGGAAGGTTTATATCAGCATTTCCAAACGATTGCAGCAGCTACTTCCCTGCCTGTCATGCTTTATAACATACCAAGCCGCAGCGCCGTAAATATGGCTCCGGAAACCATTATCCGGCTTTCCCAGATTGAAAACATCGTATCAGTAAAAGAATCAAGCGGCGACCTGGATGCTGTTACACACATTATCAGCCAGACACCGAATGACTTTTCTGTCTACAGCGGAGATGACAGCCTCACTTTGCCAATGATGGCAGTTGGAGGAGCTGGCATCGTATCTGTTTCCTCCCACGTGCTTGGTAACGAAATGAAACATATGGTGAACAGCTTCCTTGAAGGCGATGTTCAATATGCAGCTAACCTGCATGGAAAACTTCTGCCAGCCATGAAAGCTTTATTTGCCCAGCCAAGTCCTGCCCCGGTGAAAGCAGCACTTAACATGACAGGCGTTCCTGTCGGCGGTGTCCGTCTTCCGCTCGTTGAACTGACGGCTGAAGAGAGACATGCACTCGCCCAATTTATTCCTCACGGACATAAAGAGTACGCCATATAATTTTTGAAAGAGAGCCGAAATACGGCTCTCTTTTTATTTTGCTGATATTAGGCGAATCGGGCTGGAGGGATCCAGACAGCTTTTTGAAGATAGCGGGAGGTTTGCGCTTCTTTTGGTCTCTATCGGTGGTGCTTCTTCGCCTTTCGATGTTTCGAGAGTCTTTATCGGCGGGACCGCTCTCCCTTTCAGCTATTCTCGGCTCTTTCGACCATTCTTCCTCGCGTTTTGACGCTTAGAGATACTTTATCGGCGGTCCTGCGCTCTCTTTCGGCGCTTCTAAGCTCTTTTGACCGTTCCCCTTCTCCTTTTGACGCTTCGCGATACTTTATCCGCGGTCCTGCGCTCTCTTTCAGCGCTTCTAAGCTCTTTTGACCGTTCCCCTTCTCCTTTCGATGCTTCGAGAAGCTTTATTGGAGGTCCTGCTATCCCTTTCGGCGCTTTTGAGCTCTAATGAAACTTCCAGCAACTCCGTTTAGTCTCTTTAACAATTCCCCCTCCTCCAAGGTCATTAGAAGGAATAAAAAACCTTCCGTTAGGGAAAGAATCTATAATAGATTTTTTATGGAAGGGGCCAGATAATGAATAGAGGAATTGTTACAGCTATATCAGCAATAGGAATCGCACAAGGACTTAAAATAATTACGAACAAACGGCTGACTGGGAAATGGGATTGGCGGCCGATCATTCAGACCGGTGGAATGCCGAGCTCTCACTCTGCTGGAGTGGCTTCGCTCGCCACGTACATAGCCGCCAATCGGGGAACAGGGCATATTGAAACTGCTCTTGCCGTTGTGTTTGGGTCAATCGTTATGTATGACGCCCAGGGAATCCGCCGGCATACTGGAGAAATCGCACAGCTCGTTAACGATTTGGAAGACCACTTTGGGGAAATTTCAGAGAAGTATCCAAGTATTGATTTTGATTTTGTAGAACGGGAAAAAGAGCTGAAAGAAAAGCTCGGTCACCAGCCGATCGAGGTTCTTGGGGGAGGTATTTTCGGAATACTTTACGGCTTAATATCGGCCAAATTAGAGGATAGAAAATAGAATAAAATGGTAAAACCTTCTTTTCGTTTTTATTCGGGAAGAAGTTTTTTTATTTTCTTTATTCTTTTCAAAAGTGTGTATTACCAAGCTTCCATTTAATTTTTCCAGGAGGAGATTTGTTAATTTTCACAACATTTTGTCTAATAAGGGATGATTTTCTTTTATCTTCTGTTATAATCTTAATTAACGGAATATTAAAGGACAATGTCCTTAAATAACAGGAGGATCATTTTTGACTGCCATCAAAGAACTAATCTCAACAATTGAAAATGAAATTATAAATATTAGAAGAACATTACATCAACATCCAGAATTAAGTAATGAAGAATATCAGACCTCCTCTCTCATTAAAGAAAAATTAACGGAATTTGGCATCCAATGGAGGGATGGATTTGCAAAAACCGGGGTGCTCGGAATTATTCATGGGGATCACCCGGGCCAAACAGTAGCACTGCGTGCAGACATGGATGCATTGCCGATTCAGGAAGTTAATCGTTTTGAATTTTCTTCAAAACAGCCTGGCAAAATGCATGCTTGCGGTCATGATGCCCATACAGCTATGCTGCTGGGCGCGGGCTATGCACTCAGCCGACTGAAACATGAAATTAAAGGAACGGTTCTTTTAGTGTTTCAGCCAGCTGAAGAGGTTTCTCCTTATGGAGGTGCTAAGCCTATGATGGATGCCGGCGTTTTCGACGAGTTTAAGCCAGATGTCATTTATGGACAGCATGTCTGGCCAAGCCTCCCTGTGGGACAGATGGGGATACGCGACAAAGAAATGATGGGAGCGTCGGATCGTTTTAAAGTTACAATTAAAGGCCGCGGCGGACATGCCAGCATGCCTCATGATGGAAATGATGCGTTGATCATGACAAACCAGGTGATTTCGTCTCTGCAGACAATTGTCAGCAGAAACGTTAATCCTTTGGAATCGGCCGTTGTTACAATTGGTAAAATCGAAGGCGGCTACAGCTATAACGTTATTCCTGATCAAGTGACTTTTGAAGGAACAGTAAGAACCTACAAAAAAGAAGTCAAAAACCTTGTGAAAGACAGGTTTCATACAATTATTAAACAAACAGTGGAAGCTTTTAACGGTGAAGCAGTGATTGATTATTACGACGGTTATCCAGCCACGATTAATACACCTAAATGGGCCCAGCTGGCAAGAGATTCAGCCAGAAACCTGCTTGGAGAAGATTCTGTACCAGAAGTCGCTCCGGCACTAGCCGGTGAAGATTTTTCCCGCTTTCTGCTGGAATATCCAGGTGCTTTCATCTGGCTGGGTACACAGATTGAGGATCAGCCGAATCAAAAGCCTTTACATGATCCAGGCTTCAAGATTAATGAAAAAGCTCTTCCTATCGGCAGCAGCTATTTAACACAGGTAGCGATTGATACTTTAAACAAACTTCATAAAGAAAGGGTGTCCTGATGTCTTCCGAGCTATTTCTTGACAATATGAAGCCCCGGCTTATTGAATGGCGCCGTAAACTACACGAACAGCCGGAGCTTGGCTTTATGGAATATGAAACGACAGCTTTTCTTGCTGAAACACTAAATGAGCTGGGGTTTCAAATTTATGCAGGTAAAGATGCTGTAGAGAGCGAGTCCCGTTATGGAGTCCCACCATCTGAAGAATTGAAGAAAGCAGAACAATCCGCTCGAGAAGCCGGGGTTTCAGAACAATTAATGAACCTAATGGAAGGCGGACATACCGGATTAGTCGCTGTTTGGGATACGAACAAGGATGGAAAACATAGCGCCTTTCGCTTCGATATTGATGCCCTGCCTATTGAAGAAGCCGAGACCGATAATCATTTCCCTTTTAAGCATAGCTTTTTATCACAGCGAAAAGGTGTCATGCATGCTTGTGCACATGATGGCCACACAGCGACTGGTTTAGGATTGGCTCACTACATTGCCGAAAACCACGCGCAGCTAAACGGCACATTTACGCTGCTGTTCCAGCCTGCTGAAGAAGGCGGACGTGGAGCAAAAGCAATGACAGACAAAGGCTGGCTAAGTGATGTCGACCGCTTTTATTCCGGCCATATTGGAATCCAGCAGCTCCCTGTAGGCACGATTGCAGCCTCAACCAGGGGATTCCTGGCGTCATCCAAGCTGAATGCTGCTTTTACTGGTCAATCCTCACATGCTGGAATGAAGCCCGAAGATGGCCGTAATGCTTTACTGGCTGCTGCATCAGCAGCCACTCAAGTTTATGCCATCCCAAGACACAGTGAAGGTGTAAACCGCGTCAATGTAGGGAAGCTGCAAGCCGGAAGCGGACGGAACATCATTGCTGATAAAGGATATATGGAGCTTGAAACCCGCGGAGAAACACAGGCCATCAATGAATACATGCAAACACAGGCTAAGCGTATCCTTCAGTCAGCTGCTGACATGCACGATGTAGATGTAACTATCGAATTCGTAGGTCAGACCGAAGAAATAGTATGCAGCGAGGAACTGATCTCCTCCATTACAACCGCCTGTGAAGAAAGCCGATATATTCAGAAGGTAGATCATTTTGCTAAGGTTTCCGGTTCTGAAGATGCAAGTTTTATGATAAATGAAGTTCAATCAAACGGCGGACAGGCGACATATATGCTTTTTGGCACTCCTCTCCCCGCTAATCACCACGCTCCGCTGTTTGATTTTGATGAACATGTGCTCGTAACCGCACTGGAAACCTATATACAAATTGTTAAAGGAGGTCACTCTGTTGCATAAATGGCTGGAAACGCATTTAAATCAACTTAATGTAGTAAATCAAATGGACTTTGAAAAAGGATTTACAAGGCTGGGCTACAGTACGGAAGAAATGCAGGCACACGAAGAATTTAAAAAGATTGCTCAGGATTTAAATCTGAATGTAACAAGAGATGCTGCCGGCAATCTTTGGGCGGTTTGGGAAGTAGAGAAACAAGCCCCGCTCATCGCTATAGGCTCCCACCTGGATACGGTTCATTCAGGAGGAGGTTTTGACGGAGCTGCCGGTGTCCTCACAGGATTAGCGGCAATCAAGCATTTAAAAGATTCAGGTTTCTCCCCAAAGAAAAATCTAGCGGTCGTCTGTTTTGCTTCAGAAGAATCTGCACGGTTTGGAATTTCTACAATTGGAAGCAAAGCGGTATCAGGTCTGCTCGATAAAACCAGCTTAGAACAGATCACAGATGCAAACGGCATTTCTATAAGAGAGGCTGTCGAATCTTTTGACCTGTCATGGGAAAACATCGAGCAAGCCGAGCGTGATCATAATTTCTTGGAGAGCTTTATCGAACTGCACATTGAACAGGGGACCCGGATTGAGGATCAAGCGAAAGATATTGGAGTGGTTCGCGGCATTGCCTGTCCCATCCGTTTAAAAGTAACAGCTTCCGGCATGGCCAACCATACAGGTACAACTCCAATGAACCGGCGGGCTGACGCATTTGCCGCCATTGCTCCGCTAATACGTTATGTCGAGGAACAAGCTCATATCATTAACGAAGAACAGAAGGTCCCTTTAGTTGCTACTGTGAGTACCATCCACCTCTCCCCTAATGCCTTGACCATTATTCCTGAAGAAGTGGAGCTTGGCATAGATATTCGCAGTGTAGACGACCGTTTAAAAAATAAAATGGCCGCAAAGATTCAGCAATTTTGTGAAGAAACAGAGAAAGACCGGCCAGGCGTCTCCATTCAATTAGATAAGCTCGTCGATAACGCCTCTGTTTTTCTTGATGATGAAGTACAAAGAAAGTTAACAGCTGCCAGCCGCCAGTTAGGAATGGAACATTTACTGCTGGACAGCGGAGCAGGTCATGATGTCATGAATATGACCCACAAATGGCCTTCAGGACTTCTCTTTATCCCTTGTGAAAAAGGGATCAGTCACCACCCTAAAGAATTCGCCTCTACAGATGATCTTTGGAAAGGAACACAGGTCCTTGCTCAGTATCTTAAGAATGAAGCAGGTGGATTATCATGAAAACCACAATTGGTGTCATTGCTCCCCACGATTCCTTAGAGAGAATCATGTATGTGGCGAAAGAATTTGAAGATATCACATTTGTGCCCCATGCCTATAATCAGCTGGAGGAAGTCCGCACGATATTAACCAATCATCGTTATGAAGTTGATCAGTGGCTGTTCTCAGGGGTTTTGAATCATACGTATGCAATGGAAAACAAACTGATTACCGAGCAAGAGGGGGCGTTTCCTCCCCTTCACGGGTCCAGCTTTTTCGGCATTCTGCTGGAAGCACAGCTTGCTATAAATAAAGTCTGCCGCCGATTCAGTATCGATACGATTGCAGATGAAGAGTTTGAAAAAATTCTGTCTTTCTACCAGCTCGAAAACCTATCCTATTATAATCATCCATTTGAAAGTGGAAAAAGTTCCGAGGAGCTTATTGAGTTTCATGCCGATTTATTCAATGAAAGAAAAACAGAAGTAGTGATTACATCCATTAAAGATGTATATGAAACTTTAAAGAGTCAGAATATTCCTGTATTTCGAGTGACACCTTCCTATCTCTCTATTAAAATGATTATTCAGTTTCTTGAAGAGCGCGCCCAGTCTAAACTTTACCGCAATTCCCAAGTGGCTGTAATCGGATGCCGGGTTGAAATGAGTCCAAACCAGCTCGACGAAAACTATTATTCGTTTAAAACGAAATATCAAGAACTTGATGTGAGACGTCAGCTCCTTGCTATTGCTGAAAAAACAAATGGGTCTGTTATGCAGATGGGAGACGGATTATTCTTTATTTTTACAACGCGGGGTGAACTAAGTGCAGAATCCGATTCAGACATTTTTACCTTAATCGAAGAAATTCGGATGCAGACAAACTTGCAGGCTAAAGTCTCTGTCGGCTACGGGGAAACCGTCCTCCAGGCAGAGCAGAATGTGAGGCTTGGGTTCCGGCATATTAAAGAATATGAAAAACCAGTCATCCTCGTCGTAGACGAAGACCAGTCCATTTCATTAAAGGAACAAAGAAAAGAGATCAATTACCAGACTTCTGAAGTAGGCTCCGCCTGGAAGGAAAGAATTAAACAGGCTCACTTGAGTCCTGGAGTTATTTCAAAAATAGCGGCTTATTCTAAACAGTACGGACGAGACCGATTTTCTTCTCAGGATCTCGCCCGCTGGCTGAAAAGCTCGGAAAGAAACGGACGAAGAATTCTAACTGAAATGGAGCGAGCTGGTATCGTTGAACAGGCCGGAGAATCTCAATCCGGAGAGAGAGGACGTCCGAGGAAAGTCTATCAATTTGTAACAGGTGAATCATAAATGACACTCTAATTCGGAAGGTTAAAGGAAAATTTCCAAAAATAAGAAAAGGGTGAGGAATATGAGTCAATTAAAGAAAGAGGAAATGCATCACAAAGAGAAAAAAACTTCAGTTTTAGAAAAATTTCTTAATGGGATTGAAAAGGTGGGAAACAAGCTTCCCGAACCTTTTATGCTCTTCGTTTACCTGGCAGGATTTACAATTCTATTTTCCTGGATTATTTCTCAATTTGGTGTAACCGTTCAGGAACCAGGCACTGGAGAAGAAGTTGCTATCAAAAGCTTAGTTTCTGGAGAAGGATTAGAATTCATCCTCACCTCTATGCTGGACAACTTTACCGGCTTCGCTCCCCTCGGTTTAGTATTAGCCATGATGCTTGGGATAGGGCTGGCTGATAAAGTCGGCTTACTCGAAACCGCTATTAAAAGTACGATTCTTAAAGCACCTAAATCATTGGTCACATATGCGATTATTCTTGTAGGGATACTTGGCAACATCGCTTCAGATGCAGCCTTTGTAATCATTCCCCCTTTAGCTGCCATGGTATTTTACACGATTGGTCGTCACCCGCTTGCCGGGTTAGCTGCCGGATTTGCTGGTGTAGGTTCAGGTTTCACAGCAAATTTTATTATTACAGGAACAGATGCCCTGTTAGCCGGAATTTCTACTGAAGTTATGCAAAGCATGGATTCTAATATTGTCGTAACCCCTGTAGACAACTGGTACTTTATGATTGCCTCTGTTATTGTCCTCTCCATTACTGGTGCGCTGATCACTGAAAAAATTATCGAACCCCGCTTAGGGAAATATAAAGGCGAGGCTGGAAGCGAGCTAAAAGCCAGTTCCGCTGTGGAAATGAGGGGCTTCCGAAATTCTATAATTGCCGGTTTTATCTTTATTGCTCTGCTTATAACTGCCATTGCCTGGCCGAATTCTGCCCTTAGAGGTGAAGAAGGAGGGCTGGTTCCTTCTCCATTCCTTGATGGAATTGTTCCTATTATTCTCTTCTTCTTCATTATCATTGGCATTGTTTATGGTGTAACAGTAAAAAAGATCAAATCTACACGTGACATTTCTGGATTTATGGGTGAAGCGATGAAGGATATGTCCGGTTTTATCGTTCTTATCTTTGCCGCTGCTCAGTTCATCGCGTACTTTGACTGGACCAATATAGGTACATGGATTGCGGTCAGCGGGGCTGACACTCTGCAAGCTATGAATATGACAGGCCTTCCCGTTGTCGTTGGCTTTTCCATACTAACCGCTTTTATGAACCTGTTAATCTTCAGCGGTTCTGCCCAATGGGCACTGGAAGCTCCTATTTTCCTGCAGATGTTTTATCTATTAGACTATCATCCGGCTTTTATCCAGATGGCTTACCGTATTGCTGACTCATCTACGAATATCATTACACCAATGAACCCTTACATCATTGTAGTTCTGGCGTTTATGAAAGAATACAACAAAAAGGCTGGATTAGGCACGCTTATTTCTCTTATGCTGCCATACAGTATTATTTTCTTCGTCATTTGGATTATTTTGCTGATTGCTTTTGCCGTTCTTGGAATTCCGTTTGGTCCTGGAATTCATATGTATATGAATTAGTGTAAGAAAAGTAGACTGTTCCGATTACTGTAGAAATAGCTGGGAAAACACTCGCTTTCCGCGGGGAGCCGGTGAGCTAGCTCGCTGCAATCGCGGATCTCACCTTGGCTCTACCTCCCTGCAGTAAGTCTCGCCATTTCCCAGACTTTTTACTACTGATAGGGAAACGGAATACATTTATCATAGCACCAAAATAAATTTCTTTTACAAAAAAACCAGGCTGGAGTTCAGCCTGGTTTTACCTTTTTATTTCACTTCTACTACCCATTCATAGCGATCTTCCAGTTTTCCTTTTTGAATGCCTGTGATCGTGTCATAAAGCTTTTGAGACAGCTCTCCGATTACGTTATTATTAATAGTCATCTTACGCCCCTGCCAGTTCAATTCGCCAACAGGTGAAATGACTGCAGCTGTACCCGTCCCAAATGCTTCTTCTACTTCCCCTCTTTCATAGGCTTCATAAACTTCATCAATTGAAATCTTCCGTTCTGTGACAGGAACGCCCCATTCTCGTAAAACTTCTAAAATGGACATTCTTGTGATTCCTTTAAGGATACTGCCGCTTAATTCTGGGGTAATCACTTCCCCGTTAATTTTAAAGAAGATATTCATACTGCCGACTTCTTCTATGTACCGCTTTTCGATACCATCAAGCCAAAGAACGTCTGCACTTCCTTCTTGATAGGCTTTAGCTTGAGCCTGATAGCCCGAGGAATAGTTACCGGCTGTCTTTGCCATACCGGTTCCGCCTTTGACAGCACGGGTGAATTTATCCTCTACTTTAATTTTCACAGGATGTATTCCGCCGGAAAAGTAAGAACCTACCGGAGAAAGGATAATCATAAACTTATAGGTTTTTGATGGAGCAACGGCAAGATTTGGAGCTGTTGCTATAATAAATGGACGAATATATAGTGAGGTTCCCTCTGTTGTCGGAACCCAGTCCTTTTCAAGATTGATTAGTTCTGTAAGATAACTCAGAACTTTGTCTTCATCAATCGGCGGAATACTTAAACGGTCGCTTGATTGATTTAAACGTTTGAAGTTTTCCTTTGGACGGAAAAGCAGAATGTTATCGTTGTCCCCGCGGTATGCCTTCAATCCTTCAAAAACGGTTTGGCCATAATGAAAAATCATCGCGGCCGGATCTAAGGTGATCGGCTCATAAGGTACGATTCTTGGTTCGAACCAGCCTTTTCCTTCTTCGTAATCCATTACAAACATATGGTCAGTGAATGTTGTGCCAAATGGGATTTGGTCCTGTGTCGGTTTTGGTTTTCGATCGTTGCTTTTTGCAATGGTCAATTCTTGGTCTGTCATCATCTTCCTTGGCTCCTTCTTGTCTGTATTAGCGTCTAAGTGAAAGAGACGCAATATTAGTACTATTGTACGCCCAAGTGAAGGTTTTTTAAAGGTTTCCGGCTTAAGATTCTGTTTTACGTTTAAGCAGTACAGAAAAAAAGGATTTCCAATTATAGAAATCCTTTAATTTAGTGTTATATGGTAAATTTTATAATACAGATAGACTGTTCGAAAGCAGCCTGTTCCGTTTATCAAGTACGTAGAAAAGCGGCTGATAAATAGCTCCCCTTTCCGCGGGGAGCCGGTGAGCTAGCTCGTTACACTCGCGGATCTCACCATGGCTCTATCTCCCTGCAGGAGTCTCACCATTTCCCAGCCTATTTAACGTTGATGGTGTAAACGGAACCCAAAGGTTGGAGGAACATTCTCTACCTTACTCCTTTTACGTTAACGTTCCGTTACTCCAAAAAACATAAAGGACCAGGGAAACGGCAAGACTCCTATGGGAGGATAGAATAGGGTGAGATCCCGGAGGGCTAAAAGCCCGAGGAAGCTCACCGTTCGCCCATGGAAAGCGAGTCTTTCCCCAGGTCCGATTCTCTTTATCAAGGGAAACGGAACAAGGGAATTCCCTCCAACTTTCTATCGGATTTTTTCCTCGCTATTCCAATGTTTCTTTACTTTAATAATCATAAAGTGCCGGAGGAAACGGCGAGACTTCCTATGGGAGGATAGAACAAGGTGAGATCCCGGAGGGCAAAGCCCGAGGAAGCTTACCGTTCGCCCATGGAAAGCGAGTTATTTCCCCTGGCCCGCCCCTCTTTATCAAGGGAAACGGAACAAGGGAATTCCCTCCAGCTTTCTATCAAATTTCCAGCATTTATAAACCTTATAAAATACCAATAGAAGAAAGTAAGATTACAACGGCAACAGAAATTACTGGAATTAAGACAGCGACAACGAAGATATCCTTATAGCTGTCTTTATGTGACATGCCTGTAATCGTAAGGAGCGTTAAAACAGCTCCATTATGAGGCAGGGCATCGAGTCCTCCTGAAGATAATGAGGCTACTCTATGGAAAGCCTCTGGACTTATTCCACTGTTCATGGCAATTTCATAGTATTTCGATCCAAGCGCCTCAAGGGCAATCCCCATACCGCCTGATGCAGAGCCTGTCGCCCCAGCAAGCACGTTTACGGCCACAGCTTCTGAGATAAGCGGATTTCCCTTAATCCCCATTAACACCTCGGTCAGGCGTTCAAAACCGGGCACCGCTTTTACGACTGTTCCAAAACCAACCGCTGCACTTGTATTAATAATCGCAATAACTGATCCTCCTGCTCCACTGTTAAGGGATTTTGTAAACCCTTTGAACTGTTGTACGTTAAGAAGCATAATGAGTACAATTCCTGAAATTAATGCTGTAACAATATCCCACTTCAACAGGTTGAGCGTAATCAAAACGGTGAGCAGCGGCAGTAAGGATAAAATAAAGTTAGGAGCTTTCCCGTTTTCTTTCGTAATCTTATTATCCTTCGGTTCGGTGAAATTTTCTCCTTTTGCTGTGAGCTGCTTCTCACGCCAGCGGAGATAAAAATAGCCCCCTCCTGCCATGATAATAGCAGCAATAATTCCCATCACAGGCGCTGCTGCGGCGTCTGTTTTGAAGTATTCCATCGGGATCAGGTTTTGAATCTGTGGTGTCCCTGGAATAGCCGTCATTGTGAATGTAAAGGCGCCCAGTGCTACAGTCGCCGGGATTAACCGGCGGCTGATATTGGCTTCTCTAAAAAGTGATAATGCTAAAGGATATACGGCGAATACGACAACGAATAAACTTACTCCCCCGTATGTTAAAACCGCAGCTGAAACGAGTACTCCTAAAATCGCCCGTTTCGTACCGACCAGCTTAGTTAAAGCAACAGCAACCGTTCGGGCCATGCCCGTATCCTCCATGAGTTTTCCGAAGATGGCACCGAGCATAAAGACTGGAAACCAGTCTTTCGCAAAGCCGACGAATCCTTCCATGTACGTATTTTTATAGGCATCGAGAAGATCGAGTCCCCCGGTTACCGCAACAACTCCGGCTGCAATCGGTGCGACCCAGATGATCGACCATCCTAAATAAGCCAGAGCCATTAAGACAACAAGTCCTAGTAATATGCCAAGCATAGATAATCTCCCCCTTTATTTTTATAAAGCTTCAACGATCATGGCGATTCCCTGTCCGCCGCCAATACAAAGCGAAGCTGCACCATATTTATTGTTACGGCGTTTCAGCTCTTTAATTAATGAATACAATACTCGTGTACCGCTTGCACCAATCGGGTGTCCGAGTGCGACTGCTCCGCCGTTAACGTTCACTTTCTCACGATCAAGCCCCAGCTCTTTTTCTACGGCTAAGTACTGGGAAGCAAACGCTTCGTTTACTTCAATTAAATCCATATCCTCAAGCGTAAGAGCTGCTGACTGTAAAGCTTTCTTAATGGCGGAGACTGGTCCGATGCCCATATAAGCTGGATCTACCCCTGCTACTCCCCAGGAAATGATTCTCGCGATCGGGGTGCTGTTATTAGCTCTGACAAAATCTTCACTTGCTGCAACGACTGCACCAGCTCCGTCGTTAATTCCACTCGCGTTTCCTCCGGTTACACTGCCGTCCTTTTTAAAAGCAGGCTTTAAAGCCGAAAGCCCTTCTGGCGTTGTATCTTCACGGATATGCTCATCTTCCGTTACTTCCAATGTCCCTTTACGGCTTTTGATTTCTACGGCTGTAATTTCCTCAGCCAGCCTTCCTTCTCTTCTTGCCGCTGCCGCCCGCTTATGGCTTATAGCGGCATAGGCATCCTGTTCTTCACGGCTGATTTCGTATTTCTCTGCAAGGTTTTCCGCTGTTACCCCCATTCCGCAGCCTATGTATTCATCGGTTAAGGCCGCCCACAGCATATCGTCCATCTTCGGTGTGCCAAGTTTTGTTCCAAAACGGCTCCCTCTTAGGGCATAAGGTGAAAGGCTCATGTTTTCCACCCCTCCGGCTAATGCCGCTTCACCTTCGCCTAATTGAATCGACTGGGCAGCTGAAACAACAGCCTGGAGGCCTGACCCGCACAGCCGGTTAACTGTAAGCGCCGGGCTGCTTTGAGGGACTCCGGTGTTTAAGGCAATATGCCTTGAAAGATAGGGAGCATTCTTAGCGGAGTGAATCACATTTCCAATTACAGAAAAGTCTATCTGCTCAGGAGAAATTCCGCTTCTTCTGATGGCTTCTTTACTTGCCGTCACCCCAAGCGTCGTTGGATCTAAATCTTTTAACTTGCCTCCAAAACTGCCAAACGGGGTGCGGGCGCCTTCTAAAATATATACTTCTCTCATTGAACATCCTCCTTTATTATTGGGCTGTATAACCGCCATCTAGAACGACTGCCTGGCCTGTAACACCTCTTGCTTTTTCACTTGCTAAAAACATCGTATAGTCGGCAATTTCCTCAACAGAAAGCAGCCGTTTCTGAGGAACTAGCGGATAAATAACCTCTTCTAAAACTTTTTCAAGGGAAACCCCGCGGTTGGACGCTAAATCTTCCAACTGGTTTCTAACTAATGGTGTGTCGACATAGCCAGGGCAGATCGCATTAACCGTAACCCCATGTTCGGCTCCTTCCAACGCTGCCACTTTTGTTAAGCCGATTACACCATGCTTGGAACTGTTATAGGCTGCCTTCCCGGCAAAACCAATTAACCCGTTAATAGATGCCATATTAATAATCCGCCCAAATCCCTGCTTCTTCATAATTGGAAAAGCGTGCTTTATCGCCATAAATGGGGCGACCAGCATCACATCTGTAATAAAACGGAACTTCTCGGTAGGAAACTCTTCAATTGAAGCGACATGCTGCAGGCCGGCATTGTTAATTAACACGTCAAGACGTCCATAAGTTGTGATCGTTTCATCAATGCAATTCTTCAGCTCTTCTTCCTTTGTGACATCACACTTAAGACCGATACATTCACAGCCTTTTTTCTTTAGAGTTTCGGCTGCCTCTTTGACTTTCTCTTCATTTACATCGCTAAGAACCACCTTTGCTCCTTCCTTTGCAAAAGCCGTACCAATTTGATAACCAATTCCGCTGGCAGCACCTGTAATAAAAACAACTTGACTCATCTGTAAAACCTCCTAATTATTAGTCAGTAACTTTTCGCTGACGTGCAATTCAGCTTCAGTCGAAGCTTTTACTCCTTCTATTGAAAAACCATTGAGCACTTCGATCAATTCTAGGCCTTCTGACGTGACATCAATCACTGCCCGATCGGTAATAATACGGTCTACTACTCCTTGACCGGTTAACGGCAGGCTGCAGGCCTTTAAAATCTTCGGCTCCCCGTGTTTATTGACATGATCCATGATGATAACAATCTTTTTCGCTCCGTGAACGATATCCATTGCTCCACCCATGCCTTTAATCATTTTTCCGGGAATCATCCAGTTGGCAAGATCTCCTGTTTCAGAAACTTCCATTCCTCCGAGTATGGCCAGGTCGAGGTGTTCTCCGCGGATCATGGCAAAAGATTCTGCACTGTCACAATAGGACGCTCCTATCGCTTCTGTTACGGTTTCTTTTCCGGCGTTGATTAAATCAGGATCAACCTCTTCTTCATAAGGAGACCGTCCAATCCCGAGCAGGCCATTTTCTGACTGCAGGACAACTTCTTTATCACCCTGAATATAATTCGCAACCATTGTCGGCATACCAATGCCCAGGTTCACATAGTAACCGCTTTCAATTTCCTGTTCAGCTCGACGGGCAATCTGCTCCCTCACTTTAGCTCTATCTAATTTCATTATTTTCCCCTCCTATAGTTATGCTTGAGCAAGCGTCAGTCGTTCAATCCGCTTTTCCTGTTCTCCTTCAATCAGTCCTTGAACATAAATACCGGGAGTATGGATTTCATCTGCAAAAAGCTCTCCTGTTTCCACAAGCTCCTCAACTTCAGCTATTGTTACTTTGCCCGCAGCCGCCATCATCGGGTTGAAATTACGGGCCGTTTTGTTGTAGACAAGGTTCCCCTGTCTATCTCCTTTAACCGCACGCACAAGGCTGAAATCTGCGCGAAGGCCGGTTTGAAGAAGATAGTCTTTTCCATCAAAGTTTCTGACTTCACCGTTTTCTGCGATTGGCGTTCCTACCCCTGCTGGTGTATAAAAGGCCGGGATTCCTGCTCCGCCGGCACGTATTCTTTCCGCAAGGGTGCCCTGAGGCGTCAGCTCGACTTCAAGCTCCCCTGAAAGAACCTGACGTTCGAACTCTTTATTTTCTCCAACATAGGATCCTACCATTTTATCAATCTGCTTATTTTTAAGAAGCAGTCCAAGACCCCAGTCGTCTACCCCGCAGTTGTTAGAGATAACGGTCAGGTGCTTCACTTTTGAATCTACTAATGCAAGAATCAGGTTCTCCGGTATTCCTACAAGTCCGAAGCCACCAACCATAATCGTTGATCCGTCTTTTATTTCTTTAACAGCTTGTTCAAATGATGAATATATCGTTTTCATCTTCCTAACACTCCCTTCACCCTTTTATATGCAAGATTCGTGCCAACAATTAAACTAAGGATTCGCCAGGGTTCGTCATCATTTAATTCCGGAAATCCGGAATTGGTTATTATGTTCATTTACTACATTCATGAAAACCCTTACATTGAAGGCATAAAAAAATCATTCCGCTTACCCGGAATAAACTTCCGGATTCACGGAATGACTCACAGCCTGTATTTTTTCAGTTTGTCATAAAAGCTGGTTTTTCCGATTCCCAGCGATTTAGCGGCAGCCGCTTTGTCATTCTTGAACCTTTTTAAAGCCTGTTCCAGTGCCTTCTTTTCTGTATCTTCGAGAATCCCCTTTAAAGTTTTCGGGGCCGGCTGGAATTCTCTTTGCATATGATCAGGCAAGTCGCCAAGCTGGATCGTTTCATCATTCGTTAAATAAACTGCTGACTCTATTACATTCTCAAGCTCCCTTACATTTCCCGGCCAGTTATAGCGTTGAAAACAGCTGTAAACTTCTGCTGAAAAGTCAGTGACCCGTTTCCCGATTCGATCGGTCAGCTTCTGTAACAGGTATTTGGATAGCACCCGCAAATCCTCTGAACGTTCCCTTAATGGAGGGATAAACACCTGCATGGCATTTATTCGGTAAAATAAGTCCTTTCGGAATTCCTGCTTCTCGATTAAATCTTCGAGCGACTGATTGGTTGCCGCCACCACCCTCACATCGATTTTCTTCGGTTTTACAGCACCGATCGCTTCAACCTCACCCTCCTGCAGCACTCTTAAAATTTTCACCTGGGCATGTAATGGCATGTCACCGATTTCATCTAGAAAAATAGTACCTCCATCGGCAAGCTGGAATTTCCCCGGCTTGCCGCCTTTTTTAGCTCCGGTAAAAGCCCCTTCCTGGTAACCAAAGAGCTCGGACTCGAATAAATTTTCCGGTATAGCCGCACAGTTCACCTTTACAAAAGGTTTCATATGGCGTTCACTTAGCTGATGAATACTGTGGGCAAAAAGCTCCTTACCTGTCCCGCTTTCTCCCCTTAACAGTACAGAAACCTCCCCGGCTGCCAGCTTTTTCACTTTGTCCTTAACTTCCTGTATTTTAGGGGAAGCCGTTATAATGTCGTGAAGTGAGTAGCTTGTACCGTTCTGTTTATTCATTTGATTACGGTAATTTTCAAGTTCCAGGAGGAGTGTTTTAATATGGCTGTTCATCTTCAGCCATTCCTCTGTATCACGAAATAAAACCATCCCAAGGGCACCGACAATTTCACCTTCAGAGCGCAGCGGTACACGGTTGGCAATCATATAATTGCCGCGGATGTACTGAATGTCCGCCATTTCTTCTTTTCCGGTTTCAACGACAATATGCATTCTAGTATTATGAATCACTTCCGTGACGTGTTTCCCTTTAACTTCTGCTTTATCTACTTGTAAAAACTCACAATAGCCTTCATTCATATAAGTAATATAGCCTTTTTTATCAACGATCACGATACATTGATTCACATTTTCAAACAGTGTTTCAAAAATTCCATCTTTATATTTATTAATTATCGACAGCATAAGACTCAGCTCCTTTATGGCAGCGGTTTCATTATATTTTATCATACTGTCTTTTTTACCATGAAACCCTTCCCATACTTTTTATATCACTAAACTAAAATGTTTCTTCCACCGCTCACTAAACCCCTGTGTTATCAACATTTGTCGAATTTTTTATGTTTAAATTTTCTGGAATACGGAAACAGAAATATATATCAAAATAACATCAATATTTGAAAGGTGGATAACTAATGAGTGTCGTAAAAGACTATATGACAAGTAATCTAGCCTCTTGCAATGCGTCCGATGATTTACAGACTTTAGCGAAACACATGAAAGAACAAGATGTTGGTTTCATTCCGCTCGTTGAGAATGACAGATACGTCGGTGTAGTCACTGATCGCGACATTGTCGTTAAAGGACTCGCAAAAGGTTCTCCTGATAATATTAAAGCATCCGATGTTATGACAGAGAATGTAGTGACAGGATATCCTGATATGGATGTTCAAGAAGCAGCAAGACTTATGCAGGATCATCAGATCAAGCGTCTGCTTGTCATTGAGAATGATTCTATTCAAGGGGTTGTAAGCCTTGGAGATATCGGCATTGAAGGTGCTAATGAAGTAGCAGCTGATATCGTAAGTGAAGTTTCTAAAGGAAAAGGGAATAATTAATGCCCAATGCGGGTAAAGTGAATTTATAAACACAGGTACGGCCAGGTTGAACCTCCCCCTCTCCCGGCCGTACCTGCTTGTTTTAGGAGAGAACATAAATGAGATATAAAGAAATCCTGTCAACAACAGAGCATCGTGATTCTCCTCTTCCTAAAGGACCGTGGATTTTTTCACAAAGATGGGATCATACATTATTTATGCATCATTCTGTTAAAAATGAGGCCCTTACTCCTCTATTACCAGAAGGCCTCGAATTGGATACATATAACGGAAAGGCATGGATTACCGTCCTGCCGTTTCTTGTAAGCGGCATGCATTTTCGCCTGACCCCCAAAATCCCTTACCTTCATCATTTTTTAGAGCTGAATGTCCGTACATATGTAAAGCGCAACGGTCTTCCCGGCATCTATTTCTTCAGCCTTGATGCTGAAAAATTATTGGACGTACTTGGTGCGCGAATGACCACCCTCCCTTATTACTATGCTGATATGAGAATGCATCGTAACGAAGACAGCTTCCATTATTACAGCAGGCGCAGAGGAAAGTCAGGAGCTTTCCTGGAAGGAAGCTGGCAGATTGGTGCAGAGGCATATTATCCTGAAAAAGGCAGTCTCGCAAGCTGGCTGGTGGAACGCTACTATTTGTTTACACCGATTCGAAATGAAATATATACAGTAGGTGTGCATCATCTTCCTTGGAGTCTTCAAGATGCAGAGGGTCATTTTGAAACTCATAACCTGCTTCCTGTGTCTCCTTCTTCCTTGTCGGGAGGGCAAATGCTTTTTCATTATGCAGAATCCAGAAGAGTGGTGTTTTGGCCGCTGCAGAAATCATAGTAAAGGAGCCTTCCTTTCCAGGAGGCTCCTTTACTGTCGAGAATCGAAAAGACATTTAATTTTTTTCCTGAATCCAATTCCAAGCGCTTTCTATCTCATCTTTATCAAAGTCTTTTGCTTTCACTCCAGGCAGGTAGCTGCCTGCCTTTGCAGACACGTTAATCGACTTTTTATCACTAAGGACGGCGAATTTATTAAACTGGTCCCACCTTTTGGCATCCACCTTTATCCCGTCCATTATTCCTTTTGCTGTCGTTCCTTCCAGCTCATGAATAACTGCAAGGACGTTAAATTTTTTCTCTTCACCAAAGTGTTTCTCGATATGCTCGTTAAGTTTCCTGGCATCCTCACCTGTTGCTTTTCCTTCAATTTCCACAGCCACCGTGGACGTATCCCGGCTTGGAAGAATGGTGAACACCTTGAAATACCTCCTTCATCAAACAACTTCTTACAGGTAGAATTCCCTGGAATCATTGACATAAACCCCATTTTTTTCATGTTTGTAATCACAATGTCTAAATTTATTAGGGGATGCGAATGACGAATGATTTATTTAAAAAGGCAAACCACTTTCCCCTGTTTTATGCTCCTCCGATAGATAGTTGAAGGAGATTTCCTTGGTCCGTTTACCTTGATAAAGAGGACCGGGCCTGGGGAAACCACTCGCTTTCCATGGGCGAACGGTAAGCTTCCTCGGCCTTTTAGCCCTCCGGGATCTTACCCTGTTCTTTTCTCCCATAGGAGTCTCGCCGTTTCCCCCGGCCCTTTATGTTTTTTAGAGTAACGGAACATTTAGTAAGAGAACTAAAGTAGAGGATTTTCTTACAAACATAGAGTTCCGTTTACGCCATCGCCGGTAAAGAGGCTGGGAAATGGTGAGACTCCTGCAGGGAGATAGAGCCAGGGTGAGATCCGCAAGTGGAACGAGCTAGCTCACCGGCTCCCCGCGGAAAGGGAGTCATTTCCAGCCGCTTTTCTCTTACTACAGTAAACGGAACAGTCTTTATACTTCCTCAAAATGGTAAATGGGGAAAGGTTAGGGAAGGAGTTCCACTTGAGCATGTTATTTACCCTCAATGGCGAGCCTTTCTATAACATCACGATGCTCCGGATATTTATCCAGAAGTTCTTGTTTATCAAATAGTTCAAAGTCTTTAAAATCAAACCCAGGAGAAACCATGCATCCTACGAAAGAGAACGTATCCTCCTCATCAACAGACGAGCCGAAAATTGTATACCTTGGCACAACAAACTGAGGCACCTCTCCTCTAGCGACATTCAATCCCAGTTTTATTTGCTTGTATTCCCCTTCTGGAGTAATCATATGGACGGTTAGCGTGCTGCCGCCGTGATAGTACCATAGTTCGTCCGATTGAAGCCTGTGAAAGTGGGAAACATCTTCTGAGCGCAGCAGAAAATAAATGCTTGTATATAAGCTCCTTTGTCCCCTGGGTGTATTTGTCCCCAATGTTGAATGATAGGTTTGTTTATAGAAACCTCCTTCTGGATGAGGTATTAACCCTAGATGGTCTATGAGATCCTTGCTGTTCATCGCTTTACCTCCTTCATTAAGCAATTTTAAAAATTATATCACTTTTTCATTCCCTCATTTCACTCTTCCGCTAGTGCCGTGACATAAAATCATGAAAGAGCCTGCCTCCAAAAGGTTTGAGCAGTTCATCAGCCAGCTGGATGATGTCCTCTTTTTGATGGCTTTTGTAAAAGGTCTCTGTACATTCAGCGAGCCTCCTGGCGATCAGTGGATTATGTTTTTTTAGAGAACGATACATCCATTTCCCTTCACCCGTCCATTTTTGCTCAGCCCTTAAAATAAAGGAATGCAGCTGGCCGATCAGAGCAGAAACTGTAAAGATATCCTCCGCTTTGCAGGCAGATCCTTCTAAATCATCAAGAAGGTCAGAGATCATGTACCGGCATTGGTCTAATTTATAAGCAGGCAGAGGATTGGGCCCTTCTAATAGGCTTTTCTTCCCCTCCTCAATTAACGCATCTGCTCTCATTCCCCCTTTGATGATGACACCCTCTGCACAGAGGCGTGTGAGGAGTGGAACTCCATGCTGTTTTTCAATAAAAAAAGTATAATCTAAGGAGTCTTCATTATATACAAATGCTTCAATAGGCCATTCTTGATAGACAAACGATTTTCGATAAGTATCTTTTTCCAGTATGACGATATCTAAATCTGATGAAGAGGTGTGTTCTCCCCGGACAACACTTCCCGATAACAAGGCAGCTTCACAATGTGGAAAGTATTCCTCGATAAAGCCTCTCGCTGTTTTAGTTGGATCACTCCTCAATCTTCTCACTCCCGCAGCTTTTTAAATATCTATATTCCAATCCCGTATTTTAGTGTTTTTTTATACATATCCGACAATAGCCTTTCCATATGTATCCTCTTCTTCATAAGATGCTACAAATGCAAATAAAGGTGGTGAACAATATGGGCTACGGATTTGGTGGCTGGGGCGGCTATGGCGGCTGGGGCTGCGGCGGTTATGGCGGTTACGGCCGAGGCGGAGGCTTCGCGCTCATCGTTGTGTTGTTTATTCTTCTTGTTATTATTGGAGCGTCTTTTTACAAATAACAAGGAATTTTTTAAAGGACTCTCCTGAAAATGCTAAAGGAGAAAATTATGTTACCTCAAAAAAATCCCGAAGAGCGGCCTTCGGGATTTCTTAATGTCTGCTTTTTTCAATATATGCTTCTTCTTCTGCCTCTGATAATATACCGAATGCTTTTCCTACAGTACCCCCCTGCAGTCTCCACATCTCATTGTGATGGTCATCAGCTGCTGAAAAGTCTCCATTCTGCCAGGTACTTAGTATCTTGGAGTATCGGTCTTTCTGCTTTAGATTTACAACTTCCAATCCTTCAATCAGCCAGTCAATCCGTTCCTCTGTAATTAAATAAAAGCCCCACTTTTTATCTGCCTTTACTTTCTGGTGAGACATCTGGTGTATGTATTCCTGATAGTCCGAACTTGTTAAATCCATCTGCTTCTTTGAGTCACCAAAAGGGTTTAAATCCTCTTCGTCTCCTTCTGCAAATTTTTTTCGGGATAACTCTTCTACTTTCTGTTCTTGAGTCTCTGTACTCGTGCTTTCTTCAGTCTGTGTCGTCTCTTTTACGTCGCCTGTTATAATATCAAATGCCATATAGCCTATAGCGCCGAAAACGCCTAAGCAAATAACAATCGATAAGCCGATCCCGATTCCTTTCAACAGCCTTCCTCCTTTATTATTACAGCTGAGTCCATGGTAATAGGGATTAAGATTTAATTCAATATCCTTTTATCCACAATCAGGAAAATAACCCCTCATTTAGAAAGTGGAAATACCAGCAGTTCTACCTGGTGTCCCCCCTCCGTATACTATCCTTACGAAGTTGAGTTCATTCTTCTCTAAGGAGGCCAAACAGTTGTCAGCATCGAGAATCTTAAAATGGGTTACAGGCAGTCTTGAAGCCATTCTTGCTATTCCTTTCTTCGGTGGTGCTCTTATTATCTCCCTTTACTGGACACCGCTTGCTGTTATGCTAGCTCTTCACATTATTACTTTAGTCCTGACGAAAAAGGATAAGGGCGCTTCCAGAGGAAGTGTACTAGGAATTATTACTTCCTGTATCGGCTGGATCCCTGTCATCGGAATGATTATGCATATCCTCTCCGCAATTTTCTTAATGGTCGATGGGGCCACACCAGACCCATCTCCTGAAAAAGAAGTTGCTTAAGAATAAGACCTTCACTCTCTTAAAGGGAGGAAGGTCTTTTTTCGTCTGTTCTTAATTTACGCCCGCTTAAAATTAAATAGATCATTATGCCAATAAACATTACAGAACTTGATATTGCCAGCTGTGTCTCTTCTGCAAACCCGGTCACTTTGACGATCAGCTGAGGAACAAACATCAGGAGGGGAATAATAATGGTAAACCATGTTTTACTCCAGAGCGCCATTCCAATAAATACAGCAATACACCCGACCGCTGCCGCTGAGTTTGCAGCAGTATTGAATGTAATCGTACTTACCGGATAATACTGACTCATAAAAATCAATGCAAGAAACAGGACAGCAGGGATAGTTCCAAGCAAACCAAAGAGCAGCCACTCTTTCGATTTGCGAGGAGTGGAGCTGGCAATGTACCGAAATACCGCCGCGGTAAGGAAAACATAGAGAAGAACAATGATTGGATAACCAGCGAGCTCTACCATACTTATTGTGATGCCTCCATTCACTACATCACCAAGAAGAATATAGGCAAAGGCTCCTAATAAAATCATGGAGATATACTGAATGATCGTCCGGCTGTTCACAGGCATTTCTGCAGATATCTGCTCCATATATTCCTTAGGTGATTGTCCAGTGATACTGTCCATGTTTTTTCCGTGTTTCTCGGCTTCTGTTAGATGATCTTCGAGTTCGCCTGCAATTTCATTAATCTCCGCCTCACCCTTCCCGGAAGCCGTTAAATATGTCCGTAAGTTACCGAGAAACTCCTGGCTGTTCTTAGATAATGTCACTTCTTTTCTCCTCCTTTAATAAGTGATCAACACTATAGGAAATCTCTTCCCATCTTTTTTTGAAATGGTTCAGCTCCTTTTTCCCTTCGTCTGTTAATGTATAATACTTTCGCTTTGGACCACCTGATGGCAGTTTCTTTTGAGTCGTTTTGACAAGGCCCTCTTTTTTCATCCTCAGCAGCAGGGGGTAAATACTTCCTTCCTTGACCATGGAAAAGCCATGCTCATTCAGCTTTTCCATCATTTCGTATCCATAGGTTTCCCCTTTTGCAATGATGGAGAGAAGACATCCTTCCAGAATTCCTTTTAACATTTGACTTGAAGACAAATGGATCGCTCCTTTACCATCTATGTTGTTATACAAGCTAGTTAGTTAAAAAACACTATATTGTTTTGCAATATAGTTTAAGTTTATCATATCAGTCCTTTAAGGCAAAGGATTTTTTTGAACCGTCGTTTTCCATCCCTGATACCTTTCCTGCTTTTTCAATAGGTTAAGGATAATATCTGCTGCCCCTTCTTTAGACGTATCGACTGCAACATCGTACACTTCCCCCTGCTGGTGCACAAACTCCAACTGTTTTTCAGCTTGGCCGATCGTACGGTCTCCTCTCGCTTTTTCCCTGGCATTTAACACCTCTAAAGGGCAGTGTACGCCGACAAAGAAAACTGGATAATCTTTTAAAACGGCAAAGGCATCTTGCATGGTATGCTCATTATGTAAAAGATGATCCACGATTAAATCAATACCTCGATCGGAAAACATAGTAATCGTCTGGTGAAAGAAATGCTCGGTCGGAACCGGGATCAGTTTTTCCTGTTCACGGTTCTCCATGCTTGCGATTAGATCATCATACTGGTCAAGACTTAGCGGAAAGTGATGATGAAGCTTTGAAGCAAGCTCAAAAGCTAATGTCGTTTTGCCAGAGCTTGATACTCCATTAAGAAAAATAATATTTCCTCTCTTCACGTAATTCTCTCCTATGCTAAAAGTATTTAAAAAGATTTTAATGAAATAGAGCAACTTCCCCTTTCCCTGCCATATATATCATATATGGACAAGGTAAAGGATGCGTGAACACATGACTAAACAAAGCCTTCTCAAAGGAACGATTATACTTACCATTGGCGCCCTGATTACACGGGTTTTAGGATTTGCTAATGGGATTGTCATGGCAAATGTATTGGGTCCTGAAGGGGTCGGCCTTATTATGATGGCGATGCCTCTTACAGGTTTATTGATAACACTGACGACACTCGGTCTGCCTGTAGCGATTTCAAAGCTTGTAGCTGAAGCAGAGGTAAATAATGACCCACAGCGGGTAAAAAAAATACTGATCGTATCTTTAACGATAACCAGTGTGATCGGTATTCTTTTAATGGGCGGTGCTCTTATTGGAGCAAAAGTGCTGGCTTCCATTTTCCTGACTGACCAGCGTGCCTATTATTCATTACTTGCTGTTATTCCGATCATTCCTATTATAGCGGTTTCCTCCGTTATTAAGGGATATTTTCGTGGAAAACAAAATATGACACCAATCGCCATTTCTCAAGTTATTGAGCAGTTCTCAAGGATTGGATTTATCTTTTTATTCGTCCAGTGGCTGCTGCCTTATGGATTAGAATTCGCTGCGGCAGGAGCTGTGTTAAGCGGGATTATTGGCGAGGCTTTTTCCTTGCTGTATTTAATGTCTGCATTTAAATGGTTTAAACGCCGGCGATTTTCGTTTCGCGAGCCTTTTTCCAAAGTGGACAAGGGTAAAAAGGTCTTTACTGATCTCATGCAGACAGGGCTTCCAACCACAGGAAATGGTTTGATCCATTCCTTAATCGGAGTCGTTCAGCCGATTTTGATTACACAAAGCCTGGCGATTGCGGGAATCGGGACAGCCATGGCTACACAGCAGTTTGGTATTGTTATGGGCTTTGTTATGCCCTTATTAATGCTGCCGGGATTTGTAACGAATTCCATGTCCATTCCTTTAGTTCCTGCGATCAGTGAAGCAAAGGAGCATAAGAACAGTGACATGATTCATAAAAGGACCCAGCAGTCGATTCGGATTGCCCTGATCGTCGGGGTGCCGAGTTCCCTTGTTCTGTGGCTGTTCGCTGATCAGCTGACGACCGTCATTTACAACTCGCCGGAAGCTGCAATTTTATTAAAAATGATGGCTCCTTTTCATCTGCTTCAATATTTTAGAATTCCTCTGCAGTCCGTGATTATCGGATTAGGAAAAGCCAATCTCGTTATGGTGAACGATTTAATTGCCCATTCCGCGAAACTCGGGTTTATCTTCCTCTTAGCGTCGCGTCCAGACTTTGGCATTTACGGAGTCTGTTTAGGAATCAGCGCCAGCGTTATTTTAGGAACACTGCTCCACTTTGCTACCATATCCAAACTCGTCGGTCTTCGATTCGTTCCTGGAGATTTTATAAAAGTGGGGATATCAGGAGCACTTATGGGGATCATCGGTCACGGAACTTTTGATTATTTAAGCTCTGTAACACCCAATCAGATTCTTCTGCTTAGTGTTTCAGTCTTTGTGACGATGCTTACTTATCTCCTGCTTCTATTGCTACTAGGAGTCATAAAGCCGTGGAGAAAAAATCGATGAACTAATAAAGGAGCCTGGCAGATACTTTTTCCAGACTCCTTTCATCATTTCTTAATGCTTTTCAAGTTCGAATGTCTTACAGTCGGTTTCTTCCTGTTTAGAAGCCTGCTTCCCGCTGTGGCTGACCACATAAATCGCTTCAGCTGTACAATGATTTCCATGCTCCCAATATTTACAGTTGTTTACTTCACAAAGCACATCTTTCGCCATGTGATACACCTCCCTTACGATTATTTTTAACAAGCGAAGGGAGATTCATACGTGCTTGTCCAGACCGCCTTGGAAAAAAAGATATAGGAGGAGCGAGCATCCCTATATCTTTTCTAATCATACTTTCTGAGTTACCATCTAGGACGCTGCGCCCCCATCCAGTTTTGCGGAGGGTAAGGAACAGTGACATTCTCACAAGAGTAAGTGTTTACTACTGAGCACGTATGTGGGAAAGAGTGTAAATACTTATAATGCGTATGATGAATTTGTGTTGTGTGACTCGGATGAACGACTGGAATTAACACCTCACGATTAAAATTCTCGGTGAATTCCCGTACAGGCTCTACCTGAGCAGGCATCGTTTCTGTTGGCTCTTGTACAGCAGGCGCCACCTGGTTACCGTTTTCCTCATAACTTTCACCCATAACTTGCCCTTGATCAGGCCCCATCATATTTGGCACCATGTCGGATTGCCCCATCATCATATTATTTTCCGATTGCCCCATCATCATGTTGTTTTCCATTTGCCCCATCACCATATCATTAGGGTTCTGGCCGTGAAATCCGTGAAAAGCTTTGTTCATTTCAACCAGCCTCCTCTCTTTTGCTTATTTACGTTACATAATTTATATACGCAGGACAAACGGCTACTGATTGTACGTTTACCCATATCACCAAACCTCTTCTTTGTCCTTTTTGTCCGGTTCATTTATATTCAGTCTTTTTCATATTAAATTTAAGAACAGGGAAAGTTAGGTATACAAACAAAACGGGAGGAGGGATACCCATGTCTATTGCGCTTTCGGAAAATGAAATTACTCTGGCCCTTATCCAATCATTGAAAGATGGGAAGAGGAGAGCTTTCCAAAACATTATCGCAGAACTTCAGCCATACGATATTGCCCGGCAGTACAATCACATCCCGAATAAGCATTCAGACAAGTTCCTGCTTTACTTACCGCTTGAGCAGCTGACCAGCCTTATGGGAGAACTTGAGCGTGAGGACCAGCTAGATGTCTTGCAGCGGCTTGGTAAGAAGAAGTCCAGAGTGGTACTGGATCTGATGGAGAATGATGACTTAGCCTCTTTATTGACAGACCTGGAACCCGAAAAGATTACAGAACTTCTTTCCTCCATGAAAGCGGAAGAATCACAAATTGTTCAAAATATGATGAATTACCCTCCCGAAACTGCTGGTCGGATTATGAACAACCGCTATGTTTGGATTCCCCGTCACTATACAATCAGAGATGCTGTTGATAAGCTTAAGGTCTTTGCAGAGCTGGCAGAGTATTTAAACTACCTTTACGTAATTGATGAAGAAAAAAGGTTAGTGGGAGTCGTATCCTACAAAGACTTAATTCTTGGAGAAATCACCGATAAAATCGAGGATATTATGTACACTAGAGTTGTAAAAGCCGATGTACTTACAGACCAGGAGGAAGCGGCAAGCATCATTAACCGCTATGACTTTGTATCGCTGCCAATCGTTGAAGATGGGGACCGTCTCGTAGGAGTTATTACTGTAGATGATGTCCTGGATGTGGTGTATCAGGAAGCCAATGAAGATATTGAAAAACTTTCCGCTTCAGGTAAGTCGATTGACTTTACAACAAAGCCGCTCGTCGCTGCTTACCGCCGTCTGCCCTGTCTGATATTACTGTTGTTTATTGGACTGATTTCAGGAAGTATTATCAGCAGCTTTGAGTCAACCCTTGAAACTGTCGTGGCTCTGGCTTTCTTTATGCCCATGATTGCCGGTATGACTGGGAATACCGGTACCCAGTCGCTCGCAGTTGTCGTCAGGGGGTTAGCTTCACAGGATCTGAATTTCCGTCAAGTCGTTAAATTGGTGGGTCGTGAACTTTGGGTAGGTATTATTATCGGCTTAACGTGCGGGGTGTTAATTTCATTGATCGCTTATTTCTGGCGGGGTAATATTACGCTTGGTCTTGTTGTAGGGAGTTCTCTTCTGCTTACCCTGGTGATCGGCACCATTGCGGGTACGATTATCCCTCTTATTTTGTATAAGCTGAAAATAGACCCGGCTATTGCTTCAGGACCGTTGATTACAACGATTAACGATATATTATCACTGCTTATTTATTTTGGGATTGCGACTGCATTTATAACGAGGCTTATGTGATTAGGAGGGGGTTCCCTCCTTTTTTGTTTCACGTGAAACATTTTCGAAAGTTTTGAAAACTTATATTATGGAGACCTGTTCCGTTTGCCTGAATAACGAGAACCAGGCCTCGGGAAACAACCCGCTTTCCATGGGCGAACGGTGAGCTTCCTCAGGCTAAAGCCTTCCGGGATCTCACCCTGTTCTTCTCTCCCATAGGAGTCTCGCCGTTTCCCCTGGCCCTTTGCGTTTATTAGGAGTAACGGAACACTGAGTAAGAAAAGACCATTTCCTTAATAGCGGGTACTGAAACTATAGCGTTCCTTTATACCCCGAACGGTAAAAGAGGCGGGGAAATGGCGAGACTCCTGCAGGGAGATAGAGCCAAGATGAGATCCGCGAGTGCAACGAGCTAGCTCATCAGCTCCCCGCGGAAAACGAGCTATTTCCAGCCTCGTTCCTCTTTATAAAGTAAACGAAACCGTCTTTGCCCTCCTCAAATATGTGAATAAGATAGTGAAAACTGCTAGACTCCTACAGGAGATAGAACCCATGGTGAGACACGAGGGTGCAAGGAGCTGGCTCACCGGCTCCCCGCTTAAAAGCGAGTCATTTCTCTCCAGCCGCTTTTTCTACTCATCATAAATGGAACAGAACTCCACTCTAAATTTGAAACAGCCAGACGAACAGCGGGCCAAGTACAGAACCAAAGATGGCTGTTAAACTCATGGCCACTGAACTCATAGAGGCTGTTTCCTCTCCATATTCCAGTGCCTTCGAAGTTCCGAGAGCATGAGAAGCACTTCCAAAAGCAATCCCCTGCCCCATTGAACCCTTCAGGCGCATCCATTTCACAAGGTGTGGGCCGATAATAATCCCTGTAAAACCGGCAATCATTGTAAAAACAACTGACATGGAAGGAACTCCGCCAATCTCAGCAGAAACCGGGATGGCGACAGGTGTCGTTAATGATTTAGGAACCATGGATAAGATTTGAATGCGGTCAATTCCAAAAGCTTTTGCAAACAAAACGCCTGTGACAAGTGATGTCACAAGACCAGCAAGCACACCGGAAGCCACAGGAATGATATATGCCCTAATTTCCTTACGCTGCTTATACATCGGGTAGGCAAGTGCTACAACAGCTGGTCCTAAAAAGAAATCGATCACCTTCCCTCCATCCATATAAGTTTCATAAGGGATTTGGAAAAGGACAAGCAGTGTCACGATAAGAAACGTTGAGGTTAAGACAGGGACAAAAAATGAATAATGAAAGCGAATATAAAGACGACTCATCATTAAAAAAATTAAAATCGTTCCAGCAAACATGAAGACTGCCTGCATGTCACTTCTCCCCCTTTTTCGAAAAGATTTCACTTACTTTTCCGGCTGCAGCCATAGTAAGTAATGTGCTGACACTAACGATAATGACTAGAAAGATACCATTCAGAGAAAGGAAAGACGGGTATTTCATGACTCCCACCGTAGCTGGTATAAAAAACAGTGGAAGAAAAGAGAGCATAAAAATCGATCCCTCTTCAATCCAGCGTACAGAAAAGAGGTTAAAAGAAAGGCAGCAAAACAGCAGGATGAGCCCGATAATACTGCCTGGAATCGGAAGGTTTAATAGTTCACCGAGCCCTTCACCTATTAAGTAAAACAGATAGAAAATAGAGATTTGCAAAACAATTCGAATGATCTTCATCGTAACAACCCGCCTCCTTTCTTTTTCTTTATAAAATATCACCCCGGTATGCATGCCAAGTAAACAAATTCACTTATAATTTTAATAATATACTTTTTACAAACCCCATCTTCACCGATGAAGCTTCCAAATAATATTTTTTATTATTTCAATAGCACATCCAGAAGCTCTTATACGTTTCAGAAAAGCTGACAAGTGGAACTTGAAGAACTATACTACCGAAAGGAGAGATACAATGGCTAATCAAGATCCAAAAGATGCAGCAGCAAAGATGAGCGAAGACAAAAAAGATGATATTATGCAAAATTTTCAAACGTTTAAGGATTATCTAGGTGACCAGGTTAATAAGGGAGAAAAGCTCGGATTAGGGGAAGATGGACTTGCAAAAGGCGCTAAGCGAGTTGGCGATTATCTCGCCAAGCACGAAGATCCCCGTAACCGTGAGCAAAAATTGTTAAACGAGCTTTGGAAATTTGCAGACGAAGAAGAACGGAAGCATATGTCCCACGTACTCGTGAAGCTTGCTGATTCAACAAACTAAAATTTTAACACAAAGGTGCCTCTTCATGCAGGCACCTTTTTTTATTGGATTTATCATCCTTACGGTATTTTTCACGACACCTTAGGACTCTTCCCCTGCTTGCTCAAAGATGAGCTTTCCCCAATCTCTAAACTCCTCAACTTCTATTTTATCGCAAAGGACGAACTATCTTCCGCTTAGGTGCTCACCCCTTCTTCTCAAAACGAATATGTTACAGCATACGTTTTTTATAATACAAGGAGTGAAGGAAAATGCCGTTCGTCGACCAGACTCACTTTCTCTACACCATTCAACCGGGAGATACTCTTTATACGTTAGCCAATCGATTCGGAACAGATGTCTCTCTGATTGTATCTGCTAATGCTCTTTATCCTCCTATTACTGACCCTGGTTTAATCTATCCCGGGCAGGTGCTGGTGCTGACTCGTCCCGGTCTTCACAAAACTTACCAGATGGTCAGTCAAGGAGATACCCTTTATTCATTTGCCCAAAGATATTCAGCCAGTGTGGATTTGCTCCAAGGAATTAATCCTCAAGTAGCGAATCCGATGTTTATTTATCCCAATCAGTTTCTAAATGTGCCTGTTTTTATATATGAAGTAGAGTCTGGGGATACACTTAACAGCTTAAGCCGTCGTTTTGGCATATCCCTGTCTGCTCT
The DNA here is from genome assembly GCF_900166625.1 of Halobacillus massiliensis. Classification (GTDB taxonomy): domain Bacteria; phylum Bacillota; class Bacilli; order Bacillales; family Halobacillaceae; genus Halobacillus_A; species Halobacillus_A massiliensis. Next base: position 239,058 of record NZ_LT800499.1, on the reverse strand, counting down.
TCTCAATGCTAATAAATATCGTCCGGGTCTTTCACCTGACGTCATTTATCCAGGTTTTTATTTAGCCGTGCCCCTTCCTTCATCTGTCAACATTTTAGTAACCAGCCCGTTTCCGTCTACCATCGTTCAGGAAGGCAGCCCTTTAAGCGGGTTTGCAAGAGCATATGAAGGCGGCATCCTGTATCGGATTACAGACAGCTCGGGACGTGTAGTGACAGAAGAAGCACCTATTCAGGCATCGGCTGCTGGTCCTCTCTACGGCACTTTTTCAATCCCTGTAAAATTTGACTCCTCTCCTGCTTCAGCGGAAGGAGAAATATTTGTTTACACCCGGAGTGCGAATGATGGAAGTGTTCAGGATCTCGTAAAATTCCCTGTCCGTTTTAGATAATCTTTGCTGTATTTTCAAAAAGCATGTAGAAGCCGGTAAATAACAGCAGGATGTATATAAACCATTGAAACATGCTAGGGCTGATCCACTTATAAATCAGCTGTCCCACAAACAAACCAATGATTAATACAGGCAGGCCAAGTAAGCTTGATGTCCAAATCAATGAGTCTGTACCAGCAAATATCAATGATTAAGCTGACTAAATAGATAAATAAATAAAAAGCCAGCGTAGTGGCTCGTAATACTGCCTTTTCCGTGTCTGTTCCTGAAAAATACAGCAGCAGCGGAGGACCCGGCATTCCTATGCTTGTCGTTAATGTGCCCGATAAGCTTCCGGCTGCCAAATCCCGCCCCTTCGTCTGATTGATTCTAAATTTCAGGATGAGACCCGTCGTTAAAGAAAGAATGATTATACTTACGACGAGCTTCAGCATATTGATAGGAAGGATAAGAAATATAAAAATACCGACAGGCAGCCCGACTGTGCTGCCTGCTGTAAATCGTTTAAGGATCCCGTAATTTATATCCTTTTTGATCTTGTTAAGCATAGCTAAAGATATGACGAGTGATAATATGAGGTTAATTTGCACAGCTTCCCTTGGCTCGAAAAGCAGCAGTAAAAAAGGGGTGGCCATTATGGAGAAGCCAAAACCGGTGCTTGTCTGCAATGTGGATGCGATAAAAATAATCAGAAGAAACCATACGATCTCCAATTGTATTCAGCCTCTCATACGATCATTTGATTGCTCTATCATATCATTCCTTTCCTTTTTGTTTAACCTCTTCTCGTTCATAATGGATTGACCTAGGGAGAGGTTGTTCCGTTTTGCGGAAGTAAGAAGAAAGCGGCTGGGAAATAGCTCGCTTTCCGCGGGGAGCCGATGAGCTAGCTCGTTACACTCGCGGATCTCATCTTGGCTCTATCTCCCTGCAGGAGTCTCGCCATTTCCCAGCCTCTTTTACCATGGAGAGTATAAAGGAACACTATAGTTTCAGTAACCTCTCTTAAGGAAATGGTCTTTTCTTACTCAGTGTTCCGTTACTCCTATTAAACGTAAAGGGCCGGGGGAAACGACGAGACTCCTATGGGAGGATAGAACAGGGTGAGATCCCGGAGGGCTAAAAGCCCGAGGAAGCTCACCGTTCGCCCATGGAAAGCGAGTTGTTTCCCCAGGCCCGGTTCTCCACATTCAGGCAAACGGAACAAAATTCCCTTTAATCTAAGAAGCCTTTATGGGAGTACAGACCAAGGGTGAGGTCCTGGAAGTCTAAAAGCCCGATGAAGCTCACAATTCGCCCATGGAAAGCGAGTCGTTTCCACAGGCCCGATTCTTTTATAAAAAGCAAACGGAACCGTTTCTCTCGGTTCTAAGAAACGGTATAGGATCATAGACCAAAGCTTAGAAGCTCGCCATCGGTCTCTGGAAAACGAGTTAGCCCTCGTAAAATACAACAAAACCAGCCTTTTTCAGACTGGTTCTGCACGTTATAGATCATCAACTAGAATGTATGTGGCTTTAACAGGACCGTGTACACCGACAATCAGATTCATTTCAATGTCGGCACTGTTGCTTGGTCCGGTGACAAAGCTGACACAGGAAGAAACAGCATTCCCTTTCTGCTCTTCCGCATGAATTAACTGCCCAGCCTGCGTTATGCGCGGGACGAGCGTACTTTTAGGAATAACGGCAATAAACGTTTCAGGCAGAAGGCTGATCGAGCGACCGTTGAATCTGTCGTTAAAAAGCGTAACCGTCCCAGATTCAGCAAGGGTAAGGTCGCTGCACACAATTCCGGCCCCTGCTCGTTCTGCTAGGGTCAGATTGCGGCTCCCTTCCTTTTCATCCCAGATATGAACATTGTAGCCGTCATGCTTTAAAATCTCATAGCAGTTATTGAGCCCTGTCGATTCGTTACGCGGTCCGCCGGCTGCCACGACCTCCCTCGCCCCATACTCCTCTAAAGTAATTCTTAAAGCTTCAGCAAGCCCCTCTGCCGTTGTTCTTTTAAAAGTGGTGTGAATAACATCGCACTGCTTCTCTAAAACGTCGACGAGCTCCTCGGCAGTAGCATCTGCCAGTACACGTGACTGGGGATGAACAGAATATTCAGGAGGAGCCACCTCTGTTTTACGGGGGCGTCCTAAGTTTTCAGCAACATGATCTAAAAAACTCTCCCGGTTATAGACGGCCATTAGTGTCCCCTCCTTTTCTCTCTTTTCTTATACCAATCTCTAAAGCTGACCTTGGCAGGTGACGGGAAATCACGCGAATCTGTCCAGCCTTTCAGCGGACCGGGTCCGTTTTCGATGTGTCCGTCTTTTGTCCAGGGCTTTAAGGCGGTATGGGCCATTTTCGTGCTCAGTTTGTAAGCGGCCGGATTGGAAGCCCACTTGGCGTAGCCTTTCATCATGGCGCTTTCTGCCTTCGTCCCCATTTTTTCTTTCTCAACAATGATTTCGCGGTGTCTGATTAAGTGTTCGTGCAGCGGAATTTTTACCGGACAGGCTTCGGTACATGCCGCGCAGAGAGACGAAGCGTAAGGAAGTTCCTTATGATCTTCATAACCGTCAAGCAGCGGTGTAAGTACAGCTCCAATCGGTCCTGGATAAATAGATCCGTAGGAATGGCCGCCGACATGCCGGTAAACCGGGCAGGCATTTATACAGGCTGCACAGCGAATGCAGTGCAGTGCGGATTGAAATTCGGTTCCTAAAATTTTCGAGCGTCCGTTATCGACAATGACGAGGTGGAAATCTTCCGGTCCATCGACTTCCCCTTCCTGTCTTGCGCCGGTAAGTGAGGTAATATAGCTCGTCAGCTTCTGACCGACAGCTGAGCGGGTCAACAGGCTGACCACCACTTCAAGATCTTCCCAAGTCGGGACAATTCGTTCCATCCCCATGACAGAAATTTGCGTATCAGGAAGTGAAGTGACCATACGGGCATTTCCTTCATTTGTTACGAGCGTAACGGTGCCAGATTCAGCAACAGCAAAGTTACAGCCTGTAATTCCGATGTCTGCCGCCAGGAAATCCTTCCTCAGCTGCTCGCGGGCGAATGCTCCTAGTTCTTCAGGGTCGTCCGAGCCGGTGTAGCCTCTTTTCTCCATAAAAGTCTCCCGTATTTCTTTTCTATTTTTATGAAGGGCGGGTGTGACAATATGAGAAGGTGGATCTTCGTCAAGCTGTAAAATCCATTCTCCTAAATCAGATTCAACGACTTCACACCCTGTTTGCTCGAGGGCATGATTTAAGCCGATTTCTTCCGTTACCATTGATTTGGCTTTTACGACTTTTTTAGCTTGTTTTTCCTGAGCGATCTTTTGTACATACTCGTTCGCTTCTTCTGCTGTCTTGGCAAAGAATACGGTGCCGCCCCGGTTTTCAACTTGTTCGCTGAGCTGCTGTAAGTAGTAATCAAGGTTTTCTAAGGTATGGCTTCTAATTTCTTCACCAAGTGTCCGCCAGTCTTCCCAGTCACCGAGTTCATCTGCGGCCGCTGCCTTTCTCGTTCGAAACCGTCCTTGTGCTGAGGAGACAGCCTGCCGCATAAACGCATTGTCAATGCCTGCCTGTATTCGCTCTGCGTACGTCTTTTCGCTGATTTTTATACTCATTTCCGGTCTCCTTTCTTATTGACTGTTCAATACTTGAGCAATATGAAGAACCTTGACCTCTTTATCATTTCGGCGCAGCCTTCCTCCCATATTCATAAGACAGCCCATGTCTCCGCCAATTAAGTATTCGGCTTTCGTTTCATCAATGTGTTCCGCTTTTTCCTGTACCATTTCCCCTGACACGGCTGCATTTTTCACGGCAAACGTTCCGCCGAATCCACAGCAGTCTTCTTTTAACGGCAGGTCGATAATGTTTAAGCCTTCTACATTCTCAAGCAGAATCCGAGGGGCGTCCGTCACGCCGAGCAGGCGCGTCATATGACAGGAAGGATGATAGGTTGCGGTTCCTTTAAAGGTAGAGCCGACGTCCTTGACTCCTAATACTTCAACAAGGAACTGTGTGAGCTCATATGATTTTTCCTTTAATGCTTCCGCCCTTTCCTTCCATTTCGGTTCATCCTTTAATACCTTCGGATACTCCTTCAGCATGTGAACACAGGAACCGGACGGCCCTACGACATAATCACTTTTCTCGAAAGCTTTAATCATTTGTTTCATGCCTTCTTTAGCTTCCTTAACATAGCCGCTATTATAGGCGGGCTGTCCACAGCATGTCTGATTGGCTGGAAAATCGACCTCACATCCAAATCTCTCCAGCAGCTGAACCGTATCTTTTCCTACGTCAGGAGTCACCATATCACACAGACATGTGATAAATAAGGATACCTTCATTTGAATTTCCTCCCTTTTAACATAAGGTCATCTGATGAGTTAGTCGAAGAAAGTCTTTCACCTTTCTTCTTTTAACCCTCTAAGTAATCCATTAACGACTGTTCTACTTTTCTCAAATGCTCACTCATCGCCTGACGTGCTTTCTTTTCATTCCGTTCAGTAACAGCGGCAAAAATCTGACGATGTTCTTCAAGCAGCCGCTCCGTTCCTTCATCGGTATGCAGCAGCTTTCTCGTTTCTCTCATGGCTTGAACCATAATGTCGGCAACACTTTGCATGAGATGAGTAAGCATCTGATTGTGTGTCGCCTTGACTAATGCAACATGAAAAGCAAGATCTGCCTGATCCCCAAGTTCTCCATTGCCTTTTGCTTCTTCCATTGCGATCAGCGCATCCTCCAGCGGCTTTAAATCTTCCTGCGTGTGATGAAGTGCTGCGGATTCAGCAGCCCCGACTTCAAGAATCTGACGGACTTCCAGCAGCTCCACAACATCTTTGCGGCTCATCAAAAATGCTACAGAAATCGGCAGTGAGAACCGATTGGCTTCAAAAGCTTTCACATACGTTCCTTCTCCTTGACGCATTTCTAAAATTCCCATTGCCCGTAAAGCACTTAAGGCTTCCCTGATCGCCGATCTACCTACATTAAAGCTCTTCGCCAGCTGTTCCACACTATCAAGCTTGTCCCCAGGCTTCAATTCATTATTTTTCAACGAATCCAGCAGAGAATCAGCCACCTGCTCATAAATTTTCTTTGGTCGAATTGGTTTGTATTGCACGTTTGTCCCTCAACTTTCCATTACCCTTCTTTTTTCTATTGTACTCCAAAAGGAGGGATTAAGAAAAAGAGGGAGTATCAGACATTCCTTTTCTTTCCGTACTTTAAGCTTCTGTAAACTCCTCCAGCGAATGAAAGGATGGCTAGGACGACAAAGAGATACTTTACGCCACCAGAATTTGTAACAGCAAACCAGACGCTGAAGAAAGTAAGCGTAAATAAGAGAACAGAAGAGTTAATTAATGGATGAGATGTCACCAAATCGCTCCTTTTATTACTTTAAGTTATTGATATGGCATATGCCCTTATTTAATGGAGATAAAACGGAACGAGAAAATTTGTGACTTAAACAATAGCTCCGAAGATGAACGCGGCTATTCCTACGAAAAGTCCGTAAAGCAGCGCCGGGCCAATCGTTTTTCGAATAATATCTCCTTCTTTTCCGGAGAGACCGACAACTGTCCCTGCGGCCACGACGTTATGGACACAAATCATATTGCCGGCAGCGGCTCCAATAATCTGCAGGGACAGCACCGTGTTTGTGTCAAAACCCACCTGTTCTGCAATATTGTACTGAATTGGAGAAAATGTAAGAGTAGATACTGTAGCACTTCCTGTTATAAAAGAACCCAGCTCTCCAAGAAAAGGCGCCATAAATACCCAGATCGGACCAAAGCTGCTAGCCAGTGTTTGAGCAATATATTCCGGCATGCTGATCAAGTCACTCGTATTGATGCCTGAATTCGTAAACACCTGCACAAGGGCAAGTGTGGCTGCTAAGGCCAGAGCGGCATCCTTCATAGATAAAAAGGATTCCTTAGATGCCCCTGTAAAGCATTGAAATGATTTCCTCTGAATGATTAAAGATAAGAGGGCTGCTGCTACCAGTACCGTTCCTGGCGAATAAAGGATCTCCCAGGCCGAAGTGACCCCTTCCACACCGAGAATGTTGTTCCACGTCAGATCAACCCATGTCATTGCTGCCTCTTTAACAGATGGAACAATTCTGGTCAGCAACAGAAGAGCAACGATAATTAAGTAAGGCGCCCAGGCAGTCAGCAGAGGCATGGATGACGGCTCACCTGCTGCGGCTGCTTCATTTTCTTTTACATCTTCAAGCGCATCCTGCCAGGTGGCAGCCGGCAGCAGAAACCCTTTTTTCGCTGTTAAGGCAGCAACAATTAACCCTGTCAGCGAGGCAAGGATCGCCACAAACTCGAAACCGAACAAAAAAGCATATAACAGAGACGATGACGTATAGACAATCCCGATAAAAAGCGCCCAAGGCAAAAGTTCAAGAGCATCTTTAAAACCTTTTTTCTTCCCAAAAAATACAGTCAAAAGCACAATAATCACAAAAGGAATGAATGTCCCAGCAAATAAGTCCAAAAAGGCAATCTGTACACCAATTTCTCTGAATAACTCAAGTCCTGCGTTCGGCAGGTTGCTTAAGCCCACTTGTACAGGAGTTCCAACAGCACCAAACGGAACAGCCGAGCTGTCTGCTACGAGTGCCACTACCGCGGCAGCCATCGGTGTAAATCCAAGCGCGACGAGCAGAGGACCCGTAACCGCAGCCGGTGTACCAAATCCGGCGGCACCTTCGATTAACGAGCCAAACAGAAAAGCGACAATAACCACTTGCACCCTCATATCTGTGGAGATACTGCGGAATCCCTCGTTTATTCGATTGACAGCACCCGTACGTTTTAAGGTGTTAAGCAATACAATCGCACCAAATAAAATAAACAGAATGGTTAACGTCTTATGTATCCCCTGTAATATTGAAGCTGCGATAACATTACTGTTCATTCCCCAAACGAAGAACGCCAGAGAAATGACGATAAGTGCACTGAGAAACATCCCCTTCCTTGCAGGCATCCTAAAAAGCACGAGAAAAACAAATGGAGCAATAATTGCACTAAAAGCCACTAACAATAACATCCTGGTTCCTCCTCAGCTGCGAACGCTTACATTAAATAAGTTATAAATTAGTAAGGTCATCAGATGACCTGTTCAATAATAGTGTAAGCCTTTTCTTATGAAAAGACAATTCTTTTTTTAATAGCCAGCTTGTCTTTTATTACCATAGATATTTGGCAAAATTAACGCAGATATTAAAGGTAAACAGCTAGTGAACAGGAGGGATAGAAATATGAAATTGAATTCTAAAATCTTAAGTTTAACCTTTGTTCTTACCGCCATCCTTTTATCGGCCTGTAACATTAACGGCAACAGGACAGATGACTTATTATATGAACGTACCAACCATCCAGGCGATGAAGGTCCGCCGATTGAACGAACCCATAACAACCGCAGCAATGTCTATGATGAAAATGACGATAAAACTGATCGATTGATTCGTAATGAAGTCAATCCGCTCGATCGGGATGGTCAGGAGCCCAAGCGGGAAGACATAAAAGAAGAGGAATAAAAAAGAACTTCCTAGCTACGGAAGTTCTTTGCGCCTTTGACTTTTTTTCACCGCGAAGATAACCAGGATCACTACCACTAGTAATCCGACAGCTGTCCAAATGATATTTTTAATATTTGGTGCTTTAGCTTCAACCATTATATTTGTAACGCCAAGCGGTTCAATCTGCCAGGTCAATGCCCGACCATCCACTTGATCAGCATTATGTTCAGAGGCTTTGACCGGCAGATCTAGCGTAAACGTTAAATCCATCTGATTTGAGAGCAGCCGGTCCATTCCCCCTCCAAGACCGAGCGAATTCTCAAGATCGACTTCTCCTTCAAGTTTATATGTGTTTGTAAAAAATCCTTCCTCTACACTAAAATCGATCGGCGGCTCCTCAGGGGCTGCTGTATTTGTTTCGGAGGATTCCTGCTTCATCTGCTCGGTTTCCGGAATGACTTTCATATCCCTGACATCCTCAAATTCCTTGACCGCCCGGAATCCGGTAAAACCTTCTTCATTTATTTTCTTAATTGTATACCCCTGGGCTTCCAAGTCTTCATAAGGAGCAGAAATCGTTCCATCCTCTGATCCGAACTGCTCGAGCACCTCTTCTTCCACTCCAATGGTAATTGTATTTACACCGCTGCCGTCCTTGTTGATTTTAACGGCGAAATCCCCTTTGACACATCCGGTTAAAAGAAAGAGAAATAAACCGAGAACCATCCATTTTTTCATATGTAATTTCCCCTTTTTTTATCTATATTAATAAGAGATCATCAATCATTTCCAATTTACTCCACCTTTATTATCCCTCGTATAAATAAAACAGACAAGATGCCTAATGTAAAAAGATGAATAGGCTAATGGTGTCAGTTTGTTTGAAAGGAGTACGGAAATGGACCAGAAAAATTTTGATCAACTAGCATGGGAAGCGGCCAAGTATGATTTAATGTCCCAATTTTATAAGTACAGCAACCCTCAAATGCATATTTATTATTACCAAAAACACTTGGAGTGTATGCAAAGGATGATGAGTGAACGTCAGGATCATACATTGAGAATCAACGGAGAAGCCAGGGTTCGCTTACTTCATGCTTCCCCTAATGCTCCGGAAGTAGACGTATATGTAAATGGACAGCCGCTTTTAGAAAGGTTCGCCTATAAGCAGCGAAGTGACTATTTAACCGTTCCTGCCGGACAATATAAAATAGATATTTATCCGTCTGGACAAACGAGCCAGCCTGTCCTCACCCAAATGGTAGAGGTTGGCGCCGGAAACATGTATACCGTTGCGGCCGCAGGTCCAGTAGAAAACCTGCACCTCCTTGCCGTGATAGACAGTGATAGTGTGTCCTCCGGTAAAGCCAAAGTGCGATTCTGGCATCTGTCTCCAAATGCCCCTGCCGTTGATATAGCAGTAAAAGGCGGGGATATCCTGTTTCGAAATGTGCCGTTCGGCAAAGCTACTCGCTATCTCACCCTGCAGCCGGGAACCGTTGATCTCGAAGTACGCGCAGCCGGAACGCCAAATGTTGTGCTGACCCTACCAGGGGTTACGCTGAATCCAAACGAAAGCTATACCATTGTGGCTGTTGGATTTGCGGGAGAACAGCCGCCGCTTGAAGCCATTTTTATAAATCCATAAAATACAGGCGATGCTGCCTGTATTTTTTATTTGAATTGATTGATGAGAAGGAGGCGGTTCCGTTTACTGGAGTAGAGAAAAGAGGCTGGGAAATGACTCCCTTTGCGGAGAGCCGGTGAGCTAGCACGCTGCACTCGCGGATCTCACCATGGCTCTATCTCCCTGCAGGAGTCTCGCCATTTCTCTTATTTCTGGTGATTACTGCACGAAATAAGCGGTTCCGTTCATCTCGTTTAGAGAAAAGCGGCTGGGAAATAACTCGCTTTCCGCGGGGAGCCGGTGAGCTAGCTCGTTACACTCGCGGATCTCACCACGGCTCTATCTCCCTGCAGGAGTCTCGCCATTTCCCAGCCTCTTAATTGTTAGTAGTGGAAACGGAACGCTGTAGGTTCATTAAGATCTCCAATGACGAAGCTCTCTTACTCATGGTTCCGTTACTCTAAAAAAATAAAGGGCCGGGGGAAACGGCGAGACTCCTATCGGAGAAGAGAACAGGGTGAGATCCAGGAGGGCTAAAAGCCCGAGGAAGCTCACCGTTCGCCCATGGAAAGCGAGTGGTTTCCCTAGGCCCGCTTCTCTTTATAAAGGTAAACGGAACTATGAAACCTAGAAGCCTGTTCCCAGACACAGTTAACTAAATTAAGCAAAAATGAAAGAAGTTTATATCCAAGGCTTCTATTTTTCTATGCCCCTTCACTTCTAACTATAACCTCCGTTTGTAAAATCCTTTTTAAAAACCAAGTATCCCCCTAGGATTTACCATTGACTTTAATGAAACAAAGCTCTACAATGTTCAGTAATTTCATAATTTTCTTATCAAGAGCGGAGAAGGAACCTGGTCCTGTGATCCCGCGGCAACCTGTTTATTTAAACAAGGTGCTCATTCCAGCAGACATTTCTGTCTGAAAGATAAGAGCCGGGACGCATCATTTCCAAGCCTTCAATTTTTCATTCAGAAAAGTTGGAGGCTTTTTTATTTATCTATAAATGGAGGGATTATCAATGGAAAATCAAACAAAGTCAACATTACGTTCGATTAAGGCAGAAAGCTCACGTACCAACGCGTTTCAAAATAAACATTCCATTCGTGATTTTGAATTCCTGATCGATGAGCCTGAGAAGCTCGGAGGGACGAATCAGGCAATGACTCCGATGGAATATGTTCTTGGATCCTTTAACGGCTGTTTAATGATCGTAATCGAAATGATTGCTAAGGAAAATGGCTGGACGATTGAACGTCTCGACTCCTCATCTGAAGGAACGATTGATAAAGCCGGCCTTGCTGGAACGGCAGATGTCAGTCCTCACTTCCAGCATGTGTCACTGTTAGTGGATATTAAATTCGCGGAGCCGGAAATCGATGCGTATCATTTTATTTATTTAGTAAAAAAACGCTGTCCTGCTTTTAATCTTTTTCAAGATGCAGGCATTCAAATTGAACTGATTTGGAAAATCAATGAGGAGGTACAGGGATGACGTCTTATGGAATATGGATGATTTTGCTTGCTTTGCTTTATACCACGGCTTTAATTATTGTTGGAAATGCTGCAAAACGAAAAGCCCGCCGCGGCAACCAGTATTTTGTCGGGGGACGCACCTTCCGCTGGTGGACCGTTGCCTTCTGTATTACAGGACTGTTTTCCGGGTCTACCTATATATCAATTGTGGAGCTCTCTTATCTGACGGGTGTTTCTGCGATTTGGTACGGAGTCGCTGAAACTATTCAGGTTTTAATAATTGCCCTGCTTTTGATTAAATCCTTTCGTGAAAAGCTTATTGTTACTATTTCCGGTTTAATCGGTGATAATTTCGGCCGTACCGCCAAAGGGCTGGCAGGTATCATAACGGCTGTTGCTTTCCCCATGTGGTCTGTAGCGACAGCGATTGCCTTTGCTTCGGCTTTTCACGTATTTACAGGGATTTCGCTGTCTCTGTCCGTTGCGTTTTCTGCTATTTTACTCTTTATTTATTTGCAAGCCGGCGGCATGTGGTCTGTAGCTTTTACCCAGACGATGAATTCTATCGTTTTTGCTATTATGTTTATTATCGGAACGATCGCTTTTTTCATAAACCCGGGAATTTCGGGTCTTCAGCAGCTGGCTGTAGACAAGCCGCAAATGTTTGACTGGGGCGGCGCCGGACTTCAGGTTATTCTCGTCTGGTTTGCCACATTTCTCGTAAACGTTATTTTGGCTCAGGCGGCCTTCCAAATGGCTTTATCATGCCGAACTCCTGAAGAAGGCAGAAAAGGACTGATTGTGGCCAGCTTTATGGGGATCCCTTTTATTGTATTAGGCGTTTTATTCGGTTTAGCTGCAGCTGTTGTCGTGCCGAATGAAAGCCTTGGTCTTGTGGCGCTTCCTCAATATTTCATGGAAGTTCTTCCTGCACCGCTCGCCGGATTATTCTTTCTTGGCATTTGGGCGTGTGCGCTTGGCTGGGGAGCCCCATGCCAATTCTCCGGCGCAACAAGCTTAGGAAAAGACGTCGGCAGCGCAATATTTCCAGAGGCGTCACCAGAAAAGCTGGTAAGCTATACGAAATGGTCTCTGCTGATTCTCACAGGATTAATGATTGTCTTTGGATTCTTAAGAACCGAGCAGTCTGCATGGTGGAACGTGCTCGCATGGACGATTAGAAACTCAGCTACGTTTGCACCTGTTGTGGCAGCTTTATTTTGGCCGCTTGTTACAAAAAGAGCTGTTGTCAGTTCCCTGTTTGGAGGCTTTTCGGCCGGTTTCCTCTGGTACTATTTAAGCGGGTGGAGCCCGACAGATTTTCATCTGAACATTCACCCAGTGTGGATCGGCATGAGTGTCAACGTCCTGACGATGGTTATCATTACGGTTTTACTTAATGCCGGCCAATGGAAAATTAATCGAGCTCCTTCTGTAAAAGGACCGGTCACTGTCATTGCGGTGGTTGCACTCTTAGCAGTAAATGTTCTGTTTTATGAGCCGCTCCATAGTGCAGGAATCATTGGGCTGTTTATTTTCTCTAACGCTCTCGTTCTGTTTATCGCAAGTATCATTTATTTCAAACCGAAACATGCAGCACAGGAGGTTCGTAAGCAAGTCGTTTTGTAGAATAAATCCCTCTGCCAAATAAATGGTAGAGGGTTTTTCTTGATATCCAGTATAATTAAGGAAAACTCAAAAGGGAGAGGTTTTATGCAGGGAACTATTGAGAGAATCAGCCAGATCGGTATTAATGTAAGAGACATTGACAGAGCGATCGAATTTTATAAAAGCAATCTTGGGTTAGAACTGCAGTTTCATACAGAAAATATGGCTTTTCTGGAATGTGGGGAGATCCGTCTGCTTTTAAGCCTTCCCGAAAAAGAAGAATTTGACCATAAGAGCTCTGTCCTCTACTTTCATGTCGATGACATAAAAGAGGCTTATCAAAACATGGTGGAGAACGGCGTCTCTTTCCGTGGGGAACCACACGCGGTAGCCAAAATGGAAACAACAGAAACCTGGCTGGTTTTTTTCAATGACACGGAAGGCAATACGCACGCGTTAACGAGTGAGATAGAAGGCTGATGGAGGAAAGGAAGCTCTCTTAAAAAGGGGAGTTCCTCCTTTTCTTAAAGGACCTCCCTTCTTTTACTTCTAATTTTACTTCATCACTCATAAATGTAAGGACAAGCTTATTTAACCCGGGAGGGCATGGCATGTTCTTACTATTAATAAGACAGATTGTACTTGGATTATCGATTGCAGCCCCTATCGGCCCTATCAATATTGAGATCATCAGAAGAGGAATTCATCAAGGTTTTTGGCCCTCTCTGCTTGTAGGCGCAGGGGGCATGACAGCTGATCTCACAATTATGTACTTAATGTACCAGGGCCTTTCAGAATACCTGGCTTTAAACTGGGTCCAGATCATCCTCCTCATTTTTGGCGCCTTTGTGTTAACTTATACAGGTATTCAGAGCTTTTTGAATAGGTTGGACACGGAAGTAGAATCGCTTGAACAGCGCGGGGGAACATCAGGTTTAATACGCCCCTACCTGACGGGGATATCCTTAGCTGCGTTTAATCCTTTAAATCTATTATTCTGGCTGAGTATCTACGGATCAGTCCTCAGTGATTCTTTAAAGGATGATAATATTCTCCGGGCCTTCTATATTAGCAGTGCCATCTTTATCGGCATCGGCTTATGGAATCTAAATCTGGCGCTCACTGTTCATTTTAGTAAATCCATGTTAAAGCCAGGAGTGCTGAAGCTGGTTACATATGCAGCCAGCCTTGTTCTGATCAGCCTTGGCCTTTATTTTGGTTACAAAGCTGCAGTTAAAGTGACGGCTTTTCTCTAATGTTCACTAAAAAAGTCCCCTGCTCTATTCCCGGCAGGGGACTCTTCCATTAAAGCCGCCATTCCCGGCTTTTCCACAGCTTGCTCATAAATTCTTCAGATTCTCCCGTGTTTCCGTTGATCACAAATTCTTTCGTTAAATAGCTAGAATCAACACGGATCTTCCAGAGGGGAAGATATGTGAGAAAAAGTTCTCTCAATTCGTAACGCGGCTTTTTTAATACATAACTGCGGTTGATTTGTTTTTCTTGAATATCGATGATGTATTTCTCTTCGGCTTCCTGTTTTGTGATTTCAGCTCCAACGGTTTGAGCAGCAGATGCTTCTGCTCCTTTCAGTGGAGGTACACTCGGAAAAAGACCGCGATACCCGGAAACCGCATCGATAAATACCATATTCGGCTTTTTTCTCGGGGGAAATGGTTTACGGTCGGCGATAACGAGCAGCTTGCCTACCCACAATGGGTGATAAAACATCTGCTGTTCTGTAATATGATCCTTAAGGTAGTCCTTGGTCAAACGTTTGTTTAACTTTACTTGCACTCCCAAACTTCTATAAATCAGCCCTGACAATTCTTCTTTTTTCACCCCTTCGCCTGTACCGATCAGCTGAAGGGTTTTGCTGCTTACTTGATTCATAAGACTCATCCTTTTGTTTCAATATGGGAGTGATAACGATCGACTTCACGCTGCATTGTTTCAGATGGCGGTGGTGTCATCAGACTGACGATAATCATCAGTATGGCGGATACAGGAGCTGCTACAATAGGTTCAGCTACGAGAGCGAACGGCAGGGCAGCCATAATAATGAAGGCGGCCGAGCCTCCCAGCATTCCTGCTAAAGCTCCTGCCATATTGGCCCGCTTCCACCAGATGCCGAGAACGATCGGAAAACCGAAGGCAGACAGCATGGCACCGCTGACCCAGCCGACCATAATGGCAATAAGCTGCGGAGGATCAATAGCAAAATAAATACCAACAAGACTGGCCAGAATCATAACAATAAATCCAAGACGGGTCACGTTTTTTTCCGATGCTTCTTTATTAAGGTGACCTTTATACAAGTCATGGGCCACTCCGGCTGATATCGCAAGCAGCATCGCATCCGCTGAAGACATAATCGCAGCCAGGAGACCAGCGAGCATAATTCCGGCGAGTACCGGCGGCATGTAGTGTTCAATGACTGAAATAAAAATCATATCCTGATTGTTAAGGGAATCAATAATGCCGAGGCTTGCACCGGCGGAAGCGATAATCGCTCCAAAGATAAAAACAAACAAATATAAAATACAAGCACCAAGCGCTGAACGACGTGCTGTTTTTGCATCTCTGGAGGCAAAATTCCTCATAACTGCTGATGGTGAAACAACACCGAACCAAAGAAAGGCGAGAAATAACCCAAAGTAAGACATCCACGGCTGTGTAACTTCTCCGAAGGCAGGATCGGCAGCAAGAGCATCCTGGATCAGTGTGCCCAATCCTTCATGATCGACGAGAATCAGAATGGCAAGCACACACATTCCGATGACCATAACTGCTCCCTGAATCAAATCCGTATATGTAATCGCCCACATGCCGCCTAAGGCTGCGTAAAGCGTAAACCCTATGCCAAGCACAATTACCGCTGTAGTGTAATCAATGCCCAGTACGTAAGAACCGATTAAACCAGAGGCTGTAAGCTGAGGCACCATATAGAAGGTCATACTGAGTACAACAATTACAGCGGCTACGATCTGGACAGGCTTGCCAAATCGAATGAGGAAAAATTCCGGCATTGTTTTAACGCCTGCACGCCGGATCTGCCCGGAAATAAGAAATAGGGCAAATGAAGGAATCGCAACTGCACCAAAACCGTAGGCGAATAAAAAAGGGATTCCGAGTGTCACCCCTGATCCGACGGCTCCCATTAATGAGCTTGAGCTGGCTACGGCAGCAAACAAAGCGAATGATCCTACAAAACTGTTAATATTCCTGCCTGCCGTCCAGTAATCATCCTCTGAAGAGTGGGCTCTTTTAGCAAAATAGATTCCTATAAACGTCATAAATAGTAGATAAACGGCTAAGATGGATGCTTCCATTACCTGCATATGTCCTACCCCTCCTCACTTTTTTCTATTTTCTCAATCCAAATTACATAGATGAACGTAAGCAGCAGCCAGATGAAGAAGCAAAAGAACATCAGCCATCCTGCCAGTGAAATGCCCATCCAATAAATTTCGGTCGGCCACCAGATCCATACTACTGATGAAATCAGCAGAAGGGTGATGACCATAATGATACCTGGATCCTTCCACTTCGCTCTCGTTATTTCTTTCAAACCGCTTCATCCTCTCTTATTTGACTCAATCTATATGCAGGGACTCACAATTTCTTTGCTCTTTCTCACTTTTGAGAAGGAATAAGACTGTTCCATTTACTGTAGTAAGAGAAACGAGGCTGGGAATTGACTCGCTTTCCGCGGGGAGCCGGTGAGCTAGCTCGTTGCACTCGCAGATCTCACCATGGCTCTATCTCCCTGCAGGAGTCTCGCCATTTCCCCGCCTCTTTACAGGTAATGGTATAAACGGAACACTATGTTTGGAGGGATATTCTCTAACTTAGTCCTCTTACATTAAGGTTCCGTTACTCTAAAAAACATAAAGGGCCAGGGGAAACGACGAGACTCCTATGGGAGGATAGAACAGGGTGAGATCCCGGAGGGCTTTAGCCCGAGGAAGCTCACCGTTCGCCCATGGAAAGCGAGTCTTTCCCCAGGCCCGATTCTCTTTATTCCGGCAAACGGAACCTGGTACCCCACCTCAAAAGAACTCCCATGGAAAACGCGATAAGTTGACACCTTATTTCAATTTTTCATAGAGTGCTTTTACGGTAACTAAGTCAAAAATTGCCGCACCGACAGATTTGAAAATAATAGACTTGTTTTCGAGATGCTGGGGTCGATGCTGACGTTCTATAATTTCTTTCAGGGAAAGCGTCTGATCCGGATCTGTGCCGAGCTGTTGAGCTTTAATCATATCGCCGGATTCCTGAAAAGCACTTTTGGCATCTACATAGATTTCATCCGCCTGCTTCAGCACAGCATCAGGAATTTCCTGCATAGCTCTGCGGAATGATCCGACGCCTGTGATCAGCTTTCCTTTATAGCTTTCAGGCGGGAGTTCGGGAAGGACAGGGGTTTCTGAGGTTGTCGTGGTGACAATAATATCTGAGGTGGTGACCAGTTCTTCCATAGAAGCTTTTTCGATATGTAAGTCCGGAAAAGATTGACGCGCTTTTTCTATAAATCTATCCAGTTTTTCCTCGCTTCGATTGTATACTGTTACTCTTTGAATCGGTCGTACCGCATAGGCGGACTGCAGGTGGCTCCACCCTTGAGTACCTGTGCCGATAATACCTAATGAGGAGGCATTTTCTTTTGCTAGATATTTCATTCCGAGTCCTCCAAGTGCCCCCGTTCTCAGTGCGGTAATCGGCACGGCATCACACATGAAAAGCGGCTCCATTGTCTGCCGGCTGTAGAGGACCATCAGACCATGTATGGTCGGTTTGTTGAGCTCCGTGTTTTTAGGAGCGACTCCTACAAGCTTTGTTGCATAATAATCGCCAAAATAAGAGGGCATGAGCAGGCTCGTATTGCCGTTGTCCTCAATGTGCATCCGGTCAGGCATAATGATGTCGCCTGATTTCTCATCTAGATAGAAGTCTTCGATGGAGCGGATGGTTTCATCCATCTGCAATAATTCATTCACTTTTTCTGCTGCGAAAAATTCCATATTTCCCCTCCTTTCGATAATAACGTCATCGTATCATAGTTTTCTGAAAAGTTGAATTTTTTAGCAGCAGAGTAAAAAAGTGAGCACCTTTTCCGTCTTGGAGGTGCTCACCCGGTAATTATAATCCTATAGAGATATACTTTGTTTCTAAATATTCTTCCAATCCATGATGGCCGCCTTCTCTTCCTAAGCCGCTTTCCTTAAATCCTCCAAACGGAGCTTGAGCGGCTGAGGGTGCACCATCATTTAGCCCGACAATTCCATAGTCCAGCTGCTCAGAAAGCGTCAGCGCCTTCGTAAGATTCTCTGTGAATAAATAAGCAGCCAGGCCAAATGGTGTATCATTTGCTCGTTGAATGGCGTCAGCTTCATCTATAAAAGTGGAAATCGGCAGAACAGGCCCAAAGGTCTCTTCTCTCATGCAGAGCATGGAATCCTCAACATTTGTCAGCACTGTAGGTTCTACAAAGAAACCCTGATTCGATACAAAACCTTTGCCTCCGACCGCTACTAACGCACCATTTTCTTCTGCCTCTTGAATATGATGGGTTACTTTTTCATAAGCATCCTTATCAATAAGCGGCCCGATATCGGTCTCTTCCTCTAATCCGTCTCCCACCTTAAGCTTCTCTACAGCTGCTTTAAGCTTTTCAGTAAAAGGCTCTACGATTGATTCATGAACATAGAAGCGGTTTGAACAAACACAAGTCTGCCCGGCATTGCGGAACTTGGAAGCAACAGCCCCGGCGGCTGCTTTATCTAAGTCTGCATCCTTTAATACGACAAAAGGTGCCTGCCCGCCAAGCTCCAGGGAAATCCGCTTCATCGTATCTGCCGACTTTTTCATCAGCAGCTTGCCTACTTCTGTAGATCCTGTAAAGGACAGCTTGCGCACACGGGAATCGGACAGCCATACATCGCTGATGGTCGCTGCATCACCTGTGACAATATTAATCAGTCCGGGCGGCGCTCCCGCTTCATGGGCGAGTTCTACGAGCCTGATGGCGGTAAGCGGCGTCTGCTCTGCCGGCTTAATTAAAACAGAACAGCCGGCGGCAATGGCAGGAGCCACTTTACGCGTAATCATAGCTGCCGGGAAGTTCCAAGGAGTGATGGCGGCCATCACCCCAACAGGCTGCTTCTGGATCAAAATCCGCTTATTGCGTTTGGAAGCGGGAATCGTTTCTCCATAAATTCGTTTGGCTTCCTCTGCGTACCAGGAAATGTACTGGTTGGCGTAGTCCACTTCCCCTAATGCTTCTTTAAGTGGCTTTCCCTGTTCCTTTGTCATTGTTTCAGCAAGTTCTTCTTTATGAGCATCAATCAATTCATTCCAGCGCCATAGGAAATCCGCCCGCTCTTCTGCTGCTGTCTCTTTCCACTTATGAAAAGCTTCAAAGGCAGCCTCAACAGCCAGCTCTGCTTCCTTTTCACCGGCATCGGGAACATTATCAATTTTTCCTTGATTTAATGGATTAAGGACATCGATTACTTGAGTTGTGCTGTGAGTTTTGCCGTTAATATATATATCCATTTGTTCTTCTCCTCCTATAAAGCTTCTTTCTTACTGACTGTCTGTTGATCATAAGCTCCGCTTCTCGATTTAAAAAAGAAAAATGCTCCAAGCAGTGTCCAGCCGGCAATCATAATCCATTCGTAAGGCCAGACAAGAGCCGCCGGCATTCCCGGCATATACAGTGTAATAAATCCAAAGCTTAAAATAAGGGCGAGATAGCCGTAGATAGGTGATTTTGCTGCCCGAAAAGGACGTTCCATCTCTGGTTCTCTTTTTCGTAAAACAATAAAAGATAGTGCAACTAAAAAGTAAGCCGTCACAATCCCCAGTCCGCCGGCATTCACAATCCAGACGAGTGCAGCTTCACCGAGAAGCGGTGCGAGCATAGACAGCACACCAATAAATAAAACAGCATTGGAAGGTGTCTTGTATTTAGGATGGAGCTTGCCAAACCAGGATGGCAGCATACCGGACTCTGCCATCGCATAGAGGACACGGCTTCCGCCAATAATGAAGGAGTTCCAGCTCGTAATAATCCCGGCTACCCCGCCGACAATTAACAGCTGGGCAAAAAACTGTGAACCGAAAAGGCTGGCGATCGCATCAGCTGTGGCCAATTCTGTACCTTCGAGCTGTGACTGATTTAATCCAAGGCCAACACCAAGCGCAATGGCTAAATAAAATATAATGGCAGCTGATACTGAAAAAATGAGCAGCTTTCCAATTTGTTTTCTTGGAAGGTTTGCTTCTTCTGCCACCTGCGGGATGACGTCAAAACCTACAAATAAGAATGGCACCATGACGAGCACCGTCATAATTCCGGCGCCTCCATCAATAAAGAATGGGGACAAATTGGCAGGTTCTCCATTCAGACCGGCCCCAAAGATTAACAGAAGACCTACACCAACAATTAATAGTGTTAAAAAGGTTTGAAATGCGGCCGCCTGCTTTACACCGATATAATTAATTGCGGTAATGATGAGAGCTCCGACCGATCCAATCAGCACCCAGTTCAGGTTCACATCAAAACCGGCTACCGTCCATAAATAACCAGCTTCATAATCCGGCATTAGGAAATGAATGACGGTTGGCAGAGCCACCGCTTCAAAAGTCGCGACAGAGACATAACCGAGCGTTATCGCCCAGGAAGCGATAAACGACATATTGTGCCCAAGCGCACGGTGCACATACGCATGCTCACCGCCTACTTTCGGCATAGCGGAAGCCAGCTCGGCATAATTCAGACCGACAAAAATGACGAGAAGGCCGCCGATTAAGAAAGCGATCACTGCTCCGAATGAGCCAGCGGAAGTAATCCACGACCCGGAAAGGACGACCCAGCCCCAGCCGAGCATGGCCCCTAAAGCTAAGAAAAGTAAATCAAAGTTAGTCAGCACTTTTTTCAGTTTCTTGTCTTCTCCCATGAAACCACTCCTTTTATACGGAATATTGTGACTTCTCGCTCCACACTTCGCGGACAGCCTTTGTAATAATGCTTAACCCTTCTTCCAGTTCTTCATCTGTAATAACAAGTGGCATTAAGAAACGGATCACATTTCCATATACACCCGCTCCCAATACGAGCAGACCTTGCTGCTGAGCGTAAGCGAGCATTTTAGCGGTGGCTTCTTTATCAGGTGTTTTCTTTTCTCTGTCACTGACAATTTCAACAGCTACCATAGCACCTAAGCCGCGGATATCTCCAATACAGTCGACTTCTTCCTTTAAATCGTAAAAAACATCTTTTACCTGCTGGCCGATCACTTCTGCCCGTTGATTCAGGTTTTCCTCTTCAATGATTTCAATAGCGGCAAGCGCTGCACGGCAGCTGACCGGATTTCCGCTGTATGTACCCCCCAGTTCCCCTGGTCCAGCGGCATCCATTATTTCCTTGCGTCCGATGACACCGCTGATCGGCATACCCGCACCTAAAGACTTGGAAACCGTAATCAAATCAGGAATGATATCATAATGGTCACTGGCAAAGTAACGGCCGGTCCGGCCAAAGCCTGTCTGAATTTCATCAGCAACAAACAAAATACCATGCTGTTCACAAAGACGTTTTACAGCCTGCACGAACCTCGGATCAGGAACGATAAATCCGCCCTCTCCCTGGACAGGCTCCATAACGACCGCAGCAATTGTTTCCGGAGCTGCCTCTTTAATAAGAAAATCTTGAAACTGTTCAATCATATAATCGATATATTCATCCTCGTTCATTGCTTCAGGACGACGATAGGCATATGGGAAAGGTGCTTTATACACTTCAGGAGCAAATGGACCAAAGCCGAATTTATAAGGCTTTACTTTGCTCGTCATCGACATTGTCATTAATGTCCGGCCATGAAATGCATTGGCAAACGTCACGATTCCTGACCTGCCGGTATATTTGCGGGCCACTTTCACGGCATTTTCCACCGCTTCTGCTCCGCTGTTCTGCAGGAGAACTTTTTTATCGTGTTCACCAGGAGCCAACTCGGCGAGCTTTTCGGCTAAAGCGATGTAAGGTTCATACATCATGACATTAAAGCCTGTATGAATAAACTTCTCCACCTGGTCGTGCAGGGCTTCTTTCACTTTTTCATGGCAGTGGCCGACGTTAATCGTACCGATTGCCCCTGCGAAATCAATAAACGTATTTCCATCCACATCCGTTACCCGTGCCCCTTCTGCTTCTTCTACAAATGTAGGAATTCCATAGCTGACCGCATCGGGTACGATCTGATGACGCCTTTCAAGAAGCTCTTTCGCGCGCGGTCCTGGCAGGCTCGTACTTACTACAGCATTTTTTGTCATGTTTTCTCTCTCCTTTTTTAATTAAAAATAGATGATCTTTCGGACAAGTCGTTCAAGGTTGAAAGCAGATGGTTTTCAATGGCCTGACATAATCCTTCTCTATCTCTTTCCTTATATTTACTTATGATCGCGTGATGCTCCGGGATGGACTTCACTTCATCAAAAGGTATTGAATAAAATTCATCACGCAAAATGAGATAGCCGTCTGACCATTGATTGAGCTTCTCTACTTCTTCTAACAAAAACTTATTTCCTGAGATGGTGGCAGGAAATGTATGAATTAACCCATTGACTCTCATAAACTCTTCAAAATCTCTTTCTTGATAGGCTTTGATTTCCTGCTGCTGCAGAAGCTCCAGCGTCTTTATATTCTCTTCTGTCAATTTTTTGACGGCTAATTCAGCCGCATATCTTTCGAGAACAATTCTCAGATTAAAAACGTCTTCCAATTCTTCATCTGATGGGTTATATACAACCGCCCCCTTATTTGGTATCAGCTGAATTAACCCGGCATTCTCCAATCTCTTAAACGCTGCACGGATTGGCGTCCGGCTCATCTTCAGCTCCTTGCTTACCCATTCCTCTGTCACTCGCTGACCAGGGTTTAGTTTCTTAAGCATGATCGCCCGCTTCACTTTTTCAAAAGCAAGCTCCTCACTATTCTTTCGATTAGCCATAAGCTTTTCATCCTCTTATTGTGTACAATAATTGTATACAATTTGTAATTTAGTTAATATTCTAACTTATTTAAAGGAATTTATCTATGTAATTTTCTGAAAAAATAGAAAATAGGAAATCCATCCTGGTTATTGTGAAGGTTATTTTTAATAAGATTAGGAGTAAAAGCAATTGGGAAGGTGTAGTAAGCATAGAAAAATTATGAAGAATGGGGAGAGAAATAATAATGGATACATTACTTTTCAGCTTATTGTCACTGGCTTATTTCATTCTGCTCGTTTTAGCTCTCAGGATTTTTAAGGTGGGCAGTGTCTTGTTCCTGCTGCCGGTAATCGCAGGACTTGTTTATGATAATGGAATTATTGCTTCCGGCCGATTTATCGGTGAAGGCCCCCTGCTGGAAGGTTTAAATTTGGTCCGTTTCTGGATTCATGCCTTTTTCACTCCCCTTCTCACCCTGTTCTCCTGGAAAACGCTCGATCAGGCTGAGATCAGCTGGGCAAAAAGCTCAATCACCCGGATTTCTGCTTTTCTATTAACTCTTCTTTTAATACTCCTTGAACTTTTTACAGAAGTTTTTGGTCTAGAATTAGAGCCACGCTTGGAATACGGTGTTCTCAGCTATAGCAGTGCCGAGACGTCAGGCGGACCGCCGCTTATGGTTCTGATGGTCTCCTTCGTTCTTCTTGCTGCTTCGATAGTGATCTGGCGGAAGCAAAAGTGGGCCTGGTTTTTCATCGGATCGCTATTAATGATCATCGGAAGCGCCGTTGAGCTTCCGGTAGAAAGCGGCGCTGTCACAAATATATTTGAGCTGATATTACTATCTTCTTTATTGGCCACCGCTTATTTTCAAGGCAAGCCAAGTGACCTGAGAAAAAATTCCTGAACAGGCTCGCGATCAATATATAAAGCTGTTTTTATTATGAGAACAAACAAAAGCAGCCTGACAGATCAGGCTGCTTCTCACTCTTCATATACATGCTTTTCGAGCTCCTCACGAATACCATCCGGAATTCTTTCTGACTCCTGCTTTTCCAGATTGTAATTAACATAAGTGGTATGGCCTTTCGAGCATAGCGTATCGTTCTGCCACACTTCCTCATACAGCTGCAGGCTCGTATTTCCTATTTTCTTGACCCATGTCCGCACCTCAACACCTTCACCAAAAAAGATCTGGCTCGTGTACTCAATGTTCATATTCAAAATGATCATTTTCCAATGGGCGAAGTTATCATCAGGTGTGAACAGCTTAAAGATTGGATTGCGGCCGGCCTCCAGCCAGACGGGCAGAACCGTATTGTTAATATGACCGACTCCGTCTGTTTCTGATACACGGGGTTCGATGGTTGTTCTATACATTTAAACGCTTCCTTCCTTATAAAGCTATTATTTTATAAAAATTTTAAAGACAGCCGTTCCATTGGTCAAATATTTTCCAACGTCCAGCCGATTAGCCGAGGGGAATTGTGTCTCCTTTTCGTCAATTGGAGTAAGACTTAGCTCCACTGCTAATCTTAGTGAAAATTTGCTATAATTTCCATGAAAGAGGGGTGACGATCATTGTTTAAAATTTTACTAATTGAAGACGACCATTCACTGTTTCAGGAGATGAAAGACAGGCTGGCACAGTGGGAATATAAGGTGTACGGCATTGAAAATTTTCAAAGAGTAATGGAGAGATATGCACAGGTTCAGCCTGAGCTGGTCATTATTGATATACAGCTCCCGAAGTTCGACGGGTTCCATTGGTGCCGCCAAATTAGAGAGCATTCCAATGTTCCGATCATCTTCTTATCATCACGCGATCACCCGACAGACATGGTCATGTCGATGAATCTTGGAGCAGATGATTTCGTACAAAAGCCTTTTAACTTTGAGGTCCTTATCGCGAAAATTCAGGCGATCCTCCGCCGTGTTTATAACTATAGCACCGAAGCTCCTGAACTAAAGACGTGGCTTGGAGCGGCGATTGATTATGAAAGAAATCGTGTCAGCAATGAGCACGGAGCTGTTGAACTCACTAAAAATGAAATGTTTATTCTTAAAGTCCTAATGGAGCGGAAAAATCAGATTGTCAGCCGCGAAGACTTAATGAACCGCTTGTGGGATGATCAACGCTTCGTGAGCGATAACACGCTGACTGTTAATGTTAATCGGCTGAGGAAAAAACTGACCGACATTCAATTAGGTCATTCTATAGTAACGAAAGTCGGGCAGGGGTATACGGCAGTGGAGCAGTCGTTATGATAAGAAAATTCCTGGTAGAACGCGCCAGCTGGATCGGACTGTTTGTTTTCCTCCAGCTCCTCGTCTTGCTGATCGCTTATTTAGACCCGTCTATTTCTGTGAACTCTATTTTTTATTACGTGTTTTTATCCATCATACTGTTTACCATCTTTCTTTTCTTCCGTTACCAGCGTGAGTCTAAGTTTTTCAAAGCGTTTGATGAAAGAGAGAATGACATTGATCCTTCCAGTCTCCCTGAACCTTCCAGCCCTTTTGAAAAGATTGTGGAAGAGAATTTCTCCCGCTCGATTGGACTTGCCAGGCAGCAGGCTGTGCAAAACGATCTTTCACTTGAACATGAAAAAGATGAACTGGTCGCATGGATCCATGAAGTGAAAACACCCCTGACAGCCATGCACCTGATCATTGACCGAATCAATGAGGAACAGATTAAAAAACAGCTGACGTATGAATGGCTAAGGATTCATTTACTGCTGGATCAGCAGCTCCATCAGAAACGTATCCCCTCCATAGAGAATGATTTATATATCGAGAAAGTGGACCTTGAAGCGCTTGTTTTCAATGAAATACATACGTTACGCTCCTGGTGCATGCAGAAAGGCATCGGTTTTGATGTTCAGTTACATGTTCCGTCTGTCTTAACAGATGCTAAATGGCTGAGTTTTATTATCCGACAGCTTTTGAGCAATGCCGTAAAATATAGTATTATTTCCTCGGAAATAATCGTAAAAAGCGGTGTGATGGACGGCCATATTTTTTTATCCGTTACTGACAATGGACCTGGTATTAAGGAAAGAGACCTGCCGCGTATTTACGAAAAGGGTTTCACCTCAACGAGAGATCACTATAATCAGGAAGCAAGCGGCATGGGACTATACCTTGCTAAGAAAGCGGCCGATTCTTTAAAGGTTCAAATGGATGTGGCCTCTTTTCCGGAAAAAGGAACGACATTCACCCTTAAATTTCCTACAGAAAATGAATTCCTTAAAATACAGGGCGTGTGACAAAACTGTCACATGCTTTTCTATTTTGTTCGTTTCATGAAAGGACTTAACCGTTCTACAGGATTTACAATAAAGCTATCAACTAATCGGGAGGAACAATAATGATGATTTTAGAAGCTCAAAAGCTCCATAAAAGCTATGGAAATAAATTTACGAAACAGGAAGTTATTAGGGGTATTGATTTACGGATTGAAAAGGGTGAATTTCTTACGATCATGGGGGCGTCCGGTTCTGGTAAAACGACATTGCTTAATGTCCTTTCCTCTATAGATCGTGTCAGCAGCGGATCTATTCGAATTAAAGGCGAAGAAATTACAAAACAGAAGGATAAGCAGCTGGCTGAATTTAGAAAGCATCATTTAGGTTTTATTTTTCAGGATTATAATTTACTGGATACGCTGACCGTTAAAGAAAATATTCTTCTTCCTCTTTCGATCACAAAGGCATCTAAAAAGGAAGCAAATGAAAAATTCAATGCCATTGCCGGGGAGCTCGGTATTACTGATATTGAAAATAAGTATCCAAACGAAATCTCAGGAGGTCAGAAGCAGCGAACGTCTTCGGCAAGGGCTTTCATTCACGATCCGAGCATCATTTTTGCCGATGAACCGACGGGTGCTCTTGATTCAAAGTCAGCTTCTGACCTGCTGAACAAAATGAGCGACCTTAATAAAAAGCGGCAGGCGACCATTGCGATGGTCACCCATGACCCTGTGGCCGCCAGCTACAGCAGCCGGGTGATCTTTATAAAAGACGGCGCAATTTACACGCAGCTTAATAAAGGGAACGAGTCGCGGCAGGCTTTCCTTAAAGACATTATGAAGACACAGGGTGTGCTTGGCGGGGTGCAGTATGAGCATTAATCAGCTGATCCTTCGCAGCCTGAAAAAGAATATTAAAAACTATTATTTGTACGTCTTCGCCCTGATTTTCACGGTCGCCTTGTATTTCGCATTTGTTACCCTTCAATACGATCCGGCCATGGATGAAGCCGGCGGTACGTTAAGGGGCGCAGCCGGAATACGTACGGCTTCTGTTCTGCTGATTGCAATTGCCGCTATATTTGTTCTTTATGCCAATAAACTGTTTATTAAAAGGCGCAGTAAAGAAATTGGATTGTATCAGCTGATCGGTATGACTAAAAATCGAATCTTTTTTATCCTATCCGCAGAAAACTTTCTCATTTATTCTGGTTCCATCATTCTTGGAACGTTACTCGGGTTTTCCATTTCAAAGCTGACCGCCATGATTTTATTTAAAATTACAGGAGTAGATGCTGTCGCTTCGCTGCACTTTTCGGAAATGGCGTTTCTGCAGACAGTTGCCCTTTTTCTTGCCATCTATCTGCTAATTTTGCTGATGAATTATGTATTTATTAAAAGACAAAGTATCCTTTCGCTGTTCCATTTCACCTCCAAAACAGAGGAACGCATTAAGCGTATTTCCATTTGGGAAATTTTAATGGGAGTTCTTGGGCTCGGCCTGATCATAACGGGCTATTATGTGTCCTCGAAATTATTCGGTGGTGATTTCACCTCTATAAAAACTTTGTTTATGGCCATGATTTTTATTTTAGCAGCTGTGATTATTGGGACTTACTTTTTCTATAAAGGATCTGTGCGGTTTCTTGCCAATCTGATCCGGAAAAATAAAAATGGCTACTTGAATATTAATGAAGTGTTATCTTTGACTTCAATTATGTTCCGAATGAAATCAAATTCTCTCCTGCTGACGATCATCACAACTGTTTCAGCATTAGCGATAGGTTTGCTGTCTTTAAGCTATATTTCCTATTACTCAGCCGTCAACGGTGCGGATAATAACGTGCCGGCAGACTTCAGCTTTCTAAATATGGATGATGCAGAATCCTTTGCCTCAGAGCTTGAAGAACAGGACATTGAGTATAGTCAGCACATGACAGAGTTTGCGAGAACGAAAGTGGGACTTGAGGATATTATGAGCCCAGCCTCCGGCAACCTTGCTGATATTAGAGAAGAAACGAATTTAGCTGTTATCCCTGATACAGAAATTGAAGGTATCAAACTTAATAAAGAAACTGCAATTTTTCTGGGCTATAATGATGCTGTCCTGCAGCTGATGGATCTGGAGGATTCAGGAGATATTACGATACACCTGCAGAATCAGACACTGACTAAAAAATATCTCGGCATGGAAAAGAATGCGGTGCTTCCGAATTCCGCGACGTGGGGAATGCCTGTCCTGGTTGTTGATAAGGACACCTTTGACGCAGCAGCTCAGCATCCGGTCGAAGACATCGAGCAGGAATACACCCACTTTATCGGCCTTGACCTGAAAGACGAAGGAGCTGTCAATAAAGCCGATGAAATCTTTCAGTCGATGCCGCTAAGCGAGGAATACGGCAATGAGTCTCAAGCCTATTATCAGCAGATGCAGAAGGAGAATATGGGACTGGGTATGTTTATCGTCGGGTTCCTCGGTCTTACCTTTTTAATCACTTCCGGCTGTATTCTTTACTTTAAACAAATGGAGGAAAGTGAAGAAGAGAAGTCAAATTATACAATTTTACGAAAACTAGGATTCACAAGAGGCGACCTCATCAGGGGGATTACAGGCAAGCAGGTATTTAACTTCGGTATTCCGCTGATCGTTGGCCTTTTCCACAGTTACTTTGCCGTCCAATCTGGCTGGTTCTTGTTTGGAACCGAACTGTGGGCGCCTATGTTTATCGTTATGGGTGTGTATACGGTCCTTTACTCCATTTTCGGCCTTCTTTCTGTAATGTACTATAAAAAAGTCATTCACTCGTCATTGTAACTATAAAGAAACCCGGCATTTTGGCAGGAAGGACCTCCAAAATGCCGGGCTTATTTTTTTCTTTAAAATTAGTCTCTAGTCAATTTAACTTTTCCAACCGTACGATCTTTCGCTTCGCCGGTTACTTCGATATTCAGTCCATATTCAGGAACGTTGCGTCCTGCATCAGGAAGGACTGGGTTTAAATAATTTTTGCTATCATCAAAAGCTTTTACAAACTGTTTATTCTTATCTTCAATCGTATAGCCTAAAGTGTCACGGTAATCGATAAACATCTTCTCGTCATGACGAAGGCTGAACGCTGCATCGTGAATTTGGAAGCGAGTCGAAGCAGGTTCGCCGTCACTTCTCAAAATACCTTTTTGATCCGCATCCACAACTCCCAGGTAGCCTTCACCTGGATGAGCACCAGTCCAGTTATCACTATATTGATTATCAACATACCAGATGACTAAGCCTGGATCATATACCATTAAGCTCTCGCCGCGGCGGATATGCTTTAATCCTTCATCGACACCTTCGTGGTTTCTCCACTCAAGCAAGTAGTAATGCTCGGAAGTTTTCGAACCGTCATCCTTCGTAAATCCATCAAGCTCTACTTTCGGCTCACCTTCCGCATCGTCAAAGAATACTTTCTCACTATCGACATTTACAGTAATATCATCTGCATATAGACCAGGAAGAACTGCCGCCACATCTGTCCAGTAATTAATTTTCACTTGAATATTCTTGCCAGCATAGTCGCTTAAATCAAACTTGGCATCAATCCAACCATCTGATTGACCAGTAATTCCGTGGCCAGGGTTTTGCTCGTGTGGGTCGGTATCTGTTGTAATGTTACCAGGAATTGCTTCCCACGTTTCTCCATCTTCACTTACTTGTACGGAACCGTAATCCCAATCGGTTTCGATATCATACCACGCTTTAAACACCAGCTCACCAGAATCGGCATTTGATAAATCCACGTTCATAATCGCTGAGTTATCAAGGTTATTGCCGCTTCCGCTGAAATATTGATACTCCCCGCTGAACGGTGTGTTGATTTGAGTTACTTTATCCGGCAGGTTGACACGAAGGGCATCTAAGTTTGTACCTTTCGTATTAGCCTGGTCGAGTAAGTATTCGCTGCCTTTTTTATTAATTTCGTTGATATCCACTTCTTCATATTTCAGCCAGTTGCCGCCGTGGGCTGCCTGCAGGTACTCTTTCGCATAAGCACTGAATCCTGTCGGCTCTGTGCCTGGAATATCTCCGGCCCAGCTTCCGCTCGCCATGATCGACCAGTAAGCGACCGCTTCTCCTGCACCAGAATAAGCGGTATCGTATTCATCTGGTAAACCTAAGTCGTGCCCGTATTCATGAGCAAACACTCCAGCCGCACCATCAGCCGGCTGAACGGTATAGTCATAAGCTGCCATTCCGCCGCCCCAGTAAGGAACTTCAGCATCAGGAGCTCCAGGGATTGCAAATACACTTCCAAGGTTCCAGCGGTGAGACCAGATCGCATCTCCACCAAGCTGTCCGCCCCCTGCTTCTTCCCCTACGGCAGAGTGAACAACCATTAAGTGGTCGACAAGCCCGTCCGGCTCGCGTGTGTTTCCGTCACCGTCTAAATCATAACGGTCTTCCTGGTCATAGTCTGCCAGATTAATAGTAGGATCTGCTGCTGCAGCCTCAAGCGCCTCTCTTACTAGGCCTCTTGCATCCTTGTCACTTCCATCAGGCGCCGGCACATTCGTGCCATATTCAGCGGCCGGTTTTTTAGCTTTATACCAGCCGGCAACTTGTCCATCTATCGTATAAGCGCCGTTGCTCTGTTCTTCATAAAATTGTTTCATAGATACGAGATTTTCCCCGTTCGGTCCCTCATATCCGTCTTCTCCAAACACCATATCCTCATAGTGCTCTTTTAAATAATCGTCATAATACATATCTGTATCATCAGAGTTTATTTGACTGGCAGGGTGATCAGGAAACTCAACTAAAAGTACAAGGACGTTGTCTTTTCTGACATCACCGTTATACTCCTCTTCCACAACAGAGTCGAGGTTTTTCTTCCCTTTCTTCCCTTTACCTTTCGCTTTTCCTTTATTATCTTTTTTCAGTTTTTCGTTAACTTCCTTTTCAAGCTTGGCCTTCTCTTCATTGAGTTCTCCCTCATTATCCATTTCCTTCGCGGCTTCCGACTTCTTCTCTAAAAATTGATTGAGTGCTTTGTCTGCCTCTTCAGCAGAAGCGTTCTCAGGAATCTCTCCTCTTTCTTTTAACATCTCAATCAGCCGTTCTTCATTAGCGACTGCTAAATCAAAAGGACCCTGACCATGGGTCTGTTCTGTTTTTACTCCTTGTTTTGCTGAAGCGGGATCAGCTGCTTGTACTTTCTGTGCAGATACTGGTCCTGTCAGCAACCCAAAACTTAAAGCTGCGACCATTGCCACTGAAAAAGCTTTATTTGACCTCAAACTTACACACTCCCCATTTATGTATAATTTTCCAACATATTAACTATATGTCAATTTCAGAAAATTGAGAATCGTGCTAATTACTTAAAATCCCTTTGTTTTTTCATTAAAAAGAACAAAATAAATAATTCAATAGAACTATGTGTGCGAATTTGCAGTTGAAGGGACGGGCTTTTTAAATTTTTACAAAATCCCACAATAATTTGCAGATATTTTAAATTTTTCGAAATAATTTGATTTTATACCGCTTAGTATGTATTCTCATATGTATACGTTTGCAAAGATGCTGAAGGAGGATCTACATGAAAGCCACGAAGAACAGATGGTTCATTGCATTATCCGCCATTGCCATTCACTTATCGATTGGAGGAGCGTACGCCTACAGTGTGTATACAACCCCTGTCAGTGAACAAATGGGATGGACTCCAACACAAGTTACGATCGCCTTTACAATTATGATGGCGCTTGCTGGTTCATCAGCCGCCATGTTTGGAAAATTCGTAGAAAAAGCCGGACCGAGAAAGTCGGCGATGGTCTCTGCCGTTCTATTTGGTCTGGGACAGGCAGGCTCTGGTCTAGCCATTGCTTCTGATTCTCTGATTTTTTTCCTGCTGACTTACGGGCTCGCCAGTGGGCTCGGTCTCGGGATTGGCTATATTTCACCAGTATCGACTCTCGTCAAATGGTTTCCTGACCGCAGAGGGCTTGCAACAGGACTCGCCGTCCTCGGGTTTGGTACCGGTGCATTAATTACCGCACCAGTAGCCGATCAGCTCATGTCCACAGTCGGCATATCAAACGCCTTTTATATTCTCGGTACAGCTTATTTTGTTTTCATCATGCTGGGCGCTTCTTATATTGCCCCGCCTCCTGAAGGCTGGATGCCGGCCTCTATGAAGAAGAATATTGCGTCTGGAAAGAAGGTCTTCAAAAAAGACCTGCAGCAGTTATCTTCAAGAGAAGCTGTGAAGACGAGGCGTTTCTGGCTGCTTTGGGGCATGATGCTCATTAACACAACCGCCGGAATCATGATGATTTCGGTTGCTTCCCCGATGGCTCAGGAAGTCGTTGGGCTGTCCGCCGCTTCTGCAGCCGCAATGGTCGGGATTATGGGAATCTTTAACGGTGGAGGCCGTATAGGCTGGGCCGCAGCGTCTGACTACCTAGGCCGTTCTAATGTATTTCTCATATTTTTTATCATTCAATTGGTCGCCTTCTTTACACTGCCGCTTACGACAAATGTTATCTTGTTCCAGCTTTTCATTTTCCTTGTCGTCAGCTGCTACGGTGGAGGATTCTCCAATTTACCTGCCTTTATCGGCGACTTATTCGGAACGAAGCAGCTCGGCTCTATTCACGGCTACCTGCTGACAACATGGTCACTTGGGGGCGTTTTCGGACCGATGCTTGTTACTCAAA
Source organism: Halobacillus massiliensis (assembly GCF_900166625.1). Taxonomy (GTDB): domain Bacteria; phylum Bacillota; class Bacilli; order Bacillales; family Halobacillaceae; genus Halobacillus_A; species Halobacillus_A massiliensis. The sequence goes on along the minus strand of NZ_LT800499.1, from coordinate 206,462 downwards.
TCCGTGAAAGAACCGACGGCTACACGGCCGTATTCTATGTATTCTTCGCCCTGATTACGCTGGCCTTTATCCTTTCCCTGCTGATGAAGCGGGACATCAAGAAGACGGAAAAGGAAGTACAGGAACAACAGCGTAGGGAAGAAGCTGTCAATTATTAAACATAAAAAGCCTGTCCTGTGGAAATTTGCAGGACAGGCTTTCATTTTGTTAAACCTCTTTAAGCGGCTGACCAGCCCATGGGAGCTTCCATAGGTGAACGCACATCTGCCTCAGAATTTACCTCCCGGGAAGGTGATCCGTTCCGTTTACCTTGATGAAGAGAATCGGGTCCTGGGGAAACAGCTCGCTTTCGATGGGCCAACGGGTAGTTTACACTAGCTAAAGCCTTACAGGATCTTACCTTTGTTCCGTGTTTCCATAAGGCTTCTTTGATTCTCAAAAATATGAGTGTCCAGTTCCGTTTGCTTTAATATCGAAAACCGGGCCTGGGGAAAGACTCGCTTTCCATGGGCGAACGGTGAGCTTCCTCAGGCTAAAGCCTTCCGGGATCTCACCCTGTTCTATCCTCCCATAGGAGTCTCGCCGTTCCCCCGACCCTTTATGTTTTCTTAGAGTAACGGAACATCAAGATAAGAAAACTAGAGAGAGGATTTTCCTCTAGATACAATGTTCTGTTTACACCATCACCGGTAAATAGGCTGGGAAATGGCGAGACTCCTGCAGGGAGATAGAGCTAGGGTGAGATCCGCGAGTGCAACGAGCTAGCTCACCAGCTCCCCGCGGAAAGCGAGCTATTTCCCAGCCGCTTTTATCCGTACTTGATAAACAGAACAGCTCTTTCTCTTTCACCATTAAGAAGAAAATGAAGCAATAACGAGACTTCTTCCAGGAGATAGAGCCAGGGTGAGATCCGTGAGTGCAACGCCGGCTCCCCGCGGAAAGCGAGTCATTTCCCAGCCGCTTTTATCCGTACTTGATAAACGGAACAGCTCTTTCTCTTTCACCATTGAGAAAAAACGAAGCAATAAAGAGACTCTTGCAGCAATATATATCCAGGGTAAGATCCGTGAATGCAATTTAGCTCGCTCGCCGGCTTCTCCAATACTCTTAAAGCCCATTCTGCAGAAATCGCAGGACAAGCTTTTTTAGACAAACAGGCATAAGCCCCCTCTCCTAATTCATACGATAAAATAAGTTTATGATTTAGGGGGATATGCCAATATGTATACGAATCCATATTACTATCAGAATTACCCTTACTATGCCCAGGATTACCAGAGAACAAGAGATTTAACAGCCGACCTGCAAAAGGCAATCAACGGGGAGTACACAGCAATCACGTGTTATGAAAAGCTAGCGGAAATGGCTCCAGATGAGCAGACAAAGGAAAAGATATTAGAAATAAGAGGTGATGAGGAGCGTCACTTCCAGACTTTTTCGTCCATTTACACACAGCTGACGGGTCAGCAGTACACGCCTGAACTAGTAGAGGAATGTCCGGGAACCTTTGCAGAAGGAATCGACTCCGCCTTTAAGGATGAACAAAATACGGTAGATTTTTATTTAGATATTGCTGAAAATGCGCCTAATCAATTTGTGAAAGAATCTTTTCATCGCGCGGCAGCAGATGAACAGAACCACGCGGTCTGGTTTTTATATTTTTTAAACAAGCTGTAAGAAAGGAGAGACAGCCTACTCAGGAAAATTATGGAGCTAAAGGAGCTCTCCAGGCTCAAAGCCTGACACTAAATCAAATGCTTCAATATGCCATGGAGGATGAATACCTGGCCCAGGCCCGCTATAATAACATCCTGCAGAACTTCGGCTATATTCAAACGTTTACGCGGATTAAACAGGCGGAGCTTCAACATATCCGGGCCCTTCTAACTTTGTTTCGAATATATCAGGTGCAGGTACCTGATCCAGGGATCGCAGCCAGTTTTGTTACAACTCCCGCGACTATTAAAGGGGCTTATGCTGCCGGGGTTCAGGGAGAAATCGATAACATTGCCATGTACGAAAAATTTCTAACCTTCAATTTACCAGCAGACATGAGGCGAGTTTTTACCCGCCTTCGCGATGCCTCACGAAACCACCTGGCAGCCTTTGAAAGGGGACTGGCGAGAAGGTAGTTACTCCTGATCTGCCGGTGACTGAATGTTGTCCTTGTAAGTATCGATATAAACACTTCCATTTGCAGCCATGACCGCATAATTTACTTACTGAATGGTAACCTTTCTCTTATCAAGCTCTGCCTGCAGCCAGGAATCTGTGAGGTTATTATCTTTTAAATTTTGGGTAATAATCTATCCATCCATAATTAATTCAATGGGAAGCTGCTGTTCAGGCTGGACGTATTGCAACATGTCCTTCTTCGTAATATTCCGGTTCTCCGGGTTTTTAAGAACAGTAAGCGAGCCGTTCGTTTCAATTAGCGCATACATCACTTCTTTAATGTCAAATACATCCTTCTCTCTTAACTGCTGGTTTAAGTAATCAAGGGTGTAGCGCATTTTTTTCATGTTATGCTCTAAGATTTTTCCATTTTCAATAATAACGGTAGGATCGCCCGCAAAGAACTTCCGGCTTTTCCTGTTTTTCAAAGACAAGAGCGCGATCAAATATAACACAATAACAAAAATAGTATAGGCCAATACGATATGATGAATCTTCACTGATGTATTAAAGGCCAGGTTCGCCGCAATGGCCCCCAGAGAAATGGATGCGACAAAGTCAAAGATCGTCATTTGGGAAATCGTCTGCTTGCCAAGAATCCGGGCTCCCACAATCAATAAGCTGAACGCAATAATAGAGCGTATAATGACTTCATAATGTTCTTCCATAATGCCCCTCCGTGAAATACCATTATTTCTAGACTTTACCGGAGACTGGCATTTCATTCTTCTCTAATAAAAAGGAGTGCTCTTCTGTAAGAGCACTCCTTTTTATAATCACACCTATTCAAGGTTTTCAATGAAAGCATGCAGCACCCTTGCTGTCAGCCCCCATATCACCCGTCCTTCGTAATGATAAAAGTATTCTTCCGCTTGTCTTGTCGTCCATTCATACTCTCTTCCGTTTGGAATCAAATCAAAAGGAAACCCTTCATCCGGTTTCACTTCAAAATTCACGTAATGGATGTCGGGTTCGTTATTTTTAAAAAAAGACAGCGGCACTGTGAAAACTTCCTCTACCTCGGCCGGATTTGGCTTAAGTAAATTCTCCTCACAGTTTAAAAATCCCACATATGTGGTTACCATCATTCCAAACGGGGAAACCATGTAATCAAACGGATAAACATTCTGGATATCCAAGTCGCTGATTCCGAGCTCTTCCTTCGCTTCTCTTACCGCGGCATCTTTAGCAGCCTGATCTTCCTTATCGACTTTTCCTCCAGGGAAACAAATCTCTCCAGGCTGGCGCCTCATGTTGAGGGAGCGCACTTCAAACAGAAGGTGAAGCTCCCCCTCTTTTTCAATAAGAGGCAGCAGAAGGGAATACTTGTTTAAGTTCTTTTGGCCAATCACTTTCGGTTGATGATTTTTCATTTTCTCAAGAATGGATTTTCGTTTCATTATGACACTCCACATATCCTTTTACTTATAACTATAACAGACAGACACCAATTATTATGTGAATTTGCAACAGGAGGTAAATGATGAGCAGCTATAACTTTTCAAAGCCTTATTTAATCACCCGCAGTGTCATTCCGGAAAACCAGGAAATGCCGGTTTCATTTGTAGAGGCCGATCGAATAAAGCACGAGCTCTTTTACCGGCGGAATCACTTTCCATACCCGAGCCTTTCTTCTAGCAGCTCCTGGCTGCCGGTAAATGGAGCTCTTCAGCGCCCAACACTTTTTTCTATGGAAGATTTGAGTCGGTTTCCTTCTAAAACGCTTAAAGTGGCATTAGAATGTGCCGGCAATAAACGCAGCTTCTTTGAGCCGAAAGTATTTGGCGAGCAGTGGGAAAAGGGAGCGATCAGCCAGGGGTACTGGACGGGCGTCCCGCTTCGTGACCTCCTGCAATACTGCGGAATCTCAAGTCAGGCAAAAGAAGTTGTCATTGAAGGATATGATGAAGGAAAACGGCCGGATACAGACCAGGTCCATCCCTTCAAAAGAAGCCTGCCATTTGATAAAGCCCTTCATCCGGACACGCTAGTTGCCTTTCAGTTTAACGGTGAACCGCTTCCCTATAAACACGGTCAGCCATTACGATTAATTGTGCCACAATGGTATGCGATGGCTTCAGTGAAATGGATTAAGCAGATTACTGTGACAGAATCTTCATTTGAAGGTCCATTTCAGGCGATAGATTATATTTACTACCCGAATAAAGAAAGCAATGAGGGCGCTTTTCCAGTAACAACACTAAACGTTAACTCAACCATTCAGCAGCCGGTCAATCGCGATACGCTGGATACAGGAGAACATACAATAAAAGGGATTGCCTGGACAGGAGAAGGTACAATTACAGAAGTAGAAATCAGCACAAACGGTGGAGAATCATGGGCCCCTGTTCTTTTAGAGCGCCGTCCTTCAGCCTATGAGTGGGTCTCGTGGACGTGGCAATGGCCGGCTTATGAAAAAGGAGAATATACGATAATGACGAGAGCCCGTGATTCAGCAGGACGCGTGCAGCCGATGGAGGCGTTTTGGAATAGAAAAGGCTATGGTTATAATGCCGTAGAACAGATCGAAGTTAAAGTGCAATGATGTATCTATAAGGCTGTCGACCATCGATCGACAGCCTCCAATTTCACAGCTGGCGCAGCTTCCAGCCTGAAGTGTTTTTTATTACCTCGACTTGATAACTTTCTTTTATGCGGGTAATTTTCAACGAGATGACCCCGTTTCCAACACGCATATCCTCCACCCTGATTTCATTCATTTCTTTTAAAAAGCAGGGATTTACCTTTATTTCGCCTTTTACAGCGTTAGGGAAAAATCCGATTATGGTTTGTAAAAAAACAAAAGCAGATGCAGCAGCCCAGGCCTGGGGAGAACATGTCGTTGGATAAGGTACTAAGCTTCCAATTTCTTTATCATATCCACAAAACAATTCCGGCAGCCGCAGGTTCTCAAACGACTGAACAGCCTCAAGCATGCCCTCCATAATGGTAAGGGCCTCTTTTTTACACCCGGTTTTGTTTAAACCGAGCAGAATCATGGCGTTATCATGGGGCCAGACACTGCCGTTATGATAGCTCATCGGGTAGTAGCCGACAGATTCGCTCGACATCGTCCTTACACCATACCCGCTGAATAACGGCTGCTTCGTCAATACTTCAGCTGTACGCCTCACCCGCTCTTCCTCCAGCATGCCGGACATAAGCACATGGCCCGGGTTTGAAGTGATCGCTTTGATACGCTTCCCTTCCCCGTCAAGCGCCAGAGCGTAAAATTGTTCCTCTTCCATCCAGAAGGTATTTTCAAATTTCTCTTTTAGTACTGCGGCTTCTTTTTCCAGCTGCCCGGCTCTGTCTACCTCCGAGAGCTGCCGGTAAATCACAGCCATATGCTGCTTGGCCTGATAAACATATCCCTGGACTTCAGCTAAGGAAATCGGATCTTCTGCCAGTGTGCCATTTTGATGAACGTTCGAGTTATCAGAATCCTTCCAGCCCTGGTTTATGAAGCTGTGCGCTGTTGTTTTCGCAAACTGAATAAATCCGTCCTGATTAATGCTTCCATAAGTATCGATCCATTGAAAGGCAGCATCAATGGCCGGCTTCAGTTCACGGATAAACGCAAGATCACCTGTCCACTCGTAATACTCAGCGGCAAGTATAATAAACAACGGTGTCGCATCGACCGTGCCATAATATGGACTAAACGGAATCTGCCCTGTCTTAGCCAATTCTCCATAACGAATTTCGTGCATAATTTTCCCTGGCTGCTCATCGCGTTCCGGTCGCTCTTCTTTCCCTTGGTAGTGGGCAAGCGTCCGGAGCGTCCCTTTTACTTCGTCTGACCGAAAAGGCAGCATAAATAAAGCAGTAATCAGGCTGTCCCTTCCGAAAGGCACGGAAAACCACGGGACCCCTGCCACAGGAAGGCGGCCGAAGCCAACGTCTGTCATCAGCATTCTCACATCAAGGACCCCGCGCTTATATACTTCGTCAAAAATGGAATGGTCACTTCTTACTTTAGTCCCCTCCGCCATCCAGTTATGGTAGGAAGCCTCAAGCAGGGAGAGCGCTTCTTCAAAAGGGAGCGCCTCTCTCTTTTGTCCATCAATTACAGGAGTAACGGTAATCGTAACGGACTGCTGCTGCTTCGGCTGAAGTTCAAATGCGAAGTGGATGGTTCCCTCACTGCTGATATGATGGGGAAGAGCGTCCCATTCAATCACCGTTTCACGGGCTGTGTCGTCTTTTCCTTCATAGCTGATGACGACCGATTGCGGCTTAACCGCATGGCCCGTCCGCCTTCCTACTTCACCGCTTTGAAATTGGCGGACGATAAACATATCCTGAAAATCGGCATCAAAGCTTACAGACGCTTCAAATTGGCTCGCTTCCAAAAAATAATTGGTAAACGTCAGACGTTCATATAGGATTCCCCCGTAAATAAACCGATTACGGACGGCTTCTATGGCACCAACGTCTTCTTCATTTTCAACAAGAACCATCGTCGCTCGATAATTTTGATCATCCCTCGATGAAAGCAGTGCAGGTTTCTTTCCGTTCAACTTCAGCTCAAAACAGCTTAAGAATCGCGTATCCTGAGTATAAAGACCGTATCCTTTCCCATCCCCTGCTGCGATGTCGCCGTTTTTTTCTGTCGTAAGAAATACATCGCCTTCCTTTATGACACGATAGTCCATCTCTTTACTCCTTTGCCTGTATTTTTCGGACACTTTTTCTTTTCACAAGTTCATAGTTTACAAAAATATGATGACGATCGAGTTTTCCTTCCATTAAATCAGCTAACAGCCGGGCCGATTGATTTCCAATTTCAAAGAAATCCTGCTGGATCGTTGTTAAAGGCGGTGACGTCAGGCTGCTGAAGGGCAGGTTATCGAAGCCTGTAATCGACAGGTCTTCCGGAATGCGTAAGCCGGCCTCCCGGACAGCTTTCATGACACCGAATACCATAAGATCACTGAAGCAGAGAAAAGCACTCGGCTGTTTTGTTTTCAGCTGCTCTTTCGCCAGCTGATAAGCCTTTTCTTCTGAAAAATCCGCATATAAAATATGGATATCTTTTATAGTAAGGCCAGTCTCTCTCAGAGCGTCTTCTACTCCCTGCAGACGCTCCTCATTCACCATCGTCTCCTTTGTTCCGGCTACGATGACGATTTCTCTATGATTATTTTCAAGCAAATGGACGGCTGCTTCTTTGGCAGCCGCACGGTTATCGAGCGATACACCGCCGATATAGGGGTTGGTATCATCTGTATGCATGTCGACACAAACACACGGTATTTTCGTATCTACCAATTCTTTGAAATAAGGATCATCTGTCCTCATGCCTTGCAGAATCGCACCGCCGATGTTCCTCTCCCGGCAGAATTGGGCATAACTCTTCTGCTTTTGCTTCTGTGAATCTATTAAGAAAATCGACAGATCATAGCCTCTTTTTTCTACAGCCGTATAGATCCCTTTAATGACTTCATAGGCATTCGTATCTTTTTCGTTATGATTCAATACAGCTGATGAGATTAATCCTATATTCTTCTGCTTCTTCGAAGATAGATTTTTCGCTGCAAGGTTGGGAGAATAATTGAGCTCCATAGCAATCTCTAATATTCTCTCCCTTGTCTTTGGATTGATATCGGCATAGTTGTTAAAGGCTTTAGAGACGACACTCACCGATACCCCCGCTTCTTTGGCTACATCCCTGATGGTGGACATGCATTTCCCCCGCTTTCTGCACGCGTTATGAATTAAAATAGCTCACTTCTCTCAGCATAGATGATCTGAAGCTTATAGAAAAGAGATCTCAAGCCATAGAAAAGGAGTCTATAAAGTTCCCTGTGAAGTAACAAGGATCTCAAGCTTTATTCATGCTTGATCCTTAAGTAGGAACGGTAAAATAAATAAAAGGAAATACAGGCGGTCAGCGAGCCTGTGAAAAAGATAACGAGAAACCAGATCTCTGTACTGATATAGAGCAGGAATACACTGATAAGTCCTGTGGCTATAGTAAGCAGCGGTTTTCCGGCGGTCATCATCAGGCTGTTTACAATAAGCTGCCGGATGCTCATGTGATAGTGCACACTTAAGGAGAAAAAGTGAATCGTCGTTACAAAGAGCAGAACACCGAGCATGGCGAAAACGGCCGCAAGCAAGCTGTTTATTCCAGTTAAAAGGTACAAATCCACCGCCCAGATGACCCAGAATAGAACCCAGATAAATCCGGCCGTCATGCTCTTTTTATAATTTCCTTTTACATAGGACAGATAAGATTTTGTGAGAGAATCATGGTCCTGTTCCATCATCCAGTCCCGGGCGATAGCAAACAGCGCTGTCGTTGCCGGGAAAGACAACACCGGCACAAGCAGCAGCAAAGGAGACAGATAAACGATATCAGCGGGGGTCCTGTAGCTGATCATTACACTTGCACCCACGATAAAAACAGGCAGGTTGATAATAAACCAAATGATATTAATCGACGTCAGCCGCATAAACCATGTGGTAATAAAATGAAGCGCCCCGAAGATTCCCGAGTAGCTCTGCATATCCTTCTCCTCCTTTGCTGTTATTTAACGGCACCTTCTCCGATGCCTTTAATAATGTGCTTCTGAGCCAGCCCATAGAAAATGATGACAGGGATGATCGTTAATACAAGACCCGCCATTGCCAGATTCCATTGAATCGTAAATTCACCGAAGAAATAGAACGTCGACAGCGGGATCGTCCGCAAATCTGTAGATGTTAACGTTAAAGATGGGAGCAGGTAGTCATTCCAAATACTGATAACATTAATAATGAGCACCGTCACCGTGATCGGCTTAAGCATTGGGAAAATAATTCTCCAGAAAATCCCGAACTTCGAGGCCCCATCAATCGTTGCTGCTTCCTCCAGTGATATCGGAATCGATTTAACAAATCCATGATACAAAAACACGGAAATGCTTGAGTTAAAACCAACGTGCATAAAGATGAGCCCGCCTCTTGTGTTCAGCATCTGAAGACCTGTCGTATCCATGATCGTATCCATCAGCTGCATAAGCGGCATCATAATCGTCTGGAACGGAATCAGCATCGTCGCGATAAACGTCATAAAAATAATGTGGCTGATCGGACGGTTGGTACGAGCCAGCATCCACGCTGTCATCGAAGATAAAATAACGATAATAATTACCGAAATAACGGTGATGAATAAAGAGTTATACAGTGCCGTCATGAAATTCATTTCCTCCATCGCTTTTTTGTAGAACTCCAGACTGAAGCTTTCCGGCAAAGCGAGGACATTTTCATAAAGCGCTGCCCGATCTTTAAACGAGTTAACCCCTATTATGTAGATCGGGGAAAGAAACAAGAGAGCCAGTAAGAAAAGCAGGACTTCTTTTACGTAATTTCCTGGTTTTTTCATTACATCTCCACCTCCCGTTTCTTCGTAATGTACACCTGAGTTAAGGAAACGACCGCAACGATTAAAAAGAAAACAATGGCTTTTGCCTGGCCGTACCCGTAGTTGCCATAGCCGAAGATTTCATTAAAAATGTTCATCGCAAACAGTTCCGTAGCATTGGCCGGTCCGCCGTTTGTTAAGGAAAGGTTCACATCGTAAATTTTGAAGGCCTGTGATAAAGCAAGAAATAAACTGATCGTAAAGGCAGGCATAAGCAGAGGAAACGTAATTTTTCTTAACTGCTGCCAGCGCCCTGCCCCATCAATTTTAGCGGCTTCAATAATCTCATTAGGAATCCCTTGAATGCCGGTAATATAAATAATCATCACATATCCTGCCATCTGCCACGTAAATACGAAAACGAGAGCGTATAAAGCAAAGTCTGCATTATTCAGCCAGTTAAAGAAAACACTCTCCAGCCCTGTAACTTCCCCGATCAGCTCAAGCACATCAGAGAAAACGAACTGCCAGATGTAACCAAGAATCAGACCGCCGATTAAATAAGGCATAAAAAACATTGTGCGCGCCGTGTTTGCAATTTTAAGCTTTGAAGTAACAAACAAGGCAAAAGCGAGGCCGACTACATTTACAGATATCACCGACAGGACGGTGAACTTAATCGTGATCCACGCGGAATCGATAAACCGTGTATCGTCTAAGAGCCTTGTATAGTTGTCGATCCCATTGGCCACCATTGGATTAGCACTAATTCCATCCCACTGAAAAAATGAATAAAAGATACCAATAATAAATGGGATAATGACGACCGTGGCAAAGATAAGGATCAATGGTCCTGTAAACAGCAGGAACCATGCCCAGTTTTTCTTTTTGTTCACGTCCATCCCTTCTTTCCTGCAGTATTAAATGAAAGAGCAGGGGACAAGTTCTTCCTTAAAAGAACCAGTCCCCTTTTTGTAAAAATTACTGTGAGGCATTCTGCCAGGCGGCATCCAGCTGCTCGATCATTTCTTCTCCTGTCATATCTTCATTTAAATAGAACTCCTGGGCAACCGGTGTAAAGTCATTTTGGATGACATTAGCCGGGAAGTAGTTCTGAGCCCAAGGAATCGTTTCTCCACTGTTAGAAGCTTCATAGACTGCTTGAGAAAGCGGGTCAAGATCAGTTGCTTCAATCGTTGTCATTGCCGGAACGAATCCGAACTCCTCAACGATATAGCGCTTGCCTTCTTCACTCGTATGCATCCACTCAAGGAAATCAACAGCTGCCTGGATTTCTCCTTCATCCTTCGTACCATTAACAGCCCAGTTTCCACCGACACCAACTGCCAGCTTATCATTGCCATTTAGTGGAAAAGGCATCATGCCGATTTCAAAATCTACATCATAGTCTGCCAGCATGCCATACGCCCAGTTCCCCTGGTGAACCATTGCGGTTTCACCTGTAGCGAAATCACCCATCTGCTCGTCATAGTTAACGTCCATCGGGTTTGAAGCGTTCGCTTTAATCGCTTCAAGGAACTTGCCGAACTCCTGAAATTCTTCTGTCTCCGCCATCGTTACTTCCCCTGCGCTCAGCTGATTCACAAATTCGCGATAATCATCCTGAAGAGCGAAAGGATAGTTACTCATATGGCCGATTAAGAAGAAAGCTTCCTGTGAAAGGCTGAGCGGATTTACATCCTGTCCCTTTAATTCTTCCATTGTACTTACGAAAGAATCATAGTCTGTAATGTCTTCCGCATTCACTAAGTCTTTGTTGTAAACAAGTCCATAACCTTCTACTCCATATGGAATACCTACAATCTGGTCATCAAGCGCTAATTCCATATTAGGCGCGATATCCTCTGTAAAGGATTCCCCGCTCATATCATATAAGTAAGATTCCAGTCTCTCTGCTTCTCTTTCATTACCAAGTGTAAAAATAGATGGACCCTGGTTGCTGTTCAAACGAATTTGCAGCTGTGAGAAATAGTCATCTCCCGTAGTCCCCCAAATCTCAACATCGACTCCAGTTTCCTCTGTATATTGCTCCGCCAGCGCTTCAAGCTGATCAGATATTTCAACTTTACTTTGGAAAATCGTAATACTGTCTGCTGATCCTGAAGAATCGCCGCCAGACTCGCCTTCCGCACTTTCATTCCCCGAATCCCCGCCGCTGCACGCTGCCAAGAAAACAAGCATTAAAATCAGAATGCCGAGCATCTTTTTCCCAAATGTCATGTTTATTCCTCCCCTTTTTCTAAAAAGTATATAGTCAATAAAATGAAAAAAATCATTTTACGGCTATCAAAGTATCTTTACTTCAAATCATACGAAAACGTTTTAGGGAACGACCAAAAAATATATGAAAAGGCTTACATTTAAATTATAATCCTGTATATACATCAGAGTCAACAATATTCTGAAAATTTTGTAGAAAAAAGGGAGCATTACTTTGTACTCACGCATTGCTATCACTGAGTTTGCAGCCCGTAAAAAATTTTGAAATTGAAATAGTTTTACTGGGGACGCTTGAGGGTATGATTCCTAAAAGCTGGGAAAACATAAAGAACAGGAGGGATCTTCATGAGCGAGCAATTAAGCATTGAGCAGTTTAACGAAAAGCTGCAGCAATGGAGCGGACAGACGATTAAAATTACGAAGCAGGAACAGGGAGATGAAGATACGATTTTTATGGATTTGAATGAAGTCTCCTATTCCACAAATACCCGGCGTTCGGATGAATACGAGCCGGCGCATGAGCTGCAGCTAACTGGTAAAGGACAAACGGAAACGGACAGAGGAGAATATGAACCCCTGCCTTCTCCTGTGTATGAGATTCCGCTGGAGGATTCGGCGCAGTATCAATATGATGATCGGCGTTTTTCTTTGATTACAGATCGGGGAAGTTATGTAATTGAACTGCAAAAATGAATGATTAAAAAAGAGAGCCGGGAAGGCTCTTTTTTTTGTATACTTGTTGTGAAAGCTTACGGGAACCTGGGTCCGTTTATCTCAATGAGATGGGTCGGATCTGGGGAAAGAGCCGCTTTTCATGGCAGCACGGTGAACTCCCAAGTAGGCTTCTTGTTTCCCAGTTAAACGGGAAGAGAGTTCCGTTTGCTTGAATATAGAGAACCGGGCCTGGGGAAACCACTCGCTTTCCATGGGCGAACGGTGAGCTTCCTCGGGCTTTTAGCCCTCCGGGATCTCACCCTGTTCTATCCTCCCATAGGAGTCTCGCCGTTTCCCCCGGCCCTTTATGTTTTTCGGACTAACGGAACATTTTAGAAGAGCGTTCCCATTAAAGAGCTTACTGAGATTACAGCGTTCCGTTTACACCATCCTCATTAAAGAGGCTGGGAAATGGCGAGACTCCTGCAGGGAGATAGAGCCAAGGTGAGATCCGCGAGTGCAGCGAGCTAGCTCACCGGCTCCCCGCGGAAAGCGAGCTATTTCCCAGCCGCTTTTTTCCTGCCCCAGTAAACGGAACAGAATTCATCTCTTCTCGGAAAATCGAGATAAAAAAACAAACGTAAACATGAGCGTTTACGTTTGTTCTATCTTACTTTTATGGTTCTGTAACAACCTGCTGAGAAGGCATGGCTTCTTTCTTTGCTTCCACCTGCTTCTCTTTCGGCGGCTCAACCCGTTGAATAAAGAAGGCAAGAATTAAAGCTACAATAGCGATCAGTGTGGAAATAAGAAACGTAAAGTTAATGCCTGTTAACATTGCCTGATTCATAATCTGCTGCTGTGCTTCAGCCGCACCCTGAGCAGTTGGAGCTGAAGCCGCATTAGCAGCGGCAGATGCTGCAAGGTCCTTCGCTTCTGATTCTGTCCTTATGTTCATAACGGTAATGAGCAGTGCTGATCCAATTGCACCGGAAACCTGCTGGAGCGTATTATTCATTGCCGTTCCGTGCGGGTTCTCTTTTGCTGGCAATTGATTTAATCCATTTGTCATCACTGGCATCATCACCATCGCCATCCCGAACATCCGCAATGTATAGAGAAGAACCAGCGTCGAATACGGTGTATCCATACCAATTTTACTAAACATATAAGAAGTAATGACTGTGATCGTTAATCCTGTAACGGCAAGCACACGGGCTCCATACTTATCAAAAAGCCTTCCCGTAATCGGTGACATGATCCCCATTACAATTGCGCCGGGAAGCATTAATAATCCGGATTCAAGCGGTGAAATGCCGCGTATTGTCTGAACATAGATCGGCATTAAAATCATCGCTGAAAACATTGCCACGGCAATGACAATTGAAATGGCGGAGGATAGAGCAAACATTGGATATTTGTAAATTCTAAACTCAAGCATCGGATCATCCATTTTCAGCTGTCGCAGGATGAACGTAATAAGTGCGGCAGCGCCGACAATAATGGTTCCATAGACAATCGGGCTGTCCCAGCCGCGATCTCCTGCTGAACTAAAACCGTACAGCAAACCACCAAAACCAATGCTCGATAGTATAAGAGAAAATACATCCAGCTTTAGCGAGCGCTGTGGTGTTACATCTTTCAGCTTAAAGATTGAAATCGCAAGAGTAAGTAAAGCAATAGGCAGTACGATGTCAAACAGCATTCTCCAGCTGTAATGCTCGATGATCCATCCGGATAAAGTCGGACCGATCGCCGGTGCTGTAATCATGACAAGCCCGAACGTTCCCATGGCCGCTCCCCTCTTCTCCACTGGAAAAGCAGTCAGCATGACGTTCATTAACAGCGGCATCATGATTGCTGAACCGGATGCCTGAATCATCCGTGCCGTCAGCAGAACGCCGAAGGATGGGGAAATGCTCGCTAGAAATGTTCCTAAAGTAAACAGAGTCATCGCTGTCATAAACAGCTTACGGTCGGTAAATCTTTGAATAAAAAAGGCGCTGGCCGGGATGAGAATTCCATTAACCAGCATATACCCTGTAGACAGCCACTGTACGGCCGTGGCATTTACTTCAAACTCGTTCATGATTGATGGAAGAGCAACATTAAGCAGAGTTTCATTTAAGATCGCCACAAACGCCCCGATAAATAATATGGCGATCATGCCGTAAGGAGTTTTATTGTGATTGGTTTCTGACATGTTCATCAGACCTTCTTTCCGTTAAATATAATAGCAGTATATATTTTATACTCGTAGTATAAAAATATCAACAAAAAAATACTTCCATTTCTAAAGTGTTGATGTTAAGCGTTTTAAAAGCTAAAATAGAAGTAGACTAACAGTATAAAAGGTGATAAAAATTGAACAAAAAAAGAAAACAGATTGTCGATGCTGCCCTGAAGCTATTTATCGATCAAGGATTTTCCTCCACATCGATACAGGACATATTAGACAGAGCAGGCATTGCGAAAGGCACATTTTATAACTATTTCAACTCCAAGAATGAATGCTTAATGGCCATCTTGGATTATATAAAGGAACAAGTGGATCAGAAACGAAGAGAGCTGGCAGCCGGCAAGGAGTCAGAAGATGAGGAAGTCTTTATTGATCAAATGACAGTCCGTATGAACATCAGCCGCCAGCACCGGTTACTTGCTGTTTTTGAGTCGGTTTCTTTTTCTGATGATGCTGAACTGAAAGCTTATATGAAAGAACAGCACTTAGAGGAGCTGCGCTGGATATCCGCCCGGCTCTCAGACATCTATCCAGCTAATGCGGACCGTTTCACGTTCGAGCATGCCGTGATGCTGTCTGGATTGATCCATCATCTCATGCACGTCTGGAAGCTCGGCTCCAGTCAGGACGTAGATGTAAAAAAACTCGTCCGCTATGCCCTGGACCGTACGAAATCCATGCTTCCGGAGCAAATAGAACGTGGAGACCTGATACTGCCTTCAGACTGGCTCGGTCCGTCGCCGGAAACCGACTTAAACGATGTGCTTCAGGAGGCACTCACTGAAATTGAGGACTTGAAAGCGAAAACTGCCGGTAAAACGAAGGATTTTCTGGAGTTTTTATATAATGAACTGCAGACAGAGCAGCCGCGTCATTTCTTAATGGAAAGTGTCCTTGCTTCGATGGAAGCCGCCTCTGAAAACAGCGAATGGGCAGATGATATTCGATCTCTCGTCGTAAAGGTGTGGAAGCTGATTTCGTAACCCTTGCTTTTTTACTTTTTCATCCCCGCCCACCTCTCTTAGGCATTTTTCGCATAGGCTATCATAAGCTTCACGAAACATTAAGAGAGGGGGAGGCTGTGGTTGAAAAAGATAAAAAAGCCAAAAATTGAACGACAGCTTGAGGAAAATATTGCCTACGGCTCCATCCTGAAGGCTGCCGGACAGCTATGGATGGCCATTAATCTCACTAAACTCTACAGTATACAGGAGGAAAGGGACGGAAAATTATCCTCAGCAGACGAGGGCATTTTACTAGGAGTGTGGGTACAGGCCATTGGCGAGATCGTCGGTACTGTTGGAGTGGTAGCCGAAGTCTCTACAGATGATCCGCAAAAAGAAATCAGAGCCGACATTATAGCGGCCAATGGTTCTTATCTTCAATCTATTGGAGCGGGCATAGAAGCTATAAATTCCACAAGAGCAATACGCGAGGAGATAGAAGAAGGTCTCCCGCAGCCTCTGCTGTTTATTCCCGATTAACTCCCCCTCCACTGCCCCGGAGAATTGCCTCCCGGGCACTTTTCCCGCTTTATACATATTTTTTACGATCCATCTAATGATAAGTGTACTTACCTTTAAAAGGAGATACACACCATGACCACTCCTCAAGTACTAATCTTTGATTTAGATGATACATTGGTTCACTGCAATAAATATTTCAAGGAAGCCATTGATCAGTTTACAAGTGAGCTGAACAGCTGGTTCCCATCGGCATCACTTCAAGAAATTAAGAAAAAACAGCTCGAGATTGATATTAAAAACATTGAAAAACACGGCTTAAACTCCGCTCGCTTTCCAGAGTCGCTCGTCGATACGTATTGTTATTTTTCCAAAACATACGACCGGCCGGTTAAAGAAAGTGAAGTCCAGCGGATCCGTACCATCGCCCAGAGCGTCTTTCAGGTCGAAGTACAGCCGCTTCCCCATATGTATGAAGTGTTAAATGAGCTGAAAGAAGATGGGCATGAGCTTTACTTATTTACGGGCGGAGATGAAGATAATCAGCATCGCAAAGTTCACCAGCTCGAATTATATGCTTATTTTGGTGACCGGATCTTTATTTATATCCATAAAAACGCGACTGCTCTCGAGGAAGTTGTGGAAACAATTAATTGTGACCGGAACGCTACGTGGATGATCGGCAATTCGTTAAGGACGGATATAACTCCGGGAGTTAAGCTCGGTTTAAACACCATCCATATCCCCGCTGAGCTTGAATGGAAGTATAATAATAAAATTGAGACGAATGTTCTTCACAATCATAACGTGCAGACACTGAATTCCTTACGTGAAGTGCCGGCGTTTATTAGAGAAAATACTTATGAAGCCTGTCATAAATAGAAAATTAAAAAGGAACTTCCTAACGCGAGGGAAGTTCCTTTTTATATGGAGTTATTATTTTATTCTTCAAATTCGTGTTCTGCCAGCGTAATTGCTATTTGGTCTTCAATATCTCTCACCGAATCCATGTAATTATTTAAAAGAATGGAAAATACAAGTTCTTTTCCGTCTTTTGTGGTCACATAACCGGACATCGTAGATACGGCTGTGATCGATCCGGTTTTCGCCTGGACATTTCCTTCCGCTGCCGTCCCTGCCAAACGATTACGCAGTGTTCCGCCGACAAGACGGTCACTGTCTCCAGCTACCGGCAGCGACTTCAAGTAAGCCGGGAACCAATCTTTATCTCTTGCTTCATAAAGCAGCTTCGTGAATTCGTTCGCTGGTATATTATTGACGTGAGACATGCCTGACCCGTCACGGATTCTTAAGGTATTTGTATTGACTCCTACTTCAGAAAGGAAAGCTTCTACCACATCAAGCCCTTTATCCCAGCTTCCCTCTTCATGCTCTACTCTGCCCATTTCCTTTACTAAAACTTCAGCATGACCGTTGTTGCTGAGCTTCATAAATGGAATATACAGATCTTTCAGCGGCATCGACTCTTTAGAAACAAGGAGTTCCGCTGATTCAGGTGTTTTTCCGTAGCTCTGCTTTCCTTTCACTTGAATCCCCTGCTTTTTAAGGGCTTCTTCAAATAAATCCAACGCAAGCATAGCAGGCGCATCCACGGCTACCCACGCCCGGGAGCGGCTGGAATCTAACGGGATTTCCCCTTCAATGACAATCTGGTTTGTACCATGCTCTCGCTCAATGGAAATATCCTTTGTTTCCCCTTTTGCCACAGTTTTCGCTTTATTTACGATTTTGACATAGTCATTTTCAGGGGTAACCTTTATCTCGGCTGGTTCTCCTTTTTGATCAGAAGGATAGGCTTCAACAATAACAGTGCCGGCATCATAATCCTCATTAGGAGAAACCGTCAGTGCTGATATTTGGGCAGCCGTATAATTCGTTTCATCATTCCAGGAAATATCTTCAGATAAGCGGATATCGTCATACCACGAATCATCAGCAATTACATCGCCTTTCACCTGGCGGATTCCTTTCTCTTTTAATGACTGGGCCATCGCTTCAAGATCCTCGACCATTAAGGTCGGATCACCTTTCCCCTTTAAGTAAAGATCGCCCTGCAGCATTTTTCCATTTCCCTTTACTTCTCCCTCTGCCAGCACCTCTGTCGTAAATTGATACTCTGGCCCAAGCGTGTCAAGAGCGGCCGCTCCGGTAATCAGCTTCATATTAGACGCCGGTTTTAAACGAAGGTCGCCGTCATTTTCATAAATCAGTTCACCTGTATCTGATGAACGTACACTTACACCCGCGAGCGCACCATTCAGTTTTTCATCGGTTAAAATTACGTTAAGTTTGTCGGTAAGCTCCGCATTCTCGTAAGAAGCGTTCACCGGCTGATCTACATAAGACTGGTAAGGAGTCACAAGCAAAAGCACAGTAAACATCAGGATCATAAGAGATTTCCATTTCGTCAGCATAAATATGTAGGTTCCCCCTTGAATAGTAGTAATACTTTAACAATACCAAAACACAGCTGGAATTTTAGTAATATTCTGTCATTTATCAATAAAACAGACCTTTAGTCGGATTTCTTTATAGTATGAATCAAGTAGCCATTAATATGAAAAAGCTGAAAGCAGATATATTGAAATCTCACCTTCAAGGTTTTATAATAACTGCTGTTGACTAATTAGGAATAAAACTATCCAATATGGAGGGACCAATAAATGAACGTATTAGTAGTAAAAGCAAATAACCGTCCAGACGGTATTTCTACAAAAATGCACGACACATTCCTGGAAAATATTAAAGACAGTGAAGGCACCAACGTAACAACCTATGATGTGTTTGAAGAAGACACGCCATATTTCGGGCAGGAGTTGTTCAGCGGCCTTGGCAAACAGCACGAAGGTGTTGCACTTACTGAATTAGAACAGCGTCTGCTTGATGCAAAGCAAAAAGCTAAAGATGTGGTAAGCGCCGCTGATGTTATCGTGTTTGCCTTCCCGCTGTGGAACTTCACGATCCCTGCGAAGCTGCAGACATTTGTCGACTACCTTGCAGAAGCTGGATTCAGCTTTAAATATACAGAAGAAGGCCCTCAGCCGTTGATGAATGATAAACGTGTTATCTTCTTAAACGCGCGCGGCGGAGTGTATTCAGATCCGTCCATGGCACCAATGGAAATGTCCTTAAATTATATGCGCAATATGTTTGGCGGCCTGTTCGGCATGCAGGTGAAAGATGAAGTCATTATCGAAGGCCACAATGCCCAGCCTGACAAAGCGGATGAAATCGTACAGCAGGGTCTTGAAAAAGTAGCAGAAGCTGCCAAAAACCTCGTCTACCAAAACGCATAAGCAAAAAGCCTGATCCTTAAAGGGTCAGGCTTTTTTATGGAGAAGTTCTCTTTCCGAGAGAGCTGTTCCGTTTACTATATAAAGTGGATTGAGGCTTGGAAATAGCTCGCTTTCCGCGGGGAGCCGGTGAGCTAGCTCGTTGCACTCGCGGATCTCCCCATGGCTCTATCTCCCTGCAGGAGTCTCGCCATTTCCCAGCCTCTTTACGGGCGATGGTATAAACGGAACGCTGTAGTTTCAGTAGCCGTTCTAATGAAAACAGCTTCCTATTACACAATGTTCCGTTACTCCCAAAAAAATAAAGGGCCGGGGGAAACGGCGAGACTCCTATGGGAGGATAGAACAGGGTGAGATCCCGGAAGGCTTTAGCCAGAGGAAGCTCAGCGTTCGCCCATGGAAAGCGAGCTGTTTCCCCATGCCCGGCTTTCTATATCAAGGTAAACGGAAACTCTCTTCTCCTTTAAGTGAGAATCAAAGTAGCCTCCTTCAGAAAATAGAACAGGGTGAGTCCCCCCAGGCCCGATCCCCTTCAGCCCGCCTTATAGATGAAGGTGTTCAGCTTCTGGTATGATAGGACAAAAGGAGGCGCCTCCATGGAATTGACAGAGCAGCTGGGCCGGGAAATTATCTCACGCTTATCCAAGTACATTGATGTCCCCATCAACCTCATGAACGCGCACGGTCAGATCGTTGCAAGCACAGATAAAAACAGAGTCGGACAGCTTCATGGCGGAGCACGTGCCGTAATTGAATCCGGCGAACCGCAAATGATCACACATCAAGACGCCGATTCCTTTTCCAATGCCAAACCAGGAGTGAACCTGCCCATTTTTCATCGCGGAGAGCTGGCGGGTGTTGTCGGACTGACAGGCCATCCGGAAGAGGTCATGCAGGCTGCGCGGATGACACAAGGATCTGTCGAGATTACTTTAGAGCAGATGCACATACAAAAGCAGGCCTTTTTCCAGGAACGTCAGTGGAATCAGTGGATGCAGCAGCTGCTTCACCCTTCCGAACCCAATATAGAAGAATTGGAAAGAGAAGCGAAGTACACGCTGCACGTAGATGTTCATAAACAATGGCAGGTTGTCGTCTTTCAGTCAAAAAATGCTTTTGAGCTGTCCGAAAAAGTCCGGCCTCAGCTTGAAGCGTTAGACCCGCTGTTCATTCTCCCCTATGAGGAAAATACAGTGGCGGCTCCTCTCCCTTTTGACGGAAAAAAACTCCCTATTCCCGCGCTTAAGGACGCACTGATCGGCGTAGGTGAGCCCGGCTTTTCGATGGAAGGCATTCGCCAATCCTACAGACAGGCACGTGAAGCGATTGAGCTTGCCGGGGAGAAGGGAAAAATGATATACAGTGAATCGCTAAAAACAGAGCGGCTGTTTCACCATATCGATCCAGAAGTTTTTCAGGAAGTCACAGAGAGTTATTACACAATACTGCGGCAGCTGGATTATTCCTATACCGAAACATTACGACACTTTTTCGCAAATGACTTAAAGATGAATCAGACGGCTGAAGCCCTTCATATACACCGAAATACGCTGATCTACCGTCTCGACCAGCTCAGTAAAAAAGTTGGACTCGATCCTCGCATTTTTAATGACGCCATTTTGTTGAAGAGTATTTTAACGAAGAAGAATTTTGCATAATTTCCCCTCCACTCACTCATTTTAAGAAAAAGGAGGATGAGATTATGCCGAATGATTCGCAAAACACTCATTCTGAGGTTTCCCCTCACCCTGATGGCAAAAGAGAATCTGTCATCAATGATGCTAAGGGTGCCCAGATGGGCGTCACAACAGATACGAAGCGTGCTTTTGAAGGAAAAGAAAAGGAATTGAATTTACAGCCTGACGAGAAGATGAGAGAATTCAAAGAACATATGGAGAAAACTATGAATAATAAAAAGCCCCGGACGTAAAACCGGGGCTTTTCCATGTATAAAATTATGAGGCTGAGCTGTTATATTTTTCTTCAAGTTCTTTACGCTGGTCGCCGTATTCCTGCCCGATTTCATCTACTTCTTCAGACAGCTGCTGCATTTCCGGATACTTCTCCTCTGTCTGCTGCTGCTCTTCTTCACTTACCGGAGGGGCTTGCAGCTCCAGCAATTCCGCTTGAAGCTCAAACAGTTCTGTCAGCTTTGATACTTGATTCAGAAAAAGAGCATGAAGCTCTTTCACTTCATCGGTTTCCAACTGCTCATCCACTTCCTCTGCCTGACTTTTCACATCATCTAAAAGAGGAAGAATCTCCTGATCTACGTAATCTTTTGCTTTTTCGGGTTCAGAATAGAGATTAATGAGCTCTGGTTCCATTTCCGTAATCTTCTCGGATTTTTCGAAAAGCTCTATACGGTCTTCATTGTTATATTTCTCGAATTCCTCTTCGGCAGCGTCAGCGCTGCTGCATCCTGCTGCTACGGCTAAAACGAGGAAGGCCGCTAAAAATATGATCCATCGTTTCATATTACCATTCTCCTGATTTTAGTCGCTGGTGTATTTTTATGAATTTAGCTTATTACATGGTTTCATTATCATTATTAGTTATTGAATTTATTTTCTGGTTCTTTCATTTTAGAATTGTACTCTTGCCCAAGATTTTCCGTCTTTTTTTCTAATTCTTGAATGCAACGATAAATTTCTCCTGTCTTAGCGCCGCACCCTCAAAGGAATCATCAAAATCACTTAATGTGTGATCAATGCCACTATGTAATTGGCTGGAATCTAAGTCTTTTATGGTTCTTCTCCCCTTTATACTGATTTTTTATTAAATTCAGTATAATGAAAAATATTCCAACAAGCAATTTCATATAGTCTCTAAATCCGGCTTTATAGGAAGCTATCACCATCCCCTCGGCTTATTTAGTTCCAAGAGATACGCTGGAATAATCAGGTATGTTAAAGTAAAGAGTGAGATTATTTCCTAAAAGCTGAGAGAACAGCCGAAGCTGTCCGAATGAGATCGGGATGCCGGGTGCTATCTTCGTTTATCTCCTGCTAGTTAATCTGCTGGAAGCTGCCCTCTATTCTTACTTAAATATTAAGAGGTGAATCTATTGCTAAAAAAACTTAGAATTATTTTATCTATTATTACTGTGAGTTTGGCAGTGCTAAGTCTGCTTTTTGACAGTACATATTTTCTGCATGCTGCCCTTCTTTCCGTGGGACTGCTCGTATTAATGACGGGGATCTATCAATTACGCCGGCAAAAGATAGGATATGCCGCTATTTCCTTCGGTTCGGCTGGCTTTGTATTTGCTGTCATGGCTACAATTTATACTATGTAAAAGAAGGTGACTCTTTATGAACAGTAATAAACGACATTTGGCTGTCGGCTTGCTGATCAGCACAGTACTTATAGTCGGATTCCTGCTCGTTTTTTCAAAAATGTACTTCACTCACCTTGAAGTGAAAGGGCTGACGAGTGACTGCTATGACAGGGGCGGCTTAGTCAGCATTGAACGCACGACCTTTACTATAGAGTCCTTTTCCTGCAGCGTGAAATAACTTTTAGCTAAGGAAGGTGGTCACATTTTTTTAAAACGAATCGAACTTCAAGAAGATAAAATAACCTCTCATGATACATATCCTTTTACCATTCCTGCGATCCAGAGCTTACAAAAGCTTGAGCTTAAAAGTAGTGTCACCTTTTTCGTCGGAGAAAACGGCTCCGGTAAATCCACCCTTATGGAAGCGGTCGCTGATAAATGCGGCTTTCATACAGCCGGCGGTGGACGCAACAACACCTATGACGTCGAGGCTTCCGAATCGGCGCTCGGTGACTATATCCGGCTTTCCTGGCTGCCAAAAGTGACGAGCGGCTTTTTCTTAAGAGCCGAGTCCTTTTATAACTTTGCTTCACATATTGATGCCGTTGGGGCCGCAGATTCATATGGAGGCCAGTCCCTGCACAATCAGTCCCATGGTGAGTCGTTTTTATCTCTGTTTTTAAACCGATTTCATAAAAAAGCAATCTATCTGCTTGATGAACCCGAAGCCGCCCTCTCCCCGCAGCGCCAGCTGTCTTTTCTAAGAATTCTTCATGATCTTTCAGCTTCAGGTGAATGTCAGTTTATTATCGCGACACACTCGCCGATCCTGCTAGGATATCCCGGGGCATCGATTTTAAGTTTTGATGATGGAGATATTCAGGAGATTGATTATGAGGACACAGATCACTATCAGATTACAAGTTACTTCCTGAAGCATCGGGAGAAGTTTTTGAAAAAGATTTTAGAGGACTAAAACCTATTAACCATAAAAAATAATCCACCCTTGAGTTAACCGGCTCAGGTGGATTATTATACCATCAGTGTCGCCCCCCTTGAAGGGACCGTTCTATTACACGACCGTAGATGTTACGAGCATCTGCGGTCTTTTTTAATATATACTTTTTCAATACTCATTATACCACATGCCCACTGGAATGAAACAGGGTTACATGGCAGTTTTCGTCTTCCTACCAGCGCTTGTGCAAATGCACAAGAATACGCTTACATATTTGGTGTTTTTATCAATTGTCCTTATCGTTTTTTTGCTTTTGAATAAAAGTAAGTATTTACTTTAGGAGGGAATTGGTTGATGAACATCGTATGTGCACCGGATTCGTTTAAAGGAAGCCTCTCATCCATTGAAGTGGCAGAAGGAATGGCTCGTGCTTTTCAATCGGTAGATAAGGGCATTACGACAATAACTAAACCAATGGCCGACGGTGGTGAAGGAACGCTTGAAGCTTTGGCAAAAGCAACGAGTCATGAGAAAGTTTCCTTTACATGCACTGGTCCGCTTGGGGATGCATCAGAAAGCTGGTATATTCGTCTCGATGACGATCGTGCTGTCATTGAAGGAGCAAATATCTCTGGTCTGCCGCTTGTGCCGAAGGAGAAACAAAATCCTGACCACACGACCACTTATGGAATCGGTGAAGCGATTCGCCACGCGTTAGATGCTGGCCAGCGCAACTTAATCATCGCCATCGGCGGCAGCTCCACAAATGACGGCGGACACGGAATGCTTCTGGCGCTTGGCATGAAAGCTTATGACAAAAATGGCAAGCAGACGGGTATCCTTGGAAAAGATCTTTTTCAAATGGAACAGATCGATCTCTCTTCTCTTGACCCGCGTCTTAAGGAAGCGACCATACGAATTGCGTGTGATGTCGATAATCCATTGACCGGCCCTAAAGGAGCCAGTCACATTTACGGCCCGCAGAAAGGAGCAGATGAACAACAGGTGAAAGCTTACGATCATGCACTTGGGAAGTATGGCCGTCTAATCGAGGAAGCACTTGGCCGGGAATTAATGGACGTGCCTGGAGCTGGCGCAGCCGGAGGTCTTGGCTTTGCTTTTCTGGCCCTTGGAGCAGAATTAGCTTCGGGAGCGAAACTTGTGGCTGAAGCCATTGATCTTAAAGAAGCTATTGCTGAGGCTGATTTTGTTCTGACAGGAGAAGGACAAAGTGATGAACAGACACTTTACGGGAAAGCCCCGGGGTATGTCGCAGAATTGGCCAGGGAAAATAAAACCCCTGTCATTCTCATGTCAGGAAGTATCAGCGGAGATTATGAAAAATTGAATGAGCTATTTACGAGCTGCCTGTCTATAGTTCCCGGACCATGCTCGCTTGAGGAATGTATAGAAAATGCCGAGCATAACTTGTATCAGGCGGCACAGCAAGTCGCCCGCCTACTTATAAAATAAAGGAGGAATGGAAAATGGACGGTTTTGGACTTATTTTAATTATTCTGTTAGGTGTTCTCTTTGTGATCGTGGCTACCGCCAAGTTTAACCTGCACCCGTTCCTGTCATTGCTCATTGCGGCGTTTGGTATCGGGATCTTCTCAGGGATGCCGCTGCCGGATGTTGTCACTGTAGTTAATGAAGGCTTTGGCGGCCTAATGGGAGGTATCGGCCTTGTCATCGTGTTCGGTACAATTATCGGAGTGATTTTAGAAAAATCAGGCGGAGCTTTGCGAATGGCAGAAGTTGTGCTGCGGCTTGTCGGTGAAAAACGCCCACAGCTTGCGATGAGTGCGATCGGCGGGATTGTCAGTATCCCAGTATTCTGTGATTCGGGATATGTTATTTTATCCTCTTTAAAGAAAGCGCTTGCGAATAAAACCAGCGTGACCGTCGCTTCGATGGCCATTGCTCTATCAACAGGCTTATTTGCTACCCATACACTCGTCCCGCCTACTCCAGGTCCGATTGCAGCGGCTGGAAATATCGGTGCGGAAAACTTTCTGGGCACAGTCATTTTAATCGGGCTTGTTGTGGCGATTCCTGCCATCATTGTCGGCTACTTATGGGCCATCAAGGCAGGTACTAACATCCACATTGAAAGCGATGAAGACGGCAAAAATTATGATTACGATGAAGTTATCAAAAGCTTCGGTGAGATGCCTTCTGCCGTAAAAGCCTTCGCGCCGATCGTCGTTCCGATTCTTCTGATTGGCTTCAGCTCTGTCATTACGTTTGCCGGCTGGTCGGGCGGTGTTTTCGACTTTTTCCTATTCTTAGGAGCCCCTGTCGTCGCCCTGCTCGTCGGTGTGCTGATCGCCTTTACACTGCTTCCGAAATTCGATCAGGAAACATTAACAGACTGGATAGGCATCGCCATTAAAGAGGCGGCACCGATTTTATTAATTACTGGAGCCGGCGGGGCGTTTGGTTCTGTGATCAGCTCTACCAGCATTGCTGATCTAATTAAAGGGATCGCTGGAAATGATACGGCGGCCGGTGCTCTGTTCATCTTTATTCCGTTTATCATAGCCGCTGCACTAAAAAGTGCACAAGGGTCCTCCACGGCAGCGATTGTTATTACATCAACACTTGTCGCTCCACTGCTTCCGCAGGTGGGTATTGAAGGAGCTGTCCCGCTTGCTCTAATTGTCATGTCTGTCGGTGCAGGTGCGATGGTAGTCTCTCATGTGAACGACAGCTACTTCTGGGTGGTTAAAGAATTTAGCGGGATGACGATTACTCAGGCCTATAAAGCGCAGACGATGGCTACATTGCTTCAAGGGCTGACGGCGATTGTTGTAACCTCTGTTCTTTGGTTTATTTTTGTATAAGTATAATGTAAAGAGGGGCTCCTGCTTAGGAGTCCTCTTGTTTTAGAGAAAGGGCTCGTTTTTCATAAGGGAAAGAGCTCCTTTTTTCTCTTCATTTGAAAAGGGAAATAAGACGGTTCCGTTTACTGGAATAAGAGAGAATCGGCTTGGAAATAGCTCGCTTTCCGCGGGGAGCCGGTGAGCTAGCTCGCTGCACTCGCGGATCTCACCTTGGCTCATCTCCCTGCAGGAGTCTCACCATTTCCCATCCTCTTTACCGTTGGTGGTATAAACGGAACGCTGTAGTTTCAGTAACTACTTTACAGAAAATAGTTTTCTCTTACTCAATGTTCCGTTACTCTAAAAAACATAAAGGGACAGGGGAAACGACGAGACTCCTATGGGAGGATAGAACAAGGTGAGATCCCGGAGGGCTAAAGCCCGAGGAAGCTCACCGTTCGCCCATGGAAAGCGAGTCTTTCCCCAGGCTCGTTTTTTTAAAGCAAGGTAAACGGAACACACAAAAACGCGTGAAACCAGTTACCTGATTTCACGCGTTTCCTTTTTTACCTTTATTTAAAAGTACTTCCGTTAAGACCCCTGGTAAAACGATAAATAGGTAGCTGTTCTCCTTCCACAGAATCCACAAAATTAAATGTAACGAAGCTATCATTAGATTCAGGCTCTAAAGCAACGGCTGCAAGGTTCGCATTCGGCTGAGCCATTGATACCACATAGGTTCCTTTTTCAAAAGCAACCCACTCATTCGTCAACTGAGTATCTACATCAACCAATTGATGTCCTTCATATATCCCGTCTGCTTCTTTATTCGTCACGGTATAAGCTTCCGCCGGCAGTTTCATATTATGCGGCAGCTGGAAGACTTTTACGCCGCTGTTCTTCAGCTTATCTACCACTTCTCCCTGATCACGATCAAGAAGATAGGCGGTTGGACGGTCGCGAGTCAAGGTAGGCTGGGCTTCTGTCGCACTATAATAGTTTACCGGTTCATCGACAAGACTTCCTGTTTCAATATCAATTAATGTGAGGGTCTGATCAGGAATTTCTTTTTGTTCATCTTCAATAACAATCTGGTCTTTATCATGGGCAAAGGCACCCTTTTTAATAATCTGTGCTTTTTCTTTAGATACGAGTCTTTGGATAGACTTAGCATTGTCAGCCGCTGTTTCAATCAAGGACGTATGTGTTTCTACCTGTACGGCTACACGACGCTTAAAGTTTTCTCTTCCGATGCCGATGCCGCGGGTTTCTACAAGGAAGGAAAACGATGGTGTCAATCCGAAAGCATTTCTTCCGATTCTCGGATCCGTCCCGCCTTCACGGATTTCAATGTCATCGCCATCCCGGCCCATTGTATAGTAATCAGCGCTTGTATAGCCTTCCTCATTCAATTCGTCATGTACCGTGTCTATAAATAACTCATCAGAAGTTGTACGAATCTTCTCTGGAATATTTAAGTTTTTACCGCTGAGGATCAATAAATCGTGATACTTTAAGTACCCTTCATTTCCCCGCTCTTCGAGTACTCCACTTCCTACACTGTATTCATGGGCATCAATCGTAACTTCTGGCTGGTACTTATTAAACAAATCATGCAGCGCCTGGGTTTCCGGGTTATCAAATTTAATATGATCCCTGTTACCATCAAGATCATTAGCCATTCGGCGATCGAAAGCATATGATCCATCAGGGTTTACTCGGGGCACAACGATGATATTGACATCATTAAGGACCTCATCACCAAAATCGCCGGTCAGCTTCTCTGCCATGACAAGTACGCCTTCCCCTGCGGCAGGCTCATTCCCGTGAATTTGCCCCTGCAGCCAAACGATCGGTTTTTTTGAGAAATGCTTCCGTTTCTTATCTTTGGAAAAGAAAAGAGCCGGTATGTCGCGTCCCTCAATCGATTTTCCTATCGATTGAACTTCTAAGTTTTTACTCTTCTTATCCAGGCTATCGATAAACTCCAGCATTTCTTCCTGTGTCGTAAACTGCGTTTCTTTTTGGAAAGCAGGGGTGTTAAACTCAACATCCGGCTCGTCAAATAGTTCAAGAACCTGCTCAGGCTGAGAATAATCCTTGCCGTAGTAAGGAGTATCTGCAGCTGCAGCCTGTACCGGTCCAAACGACCAGCTGCTCAAAAACATGATTCCAATAAGGGAAAGCAAAGAAATTTTCCGTTTAATCATATAACCTCTCCTTTATTATGTAATCTATTTGTAATTATACAGAAAATTGTGACTGTGAAGGTAAATTTATCCAAAGATAGCCCTATAGATAGAAAAGCCAAAACTTCATACGTGAAAATAGACGGTATTTATATAGAAATTCCTCTAGTCATAGGCCGTACTGCTGATGTCTTTCCTCCTCTGCCACGTGACCTTTTTATTGCTGTTCTGAGCTGCAAAGATTTTATTGTTCCGTTTCAACTACTAAAAGGTAAGCGTCTGGAAAATCGCGAGACTCCTGCAGGGAGATAGAGCCATGGTGAAATGTAATGCCCATGACAAACTTTCATCCCATTTTCTTCATTCACCTCCTTAGTCTCCCTTTTAAAAAGAAGAAAAGACCGTAGAAAAACAACCATTCCATGAAAAAAGTGGTTGTTTTTCTAGTATTTATGGATCAAAATAGAACATATGTTCCCTTTTAAGTTGTTTATTTCCCCGTATTTCTTCTTTAAGGAATACAGGAGGGAAATAAGGAGAGTGAAGTACATGATAAATAAAAAGGATTCCCTGGAAGCCTTCAAGCAGAAAAATTACGACTTTTTCAACGAACCCCTGATTCAATCATTTATAAAAGAAGAAGAAAACCTCGCACTCTTAAAAGCCGCTGTTGAAGACAGAAACCCTTTCGCCTCAAGAAAACTGGATCAGCGCTTTGAAGAATTTTATTTGAAGGTAAGAATGACGGGCTATCTCCATAAAATAGCCAGCTTTTACTCAAAAACCTATGATCAAAAGTTAAGACAGCAGCGTTCAGAACTTACGTTAGATACAACTGTTCAGTCAGAGGAAGAAAAGCAGACATCGCTTGTTGACCAAATCCCTGCCGGTGAAGAGGATCATGAAGACGAGATCGCCCGCTGCATCCCGGATCTCATCACAGACCCAAAACTTAAAGAAGCTTACGAATCTCTCAGCGATCAGAAGAAAACGGTCCTCGACCTATCCATTATGAAGCAGCTTACGAACAAAGAAATTGCCTCTTACTTAGCGTGCAGTCCGCAGAATATATCCAAATTAAAGGTTCAGGCCATTCATGATTTAAGGAGAGTGTATACGTATGACTAGAAACTATTTAGTAGTAGAAATCATAGAGCAAATGAAGCCGAGTATTAAACGAGGCCTCCAGAACACCGCTTACCAGGAGCGTGAGGATCTGAAACAGGAAATCTCCCTCCGCCTTGTACAAGCTGCGAATGACATGGAAGTGATTTCGTTCTGGGAATTTAAGAAGCGGTATGATAAGCGAAATCGTTACCAGACGAGAAAAAAGGATCAGCTGACATCCAGCTGATCCTTTGTTTTTCAGAGCTTTTTGTTACATGACCTTCTCCCAATTCCTGTATAATGTTTACAAAAAGGAGTGTATCCTATGTCTATCCAAGTAAGCACAGATCACTTTGTTTATGCTATGGACAAAGAGAATAAACCGGCGGTAACCATTCAATCAGGTGACCAGGTTGTCATTGATACATATGACTGCTTTGAGAATCAGATCCAGTCGGAAACGATGCCGATTGATGAGCTGGACTGGGACCGGATCAATCCAGCAACAGGACCTTTATACGTAGAAGAGGCAGAGCCCGGGGATATATTAAAAGTACACATAGACAATATTGAACTTGGCGAGCGGGGCGTTATGCTGACAGGGCCAGAACTCGGTGTGATGGGCCATCGGATGACCGAATTTCAGGCGAAAATCATTCCCATCCAGGACAATGAGGCGATTTTTAATGAAAAACTCAAGCTGCCGCTAAACCCGATGATCGGCGTCATTGGTGTAGCTCCAGAAGGTGAAGGGATCAACTGCGGAACTCCGGGTGCTCATGGCGGCAACATGGATACGAAGCTCGTAACGACTGGAGCCACACTGTATTTTCCTGTTTTTCACAAGGGTGCTCTGTTCTCTTTAGGCGACCTTCACGCAGCCATGGGAGATGGAGAAATCAGTGTTTCAGGTATTGAGATTCCAGCGAAAGTAACGGCAACCGTGGAAGTCGTAAAAGGACAGTCGATAGACTACCCGTTTTTGCAAAATGAAGAAGGGCTGGCAGTTTTAGTCTCTAAAAAAACGCTAGATGAAGCGGTCGATACAGCGGTTGAACTTATGATTGACTACCTTCATCCTCAGACAGACTTAACGTTGTCCGAGCTTACAATGCTAATGAGCGCTGTCGGACAAGTACAGGTCAGCCAGGTTGTTGATCCGCTGAAAACCGCAAGATTTTTCATTCCAAAAAATGTACTAGAAGCTTACAATATTAACGTCTTCTCCTAGAGTAAAGCCGGCTGCTGCAGCTGGCTTTTTTTTATGTAAAACAGATTTCAAGCTCGATTTCATCTCTCAGAAATATTCCGTCTGTCCCGTCCGGCTTAATGGCTCGTGCTTTCTCTAAAGCATTTTGATGGATTTTCTGATAAAAGTTTAATGCCTTCATATTATCGTTTGTAGAGATCAGCCAGATTCTCTCCCAGCCGCTGTTCAGCTTTATGAGTGCTTTTATCAAAGCCGTCCCTATTCCGGCATTTCCCTCCGTCACACTCTCCGTTCACCTGCATGCCCACTACCTTTCCAGCGGCAATCCCTTGCAGCTGATCTATCAATACCTTTTCGTCAAGCCTTACCACATAAGACGCATGCCAGTGTTTTAAAATAAATTCTTTTATTAATGGGCGATTCTGTATTTTTCTCACTGCAATTTCCATTAGGCGCTCACCCCTGTTCCATTTGATACATAAATTATATAAAATTTTCTCTTCCAGGAAGGACGGTAAGGGCCTGTATGATTCATTTTCAATCCTTTACAGGGACAGTCACAGCAATCAGCGACTACAATTTCGGAACAGACGGTGAAGGAGAGGGCTGTTATAAAGTTATAACCGTAGAAAATCACCTCGGCTCCATCGTCCATTTTATCGTCTCTCCTGCCACTTATTTTATCGACCATGCCATGATTCTTACAGGAGACAGGGTGACTGGGTATTATGATGGAAACGCACCGGTGCCTCTCATTTACCCGCCTCAATATCAAGCCTTAATTATGGCAAAAGTCAGCCCTTACCAAAATGTAACCGTTGATTATTTTGACAGCCAGCTCGTTAGCCGTGACGGCCAATTACAGCTGAACCTGTCACCTTCAACTCAGCTGCTCCTCACCAATGGGCAGGCGTTTACTAGTAACCCGGCCAATCGTAACCTGATCGTCATTTACGGTCCCAGCACGAAAAGCATTCCCGCCCAAACGACTCCTTACCGAGTCATCATCTGGTGCAGGGGCTGACAAAGGAAGTGACCATAATGGACTTTAATCCACAGAAACTGTCCGTCAATTTTAAAGAAGGAGTGACTCCAACCGCTCCGATCAAGCCAAGGCGCTATACGTTAACCCATTCCGATTATACGGCTGAACTCTTTTTAACAATCGGTCCCAAATATGACTTCTCTAAGCTGAGCCGAATGCGTGATGAAGTACTCGGTGAGTGGGCGCCCACTGGAAGAAGCTACAATTACTGGGCCTATGTATTTGTAGACGGTGAAGGTCCTTTTCACAAGGATATTGTCACATTAAGAGACTATGTCTTCCGACGCGAACTGCCGCTTGCCCTGCAGGCCATCCGCTACGGTGACCGTGAATTCTTCGCTGCCCATCCCGAGCTGGACGACGTGCCGATTATTGTTTATTTTGTATCCGTCAGTCCACGGTTTAATAGAAAAGAGTACTGGGGAACGTTTGCCGAGTATCAGTATATGGAATCAAAAAGCTAAAATAAGCAAAAAAGGCTCAGAACAGTCTCTCCACTGCTCTGAGCCTTAAGTTTTTTCGTCCTTCAGCAATTTAGCTGGAACCACCCGTATATAAACAAGCTCACTGATGAGTTCGATTATTGTCTGTGTTATGATCACAGCTGCCACCACATTCCCTATTTCCGGCAAAGATAAAGCAAGGGGCAGAACAACTAATGAATTTCTTGTCGTACTGCTGAAAATAAGCGCCCTGCTTGGTCCCGTTCCTAAGTGAAACCATACGGCTATATATCTAGCTATAACTGGCATGACGGCCATAAACACAATATATAATGGGATCACTTTTATGACCTGATTGCCATAGTCAGGAAGCTTAATAACTTGAGAAGCCACAACGATAAAAAGGGTCAAAGCCATGAAAGGAACAGGCATCCAGGCAGAACCTTCCACTACCTTTTTCCCAAAATTCCCTCGTTTTGCGGCAAGCTGAAATAACAAGGCAACCACTAAAGGTAAAACAATCAATCCAAAAAATGCTTCTAAAAATGGAGTTACCTCTACGATTCCCGAAGCGTCTTTTCCCATAAACAGCCACAAATATAATGGTAATAGTACCATTTGCGCCACAAACAGAAGAGGAGTTGAGGTGAGAACGAGGTTTTCATCCCCTTTTCCTAAAGAAGTAAAAACGATGACATAATCAATGCAAGGCGTTAATAATACTAGATAAAATCCGATCAACAGTGCAGGATTATCAGGCAGAAACTGAGATAACAGCCAGACCACTATCGGCACAATGATAAAATTAGTCATTAGTAAAGCTTTAATAAATTTACGATTTCCAAACGCTTTTTTTAAAGACGTAAATGGAATTTGTGAAAACATGCTATACATTAAGAATGCAATAATAATAGAAATGAGGGCTCCTAAACGATCGGCATAGCCGGGCATAATAAAACCAAAGGCGACCGCTAGAAAAAGCGCAGCCATATAAATCCACACCTGCTGACTTTCCAGGTTATCTCTCGTCAAAACGGCCTCTCCTTTATTTCGTCTTTAGTTATTTCAAAAGGACCTCCTGCAAGCAGGAAGTCCTTTCATTCTCTCCTATAATTCTCGTAACATCAAGATATCAAACCTTAGTGGGAATGCCCATGACTTGCGGAATCATCGCTTTCGTTCTTACACAGAAGAGCATCTTCATGGGGGTGACTGTCACTTTCCATCTGTATCGTGACATGACCTATGCCCATATGCTCGAGCTCATGCTCCACAGCCCTTAAAATCTCCTGACATTCCTGAATGGTAAAATCAGCATCAACTACCGCATGACAGGAAAGGGCGTTCTGTCCACTTGTAATGCTCCATATATGCAGATCATGTATGCCAAAAATCCCGCGCACCCCTTCTATTGTTTGAATAATATTATCTAAATCTACATTTTTAGGGGTTCCTTCCATTAAAACATGGACAGCGTCTTTCGTAACTCTCGCACCGCTTATCAAAATTAAAACCGCCACGATCACACTGGCAAGCGGGTCAGCCCAGCCCCATCCAAAGAAGAGAATCAGCAGCGCCGCTGCAATTGCCCCTACGGATCCCAGCAAATCACCGAGAACGTGAAGGAAAGCAGCTCTTAAATTTAAGTTTTCCTTCGTATCTCCTTTAGACATAAGCATCCATGCCACGAGAATATTTACGAACAAACCAATAACCGCAATGACTAACATTCCTGTAGAAGCCACTTCAGGAGGATTGGTAAATCGTTTATAAGCTTCATAAAAAATATAAATAGAAATCAGTACAAGAGTAACTCCATTAAAAACAGCCGCTAAAATCTCAAATCGCTTATATCCATAGGTCTTGCTGTAATTCGCGGCTCGTTCTCCCATAGTAAAAGCCAGCACACCGACCCCCAGTGAAATAGAATCACTTAACATATGACCGGCATCCGATAGCAGTGCCAGACTATTAGTCAGAAAACCTCCAATAGCTTCGATCACCATAAAGCCTGTTGTTAAAAAGAAGCTGATCATTAATGCCTTCTTATTAGCGCCATGTGTATGATCATGTCCATGTCCCATCATCACATCCTCCAATCTAAGAAATAATAAATGCCTGCCTCAGATACTGTTCCCAGGCCTGTATCTCCAGCTCGATACTTAGTTTGTTCGAACCCTTTCATAACATGCTTAAACGAAGATATTCTCTAAATATGTTTATATTAGTATATGTTCATATACTAAAAGTTAATACACCTAAAGTCAACATCTTATATGTAAAAAAAATGAGGAAGCAGTGATAAAACCTCAAGGAAAACAACGTTAAAAAAGGCAGGATATCCTGCCTCCTCTTTCGATCTTATTCAGCACTCAGCTCATCTTCGGTTACCCACTTATGATTTTCTACTTTTTCTCCACTCTCTGTGTTCACAAAATCAACCATGTAAACCGTTGTTTCTTCAGCCGACTCAATCGTCGCGGCTGCTCCCTCCATTCCTTCCATGTGGGAGGCATTAAGCGTCACTTCATCCCCCGACTTAAACGGTTCTTCACCTGCTTCTTCTATTTCTTCGTGAATGACCCATTTATGGTCTGTCACCCGCTCACCGCCGTTCGTCGGATCGTATGAGACCACATATGCGACGGTATCGTATGCACCTGAAATAACAGCTTCCGCTCCATTCATTCCCGGCATATGTTCTGCATTAATAATGGCCGTGCTGCCCACTTCGAACTTAGGGTTTTCAGCCTCCTTTAAATCCTCCGGCACGTCACCAGAGCTGGAATGGTCCATCTCTGCATGCTCCTGCTCCTGTTCCATCTCCTCACCTGAATCAGAGCTTTCTTCATTACTTTCGCCGTTATCTGAACATGCTGCGAAAACCACTGACAACAGCAGCAATGTGATAGCTAGTAAAAGTTTTTTCATTTCTCTGCCTCCTTTTATACCATTACCCCGTAATTGTATTTTTTAAAAGAGGAATCTTCAATAGGACACAGTTACTAATATTTTTTCGATCTGGAGATTCTCTTTAATGAATTCAGCAAGTTTGCATCATTGGCTGCAAAAAAATGCTTAGAGTGTTTTTATCAATTCATTTTTTTATTCCTGAAAAGCAATCTCGTTTTTACTTCACACCATTCCCAATTGTATGTGTTCATATAACAGGCCTCCCCAGCATCTTAAGATAGATCACTCACTCAGATACATGTACTTCAAAGATTTGCTTACTATTATTCATTTTGGAAACTCACTTAAGAATTTTTCATCATTTAGGAGTCAAAAAACGCAAGATATATCTGTTACTGCCAAGATAAATTACCAAAAGGAGTAAGAAAAGAAGAGACGTACAAACTAAGAAGAGTTTACATACAAAAGGAAGTGAGTGTTATGGATTTCTTTCAAGCCCATCAACACCTGACGGCCGGCGAATGGATACTTAGAGCTGCTGTCGCTTATCTTTTTTTGATAATCGTTGCCCGCATGCTAGGCCAGCGCGCCATCTCGCAATTAAGGCTGATTGATTTTGTTCTGGCGTTAATCATAGGAAATATTATCGCCAACCCGCTGTCTGACCACGAAGTCGGCTTGAAAGGATCTTTAATTACCACCCTCGCCCTTGTCCTTTTTTACATTGTGACCACCTATGGCACGCTAAAATGGAACTTATTCAATAAGCTTGTTACCAACTCACCGATTCCTGTCATTCGTAACGGGGAAATTTCATACAAAGGAATGAAAAAAGCCCGGCTATCGATGGATCTTCTCTTAGAAGAACTGCGGATGCTGCAGGTGAAATCGATTGAGAATGTCGGCCTGGCTACATGGGAAGCCAGCGGCCAGCTATCTGTTCTTCTTAAACCGGAATATGATGCTGTCACACCTGATGATCTAAGGATCTCAGTCGAAGCCTTTAACCTTCCGAGGACTATCATTAAAGAAGGCAAGCTTTTAAAGGAAGAACTGCTCGCGTTAGGGAAAAGTGAGGACTGGGTAAAATCGGAGCTGAAAACACAGTTCCAGGCCGAGCTGAAAGATGTGCTGCTGGCGACGATAGATGGAAAGGACCATCTGCAGGTATTTTATTACGGGTAAAGGCAAGTAAAAAATCCCGAATCAGGGCTAAGCCCTCATTCGGGATTTGCTTTAATCATTGGCGAGCGAAAGGGCACTCTCCAAAATAACATTCACCCCTTTTTCACAATCTTCCCATGGGGTCAACTCATCCTCTGAGTGACTTTTTCCATTAATGCTAGGGACGAATACCATAGCTGCCGGCAGGTAAGAGGCGATAAACTGTGCGTCATGACCTGCGCCGCTTACCATCTTTTTATAAGAATACCCGAGCGTGTCTGCAGAAGCCTCTAATTGATTCACTACTTTCTCTTCGAACCAGACAGTTTCTCGTCCCCATAGTTTTCTGACATTCACCTGGCATTCACCGCTTGATTTTTCCAGGCTTTGAGCGATATGCTCCACCTCTTTAATGATATCCATATCCTGATGTCGCGCTTCTAATGTAAAGACGGCTTTGTTAGGGATGACCGTATGAATATTAGGGGAAACCTCCATGCGGCCGATCGTATACACTAAATCATCAGGCAGTTCATTAAGCTTACTGCGAATGTCCATAATAAGATCGTTCGCCGCAAACAGTGCGTCTTTTCGCATGCTCATTGGTGTCGTTCCTGCATGATCAGATTCGCCGCTTACTTCTATTTCATAACAAGCCATACCAACAACACATTCGACGACACCGATTTTCAGTGATTCATTTTCCAGGATAGGCCCTTGCTCAATGTGTAATTCTAAAAAAGCTTTGGCCTCCTTTAATCGATTCTCTTCACTTCCCATAAACCCGCTCTCATGCAGGGCCTTCTCAAATGGAACACCTTCTGAATCAGTGGATTGCAGCATAGCTTCCTTATCGAATTTTCCTGATAAAACACCAGAGCTCATCATCGATGGTTCAAATCGTGCGCCTTCTTCATTCGTAAAGTTAACGACAACGATCGGACGCTTAGGCTTCACATCGTGATCAACGATACTCCTTACAGCTTCCAGCCCGGCCGCCACTCCTAATACCCCGTCAAAGCGGCCGCCTTTTGTCACACTATCCAGATGCGAGCCGATGACTACAGGAGAAAGGGAATCATCCTGACCGCTTAACACAGCATACATGTTCCCCATATCGTCATAGGCTACGGACATTCCCAGCTCTTCACAACACTTTTGAAAATGGCGGCGGGCTTTCAGGTCGACTTCAGATAAAGACAGTCTCGTTACTCCGTTGTTATCCGTTCTCCCAAAGTTCGCGAACTCCTCGAGCGTTTCTTTCAGGCGTTCCCCATTTATAAGCACTTGCTGCTTTTCCATGTTTTTTGCCTCCTAAGAAATAGACGTTTCTATCGAGCGGGGTCCTTTACATCCGCTTGTTTTAAAATGAGTGTCGTAAAATATTTTCTCGTTTCTGCATTTTTTATAGCCAGCTGCTCTTTTTCCTCACCTTTTTGAAAATCAACGAGCGCTCCATCCAGGTTTTCGGTCACTTTGACAATGCGGAAGCCTTTTTCGATCAGCTGATCGATTTGCTGCTTTTCCTCAACAAAGATTTCATATTCACCCATTTATTGAACCTCCCTTGATCTGTCTAAAGCCGTCTTTTTAATCGGCCGGTCGATTTCTGTGATCCAATCACGGCCTACCGTAATTCCCAAATACTGTTCATCACTCGGATCTTCCATCTCGTGCTGGGGAAATCTTTTGAAATACCAATATTTCGCAAGGAAGTAATAGCTGATGGCAGAGGCAAAAAAGCCGATGACAAATGAATATTCCATCATGAAAGTAGCGGCTGCACCTCCAATGATCCATGAAATAAATCCGGCCAGATTCACCCCGCCGTGAAATTTATATTGACCACGATTGGAATACAGCTCAGGGACGTTCACTCTCCGCTTTCGCAATACGTAATAGTCGGTAAAAAGAATGCCGGTAATGGAAGCGAGAATAGCACCGATCAGCAGCAGAACTTGTGTCAGCACTTCGAACACATTCCACGGCTGTATAACAGTACCGACAATTCCTACAATAAAAACGGCGACTCCATTGGATACTTTAGGGCCTAACACATTTGAAAAAACAGCAGACGCCGGCAGGATATTTGCACTTATATTGGTCGACCACTGGGTGAGGATGACCATAAGGAGAAGCATGGCAAGCATCCAGCCTGAAGCAGCTTCCTGTAAAGCAAACACAGGATTGGAAGTTCCGGCGACAACAAAGGAAGCCGCCCCGATCATAATCATAAAAGCTTCTGTTAAAGGAAGGGCAACAAGGCTTCCCACTAATGTCGTCCGATTCCGCTTAAACCAGTTTCTTTCGTATTTAGGAGCTTTAAAGAAGCGAGAGATCGTTGGAATATCGGTCCCAAGTGTTGCCCAAAAGCCCATATTCGCAAAGATTACCACCATAAAGGCTGTAAAAGCAGCCCCTCCGGTAACCGGGCTGTCCACCCATGCCCATACATTCTGTCCCTGGGCCGCAGCATCGCTTACCAATGTTGTATAGATAATTAAGGAAAGAATGATGATAATCGGTGCAGATAAATCCGCAAACCGTTCGACCCATTTAATGCCGGACGCTGAATTAATTAATTGCACAATCGCAAATAAGATAAAGCACAACAATTGGTTATCAAACCCTGTGAAGGTGTTTAAAATTGCATTGATCGCTGTCGCCCCAAAATACGTATTAATCCCAAACCAGAAGGAAGCGGCCGTCGCCCGTGTGACGGATGGAATATGAGTCCCCACCGTTCCAAATGGAGCCCTCATATACACGGGAAAAGAAAGACCATGCTCCACTCCAATATCCCCGATAATTGTAATCACTGCGCCGATTGCTAAAGTACCAATTAACGTAGCTCCTACAACCAAGGGAAGGGGTAAGTTCATGATGCCGGATGCTCCAATATCAAAGGTTGCCAGCAGAATAGCCATACCGACCCACATCGCACAAAAACCGAGAACACTTACTTTTCTTTGATCATGACTGACGGGCAGCAAATCTGGAGATTTTAAATAAGTACTATTCGCATCCTTGCTCATGTATGAACTTTTCCTCTCCCTCATTTATTTGTCAACGTCCCGCACGACTATAAGGCATTAGCCTCTCAATAGGCTTGCTGCTTTTTTCTCCGGGGAATTTTTGTAAAAAGGAGCCCGTTTGATGAATTTCCCAGTCCCCGGCTCTGCCACTAACTGTTTATCTTTAATGACGTATTCTCCACGCAGCAGAACGGAAACAGGCTCACCCGTTACTTTCAGGCCTTCTAAGGCACTATAATCGACGGCCAGGTGATGGGTTTCTGCAGAAATCGTCCGCTCTTTATTTGGATCGAATAAAACAAGATCTGCGTCACTTCCTGGAGCGATCGTTCCTTTTTGCGGAAAAAGACCAAAAAGCTTAGCAGCCTGAGTAGAGACCATATCTACAAACTGATTCAGCGAAATTCTGCCTTTTTTAACACCTTCAGAAAAGAGAACAGAGAAACGATCTTCTACAAACGGTCCGCCGTTTGGAATCTTCGTAAAGTCTCCTTTTCCAAGGTCTTTCTGGCC
This sequence comes from Halobacillus massiliensis, assembly GCF_900166625.1. GTDB lineage: Bacteria > Bacillota > Bacilli > Bacillales > Halobacillaceae > Halobacillus_A > Halobacillus_A massiliensis. The sequence continues at coordinate 166,343 of NZ_LT800499.1, read as the reverse complement.
ATGGAAGTCAAACGAACATTGATCCGAGCCGATCGTTTGCAGCTCCCCGCTTTTTAACGCATTCCATAACACTTCCTGATTAAACTTTTCGCGAAGCGGCGGAGACCATACATATTTAGCTCCTTCAAAATCGGGCTTTTCTAAATAACTTTGGTCAAGCACTAAATATTGCGGGCATGTTTCCCCATACACACTGAATCCTTTGCTGCGGGCTTCCGCGATTTGCTCGACCGCTTCTTTACACGTAACGTGAACGACATACAGCTGGGAATCAGCCAGTGCTGTCAGCTTAGCAGCTCTCCCTGTCGCTTCACCTTCTAATTCTGGCGGACGGGTTAAGGCGTGATAAATCGGATCTGTTTTGCCTTCTGCCAATGCTCTCTGTGTTAAATGGTTGATCACATCGCCATTTTCGGCATGAACCATAACAAGGCCGCCGCTTTCTTTAGCTTTCACTAATGTTTGAAAAAGTGTTTCGTCGTCTGCCTGAAGGACTCCTTTATAAGCCATAAAAACCTTAAAGGAAGTCACACCGTCTTCTTCAATAACTTCAGGGATTTCACGAAGGACTTCCTCGTTGATTTCACTAATTTGAAGGTGAAAGCCGTAATCAATCACCGCCTGTCCTTCTGATTTTTCATGCCACTTTTTTAACGCATGGCGCAGTGGTTTGTTTTTCTCTGTTAAACAGAAGTCAATAATGGTCGTTGTTCCGCCATAAGCGGCTCCCACTGTGCCTGTTTCAAAATTATCTTTCGTCACAGTGCCTCCAAACGGCATGTCCATATGGGTGTGGGGGTCGATTCCACCCGGAAACACATACAGCCCATCGGCATTGATCACTTCCGCTTCCGGCTCATTTAGATTTAATCCAATTTCAGCAATTTTTCCGTTTTCTATTAGAATGTCTCCTTGATAACTATCACTTGCAGTTACGATCGTTCCATTCTTTACTATCTTTTTCATAGATTTGCCTCCTAGGATTTTAAAATGATCTACCGCAGTTGAATCGCTGCCTGCCGCTCATGCCATGACATTGGAGGTGCCGACTGTGGCAGATTAACCATGTTGATCGCTCCTTCTACGGGACAGACGATGGAACATAGATTACAGCCTACACACTCTTCTTCCTGAACTTTTAAATATTCACTGCCATCTTCATTTTTCAAAATATCGATACACTGATGTGACGTATCCTCGCATGAGATATGACACTTGTTGCAATTAATACATACATCATTATTGATACGGGCGACAATTTTATGGTTGAGGTCTAAGTGGCTCCAATCTGTATATCTTTCCACCGATTTTCCGATGATTTGCTGGACAGAGGAAATTCCTTTACTATCCAGGTAATTATCAAGACCTTCAATCATATCCTCGACAATTCTAAATCCATGGTGCATAGCTGCCGTACATACTTGAACACCAGAAGCGCCCATCAGCATAAACTCAACAGTATCCCGCCAGTTTGAGATACCGCCAATTCCCGAAATAGGCAGGTTAATTTCCGGGTCACGTGCACATTCTCCTACCATATTTAAGGCAATTGGTTTGACAGCTGGTCCGCAATAGCCGCCGTGCGCCCCTTTGCCATTTACGTTTGGCACTGTATCCCATGTATCTAAATCGACGCCTACGAGACTATTGATCGTATTTATTAAACTAACAGAGTCAGCTCCGCCCTGGTAAGCAGCTCGAGCAGTGGCCGTCACGTCTGTAATGTTAGGGGTTAATTTAGTAATGACGGGAACCTCTGACGCTTCTTTCGTATACATCGTGACTCTTTCTACCATATCCGGGTGCTGGCCGGTCGCCGAGCCCATTCCCCGCTCAGACATTCCATGAGGACAGCCAAGATTTAATTCAAACCCATCGACACCCACATCCTGAACTCTTTTCACAATTTCATGCCACTTCTCCCGCTCAGGCTCTACCATAATCGACGCAATTAATGCCCTGTCAGGAAAAAGCTTTTTCGTTTCATAGATTTCTTTTAAATTTTGTTCAAGCGGACGGTCGGAGATAAGCTCAATATTGTTGAACCCCGCGACACGCTGGCCATTAAAATGATGGGCTCCAAAACGAGAGGTTACATTTAAGACCGGTTCTCCGAGGGTTTTCCAGACAGCGCCTCCCCACCCTGCTTCAAAGGCTCTCTGTACCTGGTAACCTGTATTCGTCGGTGGTGCTGAAGCAAGCCAGTAAGGATTTGGAGATTTAATTCCTCCAAGATTAATACTTAAGTCAGCCATACAACTCCTCCTCAGAAGTAATTTGATAGATTACATTAGACCGATTCAGTGACACTGCTGGTCAAATATTGATGAATGGAATACGCTGTTTCTTTACCTTGCTGAGCAGCGGAAACGACCATCGCTTCTCCCTGGCCTTTTCCAAAAATCACATCTCCCGCCGCGAATACGTTAGGTTCAGACGTCTGGTAAGTCTCTTGATTAATCGTTACGACTCCCTGGTCGTTGACGAGCCCCAGCTCTTCCAGCAGCTGGTGATGACGTTCCTGGCCAATCGCTTTCACGACAATATCGACATCCATCATAAAAGAGGAACCTTCGATCTCTTTACAGCTTCTACGTCCATCAGGAGCGGCGGGTCCAAGCTCCATTTGCACACACTCCATCTGCTTAATTCTTCCGTTTTCATCACCGATCAAACGCTTAGGAGAAGTGAGCCACTTAAACTGAACACCCTCCTGCTTGGCAAACTCATATTCAAAATCATAAGCGGTCATTTCATTCGCTGTTCGGCGATAGACGATCTTTACTTCTTCCGCTCCTAACCGTACAGAACTGGTCGCTCCATCAATGGCGGTATTACCTGCCCCAATCACAGCGACACGCTTACCGACGAAGTTTTCAGGATACTGATTTGTTTTAGTCTTCTCTACGAGATCTATCGCGTCATAAGCTCCTTCCAAATCCTCTCCCGGAATACCGAGCATTGGAACCTTGGCCATCCCGGCCGCTACAATAACCGCATCATATTCTTTCACGAGCTTTTCAGAAGAAATATCCTTGCCAACCGTTACATCTGTCCTAATTTCAACACCCAGGTCTTCCACTTGCTGTACTTCCCAAAGAGAAACAGACTTCGGAAGCCGGAAAGGCACGATTCCGTATGTATCTAACCCCCCAGCTTCTTTCTGGGCTTCAAAAATAGTGACTTGATAACCGAGCCGGGCCAATTCCCTTGCTGACGCTAAACCAGCCGGGCCGCTTCCAATGATAGCTACTTTCTTTCCATTTGATTTTCCTGCTTTAAAAAGCAGCTCTTCGTTCTTAATCGCCCAGTCCGTGGCGTAGCGCTGAAGGTCGCCAATCATAATCGGCTTCGTCGAATGATTTAACACACAAGCCCCTTCACATAATTCCTCTGTTGGACAAACCCTCGCACAGCTCGCACCGACAGGGTTGGCCTCCATAATTTTTTGTGCCGATCCTTTTAAGTTGCCTGAAGCGATTTTTTTAATAAAAGAAGGAATATCAATTCCCGTTGGACAAGCTTTAATACAAGGAGCATCGTAACAATATAGACAGCGATTTGATTCATCCATAGCCTCTGCATAGTTATAAGACGGCCTAGCTTCTTCAAAATTCTTTTCTAATTGTTGAAGCAACGAAACGGATTGTTCCCTCAAATTCCTACCTCCTTATGTTTTCAAGATCCTTTCTAAAAGCCTTAAAATCTCATCCTCGTTTTCAGGTCAACAGATTTTACCATAATTTACATTAAATTATATAATAGTCATTTATAGTATACATTGGACAAATTGTATAATTTTTCTGAATATTTAATGACACTTTGTATATTTGTGCAAAAAAAGCACCTGCTCCTCACCAAATGTTTAGGTGAAGAACAAGTGCTTCTTTTTAACATTAACTAAAGACTAGTTTTTTTTTACTTAAATCAAGCGTTCTTGCTGCAGAGCTGCGAATCTCTTCGATCAACTCCGGATGCTCTGACAGCTTCTTGCCATAGGATGGGACCATTTCTCTAATTTTCGGCTCCCACTCTTTAACATGCTGCGGGAAGCATCTTTCCAGAACTTCGAACATAACTGAAACGGCTGTGGAGGCTCCTGGTGAGGCTCCTAGCAGGGCTGCAATGGAACCATCCGCTGACGTAACGACTTCTGTTCCGAATTGCAGGGTGCCTTTGCCGCCTTCTTTCGTATCTTTGATCACCTGGACACGCTGACCGGCTGTGACGAGATCCCAGTCTTCGCTTTTCGCGTTTGGAATAAATTTGCGGAGTTCTTCCATCCGCTTATCTTTAGATTGAATCACTTGTTCAATCAAGTATTTCGTTAAGGAAGCATTTTTGACGCCTGCCATTACCATTGTGACAAGGTTGTCTTTATTAACAGATCTCATCAAATCAAAGAGGGAACCTTTTACAAGAAACTTCGGTGAGAAGCCGGCAAATGGTCCGAACAACAGCGAGGATTGCCCGTCAATCAAGCGGGTATCCAGGTGCGGCACAGACATCGGCGGTGCTCCTACATCGGCTTTTCCGTAAACTTTGGCATGGTGGGCTTTTACTACGTCCGGGTTTTTGCACACCATAAATTGGCCGCTTACCGGGAATCCTCCAACTTTCTTGGATTCAGGAATGCCGGTTTTTTGCAGCAGATGAAGACTTCCGCCTCCGCCTCCGATAAAGACGAAATTAGCGCTGTGGTATTCAATTTTATCTTCCACAAGGTCATGGACTTTGACTTCCCACGAACCGTCGCTTGCCCGTTTAATGTCTTTTACACTGTGTTTATAGTTAACTTCTACGTCTTCATTTTCCAAATGCTCGAACATCTTACGTGTAAGAATACCGAAGTTCACATCTGTCCCCGCATCAATTTTCGTAGCGGCGATCGGTTCGGTTACTTTTCGTTCTTCCATCATAAGTGGAATCCATTCTTTCAATTTTTCCGGATTGTCCGTGAATTCCATATCTTTAAATAAAGGATTGCTTGACATTGTTGTAAAACGCTTACGTAAAAACTCTACATTTTCCTTGCCTCGAACGAAGCTTAAATGAGGCAGGGCCAAAATAAAGTCGCGAGGATTCTCGATCAGTCTGCGCTTTACAAGGTAAGACCAGAACTGCTGGGACTCTTGAAATTGTTCGTTAACCTTAATGGCTTTCGTCATATCGATCGTGCCGTCCGGTTTTTCTTTTGTATAGTTCAGCTCACAGAGTGCCGCATGGCCCGTTCCTGCATTATTCCATACGTTGGAGCTTTCTTCTCCTGCACTTTCGAGCTTTTCAAACACGCGAACCTTCCAGCCAGGGGTCAGTTCCTTCAACAGTGACCCTAATGTTGCACTCATAATACCTGCACCTATTAAAATAACGTCTGTTTTACTGTGTTGTTTGCTCATTTCCTTCAAACTCCCTACGTTATACAGAGTTGATGTAGCCGCCGGCTGTTCCGCACGGTTACACATCCTTCCAGTTATTTAACCTATAAGCAAGTGTACCATTATTATCACAAAAATTAAAATTTTTATAGTCATACTGCTTGCAAAAAAAAGGAAAAAAACACCCCTCCCTTTCTTCATCACAAGAAACCGGAGGGGCTGGATAAACAACGGCCATAGCGGCTGATTTTTAGCTTGCTTTTCGCTCAGCAGCTTTGGCATTTTGATAGAAATTGTTAAAGTAATCATTCGTTTCCGCCACGATCACCTTCCATAGAAGAAGAAGGGCGATCAAGTTCGGAATCATCATTAATGCATTCGCCATATCTGCAAACGCCCAAACAGTTGCCAGGTTGGCAATCGTACCGACCCCACAGGCCGCAATATAAACAACGCGGTAACCCGCAATTCCTTTTGGTCCGGCGATATATTCAAAGCACTTCTCTCCATAGACATACCAGCCGACAATGGTAGAGAAACCGAAGAAAATAACAGACAGGGACACGATGTATTCACCGATGATGCCAAGTGCAGAGCCGAATGCAGCTCCTGTCAGAGCTCCGCCTTCAAGTGACGCATTGTGAGCAATACCTGACAGCTCTCCGCCGGATGGATCCCAGAACCCTGTAATGATCAATGTTAAACCTGTCATCGTACAAACAACGATCGTCACGATAAAAGTACCGGTCATCGCAACAAGCGCCTGTTTTACCGGGTGATCGGCTCTCGCATTTCCAGCAATTAAAGCTGCCGTACCAAGCCCTGCTTCGTTTGAAAAGATTCCGCGGGCAACCCCGTTACGAATCGCTTCTGCTACAACAATGCCAAGAAAACCGCTGGCGGCTGCTACAGGATTAAACGCATAGTAAAAAATCAATTCAAAAGCCGGGATGATCTGATCGTAATTTAAGATAAGTATTAAAAGAGCACCGCCTATATAAAGAAAAGCCATAATAGGTACAAAAAAGCTCGCTACCGTGCTGATCCGCTGAATCCCGCCAAACACGATAAAGCTGACGAGCACGATGAGAATGACCCCTGTCAGCCAGTTGGACATGCCAAAGCTTGAACTCGTAACATCTGCAATCGTATTTGACTGCACACTGTTTCCGATACCTAAAGCGGCAAAGGCGCCAAACAAAGCAAAAGCGATCGCCAGCCATTTAAATTTACGGCCAAGCCCGCGCTCGATATAGTACATCGGACCGCTTGAATATTCGCCCTGGCTGTTTTTTACACGGTATTTCACCGCAAGCAAAGCTTCCCCGTACTTCGTTGCCATCCCGAGAAGACCGACAATCCACATCCAGAAGATCGCCCCCGGGCCGCCAAGTGTGATCGCTGTAGCGACACCCGCTATATTTCCGTTTCCAATGGTTGCGGCAAGCGCCGTCATTAGCGCCTTAAAGTGGCTGACATCCCCTTCGGCGGATGCATCTTCTTTGTCTTCTTTACCAAAACCGATTTTAAATGCATAAAGTAACCGTTTAAACTGAAGTCCTTTTAATGCTATGGTTAAAAATAAGCCCGTCCCAAATAATAAGATTAAGCTTGGCGGGCCCCAGAGTACATCATTGATCTTTCCCAGTATCTCTAAGATGTCCATAAAATCCCTCCAACATGATAGCGCTATCATCTATATTTTCTCGTTTACCTATGCTATTCTAGCATGATGATAAACTTATTGGGTATGTAAAACCGCACAAATTGAAAGCGTTTCACTTGTGCCCAACCCACAATACAACATTTTACTACAATTTCTTCTATAATGAGGAGTTTTTATAATGAATGATAAACACCAGCCCGTTTTTCATGAATCATTTGAAACGCTTGAGGATTATGTAGATGCCATCAGCGAGCATTTACAGTGCCCGGTCACGATTGAAGACGCCAATCACCGCCTTCTCGCTTACAGCACACACGATGATGAGACAGATTCGGCGAGAGTTCGAACGATTATCGGCCGCCGCGTGCCTGAACAGGTGATCAACCGTTTCTGGAAAGAAGGTGTCATTCCGACACTGAATCAAAGCGATGAACCCCTTGTCATTTCTCAGATCAGCGAAATCGGCCTCGGAAACCGTGTGGCCATTTCAATCCGCCAGAACAATGAAGTGCTCGGCTATATTTGGGTGCTTGAAGTCGGCCGTAACTTAAGTGAACAGGACCTTGGCGACTTGAAGCTTTTCGCCGGAAAAGCGAGAAGCCTGCTGCTGCAGCTTAAAAAACAACGGTCTAAGAAGGAGAAAAACCATCAGGAGCTTCTTTGGCAGATTCTCACAAGCGACCTGCGTGAACACGATCCGATCGCCGAGCAGCTGTCTAAAATCGGCATCAATACAAACAAAGCGTTAGGAATTATTGTCTTTACTTTTTCTGAAATGGACCGCGACTTATACAAAAAGCTGGTCTACGCGGCCAAAACGATTCAGAAGTTGGATATCCTGATTCAGACGCTTGATGAAAACCGGCTAGTCTTTCTTGTCTCTCCGCTTTTTCAGGAAAATAACCTTTCGGAGGCGCAGGACTTTATCCATACCTTTAAACAGCAGGTAAAAGAACGCTTCGCCATTTCCGACCTCGAGTCCGGCTGTGGATATATATATGAAGATTACGGGTTTATAAAACGGAGCTATGAGGAAGCTGTTCAGGTTGCCTCTCTTAAAAAGAGCTACCCTAAAGAGCTGGCGGAAGCGAACCTTTATCACGAGCTCGGTATCTTCCGTTATATCAACATACTGAAAAAATATGACGATGTGCAGAAAATGCCTGCAAACCCGGCGATCCAGAAGCTGGCAGCCTACGATAAAGAGAACCGGACAAATTTACTAGAATCCCTCGAGGCCATACTGGAAAAAGACGGCAATATGAATGCAGCGGCAAAGATACTGCACTGCCATGTGAATACATTAAATTACAGGATGAAGCGAATTCAGGAGCTCACATCCATTCAGCTGAAGGATCCAGCTCAAAAGCTGGGATTATTTTTAGATATTAAACTGTCCGGCAGAAAGTAGCGTTTGTTAAATTCAACAAAAGAACGCTTACATTTTTTAATAGAGTACACAATGTGCTTTTCCTTGAAGGGAGATATACTGAAGGTATACACTACAAATCCCTTTGAGGAGGACGACATTTATGATTATTGGCATTCCAAAGGAAATTAAGAATAACGAAAACCGAGTAGCAATTACTCCAGCTGGTGTTGTAGCCCTGACGAAGAGCGGACATGAAATTTTGATCGAACAGGGCGCAGGCATCGGCAGCGGCTTTGAAGATGTCGATTATACCGCAGCAGGCGCGACGATCATCCCTGAAGCGAAGGACGTTTGGGCAAAAGCAGAGATGGTCATGAAAGTAAAAGAGCCGCTAAGCTCTGAATACGGATACTTCCGCGAAGACTTAATCCTATTCACTTACTTGCACTTAGCAGCTGAGCCTCAGCTTACAAAAGCTCTCGTAGATTCCGGTGTGACAGCCATTGCCTACGAAACAGTAGAAGTGAACCGCACGCTTCCACTTCTTACACCGATGAGTGAAGTAGCCGGACGCATGGCCTCACAAATTGGAGCACAGTTCCTTGAGAAGTCAAAAGGCGGCAAAGGCATTCTGCTTTCAGGCATCCCAGGAGTGAAACGCGCAAAAGTAACGATCATCGGCGGCGGCGTTGTAGGAACAAATGCAGCGAAGCTTGCCATTGGACTAGGTGCCGATGTAACGATCATCGATCTAAGTGCAGATCGCCTGCGCCAGCTCGATGACCTGTTTGGCCGTGACATCCAGACACTGATGTCCAATCCGCTGAACATTGCTGAAGCTGTGAAAGAATCCGACCTTGTGATCGGAGCCGTACTAATCCCGGGTGCTAAAGCTCCTAAGCTCGTAACCGAAGATATGATCAAATCCATGTCCGACGGTTCAGTCGTTGTCGACGTAGCGATTGATCAAGGCGGCATTATCGAAACAGTCGATAAAATCACGACACACGATAACCCGACATATACGAAGCACGGAGTCGTTCATTACGCCGTAGCTAATATGCCTGGTGCTGTACCAAGAACGTCGACGATCGGCTTAACGAACGTAACGATTCCTTACGCCCAGCAAATTGCCAACAAAGGCGTTGTCCAAGCCATCGCAGAAAATCCTGCACTCGCTAAAGGTTTAAACACAGCAAACGGTGCTGTTACTTACAGCGCAGTTGCCCGTGACCTTGGATATGAATTAGCAACGGTTGAAGAAGCTCTTTCTAAAAGTACAGTAACTTTCATTTAATTGAATGCATTTAATAAAGCGCTCATCTCCTTATGGAGATGAGCGCTTTATTTATTTTATTGGGTTTGAGGCGGGAGGGGGTATTCTTTCGACGGAGCGCCTCCCGCTTTTGACGCTTAGGCGCTCTCTTTCAGCGGTTCTGGACTCTTTCGATGCTCAGCCTATCGCTTTCGACAGTTCTGCACTCCCTTTCAGCGCTTCTGAACCCTTTCGACGTTCGCCCTCTCACTTCTGGCACTTCCTCAATTTCTTTCGACGCTTCTAAACTACTTTTCAGCGCTTTCCATTAATCAAAACGCCGTTTCTTAAAAGTAAGACCCGCCACAACAACAGAAACCACAGCCCATACGGACAGAATGATGAAGCTGCTCGCTACAGACTCGCCTGTACTTAAATGCTCAACGATCTGGGTCAGCTGATAATCTGGCAGATATTCAAAAACGGTAGTGATCCACTCCACATCCAAAAGGCTGCGAAACAGTGAGCCCATTCCTAAGATAAGCAGTACCGGTAAGCCGGCGACAGATGTTTCCATGACGGTACGCGAAACGAGACCGAGGATTGTACCGACAGCAATATAAATGATGAGATTAATGACCAGTGCGGTTGTGAAGATTCCGGTTTGCTCAGGAAGTGTAAAGCCGCCAACGAGGATAACGACAGCAACCATTATGACGGTCAGCGCTGCTGAAAGGATACTTTTACCAATAAAAAGTTCTCCAATGTTCAGCGGGGACAGCAGCAGTCCTCGTAATGTGTTCTTTTCCTTTTCTTCCGCAATCATAGCCGCCTGAATGAACGAGCCGACGATAACCATCGTGAGGGTCACACACAGCACCATCATGGCAGAAATCTCTGCTCCTCCTTCTCTGCTGAATAAATAAGCAAAAAGCAGCGGCATGAGAGCGGTGGAAAGCATATAGGAATTTTTCATAAGATCTTTGTAGTCTTTCGTTACAACGGCCTGAATTCGTTTAACTGAGATCATTGCAATAGCTCCTTCCCTGTGACACGGGCAAATATTTCTCCTAAAGTTGGTTCATTCGAGTGAATGGATACTAACTGCTGGCTCGTGATCGCTTCGGCAATCCGCTGAGCGCTTTCTGAATCCTTGCCGAGCAGCTGCTCACGTCCGTCTTTTAATACGATTGTAATCGAAGAATCGGTATAGCTTAAGCGCAGCTCTTTTGGGGTTCCTTGAATTTGAATGCGCCCTTTATTTAAGAAAGCGACACGATCACACATCCGCTCAGCTTCATGCATATCGTGAGTCGTTAAGAAAATCGTCGTGCCTTCTTCATTCAGCTTTCGCAAAACGCGGTGAATGCGCTCCGTGCTTACCGGATCTAAGGAAGACGTCGGTTCATCAAGAAAAAGCAGTTCCGGCTTGTGCAAAATCGTGCGAGCGAGCGTCGCCCGCTGCCTCATACCTTTAGACATCTTACTAACCTGCTTTTTCTCTTCTCCGCTCAGTCCGACCTCCTCGAGCACCTCCGATATCCGGCTATAGGAAACTCCGTAAAGGTCACAGTACAGCTTTAAATTATCGTGTATCGTCAGGCGCTCATACAAGCCCGTATTATCAGTCAATACCCCCAACCGTTTCATTTGAGCGGGATTCTTTAACTGCTTGACAGACTGACCAAACACGCTCACTTCTCCTAAGCTGTAGGACAGCTGGGCGGTTAGTATTTTAATTGTCGTCGTTTTTCCTGAGCCGCTCGGCCCCAGGAAGCCAAACGTTTCTCCTTTTTTAATAGTAAAAGAGAGAGCGTCCAGCGCTTTCTTCCCCTCAAACTCTTTCTGCAGATTGCTTACTTCAATTAACTCGCTCACTTTCATTCCCCTTTTCTCTTTGGCTTATCACTGCCTTAAGTGTACGCCGTCAGCGGCAGGCGATCATTAAAAAAAGGATGAAGGGAGTAATTTTCGTGGTGAATGGAGCGGGTTAATCGGTGAGCGATCAGCGAAAAAGCTGAATGGAGTAAATAACGACTTGTCCCGACATTTCCCGGGAAATATTTTTACATTCTTAGCACTTTTTTGAGATCCTGCAGTTTACCCTTCGATAAAGGAATATTACTTTTATTATGATCATCGAGGATCAAGCTGTAGCTGTTTCGCGTCCATGTCATCACTTCCCGCACCTTTTGCAGGTTTACGATATAGGAACGATGACAACGGAAAAAGCCAAACGGCTCCAGTCTTTCTGTCAGCTGATTTAAAGTAATCGTGCAAGGAAACGAATTCTCTTTCACATGCAGATGCACGGTACCATCCATGCTTTCAATAAAATCAATCTCTGTTGGATCAAACAGGATAATCTTTTCTTCCACCTTAGCGGGTATCCGCTCAAGCTGTACTTGAAAGGACTGATTTTCCTTTGTGTCAGCTTCTCCATTCTCTGTGAGAGCATCTTCCGTTAAAATTTCTGACTGATCGACTACCGCTATCTGCTTTAAACCCGCTTCATTCAGGCGATACACGTTACTTGTTAAAATAACCGCACTCTCCATATTGCTAGTAATAATGAGCGCCGCTTTGCCCTGCTCCTTCAGGCCGCTCACCAGCCCGCGCAGGATCACCTTGCTTTCTAAGTCGATATTCTGATCAGGTTCTTCAAAAATAACAAGCTCCGGATTATGAATGAGCGCTTTGGCAAACGCCAGCCGCTTACGCTGCGAATAGTCGAGGTGCTTAATCGGCTTTGCTCTCACTCCGTAGAGATTCACTTTATGTAACAGCTCATCGATATCGCCAGCCGCTCCGTACAATGTCTGAAAAAACTTCAAGTAAGCGGCAGGCGCTAAGCGCTCATATAGCCCTTCCTCATGCATAACGACACCGATGCGATGACGATATTTTTTTGGCTCGCGAGCGCTCGCTTCATTGAAGTAAGCGATCGTACCGGAGGCCGCTTCCTGCCCGATCAGCAGCTGAAATAGCAGCTTTCCTGTCACATGATCACACTGGATCGCTGCCGCTTCCCCATGCTTAAGCTGGAAATCAAAGGGACGAAACCATACTTTATCGCCTTCTACTTTACCTGTATTTTCCATTTTTAATACAACGTCCTGTTCCATATCCTTTCCCTCCTTCTGGTGAATGGTTCTCGATTAATATATCTATGAATTCCCACAATTCCTTTTTATAATAGAAGTATATCTCTTTTAACGGGAGGCCGTGCAGTGGCTGAAATCAATCAAAGCTATGTGGATCAGCTGGTTTCGAGGGCAGCTGCCAAGAAAAATATATTCGGAGCTGTTCTATGTATAGAAAAAGGCGATGATTCCTTATCGTTGATAAGCGGAGCGGGGAATTTAAATGCGAATACTCCCTATTTTATCGCAAGTGTCACTAAATTGTATGTAACTGCTGTCCTGATGAAATTGAAATCTGAAAACCGCTTGCATTTAAATGATAAAATTTCCAAGTACATTTCACAAGATATTTTAGATGGGTTACACGTTAGAAAAGGAGTCGATTACTCAAAGGAGATTACAGTGAAGCAGTTAATGGCCAATACTTCCGGGATCCCCGATTACTTTACAGGAGCGGCTGTTGCTGAGTTAATAAAGGGGAAGGACCAGTGCTGGGACTTTGACCGAGTGATGAATGCTGCTAAAAAGAGAAGAGCTAAATTCCCTCCCGGCCAAAAAGCCCAATACTCTGATACAAATTACCGTCTCCTCGGCAGGATGATTGAAACGATCACAAATGAAAATATTTCCACGGTTTTTAAAGAATATATTTTTGAGCCGCTGCACTTAAAGGAAACGTACGTATATGATGATCCCACTGATCTGCGGCCAGCACCATTATATGTAAAGAACAATGAGCTCCATTTGCCGAAATATATGGCATCAGTAGGATCAGAAGGCGGCATTGTATCGACAGCAAAAGAGACGATGACGTTTCTTAAAGCCTTTATGAATGGCCGCTTCTTTCCACAGGAGGATTTTTCACAACTAATGGACTGGAAACTTCTCTTTAGGCCGGGAGTGTTTTATTACGGCGTCGGCTTAACGAGCCAGCCGATGTCCAGTAAGGATTTAAAGGGAGGCGGTTTAATCGGTCACTGGGGCCAAAGCGGGGCGTTTGCCTTTTACCATGAACCATCAGACCTTTATTTTTCAGGAACAATCAACCAGTTTTACGGCCAGCGCACAGCCGCTTTGATGATGAATAAAATTCTTAAACAAATAAAATAATCGACGAGGTGTTCAAATGCTACAACCTTTACTATCCGCAGATACAGCACTAGCTACAAGAACGTGGAATCTCGGCTTTTCCGACTATTTTGTCCCTATGTACATGACGGAAAAAATGATCAAAGACCGAATCGAATCCCTCCACCTGTCATGGGAGCTGTCTTGTGTTTATAAGACCGAAAAAGAAGGATATGCAGGCATAATGCTGGCCGGGATCCAGCCATTTAAAGAACGCAAACAGTTATGGATAGGCGGTATGGCCGTCATCCCTGAATTTAGAAGGCAGAGCATCGCCCGAACGTTAATGGATCACGCCCAAAAGTCCGCCATTGATCACAACTGTGATGATATCCTTCTTGAAGTGATTAAAGGCAATGCCCGTGCCTATGCGCTTTACGAAGGCCTTGGTTTTTCGATGATGAACGAGTTAATCGTCGGCGAGTTGAACCAGGCTCCCGCCGAAGGTGAATTAATCACCTTTGAGAAAGCAGACCCTTTAGAATTAAAAAATCAGGAACATGAGTTAACGCCATGGCAGAATCGCCTGGATGAAAACAGCACCGTTTATCATATGTACGCAGAGGGAGAAAACATCGGCTATATTTTCTTCACAGAGTCTCAAAAAGAAAACGGACAGAAGATGGTTTCCATTAGACAGCTTGTGCTCCATAAAGAAAGCAAGGAGCACATCGAGAATATTTTACATAGCTTAAGTTCCAGGGGGACTGGTGTGAGGATCCAGCTCAGCAACTTAATCACAAGCCAGCCGGAATGCGAGCTCTTAAGGGAATATGGGATGCAGAGTGAGTTGTTTCAGTTTCAGATGAAGAAGCTGTTGAAGTGATTTTAAAATAACAAAAAAAGTAACCCCCTATACCATCCGCCCGATGTTGTTTAGGTAGGTTACTTTTCCTTCGCTTGACGACTCAAGGCCGCTGCACTTTATGCAGTTTTGCTGTCCATCAAAGGTTACTGGTTACCGCCAGCAGCCTTTTTTATTATGTGCTTTCTATCTATATTATACCCATATTGCCCCAAAAATGAAACAAAGAAAATGAAGAGTGACGACTACCCATTCTTCAACACCCCGGCCAGTTCAAGCAGCCGCCCCCGTTCCCTAATCCGATACTCGTGCCCTTCCTTCTGCAAATATCCCTTTTCACAAAACTGGGACAACACGTGCAGCAGGTGGCGATAAGAAACGCCGAGGAAATCACAGACGGTGACGTGCTTTTCCTTATATACTTGGCCATCCGCTGTCTGCAGAATAAAGTCAGCGAGCCGGTTTTCGAGTGGAAAGGAGAGGCTCTGTGAATACTTCTCAGCCATTCTGCTTGCTTTAATGCTTAAAAACTTCGTCAGCTCGCGCAAAAATTTTGTATCCTCCAACAGCGTGTCTCGAAAGCGTTGGAGCGGAATCGCATAGCATACCGTTTTCGTAGAAGCCTGGATCCCTTTTGTATAGTAAATTTCGTTCACGAGCTCCATTTCCCCGATGTATTCGTCGGCATTGATAAAATTAATCAGGGAGCTCTTTCCGTTTTGATAGGTGACATAAATCTTCGCTCTGCCTTCGATCACATAAAATAAATAGTCGGGGCGCATGCCTTCCTTTATGATCCATTCATCGCGCTCATACTCAAGGATTTCCAGAGATTCTTCTATATCAAATGAAAACAAATGGTCAATCGGCCGCTCTTTTACATAGTGTTTCCGCTTTTGATTGTTTATTTTTTTCATATTTATCCATCCAAACTGTGAGATTTCTCATATTATTGTATGTCTCTTCCTGATATGATGCAATCATTGGAGGAATACAGAATGAATTCACACCGCTGGATGAGCAGACAATTTTTTAGTTTTTATTTAACATGGGGGATTTTTCTCCCTTATTTTACAGGATGGATGATCCATGCAAAGGGAATGTCGGTGGCACAGGCAAGCTTAATTATGAGCTTAGGACTTGTGATTCGCGGTTTGTCCACCTTATTTGCCTTCCCTCAGCTTTCTGAGAAATTCAGCAGCAAGCTCTTAATTAATGTAATGGCGATCGGCACGTTTATTGCCCTGCTGTTATCGATTCCAGTGGATTCGTTTATAAGCCTGATGGTCGTTGTTTTATTTTTACACTTCTTCTATCCGACGTTAATGCCGGCATTAGATACGGCAGCCGGTGTGCTCGTACAGCATAGGCAGCTGCGTGATTATGGAAAGAGCCGTTCCTGGGGATCGATCGGGTTTGTCGCCGGCGGAATGATTCTTACCCTGTTTACCGGGCAGTTTGGGGATGAAGCCATTCTCTGGGCTTTGTTAGTCAGCTTATTTATCTTTATCGTCCTTGGTCTTCTGCGCGCACCGAATGTGCTGTCAGAAAAGCCACAGGTTGAGGAGAGCGAAAAAGGCGGCATGCTGAAGGTCTTTCAAGTGAAGCACTTTGGCATCGTCCTGATCATCGTTATTTTGCTTCAGGCCGCTCATGCTTCCTATTATAACTACGGCTATATTTACTTGCAGGAAATCAATGCACCGACCTACTTAATCGGTGTTATCATTAACATCGCTGTGGCTGCAGAAATCATCTTTTTCATGATGGCGGACAAAGCGTTTCGCAACTTTACACCAGGCGCACTCCTGATTTTAGCAGCCCTTGGTTCAACGATACGCTGGATTCTTGTTTTTGCATTTCCAAATGTGGCCGTCTTCTCGATCTCGCAAGTGCTGCACGCCTGCTCGTTTGCGATGGGACACTACGCGTTTATGCAATACTTAATAAAAAATATTGCACCAGAAGCAATCCCGAAAGCACAGGGCATTTACTCCGCACTGGCCTTAAGCTGGAGTACCGCCGTCTTTACGATCTTCGGTGGATATTTATATGAAATACAGCCAGGCTATGCCTTTCTTGGCATGATCGTCTCAACGATTCCATCTTTATTGATTGCGATTATTTACAAAAAGCTGGAACGAAAAGACGAGCTGGAAGCGAAGCATGCGGCAGGATAAAAAAAGGAGCCTGAACCGGTTTACCCATCCGTTCAGGCTCCTTTTTCTATTCCTTTTTTTCATGCCACGATAATTGTTCTTTACGCTTTCGGCACAGCGTTAATCCCGGACTTACGGGAATGGTCATCATTTCATAAGCATCGGTTTGTTTGGATAATTCTTCAATCGCCTGGTAGGCTGTTCCGCAATACAACGGATCCATCATCCTGGAAGATCCCGGATGCCCATCGTGCAATAAGATTAAGCCGTGCGGGGCAACGAACGGGAAATAATTTTTAAAATCCTCGAGTACCGCCTCTTTTGAATGATCCGCATCGATGAAAAGCAGATCAATCTCCAGTGGATCAGCTTCCAGCTTTTTCGCGAACTCCGTTGTCGGTCCGTGAAAAAATTGAGCCTTTGGAGATTCACTCATATAGCTGCCGGCCATTTTGTCGATGTCCACTCCTATAAGTTTCTCTGCGTGATCAATGACCCGGTTAAACAGAAGACAGCGCTGGATGCCCAGTTCCACATAGACCTTCGGGCGAATAACCTTCACCAGATGAATGATAAAATCTTCATGCCAGTTTACGTTTGCCACATTCTTCAATCCTTTCTTCCTCTACACACCCATTCTCAGAATGGCATAACACACACGCTATACAATATTATCCCCCTCTAAAAGTGTGACATGACGAAAGGACTCCTATGCAAAAGACAAAAGTAGAGAACAACCTGATCAACCCTTCCAAAAGACATCCCAGCGGCTTAACCCGCCGTAACGTTATAAGAAAAGACGACATATATTACTTAACATCTATGTTCTAAAAAAATTCGAAGAAAAAGGAGTGAATATTCTATTGAAAATAAGTTTTTTAAGTCCTGCTTTTAACAGTGCAGAGTGGATTCAAACGATGTTAGACAGCATTCCTAAAGATTATGCTTTTGAAATTATTATATGTGACGATAAGTCTACCGATTGTACGTTAGAGATACTAGAGGAATACAAAAAAACGTGCCCTCAGTTAAAGGTACTAACCAATGAAAAAAATATGGGTGCCAGTTACTCCTACAATCGCTGTATTGAGGAAGCTTCCGGAGATTACATTGCGATCATTGATAGTGATGACAAGTATCTGCCGGAAATTCGAGAGGTATTGGCGCAGGTCAATGGAGATTATGATATCTATTATTATAATATGATTGATAAAACCGGGAGGCAGCTTCTAAAGAAGGAAACAGATGGATACACTTCCCCGGGAGCTTTTAAAATTATAAGAAGAAGCTTTATAGGAGATGCTAGATTTCCCCTGGGTGTGAGAAACGGAGACTACTTTTTTAATAGAGCATTAGTAGATAAAAAACCCAAGTGCAAATATACGAACATATTTGCCTACTGGTACAATTATCCCCGTTTTAATTCAGAAAGCAATTTACGGCTAAGGGGATTGTGACTGGAGGAAAGGGAGAAGAAAAAGCGAATGTTTAAAGATAAAACCATCCTCATTACAGGGGGAACGGGTTCTTTTGGAAATATGGTCTGCAAACGATTTTTGAATACCGATATAAAAGAAATTAGAATTTTTTCCAGAGATGAGAAGAAACAAAATGATATGCGCATGCTCTATCAGAATGACAAAATTAAGTTCTTTATCGGCGATGTCCGAAACATCGACAGCTTAAACAATGCGATGCATGGAGTCGATTATATTTTTCATGCGGCCGCCCTGAAGCAGGTTCCCTCTTGCGAATTTTTCCCGATTGAAGCGGTCAGGACCAATGTGCTCGGCACCGATAATGTATTAAGTGCAGCGATGAATGCAGGTGTTAAGAAAATCATCTGCCTTTCCACCGATAAAGCCGCATACCCGATCAACGCTATGGGCATCTCCAAAGCCTTAATGGAAAAAACGTTCATCGCCAAGGCGAGATTTTCCTCACCGGAACGGACATTAATCTGCGGCACCCGTTACGGAAATGTGATGGCCTCCCGCGGCTCTGTCATTCCCCTGTTCATTGAGCAAATCAAAGCGGGTAAACCATTGACCATTACAGATCCTAAGATGACACGCTTCTTAATGAGTCTTGAAGATGCGGTCGATCTCGTCCTGTACGCTTTCGAACATGCGGAAAACGGCGATATTATGGTACAGAAATCGCCCGCTTCATATATCGGAGACTTAGCGCAGGCCGTTAAAGAACTATTTCATGCGGATAACAAAATTGAAGTTATCGGATCACGCCACGGGGAAAAAATTTTCGAGGTGCTGCTGACGAAAGAAGAAGCAGCCAAAGCCATTGACTTAGGGAATTTCTTTCGAGTACCTGCCGACAACCGTGATTTGAATTACGGAAAATACCTGGAGGAAGGCTCACCGAAAATTACGTTAACGAATGAATACAATTCCAATAACACTCAAATTCTTTCCGTAAAAGAAATTAAAGAAAAATTGCTGGAGCTTCCGTATATTCAGGAAGAATTGCGCAAGTGGAAAGGGCGAGGAACGTGAGATTTTTAGTGCTTGGCGCTTCCGGCATGGCCGGTCACACGATTTCATTGTACTTACTGAATAAAGGGCATGATGTCACAACCTTTTCCCGCCTACCTTTGCCTTATGGAGAGAATATTATTGGTGACGTGATGGATCAGCCGCTGCTGGAAGCACTCTTACAAAATGACTATGATGTCATTATTAACGCGGTCGGCGTTTTAAACGAAGCCTGTGATCAGGATCGGGCCCGTGCGGTCTATGTAAACAGCTACCTTCCCCACATGCTCGTAGACCTTTTGGAAAACTCCGAAACGAAGCTGATCCATATGAGTACAGACTGCGTCTTCTCGGGAAAATCAGCACCTTACGGAGAGAAAAGCTTTCCTGACGGGGAAACTTTTTATGATCGAACGAAGGCGCTTGGAGAAATTCAGCATCCCCGCCACTTAACCTTTAGAAATTCGATCATCGGACCCGATCCAAGCAGTAACGGCATTGGTTTATTCAACTGGTTTATGAAACAAACCGGACCGATCCGCGGTTACACCGGTGCCATATGGACCGGTGTGACGACATTAACACTGGCAAAAGCGATCGAAAAAGCAGCCGAAGAAAACCTGACAGGCCTTTATCACCTCGTAAATAATGATAGCATCAGCAAATATGACCTGCTTCACCTCTTCAACAAAACGTTTAAAGACAGCACTGTGGAAATTACGCCTTGCAATAGCGTCCAAATCGATAAAACATTGATCAACCAGCGTAAGGACTTTTCCTTTGAGGTTCCAGGCTATGAACAAATGATAGTTGAGATGAAGCAATGGGTGGAGTCACATCAAAGCCTGTATCCCCATTATTTTAAAAAAGACTGACACAGGCGGATGAGCCGGAGCTTGTCCGCTTTTTTACATAGAAAGAAACCCGGCTGTTTCTAACAATAGCCGGGCTTTTGCTTTCATCTAACAGTGATGAGTGAAACCGCACACTCTCCCGATCGCTATTAAATTGGGAAACACACCAACTTTGATCGTGCTGATCACCTTATTCGTCGATGTATCAATGACAGACTCCGTGTTATCCAGGTTATTCGGAACATAGGCTTTGAGCCCGTCAGCGGTAAAAGCCACATCACTCGGCGAATCTCCTACGTTTTTTGCGATTACATCAACGACAGTATTAAAATCGGGTGACGTGGGATCAGCGTCTATGACGTAAATTTCATCAGAACCTTCATTGGTAATATAAGCCCGAACTCCAAATGGGGTATTGCCCACTCCAGCGCCGGAAGGACTAACACCTACCGGGATCGTCGTCACTGAGTTGGTTCCGGTATCAATTGCAGACACGGTATTATCATTTACATTCGTCACATAAACCGTGGTACCGTCCGGGGTCATCACTAACTCCACCGGCCCAGTGCCTACTGAAATGGTGAGGATAATGGTATTGTAGGCGGGCGAGTCAGGGTTGGCGTCAATCACCGTAACCGTATTTTCCTGCAGGTTTGCTACATAATTTCTCGTGCCAAATGGGGTATTGCCTATCGCTTGTCCTAAAGGTGTGTTTCCAACTGAAATGGTATTCGTGACCGTGTTGGTTTCGGTATCAATCACGGAAGCCGTACCATCCGTATAGTTTGTCACATAAACTCTTGTACCATCCGGGGTCACCGCTGCATAAATGGGAGCATTTCCTACAGGGATCGTATCGATCACCATTCCGGCGGCAGTATCAATAACAGAGACCGTTCCCTCCTCCGTATTCGTTACATAGACTCTTCTTCCATTTGGTGTAATCGCCACACCAAGCGGCCCTGCCCCTACTCTAATGGTATCTATTACTCGATCTGTTTTTGTATCGATGACAGACACGGTATGCCCAGGAGCATCATCACTCCCCGAGTTGGTCACATAAGCCAGCTCCCGGCATACAGGAATACGCCGGTGTGTATGGCATTCGTTCTGGCATTGTTTTTCACATGCATTTTCGTGTTCATCGTTATGATGAATTCTCATCTCTATTCACCTCCTACTATTCATCTCCCTCATAGTCTATGAAAAAGAGACCGAACCGGTATAGACTCATGAAGACTGTAAAAAAGCTCCCGTCATCGTTTGAGGACAACCGGAGTTCCACCGAAGGCTTAACAGTGAGGAGGGACACTGCACACTCTTCCTATCACAATAATATTTGGATACACACCGACCTTAATCGTGGTGATTACTTCATTTGTCGATGTATCGATGACCGATACGGTGTTATCCAGATTATTCGGCACATAGGCTTTCAGGCCGTCAGCGGTAAAAGCTGCGTCACTTGGCGAGTCTCCGACATTCTTAGTGATTACATCAACGACAGTATTAAAGGCTGGTGAAGTCGGGTCTGCATCGATGATGTAAATGTCATCGGAGTTCTCATTCGTAACATACGCTCTCACCCCAAAAGGTGTATGGCCGATGCCAATTCCGCTAGGTGTGGTTCCTACTGGAATGGTTACGACCGCATTTGTCCCAGTATCAATCGCAGATACGCTGTTGGCATTTTCATTCGTCACATACACGGTAGTACCGTCAGGCGTCATCGCCACATCGACGGGACCATCCCCTACAGGAACAGTAAAAATGACGGTATTATAAGCTGGCGAGTCAGGGTTGGCATTAATGACGGAAACGGTATCGTCATTCAGGTTTGCTACATAATCTCTCGTACCAAACGGCGTATTGCCAACCGCTTCTCCCAGCGGATTGTTTCCTACAGGAATGGTATCTGTAACGATATTACTAGGAACATCAATCACCGAGACCGTATTCTCCCTCGTATTCGTCACGTAGGCTCTCGTTCCGTCAGGAGTAATCACAACCGCTGAAGGACCCAGCCCAACAGCTACTGTATCAATCACTTTGCCTGATGCTGTATTAATGACGGAGACATTGTTATCGAAGCGATTGACAACATACACTCTGCGGCCATTTGGCGTAATCGCCACTCCCGTCGGGCGGGATCCTACCTTAATTGTATCAATCACCCGGTCTGTTTCTGTATCAATGACAGACACGGTATTCCCAGGAGAACTTTCACTCCCCGAATTGGTCACATAAGCGAGCTCACGGCATACAGGAATACGTGTGTGTTTACGACAATGATGGCAGCTGCACGAAGGCTCTTGAGCGTGGTTATCATGATTTCTCATCTCTATTCACCTCCTAGCATTTGTCGATCTTATAGTCTATGAAAAGGAGGTCTACCTGGTTTAGACACTTGCAGAGGAAATAAAGAAGTTGGACGCTGCTCTTAACTTTTTACTATTTTAATAACCGGAGTTCGGCCTGCGATTAACAGTGATGCGGGAAGCCGCACACTCTCCCAATCGTAATAATATTAGGAAAATCACCTGCTTTAATCGTACGGATCACTTCATCCTTCGATGTGTCGATGACCAGCACGGTGTTTCCGTTGTAAGTCGGTACATAGGCTTTTAAGCCGTCCGCTGTAAAAGCGGCATCACTCGGCTGGCCTGTTACATCCTTTTTAATAATATCTACGACAGTATTAAAGGCTGGTGAAGTCGGGTCAGCGTCTATGATGTAAATGTCCTGTGAAGTCTCGTGTGTAATATAGGCTCTCACCCCAAAAGGCGTATTCCCGATACCAGCGCCGACAGGGCCGATGCCTACCGGTATGGTTGTCACTGCATTGGTTCCCGTATCAATCGCAGACACACTGTTAGCATTGTAATTCGTAACATAAACGGTCGTCCCGTCAGGTGTCATCACTACATCCTCCGGCCCGTCTTCTACTGGAATCGTAAAAATAACGGTATTATAAGGCGGCGAGTCAGGATTGACGTTAATAACAGAAACCGTATCATCTTCAAAGTTTGCTACATAATCTCTTGTACCAAAAGGGGTATTGCCTATCGCTTGTCCTAAAGGCACTCTTCCTACAGGAATGGTCTCTGTAACCGTGTTGGTTTCTATATCAATAACCGCCACCGTATCCTCCCCATTGGAAAGCGTTACATACGCTCTCGTGCCATCAGGCGTAATTACTAAGGAAATCGGATAATTGTCTAAGGGAATGGTATTAATCACTACATTTTCTGCTGTATTAATCACAGAGACGGTGCGGTCTAGTTGATTGGCCACATACACTCTCCGGCCATTTGGCGTGATTCCGATGCCTAATGGTAAAGTTCCTACCGTAATCGTATCGATCACCTGGTCTGTTTCTGTATCAATGACGGTTACTGTATTTCCCGGCGAGGATTGCGTACCTGTGTTCGTAATATAAGCGAGCTCCCGGCACACAGGGATTGGACGGTGTTTTCTGCAGTAATTACAGCTGCAAGAAGGCTTCCGATCATTGTTATGATCAATTCTCATTTCTCTTTCACCCCCTATCATTCGTCTATCTTATAGTCTATGAAAAGGAAGTCTACCTGGTTTAGACAAATGCAGAGGAATTGAGGAAGTTGGACGCTGGTTTTAACCTTTTTACTATAAAAAAAGCCCCCGTCATCATTTTGTGATAACTGGAGCTGACTACACTTAGCAATGATGTGGGAAGCCGCACACTCTCCCAATCGTAATGATATTAGGATAGGCACCTGCTTTGATCTTACGAATCACCTTATTTGTCGATGTGTCAATGACCGTCACGTTGTTCCCCATGTAATCTGGAACATAGGCTTTCAGGCCGTCAGCTGTAAAGTCGACATCACTAGGCTCGCTGCCTACATTCTTAATGATATCGACGACTGAATTAAAAGAGGGAGACGTTGGATCAGCGTCTATGACGTAAATGTCCTGTGAAGTCTCGTGCGTAATATAGGCTCGCATCCCAAAAGGCGTATTTCCGATGCCAACACCGATAGGTCTAATTCCTACCGGTATGGATGTTACGGCGTTGGTTCCTGTATCAATCGCTGACACACTGTTGCCATTGTAATTCAATACATAAACGGTCGTACCGTCAGGCGTCATATCTGCTTTCAAAGGTCCATCTCCTACTGCAATGGTAAAAATAACGGTATTATAAGCCGGCGAGTCAGGGTTGGCATTAATAACCGAAACGGTATCATCTTCAAAATTCCCCACATAATCCCTCGTGCCAAAAGGGGTATTGCCTATCGCTTGTCCTAAAGGCCCTCTTCCTACAGGAATAGCATCCGTAACCGTATTGGTTTCTGTATCAATAACAGCTACCGTATTTGAACCAGAAAGCGTCACATAGGCTCTCGTACCATCAGGAGTAATTCTCATTGAAACTGGATTATTTCCTAATGGGATAGTATCAATAACTATATGGTTTACGGTATCAATGACAGACACAGTGCCGTCCAACTGATTAGCCACGTACACTTTCCGGCCATTTGGAGTGATTTCAATTCCTATAGGGTTATTCCCTACTGTAATTGTATCGATCAATTGATCTGTTTTTGTATCGATAACGGTCACTGTATTTCCCGGCAAGTCTTCCGTCCCAGTGTTCGTCACATAAGCCAGTTCCCGGCATACAGGGATACCCCTGTGTTTTCTGCAGTGATTGCAGCCGCACGAATGCTCTCGATCGTAGTTGTGATGATGTTTCATCTTACTTTCACCTCCTATCCTTTTATAGTATGAAAAAGCTTCTTCATTCGTTTGGACAATCGTTGATTCATAGAGGGCATAAAAAACCCCCTTCCGTCTCAGTAAACAGCCGATCAGTAACAATAACGGTAGAGAGTTTACAATCGTTTGGCTAAACAAATCACTATCTGCCCTAGGTTTATAATTAAAAATATTAGAGGAGTACAAATAAAAAATCTTAAAAATTCTGTTTCACATGTCGAAATTATAAAGCTTAGTTCGTTGTTTAAATAGAAGGAGAAATAGAGGGGAGAGAAGAATTATTACTGAAGAATGATTAATCATTAAGAACGGCTGGGCGCCTATGCAAAGCATATGAAGAGTTTCAAGTATTTACTTACACAGAACCTGGCAGAAAGAATAAAATCAAAATTCATATAATAAAGGAGATGATAGAATGCAATTTCTTTGTTTTGGCTATTTCAATGCTCAAAAAATGGATGATCGCCCTGAGGAGGAGATTGAGGCTATTTTAAGTGAATGTCCCCCTCACCTTGAAGAGTTTTATGACAGTGGCCAAGTAAAATTGGATTCCGGGCTAGATAAAGAGTCCAAATATTTACAACGGAAGCATGGCAAGATGGATGTTACAGATGGACCTTTTATAGAAACGAAGGAGTTAATCGGCAGTGCCTTTCTTATAGAAGCAGAGGACATGGAGGAGGCCATTCAAATAGCTGCCCTGCATCCAACTATACAAGTAAAAGCAGGAGAACAGTTTGACTGGGGAATTGAAATCCGCCCCATTCATTACTGGAAATCTTTTAACAAAGAAGTGTAATTATAACCAGGACCTTCTCTATTTTGTAAGAGAAGGTCTTTTCCATGCGTAGGATAATCTCTTGGAATTTTATCAGCTCTTCTGCCGCCTATTTCTATTAAGGTGAGATATAGTTACTTCATAGAGACCATAAAAAAATCCCCCTCATTTAAGAGGAGGACAACGCCAATTTCAAATATTCCACAAACAAAACCGACTGTTCCTTCAGCTTGACCGTCTCTTCCGGCAATATCGCGTGATCGAGGCCAAGACCATCCGTGAAGCTGATGATGGAGCGGGCGATCAGCTCAGGGTCATGACGATCACTGAATTCCCCGGATCTCTGTCCGGCTTTTAGAACTTCTATATAGACGCTTAGCGCCAGGCGATACCGCTTTTCTGCATAAGCCCTGCGGCGCTCATCCCGGCGTCCGGTAATGAAAAATTCCAGCTTACACGGTGCCAGCGGATCCATTCTGTTATCCGGCTGGCCATCTTCTCCAAACATGAGCTGAATCAACAATTTCCAGTATGAATCCACTTCCTCTAAAGGCCGCTGAGCGGCACCCGCTTCCCCGGTAAGATCCTCCTCAAGCAGCGCTTCAAACAAATCCTCTTTATTGGAAAAGTACTGATAGAGACCGCCTCGGCTCACGCCTGCCGCCTCCATCACATGTTTCATCGTCGTATGTTCATAGCCATGTTGTATAAACACTTGAACCGCAGCTTCCATAATGTCAGCTCGTCTTTGCTTCAGGTGTTCCTCGCTTACCCTTGGCGCCATGCGCTTCCCCTCCTTCTACTTTTCGTCTCGCTAAGCGGCCGATCAGGGCCACAAGCACAAGCAGTCCAGCGGTAATCGTAAAGGTAGGAATGACACCGATCACTGTAGCGAGCCATCCGCCAAGCAGCGGCCCGATAATCGTAGCACTCGTCAGAACGCTGTTAATCACTCCAAATACCCGGCCTGTCATATGTACAGGTGTGGTCACCTGAACCGTCGCCTGAAACGGAACGAGAATCAAACTGGCTGAAAAACCGGCAGTAAACCCAAGCCCCGGCGCCCATAGACTCGAATAGCCGAGATCGTAATGTGTCAGCAGCCCCATAACACCAAAGCTCGCCCCGATGCCAAAGACGCCAAACAGCATGAGCAGGTATGGCACATAGTCCGTCTTTTTCGCCAAAAGAAACCCGGCTAAAAACATGCCGATCCCAGAACCTGTAACGAGATAACCGAACAAATCAGGCGAGGCATTTGTCAGCTCACGCAGCAGCACGATCAGCTGCGAGTCCGCGGACTGGAGAATTAAAAGACTGAGCCCCATGAGAAGTAAGCCCGTCATTAGGAAGCGGCTCGATTTCAGGAAAGAAAGCCCGAGCACAAATTCCTTTTTAAATGAGCCCTCTCCCTCATCACTTTCTTCAGATTCCAAGGAGATAGCATTCGGAATAAACAGCAGAATCACTGCGGATATGAGAAATGTTGCTGAGTCGATGATGAATACCTGCTGGGCACCCACCATCGTTACAAGCAGTCCACTGATGAGCGGCCCGAGAATTTTTGTAGAGGAATCGATCATCGAGGTGATCGACATTGCCCCTTTCATATCCTCCTGTGGCACAATCTCCTTCAGCTTCCCGTTTTTCGCCGGAATGAACACCGCAGAAAAAATACCGATCGTCAGCAGGGTCGCATACACCATCCAAAGCGAAGAAGCGATTGTCAGCACGAGAATTAAAGCCGCCCGGACAACATCAGAAATGATCATCAGCGCTTTACGGCTGAAACGGTCAGCGACCATACCGGCCACAGGACCAAACAATGCCATAGGCACCGCCAGGCAGAGAAAGACGAACGATACTTCAAACGGTGACGCCTCCCACTTTAAGCCGACAAGCGTAATAATGGCCACAATACTCAGCCAGTCGCCGATGCTTGAAATCGCCTGCGCGGACATTAACGTCAGGTACCCTTTGTTACTTAATAAACGCTTCATATGCTGGCCCTCTCTTTAAAACGACACGAATGTCTTTTTGTTAGTTTTATTATAACGACATTGGTGTCGTTTTGCAACGATTATTTAATTTTCATAATCTTTCTTATTCGACATAAATATAGGCATCTTTAACCTTATAATTAAATTCATAAAGGACTTATTGCTTATATAAAAGGAAAAAGGAGGGGTTATATTGAAAGTTATTAAAGGAATTACCGTACTATTGGTTCTTCTATTCTTAGCAGCGTGTGGCGGACAAGCAGAATCAAGCAAACCTGTAGAAATAAAAGCTGCTGAGGAAAATAAGGATCAATCAGAAAAAGATTCAACAAAAGAAGATGTTGAGAAAGAAGAAGAAACTAAAAAAGAAGAGGAAGTAATAGAAGAAGAGACAAAAGATGATGAGTTATCTGAAGAAGAACTACTAGCTCTTTATACAAGTAAATTAAACGAGCTGAAGATAGAGCCTCAAGGGATCGCCACTGGAGAGTGGAATATTGGCTTGGAAGATAATACCCTTGTCGTAACCGCCCCTCAATCAGAGGAAAACCTCTGGGATATATTTGGCGTGTATGATAATGGAGAAATGGATTCACTGGTTGCCTGGGCAGAAGGAGTCTACGAAATTGTTGATGAGTTATCAGCTGAAACTAACCAGCCGTGGGACTTAAGTGTAGGAGAGAATTGCGTTGCTCCTTATCCTGAAACACTTCCTAGCGAGGATTTAATGAATTGGTCCGGTTCTTGTGGATACAGCATTCCTGTTTTAAGCGGAACAAATAAAGATAACTTCACCCTTTTGGTTGATTATAAGGTTTTTGGTGACAATGCAGAAACAGAGGAAGCAGCAGTCCAAGAGACTGAGGAGATTCCTAATGTGTCGATAGCAGGGCAATGGTACCACCCTACTTCGCCAAATGATTACTATGAATTTGCTGAAGACGGCTCTTTCGCCTACATAAGCGATGCTAGTGAATTTAACGGTGGTTCATACACTGTTACTGAATCTCAAGTAGACCTAACCCTCCCAGACGGTAGTGTAGTTCAAGGGTATGTTGATGGGGAGACTTTAGATGTTGGAGGTATGATTTTTTCTAAAGACCAACCTGCTCCCGAGCCTAGTGTAGAACAAGATGTAGCAGAAGTGACTGAATCGATAGCGGGTACCATTTGGACCAGCAGTGAACTTAACTCTTCCATCACTTTTAATGAAGACGGTACGATGTATACTCCAGACGTACAGGGCTACTATACAGTGAATGGGAATAAAATAGAGTTTGTTGTGAGCGATATCAATGCCACAGCAACCGTAAGTGGAGATGTACTTACTTTTTATAACCATACTTTAGGAGAAACGCATGAATATATAAAGCAATGATAAAATTTAAATCCAAACAAGGACTTCTGGAATTGTCCTTGTTTGGATTCCTTCTTAAAAAATATTAATAAATAGAAAGACAACGCTAATGATAAGAGTAACAATCAATGATTGGCCAACATCCTTAAGCGTTAGTATTTTTCTATCCTTTCGATTTTTGTCCAAAGCATTTTTAATTATGTAATAAACGATAATAACAAGAAAAACAAATAGTATATCCGACGGTTTGTTAATCATCCCTATTCCTCCATTTAACAGAGTAACCCAACTTTAATGATTTAATCAACGTACCATGTTGATGTAGTAATAGAGTTATCACTATTTACAACAAACCTAGCACGGTTATTCCATGTGTAATCATTTCCCGTTTTACTAATATAAACGATGACTTCTTTAGAACCAACACCAGGCACGGGAGCTGAGGCTATTCTTCCCCATAAGGGAGTTTTATACTGAATCATTGCACTTGAAGCTGTTTTAGCATAACCACCATAATTGTGAAGTGTTTCTTTACTTGTTGTGTTAAAAATCTTATTAATATATGGAGTTTTATTGATTCCCTTACTTAAAACGAAAGTACCATAGCCATTGGCTACAGTTTTAGCTATATTTCCTGTTACATAATTAAAGTAACCTTGTTCAGCACTTTGAACGTAATAATGGTACTCCCCTCTTTCTAATATGACTAACTCCCCATCAGCTATTGAATACTCAAGCGGGATCCCTTCTACATTCAATTTATTAGGATCTAGGTCTACTGGATCACTATAACTGCCTCCTGAACATACACATTCATCCATAAAAGGGGTAACCATCCCATCAGTGTTAGATGGCGTAGTAAATGTGTGGTCAGCGGCTTTGTTGACCTCTACACCTTTAGGATTCTCCTTGAATTTTGGATTCTCATGCTCATTAGGTAATAATTCATTGGCCAAAACAGATTGTGGCAGTAGGATAGCTAATGTTAAGGTAAAAGCTATTAAAAGTATTCTTTTCATCAAATTCCTCCTTGTAAACCTTTTAAGTAGGACCTTAGCAATATAGCTTTCCGAGATGATTGTTTTCACCCTAATATATGTAAGCTATAAGACCAGCGATCATATACAATAGAATTTAACATACATCGTTTTCTAAAAGGTGGAAAATTTAAAAAGTGCATCCATCATACTATTAAGTGGATGTAATTTAATTTTGCATAACAACTATAATATTCAAACGGGTTACAGGGGGCCTATTAGTGGTTTGATGATCCGGGGGACTAGTAAATGGCGAATCTGACTTTCTGCCAGTGTCGATCCAGAAGAATTTACCGTAAACAGCCTCGGGGAGAAAGAAGGATTTCCTAACCTAAAGAAAGAATGCCAGGAGAGGATTTGCGATGACTAACCACTCCCTCAAACCGTCCATACTCCTTCATAAACTCCAGCCTAACAGTCCCAATCGGACCATTCCGCTGCTTGCTTAACAGCAGCTCGACCTCGCCGCCTGCATCAGAATCCCAGTTGTAATAATCATCTCTGTGCAAAAAGGCGATAACGTCGGCATCCTGTTCGATATTGCCGGATTCTCTTAAATCGGAAAGTACAGGCCGCTTGTCCTTACGCTGCTCGACCGCCCGGGACAGCTGGGACAAGACCATGATAGGGACATTCAGCTCACGGGCCAACATTTTTAGGTCTCTCGTAATCATGCCGACTTCAATATTGCGGTTCTCCGCTCTGCCAGTCGCTGACATAAGCTGCAGGTAATCAATGATGATCAGTGGCCGGCTGTCGCTCTCCTCATTCTTTACTGTATCTCTGACGACGGCTCTAATATCACTCACCGTCCGCTCGCTTTCATGTACATGGATCGGCCACTGCGCCATGCCGCCAATCACGTCCATCGTGCGGGTGTAATCTCTCTCCGAAAAGGTCATAGTCCGCCACTTCTGCGCGTTAATCTTGCCTTCTGAAGAAATGAGACGCTGCAAAAGTGATTTCATTCCCATTTCCAGGCTGAAAAGATGAACACTGTTTCCTGCTTTGCAATGATTGGCGGCAATATTTAAGGCAAATGCCGTTTTCCCCATCGACGGCCGAGCGGCAAGTACGATTAAGTCGCCTCTCTGGGTGCCGCCTGTCATTTGATCGAGGTCGTGATAGCCTGTAGAGAAGCCGGTCATATTCCCTTCTGGAGGGTGCGCGATCTCACGTGCAATTTCCATTAACGCTTCATACGTCGAAGGATTTTTCTTTGATACCCCAAGTTCGCGGTACTCCTCCAGCTTGATCATTAAATCTTCAAGAGCTACCCCACTCGGGTTATTGACGTAGTCAACCGCCACTTCTCTCGTTTTGCGATTGCGAAACGCATCATAGACGAGGCGCTGGTGAGGTTTAAGAGTCACAACGGTTGGAATTGACTCAACGAGCTGGCTTAAGTAGCTGACGCCTCCCACAACGTTAATCTTCTCCTTCAGCTCCGTCGTCACGGTCACAAGATTGATCGGCTCCTGCCGCTTGTAAATGCTTTGCATCGCCACGTAGATCATTTGATGATTCGGTATGTAAAAATGCTCGGGAGAGAGCGTCACATCCTTCATCACCTCCCCCTCCAGTAAAATCGTGCCAAGCACCGCCTGTTCTGCTTCCTGATTGTGAATCATTGAGAAAGCCTCCTTACGAGCTCATCGAACTTTTTTTGAAAAAGAGCCTTCGTCTCCTGCGGCACCTTTGCCGCCTCTTCCTCCCACTGCTTCATCCTCGCTAAATACTCATTTTCCTTTGGAGGATAGACCGCAATGTCAGAAAGCGTTGGAGGAAAAGGATTATCGAGCGCATAATCCGTCAGCTTTGCGAGCACACCCTCATAAACCATCTTCTCCAGTTGAGGAATGAAAATCTCGGCCCGGCGCTTCGTGACCTCAAACCTGCCAGGATACAAATGACTCATCGCTTCCAATACATCAACCGCTTCTTCATACGTCATGCTTGCACCGCCTTTCTAAGTTCATCAAAAATGGAAGCTGTATCCGCTGAGTTTGCTTTAGAAGTGGAAGCCTTGCGGTACTGCCTCTCTTCCCGCCGCACATCATCAAGCGTCTTAACCTTCAGCGACTGCCAGCGATTTAAGACACCTTCACAATACTGAAACTGCCGTTTCTCCTGAGCCACTGCAATTCGCATCGACTCACTCACAAGCTCTTCGCCCATTTCCTCGATCCACACCGTGATCCGCTCCGCAATAAACGGGCTCAGCATGCCGATATTCTGTTCATAAAAGGCATGGCAGGAATCAGGCACGCTGCATACTACTTTTTCATTTTCATTTGCTTCTTTTCTTTTAAATAAAGAGACCGTGTCGGGGGCCGTCGGGTGGTTCGCATGAGGGGTCACGTGGGTGTTCGCAGATGGGGCTGCCTGGAGGTTTGTCGTGGCATTTTGAAGATCTTCACCCTGGTAGGTTTTGACTCGGGAGATCATTTGGTAGAAAGGAGCTTTATTGCGTCCGGCGGAGCGGTGTTTGATATAGCCCTTTTCTTTTAATTCCTTTCTGGCTCGTTTAAAGGAAGACTCCGTCAGTCCTGATTTTGTCAGTATCGCTGAGGCAGGGACCGTAAACTCCTTCTCCCAGCCCCGTTTGTTATTGATCAGCATGAGCGTATGCCACATGCTGATCGCAGCGTCGGATAAGGAATCCAATTCGATAAGATCGTAAAACGCGTTTAGTTCTTTTAAGTAATTCATGTCATCTCTCCTCTACTATTTTTGGGCATAATAATGCCCCTCACTTCTATAATCGAAAGAAGGGTGATGGGAGGTGACGTTATATTTAATAAAATTTTAATTATTTTTAAAAGATTAAGGACCGCTGCTATATTAATAGTATCAGCGTCATTATTTTCCTTGCCTAGGATATGAAAAATTATAGAAGAAAAACCGCTGAAGAGCCACGAGAGCTTTTACAGGATGTAGCGGATTTCATAAATACAAATAACGCTTAAAAAA
The DNA here is from genome assembly GCF_900166625.1 of Halobacillus massiliensis. Taxonomy (GTDB): domain Bacteria; phylum Bacillota; class Bacilli; order Bacillales; family Halobacillaceae; genus Halobacillus_A; species Halobacillus_A massiliensis. The sequence continues at coordinate 133,185 of NZ_LT800499.1, read as the reverse complement.
GTGGACCTAGAGCCAGGATTTAGCCGTGATGTTAGAGGGTCACTATGGTACAGGGGATCTTGAGATTACCACAACAAGAGATGAGGTTTTTGAGAAGGCAAAGCAGTATATAGATTGGAGTTATGATAATAGTTAAATCTAATAAATCGGAAAGATCCCTAATCATCTAACTCAGAGATAAAGGACCTTCCGTAGTGGAAAGGCCCTTTCTTAAATTCTGATATTTCAGTCATGGATCGATAGAATATTCACTATTTGCCTAAATACTTTATTAACGCTGTGCATCACATCTTCATACGAAAAAGACAACTCACTTTTATCTGAACGTACCTTAACAACCGATTCGTGCACCTCTACCGTTAATCCATTAGTTAGTGACTGAAAAGATTTAACTTTCCTTACACTATCCATATCCTTATGATCAAGTTCCACACGAATCTCCCTAGAAAACCTCCTTAACACTAGCCATACCTGTTTCTCTCTAGAGTTCTTCATATAGAGCTGAGGTAATTCTTTGGATGCTTTCAAATTGGATAAAGTAGTTAAAGTGGAAGTACTAATTCCATAGCCCACTGGCTTTATCGAATGTTTAAGCCTTTCCCAGGCATCCATGTAAAGACTGATTCCACTTTGCTCATAATCTACTACTGAATCACTTATTTTGGCGTATTGAGAGATCCCCCCCTCATCTTCAAAGATAGTTTTTGGTTTATATAAGGCTATATAATTCGCTTCTTTCCACCCCTTGCAAAAGTATGAATCAGGTATAAACATGTGACCAGTTTGGTTAATGTTTCGTAACTGTTGTTCACTGTCTACCTTTACGATCAACACTTTCTCTTCTATCCTAGAGCTCCATTCTTCAAGCGTGCCTTTAGGCAGAATTCCTTCTTCTTGTAATTGTTTAGGAGAGCATTCGATTAATCGGTCTAAGAAACGTTCCACTAGTGCGGTTGATTGAGGCAAGAAAGGAAAGCCACCTATATTTACTTTTTGAATACTTTTGTAAAAGGAGTGCTTTTCGTATTCATGTTCTCCACCCCACGGAAATAACACATAGGCACCAAAAGTAGTACGCTCATAGTTGCTAGCTTTACTTTCTACTATTGCATCCCTGTAGCGGTGCATCGTATTAATGTCTTCCTCAAGTGGACCCGGACTACCATAAGTCCGTCCATAATAACTTCCTTCTGCAGCAAAGTCGACTCGGTACTTGGCATCAAAAACATACTCGTACGTGTGATCTTTTCCTACTTTTTCTATGCTTAACATGGAATCAGGTTTTTGCCTTACCGTCGGCAATTTTCCTGAATGCTTTTGGAAGTGTAAGGTGATCTTTTCATTCGTATGAGGATGACGAAAGACCCTTTTGGCGGCCTTCGACTGATTCAAAGTTACAAAAAGACCATCACGTTTGACCTTAATGATATCTTGACTGATCATCTTGTACTTAGAAGCTAGTATCTGCCCTAATTTTAAAAACGTCCAATATTCATAGAGTGTAGAAACATCTTTGACTGACATCCTCGCTAACTCCCCATGTAAAACTAAGCCACGAGATAGCGTCAAATAGGTTTGGTAAGCCTCTCGATATCCTGGAGCCATTTGGAGCACAAGTGTCATGACAGATCGATCAAGCTTTCCTATTTCTCTCCAAAAGGAGGAAGCAAGCTTCCTTTGTAAAGAAGACTCTATATCTTTTACTAGTTTTATTTTATCGTTGTGAGGATTTTGTTGATAAAGCGTACGACCCTCTTCCAACTTTCGTCTCAATGAATTCATTTTATGAGAAAGTCTAACCATCATCCATTTGACGAAGCAATTTTCCAGTGTGTCATAGGTTTGATCTTTTTGGACGTTTATCCCTTTTGTAGGCAACATCTTCTTTTCATGAATTGGCATACCATTTGTAGATTCCACAAATAGACCGGGACGTTTACGTAGATATTTTAAACCAGCCGTGTCTTGCCTTTTTAGCTGGTCTCCTCGCACTAAGCGATGTTCTCTCTTTAGTTGATGGTGAGGCTGATTTTCGATTTGGGAGACAGCCTTAGCAAATTGTTGAAAGTATTTCATTACTAAACGATAAAACTCTGTCCAAGAGGAATCGGCTGTATGCGTGGTGGTAGCACCTAAATAGGTTTTCTTAACGAAATGATAGGCTAGGTTATAAACTTCTTCATTCACTTCTTCTAACAGCTGCTGATAATCTTGCTTATAAGATAGCTTGGATGGAAAGACCTCCAAGGTAACCTCCAACTGCTTTTTCCCTTCTCTAAGAATAGAAAAGGTGGTGTAACCTACTTCATTCGTAAAGGACAAATTACCCATTAAGAGTTGATGAGGATGCTTTCCCACCCTACTGACCGCATTCCTTATGGCAGGATGTTCATGTTCAAATTCTAACGAAGCATGACTTTTAGGTGTTACAACGAGTTGATAAACCCCATTTTCAAAAAATAAAGGCGGCACAGTAGTATGATCCACGAGCTTTTCTTCATTAACATCAAAGACTCTCACGGACTCGACAGCTTCCCCAGTTGCTGAAAAGTACATGGATTCATTTGGCTGAATAGCCTTATATTGTTTCAAACTTTCATAACGACTGTGATAAGGTTTCCCCTTAATATATAGGGAAAACAGATCCGTCTCTATTTCTATTAATTCTCTCTCGTCAGCTGTTCCAGAAGGAAGTAAATCCATCCAACTCACCTCGCAAGATCATCTCATAAACCTTTTGACCACTTCTCGGAAAACGCGCCTTATCAAGCATGTCCTCGATCTGATCTTGTGATAAATCCTCATCGTAAGTGTAGTTTGTAAAATAAGTAAATAAGTTCTTCAACACCTGAAAGGCTTGGCCATGACTAGCTGTCAGTCGCGGAAGAATCTTCTGATAAAATTGAAAGTCTAACGCTTCGTCCTGAGACATTATATAGCGACTATAAATCGTATAAAAGCAAATTTCATCACGAACGCGGTAACCAACCTGTGCTTGAATAGCCTTAAGAAGCTCGTTGATCTTAACTAGTTCTTCTGTTACGTTTCCAACGAGTTCTTTATTTGATACATAAGCATCTTTCAAACGAAGATACTTAGACTGCAACCGTTCATTTGTAAGATATATCGGTTCATCTCGCCCTCCCTCTTCTTCAAGAAAAGATAAGGTATCTAAATGAACGTCATTACATTCAATCGTATTGGCACGATCTAACACCTTTTTACTAAACGGATGAGTAGTTTCATCCATGTTCACCGTCCCAATAATAAATAAATTAGGAGGGATCGTTAAGCGTTCCCCAACTTGATTCTCACTTATGATGGGGAAAGTTTGAACTTCTCCATCTACCCATTTTCTGCTTTCCATTACACTTAAAAAATCACTAAAGTAATACTCTACACGTGCCAAGTTCATTTCGTCTAACACAACAAAGTAAGGACGATCTTTGTTTAAGGTCGCTTCCTTAATAACAGAGGTTAACGGACCCTCCTGAAATTCCCCTTTGATATCTGTGTAGCCTAAAAGGTCAGAACCGTCACTCCAGTCGGGCCTTACAGGAATTAAGGTAAATTGCTTATTTTCCTCTGTTGCTCCTAAACTTTCTGAAAACAACTCTACGATTTTTGTTTTTCCTGTACCAGAAATACCAGATAAAATTACAAAAGGCTTTGTTTTAAGCGAGAGAAATAAATTTTTTACATCTTCTAACTCATAATAAAAGCCTTGCTTCCTTATATAAGTGTGAATGTGAGTTATAATTTTTTCATCAGACCATTCTATGTTATCTTCTGTATCATTTTCTTTTACACGATCACTTTGAACTTGAACGTAGAAATCATATATATCAATCATTGACTTTAAATCTTGTTGCAGGTCAGCTTCAGAAGGCAGAGATTTTGGATCATATTGAATATATAGTGCTGCAGACTCTTCATAACCCTTCCCCTTCGAGCTGCTCCCGAGGTTAATTGTATTATCTTTATGTATAGGTAACGAAGTAGGATAACGATCTGTCTGAATCGTTCTTCTAATATCTTCTCTAATGTTCTTAATCTGTTCCTTCGAAGATTCAGTAATTCCTTGAGTGAACGTTAGATAAACCCTCTCCATGTCTTCACTAAACAAGTACCCTAAATAGTAGCCTCGCTGTGTGCTTGTCGTTACGTGTTTATCTAAAATAGATATCCAAGGCACCTGCGCCCAATTGCCTTGGCCCACCGATCCTTTCACAATAAACCGGGATTGGCTGATAAATTCCAGGGAATTAATCATGGCTGGAACCTCAGAACGAACAAACTTCCCCAATAAATTAGATTTAAACGGAGTGTTTTTTTCTGATAGATATTCACTTGTAATTTTGGTTAATGCCGAATTAAGTTTATCTTTAGTACTTTCATTAACTTGACTATCCATAAGTTAGACTCTCCTTAAAGATTAAATCTCTTATTACTTAATAGGTAGCCTTAAGTTTTTATAAAGGCTTATGATTTACAAAAAATGTTAAGACTCACCCCACGTTAACTCTCCTCTTATAAGTTCTGCTAATTTATATGTTAAATATTAACATAACTAGCTCTTAAAAATGTTACTTTGTATGTTTAAGTCTAGCGGAATTGTTTAATAGAGTTATAAGTATTAAAAAAATTTGTTACGAGGGGAGTATAATCCTTTGAATATAAATCAATTCAGGAGAAGAGTAGAACAGATTACCATTTGGAAAAAATACGACCAACGAGCTCCTCATAAACCTTTATTGATTTTATACGCGCTGGGCAAGCTACATACTTACAAGCAAACAGCTATTCCTTTTTCCGAAGCAGATTCGGATCTTAAAGCCCTTTTAATTGAATTCGGTCCTCCCCGGAAATCTCAACACCCTGAACAACCATTTGTCCGATTACCTAACGATGGGATCTGGACATTAAGCACTTCTGTAGATTACAAAAGCACTAATTACTCAAAAGTTAGGCGGGAGTTATTAGATAATCAAATCACTGGAGGGTTTACACCGGAAGTTCAAGCTCTGTTGGAAAAGGATAAAAACCTAATATTTGATACGGCACAACAGATTTTAGAGGAGCATTTTCCCACTACTCTTCATGATGACCTTCTTGAAGCGGTCTCACTTAACAAAGCCTATAAACTGTCCAGGAAGCGCAGAGATCCTGAGTTTCGGAAAAGAATACTTGAAGCCTATGAAGAGAGGTGTGCTATTTGTGGTTTTAACGCAAAAATTCACAATCGATTAGTGGGCATCGAAGCCGCCCATATTAAATGGCACCAATTCAATGGTCCAGATGTAGAAGAAAATGGTTTAGCCTTATGTTCCTTGCACCATAAGCTATTTGACCAGGGAATAATGACGGTTACTAATGAACATTTAATTTTAGTTTCTTCCCATGCTACAGGATTTGGAACTTTTGAAGATCTGGTCACTTCTTTCCATATGCATAAAGCACGAAACCCTGTGTCTTCTTTATACCAGCCTAGTCAGGACTACACGGACTGGCATATTAGAGAAGTTTATAAAGGGTAGAGCTTCCCCTAATAGAACAACCATCTTTTAGTAATAAAGAAACAATCAAAAAATAAGCATATCTCAAAGATATGCTTATTTTAAAGTTTTTATATTTATTACCATTCACACCCTACCCCGTCACCGTCTCGATCTAAGTGACGGCCGTAACCAGGATCTCCCTCATAAACAGGTGCAGCGCCAGCTGCTTTAGCTGCACTACAGTTGTCAAAATACGTATTGCTATTACCACTGCTTGAAGTACTACTTCCTGTAGAAACAGTTTTACTAGATTCACTGGAAGAAACTGTAGTTGTTGATTGTAAGTTGTCTACTTCTGCTTGAAGGGATGATTTCTCATCCTTTAGTTCGCTAATTAAGTCTTTTTGCTCATCGACCTTTGAATTAAGCTTATCTACTTCTTCGTTTAATTGCTTCTTATCTTCTGTTAATTCCTTCTTCTCTTTATCGCGTTCTTTAGATGAAGCTTTAAACTCATTCAATTTATCAGAATTTGTATTTAAAGTTTCCTGTGTACTTACTAACTCATCTTCTAAGTCTTTTTTTGCGGTATCGAGTTCTTCAAGTTGGAGTTTTAACTCTTCATTTTCTTCTTTGAACTGCTTGAGGTCATTTGACAATTCTTCATTCTTTTTGAGTTCCTCTTGAAGTTCTGCTGCAGAAGTGTCTTCCGAAAACCCTATACCAAAAATCATAAATAAGAGTCCACCGAATAAAAGAGGAAAAAATAACTTTTTTGATAAAATTCTCTCTTTATACTTTATCTTGCTAACAAAATGGAATATTAAATAGATTAGGGCAACTATTAATGCTAAGAATCCAATTAAGAATAAGGTCATATATTCTCACCTCCTATGTAAGTCGCAAGAATATTTTACTATTATTTACAATAAATTACTATGTTAAAATATAAAAAACCCATAAACAATGGATTTTTTTATTATAAATTACTTGTATTTTTCTATTTCTTCTGCAACTTTATCGCTATAAGTTATAGATAAATTATTTACTCTATCCTTTAAATACTCTTCCAGATCCTTGTTAGTACAATAAATATAACAACCTTTTTGCCCTCTAGTCATTAAAGTTCTATAAGTATTACGAATAATTTCATCCGCCACACGCTCAGCTTTCTGTGGGTTGCTTTTTGCCATTTTCTTGATACCTCTAAGAGAACTATCAGTACTAGCTCTTTGAGTATAATCAGTTTTTATCTTACCGTTTTCAAAGGTTAAATCATCACCAATAATTACACCCACATAGTCAAATTCCAGCCCCTGACAGGTGTGAATGCAACCTACTTCATGGATAGACTCCTCATCTATTGCCCATGTTTCAGAATTACCTAAGTTCCAGCTTTTAGCGAAATTCTTCTCTTTTATTTGAATGTCGTGCACTTCAGATTGGTTTTTCCCCTCTTTAATCCAGTCCCAACAGTAACCGGCAACCAGGCGAGATTTATTATTTCCCTTATTTAAATCATTAATGGTATTAAACAGTTCATTTGGATCTGAAAAAATCTGTACATCATAACTATTATCAATAAAGTCGGCATTTGCCGTTTGTCTAATTTCTAATACATCATCTACCCATGCTAGAAAACCATCTGACCCATTGCACCGGAACTGCGATTCCAAGTACCCTAGCGTAATTTCTGATTTCTCTGCTTGGGCAAACTCCTCAATCGTCTTAACATTACCTTTATCTTTTAAAGTGACTCTCTGTCTCTCATCAATAAAAAAGATTGATAGTTTGGAAGCATTAATGATTTCTTTCATCTGGTTCTCACCCAGATGTTGGAACATTCCTGACTTTTCATTTAATCGGTGAGCTTCATCAACTATTAGAACATCAAATTCATTATCAGGAGCATCCACATAACTACCTGACCCTTTAAATAAATTATCGATATGGCCTTTACGGAAATCTTTTTTTAACTTATTGGCGTATACTTTTCGAGGCGCTGCATTTTTAGTGACATATTGAGTAACAAGACTTCGGTTCGTTAACTCAACGAGGAGATTTACTGCTAAAACTGACTTCCCAGTCCCTGGTCCACCACGTACGATAAGTACCTGTTTAGTGCCCGTTCTGGTTGCTTTCTCAGCCAATTGCAACGCGGTTTCAAAGATTACTTTTTGGTCATCAATCATTATAAATTCTTCGTTACCTTTAAGCATGCTGTTTAAGGAGTCTTGTAACGACTTTGAAGGCCTAATGCGACCACTCTCTATTTTATATAAGTTTTCTTTATTGTCTCCAAACTTTATATGCCGCTTAATAAAGGAGCGTAGATCAGCTGCGCCACCTTTTACAAATACAGGTGACCTCTCAACATAGTAATCATAAATTTTATCCGTCAAAGGATCTTCAGTGCCTAATTTATTGTAATTATGAAGATAAGCACAAGGATAGAGGTTTATATTCTCCTTTTGTGCATTCTCATTGTAATCTTTTATAAGGGCAGCATAAGACCATGCTTGATAAGAAGGATGCGTAGTCTCTCGCAACCCACGATTTATAAATGTCTTAACTATGGCCTCTTTACCTATTATCTTCTCAATTTTTTCCCACTGTTTTAACTCCACAACAACAACAGAGTCACCTTCCCCATCCTTTCCAGAGATAAGCAAGTCAACTCTTTTAGAAGTATGAGGAATTTGAAATTCTATAGCTATCCCTGCATCGTCAGGGATTTCATTATCCATAAGGACACGATACATATATTGCATAGAATTATTCCAAGACCTTACTTCGCTTTGATTAATATGACCAATTCTGTTGGTGTAGTTGGTAACAATATTTGATACGAGAGTGTCTTGGAAGACATCATTACAGAAGTCTTTTTTTGTTGCTTCGTAAACTATCAATTTTTATCACACCTGTATTTATTATTCTGCTACTATCTTAATTATAACAAATATTGGTATATTCAATTATACCCCTTTAGCTAAATAGACCAAAAGTCAATTCTTCACTTGTGATACGGTTCCCCCCGATTAATCTTAAACGCCCGATAAACCTGCTCTACCAGCATCAACCGCATCAACTGATGAGGAAACGTCATCTTTGAAAAAGACAAACCAAAATCACTCCGCTGCAGCACCTCATCACTTAATCCCAGTGATCCTCCAATCACAAACGCCATCTTGCTCTTGCCATACGTCGCCAGGTCATCAAGTTGCTTGGCGAGTTTTTCTGAAGTCAGCTGCTTGCCTTCTATCTCCAGTGTAATCACATAAGTGTCTTGCTGGATTTTTGCCAGGATCCGCTCGCCTTCCTTCTGCTTGACTTCCAGCATTTGCGCTTCACTTAAATTTTCGGGTGCTTTTTCATCAGGGACTTCAACGATATCAACCTTCGCATACGGGATAAGACGCTTAACGTATTCGTTAATGCCCTGTTTTAAGTATTTTTCTTTTAGTTTTCCGACCGAGATAATGGTAATTTTCATAAAGTAATCCTCCGTATTGTCATTCTGTTTCCATTTTATCATGAAGTGTGGGATTTAAGAGATTCCCTCCTCTTGATTTGGGGTATGAGAAGGGTACTAGTTTTTAATATGGGAGGGTTTACCATGAGGGTTGGGATTATTGGGCTCGGTGATATTGCGAAGAAGGCGTATTTGCCGGTACTTTCGCAGAAGGAAGAGATTGAGCTCGTCCTTTGTACGAGAAATACGGAGGAGCTGAGGCGTCTGGGTGATAAGTATCGGATCCTTGAGAAGGTAGAGTCGATTGATGGGCTGATTGCTAAAAAAGTGGATGCGGTGTTTATCAGTGCAGCGACAGAGGCTCATGCGGAGATTGCGGAGAAGCTGCTTGACCAGGGGATTCATATGTACATAGATAAGCCGATTTCCTTGAATTTTCATGAGACGAAGCGCATTGTCGAGCTGGCGCGTGAAATGGGACAGATGGCGATGGTTGGCTTTAACCGCCGGTTTATTCCAACGATAAATGAGTTGAAGGAGCATGGGAAGCCGAACCTGCTGCTTATGCAGAAGAACCGCTTTAATGAGTCAGATGATCCGAGACGGTTTGTCGTGGAGGATTTCGTTCATGTCGTGGATACGCTTCGCTTTTTAATGGATACCGAAGTGAAGGATGTAAAGGTGGATTTCCAGCGGGACGGGGAGCTGCTGAATCAGATTGTCGTGCAGCTGATCGGTGAAGGCTGCCAGGCTCTTGGCATTATGAACCGTAATGGCGGTGTGACGGAGGAGCTCATTGAATATCATGCCGGCCACCATAAATATGTCGTCGATAACCTGACAGATACGACGCACTATCACGATAAGGAAGTGAATATTTCTACATACGGAGGCTGGGAGCCGACGTTATCGAAGCGTGGCTTTTTCCAGATTGTCGATCACTTTATCGATTGTGTGAAGAACGACCAGACGCCGGATCCGTCCATTGAGGATTCACTGATTACTCATGAGATCTGTGAGGAGATCGTTCAGCAGATTGAGCAGCGTTCATAAACACCTTGTTATGATTTTATTTCAATACGATTACAATAGCCTCAGCTGCTGAAAAATGTGTTAGGATTCCTTCTAGATTGTTCCTGTATACCCAATCTTTACATTGCAAAGGAAGTGGAGTAACAACATGAAAAAAATCACGTGGCTGCTGGTGGCGGCCTTATTTATTCTGCTTCTCGGAGCCTGTTCCCAGCAGACGTCCAAAGAGGCAGAGGAGAATCCGGAAAAAGAAGAAGAAACTCAACCAGAGAAAAAGAAGGAGCCGGAGCCTCCTTATAAAGCGTTAGAGCCCTCGGAAGATGCCGTTCCCTTAAAGGAAACCTTAACAGAAGAAGAGCTGCAAAATATGCCCGAGCAGCAGATGGCGCTAGGCGGTGACCCTGCACGTGCTGTTCCTGCCGGTGAAACACTGGCTAAAGATATGGAAGATAAGACGAACGGACCGCTGAAGGATCATCGGCTTGTCGCTTATTACGGCACCCCTCAATCAGCAAATATGGGGATTCTCGGAACACTTGAGCCCGAGGAGTTTATGAGACAGCTGAAAGAACAGACACAGGCCTACTCAGATGCCGATCCTGACCGGCCGGCGATTCCAACGATCGAGCTGATCACGACGATGGCCCACCGCGATCCAGGCCCTGATGGAACGTACGTCAGCCAGCTTCCCGATGAAAAAATCGAGGAGTATGTAAAATTAGCGGAGAAGCACGATGCGATTGTCCTTCTTGATGTTCAGCTCGGAACCGATACAGTGATGAACCAGGTGAAGAGCCTTGAGAAATGGCTCAAGCACCCGAACGTTCATCTGGCGATCGATACGGAATTCCAGGTCGATGAAGGGGAAGTGCCAGGTGAAGACCTTGGCCAGGTCGACGGCCAGGAAGTTCAGGAAGCCGTTGAATACCTTTCCCAGTTGACGGAGGAAAACAACCTGCCTGATAAGTTCGTACTCGTCCACCAGTTCACGGAACACGTGCTGACGAATAAAGATGCCATCCAGCCGACAGACAACGTCGAAGTCGCGCTTAACTTTGACGGCTGGGGCAATTCTATCGATAAAATGGCACTGTATAAAAAATATGTACGTGATAAGCCTTCCCAGTATGGCGGCTTTAAGATTTTCTATGATAAAGACCAGCCGGTTCTGACGCCTGAAGAAGTTGTAAAGATGGATCCAAGCCCGGCGATTGTGAATTATCAATAAAAGAAGTGCCTGTACCTTTGATGAGGGACAGGCACTTTTTAATTGAGGGCGTATTTAATAGGCACCTTCTGAATATGTCAGCTCATAGCTGTGTGAATAAATTTCAAAGATGTTCCCGAAAGGATCCTCTACATACACCATTCTAAATGGTTTTTCTCCAGGGTAATACTCCCGGATCGGCATCCGCTGTTTTCCGCCGTGTTCCTTAATTTTTTCCACGATGCCTTCGATATCCGGATCCTGCACACAGAAATGGAAGATGCCTGTCTTCCAATATTCAAAGTTATTGTCAGGCTGTTGATTGTCCGGGAACTCAAACAATTCGATCCCGATTTTATCTCCGGTGGATAAGTGAGCGATTCTGAATTTGTCCCACTGGTCCCCAAATACATCACGGCACATCTGGCCGATGGGCGTATTGTCATTCTCTACATCAGATGGCTCCATCATCACATACCAGCCAAAGACTTCGGTATAAAAACGGACGGCCTCCTCCAGATTGGGTACAGATAATCCTATATGAGAAAATGCTCTTGGATATGGCTGCATACTGATTTTCCTCCTTGTTTCCTTCTGCTTACGACATCTATTATAATAATGGCAAAAGAGTTATGTAAGTATGCACTTTTTGGTGAGACACTAACCTAAAGGTAAGAAAGGATGATGATTCCATGGATGCTCCATTAGATAAAGATGGGAAATTGAAATGCTCGATTGAATATACCTTAAATAAAATTGGAGGCAAGTGGAAAACAGTCATTCTATGGCATTTAGGTACAGACGGAACGCTAAGGTATAACCAATTAAGGAGGCTGCTCCCCGGCGTTTCTCATAAAGTATTGAGCCAGCAGCTAAAAGAGCTGGAAGAGGATCAGTTTATTCAGCGCGTGCAATATAATACGATCCCGCCTAAAGTAGAGTATTCGATGACGGAAATGGGAAAGACGGTCATGCCGATTCTTGAGCAGATGCACCTCTGGGGTACGGAGCATGGGGCTGGGGAGTAAAGATGACAGGACTGGAGCTGAGGCGGCGATACGCAAAATAAAAGTGCCTGTTCCTTTAGGAGAATCAGGCACTTTTTGTGGTGTCTTGGTACACCTTTTAAAAATCTTTATTGATAATCACATGGCCATTTTCATCTAACAGAGGCGTAATCCCGCCGCCCCCTGAAGTAATCCATGAGTGGAGATAGTGAACGCCCGTTTCTTTGTCCACCAGCACCGTTAATTGCGTATTTGAAAAGTATTCCGAAGACTTCACGTGAAAGCGTCCTTCTTGTTTTTTAAACATTCTTCATCCTCCTTCCAGGATTTTAACTGTCTAACCCATTTCTTTTATAAATGAACACAAACAACCCTAAGCAAACGACGAACCAGCATATTAGCACACCGCTGTCTAATACACTCCATTGATAGCCGCCGGAAAACAATCCTTGCGATAAATTGGTAAGGACACCTGCATAAGTGTAGTTTAGGATATCGGCAATGGTTTCATTGTAAATGCGAAACAATGGGGCTGAAGTTAAGACAAGCAAAATCGGCATCCCTACAAGTCCGGCCTGTGTCTGGTTTTTCGAGATGATTCCGATAATGTAACCGATTAGAATACTGATGATGCTGGCCGCTCCTGTAATGAGTAGGTAGGTTGGCATCTGGATGTCTCCAAAAGCAATTCCACTGGCAGGAATCAATAGCACGTTGACGATCATCAGGATGATTAACGTTGGCAGCATACTGCCGATAAAATACTCCACTCCATTTACGGAGGAAGTCATTAATACTCGTAAGGTGTTCTTTTCCTTTTCTTCAGCGATCGGGTGACTGCTCATCGAAATGCCGGCGATGCCGATATTAAAGATCAGTCCGAAGCCAAGTAGAAAGGCCCCTGTAAAAAAGCTGACCCCCTGCTCCTCCACGCTTACTTCCGGTATCAGATTTTTCATAAGCAGAACAAATCCAATCGCAAAGACCGGGGTTAAGATGACACTCATATTGCTTAGCAGCAGCTGTGATTTCAATTGAAAAATGGCGTTGATTTTTTTCAGCGAGACCTTCACACTAATTCCCTCCCTGTCACTTCTAAGAACACTTTCTCTAACGTCGGTTCACTCGAATGAATCGTTAACAGCTCGTCACTCGCCATCCACTGGTGGATTCTTGCTATATTTTCTTCCGTGTGTGGCAGCACATGTTCGATTTCGTCTCTTAATAAAACGCGGTACTGTTTATTCTGATTGAACTTAAGCGTTAATACTTTAGGAGCGTCGTTTTCCACGATCAGTCCGTCATTTAGCAGCGCCACCCGGTCACAAAGCTTGGCCGCTTCCTCCATATTATGGGTGGTCAGGAAAATGGCCGTGCCGTTCTCTTTTAATTCGAGCAGCAGCTCATGAATGGCTTCAGAAGTCACGGGGTCTAATCCGCTCGTCGGTTCATCGAGGAAAAGTACCTTCGGCTCGTGCAGCATCGCTCTCGCCAGGATTAAGCGCTGTTTCATGCCCTTGGACAGCTTGCTCGCCAGTTTATTCTTATGATTATACAAACCAACCTTTTTTAATAGAAAGTCCACACGCTGCTTCTCTACATTCAACAACTTCGCAAATACGGTCAGATTGCTGTAAACCGTCATTCTTTCATACAGCCCGCTGTTATCTGTGACAATGCCCACCTGCTCGTAAATCTCTTCATCGATTTGTTCGGTCGGCTTCCCTAATACTGAAGCTTTACCAGAGGTCTGGGGCAGCTGGCCGGTCAATATTTTTATCGTCGTTGTCTTCCCGGAACCCGAAGGACCAAGAAAGCCGATGATTTCTCCTTCATGGACTGAAAAATTCAAATCCTTTAAAGCCGTTTCTTTTTGAAACTTCTTGGATAAGTGTTCAACGTGAATGACTTTTCGTTTTTCCATTTTATCTCTCCTTCATTAATTTCGAACTGTAATTCGTGAAGTTGACTTCCTGGTATTCATATTAAAAGGAAGACATGGAAAAGTCGTAAAAATCCGCTGAACAGTACCCAAAAGTGCTCAAATGTAAAAAATTGAGGCTGAAATATACTATTTCAACCTCAACGGTACGTTAAAAACCTATTAATTCCTTCATTTCTTCTAAGCGTGAGCGGGAAAGAGGCAATTTCACCTTAGGATTCCCCTTTAATAGTAATGTATAACTGTTTTTGGAATAACTGACTAACTCGGACACACGCTGCAAATTAATTAAGTAGGAACGGTGGCATCTAAAAAAACCGAACGTCGCTAATTTTTCTTCCAATTCATTCATCGTCAAATCGGTTGGAAAATATTCATCGCCGATTCGAATATTGCTCACACTGTTTATACTTTCAATAAAATCAATTTCATCCGGACTAAAAAAGATCGTCTTATCTGCCATTTTCGAAGAAACCTTGTACACATTGCGGGGCTGCATCTCTTTCGTCTCATCTTTATCCGCAGTCTCAGGCTCTGCCTCAACAGCAAGATCGGTCTTTTCTAAGCCGGCCTGCGGATGGTAACGATAAATCTCCTCGCTTAACAGCAGCAGTTCTTCTGTGTAGTGGGAAGTAAATAACGTGGTGATGTTTGCGGAGCGCAGATGGGCCAGCGCCTTTAAGTACAGCTCAATGCCTTCATTCGTTAAGTTCGTTAAAGGACTTTCAATTAATAAGAGCTTTGGAGAAAGGATAAACACCCGAAATAAACGGACCCTTCTTTGCTGGTCGATCGTCAACCGCTTGATCTTTGTCTGCCAAACATCCGACAGCGAGAAAGATGCGATAAACTCCTCTAAAGACGCTTCAAAGCCCGAAACCTTTTTAAAGAAGTTCAAATAGCCTTGAACGGTTAAGCTTTCATATAAGCCATCTTCTCTAATATCCGCCAGTACGGAATCTGTTTCTCTCTGGATATGCCCGCTCGAAGGAGTAATTTTCCCAGAAAGCAACTCAAAAAAAAGCTCACTTTCCTCCCTTGACATTTTAATGCCAATTTGGGAATGCTCTTCAATCACTAAGTCGATACCTTTTAAGACTGTACGATTATTCTGCTGCTTCATAACGTTCTCTAATGTCACTAATTTCATTCGTACTCGCCATCACTTTCCGCTGTTTTTTACTCTATAGGTTACATACTAGAATATTAAAGGTGGGATTGAAACTATTTTTATATATTCTTACACAGATGCATATTCGTAGTCCTATATTGGTCTGCTTTTGGGCTAATTCCTCATGCAACTACACCGGCCAGCTTTATCAATAAAACGAGTGCCTGTTTCTTTGGTGAGGGACAGCCACTCTTTGAAATACAGAATCCTATTTGGCTAAACTCTTAAATCTTAAATCTTATATCATTTCATCACGTAAAAAAAACCATTATTCAATCTCACGGCAAATCGATTGAACCATTAAGTTTGAACTCCAGGCTGTCTTATGAACATGATCAAAGAGATTTTCAAGATCAGATCTTGTATTAAACTTCATCGTCCCATCTTTCTCGATCTCCTTTAAGTTTTCAATTTGAAGCTCAACCATTTCACTTAGATTTTCCATATAATCTTCATCGTAAGAATGCTGTGTACCCTGTAGAGAGTTTAACTGTTCAGATAGGTCTGCCCAGTCTTTTTTAAGTTGTTTTATTTCCTCTATTTTCACTGTGGGTTTTTCTTGAGTAAAATACGGATGCTTTAACTGGGCAGTGATGTTACTTAATAGGGTGAGAATCTCATCTTTTTCCTCTATAGATGATAAGTATGTTTCCGTTTGATCGACTTCCTGTTTGTATTCCTTTAAAAATACCGGGTCCGGCGTATGGCTGAAAGATTTTTCCACACTAACTACTGAGAATGGAAAGGTAAAGTTCATAGCCAGAAAGACCACGGCAATGAAAATAATCGTGGCCATACCTTTATGTTTTTTGAGCAGCCGCAAAATTATCACCTCCGAATTGTTTCAACGATAGACTTGGCCATTTATAACATTTATGTGGCAAATCTAATATGTTCACTTGGACTGACATCAGCAAACCAGCGTAACACACGATTGTGATGGTTGATTATTTGTTGAGCCGAAATCTCTTCTGCACCCCACGTGCTGTGTGTATCCGAAACGAGAGTAACCTTGTAGCCTAGACTAAACGCCCTCCTGCAAGTTGTATCTACACAGACTTCTGATTGAATACCCGTCACAACTAAATGCTCAATTCTTTGTTTTTTCAGTTCCTCATCTAAAGATGTATTGAAAAATGAGTCAGGCGTATTTTTTTGAATAACTGGATCCTGAAGGGTTGGAGCAATTTCCGGGTGGATTTCCCACCCATTTGTACCGTTTTCTAAAGGCGTACCAGCCGGTGCATTGTGCTGTATGTAAAATACCGGCGACCCGGCAGCCCGGGCTTTGGCTATGAGTTCTTTTAGATTATGTAACAGCCTTTCTCCTTCATGTACCACATGACCTTCCTGGTACATCCCATTTTGAACGTCTATAATCAACAAAGCTTTCTTCATGATCTCCCCCTTAATTTAAAAAAACTGTAATTACTTTTACCCTGATGTTCATCTTCCGATCACCGAGCCAGCTCCTTATTCCAATGAATGAAACTGGTTTTCTTATAGTTTAACAATTTTCAAAGAAGAATTCATACGGCCATTCTAGTATCTCGGAGACTTCTCAATCAATGGAATATTCGGTATTATATAGGTAAACAACTACTTAAAAGGTGGGTGGAGATTTATGCGTACGGTTACTTTTGAACGGATCAATCAAAATATCACTGTGAACCGTAAAGTGGCAAATGCTGTGATTAAAACTTCAGTCCGGCCCTATGGGCGACGGAAGAAGTCTCGCACCCGTGCACCTGGAGAAGTTCAAGCATTAAACGAAATATCTGTAGCCCGGTGGCAAAAAGCCGTTAAAGCAGGCAAGATCGTTAAAACAGGGCAAAGGTCTATGTACTATGACTACCGTTAACGATTTAAAAGAAGCCCTTAAAACGTTAGGAGATAAGCCTAAATTTGAACGGCAGCTTGAGTTCGCTTCACTTATTACAGATTATTTCAAAAATAAAGGCATCACTCCTATTGTTGTAGGCGGGTTGTCGGTTGAGATCTATACTCGAAATGATTATCATACCCATGATATTGATTTCGTAAGTGAACGTTGGGATTTATTTGATGAACTTCTTACTGAATTAGGATTCCAGCGAACACAACGGGCATGGTACCACTTAGAATCAGAGATAGCCATTGAAGTTCCCTCAAACAAGCTTGAAGGAAGCCTTGATCGGGTGTATGAGATAAGCCTTCCTAATGGCAAAAAACTTTATGTCATAGGTGTAGAAGATATCATTATCCACCGCATAGAAGGGATTGCTTTTACTTTAAAGTACCCTGAAGAAGATGAAGATTACGAATGGGCCTATAGAATGTTCTTAATTCATAAAGACGACATAGACAAGGATTACTTGATTCAACAAGCCAAACAAGTGAATATTGCCAGTTTTATTGAACCGTGGTTTAACCCTAAAGAATCAACAGATATCTGATCTGTGGGTTCTTTTTTTATTCTCCTCATCATAAAAGATTAATAGCTGAGCCATACTAGTCTTACACAAGGAGGCTGCCCATTGAAAAAAGTAAGTTTAAACGATCTAAATCATCGGATTGAGTCTAACCGTAAAGAAGCCAATAGACAGATTGCTGAAAGCCGAAACGGAAGGCGAAAACGTTCCAAGCCTCGATCAAAAGGAGAGAAAGAGGCATTGGACATCATATCGGTAAAACGCTGGAAAAAGGCGGAGGAAGAAGGACTGATAAAGAGACTAGGGAATAGAAAACTGTATTATGACCACAGGTCTTCTAACTAAAGTTTGCCTCTTTCTGTGTCTTCTTCATCTTTTCTTTGATTCTAATCTCCAAAGATTTTTAATAGTTTAAAGGTTAATCACTTAATGAACAACCACCCTATGGTTTTCAATACATCCATCAGCGGGAGTATTGAGCGGATAAACGAACCACCCGTTCGAAGAGAGCCCGTTTCTGAGAAGGGGTGAAGAGTCGGATCTGTAAAAACATAGAAGATCATCATAAAGAGTAAAGCGCCCAGAGCTCCGATTGTTTTGGAGGAAGACAAGCCTTTGTTCTTTTTATGTCCTGATAGAGCATTCTTCGTTCTAATCATAACCCTCTCCTTTTCGCTTTCTAAACCTGTTTACCTTTTGCTTTTATACCAGTCTAATGCCCTTTTTTCCATCTCTGAAACAAATTCTTTCTTAGCCGGACTGTACTCCCTGGTGAATTCGTATTTCTCCGCCAGCTTTTCTTTGAATTGACTATATCTGCTTGCTTCTGCTGGATGGGCAAGGAGGTAATCTCGCAATATTAAATGCCGTTTAATCTGAGGATTATCAAATTGATAGAGATGAAGGTGATGAGTCCTTTGTTCTCCGCCTTTTCGGAACAGCCTTCGTCCCTCAATCCCCCATTCACCTGCTGCTTCATATCCCAGAGACTCCATGTGGACATTGTATGTAGCAATTTTTTCAATATCCTTTACAATTCCCATCATATCGATGACTGGCTTTGCTTTCATACCCGGAACGGCAGTGCTGCCGAAATGTTCAAATGAAATCACTTCATCTCCAAAAATAGCCTTCAGTTTCACTGCTTCCTGCTCAAACATCAGCTTCCATTTTTCCGTATACTCACTTAATCTAACCTTCATTTTCTCACCCCCGATTTGAACGAAATGCTAGGCTTTCTATCTTGTAAAATAAGCCATTACGATTAAGTCAAAGTATTTTCTGGTATCCACTTTAACTGCCTTTCGTTTTTGCCCTTCTACCGTAAACCCTGTTCTCTTATATAAAGATATAGCAATCGTATTCTCAGCAAATACTTCGAGTGAAACTTTTTCAATGAGAGTGTTGTTCTCCGCCCAATTTAGCAGCTCCGTCACCAAAGCTTTACCAATGCCTTGATTTCTAAATTCAGCAGCGACACTCATACCAAAACTGCCTTGATGCTGTAACCTTTTCTTATGGCCATTATGAAAATCCAAAAACCCTATGATTTCTCCCTCGTATTCGGCTAAAATGGCAAGCTTTCCTTCCTCGTTTAACATCTTTTCAAGGAAGTCTTCCTGCTGCTCGGGTGTTACATTAAATTCTTCTTCAGTTGTCAGTAAATATGGGGAGTTGCTGATGATTGCCTGGTTATATGTAAGGATTTTAGCGGCATCTTCAACGAGCGCTGTTCTTATAAGTACGGATTTGCCGTTTTTTATTGGAT
Organism: Halobacillus massiliensis; assembly: GCF_900166625.1. Lineage (GTDB taxonomy): Bacteria > Bacillota > Bacilli > Bacillales > Halobacillaceae > Halobacillus_A > Halobacillus_A massiliensis. Next base: position 113,677 of record NZ_LT800499.1, on the reverse strand, counting down.
ATAGCATTGATTTGATGTAACTCAAAATAAAATAGCCCCTCCCTCATTTTGTTATTCCTTATCCTTCAATCATTTTCAAATAGGGTATATGGGTGGCGTTTACAATAGCAATGCTGACGGGAGTGTCTGTTTCATATATTTTAGTACCTACAGGCAGCTTATTGGCTGATCCGTTGTTAAAGCTCCAAGCCTTGTCGCTTTGCTTATTTATTTCTCCGATTTGACCGCCTAACGTGTAGTCTAATTCTTGCACCCATTCCACGTCGTGGACATTTGAATAAACGATCCCATCGAGCAAGAAGATATCAGCATCCTCATTCTTCAAAAAATCTTCAGGGGAGGGATTACGTGTCGTTCCACTGTTACTACACCCGAATAAAAGCAGAATGATAATACCGAGTAGAGTCAGGATTTTAGTAAAATCCATTAGAATCTCTCCTTTTATGTATCAGAGGTTTCCAATTAATCTTTATAGATTCTTATTCCAAGCTAGTTTTTCATCCGTTTAAAAGATTTATATAATCCTCTAAAGCCTATGTACATTACCATAAAAGCTATTCCTAATAGTGCCAGTACGAGGAGAATTCCTGCTACGTATTCTAAAAAGATGCTCATTTCTTCCTCCAATCGTTAGCTGTATTTTATGAAATCACTTTAACATTCTGTACGTTCCGCTTTACTATTGGTTTCAATATTATACCAATTTATAGAAACCAAGTTTTTTAACTTTACCCTATCCATAGAAAAAAAGAGGCAAATTCTTTTGCCTCCCTGACTTAAAACCATATATTAAAGACCCTTAATATCTATAATTAAACCAAAAAATATTCCACTCAATTAGACTTTAGAGCGATCAAAACATAGATGGATTCTGCCGGATAAAGCTTCTTCGTTACTTCAAAACCTGCTTTATTTAATTGCTGCTCCATTTTTTCAGAGGAGATTCTTGGATGGTTATGAGTCTGATCCTGGCCATCTTCTAATTCCACACATGCAAAGGCACCGTTGGCTTTCAGCACTTGGTGGATTAACTGTAAAGTATCAGGTAAATCCTTTATTTCATGAAGGACAAGGGAGGCTATTACGATATCAATCGAATTCTCCAGGGTTAAATCTTTCATTTCCCCTTGAAAGGTTTGAATATTTTCAAGCTCTGCCTCCCTGACTTTGGATTTCAGGATTTCCAGGATGCGGGGATCTGGATCAAGGGCGTAAACGGTTCCGCTCGTTTTTCTGGCTGATGGTATAGTTAAGAAACCTGTTCCTGCCCCCACATCTAAAATGTCTTTACTGCTATCGAAAGGCAGAAGCTCTAATAAACTTTCAGGCGGAAATAGCTCTTTTCTTTTGCTGCTGTCCAGGTACTCTACCTTTTTTCTAAGATTACCCTTCACTTCATCATCTCCTTAATTTGCTTTACTTTTTATATGGTTCATGCTTTTTTCATCCATCTTGTTGGCAATATCAACGAGAAACCTGTTAGCCAGATCTTCCTTCATGCTCTGTTCAGCCTCAATCATGACGTTTTCAATCATACAGCCTTCCTTATGATCCATGGAGCAGCTAAATAAATTGGACTCACCTTCCACGGTTTTGATCACATCTAAAAATGAAATTTTATCTTTCGCTTTAGAAACCTTATAACCTCCCTTCACGCCGGGAGTTGATTCAATTAACCCCCCTTTAGCAAGCTTCGTGAGTATTTTTGAAAGGTACGTTGGAGAAAGACCCTGCATTTCGGCCAGGCTTTGGACCCCTATCGTGCTTCCTTTCGGCAAAGCAATTAAGAACACCATGGTGTGTAATGCGTAGTTCGTCGCTTTTGAGTATTTCATCATTTCCTCCTATTAAAGATATTAAGGACTCTTATTGTCTATAATTAATTATAAGCTTACCACCTTCCATGAAAGTCGTCAACGTAGAAGCAATTGAACTGAATTCCACAACAAAAGAAAGGCTATTCTTTTACCTCCGGTTTCCTCTATAATGGACATAATGGAAGATCGCTCCAATAATAAGCGCATATGAGATGACAAGGAAATGGCTGATATGAAAACCTTATTGTTAGATCAACTTTTGGCAAATGCAAATGATCGCAGCTGGTACCTATCCTTTATCGAAGCCGTTGAAGGTGTTTCTGAGACCGAAGCATTTTGGAAGCCCGATGATTCCAGCCACAGCATTGCCCAGATTGTCCAGCATCTGATTTATTGGAATGAAACGTGGCAGCTGAGGTACCAGAAATCCCACGTAAATGCGGTTCCAAAAACTGATAATGATGATACTTTCCTTCTTAATGAAGACGTTTCTTTCTCGGCTCTTAAAGAAAGGTTATTAGAGGTCCTCTTGCAATGGCAGGAACTTATTACATCAGAACAGCTGGAGTTAGAGGTCAATGGATTCCCTGATGATGCAAAATGGTGGCACCTTGTTTCCAATGCCGCCACCCATAACGCTTACCACATTGGCCAAATTGTCTATATACGGAAAATGCAAAAGTCTTCTTTCTAAACATAAAGAAACCTTCTACTTCCCCAAGTAGAAGGTTTCTTCTTTATTTACTTACAGCGGAGCGCAGATTCTTTTCCACACCCCTACTCGCATTCCTGGTATTAAGAATCAACATCCCAATCCCTAATAGTAAGAAAAAGATCCCTATCCATGAAGTAAACGCCAGACGTTCTCCAAGGAAAAATACGCCTAACAATGCAGCTGTCAACGGTTCTGCCAATGCCAGAGTGACGGCCGTTGATGAAGGGACGTTTACAAGACCTCTTGCAAACAGAAAATAGGCAAGCCCTGTAGCGATAATTCCAAGATGGAGGCTTACGGCGAAACCTCTTCCTTCTGTGATCCACGAGATGTCATAGATAAATAGCAAAGGAGACAGGAAGATGGCACTCAGCGTAAAGACGACAGCCACTATGGAAAGAGAGGAATGATTCTCCACTAATTTTCTGCTGACAAGCGTATATATGGCAAAAGTTAATCCTGCGATCAATGCCATTGCAATGCCATAAGGGTCTGCCGTTACAGATTCTTTATTAATAAAGAGCATCAAGCAGCCTGTGATCGATAAAATGGTAGCAATCCACCATACGCGCTGAGGACGTTTTTTATAAAAAATCCACTCGATCATCCCGGCTAAAATCGGTGCACTTCCAATCGCTATAACGGTGCCTATGGCTACTCCGGTCAATGTGACGGCAGAGAAAAAGAAGGGCTGATAACAGGCCATGCTTAAAGAAGCAAGCAGCGTTTCCTTTACGGGCCAATTTTTTAAATTCAGCTTTCCTAACAAAAGGACGAGAATGAATAGAGGAATCCCTCCAAATGCTAAGCGAACCGCTCCAATAACAACAGGGTGTGCACTCTCTGGAGCGAGGGCTTGAGCTGTCCCTGTTGTTCCCCATAACACAGCGGCCAGTAAAACCAAAAAAGGAGCCCACATTTTTTCCATCTTCTTCACCACCTAAAAAAAAGAACTTAAACCCATTGTAGATGAATCCTGCTTCTTCATCTTTACTGAGTTTAAGTTTCTTTTTATCCATTCTTAATCCTTCTGTATTTTTGCGGGGTAGTCCCTTCCCACTTGGAAAACCACCTTGTAAAGGAGGAGGAGTTTTCAAAGCCGATTTCCTGGCTGATATACGATATCGTCCAGGACGTGTTCACTAATAACTTTCTCGCTTCTTTCAACCGCATTTCGTTGATATATACTTTAGGGCTCTTCCCTGTTTTTTCTTTAAACCACTTGGAGAAATAAACGGGATGGTAGTTTTCTATTCCAGCTAATGTCTCTAGGCTGATCGGTTCTTTGTAATGATCATGAATATATTGAATGGATGCAGGTGTAGAGCTCTTTAATTGATGAGTCACGTATCTCGTTAGATCATTAAGTGCGGCTGATTCTGTATTTTTATTCCCCGCCTCTTCTAACAGCAGAAACCGAATCGCTTTCCACTGCTCATCCATCTGTACATACATACTTTCTGTATCCCAAAGCAAAAAGTGAGTGGGGATATCTAAGATGAGAAATTCATTTCTATCCTTAGAACGAAAGTCATGAGTAAACGAAGGGGGCAGGTAAAAACAATAATCAGAAGTGAGATTTATATTTTGCGAGTTTGTATGAATATCTAAAGAACCTTGCAAAGGAAAAAGAAACTGGCCGAAATCATGTTGATGGGAATGCATTTCCCTGGAGTATGTTCTTTTATCACAAATGACCTGGTTGCTGCTATCGATCCTAATCCCCTCCTCTTCCCTTCTAATGGTTTACTGTGGTTTTATTTTTCATTCCAATTGCTAAAGAAATACTAGCAAAAATGATGAGAGAGAAGCTGAGCAAGCTATAAGCCGCTCCTTCAAATCCCCTAATATTAACATAACCGATATAAAAGAGAATGGCAGCAGCAATTGTTAAAAGAATGCTAGGCAATATTCTTAGAAATATCGAAGATCCTTTTTTACTAAACCACAAGGTAAGCATCAAAACACTAATCCCTGGTATGAGAACCACTAAGAAAGGTGCATAAACCATCATAAGAAGATCTCCTCTCAATCAGATTATATTCCTAATATAAACCAGTAATCATGTACATCCAATTAATTCAAATAATGAATTTAAAAATTTAGACAGTATTGGGGGGGGCCTCGATCCTGTCCTTATAAACGAATGGGCAATCTAAACTAACGGAATCTTTTATTGTATTGCTCTCCCACTTCTACATATAATAAGAACAAACGTTCCTATGTATAGGAGGGGAAAATGATGGGGAAGACAAATGACCGGGGAACAATTAAATGGACATCGCTTATGCTTCCCGAGCACGTGGAAATGATTCAGGAGATATGGAGAGAATTAGATAGAGTGGAAAAGCCTGTGATCGATGAACAGCAGATGGAAGAAAACAGCTTTGCGCTGCAGCGTTCGATGGCCGATAATTTGACCGTTAAAGTCAAGTACCATAATGGCTTTGACTTTAGCTGTGCAGAGGTGAAAGTAACCCATATGGACCCAGGCACGAAAAAAGTGAGAGGGATTGATCCGAAGACGAAAAAGGTTGTCTCTCTTTTATTTGATGATATTTCAGAGGTGACTGTTCTTTGATGAGGTGGGTTAAAATTACTGGTTTTAATCGATGGAGAAGAGGATACTTGATTAGTAAATGATGCACATAAGTCAATGAGGAAGGTGTCCAAAAAAATCTTGAAAGGGGTTTCTATTATGAAAAGCACCGGAATCGTTCGGAATGTGGATGAACTGGGACGAGTGGTCATTCCTATGGAATTAAGAAAAACCTTGAATATCCACGAAAAAGACCCTTTAGAAATATTTGTAGATGACGAGGTCATGGTGCTGCAAAAGTATCAAGCGGATCAAGCTTGTGTCATAACAGGGGAAATTTCCGACGATAACCAGAAATTTCAAGGCGGGATCTGGCTGAGTCCAAAAGGGATGCGCATTCTTGCAGACGAATTAGAAAAATCGCTGACTAAATAAATTCTCTTGAATATACGAAAGAAAGGTTGAAGGATCTACTCCTTCAACCTTTTTTAGTTACGGAAAAACTTTTAGCTTCGTTAATATTTTTATAATCCATCCAATTATAAGAAATCCGCCGACATACATCAGGAAGGTATAAAAAAAGTTCCAGTTGTGATCATAATTGATGGTTTCTACTAGAAGAGCCAGCCCTTCTAATCCCGCCATTCCGCCGATGAATATGATATAAACCCATATAGGCTTTACGCTTTTATACACCAGCATATAAGTGAACCAGGCTCCAGCGATAGTAAAGATCCCTAAATCCAAAAATAAGGAATCCAGTAAAACAATCGTCGGCATATGATTCACTTCCCACAGTCCTATATGAATGCCTGCCTGGTTCAAAACAACGGCAATCAACGCAGTAATGGGTGCCGTCGTATAAAAAATTTTAGGTGCTTTTTTATATAAATAAATGCCTGTAAGCCATGGAAGGACAAATCCAACAATGATAATAAATGCCATTTCTACCACCTCATGTTAGTACTGTGTGTTTTCTCACTTTTTATACATAAGGGGGTAAAAATCACCAATAACAACTTTAAATATTTTCAGCTCAGTTGGCTAAAGACTATAGGGACGAAAACGTGATGCGGCTGAGGAGGAAGGGTATGCTTGAGGCGAGAACGATTGGGATGACGATCGATAAAAAAAGCAGTGAGGTACATAGCTTCGTACGGGAGCCGATGAATTTAGCGGCCTGGGCAAAGTCTTTTTGTGTGTCGGTCGCTCAGAAAAATGAGAAATGGTATGTAGAGTCAGGGGATGGTTCGGCATGTGTTCAGTTTACTGGAGATAATTCCTATGGAGTGCTGGATTTTTCATTAACACTGGCTAATGGAGAGGAATTGTACTATCCGATGCGGGTCGTTTCGTATCGTGACTGCTGTGAAGTGATGCTGACGCTTTTCCGTCTGCCTGAAGTGTCTGAGGAGAACTTTTTATTAGATGGGGCGATGGCGGCAAGTGACCTGCGGCAATTAAAAATGACGCTGGAATCGATCTGACAGCGGCCGCTTCGCCCCGATTTAATTTTAGCTGGGATTCAGGTTGCCGATATAGGCGCGGGTGCCAGCAATTTCTTCAACCTTCTCTTCAAATACTTCGAGGTCTCTTCCAATCTGAAGGGTATCTCCGAGGTAGTGGTTGATTTCCCGGTAACATCCTTTTTCATTTTGCACGGATGTTTTACAGTAGGGGTGGGCGGAGTCCGATTGCCGATCGCCTTGAATGTATTGATAGGACATATAGTTGAAGTCTTCAATGAGCTCATTCAGCTGCTGGACTTCTTCTTCGTCCAGTGTCCATGTATGGTGACCATCCATTCGGACGTGTTCCCGTCCTTCCCAATCGACGTCTCCATCACTTGAGATGTTTACTTTATAAACAGGGGACTCTCCTTCGCATGCGGTGCGTTCGAGAGTGAGTGTTTTAAACAACTAATCCGCCTCCTTGTTTGTTATAAAATCTCTCACGCTTTTAATCATAACGCATCTGTCAGAAAAGTCCAAAAATGCATGTGCCGCTAAAACACAATGAGAAACAGCATCTCCTACTGTAATCCATCTAACGTCTGCCAATGCCAAAATATGGGGATATATTCAGGGTCATAAGAGAATATGGGTTAATTCTTTATGACTTTGCCAGGCAGTGTAAAAACGGCACTGATTATTTAAGAAAACGGTAGCCGACACCCCAGATCGTATCAATGAATTCTGGTTTTGAGGGGTCTTGTTCAATTTTTTCACGGATCCTTCTGATATGGACCGTCACTGTCGTGTTGTCTGCGAGCGCATCAAGCCCCCAGATTTTCTCAAACAGATCCTCCTTGCTGAACACACGGTTCGGATGAAGCGCCATGAATAAAAACAAATCGTACTCTTTCGCAGTCAGTGTTTTTTCTTCCCCGTTCATAAACACCCGGCGCGATGCACGGTCAATGTGCAGCCCTCTTATGCGAATACCGTTTTCGTTAACCTTCTTTTTCACCAGACGGTTATATCTGGCTAAATGGGCCTTCACTCGGGCGACGAGCTCGTTTGGACTGAAGGGTTTGACGATGTAATCATCAGCTCCCAGACCGAGGCCTCTGACTTTATCGATATCATCGTTTTTCGCTGTGATCATAAGGATGGGGATTTCCTTTTCCTTTCGAACGGTTTTGCAGATTTCAAAACCGCTCTGACCAGGCAGCATTAAATCGAGCAGCAGCAAGTCGTACTCCTCTTCCATGGCCTTCTTTAAGCCGATCTTTCCGTCTCCTTCGATATCGACCGTAAATCCGTTCATTTCCAAATAGTCGCGTTCCAGCTCAGCGATTTCCCGCTCATCTTCAATGATGAGAATTCTCTCCATCCTGGTCGTCCTCCCATTTTTCCAATGTAAAGATAATCGTCGTTCCTTTTCCTGCTTCGCTTTCGGCACTGATATCCCCGCCATGCTCCTCTATGATCTTTTTCACGATGGCCAGACCGAGACCGCTGCCTCCGGCTGCCCCGCTTCGCGCCTGATCTCCACGGTAAAATTGTTCAAAAATGTGGGGCAGATGCTCTTCTGGTATGCCCGTTCCATTGTCTGTGAGACGTGTCTCAATTTTTTCACCGTATTCTTTAAGCTCCACCTTCAGCTGTTTCTCTTCTTTTTCCATATGCTTGAGACTGTTTTGGATCAGGTTTGTTACGACACGGTTGAGCTGTTCACGGTCGGCTTTTACGAAAAAACTCTGCTTCTCTTTTGGCTGAAGCTCCCCTTTTATATCGTTATAGAGAGCCGCCTCTTCTAAATAATCTTCAAAGTAAGCATAGAGATCTACTTTCCCGAAATGAAACGGCACACGCTGAACCTCAAGTTTGGAATACAGAAACAGCTCATCAATTAAATGATCCATCTCATTCGCTTTTTTATAAATCGTGTTCATATAGCGATTCTGCTTCTCCGGCGTATCGGCCACGCCGTCGCGGATCCCTTCGACATAGCCTTTGATCGATGTAATGGGTGTTTTTAGATCATGCGAGATGCTGGCAATCAGTTCTTTTCGGTCGTTTTCATATTTCTTCTGCAGCTGTTCAGCCTCCTGCAGCTTCCTGCGCATCACTTCAAAGCTCTGTGCCAGCTCACCTAATTCGTCCCGGCGCTCAGGTTGAATACTGAAATTGAGCTCTCCGTTGGCAATTATTTTTGATGCTTCCGAGAGCCTCCTGACCGGCTTAATGATCGTTTTAGACATATAAAAGGTTAAGAGCCCGTTCGTCACGATAAGGATTAGAATCATGCCGAGAAAACGAATCTGTGTAAACAACTCCAGACTGCTCCCCGGCTCCATGTTAAACACGTGGAACATGACAACACCTAGAAAAACTTCCATAAGGATCAACGCGATTATTGGTAAAACAATCATGGCGAGATTGGATAATATTAATCTCTTTCGAATTGACACGCTCCTCACCTGCTTTCTTTTTAAGTTTTGAAGGGAAATGGACGCGAGCTCACACTCTCTCTTTATTCTAATCCCTGAATCTTAAATTTTTCTTAAGGCGATTTAAGAAAAATTTAAGAATCGAGAAAGGGTTTATTTAGAAATGATTTCTATGATAGAGACAGCAAAGGAGTGAAGCTAGAAATGAACTATACATTTATATTTACCCTCGGCGCCCTTGCGCTTATTCGTCCGCTCTTCAGCGGTCTTGGACTGCTTGAAATGATAGGCAAGCCCGCAGCCAGCCAGGCTGTCACCTTTGTGATCACGATCGTATGGGTGGCGGCCGCTGTCTGGAAGGATATCGACCAGCCCGTTAAAACGCTGATCGGAGCCGGCCTTGTTTATGGAATGTTTGCCATCGTTATCAGTGCAGTGCTGTCACCGATTGTTACTGGTGACTTGCAGGGACCGCTGACTCATTCGCTTGGAGCACTCAGCGTGCTCCTTACAAACGCGATCTGGGGATTGGCTGCAGGTGTTATTGCCGCCGGCTTGCAAAAAACAAAGGAGGAACAAAAATGAAAGAAAAATTTACTTTTGGTTCAATTGCCGGACACTTATGGATTCAGCTGATTATGCTTGGCAGTATTTTACTACAGACCTTTATGGTGTACCCAAACATCTTTTATAATATCCCGCATTCCTTTGAAGTAGGCATGGAATTCATGAAAGTGGCAGCGCCTAACACGTATTTTCCGCCGCTTGGCTTTTTAAGTATCGTAACCGGAGCCGTTGCTGCTTTACTTGTGTGGCGTCATAAATCCACCCGATGGTGGGTGATTGCGAGCATGCTGATGATCATGCTTGAGGGTTCTGCTTCGATTCTGTTTGAATGGCCGCGCAATGAAATTATGTTTATTGAAGGAGCGGACGTTCACAGTGCCGCTTTCTTAAAACAGACGGCGAGAGAGTTCCTGATCGTCCACGGATTCCGTGTCCTGTGTAACATGGCAGGGTCGCTTTTCATCTTTATCGGATTCATGAAATTTGATCGCAAACGATAGCCATTATCCTCCTTTTTCCAATTTTATAAAATTTCCAGGATCAATTTTATGCAAAATAGGGTATCAATTGGGTGAAGGAGTTGCTTGCTAATGTATGAATCTAAAACTGTGAGTGTCTCAATCAACCGGCCGATGGAGGAAGTGTACCAGTTTGTGCTTGAGCCAATGAACCTGGCAGCATGGGCAAAATCGTTCTGCCTGTCTGTCGCAAAAAAAGAGGGAGATTGGATTGCCGAAACCGAGGACGGCTGGGCCAAGGTCGAGTTCGTACCGGAGAATGAGTATGGAGTTCTTGATCATTATGTAACGATGGGCACAGGTGCCGAAATTTTAAATCCGATGCGCGTCGTTCCAAACGGGTCTGGGTGTGAAGTGATTTTTACGCTGTACCAGCTGCCTGAGGTTTCTGAAGAGGACTTCTTGTTGGATGCTGTGCTCGTATCGAAGGATCTGCAGATGTTAAAAGAAACGGTGGAATTATAAAAAGAGTCAGCCCTGTCCTTTTTAGGTGTGCTGGCTCTTTTTATTTACCAGTAGAAGTGCTCTGTTTTGTTTATATGTGCGGTGGACTAGGAAAGACGATTCCGTTTATCGTGTGTAGCGAAAAGCGGCTGGGAAATAGCTCGCTTTTAAGCGGGAATCCGGTGAGCTAGCTCGTTGCGCTCTCGGATCTCGCCATGGCTTTATCTCCCCTGTAGGAGGCTTAACATATTTTTAATGGTAGTAGAGAATGAGCTGTTTCGTTTATTATGTGTAACGAAAATCGGCTTGGAAATGACTCGCTTTCCGCGGGGAGCCGGTGAGCTAGCTCGTTACACTCGCGGATCTCACCATGGCTCTATCTCCCTGCAGGAGTCTCGCCATTTCCCAGCCGCTTTAACTTTAATAGTGAAAACGAAACGTCGTAATTTTACTTAACGATCCGATGGAAAAGATTTTTCTTACCTCCAAGTTCCGTTACTCAAAAAAACATAAAGGGCCGGGGGAAACATCGAGACTCCTATGGGAAAAAAGAACAGGGTGAGATCCCGGAGGGCTAAAAGCCCGAGGAAGCTCACCGTTCGCCCATGGAAAGCGAGTCTTTCCCATGGCCCGGCTTTCTATTAAAGTAAAGGAAACCAGTGCAAACAAAAAAAGAAACGAACGCTAACGCCCGTTTCCTTCTACTTATTGTGCCAGCATTGCCTGTTCAAGAACTTTACTTTCTGTTTCATCCACTTTTTGCAGCTCTTCAAAAGAATAGACGCCTTCGATGTAAACCTGGTGCCATACCATGAACATAAGTACCGTCCAGAGCTTACGGGAGTAGTCTCCTCTTTCCTGAAGATGTGCTTCCAGAAGATCTAAAACAACCTGCTTGTTGATCAGGTAGTCCGTCGGGCTGTTGGTGATCAGGTCTTTTGCCCAGTCATACAGCTCGTTACGCAGCCAGTGGCGAATCGGCACCGGGAAGCCGAGCTTCTTACGGTCAAGCACGTGATCCGGCACGATGCCTCTTGCCGCTTTTCTTAAAATGGATTTCGTTGTGCCGTCAGCGATCGTGTTACTGACTGATAATTCACGGGCCACCTTGAATACTTCTTTATCTAAGAATGGTACGCGAAGTTCAAGAGAGTTGGCCATTGTCATTTTATCGGCTTTTAATAAAATGTCTCCACGCAGCCATGTGTGAATATCCACATACTGCATCTGGTGTGTCGGATGATATTCGTGGGCTGTTTCGTACATATGCTTCGTAATCGACTGATATGGATATTCCTTTGCATATTTGGAAAGCAGCTGTTGTTTATCCGCTTCTTCAAACATTTTCGCATTGCCGATATAGCGGTCTTTAAGCGGTGTCGTGCCGCGTTCAAGCAGGCTCTTTCCGCGCATGCCTTCAGGAAGCACGCGGGCCACCTGGTTGATCGCTTTTTTCAAAAGCCACGGCATTGATTGGAAGGCTTTAAGAGATTCTGGTTCGCGATAAATGTTATATCCACCAAACAGTTCGTCGGCTCCTTCTCCTGAAAGGACTACCGTCACATGCTTGCGTGCTTCACGGGCTACGAAATAAAGCGGAACACAGGCTGGATCTGCTAATGGATCATCCATGTGCCACATAATTTTCGGCAGCTTGCTTACATATTCATCCGCTGTAATTAAGTAATCATGATTTTCTACGTTTAACACAGAAGCCGTTTCTTTGGCGACATCTACTTCGGAATAGCCTTCGCGTTCAAATCCGACAGAAAATGTTTTTATATTAGGATTGAACTTACGCGCAATTGAAACGATCAGCGAGGAGTCGATCCCACCGGATAAAAAGGAGCCGACCGGCACATCACTGCGCATATGAACATCCACGGAATCACACAGAACGTCCTGGATACGCTTGATCTGACGTGATTCTTCAGAGATGGTCGGCTGGAATGTCGCATGGAAATAACGCTCCATCTTCAGTGGTTCCCTTGGCTTTTTCACAAAGTAGTGGCCAGGCTCTACCTTATGTATACCTTCTGTCAACGTCATCGGCTCAGGCACATACTGATAGCTCAAGTAGTGCTGCAGCGCAAGTGGAGACACATCATTCATGCTTCCGCTCAGTGATTTTTTCTCAGAAGCAAAGGCGATTTCGTCCTCTGTTTCATAATAGAAAAGCGGCTTAATGCCAAACGGGTCACGGGCGCCGTACAATTCCTTGTTCTGTTTATCCCAGATCAAGATACTGAACATTCCGCGCAGGTGCTTAAACGCTTCTTCTTTTTTATCCTGGAAAAGGACAGCAATGACTTCAGTATCCGATTCGGTATTAAACGTATAGCCTCTTTCTATTAACTGCTCGCGCAGCTCTACATAGTTATATATCTCGCCGTTAAAAACCATCCAATAACGTGCATCCTCAAAGGTGAACGGCTGATGGCCGCTTTCTATATCGATAATGCTTAAGCGGCGGAATCCGAGTGCGACCTGTTCATCATAATAATATCCCTCATCATCAGGTCCGCGGTGTTTAATCCAATTATTCCCCTCAACAAACGAACGTCTTTCCTGCTCTGTCAACTTACCTTTATTGTGCAAAATCCCTATAAATCCGCACATGATTCATTACCCCTTTTTGCTGTTGATTTCTCCCCTGTATATTTAGAAAGAGCCGCTTTCTTTTTATATTAAAAGGCCCTTCCTTTTAGACGTTTCAATCACATGGAATCCCTACAGTTAAAAGATCGGAGGCCATGGTTTTTCGTCTTACTGGTAATACGATGGATCCCTTTATTTGGTTTCTTTTTTTATATGAAGTTCTTTATCTGCTATGTCTAATTTTTAAGGAATCGATCTCAATTATTCTCTGGCAGAATAGTATAATTTATCCATCAAATAAAGGAAAAGAGCCGATACAAGAACGTGCTTGTATCGGCCGTTATTTCCATTATAGAACCCTGTAATTTATTGTCAACAGGCCGAAGACTACTTCTTGACTTTATTTCTTATTTTTTCCTTCAGCCTTTCGGTTATTCGTCATTTTTTGACAGATCTCCTGGAAAGATTCTCTAGTAACCTCGTGTTATTCGTAAATAACGCCGGGGGATTCTTAAATAATCCCGCTCAATTCTCAAATAACTCCACACGATTCTTAAATAACTCAATCTTTTATCAAAAAAGGTTCGTTTCCCAGCCAGCTTACTGTGTCTGTTGACGCTCCATTACTTGAGCGAGCTGCTGCTCTACATACTCCGCGTCCTTCGTGCCCAGGCTGCTCATAACGGTTTGGAAAATAAGATCTCTCGTTTGCATCGGCATTTCAGTCACATCATTTTGAGAGACGAAGCTGAGCAGAGTCCGTGCGAGTTTTTGGTAAAAGTCATGATCTGAATGGCTGCCGGGATAATAATGCTGGCTCTGCCCTAAATCGGATGTCATGCGATTGAGCGAAAATGCCAGAGCACGGATTTCTCCTTCAGCGGCGTCTTCATCTCCGATTAGTACAGCCAGTTCGGTGGCAAGCCCTCTCATCGCAGTGACGTCGTTTTGTTTAATTTCAGTGAGCTCTGTCTTGTGTGATTGATATTGGTAGTAGTTAAATCCTAAACTAATGATCAATAAAGCTGCTCCAAGAATCAGCCAGCGCCTCTTCATGATGGGGCCTCCTCACACTCTTCTTTTATTTATAGTATATCTAAAAACCTAGGAATCATGGGAAAGATTTTGGAAAAACACTTGTGATCGTTCCGTTATAAGCGATGCATCCGGTCGATGACTGTCTGAATATTTTCCCGGCTTACATCAAAATGAGTGACAAACCGGATAGTCTGCGGGCCAAAGGGGACAGCGAGAATGCCGTTTGATTTTAGTTTTTCTAGATATTCACCAGCCGTCTCCCCCCGGCCGGCCACGTTGATGAGAATGATATTGGTATCGACTTGATTTTCAATAGACAATCCCGGCATGGCAGCTGCCTGCTCTGCCAGAAGACGTGCGTTCTCATGGTCTTCCACTAACCGCTGGGTCATTTCGGTTAAAGCTATGTAGCCGGGTGCGGCAATGACGCCAGCCTGGCGAAGACCTCCGCCGAGACGCTTTCTCCACTTGCGCGCTTTTCGAATAAAGGCAGACGATCCTGTAATGATGGATCCGACGGGAGCTCCGAGGCCTTTTGATAAACAGAATTGCACAGTATCAGCTTGTGAGGCATAATGTTTAACAGAGACTCCAGAAGCTGCCACTGCATTAAACAGCCGCGCTCCGTCCAAGTGGACAGGAATAGTATGTTCCCGGGCTGTTTCGTAAATTTGCTGCATATTTTCAAGTGGGACGATGGCGCCGCCCGCTTTATTATGAGTATTTTCCAGGCAGATCATGCCGGTTTCTGGAAAGTGAATATCATCCGGGCGAATGGCCGCTGCTACTTCAGCGGGATCCATTGCGCCACGGTTTCCTTTAATGGTCCGCGGCTGTACACCCGCGAAAGCGGACATAGAAGCTCCTTCATAAAGAAAAAGGTGGGCGCTTGCTTCAAGGAGCACTTCCTCTCCCGGCTTACAATGCGTCAATGCGGCAATCTGATTTCCCTGGGTTCCGCTCGTTACAAACAGTGCGGCTTCCTTTCCGAGCATCTCTGCCGCTTTTTCTTCCAATTGAATAACTGAAGGATCTTCCACATAGACGTCATCCCCTACTTCTGCTTCAAAAGCAGCCTGCCTCATTTTAGCCGTAGGCTTCGTTACTGTATCACTTCTTAAATCAATCATATGTATTTTCCTCCTCATCTCTTTTAATTGTACGTAACTGTGGATAACTATACAAATTTTTCTGAAAAAGAACAAAAATTAACTCTCGATAGCCGTTAGTATCGGAGAGTTGAATTCTGTCGTTTCCTGTCAAGAAACCTTATTTTATGTAGAAGTCGTCTGGGGAAAAACTGTGCACATGTGGGTAACTCGACTAACGACATGAGTTACCCACAATTATCCACAGACTTATACACAGCACCTGTGACTTTTGGGCTATTCACAAGTTATCCAAAAGAATAAACATCTTATCCACAATAATATACACATATGCACAATTTGCCGAGCGCATATTGTATTTCGTATGTATGTTCGCTACCATATATGCTCCTTATCCAGAATCGTATACACAGGGTGTGGATAAAGAAAATCCCCTTTTGGATGGCTGTGAATCTCTATATTTTCCTTTTTTAATCAAACAAAAAGGCTGCCGAAAAGATTCGGCAGCCTTTTCACCCTATTCCTGTGTATCCAGTGTTAATGTCGTCGTATTCTGCTCACCATCACGATAATACGTAATTTTAATTTCTTCTCCAGGCTCCTTCTTATCATACAGATACTTACGCAAGTCGATAATATCATTTACCGGCTCGCCATCAAGCTCTGTAATGACATCGAGCGGCTCAAGTCCTGCTTTAGCTGCTGGAGACATTTGGGAAACACTGCGGATGTATAAGCCGCCCTCCACCTCTTCTGGAAGGTTCAACGTGGACTGCCATTCAGAAGAAGGCACTTCATTTAAACCATAGGCTTCTACACCGATAAACGGACGGGTCACCTGTCCGGTCTTTTCAAGCTCTTCAATAATAGGAATCGCCGAATCAATGGGGATGGCAAAACCGATGCCTTCAATGGAAGACTGGGCGATTTTCATCGAGTTAATGCCAATCAGCTGACCCTTAATGTTGATAAGGGCTCCACCGCTGTTCCCCGGGTTAATCGCAGCATCCGTCTGAATAACTTCGGACTGCCAGTCTTCCTGTCCGTCATTGTTAAAATCCTGCGGAATCGCGCGCTGCGTGCCGCTGATAATGCCTTTTGTAACAGAGCCGGCAAAACGAAGGCCTAGCGGGTTACCGATCGCAATGGCCGGTTCACCGACTTTCACCGAATCGGATGAACCGATCTCTGCCACCTTTTCGACCTGGTCGCTCGACATTTTAAGTACAGCTAAATCTGTAAACACATCACCGCCGATGAGTTCGGCCGGAATTCTCGTATCGTCATGAAGCACCACTTCAATTTCACTGGCTCCTTCGATGACATGATTATTTGTAACGACATAGGCCGTTTCGCCTTCTGTTTTGTAAATGACACCCGATCCTTCACCAGCCTGTGAAGGATTATTCTGACTGTTCCAGAAGTCCGATTGATTCTGGAGGTTAACGACGCCGACGACAGATGGGGTGACTTCTTTCACGACATCCGTAATCTGTGTATTGACATCGTATTCGACTTGTTCACTTCGAATCGTTCCACCATCCTCAGTGGATTCGTTTTCATCATCAGGTACGGTAATATTATAAGGAAGCAAATTGGTTTGAACCAGCGCAGGCAGCGCCAGCAGAACGAGAACCGCTCCGAGCACAAGGCCGATTACGGTTGGCATCATGTACCCCCGGCGTTTCTTCTGCTGCCTGGTGGCTGGTGAATGATCGTCGTAGTAACCCACGCCTATCACCTGTCCTTTCTATTCTTCTACCCTATTGTTGCCTTAAAAACAGAATTTCAAACGATCAAACTTTATAGAGCGGCGTGGCTGTTACGGGATCTGTATCATGAAGCTGAATGCGGCTTCCGATTTCAAATCCCCTTTCTTCGAGGACGTTTTTTACAGACATTTTCGCTAAATCTTTCATATTGTTATCTAAACTTAAGTGGGCAAGGTACACCCGTTTCGTCCGGTCATCCATTACATCCGTTAGAGCAAGCCCGCAGTCTTCATTGGAGACGTGGCCGGAATCGCCAAGAATCCTTCGTTTTACATTCCACGGATAGCGTCCCATGCGAAGCATACTTACATCGTGATTGGACTCAAAAACAAACGCGTCTGAGCCCTCTACACTTTTCTTAATCCGTTCAGATACATAGCCGAGATCGGTTACAAGGGACACCTTTTTCCCATCTTTTCTAAAAATATAAAACATCGGGTCAGCGGCATCATGCGATACAGCAAATGACTCGACATCAATACCCCCGAAATTCTGGGTCTGCTCCATATTAAAATAGAACTTCTGGTCCAGTGATAGTTTTCCAAGCTGGCCTTCCATCGCCTTCCACGTTTTCTCATTTGCATAGATTGGGAGATTATAGCGCCGGGCCATAATGCCAAGCCCTTTAATATGGTCGCTGTGCTCATGAGTAACGAGGATGCGGGATAACGTCTTCGGATCGATATTGACCTGCTGCAGCAGTCCTTCGATTTTCTTCCCGCTGAGTCCTGCGTCTACTAGAATTTTTTCCTCTCCCGACTCTATATAAAACGCATTTCCTGTACTGCCTGAAGCGAGTACACTAAATTGCATCGTCATTATATGTCACTCCATATTTCTGTAGTCACTAAGGCCGGTCCTCACCGGCCTTATCTGCTTCCTGGTTAGAAACGACATCTTCTTCATTTTCATCAATAATCTCCTGGAAGGACTCCATCGTTTTTTGAATAAAATTCTCTTCATCAATTTTTAAAATCTGTCCTTCAACGGCAAGGGCGTTCACAAAATGGTCTTCTTCTCCATTGACGGTTACTTTCCATGTCGGCGCGAAAACTTGAAGCGGGTCAAGGTTGGCTGCTGAATGATAGCCGAGCGTCATGCTTGTGACTTCATCTCCGGAAGTGATGATTTGTTCGCTGAACAATATTTGAATTACTTCAGACGGGCTGAGCAGTTCTTCAGAGATAGTTCCCTCTGCATCTTCCGGATCTAAAATCGTGGCTTTATATCCTGTCATCTCCCCATTTGCTACGTCTATAATCAATACCCCGGCAGAGTTGAAAAAAATCGTATTTGAATTGGAAGTTTGGAAAAATAAAATTCGGTCGCGCTCCTCACTCCAGCCCCAGTAAGAATACTGGCTGCCAAAAGGCACAGTATCCCCAACGACTTCTGCCGCATTATCAGCATCAATCGGTACAGGATCATCTAATGCAGCTACGAGGAGCTCTCCACCGTATATCTGAACATCCTGGTCGTTAATGTTTTGCAGCTGTTCCACACGCGCATCGGAAAACTTTCCAGGTGATGCAGTTAAGGATTCAATTTCCGGTGTTTCTTCAGGGACGTCGTCACCTATTTCGATATCCTGATCTCTGTAGCTTTCCTCAAGCGTGGTATCCTGAACCGTCCCCAAGCCTTCCGCCTGGTCCTGCTTTGACAGGAACTGCTGAAGGAGAAATAGATCTAAAATGAGAAAGCTGATAATAAACAGCATTTTAATTTGGCCCCATTGCATTTAGATCTCCTCCTTCCGTCAGCTCAGTGATTTCTTTCCAGCGGCCATTTTCCAGAACGAACCAGGCAGGTACAAGCTCATATACCTGATATCCCTGCCTTTGAGGCTCAATTCGGTAGCCTACTTGAATGTCCTCAATTAAGCGGAGGCTGTACTGATTCGAACTTTCCAAAAATGAAATCACGTCTTCTCCAGCCGTTAACTGCTCAGACTGGTTCGGGCTTTGATAGTAGGACTCAAAATCCAGAAGCGGCCGCATATAGCGCTGAACAGTATCTCCTTCAAAATCCAGCTCAATTTTATGAATATCATCACTGCTTGAAAGCAGCGGATAATGATCAAAGAACATATTAAACTGGACGGTTGAATCTGTTGGGGAAGGATTAAAGCTCGTCAGCCTGAATGTATCTGTCCAGCCTTCATGACCGTTAATAAATTCCACACTGTTGTCTAATACATCATAAGAGCTCAGCGTTGACTGCATATCTGATTCATCGGGTACTAAATCCACATATTCCATCCGCTTGCCGTCCGCCAATACTTCAAGTCTGCGGTAGTAGTCGGTTAATCGCTGTTCAGACGGTGATGGAGATGTGTTTTTTACCGAGCTGGGGTTAGGAAAAAGTTCGTTCTGCAGGGGAGTTGTCTCAATTCGCTTCGGCTGCACGAGATCCTTCTCCACAGAAACAGGACCTTTCGGAATATAAATTGGATCTGCTTCTTCTTTGATGAACACTGTCTGTTCGGTCAGCTGACTTTCATCATTAGAAGCAGCTCTCAGCCTGTCGGCATTCTCCTCGGAAATGACAGCCCTGTACGCGGAAGAACTCGGACGGTCTGAAGTAAAATACACTTCTGCCCCTCCGTTTTCCCTGAATTTAAAATACATTCTGTTGAATTCCCCTGGAGGGACTCCTTGATTTTTATCTTCAAGCGTAAAAAGCTCAGTCATCAACTGGCTCGGAATTTCGATAGGGAACGTAACTTCCACCATGCTGCTATCAAGTTCTGGTACACTTGAATTTTCGATCTGAATAAAGTCTCTCAGTGTCCATTCACGAACCTCATTAAACTGCAACCACACATTTTCCGGATTGCTGAATGCAAAATGCTGGTTATTCTTATGGAAAATAAAATTGTTCGGGGAAATAAGGGAAGACATATCCACAACTTCCCCTTGAATACTTGTTTCATCTATTAAGCTTTCATCACTTTCCAGGCTTTCATAATTCGGCTGAAAATTCCATAAAGCGACGGTTAAAAGCAGACTAAACATGATTAAAATGACGAGAATAATCGATTTTATCGTTTCTACTTTCATTTGTATTTCCTCCGCTTCTGGTTAATGAGCGGAAGTGTAAAGAATATCGTCGTTCCTTTGCCTTCCTTACTGTGCGCCCATATTTGACCATGATGCGACTCAATTATTTCCCGGGCAATAGCCAGACCTAAACCGGTTCCGCCCATTTCACGTGATCGCGCTTTGTCGACCCGGTAAAAGCGATCAAATATTTTGTCTACAGTATTGGCAGGCATGCCTAATCCCTGGTCTGAGATGCTGACCAGCAGCTGTTTTCTCCTGGTTTCGGTTCTAAACGTAATCGTCCCGCCTTCTGGCGAATATTTAATCGCATTCGAGATAATATTGTCTAACACCTGAGTTATTTTATCCTTATCAATCCAGACAAAAAGCTCCTGCTCGGATAATTCCCGGTTAAATGTGATATTTTCCTTTCGGTGCATATCAAAACGGTCAATTACATGATGAAAATGACCGGTGAATTCAACTTTTTCTTTAAACAGCCCTGTGTCTTTACGATCCATTTTTGACAGCTGTAATAAATCGTTAACGAGACGGATCATACGGTCGGTCTCATTCTGGGCCACACCGAGAAACTGCGGGGCGATCTCTTTATCTTCCCACGCGCCGTCTGTAAGGGCTTCTAAGTAACTCCGCATCGTCGTAAGCGGTGTGCGCAGTTCGTGCGACACGTTAGACACAAATTCACGGCGTTCCTGTGCCACTCTTTCCTGCTCGGTTACATCACTCAGTACAGTAATGAAGCCGTCCATTTCCTCATGCTCATCTTCCACAACGGAGAAGTTCGCTTTAATAAGAAGCGGCTGATCTTCACTGCTAAAATCAATAATCATCGAGCCGCCTGTTTCAATCTCCGAAATATCGTTCATTTGATCGGTAAGATCAAGAATGTCCAGCAGCGACTGGCCCTGCACTTCTTCAAAGCTTTGGCCGATCAGCTTGGAAGCAGGAGCATTCATGAGCGTAATAGCCCCAAGCCTATCTGTCGCAATCACGCCATCTGACATGTTGGAAAGAACCGAGCTGAGCTTTTTCCGCTCTCCCTCTGTCGTTGCTTGTGAAAGTCTGAGCTTGTCATTTAAATCATTAAATGTATCCCCAAGCTGGCCGATTTCATCGTTGGCATGGACCGTAACTTTTTGTGAAAAGTCCCCGGTCGCCATGATTTGCGCTTGTCTCCTCATTTCAGATAACGGCCGCGTAATCGTCCGGGCCACTAAAATGCCGAGCAAAGCCGTAACCGTAATAGCCAAAATCGTCCCCTGGGCAAATATATTATTTATTTCCTGAAGCTGATTATAAATATTGCTCATGTTCGCTTCAAAATAAACAGCCGCATAGATTTCATCGCCATTACTGGCTGTGACAGGAATCGCCCCCACCCAGAGCCGGTCACCGCTTACCGGATGCTGCATAATCTCAGGGGTGGACTCCCCGTATATTAAAGCCCGCAGTATTTTCGCATCATTTGTTTTTTTACCAACTTCAGAGTAAGTAAAATCACCGCCATCTGTGGCAATAATACGGCTGCTGCTGTTCACGACCTGAAGCTTATGAATATCATTTTCGTCAAAATCATTGATTAAACTCTGAACCTCGGACTGGAGGGAGGGATCGGAATCTCCCCGCTCTGTTTCAAACGTATTCTGCAAGCTGTACGTTAAAGAACGCATCCGACCGTCAATTGATTCTTCAAAATTACTCTTCAGCTGATCTTCAAGCTGGCCCACAAAATAGGATCCGATGACCTGGATACCAAGAAGAAGGAGCAGTATATAAACTAACGTAAACTTCAGCCGAACCGACTGAAAAAATCCAACCTTTTTCATTCCACGGCCCTAAACCTGTTCAGGATTTCTCAAGTAATACCCGACTCCTCGGCGAGTCACGATCCATATAGGATTACTAGGGTTCTCCTCAATTTTTTCACGAAGGCGTCGGACGGTCACGTCAACTGTACGAACATCTCCGTAATAGTCATAGCCCCATACCGTTTCCAAAAGATGCTCACGCGTCATGACCTGTCCAATATGACGGGCTAAGTAATGAAGCAGCTCGAATTCACGATGAGTCAGTTCAATGTAAGAACCATCGCGTGTTACCGTATAAGCATCAGGGTGGATTGCCAGACGTCCGATCGAGATGTCTTTCGTCTGTTGAGAAGTGTCCTCAGGCTCCTGCTGATGACGGCGCAGATTGGCTTTAACACGAGCGATCAGTTCACGGTTGCTGAACGGTTTGGTTACATAGTCGTCTGCTCCCATTTCAAGACCGAGCACCTTATCAATCTCTGCATCTTTCGCCGTCAGCATAATGATCGGCATTGTATGATTCTTTCTTACTTCGCGGCATACTTCATTTCCGTCTTTATATGGAAGCATGATGTCAAGTAAGATTAACTCAGGCTTCTCCTCATCCGCCTTGCGGATCGCTTCATCCCCATCATAGGCACATACAACTTCGTACCCTTCTTTTTCTAAATTGAATTTTAATATATCAGCAATTGGCTTTTCATCATCTACAACTAAAATTTTCTGCGCCATCTCAAGTCACTTCCTTTTCATCAACTTTGCGCTTTCTCTTCATTTTAACTCATTTTAATGAAAATGTCTTATACTGCAAAAACAAAACAGCAGCTGCCATGAATAGTGACATAGCAGCCGCTGTTTTACAAGTGGTTCAAAGGATTTTCCTGTGAACCGTTCTTATGAATTTCAAAATGAAGATGGACGCCAGTCGAACGTCCCGTTGTTCCCATTTGGCCGATGGAGGAGCCTTTCTCCACAACATCTCCTACATTTACACGAATGGACTTCAAATGCGCATAAGTTGTGCGATAGCCATTGTTATGGTCAATGACAATTTTGTTTCCGTAGGCACCGGATTTTCCAGCTTCTACAACTTTTCCATTATCCGAGGCTTTAATTGTACGATCTTTAACACCGGCAATATCAATCCCTTTGTGGAAAGATCCCCAGCGCTCTCCCTGTTTACTCGTAATTTCACCGCCGACTGCAGGCCAGTCGAAGCTTCCAGTTCCTTTGGAAGGTATAACTTTAGTGCCTTTTAATACGATTTCTTTAACGGGTTTCTTAATTTCTCTCTCTTTAATTATACCCTTATCCGTGGTGCGATCATTTAACTTTGTTTTATAGTAATGTACTTCTTTTTTGCCGTCTTTTCCTTTTTGCTTCACTTTCTCTGTACCCTTTTCCAGCTTATCTGTTTCAATCACTTCTGTTTTATGAGGGATTTTCTTTGTCTTTTTCCCTTCTTCTTTAATTAAAACTTCTGTTAAAGGGCCTTTATTCATTACTTTAATTTCCTGGTTCGTGTCCAGGATTTCTTTCTCTTCAAGCTGCGGATTCATTTCAAGCAGGTCGTCTTCTGAAAGGTCATATTCATGAGCGATTTCCTGAATAGCCTGTCCCTTCTCTGCTTGATGGACTTTCTCTTCATCAATTCCCTCTTCTAAAAGGTCAGCCGCTTCCTTGACTTCGATGATTTCTTCAGGCTCCACGATCTTCTCCACATGCTCCACTTCATCTGTAAGTTTCACATTGATTACCGTAGATTCATCCACTTCAGGTTTCTCCCCGGATTCTTGTCGTTCTTCCACCTCTTCTAAGTCTTCTTCATCAACAAATTTCTCTTTATATTCCTTGATGACAGAATCTGCTTTCTCTTCTGATGGAAGATAACCGACCGCTTCCCCTGCGACTTTAAGACCAACAGCTTCCACACCGATGGTTATCTCTTTATCTAACCGGTTTAAGGTTTCTGATGTGTCTGTCTCAGGAGCAAACTGCTTCTCTGGGTAATAACGAATATCATTCATCACTGTCAAATCGTAATCTTCATGCTTTCGCTCTTCATCATCTAAGCGTTGGTTTAGGTGCTCTTGCACTTGTTGTTTACTATCTACGTAGCCTACAGGTTTATCACCGATATAGACGTGGTATATAGTTTCTACATTCCCCTCAGCATAAGCAGTACCAAAACTTAAACTCATTACAAGGAAAGCAATGGCGGCCGCCTTTTTCCAAAGGCCGGTCGTCTCTTTCACTTTCTCTTCCCCTCACTTCTTACTCAGTCTGTCTCATTTTCTGTATGTTTGTCGTTTTCTCGTATTTATTGACACTTTATAAATTTAACATAGGAAAAATACGTTGTGGGCTATTTAAATAGGATGTAAATGTTTTATAATATTCCTTCCAGATTACGCATGTAAATGTTTACATCATACACTTTTTGTGTAATTTTACTCTCATAATTGGTTGAATATTCATAATAGATTACAAGGATGTTACATAGGGAGTTGAAGAGCTGATAGAGTGGAGGCCATTTCTTTCAGACTATGAAAAAATCTGTCTGTTCCGTTTGCTGTTGAAAGAGAAAAGCGGCTGGGAAATAGCTCGCTTTCCGCGGGGAGCCGGTGAGCTAGCTCGTTGCACTCGCGGATCTCACCATGGCTCTATCTCCCTGCAGGAGTCTCGCCATTTCCCAGCCTCTTTAACTTTTATAATGAAAACGGAACGCTATGTTTGTAGGAATCTCCTCTACCTTTGGCCTCTTACGTTAAGGGTTCCGTTACTCTAAAAAACATAAAGGGCCGGGGGAAACGGCGAGACTCCTATGGGAGGATAGAACAGGGTGAGATCCCGGAGGGCTAAAAGCCCGAGGAAGCTCACCGTTCGCCCATGGAAAGCGAGTCGTTTCCCCAGGCCCGTTTCTCATTTTCAGGCATACGGAACAAGATTCTCATCTTTTTGAGAAACACAGAAGCCTTATGGGAGCACAGAACAAGAGCGAGCTCCCGGAAGGCTTTAGCTTGAAGAAGCACACCGTTCGCTCATGGAAAGCGAGTCGTTTCCCCAGGCCCGGTTATCTTCATTCAGGCAGACGGAACAAATAATTCTCAATAAGAAAAAAAGGCGCCTGCTTAAATTAGCAGACGCCTTTTCTTCAGAGTGGCTCGGGACGGAATCGAACCGCCGACACACGGATTTTCAGTCCGTTGCTCTACCGACTGAGCTACCGAGCCATACAATTTATTAAAGTAAAAATGGCGGTCCGGACGGGACTCGAACCCGCGACCTCCTGCGTGACAGGCAGGCATTCTAACCAACTGAACTACCGGACCATGAAATGATATCCTTCTTTACCGCAACGAAGAATATCATATCACATCATTTAAACAAGACGCAATACATTTCTTAAAACTCGCCGTGATTTTCAAGCAGGCTTAATAGATCATGCGCATCAGAAGACTCAATTAATAGATTTTTATGCTCCGGGGAAACAAACCCGGCTTCTATAGAATGATCCATAAGCTTCATAATGGGCGTATAGTAGCCTTTTATATTAAAAACTCCAATCGGCTTAACGTGCAGGCCGATTTGGGCCCAGGTGATCGTTTCAAAAAGCTCCTCCAGTGTTCCGAAACCGCCAGGCAGTGCGATAAAACCGTCGGCCAGCTCGTTCATCTTTTCTTTCCGCTGATGCATAGTGTCCACTTCAATAAATGAAGTGACGCCGGTATGGACGATTTCCTTATCAAATAGAGGTGTCGGCATAATGCCTGTCACTTTACCTCCAGCTTCCAATATGGAATCGGCCAGCTGGCCCATCAGTCCGCTTTTAGCTCCACCGTAAATGAGCTCGATATTTTTTTCTGCAAAGGCCTGGCCTAATTGCTTTGCATGCTGAGTAAAATCGGGATCATGACCCTCACTTGATCCGGCAAATACACTGATTTTCTTCATAGCTGTTCCTCCTTCTCTCACTTTTAGTTTTAACGAAATCGGCCAAAAATAAAACACGTCTTCCTTCATGGGAAGACGTGCTTACTTTTTATAGCGGGCTGTATACGCTTCTTACGACATTAGTCTGAGAGCGGTCCGGCCCTACAGAGAAGATGGAAAGCGGAATTCCCGTTAACTGGGAGACACGCTCCACGTAATGTCTTGCGTTTGCCGGAAGCTCATGAAGTGATTTAACGCCTGTAATGTCTTCTGTCCATCCCGGCATTTCTTCATAAACGGGCTCACATTCAGCAAGGACTTTTAGGCTTGCCGGGAACTCTTCCATGATTTCGCCTTTGTATTTATAAGCGGTACAGATTTTCAATGTTTCAATGCCTGTCAGTACGTCAATGGAATTCAGAGATAGATCTGTAATTCCGCTGACACGGCGGGCATGGCGGACAACTACGCTGTCAAACCAGCCGACACGGCGCGGACGTCCTGTCGTTGTGCCGTACTCATTTCCGACTTCACGGATCTGGTCGCCTGTTGCATCGTTAAGCTCTGTCGGGAAAGGTCCGTCGCCTACACGTGTTGTATAAGCTTTAGATACGCCGACAACGTGTCTAATCTTAGAAGGGCCGACTCCTGAACCAATGGTTACTCCTCCGGCAATCGGGTTGGAGGAAGTTACGAACGGGTAGGTTCCCTGGTCGATATCCAGCATAACACCCTGGGCGCCTTCAAATAATACGCGGCGGCCTTCGTCCAGGTTATTGTTTAAGACAACAGACGTATCGCATACATACTTCGCGATTTGCTGTCCGTACTCATAGTACTCCTCAAGAATTTCTTCTACTGTAAATGGTGTAATTTCATATACTTTTTCAAAAAGTCGGTTTTTTTCAGCAAGGTTCTGCTCCAGCTTCTCGGCAAAACTTTCTTTATCAAGTAAGTCAGCCATACGGATGCCTGTTCGAGCGGCTTTATCCATATAAGCAGGACCGATTCCTTTTTTCGTTGTACCAATCTTGTTGGCTCCTTTGTCTGCTTCCTGAAGCTCATCAAGTTTTAAGTGATAAGGAAGAATGACGTGAGCGCGGTTGCTGATGCGCAGGTTATCCGTAGATACCCCTTTATCGTGTAAGTATTTAAGTTCTTCAAGCAAGGCTTTCGGGTCAATCACCATTCCATTTCCGAGTACGCATTCTTTTTCCTCAAAAAAGATACCGGATGGAATCAGGTGTAATTTGTAAGTTACTCCATCAAATTTAATGGTATGGCCGGCATTGTTTCCGCCCTGATAACGAGCGACAACCTCGGCGTTCTGTGACAAAAAGTCAGTGATTTTACCTTTTCCTTCGTCCCCCCACTGGGTTCCGACAACTACTACTGAAGACATAAGGCACCTCCGCCTAATAATTTTACTTCTAATTAATATCCATCGTCAGTTTACCAATTTTATAGAAAGGAGTCAATGTAAAAGACGAACATTATTATTGGAAATAGGAAAAATGTTCGATTATCTTATTTTAGCTTATAACTTATAATTGCTTACATATACTTATTAAACTTGATTTTTTCATCATAATTACTTAAAATAACTTATATAATAAAATTCAGGCAGGTGCCATAACTTGTATCAGGAAGAGCGATTAATTGAAATTCAAAATTATTTAAATAAGGAACGCCGTATATCTGTAGAAAAGATTTGCGAGCTGTTTGGTGTGTCTCGCGATACCGCTAGAAGGGACCTTGTAAAGCTGGAAGAACAGCGGGCTGTTGTGCGGACGAGGGGAGGGGCCATTCTTCCTTCACAGCCTCACGAAGTAAAGGATTATTCCAACCGGCTGCAAACCTTTTCCAAGGAAAAGCTGGCGATCGGGCATAAAGCCGCAAGCCTTATTGGAAAAGGCGATAATATTATTCTCGATGCTTCGACCACTGTTCAATCTTGTGCGAGTCAGATTGAGATAGAATGCACCGTTATTACTAACGCGATTAACATTGCGGATATTTTATCAAGCCAGCCTTATGCATCTATTCATCTATTAGGAGGCCAATTGGAGAAACAGCACCGATTCCTGTATGGAGCTTCAGTCATTGAACGGCTGTTGGCTTATCACGTGGATCATGCCTTTATCGGTGTAGTTGGAATCTCAGAAAACGGCCTGACGCTGGCACATGAAGAAGACGGCATGGTGAAAAGGAAAATGGTTCAGCAGGCGAAGCAGGTCACTGTGCTTGCAGACCATACGAAGATCGGTGTGACAGACTTTTATCGGTATGCCTCCCTGGAGGATGTAGATTTATTAATTACCGATCAGCTTCCAAGTGAGGAATTTCAGAACGTGCTGGCTCAACATGAAGTGGAGCTGCTTGTGACAGAGGAGGAAAATTAAGATGAAGTTAATAGCGATCGATTTAGACGGCACCCTGTTAAACCATAATAGTGAAATCAGCAGAGAAAACGAGGAAGCCATCCAAAAGGCACAAGAGAACGGTGTAGAAGTGGTGGTAGCTACAGGCCGCGCAGAGTTTGACGTCCGTCAGGTTTTTTCTAAAACCAATATCAATACATGGGTAATTGGGGCAAATGGGGCGACGATCCATACACCTGAAAGCCGGCTCTTTGACTCTGTGCCGCTGCCGCAAGCTCATGCCGAGGAAGCTCTGGAGTGGCTGGAGCGCAAAGGGTTTTATTATGAGGTCTTTACAGATGAAGCGATTTTAACTCCTGAGAACGGCCGCCATCTGCTGCAGATTGAGCTCGATCGTTTGAAATCAGCCAATCCTCAGACCGACATTGAGACACTGGAACATTCGATGGCTAAACAATTCGGCCAGAGCGGATTCGCCCATGTGAAGTCCTATAAGGACATCATCCAGTCAGGCCAGCCGCTTTATAATATTCTTGCCTTTACCTTTGAGGATAAAAAGCGGGCTGAAGGGTGGAGGCGCTTTGAAGGCACAGAAGACCTGACGCTTGTAAGCTCGGGTGTTCACAATTTTGAACTGGAGCATAAGGAAGCCTCCAAAGGGCTGGCCCTTAAAAAGCTGGCCCGGCATTTAGGAATAGAAATGGAAGAAACGGCAGCGATTGGTGACAGCCCCAATGATTTGTCGATGATCCAAATGGCCGGCCGGTCTGCGGCCATGGCAAACGGCCAGCCGACCGTTATTGAAGCAAGCGATATGATCACAAAGTCCAATGATGAGCATGGGGTCGCCCATGCGATTTACCACTGGCTTGAAAATAGTTCATCCACACATCCGGCGTAACTCCTGAACAAGGGAAGCGTGACGGAGAGTGATGATATAAAAAAAGACTGAGCGGTAGGCGCTCAGTCTTTTTTGTTGAGTTCATGCGGCTTAGAGCAGTGCTTAAGCGGCTGATCGCCCCCCCGCTAAGCGGGTGGAACATCGGCATCACTGTAGCGGTGATCCAAGTCAACGAACTTATTGTACTCTTTTACGAAAGCAAGCGATACGGTACCGACGGGTCCATTACGCTGCTTCGCTAAAATGATCTCAATAATGTTTTGATTTTCCGATTCCTGGTCATAGTAATCGTCACGATATAGGAAACCGACGATATCGGCATCCTGCTCAATCGATCCGGATTCCCTTAAGTCAGACATCATCGGACGCTTGTCCTGACGTGATTCTACCCCACGGGAAAGCTGTGATAAAGCGATCAGCGGCACGTTCAGCTCACGTGCCAGCCCTTTTAAGGAACGGGAAATTTCTGATACTTCCTGCTGACGGTTTTCCTTGGAATTCACGCTTCCCTGAATCAACTGCAGATAGTCAATCAGAATCATGCCAAGTCCGTGTTCCTGCTTTAAACGACGGCATTTAGAGCGGATTTCACTGACCCGGATACCTGGCGTGTCATCAATATAAATCCCGGCATTAGACAGACTTCCCATCGCCATCGTCAGCTTGTTCCAGTCTTCTGCTTCCATACTGCCGGTCCGCAGACGCTGAGCGTCAATATTACCTTCTGCGCAAAGCATACGAGAGACGAGCTGGTCAGCTCCCATCTCCAGACTGAAAATCGCGACATTTTCATCCGAATTAACGGCAACGTTCTGGGCAATGTTTAAGGCAAAAGCCGTTTTACCCATCGACGGACGTGCCGCTATGATGATTAAATCATTACGCTGAAATCCTGAAGTGATATGATCTAAGTCCCGGTATCCTGTTGGAATACCGGTTACATTTCCATCACTGTTGTGCAGATTTTCAATGTTATCATAGACATCGATCAGGACATCTTTAATATTTTTAAAAGATCCGGAGTTCTTACGCTGTGAAACTTCTAAAATGTCTTTCTCCGCTGCATTCAGTACGTCTTCAATGTTTTCCTCTTCCGCAAATCCGCTCGTTACGATATTCGTCGCTGTACGGATCAGACCGCGAAGTGTGGACTTTTCGCTGACGATTTTCGTGTAATACGAAACATTGGCCGCTGTAGGTACGGAGTTGGCGATATCGCTTAAATAAGAAACGCCGCCTACTTCCTCCAGCACTTTGTTATTCGACAGGGCGGCTGTCACGGTTACCAGGTCAATTGGCTCCCCGCGGTCAGAGAGTGTGAGCATCACTTCAAAGATGCGCTGGTGGCTGGCCCGGTAAAAATCATCCGGGAGCAAGAATTCTGCGGCTGTCGACATCGCATCTGGTTCCAAAAAGACCGCGCCTAAGACCGCCTGCTCGGCTTCTATATTATGAGGCGGTGTCCGGTCATTAAATAATTCACTCACTAGCTGTTTCCTCCCCTAAACTTGTGAAAAGGACCGATTTACTTCTCTTCTACGTGAACACGAATCGTTCCTGTTACTTCGTTGTGAAGCTTCACAGGGACGTTGGTATAACCCAGTGTACGAATCGGGTCATCGAGCTCGATTTTACGCTTATCGATTTTAATGTTGTGAGACTTCTTCAGCTGTTCAGCGATCTGCTTGCTTGTAATCGAACCAAACAGACGTCCGCTGTCCCCTGATTTTGCTACAAGCTTTACTTCTAATTTTGCGAGTTTATCTTTTAACTGTTCGGCTTCTTGTTTCTCGTTTTCCGCCAGCTGTTCCTGCTTGGCGTCTTTCGCCTCCTGGGCTTTAAGGTTACCGCTTGTCGCTTCTACCGCTAAATTATTTTTCAGCAGATAGTTACGGGCATAGCCGTCAGAGACATTTTTAATTTCGCCTTTCTTGCCTTTCCCCTTAACGTCTGATGTAAATATTACTTTCATTCGTCGTCTCCTCCTTCAAAATACTCATCAATTATATCTTGTAATAGTAATCGGGCATCTTCAATCGTTGTATCTTCAAGCTGGGTGGCCGCATTCGTTAAGTGGCCCCCGCCATTCATACGCTCCATAATCACCTGTACGTTCACATCGCCAAGTGAGCGGGCGCTGATTCCTACACGGCCGTCGCTTCGCTCTGAAATAACGAAGGAACAGACAATGCCTGTCATCGTCAGCAGCGTATCAGCGGCCTGTGCAATAATAACCGGACCAAATACATCTCCCCGGTCGGCTGCTGCAATGGCAATGCCGTCCCGGTAAACTTTCGCCTGTTCTATGAGACGGCTCCGCTTCACGTACACATCGAGGTCTTCCTTCATAAACTTCTGGACGAGCACTGTATCTGCTCCTTTTGCCCTGAGGTAAGAGGCTGCATCAAATGTACGCGAGCCGGTCCTTAATGTAAAAGCCTTCGTATCTACAATAATACCAGACAGCAGGGATGTCGCTTCAAGCATAGAGAGCTTCAGCTTCTTCGGCTGATATTCTAAAAGCTCTGTCACCAGCTCTGCTGTTGAGGAGGCGTATGGCTCCATATATACGAGCGTAGGATCGGAAATGAACTCCTCTGCCCGGCGGTGGTGGTCGATAACCACTACGTGCTCTGTCTTTGACAAAAGCTTCTCTTCCATGACGAGAGAAGGTTTATGGGTATCGACTACAACGAGCAGCGTTTCGTTTGTTACAAGCTCCATTGCGTCCTCTGGTGTAATAAAATGTGACCATAGCTCTTCATCTTTTTCAATTTCCTCAATCATCCGTCCGACCCCTGAATCAATATCATCAGGGTCCAGAACGATCGCCGCTTCTTTTTCATTCGCCTGGGCAATTTTTAAAATCCCGATAGAAGCGCCGACAGCATCCATATCCGGTGCTTTATGGCCCATGATGAGCACTCTTTCACTATCCTGAACGAGTTCCTTCATAGCGTGGGAAATAACACGTGCACGGACACGCGTTCTTTTTTCCATAGGGTTAGTTTTCCCGCCGTAGAAGCGGACCTTCCCGCTTTCATCCTTTATCGCTACCTGGTCGCCTCCGCGCCCTAAGGCTAAGTCGAGGCTGGACTGTGCCAGTTCGCCAAGCTCAGGAAGGCTGACAGGGCCGCTGCCGACACCAAAGCTCAGCGTCAGCGGTACATTTTGATCTGTAATCAATTCACGGACTTCATCCAGGATTTCAAACTTCGATTTTTCAAGGCGCTGCAGAATTTCCTGATTTAAAACAGCCATAAACCGCTCCTGGGACGTCCGTTTTAAATAGATCCCAAAGTTTTCCGCCCATTTGTTTAAAATGGAAGTAACCTGGGAGTTAATCTGACTTTTCGCCGTATCATCCATTCCCTGGGTAATTTCCTCATAGTTATCGAGAAAAATTACAGAAAGTACTGTCTGCTCATCTTGATAAAGGTTATGAATCTTTGTCTGATTGGTACGGTCAAAGAAGTAGAGGAGACGTTCGTCTCTTTTCACAATGGTCTGAAGCTTGTAATTATCAATTTCAAGCCATACTTCTTCGCGATCCTCTTTAATATTGGGGATTAAACTTTCTGAGAGCTCGTTTAATGATTCCCCGACAACTGTGTCCCGATCGGTGAACTTATTCATATACGGGTTCGCCCACTCGACTTTATAGTTCTCGCTGTAAAGGACAATTCCTATCGGCATTTCTAAAAGCGCCTCTTCTCCTACCTTTTTAACGCGGTAAGAAAGAGTCGATATATATTCTTCTGTTTCATTAATCATGTTTTGTTCCGTACGCACACTGTAAAAGATCGAACCTGCCAGCAAGAGAGTCATCGATAACCCGAGCACCCACTGGTAATACCAGATAAAGCTCAGCAGAATCAGGGAGATGACGTAGATCACCCATAAGTGACCGCTCATTGTTGGTTTTTTAGAGAAATTCGGCATGTTTACTCAGCTCCTGCCATCGTTTGCGAAACGTACACTACTTCTTTGGCTCCAAGCGCTGTCTAAGAGAGAAACCTATATCAATTATACCTAATATTCGTATAAGATACATTACTATTGTTGGGAAAAGTAAGGAACCTGCAATCACGACGATCGGCAGAGCCTTCGATTGGCCTTTTATATGGACATAGTAAAAAAGAAAAGCAAAGCCCTGCAGAACGAGAAAAACTCCCGTTAACGTATACACATTGATTGCAGCCAGATACCAAATGTTATTACTTTCAGCAAAGACATATGAAAAAATCAAAGCAAAAAAGTAATACCACAATACGGATACAGGAAGATTGTAATGACGGAAAGAAGGAAAATAAAACTTTTTGCCTTCTACCCGGTTGATCACTTTATAGCTGACCCACTGACTGATAAAAGCAATCAGAATACCCATAATCGCCAATATACTCGGAAGGTAGTCAGGCAGTGCTCGAATCTGTTCTTCCATTCCTGTCAGCTGCTGCTGGACTTCCTCACTGCTTCCAAAAGCCCCCATCATGTTCTCAGCCATTGAAAATGATTCATCGAGAGCTGTCTGAATCTCATCCATCCAGTTCATGCCAAAGAGCAGCTGAGTAATTAGAAAGACGCTTACAAGCCCTATTATAAACCCGAGGGAGCCGGATGCCCATGTTTCATAAGCCGAACGCTTCTTATGCATCGCTTCCCCGACAAACAAGCCGCCGATTCCCGCCATCAAAGTGGCCGGCAGTGAAAAAACGGTGGCAAATACTAAAGTAAAAACGATCGCCGCCACCATCATTAACATCCCGACTTTAAAACCGTGACGATAGCTGTAAAAAATAAAGGGAATGGGTAGTACAAATATTAAAAAAGAGCCGACGATGGGGGTAAAGAGAATTATCAACAACAATAGCAGATAAGCCCCTGTCATTAAAGCCCCTTCTGTAATTTTTCTCGTATCGTTCATATTTAAGTGCACCTCGTCCTCATGTAACTATGCTAACTTTACTAGTTTAACATAGCCGTGGCCTCTCTTTCTCCTCTCACGGACCTCCCGGATAATTTTTGTCTGAAATTGACGAGTCTGGTATGATTAATGGAAATATTCAGAACAAATAGGAGGCTTTTCATGCGCACAGATTATCATGTACACATGGCAGAAACCGGCGATCTATCCGTCGATTACTTACGCACTTATATCGAGAAAGCAAAGCAGGAAGGCATTGAAGAGCTCGGGATTTCCGAACACGCCTACTTTTTTGAAGAAACCCGTCCAATTCTTTCCAATCCATGGGTGGAAAATCGCCGCACACTTCAGTTTGACACCTATCAGAAGATGTTTGATGAAGCAAATAAGGCTGGACTCCCTATTAAAATGGGAATAGAAATGGATTATATGCCAGGCAAAGAGAAAGAAATGAAAGAATTCATCGATGCCCATCCGTTTGACTATGTCATTGGTTCCGTTCACTGGATCGACGAATGGGGAATCGATCTTGCGATATATCGCGAAGAGTACGAAAATCGAGATATTAAAGAAGTGTACCGCCAGTATTTTGACAGAGTTGTAACACTGGCAGAATCAGGGCTGTTTGACTTTGTCGGCCATATCGATGTGATTAAAGTATTTGGCTACAAGCCGGATGATCAGGAATTTTTACGCCAACAGTATGAACGGGCGGCAGAAGCACTCGCAAAAACAAATACATGCATCGAAATCAGTACAGCCGGTATCCGCAAGCCTGTTGGAGAATTGTATCCCGATCCTGAGCTGCTCCGGATCTGTAAGGAGAAAGGAATCGGAATCGTTCTCTGCTCAGATGCGCATAAACCAGATCACTTAGGCTACGAATATGGACAGGCAATCGATTTCGCGCGCTCTGTCGGATATGACGAAGTTCACGTGTTTACTCAGCGAAAAAGCGAAACGAAAAAGCTTGGATAACTTATAACTTAAAAAAGCCCTGCTGTCTCATTTGGACAGCAGGGCTTTTCTAAAGAATGAAACAGGCAGGCTCTTGGCAGCCTGCCTGTTTATTTTTAAATTGTTAAGCATTGAACATGATTAATATTAGGGACACCTGACAGTTTTTCCTGGCAGTCTTCTTCAACCGCTTTATCAACGGTGAGCACCATGACCGCTTCTCCGCCTTGCTGGGCGCGTCCTACCTGCATTGTCGCAATGTTTACATGGTGGTCAGCCAGCAGGCTTCCTACCCGTCCAATCGCACCCGGCTGGTCCTGGTGATGAATTACGATTAAATGTCCTTGCGGGATAACATCAATCGGATAATCGTCCAGCTTGACGATTCTAGCACCTAAGCCGTTCAGCAGTGTTCCGGAGATCGTACGCTTCTCTTTGTCTGTTTCAATTTCTATCGTGATAAGGTTCGTAAACCCTTTAGTAGAAGTAGATTTCTGCTCATTAATGACGATGCCCTTATCAGCTGCCGTCTTATACGCATTAACATCATTTACACGATTGCCGATAAAGCGTTTAAGCAGCCCCTTAATTGAGGTTCTTGTAAGCGGGGTCGTCTCTATATCTAAAAGATCACCAGAGTAATAGACCGTAACTCTCTCAAGCCCGCCTTCAGCGACATTGGAAATAAAGCTTCCGAGCTTCTCAGACAAATCGAAATATGGAGCCAGTTTTTCCATCATTTCAGGAGAAACAGACGGCATATTTACAGGGTGTTTCACAGAACCGCCGCGCAGCTGTTCGATAATGTCATAGCTTACATCTGTCGCAACGTTTTCCTGTGCTTCCACTGTGCTCGCCCCTAAGTGAGGGGTCGCAATCACTTCTTCTAAAGACAGCAGCGGGTGATCGATGGCCGGCTCTTCCTCAAATACGTCAAGGGCAGCACCAGCGATCTTACCATTTTGAATCGCTTCATAGAGGGCGTCCTCCTCAACGATACCGCCGCGGGCACAGTTAAGAATCCGTGCTCCAGGCTTCATGAGCTTAATCGTTTCCTTGTTAATAAGGTGCTTTGTTTTATCAATTAATGGAGTATGAACCGTTAAAAAGTCGGCCTGCTGCAGCACTTCTTCCAGCTCACCATGCTGGACACCTGCTTTTTCAGCTTTCTCTTTTGTTAAAAACGGGTCAAAAGCAATCACGTTCATACGGTGACCTTTCGCTCGGTGAGCCACCTCACGGCCAATACGGCCAAAGCCGACGATGCCGAGTGTTTTATTTTTAAGCTCAACCCCTACAAATTTCTTACGCTCCCAGCGGTTCTGTTTTAACTGGTGGTAAGCTTGAGGGATATTACGGGCCAGCGACATAAGCATGGCCATCGTATGTTCAGCTGTTGAAATTGTATTTCCGTCCGGTGCATTCACGACGACAACGCCATGGTCTGTCGCTGCATCAAGATCTATATTATCGACTCCTACCCCGGCGCGTCCGACAATCTTCAGGTTAGGAGCATTTTCGAATAATTCACGGGTGACCTGTGTCTGGCTTCTTACAATTAGTGCATCACTGTTTTTTAATTCGTTTAATAATTCTTCATGACTTAAGGATGAGTCCATAACAGCTTCTATGTCTGCTGCTTCAAGCAGCGGTTTAATCCCATCTTCACTTAGAGGATCACTAATAAGAACGCGAAACATTTTTGTCCATCTCCCTTGTTGCTTGTATATAAGCTTTCTGTGCGGCAGCTGATCCAGCTCCCGGTTCAAAATTATGTCCTAAGCGCTGAAGTACAAGTTCTAAGATGCTGATATATTGAAGCACAGTAGTCGGCCTGGAGTATCCCATATGGCCAATCCGGAAGATTTCCCCTTTAAGGTGCTGCTGACCGCCTGCTGTCATTAAGCCAAATTCCTTGTTTGCCAATTTCCTAAAATCTTCGGCTTTAAATGATTCTGGTTTAATAGAAGTCACCGTTGTAGAAGCATCTTCATCATCGACAAATAAAGGAAGATCGATGGCACGGCACGCTGCACGCGTCATTTCCATCATGATCTTGTGACGCTGGTGGACTTGCTCCAGTCCTTCTTCTTCTATGAGACGCAACACTTCCTGCAAACCGAATAAGAGGGACAACGCAGGTGTGAAAGGTGTCTGACCTTTATCCAGACTCTTCTTATAGCTTCTGAGGTCTAAGTAAAATCTCGGTCTTGGATTGCTGTCAATCACTTTCCAGGCATTTTCACTAACGGCTGCAAAAGCCAGACCTGCGGGAAGCATCATCGCTTTTTGGGAACCAGACACTAAGAGATCGATTCCAGAACCATCCATATCGACTGGAGCTCCGCCGATTGATGATACACCATCCACAATAACTAATGCTTCGCTAAGCTCATGAACCTTTCTTGCGACAGCTTCGACAGGATGCATTACCCCTGTTGAAGTTTCACAGTGTGTAACAAAAACAGCTTTTACATTTGGAGTGTCCTGCAGCTGCTTTTCAATCGCTGCCACTTCTACAGCTTTTCCGAATTCTACATCCATACGGTGTACGTTTAATTCATAGGTTTCACAAATTTTTGCAAAACGATCACCAAAGGCTCCTGCAACGACGACAACAACCTCATCGCCCGGTTCTGTCGTGTTTACGACAGCTGCCTCAAGCACAGAAGTACCACTGCTCGACAGCACCAGCACATCTCCTGAAGTTCCGAAGATCGGTTTTAACCTTGGCGCAAGATCTTCCAGCAGTTCTTTACATTTCTGTCCTCTGTGACCGATCATCGGCTGACTCATCGCCCGGTTTACACTGGGTGGAATCGGCGTCGGTCCAGGGATCTGAAGCAGTTCCCATTCACGATTCATCTCAATATGTCCCTCCTGTACATTCTGTACGCACAAACATATCCGTGCGGTAGAAAAGTAATGATATTATCCTATCCTACCAAATGATCGTTTAATGTCAATCGAATTTGAATCTTCTATTAAATTAGTTTTTTTCTTATTTTTCTATTTATCTATTAATGAAAGATTTTTGTTTTATCAGTATAATTAGAAAGGTATTTATTTTTTGAAAATTTGAATATTTCTAGGGGGAGATTTTTTTGAGAAACAAGAAAAGCCTATGGGTGTTATTCACTTTGCTTTTAACGCTTTTTTTAGCGGCTTGCAGCGGGGGAGACAGCGATACCTCTGGTGAGGGAGAAGCAGAAGGATCTGACAGCGGATCATCACAAGAGATTACCGTCTCTGCCAAAAGTGATATCGCCACAATGGATCCATCCCTAATTACTGATTCCGTATCCTTTCAGTGGGCTGGAGAAACTTTAGAAGGCCTTTACCGATTAGACAAAGACGGTAACTTATCTGAAGGAATTGCTACAGACAGTTCAGTAAGCGATGACGGCCTTACTTGGACATTTACGTTACGCGAGAATGCCGAATGGTCTAACGGCGATCCAGTAACAGCCAACGATTTTGTGTATGCATGGCAGCGTGCCGTCAATCCGGAGACAGGTTCTGAATACGGACCTTATTTCTTAGGCG
The DNA here is from genome assembly GCF_900166625.1 of Halobacillus massiliensis. Taxonomy (GTDB): domain Bacteria; phylum Bacillota; class Bacilli; order Bacillales; family Halobacillaceae; genus Halobacillus_A; species Halobacillus_A massiliensis. The sequence continues at coordinate 75,153 of NZ_LT800499.1, read as the reverse complement.
GAGTTATTAAAAATGCTCAGGCGATTGCTGATGGCGAAGCGGAATTAGACGAGCTAGGCGCAACTGCTGAAGATGACTATACATTAAAAGTAGAACTTGAGAAACCTATACCATATTTTGAATCGATGACTGTATTTGGTACGTTCATGCCGATTAACGAAAAGTTTGCTGAAGAACAAGGCGATGCATTCGGTACAGAGGCAGATGCCATCCTTTCCAATGGACCTTTTGAAATGACCGAGTGGAGTCACGGCGAAGGCTGGAAAGTTGAAAAGAATGATACGTACTGGGATGCTGATACAGTACAATTAGATGCCATTAACGGACAGATTATTAAAGAAGTTTCTACAGGAGTAAACTTGTACCAGTCCGGCCAACTTGACCAGACAGAGCTTAATGCCGAGTTTGTAGACGAATATTCTACAACGGAAGATTTTAATGTAGCGGAAAAACCTTACCTTTATTTCTTTAAGTTTAACCAGGAAAGCAATGAAGCCCTGGCGAATGTTAATGTTCGTAAAGCCATTTCCATGGCGATTGACAGAGAATCCTTAGTCGACGTCATTCTAAATGACGGTTCTGTGCCTGCAGAAGGATATGTACCTTCTAACTTCGTAAATATGCCAGACAGTGATGAAGACTTTAGAGATGCTCAAGGCCCTCTTGTAAAGACAGACGTAGAACAAGCAAAAGAACTTTGGGCAAATGCACTTGAAGAACTAGGAACAGATTCTGTAGAAATCGAACTTCTCGGAGATGACACCGGAACTTCCAAAGATGTGTTAGCTTATTATAAGAACCAGCTAGAAAAAAACCTTGAAGGATTAACGATCAAATTAATGGAGGTTCCATTTAACGAGCGTGTTGAACGAGACCAAAAATCCGAGTTTGAAATGGAAGCCGCTACGTGGGGACCTGACTATGTAGATCCTAATACGTACTTAAACATGTACTTGACAGATGGACAAAACAACAACATGAACTACTCCAGCGATAAATATGATGAACTGATTGAAAAAGCAAACAATGAATATGCCCAGGATCCGGATAAGCGCTTCGAAACGTTTATGGAAGCTGAGCGCCTTCTTCTTGAAGAAGATGCCGCCGTTGCTCCTATTTACCAGGATTCTAAAGCACAGCTATTACGTCCTTCAATTAAAGGAGCATTCGTTACAGCAACAGGGCCTGAATATGAATACAAGTGGGCGTCTTTAGAAGAATAAGTGAAATAAAAACAGCAGCTGATGATCAGCTGCTGTTTTTTGTATGGAATCGTCTTCCTCCAGTATACCTGTTTCTAAATCTCCTGCTTCGGTCCGAAGAATTCAAAGTTAATACGTTCTTCCGGAATTCCCCATTCCAAAAGCATACCATTTACAGCTTTCATAAACCCTGTCGGTCCGCAGAAGTAAAATTCAGCATGCTTCGGTACAACTGTCTGCAGCCATTCTAACTCGATTATTCCCTCTTTATCTGCTGTTCCTTTTTCTAATGGCTCACTGTAGATGACTTTAGTCTGGCAGGATTTCATCTTCGCTGCTGCCTGTTTCACATCTTCTTTAAATGCATGAACATCTTCGTTTTGAGCGGCATGAATGAAATAGACGTCACGGTCTGTCTGTGTATCCTTCATCCGCTGAAGCATGCTCATCATTGGTGTTAACCCCACACCGCCGCTGATTAGTACTAATGGAGCATCAGAGTCTTCTTTCAGTACAAAGTCTCCTGCCGGCGCTGTAATCGGCAGTATATCCCCTTCGTTATATTCACCATGGAGATAATTAGAAACAATTCCATCAGGATTGTCTGACTGGCCATCTTCCCGCTTCACGCTAATTCTGTAATACCCTTTGTCAGGAGCATCAGATAAGCTGTACTGGCGTAGGTGGGTAAATTTCTCTCCCGGCATATCAATTCTAACAGTAAGATACTGTCCGGGACGGAAGGAAGCCATCGCTTTTCCGTCTTCCGGTTGTAAGTAAAAAGAAGTAATGACATCGCTCTCTTTTACTTTTTCCACAATCTTAAAGTCTCTAAAGCCGTTCCATCCGCCTTGCTGGTTTTCCGCATCTTTATACTTCGCTGCTTCTACGTCGATAAATGCCTGTGCAATTACACCGTAGGCTTCTTCCCATGCGTTCATGATGTCAGGGGTGGCTGCATCCTGCAGCACCTCTTTAATGGCAATCAATAAATATTTTCCTACAATAGGATAATGTTCAGGGCGCACATTCAGGCTGCGGTGTTTTTCGGCAATCTGGTTCACGGCAGGAAAGATGGCACTTAAGTTATCGATATGGGCTGCTGCTGCGTAGACCGCTCCTGCTAAAGCTTTGCTCTGACGCCCGGCTCTCTGGTTCGTCATGTTAAAGATATTTTTCAGTTCAGGGTGAGCTTCAAATAATCTTTTATAAAAATGCTTCGTAATGGCTTCCCCGTGTTCCGCTAAGACAGGTACAGTTGCTTTCACAGTAGTGATCGTTTTTTCATCCAGTGCATATTGATTTTCCGTTCTCATTTTGAAAAACTCCTTTTAAAAGATGTATTTCATTTACACCTTTATTATATGTAATTCGAATAAATTAAAGCAATATATAAAATACATCTTTTGTGACAAAATAAGAAACAATGGATGAAAAACAGATGTACAGACACTCTGATATTCCTGTGATAAAATGTTAACTAACTACTTACCTAAACGAGGGTCTAAACTTATGAGACTTAAAAAATATACAGATTATGCACTGCGGGTCCTGATTTATACAGCTACAAAGCCCGAAAAAGAGCTTTCAAGTAAAAAAGAAATCTCTGATGTCTTTCACATTTCTGAAAATCACCTTGGGAAAATTGTTCATCAGCTTAACAGGTTTGGGTATATCGAAACAATTAGAGGGAGAAGCGGCGGAATTAAACTGGCGAAGGACCCTGCAGAGATTAATATCGGCCATGTCGTACGAGCAATGGAAGATGATTTTTACCTGCTGGAGTGTTTCAACAGCAAGGATAATTATTGCGTGATTACTCCTGCCTGCAAGCTGAAAGGGCTGCTGCACGATGCACTGGAAGCATTTCTAGAGGTTCTTGAGCGATATACACTCGCTGATCTGCTGCTCAATAAAGATGAACTCAAGCAGTTAATGGATATTAAATAAGAATCAACTTAAAAAATAGTACAAAAAAAGCCGCAAAGTCTATGAAAAGACTTTGTGGCTTTTTTCTGGCCTGTCCTACTCAGCAGAGTAAGGCAGTAGAGCCATTTGACGAGAGCGTTTGATTGCTCTAGTCAATTTACGCTGATATTTAGCAGAAGTTCCAGTTACTCGACGAGGAAGAATTTTTCCACGGTCAGAAATGAAACGTCTTAGTAGATCAGTATCTTTGTAATCGATGTGTGTAATTCCGTTTGCTGTGAAGAAACACACCTTTTTACGTTTACCGCGTCCGCGACGTGCCATATGGCGTTCCCTCCTTACATTATTTTAGAATGGTAAATCATCATCTGAAATATCTATCGGTTCCCCTTTATCTGCGAAAGGGTCATCGTTTTGGTTATAATTGTTATTGTTCTGGTTAGACGGTTGATTCTGATTTGGCTGGAATCCTGAACCTTGACTGCCTCCTCCGCCTTGGGAAGAGCCGCCTTTTGATTCTAGGAACTGTACGCTGTCTGCAACTACTTCTGTTACAAACACACGCTTGCCTTCTTGGTTGTCGAAACTGCGAGACTGTAAACGTCCATCAACACCGACAAGACTGCCTTTACTCATAAAGTTGGCGAGGTTTTCAGCTGCACGTCTCCATACGACACAATTGATAAAGTCAGCGTCACGATCTCCCTGGTTGTTGGAGAATGGACGGTTGACCGCAATCGTGAAGTTGGCTACAGCTACTCCGTTTGGCGTATAGCGTAAATCCGGATCCCTCGTTAATCTGCCGGCTAATACGACACGATTTAACATCAGAACCACTCCTTATTGATCATCTTCGCGTACAGCGATATGACGAATTAAATCATCAGAGAACTTCGCTTGACGGTCGAATTCATTAATTGCAGCAGAATCGCCGTTGAAGTTAACTGTTACATAGATGCCATCACGATAGTCGTTAATTTCATATGCAAGACGACGCTTACCTACTTCTTTAACTTCTTCGATTTCCGCACCGTTATCCTTTAGAATTCCGCTGAAACGTTCAATTACTGATGTTTTAGCTTCCTCCTCGATATCTGGGCGGATGATGTACATAATTTCGTATTTTCTCATCCGTGTTCACCTCCTTGTGGACTTAGCGGCTCCTTTTTTAATAAAGGAGCAAGGAGTAATCTAAACTATAATTACTCACAATGCTGTATTATATCAAAAGTCTATTAAAAATACAATAGTTTACGGAGAGATCCTCGCTTATACGTTAAAACGGAAATGAATCACGTCGCCATCCTGCACTAAATAGTCTTTACCTTCTAAGCGGACACGGCCTTTATCACGCGCAGCAGCCATTGTACCGGCTGCAGTTAAATCTTCATAGGAAACAGTCTCTGCGCGAATAAAACCGCGCTCAAAGTCTGTGTGAATGATTCCTGCACACTGAGGCGCCGTCATTCCTTCTTTAAATGTCCACGCTCTTACTTCCTGCTCGCCTGCTGTAAAATAAGTCGCAAGACCGAGAAGGTTATACGTCGCTTTAATTAATTGGTCCAGACCTGATTCTGCAATTCCCAGATCTTCCAGGAATTCCTGCTTCTCTTCTCCATCCAGCTCTGCAATTTCCGCTTCAATCTTTGCACACACAACGATAACTTCAGCATCTTCGTTAGCCGCAAATTCACGGATCTGCTTCACTTTATCATTATCTTCTTCACCAATTTCGTCTTCACTTACATTCGCTACATAAAGAATCGGTTTTGAAGTTAAGAGATGAAGCCCTTTAACAATTTTCTTCTGATCGCTTGAAAAATCAACCGCACGGGCAGGCTGTTCATCTTCTAAAGCAGTTTTTATCTTTTCAAGGACAGCTTGCTCTGCTACTGCATCCTTGTCTTTTTGACGAGCCATTTTAGCCACACGGTCCATCCGCTTCGATACGGTTTCAAGGTCGGCTAAAATCAGCTCAAGATTGATCGTTTCAATATCAGATATTGGATCAACCTGTCCGGAAACGTGTGTAATATTCTCATCATCAAATGCACGAACGACATGACAAATGGCGTCCACCTGACGAATGTGGGAAAGAAACTGGTTGCCTAAACCTTCTCCTTTACTCGCACCCTTAACAATCCCGGCAATGTCCGTAAATTCAAAGGCTGTCGGTACCGTCTTCTTCGGGTTAACAAGCTCTGTCAGCTTTTGAAGACGGACATCCGGCACTTCCACAATTCCGACATTAGGATCAATCGTCGCAAACGGGTAGTTTGCAGACAGTGCTCCTGCCTGCGTTATCGCGTTAAATAACGTAGATTTGCCCACATTAGGCAGTCCTACGATTCCTGCTGTTAATGCCATATTAAAATTCCACTCCTTAAGGATTTACATACATGTATGTTGGTCATACCAATTATAGATACTCTAATAGAAAATAACAAGCTTGCCAAAATAAAAGAACAAGCCCGCAAGCAGCGCTTGTTCTTTTATTTCTTTCAGAGATTAAATTTAAAAATTGAGGTTGTTTATCACGTGAAAATGAAAGATTAACACTTAATTCGTTTCAAGTACCTTTTTCATCTTCGACTCGAATTTTTTCCTTGGAATCAGCACGCTATGTCCGCACCCTTCACATTTAATGCGGATATCGGCTCCCATTCGAATAATTTTCCAGCGGTTCTCTCCACATGGGTGAGCTTTCTTCATTTGAACAACATCATTTAATTCATAGGTTTTTTCCACCATCATTCTTCCTCCTGTTTACTCATCGCTTTGACGCGGGTCCTGTGTAGTCGGTTCTTCGTGGCGTGAATACATCACCATGCGAGGGAATGGAATTTCAATGCCTTCCTGATCCAATCGGTTTTTCACTTCTTTTCGTAAAGCACGCCCAATTGCCCAGTGTTCCATTGGGTACGTTTCTCCAATGATCCGCAAAACAATTTCGGAATTCCCCAGCGTCTGAACCCCTAATAATTCAGGAGTAGCTACAAGTTCCTCGTAACGATCCGGCATTTCCTCTAACAATTCTAATATTACTTTTTCTGCCCGGTCAATATCGCCTTCATACGCAATATTGATATCTACGACAGCGATACTGTTATGAATCGAATAGTTCGTCACCTGAGTGATATTGCCATTTGGAAGAATATGAATCTCGCCTGTCCAGCTTTTAATTTTCGAAGTGCGAAGGCCGATTTCTTCCACAAAACCTTCCGCGCCTGAGACCATGACGTAATCGCCTACGGAAAACTGGTCCTCAAAAATAATGAAGAATCCGCTGATAATATCACGTACGAGGTTCTGGGCACCAAAACCGATAGCAAGCCCGGCAATCCCCGCACCCGCAAGCAATGCACCAATGTCGAGAGTAAAGGTTTCAAGAATCATAATAAACGCCGAGAAATAAACGATATAACTTAACGTGTTAATGATAAGTTTTTTCAGTGTAGCTTCTCTGCGCTGAGTGATTGAAAAGGGTCCCTGCCTTCGTTGGGCAAAAAACTCGGATACGAGCTTTCTGCCGACTCTAATAATAAGGAAAGATATAATGATAATCATTACAATCTTCAATGCACCCCTGGCAATCGCTTCCCAAAGTTCCGGCCCTGTTACATAATTTATGGCTTCACCTACATTTATTAAAGCTTCATCTACCAAAGCTGTTCCCCTGCCTCTTTAGTGTTTGAACTTATTTTAACAGGTTTTCAGCTCGTTTTAAATCGATGGGTGATCGGATATAGAAGTAATGCTGCTAAAACGTACAAATTTAAGACACCATACAATGGATATAAATATTGAATGAGTGTAGAAAACCCAAAAGAAGTAAATGGAAGCATTACGGCGATAAGGGCGAAGGCGATCAGCCAGAGCGGCTGTCTCCAGTATTCTCTAAATCTCGTAACCAATCCAAGTGTTCCTGAAGCCGCTGTTGTAAAAATAGCAATCCACATGACAATCGACATAAAGATCATCATTGAGTAAGGATAGTGTTTTAATATTGCAAACAACGGAATTTCATAGAGAAGAATTTCCTCAGAGATTTGAATAAGACTGCTGTTATAAAGAAATGAAATGCTTCCGAGTAATAGTCCGCTGCCGATACTCGCAACCCATACTTCGGCACGGCTTTTTATCTTGCTGCCAACCGCGCCAAGCACCGCTATCAGCGGCAGGACATTCAAAGCGGTAAAGGGAAATGAAGCCAGCCAATTGGCGTTTTCCCCGACATGGGCAAATAAAGACAGCTTCTGGTCTGTAATAAACAAAGTAAGAATCATCACCAGTCCGACGATTAACACAGGCAGAACCAAACTGTTCATAATGACAATCCCTTTGATATCCCAAATAAACAGCAGAATTAAAGGAATAACAATCGCAAGCACACCAATCTTGTAGGAGATATCGTAAGCCTGCAGGGTCGCACCGCTTCCGGCAAGCATGACAACCGTTGTCGAAAATAAATAAACGATTATCATCCAGTCGTACACAGCCGTTAAGTGCCTTCCAACGACCGTCCGCAGCACAGGCACATAGTGCATCGACTGCTGTCTATAGCTGATCGTCATTACAGATCCGCAGCAAATAATAAACATAATCGCAAATAAAAGGATAGCCAGGCTGCTGTCTTGTCCAAAAAACTGCCACAGCTCTCTTCCGGAAGCATACCCTGCTCCAATGGTTGTACCTATTATTAAGAAAATCCATTTAACCCCTGCCCGCATGCAGAACCTCTCCCCGCCCCTAAGTATTTTGCTACGTATAGAACGACGATTTCCTCTATATACTGTTACTAATATGTGTGTGGAGGAGAAGCTATGAGTATGAAGGACAAGTTTACAAAAACAGATCTGCGTTTACCTGCTGATGATCCTCATACGATCAACAGCTTAAGCGATCATCTGCATAACACGCTGCCTTACAATAAGAAAGTTGTCATCGTCTGCATCGGCACCGATCGTTCCACTGGTGATTCCCTTGGTCCACTAGTCGGCTCGATGCTATCAGAACAGCGGCTGCAGACCTTCCACGTTTACGGAACGCTTGAAGAGCCTGTCCATGCACTGAACCTGAAAGACACGTTATCTGCCATAAAAAAACTGCATGAAGGTCAGACCATCCTGGCCATTGACGCCTGTCTTGGTAAAAAAACATCAATCGGCCATATCGTTTTCGCTGAAGGTTCCTTAAATCCAGGAGCCGCTCTAAAAAAAGATCTTCCGGCCGTGGGAGATTACCATATTAGCGGAATGGTTAATGTCGGAGGCTTTATGGAATATGCGGTTTTACAAAATACGAGACTGCACACTGTCATGAACATGGCCGCCAAGATCGCCGCTGCCATTAAAGTAGCAGAAAAAAAGCGGATCAGCTCGCGTTTAAAACAGCCGCCACGCACCTTTATTACAGCAAAAAAAGAGCAGCACTAAATCGTGCTGCTCTTTTCAGAAATGAGAACGTCTCGTCCATGATTTCTTGTTTATTTCTCACAGGAGACCGGGGATAAGATAGGGTTACGTTTATTTAATAGAAAGAAAGAGCCGGTGAGCTAGCTCGTTGCACTCGCGGATCTCACCATGGCTCTATCTCCCTGCAGGAGTCTCGCCATTTCCCACCCTCTTTTCCGTTGATGGTGTAAACTGAACACTATGTTTGTAGAAGCTCCTCTACCTTTGGCCTCTTACGATAAGGTTCCGTTACTCAAAAAAATATATAGGGTCCGGGGAAACGGCGAGACTCCTATGGGAGAAGAGAACAGGGTGAGATCTCGGAGGGCTAAAAGCCCGAGGAAGCTCACCGTTCGCCCATGGAAAGCGAGTTGTTTCCCCTGGCCCGGTTTTCTATATCATAGTAAACGGAACTCCCTTTCCCTTTAAGTGAGAACCAAAGAGTTCCCCCGGACCGGCTCTCTTAAAACAGACAAACGAAAACACTCTTCCAAATAACTGAAAACTAAAGAAACCTCGTTCGCTGGTCTTATTATCTATCGAAATGAGGAAATTACATAAAATATCAGTTAAACAACTGGGCAACGAACAATACGACCCCGACCATTATTAAAGACGGCAGCAGGTTCGCCACCCTGATTTTCGTCAGCTTTAATAAATTCAAGCCGATCGCCACGATCAGCAAACCTCCTGTAGCCGTCATTTCCATAATAAACAAATCAAGCATATCCTGGGGAATCCAGCGGTTGATCTGGGTCGCCAATAAAGCAATCGAACCTTCATATAAAATGACAGGAATTACTGAGAAAATAACGCCGATGCCCAGTGTTGAAGTAAGCACAAGCGCGACAAATCCATCGATAATCGCTTTTGTAATTAATACCTCATGATCATTACGCAGGCCGCCGTCTAATGCACCGATTACCGCAAGTGCCCCAATGACAAAGATAAGAGAAGCGGTAATAAAACCCTGGGCGATTGTAGATTTTTTCTCCGGTGAAGAAAACTTCTGCTCAATCCACCGCCCTATGTACTCCAGCCGCTCCTCTAAGTGAAGAGCTTCCCCAATGATGGCACCAGATAATAAGCTCAATAATACAATCACTATATTATTCGTTTCAAACCCCATTTGCAGACCGATCAGTATTACTGCCAGTCCGACTCCGCACATTACGGTTTCTTTAAAGCGCTCAGGAATTTTAGTGAAAAACAGTCCAAGCAATGACCCAATGATAATACATACTCCATTTACTATCGTGCCTAATAAAACCATGTTTTACCTCTCCAATGTAAGTTTCATATGAAACGAACAAAGAAAAGGCCCGGCTGCCTTTCCACCAGGCCTTTACTTATTCTGTTCCATCCAATTTAATATCCTCTCCAGATCTTCCTGATCAGAAAATTCAATTTCTATTTTTCCTTTTTTCTTCCCTTTATGAATCGTTACACCTGTTCCCAAACGTTCCTGCAGCGTCTCTTCCCGCTCTTTAATAAAGATATCTTTTTCTGCCGGCTGTTTCTTCTTACGGGGCTTTCGCTCATTAAGTTCACCGATCATTTTTTCCACCTGGCGGACATTCAGCTGTTCCCGTTCAATCCTGCTAAGAAGCATCGGCAGTTTCTCTTCATCTTTTAAACCTAATAAGGCACGGCCATGGCCCATAGAAAGCTTACCGTGGTTAATCTTTTCTATAACCTCCGGTGCAAGATTTAAAAGCCTGAGGAGGTTGGCAATATGAGAGCGGCTTTTTCCAAGCCTTTTCGAGAGATCATCCTGGGTGAGACTAAGCTTCACCATCAAGTTCTGGTAAGCCTGTGCCTCCTCAATTGGTGTCAGATCTTCTCTTTGCAGGTTTTCCAGCAGGGCCACTTCCATCATCTGCTGATCCGTCATTTCCCTGACGATGGCAGGGACGGTCTCAAGACCTGCTGCCTTAGCCGCACGGCATCTGCGCTCACCGGCAATCAGCTCATAGCCTTTTATGCTTTTTCTTACGATCAGCGGCTGGAGGATTCCGTGCTCCTTAATCGACTCGGCAAGCTCCTCAATCGCTGCTTCGGTAAAATGCTTTCTGGGCTGATAAGGGTTGGGCCTGCATTCTCTTACCTTGACTTCTTCTAACTGATCTTCATCCTTCACGTTTAACAGCGAATTTAACCCTTTACCTAACCCTCTCGCCATTTGCTACCACTTCCTTCGCTAGTTCTAAATAGACTTCTGCCCCTCGTGACTTGGCGTCATATACCATCACAGGCTTTCCATGACTGGGCGCTTCACTTAAACGGACATTGCGCGGAATAATAGACTGATAGACTTTTTCTTGAAAGTATTTCTTTACTTCGTCAATCACTTGAATTCCCAGATTAGTACGGGCATCTAGCATTGTTAATAAGACACCTTCGATCATCAGGCTTTTGTTTAAATGCTTCTGAACCAGTCGGACTGTATTTAGCAGCTGACTTAATCCTTCAAGGGCGTAATACTCACATTGAACAGGGATTAAGACAGTATCAGAAGCCGTTAATGAATTAATCGTCAAAAGCCCTAGAGAAGGGGGACAATCGATAATAACGTAATCATAGCTGGCTTTAACTTCATCAATCGCCTGTTTTAGACGAACTTCGCGGGAAATCGTAGGCACCAGTTCGATTTCGGCTCCTGCCAATTGAATCGTCGCCGGAATGGCATCTAAATTTCCAACAACTGTTTCTGTTCGTACGTCTTCGGCACTTACACTATCAACGAGCACATCATAAATGCACTGATCCAATGTGCCTTTTTCAATCCCCACCCCGCTTGTGGCATTTCCTTGCGGATCGATATCCACGAGAAGTACTTTATAATTTAAATACGCTAAGCATGCGCTTAAGTTAACGGCTGTTGTGGTTTTCCCTACGCCTCCCTTCTGGTTGGCTATGGAAATCACTTTACCCATGCTGTCACCTGCCTTTTTTATTGGAGTACAATCGCCGGTGTTAAAAACACCCATCTAAATATAGGCAGATGGGTGGTTGAAGTCTAAGTTCTATGATTTTTTCTTCGGTATTTTTATCGTAAATTGATAATAGTCTTCATGATCCTCTTCGTTTGTTTCCACGTCCACGCCTGTATCTGTGACCATATCAAGAGACTGGCGAATTGTATTCATGGCAATTCTCATATCTTTGTTAACCCCTTTGAGCCTCGGCTTTCTCTTCTTGGGGGTCGTATCCTGCAGCTTCTTAATCCGTTCCTCTGTCTGCTTCACATTCAGCTGCTTCTCGACAATTTCCTGCAAAAGTTTTTCCTGCTTCTCCGGTTCATCTTTTAAAGCGATTAAGGCTCGCGCATGGCGTTCCGTAATATCTTTAGTCATAACAGCCATTTGTACCGATTCCGGCAGTTTTAATAATCGGAGCTTGTTAGCCACAGTCGACTGGCTTTTTCCTAAACGCTGTGCCAGGCCCTCCTGTGTTAAATCATGAATTTCAAGCAGTCTGGCATAGGCCGCCGCTTCTTCAATTACGGTCAGTTCTTCCCGTTGAAGGTTCTCTATTAGAGCGACAGAAGCCGTTTGCGCATCATCCATATCTCGAATGATCGCAGGGATTGTCTCCCATCCAAGCGTTTGAACAGCACGCCATCTCCGTTCCCCTGCGATTAACTCATATTCTTCTTCATTAAGCCTGCGTATAACAATCGGTTGAATCATCCCATGTGTATGTAACGTCTGGGCGAGTTCATTGATTTTTTCCTCGTTAAAAATAGCTCGCGGCTGATAGCGGTTTGGTTGAACGCGATCAACTGGAACTTGAATGACTTCGTCTGGATTATATTCTTCTTGTTCGATTTGTTCTTCTCTTTCATCATGTTCTGCTTCCGACTTGTCGCCCAGTCCGAACAGACGGCTAAAAGGATGTAACACGATCAAACACCACCTTTTTGCGATCAGGCATACAGCTGTTTCACGTGGAACATTCACAGCCAATAGAAAAAAGCGCCGCAGGCAAAATAGCTGCTGCGCATTCATATGCCTTTTTTACTCTTAATTTATTTTATCATATTTTGCATATTAAAGTATCGAGGAAGCGTAATATTTAATCGTTCACTTTTCGACAGTATTATATAAATTTTGAAACTGAATTTATATTATAATAGATATTTAATATTTTTTCGATTATCAAAATGGATAAATAGATTAGGAAAATAATTGATTTTAAAAACCCTGCTCTTTTTCTTATTCTTTTTAAGTTGCGTTCCGTTTGCCTGAATAGAGAGAAGCGGGCCTGGGGAAAGACTCGCTTTCCATGGGCGAACGGTGAGCGTCCTCAGGCTAGAGCCTTCCGGGATCTCACCCTGTTCTATCCTCCCATAGGAGTCTCGCCGTTTCCCCCGGCCCTTTATGTTTTTTAGAGTAACGGAACATTTAGTAAGAAAAAAAACTTTTTTTACAGAGTGGTAAATCACCGATAGCTTGCCGTTTTTCCTATTAAAGTTAAGTCGGATGGGAAATCTCGAGACTCCTGCAGGGAGATAGCCATGATGAGATCCGCGAGTGTACCGAGCTAGCTCATCGGCTCCCGCGGAAAGGGAGTCATTTCCCAGCCGCTTTTCTCTATATAAGATAAACGGAACAGTTCTAACCTTGAAGATCTTTCACCATGTTTCTTCCTTCCGCAACATATCCCAATTTTTCATAAAGGCTCCTGGCTCGCACGTTGTGGTCAAAAACGTGTAATTTAATTTTCTTCGCCTTTTGTTTAATCGCAAATTCTTCTACAGCTTTCATTGCGGCTTTCCCAAAGCCCTGCCCGCGAAGAGATTCCACAATTTCTATGTCGTAAATAAAAAGGATCGCTTCCTCGTTTTCCATAAAGGTGTGAACCCACAGGACTCCAGCGTCTTCTATCAAATCTGTCTTTAGTGTGAACAGGTGATGATCTTTCGTTAATGTCCCTTCTGGAAGCAGGTCTGCAAATTGATTACGTGCGTGAGCGAGCGCCTCTTCAAAGGTGGAAAACCTTTCCGATTTATAAAGCTCTTCTGCATATTTCCTCTGGTTAGCTGCTGCATATTCTCCAAACATTTTACTCGACATGTAATTAAATGTAATAGACGAGGTTCGATCAACCTTTGTCGTATCCATCAGCTCTACGTCAATATCATCCGCTCTTCCCGATCGGAAATATTTTTCTAAATGCCAGTGATCAAGCAGACGGGGATAGCCTTCCTGTTCCATCCATTGATGAATATGTTCATAAGCTTGAGGTATCTTCGTATTTGCTCCTGTCACTCTATACACGGCGTAGGCTTGAGCGGGGATCGTCAAAGAGACCATACCTTCTGGAACCTTATCGTAGGATTCTACTTGATAACAAACCCAGTACCCGTCCTCTTCTGCAGAAGTTTCCTTTACTTTAAAGGCACCGATCTGCAGGGCAGGCTTTTTTAGCCGGGGTATTTCACTTATTCTTTGATCCAGTTTTTCTGCTGCTTTGGGGATTTCATGTACATATTCGCTGCCTTCACACAGGACACGAAAACCGACTAAATGAATACTTTCATATTCCTTAATTACCGGGTCTTTCATCAGCACTCGCAAACCATCAGCATATTCCCATCAGGGTCTTTTAAATTAAACCAGTGGCCATGCTCAATCTCAGTTACTAGATTGGCTTGTTTTTCCTTTAAAAACTCATACGCTGCTTTAATGTCTGTTGTATTAAAATGAAAAGCCGGCACATTAAAAACAGCCTCTTCTGAAAAGATTTTGCTGTCGAGCACCACTCCTGTGCCTTTCATCGGAAGAACATAGAGGTGGCCGTGAAGCACCTCTGCGTCCGGCGTCAGTCCTAAAAGTTCACAATACCAGTCTCGTGCCTTTTCCACATCTCTTACTGGAATAAAAACAGTGCCTACTTCATTTACGATCGGGTTCATCGCTTCAGCTCCTTTTTTAAATTAAAGCTCCATTGCCATTACAGTCCGCTGGTCTGTAAATCCCAGCTTCTCATACAGCTCGCGGGCATGGTTTCCAGCATAGACGACAAGCCTTACAGACGCCATCCCCTGCAACTGAAGCTCACGCAGCGCACTGTCCATTAAAGCCTTGGCATGCCCTCTTCCACGAAATTCTTTTCTCATAAATAGGTCATAGATAAATCCCACTTTTTCTCCAGAAAAACTATCATCCTGCTGACCATAGACGACCCAGCCGACAACCTGTCCGTCATCGACAGCTACTTGTATCTGACCGTCCTGGTTTAGTACATCCTCCATCATACGAGAGGCTTTATCCTGGTCCACTTCGTAATAACCTCGGGAACCTTCCTCCAGTGATTCTTGAACTCTCGGTAAAAGCTCATCTATTTCTGCTCTAGTTGCATGCGATATATTCATATAAACGTCTCACTCCTTAAACAGGTTTCATTTAAGCTGCTTCTTTTTCTGATGATAAAGCTAAAGAAGGGTGTAAGTAAACCATCGATGCAGCTGTGGCTAACAATCCTCCCAGTAAAATCGTAAAGTTTGTACTAATGGCTTCAGAAAAAATTCCCGCAGATAAGGCGGCAGCAGGCATCGATATCCAGCTGATTAACCGGCTTGTTGCCTGGACTCGTCCTAATAGCCCGGCCGGTGTTAATTTTTGCCGGATTGTCAGAATACATGGACTCTGGATGGAAGCCGCCATCGTACCAGTGGCATTCATTACCAGAAGAACCCAATATGAATTCGTCTGGCTGAAACCTATGATTGAAAGTCCTCCTATAAAAGCAGCGGTCCATAAAATTTGGCGGTAGCTCCATTTTTTCTTAAGATATGGAGTGATCAGCGCACCGAATACAGCCGACGCTCCTCCTGACGACAACAGCCAGCCAATAGCCGTCGCACTTAATTGTGCTTCTTCTTTCAAATGAAAAACCATGATCGTTAAAAACAGTGTCGTACCAAAAACAGAAATCATCATAGCGAGATTTGTATAAAGAATTGGCTTTATATGAAACACATGAGCAAATCCTTCCTTCATTTCCCGCCACATATTTTTCCTTTCTGCTTCGTGCGGCTGAATCGGCAGGGTAAGCACGGCAGCTAAGGCCAGGAAAAAGCTAATACTGTTGATTATTAAAGCATAGCCCGGGTGATACACGCTGACAATCATGCCCCCGAGTCCCGGACCGAGCAGAACCGCTGCCTGAAACAATCCGCCATTTACCGCATTGGCTTTTTCAAGATCAGCTTTCAAAACAAGGGAAGGAATGGACGCAAACTGTGCCGTGTTATAAAGCTGGCTTAGTATTCCCATTCCAAAAGCAGCCGTGTACAGCTGCCACATTTGAAGCTGACCGGCGATATGTAAACAGCCGATGATGCCGATTAATATCCCCCGGCTGATATCGCAAAGAATAAGCAGGCGCTTTCGGGGATAGCGGTCCGCTAATACACCAAGAAAAGGCTGCAGCAGAATCGGAAGTCTTTCTAAAAAAGCTGTGATGCCCATTGCAAGCGGAGAACCGGTCAGTGCCCACACAATCAGCGGCAGGGTCAGAAAATAAACTTGATCTCCAAAAAACGATACGACACTGCCGCCGATTAGTCGAAACGCAGGGAAATTCTTTTTCCAGGGAGGCGGCTGATAAGCCCCCTTATTCACTTTCTTCTCCTGTTAAAAACTGCTGAAGCTCATGTGGCAGCATATTAAGTGTGTGCCCTTGTATCTTATACGTCTGCCGATTATTTTCTAAAAGCCGGGCTGATTTTAACATTTTTAAATGATGATGGACCGTGGTTTTGCCCAAGCCTACTAAGTCCGTCAGCTCCTGAAGCGTCTTTTCACCTTCAGCGATATATTTCAGGAGCTTTAAGCGGTTTTTATCACCAAGTGCCTTATATCTCTGAACGAGAAACTGGCTCGGAGTATACGCATCGTTTCCTTCTATGCTTTGATTGGAAACGGGATAATAGTAAATCTTTTTCCCTTCCAAGTCCGCCTCCAGGTTCCATGGGCGATACGTATAGTGAGGGATCAGTACAACTTCAAACACACTGGGCTCAGGCCTATAGTCAATACCTCCGGTCACCCATTTTACGAAGCTTTCAGGATCCAGCTTATTTAACATCTTCTGTTTTTCTCTTAAGTCGTTATGGAGGATGGTCTCCATACTCTCTTCCTGAGGCCTTATCATCTCTTCATACCATAAAGTCATGACCTTCGTGAGATGTTTTTTCAGCTTATTTGTATCCTCGGATGTAATAAATGCCAAGTAGTCGGAGTAAAAAGGATGATCAGCTGTTTCCCTCTGCCATCTCTTAATGGCGGACTGATTTCCTTTAGATGCTTGTTGACGGTCTTCTTCATGAGCCTGACCGAGATAAGGAAGACAAATCAATCGAAGCTGATCAGATGGTAAGCTGTTGACATAAGAAAGAAAGGCATCGAGAGAGGAAAAGGAATCTTGGTGAAGGAGCTGAAGGAGCGCTTTCCACGAATTGTGAGTTTCTACCTCATTTAATTGATTCTGCAGGGATTTTGAAACAGATTTACGTGTTGTTTTTAACGGCAGCTCCAATGTATCGATTAACGGAATATTCGTTACTGCCGCTATGCCAAGAGCGCATTCATACAGAAGAGAAGAATAAAGTGTAATCTGATAAGTTTCACGCTTTCGATATGTAGAATGGATAAGATCCATCGTACCACCCTTTCTTTGTTCTAATATTATCTCCTATTACTATATCATAAATATCGAATAATATATTCTATAATTATAGAACAAAGAAATAATCTACATAATTTTACCTTTCCGTGGAAAAATGAACACATATCACTACAGTTAGGGTGTGTCATGGATGGAACCAGGAAATCAAAACTATCAAGCAGGAGATATCGTCTATGTGATTTACCGCAATCCCCATACGTACAATGTCGCAAATGTTCAGGAAGCAGCCGTTGTCAATAATCCAGAACGTCCAGGAGAGCTCGCTTTATTCTTATATGAAACGTACTATCCGCTTGACGCCGGAATCGCCATTTATTCTTCGGAGCGAGAAGCGGAAATGGCCTACGAGGAAAGCTTCGGCTCTACTTATGAGGGGGGACTGGAATGGTAAAGCCGTTTGTACCTCAGCTCGTCTATATGGAGCCGCGGGCGCTTGAGTACCCGCTTGGACAGAAGCTGAAGAAAAAGTTCGAAGATATGAATATAGAAATCAGACAGACGACTTCCCACAATCAGGTGAGAAACCTGCCGGGGGAAAACGACTTTCAAAAATACCGTGTCGCTAAATCAACGCTCGTTGTCGGTGTACGAAAAACGTTAAAATTTGATACGTCTAAGCCTTCAGCAGAGTATGCCATTCCATTTGCCACCGGCTGCATGGGCCACTGTCATTACTGTTACCTGCAGACAACGATGGGCACCAAGCCTTACATCCGCACCTATGTGAATACAGATGAAATCTTTGAATCGGCCGAAAAATATATGCGGGAAAGAGCTCCAGAGGAAACGAGATTTGAAGCCTCCTGTACCTCTGACATCGTTGGGGTCGACCACCTGACCCATACACTTAAAGAAGCCATCGAATATTTCGGAAAATCCGAGCACGGGCGATTAAGGTTTGTTACAAAGTTCGCTCATGTCGATCATCTGCTTGATGCCGAACACAACGGTAGAACAAGATTCCGCTTCAGCTTAAATGCAGATTATGTCATCAAGTTTTTAGAACCCGGCACGTCCCGTCTGAATGAACGTATTGAAGCTGCTGTAAAAGTAGCCGAAGCCGGTTATCCGCTTGGTTTCATTATTGCTCCGATCTACCTGTATGATGACTGGAAGCAGGGCTATCGGAAGCTTTTTGAAGAGCTTGAAGCCAAACTCCCGCCTCACGCTGTAAAAGACTTAACATTTGAACTCATTCAGCACCGTTTTACTAAACCAGCCAAGCGGGTCATTCAGAAGAACTATCCGATGACAAAGCTTGAGATGGATGAAGAAAAAAGGCAGTACAAGTGGGGACGTTACGGTATTGGTAAGTATGTGTATCAAAAGGATGAACAGCATGAGATGAAGGACACGCTGGGCGGCTACATCCATCAGTTCTTTCCGGAAGCTTCTCTGGAGTATTTCACTTAAAAAGGGATCTGCTTGCATGTTAACCCCTTGAATTAATGTTCCGTTAGTTTAAGACAGAGAAAAACGGTTTGGAAATCACTCGCTTTCCACAAGAAGCCGGTGAGCTAGCTCGTTCCACTCACGGATCTCACCTTGGCTCTATCTCCCTGCAGGAGTCTCGTCATTTCCCAGCCTCTTTACCGGCGATGGTGTAAACGGAACACTATATTTGGACTCTACCTTAGGCCTCTTAGGGAAACGGTGAGACTCCTATGGAGAGAAGAACAGGGTGAGATCCCGGAAGGCTTGAGCCTGAGGAAGCTCAGCGTTCGCCCATGGAAAGCGAGCTGTTTCCCCAGGCCCGTTTTTCTAATACATAGTAAACGGAACTCTCTTCCCGTTTAATTATCAGCTGGACATAAGAAAAATCCCTGGACCATATTTGGACCAGGGATTTGGAATTTTATTTAGTTAATAGGAGTTTTAGTAATTGTATGGTCTGTATCGTTATCATCGTCTTTCTTTCCGGCTTCAGAAGAAGCAGCGGCTTCATCTTTTCCAGAATCAGTAAGCTCTTCTTTAGCTTCTTTCACTTTTTCACCGACATCTTTAAGTTCTTCACCAGCTTCTTTTGCTGTAGACACGATATCCTGTGATTCTTCTGTTACGTCTTCCACTTTTTCTTTAATGTCTTTTCCTTGTTCATCTAAAATATTCTGGATTTTATTCAGTGCTTCTTTTGTGATAGAAGCTGTTTTTTGAATGCGCTGCATAAGGTCATTTTTAGCACCTGAAGGATCTGCTTTTACATCAGCTACATATTGGCTGACAGAATTCCTTGTTGAAGAAGATTTCTCTTTTACTTTATTTCGAGCGGAAGGAGTAGCCATTACTGCAATACCGCCAGCTACCGCTCCTGCCGTAATCGCTAATGTTAATTTACCTTTTTTGGATTTATTCTTGTTCTGATCTGTCAGTTCAGTCTTCTCTGTTTGGTTTTCTGGTAGTTGGTTTGTCATAATTATGATCTCCCTTCGATTCCTTTAATAGGAATCTTCCTGATTTTTTTAGTTAATTTTGGGTAATAGCATCTTTTCTTGCTTCTGACTTTAAGCTTTGCTTCTTTTGCTGAAAGCTCTGATATCTCTGCTTACCTTCTTCTTGCAGTCTGCCTGTTTTCTGATTGTATTTATCCTTCATATAAGTTTTCGCAGTATCGCGAACAGAAGGATCGTCCTTTGCAAGTGTTGAACGCAGATAGGCGCCTGCCAAAAAACTCACAATAAATGCAATCGCCGTCATGAGATTATTGGGCTGTTTGCGCTCTTTAATCGTGTGGCTCATTCTTTTTTACCAGCTGCAGCCGCTTCTTTTACGGCTTTTCGTCTTTGTGTAAGGTAATAACCGAGGGCTACAGCGCCATAAAGCCCTTTAACATCTCTTTCTTTCACTTTAGCCTCTCCCGTCGATGTGCTCTTCTTCATGGACTTCGTAACGTCTACTAGAGAAGAGGTTAACTGGCGGGAAGACTCACCAATGTCCCCAACAATGTAAAACAGTGGACTTAGGGCACGTATTTTTACATTTACATCAGCTAACGTATCATTGCTGTTATTTAAAACTTCCGTCGTCTGGGCCATCACCCCATCCAGCTGATCGGGAAGTTTTTCTACCGTGCGGTCAACGCCTTTTAAGACATTAGCCAAATTGTTTAATGCTTTCATTAAAAATATGGAAACGATGGCAAAGGCGATGCCTATAATTAGTACTCCAATTCCTAGATAATCCATTGCAAAACCTCTTTTCCTTATAAAGTGCCCCCAGCTATTTAGCTGGGCGGCCTACTGTCTGTTTTCTTAATTTCCACTTCGTGTACAGATTAATGGCTGTATCTCCCCACCTCATAAACTGAGCGATGTTGTCAGACTGACGGTGAGATTCTTTATTGAGACTTTGTGTGAGAGTATTCATAGAATCACTCACATTACCCACGGATGTTCCGACATTTTGGAGTGAATCAAACAAGCTGTCCAGAGATTCACTTTTATGTTGGACATCATCTGCGAGCGAATTCGATTTTTGCAGCAGTTGTTCCGATTCTTTCGTAATTCCATCCACTTTGCCTTCGACGCTTTCCAGAGTGCCGGCCACTCGTTCCATCGTCTTTGAAGCCGCTTTTAATACTTTAACGACAAAGATGGTGAGGATCGCAAAAGATACTGCAATGATTAGTAAACTGATTGCCGTAAGGGACATGGTAGATCATTCCTCCTTATATGAAAAGATACCCTTTCATGAAGGGACAAAACCTGAAAATGCTGGACTTGTACCTTTATTTTGTCTTACCCTCTGAGACTGCTTTTAAATCTGAGACTTTTTCCTTAGTTAGCTGCTTTCCTCCTCTTGTCGTTAAAAGAACACCGCTGATGACAATGCATGTACCGACAATATGCATTCCCCTGATGGATTCATCCAGCCAGAGAGCAGCTCCCGCCATTGTGAAAACAGGTAGAAGATTAAGAAAGATTGCCGCTTTGGATGCACTTAATAACTCGACTGCACGGTTATAAAGAATTAGAGCGATGAACGACGGAAAAATCCCTAAGTATAATAACCCTGCCCAATAGGCGGACTGATTTAAATTAGGAAAGCCAACAGCCACCCACTCTATTAAAACAGCCGGTAATAGAAGAACCAGTGCTGTACCTGTAATGACAAGGACAGCAGCGTATGGAGGAAAACGGAACATATGAATCTTTACAATCACTGAATAATACGCCCACGACAGAATGGCCCCAATCATAATGAAATCTCCCACATTCCAGTCAATTTGGGCTATATTAAGGATCTGGCCATCAAGAATTACCCATAAGGCACCTATGAGGGATATCAAAACACCCGCCCATTGGATGCGGAACAGCTTCTCTTTTAAAAGAAATATGCTTAATATCACCGTTACTGCGGGAATAGCTGATTCCAAAATCGCTACATTCGTGGAAGAGGTAAACTGCAGAGATCCATAAATGAACGTATTAAAAAAAGCAATTCCTGATATAGAAAGAAGTAAGACCACCTTTTTATTCTTCAAAAAGACGGACTTATTCTCCCGGACGCTGCGATAGCCAATCGGCAGTAATACGAGAAAAGCAACGAGCAGTCGAAAGAAAGTAATCGTAAACGGCGGAAGTTCATTAATTGCTTTCCCCACAAGGATATTTCCCGCATACATAATGACAACAAATGTCATCAGGATATATGGATACATATCCTGCCCCCTCCTTTATCAAACGTCTCTATATGTAAGTATAAATCAAAAAGGAAGCGGCCGCTTCACCGCTTCCTTTTGATGTCTATTCTTCTTCAGATGCAATTCTTCCAAGGAAGAAGCCGTCCACTTTATCGATCTTGCCCCGCCAGTAAAAATCTCCTTCTGATGGTGTGGAATCAGCATCTCCATTAAAAATGCGTGTATTTCTCAAATGAATAAAGGAGACATCTTTACTAGAATTCCCACTAGCTGACTCTGCTGCTTGATTTAACTTCTCTCCAATCGCCTGGGAGACATCGTTTCCATCTTCAAAGACATCGGATATAGAATTTAAATACTCCTTCGCAGACATCGTCGTGCCTGAAATAAGAGCTCCATTTACATTAAGAGTAATATCTAACGAAAAATCATGGTTGTTCGCTGCTTTTACATACGTCTGCAAAATATCATCCATTACATAGCCCTCCTTTAAACCCTTTGTCTTCTATTTGTTCGTGTCATCATTGTTAGAAAGGGTGGTTTTCGGTTTATTATTATTTGATTTTGATGGATTGTTAGATTTATTGCTCGTATCTGCTTTAGGTGTATTATCTTTTTCCTCATTCTTAGACTTTTTGGAAGAAGACTTGTTTCTAGAAGAATTAGATTTCTTATTGCTTTGATTTCTGTTTTTATTTTTATTTTTGTTCTTGTCTTTGTTTCCTTCTTCTTTTCCTTCAGAGCTGCCTTTTTGCTCTGTGGATTCCTTCTTATCTGTTTTCGGCTCGGCTTCTACCGTAGCGGCAGCCTCATCACTGGCCTCACCATCTTCAGAGTCAGAATCTTCTTCATCGGAGTCTTTATCCTCTTCCTCTGACTTGTTCTCCGGCTTCTCAGAGGATTTCTCCTCTTGCTTATCAGAATCTTCTTCTTTAGACGCAGCAGCTTCTTCTTCGCTCTTGTCTTCGTCTGTTTCTTCTTCTTCTAACTTGCTCTCTGGCTTCTTAGAGGATTTCTTCTCTTGCTTATCAGATTCTTCTTCTTTGGACGCAGCAGCTTCTTCCTTGCCTTGCTCTTCATCAACGTCAGTTTCTGTTTCTTCTTCTTTTGACTTGCTCTCTGGCTTTTTAGAGGACTTCTCCTCTTGCTTATCAGAATCTTCCTCTTTGGACGCAGCGGCTTCTTCCTCGCCCTGGTCTTCGTCAGATTCTGTTTCTTCTTCTTTTGACTTGCTCTCTGGCTTCTTAGAGGATTTTTCCTCTTGCTTATCAGAATCTTCCTCTTTAGACGCAGCGGCTTCTTCCTCGCCCTGGTCTTCGTCAGATTCTGTTTCTTCTTTTTTTGACTTGCTCTCTGGCTTCTTAGAGGATTTTTCCTCTTGCTTATCAGAATCTTCCTCTTTAGACGCAGCAGCTTCTTCCTCGCCCTGGTCTTCGTCAGATTTTGTATCTTCTTCTTCTGACTTGCCCTCTGGCTTCTCAGAGGATTTCTCCTCTTGCTTATCGGAATCTACGTTTTTAGAAGCGGCAGCTTCTTCTTCATCAGATTCTGTATCCTCTTCTTCTGATTCCGTTTCTTCTTCTGATGCAGCAGCCTCATCTTCAGTTTCTTCCTGTTCGTCTGTTTCCTGTTCGTCTGTTTCCTGATCTTCTTCTTCAGCTTGTGGCTGACCATCGTAATAGTCTTCTTCTTCTTCTTCCTGCATGTTTAATTCATCGTTTACGTCCTCAGAAGAATTTTCTTCTTCTTCCTGTTTCTTGTTTTTGTTTCTCAGCTTGCCGGCTGTACTTTTCGTTTTGCTAGCAGCATTTCCGGCTTTTTCTTTCGTTTTAATTTTTGCTTTTCTAAAGCTTTCACTTGCTTTAACCCCAGCTTTTTTTCCTTTATCCTTTAAGGAAGAGGAGGATTTTTCTGTTCCTTCCTCTTCCTTATCGGAGTTATCAGACTTGCTCGGCTTCATGAAAATCCCCGCTGCCGTTCCGACTAGACCTCCTACAATTGCTCTAGTAAACATACCCTTACGTGATTTCTCTCCCATTTCCTTCACTCCTTAAAAGTTATACAATACCATTTGACTGTCCGGATTTTTTCTCTAACTGTTCGATACGTTTTTGCAGTTCTTTGTTTTCTTTTTCCAGCTGATCGTTATTTTGTTCAGCTGCTTTTGAACTGAGATAAGGATCGTTTTCCCACCAGTCCATACCAATTTCTTTCGCTTTATCTACGGAAGCAACGATCAGGCGAATTTTAATTGTTAAGAGCTCGACATCGGCGATTCCTACTCGGATATCACCTGCGATGACAACCCCTTTATCAAGAACAGTTTCCAATACATCTACAAGGTTTGACGACTGTGTCGGATGTTCTATAGCCATTGTTGACCTTCCTTTCTATAGTAAATTTCCCAGAGGGCCAAGGTCGATGTTTAAATCTTCATCTTCAAGCTCAAAGATTTCCTTAAGCTCATCCATCTTCACTTCCAGGTTCATAAGGGCTAAGCCTAAGTTTTCGATTTCTTCTTCGGTTAGTGTGCCTCCATCTACTCGGCGGATAGCCTGACGTTCGACAAGCTGCCTTAACAGCTCAATAACTGTTAAAACGAGCTGTGCTAATCCTTGCTCCGCACCTTGAGGGTCAAGACTGATTCTTCCGCTTTTGGGAGGCTGATGCTTAAGACTGCTCTGTGACATACGTTAAATCCTCCTTCTCTTGATCAAAACGTTTGGAAGAGATCGAATCTGTCTCCATTTTCGACTGCACGAGGGTTTCTACAGAGGATATAAGCACTCGCAGATCCAGATAAACTAAATCTACGCCGGCAATGGAAATAATCAGATCTCCTTTAATGGCTACGCCTTTATCGAGGACCGTATCAAGAATATCGATTAAGCCAACTTCTTTATTTTTAAAGTTTTCTCTATGCGACATTGCTTACGCCTCGCTTTGCATTAAATTTACGAAATGATATGCCGGCCACGGACCAGTGATTTCGAGAATATAGCCGGAATCCTCATTCTTTTTGTTCGCTTCCGAAATAATCTCCAAAAAATTTTCCACATCCTTCAAAGGGACAAGATAGGCACTGTTCCAGCACATTTCTTCTTCTCGTCCTGTGACATCACGCTTCCAATTTTTTTTAACTGTGTCCTGAGCACTCCATTGGGTTAATTTTTCATGAAGGGCCGAGCCAAACTGATCCTGTTCTCTCTCAGCTTCCTGCTCTATATACTGATCTAATTTTCTTGATTCTAAATATTGCCGCCCTTTTGACATTTGGGCAATTTCTTCTCGCTTTTCTTTTATATTTAAATTGTGATCAGCGACCTGTTTTGTTAACTTTTCGCGATCACAATATATTTTCAAGTTCCATTCTTCTTTATCGTCAAGCTGTTCCAAAAGCGACAGCATTTGTGATTTGTGATCGTTTATCATCTTTCCCAAATTATTTTCGCTTTGATAAATCGTGCAAAACTTCATCGGTATAATCGTTATTTCTTCATTCAGCTTCATTAACATTTCATGATGATGAAAGGCCTTTTCCTGTACCCATTCCATCTGGTCTGTTTTTTCTTCTAAGACTTCTTCCCCGTATTCTGATTCATCCACATGACAGATGACAGCAGACAACTCATCGAACACCTTGATTTGCACCTCATGCTCATTGTCTATCCCTTTCATGGAAGAGAAAGGTTTTGTCTCATTTTGTGGCGTCATCATAATGCCGTATAAATAAAGATATTTACTCATTACCGCCATTCTCCCCTGTCCATTATCTCTTCGTTAATTCCTGCCACTCCTCCATTTCTAATCTCTTTGCAGTTTCATAACGCTGGAGGAGCTCTTCTTCCTGTTCTTTATAGACTTCTTCTGACACTTCTTCTAATTCATACATCATTTGCAGATGAATGAGTTTTTGCTGAATGTGCTCTATATCATAAAATTCCTTATCCACTTCTTCTTTCACATGTTCCCCGACTTTTTTTATAAGACTGAACGGTGAAGTGAATAACTTAAAGATCATGTTGGTTCCTCCACCTTTAGTTTAATATTGATAAAGTTGTAAGCAGGCCAAGGGCCGGTATACTTAAATTCAACTTTATCCTGCCACTTATCGTGAAGTTCATTAACCTTCTTATCAAATTGCTCTTCTTTCTCACGGTCAATCAAATAGGCGCCGTTTAACAGCATCTTCTCCCCAATTGGCTCATTCGCTTTTGCGGATGCTGACAGCTTAAGCAGAGGCTCATGAATATCCTGTTCGACCTCATCCTGAAGGGAAGTAAAGAACTTGCGCGCCATTTCTCCTATTTCAATACGGTCAAAATAGCCGGCATCCTTTGATTTTTGAGAAACCTTGCTTTTCTGTTTCATCATTTTTTCATTTTGAGAAACCTGTTCCTCAAGCCATTCTTTTTTACCAACCACTTTCAAGCCGACTTCAATTTTGTTTTTAATCTCAGGGAACAGCTTAGACAGCTGCGGGTAAAGGTTCTCAATGAGAACTTCCACATCTTCAGAAGAGTTAAAAACATTTCCAAAACTGATCGGCACAACCGTGTCGGATGTTTCCATCACGTTTGAAATTACTTTCTGGTGAAGCATTAAGTTATCTCGAGTCGGTTGATAAATTTTCATCGGAACTTCTGCAGCAATCATTGCGGCATCTTTATAATGAATAGTGAAAACTTCACGTGTTTCTCCTTCAAATTCAATCGGTTCCAATTCTTTCTTTTCTTCTGTCTGAATACTGCAGAAAATATAAATTCCTGTTTCCTGAGTCATTTTAAAATCCCCCTATACCTTTCTGCATTCTTCTAAAACCTGTTCTTTTAATTCCTCAAATGGTACGGAAAAATGGGTTCCCATCTGCAGCGGATAAAGTGTGATATCAAGACAGATATCCTGGAATTCTTCACTGCTGCCTTTTACTTTCAAGTTATATTTGCGGACGACTTCCGCTATCATAAGAGAGGCTCTTAAGCTTAAATTTTCCTCTCCATCTGCTCCTTCAACTATTTCCCGGACTCGGTTTACGAATTTTACAATTTTTTCTGATTTTTCCTTACTCAAGGAAGTTCTGCTTGCAACGACCGCAATTTCCGCTTCTTCATCCATTGAGTGAAGAGACAGTGTAATCATTCGGTCGAGCAGGGCATCCTGGGATTGATATACTCCTGCGTACTCCGCTGGATTACTCGTAAAGATAATGGAGAAATCAGGGTGTACATCTATATAGGATTCCGTACGCTTCGTTCCATAGAGAGGAAGAATACCTTCTTCTAAAATAGAAAGAAATAAGTTGTTAGTTTCCGGCTGGGAACGGGTGAATTCGTCATAAACTACCGTATATCCTTCTTTGACTGCTTCATACAAACGGCCGTTTACCCACTCTTCCGAAACACTTTCCTCAATCTTTCGAACGGTTCTAACAAAATTGTCATTCAGTTTTTTCCTCCGGTAGCCTGTATAAGCTCCAATTAAGTCCTCGTTAGATAAGTCTTTATTGCCGTTAATTAGCAGAACAGGACGATTGCGCTTTTTAGCAAGATGGAGGGCAAGTGTCGTCTTCCCTATCCCTGAAGGACCTGTATAATGAACAGGGTATCCTGCGGCTAAATACCTTTGTGACCGCTTAATCAGGTTTTTAAAATAGGGATGGTCGTACACGTTTTGCGGTGTGTCAGGCGAAAGCCTGGTGGGTTTTAATGTTGACATGCTCTCCCCTCCCTATATTATTGTTCCTGTTCTTCCAAATCACTGCGGAACCTCAAGCTGATCCGGTTGAATTCCTCAACTTCTTTATCACTGCCCACAAACACTTCATACAATCCAACCATTTCATCATGGGCGTATTTACGCATATATTCTCTCTCTTCAACGACTTCCACAAGCACTCTCCAGCCTTCTTCCTCTTCCCGCTTTTTTACGGAAATGACTTTATGAGGCGGAGCAATATGGTCTTTAAAAAAATTCGTCACATTGTCCATAATTTTCATAAGCTAATCCCTCACTATCCTAAACATTAAATGAGAGGGCTAGAGGTTGAACTCCAGCCCTCTTTTTTGTTTAAATATTAAATTGAGCGCGTTCATTCTGCTGGGATCCTTGAGATGACTGGGAAGTATCTTCACTCAAGCGGCCGCCCAGACCTTCATCTTCCACTTCATCGCGAAGAAGGCCGACAGCCTCAGCATAACGCAACCAAGTATCCACACTGGCAATTACAACGCGTGCCTCAATCGTTATAAGTTCAATACCTACTACTGAAATACGTGCATAAGCATCAATAACAATACCTTTATCTAAAATACGGTCAATTACCTCTGCCAAGCTTGAACTATCAGTTGATTTTTGAATAGCCATTATTCGATCATGCTCCTTTCAATTAATCACTAAAGTAAGATTTAATATTTGAAACCCCTTTAATATCATTAGGGCCTTTTACTTGATCATAGCTTTTTAAATCATTCGCACTTTTAATATCACTGCTGTTTTTTACCTTTGTTCCATTCTTCTTATTACTCTTGTCACCGGTAGGCGCATTTCCACTTATCTTCTCCTGAAGCTCTTCTCCAGATTCCTTGAAGGATTTAACACCTTCTCTAAATTCCAGTAAGTTATCCTGCAATTTCTCTTTAGCATCTTCTGCTTTGCTGTGAACTTTTTCTGCGTTTTCTTCCTTCTTCTCCTGGAGATTATTCTGTAAGTTACTTGCGCCAGACTGAAGCTTGGTTTTAAACTGCTTCTTCACCTGGTCTCCAATTTCATCTTTTACTTCATCTTCCACATTTTCTTTAACATCTGATGGATCATCTGACTTCTTCGCTACTCTTTTAACACGGGGCCACTGCTTTTTGACGGCTCTTGCTGACTTCTTAACACCCCCTTCAACTTTTTCGAAGATATTATCTGATGAATCGTCGTGTTCATTTTCTTTACGACTCATGTTCATCACCTACTTTTTTTCAAGCATTGGGATCCAGGCTTTTATAACACCTTCCCATGTATAAAAACTTAAAACCTATATTAGAAAGGTTTTTTTTAAATTAGGAGATATTTCACACCTGAAGGCATACTTCTTCCATACCCTTTTTTACTAGTATTTGAAACCGCCTGAGGCAGATGTATTAAATTGCATTACATCCTTTTTTTAACATAATAAATACGCTTCCAAAGTTTGAAAATTTACCCAGGTGGAATCTATTGTTTGTGAAAGCAATTTTTCAAGGAGGTATTTATATATGAGCCGCATGGATAGACAGACCGATGGACAGCCTGGACAGGTACAGGACCGACAGCCTGGTTATGAAAATGAAATGGAACCTCTGCCGCTGCAGGCAGATGAGGATTATACAAGTGGAAATAAATTAAAAGGAAAAGTTGCCTTAATTACTGGAGGGGACAGTGGAATCGGACGTTCCGTAGCGATTGGTTATGCGAAGGAAGGCGCCGATGTTGCTATTTCTTATTTAGATGAGCATGAAGATGCCGAATATACGAAGCAAAAAATTGAAGAAGAAGGACGTCGTGCGATATTAATTCCAGGAGATGTTGGGGAAGAATCTGTATGCCGAGATGCTGTGGAACAAACAGTAAATGAACTTGGCAAACTCGATATTCTCGTTAATAACGCGGCAGAGCAGCATCCAACCGATGACCTTACCGAGATTTCCGCAGAACAGCTGGAAAGAACATTTAAAACAAATATTTTCTCTGTGTTTTATATGACAAAAGCGGCTATTCCCCATTTAAAACGAGGAAGTGCGATCATCAATACGGCTTCTATTAATCCGTATAAAGGAAATCCTCAGCTTGTCGATTACACAGCAACAAAAGGAGCGGTCGTAGCCTTTACGAGATCAATGGCCGCCCAGTTAGTCGATAAAGGAATCCGTGTAAACGGAGTAGCACCAGGTCCGATTTGGACACCGCTGATCCCAGCTTCATTTGATGAAGATAAAGTAGAAGAGTTCGGCACACAAACGCCTATGGGACGTCCTGGCCAGCCTGTAGAGCATGTGGGAAGCTATGTACTGTTAGCTTCTGATGACTCTACGTATATTACCGGCCAATTCATTCACATTAACGGCGGTATGCTGATGACAAGCTAATACAGCTTATAAACAAAAGCACCTGCTGAATACTACAGCAGGTGCTTTTTTACGGCAAAGAAAAGCATGCAGCTTGCTTTTTGTCCAGCCTTTGTTACCTTTTACAATATCAATATAAATAAAGTAGAAAGAAGTGAAGCTTAAATGCCCGAAGGACCAGAAATTCGAAAGGCAGCCGATCAAGTAGAAAAGGCTCTATTGGACAAACCTGTCCTTGAAGTGTTTTTTGCATTTGATCATTTTAAAGACTATGAGACATTATTTAGAGGCTCAGAAGTCCTCAAAGTAGAAACAAAAGGAAAAGCCATGCTGATCCGCTTTAATAACGGATATACCGTCTATTCTCATAATCAGCTTTACGGAAAGTGGTATGTTAGAAATCCCTATAATTATCCAAAGACAAACCGCCAGCTTCGTTTTGCCATACATAATGAGAAAAAATCCGCACTGCTTTACAGTGCTTCTGATATAGAAGTTTTACGTGACGAAGAAGTCGAGCTTCACCCTTTCATCGTCAAAGCAGGCCCGGACTTATTAAATGATCACGTGACGGAAGAAGAGCTAGTGGATCGTTTTAAAAGCTCTCGTTTTCACCGCAGACGATGGACGGCTCTTTTATTAGACCAGGGATTTATTGCGGGAGTGGGAAATTACTTAAGGAGTGAAATTTTATTTACAGCCGGCATTCACCCGGAATTAAGGCCGATAGACTGCTCGGAAAACCAGTTAAAGAAAGCCGCAAACGCCTGTATAGAGCTTATGTGGCGCTCTTACAAACATCAAGGAATTACAACAGACCTTGAATTAGCACATCGGCTAAAGGCAAAAGGAGCTAAACGGAATGAGTACAGACACTGGGTTTTTAACCGTGAAGGACAGCCCTGCCGTGTGGACGGGTCAGAAATCATTAAAATAAAAGCAGGATCACGCCGCTGTTATTACTGTCCTACCTGTCAATCGAAGGAGTCATAAAAAATATGCTCGGCGTGAATGCCGTCATTGATGCTTATTTTTCCAAAAGAGTAATGAGAAAGCCTTCGTTTGTCTGTCGCAGACCCGGGGTTAAAGAGCAAGGTTTTTTTTACAAATCGTAAAAGCGGCAGATGAGAGTGACCGAATATGATAAGATCGATTTCTTCACCTTCAAACTCCTCAATCACACGCTTTTCGGTCGTTTTTTTATCCCCATGTCCATGGACTAAGCCAACTCGGTAATCATTAAGCTCAAGAATTTGAGAGCGTGGAAAAACTTTTGTAATGTCTTCTCCATCCACGTTCCCGTACACTCCTTCCACCCTGCCATACTGCTTCAGCTCTTCATAGACATCAAGCGTCTGCCAATCACCGGCATGGATAATGAGATCGGCTTCTTGTAATTCCTTGACCAGCCTTTTGGGCAGTTGTTTTGCTTTTTTGGGCATATGAGTATCTGAGAGGATTACGAGCTGCATATTTATCTCCTCCTGAAATTTAGATTTGATGTTATGTTTCCGTTTACGGTAAAAAGAGAAAAGCGGCTGGGAGATGACTCCCTTTCCGCGGAGAACTGGTGAGCTAGCTCGTTACACTGGCTGATCTTACCATGGCTCTTTCTCTCCCTGCCGCAGGAAGCTCCCCATTTCCCTTTCTTTCCTTATTTCTGAGAAGGGAAAAAAAGAAAATACCGTTATTATAGTAAATAGGAACGAGGCTGGGAAATAGCTCGCTTTCCGCGGGGAGCCGATGAGCTAGCTCGTTACACTCGCGGATCTCACCATGGCTCTATCTCCCTGCAGGAGTCTCGCCATTTCCCAGCCTCTTTACCGTTGATGGTGTAAACGGAACACTATGCTTCGACTCTACACCATTCCTCTTAAGTTAAGGTTCCGTTACTGAAAAAAACATAAAGGGCCAGGGGAAACGGCGGGACTCCTATGGGAGGATAGAACAGGGTGAGATCCCGGAGGGCTAAAAGCCCGAGGAAGCTCACCGTTCGCCCATGGAAAGCGAGTCTTTCCCCAGTCCCGGCTCTCTTCATTAAGGTAAACGGATCCTAGCCGCATAGAACATAGGGAAGATACTAGAGGTCAAATCCCGAGAAAGCTCATTTTTTACCCAAAAAAGCAAGCTGTTTCCCCCGGCCCTGTTCTCTTCATAAAGTTAATCGGAACCTAGCCGGAAAATCTCTATGGAAGAAAAGCCTGAGTTATTATGAACGAAAAAGCTAGATCCTTACTCGTAAAGTCGTAGGTTAATGGGATATAAGACCCTATACCCTATCAGAGCTACATTACGAAAGGAGCTAGCTTACTATGGATAATACCCTTATTTATATGAGCTTAGACACGTCGAAAGAAAAAAATATCATCCCCCTCGTGCTTCTTAACCTAATAAAAAAAGCTGCCATAAAAATGGCAGCTTATTGTATAGGTTCTTTATTTGGTGTTCCCGCTTTACGCGGGTATTTTTTAGGTGTTTTGCGGCGTTTTTCAATTAAAGCGATGTTACGCTCACTGCCCTCTTCAGGCAGCTCAAATGTGAATACCTCTTGAATTTCTCCGCCTACGGTCTGGATGGCTAGCTGTGCATCCTCCATTTCCTCTGCCAGGTTTGGTCCCTTCATGGCCATAAAGGTTCCTCCTTTGGCTGTAAGTGGAAGGCAGAGCTCGCTTAGGACAGACATTCTGGCCACAGCACGGGCCATAACCAGGTCATACCCTTCTCGAAAATTAGGGTTCTTTCCAAAATTCTCTGCACGGTCATGATAAAATGCGACATCTTTCAACCCTAATTCATGGGCTAAGTGATTCAAAAAGGTGATTCGTTTCTTCAATGAATCGACAATCGTAACTTTCAATTCAGGGAATACAATTTTCAGCGGCAGACTTGGAAAACCGGCCCCCGCCCCTACATCACACATCCGCAGCGGTTTTGTGAAATCATGATAGAAAGCAGCCGTTAACGAATCGTAGAAATGCTTCAAGTACACGCCTTCTTCATCGGTAATGGCGGTCAAATTCATTTTCTCATTCCACTCCACTAAAATTTCGTAGTATTTGTGAAACTGCTCCTGCTGTTGATCATTAAGTTGTATCCCTTGTTTTTTTAACGCCTCGAGAAAGGTATTTCTATCCATAGGTCCGTCCTTTCTTTATTCGCCTGATACTTTTGCAATTTTTCCTTGTTCGATATAAACGAGCAGAATGGAAACATCGGCAGGGTTTACACCAGATACACGGGAGGCCTGACCGACAGAAAGCGGACGTACTTTTTTCAGACGTTCACGTGCTTCTGTTGCCAATCCATTGATTTGACCATAGTCAATATCTTCTGGAATCGATTTTGCATCCATTTTACGCATTTTCTCGATCTGATCAAGAGCTTTCTTAATATATCCTGCATACTTAATTTGAATTTCCACTTGTTCTTTTACATCATCGTCCAGTTGTTTTTCGCTTGGCGATAATTTTTCGATCGCTTCATATTTCATTTCAGGACGGCGCATAAGATCAATGGCGCGGATGGCATCTTTTAACAGACTGCCTCCCGCTGCTTCCACAACTTCCTGCACCTCTTCTGTCGGTTTTAAAATAAGTTTGTTTAGACGCTCTTTTTCTTCTTCAATCAGGCGTTTCTTCTCTTCAAAGCGTGCAAAACGCTCATCGGAAATGGTTCCGATACGGTGCCCGATTTCTGTAAGTCTTAAGTCAGCGTTATCGTGACGCAGCATCAGTCGGAATTCGGCACGAGATGTAAGCAGACGGTAAGGCTCGGATGTTCCTTTTGTAACAAGGTCATCGATCATAACCCCGATATACCCCTGGGAACGGTCAAGGATTAGCGGCTCTAAGTCCAGCGCTTTAGCTGCCGCATTAATTCCGGCCATAATTCCTTGTCCTGCCGCTTCCTCGTAGCCGGACGTTCCATTCAGCTGACCGGCTGTAAACAAGCCGCTGATTTTTTTCGTCTCAAGTGTTGGCCATAGATTGGTAGGCACGATGGAATCATACTCTATCGCATAGCCGGCCCGCATAATTTCAGCATTTTCAAGTCCGGGTACTGTTTCCATCATTTCTTTTTGGACATATTCAGGCAGGGATGTAGACATTCCCTGTACATAGACCTCTTCTGTGTCGCGTCCTTCCGGCTCTAAGAAAATCTGGTGGCGCGGTTTATCGTTAAACCGCACAATTTTATCTTCAATAGATGGGCAATAACGCGGCCCGGTTCCTTTGATCATTCCAGAATACATCGCAGACAGACCTAGATTATCATTAATGACTTTGTGGGTGTGTTCGTTTGTGTAAGTGAGCCAGCAAGGAATCTGGTCGGTAATATATTCAGTTGTTTCATATGAAAAGAAACGCGGTTCTTCTTCACCGGGCTGGATTTCTGTTTTGGAATAGTCAATGGTACGGCTGTTCACACGCATCGGCGTACCTGTTTTAAAACGGACCATTTCAATTCCAAGCTCTTCAAGCTGTTCAGAAAGAGAAACAGAAGTTCTCTGGTTGTTCGGACCGCTTTCATAGGAAAGATCCCCAATGATTACACGGCCGCGCATAAACGTTCCTGTCGTTACGATAACTGTCGGTGCATAGTAAGCCGCTTTCGTTTCCGTTACTACACCTTTTACCTGATCGTCTTCTACAAGAAGCTTCTCTACCATTCCCTGGCGAAGGGTCAGGTTCTCCTGGCTTTCAAGAAGACGTTTCATTTCTTTTATATAGAGCGGCTTGTCTGCCTGTGCACGAAGCGCACGGACAGCCGGGCCTTTTCTTGTATTTAACAATCGCATCTGGATATGGGTTTTATCAATAACTTTCCCCATTGCTCCTCCAAGCGCGTCAATTTCACGTACAACTATTCCTTTTGCCGGACCGCCAATTGACGGGTTACACGGCATAAAAGCAACCAAATCTAAATTCAGTGTAAGCATTAAGGTTTTTGCCCCGCGTTTCGCGGCCGCTAAACCAGCTTCCACTCCAGCATGACCGGCACCAATAACAATTACATCGTAATGCCCTGCATCGTAAGTCATTTTGGTTGTCTCTCCTTTATATTCAATATAGTTATTTCCCTAAGCAAAACTGTGCAAACAGCTGATCAATTAAACTTTCATGGACAGCATCACCAATAATCTCGCCCAGCAGCTCCCATGTACGGGTGACATCAATCTGGACGACATCGATCGGTACTCCCATTTCCATGCCTTCCTGTGCATCTTCTAATGCCTGCTTCGCCTGCTTTAAAAGCTGCACATGACGGACATTGGACACATAGGTCATGTCTCCGGCATCAAGATCACCTTCAAAGAAGGTATCAGCGATCGCTTTCTCAAGCTGATCAATGCCTTCTTCCCGAATAAGGGCTGTCGACACGACGGGGTGATCTCCAGTTAATCTCTTCACTTCCTCAAGATCAAGCTTCGGATCGAGATCCATTTTATTAACAATAACGATGATATTCAGATCGTTAACGGCTTCAAAAAGCTTCCGATCTTCATCAGTGAGCTCATCTCCATAGTTTAACACAAGGAGGATCAGATCGGCTTCTTTTAATACTTGGCGAGAACGCTCCACCCCAATACGTTCAACAATATCTTCGGTTTCGCGGATCCCAGCTGTATCTATCAGTCGTAAAGGAACACCGCGGACATTTACATATTCTTCGATAACATCGCGCGTTGTACCTGGAATTTCCGTAACAATTGCTTTATTTTCGTGAACAAGGGCATTCATAAGAGAAGATTTCCCTACGTTTGGACGTCCGATAATGGCTGTTCCTAACCCCTCACGAAGAATTTTACCCTGACGAGCGGTTTCGAGAAGTTTCTCAATCTCTGTATGAACCTCTCTCGTTTTCTCTCGCATCATCTCATTCGACATTTCTTCCACGTCGTCATATTCCGGGTAATCGATATTCACTTCCACATGGGCAAGCGTTTCAAGCAGCTTTTGACGAAGGTTCTGGATGAGATGAGATAAACGTCCATCCATTTGTTTTAAAGCCACGTTCATCGCCCGATCCGTTTTCGCACGGATTAGATCCATGACGGCTTCCGCCTGGGAAAGGTCAATTCTCCCATTCATAAAGGCACGTTTCGTAAATTCGCCTGGCTCTGCTAGTCTTGCCCCGTTTGCCAATATTAGCTCGAGCACTCGATTGACTGAGACGAGCCCTCCATGACAGTTAATCTCCACAACATCTTCTCTCGTAAACGTCTTCGGTGCACGCATGACAGAGACCATTACTTCTTCGGCTACTTCACCGGATTCCGGGTCAATCAGTTTTCCATAGTGCATCGTATGAGAATCCGCTTCATTTAAATCTTTTCCTTTAAAAAGCTTTGCTGCATTGTCCACAGCCTCCGGACCGCTTAATCGAACGATAGCAATGGCCCCTTCTCCCATTGGAGTTGATATGGCAGTAATCGTATCCATTTCCACACGCGGTCACCTCCTTAAAATTTAGTAGTATATAGTTATCCACAAGGTGGTAAAATTTAAACTCACTAACATAATAGATTAACACATGAAAGGTATATTTGGAAAGGGGATCTTTTCATATTATCCACATGTTGATAACTTTTTTTCAAAAATGCAAAGACTGGCTGAAGTCCTGATTCTCTATGATCTATCAAAAATAAAAAGAGCCGGCCCGGTGTGGGCCAGCTCACATAAACGAATGTTTAACGAATAGGATGAATCACAATATGGCGTTTCGGATCATTTCCAGCTGAATCTGTTTCTACTTTTGAATGATTCTGCAGAGCCGAATGAATGACCTTTCTTTCATAGGAAGGCATAGGCTCTAAATGAACCGACTCTCCCGTTCTGATCGCTTTTTCTGCTAAACGGTTCGCCAGGGTTTCTAACGTTTCCCGCCTTCTGGACCGGTAATTTTCCGCATCCAGAAGCACGTTGTAAAACTGATCAGATTCACGGTTGACCGCAAGCTGTACAAGATATTGCAGAGAATTGAGGGTTTGTCCCCGCTTGCCGATTAACATGGCAATTTTCTCGCCTTCTAATTCCATAAATAAATGTTTTCCATCTAGTTTAGTGGTAACTTCGACAGGCGCCCCCATTTGTGCTGCTACTTCTTTAACAAATGACTCGGCTTCCTGCACAGGATCTTTTACAATAGAGACTTTCACAATAGCTGGTTTCGTACCAAATACTCCTAGAAAACCTTTTTTACCTTCATCAATGACTTCAACGTTAACTTGGTCCTTTGATGTTTGTAACTGATCTAGTGCTGATTGGACCGCTTCATCAATTGTATTGCCAGTAGCAGTCATCTGCTTCACTTGCTCGCGCCTCCTGTCTGCTCTTTCATCATTGGTTTACGAATAAACAATGTCTGCAGGATCATTACAAGGTTACCCACGATCCAGTATACAGCCAGCGCAGATGGGAAAAAGAATGCAAATGTACCGATCATTAACGGCATTACGTAAAGCATCATCTGCATCTGCGGGTTTTGAGCCGCAGTGTTTCCAGCCATCATCAGCTTCTGCTGAAGGAACGTTGTGGCCGCCGTGAGGATCGCAAGAAACGGATCCGGTGAGCCAAGCTCCATCCAAAGAAAACTATGGCTCTGAATGGTTTCTGTACGCATAATCGCATGGTAGAAACCAATTAACACCGGCATTTGCACAATAATCGGAAGACATCCGGCCAGTGGATTGACTCCATTTTTCTGGAAAAGCTGCATTGTTTCCTGCTGAAGCTTCTGCTGTGTTTGAGCATCTTTAGAACTGTATTTTTGACGAAGCTCCTGCAATTGCGGCTGAATGTCCTGCATTGCTTTAGAGCTTTTCAGCTGTTTAACGTTTAACGGCAGAAGAATAAGACGAATAATAATCGTAACGATTATGATAGCTAATCCGTAGCTTCCATTTGTAGAATCAGCAAAAAATTGTAATGTTTGTGATAACGGATAAACGATATATTCATTCCAAAAACCTGTACTTTCCGAGGTGATCTCTTTGTTGACATCCATACACCCGGTTAGGAAGGTCAGCATACCTGTCATAGCAAGTAATGCTATCCATTTTTTACGCAACGTACTTCCTCCTTACACTTTCACATTTCACTATAGAATAGTGTAGCACTTTTCTATAAGACGTGCCTATATAATTTGTCAGTTTCTCATCTTCTTATCGAGAAGCCGTGATTTATATAAAACGTGGGTCAAGCTGCTTTTTATTTCATGAAAACCCATTTTATGGGTTGGTTTTCTCGCAATAATCACAAAATCGTAGTCAGGCTTAATTTGAGTTTCCAATTCGTGAAAGGCTTGTCTTAAGTATCGTTTGATTTGATTTCTCATTACGGCGTTTCCAATCTTCTTACTTACCGATAAACCGATTCGAAAGTGTGGCTGATCTTTCTTTTTTAAGTAATAAAGAACAAGCTGACGATTGGCGAACGACTCACCATGTTGAAAAACCTGTTGAAATTCTTCATTCTTTTTAATTCGGTAAGTTTTCTTCATGGAATCAAGCTCCTAAAATCCTTCGATTATTCTTTAACTAGAAAAAAGACCACTGATTGGTTCAGTGGCCTAGGCTGATAATACTTTTCTTCCTTTACGGCGACGACGAGCTAGTACGTGACGACCGTTCTTAGTGCTCATACGCGCACGGAAGCCGTGTACTTTCTTACGCTTACGGTTATTTGGTTGAAATGTACGTTTCATATATATACACCTCCTGAGGTAGTTTGCTATCGAATACAAAAACGATATCTAAAAGGCAGTCCCGATAATTATAATCAATCTGTGAATTTGTGTCAATGCATTCTTTTAAATAATAAGCTATTTACTATTGATGATATTTGTTCGTAGCGTCCAGTTAAGAGTTTCTAATAATGCGATAAGAGACGTGTTCCGTTTTCTTTAAAATAGAGAGCCGGTCCTGGGGAAACAACTCGCTTTCCATGAGCGAACGCTGAGCTTCCTCGGGCTTTTAGCCCTGCGGGATCTCACCCTGTTCTTTTCTCCCATAGGAGTCTCGCTGTTTCCCCCGGCCCTTTATATTTTTAGGCGTAACGGAACATTATATAAGAGAAAATCTCTACCACCAGAACGTTTAATGAACCTACAGCGTTCCGTTTCCACTACTAACGATTAAGAGGCTGGGAAATGGCGAGACTCCTGCAGGGAGATAGAGCCAGGGTGAGATCCGCGAGTAACGCGAGCTAGCTCACCGCGGAAAGGGAGTCATTTCCCAGCCGCATTTCTCTTTTTACCATTTCATTTTCATACTACCTTATTCTCAAGAAAACCCCGACAGTTATATAACAGCTTCTGTTACATAACACTTAAACCCTCGTAATCTTTCTTTTTTAGCGAACATCCACACCCCTTGTGTATAATTAAAACGAGCGAATCAGACTATCCACAACAAATATCGACAGGTTAATCACAAAATCTAGTACTGTGGAAAAAAACTATCTACAAGGTGTAGAGTCTGTGGATAAGTTACATAAGACCATTGCATGAAGTAATTTTATCTGGTATTATATTTGTGTTTAACTCTGGAATAAAGATGAACCCACGTAAAATTATTCACAATCTGTGGATAACATGTGGACATTTATTAACATGGTTGTTTGAAAGGTTATCAACAGTAGTGTGGATAATGAAAATAACCTCTTACTAGAACTAGTTTAATAGGGAAAATGCGTCCACATTCCAGTGGGTAAAAAATCACATATGCACGTTATACAAATATTGTACAATCACCTTTCGATCTTTTGGTTACGTTCGGAAAAAAGAACGAAAGGCTTTTTTGTTTTCCTTTTTAGGAGAAAGGGGTGATATTTTGGAGAATATACACGAATTATGGGACAACACGCTGGAGAATATGAAAGAAAAAATCAGTAAGCCGAGTTTTGAAACATGGCTGAAAGCTACTAAAGCTGATTCTCTGCAGGAAAATACGTTAACCATTGTAGCTCCAAATGAATTTGCCAGAGACTGGCTGGAGAACCAGTACGAAGGATTAATAAGAGAAACATTAAGTGAAGTGACAGGGGCCGAGCTTACCACCAGGTTTATCATTCCAGAGACCAAGGATGATTCCCTGGATGATGTGAAGCTTTCGGATAAGAAAATGCCTGATATGAGAAATAACGGCGGCGAAGAGTCTCCTCAAAGTATGCTGAATTCCAAATATACTTTCGACACATTTGTTATCGGTTCTGGAAACCGATTCGCTCATGCCGCATCATTAGCAGTCGCAGAAGCTCCGGCTAAAGCGTATAACCCGCTGTTTATTTACGGGGGAGTCGGACTTGGAAAAACCCACCTTATGCATGCCATAGGACACTATGTCCTGGATCATAATCCAAATGCCAAGGTGGTCTATTTATCTTCTGAGAAATTTACTAATGAATTTATTAACTCAATTCGTGACAATAAAGCTGTCAATTTTCGAAATAAATATCGAAGTGTCGACGTTCTTCTCATAGATGATATTCAATTCCTTGCCGGAAAAGAACAAACACAGGAAGAGTTTTTCCATACGTTTAATACGCTTCATGAAGAAAGCAAGCAGATCGTGATCTCAAGTGACCGTCCCCCTAAGGAAATTCCCACACTGGAGGATAGACTGCGCTCCCGATTTGAATGGGGACTCATTACAGATATTACGCCACCTGACTTAGAAACACGGATTGCAATCTTACGGAAGAAAGCTAAAGCAGAAGGGCTTGATATCCCTAATGAAGTAATGCTGTACATCGCTAATCAAATCGATACAAACATTCGTGAATTAGAAGGGGCTTTAATTCGTGTTGTTGCTTACTCTTCTTTAATTAATCACGATATCAACGCTTCCCTGGCTGCAGAAGCATTAAAAGACATTATTCCAAGCTCCAAGCCTCGTAAAATAACGATAGAATCCATTCAGGAGATGGTAGGAGAAAAATATAATGTGCGCCTGGAAGATTTCCCTGCGAAGAAACGGACCAAATCCATAGCATTCCCGCGTCAGATTGCTATGTATCTTTCAAGAGAGCTTACCGATTTCTCTCTCCCTAAAATTGGTGAGGAGTTTGGAGGACGTGATCATACAACCGTTATTCATGCCCATGAAAAGATTTCTAAAATGATTGCAACAGATCAGCAGCTGCAAAGAGAAATTGATGAGATTACCGAACAGTTGAAAGCTCACTAACCCTGAATAGTGTGGATAATAGTATCAGATACATCAACAGCCTATCCACATGTGGATAACTAGCCAAAACAAGCGTGCGAAACGGTTATCCACAAATCCACAGGCCCTATTACTTCTATTACTATTTTTTAAATAAAAATAATTAATATATACAGGAGGAATATCTCCCATGAAATTTACGATTCAAAGAGATCAGTTAATGGAAAGTGTCCAAAATGTAATGAAAGCCATCTCTTCACGAACCACTATTCCAATTCTTACAGGAATTAAGTTGGAAGCTACATCAGACGGAGTAAAGCTGACGGGAAGTGATTCAGATATTTCTATTGAATCTTTTATTCCTGCAGAGGAAGATGGAATCGTGTATGTAGAAAACATTGAGACAGGAAGCATAGTTTTGCAGGCTAAGTATTTCCCTGATATTGTACGCAAGCTTCCACAGAAAAATGTCGATATTGAAAGCGATGATAAACGAAACGTTACAATTAAATCCGGAAAAGCAGAATTTCATCTGAATGGACAGGATGCAGAAGAGTATCCCCAGCTGCCTCAATTACATACTGAGGACAGTTTTGAACTTCCAACTGATCTTCTAAAAAATTTAATTCGTCAGACAGTGTTTGCTGTTTCTTCTTCAGAAACGCGCCCGATTTTGACAGGAGTTCACGTTCAACTGAGTGATGAGCTGCTTCATTTCACGGCAACAGACAGCCACCGTCTTGCATCAAGAAAGATTCCATTAAAGCGTGAAACACAAGGAGAAATTCCTGCTGTCGTTATTCCAGGTAAAAGCCTGACGGAACTAAATAAAATTCTTTCCGACTCTGATGAACCAATTGAGATCAGTGTAACGGAGAATCAGGTTTTATTTAGAACGAAGCATTTGTATTTCTTATCTCGTTTGTTAGACGGCAATTATCCGGAAACTTCCCGGTTAATTCCTGATCAGAGCAAAACGGTTATGATCATTGATGCAAAAGATCTTCTGCAATCGATTGACCGTGCCTCCCTCCTTGCGAAAGAGAACCGTAACAATGTGGTACGTCTTATTACACAGGAAGGCCATCAAATTGAAATTAACGGGAACTCACCGGAGGTTGGGAATGTAGTAGAAGAAATAGTCGCAGAGTCTATTGAGGGAGAAGAGTTAAAAATCTCTTTCAGTGCGAAGTACATGATGGATGCTTTAAAAGCGATCAATGATGAACAAGTGAAAATAGAATTTACGGGCGCCATGCGTCCATTTCTTATCCGTCC
This sequence comes from Halobacillus massiliensis, assembly GCF_900166625.1. Classification (GTDB taxonomy): domain Bacteria; phylum Bacillota; class Bacilli; order Bacillales; family Halobacillaceae; genus Halobacillus_A; species Halobacillus_A massiliensis. Next base: position 32,698 of record NZ_LT800499.1, on the reverse strand, counting down.
AGTAGATGATGATCAAATTCTTCAGCTTATCCTGCCGGTCAGAACGTATTAATTTCACCAGCGATTAAAAAGCTGATAGTATGAAAACAATTTAAAAAGCCGTTATGATCGAAAATCATGGCGGTTTTTTTCTTTTTGTAGAGAAAATGCATACATTATTACCGATTTATGTTATATTCTTTGGTTTGCTTTCCTTAAAGCGATATCTTTAGTAAAATAGAGAGATAAGACAAACCATGAAAAATAGGGTGAATTTATGAGTGAACGTATTGAAATAAATACTGAATACATTCCGCTTGGACAATTTTTAAAATTAAGCAATGTCGTAGAGTCCGGCGGTATGGTGAAAGTTTTCTTAGCTGAATTTGATGTTTACGTAAATGGTGAGCGGGAGCAGAGACGTGGACGAAAGCTTTACCTGGGAGATGTCGTAGAAATTCCTGAGTTTGGAGTTTTTGAAGTCGTACGTGAAGAATAGGCGGCTTCTTCAAATACTATGCACATTCAAGAGCTGTCGTTAAGGTCATATCGCAACTATGACCAACTCTCATTAACATTTGACCATACCATTAACGTTATTATTGGTGAAAATGCCCAGGGTAAGACCAATTTAATGGAAGCCATCTACGCACTGGCTTTTACCCGATCCCATCGAACCCCCCGTGATAAAGAACTCATTCAATGGGACGCAGAGTATGCTAAAATAAAAGGTAGTGTGTTTAAGCGTAATCGCAAATTCCCTTTGGAAATTGTATTTTCAAAAAAAGGGAAGAAGGCGAAGCTCAATCATATAGAGCAAAAAAGACTAAGCGACTATATCGGCGCGCTTAATGTCGTCATGTTTGCACCTGAGGATTTGAACCTGGTAAAAGGCAGTCCTCAGGTGCGTCGTCGGTTTATTGATATGGAAATCGGCCAGATACAGCCTCGCTATATCTACCATTTAGGTCAATTTCAAAAGGTTCTAAAGCAGAGAAATCACTTATTAAAAGAGCTGCAGCGCAAACCGAAAGCTGATCGAACGATGCTCTATGTATTGACAGACCAGCTGATTGAGCATGCTGTAACGATTGTAGAACGGCGCTTTAAGTTTCTTCGCCTGCTCAGATCATGGGCTGCCCCCATCCATAAAGGAATCAGCCGTAATCTTGAGGACTTGGAAATTGCCTATGATGCTAGTGTCAAAGTATCAGAGGAAATGGATTTGGAAACAATAAGAACAAGCTTTGAAGAAAAGTTTCGTGAAATCGAGTCAAAAGAAGTGGAAAGAGGTACAACGCTTGCCGGTCCGCACCGAGATGATTTAGTTTTTTTCGTCAATGGGAAGGACGTTCAAACCTACGGATCACAGGGCCAGCAGCGTACGACGGCCCTTTCTTTAAAACTTGCTGAAATAGAATTGATTCACAGTGAAGTTGGGGAGTACCCGATTTTACTATTGGATGATGTACTCAGTGAGCTTGATGACTATCGCCAATCCCATCTGCTTCACACCATTCAGGGGAAAGTGCAGACATTTGTCTCCACAACGAGTATTGAAGGCATTGAGCACGAAGCCCTTAAAGAAGCCGAGATTTTTCACGTTACGGACGGCGCAATTGATGTCCAGAAATGAGGTGGCAAGTTGTTTATACACATTGGAGATGACCATGTCATCCATTCCAAGGATGTAGTAAGTATTATTGATCATACGCTGTTAAGTTCTTCTTCGATAATTGAGGAGATGATTTTTAACCAGCGCAAAAACAAAAAAGTCGTGGAAGCTCAAGAGCATGAACCAAAAGCAATTGTCATTACTAAAGATTATATTTATTTTAGTCCTTTATCGGTCTACACTTTGAAAAAACGGGCGAATATGATTTCGACTTTAAATAGATTAGAAGATTATACAGAGGATTTGGAGCAATAATTTATATCCTTTAGAAATGTAGGTGAAGTACCATGAAAGAAGAAATTTTACAGGAACAACAGGCGTATGATGAAAATCAGATACAGGTACTTGAAGGCTTAGAGGCTGTGCGTAAGCGTCCGGGAATGTATATCGGATCAACAAACGAAAGAGGCCTTCACCACCTTGTCTGGGAGATCGTGGATAACAGTATTGATGAAGCGATGGCCGGATACTGTGATTATATTCAAGTAATCATTGAAGAGGACAACAGCATTACCGTTATCGATAACGGCAGGGGTGTCCCGGTTGGTATGCATGAGAAGCAGGGGCGTCCAGCGGTTGAAGTAATCATGACTGTACTGCACGCAGGCGGTAAATTCGGCGGAGGCGGATATAAAGTTTCCGGCGGTCTTCACGGTGTAGGGGCTTCTGTCGTTAATGCCCTTTCCTCGAAACTTGAAATTTTCGTTCACCGTGACGGTAAAGTCCACTACCAGAAATATCACCGTGGTGTTCCTCAAGCTGATCTTGAAGTAATCGGCGATACGGATATTACAGGAACAAAAGTTACATTTACACCTGATCCTGAAGTTTTTTCTGAAACTCAGGAATATAACTACGATACGTTAGCCAGTCGTATTCGTGAGCTGGCTTTTCTAAATAAAGGGTTAACTATTACTCTTGAAGATAAACGCAGTGATCGTGAAATACAGAAATATTATTATGAAGGCGGGATTCTCTCTTACGTGGAACATATGAACCGTACGCGTGATCCCATTCATGAAGCTCTGTTTATCGAGGATGAACAGGACGGAATCTCTATTGAGATTGCAATGCAGTATAACGATGGATTCGCAAGCAATCTTTATTCATATGCCAATAATATTCACACGTATGAAGGGGGAACCCATGAATCAGGCTTTAAGACAGGTTTGACACGTGTGATTAATGACTATGCCAGAAAAAATAATATGTTTAAGGAAACAGATCCAAACTTAACGGGGGACGATGTCCGTGAAGGTTTGACAGCGATCATTTCTATTAAGCACCCGAATCCACAGTTTGAAGGACAGACGAAAACTAAGCTTGGTAACAGTGAAGCCCGCACAATTACGGACTCGCTTTTTTCCGAAGCTTTGTCACGGTTTATGTTCGAGAACCCGGATATGGCGAAAAAAGTAGTAGAAAAAGGACTTATGGCATCACGTGCCCGTATGGCTGCCAAAAAAGCACGGGAACTGACACGCCGGAAAAATGCACTGGAAGTTTCCAATTTGCCGGGTAAATTGGCGGACTGTTCTTCTAAAGATGCCAAAATATCAGAACTTTATATCGTTGAGGGTGACTCTGCCGGCGGATCTGCCAAGCAGGGGCGGGACCGTCATTTTCAGGCCATCCTGCCACTTCGAGGAAAGATCATAAATGTAGAAAAAGCACGACTTGATAAAATTTTATCGAATAATGAAGTTCGTACAATTATTACCGCTCTTGGGACAGGAATTGGAGAAGAATTTGATATATCCAAAGCCCGTTACCATAAAATTGTAATTATGACAGACGCCGATGTGGATGGAGCGCATATTCGTACATTGCTGCTTACTTTCTTCTACCGGTATATGCGCCCATTGATCGAATACGGTTATATTTATATTGCTCAGCCGCCGCTTTATCAAATTAAGCAGGGTAAATCCGTGAACTATACGTATAGTGATCGGCAGCTTGAAGCTTTGCTTAAGGAAATTCCGGCATCGCCAAAACCAAACGTTCAGCGTTACAAAGGTCTTGGAGAAATGAATCCCGAGCAGCTGTGGGAAACAACAATGGATCCAGAAACACGGACACTTCTGCAGGTGAATCTTGAAGACGCGATAAGTGCCGATGAGACGTTTGACATTTTAATGGGTGATAAAGTAGAACCGCGAAGAAACTTTATTCAGGAAAACGCTCAATACGTGAAAAACTTAGATATATAAGAAATAGAAGCGAACTGGTAACTAGGAGGTAATTGGAATGGTTGATCAACCTGAACGCCCTCGCGTAGAGGAAGTCAATATAAGCAATGAGATGAGAACTTCCTTTCTAGATTATGCGATGAGTGTAATCGTCGCTCGTGCACTTCCAGATGTACGAGATGGTTTAAAACCGGTACACCGGCGAATATTATATGCCATGCACGACTTAGGCATGCACTCTGATAAAGCTTATAAAAAATCCGCACGTATCGTTGGGGAAGTTATCGGTAAGTATCACCCGCACGGTGATTCTGCCGTTTACGATACGATGGTTCGGATGGCTCAGAATTTTGCTTATCGCTACATGCTTGTCGATGGTCACGGAAACTTTGGTTCTGTCGATGGAGACTCCGCAGCAGCCATGCGTTATACAGAAGCCCGCATGTCCAAGATTTCCATGGAAATCCTGCGTGATATCAACAAAGACACGATAGATTATGGCGATAACTACGATGGTACGGAAAAAGAACCGCTCGTTCTTCCATCGAGATTCCCTAACCTTCTTGTAAATGGAGGTGCAGGAATCGCTGTAGGTATGGCGACAAATATTCCTCCTCATCAGCTTGGAGAAGTTATCGATGGAGTTCTTGCTGTTAGTAAGAATCCAGACATTACGATCCAGGAATTGATGGAAGAATATATTTATGGACCTGACTTCCCAACTCACGGGCAGATTCTCGGACTAAGCGGTATTAGAAAAGCCTATGAAACTGGGAAAGGATCTATTACCATCAGGGCCAAAGTTGACATCGAAGAGCATGCCAACGGAAAATCTACTTTGATTGTGACAGAGCTTCCTTATCAGGTGAACAAAGCCCGTCTCGTTGAAAAAATAGCTGAATTGGCCCGTGATAAGAAAATCGACGGCATTACAGATCTAAGAGATGAATCCGACCGTAACGGAATGCGTGTCGTTATTGAACTCCGCCGCGATGCAAACCCTAACGTACTGTTAAACAATCTCTATAAAATGACGGCATTACAGACAACGTTTGGTATCAATATGCTGGCATTAGTTGATGGCCAGCCTAAAGTTCTGAACTTAAAGCAGTGTCTTGAATACTACCTGGAACACCAAAAAGTGGTCATTAAACGCCGTACGGCCTATGAGCTTCGAAAAGCGGAAGCAAGAGCCCACATTTTAGAAGGGCTGCGTATTGCTTTAGACCATCTGGATGAAGTCATTCAACTCATTCGCGGTTCCCAGACTACAGAAATTGCCCGCAACGGCCTTATCGAGCGTTTCGGTCTTTCCGATAAGCAGGCACAGGCCATTCTTGATATGCGTCTGCAGCGCTTAACAGGCTTAGAGCGGGAAAAAATTGAAGAAGAATACCAGGACTTAGTGAAGCTGATTGCTGAATTAAAAGCGATTTTAGCAGATGAAGAGAAAGTTCTTGAAATTATTCGTGAAGAACTTCTGGAAGTGAAAGAACAGTATAACGACGAACGCCGTACAGAGATTGTCCTCGGCGGCACTGATTTCATTGAGGATGAAGATTTAATTCCGGAAGAAACAGTTATCGTTACACTGACTCACCAGGGCTATATTAAGCGTCTGCCCGCCACGACGTACCGTTCTCAGCGAAGAGGCGGACGAGGCGTGCAGGGAATGGGCACACATGAAGAAGACTTCGTAGAACATTTATTGTCCACGTCTACTCATAACACCCTGCTGTTCTTTTCTAACAAAGGGAAAGTCTATAAAGCTAAAGGCTATGAAGTGCCCGAGTTCAGCCGGACAGCGAAGGGTATCCCGATCATTAATATGCTGGAGATCGATCGTGATGAATGGATCAATGCTGTAATTGCTGTGGAAGAATTCGCAGATGACTGGTACTTCGTGTTTACGACTCGAAACGGTATCACGAAGCGGACAAGCATTTCACAGTTCGCAAACATTCGCCGCGGCGGACTTATTGCCCTTGGTCTTCGTGAAGATGATGAACTGATTTCTGTTAAGCTGACAGATGGCGAACAGGATATAATGATCGGTACGAAAAATGGATACGTTATTCGCTTTAACGAGTCCCAGATTCGTAAGATGGGACGTACAGCTGCCGGGGTGAAAGGGATCTCCCTTCGCTCTGATGATAAAGTCGTTTCCATGGAAATTATTGATGACAATCTTCAGGTGCTTACCGTTACGAGCAAAGGCTTCGGAAAGCGGACGCCTGCTGAGGACTATCGCCTGACTAACCGGGGCGGTAAAGGGATTATTACTTGTAACCTCACAGAGAAAAATGGGCATGTAGTTGCCACAAAAGCCGTTACCGGCGAAGAAGACGCCATGATCATTACCGCACATGGAGTGCTGATTCGGATGCCTGTAGAAACCATTTCTGAAACAGGACGAAATACGCAAGGGGTACGATTAATTCGTCTTCAGGAAGATGAAGAAGTAGCAACCGTGGCACGGATCGAATCTGAAAAAGAAGAAGAAGAGATCATTGAAGAAGCCATCGAAGCTGCCGAATCTTCGAATGAAGGTTCTGTTTCCACAGAAGCAGATAGCGCTGACGATTTAAATAACGAAGAAGAATAATTATTAAGCCGCTCTCTAATTTAAAAGGAGAGCGGCTTTTTGTTGTTTAATTCCTTTGGGGTGCTTTGTGAAGAGAAGCGGTGTTCCGTTTACTTTAGGATAGGGAGCCGGGCCTGGGGAAAGACTAGCTTTCCATGGGCGAATGGTGAGCTTCCTCGGGCTTTAAGCCCTCCAGGATCTCACCCTGTTCTTCTCTCCCATAGGAGTCTCGCCGTTTCCCCCGGCCCTTTGAGATTATTAGGAGTAACGGAACGCTGAGTAAGAAAAGACTATTTCCTTAAGAGAGATTACTGAAACTACAGCGTTCTGTTTATAACAAATGGTAAAGAGGGTGGGAAATGGCGAGACTCCTGCAGGGAGATAGAGCCAAGATGAGATCCGCGAGTGTAACGAGCTAGCTCATCGGCTCCCCGCGGAAAGCGAGTCATTTCCCAGCCTCTTTCCTCTTTATACAGGAAACAGAACAGTCTTATTCTCTTACGAACAGTTCTTTCGTTATTCAATATGGAATAGCAAGGTAACTCCTAATCAATTACATGCTCATACAGCCAGGAAGAAATAAGCTGAGGAATCTCCTCCGGCATTTTTTCAAGATAGTATTTAATAAAGACATAGTCTTCCCTGTCGCGAAGCTGTTCCATCTCTCCCCACCACTCATCTTCATAGCGCACAAGCATACTCAAATTATAAAGAATCGCAAACTCAGCCATTAACTTAGGCAGAATTTCCGTACTCTTCTCAACAGCCATTGATTTATACTGAAAAATCGGCTTCATAAAAGGCAGCGGTTCTAACAACTCACTCATCGAAACTTTTGTCGGAAGCTCATTCTTGCGAAAGAGACACTTTGAAGCATAAGGAAACAGCCCATGAGGCTGAATTCGAATTTCGTCTTCTAAAAATCGATAATGCTGCTTTTTACGTTTACGGGTAGAAAGCCCGTGGGCCAGTACTTTTACAGAAGAAGGATAAGTAGGATCGATTGTTAAAATACAGCTTTTTAAAAAATGGGTCAGACTGTAATAGTAAAGAAGCGGCTGAACGCTTAAGGGCGTCTGCTCGGCGGCTACAAAATATTCTTCGCCAAGTCTGAGTCCATACATAAATCGCTCGACATTTTGGTAGGCTAAGGTCTTAGCATCGTCTGCCTGAATTCGCTCATAACGGGAGTGGAGATAATTCCGAGCATGGGAAACAGCATTTAAGTATGTTAGGAAAGCATCTCTTTCGTTCATTTACACAGGACTCCTTTCCTATTTTTTACAACGAGGAAGATGTTTTTTGTTCTTGAAAAAGGCAGATCATTGTCGTATTGTAAATAACAATAAGAAAAATTGATAAAACCATTACCCACTTACTTTACCCATATTTAAATAAACTATTTAAGGAGAGGATCAAGCATGCGAGAGGACAAGTTTACAAAAGAAGGCCTGACCTTTGACGACGTTCTTTTAGTTCCTGCTAAATCGGATGTACTTCCAAGGGATGTTTCCCTTGCGACACAGCTTTCCCCTACACTGAAGCTGAATGTACCGATTATGAGCGCAGGGATGGATACAGTAACAGAAGCACCTATGGCCATTGGGATGGCACGCCAGGGCGGATTAGGTGTCATTCATAAGAACATGTCAATTGAAGAACAGGCGGAGCATGTAGACCGTGTGAAAAGATCAGAAAGCGGCGTTATTACTAATCCTTTTTTCCTAACACCAGAGCATCAGGTATTTGACGCAGAACATTTAATGGGCAAGTTCCGTATTTCCGGTGTACCGATTGTAAATAACATTGAGGATCAAAAGCTTGTTGGCATCATCACCAATCGTGACTTGAGATTTATGGATGATTATTCCCGTGAGATCAACGAAGTTATGACGAAAGATAACCTCGTAACAGCTCCTGTGGGTACAACCCTTGAAGAAGCTGAAAAAATTCTTCAGGAATATAAAATTGAAAAGCTTCCAATGGTAGATGATAATGGTGTACTCAAAGGCTTGATTACGATCAAAGATATCGAGAAAGTAATCGAGTTTCCAATGGCTGCAAAAGATGAGCAGGGCCGCCTTCTCGTAGCCGCTGCTGTTGGTGTAACGGCAGATGCTATGACTCGTATCGATAAGCTTGTTGAAGCCAACGTCGACGCTCTCGTTGTCGACACGGCTCACGGTCACTCACAAGGTGTTATTGACCAAGTGAAGCGAATTCGTGACAAGTATCCAAACATCAATATTATTGCAGGGAACGTGGCCACTCCTGAAGCGACTCGTGAACTGATTGAAGCGGGTGCAGATGTAGTAAAAGTAGGGATCGGACCAGGATCTATTTGTACGACACGGGTAGTAGCCGGAGTTGGTGTACCGCAGATTACGGCTGTTTATGACTGTGCTTTGGAAGCTTCTAAACACAATATTCCTGTGATTGCTGACGGTGGTATTAAATATTCAGGTGATATTGTAAAAGCGATAGCTGCAGGTGCGCATGCTGTTATGCTTGGCAGCCTGCTTGCAGGTGTAACAGAAAGTCCAGGCGAGACAGAAATTTATCAGGGGCGCCGCTTTAAAGTTTACCGCGGCATGGGATCTGTAGGAGCAATGGAGTCCGGCTCTAAAGACCGTTACTTCCAAAATGATTCAGAATCGAAAAAACTTGTCCCTGAAGGCATTGAAGGCCGTATGCCTTATAAAGGACCACTTAGTGATTCCATTCATCAGCTGCTTGGAGGTCTTCGTTCAGGTATGGGATACTGTGGGACGAAAGGAATCGAAGAACTTCGCAATGACGCTAAGTTTACTAGAATTACAGGTGCCGGCTTAAGAGAAAGTCACCCGCACGATGTACAAATTACAAAAGAAGCTCCAAATTACTCCGTTTAACCCGGAAAAATAAACATAGACAGGGACTTTTCCCTGTCTATTTTTTTATGAAGTCATATGGTAAAATAACAAAGATGCATACTATTTTCCATGGAGGTTGAGAGATTTGAAAGAAAGATTACGCGCATCGTGGGCCCTGGGGATGGTCCTGGTTTTATGCATGATTACCGTTTTTGGAAGCCCTGAATCTACATATGCGGCTACTGTAGATATCAAAGCAGATTCCGCGATCTTAGTAGATGCCGATTCAGGCAAAATTTTGTACGAGAAAGATTCTGATTTGACGCTGCCTCCAGCTAGTATGGCAAAGATGATGACAGAGTATCTCGTATTAGAAGCAATTAATTCAGGTGAAATTTCCTGGGAAGATACGACTCAAATAAGCAATTATCCATATAGCATATCGGCTAACTCTACGTTTTCCGGGGTAGGGTTAACACAGAACCAGGATTATACGGTACGAGAATTATATGAAGCCATGGCGATTAATTCTGACAATGGTACATCGATTGCCTTAGCTGAATTAGTAGCCGGGTCTGAAGGTGAATTCGTCAAAAGGATGAATGAAAAAGCGGAAGAGCTGGGAATGCCGGATTACCAATTCGTCAATGCTACAGGACTTGAAAATAAAGATTTAAGCGGGAATCATCCAGAAGGAACAGATCCTGACGGGACTAACCTGCTGTCTGCTCGTTCAGCTGCAATCCTTGCTTACCATCTTGTAAATGACTTTCCTGAAGCGTTAGAAATCTCTTCTATGACTTCCTTTACTTTTGGGGGAAAGGAAATAAATAATTATAACTGGATGCTTCCAGGTATGCCCGGCTATTTAGCAGATTTCGGCTATGAAGGGCTTGATGGACTAAAAACAGGTTTTACAGATTTAGCCGGCTTCTGCTTTACAGGAACGGCTGAACGTAACGGCCAGCGTCTAATTTCAGTGGTAATGAAGACAAATAGTGAAGAAGCTCGCTTTGAAGAAACTAAAAAACTGCTTGATTACGGGTTTGAACAGTTTGAACAGAAGGAACTTTTCCCGGCTGGCCACCAGGTGGATCAAAATTCCACTGTAAAGGTTTCAAAAGGAAAGGAATCTTCTGTAGAGCTTGAAACTGCCGCTCCGATTACAGCCCCTGTTAAAAAAGGCGAGGAGAAGCAGTATGAAGTAAAAGTGAATTTATCCAAAGAGGCTTTAGATAAAAGTGGCAATTTAGAGGCGCCTTTTGAAAAAGGTGAAAAAGTAGGTACTGCCGAGCTCGTTTACAATGGAGAGCAGTCTTATGACGATCTTCAGACAGGTGAGCCCCTTCGTACAGAAGTAGACGTGGTAACGACTTCAGGTGTCGAAAAAGCCAATTGGTTCATGCTCACGATCGGCGCTGTCGGTGACTTTTTTGGAGATATTTTCAACAATGCCGTAAATATGGTAAACGGCTGGTTTTAACATAAAAAATCCAATTCAAATGGTAGGATTTAATGCATGAATGAGGTACAATAGATAGGTGAAATAACTGATAGAAATAAAGCAACACCAAATATAGATCAATCCAGGGAGGAAACACTTATGTCTCAAATAGGTACTGACCGCGTTAAACGCGGTATGGCAGAAATGCAAAAAGGCGGCGTAATCATGGACGTCGTAAATGCAGAACAGGCAAAAATCGCAGAGGAAGCAGGCGCTGTAGCCGTTATGGCTCTAGAGCGTGTTCCATCAGATATCCGCGCAGCGGGCGGGGTTGCCCGTATGGCAGACCCGACAATTGTTGAAGAAGTAATGAATGCCGTTTCTATTCCAGTTATGGCTAAAGCACGTATCGGCCACATTACAGAAGCGCGTGTTCTTGAGTCAATGGGAGTAGACTATATCGATGAGAGTGAAGTACTGACTCCAGCGGATGAGATCTATCACATTAAAAAAGATGATTATACTGTTCCATTTGTCTGCGGCTGCCGTGACCTTGGAGAAGCGACACGCCGTATTCGTGAAGGAGCTTCTATGCTACGTACAAAAGGAGAGCCTGGTACAGGAAATATCGTAGAAGCCGTAAGCCATATGCGTAAAGTTCAATCGCAGATCCGTCAGCTTCAAAGCATGTCTGATGATGAAGTAATGGTATATGCTAAAGAAAACGGAGCACCATTCGATCTTCTATTAGAAATCCGTGAAGAAGGACGTCTTCCGGTCGTTAACTTTGCTGCAGGCGGAATCGCCACACCATCAGACGCTTCTCTAATGATGCAATTAGGAGCAGACGGTGTATTCGTAGGATCTGGTATCTTCAAATCAGACAACCCTGCAAAATTTGCCCGTGCGATCGTTGAAGCAACAACACATTACGATGACTATAAATTAATTGCTGAAATTTCCAAAGGTCTTGGCACAGCTATGAAAGGTCTTGAAATGAACACCCTCACTCCAGATCAGCGCATGCAGGACAGAAGCCACTAAGGCAGAAAAGCGGAAAAGCCCTGTTAAGCTAGCACCTTTGAGTTTAGACAACAAGCATAAATAAAAGGAGAAATGCATCATGACTACGATTGGCGTTTTAGGACTTCAAGGTGCTTTTCGTGAACATATCCGTTCTGTAGAAGCATCAGGAGCAGAAGCTGTTATCGTCAAAAGAGTGGAACAGTTAGATGAAATCGATGGGTTAATCATTCCGGGCGGGGAGAGTACAACAATCCGCCGTTTAATCGATAAATATAATTTTCTTGAGCCGCTCCATCAATTTGGCAAGCTGGGAAAACCAATTTTCGGTACATGTGCAGGATTGATTCTGCTGGCATCTGAAATTGATGGCTCTTATGATGTGCACTTAGGTTTAATGGATATCCGTGTCCGCCGCAATGCTTTTGGCCGTCAGCGAGAAAGCTTTGAAACGCCCCTTGATATTAAAGGAATCGCCGATCAGTATAATGCCGTCTTTATTCGTGCACCCTATATAGAAGGTGTAGGTGAAAATACTGAGGTGCTTGCGACATATGAAGGAAATATCGTAGCTGCTCAGCAGGGACATTTACTCGCCTGCTCGTTCCATCCTGAGCTTACTGATGACCACCGAATTACGGAGCATTTCGTAAAAATGGTGGAAATGTCTAAAAAATCACTTGCATCTTAACATCAGATCGTCTATATTTATTGGCAAGAACTAAAAAGCCAACACGATGATAGGAAGTAGTAGCTATTCTTTCTTTCTAAAGAGAGTCAGTGGCTGGTGTAAACTGACGTTAGAAAATAGTGAATCCATCCTTGAGTTGTCTGCCTGAACGTTGAGTAAGGCCGACCGGTTCTCACCGTTATGAGTAAAGCCGGGAGATCAATAAGTATCTCCAACCAGGGTGGTATCGCGGGAATTTATAACCAAGCTCTCGTCCCTTTATTTTCATAAGGGGGCGGGAGTTTTTTAATTTTTAAAAAAAGGAGGAACTTTTAATGTTGGACTTAAAATACTTACGACAAAACTTTGAAGAAGTTAAACAAAAGCTGCAAAACCGGGGAGAAGATCTTTCTGAGCTCGATGCTTTTGAAGAACTTGATGTAAGACGCCGTGAGCTGATCCAGGAATCAGAAGAACTGAAAGCCAGAAGAAATGACGTCTCTAAAGAAATCTCCCAGCTGAAAAAGAACAAAGAAGATGCCGATGATAAAATTAAAGAAATGCGTCAGGTCGGCGACCGCATTAAAGAATTAGATGATGAGCTCAGGCAGGTGGAGGAACGCCTCGATACAATGCTCTTATCTATTCCTAACATTCCGCATGAAAGTGTTCCTGTCGGAGAAGATGAAGAAGACAATATTGAAGCCCGTACATGGGGAGAGGTTCCTGCATTTGATTTTGAAGCAAAAGCCCACTGGGACGTAGCGGCCGATTTGGATATCGTAGACTTTGAACGCGCTGGAAAAGTAACCGGAAGCCGATTTGTTTTCTATAAAGGATTAGGCGCCCGCTTAGAGCGAGCTTTGCTTAACTTTATGATGGATCTTCACGCGGACGAGCACGGCTATCAGGAAATGCTTCCTCCACAGATGGTTAATCGTACATCCATGACAGGAACAGGACAGCTGCCAAAATTCGAAGAAGATGCTTTTAAGGTGGAAGGCTGGGATTATTTCCTCGTCCCGACTGCTGAAGTACCTGTAACCAACTATTATCGTGAAGAGATTTTAAAATCTGAGAACCTGCCGCAAAAATTTGTTGCGTTCAGCACAAATTTCCGCTCTGAAGCCGGATCTGCAGGACGCGATACCCGCGGTCTTATCCGCCAGCACCAGTTTAATAAAGTAGAGCTTGTACAGCTCGTGAAGCCGGAAGATTCTTATGAAGTACTTGAAACGCTGACAGGACACGCTGAAAAGGTCTTACAGCTGCTTAAATTGCCGTACAGGGTAATGAGTATGTGTACAGGAGATCTAGGCTTCACAGCTGCTAAAAAGTACGATATCGAAGTGTGGATCCCAAGCAACGATACGTACCGTGAAATCAGCTCCTGCTCTAACTTTGAAGCGTTCCAGGCGCGCCGGGCAGGTATTCGTTTCCGCCGCGAAGAAAAAGGCAAGCCGGAGTTTGTCCATACTTTAAATGGATCCGGACTGGCTATCGGCCGTACAGTAGCTGCGATCCTCGAAAACTATCAGCAGGAAGACGGCTCAGTTATCGTCCCTGAAGTGCTTCGTCCATATATGGGAGGAAAAGAAGTTATTAAATAATCGCTGACAAAAGTCCGGGCTTAGGCTCGGACTTTTTTATATATACTTAATAAAAAGGATTCCATTCCCTAACTTAGGTAACCGGGCTTGGGGAAACAGCTCGCTTTCCGAGGGCGAACGGTGAGCCTCCTCAGGCTATAAAGCCTTCCGGGATCTCACCTGTTCTATCCTTTCATATTTAATTCTCAAAAAAGGAGACTCCTGTTCCGTTTACTTGGATATAGAAAAGCGGGCCAGGGGAAACAACTCGCTTTCCATGGGCGAACGGTGAGCTTCCTCAGGCTAAAGCCTTCGGGATCTCACCCTGTTCTATCCTCCCATAGGAGTCTCGCCGTTTCCCTGGCCCTTTGCGTTTATTAGGAGTAACGGAACCCTTACGTGAGGACAAATGTAGAAGAGATTCCTAGAAACATAGCGTTCCGTTTTCACTATAAAAGTTAAAGAGACTGGGAAATGGCGAGACTCCTGCAGGGAGATTGAGCCAGAGGTGAGATCCGCGAGTGCAACGAGCTAGCTCACCGGCTCCCCGCTTAAAAGCGAGCTATTTCCCAGCCTCGTCCCTCCTAATACAGTAAACGGAACATTCCGTGTTGCAGACCAAAGAAAAATCACAAAAAAAGTCGACAAAATTATTGACGGAAGAATCTGCCCATGATATATTATCTATTGTCGGTCACGCGGAGGAGTACCCAAGTCCGGCTGAAGGGAGCGGTCTTGAAAACCGCCAGGGGCTTCACGGCCCGCGGGGGTTCGAATCCCTCCTCCTCCGCCATTTAATTATTTAAATGAACGCGCATATAATTTGGAGATTATAGAGCATGAAGCCGTTACACGATGTGTAACGGTTTTTTTCTACGCAAAAACCCCCTTCCGGTCAAAACGAGAAGGGGGGTTCATTATGTCAGCTGGCGGCTTGAACGCCATTTACGTGACTGTTGGATAAAGTGCCCGATTTTGTCTAAGATCGGCTCTATGCTCTCTTCATTGGTTAAAAGATCATAATCTGCAATGTTTAGGCGCAGTACAGGACAAGAATTAAAATTATCGATCCAGTTTTCATAGCGATCGTACATCTCTTTCCAATAGTCAATCGGTGTCTGCTGCTCCATTGTACGTCCACGCATTTGAATGCGCTCGATGATATCATCAAACGAGCCCTCCAAGTATATGAGCAGGTCGGGATGAGGAAAATATGGGGTCATAACCATGGCGTCAAAAAGGCTCGTATATGTGTTATAATCCGTTTCTGACATCGTGCCTTTTTCGTAATGCATTTTTGCAAAGATACCGGTATCCTCATAAATGGAACGGTCCTGCACAAATCCTCCGCCATAATCAAAGATTTTCTTCTGCTCTTTAAAACGCTCCGCCAGAAAATAAACCTGAAGATGGAAGCTCCAACGTTCAAAATCACTATAAAATTTATCTAAATACGGGTTTGTTTCTACTTTTTCCAATGATGTTCTAAATTGCAGTGCATTTGCCAGTGATTGGGTCATCGTCGATTTTCCGACCCCTACTGTCCCTGCAATTGTGATGACACTGTCATGCGGGATGCCGTGACGTTCTCTTGCATTCATTTGATGACTTCTCCTTTATTTAAATGATCTCTCACTTGCTCAACGATATACTCTAAGTCCTGCTGTTGTCTGACAAAGTCCAGTTCATCTCCATTAATACGAATAACCGGTATGTCAGGATGAGTGGCTTCAAAGTGACTCATGAATTCCTCATAATCACGGGACAGCTGCTCTAGATAAGAAGGCTGAATGTTTTCTTCAACTTCTCGATTTCGCATTTTGATCCGCTCAAGCAGTGTATCCAGACTTGCCTGCAGATAAATCACAACATTCGGCTTTGGCATATCATCTGTGAGAATATGAAAGATTTGGCTATATTTATCAAACTGATCCTGTCTCAGCGTGCGGCGGGCAAAGATCATATTTTTAGAGACATGGTAATCAGCTACGACTGGTTTTCCTTGCTTTAAGTAATATTGATCAATGTCCTCCAGCTGTTTAACACGGTTACACAGAAAGAACATTTCCGTCTGGAAGCTCCATTCATCAATATTCTCATAAAATTTGCCTAAAAACGGGTTTTCCTCAACGATTTCCTTTAATAGATGAAAATCAAAGTGGGAGGCCAGCTTTTTAGACAGAGACGTTTTGCCTACTCCAATTGGACCTTCTACGGCGATAAAAGGCAATGGTTCCATCTCTTCTCCTCCTTACAAATACAAACAAATTTCGATTCCTTTTGACAGACAGATACCATTTTACCATACGAAGTGATAGGAAGTAACTGCTCGGTTCGGATTTTTGCAGTTAAATCTCTTTTCATTCAGCGCCAATTTTTGTATAATATGATTCATGTGCCCCCGTAGCTCAGGGGATAGAGCATCGGTTTCCTAAACCGTGTGTCGCAGGTTCGAATCCTGCCGGGGGCGTTTAATGACTAAAGAGCCGTTTGGATAGACTTTCTATCTAAACGGCTCTTTTACATATGAAATAATTTTTCCTTCTCGTGGTATATGCCATCACTCATCATAGACTAGCTTCGTATTCTATTACTATAGAAAGAGTGAAATGGATTTCGTCCAACTTTTTCAGGCAGCAGGGAGGTGTTTCCTGTGGAGAATGAGTTGATGAACCAAGTGTTACTGTTTGCTACCTTATTAAGTCCTTTTGTCGTGGGGATGGTAGAAGTTTTAAAGCGGACAATTGATCTGCCGAAAAACTATGTCCCATTGATCAGTTTAGGGGCTGGGCTTGTACTCGGGTCCTTAGCCTACCCACTGACGGATATGGAACTCATGCTGCGTTTATGGGCGGGAGCAGGTGCCGGCTTATCAGGCACAGGTCTTTTTGAAATCGTCAATCGAAGGGAAGGATATACAAAATCTTCGAAAAAAGAAAAATGATTTGCATTTCTCCCTCTTTCTATAACTACTCAGCAGATGACTCTGCTGTTTATATAAAAAATCCCCTGCCTCCAAAAAGGCAGGGGATTATTCGTCTTCTAACGTTTTAGTAACACCCCATATTTTATCGAAATCTTTATAGTCATTGACCGCGATATCCAAATCGTGAAAGTATCGGTGAAGTTGAACAACTTTCTTTCGAAAATCCGGACTTTTTGATAGGGAGCCCGCTAATTCGTTAATAGATGCAATATCTTCTGACCGAATAGGGTCTGTCGAATGACTGTCGAAATAACGCTGAATTAAGTCAGCAAATTCCAGGTGCAAGTCCTCATCTAAGGAACCATCACGGCCCCACCCCACAGTCTCGTTATAAAAATTGTGGGCTTCATTTACAAAATCCTGGACTGAGCCTTCGAAATTCATAGATTCATCATTTCCCGCAGCCTCTGAAGCGGGTTTGAAGGTTTCCTTAATCTCTTCCATGCTGGCTTCTTGGCTCTTTTCACTCGTAATTTTAATATAAGAAAAAAATGCCGCTCCTATTAGCAGGAGGATAATAACAATAATGCTTATTGACCATTTCCATACGGTATTCACCGGTTTCCCTCCTCATAAACGGCTTCTTCACGTTCATCAAATGGCTTATCTTCCTCTTCATAAAGAATATCGGCTACAAATAAATAGGCAATGATCAGTCCGATGATGATCATTACAATGGAAAAAGCAATCCCCAGCCATTGAAAAAATCTAATTATGTACATTTTCTTCACACAGGACACCTCCACACAGCCCGCCTGTCTTCTATAAGGGTAACGAATTCATAAATTATTATCAATACTTTCCAAAAAAGGAGGACTTATACCCCTTATTAACATGGGGGAGTAAGCTTTAAGAATAATCAGTAAATATTTCCCCGGAAATAATGGTACATATGCGGGGAATTTAATGGCCATTTTCAAAATTCTTCAAAGTTCAACAAAGTAATTAATGGTTTTATGAAGCATTAGAAAAATGAAACAATAAGAGGAGATGTTTCGTATATAGAAAAGGTCAACCATCTAAAAAATGCAAGGTGAGGACTTTTTATGAAATTACAAATAATTGTAAGCTTAATTTTGGCTTTTATTTTAACTCAGGCACCGATTATCGGAAAATACTTCGCTATGGTTAATACAATGATTCATGAAACAGGTCATTCACTTATGGCGTTAATGACCGGTGGGCATGTAAGAAACATTTCTTTATTTCCTAATACGTCAGGTGTAACGATGACGGGTCATTCTTCCTGGTTCAGTCAATTTTTAACTAGTATATCCGGCTATGTATTCGCTTCTTTTGTCAGTTACTTATTTTTTTATTTGATTTCAAAGGGTAACTATCGCTGGATGATTTATCTTTTGCTAGGCTTTTTAATTATAAATCTGCTTTTCTGGGTGCGAAACGGATATGGCTTATTTTGGATCATTACTTTTGGAGCTTTGTTTATCTGGCTGCTTCGCTCCGGCAATCAGACACTGATTCAATATATGCTTGTGTTTATTGCTTCACTTGTATTGATTGAAGCGGTGACCAGTGCCTTTGAGATTATGTGGATTAGCTTTTATTCTCCTCAGCAGGCGGGAGACGCTGCGAACCTGGCGGCACTAACCGGTTTTATCCCTGCGTTAATATGGGGTGTATTGTTTTTTGCTCAAGCCCTTTATTTCGCCTCATTGTCTTTGCAAAGAATTTTTCTTCCATAAAAATTAAAAAATTCCGCTATAGCCCTCCCTTTCGTTTCAATCTTACATATTGTAGTAAAGAAAGTTATGAGAGGGGGTTAGATGATGAGCGGAGGATACGGCGGAGGTTTCGCCTTACTAGTTGTTTTGTTCATTTTGCTGGTTATCATTGGTGCGTCTTACGTAGGCGGTGGCTTTTATTAAAAAGCGGGGGAGCTTTCCTCGCTTTTTTTTTTGGTTTTGCTGAAAAATGAGGAGGGTATAGGATTAAACAATGGGAAACTTTTGGAGGGGATACTATGAATTTAAAAGAAAAACTAAAAAGCTACGGGTACGATAATATCGATATTTTATTAATTGATGAGGAGAAGAATCAGGAAACCGTGCCGGGAATTTCATTGAATAAAGTGACCGATCTAGAGTACAAGCTTTATTTAGAGCCGGAATCCGTAACTTATCAACTAAATCAGGAAGACCCTTATTTTCAAGCCCGGCAAAAGGCAGGAGAAGGGGATTCTAAAGAAGTTAAAGGATATATATTGGAATGGTAAAAGTCTCTTCATTAAGGAAGAGGCTTTTTATTTTTTTTTCCTTTTCCTTCGTTCCCTGCGGTCTGCCCATCCTCCAACAATTAACAGAACTCCAGAAGTAAACAGCACGACAGCCACCATAGGGTCGTTGACGGTGACGGAGAGTAGAAAGGCAGCTATCATATTTGCGATCCCGACAGCGCTAAGTATATAGAACATGCGACTTTCACTTTTCATACAAGACCTCCTTTCTCGCCTATTATAACGGAACTATCGACAGTTATGAAATCAGCGAGTTCATTAGTTTAATAACCGGCAATAAGAGGAATTAGTCCTGCGTAGGAAATCATGCAAGGAGGAATTTCAATGATTACTCATAAATTATACATTAACGGTGAATATACCGATTCAACTGGTGATGAGTGGCTGGATATTGTGAATCCATCGACTGAAGAAGTCATTTCACAAACGCCAAAAGCTACAAAAGAAGACGTCGACCGTGCTGTCCAGGCTGCTTTTGATGCGCAAAAAGGCTGGGAACACACGCCAAATATTGAAAGAGGCAAGATTGTCCGTAAATTGGGAGACCGAATGGAAGAAAAGCGTGAAATATTCATTGAGCTGCTGCAGGAGGAACAGGGGAAAGATTATGAACTAGCCAGCGGTGAAGTGGATTTGGCCATTGATTTCTTCCGTTACATGTCAGAGTGGGCGCGCCGTATTGAAGGAGATATCGTGCCGAGCGATCGCCCGAATGAACATATTTATATTCATAAGAAACCAATTGGAGTTGTAGCCGGAATTGTGCCTTGGAATTTCCCTGTATTTATTCTGGCTAGAAAAGTAGCAACAGCCCTTGTAACAGGCTGTACAATTGTATTAAAGCCAAGCCAGCAGACACCAAATACAGCAATGGAATTTACCAAACTGATCGATGAAATGGATGAACTGCCTAAAGGTGTTTACAACGTGGTGACAGGTACTGGTTCTGAAATTGGAAATGCACTTGCTTCCCATAAAAAAGTAGCGATGGTTACGATGACAGGAAGTGTCACTGCAGGGACAAAAGTAATGGAAGCAGCCGCTCAAAACATTACGAAAGTAAACTTAGAGCTTGGCGGTAAAGCTCCGGCGATTGTTACGGCTAATGCCGACTTAGATGTAGCCGTAGAAAGCATTAAGACCTCCCGTCTGGCGAACAATGGACAGGCCTGTACGAATGCGGAGAGGGTATATGTGCATGAAAGCATTGCGGATGAGTTTATCAATCGTTTGAAAGAATCATTTGAATCTGTGAAAATAGGCGATCCTAATAACGACAAAGAGGTTGATGTCGGTCCTCTAGTCAGCAAGGATCGACTTGAAGAAGTAGAAAATATGGTAAAACAAGCTGTGAGTGAAGGAGCTACTGTCGTTGCCGGCGGGGAACGTGCAGATGTGGAGAAAGGTTATTTCTTCAAACCTACAATCATTACGGATGTGGAGCAGGATTCAACAATCATACAGGAGGAAATTTTCGGCCCGGTCGTACCGGTAACCACTTTTAAAACACTTGATGAAGCGATTGAAAGAGGTAATGATACGGAATATGGTCTTTCTTCCTCTGTTTATACTGAAGACTTAAATGAAGCGATGCGCGTCGTCGATGAACTTAAGTTTGGTGAAACATTTGTTAACCGCGAGAATTTTGAAGCTGTACAAGGCTATCATGCCGGTATGCGTAAATCAGGACTTGGCGGCACGGATGGAAAACATGGAATGGAAGATTTCTTAGTAACACAAGCTGTCTACATGCAGTTTAAAAAAGATAAGCAGTAAAAAGAAATCCCCTCCTGGTGTTTAAGGAGGGGATTTACATATTAGCGATTATTGATTGTTTCTGGATATAAGTCATGGTTCATCATCCGATAATCCGCCATTTTTTCAAATGTAGTGCCGTGTTTTCCATAGTTACAATAAGGATCTATGGAAATACCGCCTCT
Organism: Halobacillus massiliensis; assembly: GCF_900166625.1. Lineage (GTDB taxonomy): Bacteria > Bacillota > Bacilli > Bacillales > Halobacillaceae > Halobacillus_A > Halobacillus_A massiliensis. The sequence goes on along the minus strand of NZ_LT800499.1, from coordinate 11,513 downwards.
TGGGGTGAATTTTCCCCAAACTTCAATATAGCGAGGATCCATTAACTCGATCAGGTCATTCATAATCGTATTGACACTGTCTTCGTGAAAATCCCCGTGGTTGCGGAAGCTGAAAAGGTATAGCTTTAATGATTTACTCTCTACCATTTTAACATCAGGAATATAGCTGATATAAATAGTAGCAAAATCCGGCTGGCGGGTCTTTGGACATAACGTCGTAAATTCCGGGCAGTTAAATTTTACAAAATAATCCCTATTGGGGTGGTGGTTATCAAAGGTTTCTAAAACGGCTGGATCATATTCAAAAGAATAGTCGTTATTTTGATTCCCAAGCAGGCTCAAATCTGTCAATTGTTCATCTTTTCGTCCTGGCACTTGAAGACCTCCTGTTGTGAAAGAATGGGCAGCAATAAAAAAACCGCCTCCTAAGGAAGCGGTGATAAGACATTTCGCTTTTTGCCTTAGTTTTTTATAGAGGGTTTATTGCTAAGAACCTCTTTAAGTTTAAGCATTTTTATTATAGGGAGTAGAGCTTAGAAAAGTCAATGAAAGAAGGTGGAATTAGAACTAATTCTGTAAAAAAATAGCTGTTTTACTTTAAAAATGAAGCGTTTTCTACTAAAATAGGAAGTAATTCACGAAATTTTTTGAAAAAAATGAGAATCGCTCTGCAAAAGCATGCTTAAAGCAGGGTCGTTTTCAGAGAGTGTTAGAAACCGTTTACAAAAATCTTCGATGAGGTGATTTAATGGATATGCAACCAATCACAGCAAGAGCGGGAAAACACAACTTAGAAAACTACGAAGAAACATACAAAAATTTCAAGTGGGATGAAGTGAAGTCGTCCTTCAGCTGGAGCGAGACAGGGAATATTAATATTGCTTATGAAGCCGTGGATAAGCATGCAGAAAACCCTGAGAAAAAGGACCAGGCAGCCCTCATCTATACAGCCCCTAATCGTGAAGAAGTGCTGACGTTTGATCAACTGAAACGACGCAGTAATCAGTTTGCGAACGTTTTAAAGAAACATGATGTAAATAAAGGCGACCGTGTCTTTTTATTTATGCATAGAAGTCCGGAGTTTTATGCTTCTTTTCTAGGAATCTTAAAAACCGGCGCGATCGCAGGACCGCTGTTTGAAGCCTTTATGGAGCAGGCTGTTCGTGACCGCCTGGAAGACAGTGAAGCGAAAGTTCTGATTACGACACCTGATTTATTAGACAGGGTGCCTCAGGATGAGCTTCCTAATCTGGAGAAAATTATTCTAGTTGGAGCCTCTGACCCTGGGAAGCATATCAGCTATGATGAAGAAATGGCTTTTGCTTCTGAAGAGTTTGATATCGAGTGGGTGGATCTTGAAGATGGAATGCTGCTTCACTATACATCCGGCTCTACTGGAAAACCAAAAGGTGTTTATCATGTTCATAATGCGATGCTTCAGCACTACCAGACAGGTAAGTGGGTGCTGGACTTAAAAGAAGATGATGTGTATTGGTGTACAGCTGACCCAGGTTGGGTTACCGGTACAAGCTACGGGATTTTCGCCCCTTGGCTTAATGGAGTAACGAACGTCGTCCGCGGCGGCCGCTTCAGTCCGGATGACTGGTATGGCACAATCGCTGATCAAAATGTGAGCGTATGGTATTCAGCTCCGACAGCTTTCAGGAAGATGCTGAGTGCAGGGGAAGATGCAGCAAAACAGTATGATCTATCCTCCTTAAGACATATTCTCAGTGTCGGTGAGCCGCTGAACCCTGAAGTTGTCACATGGGGACTTAAAGCCTTTGACTTAAGAATTCATGACACATGGTGGATGACCGAAACAGGCGGAATGCTAATCTGTAACTATCCATCTGTTGACATCCGCCCAGGTTCCATGGGTAAACCTTTCCCTGGAATTGAAGCAGATATTGTAGATAACGAAGGCAATGAGCTTCCTGCTAATCAAATGGGGAACCTTGCCATTAAAGAAGGATGGCCGTCTATGATGAGAGCTGTATGGAACAACCCAGGTAAATACGAAAGCTATTTTATTAATGGCTGGTATGTATCCGGGGACAGCGCTTATAAAGATGAAGATGGCTATTTCTGGTTCCAGGGCCGCCTGGATGATGTGATCAACACATCTGGTGAGCGTGTAGGGCCATTTGAAGTTGAAAGTAAGCTTATTGAACATGAAGCTGTCGGAGAAGCAGGTGTTATCGGTAAGCCTGACCCTGAGCGAGGAGAAATCATTAAGGCATTCATTACGCTGCGTGAAGGCTACACAGAGTCTGATGAACTGCTTGAAGAAATTCGCCAATTCGTGAAAAAAGGGTTGAGTGCTCATGCCGCACCGCGTGAAATCGAGATCCGGGATACGATTCCTAAGACGCGAAGCGGTAAGATTATGCGCCGTCTTCTCAAGTCGTGGGAGCTTGGTCTTCCAACAGGAGATACTTCAACACTAGAAGAATAATAAAGGAAATTAGGCTGCCGGGAGGATAACCGGGCAGTCTTATTTTTTTCGCCTGCACATTCAACCGTTTCACGTGAAACATATACTCCGAGTTGCTGGGTCTTATGTGCTACTATTAGGGGAAAGCATCTGAACAAATCCTAGAATTAGCACATACTAAGAGAAGCAGAACCAAAGGAAGTGAAAGACGTGTCAAAACAAGTATATGATGTGATCGGTATCGGAATAGGGCCGTATAATCTTGGCTTGGCCGCTTTATTGGACCAGACAGAACTAAACGGAGCATTTTTTGACGAAACCCCTGAATTCAACTGGCATCCGGGAATGCTAATAGAAAAAATGGATCTGCAGACTCCTTTTATGGCTGACTTAGCTACCTTTGCTGATCCGAAAAGCCCTTATACATTTATGAATTACTTATATGAGCACAATCGAATGATTCCTTTTTTCTTTTACCAGCAGTTTAAAATTCCACGACAGGAGTACAATCATTACCTGCAGTGGGCAGCAGACCAAATAGATGGTCTTTATTTCAATCACCGGGTCGTGGATGTGATCGACCACGAAAATGAAGAATTGTATGAGGTTGTGACTGATAATTTAAAGACGAATGAAAAGCAAAGTCACTGGGCAAAACATGTGGTCATGGGGACGGGGAGTGAACCTCTCATTCTGGATGGAATGGAAGGATTCCCTGAAGACGATGTGATCCATACTAGCAGATATATGGAGGAAAGAGAGCAGCTTCTCGATGCCAGGCATGTAACCGTAGTAGGTTCGGGTCAGAGCGCACTTGAAATCTTCCTCGATCTTCTGGAAGAGCAGAGAAGGAATGATATGCATCTTACTCTTTTATCAAGGACGGGAGGGCTTTTTCAGCTTGATCAGGCGAAGTTTGCCCAGGAATTTTTTACACCGGAATATGTCGATTATTATCATTCCTTAAGCTTTGAACACCGGCAGAAAAACCTTGAGACGCTTGGAGCTTTGCGAAAAGGAATTGACCCTGACACTCTCACCCGCCTTTATAAAAATCTCTATCATAAAACAGCAGGCGGAAAGCCAAGCCGGGTCACCATTAATCCAATGACTGAAGTAAACTCCATTGAAAAGAATGAAAATGACTACCTTCTTCACTGCCAGCAGTGGCAGGAAGAGATGAACTACACCTATAAAACGGAAAAAGTTATTTTGGCGACAGGTTATAAGCCTAATATCCCGGATTGGTTTATGGATCGTTTTAAAGAAAAAATTATCTGGGAAGAGGAAAAATCGTACAAAGTGACTCGTGATTACGAGCTCGTCTTTCAGGAGCCCCACAATCATCGCTTTTTTACATTAACGAATCTCGTTTCTTCACATGGAGCAGGAGCGACGAATTTAGGCTTATCTGTCCACCGAAATGTCCACATCATTAATACGGTTGCTGGAAAAGAGATATATAAAAATCACGAACAGGCTGCGTTTCAAACATTTTCGATGCAGGATTACTCGCAGCAATGAAATGTTTAATTTTGGTATGTACGGGAACATAACCTCTGTGACGATATTAAACAATTCATTCAAGGAGTGGTACAGATATGAGTAAGATTGCATGTGTTATGACAGATATGTTTGAAGATGTGGAGTATACTCAGCCCGTAGATGCTTTTTCTACACAGGGCCATCAGGTTACGACGATTGAATGGGAAGCCGGTAAACAGGTTAAAGGCAAGCAGGGTCAGACTACTGTAACAATTGATAAGTCCATAGATGATGTGCAGCCACAGGATTTTGATGCCTTATTTATTCCAGGAGGTTTCTCTCCCGATCAGCTGCGCGGAGATGAAAAATTCGTTAAATTTGCGAAGCACTTTATGGATGAGAAGAAGCCCGTATTTGCGATCTGCCACGGACCACAGCTTCTCATTACTGCAAAAACACTGGAAGGCAGAACAGCTACCGGATTCAAATCGATTGCTGTTGATATGGAATATGCAGGGGTTAACTTTAAAGATCAGGAAGTGGTCGTTTGTGGTGATCAGCTTGTTACCAGCCGCCAGCCTGATGATATTCCAGCGTTTAACAATGAAGCTGCAAAATTACTAAGTCAATAAATCTATCCTTGCCTATAAGGAAGCAAGCCGCTAAGGATCAGTGTCCTTGGCGGCTTTTTGTTTTTTATTTATGGAGAAAGAAGGAAATTTCTACTATACTATATGTAGTAACTATGTTTTGCAGGGGTGTTAAGGATGATTGTAAACGAGCAGGAAAACCAATTCATCATGATTGCACAACACGATCACGCTCTCGTCTCTGGAGAGATCGTACTTCACTGGAAGAACAAGTTTTTGCTTCGTTCTAAACTGCGTGAAGAGGCAGATTGGGCCATTTCTCAGCATGACCGGGCCTGGATCCCTTTAGATGAAGAGCCGATATGGAATGAAGAAAAGCAGCGTCCGTATTCGTTTATTGATTATCCAGTAAACGAAAAACTAAAGGCCTATCAGCGTGGGATACAGGAAACAGCGGACCGCTCGTATTATGCAGGCATACTGTGCAGCAGCCATTACCAATCTTTCTTTTCAAAAGACAGTGAGGATCCGAGAGTTGTTCAGTTCCTGGAGGAAGAAAATGAGCGCTGCCGTAAGCTGTCGGAGAAAATGAAGATGGAAGTTCCGCATGATATTTATCAGCTTCATTTTGAGAGGCTGCAGTTCTGTGACGATTTATCGCTATATATTTGTATGCAGGAGCCGGGAATTAATAAAGAAAATGAAATTTCATGGTTTAAAGATGGTTTTCGGCAGACATTTGATATAGCACCAGATGGAATTATGCCTCGCTGGGCGGATAAGAAACATGTATCTTTACATCCTTTTCCGTTTGAACACGAGTTCAGTGTTCACATTCCTTATCGTGTTGTGTCAAAAGCTGATATTGAAAGTAAAGGCTTGAAGTCTGCTTATCAGGATGCAGAGGTTCTAGAACGGGAAGTCAGGTTTATCCCTGAATAAAAAAGACAGCCTTCTAAAAGGCCGTCTTTACAGGGCTACCTGTTTTTCTCAATATTAAACAGTGCGTTTAACAGCTGCCAATTCTGCGGGAAAGAAAGGCCGAGCTTCCAATAGCTGATGCCTTTTAAATTCAGTTCTTTAATTAAATTAAATTTTGCCTGAATGGAGCGGGCATCTTCAAACCACACTTCATGTTCTTTTCCTTCTGTATCTGTATAGGTGAAAAACGGGGCTTGAGCTTTCTCGTCATAAGATATTGCCACATTATTTTCCCTGGCGATCTGAATGGCTTGCTGTGGGCTGATGGCTCTTGCAAACTCGCCTCCCTGCACAAAAGGCAGTGTCCAGTCGTAGCCATATAAATTCTGACCGAGCATTATCTTTTGAGGCGGAATGACCGTCACGGCATAATCGACAACACGCCGCACTTGGTCAAGGGGCGAAACAGCCATAGCAGGACCTCCGCTGTAGCCCCATTCATAGGTCATTAAGACAACAAAATCTACAATTTCCCCATGGGCCGCATAATCATGCGCCTCATACCATTGCCCCACCTGCTCACCGCTCGTTTTTGGAGCAAGCGCTGTAGATAACAGCAGTCCTTCATTTGTCAGCCGCTGTTTTGCTTTCCTTAAAAACCGATTATAATTTTCCCTTAAGTTTGAAGGCAGGAATTCCAGGTCAAAGTGGATATCAAGGAACCCTACTTCTTTTGCAGTAGCGACAATATTATCGAGCAGCGTATTCTGGAACTGTTCATCTGTTAGAATCTGACGGCCGAGTTCATCACTGAACCCTTCATCTGTTAAGTTGGTAACAACCATCATTAAAGCTGCACTGTTCGCCTGGGCAATTGCTTTGAAATTATCCAGCGGAGGTGCCTGCAGAGAAGCGTCCGTTGTTATGCGGTAGCTGAAAGGAGCCAGGTATGTTAAATATGGAGCTCTTCTTTCCGCAGCGGTCCGCAAAGCTTCCGATACCTCTCCGCCAAATGGCTCAATATACGCGTTTGAAGTAATATTGGTTTTTGGCTGCTGGGGAATATAAAGCCTGTATCCAACAGGCAGCATGGCCCCGGGCTGAAGCTGGTTTAGCTGAATCAGCTGTTCAACTGTTGTATTGAACCTTTGGGCGATTTCGTATAAGCTGTCACCGGGCTGAACAAAATAAAACTGGCCTTCAATTGGAATGACGAGCGCCTGGCCGACAACTAACTGACCAGGGGTTTCAAGCTCGTTTGCTTCAATAATGCTATTTGGCGTCACTTCATATAGGTTTGCAATGGCATAAACGGTTTCCCCCTGCTGGACTACGTGTATCTGCATGTACGACACTCCTTCCTCACTATATTGAATATATGAGGCGTCTTAGTTTATTTATACGGAATTGATAAAAAAAGGGAGGAGGTTTTTTTATGGAAGAAAAAGATCAATACTATATGGAATTAGCGATCGCAGAAGCCGGAAAGGCTGAAGAACTTGGAGAAGTTCCTATTGGAGCTGTGATTGTACATAATGATGAAGTGATTGCCCGGGGATATAACTTGCGGGAATCTTCTCAGCTTGCCTCATCCCACGCTGAATTTATAGCGATTGAAAAAGCAAATCAGGTGATTGGAAGCTGGAGATTGGAAGACTGTACCTTGTATGTAACGCTTGAACCTTGTCCAATGTGTGCAGGAGCGATCGTGCAGTCACGGATTCCGACGGTCGTGTATGGAGCTGCTGATCCGAAAGCCGGCTGTGCCGGAACTTTGATGAATCTGCTTCAAGAGGAAAGATTTAACCATCAGTGCGAAGTGAGAGCCGGTGTGCTGGAGAGTGAATGCGGTGCCTTGCTCACTTCTTTTTTCAAAGAGCTGCGAAAAATGAAGAAAAAGAAATAAATGTGTATTGCGTGATAAATTTTATGATTGCAATTTTCGGTAAAACTCGCTATACTAAGAAATACCGTGCTAAGCGGGGAATTAGCGGTGCCCTGTACTCGCAATCCGCTACAGCGAGGCCTAATTCCCACTCGAGGTGGTTCGATTTCGAGGCCTGCCCCATGAGAGGGGTGTTGACACTCAGGTCCTGCGCAACGGGAACCAGTGAACCCTGTCAGATCCGGAAGGAAGCAGCAGTAAGCTGATCATCTCGTGTGCCGCGGGAGTGCCTGGGTCGAGCCATGAACATGGGTAACGCTCGGGATCGAGCCATCGACAGTGGGTGCACGGCATACATATGTTGAGTAAGAACCGTTATGATTTTTATCATAGCGGTTCTTTTTTATAGGGGTCGAAATAAGTATCAAATATAAAAGGACTGAGTCGAATTTTGTAAATGAACAGAGTCTTTCTCATGGTTTCCACGACCCCTTGATTCGGTTATAATAGATACGAGACTAAAAAGGGAGAGCGGATGTATGAGCTATCAAGCACTTTATCGTGTTTGGCGCCCGAAAAACTTTGAAGACGTAGTAGGTCAGACGCATATCACCCGTACATTGCAGAATGCGATTGAACAGGACAAATTCTCACATGCTTATTTGTTTTCCGGTCCGCGAGGTACTGGAAAAACAAGCGCAGCGAAGATTTTCGCCAAGACGGTCAACTGTGAGAAGGCTCCCATTAAGGAGCCATGCAACGAATGTTCCGCTTGTCTTGGAATTCAGGATGGCAGCATTTCCGATGTGATCGAAATCGATGCGGCTTCTAATAATGGTGTGGAACAAATACGGGAAATTCGAGATAAAGTGAAATATGCACCTAGTGCTGTTTCTTATAAAGTGTATATTATCGATGAAGTCCATATGCTTTCAATGGGCGCCTTTAATGCGCTGTTAAAAACATTAGAAGAGCCGCCTAAGCATGTGATCTTTATTTTAGCAACGACAGAACCGCATAAAATTCCGCTGACTATTATTTCACGATGCCAGCGATTTGATTTTAAACGAATCACCCAGCAGGCTATGGTTGACCGAATGGAGAAAATTATAGCAGCTGAAGGTGTAGACGTTGCCCGTGAAGCCCTGGAGATTGTTGCTTTGTCTGCAGAAGGAGGAATGCGTGACGCGTTAAGCCTTCTGGATCAGGCGATTTCATACAGTGAAGACAAGGTGACCGACGAGGATGTCCTGGCCGTTACCGGATCTGTTTCCCAGGCGAAACTGGCTGAGATTATTCAGGCTTTACATGAAAAAAAGATAAATAACGCACTATCCGCAGTTGATGAACTCATTCAGCAGGGGAAAGACCCAGGGCGGTTCGTATTTGACCTCATTTATTATCTGCGTGATCTGCTCTTATATCAGAGTGCTCCGGACCTCGAGCATCATCTTGAGCGTGCTATCCCTGATGAAATGTTCAAGGGTATGGCACAGGAACTGAATGCAGGGTGGGTTCAGCAGACCATTCGTGAACTGAACAAGTGCCAGCAGGAAATGAAGTGGACGACAAGTCCTAAAGTTTTTATAGAAATCGCTATTTTAAATATTGTCGATACCCCGCCTGCTTCAACCGGGGGAGCCGATAGCGAAGCGGTACAGCAGCTGTCGAATAAGCTGACACAACTTGAACAGGAGCTTGCTCAGCTAAAAGCAAACCCGCCGGCATCACAAGGTACAGCAGCTCAGGAGACTCCGAAGCAGAAGCGCACACCTGCAAGATCCAGCCGAAACGGTTATAATGTTCCATATGAACGGATTCGCAATATATTAAACGATGCTTCTAAGGATGATCTCGTACAGGTGCAAAACCAGTGGCCGAATTTTATGGAGCGGCTGAAGCAGACGAATGCTCCTGCACATGCGACACTATTAAACAGTAAGCCGAGTGCTGCGTCATCCCAGGCTTTAATTTTAGCGTTCCGTTATGATATTCACTGCTCTCTGGCGCTTGAACATCAACAGACCATTGAACCGCTGCTTGCGGAATTTATCGGTAAACCATTAGCGATCATTCCGATTCCTTATGAGAAGTGGAAAGAGCTGCGTGAAGAGTATGTTAAGAAACAAAAAAATACTAAAGATGAAACAGGAGATTCACCTGCAGGCGAGGAAAAAGAAGAAGATCCTCTGATCTCTGAAGCACGAAAGCTGGCCGGTGATGACCTGATCGAAATTCAGGATTAAATAAAGGAGGAACTTACCATGCGTGGTGGAGGAAACATGAACAATATGATGAAACAGATGCAGAAAATGCAAAAGAAAATGATGAAGGCTCAAGAAGAGCTTTATGAAATGACGTTTGAAGGCACTGCCGGAGGCGGAATGGTTAAAGTAATCGCAAACGGGAAAAAGGAAATTACAGATGTGGAAATTAATGAAGAAGTGGTAGATCCAGATGATGTGGAAATGCTGCAGGATTTAATTTTAACAGCTACAAATGATGTTATTCGACAAGTAGATGACAAAACAAATGATACTATGGGACAATTCACGAAAGGTATGCCTGGAGGAATGTTCTAGGAGGAGTTTCCATGTATTACCCAGAACCAATATCAAAACTGATTGATAGTTTTACTAAGCTGCCAGGGATCGGACCTAAAACAGCTGTCCGCCTGGCTTTTTTCGTCCTCGAGATGGAAGAGGATGATGTATTAGAATTTGGCCGGTCGCTCGTCAACGCCAAGCGGGAACTGACTCACTGCTCGAACTGCGGAAACATCACCGACTCAGATCCTTGTTCAATCTGTCAGGATGAGTCCCGCGACCAGAGTATAATTTGTGTCGTCCAGGACCCTAAGGATGTAATCGCCATGGAGAAAATGAAAGAATTCAGCGGTAAATATCATGTTCTCCATGGAGCAATTTCTCCAATGGACGGCATCGGTCCAGAAGATATCAACGTATCAAGCTTAATTAACCGATTAAAAGATGAAGAAGTAGAAGAACTGATTTTGGCGACGAATCCGAATATTGAAGGGGAAGCGACAGCCATGTACATTTCCCGCCTGGTGAAGCCATCAGGAATCCGAATGACGAGAATCGCTCATGGACTTCCAGTTGGCGGAGATTTGGAATATGCCGATGAAGTAACACTATCGAAAGCCCTGGAAGGCCGGAGAGACTTGTAAAAAGGGTGATGGCCGTGTTAACAAAAAGAAAGTCTCCGAAAAAAGAATTGGATCAGCAGATTTTAACAGATATTAAAAAGCTGAAGCATGATTGGGAGACACTGGAGAATATTATCGAGCATAGTATTGAGCCCAGTGAAGAAGGATTGCTTGATTTATCCCTTGCTAAAGCTAAGTATTTTTATCTGCTGAGAGAAGCCAGGTATCGAAAACTCAATGCACTATCTTAAATAAATCATAATAAAGGTACTATCCCTCTGTTCTTAAACATAACCTTCTATTAAGAGAAGTTATTTTAGGACAGGGGGTTTTTTATGGATCCGGTGCTTGTAGTTCTTTTACTCGCTTTGGCGATTCCTTTATTATTAATCGTAGGAATGCCGGCATCACCGATTAAATGGATGGGACAGGCTTTTATGAAAATAGCGATTGCCGTCATTTTATTATTTTTCATCAACTTATTTGGCTCCGAGTTCGGTCTTCACATACCAATCAACGGCTTCACTACCATTGCATCTGCCGTTTTAGGAATTCCCGGTGTCCTGTCATTAGTGGCGATTCATATATGGGTGCTTTAAGAGGCTGGGCTCACTCTGAGCTCGGTCTTTTCATTTGTTCATAAAAAACTTCAAAAAAATACACGAAAAGTATTGCATTCATTTTTTACCCATGGTATATTATTTCTTGTCGCCATAACGAAAGCGGCACAGCAAAAAAATATCACGAAAAAAGTTGTTGACTTAAACAAGCTACCGTGATATATTAATTAAGTCGCCAATTTGAGGCGAACAACGAAAACAATATTTGATCTTTGAAAACTGAACGAACCAACCAGTACGTCAAAACATTTCTTTCTATATTATATAGATCGAATTTTCAAGAAGCACATTCGGTGTGCAAATGAGCAAGTCAAACTACTTTTTGGAGAGTTTGATCCTGGCTCAGGACGAACGCTGGCGGCGTGCCTAATACATGCAAGTCGAGCGCAGGAAGCTAACCGATCCC
>NZ_LT800498.1 GCF_900166625.1 Halobacillus massiliensis | reverse complement strand
GACGGCAAGTCGTACACTTACTTTAACCTGCCTCCTCCCTCCAATAGAGGCGGGGCAACGTTGTTTTGATCTTTGGAGGGGTTACGCATTCGCGCCGTTTTAAATCCCAAAATAGAGCAACTAAGACGCTATTTTATTCCGTTTCCTTTTGGTGATGGAACCTGCACCCTTCAAACTTCCAAAAGCAACCCCATCGGGTAAAGAACACCCTCCGGGGCAACTTTTTCCAGTGTGCTTGAAGGGTTCTCCATCACAAAAAGACTACGGCATAAATCGCTGAGAAGTGGGGGAATTTAATTTCTGCAATGCAACTTTTTGAGACATTAAACCCACTCATGGTGCGTATTGACATGGTAAGGAAGCCCCTGTATTATGACAGTAAGGAAAGTTATAATTCGTAACGGAGGTAACAAATATGGAGGATGAACTTTTAAACGGTGCATCGTTCGCTAAAGAAAAGGGTAAAACTGCCTCATGGGGTACCAGGTTAGCTCAAGAAGCGAACAAAGCCGGATTGTCCTACCCTAAAAAATACGGCAATTATTGGATGGCCACCCGAGAACAATGGGAGAACATACTCATTGAATTGGATTGGGAATTAAGAGACAGAAAACCTTATAAACGTTAATAAGTCGGTGCTTCGCGCATCGGCTTTTTTATTTTTCAAATTTTTCCTAAAGAATGTTATGATTCCTATTGACAACGAATGTTAACATTCGTAAGATATAGGTATAACAAAACAGGAGGGATTCACACATGCCTATTATTGAAGGCTTGGAAAGACTACTTGATGATATTGCAGGTTGGGCACTTATGCTGATTGTTCCATTCTTGATCGTCCAGGCAATTATCATAGGTTTCAAATTATCTGGAACGGATGATCCCCATGAAACAAGGAGCATTAAGTCAAAAGCAGTTAAAGTTTTGATTGGTGCTGCTGTAATTGGTACTGCGCCTTGGATCGGCTCTCAGCTAATGAGCTACTTTTAAAATCGAGGTGAAAACATGAATTTCTGGAATCCGTTAGAAGACGCGCAAGAATTTATAAGAGAGTGGCTTAACCAGTTAGCAACTGACATGGTTAACGGAGGGATTGAACTTGTCGGGGATGTGATTACATCCCCTTTTGATTTATCTGAAAGGTTTCCGCAAGTAGATGATTTGATTTTAGGAATGCAAGGCATAGCAGGAACCATGCTTATGATCTTCCTTTATCAACGCATTTTACAAGCTATGTATAGTGAAACGGTCGAATCAGAAGATGTGAACTATGCAAAGATCTTGGGAGATACAGCGATTGCAGCCGGCCTCATTGCCAGCTCACCCCTATTAGCTCAAAAAATCAGCGTGGCTATTGCGGATATAACGAAATGGGTGGCAGACTTTAACATCGAGTATCAGTCAGCAGATGATTTTTTCATGTCTTTCAGTGCAGGAACAGAGGTAGCAGCTATAGGGCTTCACATGTTATTACTTTTCATTGTTTGGGGCTTTGCTTGGATGGGATTAGCCATTTCTGGTGGTATCCGCGTTGCTTTATTTGGAATAGGAGTTATCATTTCCCCTCTTGTTATGGCGGCCTATCCGATTAATCCAGGCATAGTGAAGCAGTTTTTTGTAAGCATGATAGCTGTTATTATGACACAACCGTTTCAAATGGTTTGTTTGTTGGTAGGTATGGGTGTTGCGAGTTACGGGGGTTTCTGGGGCTTGTTAGTTTCTACGGCCTTCTTTGGAATCGGCATCTTTGGAACAGTTTACCTGAAAAATATCATCATTCCTGCCGGGGTAAGTTCTGGGGCAAGTGGTGCTGCTAAGATGATTCTTTATAAATTGGTGAGGCGATAAAAATGTTTAAATATGAAATCCCCCGGAATGTTCGGTCTATTCCTTCATTCCTGGGACTTAGTGCTAAAGGATGGGGATGGACAATAGCATGCAGCCTGATCCTTTCATCCATTGTCTATCTGTTTACAGCGAATCCGATTTTAACTATAGGTGCTGCGGTGTTTGTTTACTTCTTTATTAAGGCGACTTTTGAAGTTGATGAAAAGACAGGGCTTCCTAAAGTGGAGTTGATATTCCAGGCGTATAGCAATCAAAAAGCAAGGAAAATAACACCTAAATGGGGAGAGGATCACAATGAGAAAACAGCCATTCGGACTTTTATCAAAGGCAAGCAAGAAAGCTAAGTTTAAAAAGAAGTTTTTCAATATTCCTATAGAAGAATTTGATTCTGAAATCATTCGCACATCTGACGGTAAGTTTAAAACTGTATTAAAGGTTATAGACCCTCTAAATGTAAACATGATGGGGGAAAAGGAGATCCGTAAGGCCATTAAGCACACACAATCAGCATTAAATGCTTTAAATCCTGGTGAACGTTGTCAAATGCTTATCACCTCTGATGAGGTGGATATTTCGCAATACATTCAAGAACTAGAGGAAAAACAGGCTAATGGCAATAAAACAGCCATTGCAGACTATAAAAACTCGATGATTGAAGGGAAGAAAAGGTTTCTCCAGGATTATGCAGTCAAAGCCAGAAACACTCATAATTTCTACTTAGTTCTTGAATCGAAGGAAAAGAAACATCACGATGCAACAGCTGAGTTATTAGACCTTATGACAAACGTTGTAGAGCATTTAGAGAAGGCAGGACTAAAGATTGGCCGACTGTCCGAGGAAAAAGTTAAGGCTATCATTTACAATCGTCTGACTCCTAATAGCCATAGACAACAGCCGTATGAGGAAGGAATGGACCTCACAGCATGGCAGCCTCCAGACGTTTCAACAGGGACCACACTGGAAATAGACGATCTGCATTATTCCTTTTATTCAGTCTCCTACTTCCCGAAAGAGATCGGTGAAGCTTGGATGGACCCCATACTAACAGCTAGGGTTAACGTTGATGTATCGGTTTCCCTGCAAGTGGTTTCTAAGAATGATCAAATGGATAGAATCAACAGTCAAATTCGAGAATTAGAAAGACGAATTGCAGAGACAAAGGCAGAGTCTGTAAAACAACGTTACGAAGACCAGATAAAAAGTTCAAAACGCCTTTTAGACCGTATCAGCGACGACAGCGAAAACTTATTTAAAGTAACCTTCATTTTTGGAGTGAAAGCCAATGATAAAGAGGATTTACACTCTCTATGCAACCGATTTGAAACGAATATCAAAAGTAACCGCATGAAAGCCAATAAAATCAAGAATAACCCTCATTGCTTGTGGTACATGCTGCCGATTGGCTATAAAAACACAAATATTGAAATGCGTTATGGTTGGCCGATGTATACGGAATTAATAGGGGCCATGCTTCCTTTTAACGCCTCTGAGTTCAATTACAATACAGGGTTATTGCACGGAATCAACGTAAAATCTGAATCCCCTGTCACCTATGACCCTTGGAATAAACGCATGTTTAACAACAGGAATGAAGCTATCTTAGGGGAATCAGGCTCAGGAAAAAGCTTTGCTGTTAAATTGAAAGTGTTTAGGGAGTATTACGCAGGGAGAGCGAAACGGCAATTCATTATAGACCCTGAGAGAGAATACCACACCATTCCCGGGGCGAATCAGATCATCTTTAAGCCTGGCAGTAAGTTTATAACGAATCCATTCCATATCAGGAGTGCTATTTTAGATTCTGACGTTGAGGACGAAACAGGCGACATTTCCGCATACCTGCCGAAGAAAATCAGCGAGGTTGTAGACTTTTTTAAGTGGATTGTACCTGATATGTCAGCAGAAGAATTAGCCCTCTTATCTATATCTGTTGAGGATGCTTATAAAGAGGTTGGACTTGACCATAAGAAGCACATAGAGTCCCTTCCAGATCTTTTTCCTACGTTGACCGATCTTAACACTCAAATGAATAAATACGACGAATTAAAGCGAGTGAGAGTAATTCTAAGACCTTATATAGAAGGCGTTTATTCTGGAATGTTTAACGGTCAAACGAATTGGGATTTAAACGAGGCTATCAACGTTCTGGACATTCACGAATTATCAGAGGGTGTCAAAAAGCCGATGATGGATTTACTTCTCAAAGACCTCTGGGAAGAAGTGAAAAGGGATAGAAATGAACCCGTTGGCTTAATTGCTGATGAATTATGGATCTTAGCAGATAAGAAATTCCCGCAAACAATGGAGTTTATCCGAAACATGGGAAAACGGATCAGGAAGTATGAAGGCTTTCTTACGGTTGCTACGCAAAACGTCAGCGACTTTATAGCCGTCGGGGAATATGGAACAGCCGTCATTAATAACTGCCAGTTTAAAACACTTATGAGGCTGTCTGAGAACGATGTACGAGAAATGAAGGAAACAAAGCTTGTAACGTTTAATGATTCAGAGGAAGAGATCCTTTCTGGAGATAAGCCGCAGGGGTACTGCCTCCACATTGTCAAAAAGAAACGTGTGGAAATGCGAACCGTAGCCAATGAAACGGAACTAAAAGAATTGAATCTTAAAATCTCCTACGGAAACGGAATCAGGGAGGCGATCTAATTGAATAAGAAGTTAATTGCAGCGTTCATCGTCGGGATAGGGTTAGTTATTTTCACAGTTATTTATACAGCAGGTGGAAAGTCAGAAAACGCCTCTAATGATAATAAAGAGAACATTGCGGACATTAAAACAAACGTGAATGAAGAGTCTCCAGAAGTGGTGGACCATGAGGAAGATAAAGACCCGGAAGTCGTCAAAGAAACAAAGGAATTAGCTCATGAGTTTATCAAGCATTACGCAGCATTAAACCCTAAAGAGCCTATGGAGTACCTGCCACACGTTAAAGAGATTACAGATGCAGATTTATATACAAAGCTTTCAAACTCTCCGAGAAGGCCCACAGCAGCCTCACATAAACGCATTGTGAAAGAATTGGAGATCTACCCGGTAGATGATAATTTACCAGAACGCAAGAAATGGAATGTTATAGCTATTATGGACGTTTACAACTCAGAAGGTGAGAAACGCACGGAGGAAGATTCTTATCTTGTCAGTGTAGCTAAAGACGATGAATGGAAGGTCACAGGCTTTAAGGTGGGGTACTAATGGAAGATACAGTCATTAGAAGGGGTACCTCTATGGGCGCCCTTTTATTTAAAATAGGGCTCCCTGCAATATTGATTCTATTGATTGTTATTCCTATTACTGCTGTTATATTGGCGTTGTCGTCAGAAAGTGGAGGAGACGTAAACACCGGAAGCCCTTCAAAAATAGCAAAGAATGAAATACCCGAAAAATACATGCCGATCTACCAGGCAGCCGGGGAAAAATACAATGTCCCCTGGAACCTGTTAGCAGCTCACCACAAAGTAGAAACGAATTTCGGAGAGGGAAACATCGAGAGCTATGCTGGAGCCTTAGGAGCCATGCAGTTTATGCCCTGCTCATGGATAGGATGGGGGTACCCGGGCTGTGGTGGCTTAGGTGACTTAGATATCGGATGGAATACCTTACTTGATTTATCCGTCATAAATGAATATGGAGGGTTTGGGGTTGATGGGAATGAAGACGGCAAAGCAGATCCGAGAGATCCAGAAGATGCTATTTTTGCAGCAGCCTCTTATCTGGCGTCCAATGGTGCTGATGATGGAATGATTGAAGAAGCCGTATTTGCTTATAATCACTCGAATGAATATGTAACTAAGGTATTGGAGTATTCAGAGCTTTATGTCGAGGCTGACAGCGTAACAGATGGTAGTGGGGAGTTTGTCTGGCCTGTTCCTTTCACAACAGAAATAACCTCACCGTTTGGGAATCGTCCAGACCCTATCAATGGAACCACAGCTTATCATGGAGGTATAGACATTGCCGCAGCAGGAGTACACGGAAAGCCAGTGGTTGCAGCTGCACCAGGCAAAGTTGTTATGTCAGGTAATGCTGGAGGGTATGGGAAAGTCATTTACATTGACCACGGGAATGGTTTGCAGACCATATACGGACATTTAAGCGCACTGAATGTGCCACAAGGAGTAAAGGTTAAGGCAGGTCAAGAAATCGGTAGTGTAGGCTCTACTGGACGCTCTACAGGTCCACATTTACACTTTACAGTTGAGCAAAACGGAAAGAAAGTAGATCCTATGGATTTTCTCCAATGAAAAAGGGGTGAACATATGAAAATATATAGGAGTTATAGCAGCATTATTTTTGATGCTGCTATATGCTGCCAGTTGTAAAGAAAAGATAGTTCCCCTGAAGAAATCAAGAAATAAATAAGCTCTCTGTTGAAGTGAACGGGCTGTACCCCACAAAATTATTTTTCGATGCAACACAGGTCGATTCTCTGCACTGTGTATCCGTTTTCTTGGAGTGAAGAGGTTTTCTCTGGCAGACCTAGACAATATTATATATTTTCTGTATAGTTGGAATAACTTCTAAAAATTACTAGATACATAGAAACCAAAACAATTACATATAAAAAGAGAATCGTTGCGCTAACAACGATTCTCTTAGATAGCTAACCCCTCGCCAAAGGACAACGTTAGCTTTTTAACAAATATGTAGGTTAATGATATCCTATATTATCTAATATTTCAAGTGTTCTTGAATTATTTAGGATATCTATATCTTACATAAAATATTTGTTAGAAAGAAACCGTTGCAGGTGTTAGCTTGCAACGGTTTTTTTATGCCGTTGTCGGAGAGCAAGTAGGACTTACACTCTTCGATATTAAAAAAGATGACAGGTCAGCTGGAGCCAATTTCAAAAAGTGCAGCGTGTCGGGCTATCGAACTTCACGATCAGTCAGGCAGGAACGGTATGTTTTGTTCCTTTTCGCCATTGGTTTAAAAAACACTTAGGAGATTCCTAGAGTGCCAGAAAACCCATAGAGTAAAAGGAGGGTTGGACACCATGTGTCTATGTATCTCTTAGATGCATAGAGGGTTGTGAGATGCGCTAGATTAACTTTCTAGCAAAGCTAAGGGTATGGTGCAGTATATAAGCTCACAAGCGATAAGCAAAACTTTGAAGTGCTATACATACGGACACCAAACGGACACCAAAACTCGGTATACCGAGGATTTTTGCCAAGCAGTTTGCTCTTATATTCGACAAGGGGGCAAACTGCTTCCAGCCGTTTCCAGCCGTTTCCAATCCTGGTGCCCGAGGTTGCCAAAACCAAAAGTCAAAATCAAGTAAAAAGATAGAAATACTATACTTTTTTAGCCATTGGTCAGAGATACTTTTAAAAAAGATATATACCTTATTTATATATGCAGATGATTTATTTAAATGGTGGGGGACGTATAGCATGAGGATTTGGAAAAGTCCTGGGTTTGGACTTTTTCGAACCGCAGTGCTGAAAGGTTTTGAACTTGCAATATGGAAAATGTAATTTTATGGTAATCTATTAAGAGCACCAATAACGATTAAAAGGAGTGGTAATATTTGAAAAGGAAAAGGACTGGAGAGGTAGATTTTAAAGTCTTTAAGAAAAAGGACATTCTTAGTATTGCACGCTATATTTTAGAAGCTCAAAAAGAAATTATTTTTGAAGAATCAGAAGAGCGAGTTAGACTTAATTTTAAAATTGATTTTGCGAACGGCACTTCCGTTGAGAGCGATGAAATTATTATATTTGAAGAGGCTGAAACTAAGATAATAAATTCGATTCAGTTTATTTTAAGAGACTCTGATTTAAAAAAGCAGATCTATGTAGCATTTGATACTCAATTAAAATATGCCAAATACATAGTAGAAGGTGAAGATAAAAACTGGGTTGATGCTAAATTTTCTCAAATTGAAGAAATCATAACTGTAGTACCCAATCAAAACTATTGGCTATCGGAGACCAAACGTCAGGCTGTAATAAGTAACTTTTCTGGTATGTCTATAGGTTTAGCATTTTATTTTTTATTCTTTAGACGAGTGTTTGAAGAAGATATTTTAAGAAGTAACGGAATTGCCTTTGCTGTATTACTTTTAGCGTTATTTATGGGACAATTATTCGGTCATTTTTTGTGGTCAAGATTGTATAAGTTATATCCTAGTATTGAATTTGATATTGCTGATGACCATATAAACAGAGACAAGCAGAAAAAGAAGATTATATTGCAAACGACTATATTGATTTTGTTTCCTTTAATAATTAGCTTTGTAACCAGCTTAATATTTTGAACTATAGAATTGTTGGATGTGCCACTGGTTAAAATAGTCAGCGGCACATTTTTCTATCCCTTAAACAAACGTGAAATCCATGATTTTTTATTTTTCGTTTCAGAGGTTGCAGATGCTTCCTCCTCTGTTTGCTTTGCCTCTACTTTCATTTCTGTGTTTAGCTGATCCTCTATTTGCTCTGCCTCTGCTGGAGCCTCTAGTCTATATTGTTCTAACTCTTTTCTAAATTGTTCCTGTCTTTCTCGATTATATTCCTCTAAAGATTGATTCATTTGGTCAAAACGTTTGTCTATTTTCTTGTCCTGTTGATCCAATCGGTTAAATAATTCTTTTAATAAATCGTTTTGCGCAGCTACTGTTTCCTTAAGATCTTTTATATCATTGTTATAACGGATATTTGTATCCTCTTTAGGTGTTTTAATGACCGTTTCATTAGCCCATTTAATTACTGTTTCTGCGGCCTGTTCTAATGTCATACCCCCGTTGCTCTTTAATTGTTTCAATCGACGTAATAGCATAACATCATTATTTAAATAATACCTTTTCCCAGTGCTGTCATGGTTAAAGTTATAACCATGCTTTTTTAATAGGAGTGCATATTTTCGTAATGTAGAGTCTTTTATATCAAGTGTTTTACATACTTCTGCAGCTGATGCGGCTATCTCTGGATCATTTATATTATCTGTCATAGCAGGTTTACCTCCTTTTATGGTAGTTATATTTATTGTTATAAGTTCGTGATAAGTCCGGCGGATTCCTTTAGACAAAATTTTCCGCATGAAAATTCCAATTAATCAGCAATATATTTTTAGACAAAAAAACAAGGTAGACAATCAGATTTTCACCGATTATTTACCTTGTTCAAGACACTAAATTGTCTCATTTTTATTTAGTTTATAATCAGTTAGAATCTTGTCCCATTCTTTCTTAGAAGCTGCTAAATGGGATCCAAAATCCCTCTGACTATAAACTTGATGTGCTGGGAGAGGTTCAACCCCTTCTTCCCCTTTATGTTCCCCTTCGTTTTTAACATATTTATATTTAATCTTCCCCTGCATTGCAACCAGATCTGCAAAAAATAGCCTCATTCTGTCAATCTCATCTGTCCTAATTTTCTCATGATAATGGAAGACTGGTTTTAAGTAATGTAAATATGTTTCGTTATCACTTATTTTTTTTAAAAAATTTATTTGTTCCAAATCCTTTTCATACAGTATTGAAAAATTATTCATTAATTGTTGCATCGTTAGCTTCTGGAGAGCTAGCTCTTTTTTTAATGGTGCTCTTTCGCTCTGAATTCGATCTTTCTTCTCTTTCTCACTTTTTTTCTTTTCAAGAACAATAGTGGCAATGAGGGGGATAGCAATCGCAAGAGAAGTCATAACAACCATTAACCAATCAGCTGGAGAAATGCACCTCCATAAACCCTTACAAGCTTGTATATCAACAGGATTTTCAACTATTACTTTTGTTAGAAAGTTCAAAGAATCCCACCTTTATAGATTTCTTTTTGTAATATCTAAGAAAATTAGTGCCATGGGGAAACGATATACTCCTTTTTTATATATTACCATTTATCGGAATTTTTTTTGTGCACTTTATTCGTCTATAAAACGACCGTATAACGGACACTTCGATTAAGTAACAAAAACAAGAAATATAGCAATTGAATTTGTCTATAAACCCGTCTACACTAATATTATATAAAACGTATGGAAAGGAGACGATCGAGATGATTATTGGATATGCCAGAGTTTCTACGGAGGATCAGGATCTTACTTCTCAGATTGAAGCTATTGAAAAGTACGCTGCCGATCGAAATGAAAGAGTGAATGTGTTTCACGAGAAAAGAAGTGGAGGAAAGGAATATCGAGTGGAGCTGGAAAAGGCTTTTGATTCTTTGCGCGAGGGAGATACTTTCGTTGTATACAAATTGGATCGTTTAGCACGTTCAACAAAGCAATTATACGACATTAAAGAAAAGTTGGATAAGTGGGGCGTACACTTTGCTTCCCTGAACGACAATATTGATACAACAACCGCAGCTGGCAGAGCTATGTTTGGAATGATTGCCGTATTTTCAGAATTTGAACGTAATCTTATACAAGAGCGAACTAAAGCTGGTTTAAAATCAGCAAGGCAACAAGGGAGAAAAGGAGGCCGTCCGCCATTAAAAGCGACTCAGAAGCAACAAATTCAGAAGCTTTATGAAGGTGGGGAACGAGCTAAAGACATAGCTCAAGAATATGGAATTGCGCGTAGTACGGTCTATAAAGTGATAAAGAGGTAAAGCCAGAAAAACGCGAGAAACGTACGATAGACACGTTTTGCTGTCCGAACCCCATATTAAGAATATTTTTTGTTATAAGACGTAAAAAAAGAGCAGCCTTTTAAGCTGCTCTTTTTAATTTTACTTTATGGAATCTCTTAAGTAATCTCTATATGATCCGATCTCCTTAAGCATGTTTTCCAATCGCGGGAGGTCTTTTTCGATTCTTTCTAAATCTTCTCTGCTCTTATCATTAAGCTGGTTATTATTTAACATATTCTTATAGGTTTTAGTGATTTCCCTGTATTCCTCTATTTGTCTTTCGAGAGCCCATTCCATTAATACAAGCTCTCTGTTTTCCTCACACTCTATAAAATACTTTTTTTTCTTAAAGTCTATGGATAGTTTCATAATTTCCCCTCCTTTCCTATTTTCCTAAATTATACAATAACGAATCTTTGCAGCCATAAAAAAAAGAGCAGCTTAACAGCTACTCTAAAAAGCATATTTCTTTTATAAATCGCATGCCTTTTTTCCACCGTTTTCCAACAAACAGCCCACAAAAAAGGAAATACCTGCTAAAATAAATTTAGTCGGGTTCCTCTCCGCATCCGCCACCTTTGAGAAGGCAGGCCACCCTACCATAATGAAAGGAGAGGATCGCCAATGATAGAGAACGCCACTCTACTCATGGATACGGTACTTGCCGTATGGGAGCTCTGTAATGGGACTCTGGACGCCGTGGCAATGCCCGTCGTTTACCTAATGGCTATTAAAAAAGCCGACAAAAAATAACAACTGAATATGTATAGGATTAACAGAAAGCCCGCTCAATATACTCCAAGGGTCCGGCGCCTGACCAACGCCTAAGACTTTCGAGACCGACTTGTAAATAAATAACCCGTTATACTGCCAATTAAACGCGGGGGGCAACGTTGAGAGCGGAGAGACTGTGAAACTGTACGGCTTTAAGCCAAAAAGAAAAGCGCCAGGGCGACCAAACCCCGGCGCTTATTCTTTTTTTAGTTGCGCCGCTTAAGGATGATAGTTTTTTGCCTTCAAAACACCAATTTTGAGACAATTAACTACTAGCTGCAGCTGCTCCTTTTTGAACTGTTACGATCTTTGATTGATTTCAATGCTACCATCTCCCATTCATTATTAATGAACAGGACGCTAAAAAGCGTACTGCCGACTGCCAAACCGACAATAGAAAATCGCCACTCTACAACTCCATTATATTTCATAATATGGTTATGGTTCAATGACAATAACAATAAATGTAGTAAAACGTAGTAAACGATGGTAAAGAGGCGTAAAACAAAGGGCTCTATGCTGCATTAAAAGGACTGTAACCCGCGGAAAATGAAAAGTTTTCGGACATTAACAAAAAAATAACCCTCCATTTTTGGAGAGTCAATCTTTAAATAGTACTTCCTCTTCTTCTGTTTCTTTCTCAGGTTCCGGCTCTTTCTTCTTCTGAACTTTGGGAGGGTTAAACAATCTTATCTGATCGTAGTATCTTTTAGAATCTTTCGTCCAGTCATGCTCTGCAATCTGCCAATCATGTTTAAAGTAGAAATATTTATTTACATAAGCAGGAGGGCGGCCATTTTGAAATAGGATACATTTATCTTTCGGCATGTTTTCAATCTGATCAGGATTCATTAAACTACTGCCTGTAAAGCTGTAACTCTCCCCGGTAGATCCTCCCCGGCCATTGGATGAACGGGACTGCGAGGAAATCATGAGTGTTGTATTTCCGATCTTCTTTGAAATAGGTACACTGGAACTTGGATCATTGGCCGCCATAACAATGACATTGTCGCAGCTGTCGGAGATTTCAGCAGCAGAGCCTTCCCCGTAACGGTTCTTAAATTGCTGTATCCCTTGAAACATGAGGGTTATCCGTACACCGCGGGCCCTCATAACACCCACACGCTTTTTTAAATCACTAATAGGAGCAATGTTAGCCACTTCATCTAAAATCATTCGGACAGGTACATTTAAGTGTTTAGAATCATTCTGTGCAGCCTGTTTAATAAGCTCCTGGAATATCTGATCTATCAGCATAGCTGTTAGCATGTCATAAGTGGATTCTCCATCTGGTGTAAGGATGAAAAGCGCTGTTTTCTTTTGTCCTAACTGATGAATATTAAAGTCACTCTTAGAAGTAAGTTGTGCTACGTCCTCTAATGTCCATAGTCTGAGCCTTGAAGCAAAGCCTATAAGAATCCCTGCACGTGTTTTATCTTCTGAATTAGCAAAGATATTATACAAGTGTCTGGCTGTGGAATCATCGGACAGATCGTTAAACATCTTATCAATGTCTTTCGGTCTACGTTTGATCATGTTCCCCAGGTGAAGAACATTCTTTAAATGTTGCTCATGTTTTGGCCGTGTCTCCTTTAAAAATTGAATTAAAGCAGACAATAACGCGTGTTCTGCATGTTCCCACATAGAATCTTGAGACTTTCCTTCTGCACCAGTGTTTTTCATAATCGTTGTAGCAAGTGACATAGAGTCGTTTCCTTTGTCGATATAATCCATAGGGTTATAGCCTTGTGAACGCGTCATATCAATTAGATTGACTGTTATAACGTCATAACCCTGTTGCTTTAAATGGTTACGAGTGGCTTTGTAAATGTCACCTTTTGGATCTGTTATAACAAAAGATTCTTGCAGAGTCTTTGAGATATGAAGGATATTAGGAATAGAGTATCCTGCTGTTTTACCTGAGCCACTTCCCCCATATACCAGCGTCATATGGTTGTTTTCTCCGTCTACAGGCTGTATGAGAGGCTTTTTCTTATGTTCCCCTACTATCATTCCCTTATCGTTATAAAGGCGTTGTAACTCCTTATCTGTGGCCCATCGTGCTGTACCATGAGAGCCGTAATCATCTGCATTCCTTTTAGCAAACTCGCGTTCTTTACCAAAAAATGCACGTATGAGCAGGAACAGAAAAACGATCCAGTATATGCCCTGTAACACCTGATGCATGAAATAAGTGGAGGCTTCCCCGTTAAACAAACTTGTGAATGCGTTCATTGGTTGATTTTTAAAGTAATCCATTAAATGTGGTGGGGCTTCAAACTGATATTGCTGATAAAAAATAATCATGTGTGCCAGGCTTCCAACGAGCAGAATATCCAATACAGCACCCATGAGTAAAAACATGATGATGAGTTTAATTTTCCTCATACTTACCCTCCTTTTTATGTCCGAAATGATGGGTTTTATCGACTTTCCCCTCTGTTACTGCGTTCGATTTCCCTCTCTTCCTGGCTTCTTTCTGCTGAGTGTCTACGTTCATTCTGTTTAATTAAAGCCTGTATCTGACTGAGCAACCCTGTTCCACGTCCTCTAGACCTTTCTGTTCGTTCCTCCCTTTGAGCTTCCTTTTCCGATTGACGAACAGCAGCCCGGCTAACTTCTGGATTTCTTTCAGCCTGTAAGATCTTTTCCTGGTGGGCCATGCGTTTTAAATCCTTAACATCTTTCTGAGCAAAGAAAACCTGCCGTCCAGTGGTATCACGCCCTTTAACAGCTACATGTACATGAGGGTGTCCATCATCGTCATGGATAGCAGCGACCCATTCGAATCGACGGTCCATAGATAGCTGCAGACGTTCCATTGTATCTCTGGTTAGTTCCTTCAAATCTATTTGCAGATTGTCGCGGTCATCTTCCCTAAGGGAAATGACAAACTTATGCATGATAATGCCCTGATTAGGCATCTTCTCCAGTGATTTAAAAAAGTCTTTCCTAGTGAGGTTGTTCTCCTTTTGATTGAATAAGTCTGGATTGTTCCGATGGTGTTCCCGGTTGACCTCCATATACTTGATATGTTCTTTAGCCTTGTGAATCGGCTTATCTGTTCCATTGTTGCTGAGGTATCCGAGCATTTTTACAACAGTAGCAGCCATTTACGACACCGGATTGTTTTGTCTGTATTCTTCGATTAATGAGGTGTTGGGTTTTAGTCGGCTGTAATTGTCTTTGAGGTATTGCTCCAGGCCCTCATACCACTGGATAAGATGATCTTTTTCCTGTTCACATTGCCGTTTATCTTCTTCTAACTTCCTATAATCAGCTTTCATTTCTTTAAAAGTGTCGTTAGCCTTCTGTTTGATTTGTTGATTCTCTTCTTTCAGCCTTTCCACTTCCTCAGAAGAAAACTGTTCTTCAAACTCTTCTTTAGCCTTTTCCATTGCTCCAGCACTCTCCAGGCGTTTCTCCATAATCCTTTGAGCATCACCGCGCAACTTTCCGACTTCCTGCTTTGTGCCTCCTGTCTTTAGGAATAAATCTTCCATCATAACAAATGTTACAGCTGCATCATGTGAGGTTCTGGCGTACAGATCCCCCATTCGATTGATGACATTATCAAAGATGGAATTGACTCTCCTGTCCAGTCGATCAATGAGTACTTCCTCTGTAGTAGATAAAATTGCGCTTGCTTCTCCTGGCCGTGTACCATTCGTAAAAAGTTCCTTAATAGCATCATCCATTACATATCCGATTTTGTTCTCTTTGCCGTAATTTTTCTTTGCTAACTTCTGAGCCATATCCAATGTATCTGGATGTAATCGAATCGTCTTAGCTACTCTTGCAGGCATATGAAAACCCCTTTCTTTAAGAATGTTATCATTCCTTATATGTAATATAATACCATGTGTACGCACCGTACACAACAGCGTAAAATGTACTCGCAAAAAGTCCAGTTTTAGTAAGGTG